>NZ_VCNL01000002.1 GCF_007671685.1 Halorubrum salsamenti | reverse complement strand
GACCTGGATGACACCGAACTACCACGGCTCACATCAGATTTCCTCTTACGCCGGAGCGCAGGGGGCGAAATCCTCATTCGGGTGAGTCGGATGAACCGACTCTGCGAAACCGGGACGAATTGAACGTCCCGAGTCCGCGGTGCGTTCTTCGCGTTTCAACCGAACGGGCTTATACACTTAAGCACGTCGGAACGCTTCGACCGGCCGCGGTGCGGCCGACCGTTGTCCCCCGCGCCGGGGGACCTTCGCATCTAACACGAATGCCGGGTTGTACTTAACCCCGTCGAACCATCGACGCCACGTCATGCGTTTTCATAGGGAGCAGTTCGCACGAGGAGATCGGATTTCCGGTGTGCGAAACGGATGGAAGATCGGCTCGGACGCCTCGACCGATAATCCGAAAACATCGAGAATTATCAGAACAATATCATAGTTTCACCGATACCGACGCGCGTGTCAAACCGAGGACCGAAGCGGGATCCGAGGTCAGTCTACCGACCCCACCAGCCAGACGATACTGCCCGCTCGTCGGTGGGTGCGTGCATTCACAGAGCGCGCCACGCGGCGCAACGGTCGACGACCGAGCGGTCGTTTATACCACGGGCGTTTATAAGGGAGGGGGACACATATAAAAGCGAACGATGACGAACCCTGCAGATTCGATCGAGATCCAGAACGTAGTTGCATCGACGGGGATCGGCCAAGAGCTCGATTTGGAGGCGCTAGCCGAAGACCTTCCCGGGGCAGATTTCAACCCCGACAACTTCCCGGGGCTCGTCTACCGGACCCAAGAACCGAAGGCGGCCGCACTGATCTTCCGGTCCGGGAAGATCGTCTGTACGGGTGCGAAAAGCATCGACGACGTCCACGAGGCGCTCGGGATCATCTTCGAGAAGCTCCGCGGACTGCAGATTCCGGTCGAGGACGATCCGGAGATCACCGTTCAGAACATCGTATCGAGTGCCGACCTCGGACACAACCTCAACCTCAACGCGCTCGCGATCGGGCTCGGACTCGAAGACGTCGAGTACGAACCGGAGCAGTTCCCGGGTCTCGTGTACCGGATGGACGAGCCGGAAGTTGTAATTCTCCTGTTCGGGAGCGGGAAGATCGTCATCACGGGCGGGAAGCGGACCGACGATGCAGAAGAGGCCGTCGAGGAGATTGTCGAACGGATCGAAGGGCTCGGCCTGCTGGGGTAACGGATCGCGATCGGATCGCAGTCGAACGAGAGACGACGGGTGATAGGTGGTCGAATCGATCGGGCCGGGTTGGTCCGGTGTAAATGGAGTTGCTTTTCAGGCGAATTACTACGCTACGAGGAATCCTCGGTCAGCACCTCTTTAACGACGCTCGGGTCTTCCAACAGCTGGTGTTTCGTGTAGCTACCCTCTGCGCTTCCCCCGCTGTGTTTCGACTGTTCGATGATGTCGAGGAAGGCGTGTTCCTTGAGGAGGTCCCGAACGCGACGGAGTGACAGACTGTCTGAGCCCTCTTGGCGGCAGATGTTTTCATAGATCTCGTACACGCGACTTGTTCGGAAGCCGTCCTGACGACCGCCCGAAAGCGAGAGCAGCGCGAGCGCTTGAAGGACGTACCGAGAGTGTGGGGTCGATCCCCGGATAAGTTCGCGGAACCGGTCGGTTTCCGCGCGCTCTCGCGCCTGCGTAACGAACTCTTCTCTGACTGTTGGTTCACCGTTGCTCTGTGCGATCTCACCCGCGTACCGGAGGATGTCGATTGCCTTGCGCGCGTCACCGTGTTCGCGCGCGGCGAGCGCAGCGGCGCGGGGGATTGTCGACGGTTCGAGGACGTCGTCGTGAAACGCGTCCGCGCGCGCCTGCATGATCTCACGGAGTTGGTTGGCGTCGTACGGAGGAAATACGAATTCGCGTTCACAGAGGCTCGATTTGACCCGTTCGTCCATGCGGTCCTTGTACTGGATCTTGTTGCTGATTCCGACTACTCCAAGCTTGCAGTCGGTGATCTTTCCGGCCTCGCCGGCCCGCGACAGCTGCATCAGGATGGCGTCGTCGTCGAGCTTATCGATCTCGTCGAGGATGATGAGCACGACGTCGTACCGCTGATCGAGGATCCGCCAGAGCCGCTTGTAGTACGTCGAGGTCGAGAGACCCTTGTCCGGGACGTTGATCCCGGTGGCGTCCGGATCGTTGACCGCGTCGGCGATGGTCTGAACGGCTTGCGTCTCGGTCGTGTCCTGCGCGCAGTCGACGTACGCGAACGTCGCGTTGACGCCCTCTTCCCCCGCCGTCGAGACGAGACGCTTGGAGACGTACTTCGCACAGAGCGACTTTCCGGTTCCCGTCTTCCCGTAGATCAGAACGTTGCTCGGGCTCTGACCGAAAATCGCGGGATTGACCGCCGTCGCGAGGTCAGCGATCTCGTCGTCGCGGCCGACGATCCGACCCTCTCCGGGGAGATGGCTGATCTCGAGGAGTTCCTTGTTCGCGAAGATCGGGTCCTCCCTAGTGAAGAGGTCGTCCGCTGCGTCCATGGGATCGACACCGGGTTTCCGGTGAAATGCGTTCCGCTTCGGACGTGACGAGATGAGGTTTGAGACACACACCGTGTTTCCGGTGAAACGGGGTGGGTCGGGGGTGGGGGACGGTGGGGTGGTCGGTGAGTTAGGGGAGGGATATAAACGGTATCGGAGCCCCGGTAGTCTAGTTCACCGGAAACCCGGTGTCACCACCTCGGACTGATTCACTAATATCCGGCAGCGAGCCGGAGCGGAGAGAACGTATCGAATGCAAGGAGGTTAGGTTCGAACGCCCATCTGAGTTGGATCCCCACACACGCTGCGAAACCAGAGACCGTATTTCCGATGTAATCCGGTCTCCGATGGACTCTGATTTCCGATGGAACACTAGCCTTCGGCTTCACTACTTCTAACTTATCGGCTTGACGGACTATACTCAAAACTCGTTTATAGTTCTTTCTGATTCACGGCGCGGTCTAAGAGAATTCGTTCCAGGTGATCTGCTCGAGATCCGAAGCTCGAAGAGATCCGGATTGCCTGCCTCAACCGGCAACTGCCACCTACCCACCCCCAATCGACCCCGTTTCACCGGAAACACGGTGTGTCTCTCAAGCGACTACGGTCTGTCAGGTCAGTACCAGTGGGTCAGTACCAGTGGGTCAGTACCAGCGGCTCTGTCACTCACGAGTTTCGGTACCAGGAACGAATATCGGAACCAAGAACGAGAGTCCACGAGAAATCGCGAGAAACGACCGACGAGCCGCGAATACCCGTCTGCTCGAAGGGGTCGTCCTTACTCCTGCGCGTCGACGACGGCTACGCTGGCCAAGTTGACGATGTCTTTGACCTCGTCACCCCGCTGGAGCACGTGGACGGGCTCGTCCATACCCACCAGCATCGGACCGATCGCCTCTGCGCCGCCGAGGCGCTGAAGCAGCTTGTATCCGATGTTCCCGGCTTCGAGGTTCGGGAACACGAGCACGTTCGCGGCCTCGTCGAGCTCCGAGAACTCGTAGGTGTCGTTGAGAATGTCGTCGACGACCGCGGTGTCGGCCTGCATCTCACCGTCGACGGGGAAGTCGACGTTCTCGTCCTCGTGAAGGATATCGACCGCTTCCCGTGGCTTCCGAGTCCCCTCGTTGTCGACGCTCCCGAAGTTGGAGTAGGAGAGCATCGCCGCGCGCGGCTCGACGTTGAACCGGCGAGCGAGGTCGGCGGTGTGACGGGTGATCTCCGCGAGCGTCTCCGCGTCAGGGTCTTGGTTCACCGTGGTGTCGGCACAGAAGATGACCCGATTTTTGAACGTGAGCATATACACGCCGGCGACGGTGTCGGTGTCGGCCGCGGATCCCACGACCTGCAGCGGCGGTCGGAGCGCCGACGGGTAGTGATGCGTCAGTCCCGTGAGCATCGCGTCGACGTCCCCCGACTTCACCATGACGCTCCCGAGGTAGTTCGTGTCTCGGCGAACCAGCTCGTTCGCCTCCCGACTGGTGATCCCCTTCCGCTTGCGGAGCTGATAGAGTTGGTCCCCGTACGCGGATACGTCGCGATCGTCCGGATCGACGATCTCCGGACGGAACGAGAGCCCGAGCCGGTCGGCGGTCCTGGCGATATCGTCGGCGTCGCCGAGCAGCACCGGCTCGGCGATTCCCTGCTCGGAGAGCTGGTAGGCCGCGCGGATCATCTTCTCGTCGGTCCCCTCCGCGAGCGCGATACGCTTCGGATCGCTTTTCGCTTTGTTCAACACGACCCGCATCATCTCGCGGGATTTTCCGAGGCGCGCCTCCAGCCGCTCTCGGTACTGTTCGAGGTCGATCTCTGTCCGTGCGGATCCCGAGTCCATCGCCGCCTTCGCGACGCTGGGAGCGACCTCGAAAAGCACGCGGGGGTCGAGGGGCTTCGGAATCACGTAGTCCGGGCCGAACTGGAGCGGGTCGTCGCCGTACGCCTTCACGACCGCGTCCGGCACGTCCTTGCGAGCCAGTTCAGCGAGCGCCTCCGCGGCCGCGCGCTTCATCTCCTCATTGATCTCCGTCGCGCGCACGTCGAGCGCGCCGCGGAACAGGAACGGGAACCCGAGTACGTTGTTCACCATGTTCGGGTAGTCGGACCGGCCCGTCGCCATGATCACCGTGTCGTCGCGGGCGTCCTTCGCGTCCTCGTAGGTGATCTCCGGGTCGGGGTTCGCCATCGCGAAGATGATCGGGTCCGCCGCCATCGACCGGACCATCTCCTGCGAGACGATCCCGCCGACGGAGAGCCCGACGAACACGTCCGCGTCCTCCATCGCGTCGGCGAGGTCGCCGCCCGCTCCCTCGCTGGCGAACTGCCTCTTGTACTCGTTGACGTCGCCGTCCGCGACGCGGTCCTCGGTGATGATACCGGAGGAGTCACACATCGTGATGTTCTCCTTCTTCGCACCGAGCTCGACGTAGAAGCGAGCCGTCGCGATCGCGGACGCGCCCGCGCCCGAGAACACGATGTCGATCTCGGAGAGGTCCTTCCCGGAGATCTCCGTCGCGTTCATCAGCGCCGCCCCGGAGATGATCGCGGTCCCGTGCTGGTCGTCGTGGAACACGGGCACGTCCATCTCCTCGCGAAGCCGCTCCTCGATCTTGAAGCACTCGGGCGCCTTGATGTCCTCGAGGTTCACGCCGCCGAAGGTCGGTCCCATGGCTTTCACCGCCTCACAGAACGGGTCGACCTCGTCGATATCGAGTTCGATGTCGAACACGTCGATGTCGGCGAAGCGCTTGAACAGCACGCCCTTCCCCTCCATGACGGGCTTCGACGCCGACGCGCCGATATCTCCCAGACCGAGTACGGCGGACCCGTTCGAGACGACCGCGACGAGGTTGCCCTTCGCCGTGTACTCGAACACCGATTCCGGATCCGCAGCGATGTCACGACACGGCGCCGCGACCCCCGGTGAGTACGCGAGCGAGAGGTCTCGCTGCGTGTTCGTCGGCTTGGTGGTCTCGATCGCGATCTTCCCCGGCGGCTCCTGTCTGTGATACTCCCTCGCGTCGTCGTCCAGTCCCATGTCTCCCCCAATTCGGTAACGGAGTAAAAAGGTATGTGAACCCGTCGAATACTGATTCGACATTCGACGATCCCAGACGACCTCCGATGAGCCCCTCGTGGCCGGATCGGTCTGGGTTAGTCGCGATCGGGTCGGGAATCAGTCGCTGTCGGTAGATGTCGGATCGGGAATCAGCCGCTGTCGGCAGATGTCGGATCGAGAATCAGCCGCTGTCGGTAGGTGCCGGATCGAGAATCAGTCGCTGTCGGTGGATGCCGTAGCGAGATCCGGATGGAGCAGCGTCAGTCCCGGATCGATCCCGCCGAGCGTGGCGACCTCGTATGCGATCAGATATGACCGAGTAACGAGGCTGACGGGGAGCGTCAGTGCCAGCAGCGTCACCACGGCGGCGAGCCCGACGAGCGTGACCGTCACGATTCCGGCGGTCGTCCCCACCAACGCACCGAGACCGCCGAGGGGAACGGCCGCAAGCAGGAGCAGGATTCCGGCGACCACGGTGACCGCCGAGCCGGCGATCACAACCGCGATCCCCTCGACGATCGCGGTTCCGACGCCGACGAAGAAGTGAACCGCGAGGTAGACGAGAACCTCCGGCCACTCCCCGCTCACCGCGCGCCAGATCCGTCGCCAGCCGGCGAGCACACCGTGCTCTTCGACCACCATCGCGGGAACGACGAACTCGTAGGTGAGTCGGAGTGCGAGCGTCGCGAACAGGACGACCGCGCTCCCGAGGATTCCCACGACGACCGCGGGACCGAGCGAAAGCGATCCGACCGCCGTCACGAACGAGTCGACCGGCTCCCACCCGATCGGCGCCTCCGCTGCCACGTCAACGAGCACCACCACCGCAATCGGTCCAGCGGCGATCGCCCAGAGAATCGCGGACGCGACGAACAGCCCGGCCGCCTGCCGGAGCCGTGCGAGAAACGGACGCCACAGTCGGACCTCGTTCGTCCGGAGCGCGTCGTAAAAGACCAGTCGAAGCGCCAGCGAGACCACCGAGAGCGCGACCGCGGTGACGAGGACCGCGACCGCGGCGGCGACGATCAGCCGATCGGCGGGCATCTCGGCAACGAAGTCCGAAACGACGGCGTCGACCGGATCGAACGGGCTCCCCGCTCTGGTGTCCGATTCCTGTGCCTCAGAAAACCCCGCGAACCCCCCAATGCGGGCGTCAGGGGCGGGGGGAACAGACACGCCGGCGTTCGCACTTCCGCCCATCAGGAGGACGAGAAAAGCGAGCTTCGCCCAGCGAACGGGACTGAACGGGAACAGGAACCGACGAGTGGTCTCGACGGCGTCGTCCACGGCCTCGACGGCGTGCCAACTCATGCCTCCCGATTCACTGGGAACGCTTATATATTGTGTCGAGATTCCCTCCCGCGCTTCGCCCAACTAACCGACTCCGCCACGACTCACTGCCTGAACCGACTCCGCCACGACTCACTGCCTGAACCGACTCCGCCACGACCCACAGCCCTTTACGCCGAACGCGGCGAAGGGGCTCGCATGAAGGTCCGTGGCGAACGGGAGTGCCAGAAGTGCGGCGCGCGCTGGTCGTACTACGAGACGGGGTCCGTCGAATGTCCCGACTGCGGATCGCTCAGGAGCGTCGGCGTCGACGACAGGACCGCCCACACCGACGCGCCGGCGACTCTCGATCTGACGCCCTATCACGCCCGGTTCGGGGACGCCCGCGGGACGCTCCCCGAGGAGGGCGTCGACGACCTCAAGAGCGATCTCCGCGAGTACGCCCGCGAGCGTGGGTTCATCCGCGGCGGCGAACTCCTCCCGCTGGACGACACCTACCTCGCCGCCCGCGAGCTGCTGGAGGCGGTCGACCTGTACGACCGGCTCCGCGACCCCACCGATCGCGACCGGGAATATCTCCTCGCGCTGCTCGCCGGCGCCGACGACGGCGACCGACCCGCGACCGAGGCGGTCCCCGACTCCCTGCGCGAGGCCCGGGGGATGGCCGCGGTCCGCGCGGTCGACGAGTACCGGAGCGACCTCCTCGCGTTCCTCGACGAGCTTGCCGGGTCCAAGGACGCTGAGGGAGCCGACGAGAGCGGAGAGAGCGTTGATACCGACGTTTCCACCCACACGGTCTCCGTCGCCGGCGACGACCCGCTCTCCCGGATCGAACCCGCGCGGGCGCTCCTCGAACGCCTCCGCGACCGCACGAAGCGCGCGGAGGCGCTCACGGGTGACGTGTCGCCGACCGACGCAGACGCCCTCGTCGACGCCGCCGACGCGCTCGGCGAGTACGTCAGGACCGGCGATGAAACCGCTCTCGATCGCGCTCGCGATCAGCTCGCGGACACCGAAACGTAATCACCGCTGATACTCACGGGGTCACGTTCAACTTCCGGCCCGCGGACCTCGACGTATGCCGCGTTTCGACGTACACGATCGCCGTCACGCGCTGAAACAGCTCAGGGACACGGGCGCGACGAGCCTCTGGGAGAACCGAAAAGACGTGGCCTGTCCGGTGTGTGACGCCCCGTTCGATCGACTGTTCATCACCCGACAGCCGGGGACGACCTTCCCGGAGAACGACGGCGCGCGCTTCTGTCTCTTCCGCGACGAGGACGCGATTCACCTGTTCCGGCACTGATTCTCTGTCGTTCGTCCCCCGAGTTCCGTCCCGCCCTCAGTCGTCGCCCGCGGGATCGACGCCCGGCGCCGGGTCGTCGATGTACCGCTCCGCCCACGTCCCGCGCGCGAACCACGCGACGGCGACGGCCGCGCCCAATATGTTCCCGAGCGCCATCCCGACCCAGATCCCCGTCTCGCCCCAGCCGGCGACGAAGACGAGGTACGCCACGCTGGCGACCCGTCCGACCCAGAGGGTGAGGATCGAGATCACCATCGCGGTCTTCGTGTTTCCGGCCCCGCGGAACGCACCGAGGATGACCTGCGAGATGCCGATGAAGGCGAACTCGACGGACCGGATCTGCACGTACTCGACCGCGAAGTCGATGGTCGCGGGCGCGTCGGGCACGTCGCCGAGGAAGGCGCCGACGATCGGCTCCGTGAACGTCACGGCGACGACCGCGACGAGGAACATCACCCCGGCTCCGGTCGACGCCGCGAGCTTCACCGACCGCGCCGCGCGGTCCGCCCGATTCGCCCCGAGGTTCTGCCCGACCATGGTATCGATCGCGCGCCCGAGCCCCATCGCGGGGAGGAACACGAGCGAGATGAGCCGATTGCCCAGCCCGTAGGCCGCGACGACCGGCGGCGAGAACGTGACGATCATCGCGGTGAGTGTGATCATCGCCAGCGCGCTCGTCGTCTGCTCGACGCTTGAGGGGAGCCCGAGCCGGAAGATGTCCTCGATGAATCCGAGGTCCGGCGCGAGGTGACTCACCGAGACGGCCGGCCCGAGCGCCGTGGCGAACAGCAACCAGATACCGATCGCGGTGGCGACCCCCCGCGAGAAGATCGTCGCCATCGCGGCCCCCTCGATCCCGTAGCCGGCGAACCCGGTGGCCGCGAACAGGACCTCCTGCAGGCCGACGGGATCGAGCGCCGCGAGGAGCGGCACCGCCGCCAGCCACTCGAACAGGGGATTCTCAGCGAACCCGAAGATGAGGAACGGGTCGAGCAGCACGTTCAGGAACACCGAGACGACCATCACCGCCATCGGCGTCCGGGTGTCTCCGTAGCCGCGCATCAGCGCGGAGAACACGAAGAACCCGAACATCAGCGGGATGCCGGCGAAGATGACCTCCATGTAGTCGGCCGCGAGCGGGATCACGGTCGCCGCCGTGTCGGGATCGCTGGGAAGTATCTCCAGCGCCGGGCGCGTGTAAAAGTACCCGCCGATCCCGATGAACACCGAGAGCACGGAGACGCTGAAGATGGTCTGACCGGCGACGAGCCCCGCGGACCGGTCCCCGTCGGCGCCGGTGTACTGCGCGACGAGGATCGCCCCCGCGGTCGTGAAGCCGCCCGCGACCGCGATGAGCAAGAAGATAAGGGGGAACGCGAGGCTGATCGCCCCGACCGCCTCGGCCGACAGCCGCCCGAGGTACAGCGTATCGACGACGTTGTACATCACCTGCAACAGCTGGATGACGACGATCGGCCACGCGAGGTGAAACAGCGGCCGGATCAGACTGCCTTCGGTGATCGACTCCTCCGACACCCGGTCGCCGGAATCATCGCCGGAACCATCGCCGGAACCATCGCTGGAACCATCGCCGAAAACATCGCCGGAACCACCGTCACGGGCGTCTTCGGCGGCGTCGCTACCGGTCGTTTCATCGGTCGATCCGTCGATCGGTTCGTCACCGGCGTCATCGTCGGCGGAACTGGGACCGGAATCGCCGAACTCCGAAGGCGACTCCGGCGGGTCCTCGGAGGGCTCGTCGCTCACTGATTTATAAGCGGGCGCCTCGGTCTATCAGACTTCCGGTTGCTCGGGATCGCGCGCCACGGAGTAACACGCCCGAAGCGGTCCGCTCACCGGTCATCAGCGGGTTCGGATCCACCGGCGAGGTCGGTCTGAGCGGCGGGATCGGTCTGGGTGGCGTCCGCTCCCGCCGACGGCTCGCCGTCGGTCGGTGTCCCTTCCGCGGTCCCGTCTGCAGACCCGTTTTCGCCCCGACCCTCCGGATCGGGCTTGTCACCCGCCCGCTCGCCCTCCGGTCGACCGTCCTCCGGGCCGCCGACCCGCGCGATCCCCGAGGTGTCGTCGAAAACGAGGTGTCGGTGCGGGTACGCCATCTCCACGTCGGCGTCCGTGAGCCGCTCGCGGATCCGGGTGTTCACGTCCGACTGGACCTTCGCGAGCTTGTACGGCTTCTTCACCCAGTACCGGAGGCGAAGGAGTATGCCGTCGTCTCCGAACTCGTGGAGGCGGCAGTCCGGGCTCGCGGTGTAGCGCGCGACGCCCACCCGGATGTCGGGGCCGCCGTCGATCACCGCCTCGCAGTCCCGCGCCGCGCGCTCGATGAGCCGCCGGGCCTCGGAGATGTCGCTTTCGTAGGTGACGAGCACGTCGATCGTCCGCCGGGTGCGCTCGTCCTCGGCGGAGTAGTTGGTCACGTCGCGCTCGCGCATCGCCCCGTTCGGCACGACGAGGAACGTGTTGTCGAGCGTGAATATCTTCGTGTACCGGATCGTGATGTCCTCGACGAACCCCGTCGTCCCGTTCTCCAACTCGATCATGTCGCCGATCTCGAACGGCTGGTCGGCGAGGATGAACACGCCGTTGATGAAGTTCCCGACCAGCGGCGCGAGGATGATACCGATCACGGCGGAGAAGACGGCGGTCCCCACGAGGAGGTCGGTGAAACGGAACCCGACCGCCCAGAGGCCGACGAGCAGCGAGAGCGTGATCGTCCCGACGCGAACTCCCCTGACGATCGTCTGCGCGACGCTCTGTCTCGACACGCGACGCGCGACGGGACGACCAATAAGCCGCACGAGGAACTTCGAGGCGAGGACGCCGGCGGCGACGGATAGGACCACGAACAGCAACCCTCCGACGGCGGATCCCGCGATCCCCCCGAGTACGTCCGCGAACCGTGTGAGCCGCCCCGCGATCGAGACGAGGACCTCGGGCGGTGCCATAGCAAACCCGCCGTCGCCCACTCGAAAAAGCGTTTCTCCCGGCGGCCGAAAGCGGAGCGCTTCCCCGGCGGCCGAAAGCGGAGCGCTTCCCCGGTGACCGAAAGTTCGGCTTCCGGAGCCGTGGATCGGGCGTTTTTGAGTAACCACTAACACGCGTCCCGGCAAATCGAAGGTATGTCAGAGCCCCTACGCGATCGCCCGTCCTTCAGCGTCACACACGAGTCCACCCCGAGCGACGTGCTCGTCGCCGGATTCTCGTCGTTCGGACTCGCCGGACTGACCGCCGTCGACTACCTCGTCAAGAACCTCGAACTCGAACAGACGGGGCACGTTCAAGCCGAGGGGCTCCCGTCGATCACGCCCTTCGAGAAGGGACGACCGCGGCACCCGATCCGGCTGTACTCCGCGGACGATCTGGACGTCACCGTGCTCGTGGCCGAGCAATTCGTCCCGCCCGTACTCGGCGAGCGGATCGCAGCGGCAATCCTCGACTGGACGGAAGCGGCGGGCGTCTCGGAGATCGCGGTGCTCTCGGGGGCTCCGATCCCCCACGCTCCGGACGCACATCGCACCTTCCACGTCGCGACGGACGACTACCACGAGCGGCGCCTCGACGACGACGAGGTCCCGCCGATGGAGACGGGGTTCCTCGACGGGACGAACGCGTCGCTGCTCGAACGGGGGATCGACTCTCCGCTCGGCGTCGGCGTGTTCATCACGCCGGTCCACGCACAGGCCCCGGACGCCGACGCCGCGGTCCGGCTCGTGGACACGATCGACGAAACGTACGACTTGGGGGTCGACTCCGAGCCGCTGGCCTCCTTCGCGGCCGATGTCCGCCGCCACTACGAGGACCTCGCCGAGCGGATCGAGGAGCGCGAGCCGGACGGGACCTACGATCGGATGTATATGTAGGACGCAGCTCTGAAAAAGCGTGCAACTCGACTCATAGTAAAAACCTATACCGGAGGACCGCCTCGACGGATCTATGACCGACGATCTCCGTGGCACGCTCGACCGCGTCGGGGACCGATTCAACCTCGGCGAGTACGAGATCGACGCGTACCTCGCCGTGCTGGAACACGGCGAGCTGACGGCGAGCGACATTGCCGACCGAACCGACATCCCGCAGCCCCGCGTGTACGACACGGTTCGAAGCCTCTCGGACCGGGGACTTGTCGAACTCCGCGAGTCGCGACCGATGAAGATCGTCGCCGTCGATCCGGACGACGCGTTCGGCGACCTCCGGTCGTCGTTCGCCGAGATGGTCGACGAACTGGAGGCCCGCTACACCGCGCCCACCCGCGAGACCGAGGCGGTGTCGCTGGTGAAGTCGCGGTCGACGATCCTCCGGTACCTCGAGGAGGTGATCGCCGGCGCCGAGTACGAGCTGGCGCTCTCGCTCACGCCGGGCCTGCTCCGCCGCTTCCGCGACGAGCTCGCGGCGAAGGTCCAGGCGGGCGTCAGCGTCGAACTCCTCGTCACGCCGGCGTCTCGGGCGCCGAACCCCGAGGAGTTCGACTACCTGGAGGTCGCGACCATCGCCCGCGCGCGCCGCGGGATCACCACGCCGATCCTCGCCGTCGGCGACGGCCAGTACTCCGTGTACGCCACGCAGGACGCGCTCCGCGACGACCGCGAGCGCTACGGCGTCATCTTCAACCGCTCCGCGCTCGGGTTCCTCGTCTCCGGCTTCTTCGGCACCGTGCTGTGGACGACGGCCGAGACGCTCGCCGCCGACGGGGCCGCCCGCCCGTTCCCGCGCCGCTACGCCTCGATCCGCCGCGCTGTCAAGGACCTCCGCGAGTTCGAGGGCGAGGAGTTCTACGTGACCGTCGAGGGCCGCGACATCGAGACGGGCGACTCGGTGACGGTGCAGGGCCGCGTCGTCGACCTCGCCTTCGAGGACACCGAGGAGGTGGCGTCGCTGACCGTCGAGACCGAGACCGGCCGAGTCGACATCGGCGGCCGCGTCGCCGCCCTCGAAGACGTCGAGGGACAGGAGATCGTCATCGGCCGCGACGAGCCGCCGGCGCTGTGATCGGCGCGTGACAACCGTCTGTGATCGGCGCGCGACAACCGTCTGTGATCGGCGCGGTGTTCGCGTCGCCGAGGCGTCCCGCCCACGCTGTGATTTTTTAAGTACCGAGGTCGCCCGATCCGTATGGAGCACACGACGCTGGGCGACACGGGCGCGACCGTCAGCCGACTCGCGCTCGGCTGTATGAGCTTCGGAAGCGAGCACGAGTGGATGCTCGACGAGGAGGAGGGCCGGGAGCTGATCGAGCGCGCGATCGATCTAGGAATCACCTTCTTCGACACCGCGAACGTCTACTCGAACGGCGAGAGCGAGGAGATCCTCGGCGACGTGCTCGCCGAGTACGACCGCGACCGGTTCACCGTCGCCACCAAGGTGTACGGGCAGATGGACGAGTCGAACCCGAACTCGGGGGGGCTCTCGCGGAAGGCGATCGAACAGGAGCTGGAGAACAGCCTCGATCGGCTCGGGATGGATACAGTCGATCTCTATCAGATCCACCGGTGGGACTACGACACGCCGATCGAAGAGACGCTGGCGACGCTCGACGACGCCGTGCGACGCGGGAGGGTGCGGTACGTCGGCGCCTCCTCGATGTGGGCCCACCAGTTCGCCGAGGCCTTGCAAACGAGCGACCGCGAGGGGTACGAGCGGTTCGTCACCATGCAGAACCTCTACAACCTCGCGTACCGCGAGGAGGAGCGCGAGATGGTCCCCCTCTGTGAGAAGGAGGGGATCGCGATGATCCCGTGGAGCCCCGTCGGCGCCGGCTACCTCGCGCGCCCCTACGAGCAGGACGACGCGACGACTCGCGGGGAACACGAGACGGCGCTCGGACGCCCGTACCGCGAGGGCGGCGGCGAGGAGATCAACCGCCGGATAGAGGAACTGGCAGACGAGAAGGGGGTGCGGATGGCCCAGATCGCGCTCCGCTGGGTCGCCGGGAAGGAGGTCGTGGACGCGCCAATCGTCGGCACCTCCAGCGTGGACCACCTCGAAGACGCCGTCGAGGCGCTCGACATCGACCTCTCGGAGTCGGACGTGGAGTGGTTAGAGGAGCCGTACGAGCCGGTCCGCGTCTCCGGCCACGAGTGAGTCCGGGGGATCAGCCTCGGGATCGCTCGACCGCACCCCTGTGTCGCCGTAACACACTTAAGACCCCGCTCTATACTCACACGCAGTGGCATCCCGACAGGGCGGGCCGGGGGACGCCGAGTCACCCCGTCCCGGATCGACGGAGCGTCGGACCGCGTCCACGACCGCGCCGGCGGGGTCTCGCCGGCGGGCGGCGACGAGATCGGACTCCCTCCCGCACGGACCCGACACGGACGCCCCCCGATCTCGGTCTCCGAGGGCGGGCAAACGTCCCTCGGCCGGCAGAACGGCCGAGGATCCCCCCGTCCGCGATCCCGGACTCTACGCCCTGACCGATCACTTCCGCGAGCGGTTAGAACAGCCCGGGAGATACGTCTCGACCAGGACCGTCAGCGACGCGATCCGGAACGGCCAGCTCCGCTGGAACCGGACCGACGGGTGGCGGTTCGCCCTCGTCGACGGCGGGATCCGGTTCGTCGTCGTCGTGAGCGACACGGAGACGAACTCCCCGGTCGTCGTCACCGGCTGGACCGAGGTGGCCGACCGCGAGGCGGCCCTCGAAGCCCCCCGGTGGGACTCCGTCGACGTCGACACCATCGCCGTGCGGGCGGCGCTGAGCGAGTCCGCCTCGACGCCGATCCCGGACCGGATCCGGCCTCGGACCGTGACGCGTCCCTTCGTCGTCGGCGAGCACCGACTCGAGACCGAACCGGGCGAGCCGTTCGTCCGCTGTACGGCCTGCGGCTGCCGGTTCCGGTCGAAGGAGGGGATCACCTCGCGGCGCTGTCGAAAGCGGTCGCCGGGACGGTGAGCGCGTTACGGCTATTTATTGAGGCGACGCGTTCGGCGACTATTTATAAGTAAACGACTGGTACTGGACGACCGAAATTTCGGCACCGATCGCGGGTTCGACGCCGACCCGCCCGGTTCGTAGCGCCGCTTAGAAGCCGACGAGGTCGTCGAGTTCGACGTCGCTGACGTGTCCCCCGCAGACGGCGCACTCCTCGACGTGCGCCGGCCCGGCGCCGCCTTCCATGTGGAGGTTGCCGCACTCGGTACACACTTCGAATTCGGCGTCTAGCATGGGGGCGGTAGTTGACGAACGCGTCGTATATGTTTTGTGTCAGTCACCGGCGGTCGGCCGGCCCCTCGTCCGGTGACGCTATCCATTTCCGCGTCGCGGCCGAAGCGGCGACGATGACCGACGACACCGGCGACGGCGACACCGCCGGCGACGACCCCGGGAACGGTTCCGACGATAACCCCGGGAACGACGACACCGATCTCTCGCTCGACCGCTTCCACGAGGCGTTGGAGGCCGAGGAGCGCCCCGTCGCGACCGCGAGCGAGGTCGCCCGGCGACTCGGGACCTCGCAGGCGGCCGCGCGCGACGCCCTCGCGGCGCTCGTCGACCGGGGCGACGTGGACCGGCTCGACGTCGAGAGCGACCCCGTCGTCTTCTACCCGACCGACTGGGGGCGGCTGGCGACGCGCGAGCGCGTCGTCGCGTTCCCGGACCGCCGGGAGATCGTGGTCGATCGCCCGACGCAGTTCACCCGCGCGCGGCTCTCGCAGTTCGCGCACCTGGTCGACACCACCGGAACCGAGCCCGGGACGCGCGGGTACCTCTACCGGATCAGACAGGAGGACGTGTGGGCCGCGCCGTTCGAGGACGCCGACGGGCTGATCGCGAGCCTCCGGTCGGTGCTCCCTCGCCGGTCCGATCACCTCGAAGAGTGGGTCCGCGACCAGTGGCGCCGCGCGCACCGCTTCCGGCTCTACACCCACGAGGACGGCTACGTCGTCTTGCAGGCCGCCTCCGAGAGCCTGATGGGGAACGTCGCGGACCAGCACCTCGACGACGACCACCTTCGGGCACCCATCTCCGAGACGGAGGCGTGGGTGAACGAGGACGCGGTCGCCGCGGTGAAACGCGCCCTCTACGACGCCGGCTACCCGGTCGAGGACGACCGCGACCTCGACGTCGGCGACCCCGTCGACGTCGACCTGACGACCGATCTCCGGTCCTATCAGGAGACGTGGGTCGAGACCTTCCTCGACGCGCGCTCCGGGGTGTACGTCGGCCCGCCCGGCTCCGGCAAGACCGTCGCCGCCATCGCGACCATCGCGGCGGTCGGCGGCGAGACGCTGATTCTGGTCCCCTCGCGCGAACTCGCCGGCCAGTGGCGCGAGGAGCTGCTCGACCACTCCACGATCGACCCGGGCGACATCGGACTGTACCACGGCGGGGAAAAAGAGATCCGGCCGGTCACGATCGCGACCTACCAGATCGCCGGGATGGACCGTCACCGGGCCCTGTTCGACTCCCGGAAGTGGGGGTTGATCTGCTTCGACGAGTGTCTGACTGGAGATACTATCGTTGAAACACCGTCTGGAAGAACGACGTTCGATGAACTCGATGAGAGGTACGCGTTGGGGGATGGATGGACGACAGATATCGATCTCTCGGTCCGCACTTTCGATCGAGAGCGGGGCACATACCGATTCACTCCTGTCACGGGTATTTATAAATCGACGGCACCAGTCGAACGGATCGAAACACGCCAGGGCTACCCGATAACGGCGACTGCGGGACACACTCACTTCGTATTCGATCCCGAGTCCGGACGCATCACGAAACAAAAAGGTGTCTCAGAGGGTGATTTCATTGTTAGGCCGCAAACAGAATCGAAGAATTATACGGAGACAAACACGCCCAGCACCCCATCTGCCGAACTGCTTGGTTGGTTCCTCGGAGATGGTCACCGAGATCGGCACGGACACGCAAAGTTCTCGTTCGCACGGAACAAGCAGGAACAGATAGACATCCTCGAAGATCTGTGTAACCGGGTCGGACTCGACTACTCGGTGTTCGAGAACAGTAGGGGTGACCTCACGCTATGGTCGAAACGCTTTGCAGACCAACTTCCGTGGAATCTTCTGTCCGGAAGTAAGGCAGGACGAGTGACCGTTCCGTCGGAAGCATACGGATGGCACCCTGATCAAGTCGGTTCGTTGTTGAGAGGGCTATTTGACGCCGAGGGCTCTGTTGATAAGAAGGGACGAATACAGTTTAACACGGTTTCAGAACGACTCGCCAAAGATGTTATCTTGCTTCTACAGCACCTAGGAATCCCGTCAAATCATCTTCGGATAGACAAAGATGATCCGCACAGCGATCAGTGTCGGGTACTGATCGCATCGCGGTACGGCGTGCTATTCTCTGAGAAAGTCGGATTCAGATTACAGCACAAATCGAATCGGATTTCCGTTGGCAAGACTCCCGCAACGGGAGTTCCTGTTGGGACATATCTAGAACGGATCAAGGACGACGTGGAACTCTCTAACGAACAGATCGCAGATATGATTGGTGTGGCTCGGCAGACGATCGGAGATGTCATTCGTGGGGACAATCGTCTGGGTCAACGGCATCTAAGTTCTCTCGCCGAGGGGCTTCGGGAATATGCACAGACGGATCCGATCTCGGTTACTGCGATGCGTGGGGATAACGGAGTCACATACGCAGAGATCGGTGACAAACTAGATGTCTCAACCAGTCATGCGTATACGCTGGTTTCCAAAGGAGATGAACGAACAGAGAGGGTGATCGATGAACGTGATCAAAATTGTCGTATAAACGCAGCCGGGCATGCAGATCGGTTGGATCAGCTTGCAGACCTACAGATCGTCGAAGTCACATCGGTCGAAGAACAGGGAGTTGAGACGGTATATGACTTCGAGACGCAGGACCATACGTTCGTCGCAGATGGTTATCTAACGCACAACTGTCACCACATCACGGCTCCGGTGTTCTCCAGATCCGCCGAGCTCCAGACCAAACACCGCCTCGGCCTCTCGGCCACGCCGGTCCGCGAGACCGGCAGCGAGGAGGAGATATACACCCTGATCGGCCGGCCGATCGGCGCGGACTGGGACGAACTGTTCGAGGCCGGCTTCGTCCAGGAGCCGGAAGTGGAGATCCGGTACGTCCCGTGGCGCGACGAGATGGCCCGCAACGAGTACGCCAGCGCCGACGGGCGGGAGCGACGCCGGCTCGCGGCCGAGAACCCCGCGAAGGTCGAGGAGATCCGGTACCTGCTGGCCGCCCACCGCGACAAGAAGGCGCTCGTGTTCATCGAGTACCTCGATCAGGGCGAGGCGATCGCCGACGCGCTCGGCGTCCCGTTTATAAGCGGCGAGACCCCCCACTACGAGCGCGCGGAGCTGTTCCGGCGGTTCCGCGAGGACGGAGAGTCGTCCGATCCCGACCGCGACGACATAGACACCCTCGTCGTCTCTCGCGTCGGCGACGAGGGGATCGACCTCCCGAACGCCGAGCTCGCGATCGTCGCCAGCGGCCTCGGGGGCTCGCGCCGACAGGGCTCGCAGCGCGCGGGCCGCACCATGCGACCGGCCGGGTCCGCGCTCGTGTACGTCCTCGCGACCCGAGGGTCGAGCGAGGAGGAGTTCGCCCAGCGGCAGATGCGGCACCTCGCGCGCAAGGGGATCCGGGTGCGGGAGACGAACGTCGCGGAGTAGACGGCGGTTCGAGACCGGCCCCCTCGTACCGCCTCCGGGAGCGCCGCCACCGGGGGCGAAGGTTTCAACATCCGGTCCGTCAACCTCGCGGTATGAACACGGACGAGCCCCCGAGCGATACGGACCCGGGCGCGGGCGACGCCCCGACCGTCGCCGAGTCGGTCGTCGACTGCATGCTCGACCGCGGAGTCGACGTCGCCTTCGGGATCCCCGGCAAGCAGACCCTCCCGCTGAACCGGGCGCTCGGCGAGCGCGACGCCCGGTTCGTCGTCGCACGTCACGAGACGGCGGTGACGCATCAGGCGTGGGGGTACGCGGAGACGAGCGAGCCCGGAGCGATGGCGGCGTCGATCGTCGTCCCCGGGCCCGGCGACATGAACGCGATGAACGGGCTGAAGAACGCCCTGAACGACTGCGTCCCGCTCCTCCACATCGCGGTCGAGACCGAGCGAGAGGTCCGCGGCGGCGACGGCATCCACGAGACGCCGCCCGAGACGTACGACACGGTCGTCAAGGAGAACGTCCACGTCGACTCGCCCGCCGGCGCGGTCCCCGCCGTCGCCGAGGCGATCCGCGTCGCCCGCGAGCACCCGCAGGGTCCGGTCCGGGTCGGGATTCCGAAGAACGCCCTCGCGAGCCGCACGCCGCAGCCGGCGGTGGGAGAGCGGGAGCCGGCCGCGCCGCCCGCGCCGCCCGCGGACGCGGTGGAACGTGCGGCCGACCTGCTCACCGAGGCCGACGCGCCGGTGGTCCTCGCGGGCGGCGGCGTCAGGCGCGCGGGCGCGAGCGACTCGCTCCGCGCGGTCGCCGAGCGCCTCGACGCCCCGGTCGTCACGACGTACAAGGGAAAGGGAACGTTCCCCGAGACGCACCCACTCTCCGCGGGCGTGCTCTGTGGCGGGTCGAGCGCCGAGCTCCGCGAGCTTCTTGCGGACGCGGACCGCGGGCTCGTCGTCGGCTCCGACCTCGACGCGGTCGCGACCGCCTCGTGGTCGGTGTCGCTTCCCGGATCCCTGATTCACGTCACGCTCGACGGCGGCGACATCGGATTCGGCTACGAGACCGACCTCGGCGTCGTCGCGGACGCGGACCTGTTTCTGGGGGCGCTCGGGGACCGACTGACGGGAGAGAAGCGGTCGGCCGATGAGGCGACGGACCCGTCTTCGCACTCGACCGGCGCCGCCCGTGCCGACGCGGTCCGGTCCGCGGACCGCGAGCGGTTCGCGGCGGTCGCCGACGAGCGCGCCCCCGACGATCCCCTCCGATCCGTCGAGGTCCTCCGCGAGGTCCGCGAGACACTTCCGGCGGAGGCAGTCGTCACCGCGGACGCCGGCGGGTCTCGTCAGTGGGCCCTCGTCTCGTTCCCTGCGGCCGGCCCCTCGCGGTACGTGAACCCCGGGTCGTGGGCGACGATGGGGACCGCGCTCCCGTCGGCGATCGGCGCGAAGCTCGCGAACCCCGACCGCGACGTGGTGACGCTCGTCGGCGACGGCGGGCTCATGATGTGCGTTCACGAATTACACACGCTGGCCGCGGAGGGAATCGACGTGACCGTCGTCGCGTTCAACAACGACGACTACGCGATCATCAGCGAGGAGGCGTCGCGGTCGTACGACCTCCCGACCGGCGCGTACGGCTGGACCGAGGCGGGACTGGACCTCGTCGCCGTCGCGTCCGGGATGGGCGTCCGCGCCGAGCGGGTGACCGCTCGGGGCGCGGTCGGGGATGCGGTCGCGTCCGCGCTTGATCACGACGGGCCCGCCCTCGTCGAGGTCGTCACCGATCCGAACGAGCCGCAGGCGAGCGAGCGGATGACGCGGGAGCGGTGAGTTGGGTCGCGTTTTCCCCTCCTGTTCCGTTCCCTTCACCGGTCGCGTTTCGGGTATCTGAAGCGAGGTATATGTCGGTGGATGCGTGACATCGACCGTGCGCAACCCCTGGGTCCACGACGACATGCCCGAGTCGGCCGGCGCCGGGTACGACGGTCACGTTCGACTCCTCGCGACGCTCGTGTGGGGCGCGCTCGCCGTCGCCGTCGGCGGCTTCGTGCTCCTCTCGGGAACGGGGATCGTCGATCCGGGGCTCGGCGAGTCGGCGGCGTCGATCGTCACCTACGTGGTCGGCGCGCTGGCCGCGGTGCTGCTGCTTCCGCTTCTCCTGCGGCTCCTCCTCATCTCGCGGCTCTCGGCGGCGCTCGCGTTCCTCGGGGGCGGCTGGGTCCTCGCACGGTTCGTGTGGACCGGGGAATCGAAGCGGATCGAGGGGGTCCTGACCGACGGCGAGCGCCTCGGCGCCGGGGCGGAGTCGGTCGATCAGTTGCTTGAGCTGCTCGACGTGCTCCTCGCCGCGTTTGCGGCGGTTCCGTGATCCCCTCCCGGCGGTTCCGTGACTTGCCACCGGTACCCGCGTGTTCGACCGCCTCCCTCGCCCCTCCCCCTGCCCGGAGCGTGAACCTTAACAACATTCGTTGTGAATCTCGACCATGACTCACGCGAACGACGTGGCCGTCGGTATCGTCGGCCTCGGCGGGATCGGGAACCATCACGCGACGAAGCTTGTCGACCGCGGCGCGAACCTCGTTGCCGGGATGGACATCGACGCGGACGCGCGTCGGCGGTTCCACGAGGAGTTCGACGTTCACGCCTACGAGGACGAGTCCGATCTCTACGAGGAGTGCGACGCCGTCCTGATCACGACGCCGAACCGGTTCCACGAGCAGTACGCGGTCTCGGCGCTCGAAGCGGGGCTCGACGTGCTCCTGGAGAAGCCGCTGGCGCACACCGCCGAGAGCGCGGAGCGGATCGCCGAGGCCGCTCGCGACGCCGAGGGGTTCTGCATGGTCGGGTTCAACAACCGCTTCGCGGAGCCCGTGCAGGTGCTGAAGGAGTATCAGGCGGAGGGGCGGTTCGGCGAGACCACCCACGTCGAGGCCAACTACGTCCGCCGACGCGGCGTCCCCGGCCGCGGGTCGTGGTTCACCTCCGACGAGGTCGCCGGCGGCGGCGCGCTCATCGACATCGGCGTCCACGCGATCGACCTGGCGCTCTACTTCCTCGACCACCCCGAGGTCGTCGAGGTGTCCGGCGAGACGCGCTCGGAGTTCGGCGGTCGCGACGATTACGCGTTCGTCCACATGTGGGGCGACGACAACGGCTCCGACGGGTTCGACGTCGAGGACTCCGCGTCGGCGTTCATTCGCGACGCCCGCGGCAACACCGTCTCGCTGGAGGTCGCGTGGGCGACGAACCGTCCGACGAACGACGAGTTCGTGATCCGCGGCACGGAGGCCGGCGCGACGTTCGACCGCGGGAGCGACGAGCTCACGCTCCACGAGGCGACCGCCTTCGACGACGACCACCACCACTTCTCGGACGCCGCGATCGAGACGCGGGAGAGCGACAGTCACGCCGCCGAGCAGGCGGCGTTCCTCGAGGCGGTCGCCGCGGGCGAGGCGCCCGACATCAACACGGTCGAGGAGGCGCTCTCCGTCCAGCGCGTGATCGACGCGATCTACCGGTCCTCGGAGCGCGGCGAGGCGGTCCGACTGGACTGATCGGCCCGCCCGGCTGGAGTAGACCGGTCCGCCCGGCTGGACTGGTGGGCTCCGCCCGTCATCCGAACCTATTCGGTCCTGCGCTCCCTTTTGCGAGCCAACTCGTGACCCGCGACGCCGGCCCGACGCCGCCCTCTGAACGAATCGTCAGCCTCGACGCGCTCCGGGGCGTCGCCCTGCTCGGCATCCTCCTGATCAACGTCTGGTCGTTCTCGATGCCCGAGCAGACGCTGCTGAACCCGACGATCTACGGCGACTTCACGGGCGCGAACTACTGGGCGTGGGCCGTCAGCCACGTGTTCGCACAGAACAAGTTCATCACGCTGTTCTCGGCGCTGTTCGGCGCGGGGATCCTGCTGTTCATCGAGAGCAAAGAGGGGAAAGGACAGGACGCGATGCGGCTCCACTACCGGCGGACCGCGATCCTCATCGCGATCGGGCTCATGCACGCGTACCTGCTGTGGTACGGCGACATCCTCGTCGCGTACGGGGTGACCGCGCTGGTGGTCGTCGCGTTCCGGGACTTCGAAGCCCGGCAGCTCGCCGGGGTCGGCGCGGTCTTCCTGCTGTTCCTCCCCGTGGTAGAGCTGCTCGCCGCGGTCAGCCTCGGCGGCGACGCGATCGCCTCGCAGTGGGCGCCGGCGGAGGCCGCGCTCCGACAGGAGGTCGCCACGTACCGCGGCGGCTGGCTCGAACAGCTCGACCACCGAGCCCCCTCGTCGTTCGGCCGACAGACGAGCGGCTACATCAACGGGCCGTTCTGGCAGGTCGGCGGCACCATGCTCCTCGGGATGGCGCTGTACCGCTGGGGCGTGTTGACCGGCGAGCGGTCGGCGGCCCTGTACCGCCGGCTCGTCGCGCTCGGCGTCGTCGGCCTCGCGATCACCGTCGCCGGCGTCGTCTACATCGAGGCCAACGACTGGAGCGCCACCGCCGCGCTGTACTGGCGGCAGTTCATCTATATCGGCAGTTTCCCCCTCGCGGGCGGCTACCTCGGGCTCGTGATGCTGTACGCGCGCCGGCGCCCGGACGGCCCCGTGACCCGCGGGCTCGCCGCGGTCGGCCGGACGGCGTTCACGAACTACCTGCTCCAGACGGTGATCGCGACCACCGTCTTCTACGGTCACGGACTCGGGCTGTTCGGCTCCGTCAACCGCGTCGAACAGCTCGGGTTCGTCGTCGCCGTCTGGGCGGTGCAGATCGTCCTGTCGGTGCTGTGGCTGCGGCGCTTCCGGTTCGGGCCCGTCGAGTGGGTGTGGCGGACGCTCACGTACGGAGAGACGCAGCCGATGCGAAATCCGAAATAAGTCGTCGCTGGCAGCGAGACGGTGAACACCTCCAAAGCCCCAGTCGCGAGGAGCGCGCACGCTCGCTGTCGTTCGAAAGGCGCTGCGCGCCTTTCGTGATGTCGTCAGAACGCAAAGCGTTCTGACTGCTAGCCAGAGATCACCGATTTCTGGCGATGACGAGAGAGCAAAGCTCTCTCGAACCACGCTCCTCAGTCGCTCGTTTCACTCGCTCTTGCGGTGCTTACATCGCCTCCGCGCTCCTCGCGACTGCCCCTTTGAGTCCCGCCCGACCGTACAGCTCAGCCTCACACCTCCCCAGCCTCGCGGCTCCCTCCGGTCGCCGCGTCCCTCGCGCGTGCTCCTCGCGGCCGCCTTCGGCGGCCACTCGAAGGCACGCGCCACCGCACGTCTTTTAAAAACACTCTCGGCTACTCCCCGTCGACGACCGGATTCGACAGCGTTCCGACGCCCTCGTAGGTGATCTCGACGCGCTCGCCGGGCTCGACGAGTCCCGGGTTCGCCGGGCTGCCGAAGGCGATGCAGTCGCCGGGCTCGAACGTGAACCGCTCCGAGAGGTACGAGACGATCTCGTGGGGCCCGAACAGCATCAGCTCGGTGTTTGCGTCCTGGCGCTGTTCCCCGCCGACCGTCGTCGAGATGTCGAGGTTCGTCGGGTCGACGTCGGTCTCGATCCACGGCCCGAGGGGCGCGGAGCCGTCGAACGCCTTGCGAGCGGTCCGGCCCTGCTGGTCTAACGCGTCGACGTCGTTCAAGATCGTGTACCCGCGGACGACCTCGGGCACGTCGGCGGGTTCGACGTCGCGGCACCGCTCGCCGATGACGGCGACCAACTCGCCGGCGTACGTCAGCTCGTCGGTCCACTCGGGGTACCGGACCGGCTCGCCGTGCGCGAGCAGGCTCGCGGGCGGCTTGATGAAGAAGTCCGGCTCATCGGGCCGCTCGTACTCCATCTGGTCGAGCGTCTCCGCGTAGTTCCGGCCGACGCAGTAGAGCGCGCTCGGGTCGCAGGGCGGGAGGAGACGCCCGTCGCGGCCGACCTCGTACCGGCCGTCTTCGGCGACGACGGTCCCGTCCTCGTAGCGTCCCGAAACCGGTCCGTCCGGCGTGAGCAGGCGAGCGAGTCGCATGCAGGCACGTCTGTGCGGGGCGCCGAAAAGGCGTCGGTGACCGCAACCGGGTCGTTACTCGGAGTCGCGGTCGTCCGACACGCCGATCACGACGCCGGACCGGATCTCGAGGGCGGTCTCGAACTCGGCCCGCCGATCGTCGTCGCCGGCGCGCTCGACGGCGGCCTCGTGGGCCCGGGCGACGGCGTCGCGCTCGCGGTCCGAGAGTGCGAGCCGGTCCGCGATCCCCTCCCAGTGGTCGGGCTCGACGAGGAACGTCTCGCGGTCCGGCTCCGCCGCGACCCGCTCGTACCGTCGGCGGTACTCGTCGATCTGCGGCCCGAGGTCGGCCTGCACCCGAGCGAGCAGTTCGGGGAGGCGTTCGGCGGGAACGCTCGCGAGCGCCGCCGTCTTCACGAGGGCGGTCCCCTCGATCGGGTACGGGCCGGGGGAGTGCGAGTCCTCGTCGGCCATCACCCGCCCGCGCGCATCGCCTTCTGCCGGTACTTCGGGAGCAGCGCCGCGAGCGCCTCGGACTCGCCCGCGAACGAGGCGGTCACCTCCGTGAGCGAGATCGAACCGGCGGCCGTCACCTTCTCGGCGCTGAGCGCGACGCGCCACCCGTCGCCGTCCACGCGGGTCGCCTCCGCGGGGTCGTCGGTCCCGACGAGTTCGCCGCCGAGATTGACGAGGTAGTGGGCCGCGAGGCGCCGCGAGATGCCTCGGTACGCGACCTCCTTGCGTTCCCACCCTTCCTCGGCGGGCGGTTGGGACTCGGGAGCGTCACCGCCGGTTTCGCTGTTCCTGCCTCCCGCGTCGCTCATGTCCCTCCTCCGCCGGCCACGGGCGGGAACACGGAGACTCGGTCGCCGTCGTCGAGGGGCGTGTCGAGCCCGTCGAGGTGGAGCACCTCGCGGCCGTTCTTCAACACGTTGATCTGCGGGGCGAGGGCGCCGTCGACGATCAGGCGGCCGTCCATCCCATCGTACTCCGCCTCCAGCTCTCGCAACACGTCGCCGACGGACGAACCGTCGGCGAATTCCGCGTGGAGCGTCTTCCCGCCGGCGGCCTCACGAAAGGTCGCGAAGAACCGCAGTTCGAGTTCCATACGTGTTCATCGGGCTGCGAAGGCTTAAAAACGGGCGACACCGGGGATCCGTCTGCGCCCCTCCGCCTACAGATCCGACAGCCGGATCCCGTCTTCGACGAGCCGGAAGTTTCGCTCGCGGCCGAGCTCGTCGCCGAGCCACTCGTGCTCGTACAGCTGGCCGATGAGCTCCACGTAGAGGTTCCGCCACGCGATCGCGTAGATCGGCGACTGTCCCCACGCTCGCAGTTCGGGGACGAACTCGTGGTACGTGCTCGCCTGCGCCTCCATGCGCTCGACGGCGTCGGCGACGACCTCGGCCGCCTCCGCGGGCTCCGCGTCCGCGATCTCGTCGTTCAGCCGGGACTGGATCCCGGCGATCGCGCGTCGCATGTCCTGTTCGGCGGTGCCGTCCTCCTCGGGCAGCGACTCGACGACGCCCCTCGGCACGCCGAGTTCGATCTCTGGCATACCGATCCGTCCGACGGCGACACCCAAAAAACCCGCCTCCCCGGCCATCCGACCGACGGTCGTCGCCGATTGAGAACCCTCAGTTCACGGCGTCGGCGCGGCCTTCTGCAGCGCCGTCTCCGCGACGTTGCCGCCGTAATCGGCCGACCGGAGCACGGAGTCGACGACCAGCCCGAGCAGCTGCGCGCGGGTGGGATCCAGCTCGCGGAGCAGCTCGTCGATGGCGCGCACCCGCTCGTCGATCGCCCGGACGCCGGTGCGCGCCTCGTTCGCGAGGCGGGTCGCCTCCTCGCTGTCGTCCGCGAACAGCGCGTCCATCGCGGTGTCGATCACCTCGACCGCGTCGCCGTAGAGCTCGTTGACCGCCTCGACCACGTCGTCAGGGAGGGGCTCTTCGATGCTCAGCGTCAGGTGTGCGATCTTCGTCGCGTGGTCGCCGATCCGTTCGAGCTGGCGGGCGCTGGAGTGGTAGTCGAAGCACTCCTCGCGGGGGAGCCCGAGCTCCTCGGCCGCCTTCGGCGTCCGGAGCGTCGCCCGGAAGATCCGCGAGACGACGAGCCAGAGCCGGTCGAGGTCGTCGTCCCGTCCGATCACGTCGCGCGCGAGGTCGTGGTCGCGCTCGGAGAGCGCCGCGATGGCGTCTTCGAGCATCGACAGCGAGATCAGCCGCATCCGCGTGACCGCGTTGTGGATCGACAGCTCCGAGGAGTCGAGGAGGTCCTGTACGACCACCCGGTCGCGGGTCTCCTCTAACACCTCCAGCCCGACGAGGCTCTGGACCGCCTCGCGGACCGTCGACCGCTGCTCGGTGGTGATCTCGGCGCCTTCGAGTTCGATCACGTCGAATCCGCTGACGTACATCGTCGTCACCGCTCGGGTGAGCGCCTGTCCCGACAGGTCCGAGATGTCGAGCGTCCCGCGGGTGCGCTCCTCCTCTGAGCGCGGCGTGAGGAACAGCGAGTCACCGTCGGGGTGGAACTCGATCTCCGTTCCCGCCTCGACGTCGTTGTCGGTCGCCCACGTCTTCGGAATCGAGACCGTGTACGTCGAACCGCCGGTGACTTGCACCTTCCTCGTCTCCATACCTCGGTATCAGATCCCATATCCCTTAAAGTTGTTCGAAATATATACCAGCCTATAAAGAGCTTCTAGGAGCTGAAACGCCCAATTTTACATAGATATCCGAACACGACTCATCTGAGAATACCGACTGATAATTATACACCTTTGTTTTATATAGTACTATATATCTAATTCGAGACACGATCGAGACACCGGATTTCGGGGGTGATATCCGGGAACGAGGTCTTCGGCGTCCGATCCGGAACCGCTCCGGTCGTTCTTGACGGTCGCCGATGGCCGGAACGACGGTCGAAACGCGAACCGAAGCCGGGGCTGACGGCTGCGCGGAGCGCGCCCGAACCGGGAGACGCGACCCTGCCGACGCCTCCCACGGTGCCGCGACTTGAGAAGAGTTAAATCGGATGCGGCACAACCCGAAATTGCGCTCGGTTGGTGTAGTCCGGCCAATCATGTTGGCCTTTCGGCAGACGCGGCGCGACGGCGCGCCGGTTTGGAAGACAGCCGACGACCAGGGTTCAAATCCCTGACCGAGCACTTCTCACAGTCTCACGCTGTTAGCGGCCGCGATAGCCGTTTACTCTCCCCCGCCTCGGAAGGGGAAGAATCACCTCCCTCGGCGACGACCGTCGGGTATGAGCGACCGATCCGACGACGCCGAGGGCGACGCTCCCAGCGAGAGCGGCGATCACCACGAGGGCGACGCGGCCGGCGGCGACGACCGACACTTCGAGACCCGCGCGATCCACGCCGGACAGGAGCCCGACCCGGAGACCGGCGCGCTGATGACGCCGATCCACGCGAACTCCACGTATCAACAGGACGGCCCGGGCGAGCACCGCGGGTACGAGTACAGCCGCACCGGGAACCCGACGCGGACCGACCTCGAAGCCAACCTCGCCTCGCTGGAGTCCGGGAGCCACGCGCGCTGTTTCGCCTCCGGGATGGCCGCGATAAACACCGTCTTGAACCTGCTGGAGGCGGGCGACCACGTCGTCGCCGGCGACGACGTGTACGGCGGGACTCACCGCATCCTCACGCAGGTGTACGAGCAGTACGACATCGAGACCTCCTTCGTCGACACGACCGACCACGACGCGGTTCGGGACGCGGTGCGCGAGGAGACGGAGCTGGTGTGGGTCGAGACGCCGACGAACCCCCTGTTGAACGTCAACGATATCGGCGCCCTCGCGGACATCGCCCACGCGAACGACGCGCTCTGCGCGGTCGACAACACGTTCGCGACCCCGTACCTCCAGCGCCCGCTCGAACACGGCGCCGACGTCGTCTCCCAGTCGCTGACGAAGTACCTCGGCGGGCACTCCGACACCATCGGCGGCGCGCTGATCGTCGACGACGCCGACCTCGACGAGCGGCTCGGCTTCTACCAGAACTCGGTGGGCGCGACGCCGGGTCCGTTCGACTCCTTCCTCGTGTTGCGCGGGACGAAGACGCTCTCCGTCCGGATGGAGCGCCACTGCGAGAACGCGATGGAACTGGCGGAGTGGCTGGAGGACCACGACGACGTGAGCCGCGTCTACTACCCCGGACTGGAGAGCCACCCGGACCACGAGCTCGCGGCCGAGCAGATGGACGCGTTCGGCGGCATGCTCTCCTTCGAGTTCGACGGGACCCTCGATCAGGCGTCGACGGTCGTCAGCGAGACCGAGGTGTTCACGCTCGCCGAGTCGCTCGGCGGCGTCGAGAGCCTGATCGAGCAGCCCGCGGCGATGACCCACGCCGCGATCCCCCGCGAGGAGCGGCTCGCGGCCGGGCTCACCGACGGACTCATCCGGGTCTCGGTGGGGATCGAGCACGTCGACGACATGAAGGCAGATCTCCAGCGGGCGTTCGACGCGGCGCTCGCGTAACCGTCGACATCGCGGCGCCGCCGCTCCGTGGCGCCGCGGCGCCGTCGGTTCCTGTCGCGCTCGTCCGTCACTCGACGTCGAGGTCGTCGAGCTCCGCCGTCTGCCGTTCGAACGCCTCGCTGTGGTTCTGGACGATGGCGGACCCGAGCGCGCCGATGCTCCCCGTGCCGTCGAGCCACGAGACGCTGCCGTCCTCCTCGAGGAACCCGAAGCGCCCCCGGTCCTCATCGATGACGAGCACGCCGGCGAACAGGCCCGTCGTTCCCTCGGCGATCGTCACCTCGTACCCTCGGTCCTCCAGTTGCTCACGGTAGCGCTCCATGCGCTTCCGGAGCGACGTTCGATGGTCGGTGCGCAGCGGATCGAAGTAGTCGTCGAGTGGTGGATCGTTCTCAGTCATCGTTTCGGTCGGTTTCGGCGTCGTCGTTCGTATCGGTCCCGTCGTCTCTCGTCCCTCCGCGGTCGTCCGGATCGTCTTCGGTCGGATCGACCAGATCCGATTCCGTGACCGCGTCGAGGTCGAACGGGAGGATCCCCCCGCTCCCCGCGGAACGACGGGCAGACGGGGCGCCGCCGTCGGCGTCTCCGCGGCGATCGCTCCCCCGCCCTTCGGGCCCGCCGTCCTCGTTCTCCCGTTCTTCTCGCTCGCGTTCGCGCTCCTCCCGCTCCGCTTCGTCTTCCCTCTCCCGCTCGTCGCTGCCTCTCGTTGGTGACGATGTCCGTGGGGCGTGACCGCCGTCGGACCCCCCGTCTTCATCGGAAGCATCGGGGATGGGGAAGTGAACGTCGACAGTGTCGGGCCCCCGGGGCCCGGCTCCCGACTGGGGAAGGGATCCCGCCTCTAACATATCGTACACCTCGAGATCGATGTCGATGGCAGTGTCGTCGTTCGACTCGGACTCGGTCACGACGAGTTCCGTCCCGCCCTCGGTCTCGCGCGCCTCGAGCCCGACGTCGAGCGTCACGGAGAGGTCGGCCGCGTGGTAGACCGGCACACTGGCGTCCTCGGGCAGCCGCCCTGACTCGACCATCCGGCGAAGTCGCCGCTGGCCGTTGATCAGCGCCAGCGTCTCGGCCTCTGCGGCGGCGTCGTACACCGCTGCGAGGTAGCTGTCGAGCGTCGTCATTCTCGTGTGGTCTCGTCGAGACGGGGCGATCGGTCCTCGATTCTCTCCACCGATCCGGGCTCATCGCGGATCGCGCCGTTCGCCGTCCGTTCGAGCATTTCCATACCGGTCGACTGGCTGTCGATCTCCGCGACCATCCGGACGTCGAGATCGAACTTCGCCTTGGTCTTCCGGGAGAAGGTGGTCTCCTCGGAGGCCGGTGACACGCGGAGGCGGCTCGGGGAGAGCGTCGGGAGCCCCGCCGATCCGCCCGACCCGTCTGAGTCCTCCTCCCGCTCCCTGGATTCCGTGTCGACGATCCGCGCGGAGAACTCCTGTTCGATCTCGCGGACGACGAGTTCCGGAACCGAGAGGAACAACACCAGTGGCACCGTGAGCTGCCGGCTCGCTTGGCGCTGTTCGCCCGTTTCGGGGTCGACCTCGGTCGTCCGGTACTCGAAGGAGACCGTCCGCAGGTCGCCCTCGTCGTCGAACCCGATCTCTCGAACCAGCGCGAGCGACTCGGTCTGCGCCTGAATGCTGGCCTCGACGGCCGCGACGAGCGGCCCGGAGAACAGCGACGACAGCGGGAGGTCCGCGAGGGTGTCAGTTCCGTTCACTGTTCCCCGTTCAGCTCGTGTTCCCGTTGCCGTTGCCGTTCCCGTTCGAGGAGTCGTCGGCGATGGTCTGTTCGAGCGCGCCCATCAACCGGTTCACTCCCTCCGGCGGCTCGACCGACTCCGCCTCCACGTGGACCGACTGGTCGTAGGTCCGCTCGATCTCCTGTCCGCGGGACGACGAGCGCTGGTAGCTCACGCTGACCTCGGATTTGGTCTTCCCCTGGAGGAACCCGAGGTTCGCGCTCGCCTGGCTCGTCTGTTGGTACCCGAACTCGAACTCGCTCGACTGCTCGTACGACTCCACCGAGTTCAACTTGACGTTGAAGTCGATGGTCACGTTGCTGACCTCGAAATACGGAACGTTCACGAGCAGCAACAGCGGTACGGACAGCGAGCGCCGTTCGGCCGTCTCGTTGCCGTCCTCGTCGACAGTGCGCTTCTCGTACCCGAACTCGACGGTCACCGGTTCGGGCTGTCCGACAGTCGGCTCGGTGAAGCCGACCGATCTGATGAACTCTGCCGCCGTCATCGAGGCCTTCGCGTTCGCCTCCACGGCGGCTCGAAGCGGCGTCCCGATCACCTCCTCGTAGGGAATGCTCCCCAGTTCGGCCGCGAAGTCTGGATTAGGCATAGGTAACAATCAACAATCTATTGTCAAGATACTAAGTCTTTACGGGGCCTGAAGCGGGAAACAATCGATCCCCGGTCGCTCATCCGCTGCCGCAGCACCCAGGCTTTTGAGGGGAGTCGTCGAACACGGCTGCATGACCGACCCAGATGTCGTCGTGCTGCGACAGACGATCCACGGCTCGGACGGCACCGAACTGGCGGCGGCGATCCGAGGGCGGCTCCCCGACCGATCGGTGGCGCTGGCCCGAACGCCGGCCGAGGAGCGAGAGATGCTCGAGACCGCGCGGATCGCGGTCGGGCTCGACATCGACGAGGAGCTGCTGGCCGCCGCCGAGAACCTGGAACTGTTCGCGTGCGTGTTCGCCGGCACCGGTCACCTCCCCCGTGAGGTGCTCGCGGACCACGGCGTCGCCCTGACGAACGCCTCGGGGGTCCACGAGCCGAACATCGCCGAACACGTCCTCGGGTCGATGATCACCCACGCCCGCCAGTGGGGGCGGGCGCACCGCCAGCAGGAGCGTCGGGAGTGGCGGAGCTACGAGACGACCGAGGTGTACGGTTCGACCGTCGCCGTCGTCGGGCTCGGCGCGATCGGCTCCGCCGTCGTCGACCGCCTGGAACCCTTCGACGCCGACACGGTCGGGGTCCGGTACTCGCCCGAGAAGGGGGGACCCACCGACGAGGTGTACGGGTTCGACGAGTTCCACGACGCGATCGCCGACGCCGAGTACGTGGTGCTCGCGAGTCCGCTCACGGAGACGACCCGTGGGCTCGTTGACGCTGACGCGCTCCGGACGATGCGAGCCGACGCGGTCCTTATAAATATCGCGCGCGGGCCGATCGTCGACACCGACGCGCTCGTCTCGGCGCTCCGGAACAGCCGCATTCGCGGGGCCGCGCTCGACGTGACCGACCCCGAGCCGCTCCCCGAGGACCACCCGCTGTGGGGGCTCGGAAACGTCACGATCACCCCGCACAACGCCGGCCACACCCCGCACTACTACGAGCGCGTCGCCGACATCCTCGCGGAGAACGTCGGCCGGCTCGACAGCGGCGAGGAACTGGAGAATCTGGTCGCGTGAGCGGACGAACCGTTTATCCGTTCGCGCCGTCCAAATCGTGATTCGATGAAAAGCGATGCTGTCCAGCGACTCGCGATTCTGTTGGGTGTGATCGCTTGCTTCGGGGCGATCCGCGTCTACGGGCAGGGGTTCGGCATCGTCTGGCCGTACACGGCCCTCCTGTGGATCTCGGCGCTCGTCGGGCTGTACGGATTCCACCTGTCTCGAAAAGGGGAGGCTATCGACTGAACAGCTCCGCGAACGGGATCTACTCGTCGACCGTGACCTGCTCGATCTCGACCGTGTCGCGGGGCTCGTCTTGGCGGTCGGTCGGGACGGAGCCGATCTCCTCGACCACGTCCATCCCGTCGATGACCTGCCCGAAGACGGCGTGTTTGCCGTCGAGGTGGGGCGTGGCGTCAAGCGTGATGAAGAACTGCGAGCCGTTCGTGTTCGGGCCGGAGTTCGCCATCGAGAGGATGCCCGGACCGTCGTGGGTGAGGTCGTCGTGGAACTCGTCGTCGAACTGGTAGCCGGGGCCGCCGCGGCCGCTCTCCTGCGGGTCGCCGCCCTGGATCATGAAGTCCTCGATGACGCGGTGGAAGACGTTCCCCTCGTACAGCGAGTCGCCGCGGACCTCGCCGCTCTCGGGGTCCTCCCACGTGTTCGTGTCGCGGGCGGGGTCGGCGTCCGCAGCGGGGTCGTGGCGCGCCAGTCCGAGGAAGTTCTCGACCGTCTTCGGCGCGCGGTCGGCGAACAGCTCGACGACGACGTCGCCGTGATTTGTCTGCAGCGTCACCTGCGGGTTGTCGGAGTTGGAAACCTCTCGTGCCATGTCCCCGTGGTGGGGCGCCCGTCTGAAAACCCTGCCCATCCGCGGCGTGGACGGTGTCCGACGGGTCACGCAGCGGTCACACCGCATCGGCGGAGAACGTCGCCCTTATGAGCCGACGCCGCCGAATCGCCGACATGAGTTCCACGCCCGTGGTGACAATCGCGGCGCTCGTCGTCGGCCTCACGGTCGGTGCGCTGTTCGCCTTCCTCCGCGTTCCGATCCCCGCCCCGCCCGAACTGCCGGGCGTGGTGGCGATCGTCGGGATCTACCTCGGATTCAAGCTCGTCGGCTACGCCGGCGTCGGCTTCGATCTGCTCGACGCGCTCGGGCTGTAGCGCCGCCGTCTCCGCAACCGTGGCTTCCCTCCCTCGAACGGCCGGTACCGTTTTGCACCCGGCGGGCGGACCGTCACGTATGTACGACGACATCCTCCTCCCCGTGGCGCCGGGCGGCGAGGCCAACGACGCGATCCCGCACGCAAAGAGCCTCGCGGAGCGGTACGACGCGACCGTGTACGTCGTCTCCGCGATCGACACGATCGCGCAGACGCTGCGCGGTCCCCAGGCCGGCGCGTTCGCGCAGCGCGTCGAGGACGCCGCCGAGGAGCGGGTCGAGACGGTGACGGCGGAGCTGGAGTCGGCCGGTGTCGACGTAGTCGGCAACGTCGTCCGCGGCGAGCCCGTCGACGTCATCGAGAACGCGATCGGCGACGTGGGCGCCGACATCGTCGTGATGCCGAGCCACGCGCGCTCCGGGATCCAGCGCGTGCTGCTCGGGAGCGTCACCGAGAAAGTGGTGCGCGTCTCCCCCGTCCCGGTCGTCACGGTGCCGATGGCCGACCGCGAGGAGGAGACGGAGGCCGACGCGGAGACCGCGGGCGGGGATGCAGACGCGGCCGACGACGCCGATTCCGACGCGGAGTGACCGACGACCCGACGGCGACCCGCGCGTTTCGGGTCGCGTACGACGGCCGCGAGTACGCCGGCTTCCAGCGCCAGCCCCACGCGACGACCGTCGAGGGGACCCTCCTGCGCGCGCTCGCCGAACACGGGATCCTCGACCGCGGCGACGGGCCGACGCACGCGACGCCGCCGGCGTACGCCGCCGCGGGACGGACGGACGCGGGCGTCTCAGCGCTCGCGCAGACGGTCGCGTTCGCGGCGCCCGACTGGCTCACGCCGCGGGCGTTCAACGGGCACCTCCCCGGTTCGGTGCGGGTGTGGGCGGCCGCCGACGTGCCCGACGGGCTCCACGCGACCCACGACGCGGTCCGACGGACCTACCGGTATCACCTGTACGCGCCCGCCCGCGGCGACGGGGACGCCGATCGCGACCACGCGGTCGACGACGACCGCGTCCGCGACGCTCTCGCCCGGATCTCGGGCGAACACGACTTCCACAACCTGACGAGCGACGAGACCGGGACCGTCCGCGATCTGACCGCGACCGCGACCCGAGAGGACGACCTCCTCGTCGTCGAGGTGAGCGCCGGGGGGTTCCCGCGAGCGCTCGTGCGCCGGCTCGTCGCCGCGGTCCGCGCGGTCGGGCGCGGCGCGACCGACCGCTCTCTGATCGACCGCCTGCTCGCTCCCGAGCCGGTCCCCGGGGAGATCGGGATCGGTCCCGCGCCACCCGAACCGTTGGTGCTCTGGGACGTGTCCTACGGGGACGTGTCGTTCGAAGTCGACTCCGAGGCGGCCGAGAGCGCCCGCGTCGCCTTCGGGGAGCGGTACCGCGACGCCCGACACGCCGCCGCGGCGACGGGCGCGATCCGGGACCGGATCGCGGGGAGAGACTGACCGCGAACTACGCCGCCTGCTCTCCGCTCGGCGTCTCCATTCCCTCGACGCGGACCAACAGGGTGTTGCCGTCGACGTGGGTCGCGTCGACGATCCCCGAGAGCCGGAGTCCCGCGCCCGGCGTCGGGCCGACGGTCACGCGGTCGCCGGCGTCGAAGGAGCCGACCGGACCGCGGATCACGAGCTCCGCCCGGCACAGCTCGGGGTTGGCGACGCTGGAGAGGTCGATCTCCTCGACGTTGACGCCCTCTACCGGATCGCCCTCGCGCTCGACGGGCGTGCGCGCGGCGTCGTCCATCCGCTCGACGCCGAGCGTTTCGTAGGCCGCGTCGGTCGGGATGTAGCCGCCCTGCGGTCCGGCGACGCCCTCGACTAACCCGATGTCGCGCAGGCTCTGCATCCGATTTCGAACCGTGCCGGCGTTGCGGTCGATCGACTCGGCGATCCGCGAACCGGACACCGGCCGGTCCGCGTTCTCGGCGAGGTTCACGAGCGCCGTGAGCACCCGTCTCTGACTCGTTGTGAGCTGTATCGTCGACATGACCGCATTGTGGGGGATCTCAGTGTATAAATGTTTGTTTATAATGGCCTTATATTGTTCTGTCTGTGTATTTTGGGCGCTTAAGTTTATATTCGTCACAAATTGAAACAGATCTGATCACTCGTCTGGCCTCACTTTCTCGGAGAGTGATATTCTTGTTTTTGTGTATATATCGGATACTAACTGGACATTCTGAATTGAAATACGGATAGAATAGATCTTACTATGCGTAATTTCGGTAATACCTTAAACACATCTCACCACGGATATTTACCCGTTCGTTCGGAAGCGACGGGCGAACATGAGACTTCGAATCGGTACCCGCGCGCATTTGCGGCGCGAACGGGTCACGAGAACCGCTCGAACCGCCGGAGGGCGGCGAGCTTCGAGCGGGCGCTCCCGAGTCGAACCGGTCCCGAAACCGCCGTTCGGGGGACGCACCGATGGGTGATCCGCGGTCGACCGCGTTCGGATCGGATACCCTGTCCGACCGCTCCGCGACCGCGGCGTCGAACGGCGGGGGCTCACCGACCCGCCACACCCACGACGCCGCCGCTGATCCCTTCGACGCTCCCGATCCGGCCGTGGAGCGCGACCGGATCCGAACGTTCCTCGACGACGCGGTCGCGGCCGCGAACGCGGACGGGCTGGTCGTCAACATGAGCGGCGGGCTCGACTCGACGGTCACGGCGGCGCTGGCGGTGGAGGCGCTCGGCGCCGACCGCGTGTACGGGCTGATCCTCCCCTGTAACAAGATCGGGGCGCCCCACGCCCGCGACGCCGAGGCACTCGCAGACGCGCTCGGGATCGACCACGATACGGTTCACCTCCAGCCGCTGTTCGCGCAGTTCGGCGCGGTCGCGCCCGACCGGTTCGACCTCCACGACGAGCCGATCCGCTCCGGGAACGCGATCGCGCGGCTCCGGATGGCGATGGCGTACCTCGCCGCCAACGCGACGAACCGCCTCGTCTGCGGGACGACCAACCGGAGCGAACACCTGCTCGGGTACGTCACGAAACACGGCGACGGCGCCGCCGACCTGTTCCCGCTCGGTCACCTCTACAAGACCGACGTTCGCGCGCTCGCGGACGCGCTCGACGTGCCAGAGTTCGTCGTCGAGAAGCCGCCGACCGCGGGGTTCCTCCCCGGTCAGCGCGACGCCGACGACCTCGGCGCCCCATACGACGTGATCGACGCGGTGCTGCGGCTCGGGGTCGACCGCGGGCTCGACGAGGAGGCGGTCGCCGGTCGGTTGGCGAACGAGGTCGACGAGGAGACGGTCGCCGACCTGCTCGCGCGCCACCGCGCCACGGCGCACAAGCGCACGACTCCGCCGATGCCGACGGGACGAGAGGACTGACCGGCGCGGAGGACCGACGTCCGGCTCCCCGTCAGCGCTCGCCCCTACTCCCAGCCGGCCGGCCAGAGGTCGGCCGCGCGCATCCCCGTCTCGAAGTCGGCCGCCCGCAACGCCGCGATCAGGTCGTCGCGGTCGAGCCGGGGCGCGTCGCGCTCGGGGGACGCGAACTCGGCGACGAGCAGGGCGACGAGCATCGCGTGCTCCCGGACGTTCCGGTCGTCGACCTTGTCTCGGGTGTCGGCGTGGGTGTGGCCCCAGCCGCGTCCCCGATCGCCGGAGTCGCTGTGGAGTTGGAGCGCGGGCACCCCGCGCCGGACGAACGGCCACTGGTCGGAGAACGGGTGCGGCTCCGCGTTCACCGCGATCGGCTGGTTGGTCGCCGCCGACACCGCCTCGGCGACCGCCGCGGCCGTCTCGGAGGCGTGCGCCAGCGCCACCAGGTCGCGGAACCGCCCCGCGCCGTCGACGTTGATCACGCCCTTGACCCGGTCGAGGTCGAGCCGCTCCGCCAGTCGCTCCGCGCCGAGGAGCCCGACTTCCTCGGCCCCGACACCGACCACGTCGACGCCGATCGGGAGGTCCGCCTCGGTCAGGACCTCCGCCGTGGTCACGACGGTCGCGATCCCGCAGCCGTTGTCGAGCGCGCCCTCCGCGATGTCGTGGGCGTCGTAGTGCGCGAGCAGGAGGAGCCGCTCGTCGGTGTCCGGGCCGGCGTGCCCGATCACGTTCCGGCTCTCGCCCGGCGTCGTCGACGCCTCGACCGACAGTTCGGCGGTCGTCGCGGGGCCCGATTCGGCGGCGCTCCCGCCGTCCGTACCGCCCGCGCTGCTCCCGCCGCCTCCGCCGCCCCCGCCGACCGCGTACTCCCGGAGCCACGCCCCGGTCTCCTTCGAGACGCCGACGGCGACCGCGTCGGCCTCCTCGCCGAACGTCAGCGCTCCCGTCGGCGGGAGCTGGCCGTCGAGGTGGTTGACGAAGACGAAGCCGACCGCGCCGGCGTCGATCGCGTACCCGAACTTCTCCATTCGATGGACGAACCGACCGCCCTCGGGGGTCGTCGTCGACGCGACCGCGATCCGGTCCTCGACGTCTCGCTCGTCGATTTCGGCGGGCGTGCCGTACCCCACGTCCACGAGTTCGCCGGTGACGCTTCCGCCCGGCGAGTACGGCAGGGCGATCGCCTCGAACTCGCGGGTCGCCGCCGCGCCGTCGCGCCCGGGCGCGGTCAGGCGGAGCGTCGCGTCCCCGCGCTCCCACGCGTCCATCTCGAACGCCCTCGTCTCGACCCCGGTGAGCCCCGCCCGCTCGAACGCGTCGGCGACGACCTCCGCGGCCCGGCGCTCTCCCTCGCTGCCCGCCATACGGCTCCCGATCGCGGTGAGGTCGGTGAGGAAGCGCCGCGGGTCGCCGTCGGTCCACGTGCGGCCGAGCGCCGGCGCGAGTTCGCTGCGGCGCTCGCGGACGCGCTCGACGGCCGCCGGATCGGCCGATACGGCCGTCTCGTTCGGCTCCGAGTGCATGGGGACGAGTCCGTCGGCGACGGGTTAAGGGTGTGGCTCGCGGCACCGGAAACGCTACGTTCAAGTGTGAAGGTTCGATACGTTCGAGTGAGCACCGTTGGTCCAGTGGTAGGACATTAGCTTCCCAAGCTAATAGCCCGGGTTCAATTCCCGGACGGTGCATTCCTGCGGCGAGCAATCCGCGAGCCGCAGGAATCAGCAGTGGAATTGAACCCTGGAAGTCACAGCCCGGAACGGTCGAGCGCAGCGAGACCGCAAGCCCGGACCGTCTTCCTCTGGTTCAATTCCCGGACCTCACTTCGTTCGTGCACCGTCCGTACCCCCGCTCGCAAGCTCGCGGGGGGTCCCGGACGGTGCGGTTCTGTGACGATCGATCTCGCGATCTGCGAGTCTATCTTTTAAACGAACCACACCCGCTCACTCGCGCCGCGCGGCCATCACCCGACGGAGACCGTACTCCGCGCCGCCCGCGACCAGCGCCGCGCCGAGCACGACGACCCATCCGATCAGGTACCAGCCGAACGGCGTGGGATCGACCGGCGTCGGGGACACGACCGGCGCGACGTACACGGACCACGTCCCGTACGCCGACGCGGCGAGCGCGCCGCCGACGACGATCGTCGGGGTGACGAGCCGGCTCCCGACCCAAATCGCGACCGGGACCGCCCCGAGCAGCAGACCGCCGGCGGCGACGTACCCTAACAGGGGGGTGGCGCCTATCGAGAGCCCGAACCACTCGGCGAGCGCGACGGCGACGATCAGGTGAGCGAAACCGGCGAGCAGCCCGCTCCCGACTGCTCGCCGGGAGGGAATGAGGAGCGCGATCGCGGGGGACACGACGATCCGTTTCGAGATACGATTTATAAAACCACCCCGCTGCGCGCGACCGCGGTCGTCAGAAGATGTTCGCCTGCCCGTACACCGAGATGCCGGTGTCGGTGATCTCGTACGGCTTCGACTGCCGGGAGTGGTTCGCGTCGCGGATCTTCTGGATCTCGACGGCGAGGCGCGTCTCGCGGAAGTCGGTGCCGCGGACGTACTGGAGCACGAACACCGCGTCTGTGAGGTACTCGACGATCCCGTGACGGGAGGCGTAGGGGTTCGTCTCGCTCGCCTCCGAGGTGAGCAGGGTCGTGACGCCGGCGTCCTTCAGCGACCGGGTGAACCCGAACACCTCCGAGCGCCGCTTCGCCGGGTGGTCGTACATCATCTCGAGGAGCGAGACGGAGTCGAGCACCAGCCGGTCGGCGTCGAACTCCGAGATGAGCCGGACGAGGTCGTTCCGGATCGACGCCAGCGAGTTCGCCATCTCGATCGGGTCGATGGCGACCACCGCGAGCCGGTCTTCCTCGGCGTGCTCGCGGAACGACCACCCCTTCTCCTCGGCCGTCGAGAGGATCGACTCGCGGGTCTGTTCGAGGGTGATGTAGATCCCCTTCCGGTCGGATTCGAGCGCCTCGTTGAGGAACTGCAGCGCGAACGTCGTCTTCCCGGTTCCGGCGCCGCCGATGACCGACAACAGCGAGCGACGCGGGACCCCGCCGAGGATCATCTCGTCGAGCCCCTCGATCCCGATGTCGGTGCGCTCGATCGACGACTCGAACTCGTCGGGGTCGACGTCGAACCCCGGTGACGCGTCGCCGCCCTCTCCGCCGCCGAACTCGTCGAACCCGACGTCGTTCGGGCCTCCCGATCCGCCCGCGGCGTTCCCCCGATACCCGCCGAATGGGTCCGCTGATTCGCCGCCGAACGGGTCGTCGTCGCCGAACGACCCGCCGCCGAACGGATCGGGTCTCGTCTCGTCCCTGTTCTCGTCGTCGGACGGCGGCGGTTCTCCCCCGAACGGGTCGTCGCCCGATCCGTCGCCGCCAAACGGATCGTCGCCCCCGGACTCGCCGTCTCCGAACTCGCCGCCATCGAAGCCGTCGCTATCGGGCTCGCCGTCATCGAGGCCGTCGCCGGCGTCGCGCGACGGGTCCCGTTCGCCCCTCCGGATCCCGCCGAACGGATCGCTCTCGCGTTCGCCCGCGCCGTCGTCTGGTTCCCCGGAGTCGGACGGTTCCTCGGCCGCACCGCTTTCCTCGTCGCTGTCGGCCGCACCGCTTTCCTCGTCGCTGTCGGCCGTGTCGGCGGGCTCCTCGTCGATGTCCCGCAACGCGCGCTCGAACCAGTCGTCTTCCTCACTCATGGTTCCGGTCGGCCGTGGGGGTCGACATGATTCTGGCAAGGCGGGCGGACGGCTTGAAACTTTCCGGAACCGCGGTCCGATGTCCGCATCCTTTTGTCCGGCGGCGAGAATCGGTGGCGCATGGAGGTCGGAATCGTGGCGCGGAAGGGGAGCGAGCGCGCGGTCGCCGTCGCCGACGAGCTGCGCGACGCGGTCGTCGGTGCCGGGGCGTCCGTCTGGCTCGACGCGGAGACCGCCGACGCGCTCGGTGAGCCGGCTGCCGGCCGCGAGGTCGACGCGCTGGCCGCCTGCGACCTCGCGGTCGCGGTCGGCGGCGACGGGACGTTCCTCTTCGTCGCGCGCAACGCCGGGGACACCCCGATCGTCGGCGTCAATCTCGGAGAGGTCGGATTCCTCAACGCCGTCCCCCCGGAGGCGGCCGCGGAGGCCGTCGTCTCGGAGGTCGAGGCGTTCGACCGCGGCGAGATGGACGTGTGGGAGGCCCCGCGGCTCGCCGCCACGACCGACGAGTGGAGCTCCGTCCCCGCAGCCAACGAGATCGTGGTCCAAGGCGACCGGCGCGGCCCCGGCGCCGGGATCGACTACGAGGTCCGCGTGGACGGGAGCCGGTACGCGGGCGGACACGCCGACGGGGTCCTCGTCGCGACGCCGACCGGCTCGACCGCGTACAACCTCTCGGAGGGCGGACCGCTCGTCCACCCCGAGGTGAGCGGGCTCGTCGTCAACGAGATGGTCGCCGACGAGGGGATGCCCCCGCTCGTGGTCGACGCCGACGCGACCGTGACCGTGGCGGTCGAGGGCGTCGAGGAGATCGTCGTCGCCAGCGACGGGCGAAACGTGACGAGCCTCCCCGCCCCGGCCGAGGTGACCGTCGAGCGAACGACCCCGCCGATGCGGATCGCGGGCCCTCCCTCCGACTTCTTCGAGGCGCTCGGGAAGCTGTCGTGAGCGGGCGAACGCGGCGACGCCCGGCTCGCTCTCGGGCCCCCGGTCGACTCGCAAGCTTCAACCGCCGGTCGGTCGCATCTTCCGCCCATGTCGCTTCCGATCGGTTTGGCCCCGTTCGCGAACCAGTCGCGGACCGCCCACGCCGGCGTCCTCGTCGGCGGCGCCCTCGCCTGCCTGATCGGCTACGTCGGCGCCGCCGCGCTCCTGTTCGAGATCGGCGCCCTCGATCACGGCGCACCGGACGGTCCCCGACGGGTCGCCTCCGCGGTCGCGTCGCTGGCCTGCTGGGGGTTCTACGCCGCCGGGTTCGTCCGGGGCAGGGGCGGGCCGGTGGCGGACGCGTTCGTCTACCCGGTCGGGACCGTGGCGGTCGTCCCGACCGCGTTTCGGTGGGTCACGTTCGGGCCGGCGTGGGTCGCGTTCCGAGACCGGATCGCCCTCTTCCTCTTTCGGCCGGGGCTGTTCGTCGACGCCGCCGCGCTGATCCTCCCCGGGGTCGCCTTCGCCGTCGGCCTGCTCGCGCTCTGGGCGTCCCGCCTCGACGAGACCGAGATCGAGGCGTGGCAGCGGGAGCACCTCTCGACGGCGTTCCGACGGGAGTTCATCGATGAGTGAGGTCTCTTAAAATGCCGAGACGCTCCACAAAGCGTTTATCGCCCGAGGGAACACCACCGCTCGTGAATCGTCGAACCGGGATCGTCGGGTACGCACTCGCGGGGGTCGCGCTGGCCGCGTTCGCGGCGCTCGCGTGGGTCGTCTCACCCGACGCCGTGCTCGGGCCGTTGACGTGGCTCGCCGACGATCCCGTCCGGTTCGGGGCCGCGCTGGTCGCGCTGACGGCGATCAGGCCGTTTCTCGCGTGGCCCACGACGCTGCTCGCCGTCGTCGCCGGCTTCGGGTACGGATGGGCCGGGCTCCCGCTCGGCGTCGCCGCGATGGTCGCGACCGCGCTTCCGCCGTACTGGCTCGCGCGGGCCGGGCGCGTCCGAGCCCGCGAGGGATCGCGGGTCGCCGACCGACTCTGCGACGCCGGCGAGCGGCTGGCCGCGACCACCGGCGGCGTTCGGGCGGTCACCGCGAGCCGGCTGCTGCCGGTCCCCTCGGACGCCGTCTCCGTCGCCGCCGGCGGGTCGGGGATCCGCCTCCGGTCCCTGCTCGTCGGCACGGCGTTCGGAGAGCTCCCGTGGGCGGTCGTCGGCGTCGCGATCGGGGTCTCCGTCACCCGGCTCGCGGACGGGGGCGTCGCCTCGATCGATCCGACCGCGTTAGTCGCGATGGCTGGCCTCGGAACGCTGCTGCTCGTCGGACCGCTGTATCGAACGTTTATAAGAGATCGCGCGTCGCCGACCGCGTGACCGGCGTGGGTACGGCGCACGTCGTCTCGCTCCGTCGCGTCGAACGAAACCCGACCGTCCCGGCGCGTAGCGCCGCGGCGGGACGATCGAACGGGTCGTGTGCCTCCGAAGAGGGACCGATCTCAGCGTGCATTCCCCTGGTCCCCGAATCCCGGGACCGCTCCCAGCCCTGACCCCGAAGCCGCGGTCGACGCGGTCGGACCGCTCGCCGATTGGTGCGATCGGACCGCGGCTTCAACGGGGGACCGAGGGGTGTGCGACGGGTCGGCGACTACGCCGTCTCGTCGTCGCTCGCGTTGGTTCCGTCGGTGTCGTCGTCCGTTCCGTTGCCGTCTCCGGACTCGCCGTCCGTCTCCTCGTAGTCGACCTCGATCCCGCTCGGGACCGGTCGCAAGAGGTACCGCCCGTTCCCGCGCCGGACGGGGGCGAAGTCGGCGGTGAACACCGTTCGGGTGTTCTCGCGAACGTCGAACCCCGCGTTGAACGTCAGCGGGGCGTTCCCCGGGAGGTCGACCGCGGCCTCGTCGCCGCCCTCTAGGGTGCCGTCGGCGTTCGAGACGTCGAGCTGGAGGAACCGGTACGTACCGACCGAAAGCTCGCGCTCGTCGATCAGCTTCGTCTCCCCGTTCTGTAGCCGGACGAGGTCGGCCTCCTGCGCCTCGTCGAACTCGAGGTACTCGCGGCCGGAGGGTTCGCCGCCCTCCTCGTCGTCCTCCCCGTCGCTCCCGTCATCGGTCTCGTTGCCGTCGGTACCATCGGCGTTGGTCGCGTTCCCGTCGTCCGTCTCGTTCCCGTCCGCGCCGCTCTCGGCGCCCTCGGGACCGAGCCAGATCCCTTCGACGGTGACCACGAGCGACTCGAAGTCACCGATGTCTGCGGGCTGGTCGGTGACGGCGGTCGCGAGCGTCCCGGTCGCGCGACCGACGCAGCCGGCGAGGCCGGACACGCCGAGCGCGGCGGCGCCGGTCGCCTGCAGGTAGGTCCGCCGGTCGAGCGCGTCGAGGTCGGGCGTGCGGTCCGTCACGTTACGCACCCTCCTCCCCGTCATCCTCGCCGCCGTCCGCACCGGTTCCGTTGCCGGCCTCGTCGCTCACGTTCTCACCGAGGTCGTCGCCGCCGCCGGAGAGGAAGTCGTTCACGCTACTCAGGATGTCGCCGACGAAGTCCGGAACCTGATCCGGCAGGTCGCTCGGCGGTCCCGCGTCGCCCGAGGCGTTGTCCGGTCCGGACGTCGCCGCGACGGCACCGGCGGCCGCGCCGGTCCCGATCAGTACCACCGTGGCGAGCGCCACGATCAGTGTCGTTCGGATCGCGTTCATGACGGTCTCCGCTCGGGCCGCTGTTACCTTTAATACCCCGAGCCGTTCAGCCCAATTACGCCCGATTTAACTCGGTTTAATCGACGGAAGGCGGCCTGACGGCGTGAATTCGGAGCGATCGACGGTCGTTTATAAAAGAGCCCGCCTATCGGCCGGATCGACACCGCGAGCGCGAACCGCGTCAGTGGACTTCGACCGGGTCAGGGCTCCAGTCGGTTCGGGTCGCGCGGGAACATGATCGCCTCCTTGATGTTGTCGAGGTCGGCGACCTTCTGGACGAGCCGGTCGATGCCGAGCCCGTAGCCGCCGTGCGGCGGGGTGCCGAAGCTGAGCGCCTCGATGTAAAATTCGAAGTTGGCGGTCTCGACGCCCTCCTCCTCCATGACATCGACCATGCGGTCGACGTCGTGCTCGCGCTGGCCGCCCGAGGAGAGCTCCTGGCCCTTATAAATGAGGTCGAACTTCCGCGAGGCGATGTCGTCCTCGGGCACGTCCTGCATGTAGTAGAACTTCTCGTCGGGGTAGCCGACAACGAAGAACGCGGGGTGGCCCCGCTCCTCGAAGTGCTGGCCGAGCAGCTTCTCGCCCTTCGTGTCGAGGTCGGTCGGGTCGTCCGGGAAGTGGCCGAACTCGGTCTCGAGGATGTCGAGCGCCTCGTCGAAGGTGATCCGCGGGAAGTCGTCCTCGGGGACGTCGAGGTCGACGTCGAGCAGGTCGAGCTCGCGTTCGGCGTTCTCGGCGGCCGCGCGGAGCGCGTGGCGCAGCGACTCCTCCTGTACGTCCATCACGTCGTCGTGGTCGTCGATGTACGCGAGCTCGACGTCGAACATCGCGATCTCGGAGACGTGCCGGGAGGTCGCGAAGTCCTCGGCGCGGAACGCGGTGCCCGTCTCGTAGACGGCCTCGTAGCCCGACGCCATCAGCATCTGCTTGTACAGCTGGGGGCTCTGCGAGAGGAACGCGTCCTGGTTGTAGTAGAGGATGGGGAACAGCTCGGCGCCGCCCTCGGCGCCGCCCTTCGAGATGAGCGGGGTCTTGATGTCGACGAAGCCTTCGTCGTCGAACCACTCCTCCATCGCCGTCATCAGCTTCGAGCGCAGGGTGAACACGGCGAGCGTCTCCGGCTTGCGGAGGTCGAGCGCGCGGTTGTCGAGCCGGGTCGAGAGGTCGACCTCGATGTCCTTCGAGATCTCTAAGGGGAGCGGGGAGTCGGCCTCGTCGATGACCTCGTACTCGGTGGGCGCGATCTCGACGCCGCCGGGCGCCTGATCGCTCTCCAGCGGCTCGCCGACCACGCGGACCACGTCCTCGGCGCCGACGTCCTGGACGGCCTCGAACAGCTCCGGCTCGCGCTCCTCCTTGAAGACGATCTGGATGAGCCCCTCGCGGTCGCGCACGATGAGGAAGACGAGGCCTCCCAGGTCGCGGATCTCGTGGACGTGGCCGGCGATGGCGACCTCGTCCGCGTCCGGTTCGACGTCCGACGTGTGGATTCGCTCGATCATAACGGTGGCTGCTTACGCGCAACTGGTCGGGCGTTCGTCATAGGCCTGTCGTCTCGCCCTCGCCGGAACCGGCCGATCTGGGTCATCTGCGCGGGATTTGCGCCCCTGACTCGGCGGAACGCTCCCGCATCTATAAGATGGTTGGTACCATTTCACATGGACGCCATAGATTTAATAGCCATCCGACATATCGGAGCGATAACGGCGCTTTGCGCCGCCGGAGTCCACGTATGACCCGCTTCCGTTCCGCCGTCTCGGCGTCCGCCGCCCCCGTCAGCGGCGCGTCCCTCGGCTGGAACGGCTACGGGATTCCGGAGACACGGTCCGTCCGCCCGACCGCGTGACGCGCGTCGGCTGGGGGAGTTCCCCGCGGGACGGACCGCCTCCCGACTTCTCCAGCCGTCGCTGTGTCGCTCGGTGATCACCGACCGCCGGACGCGACCGTGTTCCCCTCGCGAGCGTCGGGTCTGCCCGTAACGGACCCGCGTTCGAGGCCGCGGACCGGTCCGCGCCGCGTTCGACTCGCGGCGGGGGGCTCATGGCAGCAGCCATCCACACGGAGACCGTGGAAGCGACCGTGACGGTTCGCGTCTCGCAGGCGGCCGCCGGCGACCTCGCCGCCGGCGCCCGCGCGCAACTGGATCGAGTCGACGGCGTCGACGTCGAGGACCTGTCGATCGCCGGCCTCCAGCCCGGGCTCAACGACACGACGGTCGAGGCGGTCGCGACCCTCGCGGTCCCGGACGCGGACCGATCCGCCGAGCGCGTCGCAGAGCGCGTCGCCGACCGGTTGGCCGACGCGTTCGGCGTCGAACCGGAACGGGTCGAGCGGGTCGAACCGCCGGGCTGACCGGGGGACTTCGGTCGGGCCCTACTCCGCTCCGAGTCGGTCCCGCACGTCTCGCTCCGCCCGGCGGAGCACGTCCCGAACCGGGAGCCCGGTCGCTTCGGCGACCGCGGCGGCGTCGTCGTACTCGGCGCTCACGTCGTACACGTCGCCGTCGGCGGTCGACGCGACTTTCACCGCCACTTCGTGGTCGTCGCCGTCGACCGAGAGCGCCGCCGCCTCGAAGTCGCGCTCGGCGATCCACCGGTGGCTCGCGCCGGACTGACGGACTCCGAGGGTCCCCGTCTCCCGGGCGAGCCGCTCCGCGACCGCCTCGGCGTCCTCGGGCTTGCAGATCACCTTCACGAGGTGGCCCGGCCGCGACTTCTTCATCGTGGTCGGGACGATCGTCACGTCGCGCGCGCCGGCGTGCTCGAGCGTCTCCTGAAGCCCGCCGAGCACCTCGGGGGCGGCGTCGTCGAGGTTCGTTTCGAGGACCGCGATCTCGTCGTGGACGAGGCCGCGGGTGCGGTCGTCGCCCCGGTGGGCCGCGCCGCCGTGCCCGTGAGCGTGGCCGTGAACATGATTCTCGGCCTCCGACTCGCTCCCCTCGCCGACCAGCGCCCGAAGGACGTTCGGATGCTCCGGGAAGGTCGCGTCGCCCGCGCCGTACCCGGCGGCGTCGACGGCGAGGCCGGGGATCGCGTCGGCGCCCTCGGCGACCGCGGCGAGGATCGCGGCGCCCGTGGGCGTGAGCAGTTCGCGGTCGACCGGCCCGCCGACCACCGCGAAGTCGGCGCCGGCCGCGATCTCGGTCGTCGCCGGCGCGGGGACCGGGTAGACGCCGTGGCTCATCTCCACCTCGCCGCCGCCCGTCGCGACCGGAGTCGTCACGACCCGATCGGGACCGAGGTCGTCGAGCAGCAGCGCCGCGCCGACCACGTCGGCGATCGCGTCGTCGGCGCCGACCTCGTGGAAGTGGGTCTCGTCGAGGTCGGTGCCGTGGACCGACGCCTCCGCTCGGCCGAGGCGCTCGAAGGCGTCGAGCGCGACCGATTCGACCGAGTCGGGGAGGTCCATCGACTCAACGACCCCGACGACCTCGGGGTAGCTGCGGTGGACGCCGGCCCCTTCGGCGTGTTCGCGGTCGCTATGGGTGTGTTCGCGGTCGCTATGGGTGTGTTCGGAATCGTCGTGTTCGTGGGAGTGGTCGTGTTCGGAGTCGGCGTGAGAGTGGTCGTGGCCGTGCTCATGGGTGTGATCGGGAGTGTGACCGCCACCGTGAGTGTGGCCGTCGCTGTCGTCATCGCTGTCCCCATCGCCGTCGCCGTCGAGAAGCACGTCGACGGTCGTCGCCCGGATCCCGTTTTTGGTCGTCTCCCCGACCTCGTACCGGACCGGAAGCCGATCGGCCACGGGCGCGAGGGCGTCGGGGTCGGCGCCGGCCGCGATCAGCGCGGCGCAGATCATGTCGCCGGCGGCGCCGGTCCGACCGTCGAAAACGAGCGTTCGCATGACCGATCGGAGGCAACCGCGGAACAAATACTCCCGGTATCAGACTCACGGTGATCCGCTCCGCGTCCGACTTTTAAGCGATTCTCCCGATACCGTCGTTCGTCGGGTCTTCGGTGCTTCTGTCGGGACGCGGAAACCTGTTCGTTTAACCCGCCGTGTGTCGTTGTGGGAGTATATGGTTGAGGTCTTACTTCTCGTCGGGTTCGTGGTCGCGGCGTTCGTCGGATACAACATCGGCGGCGCGACGACCGGGCCGGCGTTCGGGCCGGCGGTCGGCGCGGACGTGATCTCGAAGTCGGGCGCCGCGGCGCTGATGTCGGTGTTCTTCTTTATCGGCGCGGGGACGCTCGGACAGCGCGTCGTGACGACGCTCGGCGAGGACCTGGTCACCGGCGGGAACGTGTTCACGCTGGAGACGAGCATCGTCGTCCTCTTTTTCATCGGCGGCGCGCTGTTCGTCGGGAACTTCGCCGGCGTGCCCGCGTCGACGTCGATGACGGCGGTCGGCGCCATCGCCGGGCTGGGGCTGGCGACCGGCACCCTCGACCGGGCCGTGATGGGCGAGATCGCCATCTGGTGGATCGTCGCGCCGATCATCGGGTTCTGGGTCTCCGGCGTCGTCGGTCGGTACTTCTACCCCGCGATCGACAGCTGGGTGGCGATCGAGAGCACCGACGGCGCGCTGTTCGAGTTCGACCGGTCGGGGCTCGTCCCGACGCCCGTCCCGGGGCCGAACACGACGCGCCGCGAGCTGGTCGGCGGCTTCGTCGTCATCGCGATCGGCTGTCTGATGGCCTTCTCCTCGGGCACGTCGAACATCGCGAACGCGATCGCGCCGCTCGTCGCGCTCGATAACGTCGAGATGACGCCGATGATCCTCCTCGGGAGCGCCGCCGTCGCGGTCGGCGCGTTCACGATCGCGCGCCGGACGCTCGACACGCTCGGCAACGACATCACCGACCTCCCGCTCACCGCGGCGATCGTCGTCGCCTGCGTCTCCTCCGGGATCGTCATCAGCCTCTCGGCGGTGGGGATCCCGGCGTCGTTCGTCATCATCGCGACGATGTCGATCGTCGGCCTCGGGTGGGGACGCGCGACGCGGACCGTGACGGTCAAACAGGGGATCAGCGGCGAGAAGGAGCCGAAGGTCTCCGTCGGCGCGCTGAAGGCCGACGAGACGGGACCGATCGGCGAGGGCGACCCGTCGGACATCCCCTCCGCGTCGGACCTGTTCAACCCGAGCACGAGCGCGCGCGTCGTGCTGATGCAGAACGTCGTCCCGATCCTCTCGACGGTCGGTGCGCTCGTCACGTTCACGCTCCTGTTCCGGTTCGTCTGGTGAGGACGCGCCGCCGCGAGCGGGGGAACGGGGGAGCGCGTGGACGCCCCGCGCTCACCGACCGAACCGGCGCTGTCGGTCCTGAAAGTCGAGCACCGCCCGGAGGTAGTCCCGCTTTCTGAAGTCTCGCCAGTTCACGTCAGTGAAGTAGAGCTCGGCGTACACCGACTGCCAGATGGCGAAGTCGGAGAGCCGCTCGGCTCCGGTCTTGATCACGAGGTCCGGCTCCTCGGGGAACACCAGCCGGTCCGAGATGTCGGCGGCGTCGATCGACTCCGGATCGAGGTCGCCGACGTCCACGTCGGCCGCGAGCTCCCGGACCGCGGCCGCGAACTCGGCCTTGCCGCCGAGCCCGACCGTGATCCGGATCGGCGCGTCACTCGATCGCTCGTCGCGCACCCGCTGTCCGGTGCCACTTCCGGCGCCGCTTTCGGCGTCGCGTTCGAAATCGGCCGCGCCCCCGTCGAGCGCCGCGTCTTCCGGTCCCCGAACGACGAGCCGTCGGGGGGCGTCAACCTGACGGAGTTCGCGGACGAGCGTCGGGACGACGGCGGCGTCAAGCACGGACACCGAGACGGTGACGCGGTCCGCGCCGTACTCGAAGGCCCACCCGAGCGACGCCGAGAGGGTGTCGAACGCGCCGTCGGCGAGGAGGTCGCGCTCGGTGATGACGATCGCGACGTGTTCGGGCGGGTCGCCGTCGTGGAGGCGGTGGCGAACGGCGAGGTACGTGTCGTACAGGCCCACGTTGGAAGGTCCCACTGCGGAGTATAAAAGATCACGTCACCAGGACGTCGCGGCGTTCCCGGGCGTCACGACTCCCGGGAAAAAAGCGCCGACCGCGGCACTCGAACCGGACGCGGCCGGCGACGAGGGGTTTAATTCGCCGTCGCCCGTAGCGGCGGCGATGGCAGACAGCTACCGCGGGGTGTTCGGCGCGATCCCCTACGCGATCCGCGAGACGGAGTCGTGGACGATGCGCGTGTACGGCGTGATCGGGGCGCTCGCGGCCGGACTGATCGCGACGGTGGTCTCCCTCGCGCTCGTCGTCTGGATGGCCGAGACCGCGGAGGTACAGGGCGGAACGTTCCTGTTCTCTCGGTCGCTGTACGTGATCGCCGGGTTCGCCGCGGTCGCGCCCCTGCTCGCGCCCCTGCTGTTCGTCGCTCGCCGACACCGCCGCGGCGACCCCGTGAAGTCGGGATACGACCGGAAGCTCGCGTACGGCGGATTCCTGTTCCTCCTCTCGCTGTACGTCGGGCTGATCATCTCCGCGCCGGCGGAGCTCCGCGAGCCGACCGAGTCGGCCGTCGTCGGCGCCCTCTACGGGCTCCCGCAGATCGCCGGCGTCGTCCCGCCGGTCCTCGCCGCCCTCGTCGTGTTCGCGATCCACTACCGGCTTCGGGGGGGCGACGAGAGCGAGGCGACGAACGCGACCGGCGCCACCGACGCGACCGACACCGACACCCCTTAGTCGGACGCCCCCGACGGTCCGAGTGCGGTGGGATGGCAGAGTGGCCCATTGCGCCGGTCTTGAAAACCGGTAGCCTCACGGCTTCCTGGGTTCGAATCCCAGTCCCACCGTCAGCGCGCGGCGCACCCCGCGCCGCGTGCGTTTCGTGCGGCGATTCGAATCAGAGAGCGATCGATAGGGAGCGACCGTGGTTCGAATCCCAGTCCCACCGTCAGCGCGCGGCGCCCACCGCGTCGCGCGCGTCTCGCACGACAAAAAGAAACCTCTTTCAGTTACGTCTCGGATCGGCGTCGAGGCCGATCGACTCGCTTCCGCGATCCCGCACGGCCTGAACCGCGAGCCCAGCGCTCTCGGTCCGCCACATTCGAGATCCGTCTCGTCCGGTGACGCGTGGTATCGTGTGCCGCATTATCTTTAACAGGTTTCCGAGCCATGTAACTGACAGGTGATTCAACGATGAGCTACGAACTCGATCCGCTGCCGTACGATTACGACGCGCTGGAGCCGCACATTTCCGAGCAGGTGCTGGAATGGCATCACGACACCCACCACCAAGGGTACGTGAACGGATGGAACTCGGCGGAGGAGACGCTCGAAGCGAACCGCGAGGAGCACGACTTCTCGTCGTCTGCGGGCGCTATTCGGAACGTGACGCACAACTCCTCGGGACACATTCTGCACGACCTGTTCTGGCAGAACATGAGCCCCGAGGGCGGCGACGAGCCCGAGGGCGCGCTGGCCGACCGGATCGAGGAGGACTTCGGCTCGTACGAGGCGTGGAAGGGCGAGTTCGAGGCGGCGGCCTCGGGCGCGTCCGGCTGGGCGCTGCTCGTGTACGACACGTTCTCGAACCAGCTTCGGAACGTCGTGGTGGACAAGCACGACCAGGGCGCGATCTGGGGCGGCCACCCGATCCTGGCGCTGGACGTGTGGGAGCACTCCTACTACCACGACTACGGCCCGGCCCGCGGCGAGTTCGTCGACAACTTCTTCGAGGTCGTCGACTGGGACGAGCCCGCGACCCGCTACGAGCAGGCCGTCGAGCTCTTCGAGTAACGCTCTCCGCCCGAACGCGCCGCGACGCGCGTCGAAACCCCGAATATTTTCGAACCCCGACCGCTGAGCGATAGCGTCGTCTCTCGGAGTGAGGAGCCGTTCGGTGCCGTCCGTATCGGCAGCGTTTACGGAGACGACGCCGTAGCGGCGCCCATGCCCGAGCCGAAGTCGACGTTCGACGCGACCTATCCGTGTGACTTCTACGAGCCCGCGGAGCTGTTCGAGCCCGATCAGATGTACACGATCCCCGAGATCGCCCGACTGCTGCAGGAGTTGGAGCCTGACGCCGAGGTCGACCCCGACACCGAGGCCGTGCTGATCGACTGGGCGATCCCGTGGGTGATGACTCACGCCGAGGACCTCGTGATCGCGGAGCCGCTGGCGGAGGACGGCCCCGGCTACTACGGGGTCGCGCCGCACGCGGTCGACGGGGACGAGGGAGAGGGGGAGAGCGAAAACGTCGACCCGCAAGACGGAGCGTGAGCCGGGAGCGACACGACGCCCCGGTGGTCCTCGTCGCCGGTGGCGCCCGCGTCGACGCCGGCAAAACGACGTTTTCGACCGGGCTGGCCGCGAGCCTCGCCGCCCGCGCCGGCGACGCGGTCGGGATCAAACCCCGCGCCGGCAACGACTACTGGTACGACCACGACGACTACCGGATCGCGACCGATTCGGGCCGGCTCTACGGGAAGGACGCGCGGCGCCTCGCGGCCGCGAGCACGCGACCGCTCCCGACCGTCGGCGATCGGAGCCCTCCCGAGGCGATCACTCCGGAGTCTATCAACCCCGTCCACCGACTCTGGCGGCCGACGCCCGGCCGAACCGGCATGCTGGGCGACACGGATCGGACGTTCCTCTGCGATCGGGTGACGACCGAGGACGGCTCCCGGTTCGTCGTCAACGGGGCGGCCGAGGCCGCGGGGCTGCTCCCCGACGGGCTCGCCGACCGACTCCCGCTGGCGGAGGCGACCCGCGTCGACGACGTGGCGGCGTTCAACGACGTGATGGCGGCCGACTACCTCCCGGCGTTCGACCGCCTCGCGGCCCGTGTCTCGGCGGCGGCGGTCCCCGTGGTCGTCGAGTCGTACGCGGACATCGCCGGGCCGCTCCCGCGGGAGGGACCGGTCGAGCCCGACGCGGTCGCGATCGTCGACCCGGGCCGCGCGCGGATCTACGCCGGCGACCGGTACGCGAAGGCGCGCCGGGTCGCGTCCGGCGGCCCGCGCGAGGGAGCGATGGAGGAGCACACCGGGACCGTGACGGAGATGATCGAGCCGCTGGCGACCGTCGACCTGCCGGCGCTGTCCGGTGACGAACGAGGGGATCCGAACCGCGTCGCGGAACGCTACGGTTCGGCCTACGAGACGCTGTTCGACGCCGTCTAGCGAGAGATCGGACAGTAACTCGGAAGAAAACGCTAACGGTGTACTCAGGCGTTCCGCTTCGAGTAGTGGTCGATCGCGGACTCGATCGAGGAGAGATCGGCGTTCACCCGACTGTCGGCGACGCGCATGAAGCCGGGGGTGTACGACTTGGAGTAGTCGAAGATGGCGTTGACCGCGCGCTTCGGGGCGGAGACGGCCGTGAAGTCGGTGACCGTGTACACGCGTGTCGTCGGGAACGCGGTCCAGAACGTGCTGGAGACCCAGCGGTCCTCGTCCTCGAAGGCCGTCCCGATCCGACCGGTGGCGAGGTACTCGTCGTCGTGGTAGAAGAGGAGGAGGTCGCCTTCTTCCATCCGCTCGAACGTCGAGCCGTTGCCGCTGTCGTCGTCGACGGCCCACAGGCGGGCCTCGTCGAGGTCGGCGAGGGCGTCCGGGCGGTCGTCGTACTCGGTGAGGTCGACCGCGGACCGGACCGTTCGATCGAAGTTCTCCGGGTCGATCGGGACCAGGAAGACGTTCGCGCTCATTACCCCTATTTCCGTCGGGAGGGGTTTAAAGCCGTTCGTTGCTTCGGCGGCCCTTCGACGACCGTCTCCCGATCGCGGCTCAGTCGTCGTCGTACCCGTCGTAGATCCGGTCCATCCGCGCGGCCATCACGAAGTCGGACTCGTGGAGCCCGCCGACCTCGTGGCTCCACATCTCGACGGCCACCTCGCCCCACGAGAGGTGGATGTCGGGGTGGTGCCACTCCTCCTCGGCGAGCTCGCCGATCTCGTTCGTGAACGCCAGCGCCTCCGCGAAGTCGTCGAACTCGTAGGTCGCTTCGAGGTGGTGGTCGTCGACGACTTCCCACGCCGAACCGATCTCGGCGAGGTACTCGGCGTACTCGTCGTCGGTTAACGGCTCGGTTCCCTCGTCGGCCGGCTCGACCGGCTCGTCAGCGAGCGGTGATGACATATCACACTCTTGGGCGACGAACGGCTTGTACCTTCCGCGGATCGGTTCGGCGGGAACGGACGTCTGTCGAACTCAGCAAGCGGCCACAACAACCTCGGGTGATGGGATGAATACCTCTCGCCGTCGTCGTTCTCGACGAGCCGCTCACTCACCGTCAGCTCGCGAGTCCGCTCCGCGTCGAGCGCCGACGCCGAGTTCTAGCCGTTCCCTAGAAGCATCAATCAGAACAATACTTTATACTAACATGTTCATGAGAAATGTAATGGATGAGATGAAAGAGGAGTATACCACCGAAGAAATCGACCAACGATTCGCACTGTTAACCCGGTACGAGCGTCGGTGTCTCATTCAGTTCCTGCAAGAAAGCGAGACAGACCACGTGCCGGTCAGTGATGTGGTGAGCCACCTTCGGAAGCAGGACCCGACGTCAGACGAGCCTGATACAATCGCAATCAACCTCCACCACAGCCACCTTCCAAAGCTCGCCACGATCGATGCGTTTGATTACGACTCTCGCTCCGAGACGATCCGATACTCCGGTGATGAACTCCTCAGCAGACTCCTTGAATCAACACCGGAGACACACACTCCCGGCACCTGAAAACCGAGTGCACTCTCGTGCACCTCGTTTGATAGCTGCACGCTTTGTATTCGGCACGGCCGCGAGAGCGTATCACTTACTAGAAGAACCCTTTTCGGCCATCTTTTCGCGCTCAACGTACCAGTCACGGCGATCGAGCAAATTCTGTACTGTCCCGAGCGGGACCTCGACCGCCTCCATCGCCGTTAATATCACAACTTATTTCGCAGTTTTGAACGAACATATTAATGGTACTTCGGGGGTACCATGTCAGAGGAAATCCCGCGTTTTGACTTTCAATATCGCGAGCCGGACAGCTGTCGATCTCGCCGTCGATCGGGAAGCCGCAGAAATCGCAGACGACATCGGCCTCTCCGTCGGATTCCGCGGGAGGACTTTATAAAGATCCCCTAACGATATAAGTGTCTCTCGCCGTCGTGCGGTTTTCGCTTATAAGGGAGTGGGTTGGGGCAGATTTGAACTGCCGGCCTCCTCCATGTCAAGGAGGTGTCATAACCGGACTAGACTACCAACCCGCAGGGGCTTACTGACGCATCTCCTCGTTTCCGGGGGACGTAATTGAACCTTTCGTTTCGGCCGCCGGTGTGAGGGTGCGGTCGGCTGATTTTCCGGTCCCGGTCTCCGATTTTCCGCGGAGCGGAGCGGTTCCGACCGGTTTTACTGGCTCCGGGAGAGTCATCGGATATGGTCGATCTCGCCGCCCGCACCGAGAGGCTCGACGCGTACCTCGACGATCGCGGGCTCGAAGCGGTGTGGTTCGCCAAGCCCAACGGGTTCGCGTGGCTCACCGGCGGCGACAACGTCGTCGACGCCGACGCCGACTTCGGGATCGCCGCCGCCGGCTACGACGGCGATCTCCGAGTGATCACCGACGACATCGAGGCGAACCGGCTCGCCGACGAGGAGCTCCCCGACGCCGTCGCCGTCGAGTCGTTCCCGTGGCACGCGAACTCGCTGGCCGAGGCCGTCGGGGAGCGCTCTCCCGCACCCGCGGCCGCCGACTTCGACGTGCCGGGCTTCGAGCGCGTCGACGGGAGCCGGCTCCGCCAGCCGCTCACCGACGACGACGTCGAGCGCTACCGCGAGCTCGGCCGGGAGGCCGCCGCCGCCCTCGAAACGGTCTGCCGCAACCTCGAACCGGAGGACCCGGAGTACGAGGTCGCCGCCGGGATCGATATCTCGCTTGCATCCCGCGACGTGGACACCCCGGTCGTGCTCGTCGGCGGCGCGGAACGCGCCCAGCGGTACCGCCACTACACCCCGAGCGACGCGACGCTCGGCGACTACGCGCTCGTGTCCGTCACCGCCGAGCGCGCGGGGCTGTACGCCTCCCTGACCCGCACCGTCGCGTTCGACGCCCCCGACTGGCTGGAGGAGCGCCACCGCGCGGCCGCCCGCGTCGAGGCGACCGCGCTCGCGGCGACCGAAGCCGCCGCGGCCGGCGATCTCACCGACTCCGCCGATCCGGACACCGCCGGCGACGTGTTCGACGCGATCCGGGAGGCGTACGACGCGGTCGGCTTCTCTGGGGAGTGGCGCGAACACCACCAGGGCGGCGCGGCGGGCTTCGCGGGCCGCGAGTGGATCGCGACCCCCGAGAGCGACGAGACGGTCCGGTGGCCGATGGGCTACGCGTGGAACCCGACCGTACAGGGAGCGAAAAGCGAGGACACCCACCTCGTGGCGCCCGACCGGACCGAGACGCTGACGAAGACGGGCCAGTGGCCGACCCACGAGGTGGAACCGGTCGACGTCGACGGGATCGCGACCGAACCGCGGGAGCTGTCCGCGCCGGTCATCCGCTAGCCGCCGCCGGCGACCGCGGAAAATGATCGCGCCGCGTCAGTAGACGTACTCGCTCTCGTCGATCCCGACGTAGTCCTTCTTCACGCGGCGCTTGTTCCACTTGTAGCCGACCATGAGCTTCACCGACTCCCAGCCGGAGCGGTACGGCTGCGAGAGGAGCCCGTCGCCGGTCTCCGCCGCGAGCATCGCGTCGGCCGCGCCGATGACCCGGTTCCAGTCGTCGGGCTCGTAGTCGGCGACCATGTCAGCCATCGTCACGTTCCGGACGATCTCGTCGCCGATCGCCTCCTTCCACCGCCGGTTGTAGGGGGCCATGTCGCCCGCGGCGGCGAGCTCGCCCGCGATCGCGCCGGTGCGGACCGCGACGTGGTCGCCGCCCTCGTGGAAGGCGGAGGTGGTACCCATCGCGCCGCCGGCGACCGCGATCCCGACCTCGGTCGGCGAGTCGATGGGGCGCGTCGAGGAGATCGGGTACGTCTCGGTGCCGTTCCGCTTGCCGGCGTCCTCGACGAGCGGGAAGTCCTCCTCGACGTCGTACTCGTCGCCGTACTGCCACTCGAGGAGGCGACGGACGTACTCGCCGCCCTGCGGGACCGACTCGTCGTCGGCGTCGAGCAGGGCGTACGCGCCTCGGTCGAACTCGTCGATGTCGAGGCCGATCGGCATCGTGAGCCCGATCCGGCAGACCCGGTCGGCGTTCGGGAAGATCCACGGGTACGCGGTCTCGCCGGGCATCACGCCCCACCAGAAGACGATGGCGTCGTTCACCGCCTCGTACACTTCCTCGGGGACGCGGCGGTACTCCTGATACGCGATGTGGTTCGCCGTCCGGGAGGCGAGTCGGTCGGAGGCGGCCGCGTCCGCTGGGAGGTACTCGTCGAGCACCCGGTTCGTCACCGTGCGCTGGGGCCCGTCGGCGAGCACGACGAAGTCGGCGCCCACCGTGTCCCCGGACGCGAGTTCGACGGCGTGTCGGGGCTCGTCGCTTCCGGGCGAAACGGCGGGATCGGTGTCGACGCCGCGGACCGACACGCCGGCGCGGTACTCGGCGCCGGCGTCCTCGGCGCGGTCGCGGAGCCAGTCGTCGAACCGGGCGCGGTGGAAGGTGTAGCCGAACTTGTCGTACGAGGAGTCGATCCCGGTGCTCGTGAGCGTCGCCGACTCGTCCGGTCCGCGGAACTCCGCGCGATTCAGCTCGCGCTGGACGACGCCTTCGTCGAACTCGTCGGGGTGGATCCCCATGATGTCGACCCAGTAGTCGAGGATGCCCGCGGCGTCGGTCGAGTCGGGACCGAGCCGGCCGCGGTCGGCGCGGGGAACCCCCTTTTCGAGCACGAGCGCGTCGGCGCCGCCGGTCGCGGCCGCGTGCGCTGCGGCGGACCCGGCCGGACCGCCACCCACGATCGCGACGTCTACGCGTTCCATACCCCGTGAGGTTGCTGTCCGGCTATTAAATTCACGGTCCCCGACGGGACGTCGCGACACCGGCGTCGGCGCTGACGCGAGACACCGAAACGCCCTCGCTGCTGCCCCGGTGACCGATTGATCATGTTTGATGATTACTGGTTAGGGCGGCGGAGAGACACGTTTTTACGGGGTCCGAGGTTTCAATCTTGCACACAAATGGCACGCGAGACATGGGCAACGCGGGCGGGATTCATTCTCGCCGCGGTCGGCAGCGCGGTCGGGCTGGGGAACATCTGGCGGTTCCCCTTCATCACCGGCCAGTACGGCGGATCGTCGTTTCTGATCACCTATCTGGCGTTCGTCGCGCTGATCGGGTTCCCGGCGATCCTCGTCGAGTTCGTGATCGGCCGTCGGACCGACCGGAACCCCGTCGGCGCGCTCCGGGAACTCGGTAGCGGCGCGTGGTCGTACGTCGGCTGGCTGTTCGTCGTCACCGGCTTCATAATCCTCTCGTACTACAGCGTCGTCGCCGGGTGGTTCCTCCGATACACCCTCATCGGCCTCACCGAAGGGTTCACGATCACCGATCCGGCCGAGGCGAGCGCGCTGTTCGGGACGGTCTCGACCGGCCTCGACACGCTCCTCTTCCACGCCGTGTTCATGACGCTCGTCATCGGCATCATCGCCGCCGGCGTCAGGCGCGGCATCGAGCTGAGCGTGAAGGTGATGGTCCCCGCCATCCTCCTGTTGCTCCTGGGGCTGGCCGTCTACGGATTCACCCTCGACGGCGCGAGTGCGGCGTACAGTTACTACCTCTCGCCGGATTTCGGGACGATCGCGGCGAACTGGACCGAGATCCTGCCCGCCGCCGCCGGACAGGCCTTCTTCACCCTCTCGCTCGGGATGGGCGTGATGATCACCTACGCCTCCTACCTCGGTGAGGACCGGAATCTGGCGTCAGACGCCGGCATTATCGCCGCTCTCGATACGCTCGTCGCCGTCCTCGTCGGCTTCGTCGTCTTCCCCGTCCTCTTCACCGTCGGGATCGAGCCGGGCACGGGTGGCCCGGGCGCGATCTTCGTGAGTCTCACCTCGGCGTTCGCTGGGATCCCCGGCGGCCGAGCCATCGGCGTCGTGTTCTTCGGCATGGTCGGCATCGCCGCGCTCTCGTCTGCGATCAGCATCCTCGAAGTGCTCGTCTCCTACCTGATCGACGAGGTCGGCGTCGCTCGGATTCCGGCGTCGGTCGCGCTGGGCGTCGCCGTCTTCCTGCTCGGCGTGCCGGTGACGATCGACCTGATCTTCCTCGACCTGTACGACCTGCTCGCGGACGGAATACTGCTCGTCCTCGGCTCGCTACTGCTCTCGCTGTTCGTCGGGTGGGTGATCCCGGACATCGCCCGCGAGGAACTCCGGAAGGGCATCGCCGACATCGGCGGCCTCGGCGACGCGTGGATCTGGGCGGTCCGGATCCCGATCGTGATCGTCGTCGTCGTCTCGCTGTACCTCGGGATCGTCGACTACGCCGACTTCCTCACCGGAAGCTTCGCGGACTGGCTGGCGGCGCGGTAGGCGGAAACGAGCGACGATCGGCTCTCGTTTTCAGCGCTTTTCGAGGGTCGAGTAGTCGGCGATCACCCCGTCGACGCCGGCCGCCGCGAGCCGGTCGGCCTCGAACCACGTCTCGACCGTCCAGACGTTCACCGCGCGCCCCGCGTCGTGCGCGGCGTCGACGAGGAGACGGTCGCCGAACCGGGACGGGTCGAAGAACGGCGTTCCCCGAATCGCATCGATCGGGGGATGCACGGCGGCCGCGTCGTACCGCCGGGCGATCGCTAGCGCGTCCTCGACCGACTCCGAAAACAGCGGCGCGACAGCAATTTCGGACAGCTCCCGCGTCGCGGCGAGCGCGGCCTCGTGGAACGACGAGATCAGCAGGTCGTTTTTCCGTCCCTCGACAATTGTCAACACTCGTTCGACAAACGGACGCCAGACCGCTCGTTGCTCCGCCAGCGCGTCCGGAGCCAGCGCCTCGTCGGGTCGGAGCGCAGAGCGGTCCCGTCCGGGGTTCTTGAGCTCTACGTTCACGCCGACCCGAGAGGGGATCGCGTCGAGGAGGTCGCCGAGAAGCGGCACGGTCTCCCCGCTGTCAAGCACCTCGGCCGCGGTGACGGTCGCGGTGTCGGTCTCCCAGACGACCCCAGTAGCGTCGGTGAGCCCGCGGTCGTCGGACGCGCCGGGAGGGCCGCCGCGACCGGACAGGAGCGCGTCGTGGAAGACGACCGGGTCGCCGTCGGCGGTTGGGACCACGTCGATCTCGACCCCGTCGGTCCCGTCGACGCCCGCGGCCGCTTCGACCGCCGCGACGGTGTTCTCGGGGTTCTCCCCGGCGAATCCGCGGTGGGCGAATAAGAGCGGTTCGCCGTCTGTGATCCGGGTCATAGCGCGTCGAGCACGGCATCGACGACGGCACCGACTGCTTCGGCGCCGACCGTTCTGGCCCGTGCGAGCGCGCCGGACGAGTCCTCGGTACCGTCGCCGTTCGCGGCGGAGTCGCTCTCCGTCTCCTCATTCCGAGTCGGATCCGGCTCGTCCGGGGAGTCGTCGGGCTCGGCGCGCTCGTCCATCGATCGGCGGCTTGGAGGCCTGAGACAAAAAGATAGCCGTCGGCGCGGGGAGACGGGAGAGCGCAGGACGAAGCGCATGGAGACGGGGCGCGAGGAAGACGGGGAACGCGGAGCGAGCCGGTCAGACGTGTTCCTCGCGCGGCTGGACCACGACGAACCCGTCCGGTCCGTCGAACCGCATCTGGTAGCGCTCGCCGGATTCCTGTCCGATCATGTCCGAGAGGCTCCGGTTGACCTCCACGTTCGGGGAGGTACCGCCCCACGCGACGGTCGCGCTCGGATCGGTCGCGACAGGCGGTTCCAAGACGATCGGGTCGCCGTGGGTGGTGAGCGCCACGTAGCCCGGCCCCTCGAGGTAGACGTTGCTGAAGCCGCCCGCGAGCGCTCCCGCGAGGCTGTCGATGGTGCTGATCTCGTACGAGAGCGACTCCTCGAACGCGAGCACGTCCTCGCCGTTGACCGTGATCGACTCGCCGGCACCGAGCTCGACGACCTGTACCTTCTTGCCGTCGTCCGCGAAGTAGACGTGACCCTCGCCCTCGACGGCCATGATGGGGGTTCCCTCGCCCGTCGTCGCCTCTTTGAGGAATCCCTTGATCCCCCCTTCGGCCGATGCCTTCCCGGTGAACGAGACGTCGCCCGTGTACGCGACCATGGACCCGGCCTTCGCCATCACGGTGCCGTCGACGTCGACGTCTAAGGTGTAGCTGTTCTCGCGCTGGAACGGCTCGTCGCTCGCTGTCGGTGCGTTCTCGGCGGTGAACTGATCGAGATTCATGTTGCGGGGACCGAACCGTTCGGTTCGGCTGTGGGGAAATTCCGCGGTGTAGTTTAAGAATGTACGGGAGGCGTGGGGGATCTCCCCACGGGTCGGACGGCGCCGCCGTCGGTCAGTACACGACGAGCGAGAGGTACAGCTGTCCGACGCCCGCGGCGACCATCACCGCGCCCGCGAACCGCTTCAGCGTGTCGGCGTGGGTCATCACCCGATTGGCGTTGCTGATGAGCCCTACGCCCGTCGCGACGGTCGTCGCGGCCATGAGGACGGCGACGGTGCCGGCGTACACCGAGAGGACGAGGAGCGCCGCCTCTGACGGGAGCGAGATCGCACGGGCCACGACGCCGAGGAACACCGGCGCCACGCAGCCGGCACCGGCCAGCGCGTACCCCGAGCCGAACAGGCCGAACCCGAACACGCCGGTCCGTCGCTTCGGCAGCGGCACCGAGATCGACGGGGCACGCCCGGACACCACGAGCAGCCCGAAGACGATGAGCAACGCGCCGACGAGCGTCTCGAAGACGGTGATGTTCGACAGCGTCGAGTAGCCCACCCGGACGGTGGCGCCGGCCAGCAGCGCGAACGTCGCCAACACGCCGACCGCGGCGGCGACGCCGCGAACGCCCGCCCCGAGGACCGACGCGGAATCGGCGTCGACGGAGTTCACGTAGAATCCGACGTACCCCGGCAACAGCGGGTACGCGCACGGGGAGAAGAACGTCGCGACCCCCGCGGTCACGGCGAACGGGACGTTGGTCGCGAGCGAGACGTCGGTCATCTGTCGACCTGCCGCTTCATCGGTCGAGTGCCTTCTCGATGCCGGCGACGAACTCCTCCGTGGTGTGCGTCCCGGAGGTGGCCCAGCGGACGCGTCCCGAGGCGTCCATGGCCCGCGCGCTCGGGTAGCTGCCGATCGGAAACCGCGACGCGAGTTCAGCCGTCACGTCGGCCGCGACGAGCCAGTCCCCGTCGTGTTCCGACCACCAGTCGACGATCGTCTCCTCACTGACCGCATCACCGACATCCTGTGTCGTCACTGAGACGAATAACACCTCGTCGCCGATCCGATCGTGGGCCTCCGCGAGGGCCGGCATCTGCTCGGCGCAGGGGGGACACCACGTCCCGAAGAAGTCGACGAACGTCGGCCGGTCGGGGGCGGGTAGCGTTACCTCGCCGTCGCGGCTACCCGGTGCCTCGATGGTGTCGAGCGTCACCGGCTCGATCGGCTCCGGTTCGTCACCGCTGGTTTGACTCCCGGCGGGGTCGCCGCCGATCGCGTCTGGTACCCCGCCGGTCGCGACGGCGCCCGCTCCGCCGAGAACCCCGACGCTCGCGAGCCCGGCCAGCAGGTGCCGTCGCCTCACGCCGTGACCACCCGCCGGAAGTCGTCGACGATCCGTTCGACGTCGGTTGCCGGGCCGCGCGGGTACGCCCGCTCGACGATCCCCCGTTTGTTGACGAGGAGGATCAGCCCGTAGTGCGGGAACGCGTACTCCAAGTTCTCGTACTCTGACCCGTTCGTCTTCTCGATCTTGAGTCCGAAGTTCTCGTCCATCAGCTCCACGCCCGCCTCGTAGCTCTCGGGTCGGAGGAAGTGCCAGTTGCCGGCGTCGAGGTCGACTCCGCGTTCGCTGGCGTACTCGCGGAGGACTTCCTCGGTATCGCGCTCGGGATCGAACGTGAGCGGCAGGAACGCGGCCTCGTCGCCGAATCCCTCCTCGGCGGCGACCTCCTGAACCCGCCGGAGTCGGAGGATCAGCGCCGGACAGACGCCGTCGGGGCAGTTCGTGTAGAAGGAGGTCCACAGGAACGCGCGTTCGTCCTCGAACTGCGCCGTCGATATCTCTTCGCCCGTGATCGGATCGGGGACGCTGAACTCGGGCATCTCGTCGCCGTGAATCGGGTGGACCGGGTCGCCCCGGGTCTGTTCCGGCGGACCGAGAACCGTTCCCTCGGCGCCGGAGCCGCCGAGGACTCCGGTACAGCCGGCCGTAGCGGTCGTGCCGGCGACGACGCCGGTGGCGGCGAGCGAGCGGAGGAAGTGGCGGCGTTCCATGTCGTTGTCCGACTTACGTGGTCGCTCGTAAATGAACCCCGCGGCTGATGGCACGCGCTGAACACAGGCGCGCGATCGCGTCTCCGGGCGGGTGTGACCCCGTCTCGAGACGGTCGTGGTACCGTGACCCTCGCAAGGGTTATCCCCGAACGGGCAGTACGTTTGTTTGCAATGGCAAACGGTAAGGTTGACTTCTTCAACGACACTGGCGGCTACGGTTTCATCTCGACTGACGACGGCGACCTCGACGACGACGAAGACGTGTTCTTCCACATGGAAGACGTCGGCGGCCCGGACCTCGAGGAGGGTCAGGAAGTGGAATTCGACATCGAGTCGTCCCCCAAGGGACCCCGAGCGACGAACCTGACGCGCAACTAACGATTCTGTCGCGGACACCGCGTCCGCACGCACCACCGGATCTCGGCTGTCGCTCGACGTGATCGACGCCATCTCCGTTTCTTTCACACTTATAAACTCTCGACGAGCGACGGCGCTTCCTCTGACGGGCGACGCGTATCGTCCCGTCCTCTCCGCGATCGACCATTTAAATACGAGCGCGAGCGAACCCCTCGTCAGTGAGCGATCCGATCCCGACCGGCTGTCAGCCGGTCGACGACCTGTTGGGCGGGGGGTTCGAGCGCGGGGTCGTCACGCAGGTGTACGGCCCGCCCGCGGCCGGTAAGACGAACCTCGCGCTCGCCGCGGCCGTCGAAGTCGCGGCCGGCGGCGACCGCGCCCTCTACGTCGACACCGAGGGGCTCTCCATCGATCGGTTCGAGCAGATGGCCGCGGGGCGAGCCGACCGTCCCGACGCCGACGAGACGGTCGAGGAGATCGCCTCGCGGCTGGTGATCTCGGAGGCGTACGACTTCGACGACCAGCGCGAGGCCGTCCGCGACGCCGAGGAGCTCGCCGAGGAGGTCGAGCTGATCGTGTTGGACTCCGCGACGGGCTTTTACCGACTGGAGCGCGCCGGCGACACCGAGGGCGGCCAGTCGCTCCGCAAGGTCGCAAAGCAGGTGACGCACCTCCTGTCTCTGGCTCGGCGACACGAGATCGCCGTCGTCATCACGAACCAGGTGTTCACCGATCCCGACAGTGACCGCGACCGCGCGCTCGGCGGCAACACCCTCAACCACTGGACCGGTGCAATCCTCCGCGTCGACCGATTTCGCGGCGGGAACCGGCGTGCGACCCTCGAAAAGCACCGCTCGAAGCCCGCGGGCGACACCGCCACCTTCCGGATCGTCGCCGACGGACTCGCCGAAGGCACGGACGCGTAAGCGTCGCGCGTGGCGAACCGGATGCGGACGACGCGGAGAGGAAATAGCGGCGAAAATGAGGGCGAAGACGGAGGCGGAAGCGGGAGCCGCCGCGACGAAACGGTCGGAGCCGGTCGACGGCGACGGAACCGATGCCGTCGCGTCGGGCGCTATCGCCTTACAGCTGGCCGAGCTTGCGGAGGAGCTGTCCGCGGTACTCCTCGTCGGCGTTGACGCCTTTGATCTCTAAGACGTTGCGCTCCAACTTGTCGAGCGCGACGTGGAAGGCGTGCTCGGCGCCGTACCCCTCGCCGGAGCCGCCGACCTGTCCCTCGTTGGTGCGGAGGCGGATCTGACACTGGATCAGGGGAGTGCCGCGGAGCTTCTCCTTGTGGGCGTGGAGCCGGACGTGCGCGTGGATGACGTGCATGTCCGCGTACTTGTTCGCGACCTGCTCGATGGACTCGACGATGTGTTCGCGGGAGGTCGTGTCCAGCAGTTCGACGTTGGTGATCTGCACGTCCATCGAGTCCTCCTCGGTGAACGTGAGCGCGCGCAACACGTCGGTCTTCGTCACCATGCCGGCGACGGTGTCGGCGCCCTTGGGCGTGACGACCAGCCCGGAGATGTTGTTGTCGAACATGCGCTGAACGACGGCCTCCGCGGTCTCGTCGGCGGTCGCGGTGACCACGGGGCTCGACATGATGTCGTAGACCGGGATGTCGAGCATCCGGTCGATGTCGCCCGCGCGGTCGCCGCTGCCCTGTCGCTCCTGGTCGCGGACGACGAACTCGACGATGTCGTTGGTGGTCACGACGCCGACGAGCTGGCCGTCCTCGTCGAGCGCGGGGAGTCGAGAGATCCCGTTCTCGCGGAGGCGGTTGATCGCGCTCCCGACGCTGTCCTTCTCGTTGATCCCGATCACGTCCTCGGTCGCGATCTGACCGACGGTGATCGCGTCGAGGCTGTCGAGGACGGCCTCGAGGATCTGGTCGACGGTGACGATCCCGTAGAGCTTCTCGCCCTCGTACACCGGGGCGATCTTCACGTCGCCCTCGACGAGCAGGCGGGCGGTCTCGCGGAGGTCCTCGTGGCGGTCGACCGACGGCGCCGACTTCATCACGGCCGACACCTTGGTGTCGTCCTCCATCCGGGAGCGCATGAGCTGTTTCTCGCCCACGACGCCCGCGTACTCGCCGTCCTCGGTGACGACGATCCCCTTCGGATTTTCGCGCTCGAAGATGGACCGGACCTTGGCGAGTCGTTCGCTGACGTCGACCTCGACGTACTCCGGCACCGCGATATCAACAATATTCATGGTCCAATTCGAGGGTTGGACGCGCCGGGTATTGAAAGTGCGGGAGGTGTGCCCGCCAATGGGATCGACCTCACGGGACAAGCACCTCAATACCTTTCCGTTCGGGCGGCGAAAGATATGCATGAGACTATCTACCGCGCTGATCGCGATCGGGCTCCTGCTCATCGTAGTCCCGCTACCGGTTCCGATCCCGTTTATCGGCCTGTTCGTCGGCACGGTCGTCCTGATCGTCGGTCTCGTGCTCAGGCTGCTGGGCGCGTGAGGCCCGTCGGGCCGGTGAAAGCTTTTTGCCGGTTACCGACGGAGAGGGGGTCGTGTACGACGCCGTCGTCCTCGATAAGGACGGGGTCCTCGTCGGTCGGACCCCGTTCGACACCCTTCGGGAGGCCGCTTGGGACGCCTTCGTGAGCCTCGGCGTCGAGGACCCGGACCTCGCTCACGTCGACGACATCGCCGTCGGCGTCGACCCCGCCACCCTGACGGACATCTGCGAGCGCTACGAGCTCGACCCGGTCGAGTTCTGGCGGGTCCGCGACGAGACCGCTGCAACCGCGCAGGTCGACGCGGCGCGGAGCGGGCGCAAGACCCCCTACGACGACGTCGAAGCGCTTCGCCACCTCGACGCCTCGCTCGGGGTCGTCTCCTCGAACCAGCAAGCGACCGTCGACGCGGTCCTCGATCACTTCGGGCTCTCCGGGCGGTTCGAGGTCGCGTACGGCCGCGAGCCCTCGATCGCCAGCCTCTCGCGGAAGAAGCCGTCGCCGTACTACCTCGAACGCGCCCTCGAGGACCTCGGTGCCGAGACCGCGATCTTCGTCGGCGACAACGAGTCGGACATCCACGCCGCTGACAACGCCGGGATCGACTCCGCGTTCGTCCGGCGCCCGCACCGACGGTCGACGGAACTGTCCTGTCAGCCCACCTACGAGATCGACGACCTCCACGACCTCGTGAGCATCTGCGGGCGAACCCCGGTCGACGCCGACGGGGAGATCTGAACCGGCGACCGGATCTGCGGTCCGCACGCCGGTCACTCGCGGTCTCGAAGCCGCCGCCGGAGCGCCTCCTCCGCCAGCCCGACGAGCGCGAGCCCGACCGCGAGCGGCCCCAGAAGCAGCAGGAAGACCGGCCCTCCCTCGCCGCCGGTGAGGGTCGTCCGGAGGAGCGGCGGCACGACGACCACGGCGAACCCCAGCGCGGGCGCCGCGAGCCCGCGGAGCGCGCACGCGACCGGAACCCCGCCGGCCGCGCCCGTCGTGACGACCACCACCGGGAGGACCGCAGCCGGGCTAACGCCGACGCCGGCGGCCTGCGCGGCGACGGCGACTCCGAAGACGCCGCCGACCGCGACGGCGGCGGTGCCGGCGGTGCCACCGGTGACGCCCCCGCCGTCGCGACCGGTTTCATTCGGTGACGGGAGGTTCCGGAGCCGGCCGTCGGCGACCCCGAACTCCCGCCGCAGCCCGAACTCGACGGCGGCGGCGACGGCGAGGAGCCCGAGCCAGACGTGCCACGCGCCGACGTAGCTCGTGAGGAACACGTCGCCGTCGACGACGAGCCGCTCACCGAGCTCCGACCACGCCGGGTCCGGGGTCGTCAGGTCGCGGTACGTCGCCCACCCCAGCAGCGCGGCGAGTCCGGTCGGCGGCGACGCCAGTCCCGTGTGGGCGGCCGTGGCGGCGACGAGAGATCCCGCGACGAAAAGCGCGAGGGCGCTCCCGGGGGACGCGAGGGGCCACAGCGTTTCGGGGACGTGAGCCGTCTGACGGAACAGCACCTCGACGACGGTCAGGTGAACGACCCCGCCGGCGAAGCCGGCGAGAAGCGTCCGCGCGGAGGGCAAACGCATCGGCGGCCACGTCTCACGCGCGGCGCGTAGTCCTTTCGGCGCTCCTGCCGCGGCACCGGTCCGAGCGCGGCACCGGTCCGAGCGCGGCACCGGTCCGAGCGCGGCACCGGTCCGAGCGCGCCAGACGGAGAGGTCGGCCGAACCCCACGCGACCGAAATTCACATCGTTCTCGCGGTAGGTCGGTTATCCGTCGCTCCGTTCTGACTCGGCGGGAAGTGCCGTCTTCGGGGCGTCGACGACCGTGCGGGAGACCGCCTCGTCGCCCTCCCCACCGCGGAGTTCCACGCCCCGGAGTCGGAGCGCGAGCGCCGCGTCGGCGCGCGCCGCGTCGTCGAGGGGACGCACGGTCTCCGTCTCGCTCTCGTCGTCATCCGCTCCTCTCCCCTCCCGGTGGACGATCACGATATCGCCGTCGTCGAAGGCGACGTGCTCGATGTCGCGGTGGGGAACGGCAGTCGTTCGCCCGCGCGCGACGGACGCGGCGACACCGCCGACAGCGGCGAGGAGGCCGAGCGCGCCGAGCGTCGTCTGCACCCCGCCGCCGCCCTCGAGGAGCCACTCTATCAGCGAGGGGAGGACCGCCGTGACGGCCGCGACCCCGGTCCAGCTAACGTCACGGAGCGCCGACGGCAGTCGCCCGGCGGCGAGGGCGCTCCCGGCCTCGGCGACGGTTCTGACGACGCCGCGGCGGATACGGAGCTCGGCGGGGGCGACGCGGACCGACCCACGGGCCGTGGCGAACGACCACGTTCCGCGGACGCTCGTCGATCTCGTCATCGGTTCGTCGGCGGGGATCCGTGGCTCGACCGCGGGGGGGTTGGCGGCGACATGGAGGGATACGCTCACGGTTCGCAGGCGTTCGATTTAAAACGCGGTCCCGGTGCGACGCGGCCGCCGGACGGTCGCTCGGCTCACCGATCGGTTTTTGCGTCGGTCGTCCCGAACGCGAGCATGCACCTTCCGCCGGTCGGTCTCGGAACGATGGGGATCGACGACCCCGACACGATCGCGACCGCGCTCTCTCTCGGCTACCGCCACCTCGACACCGCCCGGATCTACGGCAACGAGGCCGTCGTCGGCGACGGGCTCGCCGCGAGCGACGCGGACCGCGAGGCGGTCACGCTCGCCACGAAGCTGTGGATCGACGACCTCGGCGCCGCGGACGTGGGCCCGACCGCCCGCGAGAGCGCCGACCTGCTCGGCGTGGAGACGATCGACCTCCTCTACGTCCACCGCCCGCGCGGCGCGTACGACCCGGCGGAGACCCTCCCCGCGCTCGACCGGCTGGTTGACGACGGGCTCGTTGAGGGCGTCGGCGTTTCGAACTTCGAACCCGACCAGCTCGACCGCGCGATCGACGTTCTCGACGCGCCGCTCGCGGCTCATCAGACGGAGCTACATCCCCTGTTCTACCGGCCGAAACTCCTCGATCACGCCCGCGAGCACGGGTACACCGTGGTCGCCTACGCGCCGCTGGCGGGCGGGCGAGTGAGCGAGATCGATCCCGTGGTCGACGTCGCCGAGGCACACGACGCGACGCCCGAGGCGGTCGCCATCGCGTGGGCGACCGCGAAGGAGCCGGTCGTGGCGATCCCGAAGGCGTCGAGCGAGGGGCACCTCCGGGCGAACCTGGCGGCCGCTGACCTCGACCTGACGCCCGAGGAGACCGCCGCCATCGACGCCGTCGATCGCGAGGAGGAGCTGTTCCCTGAGTAGCGTTTCCGCCGCGATCGATCCACGGACGAGGATCGAAGTCGGTCTGAGGACCCCTCGATGACCACGATCCCGCGTCACTTTTACGTCAGCGACGACGACGGTCGGACATGACCGAGATCATCGACGGGGAGGCGGTCGCCGCCGACGTGCGCGACGACGTGACCGCCCACGTCGAGACGCTTGAAGAGGGGGGCGTGACGCCGGGACTCGCCACCGTGCTGATGAGCGACGACCCCGCGAGCGAGACGTACGTCTCGATGAAACAGCGCGACTGCGAGGAGGTCGGCATCGAGAGCGTCCACGTCGAGATCGACGCCGACGCCCCGGCCGAGGAGCTGTACGAGACCATCGACGACCTCAACGAGCGCGAGGACGTCCACGGGATTCTGGTCCAGCTCCCGGTCCCAGACCACGTCGACAGGCGGCGCGTGCTCCGACGGATCGCCCCCGAGAAGGACGTTGACGGCTTCCATCCGGAGAACGTCGGACGGCTCGTCGCCGGCGACGCCCGGTTTAAACCCTGCACGCCCCACGGCGTCCAGAAGCTGCTGGCGGCGTACGACGTGGAGACCGAGGGCGCCGACGCCGTCGTCGTCGGCCGGTCGGACATCGTCGGGAAGCCGATGGCGAACCTCCTGATCCAGAAGGGGCCGGTCGGCAACGCGACCACGACCGTCTGTCACTCGCGGACTGAGGACTTGGAAGGCAAACTGTCGACCGCGGACATCGTGATCGCCGCGGTCGGCGTTCCGGAGTTCATCGACGGCTCGACGCTGAAGGAGGGAGCGACCGTGATCGACGTGGGGATCAACCGCGTCGACGCGGACACCGAGAAGGGGTACGAGCTCGTCGGCGACGTGGCGTACGAGTCTGCGAAGGAGGCCGCGGGCGCGATCACGCCCGTCCCCGGCGGCGTCGGTCCGATGACGCGCGCGATGCTCCTTTATAATACGGTGAAGGCGGCCGGACTGCAGTCGGACGTGTCGGTCGACCTCGACTGAGACGGACCGGCGTTCCCTCGTCCCAGAGCCGTCGATCGGGCCGTCGCGGTTCGCCGACCCGCCCGCGGCTCGACTCTTTTAAGCCCGCCCGGAGCGAGCGACTCACCATGAGCGACGACCGAATCGTGATCCTCGCCCACGAGAAGTTCCCTGACCGCGCGAAGACCGCCCTCGGCGTGATGCGCTACGGCGACCAGGACGTGCGCGCCGTGCTCGACCGCGACAGCGCCGGCGACCGCGTCACCGACCACGTGCCCGACATCTCGGACGCGCCGATCGTCGAGTCGTTCGACGAGGCGTACGCGGCCGCCGACGGCGACGTGGACGCCTTATATATCGGGATCTCGCCGATCGGCGGCGGCTTCGACGAGTCGTGGCGGTCGGACGTGGAGGCCGCGATCGAGGCCGGCTGCGACGTGGTGAGCGGGCTCCACTACTTCTTGAACGAGGACGAGGAGCTCGCCGCGCTGGCAGCCGAACACGGCGTCGAACTCGTCGACGTGCGCGAACCCGACGACGGTCTCACGGTCGCGACCGGCGCCTCCGGCGACGTGGACGCGGACGTGGTGTGCACGGTCGGCACCGACTGCTCGGTCGGGAAGATGACCGCCTCGCTGGAGATCGTCGCGGCCGCCCGCGAGCGCGGGATCGACGCCGCGTTCGTCCCGACCGGCCAGACCGGGATCATGATCGCCGGGTGGGGGAACCCGATCGACCGCGTCGTCTCCGACTTCACTGCGGGCGCGGTCGAGGACATGCTCGTCGAGGTCGGCGACGACCACGACCTCCTCGTCGTCGAGGGACAGGGGAGCATTATCCACCCCGCTTACTCGGCGGTCACCTGCGGCATCCTCCACGGGTCGATGGCGGACGGGCTCGTGCTCTGTCACGCCGCGGGCCGCGAGGCCGTCCACGGATACGAGTCGTTCTCGCTCCCGCCGCTGGCCGAGTACGTCGACCTCTACGAGGGGCTCGCGGCGCCCGTCAACGAGGCGAGCGTCGTCGCCGGCGCGCTCAACACGAAGGACGTCGACGACGACGCGGCCGCCGCGGACGCGGTCGACGACTTCGGCGACGAGGTCGGCGTCCCGGCCGCCGACCCGGTCCGGGACGGCGCCGACCGGATCGTGGACGGGATCGTCGAGGCGGGGTTAGGCGAGGGGGCCTCGACCGCCGACGGAGGGGCCGCCGGCGAATGAGCCTCGACGCGACCTTCGAGCGGGCGTCGCTCCCCTTGGAGAACCCGTTCACGATCGCCAGAGGGACCCAGACGGCCGCCGAGAACGTGATCGTGGAGATTACGGACGAGGCCGGGATGACCGGCGTCGGCGGCGCGGCCCCCTCCGCCCACTACGGCGAGACCGCCGACACCGTCGAGGCCGTGCTCCCGTCCCTGCTCGACGCCGTCGAGCGCGTCGGCGACCCCCACGCGCTCCACGAGATCGAGGCCGAGTTGGCGGCCGTCGTCAACGACAACCCCGCCGCCCGCGCCGCCGTCTCGATCGCGGTCCACGACCTCGCCGCGAAGCGGCTCGGCGTCCCCCTCCACCGCCTCTGGGGGCTCGACCCGTCGGCCGCGCCCGCGACCTCCTACACGATCGGGCTCGACGAGACGGAGCGCGTCCGGGAGAAGGCCGAGGAAGCGGTCGAGGCGGGCTACCCGGTCCTCAAGATCAAGCTCGGCACCGACCGTGACCGCGAGCTGATCGACGCGGTCCGCGAGGCCGCCCCCGACGCCCGGCTCCGGGTCGACGCCAACGAGGCGTGGACGCCCCGCGAGGCGGTCGACAAGAGCGAGTGGCTCGCCGACCGCGACGTGGAGTTCGTCGAGCAGCCGGTGCCCGCCGAGGACCCGGAGGGACTCCGGTTCGTCTACGAGCGGTCCGCGCTCCCGATCGCCGCCGACGAGTCCTGCGTCACGTTCTCGGACGTCCCCGCGATCGCTGACCGCTGCGACATCGCGAACCTGAAGCTGATGAAGACCGGCGGCCTGCTGGAGGCGAGGCGGATGATCGCCGCCGCGCGCGCTCACGGGCTGGAAGTGATGTGCGGCTGCATGATCGAGTCGAACGCGTCGATCGCCGCGGCCGCGCAGCTCGCGCCCCTGCTCGACTACGCCGACCTCGACGGGTCGCTGCTGCTCGCCGAGGACCCGTACGACGGCGTGGACCTGGCGGGCGGCGAGATCCGGCTCGGCGACCGCGACCGCGCGGGGACCGGGGCGCGGTTGCGGTCGGAGTAAGGCGAGTACAAGAGCGGGAACGGGACCGTGGCAGGGACCGACCGCCGTCTCGCGCCGTCAGTTCCGCTGCTCGTCGGCGTCGACCTCGGACTCCTCTAGCTCCACGTCGACCTCCTCGTCGGCGTCGCCGTCGAGATCTGACTCGAGGTCGTCCGCGTCGATCTCCGATTCGATGTCCGCGAGCTCGTCGTCGATCTCCTCGTCGGTGCTCGCCTCGGCGTCGGCGTTCGCGGGCTCGCCCTTCCCGAGTTCGCCTTTCAGCGTCTCCAGCTCGGCGTCGACCTCGCTGTTCGTCGAGAGGCTCTCCAGCTCGCGGTCGATGCTGTCCTTATCCGAGAGCGCGTCCTCGAAGGCGCCCGAGTCCTCCAGCTCGTCCATCGCCTCCGAGCGCGCCTCCATCTCCTCGGTGCGCTCCTCGGCGCGCTCGATGGAGCGGCTCACGTCCTCCATCTCGTCGCCGACGCCCGTCATCGCCTCCGAGACGCGCGAGGACGCCTCCGCGGCCTCGTAGCGGGCCTTCATCGTCTCCTTCTTCGTGCGGAACTCCTCGATGCGGTTCTGGAGCTTGTTCTTCTTCTCGACGAGCTGTTCCTGCGTGTCGTTCAAGTCGGCTATCTGGCCCTCCAGCTCCTCGATCTGGGCCATCTTCGATTTCTTCTTTTCGAGGGCCTTCCGCGCGAGGTCGTCGCGGTCCTGCTGGACCGCCTCGCGGGCCTGCCGGTTGTGCTTCTCGACGTTCTCCTCCAGCTTTCGCTTCTGGATCTCCAGCCGCTTCTTCTGGGTCGTCAGGTCGGCGATTCCCTGTTTCACGTCCTGTAGCTCGTCGCGCATCTGTTCGTACGAGTAGTCGAGCGACTCCGTCGGATCCTCCGCCCGGTTGAGGAGGGCGTTCACCTTCGAGCGGATGACGTAGGAGGCGCGCGAGAGGATTCCCATATCCGTCATACGCGCTCCACCCGTTAAAACCTCATGTGGTTCGCGGCCCTTCTCGGGGCAAAACGGGGAGAGAAGCCGTCGTCCGGCCGTCGCGCGGCTACCGAAAATCCGAACCCCGACGACCCGGGCGCCGCTTCCTGAAGATTTATTCGGTGTGTTGTACTATTCTTCCACATGGACATCGGCGTGCTCACCGTTCCCTTGGGCGGCGAATCGATCGACGACGCGGTCGCGTACCTCGATGAGATCGGCGTCGACGCCGTCGAACTCGGCGTCGGCGGGTGGCCCGGAGAGGACCACGTCGACCGCGAGGCGCTCCTCGACGACGACGCGGCGCGGGCGGAACTCGCGGAGCTGATCGACGAACACGGCCTCCGGATCTCCGCGCTCGCGACCCACAACAACCCCCTGCATCCGGACGAGGAGCGTGCCGCGGGGGCCGACCGAGAGCTCCGCGAGGCGATCGAGCTGGCCGATCAGTTGGACGTCGGCACGGTCACCTGCTTCTCCGGGCTTCCCGGCGGCGCGCCGGGCGACTCGACGCCGAACTGGATCACGGCGCCGTGGCCGACCGAGCACGCCGACGCGCTCGACTACCAGTGGGACGAGGTCGCGATTCCGTACTGGGAGGACCTGGCGAAACACGCCGAGCATCACGGCGTCGACGTCGCCATCGAGATGCACCCGAACATGCTCGTCTACGAGCCGACCGGGATGCTCGCGCTCCGGGAGGCGACCAACGAGCGGATCGGCGCCAACTTCGACCCCTCGCACCTCTACTGGCAGGGGATCGACGTGACCGAGGCCGTCCGATTTCTGGGCGCACGCGACGCGATCCACCACGTCCACGCCAAGGACACGAAGGTCTACGACGCGAACGCGCGCGTGAAGGGCGTGCTCGACACGACGGGATACACCGAGGAGTCCGACCGCTCGTGGCTGTTCCGCTCGATCGGGTACGGGCACGACGAGAGCCACTGGAAGGACGTGGTCTCGACGCTCCGGATGGTCGGCTACGAGGGCGCGCTGTCGATCGAACACGAGGACTCGCTCACCTCCTCGCGAGAGGGGTTAGAGAAGGCGGTCGACGTGCTCGACCGCGCCGTCTTCGAGACGCGGCCGGGCGACGCCTACTGGGCGGAGTGAGACGGAGGGCAATCCAATGACACAGGAACCACTGCAGATCGGCGTGTTGGGGTATCGGTTCATGGGCAAGGCGCACGCGAACGCGCTCGCGCGGCTGTCGATGTTCTTCCCGGACGCGCCCGACGTCGAGCGGCACACCCTCGTGGGGCGCGACGAGGAGGCCCTCGCGGACGCCGCGGAGCGGTTCGGGTTCTCGCACACCGCGACCGACTGGGAGGCGGCCGTCGACGAGGTGGACGCCTTCTACAACCTCGGGCCGAACCACGTCCACGCGGAGCCGTCGATCGCGGCCCTCGAAGCCGGCGTCCCCGTCCTCTGTGAGAAGCCGCTCGCGCCGACCCTCGACGAGGCGGCGGCGATGCGCGACGCCGCGGCCGACGCCGACGTGCCCGCGGGCACCGCGTTCAACTACCGGTTCGTCCCCGCGATCCGGTACGCGAAGGGGCTGATCGAGGACGGCGAACTCGGCGAGATCCGACAGGTCCGCGGACGGTACCTGCAGGACTGGCTCGTCGACCCCGAGGCGCCGTGGGCGTGGCGGCTGGACGCCGACATGGCGGGATCCGGCGCGCTCGGCGACCTCGGCGCGCACACGCTCGACCTCGCGGACTTCCTCGTCGGCGACGCGGTCGGCGGGATCGACCGCGTCTCGGGCCACCTGCAGACGTTCGTCGACGAGCGCCCCGTCTACGACGAGGCGGGCGACATCGAGGCGTACCGCGACGTGACCGTCGACGACGCCTACACCGCCCAGATCGCTTACGAGTCGGGCGCGATGGGGAGCTTCGAGGCGACCCGCTTCGCGGACGGCCACAAGAACGACCACGCGATCGAGGTGCACGGCTCGAAGGGGAGCCTGAAGTTCTCCCTGGAGCGACTCAACGAACTGGCGGTGCTCCGCGAGGGCGACCGCGGGTACCAGACTGTGCTCGTCACCGACGAGACCGACCCGTACGTCGACCACTGGTGGCCGCCGGGCCACGTCATCGGGTGGGAGCACACCTTCGTCCACGAGAGCTACGAGTTCCTCTCCGCGGTCGCCGAGGGCGGCGAGTTCGAGCCGTCGTTCGAACAGGGGTACGCGGTACAGTCGCTCCTCGACGCGATCGAACGCGCCGACGAGCGCGGCGAGTGGGTGTCGGTGGAGTAGCCCGAAGAGATCGTTACACGCCGGTCGCGCCGAGTCAGACGCCGGTCGCGCCGAGCGGATCCCGCCCGGCGCTGCCCTCGATCGCCGAGTCCTCGCCCTCGTAGGTGCCGAGCGTCTCGTGCGTGTCGAAGGCGACCGGCTCCCAGACGACCTCGAAGTCCTCGTTTCCGGTGGCGTTGGGCACGGTCACCCGATCCCCCGGCCGCACGACGCCGTCGCCGGGCCAGGCGCCGAACTGGACCTCCTCGTCGGGGTCCTCGCCGCGGACGTACAGCTCCTCGGCCGGAACCGGCTCGGGACCGGCCGCGACGACCACGAGGTCGGTGCCGTCCGGCTCGACCTCGAACTCCGCGTCCGGCGGCGCGACGCCGTCGATCAGCCCGAACACCGCGGCGCCGACGAGCGCCAACAGCACCACGACGATGCCGACGAGCATCCCCGAGCCGGCTATCGGGGTGAATCCCCGTTCGTCGTTCCGGAACGCGCGCATTCGGGCTACCCTCCGCAAGGGTCGGTATAAGACTTTGCGCGCCGGCTATCAGACGAGATAACGACGGAGCACTCCGGGGTCGTTCCGACCGGGCCGGCGCGAACCGGAACCCCGTTATTCCACCCGCCCGAAGCGCGCCCGTGACATCGTGGATCGAGGATCCGAAGGGTGGGAGGGCCCGCGGGGGGCGCGCGCTCGCTCGGGCGTGGGTCGAGGCCCTCGTCCGGCCGCGCCGGCTGTTCACGAACGGCGTGGCGCCCGGCGATCAGGCTCCGGCGCTGACGTTCGCCGTCGCCGTCGCCGCCGCCTACACGCTCGGTTGGCTCGTCGCGGATCCGGGTGTAGTCCCCGGAATCGTCGTGTCCGTGCCCGTCTCCGCGGCGATCCTGTTTCTCCTCGTGGTCGTGTTGGTCGCGCCGGTGGGTCTCCACCTGACCGCGGCGGTCGCGACGCTGTCGGTGATCCTCGCCAGCGTCGAGTACGACGGGGGGTTCGCGCTGCGCGACCGGGGCGGCGTGAGCGAGACGGTGCAGGCGGTCGCGTACGCCAGCTCGCCGATGGCGCTGGCCGGTCCGCCGATCCCGGAACTGCGAGCCGTCTGCGGCGCCTACGCGGCGGTGCTGCTGCTGATCGGGTTCCGCGCCGTCCACGGGATGACCCCGCTTCGCACGCTCGTCGCGGGAGTTCCGCCCGCCCTTCTCGGGTACGGCGTCGGCTACCGCGTCGTCGCCGCGGTCCGGTCCCTGATCGGGTGACGCTCTGAGGGGGGACGTTCTGGGGGGTCACCGGAGGTGCCCGCCGAGACACCGTATTCGGCCGTTCGCTCCCGCGAGGCTTTCGACAACCGTTTTAAGCCCGAGACTCTCGGTGTATTCAAATGGGATCCTGTATCATTTGTGGCGTTGACGTCGACGGTGGCGGTCGCATCTGCGATCCACACCAAGAAGATGTCGTGTTCGACTTCCGAGGCGACTCCCCGGATCAGCTCGTATCGAACCGGTTCTACCGCGGCGTCGTCGACGGCTACGCCGAGTTCGGCGTGTTCATCGACCTCGCACCGGGCGTGACCGGACTCCTCCACCGGTCGGAACTCGATCGACGGCTCGACAGCCTCGACTGGGAGCCGGGCGACGAGGTGTTCGTGCAGGTGAAAGGCGTTCGCGACAACGGGAACATCGATCTCGCGTGGTCGATCCGGCAGGCCGACCGCGAGTTCCGCGGCGTGCTCGTGCAGGACGGCGATACCGAACACCTCCCCGAAGAAGACGACGAGGAGTCGGACGCCGGAACTGACGCGGCGCCGGGCGAATCCGACGCGAGCGACGACGAACCGGCGGAGGAGAGCGACGACGAGTCGGTCGCCGTCGACGAGGTGGCCGAGGCCACCGAGCCCGACGAACCGACCGAGCCCGACGAGGTCACCGAGCCCGACGAGGTCACCGAGGAGGCGGACGCCGAGGCCGATGAGGCCGACGACGGTAACGGGCCTGACGAAGGAGAAGTCGACGCCGACGAGACCGTCGAAGACGACGAAGACGATCTCGACGACGACCGAGAGCGCGTCGGGATCGGCACCCTCGCGGACGCCGTCGGCGACGCGGTGCGGATCGACGGCGAGGTCGTCAGCGTCCGACAGACCGGCGGCCCGACCGTCTTCGAGGTCCGCGACGAGACGGGCGTCGTCGACGTGGCCGCGTTCGTCGAGCCGGGCGTCCGCGCGTACCCCGACGTCGAAGTCGGCGACGCGGTGCGGATCGACGGCGAGGTCGAGAGCCACCGCGGCGACGTGCAGGTCGAGTCCGAGGCGCTCGTCCTCTTAGAGGGCGAGGAGTCCGAGGCCGTCCGCCGCCGGCTCGCCGAGGCGCTCACCGCCGAGGCCCGTCCGGAGGGGCTCCAGCCGCTCGCGGGCGACGAAGCCGTGGCGGAGCTCGCCGACGGGCTGCTCGACGCCGCGGAGGCGATCCGCCGAGCCGTCCTCGAATCGCGCCCGATCGTCGTGCGCCACCCGGCCACCGCCGACGGCTACGTCGCCGGCGCCGCGGTCGAGCGCGCCGTGCTCCCGCTGATCCGCGACGAGCACGCGAAAAGCGACGCCGAGTACCACTACTTCACCCGCCGGCCGCTCGACGACCCCGTCTACGGGATGGACGCGGCGACGAACGACGCGACTCGCATGCTGCAGGACCGCGACCGGCACGACGAGCAGCTCCCCCTGTTCCTGCTCGTCGGAACCGGTTCAACGGTCGAGTCCGCCGACGGGATCGACCTGCTGTCCGTCTACGGCGTCGACGCGGTCGTGGTCGACGCCGAGGTCGCCGACCCCGAGACGCGCGAGGCCGTCGACACCCTCGTCTCGCCGCAGATCGACGGCGTCGACGCCGACCTCTCGACCGGCGCGCTCGTCGCCTCGCTGGCCTCCGCGGTCAACGACGAGGTCCGCGCGGACCTCCGGCACCTGCCGGCGGTGAGCTACTGGGCGGAGACGCCCGACCGCTACGTCGAACTCGCCCGCGACGCGGGCTACGACGCCGAGCGCGTCGCGGAACTCCGCGAGGCGATCGCCCTGGAGGCGTACTACCAGTCGTACCAGGACAAGCGCGAACTCGTCGCCGACCTCCTCTTCGAGGACGGCGGCAACCTGGCGGCCCACGTCTCCGAGCAGTTCCGCGAGAAGCTGGAGACGGAGATTCAGACCGCGACGGAGAACGTCGTCACCGAGGCGGTCGACGGCGTCGAGTTCGCCGTCCTCGACACCGACGGCTACACCCACCGCTACGACTTCCCGCCGACGCCGCTCCTGCTCGACGACCTCCACCGCCGGAACGCCAACGGCGAGGCGTACGCGACGGTCGGTATCGGCACCGACGAGCTGTACGTCCGGACGACGGCGGACGTCTCCGTCCGCGACGTGGCCGAGCGCGCGGCCGAACTGGCGCCCAACGCCGACGTCGCCACCGCGGGCCTCCGCGAGGGCAAGATCGAGTTCCTCTCCGGCGAGCGCGACGCGGTCGAGGACGCGGTCGTCGCGGCCGTCGCCGAGTCGTTCTAAAGGCGTCTCAGGCGCCGGCGAGACCCGGTGTCGGCGGGGTCGCCCCGGTGTCACCGCCGGGTGAACGGCCCCGGCGGGAGGATGAGGTCGTCGAGTTCCGCGAGGTGTTTGACGTTGAACACGACTTTCAGCTCGTCGCTCACGGGGTAGCCGTTACAGGAGAGCCGGAACCCCCGCTCCGCCAGCTCCTCGGGCATGATGTGGTCGGTCGGCTGCGACAGTTCTCCCTCCACGAGGTAGACGGCGCAGTTGGCGCACGCGCCGCCGCGACAGGAGAACGGCCACGCGAATCCGCGGTTCTCGGCCGCCTCCAGTAGGCTCTCGTCGGGCTGGACCAGCAGTCGTCCGTGCGCCGACTCGTCGAGGTCGGCGTGCGACGCCTTCCGGAACAGGTCGTCGTCGTCGAGCGACCACCCGTAGTCGTCGATCGCCTCGTAGTCGAGGAACTCGACGCGGACCGGCTGCACCGCGTCGGCCTCGCCCTCGTCGTCGGTGAGGTCGATGTCGGCGGGATCGACCCCCTCTTCGGTCCCGCCGTTCCGGTCGCGCTCGTCGAGCTCGCGGTAGGCGCGCCTGACGAGCTGGAACTCCTCGACGGTCCCGCCCTGGTCCGGGTGGGCCTCCTTCACGCGGTCGCGGTAGGCCCGCTCGATGGCGTCGTCGTCGGCGTCCTCGTCGACGTTCAACACATCGAACGGCGAGACCATTCGGTTACCGAACGTAGTCGGCTCAGACACATAAACGCCCCACAAGCCGGCAGGCGGCGGAATCGATCCTTTAAGAGCCGCGGCGACGACGGATCGGTGATGGGAAACGCGGACCTGCGCGATCTCGCGGCGATCCGCGACGTCGCCTTCGACGAGATCGAGGGGAGCGTCGTCGCCGTCGACGCGCACAACTGGCTGTACCGGTACCTCACGACGACGGTGAAGTGGACGAGCGACGAGGCGTACACCACCGCCGACGGCGTCGAGGTCGCCAACCTGATCGGGGTGGTACAGGGGCTCCCGAAGTTCTTCGAGCACGACCTGATCCCCGTGATGGTGTTCGACGGGGCGGTGACAGAGCTGAAGGCCGACGAGGTCGCCGACCGCCGCGAGAAGCGCGAGGCGGCCGAGGAGCGCCGGGCGGCCGCCGAGGAGCGCGGCGACGCGGTCGAGGCCGCGCGGCTGGAGGCCCGCACGCAGCGGCTCACCGACGCGATTCAGGAGACGACCCGGGAACTCCTCGAGCTACTCGACGTGCCGATCGTCGAGGCGCCGGCGGAGGGCGAAGCGCAGTGCGCGCACATGGCGGCGACCGGGACCGTCGACCACGCCGGTAGCGAGGACTACGACACGCTGCTGTTCGGCGCGCCGACGACCCTCCGCCAGCTCACGAGCAAGGGCGATCCGGAGCTGATGGACCTCGCGGCGACGCTCGACGACCTCGGCTTCGACCGGCAGGGGCTCGTCGACGCCGCGATGCTCTGCGGGACCGACTTCAACGAGGGCGTCCGCGGGATCGGCCCCAAGACGGCGGTGAAAGCGGTGCGGGAGCACGGCGACCTGTGGGGCGTCCTCGACGCGCGCGACGCCGAGATCCCGAACGCCGAAGCGATCCGCGAGCTGTTCATGGACCCGCCGGCGACGGACGCCGACGTGGACACCGCGGTGAACCCCGACGTGGACGCCGCCCGCGAGTACGTCGTCGACGAGTGGGGGGTTGCCGCTGACGAGGTAGAGCGCGGGTTCGAGCGCATCGCGGAGTCGCAGGTCCAGACCGGGCTCGACCGGTGGACGTGAATCTGTCGGAAGACCGCCGCGAACACACCTTTTATTTCCTCGTCGTCAGAAGGGTGACGTACACGTGTCGCGGACCGCGTTCCGACCTCGGATTCCGGCTGCAACCGGCCGACGGGACGGATCCCACTCTGGCGGCGCGCTCGCGCGTCGGACCCAGAGGCGGACCGCGGCGACTCCTGACCAATGAGCTTCGAAGTACCCGACGACAGACGATACCTAGAATCGCACGAGTGGAAGACGACCGGCGGCGACACCGTTCGGATCGGCGTTTCCGACTTCGCACAGGACGAGCTGGGCGACGTGGTGTTCGTCGAGCTGCCCGAGGCCGGCGACGAGATTACGGCCGGCGAGACGTTCGGCGTCGTCGAATCGATCAAGGCCGTCTCGGACCTGTACGCGCCGGTCTCCGGAGAGGTCGTCGCCGTCAACGAGGAGCTGTTCGACCGTCCGGAACTCGTCAACGAGGACCCGTACGGAGACGGGTGGATGCTCGAAGTCGCTCCCGTCGAGGGTAGCGACGCCGAAGGGCTGCTCGGCGCCGACGAGTACGACGACCAGATCGCGTAGCGAACCCAACCGAATTGAACCGAAGAGCGGGACCCACTAGCGTATACACGACCATGACCACACCACCTTTCGACCTCACGCCACCCTTCGACGGACGACCGGGTACCGGACGACAGAGCGACGACGAACGCGCGGGAGCGATCCGATGAGCGGGACCGGCGGCACGCCGTACGCGCCCCACACCGACGGCGAGACCGCGGCGATGCTCTCGGCGATCGGCGTCGACGACGAGGAGGCGCTGTTCGACATTCCCGACGCCGTCGCGTTCGACGGCGAGTTCGGGATCGAGCCGCGCTCGGAGCGGGAGATCCGCGCGGAGTGTTCGCGGATCTTCGCGCGCAACGACGACCTGACCGAGTTCCTCGGCCGGGGCCACTACGGCCACTACGTGCCGAGCGTCGTCGACCACCTCGCGGACCGCGCGGAGTTCCTCACGAGCTACACCCAGTACCAGCCGGAGGTGTCGCAGGGGTTCCTGCAGGCGCTGTTCGAGTACCAGTCGATGCTCGTGGAGCTGACGGGGCTCCCGGTCGCGAACTGCTCGATGTACGACGCCGCGACCGCGCTCGGGGAGGCGGCGACGCTGGCCGATCGGGTCCGCTCGACCTCCGGCGACGTGGTCCTCGTCCCCGACCACCTCCGCGAGGCGAAGCGAGCGGTCCTGTCGAACTACTGTGCGGGCGCCGACCTGACCGTCGAGTCGTATCCGATGGTCGACGGGAACGCCGACGTCGACGCCCTCGCCGACCGCGCCGGCGACGACGTGGTCATGGTGTACGCCGAGAACCCCACCGTCCGCGGCTGTATCGAGGAGCGACTCGCCGCGATCGGCGACCTCGCGGCCGACGCCGACGCGCTGTTCGCGCTCGGATCGGACCCGGTGTCGCTCTCGGTGCTCGAAGAGCCCGCGAGCGTCGGTGCAGACGTGGTCGTCGGCGAGGCGGGCGCGCTCGGGCTCCCCACCGCCTACGGGATGGGGCTCGGGATATTCGCCTGTAGCGACGAGTTCCTCCGACAGGTGCCGGGACGGCTCGTCGGCGTCGGCGAGGACGCCGCGGGCGACCGCGCGTTCACGCTCACGCTCCAGACGCGCGAACAGCACATCCGAAAGGAGCGCGCGACCTCGAACATCTGCACGAATCAGGCGTGGGTCGCGCTCCGCGCTGCGATCCACGCGGCGACGCTCGGACCCGACGGGCTCGTCGACCTCGCGAACGACTGCGTGAGGGAGGCGGCCGCGCTCGCCGACCGGATCGACGAGTCCAGCGGCGCGACCGCGCCGGTCCACGACCGACACCACGTCCGGGAGTTCGCCGTGCGCGTCGACCAGCCCGCGGCGGCCATCGCCGAGGACCTGGAGGCCGAGGGGTTCGCGGTCCACGCGATCGACGAACACCTCCTGCAGGTGTGCGTCACGGACCTGAACGCGGGACGGACAGACGACCTCGTCGCCGCCTTCGAGGAGGTGATCTGAGTGATTCACGATCAAGCCGACTACGCCCGCGAGGACGATGACGTTCACGAGCCGCTGCTCTCGGAGAAGGACGAGACGACCGTCGACGTGCGCGAGGCGTCGCCGCTGCCCGACGACCTGACGCGCGAGGAGCTCACGCTCCCGGCGCCCTCCGAGCCGGAGATCGCCCGCCACTACACCCGGCTCTCGCAGATGACCTGGGCGATCGACTCGGGGCCCTATCCCCTCGGCAGCTGTACGATGAAGTACAACCCGAAGTTCACCGAGGACGTCGCGGCCGACCCGAACGCGGCGATCCACCCGGACCGCTCGGCGCGGTCCGCGCAGGGGAACCTCGAACTGCAGTACCGGCTACAGGAGTTCCTCGGTGAGATCGGCGGGATGGACGCGGTCACGCTCCAGCCGCCCGCGGGCGCCGCCGGCGAGTTCACCGGCATCGCGGTCGCGAAGGCGTACCACGAGCACCACGGCAACGACCGGTCCGAGGTCGTGATCCCCGCCTCCGCGCACGGCACCAACTTCGCGACCGCCGCGATGGCGGGCTACGACGTGGTCGAGCTCCCCTCCGGCGACGACGGGCGCGTCGACGTCGAGGCGCTGGAGGCGGCCGTCGGCGACGACACCGCCGCGCTCATGTTGACCAACCCGAACACCGTCGGGCTCTTCGAGCGCGACATCACCGAGATCGCCGAGATCGTCCACGACGCGGGCGGGCTGCTCTACTACGACGGCGCGAACCTCAACGCCCTGCTCGGTCGCGGCCGCCCCGGCGACATGGGGTTCGACGTGATGCACTACAACGTCCACAAGACGTTCGCGACCCCGCACGGCGGGGGCGGACCCGGCGCTGGCCCCGTCGGCGTCGTCGACGAACTCGCCGAGTTCCTCCCCGCCCCGCGGGTTCGGGAAGCGGAGGAGGGGAGCGGCTACGAGCCCTTCGAGCCGGACAACACGATCGGGAAGGTCCACGGGTTCGGGGGCAACTGGCTCGTCCTCGTCAAGACGTACGCGTATATCGCCCGCCTCGGCGACGAGGGACTCGCGGACGCGGCCGCGAAGGCGGTTCTCAACGCGAACTACCTCGCCGAGCGGCTCGACCTCGACGTGCCGTACGGCCCCTTCCACCACGAGTTCGCGGCGACCGCGGGCGACCGCGACGCCGCCGACGTCGCCAAGCGGATGCTCGATTTCGGCGTCCACCCGCCGACGACGAAGTGGCCGGAGATGGTGCCCGAGGCCATGCTGACGGAGCCGACCGAGATCGAGGGGCAGTCGTCGCTCGACGACCTCTCTGAGGCCTTTAACCTCGCCTACGCCGACTCTGACGAGGCGCTCGACGCGGCCCCGAACCGCACGGCCGCGAGCCGGATCGACCAGGTCGCCGCCGCGCGGGACCCGCAACTCTCGTGGCAGGCGCTGGACGGCGAGTAGCGGGCTCGCTTCTCGCCGACTCGCTTCGTCAGAAACGGCCGGTCGACGAAGACGGCTCCCCGATCGATACGGGAGCGGGTGTTGCGGTTCGGTGGCTGCAAGGTGATTTTTAAAAACCCGCAAGCGGCTGCGACGATCATTTATAAACACCAGCCTCCGTCGCACCGATTCATCTACTCCAGCCGTCGATCGCGCCACCAAATGACGGAACGGTGGGGTGAGCGACGCCGGCCGCCGGGTCCCGATCGACGTGCGGCCCTCCACGACCTTTTAACGATCGGGGTCCACTACTCGCGGTATGGCGAAGTACTCGACGGGCGGCGGCGGCGGCGGCGACGACGGCGATGCCTGCGAGCTCTGCGGGCGCGAGACCACAGACCTCCAGCGGGCCACGGTCGCCGGGGCGGAGCTCCTCGTCTGTTCAGACTGCCGTCCCCACGACGACGCCGGCAACGCGCCCAGCGGACACGGCGGATCGGGGTCGAGCGGAAGCCGCGGCGGAAGCTCTGGCGGCAGTTCCGGCGGCGCCAGCGCCGACTCGAGCGGCCCGGAGAGCCGGAAGAAGGAGCTCGCCCGGAAGCAGGCGAAGATGTACGACTCCGCGACGGGCGACTCCAAGCACTGGGAGGAGGGCGGAACCAACTACGAGTCCGACCGGCTCCCGTACCTCGTCTCCGGCTACGGCGACGACGTGGCGGCGGCGCGGCGGGACGCCGGACTCACCGTCGAGGAGCTGGCCGAGGAGCTCGAGGTCGACGAGGACGACCTGTTCGCGGTCGAGGACGGCCGGGCCGCGACCGCCGGCGTCGGCGGCTCCGTCGTCCGCGCGCTCGAGGAGCGGCTCGGGGTCGACATCGTCGACGAGTGACCCCGAGCGATGTCGCGAACGCCCTCCACCTCCCGTCGCCGCGCGCTGGCGTTGGCGGCCGGGGGAACCCTCGGAACGCTCGCCGGCTGTCTCGGCTCGTTCGACCGGATCGGTGACGACGAGAGCGGCGGGACCGGCTCGGACGACGAGCCCGTCGACACGACCGACGCCCCGGAGCCGGAGTACGGCCACTGGTTCGACGGCGAGGTCGGCTACGCCGGGACGGTCGACCGGCGCGGCGAGGACGAGGTCGCGATCGCGGTCGGCGCCGGCGACGGCTTTCGACTCGATCCGGCGGCGGTGTGGGTCGACTACGACACGACGGTCCGCTGGGGGTGGACCGGCGACACCGGCCTCCACGACGTGGTGACGTACGACGGCCCCGCAGCGATCGAGTCGGAACTCACCGACGAGGCGAGCCGCGAGTACGCGATCACCGTGACCGAGGCGGACGAGGGGATCACGCGGTACTCCTGTCGCCCCCATCAGGCGATCGGCGAGCGCGGCGCGCTCGTCGTCGGCCCGGAGATCGAGTCGTACGTCACGGAGTACGACACGACCCCCGTCGACTACGGCGACTGGTTCGCCGAGACGCCGGCCGCGTCGGGAGCGCCGGGCGTCGCGGAGACGGAGAGCCCCCTCCGGCAGGACGCGGTCACCGTCCGCGTCGGCGGCCCCGGCGGGTACGACTCGGAGGCCGGCGAGTGGGACACGGCGCCCGTCTACGACACCCCCGCGCTCCGGGTGACGCCCGGGACGAGCGTCAGGTGGCGCTGGGTCCCCGGCGCGGGCGAACACAGCGTCGTCGCCGAGGACGGGTCGTTCGAGAGCGACCTCGTCGCCGTCGAGGCCGCCGCCTCCCCCGAACAGCAGGAGGACGAACACGTCTTCGAACACACGTTCGAGGAGCCGGGAACCCACGAGTACGCCTGCGAGCGCCACCGCGACGACGGGATGCGTGGCGCGGTCGTCGTCGCGGCGTCGCGGTACTGACCCGTTCGACGAGAGCCGTCGAACCGCAACCACGCCCCGACCGCGAGCCGAAACGACCGGTTCCGCGGCGGCGGCTCGCGGACGTAGCGGGTCCGTCGTCGCGCGCGGTCGTTCAGTCGCCTTGCGGCGCCGGGACCGTGAGCACCGGCCGGTCGGTCCCCAAGATCACGTCCTGCGTCACGCTCCCGAAGACGGCCTTCCCGGTCGGGCGTCGCTTCCGACCGGAGACGCAGATCGCGTCCGCGTCGACGTCGGCGGCCGCCGCGAGCAGCTCGTCGGAGGGCTCGCCGCTCGCCTCGTAGTGAACGCAGTTGACCTCGGCCTCTTCGAGGATCTCACGGGCGCGCCGCACCGCCGAGATCTGGTGGACCGAGGCGCCCTCGGGGTTCTCCTGAAACACGTGACACAGGTGAGCGGTCACCGCGCCTTCCTCCGTCGGGAGATCCGCGATCGCTTCCGCCTGTGCGACCGCACGGCGGTCCTCCGCGTTGTCGATCCCCATGAGTACGTCGTACATGGCCGACTGTTCGGGCACTGCACGTATAAATCGTGCCGGCCGTTCCAACTTTCGGCAACGATCGGATTCCGGTGAGTCGTGGCGTCTTCGGCGACGCACGCCGCTTTTATCCCATGCCGTCGAACGTCGACGCATGATCACGGTCAAGGACACCGTCCACGACCACATCGAGATCGACGGTGTCGCCGTCGACCTGCTCGACACCCCCGCCGTCCAGCGCCTCCGACACGTCAAACAGCTCGGCACGGTCCAGCTCGTCTACCCCTCCGCGAACCACACGCGCTTCGAGCACTCGCTCGGCGTCTATCACCTCGCCAGCCGGGCGCTCGACCACCTCGGAATCGAGGGGAAGCGCGCGGACCGGATCGAGGCGGCGGCCATGCTCCACGACGTGGGACACGGCCCCTTCAGCCACAACTTGGAGTCGCTCACGCACCGCCGCACGGGGAAGTACCACGACGACGTCGACGAGTTGCTCGCGACAGGCGCGGTGGGGGACGTGCTCCGCGATCACGGCCTCAACCCCGAGCGGATCGCCGGGCTCGTCGCCGGCGAGGGGCCGTACGGCGGGCTCGTCTCGGGCGAACTCGACGTGGACCGGATGGACTACCTCGTGCGCGACGCCTACCACACCGGGGTGCCGTACGGCACTATCGACACCGAGCGGTTCGTCCGGGAGCTGACGTTCGTCGACGACGGGACGGGAGACGACGCGCTCGTGCTGGACGAGGGGAACGTCCAGACGGCCGAGAGCCTCCTCTTGGCGCGCGCGCTGATGAACCCGGTCGTGTACACTCACCACGTCGCGCGCATCTCGAAGGCGATGTTACGCCGGGCCGCGACCGACCTGCTCGACGCGACGCCGGCGACCGCGGCCGAGCTCCGTCGGATGGACGACCACGACTTCCTCGCGGCGATCCGGAGCCGCCCGGAGACGGCCGAGCTCTCCCGGCGCTACGACGAGCGCGACCTCTACAAGCTCGCGGTGTGGGCCGAGTACGACGACGTGCCCGAGCGCGTCCACGAGGCCGACCACGACGCCGAGACCGCGCTGGAACGCGAGATCGCGGAGGAGGCCGGCGTCGCCCGCCAACACGTGATCCTCGACGTGCCCCCGGAGCCGTCGATGCGCGAGTCGACCGCGCGCGTCACCGTTAACGGCGATATCCGCCGGTTAGAGCGGCAGTCCCCGCTGGTCTCCGCGCTCCGGACCGCCCAGCGCAACCAGTGGCGCCTCGGCGTCTACGCCCCCCGGCCCGCGACCGACCGCGTCGGGCGGGCCGCCGCCGACGTGCTCGGCCTCGACCCCGACGGGCTCGTCGCGGAGGTGCGCGGCGCGATGCCGACGACGCTCGACGAGTTCCGGGACGGGGCGTGACAGGGTGACGTGACGGGACGTGACCGAACGAGTCATGGCGAGGCGTGACCCCGCGATCCGCGCCCCTGTCGTGACCTTTTACTCGGGCGCCGGCGACCCCCGAGTATGAACCTCGAAGGGACCGTTCTGGTCGGTCCGGAGTTCGAGCCGGTCGAGGGGCGGGTCGTCGTCGACGACGGGGAGATCGCTCGGATCGAGGAGGAGTCGGTCGAGAGCGACGACGTGATCCTCCCGGCGTTCGTCAACGCCCACACCCACATCGGCGACTCGATCGCCAAGGAGGCCGGCGAGGGGCTCTCTCTCGACGATCTGGTCGCGCCGCCGGACGGACTCAAACACCGGCTCCTGCGCGAGGCGAGCCGCGAGGAGAAGGTCGCCGCGATGGCGCGGAGCCTCCGGTACATGGAGTCGACCGGGACCGGCACGTTCCTGGAGTTCCGCGAGGGCGGCGTCGAGGGCGTCGCCGCGCTCCGGGACGCGGTCGCGGGCGAGGGCGTCGACTTCGGCGAGCGCGCGATCGAGCCGGTCGCGTTCGGCCGCGACGACCCGGACGTGCTCTCGGTCGCGGACGGGTACGGCGCCTCCGGCGCCCGCGACGCCGACTTCGACGCGGTGCGCTCGGAGACCCGAGAGGCCGGGAAGCTGTTCGGGATCCACGCCGGCGAGCGCGACGCCGACGACATCAACGCCGCGATGGACCTCGACCCCGACTTCCTCGTCCACATGGTCCACGCCGAGGAGATCCACCTCGAACGGCTCGACGACCGCGGCACCCCCGTGGTCGTCTGCCCGCGGTCGAACCTCGTGACGAACGTCGGCGTGCCGCCGATCCGGGACCTCGCCGAGCGGACGACGGTCGCGCTCGGCACCGACAACGTCATGCTCGACTCGCCGTCGATGTTCCGCGAGATGGAGTTCGCCGCGAAGCTCTCCGATCTCCCGGCCCGGGAGATCCTGCGGATGGCGACGGTGAACGGCGCGGCGATCGCGGGGATGAACCGCGGCGTGATCGAGCCCGGCGCGGACGCCGACCTGCTGGCGCTCGACGGCGACTCCGACAACCTCGCGGGCGCGCACGACCTCGTCCGCGCGATCGTCAGGCGCGCCGGCGCGGCCGACGTGTCCCGCGTCGTGATCGGCGGCGAGCCGGCCGGGAGAGAAACGGTTTAGTCGCTGGCTCGTGCCCGTCAGGACATGCACGCGATCACTCGATCCGGGTGGATCGAGGTCATTTCGGGGTCGATGTTCTCTGGGAAAACGGAGGAGCTGCTCCGGCGGCTCCGGCGCTCGGAGATCGCCGGCCAGTCCGTCGCGGTGTACAAGCCGGCCGTCGACGACCGCTACGGGGAGACGACGATCGGGAGCCACAACGGCCGGCAGTGGGACGCGACCGTCGTCGACAACGAGGGCGACGGCCCGCTCGCGATCCTCGACGACGACCCGTACCCCGAGGTCGTCGCGGTCGACGAGGCGAACTTCTTCTCCGACGCGCTCGTGGAGGTGTGTAACTCCCTGGCGGACAACGGGACCCGCGTGATCGTCTCCGGCACCGACCAGACGTTCCGCGGCGAGCCGTTCGAGCCCCTCCCGAAGCTGATGGCGACCGCCGAGTACGTCGACAAGCTGCAGGCGATCTGCTCGCAGTGCGGCGAGCCGGCCTCACGGAACCAGCGGCTCATCGAGGGAGAGCCGGCCCACGTCGACGACCCGACCATCCTCGTCGGCGCCGAGGAGTCCTACGAGGCGCGGTGCCGGGACTGCCACGTGCTGCGGACCGGCGAGCGCTCCGAGGCCGATCGGCCGTACTTGACCGAGAACTGACGGCGTGGGCGCCGAGCGGTTCCTACCGCTCGCTGCTCGCGTCGCGGTAGGCCCACAGGTGTCCGTACCCGTCCGGCAGGTCGACCGGACGGTACGTCCGAAGGAAGACACGACCGTCGGCGAGGGCGATCCGCTCGTCGTCGACGGGCCGTCGCGCGTCGACGATCGCGTCGATCCGGTCGACGAACGACTCGGGGTCGCCGAACAGGTCGCTCATCTCGACGGCGAACCGCGCGCAGTCGCGACCGATCGCCGCAGCCGGATCTCCGTCGAGATCGAAGAGGTCGTACAGGTACCGGTTGACGCGGAGGATCCGCCTGTCGGCGTCCTCGACGAGCACGCCGACCGGCAGTCCGTCGAGCACCGTCGACAGCACGGCGTTCGTCCGTTCCACCTCCCGCTTGCGGTTCGTCTGTTCGCTCACGTCCTCGAACTGCGAGAAGACCCGGATCACCTCGTCGTCGCCGTCGGTCACCACCTGGTTGTGCCACGCGCAGCGGATCCGCTCGCCGTCTGCGCGCACGTTCTCGTTGACGCTCCGGTAGCCGCCCTTGTCCGAGAGGAGCCGGCGTTCGACCTCCGCGACGTGGCGGTGGAGCTCCTCGGGGACGAAGCGCGCCCACGTTCCGTCGAGCAGTTCCGACTCCGAGTAGCCGAGGATCTCCTCGGCGGCCGGGTTCACCCGGACGATCCGGAACGTCTCGTCGTACTCGATCGTCCCGAGCGGCGACTGCTCGATGAACCGCGAGAGCCGCTCCTGGCTCGCCGCCAGCGCCGCCCGCGAGCGGGCCTGATCGACCGCGTTCCGGATCCGATTCGCGAGCACCGTGTACTGGTCGGTCCCCGAGCGCTTCTGGATGTAGTCGGTGACGCCCGCGGAGATGGCCTCGCTGGCGATCTCCTCGCTTCCCTTTCCGGTAAAGAGGACGAACGGCACCGTCGGGTCGCGCTCCCGAACGCGCTCGAGAAACGCTAACCCGTCTGTTCCGGGCATCTCGTAGTCGCTGACGACGCAGTCGATCGGCTCGGACTCGACGGCGGCGAGCGCGGCGTCCACGTCGGTCTCCGACCGAACCTCGAACGCGTCGTCGAGCCGTTCGAGGTAGGTCGCCACGAGGTCGAGAAAGGCCGACTCGTCGTCGACGTGTAACACTCGGACGAGCGAGTCGCGCTCCCCGTGCGGACGAAGGGCCGGATCCGACATTGCGAGACACTACCACGACGCCGTGGAAATACGTTCGGGTGGTTTCGCTCTCTCCCGTCCCCTCAGTCAGACGGCGTCTCGCGAGCCGGTCGCGGCCGGGACCTCGTCGTCGTCGTCGACCGATTCGTCGTCCCCGGCGGTCGCGACGCGGTACAGCCCGACGAGCGCGGCGAGCACGATGACCGCCCCTTCGGCGCGCGCGGCGGAGTACACCCACTCGCGGGGCTCAGCGTCGCCCGCGTTCCGGTACAGCGCCTTCGTCCACGCGCGCACGGCCGCTCGCGGGACGAGCGCCTCGATCAGTCCGCCGATCCCGGCGACCAACAGCAGCAGCGCTTTCATACTTCCCCTTCGCGGGGTGCGTGCAAAAACGATGCGGCGCGCGATCACACCCGCCTGGCCTCGCGCCCAGAACGCGTCACGCCGGCTCGGCCGCCGAGAGGTAGCGCCGACAGGTCGCGGCCGCCCACTCACGGACCGTTGGCGCGTCTGCCCACAGCAGCGCGGCGAGTCCGCTCTCGTCAAACAGGCCGACGACGGCCCGGTCGTCGACGAGGAGCACGCCGATCGGGGAGTCGCCGTCGTGGCGGTACGCCTCGACCCCGTGTTCGGCGAGGACCGACCGGAGTACGGCTCCCGAGGGGCCGGTGAACCGGTTCGCGGCCCGCCCGGTGAAGACGAGTCTGACCGTTCCGCCGTCTCCGCCGTCCCCGCGGTCGTCGTCGCCTCCGTCGTCTCCGCCGGCGTCGCCTCCGTCGCCGCTCCCCAGCAGTCGTCGCGCGAGGCCGGTATCGGCGCGGGGCACGACCCCGACGACGGCGTCACCCGAGTCGACGAGCGCGGGGAGCCGGGCTGCCGGTCCCGGGTCGTCCCCTCGCTCGACGAGGTCGACGGCGTCGAGGAGAGCGGCGCCGTCGACCCCGACCGCCTCGGCGACCAGTTTCCTGAGGACGGCGCCCGGCGGCCCGCCGTCACCCATCCGTCCGCCCCGCGACCCCCTCGTCCTCCTCGTTCCGCTCGCTCGGGCGGGGCGGGTACGTCTGCCGCCCGCCGCTCGACCGCCGCGCGAGCAGCCGGGCGGTCGCGCGGCGGTGGTCGCCGGGACGCTCCTCGGTCGTCTCGTCGTAGTACAGCACGGTCAGACCGAGCCCGGCCCGGAGCAGCTCGTTGGCGGCGAACCGGTAGCGGTCGTCGCTCGGGCCGGACGGGGTCGCGTCGGCCGACCGCAGGTGCCCCTCGACGAACAGGTACCCGCCGGGGACGAGCGACTCGGTCAGGTCGGCGAAGCGGTCGAGCGCGTGGAAGAAGCTCATCGCGATCACCTCGTACGTCTCGGCCGGAAAGGCGTACGTCGAGGCGTCGGCCTGAACCGTCTCGACGCGGTCGTCGACGCCCCGTTCGGCGGCGCGCTCGCGGACGATGGAGAGCCCCTCGCGGGAGGCGTCGAGGGCGTCGACCGCGTAGCCCGCCTCCGCGAGGTAGATAGCGTTTCGGCCGGTACCGGCGGCCACGTCGAGCGCGCGGCCGTCGGGGATCGCGGGCTCGTACGAGCGCAACACGGCGGACGGCTCCGGCGCCCGGGGGTACTCTCCGGACGCGAAGCGGTCGTCCCAGTCGGTCATGGCGGCGCTTGCGCCGCGGCGAGCGTAAACCCCACGGGCGTGGGGGGCACAGGGAAGGCATGGACGAGCGCGGGAACGGGGAGGAGACCGGCGGGACGGACGAGACCGATGGGTCGAAGCCGATCGAGGCGACGGTCGGCGACCTGCTGACCGAACGCGAGGAGACCCTCGCGACCGCGGAATCGCTGACGGGCGGGCTGGTCGGGTCGCGGGTGACCGACGTGCCGGGCGCGAGCGCCTACTTCGACCGCGGGTTCGTGACCTACGCGTACGACGCCAAACGCGAGCTGCTCGGGGTGTCCCGCGAGTCGCTCGACGCCGAGGGCGCCGTGAGCGCGCCGGTCGCCGAGCAGATGGCGGCGGGCGCCCGCGACCGCGCCGACACGACGTGGGCGGTCGCCACGACCGGAATCGCTGGGCCGGACGGCGGCACCGATGAGAAGCCGGTGGGACTCGTGTACGTGGGGGTGGCCTACGCCGCGCCGTGGGGGACCGAGGAGTCGTTCGTTCGGACGGAGCGGATCGTCCTCGACGGCGATCGCGGGACCGTGAAACGGAAGGCGGTCGACGCCGCGCTGGAGGCGCTCGTCGGGACGATCCGCGAGGTCGACGCCCGGGAGTGAGGCGACTGCGCCGCCCAGGCGACCGCACCGCCCGGCCGACCGCGGTGTCCTCTCACTCGATGTACGCGTGCCCGACGACCGCAACGAGCAGCGCGGCCAGGACGATCCACGCCAGCGGCTCGGCGGCGAGCAGCCGGATCGGCCGAGCCGCGGACTCGTCGAAGCCGAACAACGCTCCCGCCGACAGCGCGCCCGCGAGCACGAGCGCGGCGACGACGCCGGAGATACCGAGGAGCACGGAGTCGGTCCGGTCCATACCCCGGATCCGCGGGGAGAGTATATAAATAGATCTCCGCCTTGCGGTCTCTTCGTCAACGCGTACAGAGGGGCGGCCGTCGATTATCGACTGCGGCCGGGCCTCGATCAGCGACTGTAGCCGGGCCTCGATCCGCGGCGATGCCGATTGTCGGAAGCGGTAGTTTCAATCGGCGAACCGTTGAACCCACCTCGTGTGACCGTTCCAACACAGACGCTCCCGAGCGGTGATTCCCTACCGGCGCTCGGACTGGGCACGTACGCGCTCGACGACGACCAAACCGCCGACAGCGTCCGCGCGGCGCTTTCGTCCGGATACACACACATCGACACCGCAGAGGGATACCACAACGAGGAGGCTATCGGCGAGGCGCTCGCGGAGTACGACCGCGACGACGTGTTCCTCACCTCGAAAGTGCTCGCGAAGAATCTCGGCTACGAGTCGCTGATCCGCTCCTGTGAAGCGTCTCTCGAACGACTCGGCACCGACTATCTCGACCTGTACCTCATCCACTGGCCTAACCCCGCGATCTCGCTGCGGGAGTCGCTCCAGGCGATGGCGGAACTCCGCGACCGCGGGCTCGTTCGCAACGTCGGCGTCTCGAACTTCAGCGCCTATCAGCTGAGCTGTGCTCACCACGTCTCCGACGTTCCGATCGCGGTCAACCAGATCGAGTTCCATCCGTGGTTCCAGCGCCCGGACCTCGTCGACTACTGCCACGAGTCCGACACCGTGATCGAGGCGGCGGCGCCGCTCGCGCGGACGGAGGTGTTCGGCGACGACGTCGTCGCCGAACTCGCCGAGAGCTACGACAAAAGCCCCGCCCAGGTTATTCTCCGATGGGCACTTGACCGCGGCGTGGTCGCGCTGCCGCGCTCGTCGACGCCGGAACACATCCGGGCTAACGCCGACCTCGACTGGGAGCTCGACGCGGCCGACCGCCAGCGGCTCGACGAGCGCGACCGCGATCGGCCGGTGTACGACACCCCGGCCCGTGACTGGACGGACCCGGTGTACGGGATCGAGCAGTGAGGCGAGCCCTCACTCCGCGTCGTCGGTGAGGGCGACCGATCGGCCGGTCTCGGCCGACTCGTAGATGGCATCGAGCGCCCGCACGTCCGCCAACGCGTGTTCGCCATCCGGATGGAACGGCTCGTCCGCGAGCAGCTGATGGCCGAAGTACGCGAACTCCTCTTCGATCTGGTGGACTTGGTCGAAGTCGACGTCGACCCGGGTTCCGTCGCGGACGACCGCGAACCCCCGATCCTCCCGCTCGTAGAACGCCGGATCGAGGATCAGTCTGGCGTCCGTTCCGGTGACTTCGAGCCGGCTCGCGTGCTGGGCGTTCTGGCTCACCGAACACATCGCGTCGACGCCGCCGGGGAACGCTAACCGGTACGTGGCGTGTTCGTCGACCTCGGCGAACGGCTCGTGGTCCGTGCGGGTCCGTCCCGACACGCGCACGGGGTCGGCGTCGAGCACGAATCGAATCGTGTTGAGCGGGTAGACGCCCAGGTCCATGAGCGCACAGCCGCCGGACAGCTCCGGGTCGAGCCGCCACTGGTCGTGGTCGCTCCCGAGTTCGCCGAGCATCGTCTGTGACATCGTCGCGTGGATGTGGGTCACGTCGCCGGCGACGCCCGCCTCAACGAGGTCGCGGAGGCGCCTGACCGCGGGATCGGTCTGCATGCGGTACCCGACCATCAGCGGCACGCCGGCGTCCCGACACGCGGCCACGAGCCGCTGGGACCGATCCAGCGTCGCCTCCAGCGGCTTCTCGCACAGGACCGCCTTTCCCTGCTCGGCCGCGGCCGTCACGTACTCCAAGTGGGTCGCGTTCGGCGTCGCAACGTACACCGCGTCGTACTCGTCTGCGACGGCGCCAGAGCGGAGTTCCCCCGGCGCCACGCCCGTCACGTCGTGTTCGGCGGCGACCGCTTCGACCGCGTCAGTATCGACGTCGGTGACGACGGTCGCCTCGGTGAACGCCGAGCGCGCGATCCCCGGGAGCGCCCACTCGCGGGCGAACCACCCGAGTCCCACGACCGCGATCCGAACGGGGTCCGTCACGGCTCCCGGATCGAGGCGCTCCCAGTCCCGGCGCGTGAAGTCGTCGAGGTAGTCCGCGAAAGCGGTCTCCATATCGCCAAGTCGACGCGTGGATGGGGCATAACTCCGGCGACTCCGGCGGTCCGCTGGGAAGACCGATACCGAACGACGTCGCTGTGGTGGGCAGGAGGTATAAATACCGTTAACAGTCAGGGACGCGGCGGAAGATGTCGTCCGGTAGATCAACCGCAATTCCCCTCATCTGTTGTTTTTGCCGGCAGAGTACCCTTTGTCTACCCCGACCAATTCCCTCGGTCCCCGTGACCGATCCCTCTTTATGGAGTATCTCCCGGTCAGCCTCGATAGAGTCACTCGTGTGACACCTGTCCCATATCGACGAGATGTCAGTGGTATCGGCGAGCCGGTACATTGCCTCAGCCTGTTCCTTCGTCGAATCGAAGTGTTGTGACCCTCTGATCCGACTTCGGATTGACATCCTCCCCGCCCTTCGGGTGGAGCTTTTTCCTTGACTCTCTGTACATGACGCGAGCCACACTGTCAGCAAGCAGGCGCCCGAATTATCATACGCTTAATGTACTGACCCTGTGACTTCTACACTAATAATGTAGTTTATTTCAGTATTATATTGTAAAGTATATAGTAACGTTCCGGCGACCTCGGATCGGAATCCGCACGCAGTCGTATCAAATACAGTATGGTTTTTAAGCATATCCCAATGCGTGTTGTCATGCTCATAACAAATTGAGGTTAGATATTCAACAGATTTGATGCCCACAGAATCACAGCATTTCATCCATACCGGTGGGGCATGCGCCTGTCCGCAAGCGCGCACGTTCACACGACCGGGTAGTGGAGGAACTACGCTACGGGGGTCGGAGACGAGATCACATTGAGCGCACCCGTAACCACGCGCTTCTTCGCGATCGCTTTTTCGGTACTGATGGTGACCTCGGTTGGGGGAGCCGGGGTGATGGGAGGTGTCGGCGTCGCACAGGCGCAGACGGCGAGCGGCGACGTCATCCATCAGGCGAATGCCGGTGAGGGCTTCAGCGCCGACGGCGAAAGTTGGAGCCCGCTGACTGATTATAAAGTCGCCGGCGGGGACCAGACCTCGAGTCACGGCCAGCCGTCCTCGATCGACGGCTCGGTTCCGTCGGGGACACCGACGCAGATCTGGGAAACCGAACGCTGGGACCAGGATGGAGGCGAGGAAATGCAGTACGAGTTCGACGTCCCAGACGGCCAGCAGGTCGAAGTGCGCCTGTACTTCTACGACGGCTACTCGGGCACCAGTTCGGTCGGCGACCGCGTCTTCGACGTCTCGGTCGAGGGACAGACCGTCCTCGACGACTTCGACATCATCGAGAAGTACGGGGACGACACGGGCGCGATGGAGTCGTTCACCGTCACGAGCGACGGGACGATCGACGTCGACTTCGCGCACGTCACCGAGAATCCGCAGATCAACGCCATCGAGATCGCCTCGACGGAGGCGTCGCCCGACGAACTCGGCGCGTCGACGTCCAGCGTCGACTTCGGGACGGTTGTCACCGGCGACAGCCAGACCGAGACGGTGACGCTGACGAACCTCGGGAACGCGAGCAACGACTCGCATCCCGACATCACGGTGAACGACGTGAGCATCTCGGGAACGGACTCGGGCCAGTTCGACGATGACTTCTCCGGAAGCGTCACGCTCGCCCCCGACGATTCGGCGACGGTCGACGTGACGTACTCGCCGAGCGAGGCGCAGGCCCACGCGGCGACCATGGAGGTCAACCACAGCGGCACGAACTCCCCGGTCGCCGTCGACCTGGCCGGCGAGGGCGCCAGCGACGTCCCGGTCGGGTTCAGCAAGTCCAAGCTCGACGGCTTCAGCGCGAGCAGCCCGACGGCCATCGACTTCGGGCCGGACGGCCGCGCCTACGTCTCGACGCAGGGCGGCACCGTCTACGCGCTCGACGTCGAGCGCACCGGCGAGGACAGCTACCAAGTCGTCAATGAGGTCCAGATCGACGCGATCAAGGACATTCCGAACCACGACGACCTCGGCAACATCGACACCGGTGAGAACACCCGGCAGATCACGGGGCTGACCGTCGGCGGCACCGCCGACCAGCCCGTGGTCTACGTCGGCTCCAGCGACCCCGAGATCGACGTCGGGACGGACGACGACGACACGGACACGAACTCGGGAGCGATCTCGCGGCTGACGATCAACCCGGGAAGCGACGGAACTCTCCAGGCGAGCGAGGTCGACCACGACGTGATGGTCCTCGGGCTGCCGCGCTCCGAGGAGAACCACGCGACGAACGGTCTCGACCTGACCCCCGACGGCGACACGCTCTACGTCGCGCAGGGCGGCCACACCAACAAGGGCGCGCCGGGCGACAACTTCGGGCACACGCCCGAGTACGCGCTGTCGGCGGCGGTCCTCGAGATCGACCTGGCACAGATCGAGACCGACCACCAGGCGAAGAACCTCACGAACTACGACGGTACCTACCCGAACCTCGACTTCTACTACGGGATCCCGACCATCCAGAACGACGATGGTACGGACGGAGACGATCTGCCCTTCGGCGGGAACGACGGGATCAACCAGGCGAAGCTGATCGAGGGCAGCCCGGTGCAGATCTACTCGCCCGGCTACCGGAACCCCTACGACCTGGTCCTCGCGGAGAGCGGCCAGCTCTACGTCAGCGACCACGGTCCGAACGGCGGCTGGGGCGGCCAGCCGGCCGACGCGAACGGGGACATCGTCGCGGACGCGGCGAACGTAACCAACCACCCGAACGAGGACGGGAGCCAGGGTACCAACGACCAGCTCATCGCCGCTGACGAGGGCGAGTACGGCGGGCACGCGGCCCCGATCCGTGCGAACCCCACGCAGGCGGACATCTACGACGCGGACGGGAACGTGATATTCGACATCAACGAGTCGAACTCCCCGGTCCCGTCGAGCATGGTGAACCCGGTCGAGGCCGACTACATCCCGCCGACGAGCCAGTCGCCTGACCCGGGGGCACCCGCGGGAAGCGCTAACTCGATGGTAGACGGGAATGGTAATCCCGTCCTCTTCGGACCGACGGGCGGCACGGTGGAGTACACCGCCTCGAACTTCGGCGGCGCGATGGAGGGCGACATCCTCCAAGTCGAGCTCGGCGGCGACGTCGAGCGCGTCGAACTGAGCGCCGACGGCCAGACGGCCACGAACGTCGAGACCATCTTCAACACCGGCGGTCCGCTCGGCATCACCGCGCAGGACGACGACGAGGCGTTCAACGGCACCGTCTGGACCGCCAACCACGGCGGTAACGACATCACCGTCTTCGAGCCGAACGACTACGGCGACGCCGGCGACGGCGAGCAGTGCACCGGCGCGGACGATCCCTCGCTCGACGAGGACGGTGACGGGTACGACAACGCCGACGAGATCGACGCGGGCACGGACCCGTGCTCGTCGAGTTCGACGCCGGCTGACTTCGACGACGACGGCGAGTCGAACCTGAACGACCCGGACGACGACAACGACGGTATCGACGACACCGAGGACCTGTTCGCGGTCGACCCGAACAACGGCGTCGACAACGAGCTGCCGGCGACGTACAGCTTCGCGCCCAACAGCGAATCCGGCACCATCCTCGACCTCGGGTTCACGGGCGTCATGATGAACGGCTCGAACTATCAGGACCTCTACGACCCGAGCGAGGTCACCGCGGGCGGCGCGGCGAATGTCCTGACAGTCGAGGACGTCGGACAGGGAGACGCCGTCGAGGGCACGAACACCCAGGAACACGGCTACCAGGTCGGCGTGAACGCCGACGAACCCTTCACCGTCGAGTCGACGGTGAACGGCCTCCCGATCGACGCGGAATCGTTCCAGTCGCAGGGCGTCTTCGTCGGCACCGGCGACCAGGAGAACTACGTGAAACTGACCGCCGCCGGGTTCAGTGACGGTAGCGGATCCGGCGTCCAGTTGGCGACGGAAGACGGCGGGAGCTTCACCGACGTGGCGAACCCGTCGGCGCCGACCGCCGGCAACGAGACCACACTCTCCATGACGGTGTACCCGAGCAACGGCACCGTCGAGGCGTACTACGCCGTGGGCGACGGCGAGGAGCAGTTCGTCGACGAGACGACCGTGCCGACGGAATGGTTCGACACCGCCGACGGCAACGGCACCGCGGTGGGCGTTATCTCCACGTCCAACGGGGCCAGCTCCACGTTCGACGCGACGTGGCAGTACCTCGACGTCGAACCGCTCCAGGACGACAGCCCGTCCGTGACCGCCGACGCTGGCGCCGACCAAACGGTCGATGAGGGTGACTCCGTCACCCTCGACGCCACCGGCTCGACCGGAGACGGCCTGTCGTACGAGTGGACGCAGACGGCCGGTCCCGACGCGACCCTCGACGACGCGTCCTCGGCCACGCCGACGTTCACCGCGCCCGACGTGGACAGCGAGACGGCGCTCACCTTTGAGGTCGAGGTCTCCGACGGCAATGCGACCGACACCGACGAGGTGACCGTCACGGTCCAAGACACCGACGTCGCTGCTGGCGAGGTCGCCTTCGCCGTGAACTCGGGCGGATCCCAGTACACGGCCACCGACGGCACCGTCTACCAAGCCGACACGAACTTCGACGGCGGCAACGCCTACAGCACGTCGAGCTGGGCGTCTTCGCCGCCCGAGATCAACGACACCGACGACGACCCGCTGTACCGGACCGAACGCTACGGACAGAACTTCAGCTACGACGTTCCGCTGGAGAACGGCACCTACGAGGTCACCCTGAAGTTCGCCGAGATTTACCAGGGCGTCGCGCCCTCGGACTCGCCGGACTCGTCCGGGCCGGAAGACGGCACGAACGAGAACGACCGCGTGTTCGACGTAACCGTCGAAGACCAGGAGGTCATCGAGAACAAGGACCTCTACGCGGAGGTCGGCCCGCTGAACGCGACCGACGAGACGTACACCGTCGACGTCACAGACGGTGAACTGAACGTCGCGTTCCCGTGGGACTCGGACAACTACGACAACGCGAAGATATCGGCGATCAAGGTCGTCGCCGCCGAGGAACAGCCCGAAGAGATGACCGTCGCGGAGGCGATCGCGATGGGCGGCGAGGACGACTCGCTGATCGAGGACTCGGAGATCCAGCAGGCGATCAACTACTGGGCGACCGACAGCGAGGTCCCCGACACCGGCGGCGAGACCATCAGCGACTCTCAGATCCAACAGCTCATCAACTACTGGGCGACGGACACCGCCGTCGGCGACGGTAACGAACAGCCGACGGCGTCGTTCACCGTCACTCCCGACGCTCCCGAGGCGGGCCAGCAGGTGAGCTTCGACGCGTCCGGCTCCAGCGACGCGGACGGCTCGATCGCGAGCTACGAGTGGGACTTCGACGGCGACGGGACCGTCGACGCCACCGGCGAGCAGGTGACGAACACCTTCGACGCAGCAGGCGACTACGACGTCGCCCTCACCGTCACCGATGACGACGACGCCACAGAAAGCACGACCGAGACCGTCACCGTCAACGAGTCAACGGCGGACCCCGGCGCAGCGTCGGTGAGCGTCACGCCGGACAGTGGCACCGAGGCGTCCACCTACGGCGGCGGCTCGTTCACGGTCGAGAACACCGGCGGCCAGCAGATCTCGTCGGTGACATTCGACCTCTCGTCGTCGGCGATGCCCGACATGGTGTTCGACCCCGACGGGACCGCCGGCGATCAGGCGGCCAAGGGGCTCAACATCGACTCGCAGTCGAGTGACGGCGTCGGCGTCGTCAGCACTGCCGACGGCGACGTCTTCAGTCAGCCCCACAACGGCGTGAACGGCTCCGACGGTTACGACGTGTTGACCATCGAATTCACCGACTTCGACCCCGGTGAGTCGGTGTCGTTCTCGGCCGACAACGACCCGACGAGCATCAAGAACGCGAGTCTCGCCTCGCAGGAGGCGGGACCGGTCTCCGGCCTCGAACTCGCCCGTTCCAACGTGAGCGTTGCGTACGCGGACGGGAGCGCCCAAGAGACGCAGCTGTTCGGCGACGGCAGCGCGGGCGGCGCGCAGGCGACGCTCGACGAGTCGGTCGCACCGGCACCGAGCATCGACGTGCAGAACGTCTCGCTCGATGCGAGCGCACTTCGCGCTCACCACAGCGCGGCCACCGTGAGCGAGGCCGGCCAGACCGTGACCGTCACGGGCGAACCCGGTGAGACCGTCACGCTGCTACACTTCGAGGCCGAACTCGAACTCGACAACGTCCCCGAGTACGACGGGACGCCCGGCTACGACATCGAGGCCTACGAGGCGAACAAGATCGAGAACGCCGACTACCAGACGGTCACGCTCGACTCGAACGGCGAGGCCGAGGTGCCCGTCACGCTGCTCAACACGACCGACGTCGGCGGCTACAACCACTTCGTGGCGACCCACGGCGAGCCCGGGTCCGACACCGGCCTCGACTCGAACGCGGTCGTCCTGAAGTACGAGGCGAGCACTGACGGCGGTGGTGACGACGGCGACGCCACCAACTTCACCGTGAACGCCGGCGGCGACGCCTACACCGCCGCGGACGGCACGGAGTTCCAGGCCGACACCAACTTCGACGGCGGCACGGCGTTCACCTCCGGCGGCTCCGGAACGCCCGCGGAGCCGGAGATAGCGAACACCGACGACGACGAGCTGTTCTGGACCGAACGGTACGGTAACTTCAGCTACGACGTGGCCCTCGAGGACGGCGAGTACGAGGTCACCCTGCACTTCGCCGAGCTCTACCAGGGCGTGGCGAACGACGGCGGCGAGGGCGACCGTCTGTTCGACGTCTCGATCGAAGGTCAGCAGGTCCTCGACAGCTACGACATCTACGCGGAAGCCGGTGGCGAGCACGCGGCGATAAACGAGACGTTCACCGCCGAAGTCACCGATGGCGAACTGAACGTCGAGTTCACTACCGTCGAAAACAACGCGAAGGTGTCGGCCATCGAGGTCGAACCGGTCGAAGACGACGAGAATCAGCCACCGACGGCCGACGCGGGTGCCGACCAGACCGTCGAGGAGGGCGACGAGGTCACCCTCGACGCCTCCAACTCCAGCGACCCGGACGATGACTCGCTGAGTTACGACTGGATGCAGCCGGCTGGTCCCGACGTGACGCTCAACGATACGGCCTCGGTCACGCCGACGTTCACCGCACCCGAGGTCGACGCCAACGAGACGCTCACCTTCGAGGTGAACGTCTCCGACGGAAGTGCCTTCGACACCGACACGGTGAACGTCACGGTGCAGGACACCGAGCCTGCCAACACCGCACCGACCATCGAGGCCATCGAGAACCGGACGGTCACCGAGGGCGACACCGCCACGGTGAACGTGTCGGCGTCCGATGACGACGACGACTCGCTGACGCTGTCGGTCGATGGTCCGGACTTCGTCAGTCTCACCGACGAGGGTGACGGCAACGGAACGATCGACATCGCCCCGCAGTCCGGCGACGCGGACACGTACACCGTGAACGTGACCGCTGACGACGGCACGGCCACGACGACAGAGAGCTTCCAGCTCACCGTCGAGTCGCCGTCGGCCGGCGACGGACTCGTCTACGCGGTGAACGCGGGTGGCTCTAACTACACCGCAGCGGACGGTACCGACTACGTCAACGACACGAAATTCGACGGCTCCTTCAGCGATTCGGCGGGGACGACCGTCGACACCAGCTTGACCATCGAGAACACGCAGGATGACCCGCTGTACCAGACCGAGCGGTACAGTGACCCGCTCTCGTACAGCATGCCGGTCGAAGACGGCACCTACGAGGTGACGCTCCAGTTCGCGGAGATCTGGCACGGCGAAGGACTCGGTGGCAACGGAGACGATGACGGCGGCGGAGACGGAGAAGTCGGTGACCGCGTATTTAACGCGTCCATCGAGGGCGAGCAGGTCCTGACCGACTACGACATCTACGCGGACGTCGGTGCGCTGAACGCGACCGAGAAGACGTTCACCGTCGAGGTCACCGACGGCGAACTGAACGTCGAACTGGACGCGTCCGTAGACAACGGGAAGCTCAGCGCGTTCACGGTCTCTGAGACTGACAGCTCCGGCGGCGGTGACTCGAACACCGCACCGACCATCGACGCCGTCGCGAACCAGACGGTCACCGAAGGTAACTCGACGACCGTCTCGGTCACCGCAGACGACCCCGACGGCGACAACGTGTCGCTGTCGGTGAGCGGTCCCGACTTCGTCACCCTCTCGAACGGTGATCTGACGATCGCTCCTGAGCCGGGTGACGCGGGGACCTACACGGTCGACGTGACGGCCGACGACGGTAACGGCGGGACGGCGACCGAGTCGTTCCAGGTGACCGTCGAGGAGGCGGCGTCGAGTCCGCAGGTCCTGCACCGCGTGAACGCCGGTGAGACTGAGACGCTAGAGGCCACGGACGACGGTCCTAACTGGACCGGCGTCGCGGACGCGAGTTCGCAGTACCTCGTCTCCGTGGCCGACTCGAACGCCGGCACGTACGGCACCGGCGACGATGTGACGCCGACCGGTTCGGTCCCCGACAGCACGCCAGACGCGGTGTTTGACTGGGAGCGTTACGGGGAGATGCAGTGGGAATTCGACGTGTCCGACGGTGAGGAGGTCGAGGTTCGCCTCTACCTCGGCAACCAGTATCCGGACACGGACGAGCCCGGAAACCGGACGTACAATGTTTCGGTGGAGGGCGATCAGGTGCTGACGAACTACGACCCGGTAGCCGATGTCGGTCACGCCAACGGGACGATGAAGAGCTTCACCGTGACGAGCGACGGCACCCTCGATATCGACTTCGAGGAAGGTGCAGCGGACAATCCGCAGGTCAACGCCATCGAGATAGTCGAATCGGAGGAGAGCAACTCGCAGTGACGACGTTTCGTCCAGACCGATGACCGGAACCACCGCACGCGCCGTCGCTGTCCGCCCGCGGTCGACCAGCGAGGTTGATCCCGACAGGGACGGTCGCGTGCGGACCGATGACGGTAGGCGAGCGCTCCGGTGTGTCGCCACGCGGCACGGACCGGCGCCGGTCGGGGGTAACGACCACGAGAGCCGAACGGCGCCGGCCGAACCGACTCGAGACCAGAGGTACCCCGGTCGTGATCTGGCGAGACCCGTACAACCGGCGAACCGAGCGACGAACGAGCCCATCGCGACCCCGACCCCAACGACACCAAAATAAACGATGAACGACACAAGACACGGATATTTCAGAAAAGCGATCACGGCGCTCCTCGCCGTCGCGCTCGTCCTCTCGGTCTTCGGACCGGTGGGGACGGTAGCGGCGGCTCCGAGCGTCTCGGTCGAGCAAACGGCCGACAGCACAACGGTGGCACCCGGAGAGACGGTGACGCTGACGACGCAGTTCGACGTCGAGGAGCTGAACGCGCCACAGTTGAGCGCCACCACCCCGGACGGCTGGGAGATCACCGAACAGACGGCCGAAGGAGCAGTATCGTACAATGACGGCACGTGGACCTGGATCGCGGGCGACAAGGACGGAATCAACGCGAGCTACACGGTCGAGTACAATGTCAGCGTCCCCGAGGACGCCTCACCAGCAGATTACACGATCTCGGTCGAGGGATCGGCGCTAGGGCCGGACGACTCCGCCAAGACGGCGGACTCCGACTCGACGACGATCACCGTCGAGGTTCCCGACCAGAACGAGGACCCGTCGGCGTCCTTCACCGCGAGTCCGTCCGCACCCGAAGCGGGTGAGACGGTCTCCTTCGACGCGTCCGGCTCCAGCGACGCGGACGGCTCCATCGCGAGCTACGAGTGGGACTTCGGCGACGGCGAGACGGCGACGGGCGCGACGCCCACCCACACGTACGACTCGCCCGGCGACTACGACGTGACCCTGACGGTCACCGACGACGACGGCGCGAACGACACCGCCACGCAGACGGTCTCTGTCAGCGAGGTGCCGAACCAGGAGCCCACCGCGTCGATCAGCGGCCCATCGAGCGCGCAGGTCGGCGAGCAGGTGAGCTTCGACGCGTCCGGCTCCAGCGACGCGGACGGCTTCATCGAGAGCTACGAGTGGGACTTCGATGACGGCACGACCGCCTCAGCTGCGAAGGCCGACCATACGTACGACTCGCCCGGCGACTACGACGTGACCCTGACGGTCACCGACGACGACGGCGCGAACGACACCGCCACGCAGACGGTCTCTGTCAGCGAGGCGCCCGATCCGGCGACCTTCCAGGTGTCGAACCTGAACGCGCCGGACAACGCGACGCAGGGTGACAACATCTCCGTCTCAGCCGAGATCACCAACGACGGCGACGAGGAGGCCACCCAGACGGTGGCGTTCCGGCTCGACGCCGACGGCAACGGCACGCTCGAAGGAGACGAGACGCTGGCCTCGCAGAACGTGACGCTGGACGGCGGCGAGTCGCAGACGGTCACCTTCGGCGACCTCGACACGAGCGACCTCCCGGTCGACACGTTCACCCACGGTATCGTCACGGAGGATGACAGCGCGACTGCGGAGATCACCATCAACGCGCCTGCTCCGGCGACCTTCCAGGTGTCGAACCTGAACGCGCCGGACAACGCGACGCAGGGTGAGGCGATCGACGTCACCGCCGACGTCACCAACGACGGCGACGAGGAAGCCACTCAGTCGGTGGCGTTCCGGCTCGACGCCGACGGCAACGGCACGCTCGAAGGAGACGAGGCGCTGGCCTCGCAGAACGTGACGCTGGGAGCCGACGAGACGCAAACGGTCACCTTCAGCGATATCGACACGAGCGGTCTCGACGCCAGAGAGTACGAGCACGGCGTCTTCACCGACGACGACTCCGAGACCGCGATCCTCTCGGTGGAGAAAGCGCCCCTGCCGCCGGTCGACGACTTCGAGAACTCGCCGGCGGACCCGGACGGTGACGGCTTCTACGAGGATATCAACGGCGATGGACAGTTCGACATCGTCGACGTGCAGGCACTGTTCGCCAACCTGGATGACGGGACGGTTCAGAACAATCCCGATGCGTTCGACTTCAACCAGGACGGTGGCGTCGACGTCGTCGACGTGCAGAAGCTGTACAACGAGGTCTTACAATAATGAGTGTACGTAACATCACAACGACCCTTGAGCTGAAGAGTATCATGGCCATCGCGACGGTAGTGCTGGTTACGACGGCCGGCGTCGGCGGCGCCGCACTGGGCGTCGGACCACTCGGCGGCCAGGAAACGGCGGTAGCACAGCAGGAGAATCCGCTCGAGACGGGGGTGAGCCTCGATCCGAGCAGCGCGACCGTCACGAGCGGTGAGACGACGACGTACGACGTGGTCGTCGACACGGCTGACGGCGGCGTCGGCGCGTACGACTTCACCGTCAGTATCGGCGATTCGAGTATCGCTTCGATATCGGACGTCGCCGTCAACGGGAACCCGAGCGAGCAGACGACCGACGTCTCGATCGCGGAGGACGGCTCCTCGGCCGACGTGACGGCGGCGCTCGCCAACACGTCCGATAGCGGCACCGTCACCATCGCGACGGTCACCGTCGCCGGGGACGCGACCGGGACGAGCGACGTGTCGCTCGCGGTCGAGGCACTGGGTACCGAAGCCGGCGAATCGTACACCGTGACCGAGGCGACGGGCGCCTCGATCACCGTCGAGGCCGACGACACGGAGCCGGAACCCGAACCGGAGCCGGCGAGCTTCCAGGTCTCGAACCTCGACGCGCCGGACACCGCGACGCAGGGTGACGCAGTCGACGGGTCGATCTTCGACGTCTCCGCCGACGTCACCAACGACGGCGACGAGGAGGGTACCCAGACGGTGGCGTTCCGTCTGGATCTCGATGGCGACGGCACGCTCGGAGAGAATGAGACGCTGGCCTCGCAGAACGTAACGCTGGGGGCCGACGAGACGCAGACGGTCACGTTCGAAGACATCGACGCCAGCGGACTCGACGTCGGCAACTACACCCACGGCGTCGTCACCGATGACGACTCCGCGACCGCGACGATCGCCATCGAGGCCGCCGACGATGACGACGGTGACGACGGTGACGACGGTGATGACGGTGACGACGGTGACGACGGTGACGACGGTGACGGCGACGAGACAGTTCGCGAGACTGCCGTGAGCCTTCAGCCGTCGGATTCGACGGTTACCGTCGGCGAGTCGACGACGTACGACGTGGTCGTTGAAACCGCCGACGGCGGTGTCGGCGCATACGAGTTCACGGTCACTCTCGACGACCCGTCGGTGGCTTCCGCCACGGATCTCGAACTGGACGGAAACCCGTCCGAGGAAACCAGCAACGTGACGTTCGCCGACGACGGTTCGTCGGTGTCGGCCGTGGCCGCACTCGCGAACACCAGTGACACGGGGAGCGTCACCATCGCGACGGTCACCGTCGCCGGGGACGCGACCGGGACGAGCGACGTGTCGCTCGCGGTCGAGGCACTGGGTACCGAAGCCGGCGAATCGTACACCGTGACCGAGGCGACGGGCGCCTCGATCACCGTCGAGGCCGACGACACGGAGCCGGAACCCGAACCGGAGCCGGCGGACTTCCAGGTCTCGAACCTCGACGCGCCCGACAGTGCCACGCAGGGCGACGCGATCGACGTCTCCGCCGACGTCACCAACGACGGCGACGAAGAGGCCACGCAGTCGGTCGAATTCCGGCTGGACGTCGACGGCGACGGCACTCCCGACGACGAGGCGCTGGCGTCACAGGAAGTGACGCTGGACGGCGACGAGACCCAGACGGTCACCTTCAGCGATATCGACACGAGCGGTCTCGAGCCCGGCGATTACGCCCACGGGGTCTTCACCGACGACGACTCCGCGACCGCGACGATCACCATCGAGGACGACGACGCGGAGCCGGAGCCCGAACCGGAGCCGGCGACCTTCCGAGTCTCGAACCTCGACGCGCCGGACACCGCGACGCAGGGTGACGCGATCGACGTCTCCGCCGACGTCACCAACGACGGCGACGAGGAAGCCACGCAGACGGTGGAGTTCCGGCTGGACGGCGACGGCGACGGCACCCTCGCAGGGGACGAAGCACTGGCGTCACAGGAAGTGACGCTGGACGGCGACGAGACCCAGACGGTCACGTTCGAGGGACTCGACACGAGCGGTCTCGAGCCCGGCGATTACACCCACGGCGTCGTCACCGACGACGACTCCGCGACCGCGACGATAACGATCGGCGAGGAGGAGAGAGACGACGAGGAAACGGTGTACTGGCAAGTCGACTTCGGCGAGGGCGAGTCTCCCCCGATGCCTCCGAGGTACTACCCGAACGATCTGATGTCGGCGCTCGGCAATTCGGACGACGGCGTCACCCAGAACCCCTCGCCACGCAGACAGGGGACCGACGGCCAACTCGGAGACGTCACCATCGTCGACAGGAAGTTCAAATTCGATGATGAAGGGAAACCGACGGAAGTCACGGTCGAATTCGAAATCGACGAGGACGGTGAGGCTCGCGACTTACACCTAGCGGTGTTCGTTCTTCCCGGTCCGTTCGAGATGGATGAAATCGATCAGCAGGAGCTGTTCGAGGTCACCAGTGCGACGTACGAAGGCGGCGATACCGGAGAGCTAACCGTCTCCATCCCGCAGGAGGACGACGACGAATAACTCGTCTACTCGTCGCTTTTTTTAATCATACAGCGGAACCGGATCTGTAGTGTACCCCACCTCGAAGTTCGAACGGTGCGGGAGCCGGTGCAGTTACTCAGGAAGCGGGGGTCAACGAACGGAAATTGAACAAATCGTACGAAGCCAGGGCAGGGATTTGAACCCCGGAAGTCTCGATTACAAGTCGAGTGCATGAACCGCCCATGCTCCCCTGGCGCAGGCTGGCGTACTCGGTCCTCCTATGAGTGCGTGTCGCTTTCCGCGAAGGTCACCCGATGTCGGCGGCGACGCCGTGTCGCGATCAGGCGTTCCGGTCGTCGTCCCCGCCTCTGCCCGCTCCGTTACCGTCTCCGTCTCCGCCCGCTTCGTTACCCGCCGCCAGCGACTTCGTCAGCTCCACCCGGTGCGGCTCGTACCCCCGCTCCGCGTAGAACTCGCGGGCGCGGTCGTTCGCCGCGAGCGCCTCTAAGGCGACGGTCTCGGCGCCCTCTTGGCGGAGGGCTCGCTCGGCCGCGTCCAGCAGGTCGGCGCCGATACCCTCACCGCGCCACTCGGGGACGACGAACAGATTACTCACGACTCCGCGGGTGCGGTCGCGTTCGTAGCCGCCGCGATCGAGCGCGAACCCGACGAACCCGATCGTGTCGCCGTCGCCGTCGCACGCGACGAGGAGTTCGCCGGTGACCACCGAGCGCGCGACCCACTCGCGGACCGCGGTGCGGTTCCCCTCGGCGAGCAGCGTCGACCCGTGTGCCTGCTGGTCCTCGGCGAGCGCGATCCACAGGTCGGTGACCGGGTCGACGTCGTCGACGGTGGCGGGCGTGACGCGCACGCGGTCGCTGTCGACCATTCGATCGATGTTCGGCGCGCCGGACGTTTGAGCCTACCGGCGTCGACGGAGAGGGAGAACTGAGGATCCGAGCGATGAATGGACGTGCGGTTCCGTGTCACACCTCGCGACACTCCGGACAGACGGCCTGTCCGTTCGCGGTCACGAGGTCGGGCACCAGCGCCCCGCAGCTCTCGCAGACGCCCTGCGTCGGCGAGCCGGACGCGTCGGTGGAGGACGCCTCTACGGCGGGGTCGACGCCGCCGTCCGCCCCCAGCGTTGCCGCGTCGCCCCGCCGGGGCTCTCCGGTCGCTCCCTCGTCGCTGAGGGGGTCGCGGGCGCCGTTCCCAGTTCGGGGCGCACCCGCGGCGAGCGCGTCGCCCGCGGTGACGACGCCGACGGCCTCGCCGTCCTCGACGGCGACGACGCGGTCGACTCCCTCCGCGACGAGCCGCTCCTCGACGACGGCCAGCGCGTCGTCGGGAGCGACCGTCGGGAGCGGCGGGCCCATGACCGAACCGACCGTAAGGCCGCGTTCGTCGTCGGCCGTCGCGTCGAGGAGTGAATCGAGGGCGTCTCGACAGTCCAATCGACCGACGGCCTCTCCGCCTCGGAGGACGACGAGGCAGTTCGTTCCCTCGTCGACTAAAAGCGCCGCCGCATCGCGCAACGGGTCCGACTCGCTCACGCCGAGGAACTCGCGGTGCATCACGTCGCGAACCGTGGTGTCTGTTCGCATGAGTCGTGATTCCGCAGCGAACGGCTAAAAGGTGCCCCCGGTATCGTTATACGTATTCCCGGCCTAGACTTCCGATCGGCGGCGAGAGATGAGCGAGCGACGAGATCTGCAGGCGGAACGGAACCCGCCTCCTGAGAGACGGCCTTCTTCGGTGATCGCGGCCGCGCTGACGACGGCGACGAAAAGGAGGCTTCAAACCCTCCGGTGCCCGAGCGGGGAGTATGACCATTCCCTCGTTCGTGATCGGGATCGCGGGGGGGACCGGCGCGGGGAAGACGACCGTCTCACGGCTCGTCACCCGCGACCTCGGCGACAGCGTCACCCGCATCCCGTTGGACAACTACTACGAGGACCTCTCTCACCTCGACTTCGAGGAGCGGCAGTCCGTCAACTACGACCACCCGTCGGCGTTCGAGTGGGAACTGCTCAGAGAACACCTCGAAGCCCTGCTCGAGGGGCAATCGGTTCGGATGCCGCAGTACGATTTCGAGGTCCACAACCGGAAGGAGGAGCGTATCGACGTCGATCCGACCGACGTCATCGTGCTCGAAGGGATCCTCGCGCTGTATGACGAGGAGATAAACGACATGATGGACCTCCGGCTGTTCGTCGAGACCGACGCCGATGTCCGAATCTTACGCCGGATCCGGCGAGACGTGATCGACCGCGGCCGCGACCTAGAGGGCGTCATCGACCAGTACCTCTCGACGGTGAAGCCGATGCACGAGCAGTTCATCGAGCCCTCGAAGAAACACGCGGACGTGATCATCCCCGAGGGCGCCAACAGCGTCGCCGTGAACCTCCTCGAGGAGAAGCTCCGCGCCGAGGTCGAAGGGGACGCCGTCCGGAGCTGGGAGCGCGGAAGTTTGGAGGAGGAACTCGGCGAAAAGCGCTCGCTCGACATGGACGGCGACGACTGAACCGAGCGGAGCCGCTGAACCCCTTCGACAGGTACGGTGTTTCGGCCCGGAGTCACCGTAGACCGGCGAGGTCGATGGCGGGGGTGGGTGTTGCAGATCACCGGCCGCGGTTCAGTATTTAAATAGGCGTGAGCGACGGCGACGATCGCTTATAACTGACGAGTGCGGTGGCGCGCCTGCGAGCGGCCGCCATCGGCGGCCGCGAGCTAGCCCGCGAGGGACGCCGCGAGCAGAGAGGGAACGGAGGCCCCTCATGCAGCCGGCGCTGCGCGCCGGCGACGAAGCGAGCGGCGAGGTTGGGGAGGTGTGAGGTGCTGTGCGGTGCGGCAGGGTGGGACTCAAAGGGGCGGCCGCGAGGACGAAGCACGGCGACGCAAGGACCGCAGGAACGAGCAACGCGAGTGACGAGGACCGCAGCGAGCCGCGCGAGTCCTCGCGGCCGGGGCTTTGGAGGTCGTCACCACAGCGTCGATCACTTATAAACCACCAACAGCCACACCCCGATCCGACTTATAAATGATCACACCACCACACTGAGAGACGTACTCCCGCTATCGATCAAGAAGCGATCGAAAACCGTAGCCGGGCGCTTATTCGTCGTCGATCAGGCCGCCGAACACCGAGGTCGCGGTGTCGGGCACGTCGAAGTCGTGGTAGTGCTCGCCCTTCTCGTTCGAGAGGATGTTGAGGGCCGCGGCGGCGCCGTCGCCGGCCGAGATGACCGCCTGCCACTCCTCGGCGCGGACCATCGCGCCGGTCGCGTACGCGCCCTCGACGCTCGTCTCCATCGAGACGCCGACGTCGACGAGATCGCCGTCGAACTCGCAGCCGAGCGACTCGGCGAGGTCGCGGCTCGCGCCCGTCGCCAGCACCACGTAGTCGGCCTCGTACTCGTCCGCCTCGGTGGTCACGACGAAGCCGTCGCCGGCCTCCTCGACAGCGGTGACCTCCTCGCCCTGCTTCCGGTCGACGCCGAAGTCGTCGGCCTGCTGGCGGGCGGTCGCGAGGAACTCGCTGCCGCCGACCGAGCCGATTCCGGGGTAGTTGAACAGGTGCGCCTTATGCATCCACGTGCCGTCGGTGTCGAACAGGACCGCGTCGAGCCCGTTCTTGCCCGCGAACAGTCCCGCGCTGAGCCCGGCCGGTCCGCCGCCGACGATTGCTACATCTGCCATACATCTCGTAACGGGCGCACGCTCATAAGGGCTGGCGAAAGCGGTCATCGACGGGACGGTGCCTGACGAGCGGCCCGAGGCTACTCCGAGAACTCGTCGAGCGAGCCGGTCCGGTCGGGACCGTTCTCGCCGGTGTCGGCAGTGTCGTCGATGTCGACAGTGTCTCCGGCCCCGGCTGCGTCGGCGCGTCCGGCCCCCGTCGCCGGTTCGCCCCACGGGTTTTCGAGATCGACCGGCTCGACGGCGCGGTCGAGATCGTCGGCGGAGTAGTCGGTCTCGTCGTCGAGGAGCATCGCGAGGCGCTGCCAGCGGGCGCTCTGGTCGTCTTCGCCCTCCGGGCCGACTCGGGCGCCGTGGGTCTTGAAGAAGTGCGTCCCGCGGTCGCGTCTCGCGCCCTCGCCGGTGTGGCCGTCGAAGATCGCGTCGAACTCGCCGTCCGGTTCGAGGTCGCCGACGGGGAAGTCGTGTGCGGGCTCCTCGCCGCGCTCGCGGGCCTCGGCGCGCACCTCGGCGACGGCGGAGAAGTAGGCGTCGGCGTTCGAGGCCTCGCGGGTCGAGCGCGCGCGGGCGGCCGCAAGCGCGGCGTGGACCGCGCAGAGCCGGCCCTTCCACTCGGCGGCCTCCCAGCGCTCGGTGGCGAGCTCCTCGTAGCGCTCGATCGTGAGCGCCACGTCGCTGCCCGCGCGGAGGTCCTCGACGACGTAGAGGTTGAGGCGGTCCCAGAGGTTCCACGCGTAGCCGGAGCGGGACAGCTCCCACGCGGCCCACGCGGCGACCTCCTCGTCGGATCGGCGCACCGCCTTCTGGAGGAGGCTGGAGACGACGTACCGGCTGTACCCGCCGTCCGTCTCGTTGGCGTCCTTCTCCTCGCCGAAGTCGTTCTCGCCGGTCGCGTCCGGCGTCGTGTCGGTCTCCAAGCTCCCGTCCGACCCGAACGTCGCCTGTCGATCGTCGCCGTCGGCCATATCCTCGCTCTCGCCGCGAGCGACTTAAAAATCGCGCGCGGCGGCTGCGGTGAGGGCCGTCGAGGCGTCCGCGGTACCGCGGATCACACCCGGTTTGAAAGGGAACCCTTAAGTCGAATCCGGCGGGTAGAATACGGTAACCGCCCTTAGCTCAGCCTGGTAGAGCAGTCGACTGTAGATCGACTTGTCCCCCGTTCAATTCGGGGAGGGCGGACTTTCTCACCGGTCGATTCGTAACCGCCCCTAGTCGAGTGCCGGGACGGACACGACCGTGGTCGGCGCGTCGCGGAGGACGCGTTCCGTCGTGCTCCCGAGCAGGTCGGCGGCCGCATCGCTCGGCCCCCGTTTCCCCATCACGATCGCGTCGACGTCGGCGTCCGCCGCGTACTCGACGATCTCGTGTGACGGCACGCCCTCCTCGACGACGGTCACGGAGTCGATCCCCGCCTCCTCGACCGACGCCGCGATGCGGTCGACGGCCGCCTCTAGTCGGACTCGCTCGTCGTCCCCGCCGTCGAACTTCTGGGGCTTCCCCGACCGTCTGTGTGTCGGCAGATCCTCGACGATTCCCAGCACGTGGATCGTCCCGTCGGGTGCGGTAACTTCGATCGCGTCCGCGACAGCACCGAACGATGCCTCGCTACCCCCGGTCGGGATCAAGGTCGTGCGGTACATACGTCTCGTAGTACGCCGACCGAATAGAAGAATCCAGCGTCGAACCCCGGCGGCGAGCCCGAATCGCCCGTCAACCCTCAATTCGCCTATAATGCCTTCTCGCGTCCTCCCGTCAAAGAGCGTCCGTTTTTGAACGGTGCGCGGCCTACGTCGGCTATTTATAAGGCCTCCAGGGTCGACCGCTCGACGTCCTCGGCGGGCATCGGATCGCCACCGTACTCCTCGACGAACGCGTCGACGTCGTCCGCCTCGCTGAACGGGATCAGCTCGGGTCCCATGGCGCCGACGACCTCGCTGCGTGCGACGACCGTGAGGTCGGTCGTCCGCGAGAACGCCTCGCTCTCGACGTGCGAGGAGAACATCGTGTCGGTGCCCTCCTCGAACACCTCCTGATCGACGAGCGAGTAGTCGGTGAGGAACGTCGCCAGCGGGGTCCGTCCCGCGTCTTCCGCGTCGAACCGGTAGGTGTAGGTGCAGATGCTGCTGCAGAACTGGCCCGGTCGTCCGCCCTCGGGCTCGTCGTCCTCGAAGTGAATCTGTCCGACCGGGCCGGGGTGGTCCTCGATTATCATGCCGCACTCGTCGCACGCGCGTTCGCCGTCGAGCGAGACCGGGGTGATCGACGCGCTCTCGTCGCCCAGACAGCCGGCGGCCGCGAGCGAGAGGCCCGCGCCGACCCCGGCGAGCAGACCTCGACGCGACGTCGACGGACGCGGATGTTCGGTCATGGGTGATAGTTGTGAAACGACCGCCTTAGGCTCTCGGGAGCGATTCAGACGGTCGTTCGAGGAACGAACCAGATCGGATAAACCCCAGGCGATCGAAACGTCACCGTGACGCGTTTCGACCCATACGCCGGTCCGGCGCTCCCGGTTCGGCTCGCGCTCGCGACGCTCCTCCTCGTCGCAGCGGCCGCGACGGCGGGAGCGTTCGTTACCGACCCGGAGTCGGCCGCGCCCTCGCCCGTCGACTACGACGACGTGGTCGAACTGGGGCTCTCCTCCGAGACGGACGCGCTGATGGCCGGAGCGGCGCGGGTCCCGCGGACGCAGGTCTTCTACTCGCAGCTCCAGTACGTCGTCGGGTACAACGGCGTCGAGTCGTTCGCGGCGACGCTCGGCGACGGCCGGACCGAACGCCAGTTCGGCTACCCGATCGTCGTCTACGTCGAGACGTTCGACGACGCCCGGCCGGGGACGACCGAGACCGGGCTGTTCGAGTCGGAATTCGCCGGCGAGTGGACGCCGGCGGAAGAGGCGGTCTACGTGGTCGGTAGCGACGCTCGGAGCCCGGCCGGCGAGACGGTCGTCCCGTTCCGCGAGCGGGACGCCGCCGAGGCGTTCGCCGCCGACCACGGCGGGCGGACAGTCGACTGGGAGACGGTCCGAGGCATGTCCTTCGACACGGACTCCGCGGCGGCGGTGCGCGCGATGGCCCCCGAGCGGTGGACCGCGGCCGACGACCGGATCGCGGCCGCCGAGCGCCGCGCCGACAGACCGGTCTCGGTCGTCGTCGGCGAGGACGCGCCGACGGTTCAGGCGGCGGTCGCGGCCGCGCCGGCGAACACGACCGTCGTCGTCCCGCCGGGGACCTACGAGGAGACTCTGACGGTGAACGAGTCGGTCACGGTCGCCGGCGAGGACGCGCGGATTCGCGGCGACGGCAACGGGTCGGTGATCACGGTGCGGGCGCCGGACGTGGCGATCACCGGGCTCTCGGTCGACGGGAGCGGGGGCCAAACGCGCGATCCGGAGGCGGCGCGCGAGGGGCGCGAGGGCGACGACGAGGTGTGGGACACCAACATCCAGCTCGGCTACGGCCACGGCGACGCGGGGATCCGCGCGATCGACGCGCCGGGGCTCGTCGTCGACGACGTGACGGTCGAGGCGAACGCGAGCGGCCTGCTCCTCCGCGAGGGCTCCCACGCGACGATCCGAGACCTCCGCGTCGACGGGTCAGACGAGTGGCAGGACGGGTTCATGGGGGTCACGGGCATGCAGTCGCGCGTGACGGTGACGGACAGCGTCTTCCAGGGCGGTCGCGACGGGATTTACCTCCACCGCGCCGACGGCTCGGTCGTCCGGAACTCGACGTTCGCGGACAACCGGTACGGGACGCACCTCATGTACACGAGCGACGCGCTGATCGCCGACAACGCGTTCCGAAACGAGCTGTTCGGCGGAGTCACCGTGATGACGCGTCCCTCGGGCAACGCGATCGTCGGTAACGACGTGCGGAACTCCAGCGCGGGAATTCAGGCCTCGGGCACCCGGACGTACATCGGGTACAACACCCTCGTCGGCAACGAACTCGGCTTCTCGACCAGCTCGCGGGGATCGCTGTACGAGCGCAACGTGGCCGCGGAAAACGATGAAGGCGCGCGCGCGACCACGGTCGTCCCGTCGAGTCGAGTCGTCGCGAACGACTTCGTCGGCAACGAGGACCACGCGGGCGCCGGGGCGGGCGCGCTCCGGATCTGGGCCGACGGCGACCGCGGGAACTACTGGGAGGGAGCGAACGTGGGGATCCACGACCCCGGCGAGCGCGCCTACCGCCCGACCTCACCGGTCGACGCCGCGCTCCACCGCGAAGTCGCCGCGGTCGCCGTGCGCGAGTCGCCCGTGGTCACGCTCCTCGACCGCCTCCGCGGGACGGTTCCCGGGGCGCGCTCGGGGAGCATCATCGACCCGGCGCCGGCGGCGGAGCCGTATTCGCCGGACCGGGTTGACGCCGCGCTCGGTCCGGAGGTCGGGCCGGTCAGCGCCGACTGGCGCGCCGAACTGAACGGGGATACCGGGACTACGACGATGGACACACGCGATCCGAACGCGACGGGAGGGAGTATCGATCCGGGAGCGCGACCGGCCGGTCCGACGACCGCGCCGGCGGCGAGAGGTGTCACGGATGCCTGACGAGCCCGTCGCGGTCCTCTCGGAGGTCGCCCGGACGTACGGCGGCGTGCCGGTGCTCGAATCGGTGTCACTCGGGTTCGTGCCGGGCGTCACCGCCGTCGTCGGCCCGAACGGCTCCGGGAAGTCGACCCTGCTCAGGGTCCTCGTCGGCGCGACGGAGCCGACCGCGGGCGAGGTGACTCTCCCCGGCGCGACCGGCCCGAGGCCGATCGGGTACCTCCCGCAGCGGGTGCCGTTCCGCGAGGGGTTCACCGCCCGCGAGACGCTCGCGTTCTACGCGCGGCTCGTCGGTGACGACCCGGACGCGGCCCTCGAACGGGTCGGTCTCGGCGACGCGGGCGACAGGCGAGTCGAGGCGCTCTCGGGCGGCATGCGGCGCCTGCTCGGGATCGCGCAGTCGGTCCTCGGCGACCCCTCGCTCGTCGCCTTAGACGAGCCGGCGAGCGGTCTCGACCCGGGGATGCGCGAGCGTGCGTTCCGCGCGGCCGCCGAGCGAGCCGACGCCGACACGGCGGTCGTCGTCTGTTCCCACGCGCTCGACCTCGTCGACGAGCACGCCGACCGCGTCGTGCTCCTCCGCCGCGGGGAGATCGCCGCCGCGGGCCCGCTGGACCGACTGCTCGACGAGCACGACGCCGCCGACGCGAGGGCGCTGTATCTCGCCGTGACGGGGGAGGCGGCGGGGCAGGCGGGCGGTGAGGGCTCCGAGGGCGGTGCCGAGGGCGAGGACGAGAGCGACGGCGACGAAACGGAGCCGGCGGTCCACGTCACGGGGGTGTCGGACCGATGACCGGTCCGCTCATCGGGGTCGCGACCGTGTTTCGACGCGAGCTCGCGACGGTGGTCCGGACGCCCGGCTACGGCGTGCTCGCGGTGGGACTGTTCCTCGTCGTCGTCGGCCTCCTCGCGGCGGGCGGCGGCGGCGCGACCGGGTTCGTGCCGGCGGTCGTCGATCTGCTCCTCCCGACGGAGGTGCTCGTCCCGCTCGTCGCGGTGGTGTTAGGCTACCGCGCGCTGCTTTCCGACGCCGAAAGCGGTGAGCTGGCGGTGATCCGGACGTACCCGGTGCGCGTCGGCGAGTACGTCGTCGGGGTGTTGCTGGCGCGGACGGTCGCGCTGGTCGCCGTGGTGGGCGTCCCGTACGCGCTGGTCGGCGGCGTCGTCTGGCTGACCGCCGCGCCGGACACGGGGATATTCGCGACCCACGCCGGCGTCGACTCGCCGGTGCTGTTCGTCCGGTTCCTCGCGTTCGTCCTCCTCTTGGGCGCGGCGTACGTGTCGCTCGCGGCGGCCGTCTCCGCGCTCGCCGCGAGCCGCCGCAGCGCGATCGCGCTCGGGGTTCTCGCGCTGGTCGCGGGCGTGCTCGGCGGCGACCTCCTCCTGCTCCGCTCGCTCGATGCCGGAACGTCGCCGGCGACGATCCCGGGGTCGCTCGCGCTCACGCCGAACGGAGCGTTCCGCGGGCTCGTCTTCGAGCACGTGATCGGCGTCGCGTTCGCGCCGGAGGGGGAGTTCGTCGCGACGGGCCGCGCGGTCGGTTCGCTGGTTGTCTGGCCCCTCCTCGGCGCCGTCGTCTCGGGTGCGGCGCTGGCGTACGGCCGTCGCGTCGATGCGGCCATTGAGGAGCTCCGAAGCGGATTCGGCGGGTGAGACGGTGACCGCTCCGCTCTCCGGTCAGTCCGACGCCGCGTCGCCGTCCACGGACCCCGGAGCGTGCGCATACACCGCGTAGAGGACGACCGCGGCGATCAGGAAGTCGAGGCTGTGTTCGACGAAGTGGTGAACCGGCATCGGCACGACGCCGAGGACGGTGCCCGCGCCCACGATCGAGCGGGCGAGGAGGGCGCCGACGGCGACGCTGATAAGCGCGTACTGCGCGCTCCGGCGGCGGCGGTACGCGACGAGGCTCACGAGAAAGAGGAGCCCGGTGCCGGCGCCGGCGACGAACACGACGGCCAAAAGCGGCAGCGACCCCTCTACGCCCCACCCGCCGACGGTCGCGCTCGCGGGAGTCGGAATCACGCTGTCGAGTCGTACTACGGCGAGCGACAAGAATACACTCCCGGACCGCTCCCGCTCGGGGGGAACGCGCGCGGTGGTTTTAAACACCGCTCCGGTAGCCAACACCGAGCACCCATGCCGGACACCAGATCTCGGGTCCGTCGACACGTCCGCGAGACGCCGGGCGTCCACTTCAACCGGGTGGGCCGCGACCTCGACATCGCTACCGGACAGGCGCAGTACCACCTCCGCCGGCTCGTCCGCGACGGCGAAATCGCGGTCGAGCGGATCGGCGGCCGCGCCCACTACTTCGACCCGAGGTTCGACTCGTGGGAGCGACGGGCGATCGCCTACCTCCGGCGGGAGACCCCCCGCGGCATCCTCGTTCGGCTCCACGTCGACGGCCCGACCCGGCCGGCGGCGCTGGCTGACGGGCTCGATCTCGCGCGGAGCACGGTCTCGTGGCACGCCTCGAATCTCGTCGAGAGCGGGATCGTCGAGAAGTCCGACGACCGTCCCATGCGCCTCTCGCTCGCGCGCCCCGAGCGGACCGCGGCGCTCCTCGACGAGGTGTCGCCGTCGCTCCCGGACCGGATCGTCGACCGGTTCGTCCGGACCGTCGACAGCCTGTTCGAGTGAGCCGTCCGCGGCGAATCCCGTCGCGTTGCCGTCGCTCGCGGCCCGAATTCTCGCGTTCGACGCCCGCACCAGACCGGTTATGCGCCGCCCGGCCGTCGGTTTCGACATGAGACGCCGAGCGCTGCTCGGAGGGATCGGCAAGGCGACGGTCGGCGCGGCAACGATCGGCGCGACCGCCGGGTGTACGTCGGTCATCGACGGCGAGCCTGAGGACGTCGCGCTCGACCCACAGGAGGACCAGATCGCCGACAGCGAGGACCTCTCGTACCCCGCGTACGGAGAACCGCTCCCGGCGTTCGAGCTGCGGGACCCGATCGCCGGGATCACCATCGATAGCGAGGCCGTCGACCGGACCGCGATAGTGACCGCGGTGTTCACCTTCTGTCCGGCGGAGTGCGGAATCCTCCTCCGGCGACTCGTCGGGGTGCAGCGACGCGTCGCCGACGCGGGACTGACCGACGAGACGCTGTTCCTCCCGATCACGTTCGATCCCGAGCGCGACGACGAGGCGGCGCTACGCGACAACGCCGAGTCGATCGGCGTGAATCGCGATGCAGGTAACTGGCACTACCTCCGCCCGGAGACCCCGGAGCGAGCGAAAACGGTCGTGGAAGACCGGCTCGGTATCGGGTTCGAGCGCACGACCGAGAGCGACCGGCTGCAGGGGTACGACTTCACGCACATCGTCGTCACCCTGCTCGTCAACCCCGACGGCGTCGTCGAACGCGCCTACCGAGGCGAGAGGATCGACCGCGACCGGGTCGCCGGCGACATCGAGGCGGTCGTCGAGGCGTTCGCCGACGGGTGAGTCGAGGGGTGAGTCGGGAGTGAGCCGGGAGTGAGTCGGGAGTGAACCACCCGGGAGTCGCCGAGAGCGCGCGCAGTCGCCGGGGGAACACACATCACGACCGGACGCGTAGGTCCCCGACAGTGAACGTCGATATCCTGCTGTACGACGGGTTCGACGAGCTCGACGCGATCGGCCCGTACGAGGTGTTCGACTACGCGCTCGGCTACGCCGCAGAGGAGGCGAGCGCGGGAGCGGGCGACGGGTCGGCCGACGATCCGACCGCCGCCGAGCGACCGGGTCGCGTCCGGTACGTCACCCTCGACGAGCGCGAGCGGGTGACCGCGAGCCACGGGACGCGCGTCGGCGTCGACGGCGTTCTCTCGGAGCCGGACGGCGACGAGGCGCCCGACCTGCTCGTCGTCCCCGGCGGCGGCTGGACCGCGCGCGACGGGGAGGCGAGCGCGTGGGCGGAGGCGCAGAAGGGCGACGTGCCGCGCGCGCTCGGCGAGTACCACGCCGCCGGCGTCCGGACCGCCGCGGTCTGTACCGGCGCGATGCTGCTCGCGGAGGCCGGCGTCACCGACGGGCGGCGCGCGGTCACCCACGCCTCCGCGATCGGCGAGCTCCGGGAGTCGGGCGCCGCGGTCGTGGACGCCCGCGTCGTCGACGACGGCGACCTGCTCACCGCGGGCGGGGTGACTTCCGGAATCGACCTCGCGCTGTACCTCGTCGAGCGGGAGTTCGGCGAAGCGATCGCCGACCGCGTCGCGACCGTCATCGAGTACGAGCGTCGGGACGCGGTCGCCGGAGTGGAGTGAGAGAACCGAGAGGGGTGCGGAGCCGTATCGGCCGAGACTGCTCAGTCGTCAGCCCCGTCTTCGGGTAGCGGCGCGGCGTCGTCGGCGCCGTCGCCGGCCTCGTTGGTCGTGGTGTCGCCGTCGGCGTCGACAGTGATCACGGTGCAGTCGAGTTCGTTGCGGAGGTACGTGTCGATGTCGGGGTCGGAGAGGAGCTTCTGGACCATGCGCCGCCAGCGCCCGGCCTGCTTCGAGCCGATAACGACCACGTCGGCGCCTTCGGCGACGATCTCTTCGAGGATGGTCTCCTCGACGAGGAACCCCCGACGGACGACGTACCGCGCGCGGTCCAGCCGGCCGATCCGCTCTTCGACGGCGCGTTTCAGGTCGCTGCGGGAGACGCCGCCCGAGTTCTGATACAGGTCAACGTGGAGGATCGTGAGGTCGGCGTCGCGCTCATCGGCGACGCGGACGGCCTCCCGCAGCGTCGCCTCGGAGTGGGACGACGGCGGGAACCGGACCGGGACCACGACGAGAGTCATGTCTGGAGGGTTGCATGCGGGACGTAAATACGCTGTCGGTGCAAAGAAACGGCGGCGGTTCCGCCGTCTACTCCGCGGAGCCCCACTTCTCGACGCGCTTCGGCCGGTCGGAGACGGCCATCACGTCGAGGTCGTCGGCCTTGTGCTCGATGGCTTCGAGCGCGGCCTTCGCCGAGGCGTGCGTCGAGAAGTAGGTGATCTCCTCCTCGACGGCGATCTCTAGCAGGTCGCGCTGGCGCGAGACGATGAGGTCGAGTTCGCCGCGCTTCGCGGCCTCGATCAGGTCCGTCGCCTCGCTCAGCTCGAAGTGCTCGGCGTACCCGTCGACGAGGGCCTCGCCGGCCTCGGTGTCCGGGTCCGGGAACTCGTCGGCCGAGAGGTCGACGACGGCGGTGCCGGACTCGGGGATCGGCTTGCTCGTCGCGTCTTGCGCCTTGTCGTACGCCTTGCCGAACGAGCGGGCCGTCCCCATCACTTCGCCGGTCGACTTCATCTCCGGGCCGAGCCGCGGGTCCGAGCCCGGCAGGCGGTCGAACGGGAGGACGACCTCCTTCACGCTGCGGTGCTCCGGCACCTGCTCGTCGACGTCGAGGTCGTCGAGCGTCAGGTCGTCGGTCATCACCTTCGCCGCGAGCTTCGCGATGGGCACGCCCGTCGCCTTCGAGACGAACGGGACCGTCCGCGAGGAGCGCGGGTTCGCCTCCAGCACGTACACCTCGCTTTCGGCGTCGTCGTCGCCGACGCCGGTCACCGCGAGCTGGACGTTGAGCAGCCCGACCGTGTCGAGCGCGTGGGCGATGTCCTCGGTGACCTCGCGGACCCGGCCGAGCGTCTCGTCGTCGAGCGAGCGCGGCGGAATCATACAGGCGGAGTCGCCCGAGTGGACGCCCGCGCTCTCGACGTGTTCCATCACGCCGCCGAGCAGCACGTCCTCGCCGTCGGCCACGGCGTCGACGTCCAGTTCGACCGCGTCGTCGAGGAACTGATCGACTAAGATCGGCTTGTCCGGGGAGACCCGGACCGCCTCCTCGATGTACTCCTCCAGCTCCGCGTCGCTCTCGACGACGCGCATCGCGCGCCCACCGAGGACGTAGGAGGGGCGAACGAGGACGGGGTAGCCGATCTCGTGGGCGAGTTCGAGCGCCTCGCTCTCGCTCGTCGCGGTGCCGCCCTCGGGCTGGGCGACGCCCATCTCGTCCATCAGGACGTTGAACCGGTCGCGGTCTTCCGCTAAGTCCATCGCCTCGACGCTCGTCCCCATGATCTCGCAGTCGAGCCCGCGGCGCTCGAGCTCCGTCTCGAGCGGTTCGCCGATATTCACCGACGTCTGCCCGCCGAACTGCACCATCACACCGTCGGCGCCGGTCGCCTCGGCGACGTCGGCGACCTCCTCGGCGGTGATCGGGTCGAAGAACAGCCCGTCGGAGGTGTCGTAATCGGTCGAGACGGTCTCTGGGTTGTTGTTGACGACGTGCGCCTCGATGCCGAGTTCGCGGAGCGCCTGGATCGCGTGGACCGAGCAGTAGTCGAACTCGACGCCCTGTCCGATCCGGATCGGGCCGCCGCCGACGACGACCACGCTGTCGACGTCCTTGTCGACGACCAGTTCGCCGGCCGCGGCGTCCCCTTTCAGCGGTCCACGCTCGAACTCCGACTGGCGCGCGGAGTAGTAGTACGGAGTCTCGGCGGCGAACTCTCCGGCGCAGGTGTCGACCTGCTTGTACGTTCGGCCGGGGACGTCCGCCTCCACGGCGTCGACGTCGGTCCCGCCGCCGGCGAGCGCCGCGATCTCGGCGTTCGTGTGGCCCGCGGTGGCCGCCTGCGCGAACTCGCCGTTCTGGGCGGCCTGCGCGGAGTCGCTGACGCGTTTGAACCGTTCGAGGTACCACGGCTTGATCCCGGTCAGTTCCTCGATGTCCGCGACGGTGTAACCCCGGTCGAACGCCTCGAAGATGGCGTACGGGCGGTCCGGTGTGGGGCGTTCGAGGTACTCGGTCTCGAGGGTGTCGTCGTCGACCGCCTCCCAGTCGACCGCCGGGTCGTACTCCGCGGAGCGGAGCGACTTCAGCAGGCTCTCCTCGAAGTTCCGGCCGATCGACATCGCCTCGCCGGTGGACTTCATCGCCGTACCGAGCTCGAAGTCCACGTCGTCGAACTTGTCGATGGGCCACCGCGGCACCTTCGTCACCACGTAGTCGATCGCGGGCTCGAAGGCGGCGGTCGTCTCGCCGGTGATCTCGTTGTCGATCTCGTGGAGCCGCTTGCCGAGCGCGACCTTCGCGGTGACGCGGGCGATCGGGTACCCGGTCGCCTTCGACGCGAGCGCGGAGGAGCGCGACACGCGCGGGTTCACTTCCACTACGCGGTACTCGCCGCCGGGAGTACCGTCGTCGTGCCACGCGAACTGGATGTTACAGCCGCCCTGGATACCGAGGTCTCGAATCACTTCGAGCGCGGCGTCGCGCATCTCCTGGTGGCCGTCGTCGGGGATCACCTGCGAGGGGGTGACGACCGTCGACTCCCCGGTGTGGATCCCCATCGGGTCGATGTTCTCCATGTTGCAGATGATGATACAGGAGTCGTCGGCGTCCCGCATCACCTCGTACTCCAACTCGACCCAGCCCGAGATGGACTCGGTGACGAGCACCTCGCTGTTCCGCGAGAGGCGGAGCCCCTTGCGGACGCGCTCGACGAGCTCCTCGAAGTCGTCGACGACCCCCGAGCCGGAGCCGCCGAGGGTGTACGTCGTCCGGGAGATAACGGGGAGCCCGCCGACCGCGTCGACCGCCTCCTGCACGTGTTCGCGGAAGGCCGCCTCGTCGAAGTCGGTGACCGACTCGTCCTCGTCCAGCGAGATGGTCGTCGACCTCGGCACCGGCTGGCCCAGATCCTCCATCCGCTGGCGGAACAGGTCGCGGTCCTCCGTCGCGTAGATGGTGTCGAGGGGCGTCCCCATCACCTCGACGTCGTACTCCTCTAAGATCCCCTCCTCGGCGAGCTCTGCGGTGACGTTGAGCCCGGTCTGGCCGCCGAGCCCCGCGATGACGCCGTCGGGCTCCTCGATCCGGATGACCTCCGAGATCGCCTCGGGCGTGATCGGCTCGATGTACACCCGGTCCGCGGTCTCCGGGTCGGTCATGATCGTCGCCGGGTTCGAGTTCACCAGGACGACGCGGGCGCCCTCCTCCTGCAGGGCGCGACACGCCTGTGCGCCGGAGTAGTCGAACTCGGCCGCCTGTCCGATCTGGATCGGTCCGCTACCGATGAGTAGTATGGTCCGGTCCTCGCTCATTATCGCGACGGAGTACGCTCATCGTAATAAGGTCGGCGATAGAATACGAATCTCGCAGCGACTTTGCGATTTTCGCAAGGCATGTCGTCTCATAACGAACGAGTCACTGTACCAAGCACGCCGACGGTTTATGAGGATTCCTGACGCAACCCGTCACTATGGCGTTCACTACGCCCCCGTCGCTCGGCGACGACCAGACGCTCGCCGTCGTGGCTCCCTCTCGGCCCCCCGACGCGACGAAGCTCCGGATCGGACGCGAACGGCTCGCCGCGCTCGGCGTCGAGACGCGGGTGTTCCCGACCGCGGACCCCGACCGCGACGAGCCGGCGCCGCCCGCGGCGCGCGCGGCCGACATCGAGGACGCCTTCGCCGATCCCGAGATCGGTGCCGTGATGGCGTACACCGGCGGCGACGACCAGATTCGGATCTTGAAACACCTCGACGGCGACGCCCTCGCGGCGAACCCGACCCGCTTTTTCGGCTACAGCGACAACGACAACCTCCGGCTGTTCCTCTGGAACCGCGGGATCGTCAGCTACGGGCTCGGTATTCATCCCGACCTCGTCTGCGACGACGACCTCCGCCCGTACACCGAGCGGTACCTCCGGCGCGCGCTGTTCGAGGAGTCGCTCGGTCGGGTCGAGCCCGCCCCGGAGTGGACCGACGACTGGTTCGACTTCGAGACGCGCGACGCGCGCACATGGCGCGAGAACCCGGGTCCGACGACGTGGGTGGGGCCGGACGGAGACCCCGACGAACCGGTTCGCGGCCGGGTGTGGGGCGGCTCCTTCGCGATCGTGAAGTGGCACCTCCAGGCGGACCGGCACCTCCCGGACGCCGAGCGGCTCGACGGCGCGGTGCTCGCGCTGGAGACCTCGGAAGACGTGCCGCCGCCGCGCGAGGTCGGTTACACGCTCCGTGCGATGGGCGAGCGCGGGCTGTTGGAGCGGTTCGACGCCGCGCTCGTCGGTCGCCCGCGGACCAACGCGCCGCCGCTAGAGTGGGACCCGGACCCCGACGAGTATCCCGCCGAGTTGGAGCGCGTCGTCACTCGGGAACTCGAACGGTACGCCCCCGAGACCGTCGCCGGCTTCGGCTACGACTTCGGTCACACCGACCCGTCGTTCCCGCTCCCGCTCGGTGCGGTCGCGACGCTCGATCCGGCCGACGGCTCGCTCCGGTTCGGAGCGGACTGACCGAGCGCTTCTCACACCGACAAGCCCGCTGCGATCAGGTCTCCAGTCGGTATCGGTAGGGGCGATCGGCGATGACCTCGACCTCGCCGCGCTCGGCCCAGCGACCCAACACGGTGGCGACGCGGTGGGGGCTGTCGAGTTCCTCGCACTCCCCCGCGAGCGCGAGGATCTCCCGCGCCGTCAGCGGCTCGTCGGCCTCGGCGAGCACGCCGCGGATCCGGTCGTACCGGTCGTATTCACCGGCGCTCATACGTCTTACGTACGGTCCCCGAATATATAGGATTCAGTGAGACAAGAGTCGGACATTCGTCTGACACGAGGGCTGACGCGGTCGTCCTCGGCCGTTTGAGGCGCCGATCGGAACAGACCGAGTGGCCGTGAGGTCCTCGCTCAGGCGTACGGGTCCTCGGCTTCGAGGTCGCGCTCGGCGCGGTACTGGTCGACGAACTCGCTCACGTCGAACGCGACCATCTCTTCTTCGAACGCCGAGAGCGCCTCGCCGTCGTCGGCGTGGCTCACGGCGTGTTCCATCAGCTCGACGACGAGTTCGACGACGATCTCGTGGAGCCGGCGGGAGTCGAAGTCGGTTACCCACGCCATCGCGTACCCCACGTCGGCGTTCTCGCTGGCGTCGTACGCGACGACGGCCTCCGGGAACTCCTCCAAGACCACGCCGAGCAGGTGCGGCGTGTCGAACTCCGGCATCTCCTCGCTCGTGGTCTCGATCGCCTCGCGGAGCACCTCGACTAGGAAGTCCGGGAGGAACCGCTCGGGGGGGTGGACGTCCATCACGACCGCGTGCGTCTCGCCGCAGTCGCACTCGAACTCGCGCATCCCCAGGTCCAGTTCACCGGACGCGATCGTCTGTCCGCACGGCAGCTCCAGCGTGTTCTCGTCACCGCCGGGGACGCGCGGCTGGGACATACCCGTCGTTCGTCGCTGTCGGGGTTAAAAGGCGCGGAACGGGACGGAAGCGGGAACGCCGAGAGCGCTATTGGAACCCGATCCGGCCGCCGGTGTCGCGGATCGCGTTGCCGCTGCCGCCCTTGAACTGCTCTTCGATTTCCTCGTAGTACGCGAGGATGTCGTCGTTGATCGTGGGACGCACCGACTCCAGCGCGCGCCGGAAGTGCTTCATCTCGACCTCCTCGGCGTCGTCGTCGTCGCGCAGCGCCTCGATCGCGGCCTCGCGGGCGATCCCCTCGAGGTCGGAGCCGACGTAGCCGTCGGTGATCTCGGCGACCTCGCGGAGGCTCACGTCGGGCGCGAGCGGCGTGTCCTGCGTGTGAATATCGAGGATCTGCTTGCGCCCCTCCTGGTCCGGCTGACCGATCATCACGAGCCGGTCGAACCGGCCCGAGCGAAGCAGCGCGGGGTCGATCATGTCGGGACGGTTGGTGGCGCCGATCACCATCACGTCGCCCATCTCCTCTAACCCGTCGAGCTCGGTGAGGAGCTGGTTGACGACCCGCTCGGAGACGTTGTTCCCCATCTCCTGTCCGCGCGAGGGCGCGAGGCTGTCGAGCTCGTCGAAGAAGATGATCGTCGGGCTCACCTGCCGAGCCTTCCGGAACGTCTGCCGGATCGCCTTCTCCGACTCGCCGACCCACTTCGAGAGCAGCTGCGGCCCCCGGACCGAGATGAAGTTCGCGTTCGTCTCGTTGGCGACCGCCTTCGCCATCAGCGTCTTCCCCGTGCCGGGCGGGCCGTACAGCAGCACGCCCTTCGGCGCGTCGACGCCCATCCGGTCGAACTTCTCGGGCGAGGTGAGCGGCCACTCCACCGACTCCTGGACCTGCTCTTTGGCGCTGGAGAGCCCGCCCACGTCGTCCCACGAGATCTTCGGGAGCTCGACCAGCACCTCGCGCATCGCGGAGGGCTCCACCTCCGTGAGCGCCCCGGAGAAGTCGTCGCGCTTGACGATCATCCGGTCGATCAGGCTCGGCGGGACCTCCTCGTCGTCGAGGTCGATCTCGGGGAGGTAGCGCCGGAGCGCCTTCATCGCGGCCTCCTTCGTGAGGCTCTCGATGTCGGCGCCGACGAACCCGTGGGTCTCGTCCGCGAGGTGGTCGAGGCTCACGTCGTCGGAGAGCGGCATCCCGCGGGTGTGGATCTGGAGGATCTCCTTGCGGCCCACCTCGTCGGGGACGCCGATCTCGATCTCGCGGTCGAAGCGCCCGGGGCGGCGGAGCGCGGGGTCCACGCTGTCGACGCGGTTGGTCGCCCCGATGACGACCACCTGCCCGCGCGTTTCGAGCCCGTCCATCATCGTCAACAGCTGGGCGACGACGCGGCGCTCGACCTCGCCGGTCACGTCCTCGCGTTTCGGCGCGATCGAGTCGAGCTCGTCGATGAAGATGATGCTCGGGCTCTCCTCTTTCGCGTCCTCGAATATCTCCCGGAGCTGCTGTTCGGACTCGCCGTAGTACTTCGAGATGATCTCCGGGCCGGCGATCGAGAAGAACGACGCCGAGGTCTCGTTGGCGACGGCCTTCGCGAGCAGGGTCTTCCCCGTGCCCGGCGGGCCGTGCAGGAGGACGCCCTGCGGCGGCTCGATCCCGAGCTTCGAGAAGATCTGCGGGTGTTTCATCGGCAGCTCGACCATCTCGCGGACGCGCTGGATCTCCGACTGGAGCCCGCCGATGTCCTCGTAGGTGATCCCGCCGCCAGTCTTCTCGAAGCCGGAGATCGGCTCTTCGCGCAGTTCGACCTCCGTGTCTTCGGTGATCAGACAGACGCCGTCGGGCTCGGTCTCCACCGCGATCAGCGGGATCGCCTGCCCGGGCGACCGCATGAACGGGTGGTTCGTCGACGACATCACGGGGACGATGTCGCGCTCGACGACCGGCCGCTTGAGGATCTGACGTTTCACCATGCCGGCGGCGTCGGAGCCGAACTGGACCGACGCCTCCTCCGGCGGGGCCAAGACGAGCTTGTCGGCCTTCTCGGCCTCCGCCTTCCGGATCGTCACGCGCTCGCCGATACCCACGTCGGCGTTCTGGCGGGTGAAGCCGTCGACGCGGACCGTGTCGGTGTTCCAGTCCTGGCGGTCGGCGCGCCAGACCTTCGCGGCGGTGGTCTCCGCGCCCTCGATCTCGATGATGTCGCCGGGCGAGAGCTTGAGGTGCAACAGCGTGTCGGGGTCGAGTCGGGCGATGCCGCGCCCCGAGTCGTTCGGGTACGCCTTCGCCACTTCGAGTTGGACTTCGTTCATGGTTCCTCGCGGGGGTTGTCCGTAACTGCACCCGGTTCGGGAATAAGCCTGTTGCCCCTGTCGGCGCCGCCGGTTCCCCCGTGCGATTCGGGAGGTGCGGCGATCTGTGTCATCATATAGCACGATACGGCACCCGTATTTAAAACGCCGTCGCATGGGTGGGTTTTCGCCGTCTCCGCGGAGCGTCCCACTCGTCGCTCTTCCGGCCCTCAGGCGATCTTCATCATCCGCGTCTCGAACTTGCCGACCCGGACGCGTACCCACCCGGCGAGCTCCGCGTCGAGGTCGGGGTCGTCGGTGTCGACCCGGAGCGCCCGCACGTCGTCGAGCTTCGTCCGCGAGGCGACGATCCGCAGGTCGCAGCGCCGGATCACCGCCGGCGACAGCTGCGGGTTCCCCCGGCCGAAGACGAACCCCTGTCCGCCGATCGGCGAGACGACGATCACGTTCTCCTCGCCGAGCGCGTCGAGGATCTCCCGCTCGGCCCCGTCCCGGAGCACCACCTCGCCGTCGCGCCACACGTCGACCCCGATCGGCGACGGCTCGAACCCGAGTTCCTCCTTGATCGCGCCGACCGTCGACCCCGGGCCGAGCACGAAGGTGACCCCTTCCCCCTCGCGCTCGCGGATGTCGTCTGCGACCCCCTCCGCCAGCGACTCGACGGTCCCGCTCGCGGTCTGTTTCGACGACTGGAGGTCGTCGGCGACCGGGACGCGCGCGATCGCGCGAAGCTCCGGGTGGACCTCCCCCTCGCGGTAGGCGTCCTCGTCGATGTCCATCACCTCGCGGCGCTCGGTGCGGGAGAAGGCGGCCGCGACCTCCGCGGCGTCCTCGGGCGAGACGGCGAACACGGACGAGTACACCTTCACGCCGGCCGGGACGCCGAGCATCGGGGTCTCGGTCCCGGTCTCCTCCAAAGTCGTCGCCACGTCCGTCGCCGTTCCGTCGCCGCCGACGAACAGGACGAGATCCACCGGGTCGTCGCCGCCGACGAACGCCTCGACGACGCGCGCGGTGTGCTCGGCCGTCGTCGCCGTGGGGTCGGGCGCCGCGCCGTCGAACGGGTCGACCACGCGGCCCGGATCGAAGCCGGCGTCGCGGACCAGCCGCTCGCCCATGGGGTCGGCGGCGGTCGAGACGCGCGTCTCTGGCGCGATCGCGGCGAGTCGCTCCAGCGCCCGCCGCGCGCGGTCCGGCGCTCGGGGCTCCGCGCCGCGCGCGACCGCCTCCGCCACCTTCCCGTCGGTGCCTTTGAGCCCGACGCGACCGCCCATCCCGGCGACCGGGTTCACCGCGAATCCGACGTGCATGTCCGGTCCTTCGGCGGCGAGCCCTTAAGGGGGGCCGTCTCGCCGCGGGAAGATCAATACTTAAGACGCCCCCAGAACAAGCGCGAACCATGATCCTCGAAGCCGCCCCGGTCGAGCCGCTTCCGATCGACGCGACCGCGACCGCCGTGCTCGTCGCAAGTCTCGTGATCACCGCAGTGTGGCTCGCGTACCTGTACCGCTAGGCCCGGGTCTCCGGGTCAGCCGCTAGGCCTCCGAATCGACCAGCTCCGACCGCTCCCGCACCCACTCGGCGGCGCGTTCCGCCTCGTCGGCCGTCGCCGCCGTGATCTTCACCCGCACGCTCTCGCCGGGATACGACCCGACGGTCACGTCGAACGCCTCCCGTAGCTCCGTGAACCGCTCCAGCAGCTCGCTTTCCGGCTCGTCGACGTCGACGACGACGGTGTGAGTCGGGGTCCCCTCGAACTCCTCGACGACCGACTCGAACATCGCCTCCATCTCCGCCGGGACGCCCGGCAGGACGTACGACGACTCGACGACGGCGCCGGGCGCGACCCCCTCCTCGTTGGGGAGCGGCCGGCAGCCGACCGGGAGGTGAGTCGTCTCGGCGGCCAGATCGTTCGCGCTGTAGCCCCGCTCCGCGAGCCACGCCGCGGCCTCGTCGTTGACGGCGAGGTCGCGTCCGAACGCGGCCGCGACCGCCTCCATCGTCACGTCGTCGTGCGTCGGTCCGAGCCCGCCGGTGACGATCACGGCGTCGTACTCGGCGTGGTACTCGTTGACGACGCGCGCGATCTCGGCGACCTCGTCCGGGACGACCGTCACGCGCCGGACCGTCACGCCGCGGTCGGAGAGCCGGCCGCAGAGCCACGTCGCGTTCGTGTTCTCGGTGTCACCGACGAGGAGCTCGTCCCCGACGGTGACGATTGCGACGTCCATACACACACAAGGCGTCGCGCACTGAAAAAGGGCTCCAGTCCCGGAGGCGACTCCCGACGGGAGTCACCGTTACTCCTCGTCGTCCTCGTACACGCCGAGCCCCATCTGCCGGCGTCGCTCGCGGAGCTCCTCCAGCTGACGACGGAAGTAGGCCGTCCCGATGACGGCGGCGATCGCGGCGATCACGAGGATCACCCCGAAGACGAGTAGGTCCGTCTCGCGATACGATTGGACCACGACCGACCCGCTGGTGACGGAATCCCACGTGATCCGGTCGCGGCCGTCGACCGTCTCGATCTCGTAACCGCGCGGCGATACGTGTCCGACGATGGGCACGTCGGTGCTGAACCCGGGCGGGAGCGTCACCGCGTACGACCCCTCGACGTAGGTGAGCGTGGTGAACCGGCGGGGCGACCCGGACGCCGAGATGGCCATCCGTCCGCCCTCCATCTCGTCGCCGAACCGGACCCACGTCTCGTCGGGGGTGCGCTCGATCTCGCCGCCGCGGGCGCGGAACTCGCTCCCGTTGACGACCTCGCCGTCGGGGAACTGGTACCGGAACGCCTCGAACTCGAAGGGCTGATCGCCCGTGTACGGGGTCTGTCGATAGAACCGTACCTCGTCGACGCCGGAGACGTTGTACACGGCGGTGTACTGCGTCCCGGTCGATAGGTTGATCGTCGCGTCGCGGTCGGTCGCGAAGTCGTACGCGTGGGGCGGCTCGGCGTCGAGCGTCTCGTTCGCGACCTCGCCGCCGTCGTTGACGTAGGTGAGACAGCCGGCGCTGACGGCGAGCACCGCGACGACCGCGACCGCGAGGGCGAAGCGTCGGTTCACAGGTCAGACGACGCAGCGCATCTCCGCCGGGAGGTACGAGCCGATCGCGGCCAACAGCCCCGGCGGGTCGGTGTCCTCGGTACAGACGACGCTCTGTTCCAAGAGCCCCAGCCGCTCGACGGTGACGATGTCCTGCGCGTGGCCCGCGCGGTTCACGGTCGCCCGGACCTCGCCCCGTGTCGCCGAGTTGACGTTGAGGCGGCCGTCACCGCGCTGCCAGTCGTAGAGGCGGTCGCGCTCCGCGTCCGCCAGCCGGCTCGGCTCCGCGTCGGGGTCGCCGACGTCGCCGCCGTAGACGAACCGGACGGAGAGGTGCTGAACCAGCCCGAACCGCTCGACGACCTGCTCGGGCGAACCCCTGCCGAGACCGATCTCGTCAGCGGGGATCCGCACGTCGACGCCGGCGTCGAGGACGAAGCCGTCGTCGTCCCACGACTCGAGGGTGCCGACGTACTCCTCGCCGGCCGCCAGTCCCTCGTCGTGGGCGACGATCTCGCCCCACGTCTCCGCGAGGACGTTGCGGGCGACCTCGGCGTCCTCGCCGCTCACGTCGACCTGCACGAAGTCGTCGTCGCGGACGCCGACGTGCCAGTCGACGTCGAGCTCGCCGACGTCGTTGGCGACGAGCGAGTTCATCCCGTCGAGCGCGCGGTCGCGGGCGTCGCCCTCGACGTAGCACTTGGTTGCGAGGACGACCATCAGCCCGTCACATCCGCGTTGAGCTCGTCACGGAGCTCCTCGACGCGCTGCCCCATCGCCTCGCGGAGCCGGTCGTTGTCCATCGACTCCAGCGGGGAGCCGCACTCCGGGCACTCGAAGCCGAAGTCCATCGACTCGCCGAACTCGAAGCGGATCGAACACACCTCACAGAGGTAGAACTCGTGGGTGCGCTCGTACTCCTCGCGGTCCTCTAAGGCGTCGAGCAGGCGGTACATCTCCTCCTCGAGGTTCTCCGGGATGTTGTCGTAGTGGAACGTCCAGAGGTACGTGAGCCATCCAGAGTCCTCGTCGCGCACCCGTCGGTAGGTGGCGAGGTCGTTCTCGTACAGGATGAACAGCGCGCGTCGGACGTCGTTGAGCTCCAGTCCGAGCTCCTCCGCAAGCTCCTCGTCGGTGACCTCGCCGTCGGGCGGCGCGGCCGCGACCGGCATCCCCGTCGGCCCCACCAGCTCGTGGAGGTACTTCTGGATGACGGGGTCGTTCAGTAGATCCTCAAAAGCCATTACGTGGATCTGGTGGAGGAACCGGGTTAAAAGCTCCGGAAGGATCGATCACCGCTGACCACGGGTACGGTCGTCCGCCCGCGCTAAGTATCCCCCCTTTTCGGCGCCGCGGCGGCCCCCTGTCGCTCGTTTCGTTGCCGTCGGAGAGAGGATTGTGCGGAGGATCTCGTTCGTATACGGACCAACCGCGCCGTCCAGCCAGAACGACGGACCACGGAGGCGGATCAGCCGGGCGTTGTCTGAGGAAGAGACTTAGGTGGGTGGACGATCCCTTTGGGATATGGCCTCGAGAATTCTCGTTCCGATGGACGACTCCGAGCACGCCGGGCAGGCGCTCGAATACGCATTCGACAATTTTCCGGGCGCCGACGTTTCCGTGTTACACGTTGTCGGCGTTCCATCGCCGATGATGGGAGAAGCGGCGGCGCTCGCCCTCGCGGACGATATCGAGGAGGCCGCCGCCGAACGTGCCGAACCTGTCTTCGAACGTGCCCGCGAGATAGCGACCGAGCGTGACCGGGAGATCGACACGATCGTAGACATCGGTCACCCCGCCCGGAATATCATCGATCGCGCTGAGAACTACGACACGGTTGTGCTCGGTGCTCACGGCGCGGATTGGAGCCGCGCGACGCGTCAATTTCTCGTCGGGAACGTGGCCGAGACGGTCTCGAAACGCGCGTCGGTGCCCGTGGTGTTAGTTCGCTGATCCCTCGCGGAGGCGAGGCAGGCGAGCCAACGTGTCGAGTTGGTCCGCCCGTTTGGCGCGACGCGACACGCGGTATCGGAACTACGGTCGAGAGGTCGTTCGACGTGCGCCGATGCCGGTCTTGGGAGTACGGGAAGAACGCGAGCCGGTGAAGACGGTGGTCTACCTTGATAACGTCTCAACTCAAAGAGAGAAGCATGTACGACAAGATCCTGGTTCCGACAGACGGGAGCGCCGCTGCGGGAACAGCAGCTGAAACAGCGCTCGGCCTTGCACAACGCTTCGACGCCTCGCTCCACGCGATTAACGTCGTCGAACTCAATGAGTCCCCGACCGACGTCGAATCAGAGGTTGCCGAGGAAATTACCCACCGTCGGGAGAAGACGCTAGCGACGCTCAGGGATCGGGCGGCGGACGTCGGAGTTTCAACGGCGACTCAGGTCATAGAAACCGCTGACCCGGTCCACCAGACGATCATCGACTACGCGAGAGACCACGACGTCGATCTCATCGTGATGGGGACGCACGGGCGAACGGGGTTGAACCGCCTCGTCCTCGGTAGCGTAACCGAGCGGACGCTCCGCACCTCGCCGGTACCGGTCCTCACTGTCCACGAGGACGTCCCGCTCGACCCCGACTTCGAGACGGTCCTCGTGCCGACGGACGGGAGCGACCCGGCGAACGTTGCCGCGGATCACGGGATAACGTTCGCGGAGGCGACCGGTGCAGCGATGCATGTCGTCCACGCCGTCGATCTCACCCCCCTTTCGGGAAACTTTGGTAGTACTGAGGTGCTAACCGCGTTAGAGGAGGCGGGCCAACGGGCCGTCGATGACGTCATCGATCGAGCCGAAGACGCGGATCTGCGGTCCGTGGAGGCATCGGTTCTGAGTGGAACACCTGCCCGAGCCATCTTGGACTACGCGGAAGAACGTGATGTCGACTGTATCGTGATGGGGACGCAGGGCCGAACCGGCCTGGAACGGTACTTCCTCGGAAGCGTCACCGAGAAAATCGTCCGCGTCGCGAACGTCCCCGTACTGACCGTATCACCGCCTGAAGGGCAATGAGATACCACTCCAGATGGGCTCCGGCAAAGCTTTACCTCGCCTGTGACACGACAGGGTCGTATGGCATCGAACGGCGACACGGCAGAGGTGGCGTCTGATCAGGACGCCTCCGCCCCCCCGACGGCCGGAACGCGTGCCCGCCGAGCCGTCGGCGCGCTCGCCCTGCTCTCCGTCCCCGTCCTGCTCGCCGGCGTCCCGCTGGTCCCCGTCGCAGCGATCCTCGGCCCCGCGGGCCTCGACGTCGCCGGTCCGGGCGCGGTCGGGGGGCTCCTCGCCGCGGTCGTCGTCGGCCTCGGCGGCTCCGCGCTCCTCGGTCCGATCGTCGTCGACCGCCGTCTCGCCCGGCTTCCCGAGGCCGAACTCGACGACCGCCCCGCCGACTTCGTCGCCGACCGCGTCGCGACCCTCGCGGACGAGGTCGGCGTCGACCCTCCCGAGGTAACGGTCGTCCGCGCCGACGCCGCCAACGTCGCCGTCGCCGACGGCCACCGCGGCTCGCGGCTCGTCGTCTCCACCCGGCTGCTCTCGCTGCCGAAGGCCGACCGCGACGCGGCGCTCCGGCACGCGCTCGTCCGGCTTCGGACCCGTGAGGCGCTCGTCGCGACCGCGCTGCTCCCGGCGCTCGGGGCGGTCGAGACGGTGGCGCTCCTCGCGACCCTGCTCGTCGGGCGCCGCGGCGAGCGGACGGCAGCCGACCGCCGCGTCAACCGGATCCACGGGTACGAGCCGGACCGTAATCGGATCCCCTCGTGGGCGTACGCGGCCGCCGGGATCGCGCTCTGGCTCCTGCTCCTCCCGGCGTGGCTCCCGGCCGCCGTCGGCGACCGGCTCTACATCGCCGGCGGGCGCCGGGACGCAGACGCGGCGGTGGCACGGGTCGGAACGGCCGAACGCGACGGGCTCGGCGGCGCCGTCGAGTTCGCCAGCGACGCCGCGGGCGCCGCCGACTGGCCGCCCCTCCTCGACCGCCTCTCTCTCGTCTCGATGGCGGACGCCGAGACGGGCCGGGTGCGGGGGACGAGCCGACAGGAAGCGCGGACGCGGCTGGCGCGGCTCCGGTCGAAGCGGACCCCGTGACCTCCGGCGCGCGAGCGGCAGTGCGCGATCAGAGGTCGCTCAAGGGCGCGCCGGGACGGCCATCCGGAGGAGCGTCCCGCCCGTCCCGGACGACTCCACTGAGAACTCGCCGCCCGCCTTACTCACGACCCAGTACATCAGCCAGATCCCGAGCCGGTCCGCGTGCTTCAGCGACGTCTCGCCCCGTTCGAGCACGTGGGTCTCGTGTTCCGGGATCCCCGGCCCGTCGTCCTCGATCTCGATCTCGATCCACTCCTCGTCCCCGTTCTCGACCCGTATCCAGACCGTCGGGTTCGGGGCGTGGTTGTGCTTGACCGCGTTCTCGACGGCCTCCTCGATCGCCGTCTGGAGGCCGAGAACGCTCATCCTGAGCGGGTCGTCGTCGGGAAGCGAGAGGTCGAACGTCGCGGAGGGGTACCGATCGCTCATCCGGCTCAGCAGCTCGGACAGGCGGTCGCGCAGCTCGACGGTGGCCTCGTCCGGTTCGGTCTCCGAGAGCGTGTGGTTGATCTTCCGCACCGCCTCCGCGATCCCCATTAGGTCATCGGTCGTCTCCGCGATCACGTCGAGCGATTTTCGGCGTTGTTCCTCGTCGAGGTCGCGCCGCAAGAGGTCCGTGTACCCCTCGATGAGGTTCATCTTGTTCCGGAGGTTGTGGTTGAGTACCCGACTCATAACCTCCAGCCGCCGCTCGCGGATCTTCCGCTCCGTGATGTCCATCTGGAACCCGACGTAGCGTATCACGGTCCCGTCCTCGTCGCGGATCGGCGCGACGGTGAGTCGATTCCAGAACTTCTGGCCGTTCGCGCGGTAGTTCAGGATGTCGGTGGATACCGGCCGTTCGTCGTCGATCGCTTCGCGGATCGTCGCCACCGTTTCGGGATCCGTGTCCTCCCCTTGCAGGAACCGACAGTCCTTCCCGAGCATCTCTGGACCGTACCCGGTGAGCCGCTGAAACTCCTCGTTGACGTAGGTCAGCGGGTTGTTCTCCGTCCCCGGCTCCGAGAGTGAGATCCCCACCGGGGCCTCGTCCATCGCCCGTTCCTTCTGCCGGAGCTCCTCGACGGCCGTCTCTAGCTGCCGCTCGCGAGCCGCGAGCCGGAGGGAGGTGCGTCGCCGCTCGATCAGGTTGCCGATCCGGGACCGCAGCGTCGCCCCCGCACCGGGAGTTCGACGACGTCGTCGACGTGTTCCCACGGGTCCCGTGTGGTCTCCGACCCGGAATCCTGCACGAGCAGCACGAAGGGGAGAAACACCGGGTCTGCGCGCTCTCGCCGCCGGTCGAGCACCTCAGTGAGCCGGCCGAACGCGTGGGCGTCGAGCACGCAGCAGTCGAACCCCGAGTCGAGCTCGTCCGGGTCGGTCGCCGTCTCGATCCGGTACCGCTCGCTCAGCGTCTCCGCCACCAGCTCGCGGTCGCGTCCCGCTCGCATGAACAGCAAGACCCGGTCGGCCGTCTCGGACCCGGCGGTCTCGTCGGGTGCGGACTCGTCGGCGATCTCGCCGGGACCCGTACCCATATTTCGTAGAGGAAGACCGCACAGCCACTAAGAGTTGTCCATTTATGTGATCGGTCGCCGAACGGACCGACAAGATGTCAACACCACTGCCCGGGCGAATGTCGACCGGCGTGGCGGGACTCGACGAGATACTGTCGGGGGGACTCGTCCCGAAGCGTAGCTACATGGTCCGCGGGCAGGCCGGTAGCGGGAAGACGATCCTGAGCTTCCATTTCCTCCAGCAGGGCGTCGACGAGGGGGAGACGGCGCTGTTCATCAACCTCGAAGAGGACGCCCGCGACCTGAAGGCGAACGCGGCCGCGCTCGGCTTCGACACGGACGCGATCGAGTTCCTCGACCTGAGTCCGAGCGCGGACGTGTTCGTCGAAGACGAGTCGTACGAGGTGTTCGAGCCCTCCGAGGTCGAGCGGGAATCGCTGACCGAGCAGATCGTCGAGGGCGTGACCGCGGCCGATCCGGACCGCGTCGTCGTCGATCCCCTGACCCAGCTCCGCTTCCTGTTGTCCGACGACTACCAGTTCCGGAAGCAGGTGGTCGGATTCATGCGCTTCCTGAAAGGCCTGGAGACGACGGTGCTTTTCACCGTCCAGAACACCGAGTCGCTGCCGACGGACGACCTCGAGTTCATCACGGACGGGACGATCCAGCTCGACGCGGCGGAGTACGGCAAGACGATCGGCGTGCCGAAGTTCCGCGGCTCGGCGACGCAGAGCGGCGATCACGCCTACCGGGTCACCGACTCGGGCATAGAGGTGTACCCCGCGCTCCAGCCCGGACAGCGCGACGACGACGCCGAGTTCGAACAGATCTCCTCGGGGATCCCGGAGTTCGACGAGCTGCTCCACGGGGGGATCGAACGCGGGACCGTCACCGTCGTGAGCGGGCCGACCGGGGTGGGGAAGACGACCCTGAGCACGCAGTTCATGAAGGAGGCCGCGGGCCGAGGGGAACGCTCCGTCATCTACCTGTTCGAGGAGAACAAGGAGACGTTCCTCACCCGGTCGCGCGCAGTCAACATCCCGGTGGACGAGATGCTGGAGAGAGGGACCCTGCAAGTGAACGAGGTGGAGGCGTTAGAGCGGTCGCCACAGGAGTTCGCGCGGATGGTCCGCGAGGAGGTGGAAGAGCGGGACGCCGACATCGTCATGGTCGACGGGATCTCCGGGTACCGGCTGACGCTTCGCGGCGACGAGGGAATGATGCTCCAGCAGATGCACGCGCTCGGCCGCTACCTCAAGAACGAGGGCGTGACGGGGCTCTTCGTCGACGAGACGCGGAACGTCACGGGCGAGTTCCAGGCGACGATGGAGAACATCAGCTACCTCGCGGACAACATCGTCTTCCTCCGGCACCTGGAGGTCGAGGGCGAGCTCCGGAAGGCGATCGGCGTCCTCAAGAAGCGGACGAGCGACTTCGAGCGGACGATCCGCGAGTTTCGGATCACGGAACACGGCATCACCGTCGGCGAGCCGATGTCGCAGCTCCGCGGTATCCTGAGCGGCACGCCGGAGGTCGTCGATCGGGAACCGGATCGGGAACCGAAGCGGTGATCGAGGCGGGTGATCGAAGCGAGGATCGAGGCGGGGGATCGAGGCGGTGATTGCGACGAGTGGATGAGTCAGCCGCGGTCGCCAGTCTCGGAATTGTCGTCGCCCGCGGGCCCCTCGCCGGCGTCGATCACCGTCTTGCCGGTCGCCTCCGGCATCACCCGCCGGTCGGCGTTCTCCCACTCGCGATCGAGTTCCGCGCCCTCGAACAGTCGGTCGAGGAACACCGCGAGCCCCGCGACCTCGGAGTGCGGCTGGTTCGTCACGCCCACGTTGAAGTCGGCGCGTTCGTACAGCGCCCACGGCACCTTCTCGCCGCCGACCACGACGAGGAGATCGCGGGGCGTCGACTCCCCGTCGGTCGCGTCCGAGCCGCCGAGTCCGACCGCCTCGCGAACGTCCTCCTCCACGTCCTGAACGCGCTCGCCGTACATCGTGAGGTGCGCGACGACCCCCTCGAAGTCCCGGACGATCGCCTTCTGGTCGTCGCGGAGCTCGACCGCGAACGGGCCGCCGAACCGGTCGGTGATGTCCCGCACCGTCTCGGCCGACTGCCCGGCGTTGTCGGGGAAGATCACCCGGTCGGCGCCGAGCGCTCGGGCCGTGAGCCCGACGTGCGTCGTCATGCGGTCGTCGCGGCCCGGCCGGTGACCGTACCGGAGGACGACGACCTCGCGCGCATCGTGCATACCGGCGGTGCGCCCGCGAGCGGCGTGGTCCTTTCGATGCGGACTCGCCGGGGACCGGCGTTCGCGGTTCGCCGCGTACACCGCACGGTTATGGATCGTTCACCGAGACATGGACGAGAGGTGACCACGTAAGTGAAAGATTCATGGGGGAGGCGGTCGCCGGGTGAGGTATGACGAGCGTCAAGGAGTTCCGCGTCGACGAGCCCGCCACCGCCGACTCGCTCGGCCGCGGTCGGTTCGTCTTCACGGACGCCTACTCGGTGTTCGACTGGGGGCAGATGCCGGACGCGATCCCGCGCAAGGGCGCGAGCCTCTGTGCGATGGGCGCGTTCAACTTCGAACTGCTGGAGGCCGAGGGAGTCCCGACTCACTACCGAGGCGTCGCGGACCCCGGCCGAGACGCCGACGCGGACGGGGAGGGAGAGCCGGAGGTCGTCCCCCTCGCCGACGCGACCGCCCCGCCGACGGAGATGGCGATCGACCTGACGCAGGTCCCCGATCTCCCTTATAAAGGCCCCGACGCGGGCTACGACTACGACGCCTTCCACGCCGCGGGCGGCGAGAACTACCTCGTCCCGCTGGAGGTCGTCTTCCGCAACCGGGTCCCGGTGGGGTCCAGCCTCCGGCGGCGCCGGGAGCCCGCCGACTTCGGGCTCGACGCGGACCCCGATATCGACGCCGACGCCTGGCCCGACGGGCCGGTCGACCTCCCCGAGCCGGTCGTGGAGTTCTCGACGAAGTACGAGCAGCAGGACCGCTATCTGACCCGCGCCGAGGCCGACCGGATCGCGGGCGTCGCCGACGTCGACGCCCTCGAATCGCTCGCGCGCGACGTGAATCGGATCGTCACCGAGCGCGCCGAGGCGGCCGGGTTCGTCCACGAGGACGGGAAGATCGAGTGCCTGTACGCCGACGGCGAGCTCCGCGTCGCCGACGTGGTCGGCACCTTCGACGAGAACCGCTTCTCGTACGGCGGGCGCGGGATCTCGAAGGAGGTCGTCCGCCAGTGGTACAAGGCGAACGACCCCGCGTGGGTCGAGGCCGTCAAGGAGGCGAAGGCGGCGGTCGAGGGCCGCGACATCGACGACTGGCGCGAGCTCTGCGAGCGCGACCCCGAGCCGCTCCCCCCGGCGGTCGTCGACGCGGTCTCCGAGCTGTACGCGGCCGGGACGAACGCGTACACCGACCGGGAGTGGTTCGACGTTCCCGACATCGAGGCGGCGCTCGACGCGGCCGACGGCTTGTAGGGCGAAGCCGGTCGGAACCCTCACGATCGACGAAACGCGAGGGAACCTCTTTAGCCCCGACGTTCGTGGGTCGTGACATGCCCACCGACGCCGACTTCGGCGAACGGCTCGAGTCCCAGACCGCCGCGTACCTCGATCGGATCGACGACTGCGTCGCCCTCCTCCCGCGTGCCCTCGACGAGTACGCGAGCGACGGCCCGTACCGCGAGACGGTCGACGAAATCGCCGCGATCGAGAGCGAGTGCGACGGGCTGGTCCGAGAGATCACAGGGACCATCACCAACGCCGGCCCGGACGACATCGGACTGTTAAACACCCGGATCAACTTCAACGAGTCCGCATTGCTCGACTTCTACAAGGAGCTCGACGTGGTCGCGAACCACACCGAGCGGATCGTCCGGGAGGTGGTCATGATGCGGCCCGACGCCGACGGCGACTCCTTCCGCGACATGCGGGAGATGGCCGGTCGGATCGTCGAGATGGTGACCGTTCTCGGGGACGTCGTCGAGGGGTTCGTCCGCGGGCTCGCTCGGAGCGACACCACCGAGACGCTCACCGAGGGAATCGAGGCGATCCGCGGCCTCGAAAGCGAGTGCGACGAGCTCCGCAACGACGCCATCGCGACCGCCTTCGCCGACGACGCGGTCGACCAGCCGCTCGTCTACCGGGAGCTCGCGATCCTGTTGGACGAGCTCGCGAACACGATCGAGGACCTCACCGACCGGATGGTCGTCATCGCGAGCAAGGAGCCGGGGATCGTCACCGAGGCGGACCCCGAAGCGGACGGGGAATAGGCCCGAACGAGAACGAGCGAGCCGCCGCGGGCCTCACCGCCGTCCGCCGCGGGCCTCACCGCCGTCCGCCGCGGGCCTCACCGCCGCGCCCAGTCGAGCATCCGCCCGTAGAAGGGGTCGGAGCCGAGCGCGTCGGCGTCGCCGACCAGCGTCAGCTGCTTTTTCGCCCGCGTGAGCGCGACGTTCATCCGGCGGTGGTCCTCAAATATCGGCCCGTCGAGGTCGCCGGTCGCGACCAGCGAGACGACGATCACCTCCTTCGAGGAGCCCTGGAAGCGGTCGACCGTGTCGACGGTGACGGCGGTCCGCCGGCCGATCTCGGCGACCTGCGCGCGGAACGGGGCGATCACGCCGATGTCGTCCGGATCGACGCCGGCCGCGACGTAGGCGTCGACGACCTCCGCGACGCGCTCGGCCTCACGGACGTTCCGGTTGCCGTCGCGGCTCCCGTCCGGATCGACGAAGTCGACGCCGCCCGCGAGCCCGTCGGGGAGGTCGGCGGGATCGACGCCGAGGTCGCGGAGGGTCTGTCCCGCCACCTCAGGGGTCGCCGGGCGGAGCGCGCCGTCGTAGAACTCCGCGGAGGCGAACGCCTGAATGCGCTGGCTCATCCGGTACTGGCGGTCGAGCATGACGCTCGCGTCGGGGTACTCCTCGATGAGTCGCTGGAACAGCGAGGTCTGGAGGTCGTTCTCCGCGCGCACGACCGGCGGGAGCTGCTCGTGGTCGCCTACCAGCACGAACCGGTCCGCGCGGTTGATCGCGGCGTGGGTGCCCGGCTCCGTGAGCTGTGAGGCCTCGTCGACCAAGGCCACGTCGAACTCGCACTCGCGGAGGACGCGGGAGCCGCAGGCCGCGGTGGTGGCGGCGACGACCGGCGCGTCCCGCAGTTCGGCGGCCTTCGCGTTGGGGTCGCCGCGCTGGACGAGCCGCACGTCCTGCATGTCGCCGCGGACGCCGGTCTCGGTCCCGACGCGGAGCACGTTCTCAAAGTCCTGATCGCGGAGCGCTTCGAGGGCGTTGTCGACCGCGCGATTGGTGAACGCCGAGAGCAGCACCCGGTTCCCTTCTTCGACCAAGGCGCGGATCGTCCGGGCGATGGTGTACGTCTTCCCGGTGCCCGGCGGCCCGTGGATCAGCGCGCAGTCCTCGGCGTCGACGGCGAGTTCGACGGCGTCGTTCTGGGCCGCGTTGTTGCCGATGTAGGCGTCGGGGGCGTCGGCGGGGCGGTCGGAGGAATCACGAAACTCGGGCTCGCGTCGCCCGAACAGCACGTCCTTGCGCGCCTCGCTCCCTTTTAAGATCGCGTCGTGGAGCGCGGTGAGCGAGCGGTCGACGGAGATCTCCGAGGGGTACACGTCGAGCCGCCGGAGCTCGACCGGCTCGTCGGTCTCGACGACGACCTCCTCGCCGTCGAGCGCGGTGATGCGACCGAGTTCGCCGTGGCCGCTCACGGGGTCGCCGTCGCTCGCGAGCGCCACGTCGCCCTCGCGGAGCTTGGAGACGGCGTCGTCCGGCTTGCGAGCGCGGAGCTCCCAGCGGGCGTCGTCGATCTCCGTCTGCGAGACCGGCTCCAGGTCGATCAGCGCGCGGTCGTCGGCAGCGCGCTCCGCGGGGGTCTGCTCCCACAGCTTCCGGTACTCGGCGTGGGTCTCGCGGCGCTCCTCCTCGAGGGCGACGTAGAACCGGTCGAAGTAGTCGCGCTCCTCGTCGGGGACCGGCGTCCCCACCGACCCCGCCTTCGACTCCTGATCGAGGCGGCCGGAGACGACCATGCAGGTGTCCTGTTCGAAGCAGTACTCGCACTTCGCGTCGGCCTCGTACCCCGTCGGGACGGTCGGGCGCTCGCCGGGGTCGTCGAGCGCGCGCCACTCCATCGCCGCGAGGGCGTTGCGCTCGCGGACGACGAACTCCAGTAACCCCCGACCCACCGAGAACTCCTTGGCGGGCGCCAGGTCGCCCGACTCCTCGTTGCGGTCCAAGGCGGTGTTCTTCGTGTAGAGGAGGGTTCCGATGTCGGGGTCGACGCCGCGCTCGTCGAGCATGAGCGCGTAGCAGGCCGCCTGGATCTTGTCGTGGAAGCGCGGCTCCCGCTTGGTGTTCTTCCCGGTCTTCAGCTCGACGGGGGTCCCGCGCCGGAGCGCGTCGGCGCGCCCCTTCAGGCCGAACGTCGGGGAGATGAGGGTGAACTCCGACCGCCACGTGTCCTCATCGGTCAGGGTCCCCTGCGAGAGCCACCCCTCGATCGCGGCCGCGTTGCGGCGCACCTCGTCGGCGACCTCCTCGGGCTCGTACCCCAGCAGGCCGAGTTCGAGCCCGGCCTCCTCGACGCGGTCGGCGACGGACTCCTCTAACTCCATCCCGCGGAGCAGGTCGCCGAACACCTCGTGGACGACGGTCCCCTTGACCACGGGGTAGTTGAGCGGGATGCCGGAGAGCTTATTTAAATAGTACATCCGCGGGCACTGCACCCACGAGCGGATCCCGGTCACGTCGACGAGGAAGTCGGGTTCGAGTACGACCCACGAGTCGCCGGTGGTGGCGTACCCCGTCTCGCCGCCGAACCCGTCCTCCTCGGCGTCGGTGACGAGCAGCTCCATGCCCGGCTCGGCGTGCTCGGCGGTCTCGGTCCACTTCCCCCACAGCGTCACGTCGACCGCGTCGCCCGCGCCGCGGTCGGGGCGGATCCGGAGCTCGCGGAGCTCGCGATCGCCGTACGACGTCGACACCGTCCGCGCCTCCCCGACGGAGAGGATCGGCCCCCGAACGTTCACGGCCGTCATCGGCGGCGCCCTCGAAAAACGCTGTCGGTGGGGGATCAACCGCGCCCGTAGCCACTTATAAGCGCACGCTCGAACTTATAAGCGCACGCTCGAACGGTCGGACATGAGCGACTCGACCCTCTACCGCTACGGACGCCCCGCGGTCGTCGTCTTCGTCCTCTCGCTGGCGGCGCTGTCCGCGGTCAGCGGCTACGCCCGACTGGAGACGCAGGGGATCGCCGCCCTCGGCGACGTCGTCGTCAACGGCTACATCGCGGTGCTGGTCGTCTGGGGCGTCGCCGTCGAGGGGTTCGACACGGACCGGTTCCGGACCGCGCTGTACGCCGGGCTCGTGCTCTGGGGGGTCGTCGACGTCGCGGTCGGCGCCGTCACGCCCTTCTCCGTCGTCTTCCTCGTCGCCGGGACGGCGCTGCTCGCGCGGATGGGGTATCGGCGCGCGAGCGACTAGACCGGGCGGTCCAGCCGCGATCGACGCGGAGCCGATCCGCCGAGACCGACACGCTCAAGCGCGCTCACTTATAAGGATACGCCGACATGCGCGTGCGAGACTGGGACGACATCCTCGCCGACGTCGCGAGCGACTCGACCGACCCCGACGGCTGGCGTGCGGTCGCCGGCTCCAGACGCGAGGGACTCGGCGAGGACCTCTACTTCGGTCACCCGAGCGTCGGCGTCTATCACCTGAAGACGTACGCGAAGAACCCCCGAGACCTCCGCGGCGTGGGCGCGAAGATCGCCCGCAGCGTCGACGACGAACTCGACCCCCTGCTCCCGGACGAGGAGTCGGCCGGGCGGTTCGCGGTGCAGTCGCCGCCCGAGGACGAGGAGCAGGCCGAGGACGTCGCGACCCGGCTGCGCGAGACGCTGAAGGTCCACGCGGAGGCGCCCACGGATCCGGACCACCTGTTCGAGGACGTGATGGAGGCGATCGACTCGCCGGCGTTCGGCCCGATGGACTACGAGTTCGACGGGCGCCCGGACGAGCTCGACGAACTCTCGGGCACCTTCGAGGAGGCCGAGGAGCTCCTCTCTTCCGAGCTCGAAGACCTGATCGACGAGGACGACGTGGACCGCGGCTTCCACTGACGGACCGTACGTACCGAGACGACTATTCGGAGGCTTTCATCGACAGTCCGACGGAACGATACGCACGATAGAGACGAAGTATCCAACCCCACGCGATACCGGACAGGACCAAGAGAACCGCTATTTGGCCGGTGGACTCCGTAACCGTGTTCGTTAGTACCTGAACGAGGAGGAGCGCCGGATAGAGGGCGAAAAACAGAGCGAGAACCAACCCGATTCCTTTCAGATACGTGAATACGTTTCTCTCCACTGTTTCGGCTACTTCGAGATCGACTAAGTATCTTTGGTTGGTGATTTCACACACGGTAATGCCGGAACCGGGGAGATGTACCACCCGCCGAGGAGTTCGTCGGCGTGGCCGGCGGTCAGAAAACAGGTCCTCACCCGCCGACGGTCCTTTATAAACAACGACCGTACGATCCGCATGAGCTACCCGGTCACCTACTACTGTCCGCACTGCGGGACCCTCGTCGAACTGGAGCGGGACGGGTACCTCGCGGACAAGTCGGTGACGCCGTATCCCCTCGAAGGATGGGCGTACGTCGACCCGACGGAGTCGTTCGAGGGCGACGACGCCGACGGCGTCAGGTTCGTCTGCGGCGAGAGCGACGGCGTCGACTGGGACCCGCACGACGGGGTTCGCGGGCCGGACGTGGAGGAACTGGAGTCGGAGACCGGAGACCCATCGGGAGGCGGCGATCCCGGCTGCGGTGAGCCCTTCTACCTCTCGTTCGTGCGCTACGAGGAGGGACGCGAGGTCGACCCGCGCGCCGAGTCGGAGCTGGTGGAGATCGACCCCGATCCCCGCCCGAGCGGGCCGCGGGGACCGAGCGGACCGTCGGGACCAGACGGGTCCGGCGGGGGCTCGGGAGGCGGCTTCTGGTAGGGTCGCGAACGATCCATCGCTCGGAATCGACCGTAGCATTATCCCCCTGAGGCGCGACAGGGACGTATGGCGGACACCAAATCGGGGCGAGACAAACAGGCGCGCGACGAGGAGCGCCGACGGATACAGCGAGACATCTCGGAGGCCCGAGAGCGCGGCGACGAGACGGAGCCGGCTACCGATCCGCCGGCGGAGTGCCATCGCCGAGGCTGTTCCGAACCCGTGGCGTTCTCGGTCACCGAGCGGTACCAAGAGGAGACCGGGGCCGGCGCCGTGGAGGCGACAGCCTTCCTCTGCGCGGACCACACCGCCGACGAGTCCCCGGCGAACGTGGAAGACGCGTACGAGGGGTACGTGTTCCACGTCGAGCCGGTCGCCGCCGGCGACGGTACCTAGGGCGCCGACGCCGACGACTGACAAACCCCTTAATGCGGGAGCGAGAACGGTCGGGCATGGAAAGCATCAACCGGACCGCGATCGAGCTCGTCGACGAGGCGCTCGACTTCGCCGGCGAGCTCGACGTCGTCGGCTACGAGCTGGACAACGGCGCCACCGTCGTCGACTTCGGCGTCGACGCCGCGGGCGGCGTCGAGGCGGGACTGCTGCTCGCCGAGATCCAGACCGCCGGGCTCGCGAACCTCCGCACCCGCATGGGCGAGGTCGCGGGCGCGCCGCGCCAGTACGTGGAACTGTCGACCGACCACCCCGCCATCGCGCTGCTCTGCTCGCAGAAGGCCGGCTGGGAGCTCGCCTTCGACTCTGGCTTCGAGGGGCTCGGCTCGGGGCCGGCCCGGGCGCTCGTCGGACAGGAGGCCGAGTTCGAGCGCGTCGGCTACTACGACTCCTCCGAGTTCGCGACGCTCGCCGTCGAGTCGACGACGCTCCCGACCGAGGAGGTCGCCGAGCACGTCGCCGACCTCGCCGAGGTCGACGCCGAGGGCGTGTTCCTGCCGACGTACGCGACCGGTTCGACTGCGGGCTCGGTCGCGACCGCGGCCCGCGCCGCCGAGCTCGCCGTCTTCCGCCTGCTGGAGCTCGGCTACGAGCCCACGGACGTGCTCCACGCCTCCGGCGCGGCGCCGATGGCCCCGGCCACCCGCGACGAGGACCTGGCGATGGGCCGGACGAACGACGCCTTGGCCTACGGCGGGGAGGTCCACCTGCAGGTCGCGCGCGACGACGACCGCTTCGACCAGATCGTCTCGACCGCCCGCGAGGAGTACGGGACGCCCTTCGTCGACGTGTTCGAGGACGCCGGCTGGGACTTCTACGAGGTCGACGAGCGCGTCTTCGCCCCCGCGAAGGTCACCGTCGACGTGGTCGACGGCCCCGTCTACACGGTCGGCGAGACGGACGAGGAGCTGCTGGCGGAGTCGTTCGGCTACCGCTGATGCCGACCGCCGCCTCGGCCCGCCCGAGCCGTCGACGATGAGGCTCAAACCGGTCCCCGAACCGCCCGACTCGATCGACGACCTCCGGGCGTTCCAGCGGGCGGTCCCGCTCGTCCCGGGGAGCACCGACGACTGCTGCGCCCGGCTCCGCGAGCGTCGGGGGCTCGCCGACCGCCGGACCGCGAACGACTGGCTGGCGTTCCTGCGCGCGCTCGGGCTGGCTCGGGAGACCCCTCGCGGGTTCGTGAGAGCCGACGCGGAGCCGACCCCGGAGCGCGTCCGGGAGGGGCTCCGCGACGGCGTGCTCCTCGTTCCCGAGGCGCTCGCCGCCCTGCGGGAGGCCTCGCCTTCGGACCCGCTCACGTCCGACGACCTGTTCGCGGCGACTCGGGAGTCGGTGCCGCGACACGACCGCGCCCGCGACCCGAACTGGGAGTCGACGTGGCGCGAGCGCGCCGATCGGCTCCTCCGGTGGCTCGCGCTCGTCGACCTCGCCCGGCCGATCGAGGCGGACGAAACCGGAGATCCGGACGAGCGTTCAGTCGCCTACGTCGCGAGCGACACCGCCTGAAACGACGGTTCGTGGGTGCGGTCGATGACTCGTAACAAGCCTTTTACTCGGAGCCGGAGAGGTACTTCCATGGGACGATTCGACGGGCGGGACGGACCGTTGCGGGTCCGATACGAGCCGACGAGCGTGAAGGACCTGCTCGTGGAGATGAAAGACACCGCCGAGCTGTTGATCGACCTGTCGTACTCCGCGGTCCTCCACGGGAGCCCGACGATCGCCCACGAGGTCGTCGAGCTCGAACACCGGATGGACGTGCTCCAGATGCGCGCGCGGATGAGCCTCATGCTCGCGGCGCGGAGCCCGGACGAGGCCGAGACGCTCGCGCCGGTGCTCGGCGTGGTCGGCGCGGCCGACAAGATCTCCGACGCCGCCGGCGACATCGCCAAGATCGTCACCGAGGAGATCGGCCTCCCCGACGCGATGCGCGGCGCGCTCACCGAGGGCGTCGAGACGCTGGTCCGCGCCACCGTCTCGTCCGACTCCGCGTACGCGGGGCGGACGCTGAAGGACATCGACCTGGAGTCGAAGACGGGCGTGCGCGTCATCGCGATCCGGCGCGACGACGACTGGATCTTCAACCCCGGCCCGAAGACCCGAATCGAGGCCGGCGACGTGACGCTCCTTCGCGGCCCCGAGACGGGCGTCGTCGACGTTCATCCGACGCTGACCGGCGATCCGTTCGACCCGAGCGAGCCCTCGGAGCCCGCCATCGACGACCTGGAGCGCGCGGTCGACTCCATCGTGCTGATGAAGGACCTCTCGGAGCTGGCGGTCGACCTGGCGTACGGCTCCGTCCTGTTCGACAACGAGGCGCTCGCCGAGGAGGTGTCGAACCTGGAGATCGAGGTCGACGCGCTCCAGTCGCGGTTCGAGGCGTGGACGCTCCGGGCCGCCCGCGAGGCAGAGGACCCCGTCTCGCTGCGCGGACTGATCCACCTCGGCGTCGCGACCGAGGAGATCTCCGACGCCGCCCTGGAGATCACCGAGGGCGTCATGCGCGACATCGGCGTTCACCCGGTCGTGGAGATGGCGGTCCAAGAGTCCGACGAGATCATTACCCGGACCGTGATCGCCGAGGGAAGCGACCTCGACGGCACCCGAGTCGAGGACGGGATCCCCGCGACCGACATCTCGACGAGCGTCATCGCCATCCGTCGTCCCGACGAGGGGTGGCTCGTCGGACACGACATCGATACCACGCTCCGCGCCGGCGACGCCGTGATCGCGAAGGGGACCCGCACCTCGGCGGGGGAGTTCGAGGCGCTCGCGTCGTGACGGCGCCCCGAACGGACGACCCCGCCCGGCTCGCCCGGGCGTACTACGACGCGCTCGACGCCGGCGAGTACGACCGGCTCGCGGACCTGCTCGCTCCCGAATTCGTCCAGAAGCGTCCCGATCGCACTTTTAAGGGCCGCGACCGCTTCGTCGCGTTCATGCGCGACGAGCGCCCGATGACCGACACCGCCCACGCCGTCGACGCGGTGTACCCCGAGGGTCCCGGCGTCGCCGTCCGGGGGCGGCTGCTCGACGACGAGGGCGACGAGGTGTTCGCGTTCGTGGACGTTTTTTCAGTCGAAGACGGGCGGCTCACGTCGCTGGAGACGTACGCGGCGCGGGGCGGCGAGTAGCGTTCAGCAACGGTGCAGCAGGCCGACTTACGACTCGTACTCGGCCCAGACGTACCGCGTCCCGTAGCTCCGGTAGGGCCGCCACGCCTCCCCGATCTCGCGCATCTCCGCGCGGGTCAGCTCGTCGCCGTCGTTGTAGGCCTGCTCGATCCCCTTCCGCACCGCGAGGTCGCCGAGCGGGAGCACGTCCTCGCGGCCTAACGCGAAGATGAGGTACATCCGCGCGGTCCACTCGCCGACGCCGCGGATCTCGGTGAGCGCGGCGACGACGGCTTCGTCGCTCGCGTCCGCGAGCCCCTCGCGCGTGAGGTCGCCGTCGCCGTCGCGAAAAGCCCCGGCGACCTCGCGCAGGTACTCGACTTTCGTGCCGCTGAGGCCGGCCTCGCGGAGGTCGTCCTCGTCGGCCGCGAGCACGCGATCTGGCGTCGGATCGCCGCCGAGCGTGTCCACGAAGCGCTCGTGAATCGCCGCCGCGGAGGCGGTCGAGAGCTGCTGGTTCACGATCGAGGTACAGAGGCGCGCGAACTCGTCGCCGGCGGGCTCGACCGCCAGCGGGCCGTGTCGGTCGATCAGCCGCGCCATCGTCGGGTCCTCGCGCAGGGTCGCCGCGACTCGCTCGTTCATCGAGAGGCGGTTGGCTCCGGAGACGGGAGTGGGTTTCCCCCGCCAGCCGCACGTGATAAACTTACAGTGAGTTTTCCGTTTGGAATATGGAAACGTTGAACCATGACGGTTCCGACCGTTCCGGTATGCAGCTCGAAGACGTCCAGCGCGTAACGGTTCTCGGCGCCGGGAACATGGGGCACGGCATCGCGGAGGTGGCCGCGCTCGCCGGCTACGACGTGGCGCTGCGGGACATCGAGGAGGAGTTCGTACGGGACGGCTACGACCAGATCGAGTGGTCGCTCGGCAAGCTCGCCGAGAAGGACCGGATCGGCGACGAGGAGGCGGAGGCCGCGCTCGACCGCGTGGAGACCTTCGTGGACCTCGAGGACTCCCTCGCCGACGCCGACGTGGTGATCGAGGTCGTCCCCGAGAAGATGGCGATCAAGAAGGACGTGTACGACGAGGTCGTCGAGTACGCGCCCGACGAGGCCGTCTTCGTCACCAACACCTCCAGCCTCTCGATCACGGAACTCTCCGAGGTCACCGACCGCCCCGAGCGCTTCTGCGGGATGCACTTCTTCAACCCGCCGGTGCGGATGGACCTGGTCGAGGTCATCTCGGGGAAACACACCTCGGAGGACACCCTCGAACTGATCGAGGGGCTCGCGGAGTCGATGGGGAAGACCCCCGTCCGCGTCCGGAAGGACAGCCCCGGGTTCATCGTCAACCGGATCCTCGTCCCGCTGATAAACGAGGCGGCGTGGATCGTCGAGTCCGGCGACGCGACGATCGAGACGGTCGACTCCACGACGAAGTTCGACGTGGGGCTCCCGATGGGCTCGTTCGAGCTCGCGGACCAGGTCGGCATCGACGTGGGGTACCACGTGCTGGAGTACATGCACGAGGTGCTCGGCGAGGCGTACCGGCCCTGCCCGCTGCTCGTCGAGAAGGTCGACGCAGACGAGCTCGGGAAGAAGACCGGTAAGGGGTTCTACGACTACGAGAACGGCGGCGCCCAGATCCCGTCCGACGCGATCGACGCCGACGTCCGCAAGCGACTGCTCGCCGTGATGGCCAACGAGGTCGCCGGGCTCGTCGGGAACGACGTGGCCGACCCGCCCGCGATCGACCGCGCGGTGATGCTCGGCGCCGGCTTCCCGGACGGACCGGCGAAGATCGCCGACGGCGAGGGGCTCGACGCGCTCGTCGACGTGCTCGACGACCTCCACGAGGAGACGGGCGAGGCGCGCTACGAGGCGACCGACTACCTCCGCGAGGCCGCCGAGGCGGGCGGCTTCCACGACGGCGGTGCCGGAGAGGCCGACGGCGAGGACGGCGACGGCGCGCTCGCCGCCTACGACACCCTCAACGTCACCGTCGAGGACCGCGTGGGGCACGTCGAGATCGACCGCCCGCACCGGATGAACACGATCAGCGGGGAGCTGCTCGACGAACTCCCCGACGCGATCGACCGGCTCGACGCGGACGACGAGGTACGGGCCATCCTCCTGTCGGGTGCGGGCGACCGCGCCTTCTCCGCGGGCGCCGACGTCCAGAGCATGGCTGCCGGGGGCGTCGAACCGCTCACCGCGGTCGAGCTCTCGCGGCAGGGGCAGCGGACGTTCGGCAAGCTGGAGGACTCCGACAAGCCCGTGGTCGCCGCCATCGACGGCTACTGCCTCGGGGGCGGGATGGAACTCGCTACCGCGGCGGACCTCCGGGTCGCGTCCGAGCGCTCGGAGTTCGGTCAGCCGGAACACGACCTCGGACTGATGCCGGGGTGGGGCGGCACCCAGCGACTCGCCCGGATCGTCGGCGAGGGGCGCGCCAAGGAGATCATCTTCACCGCGGACCGCTACGAGGCGGAGACGCTCGAAGGGTACGGCTTCCTCAACGACGTGGTTCCCGACGACGAACTCGACGAGCGCGCGTGGGAGTTAGTCGAGCAGCTCGCCGCCGGCCCGCCGATCGCACAGAAGTACACGAAACGCACGATACACGCCGGCCGCACCGACGGCGAGGCCGGCCTCGAAGTGGAGGCGATGGGCTTCGGCCACGTGATGAACACCGACGACCTCATCGAGGGCGTCACGGCGTACATCGGCGACGGCGAGCCCGAGTTCGAAGGGAAGTGAGCGCGTAGGGACCGTCTCCTACCCCTCCAACCGCGCCGAGAGGAACGTCCACCGGGCGTCGTCGCCGTCGTCGAGCGAGTCAGCGACTCCCCACTCCCGTTCGACGGCGAACCCGGCGTTTCGGAGGTGATCCCGCGTCGCCTCGATACCCGCGATGTGCCACTGCATCTCGACGCCGCTGTCGAGCCAGTCCGGGTTCGTCCCGCGCCACTCGTCCGGTCCCTCGGAGCAGAGCAGTCGGCCGCCGTCGTCGAGGACGCGGGCGAACTCGTCGACGACCACTTGGTGTTGCCCGCGCGGGACGTGGATCAGCGAGTGGTACGCCGTCACCGCGTCGAAGGCGCCGTCGCGGAAGGGGAGCGCGGCCATGTCCCCCTGCGCGAGGTCCGCGTCGGGGACGCGATCCGCGGCCAGCTCCAGTTGCGTGCGCGAGATGTCCGTCCCGACCGCGGTCGCCGACGCGCTCAGGTCGCGGAGGACCGGCGTTCCCTGCCCGCAGCCGGCGTCGAGGACTCGCGCCGACGCCGGGAGCGACTCGCGAAACCCCGAGAGGACCTCGCGGCCGCGTCCGTCTTCGTTCCGGTCCGCGGCGTACGCCTCCGCCAACTCGTCGTAGCCGCGGCGAACGGCCTCTTTATCGACCATGCGATCCGGGTACCGAGCCGAAACTGTTCAAGAGTTCGGTCGGAACCGCACGGGACCGCTGGAACCAACGCCGTCGTTTAGACGTATCCCTCCTCGACGAGCAGTTCGCCGTTGAGCAGCGAGGCGCCCGCCGCGCCGCGGATCGTGTTGTGCGCGAGGCAGTTGTACTTCGCGCCGGCGTCCGTCGCCTGTACGCCGCCGGCGACGATACCCATCCCGTCCGCGTACGTGCGGTCGAGGCGGGGCTGGGGGCGCTCCGGCTCGTCCTCGCCGAACACCTTGATGAGCCGGTCGGGCGAGCTGGGGAGCGCGCCGGCTCCCTCGAACGAGCGCATCGCCTCGCGCAGGTCCGCGGGCGAGGGGTCCTCGGCGAACTCGGCGAAGACGTTCTCTAAGTGGCCGTCGAGCGTCGGGATCCGGTTACAGGAGGCGGCCACGTCGGCGCCGTGGAGGTGGACCTCCGCGCCGTCGAACTCGCCGAGGAGCTTGCGCGACTCCGTCTCCATCTTCTCCTCCTCGCCGCCGATGTGCGGGATGGCGTTGTCGATGATCTCCATCGAGGTGACGCCGGAGTAGCCCGCGCCGGAGACCGCCTGCAGGGTGGAGACGCGGACGCTCTCTAACCCGAACCGGTCGATCGCCGCGAGCGTCGGGACCATCGTGATCGTCGAGCAGTTCGGGTTCTTCACGAGGGCGCCGTCCCAGCCGCGCTCGTCGCGCTGGACCTCGATCAGGTCGAGGTGGCCGGGGTTGATCTCGGGGATCGTGAGGGGCACGTCCATCGCCATGCGGTCGTTCGAGGAGTTCGAGGAGACGACGTATCCCTCCTCCAAGAACGCCGGCTCGACCTCCGCGGCGACGCCCGAGGGGAGCGACGAGAAGAGCAGGTCCACGTCGTCGTCCGCGATCCCCGCAGGCGTCGTCTCCGCGACCTCCATCTCGGCGACGTCGTCCGGGATCGGGGTGTTCACGCGCCACTTCGCAGCCTCGCGATAGGTCTTCCCGGCGCTCTCCGAGCTCGCGGTGACCGCGGCGAGGTCGAAGGTCGGGTGGTCGTCGAGGAGCTGGATGAACCGCTGTCCCACGGCGCCGGTGGCGCCGAGGATGCCGACTCGTACTGACATTGCGCGTGGGTCGGTCACAGGGACGTAAGTGCGTTCGGATACGCGCCGATTACGCCGGTCGGTGACGGCGCCCGCGCCGCGCGGAAGCGACCGAGCCCCGGTGACGCGGGTGCGGCACGCGACGTTTATATATCTGCCCGTGGCAGTACGTGTCGATGACCGACTTCGGAGCGCTGTCAATCGCGCCGCCGGTGCTCGCGATCGTGCTGGCGGTGATCACTCGGAAGGCCGTCCTGTCGCTGTTCCTCGGCATCTGGTCGGGGGCCGTCATCGTCACGGGCGGGCTCGGGATCGTCCAGACGTTCGAGTGGATCGTCGCGGCCGTCTCCGACGAATTTCAGGCGACGATCCTCGTGTTCACCTTGCTGCTCGGCTCCGGCGTCGCCATGGTGTGGAACCTCGGCGGCACCGCCGCGGTCCGCGACTGGGCGCTCGAGCGCCTCGACTCCCAGCGGAAGGCCGGGCTCGTCGCGTGGGGGCTCGGGATCGTCCTCTTCTTCGACGACTACGCCAACACCGCGATCGTCGGGTCGGCGATGAAAGACGTCTCCGACCGCCTCCGGATCTCCCGCGAGAAGCTCTCGTACATCGTCGACTCCACCGCCGCTCCGGTGGCGACGCTGGGGATCTCCTCGTGGGTCGCGTTCCAGCTGTCGCTCATTTCGGACGGATACGAGTCGGCGGGGGTCGCCGAGGCGAACCGTCCGGGCACCTTCGAGGTGTTCGTCTCGTCGATCCCGTTCAACATGTACGCGATCCTCGCGATCGTGATGGTCCTCCTGATCGTGGGGTCGGGCCGCGACTACGGCGAGATGCTGACGGCCGAGAACCGGTCGTGGACCTCGGGGAAGGTGACTCGCGACGAGGCCGTGCCGATGCAGGACGTGGCCGGCGAGCTGGGCGAGCCGCCGGCGTCGACGCCCCGGCTCGTCAACTTCTTCGTCCCCGTGGCGGTCCTGATCGCGGTCACGGTCGCGACCGCGCTGTGGTCCGGCGAGTTCTCGCCCGCCGGCTTCGGCGGCGACCTCCTCGCCGCCGAGTTCGAGGCGGCCGGCGGGCGGCTGTGGGACGCCGCGCTCAACGCCTCCTACGAGGTGGCGCTGATGGTCGGGTCGTTCGCGATGGTCGCCAGCGGCTTCGTCCTCGGGAAGGCGTACGGGGTCTTCGGCGTCGGCGACGCGACCGAGTACACGATCGACGGGTTCGGGATCATGCTCACGGCGGCCTCCATCCTCGTGCTCGCGTGGGGGATCGGCGAGGCGATCGACGCGCTCGGCACGGGCGACTACGTGGCGACGGCGACCGTGGGCTCCGTCTCGCCGGCGCTGCTGCCCGCGCTGGTGTTCGTCGTCGCCGGCGTCATCGCCTTCTCGACGGGGACCTCGTGGGGGACGATGGGGATCGTCACCCCCATCGCGATCCCGATCGCGTGGGAGATCAGCGGCGGCGGCGCGGCGGGCCACACGCTCGTGGCGGCGATGGTCGGCGTCATCTTCTCGGGCGCCATCTTCGGCGACCACAGCTCGCCCATCTCCGACACCACCGTCCTCTCGGCGACGTTCACCGGCGCGGACCTGATCGACCACGTCCGCACCCAGATCTACTACGCGGTCACGGTCGCCGCCGTGGTCGTCCTCCTGTTGGTCGTGTGGGGGGTCACCCGCGTGACGCCGCTCGCGCTGCTCCCGCTCGGTGCCGTCCTCCTCGCCGGGCTCGTCTACCTCCTCTCCGAGCTCGACGCCTCCCGCCGCGGGATCGATCCGGTGTCGGTGTCGGAGCCGCAGACCGACGACGGCGAGCGCGTGGTCGTCGCCGGCGAGGATCAGAGCGACTGAGCGTCCCAGCGGACCTTTTAAAACCGCTCGGGGGCTATCGTCGGGTGCGCGCCCTCAGTCCCCGCCCGAGTACTCCCCGATGGGAGCGATGACAGCGCGGAGAACCCAGGCGCGTCACATGTGGTCGCTGACGCGACCCGCCCGTCGCCGCGCAGGCGACCGCCCGCCACGAGGGTTTCCCGGTCGACGCGGCACGCCGCCGGAGATGAGACCGGTCGTTAGTGTCGCGGGCGACATTTCCGCACCTCTGAGCGTCCCGCTTTCCGCTCCGAGCCCCGCAGCGCCGGCGGTCCGATCGCGGGCGTCCGCTTCGAGACGTACGACACGCCGAAAACGAGTAGCACACTCAGTTCGATCGCTCCTCGGCGGGAGCCGAGTCGTTGGCCGGTGGTCCCTCCTCGCTCACGTGCTGTTCTATCCGTTCCATGGCCCGTCGAGTGCCACGGAGCTCTTCTACCAGTTCGTCCATCCGTTCGGCCGTCGCGGTGTCGACGGCCGGTTCCATCGTCTCGTCGCCCGGCGGACTCAAACGTCGGTTTTCGGCGGCGTACTCGTTGGTCAGGCCGGTGATCGTCTCTCGGACGCTGCGGGCGTTGTCGACGTTCCGGAAACTGACCTCGGCGCCGGAACTGCCGGCGGTACTGATGTCGATACTGCCGAAGCCGAACTGCTTTCCCCAGAAGGACTGGCTATACTCTGTGTTCTGAATCTTATCGAGTGCGACGCTCTCGATGTTCGTTCCCAGGACGCCCTTCTTGACGTACAGGGACTTGTCGGTCACTACGTAGTCGGTGTTCTTCAGCGAGAGCCACGAGAACGGGAGCATAAGCAGGATGAGAAAACCGATGAGGACGACCGTGAGGACCACTCCCCAGACGGCTGTCCCGACGATACTGACCGGAGCGGGTTCGCCTATCCACTGGATTTCCTCGTCGTCGTCGAGCGAGAGCCACTCGGGCACCGCGCGGTCGGACGGCGTCGATGCGGGGGCGTCGGATTCGGTAGTTGCTGCTGCCATGGGCCTACTGTAGGTGACGTTCGACGGTTTCCGCGGTTTCGCGCAGTGCCGTCGCCTCGTCGACGAGGGTTTCGATCGTTTCGGGATCGACGCCGCCGTGGCCCCTCCCGGGTTCACTTCGACTTCGATCGCCGGCCTGTGCGATCCTCTCCCGGAGTTCGGTACGGAGCTCGTCGGGGTCGTCTAAGTCCTCGATCGACATCTCGACTCCACTCCCGCCGGCCGTGCTGAGGAGGATCGTCCCGTAGTCGAAGACGTTGCCGAAGAGATTCTTCTTCAACTGCGTGTTCTGGATGTTGTCGATGCCGATTCGGGTGACGTTCTCCGACCAGACGCCGGTCTTCTTGTAGACGTTCTCGTCGGTGAGGAGGTAGTCGGTGTTTTTCGTCCGCAAGTACGCCCGAACGGGGTTGGCGGCTTGGAGTAGCGTCCAGAGGACGGCGACACCCCACACCGCCCGATTCGGGATGGGAAACTCGACGTTCAGAACGGATGTGAGGACGAACGCCACCACGAACGCCGCTACCGACCAGACGGCGAACGACGCGACGTTCGAGACGATTCGTCGCAACCGCGGCTTCCCCGTCCAGACGACTTCCTCCCCGGCATCGAGCGAAAGCCACTCGGGTACTGTTACCATACATCACGATTAATATCGATCGAGATATAAATTATGGCTATCAGAACGCCGTCTCCGCGTGGTGGACCGGTCTCGGGACCTCCCCGCCCACGTATCCGCTCTCCACCGCTCTGGCCTCGTATTCAGCACGCCGTTCGACGCTCGCTCCGACTGGGTCGCGCTCACCCCCGGTTCGGACGGGAGGTGTCCCGGGACTGCGCGTCACGCGAACCACCGGCGGATCACCGTCCGAGGTGTTTCGGGCCGGGCGTCGCCTCGATCCCGCCGACGTAGTGCCCCCGCATCGAGCGCATACGTCACCTCCGGACCGAGGCGGTCTATCGTCGCTGTCTCTCAAACGAGGCGGTCACTCCTCGGACTCAATAGCCACCAGCCGGTTTGACCGGGGTTCCATCGGGGTTCAACACCCACCAGACATCGTTGGCTCCCTGGCCCGTTGCATCGCCCGGCTCCTCGTCCGGGGCAAAGTAGTACAGTGGCCACCCGCCAGCCATCACCTGGCGCTCACCGGTCTCGCGTTCGAAGGCTTCCAGGTCGGCAGCCACACCGTCCCCGGCCACCGGTGTATCGGCGACCGTGAGCGGTGGCCAGTTGGTAGCACAACTGTCGTAACAGCTACTCATGGCTTCGCCCCGTGTGTCTTGATCGAACATGTAGAGAGTCATCTCGTCGGGACCGACCAAGATATCGCCATGTTCGGAATGGGACCGGACCTGTACGGTCGCATCCGCTGATTCCGCCGTTGTCGAGTCACTCGCGTTCGCGTCCTGATCGTCCGAATCCGTCTCTGTGTCCTGGTCGTCCGTCTCATCGGGAGCCGTCGTTTCTCCGTCTTCGACCGGTGTGGTCTCGTTATCGCCTGTGCATCCAGCGAGGCAGAGGCTCATGCCACCGGTGACGATGACTGTGCGTCGTTTGAGACCCATGGCTGAACTGGAGTCGTGATTGCTGTTGAGTATTTTCCGAACTGAGTCCAAACTTCGTCCAACATCACCGGAGAGTCCCGATTAGCGTACGGTGATGCGGGTCAAAATAGCGAGTGCGCCAAGTTCGAGGCCACAGAGCATCGTCATACCGATCTGAACGTCGGTGCCGGCGTTAACGAACCAACCGATGAAACCGGAATGAACGAGGTAGAAGAAGACCCACAGTCCGTTCTCGACGAGCAGAAACACGGCGAATACGAGGAGCGCAAGCGTGTGGTCGGCACCGTGTTGACGGTAGTTGCGAAACCAGATGAAACTGAGAACCAGCAGTAAGAGGACGTTCACCACCGCAACACCCCGAGTGATCTCAAGCCAGATTGCCATCGTTCCTCCGTTGGTCATACTCGGCTAAATGCGCTGTCCAAAGTTCGTCCGAACTCATGGGTTCTCCTGATCGACTGTTTCGAAGATCTCCTCGATAACGTCCCAGTTGACTCTGGCCTGATCTGTAATCAGATACGTGGTGGCGTAGTCGTCGTCTGTTCGTCTGACGATGTTGTTGTCCATCAGAACGTCGAGATGGTGGCGAATTGTCGTGTAATCCATGTCCAGTTCCGTCGCAAGCTCATTCGCATTCCGCGGGCGCTCATCAAGTGCTCGGAGAACACGGACTCGTGTCGGCCCTCCGCGAGAACTCGCAAGCAGATGCCACAGGGCCCCCTCCATCTACCAGAGGTTGTTTCAGAGGGTTTGTAAACACTCGGCAGTCAGCGGTGTCAACGGGAAGGAAGGGACCCGCCTTCGTCTGGACCCCTTACCCGATCCGAGGGGGTCCGCTCGGGAGAAGGCCTGCTGCGAGACGCGCGTCGTCTCCAGCGAACCGGCCGAACCGTATCACCGCTTGAGGCTTTCAACGGAACCGTTGCGTCTGCGATCAGTCACGCAGCACCAGCGGTCCGATGGCGAGCGTCCGCTTCACGAGGGTGAGGACGCGAAGCAGGTAGGAGACGAAAAGCGAGAAGGGGAGGAGCGTGACCGCGAACGCGCCCCCGACGACGAGCGTCACGTGGTCGATCCCGAGCGTGCGTCCCGGGAACGTCCCGGCGTCGACGACCGCGAGCATGAGGCCCGAAACGACCAACGCGGGCACCGCGGCGTAGAGGATCTGCCGCGAGAGGTCGATCAGCGCCCACTGGAAGTACAGCGTCTTGACGTGTTCGCGAGCGGGACCGAACAGCGACAGCGACTCCTTCAGCTCCCCGAGCAGGTCGCGCTCGTCGTCGGTGAGCGCGTCGCCGTGGTCGTCGAGGATGCGCTCGGCCCGTCCGATCTTCGGACTGTAGTCGAAGTTGAGGGCAGCGAACACCACGTCGAAGGTGCCGAACTCCGTGCCGTCGAGCTGGTCGCGCACGGCGTCGGCGTTCTCGACGGTGCCCGCGGTGAGCTCGTCGACGTCCTCCCAGAGGGCGGCCTCGTCGGGTCCGTCGCCACCGCGCTCGCGGACCGACTCGCGGAGGTCCTCGGCGCGCCGGGTCGCGGCCCCGAGGATCGCGTCGAGGAACGCGGCGGGGTTCGTGGGCGCCGGGGAGCCGGTCAGTCCCGCGACGGAGTCCCGGACCGTGAGCGTGTCGTTCATGCGCTCCTGCTGGTCTCCGAGCGGGCCGTTCTCCTGCGTGAGCACGACCTGACCGATCGTGACGACGAGCGTCGCCCCCGTGACGATCACCGTGATCATCGAAGCGAACAGCGTCTCGATCGGGTCGCTCGCTCCGACCTTCTCGGCGAGGGACGGCGAGAAGGCGACCGCCACGGCGACGAACGCGACGAAGACGGCGACCGTCAGGACTCCCGCGACGACGAGCCGGTTCGCGCGCAACAGCAGCCAGAGCTTCATCCGGTTCTCGCCGGCGCGCTCTCGCATCGTGTCGGCGGTACTCGCGTCGCTGTCGGCGTCGTCGGCGTCTTCGGCGTCGTCCGCGCTCGACGCCGTCTCCGATTCACCGCTCATCGCGGTTCGACGGCCACCGAGCGGTCGTCGACGTAGTGGGTCGCGTCGGCCCCCCAGATCACCGCCGTGCCGGCGGCGAGCCCGACGGCGCCGAGCCCGGCGCTCTTCCGGAGCAGACCGCGTCGTCTCACGGCGTCTCACGTCCGTCCATAATGAGCGACACGACGCTCGACCGACACATAAGTACCCGGTGCGTTACGGGTCGCGTCGAGCGGCTCCGAGACTGGATCCGGATCTGGTTTCCGGATCCGGCCCCGGGGTCGATTTTAACACCGCCTTTCGAGAACGACTACGCACATGGCTCTTGGGGGGTCGACCGTCCAGTTCGCGATCATCGCGCTCACCGTCGTCGGCCTGTGGATCGGCGCTCGGGCCCTCGTCGACTCGACGGTGCGGATCGCTCGTCGGTTCGGCGTCAGCGAGCTCACCATCGGGCTGACGATCGTCGCGATGGGGACCTCGACGCCCGAGCTCGTCGTGACGGTCGACGCGGCGCTGGCGGGGCTCGGCGAGATCGGCGTCGGCAACGTCGTCGGCTCGAACGCCTACAACCTCGCGTTCATCCTCGGCGCGGTGTCGCTGCTGCGGGTGATCCCGGTCGAGCGCTCGCTGGTCCACCGGGACGGCGTCGCGCTGGTACTCTCGACGCTGGCCGGGTTCGCGGTCCTGTTCGACAGGACCGTGACCGGCGTCGAGGGCGCCCTGTTGGTGGGGTTATTCGTCGCGTACACTACCTATCTGGTCCGTGACGAACGCACCGCGCACTCGATCGAGACGGAGTACGCGGAGTCGCGGGTCACCGGCGCGATCCCGACCGGGTTCTCGCACCGGGCCCGCGACGCGCTGCTGCTCGGCGGCGGGCTGGCGGTCGTCCTGGTCAGCGGGCACTTCATGGTCGAGGCCGCGTCGACGCTCGCGCGCGGGGTCGGTATCTCCGACTGGGTGATCGGGGGGACGATCGTCGCGATGGGGACCTCGACGCCGGAACTCGCCGTCTCGCTCGTCGCGATGCGACAGGGCCACGTCGGGATGTCCGTGGGTAACGTCGTCGGGAGCAACGTGTTCAACGTGCTCGGGATCCTGGGGATCGCCGCTCTCCTCCGCCCGCTCGCGGTCGGCGGCGCGGCGATCGAGACGCTCCTCTGGCTGACGGTCCTCACGGTGCTGATGGTCGCGGCGCTGTGGTCCGGACGACGGCTCTCGCGCACCGAGGGTGCTCTCTTCGTCTGCTCCGAGCTGGCCCGATGGGTGCTCGGGCTCCTACGGATCTTCGGGTGATCCCGTCGACGCTCCGCACCCGTCGTCGTCGATACCGAATCGCCCCCGTCGCAAGTGACAACCCCTCGCTCGCCGAAGTGGTCGCTACATGTCGACGAACGCCGACGTCAGCGTCACCCTCGCCCGCAACGCCACGGTCCTCGCGACCGTCGACGAGACGACCTTCCTCGTCGATCCGCTGTTCGCGCCGCAGGGCGCGTTGCCGCCGATCGACGACACGCCGAATGACCGCGCGAACCCGCTCGTCCCGATGCCCGACGTCGACCTGGCACACGACGCGGTGATCGTCACCCACCGCCATCCAGACCACTTCGACGAGGCGGCGAAAGCGGAGCTCGACGCGGACGTCCCGCTGTTCTGTCAGCCCGCCGAGGCGGACGCGTTCGTCGAGGAGGGGTTCACCGACGTGCGGCCCGTCGAGGACGCGGCGTCGTTCGCGGACGTCACCCTCCACCGGACGCCGGGCCGTCACGGGCACGGGGAACTGGCCGAGCGGATGGGGCCGGTCTCCGGGTTCGTCCTCGAAGGCGACGAGACGCTGTACCTCGCCGGCGACACGGTCTGGTACGAGCCGGTCGCGGAGACGCTGGACCGGTTCGAGCCCGACGCGGTCCTCCTCAACGGCGGCGCGGCGCGGTTCAACGAGGGGGAGCCGATCACCATGGGCGTCGACGACGTGGTCGCCGTCCGCGAGGCCACCGACGCCGCGGTCGCCGTGGCCCACATGGAGGCGATCAACCACTGTCTGCTCTCGCGGGAGGAGCTGCGGTCCGAGACCGAGGACGTGCTGGTCCCGGAGGACGGGGAAGCGATCGAGCTGTAGCCGCGTCGCTGTTCGAAAGCGGCGTTTCGAAGAAGGTCCGGGTGCGAGAATCGAACCCGAGCGAGACTCGCTCCGCTCGTCTCGCATGATTCAATCTCGCCTTCCGGACTTTTCGCTCCTCACTCCGTTCGTCGGAAAAGGTCCGGGTGCGAGAATCGAACCCGCGTCTCAGCCTCCACAAGGCTGAAGGATAGTCCACTACCCTAACCCGGACACGCGTCGATATCTATCCCGCTTTGATAAATAACCGTTACGACTCCCGGACGTGCGTGTGACGCGGTAGCGTCCGGTGATCGTCTCCGTCGGTCGGGACGCCAATTGCCCCGACGACCACGCCGCTTTTACTCCCAGCCGGCGTATCCGCGGGTAACCGTGGCGTTCACCGACAAGATCTACGTGAAGAACCACCGGCAGCTCGCCTCCCAGCTGGAGACGAACATCCCGAAGGGGGCCTTCGCCGGCGCGACCCTCGACATGCTGTTCACCGGCGACGGGCTCTCGAAGCTCGACGAGACGACGCGGGACCGGATCCTGGACTTCGCGGAGGACTTCCTCGACTGCGACTGTCAGGCGAACCCCTACTGCGGCTGCCCGGAGGAGAAGTTCATGCGGTACGTGTTGGAGCTCCGGGCCGAGGGGCTCGGTCCGCAGGCGATCGTGGACGTGATGAGCGACGACTATATGGTGTACGCCTACACCGGCGACGTGCTCTCGTTCCTCGACGACTCGGTGCGGCAGCTTGAGGCGATCGAGACCCTCGCCGACGTGGAGAGCAACGAGGAGATGTCGGACCGGGCGCGGAGAGCGAAGCGGGAACTGTCGGGATAAGTCTCGGAGGTCGTTGTTGAGGTAACTGTCGATCGCTTATAAGTCGCTGATGCTGGATCGGCGGCGAACACCTCCAAAGCCCCAGCCGCGAGGACTCGGTGCGGTCGCTGCGGTCCTCAGTCGGTCGCTCCGCTCCCTCCTTGCGGTCCTTGCGTCCCGCGCCTTCGTCCTCGCGGCTGCCCCTTTGAGTCCCACCCGCCCGCAACCGCACAGCCTCACACCTCCCCAGCCTCGTCGCTGGCGGCTGCCGCCGCCAGCGACTCCCTCGCGCGTGCTCCTCGCGGCCGCCGTCGGCGGCCACTCGGAGGCACGCGCCCCGCCCGATCTTTATAAGTAGAAACGGATCTGTGAAGGTCCTCGCCTCGCACGTCGCGTTCCCGCCTTCCCGGAGCGTCCGAACGGTCTAAGTGCGCTCAAACCCGAACTCGACCAATGAGTCTTCGGCCCGCGTGGCTGACGTTCAGGCGATACGCGGCGGCGACGACCGGGATGACCCTGGTGCTGTTCGCGCTCGGCGTCTACACCGCGGCGACCGGCTCGGGGCTGGCGTGTCAGGCCCAGTGGCCGCTCTGTTCGGACCAGCTCATCCCCACGTTGACGATCAACCCGGACTTCATCGAGTGGTTCCACCGCGTGTGGGCGATGGTCACCGGCTTCCTCATCATCGGGGTCGCCGGCTGGACCTGGTTCGGGGGTCGGGATCGCCGAACCCGGCTGGCGGCGACGCTCGCGGTCGCGATCCTCCCGCTGCAGATCACGGTCGGCGCGATCACCGTCACGGTTGGCGGACTCGTTCCCGGCGGATACACGGTGTCGACTCACGCCGCCCACCTGATCGTCGCGCTGGCGATCTTCACGCTGCTCGGACTCGCGACGATCTGGGGCGGCGGCCGCGGTTCCCCGCGGCTGCTCCGGGCCGCGGTCGGGGTCGCCGCGGTCGGGATCGTCGCCAGCGCGGTGTTCTCGCGGGCGGTCCCCTTCGTGACCTACTCGCCGGGCGCGCAGGCCGGCTTCTACGCGACCGGGCTCGCCGGTCACCTCGGGCTCGTGGCGGCCGTCGCGTACGCCACCGAGGCCGTCAACGGCGGCTACGCAGGGGTCGACCGGTCGACCGCGAAGACGGTCCGCCTGCTCGCCGCCGGATCGATGGCCGCGCTGGTCGGCACCCTGCTTCTGGGCCGCGACCTGGTGTTGTACACCGCGTTCTGGCAGCGGCTCAACCTCGTCGCGCTCGGCGTCGCCGCCGCGCTCGCGCTCGGCGCCGCGTGGGTGGTGAAAGGGCTCAGTTCCGAGGGGACGACGACGGGGCCCGTCCGGAGCGACTGAGTTCGTCCGGGGAGGTCGTCTGAACCCCGCCGCCGCGACTGAACCCCGCCGCCGCGACTGCCTTCTCGACCGTCCGCTCGCGGTCGATTCCGTGCCGATTTCCCAGTGACGTACCGGCCCGATCGACGAAGAACCCGCCGGAACGGGTGCGACGACCCGCCCGAGGAGGAAAGGTTGAAATCGGTTCCCGTTCTCCCACCGGTATGTCACGCCGCACGCGGACCGACATGAGCCGTCGGACGTACCTGAAGCTCACCGGAGCGTCGAGTGCCGTCGGACTGACCGGAGTCGCCGGCTGTCTCGGCGGCGGCGGGAGCGGCACCACGATCACCCCGGGGACCGCGCCCGGTTTCCCGCCGTTCGAGATGCAGGAAGACGGCGAGCTGATCGGCTTCGACATCGACCTGCTGGAAGCCGTCGTCGCCGAGACCGAGTACGAGCTCGCCGAGTGGGAGACCTTCGAGTTCGACTCGCTCATCCCGGCGCTCACCCAGAACGAGGAGATCGACGTGATCGCGGCCGCGATGACGATCAACGAGGAGCGCTTGGAGACGATCGCCTTCTCCGACCCCTACTGGGAGTCCGATCAGGCGATCCTCGTGCGTGGGGGCGGTAGCTTCCAGCCCGAGTCGTGGGAGGACTTCGAGGGCGTCAACGTGGGCGCGCAGTCGGGGACAACCGGGGCCGGACAGGTCGAGTCGAACCTCATCGAGCCCGGCCTCGTCTCCGAGGACGACTACCGCACGTACGGTAGCTACGTTCTCGCGGTCGAGGACCTCGAAAACGAGAACATCGACGCCGTCGTGATCGACACTCCCGTCGCGGAGACGTTCGCCGCCAACCGGGACGTCGCGATCGCGTTCGTCGAGGAGACCGGCGAAGAGTTCGGATTCGGCCTCCGGCAGGGCGAGTCGGAGCTCCAGTCGTCGCTCAACGACGGTCTCGCGACCGTTCGCGACGACGGTACGTACGAGGAGATAACCAACACCTGGTTCGGGCAGGAGTAGGATGTCGGTCGCGGGGACGCTCGCGCTCGCGGCGGTCGAGAGCCTCGGCGCCGCGGCCCGGGCGACGGCCGTGGCCCCACCGACCGGGCTCTCGACCGCGTTCGTCGGCGACGCCGTCGACTGGGAGTTCGTCTTCAGGAACGCCGACTACCTCGGTGTCGGCGCTCTGTTGACCATCGGACTCACGGTCGCCTCGATCCTCCTCGGCTTCGTCGTCGGGTTCCCGGCGGGCGCGGTCGAGGTGTACGGCGACGGGTATCTCAAACGGGCGGTGAACGTCGCGGGCGTCGTGCTGCGCGGGACGCCTATCGTCGTGATCCTCATCGTGATGTACTTCGTCGTCGGGGTGCCGCAGATCAACCTCGGTGTCGTCTCGATCTCCTCGGCGATGACGGCCGGAATCTTAGGGCTCGGCCTGCGCAGCGCCGCCTACCAGTCGCAGATCTTCCGGGCGACCCTCGCCAGCGTCGACGACGGCCAGCTGGAGGCGGGTCGCTCGCTCGGGCTCTCGCGGTTCGAGGCGGTCCGGTACGTCGTCGTCCCGCAGGCCCTGCGCCGGTCGATCCCGGGCTTTCAAAACGAGTTCACCATCGTGTTGAAGGACACGAGCATCGTGTTCGCGATCGGGCTCGCGGAGCTGCTCACCCGGGGATACGACCTGTTCTCGGAGCAGACGACCGCGGTGCTCGAAGTCATTCTCTTCATCAGTGCAATCTACTTCGTCCTCACGTTCACGACGAACCGCGCGCTCGACCGCCTCGGCAGCTACTACGCGATTCCGGAGGGGGAGTCGACGTGAGTGACGACGACTTCCTCCGCGTGACGGACGTCTCGAAGTGGTACGGCGAGGAGCAGGTGCTCCACGACGTCTCCTTCGAGATGGACCGCGGCGACGTGACCGTCCTCATCGGGCCGTCCGGCTCCGGGAAATCGACCATGCTGCGGTGCGTCAACCGCCTCGCGGAGGCGCAGGAGGGCTCGATCCTGCTGGACGGCGAGGAGGTGCTCTCGCCGGACCTCGACGTCGACGAGCTCCGCCGCGAGGTCGGGATGGTGTTCCAGGGGTTCAACCTGTTCGCGCACCTCACCGCGGTCGGCAACGTCGCGCTCGGTCCGCGGCGCGTGCTCGGCCTCTCGGAGACGGAGGCCCGCGAGCGCGCCGAGGACCAGCTGGAGCGCGTCGGGCTCGGTGAGCAGTTCGACTCCTACCCCGCCGAGCTGTCCGGCGGCCAACAGCAGCGCGTCGGCATCGCCCGCGCGCTGGCGATGGAGCCGAAGCTGATGCTGTTCGACGAGCCGACGAGCGCGCTCGATCCCGAGCTCATCGGCGAGGTGCTGGAGGTGATGCACGGGCTCGTCGACGAGGGGATGACGATGCTCGTGGTCACCCACGAGATGAGCTTCGCCCGCGCGGTCGCCGACGAGGTCGTCTTCTTGGACGACGGCCGCGTGGTCGAACGCGGGCCGCCCGAACAGCTGTTCGAACGCCCCGAGGAGGAGCGGACCGGCCGGTTCCTCGAACGGATCGCGAGTCACGACTGATGTCGAGCGCGACGAGACCCGCGACGGTCCGGGAGCGCGTGGCCGAGTCCGACCGCTCCGTCGGTCGGCTCCTCCTCGTCGCCGCCGGCGCGTTGTTCTGGGGCTGGCTCGCCGTGAGCTGGGTCAATCGGTGGCTGGGCGGGGTTCTCGTGCCGGTCGGGCAGCCGCTGGTCCCGCCTGCCGCCGTCGAAGCGACGCTCGCCGGAGTTCCCGGGCTCGCCGCTTACGCGGCCGACGCCGCCTTCGTCGTCGAGATGACGCCGGATCTTGCGCGGGGGACGTGGCTCACGGTCGTCATAACCGGCGTGAGTCTCGGGCTGGGGTTCGTGATCGCGGTCCCGCTGGCGGTGACCCGCGTGTACGGTCGGTTCTCGTCGTGGGTCTCGCTGGCGTACACGGAGCTGCTGCGAGGCACTCCCCTTCTGGCGCAGCTGTTCGTGCTCTACTACGGGCTCAACCTCGCGAGCTACGTCCCCGGCGCGGTCTCCGGGGTGTTCGCGCGTGACGTGGTCTGGGTGGCGATCCTCGGGTTCACGCTCAACGGGGCCGCGTATCAGGCCGAGTACATCCGCGGCGCCTTAGAGAGCGTCGAGGAGGGACAGATCACCGCGGGCCGGGCGATCGGCCTCTCGAAGCTGGAGACGATCTACCACGTCGTGCTTCCGCAGGGGCTCCGGTACGCGATCCCGTCGTGGACCAACGAGTTCGTTTACCTGATCAAGTACTCGTCGCTGGCGGGGTTCATCACGGTCCCCGAGCTGTACTACCGGGCCGACCAGATCGCCGCCGAGACGTTCCGGTACACGCTCATCTTCCTCGTGACGGGAGCCATGTACCTCGCCTTGGTCCTCACGGCGTCGAAGCTGATGGTCCGCGTCGAAGATCGTGTGGCGATCCCCGGGCTCGGCGCCGGAAGCGAGGAGTGAGGCGCCGGGCTCGGACGGCGCTCACCCCCCGAAGTCGGTGACGACCTCGACGCCCCGGGCGTCGTACTCGCCCATCGCGGCGAGCCGGTCGGAGACCTCCGAGAGCGCCAGCTCGTCGCTCACCAGCGCGGCGGGGTCCACGTCGGTCGCCTCGACGAGCGCGAACAGGTCGTCGTAGCTGGTCGGCGGCATCCCGCGCGAGCCGACGAACGACACCTCCCAACGGGTCATCCAGTCGGTCGGCAGCGACACCTCGCCGCGCTCGGCCTCGGTGGTCAGTCCCACCTGCACGTGGGTCCCGCGGGGGCGCACGGACCGGACCGAGTTGCGGCACGTCTCGGCGATACCGAGCGCGTCGACCGAGACGTCCGCCCCGCCGTCGGTCAGGTCCCGGACCCGGTCCGGCACCGCCTTTTCGCCGTCACCGAGGTCGGTCGGGTTCACGGTCTCGTCGGCGCCCAGATCCCGGGCGAGCGAGAGGGCTTCGTCGTCGACGTCGACGGCGACGATCCGCGCGCCGAGCGCGTCGCCCAGCTGGACCGTCGAGAGCCCGACGCCGCCGCAGCCGTGGACGGCCAGCCACTCGCCGCCGCCGAGGCCGGCCCGCTCCGCGAGGGCGTGGTAGGCCGTCATGTACCGACAGCCGAGCGCGGCCGCTGCGGTCGCGTCGAGCCACGGCGGGCGCTCGACGAGGTTGTAGTCGGCGTCCGGAACGGCGATCCGCTCGGCGAACGCGCCGGGGGCGTCGGGCTCGAAGCCGAGCGCTCGCCCGTCGTCGCAGACGTTCCCGTGTCCCCGGCGGCAGCGCGGGCAGGTACCGTCGCCGAGCGAAAACGGGACGACGACGCGGTCGCCCGGCGCGAATCGATCGACCGAGTCGCCGACGGCGACCACCTCGCCGGCGGGCTCGTGGCCGAGTACCTGCCCGCGAGGGACGCGGTCGTCGGCCCACTCCCCGTGGCCCGCCCACGCGTGCCAGTCGCTTCGGCAGACGCCGCAGGCCGCCACGTCGACCACGGCGCCGTCTGGGTCGGGCTCCGGCCCTGGGACCTCGCGGACGTCGAGCGGTTCGCCGTACTCGCGGAGGATCGCTGCGCGCATACCGGTACCACAATCCAGCGTGAATTAAAACTGCGCTCCGGACGCATACGGCGTCAGACACGTGATTCGAACGTGATACGATATCAGCGAGACCTGTCTATGAACTTTGTTTTCACCCACTAAACGCTCTTTTAACGGCTTTAGGGAGCGTATTATGAAATTTCAACGATCGAGTTACTGGTAACTAAACTGGTATTTGAGAAAGGTTTATTATTCTACAGAAATTGTACTACGTGTGACACAGCCGATGGAAGGTCGACCGGGAGTCGCGTACCGTCGACCGGACGGCGACCCGACGCGGCTTGTCGTTGAGGCCGCCGGCGAGTCGCGTCTGAACCCGGAGACCCTGACGCGGTCTGACTGGCTCCGGATCGTCGAGCCGGACGACAGAGAGCGGCTTCGCGACGCGCTCGACGGGGGCGCGGTCGACGTGACGTATCGGCTCACGGTCGGTGACGAGTCCGAGTGGATCCACGAGCGCGGCGCGCGCGACGAGAGCGGCGACGTCGTCGGATACCTCTTCCCCGCCGACGACCGGGTCCAGCGCCGCAAACAGCTCGAACAGCAACGGGAGCGGTTAGAGGAGTTCGCCAGCGTGGTCTCCCACGACCTGCGGAATCCGCTCTCCGTCGTCGTCGGGAACATCGAACTCGCCCGAGAGTTCGACGGGGAGGAGGCGGACGAGCGATTGGACCGCGCGCACGACGCGCTCGACTACATGGACGACCTCATCTCCGACCTCCTCGCGCTCGCTCGCGAGGGCCGATCGGTCGAAGAGACCGCGACGGCCGACCTCCGGACCATCGTGGATCGGGCGTGGCAGACGGTCGGTGCCCCAGAAGGCGTCGTCCTCGTCGTTGACGAGCCCCTGCCGTCCATCGAGTGCGATCGGAGCCGGCTCCGGCAGGCGTTAGAGAACCTCTTCCGCAACGCGATCGAACACGGGACGTCGGAATCGACGGAGAGCGATTCCGTCGAACGGGGTGCCGGAAGGTCGACCGACGACATCGACACCGAGACGTTCGGTGGAGACACCACCGCTCGCTCCGATTTCGACGGACCCGTCCCCCGTTCCGGGAACGACGGTTCCGAGGGCGCGACCGACCGCGATCCGTTGCTACGGGTGTTCGTGGGACGGCTGCCGGACGGCTTCTACGTTGCCGACGACGGCACGGGGATCGACCCGTCGGAGCGCGACGCCGTCTTCGAGCCGGGCCACTCGACCGACAGAGACGGGACCGGTTTCGGGCTCTCTATCGTCGAGCGCATCGCGGAGGCCCACGGCTGGGAGCTCTCGGTCACCGAGAGCCGGGCCGGCGGCGCCCGGTTCGAGTTCTCCGATGTCGACCTCGTCGACTCCGAGGAAACCGACGTCGCGGACGCCGCGCCGAACGTGCGTGTCGATCCCGGATCCGGCGGATCCGGTTCTCGCAGCGGATCGGAAACGCCCCCGAGCGAATGAGCGCTGCGGGGGATCGTACGGGCTGATCCGACGGCCGTCTCCCTTCAGACGAAGTCGCTCAGCCCCGCCTGTCCGTCGTCGCCGCCAGCGTCGTCGTCCTCGTCGCCCTCGTCGTCTTCGCCGTTCCCGTCGTTCTCGTCCGCACCGGCTGTCGTCCCGTCTGGGGCTCCGGCGTCCGACGGGTCGGTCTCGTCCGCCGCGCGGCGGCCGCCGGCGAAGGCCCCCTCGGCGTGGTCCTCCATCCGCTCGTCGCGGAGCGCTTGCGCGTCCTCGACGACCGACGCCACCTTGTTCGTCGACTCGCCGGACCCGGTGACGAAGGCGACGCCAGCCTCGTCGAGGTCGTAGGCGGCCGCCATCGCGACCGTCAGCTCGCGGGGCTTGCAGTGGTGGGTGACCGCCTGCAGGAACGGGAGCACCTCACGGCGCGCTGTCGCGACGCTGCACCCGCTTTCGGCGGCGATCTTCCCGACCAGCTCATCCGCAGTCGCGTCGGAGGAACTCCAGAACTGCGGACGGCCGTAGCGCGTCCACCCCCCCTTTTCGCCGTCACGCGCGGCGGCGACGCCGGCGGCCGCGTTGTCGGTGGCGTAGCGCCAGTAGGTGTAGTTCTGGGTGGCCCGGACGCGCCCGAGCCACACGTCGGCGTTCGCGAGGAAGTCGTACGCGCGGACCGACTCCATCGGGTCGTACACGTCGAGGACGTTGTTCTCGATCCATTTGGTGAGGTCGTCGGGGGTCTCGTCGACCGCGTACGCCGACTGGAGTGCCTCCTCTGCCGACTCCTCCTTGAGGACCGCGTCGAGGAACGGGAACAACCCGAGCGCCTTGTCGCGGTCGCCGGTGACCACGTCCTCGACCGCGATCGAGTCGCGGCCTTCCGTGGCGGCCTGCAGGTCGTTGATCGCGCCGCGCAAGTCGCCGCGGTTGCGCTCCGCGATCCGTTCGAGCGCGTCCGACTCGAACTCGATCCCCTCCTTCCGGCAGACGTCGCGGAGGACGGGGACGATGGAGCGAGCGGAGACGTCGCGGAACTCGATCTCCTGGGTGGCGTCCCGGAGCCCGCGCGCCATGTCGTAGTAGTCGTTGGCGATCAGGACGATGGGCTGGCCCGACTCCTTGACCAGCTTCGTGATCGCCGAGGCCCCGCCGCGGTCGTAGTTGCCGTGAATGTTGTCGGCCTCATCGAGGATAACGAGCTGGCGCGAGGCCGTGTCGCCGCCGGCCGCGCCGCCCCCGGCCGCGCTCCCGCCGAGAGTGGCGTTGCGGGCGGCCCGGCCCGCGAAGCGCTCGATGACGTCGGCGGTGCGCTGGTCGGAGGCGTTCAGCTCGACCGTCTCCCACCCCATGTCGTTCGCGAGCGCGTGGGCCGCGCTCGTCTTCCCGACGCCCGGGCTCCCGTGGAGGACGACGGCCTCGCGGTGATCGTCCCACGAGCGCGCCCAGTCCGCGAACGCGTCGCGGGCCTTGTCGTTGCCGCGGACCTCAGAGAGGGTGCTCGGGCGGTACTTTTCGGTCCAGTCGGCCATTACCGGTGCAAAGAGCGAGCCGCGTTTAGTGGTTGCGGAGCCACTCGTTGCAGGCGCTCGGCGGTCCGGCCGTGCGCGTTGGTGACGCCGTCGTCGAGTCGCTCCGACGTGTCACCGCCTTCGATCCCTCAGTCGGCCGCAATGGCCGATTCGTCGCCGTCGAGCGCTGGACGGCCGACCAAGCGGTCGAACGAGAGCGGGCCGGACCCCAGCGTGAAGACGGCCGACGCCATTCCGAACAGCGCGACGTGGGCGAGGACGGGGTCGTCCGGGAGACCGAACAGCGTCGTCGTGAACAACACGAACGAGAGCGCGGCCGCGCCGCGGGTGAAGAACCCGGCGATCAGCGCCACACCGACCGCTATTTCCGTCACGCCGGCGCCGACGACCCACAGTCCCGGATCGACGGGGACGACCGACGTGAGGTCGTACTTCTCGACGACGAGCAGCGCCCTGCCGGGGTCTGCGAGCTTCTCGATGAGCCCGAGATACACGAACGTGACGCCCATCCCGACGCGGAGGATCGTCGGGACGTACCGGCGCAGTGAGCCCGTCGACGCGTCGAGGAACGACTTCAGGTGGTGGACGGGGTCGACCCGACCGTAGTACGACCCCGGTGTGCTCGCGACCGCTAACAGGATGTCGTCGGCGCTCGGCCGACCGCCGCCAACCATCACGAGCGCGATCAGCACCGGGACGTACTCCATCGCGATGACGACGGCGGGATCGACCGCGAGGAGGACCCACGCGTACGTTATTAGCCCGACCGTCGCGGCGATCCGCGTCGCGAGCCCGAAGAGGACGAAGAAACCGATCCCGATGAACAGCACCCGGAGGAACGGGCTCGACCCGGTGTCGAACGCGAGCGTCGGCGCGAACAGGTACCCCTGAAACCCGGCGCCGACGAGTGGGAGACCGATGGCGAGTCGCAGTATCCACGGGACGAGGTCGGCGTAGCCGGCGAGCGTCTGGCGGAGGACGACCACGTCGGTGATCGTCGGTCGTACCCAGAGATACACGGCGATCCCGACGGCCGTGACGAGACCGGCGCCCGTAAACACCGCGGCGTTCAGCGGCTCCGACAGCACCCCGACGGCGAACGCCACCGCGTCGAGCGGGTCCCCCGTGTCTTCGGTGACGTAATCGACGTGGGCCGCGACCGGTCTCGCGACGAGCGTCGCAAACAGGGCACACGCGGCAACGGCCGCTGGTCGGGAACGAACGGACATACTCCTTCTACGGGTTGAACGCACCTAACGGTGTTTCCCATAGACATTCGGGAGAAACGCTGAAACGCTCGAGATCTCCCTGTATCTCCGACGAGCGTGACTGGCCGGTGGGCCGGACAGGACACGTCACGCTATATCGACGCAATAGCAGCGAAGCTGGCTAATTTCGGGCAGATCGTGTGAGAATTCGCATGGGACCGCTGAGAGTCGAACTCAGGTCATACGGACCCCATCCGCATAGGATACCACTACCCCACGGTCCCTGTCTGCATCCGAAAAAACGAGAGTCCGGTAATTAAGGACTTCGTTTCACTCCTCGTCCGCCGACCACGACGGCCTCAGACGAGGACGCGCTCCAGCGAGACGACGACGCCGGACTCGGCGTCCGGATCGCCGACCAGCCGGCCGAGACAGACCGCAGCGCCGTCGGGGGTGTGGCAGGCGACGAGCGGGGGGTCGTCGCTCTCGTCACCGTTCTCGCCCGGACTCTCGTCGGTGTCGACACCGTCCACGTCGATGACGCCGGGGGCGTAGACTGGCGCGCCGGTAGCCACGTTGCGCGCGGCGGAGGGCGCGATCGTCACCGACGGCAGGTGGACCAGCGCGTCCTCGGCGGGGCGGACGACCTCGCGGAGGAGCGCGTCGTCGCCCTCCTCGGCCCACGCGAGCGCGTCGAAGAGGTCCTGTAAGGGATGCAGATCGCGGTCGTCGAACGGGTCGGTGGCGGTCCGGCGGAGGTGGCCCATGTGCGCGCCGACGCCCGTCGCGAGACCGATGTCGTGACACAGCTTCCGGACGTACGTCCCGGACTCACACCGGATTCGGATGAGGGCCTGCCGGCCGTCGACCTCCAGCACGTCGAGGTCGTGGATCGTGCGGGTCCGGAGCCGGCGGGTCACCGCGCTCTTGCGCGGCGGCTTCTGGTAGATCTCCGCCTCGAACTCGGCGATCACGTCGCGGAAGTCCGCAGGGGGCGACCCGTGAAGCTCCAACACCGAGACGTACTCCTTGCTCCCCTCCAAGAAGACCTGTGCAGCGCGGGTCGCGTCGCCGGTCAGCGTCGGGAGACAGCCGGTGACCTTCGGATCGAGCGTTCCCGCGTGCGCGACCCCGCCGATCGCGGGACCCTCGGGGTCCAGATTCGCCAGCGTCTCGATGATCGCGTCGCGCACCCACGCGGAGAGCTGGTGGGAGGAGGGGCCCGCGGGCTTGTCGACGTTGACGACGCCGAACCTGAGCAGCTCCGGGACCGAGCGCTCGCCGGGCGGGGCTCGGAGGGGGTCGTCACTGAGATCGGCGGCGGAGTCGTCGCCCGGATCGGTGTCGTCGGAGTGTCGGGTCATGCGGGGGTTGTGTGGAGTGTGGGGAGTGTGGATTCAGCGGTCAGAAGTCGTAGCTCACGCCCTCGATCGGTGCCTTTCCCTCGTCGGTCGCGGGGTCGTACGCGTCGATGGTCGCGACGAGGACGTCGATGAACGGCTCCGGTCCCCACCGGGCGGTGTTGTACGCGGCGTCGTAGATCGAGAGGTCGTCGATGTCGATGTCGTAGTACTCGCGGTAGCGCTTCTTCTCTGAGGCCTCGCGGCGCTCGGTCTCGGCCTTCGCGCGGTCGACGGGCTTCGCCTCGCGCTCGGCGATGCGCTCGGCGCGGATCGACACGGGAGCGTCGAACCAGAACCGGAAGTCGGCGTGGTCCGCCGAGAGCCAGCCGGCGAGCCGCGACTCCAACACGAGGTCGTCGCGGGTCGTGGCGATCTCGTGGAGTCGACCGTCCAGGTCTCGGTCGATCTGGGGGTCCTCCTCCGCGAACTCGTTGAACTCGACGGGAGTCATGTCGCGTTCGGCCGCCATCTCGCGGAAGATGTCCCCGCCGGAGACGTGATCGAGCCCGAGCCGATCGGCGAGCCCCGCGGCGTTCGTGCTCTTCCCGCTTCCCGGCGGGCCGGAGACGGTGATCAACATATCGCTACTGCGCGGGTGTCGTTCAAAACGGTTGTCGTTCGGCGCGCGGCAAGCGAGGAAGCGCGTCGGCGAGGTTCCGACGAGGCGCCGCCGAGCGTCGAAGCGTCCCTACTGATCCCGCGTCGCCGCGGTCATCGACCAGACCGCGACCGCGCCGAGCAGGACGGCCGGGACGAGCGGTAAGGCGAGGTACGTCGCGAAAAACGAGAACCCGAGCGCGCCCGCCGCGTACGGGTACACGTAGATGATCCCGGGGATGACGAGGATACAGGTGAAAAGCACCGCCGTCAGCGCCCACCCCTTCCGGCCGAAGCCGTCGGCCTCGGGCTCGGACGCGGCGGGCGCCGGATCGGACGCTCTCCGGCCGGTTCCGTCGCTCTCACCGCCGTGGTCGCCCCCGCCGTCGCTGACCTCGCCGGGCACGTGGACGTAGCCGCCGTCCGTGCTCTCGCCCGTGTCGCCGTCGGCTTCAGAGCTCACTGTCGGGTTTTACGACCACCTTGCCAAAGCCCTCACGGTTCTCGATCATCTCGTGTGCGCGGGCGGCCTCGCTCATCGGCAGTGTGTCGCGGACGTGCGGCTCGAACGTGCCGTCCCAGACGAGCTCCAGCACGTCGTCGACCTCGCCGGGCGTCGCCATCGTCGAGCCGATCACGGACAGCTGGTTCCAGAAGATCCGGTTGAGTCCGGCGTCGGGGTTCGGCCCGGTCGTCGCGCCACAGGTGACGAGCCGACCGCCCTTCGCCATCGACTTCAGCGAGTCGGGGTACGTGGCCTCGCCGATGTGATCGACGACGACGTCGACGCCGCGTCGCCCGGTCAGCTCGGCGATCTCCTCGGCGAAGTCGTTCGTCTCGTAGTCGATGACGTGGTCGGCGCCGCACGCCTCGGCGTGGGAGAGCTTCTCCTCGGTGGAGGCGGTCGCGAACACCTCACAGCCCGCGTGGTCGGCGATCTGGACGGCCGCGTGGCCGACGCCGCCGGAGGCGCCGAGGACGAGCACCTTCTCGCCGGCCTCGATGTCGGCGCGGGTCTGGAGCATCCGCCACGCGGTCTGGAAGACGAGCGAGGCGGAGCCCGCGACCTCCCAGTCGACGCCCGAGGGGACCGGCACGAGGTTCTCCGCGGGCACGGCCGCGCGCTCGGCGTGGACGCCGCGGACGTGCTCGCCGATGATGTGGAACGACGGGCAGAGCGACTCCTCGCCGTGCCGGCAGAACTCGCACTCGCCGCAGGAGACGCCGGCGCTCACGGCGACGCGGTCGCCGGGTTCGAAGCGCGTCACGCCCTCCCCGACGGCTTCGACGACGCCGGCCGCGTCGCTGCCGGGGATGTGGGGCATCTCCAGGTCGATGCCCGGCATCCCGCGACGCGTCCAGATGTCGAGGTGGTTCAGCGCGCCCGCCTTGACGTCGACGAGGACCTCGCCGCGGTCGGGTTCCGGGTCCGGGAACTCGCCGTACTCGATCACGTCGCGGTCGCCGTGGGCGTCGAACTGGACGGCCTTCATGGGAGGATCCAGCCGCGGCACCCACTAAACAGTACGCCAAACGGAACCGCCGGACCACGCGGGATTCCCGTTGCCGCCCTCGGCGAATGCTCGTTCTTCCGTGACAAGCCCTCACACCGGTGTGAATCGGGCGCATCCGTCCCGAGCCTTTCGTGATGTTTAAGTACCGAAAGGGGGACCATACGGATGCACGAACTGCAGGGGCGCCGGGTCCCGAGTCCACGAGGGCGATGATACGACGCGAGTTGCGGTAGCCAAGCCTGGCCCAAGGCGCAGGGTTGCTAACTCTGTGGCGTCACTGCCTCCGGGGTTCGAATCCCCGCCGCAACGCTCGAACGGACCGAGCACCGCCGGATTCGCGCCGGTAGGGCTCACCACAACCAACACATGAGCACGGAAGAATCACAGGACGACTCGCCGGAGGAGGAAGACCTCCAGTACTTCGTCCGGATCGGGGGCGCGGACCTCGACGGGACGAAGACGGTCGAGCGAAGCCTGTCCGAACTCGACGGCATCGGCACGCGCACGGCGCGGCTGGTCGCCGAGAAGGCCGACGTGGACAAGAACGCCACGTTCGGACTCCTCGACGAGGATGACCTCGACGCGGTGGTCGACATCGCCGAGAACCTCGAAGACCACGTCCCGTCGTGGATGACGAACAGACAGAACGACTTCTACTCCGGAGAGACGACGCACCTCGTCGGCACCGACGTCAACGAGAAACGTCGCCACGACATCAACCGGATGAAGATCATCGAATCGTACAAGGGCGTTCGCCACAAGCGCGGCCAGAAGGTACGCGGTCAGCGCACGAAGTCCACGGGTCGCTCGGAGGGGACCATCGGGGTCAACGTCGAGGAGATCCGCGAGGAGATGGCGGAAGAAGAAGCAGCGGGTGACGAGGAATGAGCACCGGCAAGAACACGAAGGGCTACGAGACGCCGAACCACCCGTACCAGGGCGAGCGCATCGCCGAGGAGTCCGATCTCCTCTCGCGGTACGGTCTCAAGAACAAAGAGGAGTTCTGGCGCGCCCAGTCCGAGCTTCGCAGCATGCGACGCGAGGCGCGTCGCCTGCTCGGCGAGGCGCAGGGCGACGTCGACGCCGCACAGGAGGCCGGCGCGGAGTTCGTCGCACGGCTCCGCCGCATCGGCATCCTCGGCGACAACGACGACATCTCCGCGGTCCTCTCGCTGGACGTGACCGACCTGCTCGAGCGCCGTCTCCAGACGGTCGCCTACCGGCAGGGGTTCGCGTCCTCGACCCAGCAGGCCCGCCAGTTCATCGTTCACGGCCACATCACCGTCAACGGCGCCCGCGTCACGCGCCCGTCGGTGAAGGTCGATGTGGACGACGAAGGCGCCATCGCCTTCGACGAGAACAGCCCGCTCGCGGACGATCTCCACCCCGAGCGCGCGGAGTCACAGGAGTAACCAACCATGAGTGAATCCGAGGACGGAAAGTGGGGCATCGCCCACGTGTACGCGTCGTTCAACAACACGCTCATCACGGTCACGGACGAGACGGGCGCCGAGACGATCGCCAAGTCGTCCGGCGGCACCGTGGTGAAGCAGAACCGCGACGAGGCGTCGCCGTACGCCGCCATGCAGATGGCGGAGGTCGTCGCCGAGCGCGTCAAGGACGCCGGCCTGGAGGGCGTGCACGTTCGCGTGCGCGGCCCCGGCGGCAACCTCAACAAGTCCACCGGTCCCGGTGCGCAGGCGACGATCCGCGCGCTTTCGCGTGCGGGCGTCGAGATCGGCCGGATCGAGGACGTCACGCCCATCCCGCACGACGGGACGAAGGCGCCCAAGAACAAGCGAGTCTGACATGACGGAAGACGACTTCGACGTCCAGTACGTCGAACGGGACGATCGCAGCGCGCGGGTACTGATCCGCGGGCTCACGCCGGCGTTCGCCAACGGCATCCGCCGCGCGATGATCGCCGACGTCCCGACGTTCTCGATCGACACCGTTCGGTTCGTCGAGAACTCCTCCGTCATGTTCGACGAGATGATCGGACTTCGGCTGGGGCTCGTGCCCCTGAAGACGCCGCTCGACGACTTCGAACTCGGCGACGAGGTCACCCTCGCGCTCGACGTCGAAGGACCGGCGACGGCGTACTCCGGCGACATCGAGTGCGCGGACCCGCTCGTCGAGGTCGCCGACGACAACATCCCGATCATCGAGCTGAAGGAGGGACAGCGGTTGGAGTTCGAGGCCGACGCGGTGCTCGATACCGGCAAGGAGCACGCCAAACATCAGGGCGGTGTCTCCGTCGGTTATCGTCACCTTCAGCGCGTCTCCGTCGAGGGCGACCTCGGCGAGTTCGACGACGACGAGCCCCGGATCCTCCGCGGCGTCATCGAGACGCCTGACGGGGAGATCGAGCTCACCGACGAGTTCGACAACGACCTCTCGGAGCGGTTCCCCGGGAAGGAAGTCAGCGTCGAGGATGTCCCCGGCGCGTTCGTGTTCCACATCGAGACGGACGGCTCGTTCGACGTCGAGGAACTGCTGCTCCGCGCGATCGACTCCATCGAGGAGCGCGCGGACGAACTACAGACGAAAGTCGCGGTCTAACGTAATGACGGACCTTCAAACCGCACACACGGCGCTCGCCCCTGCACGGAGTCACGACGCCGGGACCGAAAGTGGTTTGAAGGGAGCCGGATTACGCAGGAGTGCACGCAGGGATAGCCAAGTCAGGCCAACGGCGCAGCGTTCAGGGCGCTGTCCTGTAGAGGTCCGCAGGTTCAAATCCTGCTCCCTGCACTCCGTTTTCACTAACTCTCCACTTCAGGAGGGACAGCTATGAGTAGCAAGACGAATCCGAAACTACAGAACCTCATCGCCGATCTGAAGTCGGTCTCGCGCGATTCCGGTGCCAACGTATGGCAGGATATCGCCGCCCGACTGGAGAAGCCACGGCGCACGCACGCTGAGGTCAACCTGGGCCGTATCGAACGATACGCTCAGGAAGACGAGACGGTCGTCGTCCCCGGCAAGGTGCTGGGCAGCGGTGTGCTCGAAAAGAACGTCACCGTCGCCGCCGTCGACTTCTCGGGCACCGCCCGAACGAAGATCGACCAGGCCGGCGAAGCGGTGTCGCTCGAACAGTTCATTGAACAGAATCCCGAAGGGAGCAACGTCCGGGTGATCCGATGAGTCTCGCGAAGATCGACGCGGACGTCGTCGTCGACGCCCGAGACTGCATCCTCGGTCGTGTCTCGTCGAAGGTCGCCCAGCGCGTCCTCGACGGCGAGACGGTCGCCGTCGTCAACGCCGAGCGCGCGGTCATCACCGGCAACGAAGAGGCGACGATGGAGACGTACCACACCCGTGCGGAGCTCGGCTCCGACAGCGGGCCGTACTACCCCAAGCGCCCCGACCGGATCTTCAAGCGTGCCATCCGCGGCATGCTGCCGTACAAGACGGAGGACGGTCGCGAGGCGTTCTCGAACGTCCGCGTCTACGTGGGCAACCCCTACGAGCGCGACGATGACGTCGAGAGCGTCGTCCTCGACGGAACCTCGCTCGACCGCCTCTCGAACATCAAATTCACGACGCTCGGATCCATCTCCGAGTCTCTGGGAGCCAACGTCACATGGTAACTAACACCTCAGGCAAGAAGAAGACGGCCGTCGCCCGCGCCACCGTGCGAGACGGCGAGGGCCGCGTTCGTATCAACTCCCAGCCAGTCGAGCTGGTCGAACCGGAGCAGGCGCGGCTCAAGATGCTGGAGCCGTTCCGCATCGCGGGTGAGGAACTCCGCGACGGCGTCGACATCGATATCAACGTCGAGGGCGGCGGCTTCAGCGGCCAGGCCGACGCGACGCGGACCGCCATCGCGCGCGGTCTCGTTCAGCACCTCAGCGACGCCGAGCTGCGCGACGCGTACATGAACTTCGACCGCACGCTGCTGGTCAACGACGTGCGCCAGTCCGAACCCAAGAAGTGGGGCGGACCCGGCGCGCGTGCCCGCTACCAGAAGTCCTACCGCTGAGGTGATCCAGTCATGATGATCCCCGTCCGGTGTTTCACGTGCGGCAACGTCGTGGGTGAGCACTGGGAGGAATTCAAGGAGCGCGCCCGCGAGGGCGACGAGGACCCCGGTGAGGTCCTCGACGAGCTCGGCGTCGACCGGCACTGCTGTCGCCGAATGCTGGTCAGTCACCGCGACCTCGTCGACGTCGTCTCGCCGTACCAGTAAACCATGTCAGAACAGCGATACAACCGATACGAGAAGGCACGAATCCTCGGCGCGCGAGCGCTGCAGGTGTCCTACGGGGCGCCCGTGCTGATCGAGACGGACCAGACGGAGCCCATCCTCGTCGCCGCCGAGGAGTACGACGCGGGTGCGCTCCCGTTCACGGTCCGGAGGGAATCCAACTAATGACCCGAATCACCGGCATCTCACTGCGTCGCGTGCTCGACTCACGCGGGAACCCCACCGTGGAGGCCGACGTGCTCACCGAGTCCGGCGGCTTCGGCCGCGGGGCGGCCCCCAGCGGGGCCTCGACCGGCGAGTACGAGGCGATCGAGCTCCCGGCCAACGAGTCCATCGCGGCGGCCCGCGAGCACGCGGTCCCCCGCCTCGAAGGCGTGTACGCCGGCGACCAGCGCGCGGTCGACAACGCGCTGCGCGCCGCCGACGGCACGGACGACTTCTCCGCGATCGGCGCCAACAGCGCGGTCGCGATCTCGATGGCGGCCGCGAAGGCCGCCGCCGACGTGCTCGGTGCGCCGCTGTACCAGCACCTCGGGGGCGCGTTCCGCGGCGAGAACTTCCCGATCCCGCTCGGCAACGTCGTCGGCGGCGGGGAGCACGCCAAGGAGGCGACGCACATCCAGGAGTTCCTCGCGGCGCCCGTCGGCGCGCCCAGCGTCTCGGAGGCCGTGTTCGCGAACGCCGCGGTCCACGCGGCGGTGGCGGACGTGCTCGACGAGCGCGGCGTGCCGGCCGCGAAGGGCGACGAGGGCGCGTGGGCGCCCCCGATCTCGGACGCCGACGCGTTCGAGGTCGTCGACGAGGCGGTCGACCGCGTCGAGGACGACGTCGGCTTCGAGATCCGCTTCGGGCTCGACATGGCTGCCGCCGAGCTGTACGACGACGACGAGGGTGCGTACGTGTACGGCGACGAGACCAAATCGACCGGCGAGCAGATCGACTACGTCGCCGGACTCGTCGACGAGTACGACCTCGCGTACGTCGAGGACCCTCTCGACGAGAACGACTACGAGGCGTTCGCGGAGCTGACCGACCGAGTCGGCGACCGGACGCTGATCTGCGGCGACGACCTGTTCGTCACCAACGTCGAGCGGCTCCGCGAGGGGATCGACACGGGCGCGGCCAACAGCATCCTGATCAAGCCGAACCAGATCGGGACGCTGTCGGACGCGTTCGACGCGGTCGAACTCGCCTCTCGCAACGGGTACGAGACGGTCATCTCGCACCGTTCGGGCGAGACCGAGGACACCACCATCGCACACCTCGCCGTGGCGACCGATGCCGGATTCATCAAGACCGGCACGGTCGGCGGCGAGCGCACTGCCAAGCTGAACGAACTGGTCCGCATCGCGGACGACGCGGTATGACGGGCCGACACCACGCATGAGCGAAGACAACGACGCGGTCGAACTCGACGACGACGCGGAGACCGAGGCGGTCGACGCGGCGGTCGAGGAGGAGGCCGACACGACCGAGGAACCGACCGCCGACGCGGCTGCCGAGGGGGCGTCCGCTGACGCCGAGCCCGAAGCATCCGCCGACGCCGAGAGCGAGGCGGCCGCCGAGGCCGACGCGACGGAAGACGCGGGTGACGACGCCGCGGACGAGGAGGACGCCTCCCCGTTCGACGACGACGTCATGCCCGACGACGACGTCGACCTGCTGATCCCGGTCGAGGACTACCTCTCCGCCGGTGTCCACATCGGGACCCAGCAGAAGACGAAGGACATGGAGCGGTTTATCCACCGCGTCCGCGACGACGGCCTGTACGTGCTCGACGTGAGCACGACGGACCAGCGGATCCGCACCGCCGCGGACTTCCTCGCGAACTACGACCCCGAGCAGATCCTCGTCACGTCCTCGCGCCAGTACGGCCGGTTCCCGGCCGAGAAGTTCGCGGACGCCATCGGCGCCCGCGCCCGCACGGGTCGCTTCATCCCCGGAACGCTGACGAACCCCGACTACGCCGGCTATATCGAGCCGGACGTCGTCGTGGTCACTGACCCGATCGGCGACGCGCAGGCCGTCAAGGAGGCCATCACCGTCGGCATCCCGGTCATCGCGATGTGCGACTCCAACAACCAGCTGTCGAACGTCGACCTCGTCATCCCGACGAACAACAAGGGCCGACGCGCGCTGTCGGTCGTCTACTGGCTCCTCGCCAACGAGACGCTCGACCGCCGCGGCTCCGACACCGTGTTCGCCCTCGAGGACTTCGAGGACGAGCTGTAGGGCCGTTTCGACGTCGATTTCGACTTTTCTGACAGTTCACTCCCGTAGCACCGCCGCTGTCGCCGTCGCTATCGTGATAACGAGTGATCGGCAGGCGATCTTGCGGGAGGCGATCTCGTGGGAGACGGACTCGTGAGGACGCTCCCGCGAGCGTCGTGTGCGACGCGGGCCGCGACCTGCTCCGCGGCCCTCAGAGGATGTCCGGCGTGTACGGGTACGAGTAGACCTGCCCGTCGTTGGCCTTCAGAGTGGCTATCAGAACCAACACGAGATCGATCAGTCCGATGAGCGGGATGAGCGCGAACCCGACGAGGACGACCGTCAACAGTCCCGAGACGACCATCGCGATGAAGATGATCAGCTGGAAGTTGAGGGAGTTTTTGGCGTTCTGTTTGACGAGCTCGTCGTCGTCGTCCGCGAGTATCAGGAACAACAGCGGTCCCAGGAACGAAGCGACCAGTGCCGACGCGTGCGAAAGGGCGGCGAGAGTCGTATCTCCGGCGACCGTTTCCTCAACGCCCGCATCTGTTGGGGATGACATACTACGGATATCTCATACTGAATTGATAAGTATTGGGTCCAGATTCCCGATCGGACCACGAAGCTAGGGACTCTCGTCGGGCACGTCATGGGTCCACCGCGGCTCTATCTCCCGATTCGCGAGCACGACTCGGTCGCCGCCGTCCGTGTCGATCCGGGTCTTCCGGAGTTCGATGGCGGCGACCGTTCCGGTCACGCCCTTCGCCTCGACGCGGTAACCGACGTTGAAGTCGGGGTCGCGGAGGAGGTAGACGCCCGCGACGGTGTCCTCGATCATCTCGGAGAGCGCGTAGGAGATCCCCAGCGCGATGAAGCCGACGGCGGTGCCGAGGCTCGCCGCGATGTCGCCCATACCGACGACCTTCAGGAACGTTAGCGCGACGCCGAACCACAGGAAGATAGCCATGAGCGTGGCGATGAGATCGCCCACCAGTTCGCGGTCGCCGACGTAGATCCGGTCGATCGAGGTTCGAACCAGAGAGAGGATGACCCGTACCGTCACGTACGCCAGGGCGAGGAAGATCAGTCCCGAGAGCAGCCGCGGTATCGCGACTGCCAGACCCTCAACGAAGTTCATGAGTGACCGTGTCAAAAGCGACGGGAGCGTCGTCATAGCGCGCACGACAGCGGCCGGCGGTGAAAAGCTGGCGGGGTCGGTGGGGCTTGCCGCTCCGCGTCCGAACCACACCTGTGACGATCCCGCAAGCGCAACGCCTGTAAGCACGCGGAGAGAGTGAGTTCGTATGACCGCCTGTGAAGCGCCGGGGAAGGTGTACCTCTTCGGCGAACACGCCGTCGTCTACGGCGAGCCCGCCGTGCCGGCGGCGATCGAGCGACGCGCCACGGTGACCGCCGAGCCCCGGTCGGACGACCACGTCCGCGTCGAGGCCGAGGACCTCTCGCTCGACGGGTTCACGGTAGAGTACGCCGGCGGCACCGGCGACCGACCCGACGTGGACGTGCCGACCCCGCTGGTCGAGGCCGCGATGGGCTACGTCGACGCCGCGGTGCGGCAGGCTCGGGACGCGGCGGACGCCCCCGACGCCGGCTTCGATATCACCGTCGAGAGCGACATCCCGCTCGGGGCCGGACTCGGCTCCTCTGCGGCTGTCGTCGTCGCCGGGATCGACGCCGCGACGCGCGCGCTCGGTGACCCGCTCGACCGCCGCGAGCTGGCTGACCGCGCGTATCGCGCCGAGTACGAGGTGCAGGACGGGCAGGCCTCCCGCGCCGATACCTTCTGCTCGACGATGGGCGGCGCGGTCCGCGTCGAAGGTGACGACTGCGAACCGATCGATACGCCGAACCTCCCGTTCGTCGTCGGCTTCGACGGCGGGGCCGGCGACACCGGAGAACTCGTCGCCGGCGTCGGCGAGCTCCGCGAGGAGTACGGGTTCGCGGCCGACACCGTCGATTCGATAGGCGACCTAGTCAGGACCGGCGAGGGGCTGCTCGAAGACGCCGCTCCTGAAGAAGAGCCGTCCCCGGAGCTGCTCGCGGAGCTGGGCGAGCTGATGGACTTCAACCACGGACTGTTAGCCGCGCTCGGCGTCTCCGCGCGCTCGCTCGACGCGATGGTGTGGGCCGCCCGCGACGCCGGCGCCCACGGGGCGAAGCTCACCGGCGCTGGCGGGGGCGGCTGCATCGTCGCGCTCGACCCGAGCGACGCGACGGAGACCGCGCTCTCCTTCACGCAGGGCTGCGAGGAGGCGTTCCGCGCCGAGCTGGCGACGGAGGGCGTCCGGGTGGTGGAGCCGTGACGGGCATCGGCACGGATCCGGACTCCGACGCCGCAGGCGACTCCGACGCCGGACCACCAGTCGTCCTCAAGCTCGGAGGGAGCCTGATCACGGAGAAGGACCACCCGGAGACGATCGACGACGACGCGCTCGCCGCGGCCTGCGACGCGGTCGCGGGCGCGCTCGCCGACGGCGCGGTCGAGCGGCTCGTCGTCGTCCACGGCGGCGGGAGCTTCGGACATCACCACGCCAGCGAGCACGGCGTCTCGACGACGGCGGGAACCGGGGACGCCGGCGCGGTGATGGACGTCCACGGCGCGATGACGACGCTGAACCGGGCGGTCCTCGACCGGCTCCACGAGCGGGACGTGCCCGCGGTGCCCGTCCATCCCCTGTCGCTTTCGGCCCGTCCCGAGGGCTCCGACGGCGACCTCGACCTGCCGCTCTCCTCGACGGCGACGTTGCTCGGCGAGGGGTTCGTCCCGGTGCTCCACGGCGACGGCGTCGCGACCGCGGGCGAGGGAGTCACCGTCGTCTCCGGCGACGAGTTGGTCGTCGAGCTCGCCGCCGGGCTCGGCGCGCGGCGGGTCGGCGTCTGCTCGACCGTCCCGGGCGTCCTCGACGGCGACGGCGCGGTGATCCCCGCCATCGGCTCCTTCGAGTCGGTCGCCGACGCGCTGGGCGCGAGCGACGCGACGGACGTATCCGGTGGGATGGCGGCGAAGGTCCGCGAACTGCTGGCGCTCGACGCGCCGGCGTACGTGTTCGGCGCCGACGGGTTGGCGTCGTTCCTGCGGGGGGAAGACGCCGGCACTCGGGTCGACTGATCGGGGGACAGAACCCTTATTCGGCCCACCGTTCTCCCTCTAGGTATGAACGAAGCGGACGTACGGGAGCGGCTCGCGGACGTGGAGGACCCCGACCTCGGGGACGACATCGTCTCGCTCGGTCTCGTGAACGACGTCGCCGTCGAGGCTGACGAGGGCGGGGCCGGCGGGACGGTCCACGTGTCGCTCGCGCTCGGCGCCCCCTTCTCGCCGCACGAGTCGGGGATCGCCGAGGACGTCCGGGCGGCGCTCGCCGACACGGGCCTCGACGTGGAGCTCTCGGCCTCGATCCCGGACGAGCTGGACGCGGACGAGCAGGTCCTGCCGGGCGTGAAAAACGTGATCGCGGTCGCCTCCGGCAAGGGCGGTGTCGGGAAGTCGACGATGGCCGTCAACATCGCGGCGGGGCTCTCGGAGCTCGGCGCGCGCGTCGGCCTCTTCGACGCCGACGTGTACGGCCCGAACGTCCCCCGAATGGTCTCGGCCGAGGAGCGCCCGCAGACCGACGGCGAGACGATCGTCCCTCCCGAGCGCTTCGGCGTGAAGCTGATGAGCATGGACTTCCTCACCGGCGAGGACGACCCGGTCATCTGGCGGGGCCCGATGGTCCACAAGATCATCACCCAGCTCGTCGAGGACGTGGAGTGGGGCGAGCTCGACTACCTCGTGATGGACCTGCCGCCGGGCACCGGCGACACCCAGCTCACGATCCTCCAGACGCTCCCGCTGACGGGCGCCGTGATCGTCACGACCCCGCAGGAGGTCGCGCTCGACGACGCGGTGAAGGGGCTCCGGATGTTCGGCAAACACGACACGAACGTGCTCGGGATCGCCGAGAACATGGCGGGCTTCCGGTGTCCCGACTGCGGCGGCTTCCACGAGATATTCGGCTCCGGCGGCGGGAAGGCGCTGGCGCAGGAGCACGAGCTTCCCTTCCTCGGCGGCGTCCCGCTCGACCCCGCGGTCCGGACCGGCGGCGACGACGGCGAGCCGGTCGTCTTGGAGGAGGGCGAGACCGCGGACGCGTTCCGGGTGATCGTGGAGAACGTCGCGAACAACGCCGGGGTCGTGCGCCGCCGCGAGGTGAGCGGAGAGCGATGAGCGAGGAAGGCGACGGCGACGGCGACGGCGAAGAGGGAGAGGGCGGCGAAAGCGACGAGCCCGCAGACCCTCTCGACGCGGCCGGGATCGATCCGGTCGTCCCCGAGTCGGCCGCGGACGCGGCGGGCGAGGCGTTCGCCGAGGACGACGCGGTCCGCGCGTTCCTCCGCGAGATCGCCGCCGACGTGCGCGGCGACAGCTCCGAGAGCAAGCAGCTCTCGGCGATCCTCTACCGCGTGTCGGACCTGTACGACTCGGAGGAGCAGACATCTCCCGAGGAGATATACCTGAACGTCCGGCACATCATGCGGATCAAAGAGCAGGGCGGGATCGAGCGGTAGGGCGTGATTGTTGGTGGTTGGGTGGCAGGCTGAGAGGTTGTAGTCGGTCGTTTTTAGATGGCTGTGACGTGCGCCGTGGTGAAGACCTCCGAAGCCCCGGCAGCTCGTTTATAAGTGATTGATACCGGATCGACGGTGAACACCACCAAAGCCCCAACCGCTCAGTAGTACGGGATCGGTGACTCGACGGAGAACACCGTCAAAGCCCCAGTCACGACGACTCGGAGGCCTTGCTGCGCGCCTCGCTCGCGTTGCTCGCTGCGGTGCTTACTGCGGCCGCCTTCGTCCTCGCGACTGCCCCTTTGAACCCCGCCCAACCGCACCGCTCAGCCTCACTCCTCCCCAGCCTCGTCACCGGACTGCGTCCGGTTACAAGCGAGAGCTCCGCTCTCGCCCTGTCGCTGGCGGCTGTCGCCGCCTGCGACTCCCTCGCGCGTGTTGCTCGGCCGTGAAACGGCCTCGCAGGCACGCGCCACCGCAGTCCATTTATGAAAACAGGAGATCGGATTCCGACCTTACCCGATTGTTTACACCCGCTCGTCGAGTACCGTCTCGTCGCCGTGGCGGACTTCGACGCGCTCGGGGATCGACGCCTCCGTGAACGCGACAGCGACCTCGTAGGGATGCGTTTCGCCGATATCGGAGCACGGGCCGCCGTCCCAGTCCGGATCGTCCTCGGTGGTCAGCCGGAACAGCAGGCGGCCGGCGTCGAGGTCCGCCTCGATCAGATCGACGCGGTAGCAGTCCCGCGAGCCGTCGAGCAGCCGCCCCCTGACGGTGAGGCGCGGCGGCTCGGCGTCGACCGCGCGGAGCAGGATGACAGCGTTGTTTGGACTCGCTTCGTCGGGTTCGAACTCGCCGGTGTGCTCGCGGCGGAGCGTCACTTCTGCGCCATCGACCCTTTCAGGAATTTCACCCCACGGCGGCGTGGGACAGCCGGCGATCGAGGCGGTCGAGGCGGCGGCCGCGGTCGCGAGGAGGGCTCTGCGGCGCATGGTGGAGAGCCGCCCGGCGGCCGGGGTAAATTTTGTGGCGGCGAGGGACTTCTGCGATCGATCGTTTCATACTGATAGCACGTCTCACGGTAACACACATGAGCGACGATCGGATTCCCGTGACGGTTCTCAGCGGGTACCTCGGCGCCGGGAAGACGACGATGGTAAACCACCTGCTCGCGAACCCCGGAGACAGGCGGATCGCCGTCATCTTAAACGACATGGGCGAGGTGAACGTCGACGCGGAGCTCGTCGCGCGCGAGAACGACGAGGAGGGGATCGTCGACCTCTCGAACGGCTGTATCTGCTGTCGGCTGCAGGACGATCTGCTGAGCGAGTCGGCCGCACTTGCGGAGTCCCGCGAGTTCGACTACCTCCTCGTCGAGTCGTCGGGCATCTCCGAGCCGATCCCGGTCGCGCGGGCGTTCACTGAGGGGACCGAGGACTCCGATATCGACCCGACCGAGCGCTTCCGGCTCGACACGATGGTGACCGTCCTCGACACCTACGGATTCTGGAAGGAGTTCGACGCCGGCGAGAGCCTGCCGGGCGACGGGGAGTCGACCGCGGACCGCCCCCTCGCGGACGTGCTCGTCGAGGGGATCGAGTTCTGCGACGTGCTCGTGATGAACAAGACGGACATGGTTCCCGACGACGTGCTCGACGAGATCGAGTCGGTCACCGAGCGACTCGGTCCGCGGGCGAAGCGCATCCGGACGAGCTACTCCGAGGTCGATCCGGGGGACGTGCTCGACACCGGGCGCTTCGACTTCGAGACGGCCACGCGGTCGCCCGGGTGGAAACGCGCGATAGCGGAGAGCGAGGGCGGGGAAGAGTCGGCGGGCGATCACCACGGCCACGACCACGCCGAGGGCGCCGCCGCGGCCCACGGCGTCGACTCGTTCGTCTACCGCTCGGCCGACGCCCTCGACCCGGAGCCGTTCGCGGACTGGCTCGCCGACTGGGACGGCGCCATCGTGCGGGCGAAGGGCGTCGCCAACGTCGCGGGCACCGACGAGGTCATCGGCGTGAGTCAGGCCGGCCCCTCGGTACAGGCGGGACCGATCGGCGAGTGGGGGCCCGAGGACGACCGCCGCACGCGGCTCGTGTTCATCGGCAGCGAGATGGACGAAGCGCGGATCCGCGGGGAACTCGACGGGCTGGCGGCCTCGGACCCCGAGGCGGTCGAGAGCGCGGACGCGTTCCCGATCTGAGCGGGCTCCACCGGCCGGTCCGAATCAGATACCTAGCTCCGCCTGTAGGTCGTCCCAGTCCTCGTGGAACCCGTGGGTGGACTCGGTCTCGGCGCCGACCGCCGACTGGTAGACGTCGTCGTACTTCAACAGCTCCCCCCAGCCGTCGTGGAACGCCCAGTTGCAGTACTTACACATACCGGTGACCACGCGCGGGACCGACATACCGGTTTCGGCGGGAGGGACGCAAGTGGTACCGGTTTCGGCGGGGGGACGGAGGTGGTACGTCCCACGGATGTCGACAGAGTGAACCGCACTCGTGACGTATGGTACCCATCAGCGCGGACCGGCCGCGACGAGACACTCATGGTCACATACAGGCGCGGCGGACACGTTCAGGGAAACGACGAGGCGGTCGAACGCACCTGCGATCACTGCGATTGGCACTGCATCGCCGGCGGGTACCCGGAGCTGATCGGGCGGTACCAGTCACATCTCCGGGACGAGCACCCGGAGGCGTGGCTCCGGGCCTGACGGTCGATCAGTTTAAAAGAAAACCGGACGGCGAGGCTTCGCCTCGGCGACTCAGGGTTCGAGCAGGACCTTCGTGACGCCCTCCTCGCGGGCGTCGAACGCCTCGTACATCTCCGGCGCCTCGTCGAGGTTGACGCGGTGCGAGACGACCCAGCTCGGGTCGGCGCGACCCTCGATGATCATGTCGCGGAGGTACCGGTTGTACGCCTTCACGTTACACTGGCCCGTGCCGCATTTGAGCCCCTTCTCGAAGAACTTCCCGAAGTCGATGCCGAGCCGCCCCTGCGCGGCCATGTCGTCGGGCGCGCCCGGATCTTCCGGCACGTACAGGCCGGGGATGCCGAGTTCGCCCGTCGGTCGAACCACGCGGATCAGGTTGTTGATCACGACCGCCGGGTTCTCCTTGGCCGGCTGGTAGGAGTAGTCCTCCGTGTCGGTGTCGACGTCGTCGGGATCGGTCGCCTGATACCCGACCGCGTCGACGCCCTTGTCGACCATCCCGCCGTGCTCCTCGATGATCTGATCGACCGGGTCGCCCTCGGAGAAGTCGATAGCGTGGGCGTCGCAGTGCTCTTCGGCCAGCTCCAGCCGGCTGGGCACCTGATCGACGATGTAGATCTCGGCGGCGCCCTTGATCTTCGCGCTGTAGGCGGCCATCAGTCCGACCGGCCCGGCGCCGAAGATGGCGACGGACTCGCCCGATTCGAGGTTCGCCAGTTCGGTGCCGTGCCAGCCGGTCGGGAAGATGTCCGCGAGCAGCGAGAACGCGTCTTCGTGTTCGCGCCCCTCGGGCAGTTTCAGGGCGTTGTGGTCCGCGTACGGGACGCGCAGTTTCTCGGCCTGTCCGCCCGGATACGGTCCCATCGCGACGTAGCCGTACGCTCCGCCGGCGAAGCCGGGATTGACGTTGGTACAGAAGCCGGTGTACCCCTCTTCACAGTTCTGACAGAACCCGCAGGAGACGTTGAACGGCATCACGACGCGGTCGCCCTCCTCCAACGTCGAGACGGCTTCACCAACTTCCGAGACGATCCCCATGTTCTCGTGACCGAACACGATCCCTTCCTCGGCGGCGGTCCGACCCTCGTACATGTGCAGGTCGGAGCCACAGATGCACGACGTCGTGATGTCGACGACGACGTCGTTCGGGTGTTCGATCTCCGGGTCATCTACTTCTTCGACGGCCACGTCGTACGGGCCTTGGTATACAACAGCTCTCATTATGTGCTCCGTGTGACCAATGGGCGTCTGGTATTCTAAACGTTTTTACATTATATTATACTGTTAATAAATTAAGTTATAATTTAATTATATATCAGTTATTCAGAGCGTTCCAGTCGAAACGAGAACGGAGCAGACCGGAACCGTCGGTCTCGTCGGTCCCGGTAGTCACGGTGGTCAGCACCGGTTGGGTTCGGTCTGTCGTTCCGTAATGACTATCCCCGGTCCCGATGAACCGGGAGGTATGGACTGGCCACACGACCCCGACGGCGAACAGGGGAGCGAGGGCATGCGGCAGTACGGGCACGCGGTGCTCGCGAAGAAGATCGACGAAGGGGAGGACTTCCCGCTGTCGGCCGCCGACTACGTCGAGCAGTACGGCGACCATCCGATCCGGATCGACTTCGAGACGGTCGTCTCCGTCGAGGATATCTTCGAGAACGTCGAGAAGGAGGAGTTCGAGGACTTCGTCGAGTTCCACCAAGAGCTCGGGCGCGCGATGCGCGAGAACGGCTACTGGTTCTACGAGGGGGCCGAGCAGTTCGTCGACGGCAGCGCGTAGGTGTTCCCCGTTTTCACCGGCTCTCACCGGGAATCGCTTCCTTATTCCTGATCTCGATCCGTCCTTCGATCCGCGGATCGATCCCGTGTTCGCGGGCGTAGTCGGCGAGCACCTCGTACTGGATGTCCGTCTCGTCGATCCGGTGGCGCTGCGCGAGCGTCGGGAACTCGTGGTCGGAGTGGAGGAGATACTCCGAGACGGCGACGGTGTAGCGCGCCTCGGGGTCGATCGGCTCGCCGCCGACGGTGGCCCCCAGAACGAGCTCGGCGTCGGCGTCCCAGACGACTCGAGCGTTCGAGACGTGGCCGTGCCACCAGTCGTCCTCGCCGAAGTCAACGTCGGGCGCGGCCATCTCGCGGAGCACGTCACGCAGCTCCGCGCCCGTGACGGACGCGAGCGCCACGGGCTCCTCGAACGGGATCAGACTGATCAGGTCGGCCTTCGTCACGTCGCCGACCCACGGGTCCCCCTGACGGAGGCCGCCCGCGTTCGACAGCCCCACGTCGGCGTCGAGCGCCCAGCGGAACGCGTCCGCGACGAAGTTACCGACGCGACACTCCCCGCCGTGGACGACCTCGCCGGTCCGCTCGATCGGCTCGTCGACGCGGTCGACGACCTCGTCGAGGTCGGCGGCGGCCATCCGCTCTTCGAGGGCGGCTCCGAGACCGGCGACCGGCTCGGCACCGTCCGGTTCATGAAGGGTCGCGGTGGGGACGGATGCCCCCTCGGCGTCTCCCTCGGAATCCCCTTCGGCGTCTTCTTCCCCGCCGAGATCGACCTCGACGACGGTCTCGCCGTTGACTCCGGGGCGGACCAGCAAGGTATCGGCCACGCGCTCGTTGCGCGGGCTATGGACGTGGCCGCCGAGGACCGCGTCCACGTCGAGCTCGCGGGCGAGGTCGTCGTCGCCCGCGCCGAGATGGGAGAGGACGACGACGCGATCGAGGCCGTCCCCGTTCTCGGCGGCATCGGCGCGCATCTCCGCGATAGCGGTGCGCGCGGCGGCGACGGGGTCGTCGAACGTGAGGTCGGCGGCCATGGGGTTCAGCGAGTCGGTCGCGGGATCGGTGACGCCGACGAACCCGACGGTCGCGCCGTCGATCCGGCGGACCGTCCACGGGACGACGCCCTCGTCGCGGCCGAAGGGGTCTCCGTTCTCGTCGCGGACGTTCGCGGAGACGAACGTCGCGGTGGCGTCGTCGACGAGGCCGCGCAGCGGGTCCGGTCCGTAGTCGAACTCGTGGTTACCGAACGTGTCGAGGAGGGTGTCAGTCGCGGCGTAGAAATCGAGGACCTGCCGGCCGGTCGCGACCAGCGAGAGGACGCCCGGGGCGGTCGTGTCGCCGGTGGCGACGACGGCGGCGTCGGGGCCCGAAACCTCCCGGATCCGGCCGGCGAGGCGGGCCGCCCGCTCGGGGGCGTCAAAGACGTTCTCGATGTCGGAATAGTGAACGAGACGGGCCATTCGATGTGCGGGGGAAGGGGCGAACGACGCTTAAAAAGCGCGGAGTCCGGGCGGCGCGCTGCCGTCGGAGTGCGGTGCGGCGAATCGGCCGATCCGTCGCCAACGTCGCGACTGAAGCGGGTCCGACCCCCGTGATCCCCGCTCTCACACGCGCGAGACATTGAAAGCGCTTTTATGGATGTCCGGACTACGTCGCTTCACAGCCTCTGCGGGGTTGATGATGTGCCGTTCCGATAGGGACCGACCACGGGACGGACACGCGAGCCCGCGCGGGGGATAGGTGAACAACATATGCCCGTTTACGTAGACTACGAAACCCCAGCCGACCTCGCCGAGCGATCGCTTGAGGCGCTCGAGGTCGCCCGAGACACCGGTACCGTGAAGAAAGGAACCAACGAGACCACGAAGGCCGTCGAGCGCGGCAACGCGGACCTCGTCATCGTCGCCGAGGACGTCTCCCCCGAGGAGATCGTGATGCACCTCCCCGAACTCGCCGAGGAGAAGGGCATCCCGGTCGTCTTCGTCGACACGCAGGACGAAGTCGGCCACGCCGCCGGCCTCGAAGTCGGTTCGGCCGCCGCCGCCGTCGTCGACGCCGGCGACGCCGACGACGACGTCGAGGATATCGGCGAGAAGGTCGCGGAGCTTCGATAACCACCCATGAGCGCAGAAGAGGGCACCGGCGACTCGACGACCGCGGAGGTCATCGAGGTCGTCGGCAAGACCGGGATGCACGGCGAGGCCATGCAGGTCAAGTGCCGCATCCAGGAGGGATCGAACCAGGGCCGGATCATCACCCGGAACGTCCTGGGCCCCGTCCGCATGGGCGACGTGCTCCAGCTCCGGGAGACGCAGCGCGACGCCGACTCCATCGGAGGGCGATAACCAATGGTCGAGACACGCACCTGCGACTACACCGGCGAAGAGATCGAGCCCGGCACGGGCACGATGTACGTGAAGAAGAACGGACAGATTCTCCACTTCGTCGACTCGAAGGCGGAGAAGAACTACTTCCTCGGCCGTGAGGCGCGCGACCTCGAGTGGACCGAGGAAGGGCGCGAGCAGGGTGGCGAGTAGATGAGCCACCACGACGAGCGCACCTTCGTGATGGTGAAGCCCGACGGCGTGCAGCGCGGTCTCATCGGCGAGATCGTCTCCCGTTTCGAGGAGCGCGGTCTGAAGCTCGTCGGCGGCAAGTTCATGCAGATCGACGAGGACCTCGCCCACGAGCACTACGGCGAACACGAGGGCAAGCCGTTCTTCGACGGCCTCGTCGAGTTCATCACTTCCGGCCCCGTCTTCGCGATGGTGTGGGAGGGCGCTGACGCGACCCGACAGGTCCGCGCGATGGTCGGCGAGACCGACCCCGCCGAGTCCGCCCCGGGCACGATCCGCGGCGACTTCGGCTTAGACCTCGGTCACAACGTGATCCACGCGTCGGACCACGAGGACGAGGGCGCTAACGAGCGCGAGATCGACCTGTTCTTCGACGAGGACGAACTCGTCGACTACGGCCTCGACACCGCCGCGTGGGTGTACGAGGACGAACAGCACTGAACGGCGACGCCGCTTTTCGCTTTCTTCGACGCCGCGTTCCCGTGAGCGGTAGCTATTCCGACACACCTCATTTCCGGTGAAATCACATCTGAAATTCGGTGACTGCGGCGGATGACCGCCCTCCATCGACTGATAAACCCGCTCGGAACGAGATCGGCGGCTCAGTCGGACAGCGCCACGATTCGGCCGTCTTCGGCGACCACGAGCATCTCCGCGCTCCCGTCTCCGGTCGCGTCTGCGAACAACGGCCCCGCGTACACGACGGCACGGCCGATGTCGCCGCGAGCGATCGCCTCGCCGTTCTGGTTCAGCGCGAGCACGCCGCCGTTCCGGTTCACCACGACTGGCCCCGGTAAACCGTCGCCGTCGACGTCGGCGACGCCGGGCGCGTTCACCCGTGTATCCCCACCGTACTGCTGTTTCCAGACGACCTCACCGTCGAGCAGGTCGACCGCCCAGACGCTCCCGCTCCCGGCGACGTGGACCCGGCCGGGGTCCGCGTCGCCGACGGTGACGGGCAGGTCCTGTAGTCCGACCTCGTAGCGGCTCCCGCCGTCGGCGACGTCGATCGTCTCCAAATTCCCGTTCGCGCCGCCGAGCGCGAGCACCGGGCCGCTCCGGGTGTCCGCCGCGCTCCAGCTCAGGGCCGTGACCGACGGGGTCGTCGTCCACCTGGCCTCACCGGTGGCGTCGAGCAGACTGATCGACTGCTCTCCGTCGACCGCGGTTACGACGGCGAGTCCGCGGGCGGTGTCGCCCTCGGGATCGCCGAAGTCGACGGCCAGCGGCCGGCGGTCCACAGGCGCATCGAGGTCGGTCTCGAACACCGTGTCGCCGGCGGCGTCGACGGCCCGAACTCGTCCGTCGGTCGTGACCGCCGCGGCCTCGGAATCGCCGTCGCCGTCGAGGTCGCCGATCGCCGGCGTGAGCCCGCCCGGTCCGTCGAGGTCGACGGCGAACCGCTCGGTGCCGTCGGCCGGGTCGAGAACGACGAGAGACCCGGATTCGGTCGTGAACGCGACGACCTCGTCACCGCCGAGCCGGCCGGAGACCAGCCCGCTCGTCACGGGGGGATCGGTGCCGTCGGCGTCGTCGGTGTCGCCAGCGCCGACGTTCCCCCCGCCGACGGTCGTCCTCCACTCCACGTCGCCGCCCACGGCGGTGGCGCGTATCGTTCGGTCCCCGTCTTCGACCGTCGGCTGGAGGACGAGCGGGTCGCCGTCCATGGTGGCGACGACCGCGCCGCTGCCGTCGTCGCCGGCGACGGGCTCGGACTCCCAGACGACCTCGGCGTCGATCGTTGCGTCGTCGACGCCGACGAACGCGAAGAGCGCGACGCCGACGCCGGTCGCGCCGCCGGCGAACAGGATCAGACTCGCGAACAGAACGCGACGGTCCATTACCGTTCGATTCGGTCGGCGGCGTGATACCCCTGTCGGATGCGGCGGGGCCGAACCACGGCGGGGTGGCGAGAACGGACTACAACAGCGTGGCGACGCGGTCCGCGTACGCCGGTCCAACTCGGTCCCGGAGGGAGTCGAGGTCGCGCTCACCGCCGACGTTCACGAGGTAGGCCGCCCCGTCGCGGTTCCCGTACACGCCGTGAAAGTCGTAGACGAAGCCGTACACGTCGGTGTTGGCGACCGTCTCGCTCTCGAGAGCGATCGCGACCTGCTCGTGGACGTTGTACTCGACGAGCCGGTTCCGGACGCTGACGGCGCCCTCGCCGCCGGTTTCATCGGAGTCGCCCCCGTCGGTTTCGTCGCCTTCGCGGAGCGCGTCGAGGCCGGCCTCGACGATCGGAACGAGGTCCTCCACGTCGGCCCTGACGCCGGGTTCCGCGGGGAGGTCGCCGGTCTGAACCGCGGAGAGAGCCGCGCCGACCGCGCCGCATCCGGTGTGCCCGACGACCGCGAGCGCCTCCGTACCGGTGTACGCGAGCGGGTACGCGACGCTGCCGTCGAGCACGCGCTCGCCGTCGACGCGGTCGCTCACGCGGTTCCCGATGTTGCCGGCGGTAAAGAGGAATCCCGGCCGATCGACCGCCCACATCCCTTCCTGGGACACGCGGGAGTCCGAACAGCAGACGGAGACGACCGGGGGACGCTGGCCGTCGCGTTGGTCCGCGAAGGCGTCCGCGTCGAGCGACGCGACGTGCGCGTCGTTGCGGTCGAGGAGCTCCGTCAGAAGGTCTCGGCTCATACCCGTCGACCCGCCCCCGTCAGTAAAAAGGGAACGGACGGGGCGAGAGTCTGGAACGGAGAGCGATCGATCGGTTCGAGGACGCTCAAGCCACTAGACCGACGATCTGCACGAGGAACCCGACGACGAAGACAGCGAGGAGGGCGATCGTCGCCACCACCACCGCGGGCGCGAGGATCTCGTCGTCCTGATCGAGCACGAGCGACTCCATGTCTTTCATGCGAGACCCGTCGTCGCGACGGGATTTGAACGCTTCGCTCGCCGGTCTCCGGGCTCGGTCGGAACGCCGAACGGGATCGAATCCGCGCCGCCACCGGGACCGAAAGAGGCTAGTCAACTACCCCACCCTACTTCGCTCACCCTGAGAGGTTCGCTCGTGGAGGGTGTCGCCAGAACTCGAAGAGTTCTGGCTGCTAACCAGAAGTCTGTGACTTCTGGTGATGGGGCTTGTCCATGAACTCGGCCTCGAACCCGTCCGGGTAGGCGGTGAATCCGCCACTCGGCGTCACCGTTCCAGACTTGAGGGCAAGCTGACTGTTGCCCGTCCGCCGAGACGACTGTTGGCCTCGACGGACGTACCGCATCCCGATGTTCTTCGCCGCATTGTAGTCCGCGTTCGCTTCTGACTCACACTTTACGCACCGGAAGTCGTTGCGAGTCGCGCGATTCTCCTCAGCTGTGAATCCACACTCGGCACACCGTTTCGACGTGTACGCCGACCCGACTTGCTTCACCGAGACGCCTTCCGCTTCGGCCTTGTACTCCACCTGCTCGTACAGCGTTCGGAACGCCCACTTGTGTCCCCACGACGCTCCCGTGCGGTCGCGGATACGTGTCAAGTCTTCGAACGCAATCACGTCGCACTCGTATCGGAGTGCTTCGTCTATGATGGCGTTCGACGCCCGGTGGAGTACGTCGCGGACGTAGCGAATCTCCCGACCACTTGACTGTTCGAGCGTTCGGTGGGCGCTTCGCGTTCCGGCCTGTTGGAGCCCGGCACGCACCTTCTCGAACTCGCGGAGATTATGGGTTAACTCCCGTCCGCTGAAGAAGTAGGATGTACTCGTGACGGCGAGATTTTCGATACCGAGGTCGACCCCGAGGACCGTTCCGTCCTCGGCGGTGTTCCGCTCGGTGTCGGTCTTATGTCGGCGGAAGCCGATGTGTAAAAAGTAGTCGCCCTCACGAGTGGTGAATGTACTTTCCGTGACGTTCCAGTTGTCGGAGTCGAGGTACTGCCGTTGGTAGCCATCCTCGGCTTCAGGGAGAGCAAGTTCACATCGGACGCGACTCTCCGTCGTGGAGAGCGACACTGTATCGTCATCGAACAGCGTCATCGTTCGAGTGTCGTACTTTACCGTGGGTGCGGTGAACGTGGGTTTGCTGACCTGCTTGCCGTTCGAGCGGCGTTCGAGACAGCCGGTGATGGCTTGTGCGGCTTGGTGGGTGGCGAGAATCGCGTGCTGACTCCCGAGGTCGGTTTCCTCGCGCACGTCGTCGTAGGCGAGGGGTTGTACGTCGCTCTTGGCGTTACACTTCCCCCACGCCATATCTGTGGCGAGTTGGCAACCACGCTTCCACTCGGAGATGGTTTCCTCAAGCAACTCGCGTTGCTCGCCATCTACCGAGAGGCGGGTGATTGCCGTCCGACGCACGTAGTCGTCTGCCACGTGTTCAATGTGTATAAGTGGCTATTTATAGGCTGGTGTTTGTGACAGATACGAACGCGCTCCTTCCCTCCCTACTCGCTCCCTTCAGCCGCTCCTTGAGGAAGGGGACTCCGCGCTATCGCTTCAGTTGAGGCCGCGTCAACTTCATGAGAACCGTGTCAACGATCCGCACGAGACACGCGCACACGCATCTCCCATCACTTATACGGGCGACCGTCATATTACCTGTATGAGCGAAGAATCCGGGCGTCGGAACCTCCGAATGCCCAACGACGACGAAGTGTTCGCCGTGGTGACGGAACACCTCGGCGGGAACCACGTGCGACTGCGCTGCGTCGACGGCGAGACGCGGATGGGCCGGATCCCCGGCCGCATGAAGTACCGGACCTGGATCAGCGAGGGCGACGTGGTCCTCGCGGAGCCGTGGGACTGGCAGGACGAGAAGGCGAACGTCGAGTGGCGGTACGACGACGACGACGCGGACCAGCTCCGGCGCGAAGGCCACATCCAGTAACGCCGCAATGCGGTGTCGACGGGACGTACCTTTTAAACCCGAGCGACGGCGCCGAGCGCTTAGCGGCTGAACTCGATCGCCGCGCCCTGACCGAAGCCAACGCAGAGCGTCGCGAGTCCGCGGTCGGCGTCGCGCTTCCGCATCTCGTGGATTAGCGTGACGGGGAGCCGCGCGCCGGAGGCGCCGAGCGGGTGGCCGATGGCGATGGCGCCGCCGTTGACGTTGTATCTCTCTTCGTCGATCCCGAGCTCGCGCCGCGAGTACTCGCACTGGGAGGCGAACGCCTCGTTGAGCTCCACGAGGTCGTAGTCGTCGATGGTCCGGCCGGCACGGTCGAGCAGGCCCCGCGTCGCGGGCACCGGGCCGATTCCCATCACTGTGGGGTCGACGCCGGCGACGTTGTTCGTGCCGACCTCCGCGAGCACGTCGAGACCGTGGTCCTCCGCGAACGCCTTGCTCGTGACGAGCGTCAGCGACGCGCCGTCGGAGATCTGCGAGGAGTTCCCCGCGGTCACCGTGCCGTCGCCCGTGAAGGCGGGCGAGAGGTCGGCGAGCTTCTCGGCGGTCGTGTCCGGACGGATCCCTTCATCTTCCTCGACGAGGCCGTCATCGGTCTCCACGGGGACGATCTCGTCGTCGAAGCGGCCCGACTCGGTCGCCTCGGCGGCGCGCTGGTGGCTCCGCGCGGCGTACTCGTCCTGCGCCTCCCGGCTCACCTCGTACTCCTCGGCGACCTTCTCGGCCGTCATCCCCATCTGGAGCTGGAAGACGTTGTACGTCTCCGAGAGCTCCGGGTGGAGGTGCTGGTAGGAGTCGCCGTCCATCGGGACGCGGCTCATGTTCTCGACGCCGCCGGCGATGACGCAGTCGCGGTTTCCGGCCGCGATCGCGTCCGCCGCCGAGATGATCGCCTGCATCGAGGAGGCGCACCAGCGGTTGATCGAGGTGGCCGGCACCGACTCGCCGAGCTCCGAGAGCAGCGCGATGACCCGCGCGACGTTGTTGTCCTGTTCCGTGCGCTGCTGGGCGACCCCCCACATCAGATCGTCGACGTGGTCGCTCGTCAGTCCCGTCTCCGCGAGCGTGTGGTCGATGAGGCGCGTCGAGAGGTCCTCGCTGCGGACGTCCGCGTAGACGCCCCCGTCGCGTCCCTGCGGGGTTCGGTAGGCGGCGGCGATAACCGGCGTGGTCTCGTCTGTCATGAACGATCACTGGCCGGTGAGGGACTTAAAACGGCGTGGAACCCGAGGGAATCCGACCGCAGTTTACCGTTTACTCCGTCAGGAGACTCTCGCCGGTCATCTCGGCGGGGCGATCGACGCCGATGAGGTCCACGAGCGTCGGAGCGATGTCGCAGAGGGAGCCGTTCTCGCGGACCTCGCGTCCCCCGTCGTCGCCGTCGGGGGTCAGGTAGACGAACGGGACCGGGTTGAACGTGTGGGCGGTGTGGGGGTCTTCGGGGGTTCCCATGTCGTCGGCGTTGCCGTGGTCGGCCGTCACGACCGCGTGGCCGCCCGCGTCGGCGATCGCGTCGAGGAGTCGGTCGAGCTGGGCGTCGACCGCCTCGACCGCCGCGACCGCGGCGTCGAAGTCGCCGGTGTGGCCAACCATGTCGGGGTTCGCGTAGTTCAACACCAGCAGGTCGGGGTCGTCGGCCTCGATGATCCCGACCGCCTCGTCTGTCACTGCGGGGGCCGACATCTCCGGCTGGAGGTCGTAGGTCGGGACGTCCGGGCTCTCGACGATCTCGCGCCGCTCGCCGGGGAACTCCACCTCGCGGCCGCCGTTGAGGAAGTACGTCACGTGCGGGTACTTCTCCGACTCGGCGATCCGGAGCTGGGTCAGGCCGGCGTCGGAGACGACCTCGCCGATCGTGTTCTCGGGTATCTGTGGCGGGAACGCGACCGGAAACGCGAACGTCTCGTCGTACTCGGTCATCGTCGTCATCCGGACGTCGGGCTGGTCCAGATCGAACGCCCAGTCGGGGCGGGTGTCGGTGAGCATCCGGACCAGCTGTCGGGCGCGGTCTGCGCGAAAGTTGAAGAAGACGACCGCGTCGCCGTCATCGATCGCCGGCCGGTCGTCGACGAGCGTCGGCTCGATGAACTCGTCGGTCTCGCCGCGGGCGTGCGCCTCGGTCGCGGCCTCGACCGCCGTCTCGGCCGCGTGCGGGGCCTCGCGCTCGACGATGGCGTCGTACGCCTTCTTCGTCCGTGCCCAGTTCTCGTCGCGGTCCATCGCGTGGTAGCGGCCCGTCACGGTCGCGACGTGGCCCGTCCCGCGCTCGTCGGCCTTCGCGGTCACGTCCGCGAGGAACCGGTCGGCGATCTCCGGGGCGGTGTCGCGGCCGTCGGTGAACGCGTGGCTCGTCGCCGGCACCCCGGCGTCGGCGGCGGCGTCGATCAGCGCGAGCAGGTGCTCCACGTCCGAGTGGACCCCGCCGTCGGAGACGAGCCCCATGAAGTGGACCCGCCCGCCGGTCGAGTCGGCGTGGGCCAGCGCGTCCGCGATGGCGTCGTTGTCGGACAGCGATCCCTCGGCGAGCGCGTCGGAAATGCGGGTGTACGCCTGTTTGACGACCCGGCCCGCGCCGATGTTCAGGTGGCCGACCTCGGAGTTCCCCATCTGGCCCTCCGGGAGTCCCACACGTCGTCCGTGGACGACGAGCCGACCATCTGCGCCGCGATCGGTCGCGGCGTCGAACGCCGGCGTGTCGGCCGCCGCGACCGCGTCGCGGCCTGCCGGTCGGCCCGAGGGGTCGACCGTCTCGCCGCCCTCACCGTCGTCCGCTCCGCCGCCGAGACCCCATCCGTCGAGGATGATGAGCGCTGTTCGCATACGTTCACCTGCCTGCGGCGGCATAATTACCCTTCGCTCCGGTCCGAAAGCGTCGACCAGCCGACCGAGCCGATCGACCGCTGTGGCGGTTCGATCGCGGGACGTATCCCGGCAAAGACTCGGTGATACCGGAGCGGTTATGTGTCGATATTGAGACGCTCGCATACCGAATGGAGGACGAGGAACGTCGCTTCGCGTTCGTGATCAGCGGGGCTCACGGGATGGATCACTTCCTGAAGCGATCGTTCCCTCCGCTGATACCCGTCTGGGCGGCCGCGTTCGGGTTTCCGCTGTGGCAACTAGGGGTGTTGCTCGGCGCTCAGACGTTCGGTTCCGCCGTCGGACAGGCGCCGATGGGACACCTCTCGGATCGGTACGATCGTCGGCTCATGCTTCCGGCGGGGGTCGCTCTGATGGGAGCGAGCTTCGCCGTCTTCCCCGCACTCCCGATGCTACACGTCCTCGAGTTCGAGACTTCGATTGCGGGAACGGCGCTGAACGGCCAGTTCTTCGGCATGTTGGCCGTGATGCTCGTCGTCGGACTCGGATCGAGCACGCTCCATCCGATCGGGTACCCGCTCATCAGCCAGAACGTGCCCGAACAGCGCAAAGGGACGGTTCTCGGGATGTGGGGATCCGCCCGGTCGTTCGGGGAGGGGATCTCACCCGCGCTCGTCGGCGTCGGGCTGCTCCTCACGGGATGGGAGGCGATCCTCGTCGTCTTCGGAATCGTCGGCCTGCTGTACGCCGCGTACCTCTTCGTCACGCTCGGCGCGTTCGAGACGCGACCCCCGAGGTCATCGCCTCCGGAGCCGTCGACCGGAGCGGAACCCGCCGGTCGGTCCCCGCTCCGGGACGCAGACCGTCGGCTGTTCCTGTACCCAATCCTGGCCGTCTTCGTCGCTCTCGTCATCCAGCTCGTGGCGACGGCCGGGACGACCGTGTTCCTCCCGGAGTTCATCACTAGCGAGTACGGCTACTCCTTTTCGGTCAGCGGGTTCGCCGTGACACCGGAATCGACGGCGAGTTTCTACTACTCGATGTTGTTGTTGACCGCTGGTGTCGTCCAGATCGGGACGGGGAGACTCATCGATCGGTACGACCCGCGGCACGTGCTGCTCGGGTTCCTCGCCGTCGGATCGTCCACGTTGGCCGTTCTCTCCGAGGCGGTCCTTTCGCCTCCCGTTCTGTTTCTCGTTCTCGTCGTCTTGGGCGGCAGTCTCTGGGGCTTCAACCCGGCGCGAGACGCGATCGTTTCGGACATCGCGCCGGCCGAGAGCGAAGGTCGCACGTTCGGATACCTCTGGACCGGGGCGCTCGTCCTCTCCTCGGCGTCGCCCGCCGTCGTCGGCTGGATCGGGGATGCGGCGGGACTGCGTCGCGCGTTTCTGTTGATCTCGGGGCTGGTCGTCCTCTCGGCGATCCCCATCGCGCTGCTGCTGTCGGACGAGATCTACGTCGAGTCCGGGGGAACCGGAGGAGCCGACGCCGAGTGACGTCCTCGGTCGGTCTCGCCGGTCTGGAACCCGAGCATGCGAGCGCACCGGCTGGGACGAGACGGACCTATCCAACCGACGGACGTGGAAAACGGTGCTCGCCGAGGAAGTCAGCCTTTTCACGCTCCGACGCTAACCATACGTTAATGGACTCCGCGGTACTGCTCGATCTCCTCGGCAACGAGAACCGGCGGCGGATCCTCCGGCTGCTCGCCACCAAGCCCTGCTACGTCACGGAGATCTCGGAGTACCTCGACGTGAGCCCGAAGGCGGTCATCGACCACCTGCGAAAGTTGGAGGAGGCCGGTCTCATCGAGTCGACCACCGACGATCAGCGCCGCAAGTACTTCCGCATCGCGCGGAGCCTCCGACTGGAGGTGAGCGTCTCTCCGTACGGCTTCGGCGCGAAGAGCGCGTACCCCGCGAAGAACAGCTTCGACATGGCGTCGCGCTGTCAACACCTCTCGATAGAGGCCCCCGACGGCTCCGGGTCGTCGAGCGACCTGGCCGAGCTCGCCGGCGAGTACGGTCGACTCCAAGCCCTCGATCAGGAGCTCTCGCTGGCCCAGCGGTGGGTGCAGGGTCGCGTGGACGACACGCTGTCGGAGATCGACGAGCGGCTCGGAACCGAGTCGGACAGCCGCTTTTTCGCGGCGGTCCTCGCCGCGCTGGTCGAGACCGACGGCACCCCCGCGGCGGTCGCCGAGGAGGTCGGCGCCCGCGAGGAGACGGTCGCGGGCGCCCTCCGGCGGCTCGCCGACGTCGGGGTCGTCGCCCGCGACGGCTCCGCAGACGTGGACCGCTACCGGATCCGGTAGGATCGGACGCCCGAATCGCCGCGGGGGACCGATCCCCGCACGCCCGGCCGCTTCCGGAACCTTTTGGCGCGTTCCCGGAAGAAGTCGTTCGTGAGCCGAACACGGAACCTCGCGTTGTTTCTCGTCCTCGCGGCGGTGTGGGGGTCAGCGTTCATGGCGATCAAAGCCGGGCTGGCGTACTTCCCTCCCGTACTGTTCGCCGCGCTCAGGTACGACGTCGCCGGCGTCGTCATGCTCGCGTACGCGGCGTACGTCGTCGACGACCCGATCCCGCGGGGACGCGACGAGTGGGCCGTCGTCGCCGTCGGCGCGACGCTGGTCATCGCCGCCTACCACGCGTTCCTCTTCATCGGCGAGAGCGACCCGGCCGTGACGAGCGCCGTCGCGGCCGTCATCGTCAGCCTCTCGCCCGTCCTGACGACCGTCTTCGCGCGCGCCTTCCTCCCCTCGGAGCGGCTGACGGTCGTCGGCGTTATCGGCCTCGTCGTCGGCCTCGTCGGGGCGGTCGTGCTGGCCGCGCCGGACCCGAGCAACCTCGCCGGCGGCGGGACGGTCCCGAAGCTGCTCGTGCTGCTTGCGGCCGCGTCGTTCGCGCTCGGTTCGGTGCTGATGCGGGCGTCCGACGACGACCTCCCGATCGAGACGATGGAGGCGTGGTCGATGCTCCTCGGTGCCGCGCTGATGCACCTGCTGTCGCTCGGGCTGGGCGAGTCGGTCGCCGACGTGGCGTGGACTACCGAGGCGCTCCTCGCGCTCGGGTACCTCTCGGTCGTCGCCAGCGGGCTCGGCTTCCTCATCTACTTCGACCTCCTCGACCGGCTCGGGCCGATCGAGATCAACCTCGTCTCGTACGTGGCGCCGGTGTTCGCCGCGGTCTCCGGGTGGCTGTTCCTGCGGGAGGCGATCACCCCCAACACCGTCGCCGGCTTCCTGATCATCTGCACCGGCTTCGCGCTGGTGAAGCGGGCGGCGTTCAGGGACGCGCTCCGCGAGTACGGCGTCGTCAGCTGACGGTACACTAGACACGTCAACACGCAGCATGTCCGGCGTGGTTTTTAGACAGATCCGCGAGACGAGCGGGTATGTTCCCCGAGACGGTCGAGACCGACCGACTACGATTAGAACCCCGGTGGCCCGAGCGCGTCGACCTCGACGAGTGCTACCGGATCTGCTCGTCTGACCCAGGGATCGACGAGGTGACCGAGTACGTGACGTGGGACCCCCACGAGACGAAGAAGGAGACGCTCGAATTCCTCGAACGCGGCCGCGAGCGGTGGGAGGACGACGAGGCGGCGGACTACGTCATCCGGCCCCGCGAAGGCGAGGACGGTGCCGGTGAGATCGCCGGCTTCGGCGGCTTCACGGTCGACTGGGAGAAACGGACCGCCGTTCTGGGCACCTGGCTCCGCAAGCGGTTCTGGGGCCGCGGCTACTCCGGCGAGCGCGCCGCGGCGCTCGTCGAAGTCGCCTTCGGGGACCTCGATCTCGACCTGATCGCCGTCAGCCACCTTCCCGAGAACGAGCAGTCGCAGCGGGCGATCGAGAAGTACGTGGACCGGTTCGGCGGCCGCCGTGAGGGGCTGTTGCGGAATCAGATCACCTTCATGGACGGCAGCGTCCACGACGAGATCCGGTACTCGATCTCGCAGGAGGAGTGGCGCGAGGCGACCAAGTAGACGGAAAGCGGCGGAGCGCGGAGGACCGCGCCGACGAGGGATCCGAACCCGTTCGGCGCCGTCCGAACCGACCCAACAAACACTTATGACCGCCGAAACGACTCCGGGCACATGTCTGTCCCCGATCAATCGAACCGAATGAGCGGAATCACCGGCGGCGCGGCGGCCGGCGCCGTCGCGTACGTCCTCGGCTATCTGGTCGTATACGTGACGCAGGGCGACCGGATCGAGGAGGGCCTCTCCGGAATCAACTTCTTCGCCGACCTGTTCGGCGGTGACCCGATCTCCACGTGGCAGGCCGCGGGCTGGATGTTCTACAACGCCCACTTCGTCGACATCAACGCTCCCTCCCTGATCGGCGGCGCGCAGTCGGCGAACCTCCTCTCGCAGGGTGAGGGCGGGTCGCTGCTGTTCGTCCTCCCGCCGCTCCTGCTCCTCGTCGCCGGCGTCGTCGCCGGTCGGGCCGCCAGCGCGTCGGACCCGGTCGACGGGGCGCAGGCCGGCGCGTTCGTCCTCGTCGGGTACCTCCCGCTCGCGGTGATCGGGGCGTTCCTGTTCCGGTACTCCGTCGGCGACGGAACCGTGGCGCCCGACATCGTCACCGCCGTGCTGCTCGCCGGCGCCGTCTACCCGGCCGTCTTCGGCGCGATCGGGGGGGCCGCCTCGTCGCTGCTGAGTGACTGAGCCTGAAAACCGGTCTCCCGCTTTCTCGGTCTCGTCTCGACCACGTCTTGACGACGTTCCGTCCTTCGCACCCTCGCCCGCCCGGAACGGTCAGTACTCCGCGTCCTCGGGGTCGAATCGGTCGCCGTACTCCCTCGCGGGATCGACCGGGCGTCCCTCGTCCGTCTCGGGCGCGACGTAGTCGATGAACGCCTCGACGTCCGGCTCCCGGACGCGGACCTCGACGTCGATCTCGCCGAGCTCGTCCGGCTCGCCGACCGCGAAGTTGACGACGCCCTCGAACGCGGCCTGCTTCTTGAGGGAGAAGTCGAACCCCTCGTCGGTGCTGTTCTGCAGGAACACCCGCCGAGCGGTGTCGAGGATCTCCTGTTCGTGGAGCACGTCCGAGAAGGCGTCGAGGGTGTGGGCCTCGGCGACGAGCATCCCGTCCTCGTGGACCGGCTCCGCGTCCGGGAACACGTTCCGAACCGCGTCGGCGACCCGGTCGGTCACCTCCGTGTCGCGGACGGGGGCCTCGATCCGCACGTCGACGCTGTAGATCACGAGCCCTCACCCCCGGCGTTGGGGGTCGCGCGATCGACATCGGGATCGGTTTCAGAGTCGTCATCGAGGTCCGAGTCGGCGTCGACGTCCTCGCTCCCGCCCGCCTCGGCGTTTCGGACGCCGAGCGCCTCCCGGACGCGGCGCCGAAACGCCGCCAGCGTCCCGGTGTTGTCGATCTCGACGTCGGCCCGTTCGAGGGTTTCACCGAGCCCGAGTTCGATCTCGCGGGCGTCGCGCTCGCGGAGGGCCTCCAGGTCGGAATCGGAGTCGTCGCGGCCGCGCTCGTCGAGCCGCTCGGCGCGGAGCTCGAAGGGAGCGCGGACCGCCACAAGCGTGAAGTCGTCGCCGAACGCCTTCCGGAAGCACTCCAGTTCGACGGTCGAGCGGAGCCCGTCGACGAGGACGGTGTCACCCTCGCTGTCGGCCGCCGCCTCCCGGATCCGCGGGAGCGTCCGGGCGGCGATCGCGTCGTCGCCCTCCTCTTCGCGGAGGGTACCGGCCATTCGCCCGTGGTGTTCGGCCGGGTCAAGCCCGCGTCGGCGGCACTCCGCCCGGATCACGTCGCCCATGACGACGACAGGGATCCCCGCCTCCTCGGCCACGTTCGCCGCCTCCCCCTTCCCGCTGCCGGGGAGACCGACGGTTCCGATGACGTTCATTGACGGCGAGTAGTCCCGTGTCGGACTTAGGTCTGCTGTTGGGACGTGGCGCCGTCGACGTCGGCGCGAACCGTCGGCGTTTTTGTCGCTGAGTGAGAGAACTCCGAGTGAGGGCACATAGCTCAGCCCGGATAGAGCGTCGGACTTCTAATCCGACGGTCGTGGGTTCGAATCCCACTGTGCCCGTACGCGAACCGTCGTTTTAGACGTTCTCGTTGAAAGAAGGTCTAAGAACGTCTCTCGCGTCAAATCACGGAGTTCTATAGAAACTACTGACGGTCTCAGTTCGGATTTCAACGAGCCGTCGAACGGCCCGCCGAGATTATAAATGCCTCCTCAGTCCGCCACGCTCGGCGTCCCGAGGTACTCCTCGTTGATCTCGTACTCGCCGTCGTCGTTCTCGATCAGGTACTCGCCGTAGTAGGGCACCCGGTTCGCCACCACTTCCTCGAACGTCTCGGCGATCTCGTCGCGCGTCATCTCGCCCATCGACCGGAGGTCGTCGTTGCGGTTGAGACATCCCTTTAAATACCCCTCGTGGGTGACGCGGACGCGGCCGCAGTTGGCACAGAAGTCCTCGTTCTCGACGGGATCGACGATTTCGACCATGCCGCCCGTGTCGTCGTCGCCGTCCTCGCCCACGAAGTACCGCTTCCGGTCGTGCATCTCGCGGCGCTCGACGCGGTCGGCCTTCTCGGCGAGCCAGTCGTGGACGCGCCCGATGTCGACGTTCCACTCCGGCTTCCCGGTCAGCTCCGGCATGTACTGGATGAGCTGGAGCTGGAGCCCCTCGTTGTCGGCGACGTGCTCGACCATCTCCTCGACGTAGCCCGCGGTGTGCGTGAACACGACCATGTTGAGCTTCACGGGGTCGAGCCCGGCGTCGACGGCCGCCTTCACCCCCTCGAGCACGCGCTCGTACGCGCCGGACTTGGTCACCTCCGCGAAGTCGTCCGGGTCGAGCGCGTCCTGCGAGACGTTCACGCGGTCGAGTCCGGCCGCCTTCAGGTCCTCGGCGCGCCCGGGGAGGAAGGTCCCGTTCGTCGTCAGCGACACCTCCATCGAGTCGGGCGTGCGCTCGACGATCTCCGCTAAGTCCTGCCGGAGCATGGGCTCACCCCCGGTGAACTTCACCGAGTCGACGCCGTACCCCTCGACGACCTCTAGGAAGCGCACCACGTCGTCGGCGGTCATCTCGTCGTCGCTCGGCTCCATCGGCCCTCGCGTGTCGCCTAACCCCTCGTTGTGACAGTAGACGCAGTCGAAGTTACAGCGGTCGGTGAGCGAGATCCGAACCCCCGTCACCTCCCGTCCGAAGTCGTCCGCGAGTGGACCGGCCATGTCCGATCGGAACCGCCGCGTTTGCTTAAATATCTGGGTCGATCGCGGATGTGCGTAACTGAGAACGGTTACATTTCGTGGGCCGCGTCAACCGTGTCGATCTCGTCGGTCACGTCGGACTCGGTCGGCCACTCCTCCCCGACGTACGCCATCTCCCAGAATGCGAGTTCGAGACGAGCGCTCGTGAGGAACGCCTCGCGCATCGCGTCCCGATGGCCGGGGTACGCCGCCGCGTAGTCGTCGAGGAGGTCGCGCATCGACGCGGCGTCCGCGCGGAACGCCTCGCTCGTGTACGTGTCGATGAACGGGGTGTACCGGTGCTTCTCGTCCGCGAGCTCCGCCATGTGGTCCGCCACGTCGAGGTACCCCCGCATGCAGGGATAAAGCGCCGCGACCGCGACCGAGACGGGGCGCTCGTGCGCCGTGCGAACGAGGAAGCTCGTGTACGCCTCGCAGGTCGGGCGTTTCCGCACGGCGGCCAGCTCCGCCGGCGCGACGTCGTACTCGCCGGCGAACGACCGGTGGAGGTCGAGCTCCTCGTTCAACACGGCGTCGGCGCCGCCGAGGAGCGACGCCATCGCCGCCTCGTCTCGCGCCTTCGCGCCCGCGACGGCGTACGTGCGGGCGTAGTCGAAGAGGTACCGGTAGTCCTGTTCGAGCCACCGCCGAAACGCCGCCTCGTCGAGGTCGCCGGCGGCCAACTCGCGGACGAACGGGTGCTCGTACTGGGCCGCCCAGATCTCCGCCCCCGCCGTCAGAAGGTCGTCGCTGAACGCCATAGGCGAGCCCTCGACACGGCGGAGTATAAGTCTGTGGTATTACTGATTAATTACTGTCAGCGATCGCGATTCGGAGCCCGTCGCTGGCGACTTCGACGTCGCCGTCGAACCCCGCGTCTCGGACGCTCTGTGCCATCTCTCGCTCGCGGCCGCCGGTGTGCGGGTAGAGGTGCGAGAGCAGCAGCGTGTCGACCTCGACGCCCGCGAGCGACTCGCCGAGCTCCGCGGGGTTCGGGTGGTTCGACACGTCGGTCCCGTCCGGGAACGAGCAGTCGTGGACCAGCAGGTCGCTCCCGTCGGCGAACGACGCCATGCCCGCAAACGCCTCCGTGTCTCCCGAGAGCGTGAGCGGCCCGTCCGCGGGGTTGAGGTCGCTGCTCGGCGGCGAGAACCGGTAGGCGAACCCCTCCATCGAGTGGCGCGTCTCGCGGGCGGTCACGTCGAACCCGGCGGCGGCGAAGGGCCGCGCCGCCGACACCTCGCGGACCGCCAGATCGATCCGCCCGTCGAGGTACTCGTGCACGTCGAGCAGCCCGTCGAGAAGCGACTTGGTCCCCGCGGGGCCGACGACCTCCAAGTGCTCCTCGCCGGCGAGCCACCGGGCCTTTATCAGGGGAAGCAGCGCCGAGACGTGGTCGAGGTGGTGGTGCGTTAAGAGGACGGTCGAGACCCCCTCGTAGCCGGTCTCGGTGCCGGCGAGCCGCTGGAGGACGCCGCTGCCGCAGTCGACGAGCAGGGATCGGTGGCCGTCGTCGAGGAGGTAGCCGGCCTGCACGCGGTCCGGGACCGGCATCGCGCTGCCGGACCCGAGGACGGTGAGTTCCATGCTCGTGTGTCCGTGCGCCCACCCACCTAACTCGGTCGGACGGAGCGCCCCCGAGACGAACCGCTCGATGGTGGTTGCCGAACCGCCGAACGCCTACTTGATCAGGAACACCGGGACGTTCGCGTCGTCGGCAACCCGGTCCGAGACGCTTCCGAGCGACCGGATCCGCTCGCGGGGCGACTTCCCCTCGGGGCTCATCACGATCACGTCGATCCCGTACTCGTCGGCGTAGTCGACGATCTCGGTGTCCGGCGTCCCTTCCACGACGTGAGTCTCGACGTCGACGCCCGCCTCTTCGGCGCGGTCGGCGACCGTACCGACCGCCGCCTCGCCCTGCGATTCGAGGTCGGCGACGACCTCGTCGTGGAGCTCTCCGGAGCTCGCGGTGGCGATACGTCGGTCGACGACGTACAGCGCGTGAATCGTCGCGTCGTGGTCGCTCGCCAGCCGGATCGCGTGATCGAGCGCGCGGTCGACCGCCTCGCTCCCGTCGGTCGGCACCAGTAGATCGTCGTACATGGCCGATCGTTCGATCCGGTGTTAAATAACGGTACGGCCTCTCGGTCGCTCGGTGGGAACGCGGGACGCCGGTTCGTCGCTCCCGCTCCCCGTCCGAGGCGTGCCAACCGCTCCCTCGCAAGCGAACGGTTTTTGCGTCGACCGACTGGAGGGGACGTATGGACGAGGACACCCCCCGGACGGACGGCGGGACCGAGCGCGCGGAACCGGCCGAGGACGTCGCGCTCGACCCGTGGGGGTCGGCGTCGGTCGGCGACTACGCGGACCTGTTCGAGGAGTTCGGCATCGAGGCGTTCGACGACGTCGCCGACGACGTGACGGACCCGCACTACCTGATGCGCCGCGGCGTCATCTTCGGGCACCGCGAGTACGACGCGGTCGCCGAGGCGATGGCCAACGACGAGCCGTTCGCCGCGCTCTCCGGGTTCATGCCCACCGGCGACCCGCACATCGGCCACAAGCTCGTGTTCGACGAGATCATCTGGCACCAGCGGCAGGGCGGCGACGCGTTCGGGCTGATCGCCGACCTGGAGGCCCACTCCGCCCGGGGAATGTCGTGGGACGAGATCGACGAGCACGCGCGCAACTACCTCCTGAGCCTGCTCGCGCTCGGCTTCGACGCCGAGGAGGGAGAACTGTACCGCCAGTCCGACAACCGCGAGGTGCAGGACCTGGGGTTCGAGCTGGGGTCGAAGGCGAACTTCTCGGAGTTCGAGGCGATCTACGGCTTCGACGGCGAGACCAACATCTCGCACATGCAGAGCGTGATCACCCAGACCGCGGACATCCTCTACCCGCAGCTCGTCGACGAGCCGAAGCCCACCGTGATCCCGGTCGGCCCCGATCAGGACCCCCACGTCCGACTCACGCGCGACCTGGCGACCCGTGTGCGCTACTTCAAGGTGACCGAGGCGTTCGCCTCCTTCGAACTCGACGACGACGAGCGCCAACTCGTCCGGGCGGCCTACGACGCGCTCGCGGCGGGAAGCGCGGGGGACGACGCCGAGATCGACGACGCCGAGACAGACGTGCGCTGCGAGGACGCCGCCGAGTGGCTCGCCGACTACGAGCCGCCCGAGTCGGTCTCCGAGGCGAAATCCGGCGCCCTCGACAAGCTCCGCTCGGGCGGGAAGGAGCCGCTCCGCCCCCGCGTGCGCTTCTTCGACCGCAACGCCACCGAGGAGGCGTTCGAGGCGCTGATCGAGGCGGTCGACGGCGAGAAGCGCGTGTTCGAGGGCCACGTCGACGCCTTCGAGCTCACCCGCGGCGAGGCCGAGTCGGTCGCGCGCGAGGTCGAGATCGACCACGACGGGTTCGGCTTCCGGCAGCCCTCCTCGATCTACCACCGCTTCATGACCGGGCTCACCGGCGGGAAGATGTCCTCGTCGGTCCCCGCGAGCCACATCTCCCTGCTCGACGACCCCGAGGACGGCTACGACAAGGTCCGGGCGGCGACCACCGGCGGGCGCGACACCGCCGAGGAGCAGCGCGAACTCGGTGGCGAGGCCGACGAGTGCCCCGTCTACGAGCTGTACGCCTACCTGCTCGCGGGCGACGACGACGAGCTGACCAAGACCGTCTACTCCGAGTGCGTCAACGGCGAGCGGCTCTGTGGCGGCTGCAAGGAGCAGGCCGCCGAGCTGATGCGCGAGTTCCTCGAAGACCACCAAGAGAAGCGCGAGGAGGCCGAGGAACTCCTCGACGACCTCGACATCGACCTCGACTCCGACCGGCGGGGGACGGGCGGCGAGCACTGAGGCCGGTCGCGTCCTCGCGGACGACCGCTTCAGTGTCGTTTTGGCTGTGTTGCGATCCCGCTCATCAGTCACGGCACAACATGCCACAGCCGGTCGCTGAAGGATACTCCTTGATCGAGTACGAGAGTGGGTATTGCAGATCACCGGTCGCGGTTCAGCATTTAAATAGGCGTGAGCGACGGCGACGATAGCTTATAAATGACGAGTGCGGTGGCGCGCCTGCGAGCGGCCGCCATCGGCGGCCGCGAGCTAGCCCGCGAGGGACGCCGCGAGCAGAGAGGGACCGGAGGCCCCTCATGCAGCCAGCGCGCAGCGCCGGCGACGAAGCGAGCGGCGAGGTTGGGGAGGTGTGAGGTGCTGTGCGGTGCGGCAGGGTGGGACTCAAAGGGGCGGCCGCGAGGACGAAGCTCGGCGATGCAAGGACCGCAGGAACGAGCGCAGCGAGTGACGAGGACCGCAGCGAGCCGCGCGAGTCCTCGCGGCCGGGGCTTTGGAGGTCGTCACCACAGCGTCAAATACTTATAAACCACCAACAGCAACACCCCGATCCGACTTATAAATGACCACACCACCACACTGAGAGACGTACTCCCGCACTCGATCACGAAGCAGTCTTCAACGACCAGCCGTTTCGAACGAAACTGCGTCTGACGGACGGCATCACGACGGAGACTTTTGAACAATTCTCCGGGAGAGCATCTCGTAACGGCACGCGGGGGACGGGATTCGAACCACAGTCGGACGTGCTCGCTTCGCTGCGCGCGACCTCCTTGATTCGAATCCCTTCCTAGTCGGACACCTGCGGCTCGCGGATTGCTCGCCGCAGGAGTGCGGGGGAAGGGATTCGAACCCTCGAACCTCTACAGGAGCGGATCTTAAGTCCGCCGCTTTTGGCCAGGCTCAGCCACCCCCGCGCGGGTTCGGATTCCGGCGGCGGGGTCAAACCCCTTTCGGATGGCGCGGCGGCGCACGGGAGGACCGGAGCGCACACGCGCCCCGACTCCCCTACCAGTCCACCGAGAGCGTCCCGTCGCCGTGCGGGTTCGGCGCGATCTCCTCGTCGGTGCGGCGGTCGACGACGTGGATGACGCCCTGTTCCTTCTTCGCGGGACACACCTCGGCGGCCCGAACGTTCTCCTCCAGGTCGTCCTCACCGATGTAGTACGAGCGCGGCTTCGCCATCCCGCTCTGCACGTCCATCACCCAGTTGTCGCCGACCTCGGCGCACTTGCCCGCCCCGAAGCACTTGTTCGCCTCGAAGACGATCTTGTACGGCTTCTCCTCGATCGGGGGTCCCTCGCCGCCGATGTCGCTCGCGCGTAGCACCTCGTCGTCGGCGTCCGCCTCGTCGCTCATACCCGTGATCGGCGCCGGCCGGACTTTCGTCTGTCGGTCGGTTTCATCGTCAGGGGCTCCCGCGGAGCGCTCACCGATGCGCGTCGAGCCCGTCCTCCGGCGCCTCGACGATCTCGTAGCTCCCCTCCGTCCAGCCGTCCTCGACGAAGACGAACACGCGGCCGCCGGCGACCTCGGGGTCGGCGATCACCTCGTTGCGTTGGCCCTCTCGGCCGACGATCACACCGGGGAACACCTCGTCGCGCTCGCCGTCCTCGACGATGACGCGGCCGACGCCGGAGTCCTCCAGGATCTCGTCGTCGGTGTTGTAGTCGTTGACGTACGTCATCACGCCCTCGGTCTCGGTCGGGTCGGTAACGAGCACGTGCGTCTCCTTGCCCGGACCGGCCGTCACCGACCCGTCGACGGCGTCGGGGACGCCGCGGTAGAGGGTGGTCCGCCCGTCGAGGTACTCGACGACGACGCCCTCCTCGCGGAGGTCGATCCCGATCGACGTGGGGGGAACGTCGCTGCGTGAAGGTGCTGACATACGCACCGTTCGGTGCGCGCGACTCAAAAGGGGCGCGCTCGGCGGTCGCGTGTCGCTCCTTCAGAAGCGAGAATCGGGGATGGCACATTTAAGACCCCTCCGCCGGGAGGATATCCCATGCAACGGACGCGACGGGGCCTGTTGGGCGTCGGCGCCGCCGCGGTCGCCGGGATCTCCGGGTGTCTCGGCGTCGAAGGGGTCGAGTACCCCGACGCGGCCGCGGAGGATTCACCGAACGCGAGCGACGGTGCCGACGGCGATGACGACGAGGGCAGCGGCGATGGCGGCGAGAGTGACGGGCCCGACGACGACCCCGAATCGGTCGCGAACGAGGCGCTCGCGACGGCGACGCGGAACGTCGTCGACGACGCGGTGTGGTTCGCGACCGAGTACCGGACGGCGACCGAGACCTATCGGAACGCGATCCAGGAGGTCGTCGCCGAGATCGATGACGTTCGGGAGGCGGCCGACGCGAACGACGCGGTGGCCGTCGAGATGGCCGACCGGCTCGACGCCGCCGGCCGCGCGGCCGCCGACACCGCCGCCGACGCGCTGGAGCCGCATTTCCACCCCCGCTCCCGGATCGTCTCGCGCACCGACCGCCACGTCGAGGTGCTCCGGGAGTTCGCCCCCCGAGACGACGTCGACCGCGTCTTAGAGGAGCTCTCGCGGATGCGACGCGGCTTCGCCGCCGTCGGCACCGCCACCTACGTCGACGAGGCGTTCTCGCGAGAGCCGATCCACAACCGGCTCCTGAACCGCCTGCTGTTCCCTCTCCCCGACGATCCCGCCGAGCGCCGGCGAGTCCGCGGCGAGGCGTTCGTGGAGATCGGGCTCGCGAGTCGCGGGTTCTCGGCGTTCGCGCACGAGCCGTACGACGACGACGAGCACGACCGGGGCCGAATTCCGCGGATCTACGGGAACCCGTTCGAGGCGGCCCGCCGAGAGGAGTTGCGCGCGCGCCTCGGACCGATACCGCGCTCCGAAGACCGGACCGAGGAGCTGTTCGTCGCCTTCGCGACCCGCCCCGTCGCCGGCAACCGACCGAGTCGGACGTTCGAGGGATGGGCGCACGAGCTCGACGGCGTCCCCCTGTACGTCCAGCGGTACCCGGACGCGTCGACGGCGAGCGACCGGCTCGACGGAGCGCTCGCCGCCGCCTCGACCGAGGGACGAGCGCCGATCGACCCCGACGCGACCGCGGCCGGCTCCGACTTCTCCGGGAACGCGACGGCGGAGGAGAACGGAACTAACGGGGACAGCGAGGCCCCGACGTATCAGGGGCCGACCCGCTGGCACCGCCTCTACCACCACGAGGCCGAGGGCGAGCGGTACGGGTTCGACGAGCACGCCGGCGTCCAGTACGGCTACGTCGTGCAGGCCGGCGAGTTCGTGCTCGCGGCCGGGTTCTCCGGCGACGCGTGGGAGGAGCGCACCGGCTGGCAGGGCCAGCTGACGAACGGGTGGGCGGTGGTCTGATGAACGGGAACGGAGTCGGTCTCACGGCGGCGGTGTTCGCGGTCGTCGGCACCGGCGTCGGCCTCGTCGCCGCCGCGACCACCGGGTGGGCGGAGGCCGTACTCGCCACGGCGGCCACCGGCGAGACCGCGCGGTTCGCACCGGTGTTCGTCGCGCAGTCGTACCTCGCGGTCACCGCCGCCGCCTTGGTCCTCGCGCCCCTGCTCGCGGGCGTGCTCGGCGTCCTCGTCGGGTCGCGGGCGTACGGCGCGCGGGAGGCGGCCGCGACCTGCGGGCTCGGGGGCGGGCTCGGCGCGCTGGCGTACGGGCTGGTCGTCGTCGTCCTCGTCGTCGCGTCGCAGGGCGAAGCGGCGACGCAGGCTCACGGAATCGCCGACGCGTTCGGATCGATACTCACGACGGCGATCGTCTCCACCGTCGTCGGCGCGGTGGCCGGCGTGCTCGGATCGGTGACGGGGTGACCATGTCGGCCCGAACGCTCACCCGTCGCGATCGCGGGACGCCTCGGCGCCCACTTTTAGGACGCTCGACGACGTGGAGGGGATCATGACGCCCTCGCTCCGCCGTCGACGCCTGCTAGCCGCCGCGGTCCCCGGGCTGCTCGCCGGCTGCCTCGTGGAGTCGAGCGAGGACGCCAACGGCTCCGGAGACGGGACGGGGACCTCCGCGGGCGAGGCTGGAAGCGAGGCCGAAGGCGGCACCGGGAGCGAGGCCGAAGGCGGCACCGGGAGCGAGGCCGACCGCGAATCCCTCTCCGAGGGCGAGGGACCCGAGAGCGACGAGTCCGACGCCGAACAGGCCGACGACGAGGATCCCCCGGAAGAGACCGGTCCCGACGGCTCCGGTCTCGTGGTCACGAACGTCGACGTGCTGGGCGTGACCGACGGCGGGTACGAGACGACCGTCCGTGCGCGGCTCACCGTGGAGAACGCCGGACAGTTCACCTACGGAACGGTCCTCTTTCGCCTCGACGCGTACGCGAGCCGTCCGAACTCCATCGAGCGCGAGGCGGTGGGCTTCGCGGAGCACCGCGAGGAGTACTCGTCGGGCGACCGGTTCGCCGACGGCACTCGGCGGTTCACGGTCGAGATCGCCTTCCGGAGCCGGGAGACCCGAGCGCGGGCCGACCCGGACTGGTACGAGATCGAGGTCGCGGTTCGGCGCGCGGAGCCGGTCTGAGAGAGGGAGAGGACGTTCCTGAGGGAGAGGACGTTCCGAGCCCGCACTGTAACGCCCCCGATCGCCCCGAGAGACTCGCCGTGATCGCTACCTCTTTGTCCGCGCTCGCGAGCCGTGAGTGCATGGAGGGACGGGCAGCGGCGCTCGGCGCCGGCACCGTGTTGAACGCGCTCGCGACGGGTACCGGCGCGGCCTTCGGGATCGACGTCGAGACGCGCGCGAGCGTCGCACTCGACTCGAACGCCGACGAGGTACGCGGGACCATCGCCGAGGACTCGGAGGCCGACACCGCCCTGATCGAGCGCTGCGTCGCGGTCGCGACCGAGCGCTGGGGCGACGGCGAGGGCGGCACCGTCCGGACCGACAGCGACGTACCCCTCGCGGCGGGCCTCAAAAGCTCCAGCGCGGCCGCCAACGCGACCGTGCTCGCGACCTGCGACGCTCTCGGGCTGTCGGTCGGAGACGACGACTCCGACCCGTCCGTCGACGTCACCCGGATCGACGCCTGCCGACTCGGCGTCCGGGCGGCGCGCGAAGCGGGCGTCACGGTCACGGGCGCGTTCGACGACGCCGCCGCCTCGATGCTCGGTGGCGTCACCGTCACCGACAACGGCGCCGACGAGTTGCGGTCGCACGAGACCGTCGACTGGAACGTCCTCGTGTGGACGCCCCCCGAACGCGCCTACAGCGCGGACGCGGACGTGGCCCGCTGCGAGGCCGTCGCGCCGATGGCGGATCTCGTCGCCGACCTCGCGCTCGACGGCCGGTACGCCGAGGCGATGACCGTCAACGGACTCGCGTTCTCCGCCGCGCTCGGCTTCGACGCCGATCCCGCGGTCGAGGCGATGCCCCACGCGACCGGGGTGTCGCTGTCGGGGACCGGTCCGAGCGTCGTCGCCGTCGCGGACACCGACGACTCCGAGACCGACCTCGACGCGGTCGCCGACGCGTGGGGCGATCGCCCCGGAACGCTGCGACGAACGACCACCAGAAACGACGGCGCGGCCGTCGAATGACCACACCACCGACCCCACTACCAATGAGTGACACACCGAACACGGAGGACCGAAGCCTCGACGAACTGCGACGCGAGATCGAGGACATCGACCGCGAGATCGTGGAACTGATCGCCCGCCGGACCTACGTCGCCGACACCGTCGCGGCCGTGAAAGACGAGCGCGACCTCCCGACGACCGACGAGGGACAGGAGGAGCGCGTGATGGAGCGCGCCGGCGAGAACGCCGAGCGGTTCGACGTCGACGCCAACCTCGTGAAGGCGATCTTCCGCCTGCTGATCGAGTTGAACAAGGTCGAACAAAGAGAGAGCCGGTAGCTCAGTCGAGGCCGAGACTCAGTTTTACCGCCTCGTCGACTTCGGTCATCGTGGGTCCGTCGAGTGAATCGACGAACGGTACGGACCCACCGCTGATATGTGTTACCCACTATTACGGGTGTATTATGGATTTCAGCTACCTGAACACGATCGAACAGCGGGAGAGTCGCGAGTGCGGATTCATCGCGGATGCGTGTCATCGGTCACTGACGACTGCACCTCGGTAGGGCGATTCACGCGGTCGATCTCCTACTCTCGATCGTCTCTCGGCGGCCGTTTGGATAACCGATCAAATCGGTCTTGAGCGGCCTCAGAACGGGTCGTGGTGCGTTCCGGGTCGTAGATCGCGGTCGCGATCGATCCGTTCTCGATCTGTACTTGCAAGATCGCATCTGCATGCCGCCCCTTATCCGGTAGTCGGTCGACATCGAGGGCAGCGTTGCCTACTTCAGCACCGTCACGCTCAAAGAAGAGGGTCGCGAGTCCGTCTTCGACCGTGTCCACGACCGCCGTGTACTCACCGTCGGCAAGATCGATATCAGTCATTCGTACGACTCCTCTAGCACGCGGTCCCCGGTAGCGTTTGCGACGATCACGGTGTCGCCGTCGTTGTTCCAGACCGGCGAGCCGGCGCCCCAGTAGAGCTCGCCTTCCGTGTCGGTCCCGCTCCCCGTTCTGAGTGTCAGCGTCTCGCCGGGGGCGAGCGTCGCGCCGTCCGGAACCACGTAGCGCTTCCCGGCCTCGTCTTCGACGGTCCACCCCGACAGATCGAGCGTCTCCGTGCCCGTGTTCTCGAAGACGACGTACTCGTCGTTGAGGTTCTCTCGGTCGTCATCGGCGGCGTCCGCGTTGATCGTCGCGATCGCGAGCGTGCCGTTCGAGTTGGGGGCCGTCTCGGTATCGCTGCTGCCAGAGTCGTCTGTACCGTCGCCGCCGTCGGTAACGGCGACGGCTCCACCACTGCCAATCTGGGCTCGTTCCGCGACGTCGCCAGCCGTCCCGGGTTCGACCGGGTTCCCCTCACGGAGCGACCGCGGATCCGTCGGCGCGTCCCGCTGCGTTCGTACCGAGACGTTCGTGCCGTCGCTGACGAAGACGATATCACCGTGCGTCGCCGTCCAATACGTCGGCACCGACCGGTCAGCGAAACGCCGGAGGACCTCGTCGTGTGGATGTCCGTACTGCGAGTCGTGGGCGCTCGAGACGACCGCGACCTGCGGGTCGACCGCATCGATAAACGCGCCGCTCGAGGAGCTGCTCGATCCGTGGTGACCCGCTTTCAGCACCGTCGATCGGAGTTCATCGCCGTACGCGTCGACGAGATACGCCTCTTGGTCGCTTTCGGCGTCCCCGGACAGCATGAAGCTCGTCTCGCCGTGCGTGAGTTTGAGAACGATGCTGTTCTCGTTGCGGTCTTCATTTTCGAGATACGGCTCGGGGGGACCGAGCACGTCGACGGTAGCCTCACCGAAGGAAATGGTGTCGCCCTCACGCGTCTCGTACAGCGTCACGTCGTGTTCCTCGACGGCGTCGAGATACTCGTCGTACGTCAGCGTGTTCGCCGCGATTCCCGGATCGTAGACGGCGCCGATCCCGTCGGCCTCCGTCTCGTAGTAGTCGATGATCGCCGCGTTCCCACCGATGTGATCCGCGTCGTTGTGCGAGGTCACGAGGTGGTCGATCCGCTCGACGTCGTGTCGTCGGAGGTACTCGAGCACGTGCTCCCCGTCGTCGTCGTAGTGGCCCGTGTCGACGAGCATCGTCTCGCCGTCCGGTTCGATGACGAGCGTACTCACGGATTGTCCGACGTTGATATAGTGAACTTCGAGAGAGCCGTTTGTCGGTTCGATATCCGCCCCGCTATCGGGTGTTGCACCGGTGGATTCCGGATCACTGAGTGCGCCCGCGCAGCCGGCGAGAACGACGACGGCGACGAGAAGAAAGACACGGGCGAGCTCCCGAGAGAACATCATTGTCTCTACTGAGCGATGTTGACTTGTAAAGTTGATCTAACGTTATATATGGGTGTCACATAGGGAAGCGATACAAGTTGGAGACACTCAACCGCGGCACTCTCTACTAGTACGCGTCACACTGGGTGTGGGATAGTTCCGGTCGGGACCGGCCGCGCGTCTGAGGAGCTGAACGCCGCCGGTCACGACGTCTCCATCGTCGATTCCATCGGCAACGTCCAGTCCATCGTCGTCGAGGACGACGGCGGCTACGTCGGTGTCGCCGACACCCGCAGGGAGGGTTCGGCCGAGTCGTCGTCGTGACGGGCTCGGCCCCTCGATATTGAACGCACGCCATTCGTCTGACTGACCTTTATCGTGCTTCCATGCTAAATACTACCATGCCCCATGGATTCCGATGTCCCCGCTGAGAGTCTGGCCGATCGAACGGAATCGCGCCGGACGGATGACACGTCCGTTCGGACGGCGTCGCATCGTCCGAGCGACGCCGCCGATAGGCGAGTGGAGGGACGACGTGACGGCGATCTCGGGGAGCCGGCCGTCGCCGACAGCCGAGAGATCGAACGGCTCGAAGCCGAAATCGAACGCAAGGAAGAACAGCTCCGATGCGTCACCCGGCGGTACGAGGACCTGATCGCGGAGAAGAACCGCAAGCTCGCGGACGCGTCCGACGCGGACTCCGACTCCGATCGCCGGACGACCCTCCGATCACGGCTCACACGTCTCCTCCATTCGCTCCGGTAACGCCCCGCGCTCGGTCGCAGGACCGGCTGACCTCGTGGCGTCGGGGAGGTACTTGTCTTCGGGTCGCGGAATCAGACGACATCACGAGAAGGGATCCCACACTGCGACGGCCACGTCGACGAGTTCGCATCGGAAATGGACCGTCTGCGAGGCGGTCGACCCGCAGGTGGCCCAGTGGAACGCGGTCCCGAGCGAGTACCCGTCGGTCCCGTACTGATCGGGCTTCCGTACTGATCGGGCTTCCGTACTGATCGGGCTTCCGTACTGATCGGGCTTCCGTACTGACCGGTCTCCCGTACTGGCTAGTTACTCGTCAGCGGCGTGTCCACGCTCCGCGAGCCGCCGTGCGGCGTCGCTCAGGCCGCCCGTCGGTCGCTCTGGCTTCTCCCCCGTCTCCCGGTCGTCGCCGTCGCCTCTCTCATCGTCGCGGGCGCTGTCGTCGCTGTCAACGCGGCCGTCGCCGGGAGCGGCGTCGGTGGTGTCCGTCTCGTCCGCCCCGGCCGAAACGCCTTCGCCGTCCAAACCGGTCTCCGTCGAGCCGTCACCGACGCCGACCTCCGAGGGATCGGCGTCCGGCGGGTAGCTCCGCTCGGCCGGCGGGACGAACGCGGTCTCGACGGCGCGAACGACCTCGCGGACGCTCTCCTCGCCGAGCCGATCGGCGTACGCCTCGCGGATCAGGTCGGGGACGGCGTAGGCGTAGTGGCCCCGGCCGGCGTGCCGGATGAGCCCCGCCCGGCGGATGGGTCGGTGGCGGCTGTAGGCGTGGCCGGAGTCGCCGTCGCCGCCGGCGTCGATGTGGGCGGCGACGGGGTCGCTGACTCCTTCGCGGCGGTAGTGCCGGAGCATCCCCTGTGCGAGTTCCGGGAGCGCCTCGATCCGGCTCCGGAGCTCCTCGATGACGGCCTCGCGGGTGCCGAGTTCGACGGCGTCGTCGAACCGGAGCGCGCTCTCGGCCACGTCGGCGCGCGTGACCGGATCGACGTCGTCGACGGGAGTGTCGCTGGTTGGCCCGTCGGCGGCGGTCGCGGCGTCGCCGGCGGTCGCGGCGTCGACGGCCGGGTCGTTATCGCTCAGCCCCTCGTCGGTCGGGTCGTTGAAGTCGGCCTCGCTCGCGGCGGGGTCCGCGTCGACCTCGGCCCCCCCGTCGGCGGCCGAGTCGCTCGATCCGGTCGCGCTCTCGCCGCTTCTCTCGGTCGCGGCTACCGCCTCGTCGTACGACTTGAGCACGGACTGGTCGCCGTTGCCGCCGGTCGCCCCCAGGTCGCCGGTCGCTTCCTCCCCGCCGGCGGCCGCGGAGCGCCCGCCTCCGCCCCGGTAGGGAGCCTCGGCCTTTCCGAGGAGCGCCTGCGCGAACTGGTCGGCCATGTTGCTCAGGTCGCGGGCCTCCTCCAGCTCGCGTTCGAGATCGGCGATCCGCTGGTCTTTCTTGTCGATCTCCTGTCTGAGGTCCGCGATTTCGGACTCGCGGCGCTCCTTCTCGTCGGAGATGGACTGGAGCTCGCCCACGAGGTCGCTGGAGACCGACTTGAGCTCCGGGCGCTCGAAGTCGTCGAGCCCGGGCGTCGCGCCCGCGTCGAACGTCTGCTTGCGGTGGAACTGGATCCGGCGGATCGACTCGTCCCAGTCGGTCATCAGGAACGCCTCGCCGTCACCGAGGTCCTCGACGGCGCTGGCGTACTTCGACCCCAAGATTCGCCCCACCACCTTCGTGTCGTTGTCCCACGTGAGCCGGTGCCAGCAGAGCCAGTCGCACTGGGTGATGAAGTCCTTTTTCACGTCGGCCGGACGCTGGCTGATCCCGACGATGCCGAGGCCGTGCTTCCGGCCGCGCTTGCCGACCTTGATCAGCATCTTGCCCGTCTCGTCCATCCCGCCGCCCTCCGGGATGTACTCGTGACACTCCTCGACGACGAGCAGGAAGGGCTTCTTCATGCGCTTCTCCTTGGCGAACAGCTGTTTGACGACCTCCAAGAGGAGCTCGTTTGCGGTCTCCTCCTCTAAGTAGCCGGAGACGTCGAGGATGATCGGGACGTTCTGCTCTAAGGCGAGGTTCGCGAGCTTCTCGGCGTGTTCGGGCGAGACGACGATGTCGCACTCGTCGTCGGCGCCGGCGTGGAGGATCTCGTACTCCTCCTTGAGGCCGTAGTACTCCCCGTCCGTGTCGACGATCATCACGGGAAACCCGTTATCGAGGAGGTTCTCGATGACGACTGACGCCGTGTTGCTCTTGCCGGATCCGCTTTTACCCGTGATAAACGATCGGCCGGTGAGCACGTCGACGACCGGAAGCTCTACCGGTGACCCCGGCTCCGCCGTCGCGTCGCCCCCGATCCCCTCGCTGACGTCCGCGACGTGGACCGTCTCCTGCTCGGTCATACTCGTGAACAGGTACCGCCCGCCCCATAAACTATCGGCTCGGCCGACGACGCGATTCGTACAGGAACAGCGGCGATCGATGGCGGGAGTGGATGAATCACTGTGATAGCGTGGTTATTTATAAGTCGAGTTTGGGTGTTTTGTCGGCTATTTATAAGTGATCGACGGCTCTGCGGTGATGCCCTCCAAAGCCCCAGCCGTGAGGCGGGCGCACGCTCGCTGCGCTCCTCACTCAGTCGCTATCGCTCCTTCGTTGCGGTGCTTACGTCTCCTGCGCCCGCCTCACGGCCGCCCCTTTGAGCCCCACCCAACCGCACAGCCTCACACCTCCCCAGCCTCGCCGCGGCCGCCTCTGGCGGCCGCGGGCTCCCTCGCACGCGCTCCTCGCGGCCGCCGAGGGCGGCCACTCGGAGGCGCGCGCCACCGCACCGCGTTTATAAGTAGATGCTGCTGGCGCTCACGATAGTTTAAATACTGTATCGTTGTCGTGGTTCTGAAACACCCACTCCCGCAATCGATTACGGTCCGAGGTATCCCCACGCCTGCAACCGATCGCCGTCCCCGTCGACCCATCGCTCGCCGATGTCATCGCGGTAGTACATGTTCGGCATGACGATATCGTCGACCCGGTCGTACGCCTGCTCGCGCGCGGCCTGCATCGTGTCGCCCTTGCCGGTCACAACGATGGGCATGCCGTTGTCGCCGGCGACGCGCCACTGGCCATCGATCTTCTTTGCGTCTTCAAGATGGATTCCATCGCGGCTCTCCGTTTCGAACACCACGGCGGCGTTCCGGGAGTTCTCGTCGTACGTCTGCTCGTCGTCGAACGGGAACGGCGGGAGGACGACCCGAACCGCGATCTGGTAGCCGTTGTGAACCGCTACCTCGGGCTCGTTGCCGCGCGCGAGATCGGCGAAGAACTGACCGGTCGACGACTCGATCGACTCCTCCTGTAAGGCGATCGTCGGGTACCCGAACCGCGGTGTGAACTCCAGCGGGTAGATGCCGGTGTCGTTGACGATGCAGTTGATGTCGATGCTCCCGACGTACCCCTCGTCGGCGAGCCAGTCTTCGATCTTCCCGAAGGTCTCTTTGAACAGCTTGTTCTGGCCGGCCCAGAACATCGACGTTCCCATCTCGCCGGTGGAGGGACCGATGTTGCCCGGGAACAGCTTCTTATGTTCGAAATTAAAGTTGACCTGATCGATGAACTCGTTGCCGTTGAAAAAGCCGCAGATGGCGATTTCCACGCCCTCGACCTTCCGCTGGAGCTGGAACCCCTTCATCCGGTGACCCCACGCCTTCTTGTACGCCTTCAGCACGTCCACGACGTCGCTCCCGTCGTCCTCGTTCCCGACGTACAGTAAGCGCTTGACGTTCTGGACCTCGCCGAGCGGTTTGATCACGTACGGGGCAGGATTCTCTTCGACGTGCTGTATCCCGGCGTCGAAGTCGTGGAAGATGTGGTGTTCGACGGTGTTGACGCCGTGGTCTTCGAGGACCTCCATCGCGTATCCCCGATCCTCTTCGAGGTGATCGGTGTTCGGCGTCCCGCCGACGACAGCTTTCCCTCTCTCACGGAGTTCCTCAGCGAGTTCACCCGTGCCGATATCCGACCCGACCCAGATGTCGTCGAAGATGATGACATCCGCCCACTCGACCTCCGCGCGCCAGTCGTCCGTCTTCGGGACGAAACCGTCGCCGATCTCTTGATCGCTTTCGGCTTCGATATAGTACTTCACGTCGTGACCCTCGCGGTGGACCTGCCACGCGAGGTCGGTGATCAGCGCGGCGTCCGCGGAGACGAAGAGGAAGCGCTCGGTGCCCATGGCGGCACGTCTCTCGGCGGGGACTTGAGTGTGCCTGCCAGTCCCGATCGCCGTGGGACGAGGACCGACCGACTCCGGTCGGACTACTGCCCGACGACGTCGGGTTCGAGCGCGCCGACCTCTTCGAGGATCGTCTCGACGTCCCCTTCGTCGATATCGTTCTCCCTGAGCGCCTCTCCGAGGTAGGTCGCGACGCGACCGAACGCCTCCTCGGTGATTCCCATCCCCTCGTGAGCCGCCCGCATGTCCGCGCCCTCGTACGAGACCGGGCCGCCGGCGACCGCGCTGATGAACTGAACCTGGTGGGCGTACAGCGCCTCGCGGTCGATACCCTCGAAATACGGCTCGAGGACGGGATCGTCGAAGACGCGGTCGTAGAAGTCCGAGACGACTGCCTCGACGGCCGTTCTGCCGCCGATTGTTTCGTAGATCGACTGGGATTTAGACATCACGTCTATCAACTTCGTTCCGACGGAAGACGCCTCCGAAAGAACATGTTCGGGTATCCGTATCTCCCGATCGGCCCCGAATACGTTCGGGGGAACACGCACCCCGCCGACGACCGACGTTCCGATATGAGTACCGAGAGCCTCGAAGCGGCTCCCGATCGGACCGAGGCGACACACGATCGGTCCGAACCATCGCTCGACGCGGAGCAGCTCCGGAGACGGTTCCGCCGTCAAACTGCCGAGATAGAGCGGTGCGAGCTCGAGGAAGCCATCTCGAAGCTCGACGCGCGCGGTGATCTCTCCGACGAGCAGCGCGAGACCGTCCGCGAGCTCGGGGCCGCGCTCGTCGAAGGGCTGACCGACGCCCCGGAACAGGCGCTGGAGCGGGCGGAGCGGTCTGAGAGGACGGGGAGACGGGAGCGAGAGCGAGCGCGAGCGATCCGTCGACTCTTCGACATCGACGAGGCGTAGCTTCGGTCCGGAGAAACGTCTCAGGTGTCCCGTTGGGGTCTACTCCTCGGTTTTCGGGAACTCCGCGACGAACTCGTCGGGCGCGTTCTGTCGCACCTCGTACGCCTCCTCGTCGAACGCGGGGACCTCGGCCGCCATCTCGTAGTACAGGGGCTTCGGTTCGTGGTCGTTGACGATCGTGAGCGTTTCGCCCGGCTCCATCCCGTCGAACTCCTCGTGGATCTTGTCGTGGCGGTTCACCGGCGGGATCTCGCGGACGTCGAGTCTGGGCATGCGATCGGAGAGTCGGGTCCGACCCGATTCCGTGTTGAGCCGAATACGTTCGGGGACACGCACTCGCCCGCGGATTCCGAACGGTCGCCCGTGATCGACACCGCTCGACCGGCCGTGATCGACACCGCTCGACCGGCCGTGATCGACACCGCTCGACCGGCCGTGATCGACACCGCTTCCGATCCGTCGACCGGTATCGAGGGGGACCACTGCGCGTCGCCCGTCCGGATGGGTGAGTGATGTGCCGGCGATCGGTTTCGACGCCGACAGACGCGGAACACACGCCCGTCAGAGTGGGGATCCGACACGGCGAGTTCGATCCGCGGGCTGACCCGGAGTAGTGGCATCGCGGAACGGGGCCGCGGGGCATCGCGGAACGGGACCGCGGGGCATCCCGATGGCGGTTCGGTTTTTCAAAGTCTTATTTATGAAGTCGAAAGATAATTTCCAACTAATAAGCGGCACGGACGACAGTAGCCAGCTTTTTATTTGAGGTCACTAAAGAAATGATGACGCCGAATGCGTGACGACTCCGCTTCCGAGGCGGGCACCGCCGACCTCCACGCGCCGGTCGCTCTCGCGCCGCCGGCACCGGATTTCGGTACGACCGTTTTCGAGGGCGGAGCCACCGTGCGGACGCTTTCGGTACAGTTGCGAGCGAACTAACCACGGAACTTCAACGATAATGCCAAGAGACAACACCGATTGGTGGCCGAACCAGCTAGACCTAGACGTCCTCGACGAGCACGCCGGAAACCCCGGACCGCTGGACGAGGAGTTCGATTACGCCGAGGCGTTCGAGGAACTCGACCTCGACGCGGTGAAAGCGGACATCGAGGAGGTAATGACGACGTCGCAGGACTGGTGGCCGGCCGACTACGGCCACTACGGGCCGCTGTTCATCCGGATGGCGTGGCACAGCGCCGGCACGTACCGGACGCACGACGGCCGCGGCGGCGCGTCCGGCGGGCGACAGCGGCTCCCGCCGCTCAACAGCTGGCCGGACAACGTTAACCTCGATAAGGCGCGGCGGCTGCTCTGGCCCGTCAAACAGAAGTACGGTCGCAAGCTCTCGTGGGCCGACCTGATCGTTCTGACCGGGAACGTCGCCCTCGAGTCGATGGGCTTCGAGACGTTCGGCTTCGCCGGCGGCCGCGAGGACGATTTCAAGACCGACGAAGCCGTCGACTGGGGCCCCGAAGACGAGTGGGAGTCGACATCGGCGGAGCGCTTCGAGGAGGACGGTCGCCTCGACGACGCGCTCGGCAACACCGTCATGGGCCTCATCTACGTGAACCCGGAGGGGCCGAACGGCGAGCCCGATCTGGAGGGGTCCGCGGAGAACATCCGCGACACGTTCAGCCACATGGCGATGAACGACAAGGAGACGGTCGCGCTTATCGCCGGCGGGCACACCTTCGGGAAGGTCCACGGCGCCGACGACGGCGACCACCTCGGTCCGGAGCCCGAGGACGCCCCGATCGACCTGCAGGGCCTCGGCTGGGACAACGACTTCGGCGAGGGCAAGGGCCCCGACACGATCACCAGTGGGATCGAGGGACCGTGGAACGCCACGCCGACCGCGTGGGACCTGAGCTACGTCAACAACCTGCTCAGCTACGAGTGGGAGCCGGAGAAGGGTCCCGGCGGCGCGTGGCAGTGGACCACGAAGAACGACGAGCTCGACGGCGCCGCCCCCGGCGTGCAGGACCCCTCCGACAAGGAGGACGTGATGATGCTCACGACGGACGTGGCGCTGAAACACGACGACGACTTCCGGGCGGTCCTCGAGGAGTTCCGCGACGACCCCGACGAGTTCCAGCAGTCGTTCGCGAAGGCGTGGTACAAGCTCATCCACCGCGACATGGGTCCGCCGGAGCGGTTCCTCGGCCCCGAGGTCCCCGAGGAGACGATGCTCTGGCAGGACCCGCTCCCCGACGCGGACTACGACGTCGTCGGCGAGTCGGAGGTCGCCGAGCTCGAAGAGCTGATCACCGAGTTCGACCTCTCGATCTCCGAGCGAGTCAAGACCGCGTGGGCGGCCGCGTCCACGTTCCGCCACAGCGACAAGCGCGGCGGCGCGAACGGCGCGCGGATCCGCCTCGAACCCCAGCGGAGCTGGGAGGTCAACAGCCCCGAGGAGCTGGAGTCCGTGTTGGAGACCTACGAGGAGATCCAGGCCGAGTTCAACGGCCTTCGCGACGACGACACGCGGGTGTCGCTCGCCGACCTCATCGTCCTCGGCGGCAACCTCGCCGTCGAGCAGGCCGCCGCGGCCGCCGGCCACGACGTCGAGATCCCGTTCGAGCCGGGACGCGTCGACGCGACGCAGGAGCAGACCGACCCCGAGTCCTTCGAGGCGCTCAAGCCGGAGGCGGACGGTTTCCGCAACTACCTCGGTGACGACCTGCCCCACAAGCCGGAACACGAGATGGTCGACAAGGCCGAGCTGCTGCGGCTGAGCGTCCCCGAGATGACGGTGCTCGTCGGCGGGCTGCGCGTCCTCGACGCGAACTACGACGGCTCCGATCACGGCGTGTTCACCGACGAGCCGGAGACGCTGACGAACGACTTCTTCGTCAACCTGCTCGACTTCGACCGCGATTGGGAGCCCGTCGACGAGGACAACGAGATCTTCGAGCTCCGCGACCCCGAGACCGGCGAGGTCGACTGGACGGCGACCCGGTTCGACCTGATCTTCGGTTCGAACTCCCGTCTCCGCGCCGTCTCCGAGGTCTACGGCGCCGCCGACGGCGAGGAGAAGTTCGTGCAGGACTTCGCCGACGCGTGGAGCAAGGTCATGACGCTCGACCGCTTCGACCTCTAAAATCGGAAATAGCGGTTTTTCGCGGGTGGGGTTTTGAACCTCGAAATTGACCGCTTTTTCGGATCGGTTCTGTCAGGGGCCGCTTTTTGCCCGTTGCTTTCAGTCGGAACTGGTCGTCGACGGTTCGATCGCGATTATCGACGGTGGCCACCTCCAAAGTCCCACCCGCCCGCAACCGCACCTCACACCTCCCCAGCCTCGTCGGTCGCAGTGGCGACCGCTCGGAGGCGCGCGCCGACCGCATCCGGTTTATAAATCGTTTCTCGAAATCCCGGTTAACCGCCGTACTGTCTCGTCTCACCACACCGGCGCGAGCAACAGCGCGACCGTGACCGAGATGAAGACGAGCTTCAGGCCGGTGTTGACGGCGATCACCTTGGTGCCGAACTCGGCGCCCCAGATCCCGTACTGGAAGGGGATCGAGCGCCGGAAAGTCGAGACGGCGAAAGAGAGGATCCCGCCGATGAGCAGGCTCGCGACCGCGGTCCGAACGGTGAAGATCCCCTCCGTAGTGCCGGCCAGCGTCACCGCGCCGGCGGTCGTGTCGAGGGTGTAGACGGCGATCACGGGGACCGCGGCGCCGGGGAGCCCGAGGAGGCCGGTGATCGGCTCGGCGACGCTCGTGAGGGCCTCCACGTCGGCGTTGTTGACGAGCCCGATCACGAGGGTGTAGACGACCGCGAGCCGCGGGACGATCCGCCGGAGCGTGGACCAGGACTTCTCGCCGGCCTCGCGCACGCGCTCCCGGCTCGTGCGGTCGTCGGCGTCGGGCCCGCTCGCGTCGACCTCGGCGAGCGCGCTCCGGTCGACGTTGCGCTCGGACAGCAGAACGCCGCCCGCGAGCACGCCCGTAACGGTGATCGCCAGCGCGATCCCGGCGCGCGCGGAGACGTAGACGATCCCCGTCCGGACGCCCAGAATCGGGATCAACACGGGGACGTAGTAGGTGAACACGTGCTGGACGAACCCGAAGAACGTGTTGATGGTCACGGCGACCAGCGTCGCCCGGTCGTCGAGCAGGCCCGACTCCCGGTACTCGGCGAGCGTGGCGTATCCCGCCGTGGTCGACGCCGCGGTCGTGAGGATCGCGGTGCCGACCTCGTCGGGAAGGTTCGCGGGCCGGGTGAGCCACCCGGCGAGCCCGGCGACGTACCGGATCAGCCCGAACGCGACCGCGACGTTGGCGGCGAAGACGCCGACCGCGATGAACGCCGCGATGCGGGCGAGCCGCGGGGCCACCTCGGCGAGCAGGGCGACGAGTTCGGCGGCGACCGATTGCACTACCGACCGTACGAGGTCGGCGACCTAATGAGCGTCGGAAGGGGCGGACCGGGAGGTGACGTCTCGCCGTTCTCGTCCCCGCCGTCGCGCCGCGCGGGGCTTATGGGACCCCCGACCGAACCACCGGCAATGGCACCCGCCGAAGACGACATCTCGATCGAGGAGAAGCGCGTGTACGCCGGGACGGCGGGCCGCACCGACGCGTACGTCGCCACCGAGAGCGGCGTCGTCCGGGTGGCGCTCTCGGCCGACAAGGTCGGCGCGTTCGACATGGTCGCGCGCGACCCCGCCCGCGACGCGGCGGTCCTCCCTCGCGACGGCGGCCCGGATCTCGTCGGAATAGCGACCGGGGACGGCCTGCGCGTCGCCGACGTGGGCGACGACCCCGAGTTCGAGCCCGTCACGGCCGACCCCGTCGGCTCGAAGTCGATCGTCGCGGTCGGCGTCCACGACGACGCGTTCCTCGTCGCTGGCGAGGACGGTGAGATCGACCGGATCGCGGTCGATGACGAGGGATCAGAGCCGACGACGACCTCGGTCGGGACCGTGTCGGACCCGCGCGCGATCGACGGTCCCCTCGTCGCCGCTGGCGACGGGGTCCACCGGGTCACCGGAGGCGATAGCGCGGGTGCGACCCGCGCGCTCACCGCGGTCGGCCTCGACGACGCCCGCGACGTGGCGGGAGCGGGGATGCCCCTCGCGGCGACCGGCTCGGGCGCCTACTGGCTGGGAAACGGCTGGATGACGGCGCTGGAGGGCGACGCCACCGCGGTCGCCGCCGACGGCGATGGGCACGCGATGGCGGTCATCGACGGCGACCTGTTCGTCCACGCGGACGACGGCGCCGAGTGGGACGGCGAGACGTGGACCGTGGCGGACCTCCCGGTCGACGAGGAGCCGGTCGCGCTCGGCTACGGTCCCGGCGTGTCGGTGGCCGTGACCGACGTCGGCACGCTCTGCGTCGACGCCGGCGACGGCTGGCGCCACCAGGTCGTCGGCGTGCGGGGGGTCGCGAGCGTCGCGCTCGCGGTCGTGGAGTGACGAATTGCGTTTCGGGTCTTTATAAGTAGTTGATCCAACCGTCTCGTTTACTTATAAATGAACACTCGCCTTCGGTCTGAGCGCCCGCTCTACGCGCTCGGCAGTTCGATCTCCTCGCCGTCGGCGTAGACGGTCGGGTTCCGGAGGATTCCGTCGAGGTGGACGGGTGCGTCGGTCTCCCCGCCGATCCCGGCGTTATCGCCGATCGCGACGTGGACCGTGCCGCCCGCCTTCTCGTCTAAGAGGACGGAGCCGACCAGCTCGTCGACGCCGACGTTGGTCCCGATCCCCAGCTCCGCGAGGTTGTACGCGGCGTCGCCGACCGATTCGGCGGCGGTCTCGAGCTCCTCGCGGACCGCGTCGTCGCTGACCGAGGTGACGAGCCCGTCCTCGACCTCGAACGTCAGCTCACGCCCCTCGCCGAGCAGGCCGTGTGGCATCATCGTCCCGTCGACGACGTAGGTGCCGGTCGCGGTCTCGGGCGCGACGAACACCTCGCCGGCCGGCAGGTTCGAGAAGTCGCCGGGCTCGTGGACCATCCCAGTGTCGGCGAGCCACTCGCGGTCGCCGATCCCGAACGCGATGTCGGTGCCCGCGGGCGAGGTCACCCGGACCTCGTCGGCGTCGACGACCTGTGCGAGCACGTCGTCGCAGGCGGCGTCGATCGCGGCGTAGTCGGCGTCGAGCCCGGTGGTGAACACGGGCTCCGTGATCCCGGGGAGCGTCGCGCCGCGCGCTCCGGCGTCGCAGGCGCTCCCGCGGGCACGGGTGTGACTCAGGCTCTTCGTCGTCGGTGCGAGGAAGGCGTCGCTCTCGGCCATCGCGGCCGCGACCGGCGCGGGCGGCTCGGTGCCGTGCTGATCGGCCGGCGGGTACCGGAGTATCGTCGCGTCGTCGGTGACGGCGCTCGCGGCCTCGTAGAGCGCCTCGCCGATGCGTTCGCGCTTGTCGTCGGTGACGACGACCACGGACTCCTCGGGGGCGACGCGCAGGCACTGCTCGACGGCGGTCTCGGCGGCGTCCGAAAGATCGCTCGACATACCCTCCGATCGGCGACGACGGGCGTTAGTCCTTCCCATCGCCGATCGATTTACTCCATTTCGAAATTCAGTTTCATCTTTGCGGCGCGCGAATTAACCGACAGATTACTCTCGGCGTAGTTAATTTCTTATTGCATCACTCGAAAAGATTATGCTGTTCCCCGAGCGACCGGGATCCATGATACGTGTGGGCGTCAACGGGTACGGGACGATCGGGAAACGCGTCGCGGACGCGGTCGCGGCCCAGCCCGATATGGAACTCGTCGGCGTAACGAAGACCAGCCCGGACTACGTCGCCGAGGCCGCGATCCGTCGCGGCTACGACCTGTACGCGGCGATCGACGAGCGAGCCGCCGCGTTCGAGGACGCCGGCCTCGGCGTCGCGGGGACCCTCGGTGACCTGCTCGATGCCGTCGACGTGATCGTCGACTGCGCGCCGGCCGGGATCGGCGAGCGCAACCAACCGACCTACGAGGCACACGACACCCCCGCGATCTATCAGGGCGGCGAGGACGCCGCGATCGCGGACGCCTCCTTCAACGCCCGCGCTAGCGGGGAGATCGGCGACGTCGGCTCGCTTCGCGTCGTCTCCTGTAACACGACCGGGCTCTCGCGGCTCCTCGCTCCGCTCGACGAGGCGTACGGCGTCGAGAAGGCCCGCGTGACCCTCGTTCGTCGGGGCGGCGACCCGAGCGAGACCGACCGCGGCCCGATAAACGACGTGGTCCCGGATCCGAAGACGGTCCCCTCTCACCACGGGCCTGACGTGAACGCGATTCTCCCCGAGATCGATATCGACACGGCCGCGCTGAAGGCACCGGTCACCGCCATGCACACTCACAGCGTCAACGTCACGCTCGAGGAGGCGCCGACCACGGCGGAGGTCCGGGAGCTGTTCCGCGCGGAGACGCGGCTGTTTCTGATCCCCGAACACGCCGGCATCGACGGCGCTGGAGCCCTGAAAGATTACGCGGCCGACGTGGGGCGTCCCCGCGGTGATCTCTGGGAGAACTGCATCTGGGAGGAGTCGATAAGCGTCGAAGGACGAGACCTGTACCTGTTCCAGAACGTCCACCAAGAGGCGGACGTGGTCCCGGAAAACGTCGACGCGGTTCGCACGCTGGCGACCGACGTCTCCAGAGGGGAATCGGTGGCGCGGACGAACGAGGCGCTCGGCGTCGGGCTCGACAGCCTGCTGTCCGACGACGGATCCGCCCGTGACCAGGTCGCCGCTGACGACTGACTCGGTCCCCCGCCAGCCCCCGCCTCACTCGGCGGGGGTCGTCACGAGGAACGTGCGCCCGCCGCGGCGTTCGAGATGGACCTCACTGCCCTGCACGCGGTTCAGGCGTGCGCGGTCGGCGATCCGATCGGTTTTGCACTCAGTGATGTCGACGCGAGTCGGCGTCGCGTACCGCGGTTGATCGTGGCTCGTCGCGCTCATATCTCCAACGAGGGTCGGAACGCCCGTATAAGCGAGCCATGCGCGGAGTGAAAGTGAAAGTGGAGGCGTTGGCGGTGCGAGCGTGGGAACGAACCGAGGTCTCGCCGCCGCCTACCGCCGGAGTCCCGCCTCCTCGTCGCCCTCAACGAACCGCACGGTGAAGTAGTCGTAGCCGCCGTAGGCGGCGTCGAGCGCGCCCAGCCACCAGTTCCAGCGCTCGACGAGCGAGGATCCGTCCGGCGCGTCGCCGAGGTGGTCGATCACGCCGGGCACGGTGAGGGCGTGTCCCCGGTCGTGAGAGGGCTTCCCCGAGTCGGCGAGGTCGCGAGCCGCCCGAGCGACCGCTCGCCGCTCGGCCTCGGTCCCGCCGAACTCCGCCTCGAGGGCCTTCTCCAGACGCTGTCGGTCCATGGGCGAACCTACGAGGCCCGAGTATATGAGTCGCGTGGTAGAAAATGGCACATCCGGTGTCGACGGCCCACCGCGACCACGCTCCGGCAGGGGTCACAGCCGGGCCGCGAGCGCGAGGAAGAGCAGGCTGAACGGGGCCGTCAGCAGCGCCAACAGCGCGCCGGCCGCCGGCTCGCCGGCCGCGAGCGCCATCGCGAGGCCGACGACGAGCGAGGCGGATCCCGCGATCGCGAGGATGGCGCGCTCCGGGACGCTGGCTCGGTCTGGTCCGTCGCTTCGCGCGAGCGCCGCGTCCAGCCCCCGCTCGACCTCGTCGGCGAGGTCGGTCGGGACGAACAGCCACGGCGTCGACCGGTACCAGGCGTTCCCGCGGTACGCGAGCAGGAACACGGTCGCCCACGGGAGGTCGATCCGGCGCGTCCGGATCGCGGACCCGAGGTCGTCCGAGCGCGTCCGGTCGTGGCTCCGGGAGGTCCGCTCGATAGTCTCGGCGGCCGGATCGAGCCGCAGGTCGGTCCCCCGCGAGCCCGCGATCACCGGGAGAAACGCGATGAACGAGACGAGCAGCGGAGCGAATCCCGAGAGCAGCGACGGCGCGGCCGAGAGCGATCCGGGGCCGACCGCCGCCGCGGCGCCCGCGAACACGGCCCCCGCCCCGGCGACGGTCCAGCCGAGCCGAAACTGCGAGGGGTCGAACGAGTAGTCGCCGAACTGCGACAGGAGTTCGCGGCGGCGCTCCGGGGAGGTTCGGTCGTACGCCACGAGCCAGTAGAGCAGCGACATCGGACCGCCGACGAGGAGGATGACGGCCACCGCCCACGTCGACGCGGGCGGTCCGCCACCGCCGAGCAGTGAGGCGCCGATCCCGACGGCGACGAACAGCAGCGCCGCGAGGACGAGTCCGCCCGCGGTCACGCTCGCGCCGAGCGCCAGCGACCGCAGGCGCTCGAAACGGACCGGTCCCCACTCGACGGGAGCCGTGTCGGGCCCGGTGTCGGAATCGGGAGCCGCGGCGGAATGGGAGTCGAGGGCCGCGGCGGAATCGGTCTCGGAGTCCGCGCCGCGCTCTCGGTCCCCCGGCGACTGCATCCCGTCGATCGACGCGCCGGACTCGGAGGGCATGGACACTCGTTGGGCCGGTGAGGGCTTAAATTCCGGTCGCCACGCCGGTCGGGAAGTGGCCGGCGTCGGCTCTCCCCCCGTCGCGTCCGGACGGCAGCGACGTGAACGGATGCGGCGGCGAGTATTTATCTCGCGACCGGGTACGGTGCGTATGACCGATTGGCGCGCCGTCGGCTACGGGTTCATCGTGATGTTGATCGCCGGGCTCCTCGCGACGTTCGTCCCGGTCGTCGGCCACATCGGTGCGGGGTTGATCGGAGGGTTCGTCGCCGGCTACGTCGCCGGCGGCGGGCTGCTCTCGGGGACGTGGCACGGCCTGCTCGCCGGGTCGGTGAGCGGAATCGTCGTCACCCTGCTGCTGGCCGCGTTCGGCGGGCTCGTGGGGCTCGTCGGGGGACCGGTGGGCAGCCTGCTCGGCGGCGCCGGCGTGCTGGTCGTCGGACTGCTCCTGACGCTCCTGTTCGCGATCGACTCGGCGCTCGCGGGCGCGATCGGCGGCGTACTCGGGGACTGAGACCGTTTTCTCCGAGGTTGGACGGACCGGCGAGGTTGGTGAGTGTGTTCTCCGTAACGGCTATTTATAAGCTGACAGCGAGAGCCTCGGAAGAGCCCGCTACCCGATCGCGGTCAACTGCTTATAAAGAACACCTGCCAGTTGCGTCCTACGCGCTTTCGACCGCGTCGAGGACGGCGTCGTAGTCCGGCTCGTTGGTCGGGTCGTCGGCCACCCAGTCGTAGACGACCTCGCCGTCGTCGTCGATCACGAACACGGCACGGTTGGCGATCCCGTAAAGGCCCAGATCGGCGATGTCCATCTCCAGCCCGTACGCCCGGATCGCGTCGGCGGCCGTGTCGCTCACGAGGTCGAACTCGATCCCGTGCTCCTCGCGGAACGCGCCCTGCGAGAACGGGGAGTCGGCGCTGACGCCGAACAGCGTCGCGCCCGCGTCGTCGAACGCGGCGGCGCGCTCCTGTAACGCCACCATCTCGTTCGTGCACGGGGGCGTGAACGCGCCCGGGAAGAAGGCGAGCACGACCGGCCCGTCGCCGATGTGGTCGTCGAGGTCGAACGGTTCGTGGTCGCTCGTGCCGACCGTCGCGGTGAACGTGGGTGCGGCGTCGCCTGTGGATACCATCGTCGTGTAATACGACCGACTCGTCCAAAAGGCTTGCCGCGTTCGCAGTCGGCGCCCGACTACTCCCGGTCGAGGTACTCCTGTTGGATCGCGACGATCTCGGACGAGTCCTCGCAGGCTGCGTACCGCCGAAGCGGCTCCTCGTTGAGTTCGAGGAACGTCTCGCCCCACGTGAACTTCGCCATGATCCGCTCGGCGTGGTCGGGCTCGCCGAGGACCGCGAGCGCGGCCGCGAACGCCTCGACGGTGGTGAGTTGCATCGGGCGCCCGAAGTTCACGGGGTTGGCGGCGACGAGGTACGGGAGCGCGCGGTGTTCGCCGGGGAGGCTGAACTGCTTCTCGCCGGCCGACTCCCACGAGCAGTCGAGCGCGACCAAGGCGTTGTCGGCGGCGAGGTCGGCGTCCGCGGGCGAGAGCGCGCGCTCGGCGTGGGGATTGAGCACGACGCCGTACGGCGTGGCGCGGTCGGAGCGGTGGAGCTCCGCGAGGTCGAACCGCGCGAGCTTCCGGGCCGTGCACTTGTCGGGGTCGTCGTCGCCCTCGTACCGGACGTGCAGGTCCACAGTACGAAATTGGCGGGTTTGTTTATAAGGTGTGCGGAGCGGAAGGGTACACTGCGAAAGCTCCAGCCACTCGTCTATAAGTCGGCGGGTGGTGATCGACGATGAACACCGCCAAAGCCCCAGCCCGCACCGCGGCCTCACACCTCCCCAACCTCGCGGCTCCCTCCGCTTCGCTCCGGTCGCCGCGTCCCTCGCGCGTGCTCCTCGCGGCCGCCGATGGCGGCCGCTCGCAGGCACGCGCCACCGCACTACGTTTATAAGCGATCGTCGCCGCCAACCGCGATGAACTCACCGCCCCGCTCCTGAATCCCGATACCGTCAAACCGACCCGGTACCGGCGGGGTTTTTCCTCACCGCCACGCAGGTTTGCACATGGAGCTGTTCCCCGTCCCGGACCTCCCGGAGATCCGGGAAGGAGACGATCTGGCGGCCATGATCGGCGAACGCGTCGACCTCCGCGCGGACGACGTGGTCGTCGTCGCCAGCACCGTCGTCTCCAAGGCGGAGGGACGCGCCTTCGATCTCTCGGACTTCCCGGCGAGCCCCCGCGCGGAGGAGGTCGCCGACCGGCTCGCGGCGATCGCCGGCGAGGAGAAGGACCCGCGCTTCGCGCAGGCCGTCATCGAGGAGTCGACGGAGCTGATCATGGAGGCGCCGTTCCTCCTGACGGCGACCCGCTTCGGCCACATCGGCGTCAACGCCGGGATCGACCGGTCGAACGTCCCCGACGGCGACCTGCTGTTGCTCCCGGAGCGCCCCTCCGAGAGCGCGGACCGCATCCGCGAGGGGCTCGCGGCCGACCGCGTCGTCGTCAGCGACACCTGCGGGCGCCCCTTCAGACACGGTCAGCGCGGGGTCGCGATCGGCTGGGCCGGGATGCCCGCCAGCCGCGACTGGCGCGGCGAACGCGACCGCGACGGCCGCGAGATGGGCGTCACCGTCCAGAACGTGATCGACGAGCTCGCGTCGGCCGCCAACCTCGTCGCCGGTGAAGGCGCGGGCGGCACCCCGGTCGTCGTCGTCCGCGACTGGGCGTTCGGCGACCACGACGGCTCGGACAACCACTTCCGCGCCGTCGAGAGCGACTTCGTGCGACAGGCCCTCCGGCAGTGGACGTTCGACGGATAACCATGCTCGGCATCGAACTCACCCCCGAACACGACCTGCATCGCCTCGTCGACCTCGGCGTCCGCGCCGAGGACGCCGGCTACGACGCCGTCTACTCGACGTGTCACTACAACAACCGCGACCCGTGGGCGTTCCTCTCGCAGCTCGCGACCGCCACCGACTCGGTCCGGCTCGGCCCGGGCGTCGCCAACCCCTACGAGACCCATCCCGTGACGCTCGCCTCGAAGGTCGCGACCCTCGACGAGCTGTCGGAGGGGCGCGCCGTCTTCGGGCTCGGCCCCGGCGACCCCTCGACGCTCCGGAACCTCGGGCTCGAAGACGAGCGCGGGCTCCGCCCCGTGCTGGAGGCGTTCAAGACCGCCCAGAGGCTGTGGGCCGGCGAGCGCGTCGACCACGAGGGGACCTTCGACGCCGACGGGGCCGGGCTCAACTACGAGCCCCCGCAGGGCGCGTCGATCCCGGTCCACGTCGGCGGCGAGGGACCGCACATGTGTCGGATGGCCGCGAAACACGCCGACGGGCTGCTGTACAACGGGTCGCATCCGAGGGACCTCGCGTGGGCCCGCGAACAGGTCGACGACGGGCTCGCGGACCGCCCCGACGACCGCGGCGACTTCGACCTCATCGCGTACGCCGCGGTCTCGATCGCCGAAGAGGAGGACGCGGCCCGCGAGGCCGCCCGCCCGCCGGTCGCGTTCATCGCCGGGGGCGCGGCGCCGCCGGTCCTGAAGCGCCACGGGATCGACCCCGACGCCGCCGCCGCGATCGGCGACCGCGTCTCGGCCGGCGAGTTCTCCGCGGCCTTCGAGCGCGTGACTCCCGAGATGATCGACGCGTTCTGCATGGCCGGCACCCCCGAGACCGTCCGCGAGCGCGCGGCCGCCGTCGCCGGACACGCCGACGGGCTCGTCGTCGGATCGCCGCTCGGCCCGGACCTGGAGAGTGCGGTCGGTCTCGCGGCCGAAGCCGTGAGCGGAGTCTTTTAAACCGTCCCCGCCATCCCCGGCGTCCCCGGCGTTCCCGCGGCCCGAGAATCGGGAATCGCGCCTGATAACTCCGGGGTGAGCTTCATAACCCGCTTCCGTCGAGTCCCGTGTATGTCGACGACACGACAGCCACGATCGGGTCTTCAGGGGCGGTACGAGGCCCTCCTGTGGGGGACGATGGACCGCCTCGAAATCTCCGAATCGATCGAGCGCAAGGTCGTCACGGCCGTCGGGATACAGTTTCTCGTCACCGTCGGTATCTTCCTCGTGCCGCTTCTGGTCTCGGGAACGCTTTCGTACGTTCTCTCCGGCGCCCTGTTTCTCGGCGCCGTCGTCGCGATCTACAACACCCTCCTTATCGTCCGCCGCGACTTCGTGACTCCGATCCGGCAACTGGAGACCGGCGCCGACGCGATCGCTTCGGGCGATGTCGGCGTTCTCGGCGCGAGTGACGCCTCTGGCACCGCGCTGGCCGGCAGCGACCAGCCCGACGAGATCGGGAGCCTCGCGAACTCGTTCGCCGAGGTCGAGCGCTACCTCGGCACCGTCTCGGCGCAGGCGGAGGCGCTCGCGACACAGGAGTTCGACGACCCCGCGCTCGACGAGGACGTGCCTGGCGCGTTCGGCGACTCGCTCGACGAGATGGCCGCGAACCTCGAGTCGTACACGACCGAACTCGAATCGCTCGTCGACGCCTTCGGCGACGCGGCGGAGCGCGCGCGGGGCGGCGACCTGACCGCGACGATCGACGACGGCGCGCTGGCGACCGACGAGGACCGGTACGTCGGGCTCGTCGAGAACTACAACCGGCTCGTGACCACGCTCGGCGGGACGGTCGGCGAGGTCGCGTCGTTCACGGGCGAGGTCGCGGACGCGAGCGGCGACGTGCGCGTGAGCATGGACGAGGTCGACGACGCCAGCGAGGAGGTCGCGCGGTCGGTCCAAGAGATAAGCGACGGCGCCGCCGAACAGACCGAGCAGCTGGAGTCGGTCTCCGGCGAGATGAGCACGCTCTCGGCGACCGTGGAGGAGATCGCGGCGTCGGCCGACGACGCGGCCGCGACCGCCCGGAGCGCGGCGGAGCGGGGACGGACCGGGCGGGAGGAGGCGGCCGAGGCGATCGAGGAGCTGGAGGCGCTCGAAGCCAGCATCGCCGAGACGGCGACGGCGGTCGAAGACCTCGTCGACCGGATCGGCGAGATCGACGAGATCGCCTCCGTGATCGACGGGATCGCCGAGGAGACGAACCTGCTCGCGCTGAACGCCTCAATCGAGGCGGCGCGGGCCGGCGGCTCCGGCGACGGGTTCGCGGTCGTCGCCGACGAGGTGAAGGCGCTCGCCGAGGAGACCCGCGAAGAGGCCGCGGCGATCTCCGGGCGCATCGACGAGGTGCAGACGGCGTCTGCGGAGACCGCGGAGGACGTAGACGCAATGGAGTCGCAGGTGTCGGACGGCGTCGACACGATCGAGTCGACGCTCCGGGAGTTCGAGGAGGTCGTCGAGGACGTGACGACCGTCGACGAGACGGTCCAGGAGATAAGCGAGGCGACGGACGACCAGGCGCGGACGACCCAAGAGGTCGTCGACATGGTCGACGACATCGCCTCGGTCAGCCGACAGACGGCGACCGAGGCGGAGACCGCCGCCGCCGCGGCCGAGGAGCAGACCGCGACGGTGTCCGAGGTCACCCGACGGGTCCACGCGCTCTCTGACCAGTCGGACGAACTGCTCGCGACGCTCGACGAGTTCGACGTTCCCGAGGACGCCGGTGGCGACGACCGCGCGACCGGAACGGAAGTCCCCGAGGCGGAGCGATCGGGAGCGTCGACTGCGGGCGCCGACGACGACTGAGGAGAGACCCGCGACTGTGACGCGCTACTCCGCCGGACCGCGGCCACCGAGCGAGGGGAGCGTCACGCCGATCTCCTGTAAGAGGGCGCCGATCGTCGCGTAGCCGAATATGGCCACCGCGGCGACGAGCAGCACCTGACCGACGACCACCAAGAGCGCCGACACCGGATCGCCGGCCCCGAGGATCAGGTCGTTCAAGAACAGGTCAACGAACCGCCCCACGTCTCCGACGAGTCGGGTGACGACATCGGTGAGCGCCATCATGGCCGGCAGTTGGACCGGGGGGTACTTGGGTGTTGAGTTGGCGGCCCTTCCTTCTTGGTGACTGCGGCCCGGAACGGGACCGAAGAACCGTCCCGACAACCGAACGGCTTACACCCGACCGACACGGACCTGTTCGTCATGAACGTCCTGACGGAACTGTTCGCCGAGAACACGCTGCTGTGGGTCCTCACGGGGGTCCTCGCGTACTCCGCGGCCGCGATATGGCTCCGGAACCGGGGAGTCCTCCCGGAGTCCGTCCGCGTCTCCGGACCGGTACTGACCCTTCGCACCCTCCGTGGCCGAGCTTTCCTCGATCGACTCGCCGCGCCGGAGCGGCTCTGGCGGGCCGTCGCGAACCTCGGGCTCGGCGGCGCGCTCGTCGCGATGGTGGGGTCGTTCGTTCTCATCCTCTCGTCGGCGCTGTCCGCGATCCGCACCGTCCAACCCTCCGCGATCCAGCAGCCGCAGAACTTCCTCATCATCCCCGGCGTGAACGACTTCCTCCCCCTCTCGGTCGCGCCCGAGATCGTCGCCGGGCTCGCGGTCGCGATGGTCGTCCACGAGGGCGCACACGGCCTGTTGTGTCGCGTCGAGGGGATCGACATCGAGTCGATGGGACTCGTCTTCTTCACGTTCCTCCCGGTCGGCGCCTTCGTCGAGCCGGACGAGGAGGCGACACAGGAGGCCTCCCGCGGCGCCCGCGCCCGGATGTTCGCCGCCGGCGTCACCGCGAACACGGTCCTCACGGTGCTCGTCTTCGCGCTCCTCTTCGGTCCCGTCGTCGGCGCGATCGCGCCGGCACCGGGCTACGGCGTCGGCGAGGTGACCCCCGAGTCGCCGGCCGCGGCGGCCGACATCGCGTCTGGTGACCGGCTGGTCGCGGTCGACGGCGCGCCGGTCGACACCGCCGAGGAGTTCGAGGCCGCCCTCGCCGACGCCGGCGAGACCGTGAGCGTCACGGCCGACGACGGCGACGGGGAGCGGACCGTCGAGGTGGACCGCGAGCTCCACGTGATCGGCTCCGCGGGCGGGAACCCGCTGGGGGTGACCATCGAGTCGGAGCCGGTGGCGATCGCCTCGGTCAACGGCGAGCCCGTGGCGACCGAGGGGCAGTTCCTCGACGCCGTCGGCGACGCCGAGCGCGCGACGGTGACCGTCGACGCCGACGGCGCGGCCAACGCCACGATCGACGCCGAGACCGCCGAGATCCCAATCGGCGCCTACGCGCTCGGCGTGCAGGAGGACGGCCCCCTTCACGCGGCGGGCGCCCCCCTCGGCGAGCCCATGACGATCGTCTCGATCGACGGGGAGCGCGTCCGGAGCAACGACGAGCTCTCGGCGGCGCTCGGCGAGCGCCAGCCCGGAACGACCGTCGAGGTCGTCGCCTACGGCCCAGACGACGAGCGCGTGCCCTACGACGTGGAGCTCGACCCGCACCCGAACCGCGACGGCGGGTTCGTCGGCGTGAGCGTCTTCCCGGGCTCCAGCGGGCTCGCGCTCGACGACTTCGGCGTCTCGGAGTACCCGGCCGGCGCGTACCTCGAACTGCTCGGCGGCGACGGCGGCGAGGGCGCGACCGACGGGCTCGCGCTCGGCGGGCTCACGGACTCGCCGCTCGGGCTCGTGTTCGCGTCGCTCATCCTCCCGCTCGGCAGCCTCTTCGGGCTCCCGTTCAACTTCGCGGGGTTCACCGGCGAGATGACCAACTTCTACGTGGTCGAGGGCGCGTTCGCCGCCTTCGGAGGCGGGACGTTCCTGCTCGCGAACCTGCTCTTCTGGACCGGGTGGATCAACATCCAGCTCGCGCTGTTCAACTGCCTACCCGCGTTCCCGCTCGACGGCGGCCGCATCCTCCGGATGGTCGCCGAGGCGGTGGTGAGCCGGGTCCCCGTCTCCGACCGCCACGCCGCGGTCCGGACGATCACGGTCTCGTCCGGACTCGTCATGCTCGCCGGGCTGATCATGATGATCTTCGGGAATCAGATCCTCATGGCGCTCGGCTTGTTATAATCCCGAGTCGGCGATCGGGAGTCCCCCGCGACGTTCGGCGAATGGGAAACGGGTTTCTCCGCGGGGCGAAACCGTGTGGTATGAGCCACTCACGCACCGTCGAGATCGAGGGGCACATCATCGACAGCGGGACGATGCAGCGCTGTTTCGGCGCGGTGATGGATCTCGGCGGCTCCTTCGACGTCGAGCAGTTCGACGTGGGGAAACACGAGAACGAGGAGTCGTACTGCCGGATGGCGGTCTCTGCCGACGACCCGGAGACGCTCCAGGCGATCCTCCACGAGCTCCACCAGAACGGCGCGGTGCTCGAAGATCCGAGCGACGTGGAACTCGTTGCGGCGCCCGCCGACAAGGTCGTTCCCCCGGACTTCTACTCCACCACGAACCATCCGACCGAGGTGCTGTACGACGGCGAGTGGATCGACGTCGAACGGATCGAGATGGACTGCGCGCTGATCGTGGACCCCGACGGCGGTCCCGATGACGGTCCCCGGGCGTACACGAAGGTGCTCAACGCGGTCGAGGAGGGCGATCTCGTCGCGACCGACCAGTCGGGGATCCGCGTGAACCCCCCCGAGCGCCCCCGCAGCGGGGGCGGCGCGTTCGGCTTCATGCAGGGCGGCGTCTCCTCCGAGCGCCCCTCCGAGTCGACGATCCGCGAGGTCGCCGAGGAGCTCCGCGAGGTGACCGAGGCCGGCGGGAACGTGATGGTCGTCGCCGGGCCCGCCGTGATCCACTCGGGGGCGGGCGACGCGCTCGCGGACCTGGTCGAGGCGGGCCACGTCGACTCCCTCTCGGCGGGCAACGGCTTCGCCACCCACGACTTGGAGCGCTCGCTGTACGGCACCTCGCTCGGGATGGACGTGGAGACGCTCGAACACCCGCGAAAGGGCCACAAACACCACATCTGGACCATCTCCGAGATCATCCGGGCGGGCGGGATCGAGGCCGCCGTCGAAGACGGGATCGTCACGGAGGGCGTGATGTACCAGTGCGTGCGAAACGACGTCGACACCGTCCTCGCGGGCTCGATCCGCGACGACGGGCCGCTCCCGGACACGATCACCGACGCGGTGGAGGCGCAGGACGCCATCCGCGAGCAGGCCCACGACGCCGACATCGTGTTGATGCTCGCGACCCTGCTCCACTCGGTCGCGGTCGGGAACTGCCTCCCGTCGACGACGAAGACCGTCTGCGTCGACATCAACCCCGCCACCGTCACCCAGCTGCTCGACCGCGGCTCGGCGCAGGCGGTCGGGATGGTCACCGACATCGGGACGTTCGTTCCCACGCTCGCGAAGTTCGTGCTGGAGGGCGAGGACGGCGACGTCGCCGTCGCCGACGACGGATACCCTCACGCCGAGGAGGAATGACCGCCGAGATTCGCCCCTACGACGCCGAGACCGACGCCGACGCGCTGTACGACCTCAAGACGGCCTTCGAGCGCGGGCTCGGCGAGTCGACCGGCGGGGACGAGAAGGCCGCCGTCTACGAGGGGAAGCTCACCGGCGAGTACCGCGACCGGTGGCTCGCGTGGGTGGACCGGTGCGTCGCCGACGACGAGCGGTGCGTGACGGTCGCGGTCGACAGAGGCGGCGAGGGGATCGAGGGCGACGACGAGAACCTCGTCGGCTACGTCTACGTCCTCCCCGAGCGCCTCGCGATGGTCTGGGACGCCGCGGTGATCAACGAGCTCTACGTCGCCCCGGAGTACCGCGGGACCGGCGTCGCCGACGAGCTGCTGGACGCCGTCGTTTCCCTCGCGGGTGATCAGGACCTCCCGCTCGACCGGATCGTGCTCGACGTGGATCCGGCGAACGAGCGCGCGAAAGCCTTCTACGACCGCCACGGCTTCGAACCGTGGGGCGAGATGGTGGCGCGGCCCCTCGACGGCTGACCCCCGGGAGGGCGGGCTCACGCTCACTCCGGCTCGCCGTACGCCTGCCGCCACAGCAGCCGTACCGACCAGACGCCGAACGGCAGCAGGAAGAGGACCCGTACGGTGGTCCCTGAGTCGCCCCACGGCCCGGCGATCAACGCGAGCGCGCCGGCCGCGAGCGCGAGCCCGAACCCGACCGCGCCCGCGGCGATCCGCCGGTCCATCGCCGGCAGGTCGGTCGAGCGGACCGGGAGGTCGAACGCCGAGACGAGCGCCTCGCCGTCGGCGACCGGACCGACGAACCGCTCCGTCTCCTCGTCGCCGACGCCGGCGGTCAGCTCCACGGTCCGCGTGCCGAACACGCGGTCCGGGAGCCGAGTGTGAACCACGCTCGCCCCCCGGATCCGATCGACGGAGGCGGCCCACTGCGGTTCGTCGAGCCACGCGTCGTACGCGACTAGCCGGTCGCCGTACCGACGGTACTCGATCGGCGCGTAGGTGAGCGCGAATCCGGCGGCGTTCGCGGCGAGCGCGCCGAGGTACAGCGCGAAGAGGGCGACCGCGGACCAGCTGACGACGGCACCGGAGGCGCCCCGCCGACGAACAGACCGAAAGCGGCGATCCACACGACGAAGAAGCCGGTCGCGTAGATCGGGGCGACGCCGACGAGCGTCTTCAGAACGGCGGTGGCGACGGCGGTCCGGCGATGAACCGGGACCCCTGCGTCCGGTTCGGCGTCGGGAACCGCGATCGGCTCCGGGTCGCCGGGCGACTCGGTCGGACCGGCGAGCCAGCCGGTGATCTGACCGCCGGCGGAACCGTCGTCGGCGTGAGCCGTCCGGAACGCCGACCACTCGACGACGAGCTTGACGGCGACGAAGGCGGCGAGCACGGTGACCCCGCCGCCCGCGGCGTGGAGCGGCGGGAGCGCGAACAGGGCGAACACCAGGAAGAACGCCCGCCTCGTCGGAGTTTCCACGACCGCGTACGGCGAGGTCTCCGCGTACCGCCGTCGGCCGAAGTAGTCGCGGGCGGCCTCGACCGCTTGCCCCGCGAGGAGCGCGAGCGCCGACGCGAGGACTGTCGGACGACCGAGTAGGGCCGGCACGTCGAACGCCTGCGAGAACGCGACGCCGACGAACAGCGCGATCCACGCGGTCGCGCCGCAGACGGCCGCCGCGAACGGGAGGTTTCGGGGGTAGACCGGAGGGAGCCACGAGACCGGCCGGAACGCGCCCCGTTTGCTCGCCAACGGCGACTCCGTGACGCTGATGACGCCCGACTCGCGGTCCTCGGTGGGCGGTCGGGCCGCGAACAGCGCCGTCGCGCCCGCCAGCGGGATCGACAGCACGACCTCGACCGCGTACACCGCGGCGAGCGTCGCGGGGTCCCACCCGAGGGTGACCACGCCGACGAGCGGGACCAGGTTGGCGAGCAGGACCGGGAGGAACCCGGTGGCTCCGAGGGAGTGGAGCCGCTCCCGGCGGGGAACGGAGGGCATCTGTCGTCGTCTCCGCAACGATCGGCCGGGGGTATAAGAACCGGTGAATGCGGCTCGACGAACTGGGTCGGCGCGCCGGGTGGACGCCCCCGCGCACTCAGGACGCGGGAACGCCGGACAGGAGTTATGTGCGTCCCCGTGCCATCTCCGGGTATGAGCTACCTCGTTGCGACCGACGGTTCGACGGAGAGCGACGAAGCGGTCCGGTACGCCGCGCGACAGGCGGTCGCGTTCTACGAGACGCTCGAGATCGCCCACGTGCTGACGCCCGACTCGGAGCTGGTCGACGGGACGATCATCCTCCCGGGCGAGGAGGCCGCCGTCGAGGCGGGACAGGGCGTCTTGGAGAGCGCCAGAACCGTCGCCGAGGAGGCGGTCGGCGACGAGCCCATCGACGTGGAGACGCAACTGCTCACCGGCCGTCCGGCCGACGCGATCACGGACTACGCGGCCGAGCAGGCCGTCGACGCCATCTACGTCGGCCACCGCGGGCTCTCGGAGGAGCGCGAGCAGGTCGTCGGCAGCGTCGCGAAGAGCGTCGTCGACAAGGCCGACGTACCCGTGACGGTGATCCGGTAGCGCGGCCGAGTCTACTCCGGTAGCGCCGGCACGGCTCCGGCCCGTCCGAGACCACGGCAAGGACCACCAATATCGGGAGTTCAAAAACCGTTGGGTGCGTAACAGGACACGATGTCAGAAGACGCACTCGTCACGGCGGATTGGGTCGAATCGAACCTCGAGCAGTTCGAGAGCGACGACCCGGCGTATCGGCTCGTCGAGATCAACAACCCGACCGTCACCGACGAGTCGGAGTACACGCCATACGAGGAGGGCCACATCCCGGGCGCGCTGAACTTCGAGTGGGACGAGGTCTTCACCGACGAGACCGAGCGCGACATCGTCTCGAAGGGGGACTTCGCCGAGCGAAACGGCGACGGCGGGATCACCGCCGACACGACCGTCGTCGTGTACGGCGGCGGCCGCGTCCCCAACTGGTTCGCGCTGTTCGGCTACTGGATCTACAAGTACTACGGCCACGAGGACGTGCGCGTGATCGACGGCGGGAAGGGGTATTGGGTCGAGAACGACTACCCGCTCTCCACCGAGGAGCCCGACTTCCCGGTACAGGAGTACGAGGCCCGCGGTCCCTTCGAGAGCGTCCGCGCGTACAAGGACGACATCGACAAGGCGATCGAGGAGGGGATCCCGATGGTCGACGTGCGCTCCCCCGAGGAGTTCTCCGGCGAGGTCATCGCACCCGAGGGACTCAACGAGACCGCCCAGCGCGGCGGCCACATCCCCGGCGCGAGCAACGTCCCGATCGGGACGACGCTGAACGAGGACGGGACGTTCAAGAGCGCCGACGAGCTCCGCGAGCTGTACTCAGACGCCGGCGTCGACGGCGACGAGTCGACGATCACCTACTGCCGCGTCGGCGAGCGCTCGTCGATCGAGTGGTTCCTGCTGCACGAGCTGCTCGGCTACGACGACGTTCGCAACTACGACGGCTCGTGGACCGAGTGGGGGAACCTCGTCGGCGCGCCGATCGAGACGGGCGAGTAGGACGGGTGAGGCGGCGATCGCCTCTTTCAACTGCCGCAACACCGTTTAACTCGCCCGGCGGCCGAGGCTGAAGCCGCCCCGCCACCCGTCGAGCGCGGCGACTGCGCTCCGCTCCGCGTCGATCCGTCGGCCTCGACGACCGCTCGCGATCCCCGGGAGGGAGACGGAGTCGCGGAGCGCGCCGGCGGCGTCCGTGCCGGCTATTCGATCGCAAACGGATCGTCTCACCTCCGAGATATCCCGGGCGTGCAAACGTATATACAGTTGTGTGCTGTATTGTGATGTATGCAACAGAATGTTGGAGTGACCGACAAGCGCGTCAGAACGGCCCTCGGAGCGGTCCTCGGGATCGCCTCGCTCGGAACTCTCGGCGGCGCGGTGCCGCTGCCCGCGCTCGCCGCACCCGTCCTCGGAGTCATCGCTCTCGTCATGCTCGGCACCGCCGCGACCGGTACCTGCGGGCTCTACGCCCTGCTCGGCGTCGACACGTGTCCATCGTCCGTAGAGAACTCGCGATAGGTGAACGACGGCGGGAGTAGGTATTGCAGATCGGCGTCTGCGTAACCGTATTTAAATAGCCGTGAGCGACGGCGACGATCGCTTATAACTGACGAGTGCGGTGGCGCGTGCCTCCGAGCGCCCACCGGGCGCGAGGAGCACGCGCGAGGGACGCGGTGAGCGCTCGCAGAGCGCGAATCGCGAGGCTGGGGAGGTGTGAGGCTGCGGTGCTGTGCGGGTGGGACTCAAAGGGGCGGCCGCGAGGACGAAGCTCGGCGACGCAAGGACTGCAGGAACGAGCGCAGCGAGTGACGAGGACCGCAGCGAGCCGCGCGAGTCCTCGCGGCCGGGGCTTTGGAGGTCGTCACCACAGCGCCGATCACTTATAAACCACCAACAGCAACACCCCGATCCGACTTATAAATGACCACACCACCACACTGAGAGACGTACTCCCGTACTCGATCAGGAAGCGTTCGTCGACGAACGCTCGCGGGATTCGGCACTGTCGTCCCGCGACGGTCCTATCGCCGCCGACTCGCCACCCGTTCCTCCGCCGTCTCCGCGCTGACGACCTCGTAGAGGACCGCCCGGCCGTCGTCCTCCTTCGGGCGGAGCACCCGCCCGAGCCGCTGGGTGAACTCCCGCTCGCTGCCCGACCCCGAGAGCACGACCGCGACGTTCGCGTCGGGCACGTCGACGCCCTCGTCGAGGACGTTGGCGGCGACGACCCGGCCGTAGGTCCCCTCGCGGAAGCGCTCCAGAATCTCGCGGCGCTCCTTCGCGCCCGTCTCGGCGGTGATCGCGGGCAGCAGGAACCGCTCGGAGAGCCGGTAGACGAGGTCGGTGTGCGCGGTGAAGACGATCACCCGGTCGTCGCGGTGGCGGTCGAGGATCGACTCGAGGCGGTCGATCTTCCGGCGCGCGTTCATCATGATCTCGCGGGCGTCCTGCTTCGCGAGGAGCGCCTCCCTCGCGGCCGGGTCGTTGCCCGAGCGCTTGGCGAGCTCCCGGTAGTCGCTCCCGCTCGTGAACGTGATCCCCGCGTCGCGGACGTACTCGACGAACGTCCCCTGTTTCTCGTCGTAGCGCTCGCGCTCGTCGGGCGTCAGTTCCACCTCGATCCGGCGGATGTCGTAGGGCGCGAGGTGGCCGCCGGCCAGGTCGTCCACGTCGAGCGCGTACACGCGGTCGCCGATCAGCTCCGCGACGGCCTCGTGGGCGCCGTCGGGGCGCTCGAAGGTGGCGGTGAGCCCGAGCCGCGCGGGGGCCGCGAGCAGGCGCGCCACGTCCCGGTACCCCTCGCCGCCGAGGTGGTGGACCTCGTCGAAGACGACGAACTCGAAGGCGTCGCCGACGCCCTCGGCCTTCAGGTACGCCGAGTCGTACGTCGACACCGTGATCGCCTCTCGCCGCTGCTCGCCGCCGCCGAACCGCCCGATCGGGACGTCGAACTCAGCCTCCAGCTCCCGCTGCCACTGGTCGAGCAGGTCGACCGTGGGCACCACGACGAGCGTCGGCACGCCCAACTCGACCATCGCGCGGATCGCGATCACGGTCTTGCCGGCCCCGGTCGGGAGTTCGAGCACGCCCCGGTCGCCGGCGTCGCGCCACGCGTCGAGCGCCTCGCGCTGGTACTCCCGGAGGTCGTAGTCGGTCGACAGTCCGTCGCCGAGCCCGGCCGCTTCCGCGGCGCGGTCGCTCGCGTCTAGCACGTGATCCTCGACGCTCACCCCGGCGACCTCCAGCGCCCGGCGGATCGCGGCGTAGCGGTGGGCCGGGGCGCGCCCGGTCCCCGACCGCGGATCGCTCTCGACACCCGGGAGCGGCGGGAGCGATTCGAGGGCGTCGCCGTCGGCTTCCCCGTCCCCGGCGACACCGCCCGCACCGTCGTCAGCGGCGCCACCGGCGGCGACCCGGATCGTTCCGTCCTCGTAGGTCAGCCGGACGTTCATCGCCGGACGTTGCCGCCCGATTTATAAATGGCCACCGCCTCCCGCCGGCAGGCGCGCGGGGGGGACTCGATCTCGAACCCACGCCGGTGACGCGCGGGAGCAGCTGTCGGGCTGTGGCCGACGGGGAGGGGCGGGCAGGTCGCGGGCGGGGGGTTCCGATCCGTCGGCGACGCCCCCAAGTGGCTCGCCTCGAAACGGGCGACCATGAGTCTCATCGGATCGGCGGTCACGTTCGCCGTCGGCCTGCTCGTCGGCGGGCTGGCCATCTTCATCGCCGCCGCGGTCGTCACCGGCGCGAGCGACTACGGCCACGCCGTGTTCACGGCGCTCGTCGGCGCGATCGTCTGGGGGCTCGCCGCCTTCTTCCTCTCGTGGGTCCCGCTGATCGGCGACTTCGTCCCGCTTCTCGCGTGGATATGGGTCATTCGAGCGCGCTACGGGACCTCGTGGGTCCACGCGGGGGTCATCGGGTTCGTCGCGTGGGCGTCGGCGGTGCTCGTGCTGGCGGTGCTCCCGTTCGCGGGAGTCACCGACGCGGTCGGGGTGCCCTTCGTCCGGTCGCTCGGTGCGATCTGACAGATCCCGTGGGGGAACGTTTAATCACCGCCTCTGTCGAAGTGGGTGACATGGCTCGGACCCACGTTAGTGGAGGCCGTTGATCGTGGCGGGAGCCGTCTTCTGGGCGCTCGTCGTGCTGGCGACGCTCACCAGCCTCGCCACGGCGTGGACCCTCGGCGCGAACAGCAATTCGCCGCCGTTCGCACCGGCGATCGGTGCCAACGCCATCTCGACGATGCGAGCGGCCTTCCTCATCGGCATCCTCGCCGCGCTCGGCGCGCTCACGCAGGGCGGCGCGATCTCCGAGACGGTCGGGGCGGGGCTCATCGACGGCGTCCAGATAACGTCGCTGGCGGCGACGGCGGGACTGCTGACCGCGACCGGGTTCATGGCCTTCGGCGTCTACACCGGCTACCCGGTCCCGGCGGCGTTCGCTACCACGGGGGCGATGGTCGGCGTCGGGCTCTCGCTCGGCGGCGACCCCGCCATCGACACCTACCGCCGCATCGCGCTCTTTTGGGCGCTCGTCCCTCCCGTTTCGGGCGGGCTCGCCTACCTCACCGCCACCATCCTCCGGCGAGACGACATCCCGGAGACGATCGGCGTCCCGTTGCTCGCGGCGGTCGTCGGCGGCATCATCGCCAACGTCCAACTGGGCGTCATCCCCTCGCCGCCCGACGCCACCCAGAGCTCTATCGCGGGATTCATCGCGCGACAGGTCGAGACGCCGACGGTCGCCGACGTCGATCCCGTGACGGTGCTCGTCACGCTGGCGGCCGCCGCGGCGTGGTTCCTGCTCATTCGCTGGCGGACCCAGGCGTCGGTCGAGGGCGGCATCCGGACGTTCCTGATCGTCCTCGGGAGCGTCGTCGCCTTCTCCAGTGGCGGCAGTCAGGTCGGCCTGGCGACCGGCCCGCTCGAGAACCTCTACGGGGTCGAGCTCGGGGTCCCCGGCATCGTCCTGCTCGCGCTCGGCGCAACGGGGATTCTCGCGGGCGCGTGGATGGGAGCGCCCAAACTGCTCCAAGCGACCTCCCGCGAGTACGCGCAGTTGGGAGTCAGGCGTTCGATCGCCGCGCTGGTCCCCGGGTTCATCATCGCGCAACTGGCCATCGCGCTCGGGATTCCGATCTCGTTCAACAACATCATCATCTCCGGCGTCATCGGCGGTGGGCTCGCCGGCGGCTCTGCGGGCGTCTCTCGGCGGAAAATCGGTGTCACTCTCGCGTTTTGGCTCATCACGCTCGCCGCCTCGATCGCGATCGGATTCGGGCTCTACAAGGTCTTTGCCGCGGTGCTGGGTGGCTGAGATGAGGTAAAATAAGGCGAGGAGAACCGGTCAGCGGACGACGGTCACGGTCACGGGGGCCTCGCTGACGACGGTCGTCGCCACGGTTCCGAGCAACCGCTGAGCGAGATCGCGCTGCTCACCGCCGTGCCCGCCCATCACGACGTGGTCGACGTCGTGAGCGGCGACGTACCCGAGGATGGTCTCGGCCGGGTCACCGGTCTCGACCGCCGTTTCGATCGGTCTGTCGGCCTCGGTCGCCCGCGTCTTCGCACGCTCGACGACGCGGCTGGCACGGTCACGGGCGGCCTCACGGCGCTCCTCGCCGGGTTCGAGGACGCCTCCCTCGCTCATCGCTGCGTCGATCGGTGTCACGACGTTCAGAACCGTCACCCGACAGTCGAAGAGTTCGAGCGCCTGTGTGAGTGCCTCGTCCGCCAGCGGCGATCCGTCGAGCGGGACGAGAACGTGCGATGGCGCCATACGCCGTCTTGGGCCTCCTCGCACATATCGACAGTGATCGTCGACCACGGGTGGCGACGGGGCGCCGGAGGCCTCGGCGTTCGACGCCGGTCGAGTTTCCGATCGCGTCGGCTCTCGGTCAGCGTTTCACGTCCGCCTCACTCCGAGAGGGTCGTCTTCACGATGCTGACGGGCGCGGTCGACTGCCGCGAGACGCGCTCGGTGACGGAGCCGAGCATCCGGCGGTAATCGCCCGACCGGGTCTTCGATCCCATCACCGTCAGGTCGATGTCCTCGTCGTCGACGTAGCTGAGGATCGCCTCGTGGGGGACGCCGTACACCAGATCGGTCACCGCGTCGACGCCGGCGTCCGCGGCGTGCGAGGCCACCTCGTCGAGCGCCTCGCGGCCGCGCTCCTCTAAGGTCTCCTCGGCGCCCTCCGACCCGTCGACGAACTCGTCGCCGGAGTACGCGTTGACCACGTCGCTGTCGACGACGTACAGCACGTGGAGGGTCGCGCCGTAGCGCTCGGCGGCGTCGATCGCGTGGTCGATCGCGCGGTCGACGCCCTCGCTGCCGTCCGTGGGGAGCAGTATCCGGTCGTACATACGCGGGGGTTCGACCCGTCACCGAATAAATCGGTCGCCGTTTCCCGAACGGTTAACACGCTGCCACCCCCGGAATCGCCCATGACCGACGCCGCGGACCGACTGTTCGTAAACGGGGAGATACACACGCTCGCGACCCCCGACGAGACCCATGAGGCCGTCGCCGTGCGGGACGGCGAGGTCGTCCGCCTCGGCCGGAGCCGCGAGGTCCGGTTCCTCGAAGGGGTCGACACCGAGGTGACCGACCTCGACGGTCGCGTACTCCTTCCCGGATTCGTCGACGCGCACACCCACCTGACGACGGTCGGGCGCTACCTCGTCCACGCCGACCTCTCCGCCGCCGACTCGCCGAGCGAGGCGGTCGATCTGCTCGCGGAGCGGGCCGCGGAGGTCGAGGACCAGAACGCTGACGCGCCGGACGGCGGGTCCGACGGCTCCGCGACCGACTGGGTCCTCGGCTACGGCTACGACGAGTCGACGTGGGACGAGGATCGCTACCTGACCCGCGAGGATCTCGACCGCGTCTCGACGGAGCGCCCGGTCGCCGCCTTCCGCGAGGACATGCACGTCGCCGCGGTCAACGGAGCCGTTCTCGACCGGTTCGCGGGCGAGTTAGCGAGCGTTCCCGACGAGACGGTGCCGACCGACGACGCCGGCGAGCCGACGGGCGTCCTCCTGGAGAGCGCGATCGACCCGATCTACGAGGCGGTCGAACCGGGACCGGCGGCGACCCGCGAGCTCGTGGCGGCCGCGCTCGACGACTGCGCCGCGAAGGGGATCACGGGCTTTCACGACATGGTGCGGAACTCCCACGCCCCGCGCGTCTACCGCGACCTCGACGCCGCCGGCGAGCTGACCGCGCGCGTCCGGATCAACTACTGGAGCGACCACCTCGACGCCCTTCGGGAGGTCGGTCTCCCGACGAACGCCGGGAGCGACATGGTCGAGACGGGCGCGATCAAGTCGTACACGGACGGGAGCCTCGGCGGGCGGACCGCGCGGATCTCCGAGCCGTACGCGGACGACCCCGAGGAGACCGGCCAGTGGGTCGTCGACCCGGACGAGCTGGCGGCGAGGGTCGCGGACGCGACCGCGGCCGGCTACCAGTTCACCGCTCACGCCATCGGCGACGAGGCGGTCGACGCCGTCCTCGACGCCTACGAGGAGGCTTCCGAGACCGACCCCGGCGCGGCGCGCCACCGGATCGAACACACCGAACTCGCGGACGACGCGGCTCTCGAACGGCTCGCGGAGACGGGCGTCGTCGCCAGCGTCCAGCCGAACTTCCTCAAGTGGGCGGGCGACGGCGGGCTCTACGAGGCGCGGCTCGGGCCGGAACGCACCGCCGCGACGAACCGGTACCGCGACATGCTCGACGCGGGCGTGAACCTCGCGTTCGGCTCCGACGGGATGCCGATGGACCCGTTGCTCGGCGTCCATCACGCCGTCAACGCCCCCGACGAGGCGCAGCGGCTCACGGTGACCGAGGCCCTGCGCGCGTACGCCCGGGGCGCGGCGTACGCGGGCTTCGACGAGGACCGGCTCGGCACGGTCGAGCCCGGTAAGCGCGCCGACTTCGCCGTCCTCGATTCGTCGCCGTGGGAGGAGCCGGCGGCGATCCGCGGGATCGACGCCGCGATGACGGTCGTCGACGGCGAGGTCGTGTACGACGGGCGGTGAGGGCGGCGGAGGTGTACGACAAGTGGTGAGGGCGTCTCCCGGCCGAGCCCCGCCCCGAAACCACGCAAGCGCTGCCAGAAAACAGTAGTTATTAATCGTGTAGGATGTACGTGGGGTATGGCCGAGATCGCCATCGAGTACGCCGCCGGCAGTCGCCTCCGATCGGAGGCGGAGACCGCCCGACGCCTGATCGACTCCTACCTCGGCGACCGGTCCGACGTCGACCGAGTCACCCTCGCGCCCTCCAGCGAGTCCGTGTTCTGCGTCAGCGTCGAGGGCGACCGCATCTGGTGTACGGACCCCCGCGAGTGGATCGACGCCGTCGAGGCGGTGACCGCGGTACGACGGCGGCTCTCGGAGCTGTCCTGAGAAGCGATCGGTCGGTCCGAGGCGCCGCGGCTCACTCGGTCCGGGCCGCCGCGTGCGACCGCACGAACTCCCGGAGGAGCTTGCCCGCCAGCGCCGCGGCCTGCCCGTCGTCGCGGTCGTTCACCTCGACGACGTCGAACCCGTCGGCGGCGGGCGCGACCGCGCGGACGAGGTCGCGGACCTCCCGCGGGCCGAGCCCGAACGGCTCTTTCGTCCCGGTCCCCGGCGCGAAGCCGGGGTCGAGCCCGTCGATATCCACCGAGCAGTACACCGATTCGTCTTTAAAAGTGTCCGCGTCGAGACCGTCGACCCACGCCCGGGCGTCCTCGGGCGAGACGACCGTCACGTCGGCGTCGGCGGCGCGGTTCCACTCGGCCTCGGAGCCGGTGCGCGCGCCGACGATCACGGCGCGGTCGACGCCGAGGTCGTCGAGGGCGCGGCGGGTGACGCAGGCGTGGCTCAGCGGGTTTCCGTCGTAGGCGTCGCGTAAGTCGAGGTGGGCGTCGCAGACGACGAGGGCGTCGGGGTCGACCGCCTCGACGCCGGCGTGCGTGACGGTGTGCTCGCCCCCGAGAGTCAGGGGGACGGCGTCGTCGTAGGTGACGCTCCGGAGCTCGGCGGCGAGGTGGTCAAGGTATCCCTCCACGTCGTCCCACGGGCGCACGTCGCCCGCGTCGCAGACGCCGAGCGCGGAGAAGTCGCTGTCAGTTCTGCGGTCGTAGTCGTCGTAGGTCTCGGCGAAACGCCGGATCCGGTCCGGTCCGAACCGGGTGCCCGGCTCAAAGGTGGTCGTGGCGTCGAGAGGAGCGCCGACGACCACGTACGAAGCAGCCTCGCGGTCCGTCGTCGCTCCCGGAAACATCGGCCTCGATTACCCGACGACCTTGCGCTGACCCTCGTACTCGAGGTACTCGATGTTGTCGTCGGAGTTGAAGTCCTCGCCTTCGGGGATGCGCATGGTGAACGTCTCGTAGGTGTCCAGATCCATGACCTGCGCGTCGTTCCCGGAGACGGAGACGACCTGTCCCTGCTTCCGCTGGATGATCGGGACCCAGACCTTCGCGTCGACCGGCTGCGAGAGCGAGCGCTTCTTGTCGTCGAAGACGCCCTTGCCCTCGACGCGCGCCTTTGCGCTCCCGTGTTTCCCGGGCTTTGCTGTGCTGTAGTGATTGATCTTGCAGGGCGAGCTGTCCATCATGACGTAGCTACCCTCCTGCAGTTCGCGAACCTGCTTCTGCTCTCGCGGCATGAGCGCTACTTTCCCCGGCGCGGGTATAAACGGTTTGGAACGGCGTTGTGCGGGAACGGTGGGCCGGGTGGAACGGCGTTGTGCGGGAACGGTGGGCCGGGATCGAGAGGCGGGGAACCGCCCCGATCGGCGAGCCGATCAGGGGTCCAGCTCGTCGACGTACTCGTCCTCGTCGGCGTTCCCGTCCGGCGGGACGAACTGCCCGGTGAGGAGGTAGCTGGCGATGAAGAGGCCGATAAAGCCGACGCCGACCGCGGCGGTCGTCCGGACGACGAACGGGAAGTCGATCCACCAGAGCGCGCGGTCGGCGATCATCATGACCACGGCGGCGACGAACAGCGCCTTCTGCTCGTCGGTCGGGTCGCGGACGAAGCCGACCACGTCCTCCTTGATGTCGCTGAAAAAGCCCATCGTCAGGCACCTCCTTCCGTACTTTCGATGACGCGGCTCACCCGCTGCAGGCCCTCCTCCAGCTCCCCGGTCGGGAGCCCGAACCCGATCCGGAAGCGGTCCGGGAACCCGAACAGCCCGCCGGGGGCGAGCACGACGCTCTCCTCCTCGACGACGGCCCGGCAGAACGCCTCGCCGTCGTCGAACCCGTCGGGAACCGTGACGAACCCGTTGACGCCGACGGGGTCGTGCCAGTCGAGGTCGTGGCGGTCGAGCCAGTCGGCGACGATCGCGCGGTTCGTCTCCGCCAGTTCGCGGTTCTCCTCCAAGATGCGCGGCTCGCGCCGCCCGAGCGCCTGCTTCGCGACGTGCTGCCCGAACAGGCTCGGCGAGATGGTGGTGTAGTCCTTCCACCGCCACGCGCGCTCGACGACTGCCTCGGGGCCGGCGATCCAGCCGAACCGGAGCCCGGCGAGCCCGTACGCCTTCGTGAGGCTCGTCGTCGAGATCCCGTGAGAGCCGAAGCTGGCGACCGGGGGCTGCGGCTCCGCGGCCAGCAGACGGTACACCTCGTCGGAGAGGAGGTACGCGTCGCGCTCGACGGCGGCGTCGTAGACCGCCCGCATCGCCGCCTCGTCGTGGTACCGACCGGTGGGGTTGTTCGGGTTGTTCACGACGATCACGGCGGTGTCGTCGCGGGCCGCGTCGGCGATCGCGTCCGGGTCGAGCTCCCACTCCGGGGGCTCCAGTTCGACGCGGGTCACCTCGCCGAACGCCTCGGGGACCGCGTGGAGGGCCTGATACGTGGGCGTGACGACGACCGCGTGGGTGCCGGAGCCGACCGCCGAGTCGGCATCCGCTCCCTCGCCGCCCACGCCCGCGTCGTCGCCGAGCAGCGACAGGAAGGTCAGGAAGTTCGCCTCCTGGGTCCCGCAGGTGAACAGCACTTCGTCGGCGCTCCGGCCGTACCGCTCGCCGACCGACGCGCGGAACTCGGGGTCGCCGTTGGTCGGGATGACGTAATCGAGGCGGCCCGGGTCGAGATCGAACCGGCTCGCGTCCAGCGAGCGGATCCCGCTTTCGGCCAACATGATGTCGGCCTCGTGCTCGTACTCCGCGAACCAGCGTTCGAGGCCGAACGGGTCGATGCGCATACCGGACGTGGGAGTGGCGCGAGGTTAGGTGCTACGGTCCCCCGTGCCGATCGGGGCCGAGAAGCACCCCACAGCGGGCGGCCAGCGTCGGCGGCCGAATCCCCGGACGACGCCACCGCAACGGCTTTTGGTCGCAATTGTGATACGATACCATGTTACTCAACCGACAACGACTGCTGGGCGCGTTGCTCGTCGCGGTGGCCGCACTCGCGGCGGTCGTGTTGGCGGAAGTGCTGCGGACCGTCGTCTTCGCGGTCACCGTCGCGTACGTCCTGTACCCGGTCCGCCAGCGGCTCGTCGGACGGGGTGTGTCTCGTCGGATCGCGTGCGTCGCCACCACCGTCGTCGCCTTCGTCGCCGCCGTGCTCCTCGTGGTTCCGCTGCTCTACGTGCTGTATCGGCGGCGGCGAGAGCTGATCGAGATCCTCGGACGGATCCCCGACGTCGTCCCGATCAGCGTGGGCGGGTTCGAGCTGGGTATCGAGTTGGCGCCGTACGTGGCGGCCGCCGAAGCGTGGGTGCGGCAAGTCGCGCTCGCGGTCGCGGCCGCGGCGCCGCGGCTCGTACTCGAACTCGTCGTCTTCACCGTTCTCGTGTACGGAATCCTCTACCGACCGGGGGCGGTCGGAACCGCCGTCTTCGGCGTGGTCCCGGCGGAGTACCACGACATCCCGACGCGGCTCCACGAGCGGACGCGGGAGACGCTGTACTCGATCTACGTCCTCCAGGCGGCGACGGCGGCGGCGACGTTTGCGCTCGCGTTTGCGGTGTTTTGGGCGCTTGGGTACGGCTCCCCGGTCCTGCTGGCCGTTATCGCGGCTGTCCTCCAGTTCGTCCCCATCATCGGGCCGAGCGTACTCGTCGTCGCGCTGGCGGCGGGAGACCTCCTCGTCGGGGAGACCGGGCGGGCGATCGCCGTGTTAGCGCTCGGCCTCGTCGTCGTCTCCTTCGTTCCCGACGCGGTGATCCGGACGCAGCTCGCCGACTGGACCGGTCGGATCTCCCCGGGGCTGTACTTCGTCGGGTTCGTCGGCGGTATCCTCACCCTCGGAGCGATCGGGCTCATCGTCGGCCCCCTCGTCGCTGCTGCTCGAAGTGGTCGACATGCTCTCGGAGCGCGACGCGCCGCGGGGTCGCGTCGAGGAGGCAGAGAGGACGGAGTCGACGGACTGACCGTCCCCGCCGGTTCCGACGCTTATTTCATCGGGCCCACCGGTACGGCTTTCCCCCGCCCGACGGTGTCTCTCGTATCGGCTGCCCTCGACCCTCCCAGCTCCCTCGACGACGCCCCGACGCTCGCGGCCGGGCGGCTCGACGACCTCGCCGAACCCGCCACGCGCTCGGAGTCCGCGGACGCCGAGGCCGACGAGATCGACGTGTTCGCCCCGGCGACCGCCGAGCGGATCGGACTGGGGAAGGTCCGGCCGTCGTGGAGGCGGGGCCACCGGGGCGACCTGCGGATTCAAGTCCGTGGCCTGCCACGGATACGCATGGCAGGACCGGATCCCGCCGAACTGCGGCGGGTCGTCGACGCGTTCCCGGCGGCGGCCGGCGCCGCCGAGTCGACTCGGATCGCTCGCGTCGACGACCTCCTCGACGGGACGTACGGCAGGCTGCTCCGCGAGTGGTACCCCGAACTCGAGAGCGTGACGGAGGCGTACCGCGACGGCGACGTCCTCCGCGAGGACGTGCTCGAACATGTCGAGGCGGTGCCCTCGTTCCGTCTCTCGGACGGCGCGGCGCCCCTCCCGGAGAAGCGGCGGGCGCTCGCCGAGGCCGACGAGACGGCCGACGAGGTGACCGAAATCGCCGGCTGGTACGCGACCCTCAGGTCGATGCTTGACGACGACCCCGACGGTCTGACCCGGCTCGAGCGCCTGCTCCACGGCTTCGGCTACGTCCTCGCGCACGGACTCTTCCTCGGCGCCGCCTCGCCCGAGCGCGTCGTCCGGCGGCTCCGGCTGGCGTACCGGTCGGTCGGCGTCAGCATCGACGACACCGCGAGCGAGGCCGGCGCCGAGCGGACGGCGTTCACCTGCCCGTACCGCGACGTGGGCGGGCGGATCTACGGCGAGAAGTGGCTGTGTCACGAGAAGCTCGACCGCGTCGACGACGGCTACGTGACGTACCTCGCGGAGCGGGGGATCGACTACCAGCGGCCGCGGGACTGCGACGGGAGCGAGCGGTGTTACTCCACCGTCGCCCGCGACGGCCCGGAGGTGTGGTGGCCGAAGAACCCGCCCGCGGCGGTTCGCGCCCGATCGTGACCCGGGACCGTCGCCGGTCGCGGTCGCCACCGTCGCGACCGAACTCGGGCGACGGGTCGCCCCCGACGACCGACGGCGAACCCGTGGCGCGCCGGATCCAGCGCGGGTACGCCGCGTGGGCACGGGTCTACGACTGGTTCGCGCGAGCGACCGCCTCGGTCGGCGGGGTGCGGGCGGACTGCGTCCGGGCGCTCGACCTCGACGCGGGCGACGCGGTCGTCGAGTTCGGCTGCGGCCCCGGCGTCAACGTCCCGGCGTTGCGCGAGGCCGTGGGGCCGACCGGTCGGGTCATCGGCGTCGACATCACCGGCGCGATGCTGGAGCGGGCGCGCGGGCTCGCGAGGCGGCGAGGGTGGGAGAACGTCGAGTTCGTCCGGGGCGACGCCACCCGTCCGCCGGTTCGCTCGGCCGACGCCGTCCTCGCCACGTTCGTCACGTCGCTGTTCTCGGACCCGTACGCGGTCGTGAGCGAGTGGTGTGCGCTGGCCGACAGCGTCGTCGTCGCGGCGTTCGCGCCGCGGGGGAGCCGTCCCGCGAACGCCGCCCTCTCCGCGTTCGCCCGGCTGAACGGGCGGCTGTTCGACGTGAGAGGTGGCGATCCGCTCGACCAGCTTGACGCGCGGACGGCCGCGACGGGACGGGCGCTCGCGGACCGGATGGAAACCGTGAGCGAGGAGCGATATCTGTTCGGGACGATATCGATGTACGCCGGTCACGGACCCGCGGACGATCGGAAAGGGTGAACCACGGGGCGGAACGCAACGTTTAGCGCGCCCCCGTCCCCACGACCGGTCATGAGCTTCTTCGAGACGCTCGCGGACCGGAGCGAGTCGACCGACAGCGTCGTCTCGGTCGGTCTCGACCCGGACCCGAGCCGGCTTCCCGAGTTCGTCGCCGACGCCGATCTGCCGCGGTGGGCGTTCAACCGCCGGATCATCGACGCGACCCACGAGCACGCCGCCTGCTACAAGCCGAACGCGGCCTTCTACGAGGACGCCGACGGCTGGCGCGCGCTGGAAGAGACGATCGCCTACGCCCACGGGAAGGACGTGCCGGTCCTCCTCGACGCCAAGCGCGCCGACATCGGCAACACCACCCGGCGGTACGCCGCGGCGCTCGACGACGCCGACGCGATCACCGTGAACCCGTACCTCGGCCGCGACTCCCTCCAGCCGTTCCTCGACCGCGCGGAGAAGGGCGTGTTCGTCCTCTGTCGCACGTCGAACCCGGGCGGCAGCGACCTCCAAGACCTCGAACTCGCCTCCGGAGAACCCCTCTACGAGCGCGTCGCGGCGCTCGCGGACGTGTGGAACGGCAACGACAACGTCGGCCTCGTCGTGGGCGCGACCGCGCCCGAGGAGCTCGCCGAGGTCCGCGAGATCGTCCCCGAGATCCCCTTCCTCGTCCCCGGCGTCGGCGCGCAGGGCGGCGACGCGGAGGCCGCGGTCGAGTACGGCCTCGCCGACCGCCCGGAGACCGCTGTCGACGTGGGGCTCGTCAACTCCTCGCGCGGGATCATCTTCGCCGGCGAGGAGTCGAGTCGGCCGGGCGACGAGGCGACGTACTTCGGCGCCGCGGGCGACGCCGCCAAGCGGCTGAAAAAGCGGCTGAATCGGTATCGGTAGGACTCGTCGACGCCGTTAGGATCGGGTGTGGGGCCGGTTCACTGCTGGCGCCCCTGCGCGCACGCCGTGCAGATCTCACCGGCGTCTCTCCAGTGGTCCTCACAGACGGCGCGGCCGCATCGGGGACACGTGTGGCGCGCCGGCGCCGCCTCACAGACCTGACAGAGTCCGGTGACGCTCATGGATCCCCTTGGGTCGGGTCGCTTATGAGTGTCGGGGGCGACCCCCGCGTATGCGCCAGTTCGTCGTCATCGGCCACGACGTGCCCACCGATCCGGACGCGGTCTCGCTGTCGGACATCCCCGGTGCGGGCCGGCTCGACCTCCTCTGCCGGTGCGTCGCCGCCGGCGTCTTCCTCTCGCACGGGATCCGCGAGGACGTTCGCGTTCACCTCGTCGTCGCCGACGAGTTCACGGTCACTTTCGACGCGGACAGCCTCCGACACCTCCACCCCGACGAGCGCAACGTCGCCGCGCGGATCCGGGACGCGCTCGACGCGCAGGACGACGCGATCGGGCACATGCCCGCCGACGTCTCGCCCGGCGTCGAGCTCCGGCGGATGGGGCTGGAGGCGACCCTCGATCGACTGCTCGACGCTTCCGGTGCCGCCAGTGCCTCCGGCGACTCCGCCGACGCCGGCCCGACGCCCGTCCAGCTCCACGAGGACGGCGACCCCCTCGTCGACGCCGCGCCGCCGACCGACCCCGTGTTCGTGCTCTCCGACCACAACGACTTCACTCCGGCCGAGCGCGACCTGCTCGCGGATCGCGCGGAGCGCCGCGTGCGGGTCGGGCCGAAGCGCCTCCACGCCGACCACACCGTCTCGGTCGTCCACAACTGGCTCGACACCGATGGCTACGCCTCCTACTGACGACCGGCGCACGACGACCGCGCCCGCGACCGACGACCGGTTCGCGGTCCCGCTTCGGGGCGTCGACGTCGACCCCGAGACGCGCTGTGCCCACTGGGACGGCGCCGTCGACGTGGTCGCGCTCCGGTTCGGCTGCTGTGAGACGTACTACCCGTGCGACGCGTGCCACGACGCCGCGACCGACCACGAGGCCGAACAGTGGCCCCGTGACCGGTTCGACGAGCCGGCGGTCCGCTGTGGCGTCTGCGGCGCGACGCTCTCAGCCCGCGAGTACCTCGACGGCGACGGAGAGGCGCAACGCGCCTCTGGCAGTCGGGCGAAGCCCGACGACGACGCCTGCCCCCGCTGTGACGCCGCGTTCAACCCCGGCTGCCGACGACACCGCGACCGGTACTTCGAGGCGTGAGGCGGGCGCCCCGGTCGGCCCTCGTCGGGACCGACGCTCGAACGTCCCTGGTTTTCGGAAAGGTTAAAAGAACGAGCGGCCTTTCTGAGAATGCGGGCCGGTGGGGTAGCTTGGTATCCTTCGGCCTTCGGGTGGCCGTAACCGCGATTCGAATTCGCGCCGGCCCACTTCTTCCCGCATTCGTTCAGGATTCGCGAGACTGGAGTACACCACTTATAAGGATTCAAGGAGAATACCTGCGGCTTTAGCCGCAGGATGAATCCGACAACGTCGACACGTTCTACCGTGGATGGCACAGCCTGAGTTTCCCAATCCGCAGTTTTAATTGTCAATCGCTTCAACAGGGAAGTAAGGTCAGGTCGGAACGGAGCGGATTCCGAACGGCCTTGGGAGGCGGCCTCGCCGCCGCTAATGAGACAATATCCGAAACACCAACACGGTGAACGCGAATGCCAGAAGCGTTCGTCTGTGCCTGTTGGTCGAGCAAGCCCAAAGATAACTCCAAGTCCGGCGACGTGTCAGCGACTCCCTGCTGGCAAAAACAACAGGTGAGAGTCACCGACGCCGAGGATAGGAGTACCGGCGGTTTGGCACCGCCAGCCAGCTACCGACTACGACGACTGGGTTAGACGGGTTCCCGCAAAGTGGCGGAGTCATGGTTGCGAACCTGAAACTCCCACCGCTCGGGATTCCTCCGCGTGAACGCGGAGGAGGATGTCAAAAATGCTGTTTGGGTCACGACCGCCGAGTACGGACACCGAGTGCCGTCACGAGGAGCGCGAGCACCGCGACGATCACACCGAATCCGGGAGCGTCTCCAGTGGTTTCAGCGTCCGTCGGTGTCGCGTTACCGTCACCACCGAACTGCGTGATCGCGCCGGCCTCGGTTCCCTCAAGTAACACCGTTCCACTCCCGCGCGGTTCGAACCTGATCCGGACGGTCTCGTTCTCACCGGGCCCGAGCGTCACCGCTCGTTCGGCAACCGACTCGCCGTTCATGCTGACGGTGAGATTTCGAGTTGCCGGGCGGTCACCGGGATTATCCACCGTCGCGCGAAGCGTCGTCTCGTACCCCGCCTGGACTTGGTCTGCCGGCACCGCGCTCTCGACGATGTCGACGCGTCCGGGTTCGAGCGCGGCGACGGCGATGGGTGTGGCGTCTGGCAGTGTTACCGTGTGAGTGTCTCCCTCCACCTCATGCGTGACGTTCGCCAGCGTCCACTCGCCGTCGACGTACCGCAACACCGCAACGTGTTCCGGTCCCAGTTCACGGGGGATCGCCTCCTCGTCGACGGCGAACTCCAGCGTCGCCGCACTCGTTTCGGTCGCGTCAAGCGTCGAATTGAATTCCACGTACCCCAGCTCCGTCCCGTGCGGAATGGGATCGCGACCGTCAGGTTCGGCCGTCGGGCGTCCGATCGTCGTCTCGAACGCCGCTCGGTCACCAGCCGGGTCCACCGCGGCCGAGGAGACCGACACGGCGGGCCGTGAGTCCGACGGGCCGGCAAGATCCACCGCGATATCGTATCGCCCGTCGCCCGCGCCGTCGACGACGGCGGTGACGGCCTCGTCCGATTCAGACCGGACCACGGTCGGCTCCACACCGCCCGTCGTGCCCGACCCTGAAGAGCCCGACGAGCCCGACCCTGAAGAGCCCGACGAGCCCGAGGATCCGGACGGTCCTCCGCCGCCACCAGAGCCGGTGTTGTCCCGCGGTTCGACAACGGTTGCGTTGGCAACGGCCGTGTCGTCGACCGCGACTGTGTACTCGCCGGTGGCGTTGTACGCGTGGCTGATCGTCAGCGTCGTCCCGTTTTCGGGCACGGCCACCGTTCGCTGGATGACGGTGCCGTCACCGAGTGCGATGTCGACGTCTCGTTGACCCGTCGCCTCGCCGTCGTTTCGCAGTTCGACGGTGAGTTCCACCGACTCGTTCACCTCGACTGACTCGGGAGCGAGACCCGTCTCTCCGAGCGAGACGTCGGCCGGTTCGAGCACAGTAAGCGTGCCCACGGGGTCGCCGTTGACGGTGAGATCGTAGTCGCCGGTCGTCTCGAACGTCCGATTAAACCGGACGGTCTCGCTCGCATCGGGACCGACAGTCCGAGTGTCGGTATCGAGCGTGTCGTTGCCGTTCCGAAGTCGCGTCGTGAACTCGCCGTCCACGTCGCCGTCGTTCCCGATCTCGACGGTCACCGCGGCGGACTCGCCAGTGGTGATCTCCTCTGGTTCCAGGGCGGTGTCGCGGACCGAGATGTCCGCGGGCTCGAGCACGCTGAGCGTCCCCGCCGGTTCGTCGTTAACGGCGATCGCGTATTCGTCCGCCGTCTCGAACGTCGGCGAGAACGCGGCCGTGTCGCCGTCGCCGGGACCGATGACGAGCTCCTGGCTCTCGACCGATTCGCCGTCGACGACCAGGGTCGCGGTGTGTGTCCCCGTCTCGGTCCCGACGTTCACGATGGTCGCGGTCACCTCGGCTGACTCGCCCTCGAACATCGTGTCCGGCTCGACGTCCGCATTCGTCGTTCGGAACGTCGCCGGTTGGGTCACGGTGAGCGTCCCGGCAGACGCGCCGTTAACAGTGATCTCGTACTCACCGTCCGCGGTCGCGGTGTAGGTGAACCGTTCCGTGCGCCGCTCTCCGGGGCCGACCGTCAGCTCTTCGGTGGCTTTGTCCGCCCCGTCGGCCGCCACCGTCACTGACAGACTCCCCTCGCGATCGCCGGTGTTCTCTATCGTGGCGGTGACCGTGACCCCGCTACCCTCGGACACCACGTCCTCCTCGAGCGTCGCGTCCGTGACGGTCGGATCGGCCGGCGACCCGACCGTCAGCGTGCCGGCAGCCGTCTCGTTGACCTGTACGTCGTACTCGCCGGGCTGCTCGAAGGTTCCGCGTAGCTCGATCGATCGCGAGTCACCGCCCGCAAGCGTCACCGACCGCGTGTCGACGGTCTCGGTGGTGCCGTCTTGGCTCGTCGCGCGGAGCCCGGCTGTAAACGTCCCCTCGCCGCCGCCGACGTTTGCCACCTCGGCGGACACGACTGCGGTGTCGCCCGCCAAGATGGTGTCGTCGTCCAACCCCGCGTCCGACACCTCGAACGCCGCAGGTTCGGAGACCGTGAGGGTTCCAGCCGGCTCGCCGTCGACGCTGAGATCGTACGTTCCCGCCGTATCGAACTGCTCGGTGAATTCGACCGTTTCCGTCTTGTTCGGTCCGATATCGACGTCCTTGGTGTTGATGACCTCGTCCCCCTCCTCGAGATCGGCCGTGAACGTTCCCGTCTCATCGCCGACGTTCTCGATATTCGCCGTGACCGTGACGGTTTCGCCTTCAGCGATCGCTTCCTCGGCGAGGTCGGCATCCAGGACTTGAAACTCGGCGTTGGCCGCGGCAGCGGAGATCCCGATGCCGACTCCTCCCGGGAGGGTCACCGCTGCGAAGACGGTGACAGCACAAACCCAGATGACGGCGGTCTTGCGGCCGGACATGGGTACTCAACCCGACCGAGAGCAATTGTTATATCTCCCCAATGTGGCTTAAGACAGTCTTAGATTTGCCCGGTGTCAGTTAAGGCAGTCTTACGTGGCGAGGCGAATGGAGGCTGCGACCGGGATCGCTCAGCGCCAGTCCAGCGCTCTCGAACTTTCGATCGGCTAGCGGCGGTCGTCGACTGACCGCCCCCGGCTCCTGCGAGCGACGTGAGGGGAACCGAGGCGTCGATCTCGGCGACTACGACATTGACAAGCTTCAAGTCCACCGCTGGCCGGGTGTAACACGAATGAAACTCTTCGCCTCGGCGTCGGACCGGCGGCGAGGGATCCTCGCACTCGTCGCCGCCGCCGTCGCGTTCGCCGCCCTCTACTTCCTCGTCCGCGAGTACGCGGGCTTCATCACGAACGCGGAGGCCCTGCGCGTGTGGCTCCGGCAGTTCGGCGTCCTCGCCCCCCTCGTGTTCATCGCCATTCAGGCCCTCCAGGTCGTCGTCGCCCCGATCCCCGGACAGGTCGTCGCCCTCGTCGCGGGCTACCTGTTCGGCTCCTTTTGGGGCACCGTCTACAGCCTCGCGGGCGTGTTAATCGGCAGCGCGGTCGCCTTCTCGCTCGCGAAGCGGTACGGCCGGTCGTTCGTCGAGGACGTGATCCACGAGGACGTGGTCGCACGCTTCGACGACTTCGTCGACACCGTCGGCGTCCCGGGGCTGTTCGCGTTCGTCATCATTCCCGGCCTCCCGGACGATGCCATCTGCTTCCTGAGCGGCCTCACGAAGTGGAAGCTCCCCACCTTCATCGCCGTGATCAGCGTCGGCCGGCTGCCGGCGTACGTGTTCACCGTCTACGCCGGTAACGAGATCGCAGGCGGACGGTTCCTCTCCGGGCTCGCGCTCATCGCCGTGGTCGTCCTCGCGTCGATCGTCGGGTACTACAAACAGGAGGCGGTCAGGGATCTCGTCGCTCGCATCGAGCCGCGGCTCCCCTTTTGAACGGTCTGTCGTGTCCCGGTGGGTCCGCGGTCACCCCCACGTCCAATGTCGATCGAGGACGAACCGATAGAGCCCGCTGAGGAAGATGGCGACCGCGTTGGCGACGAGGTACATGACGCTCGCCCACTCCACGAGCGCGTAGAGGACGCCGAGCTGGATCGGGATCGCCGTCCCGCGGACGAGGTTCGTCCTGAGCAGGCCGCCGAGGTACTCGGCGGTGCCCGTGTTCTGACTCGCTTGGAACGTCCACGCGTTGTTGAGCACGTACGAGAGGACGATCGTGATCTCGATCGCGATGGTGGCGCCGATCAGGTAGTTCAGTCCGGCGAAATCGACGAACAGCCACAACAGCCCCATCTGTATCGCCGCGGTCGACGCGCCGACGACGACGAACCGGCGCATCTGGACCGCGATCGGCCCGGTCGTGAGGTTCCTGAGAACGGCTCGGATCATCACCGATAGCCGAGCGCTTCGAGGCGGGCCTCGAGGTCTTCGTCGACCTCGTCGTCCCCGCCCTCGCCGTCGCCGGCCGCCTCCGCGTCCGCCTGTCTGTCGCGGAGCTCCGCGACACGGTCCGCGGCGACCGGCGCGAACCGCTCGACGACCGCGAGCGCCTCGGCGGACGGATCCGCCGACAGGTCCTCCTGCTGGGTCGGGTCCGACGACCGGTGATACAGCTCCGTCTCCCCCGTGTCCGCGTTCTCGATGTACGTCCACTCGGCGTCGCGGACGCTCACGAGGAGGTCGCCGTCGGAGAGCGACCGCGGGATCGGCTGTTCGGTCACCTCCTCACCCCGAACGGTGACGGAGACGACCGGGTCATGATCGGGCGACTCGCCGTCCCTGACCGTCGACGCGAGGGACTCGCCGCGCCACTCCGGAGGCGACTCGACGCCGAGCAGGTCGGCGACGGTCGGTGGAATCGCGTCGAGCCCGACGTGTTCGGAGACGCGACGGCCGCCGTCCTCGCCGGGGACGTTGACGATGAGCGGCACTCGAATCAGCTCGTCGTACAGCTTCGGGTAGTGCGCGAGGTGGCCGTGCTCCTGGAACTCCTCGCCGTGGTCGCCGGCGACGACGATCGCGGTCTCGTCGGCGATCCCGGCCGCCTCGAGGTTGTCGAGGAGCCGTCCGACGCTGGCGTCGACCTGTCGCACCGTCGCCTGATACAGGGTCCGGAGCTCGCGGAGGGTCCGCTCGCCGACCTCCCAACCGAGGCTCGTGCGCGTGTGGGCGTGGAGCATCCGGTGGGTGCCGACCAGCCCGTCCGAGACCTCGCGGATGTACCGCGGCGCGGGGACGTACGGGGTGTGCGTGTCCATGTAGTGGACCCACAGGAAGAACGGGTCGTCGGCGTCGTCGACGAAGTCGGTGGCGGCGTCCTCGACGTCGAACATCCGCGACGCGTCGAGAAACGGTCGGTCGTCGCTGTTCCCTCGGATCTTGGAGCCGAGACGGCGGAACGGCGAGGTGACGAGCTGGATCCACGCCTCGACCGTCGGGTGCGCCGCGAGGTACCGGCTGTACCGGCTCGACCCCACGCTTGTGACGAACGGTTCGAACTCGTCGAACCCCTCCGGATACCCCCAGTGGGAGGTGAGGAAGCCGTTGGCCGCGTTGAAGCCGCCGGTGGCGATCCCGGCCTCGGAGAGCACCGACGCGAGCGTCCGAGAGCCTTTCACGCCGATATCGCCGCTCCGAGCGAAGACGGGCTCTGAGGCGAGGATCGAGGGGAACGAGAAGGGCGTCCAGTTGCCGGTCGCGAACGACCGGTCGAAGACGGTCCCGTCGTCGGCCAGCTCCGAGAGTACCGGCGAGTACCGATCGCCGTCGTAGGGGGCGATCGCGTCCGCCCGGAGCGAGTCGATCGTGACGAGGAGCACGTTAGAGACCGATCCATCCGACGCCGAGGACGAGCCTGTCGAATTTGAATCGGTCGAGTCCGGTCCGGCCGAATCCGAATCGGTCGAGTCCGAATCGGTCGAATCCGACGACGAGGTCGATGCAGTTGTGTCCGAGGTCGACGTGTCCGATACCATATTATGCGAAAGCGGGTTCTGACGTCGCCGAACCGCGGCTCGGCCCGACCGGTCGCGTCGGATCCCGCTCCCGAACGGAACGAGATGCGGGCGCCCGCAGAGTCGAAGGGCCGGCGAGAGCCCGCCGACTCGTCGGGCCGAACGTCAGGATCACTAGTATACCCGACAGCGGACTGCCAGCGGCTTGAGGATTTCGGTTCCGGAGGCGACGGGGGATTCGACGACTCTCTCGACGGAACGTAGGTATTTGGCGCTCGCGATCCGAGAGGGACTATGAGCGACGCGCCGACTGAAGCGAGCCGCGAGGGAGAGCCGGCCGAGGCCAGACGCCTCGGGGTCGGAGCGCTCGACGAGATCGTTCCGTCGGACGAGGTCCCCGAAGGAGTGCCGGGGGAGTCGCGGGCGGTCGACACCGGCGACGTTCGGCTCCACGTCGTCGAGGCGGGCCCGGAAGACGGGAAGCTGCTGGTCTTGCTCCACGGCTTCCCGGAGTTCTGGTACGGCTGGCACGAGGCGATCGCACCGCTCGCCAACGCGGGCTACCGCGTCGTCGTCCCCGACCAGCGCGGCTACAACCTCTCCGAGAAGCCGCCCGCCGTGAGCGACTACCGGATCGACGCGCTGGCGCGGGACGTGGTGGGACTGATCGACGCGTACGACCGCGAGACCGCCGCCGTCGCGGGCCATGACTGGGGCGCCGCGGTGGGGTGGTGGCTCGCGCTCCACCACGTCGACCGCGTCTCGGAGTTCGTCGCGGTCAACGTGCCGCACCCGACCGTCTTCGAGCGCGCCCTCCGGAACTCGTGGGACCAGCGGCTCAAGAGCTGGTACGTGCTCGCGTTCCAACTCCCCAAGCTCCCCGAGGCGGTCGCCAGCGCCGGGGACTGGCGCCTCGCCGTCCGGGGGCTCCGGGCGTCGAGCGATCCGGGGACGTTCGGCGACGAGGACTTCAGGCGCTATCGCCGGGCGTGGAGCCGCGACGGGGCGTTCGAGGCGATGGTGAACTGGTACCGGGCGGTCGTCCGCGACCGCCCGACGCCGGCGACCGAGACGGTCGAGGTCCCGACGCTCGTGATATGGGGAGCGAAGGACCGCTTCCTCGCGAAGCGACTGGCCGGCGAGAGCGTCGAGCGCTGTACCGACGGGCGGCTCCTCGTCCTCGACACGGCGACCCACTGGGCCGTCCACGAGGAGCCGCACCGCGTCGCCGAGGCGATCGCCGACCACGCCGACCCGCTGCCGCCGGGCGCGCGGGAGTAGGTCGCCGGTGGCGCGTCCGCCCGCACCCGCGCCCGCAGTCCCGCCAAACGCCTTTTATATCGACGCCGGCGACGAACCGGTATGACGATCGATCGATACGCGGACGCCGTCGACGGGCTCGCACCCGGCGCCGGAGAGGTCGAGACGGCGGAACTGGCAGTCACCGACGACGTGCTCGTCAAGGCGTTCGCGCTCGGGCCGGGCGCGACCGTCGAGCCGCACGAGCACGGCGACGCCACCAACGTCTTCCACGTCCTCGAAGGCGAGCCGACCCTCGTTCGCGGGGGGGAAGAGGAGTCGCTCGCGGCGCCCGCGGTCGTCCTGAACGAGCGCGGGACCGTCCACGGCGCCAGGAACGACACCGACGAGCGCGCCGTCATCACGGCGAGCCTCTGCCCGCTCCCCTGATGGACGGCGAGATCGATCCCGACGAGCTGGCGGTCCTGCTCGATGACAGCGGAGGAACCGACGCCGACGCTGACGCCGACGAGACCCTCCGGATCGTCGACATCCGCGATCGGCGCGCGTTCGACCGCGGACACGTCCCCGGCAGCGAGTGTATCCCCTTCCCGGAGTTGACGACCCGCGTCGCGGAGCTTGAGGGCGCCGCGCGGATCGTCACCGTCTGTCCCCACGGGGTCGCCAGCCGGCAGGCGGCCCAGCTGATCGGGAGCTACGCGGGAACGCAGGACGCGCGCGTCGAGAGCCTCCGCGGCGGCATCGAGGCGTGGGAGCGCGACGCCGGCGAGTTGGTCCCGACGGCGACCGACGGAGCAGACGGCGAGACGGACCCGACAGAAGACGCCGACGAGGGACCCGACGCGCCTTTTTAAACCACCTCCCTCATCCGCTTATTCCCCCCGCTGACCGCGACGCGTGAGCGCCACAGTCGCGACGACTACCGAGACGAGGGCGACCGCCGGACCGAATCCGGGCGCGCCGTCGACCGAGATCGGGACGTCGCCCTCGACGGCCACCGTCGTCGACGCCTCGTCGACCGGGCCGACCACGCTCACGGTCACGTCTTCGTCGCCGCCGAGCGACCCACCGCCGCCGAGTTCGATCTCGCGTTCGACCGTCGCCTCCTCGCCGGCGTCCAGTCGGACCGGCGCGGTCGCGGCCGTCTCGCCGTCGATTCGAAACTCGATCTCCCCGCCTGCGGGCACGCTCGCGTCGTTGTCGACGGTCGCGGTCGCGACGATCGTCTCGCCGGCGGCGACGCGGTCGCGGTCGGTCGAGACGCCGCGGACGCTCGGTCGCGCGGCCTCTGAGACGGCGACGATCAGGCGCTCGCTACCGATCCGGACCTCGTACTCCCCGGCGGATTCGAAGCGGTGCTCGAAGCGCTCGACCGTCTCGGCGCCGGCGTCGAGCGTCCCCGACCTGTTTTCGACCGGCTCGCCGTCGACCGAGAGCGACAGGTCGTAGCTCCCGGCGGCGCCGCCGGTGTTGGACGCGACGACCGCCGTTTCGAGCGACTCGCCGGCCACCAACTCGACGGGGTCGCGGGCGACGGTCCGGTCCCGGTACTCGCCTGTCGCCCGGACCCCGTCGTCCGCGAGTTCGAATCCCACCTGCGCGGGAGTTTCGCCGAACGCCGCCGCGTGGGCGTCCCGGTCCCACGTCTCGGCGGTCGCCCGCGTCGTCGTCAGGCGCTCGGCGTCGGCGCGGACCTCGGCCGCGGTCGCGTCGTCGACGCCCTCGGCGGCCGCGGCCTCGACCGCGTCGAGGACGTCCCCGTTGGTGACCGGCCCGTCGGCCTCGTTCAGCTCGCGGAGGACCGTCGCCAGCGACGCGGCGCCGTCGGTCTCGGCGCGGAGGCGACGGTCGATCTCGCCGGCGACGAGCGCGCCCTTCGTGTAGTCGGGGTTCCCCTCCCACGTGTCCGGGTCGGAGAGCACCGCCGAGGCGTCGGGCTCACGTTCGCCGCGCGCTAACGTGGCCTCGAACTCGCCGAAGTCGGCGGCGCCGCGTTCGAGCGCGAACAGCGCGGCGTAGTGGGTCGCGCTCGCCTCCGTGATCCACCGACCGCTCGCCTCGGTGCGGTACGCCTGCCGGGTGTGGACGTACTCGTGGGTCCAGACGTCCGCCGCCGTACCCGCGGGCTCCTCGTCTCTGACCCACAGGTCCGCGTCGCCGGTCTGGAGCCCGCGAACCGCCCACGACACCTCGCCCGTGGGGGCCGCGAACGCGGCCACCGTCTCGTCGCGGGCGCCGACCTGCAGCGCGGTCGACGCGTCCGCGAAGACATCGAACACCTCGTCGGGCGACGCGACCGGGTCCGCGGCGTCGGGGACGATCAGCCGGAACCGCTGGCCCGCGGCCTCGCGGACGTACTCCTCGTGCGGCCCGAGGAACGCCATCGACCGCGAGGCGACGCCCTCGCCGGGAACGACGGTCTCGCGATCGAGTCGGACCTGCCCCTCGTACTGCCCCGTGTACGACCACGCGGCGCGGACGCGGGGCGTCCGCACGAGCGCCCACTCGCCCGCGTCGACGAAGCGGTAGGTGCCGTCGGCCGCGAGGGGCCCCTTCCCCTCGACCGTGTCGTTCGCGTCGATCGCGTAGGCGAGCGAGGGGTCGGCGGTCTCGCCGTCCCACGTCCAGACCGACTCGCCGGCCCCGGCGTCGTCGGCCGGGACGAATCCGTCGGCCTCGACGTCGGCGTCGGCGTCGACGCTGAGCAGCGCCACTTCGAGCTCCGTGACCCGATCGGGGATCTCGGCCCGCGTCGTGACGCCGACCGTCCCGCGCTCGTCGGTCTGAGCCAGTTCGCTTCGCAGTCGGATCACGTCGGCGTCGTCTCCGGTAGTCTGTGCCGCCGGACCCGCGTCGGTGCTCCCCGAGAACGACTCGACGGAGGGGTTCGCCTCGCCGAGGGAGACGGAAGCGACCCCGGCCGCCGTCGGTGAGACGAGCAGAAGCGCGACGAGCAGAAGCGCGACGAGCGAGAACGCGCCGACGGCGGCTCGAACGCCGGTCGACGACTCGGGCCGATTCATACGTATCGTACCGCGCGCGCCGAACATAGAGCTGTTCGTGGACACGTTGACACGAATCCGGCGTCGCGTCGGGGCTTTCGACGCGACGCCGGACGCTTCGAGAATTAGGGGGGAGGGAGCGTGTGACAGGTCCCTCCGTGCGACGAATACCGGTGAGAGGGGTTAGTTATACGCTCCTTGAAGTGTCATCGATCCCGACTCGTCGGCCCGTTCGCGACCCCGAGCCTCAGATCGCGCGGATCCGGGTCATCCAGAAGTCGCGGAACGCGTCGTCGAGCGCGTCCCGCGGCTTCCCGGTCGCGTCGGAGACGTCGGTGACGTCGGCGTGTTCGCGGACCTCGCCGAGCACGCTGCGCTCGCCGACGACGATCGTCCGGTCGATCGGGGGGGCGGCGTCGGGGTCGCGGTCGTCGAGACCCGCCAGCGCCGCGGTCGCCTTCTTCAGGTGGTCGTCGATCTGGCCCTCGCGCCGGCGTTCGAACCGGCCCTGCGAGAAGCCGCCCTTCGAGTGGGCCTCCTTCACGTCGGAGGTGAACCCCTCGAACTCGACCCGCTCGTCGCCCTCGTAGACGCCGAGCGCGAAGGTGTCGGACCGGACGAGCGCGAAGGCGACCCGTCCGGTCGGGCGGAACCACGAGTCGTCGAGCCGGAACTCGTCGTCCCACCGGTCGAACGGCGCCGGCTCGATCGGGGGCGTCAGCGCCGCGCTCACCGCCCCGGTGTCGTCGGCGATGACCACCGCGGGAGCCGCCCGCCGGACGAGCGCCGTGCGGTCGCCGAACCACTCCGCGACGCTCGACGGCACCGCGTCCTCGTCCGGGACGAACGCGGTGAGGAGCCCCTCGGGGTCGTCGCTTTCGACCGCCCGGAAGCGCCCGAGCGCGTCGGTCAACCGGGAGCTACGAAGGTCGCTGACGCGCCGGAACTCGATCGACTCTTCCTCCTCGCCTTCGGTGCGATCGAGGCGTTCCTCCAGCGACTCGATTCGGTGTTCGAGCTCGTTGACGCGCTCCTCGGCGCGCTGGCGGTCGGCGACGGCGTCGGACCGGCGCTCCTCCTCGGCCTCGGCGCGGCGTTCGAGGTGGCGCTTCTCCTCCTCCAGCTCCTCGATCCGCTCTTTCAGCTCGGCGCGCCCGAGCAGCCTGTCGATCATACCCGAACGCCGACCCCCCGCGACCTAAAAGGTGCGTCTGTAGCTGCTCCCTAACGCACTCGCTTATAAATGAACGACGGTGGCGCGTGCCGACGAGCGCCCGCAGGGCGCGAGTCGCACGCGCGAGGTCGCCGGCGCTGCGCGCCGGCTGCCAGTGGGACCTTCGATCCCGCGCTGGAGTCGGGCGGCCGGAGCGAAGCGGAGGCCGGCCGACGAGGCTGGGGCTTTGGATGCGTTCACCGCAACGTCGTCGACCACTTATAAACAGCCGACGGCAACACCGCGACCCGACTTATAAACGACCAATCAACCGCACCGATATACCTACTCCCGGCATCAACCAGTTTTCACTGTACCGACGCATCGGACTGCGAGAAAAACGGTCGAACGAGGTTCGAGCGCGCCTTACGACGTCGACGGCGACATCTCGATGTTGAGGCTCTTCTGGACGAGCTGGGTGAACGCCATCGAGCACAGGAAGTACCAGACGATCCACATCTGGATCGGGCCGACGATCCCCGTGTCCCACGTGACGGTGCCGGCGAGCGGGACCACGAGCTCCTGTGCGGCGATGTCGGGGTACGCGGCGGTGGAACCGCGGTAGCCGATCACCCAGAACATCCACAGGAACGCCGGGATCGTGAGGAACATGATCCACACCATCGGGCGGAACTGCTCTTTGAACATGCCGAGCTGGTCGCCCATCGCGTCCATCTGCTCCTCTTGGATGGCGTCGAGCGCCTCCTGGTCGTCGCGCTCCTTGGCCTCCTTCCGGCGGTCCTGGATGTCCTTCATCCGGTCCTGGTACGCGCTCATCTTCTCCATGTCCATGAGCCCCGCGCGCAGCAGCGTCGAGTACAGCCCCGTCGCGAGCGCGATCACCATGACCACGACGTAGAAGGGAACGAGGTTGAGGAGCGGTCCCAACACGACGTCGAAGGCGCCGGCGATCGCGTTGCGGACCGGGTTGACGGCGTAGCCGACGAACGCGCCCAGCGTCGCGACCGCGGCGATCTTGTCCCACTTGGTCCAAGTGGTCGTCTCGGGCGTGTCGACGTCGCTGCCGGTCGGGTCGTCGTCGTCCTCCAGCCCCTCCTCGATGGCGTCGCGGTCCGCCAGCGCGAAGCCGGTGTCGCCGTCGACGAGGATCTCCTTCTCGATGAGCCGGCCCCACTGCCCGCTCGTGATCTCATCGCGGACGTCGACCCACTGGACCTCGCCGTCAGTGGCGTTATCGAGGACGACCTCGACCGCGTCTCGCATCTCGCCGTCCCCGCTGACCAGCGAGCGGACTCTCCGTTCGACCTTGCTCATTACCGCCCGGTTGTCGGCGGACGGTTAAGAACCTTGCAGGATCGCCGGCGACCCGGTCGCCGGCGCGATCTCGGTCGCGACGACCCGACCCGGTAGCGACCGTTCGACCCCTACTCGTCGAGAACGTCGCTGATACGCTCGAAGACCTCGTCGGGGGTCGCCTCGCCGTCGACCTCGACGAGGTCGCCCTCGTCGCGGAAGTGCTCGATGACGGGCTCGGTGTTCTCGTAGAACACGTCGAGCCGTTCGCGGGCGGTCTCCTCGGTGTCGTCGTCGCGCTGGATCAGCTCGCCGCCGCACTCGTCGCAGACCCCCGGCTCCTCGGGCGGCTGGAAGTCGACGTGGAAGTTCGCGCCGCAGTCGTCGCAGACCCGACGACCGGTGAGTCGGTCGACGAGCACCTCCGCGTCGACGGCGAGGTAGATCACGGCGTCGAGGTCGGTGATCTCCGAGAGGTACTCCGCCTGGTCGAGGTTGCGCGGGTAGCCGTCGAGCACGAAGCCGTCGGCGTCCGCCAGCGCGGCCTCGACGATCTCGTTGACGACCGGGTCCGGGACGAGTTCGCCGGCCTCCATGAACGAGCGCGGCGTGCCGTACTCGGTCTCCATGTCCTTGTTCGCGCGGAGCGCGTCGCCGGTGGTGACGTGCTCGACGCCGTACTCCTCGGCGAGCTTCGCGCTCTGCGTGCCCTTTCCGGCGCCCGGCGCCCCTAACAGAAGGATCCGATGACTCATACCGGAGCGCTCGCCCGCCGCACGTAAAGGCTTGAAGATCCCGGCCAACGCTACGCGATTCCCCGTACCGCCGCGCGGACTCCCCGTACCGCCGCGCAGACTCCCGGCAACGCCGCGGACGACTCCTGTACCCCTATTCGTCCCCCTCGTTCTCGTCCGAGGCGGCCTCCGAATCCGCATCCGGATTCAGCCGGAGCCCCATCTCCAGTTCGAAGCTCTCGGCGTTGGAGGTCTCGAACCCGATTTTCTTGTACAGCGAGACGGCCGCGCGGTTCCAGCGCTCGACGGTGAGCCACACCTTCTGAACCCCTTCGGCCTGTCCGTGGCCGAGCAGCCCGCGGATCAGGTGCGTGCCGATGCCGGCGCGCTGGTACTCCTGATGGACGAATATCGCTAACTCGTAGGCGTCGCCGTCGGGCACCAGCGTCGCGTGTCCGGCGACCTCGTCGCCGCACCACGCGATCACGTTGCGGCAGTCGTCGTCGAGGATCGCGTCTAACCACTCGCGGATCCGCTCTTCGCCGCCCGGCGGAATCCCCTGCGCGCGGTCGGACGGATCGAAGTCGTCGTACATCTCGACGAGCGCCTCGTACCCCTCCTCGGTGCCCTCGTAGGGACGGATCTCGACGGTTCGCCCCTCCCGATCCGTGAACTCGGTGGGAGGAGCGAGGAACTCGTCGGCCACCGCCTCGGGGTATCCTCGATCGCTCATCTGACCAGCGTGACGGACGTTTTGGCGTTCAACAGTACGAACTCGGCGATCGACCCGATCGTGATCTTCCCCATCGGGCTCGTGTGTCCGCCGCCGAGGACGATCTCCTCGAACTCCTCCGTCTCCGCGATCTCCACGAGCCGGCTCCCCGGATCGCCATCAACCAACCGGACCTCGGCGTCGATCCCCGCCTCCTCGACCGCCGACTCGGCACGCCTCACGATCTCGTTCGGGTCGATCGACGAGTCCGGGTTCTCGACCACCGCGACCGTGAGGTCGTCGTTCGCGACCGCCGCCCGCTCGACGGTCCGGTCGAGCGCGCGGAACGAGTCGTCGCTGCCGCCGATCCCGCAAAGCACCTTCATGTGGCATCCCTCCACGCGACGATATAAAAATGGATCTCCGGGACGCCCGACGGTGTTCGGGTCGGCGGTCGGGCCGTCTCCGCGTCGACCGATCGTGAGGCCGGCCGCGTTCGCTCCGTCGTACGGTCCTCCGCCGACGAATGGACGACTCGATCCCGGCCGCGTTCGACGACGGCGTACTGGTCCCGGACGCGACCGCAGCGACCACCGACAACACTTTTGCCCGCCCGCGGAGTTTCAGACGTATGAGCGATCACACCGGTCCCGCGGCCGACTCGGCCGACGGAACCGACGAGTCCGCCGCGGACCGATCCCCTCCGGAGGCCGGTGACGCAGACGGGGACGGCGCGTCGGATCCCCGGTCGAGCGACGAGACGGCCCGGGAGGTATCGTCCGACGAACAGGGGACGAACGCGACGGCCGACGAGACCGACGGCGACGTACCGCCGGAGGTCCGCAAGTACGAGCGGTTCAAGAAGATGGACGGGGCGCGCTACGAGCGCGTCAACGAGTTCCTCCGCGACCGGACGTACATCACGGCCCGGGAGTGGGCGATCGCGCGGCTCTGTGCCGACTTCCGCACCGAGACCGGCGTCGAGATGACGAAGATCGGCGAGAACCTCCCCGAGCTGGTCCCCTTCATGACCGACACGTACACGCCGCAGGCGGTCAATCAGGCGCGGTACTCCTTCGAGGAGAAGGTGACGAAGGCCGGGGCGACGTTCCTCTACGGCGCGATGTCCGGCTTCTTCACCGCGGAGGACTTAGACGAGATGATGTACGAGGTGACGGAGGTCGCCAAGTTCCTGCTGGAGGTCGAGGGCGTCGACCTCGCCGTCGCTGACGAGCTTGAGGCGGAGGACCGGATCAGCGAGGTGATGCGCGAGGTGCGCGCCTCCTCGGCCGACCTCCGAGGCGAGGAGGTCCGGTGTCCCGAGTGCGGGCACGTTCACGAGCCGACAGAGGAGTAGCGATGGATCGATTCCCGGAGGCTCTCGACGGCATTCCGGACGCGGTCGTGATCGTCGACGGTGACGGTGTCGTCCGGGCCGGCAACGAGCGGGTCGAGGCCGTCCTCGGGTACGCCCCGGCCGAGATCGAAGGGACCGACTTCGAAGCGCTGCTGTACGACCCCAGCGGTGGCGCGGCGGGCGAGGAGCTTCACCGCTACGTCGTCGACCCCAAGCCGTGCTCGATGGCGGCGAGCTTGGACCTGCACGCGCGGCGCGCGGACGGGAGCGAGGTGCCCGTGACGCTCAGCCTCGGTCCGTTCGACCACGACGGCGAGACGTACCTCGTCGCCACGATCGTCGACGTCAAGGAGGAGCGCGCTCAGCAGGCCGATCTCCACCGCCGGACGCGGACGCTGGAGGCGCTCCACGAGGCGACGCAGGACCTGCTGAAGACGACCGATCGGGAGTTCGCCGCGGAGGCGGCGGTCGAGTACGTCGAGGAGGTCCTCGGCCACCCGATCGCGGCGATCTGGCTGTACGACGAGGACCGCGGCGTACTCGATCCCGTCGTCTGGACCGACGCGGCCGACGAGACCGTCGGCGACCACCCGACCTTCGGTCCCGGCTCGTCTAGCATCTCGTGGAGGGTGTTCGACTCCGGCGACCCGGCCTACGTGGCGGACACGCACGCCGAACCGGAGCGCCACAACCCGGACTCACCGATCCGGAGCGAACTGATCCTCCCCCTCGGCCGGTACGGGGTCATCAACATCGGGGCCACGGAGCGGAACGCGTTCGACGAGTCCGACCTCGCCGTCGCGCGCCTCTGGGCCGCCACCGTCACGATGGTGTTCGTTCGGATCGAGCGGGAGCGTCAGCTCCGGGTCCGGGAACGGGAGATCGCCCGCGAGCGCGACCGGCTGGAGGAGTTCGCCAGCCTCGTCTCTCACGACCTCCGAAGCCCGCTCAACGTCGCGACGGGGAATCTCGAAGTGATACGCGAGCGCCTCCGAGAGGAGCACGAGGACCTGACCGAGATCGACACCGTCGCCCGCTCGCTCGACCGAATGGAGTCGCTGGTGGGGGATATGCTCACGCTCGCGCGACAGGGCGCCGCCATCGATGAGACCGAAGCGGTGTCGCTCGCGGCGTTGGCGGAGGAGTGCTGGGACGGCGTCGACACCGCGGCCGCCGAGCTCGTCGTCGCCGACGACACCCGGCTCCGCGCCGACCGGAGCCGGCTGCGACAGGCCCTCGAGAATCTGTTCGCCAACGCGGTCGCTCACGTCGGCGAATCGGTGCGGATCGAAGTCGGCTCCCTCCCCGACGGCGAGGGCTTCTACGTCGAAGACGACGGCCCCGGAATTCCCGACGACCGCCGCGACGAGGTGTTCGACGCCGGCGTCTCGACCGACCCGGAAGGGACCGGCTTCGGCCTGAAGATCGTCGCCGAGGTGGCCGACGCGCACGGGTGGACCCTCGACCTCGTCGACGCCGCAAACGGCGGCGCGCGGTTCGAGTTCCGCGGGGTCGAGCCCGCGGACTCCGACGCCTGAGGGAGTCGTCTCTGCGTACCGCCGACTCAGATCCCTTCGAACGAGGGGAGGTGCCGCGTCGAGACCCCGTCCCCGTCGACCACCACGTCGACGTTCGGGCCTCGGTCCGCGCTCGGGAGTCCGACCCCGATCCGACTTTGCCCGGTCACACCGTCGTCCTCCATGCGAGCGGTGACGCGGTAGCCGCCGCGCACGTCCGTGATCGATCGCACCTCGACGGCGGTCTCCGGGTCGATCGCGACGTCGAAGCCGGCGACCGTCTCGTCGGGTTCCGTGTCGCCGTCGGCGGTCGCCCGCCGTGTCGCGGTCAGCGCGAGCTCGCGCGCCTCATCGGTGACGTTGAGGAGGCGGACGCCGAGCGGAGGCGAGGCGCGCTCGGCGTCGGAGGCGGTGTCGTCGTCGCCTCGGTCGTCGGTCTCGACCGCTCGCCGCCGCACGTCCAGCCGCAGAGTCCGGTCCGGGGTCACTAAGTACGGGACCGGGTCGGCGTACAGGTCGCCCACGGAGCGGGTCCCCTCGTCGTTCTCGTGGTACACCGACCCGGCGTGCTGTGCGGTCGCGTAGTGGTCGTCACCGGAGGCGTGATCGAAGGTCGCGGCGGCGTCGACGGCCACCTCGGTCGCTCCCGCTGCCGCGTGACGGTTGTGCGCGTGGACCTCCTCGTACGCGGCGACGTACTCCGCGACCGACTCCGGCCCGAGGTCGTCGGGGCGCTCCGGCGGGTCACGCTCCGCGACCCCTCCCTCGCCGCCGGCATCGACGAGGTCGGCACAGCCGGCGAGCCCGCCGCAGGCCTCGGCCGACCCGGCCGCCCGAAGGAGGAACGCGCGTCTGTCCATACGGAGACTCCGCGTGGACTCCTCAAAAGGTCAACGGAGGAACAAACACGCGTTTGTGCGTTCCGTGTGTCGGGTCCGCTCGCTCGCCTCCCGGCTCGATCGTCCGGGGTCCTACACGTCGAGTTCGTAGTGCGTCACCGCGTCGGGGTCCGCGGATCCGCCATCGGCGTCGGTGTCGAGGACCGCGACCCGGAACGCGTCGTCCGCGCCGTCGACGGGGATCGGGAGTCCGCCGGGGTTCACCCGCACCGTGCCGTCGCGGTCCTCGACGCCGTGCGCGTGGGTGTGTCCGTGGAACACGTAGTCGTAGTCGCCGCAGTCGACGAGCGCGTCGACGACGACCCCGCTCGTGCCGTGGGTCACGGCGACGTCGACGGCGCCGTCGCCAGCGTCGCCGGCGCCGAGCGAGAGCGTCCCCGCCTCGCCGAGGTACGTGCCGAAGGCGTCGACGGTCGACTCGACCGCCCACTCCCCGTCGTTGTTGCCGCGGACGGCGTAGAAGTCGAAGCCGGCGTCGGCTTTAGGGTCGTCGCCGGCGTCGGGGCCCTGACCGACGTCGAACGGGGTCACTGAAAAGGGGGCGACGAAGTCACCGCAGTGGACGACGGCGTCGACGCCCTCGCGTTCGAACAGCGCTACGGCCGCCTCGACGGCGTCGAGGTCGTCGTGGGTGTCGGAGACGATGCCGATCCGCATGGTCGTTTCGGGGGATCGCGCCGCACGGGTATAAAAGGCGGTCGTCGGCCGGAACCGCGAGTATATAAACCGACCGACCGCCGACCGCGTTCTCACGGGCCGTGGATCCGGATTCCGGTTTATATACTCCCCCCGTTCATGTTCGGGCATGACGAGAGACGGCGACAACACCGGGCGGCGCACGGCTTCCAGACGCGGATTCCTCTCGGCGGCCGCGGCGCTCGGAACCGTCGGGATCGCGGGGTGTGGAGCCCCGCGCGCGGACGCCGGGGCGGGCGCTGAGAACGCGGCCGGCACCGGAGCGGTGGCCGAACAGGCGGAGGAGTGGTCCGGGAGCGACTCCACGGGCGTCGAGACGGACCACCCGTACACGTCCCCGCGGACGACGATCGACCTCGACGAGCGGGACGGGGCGATCACGATGTCCACGACCCCGTGTCGCCACCAGTTGCTCGGCGAGGACACGCGCGGCGGCCCGTGGGAGCTGCCCGAGGTCTGGGCGTGGCAGACGCCGGACACGGACCCGAGCGTTCCCGGACCCCTGCTCCGGGTCACGGAGGGGACCGAGCTGGAGATCACCTACGACAACTCCGAGCACAACCGCCCGCACACCTTCCACGTCCACGGGCTCTCGAAGAGCTGGATGGACGACGGCGTCCCGACGACGACCGGTCAGCAGGTCGCGCCGGGCGAGGAGCACACCTACGAGATCACCGCGAACCAGCCCGGAACCCACCTCTACCACTGTCACTACCAGACGCAGAACCACCTCGATATGGGGATGTACGGGATCCTCCGCGTCGATCCGGAGGGGTACGAGGCCCCCGACAAGGAGGCGTTCATGACGATCAAAGACTGGGACACCCGTCTCTCTGCCTCGATGGCCGGCGGCGACGTGGACTTCAGCCACCGCGACCGCAACCCGGACGCGTTCACGGTCGACGGGCGCTCCGCGCCGTACACCTTCCACCCCGAACAGGGCTCCCCCTTGATCGTCGAGGAGGGCGATCGCGTGCGGATCCACTACGTCAACGCCGGCTACGAGTCGCACGCGATGCACACCCACAACCACGGCTTCACCGTCGTCGAGAAGGACGGCGGGGTCATCCCCGAGGCCGCCCGGCACCGCGAGGACGTGATTCCGATCGCCCCCGCCGAGCGCAAGACGATCGAGTTCACCGCCGGCGCCGACCCGGGCGTCTACGCGCTCCACTGCCACAAGGTGAACCACGCGATGAACGGGAACGCCTACCCCGGCGGGATGATCGGCGGAATGGTCTACGAGAGCGTCACGGACTCCGAGCAGTTCTCCTCCGTGATGGATATGGCGGGCTACGAGGCCTAAGACGGCCGCTCTCGTCTCAAAAGTTCAGTTCCGACTCCACATCACCCGGTCGACGCCGGCTAACAGCAGAACATGAACGGGTACACCAGCGCGACCCGGTCGCCCTCCTCGATCTCGGTGTCGAACCCCTTCTCGTTCTCGTTGAAGTGACCGTTCACGAGGATCCGGGCGTACGCGATCGTCTGCTCGCCGGCCGGGTTCTTCGTCCACGTCCCCGGCAGCTCCTCGGGCGTCGGCGCCCAGCCGCTGTGGGTCGCCTCCTCCTCGCTCTCCGCGATCAGCATCTCCTGTAGCTCCGGGTACTCCTCGAACAGCTCGTCGAGGAACTCTCTGAGGGTGTCCCCCTCGAACGTGTACTCGAACTCGTACTCCCCGAGCTCCGTCCGGACGTGGCCGGTACACCGCACCGTGACCGTGGTCTCGGCTTTCGTCTCCGGCGCGCTCGCGGACTCCGGCGCGCTCTCCGATTCCGGCGCCGCCGCCTCGCTGGTCGTTGGCATATCTCCGCGTACGCCGCGTTTCCCGGTAAGCCACGCCACGAACATGTTCGCGGCGTCGGCTCGCGCGGCCGCTCGGGGACCGCAGCGTCCGCGACGGCGGGCGGTGTCAATCGCTGGGAACAGCGTCCGAACATGTTGCCGCCAAACTGATAGTCCGTGTGGGGGTAACGCCCACCTGATGGAACTCACGCGCAAGACGATCGCGAAGGTCATCGTCGCGGCGTTCCTGCTCAATCTGGTCGTGATGGGCGCCGGGGCGTGGTTCGCGTATCAGGAGGCGCCGCCGATCCCCGAGGAAGTCGTCGGACCCGACGGCGAGACGATCGCCACCGGGGAGACGGTCCAAGACGGGAAGGCGGCGTTCCAGCAGTACGGGCTGATGAACCACGGGTCGATACTCGGCAACGGCGCGTACTACGGCGAGGACTACACCGCCGAGACGCTCGATCTGAAGGCCGAGCACATGCGCGAGTACTACGCGCAGGAAGAGTACGGCGCCGGTTACGACTCGCTCGGCTCCTCGGAGCGCGCGGCCGTCGACCAGACCGTCCGCGACGACCTCGACAGCGCGCACGACGGGAGCGACACCGTCCAGTACTCCGCCGCGGAGGCGTACGCCCACGAGCAGGTGCGCGAGACGTACGTCGAGCGCTACCACGAGGGCGACCACGACCGCGGCGTCCCGGTCGAGATGATCGACTCGACGGAGGAGGCCGAGGACTTCGCCGACTTCGCGCTGTGGACGGCGTGGTTCTCCCACACCGACCGGCCAGACGGCGACAACTCCTTCACGAACGAGTGGCCCCCCTCGCCGGCCGCCGGCAACGACGCGACCGGCGCCGCGATGACGTGGAGCGTGATCGCGATGGTGCTCCTCGTCGGCGCGGCGGGCGCGGCGATCCTCCTCTACCAGTCGGTGAAGCTCCCCGAGCCGTCCGCCGAGGGTATCTCCGTGCCGAAGCCGGGCGACGTGAGCGTCTTCCCGAGTCAGCGCGCCGCCCTCCGGTTCATTCCGATCGCCGCCGGGTTGTTCTTGGCACAGGTGTTGCTCGGGGGCCTGTTGGCCCACTTCTACATCGAACGGGCCGGGTTCTTCGGGATCGAGGAGGTGTTCGGGATTCACATCCTCCAGCTGCTCCCCTTCTCGATCGCGAAGACGTGGCACATCGATCTGGGAATCCTCTGGATCGCGTCGACGTGGCTCGGCGCCGGCCTGTTCCTCCCGCCCCTCCTCACCGGTCACGAGCCCAAGCGCCAGTCGACGTACGTCAACGTCCTGCTCGGCGCGTTAGTGACCGTCGTCGTCGGCGGGATGGGCGGCATCTGGCTCGGCGCGAACGGCTACTTCGACGGCCAGCTGTGGTGGCTCCTCGGTAACGAGGGGCTGGAGTACCTCGAAGTCGGGAAGGTGTGGCAGGGCGGCCTGCTCGTCGGGTTCGTCCTCTGGGCGATACTCGCGATCCGGGGGCTCAAGCCGCTGCTCGACCGGGAACCGATCTACGGGCTCGCGCACATGATCCTCTACGCGGGCGGCTCGATCACCCTGCTGTTCGTCGCCGGCTTCATGTTCACGCCGACGACGAACATGGCCGTCACCGAGTTCTGGCGGTGGTGGGTCGTCCACATGTGGGTCGAGGGCGCCTTCGAGTTCTTCATCGTCGCGATCATCGGGCTCACCCTGGTCTCGATGAACCTCCTCACGCGGCGCAGCGCCGAGAAGGCCGTCATGCTGCAGGCGCTCCTCGTTATGGGGACCGGCGTCATCGGCGTCTCGCACCACTACTGGTGGATCGGGATGCCGGACTACTGGGTGCCGATCGGGAGCGTCTTCTCGACGCTGGAGCTGCTCCCGCTGATCTTCATCCTGTACGAGGCGATCGGGCAGTACCGGGCGATGACCGAGACCGGCGGGTTCCCCTACAAGCTCCCCTTCATGTTCATCGTCGCCAGCGGGGTGTGGAACTTCGTCGGCGCCGGGGTGCTCGGCTTCTTCATCAACCTCCCGCTCATCAACTACTACGAGCACGGCACCTACCTCACGGTGGGTCACGCCCACGCCGCGATGTTCGGCGCGTTCGGCTTCCTCGCGCTCGGGATGGTGGCGTACATGCTCCAGCTGTCGATCGACCCCGAGCGCTGGGACGGCTCGTGGCTCCGGGCGTCGTTCTGGCTGTGGAACGTCGGCCTCGCGCTGATGGTGTTCGTCTCCGTGCTCCCCGTCGGCTTCCTCCAGCTGGAGGTCGCGTTCACGGAGGGCTACGCCGCGGCGCGCACCCTCGCGTTCTACGAGCGGCCGCTCGTCCAGTCGCTGTTCTGGGCGCGGATGCCCGGCGACACCCTGCTCATCCTGGGGACCGTCGTCTACTTCGCGGACCTGATCCGCAAGCGGTTCGTCCTGCGGAGCTCCGCGGAGGACCCGAGCGTCGACGACATGGCCGTGGCGGAGGGGATCATCGACGACGACTGAGGGTCGGTCACTCCGCGCGCCACTGCCCGCCGAGGTCGTCGCGCTCCATCGACGTCGCGTCGCCGTCGCGGAACACGCTCACTCGCCCCGTCTCCTCGCTCAGCGTCACGGTCGCCACGACCTCCGGCCGGACCGAGGTCTCGATCGCGCTCATGTGTCGCGAGCCCATCCACGGCTCGTAGCTCACGTCGTCGACCAGGTCGGCCTCTTCGCTTCGGGTGCCCAGGTCCCGGAAGCGCACCATCTGCGCCTCGATCTCGCCGTCGACCGCGACGACGATACCGCCGTCCTGCTGGCGGCTCACCGACTCGACCGCCTCGACGAACTCGCCCTCCGCGAACGCGGTCGGGCAGCTCTCGCGGGGCCATCGGTTCTCGCCCATCGGGTCGGCGTAGTCGCCGTAGTCGCGGTCGGCGACGACCGCGAAGTAGATCCCCGGCCCCTTGACGTGCGGCTCGTCCCAACCGTCGAACGCGAGGCTGACGTGCTCGGCGCAGTAGGTCAGGCGGTCGACGATCTCCCGGACCCGCTCGTGGGTGCCGTACTCGATCGCGAGCCCGCTCATTCGGTCTCCTCCGCTCGGTGATCTGTGACACGAACGCTCATACGTACGTGAACGAGCGGGACGTATATAAGGGGTCCCGAGTCGCGCCGCCTCACCGCCACTGCGTGAACAGACTCGCGTCGAACCGGTCGGCGCGAACGAGTCCGACGCCGAACGCGACCGCGACGACTGCGGGGAGCAGATTCCCGTACCAGAGGTTGATGCCGCCCCAGAGGATCACGAAGCTCACCATGTCGTCGAGCATGAACTCGCAGTCGCGCAGCCGGTCCCGGAGCGTCGTCCCCGCGAACGCGCGGTCGAGCGTGACCACCGCGACCGTCGCCGACACCACCCAGCCGGCGTAGTTCGAGAGGGGGACGCCGAAGAAGGCGCCGCCGCCGAAGCTCCAGAATCCGAGCGCGACCGCGCCGGGATCGAGCACCACGTCCATCGCGACCACCGCGGCGATCACGGTCGCGAGCCGGAGCCAGCCGTTCGAGGCCCGCGAACCGAGAAGCAGGAGACAGAGCAGGTAGGCGTTCACCACGAGCGGGATGAAGAAGACGGGGAGCGCCAGCGGCACCCCGCCGAGCATCGGTCCGAGACTCACGGTGTACTCGAAGCTCCCGTACGGCCACCCCGTGGCGACGCCTACCAGCTCGATCGCGTAGGTGTACGCGACGAGGACCCCGATCCACCCGACCGCCCGCCGGTCGACCACGGGCAACACGCCGACGGCGAGCGGCGAGCGCATCACCAGCACCCCGAACAGCACGAACCAGGGGTTGAAGGCGAGCGGCTCCGGCACCCACCCCTCCGCGCTGCCGACGAGCGCGACCGCACCGACGAGGGGGAACACCACGGCGATGGTGAATCGGTTTTCGCGGACGATCCGGTCGAGCAGGCGCTCCGCCTCGCGGCGCGTGTCGGGGAGGCGGGCGCGGAGCGCGTCGAGTCGTTCCGGCGTCGAGGCGGTCGGGTCCGCGGCGCCTTCGGCCGAGCCGGTCGACCCATTCGGGTCGCTCACGCGAGCGCCTCCGTGATCGGGTAGACGCGCCAGAGCCCGCCCATCGCCAGCAGGGTGCCGACGGCGGTGTTCAGCGCCGGGAACCACCAGTACGCGCGGTCGACCGCGATCGGAGACCGAGCAACCCACGCGACGAAGACGGGGTAGACGCCCAGCAGCGCGCCGAGCCGGAGGTCGACCGCGGCGAACGCGACCGCAGCGGCGACCCAGCAAGCGAGACAGTACGCGTACGTCCGACGCTCCCCGAGCAGCGTCGCCGTGGTCCGGATCCCGGCGGCGCGGTCCGGTTCGATGTCGGGGATCGCGGAGAAGGTGTGCATCCCCATCGCCCAGAGCCACGCGCCCGCGAGCGCCGCGGCCGGCGGATGCGTCCCGGCAACGGCGGCGTACGCGGCCGCGCCCGGCAGGACGTACAGCCCGTTCGAGACGGAGTCGAGGAGCGGCGTCGTTTTAAACCGGACCGGCGGGGCGCTGTAGCCGGCGCCGAGCGTCAGGAAGCCGGCGAGGTACGGCCACGCGACGCGCGGCGTAATCGCGAAGGCGGCGAGCCCGAGGGCGCCCGAGGCGATCACCCCGAGCGCGACGAGACGGTCGCCCCGCCAGCGCGCCTCCCGTCCCTCCTTCTTCGGGTTCAGTTCGTCGACGTCGGCGTCGAAGGCGTCGTTGACGCCGTAGAGGAAGACGTTCGCCGGCACGAGGAAGTACGCCGCGAGCCCGACCGTGACCGGCGTGAACAGCCCGTCCACGTCGGCGATCCCGTAGGTGACGCCGACGGCGACGGGGCCGGCGAGGTATAACCAGAACCGCGGCCGCGACAGCACCAGCAGGTACCGGAGGAGGTCGCCGATCGAGCGTCGGCCGGAACCCGCGGATCGGTCGGTGTCGCTCACGGCTCCGATCACGCCGTCTTCGACAGCTCCTCGGCGGTCAGCTGTCCGCTGATGAGACACATCGGGACGCCGATACCGGGGGTCGTCGTCGACCCCGTGAAGTAGAGCCCGTCGAGCGCCTCCGAGCGGTGGGGCGGTCGGAGCAGCGAGGTCTGTCGGAGGGTGTGCGCCAGCCCGAGCGCGCTCCCCCGATAGCTGTTGTAGCGGTCGGCGAAGTCGTCGACGCAGAACGTCTCCTCGAAGACGATCCGGTCGCGCAGCTCCGTGCCGGTGTTCTCGGCGATGTCGTCCAACACGAGGTCGCGGTACTCCGCGCGCAGTTCGGGAGTGTCCTCCAGTCCGGGCGCGATGGGGACTAAGGCGAACAGGTTGCTGTGTCCCTCGGGCGCCACCGTGTCGTCGGTCTCGGAGGGGACACAGAGGTAGTACGCGGGGTCGTCGGGCCACGACGGGTCGTCGAATATCTGTTCGAAGTGGCGGTCCCACCCCGTCGGCAACACCAGCGTGTGGTGTTCGAGGTTCGGCACGTCGCCCTCGACGCCGAGGTACAGCAGGAACGCGGATGGCGCGTACGTCCGCGACTCCCAGTACTCGTCGCTGTACTGCCGCTTGTGTTTCGGGAGCAGCTCCCGCTCCGTGTGGGCGTAGTCGGCGTCGGAGACGACCAGATCCGAGAGGTAGCGCTCGCCGTCGACCGTGTCGACCGCAAATCCCCCGCGGCGCCCTTCGATGGCCGTCACCTCGGCGTCGGTGACGTACTCCACGCCGAGGTCGTCGCCGAGGTCGGCGATCCCGTCGACGACGGCGCCGATCCCGCCCTCGGGGTAGTAGACGCCCATGTTGTAGTCGACGTGGCTCATCAGGTTGTACAGCGCGGGGGTGTTCGTCGGCGAGCCGCCCAGGAAGACGAGCGTGTACTGCATCAGCTGCTGGAGCTTCGGGTGATCGAAGTAGTTCTCCACGTGGCCCTGCATCTTGCCGAGCAGCGAGAGCCCCCACGAGTACCGGAGCACGTCCGTGTCGACGTAGTCGCGGAGCCGCGGGCGGTCCTCGTACACGAAATGCTCCATCCCGATCTCGTAAGTGCGCTCGGACTCCTCCAGGTAGTCCTCGAACGCCTCGCCCGCGCCGGGTTCGTACTCCTCGAAGAGGGCCTTGTTCGCCTCGCGGTCGGGGAGCACGTCCACCTTGTCCCCGTCCTTCCAGAACACCCGGTAGTGGGGATCGAGCCGCTCCAGCTCGTAGAAGTCGGACGGCTCGCGTCCGAAGTGGCCGAAGAACCGCTCGAACACGTCCGGCATGAGGTACCACGACGGCCCCATGTCGAACCGGAAGCCGTCGGCCTCCAGTCGGCTCGCGCGTCCGCCGAGCTGCTCGTTCTTCTCCAAGAGGGTCACGTCCGCGCCGGCGTCCGCGAGGTAACACGCGGTCGAGAGGCCGCCGAACCCGCCGCCGATCACGACGACGGACTCGCCGGCCACGGCGTCGATGTCAGGGGCCACGTCCATGGCGGATCGTAGGGTCGGAAACGGTATAAATACCGGCCAGACGCGGCGAGTGGGTACGCCTAAGTCGGCGACGGCCCTACCGATCGCCACATGGATCCCACGGTCGCGATCACCGGCGCAACGAGCGGGATCGGGCGGGCCGTCGCCGAGGCGTTCGTCGACGAGGGAGCGTTCGTCGCCGTCTCCGGACGCGACGGCGACGCGGTCGACCGGGCGGTCGCGGCGCTGAACGAGGGCGGGAGTGAGGAGGGCGAGAGCGGGGACGAGAACGGGGACGAGAACGCCGGCGCCGCGTGGGGCGCCCGCGTCGACGCGCGCGACGAGTTCGACCTAGAGCGGTTCTTCGAGGGCGTCGCCCGAGAGGCCGGCCCGATCGACGCGGTGTTCGCGAACGCGGCGGTCTTCCACGGCGAACCGGGCGAGAGCCCGATCGACGAGGCGAGCTACGCCGACTACGACGACACGATGCGGACCAACGCCCGGGGGGTCTTTGCGACGATCACGGAGGCGGTCCCGCACCTCGCCGAGGAGGCGCGAATTATCGTCCCCTCCGGCGCCGTCGCCCACGAGTCCCGCTCGGGGATGGGCGCGTACGCCGCCTCGAAGGCGGCCGCCGAGGGGGTCGCGCGGGGGTTCGCGGCCGACCTCGACGCGACGGTCGGCGTCGTCGACCCCGGGCTGGTCGCGACCGACCTCACCGGGAAGGAGCGCGCCCGCGCCCCCGAGAGCGTCGCGCCGCTGTTCGTCTGGGCCGCCACCGAAGCGCCCGCCGAGGACTTAAACGGCGAGCGGCTCGGGCTCCGCGAGTGGAAGGCGGCGACGCGGTAAGCGGCCCTCGAAACGACCGACTACTCCTGTCAGGTTCAGACCCGTTCGATCCGCGACGCCACGTCGAGCGCCGGTCGTTCCGACGCCAGCGCGGCCACCGCGTCCATGAACGACGTCCGGTAGCTCGCCGGTCCCGCGGGGTCGCCCGCCGCGGCGCGCTCCCCGGCGAACCCGTACGCGGCGCACGCGGCGAGCGCGGCCTCGGTCGTCGCGTCCGCCCCTCCATCGTCTCCCCCGACGACCGCCGAGAACGTGCCGAGCGTGCTCGCGAGCATACAGCCCGACCCGACGAACGAGCCCATGCGCTCGTGGCCGACCGACAGCTCGTACGCCCGTTCGCCGTCGGCGACGACGTCCGTCGGGCCGGACGCGACGACGACCGCCCCGGTCTCCGCGGCGAGCGCCCGCGCCGCCTCCGGGACGCCGGCGTCGCTCCCACCCACGGACTCGACCCCGCGAACCGTCGCCTCCTCGCCGGCGAGCCCGCGGACCTCTCCGGCGTTCCCTTTTATGATGTCGAACGCTACCGCGTCCAGCAGCCTCCCGACCGACTCGACGCGGTGCGGCGTGGCCCCGTACCCCACCGGATCGAGCACGACCGGGACGCCCGCCTCGTTCGCGCGTCGGCCCGCGTCGACCATGGCGTCGACGTCGGTCGTCGACGCCGTCCCGGTGTTGATCACGACCGCGTCCGCGCCGGCGGCCATGTCGCCCGCCTCCGCCGGGGCGTCGGCCATCACCGGGAGCCCGCCCCAGTGGAGCGTGACGTTCGCGGTCTCGCTCGTCGTCACGTCGTTGGTCAGGTGGTGCACCAGCGGCGCGGCCGTCTCGACCGCGGACAGGGAACCGGCGACGAGCGCGCCGCCGATCGGGGCGTCGTTCGAACCGTCGGTCGGCTCACCGCTCATCTCCGATCACCTCCCGGATCTCCGCGGCCGCGGCGCGCGGATCGCCTGCAGCCGTGATCGCAGAGACGACCGCCACGCCGGCCGCGCCCGCCTCCGCGACCGCGCCCGCGTTGTCGGCGTCGATCCCGCCGATCCCGATCACGGGGAGGTCGACTGCGTCGGCGATCGCCGCGACGCGCTCGGGGCCCACCCCGTTCGTCTCCGCCGGCACGTCCTTCGTGTCGGTCCCGTACACCGCGCCGACGCCGAGGTAGTCCGCGCCCGCGTCGGCGGCCGCCCGCGCCTCCGAGACCGTCGACGCCGAGACGCCCACGAACGCCTCGTCGCCGAGGCGGTCGCGGGCGACCGCGACCGGCAGGTCGGACTGCCCGAGGTGGACGCCGTCGGCGTCGACCGCGGCGGCCAGATCGACCCGGTCGTTGACGATGAGGGGAACGTCGGCGTCGGCGGTGAGTCCGCGGAGCCGGCGACCGAGGTCGTAGCGCTCCCGTGCCGACCGGCCCTTCTCGCGGATCTGGACGGCGTCGACGCCGCCGTCGAGCGCCGCCTCGACGATCTCGGCCGTCTCCCGACCCGCCGATCGGCTCTCCTGCGTCACGAGGTACGCCCGCCAATCGCTGGGATTCATTAGTGGTACCTTCGGGTGGTGAGTGAAAAGTGGTTCCGTCTGTCCCGATGATCGCCCATGAATGAGTGCGCGGTCGTCGGCGACGGCACTTAAAAAGCGGAACCGGGCGCCCGCTCGCGCGTTACTCGTCGGCCGCGACCGACTCGATGACCTCGACGCTGCCGGTGAGCTGCCGGTGGACGTACGGCATGTCGATGCCGGCGTCGTCGAACGCCTCCTTCACGTCCGTGACGTACTCGGAGCGCACGCGGACGAAGTCCCCGCGATCGGGCTCGTCGATCCACCAGCGCGACTGCAGTCCCACAGCCGAATCGCCCAGCTCGACCACCCGCACCGAGGGCGCGGGGTCGTCGAGGATCGCCTCGTGCGCCTCGGCCTTCTCGACGATGATGTCGGTGGCCTCGGCGATGTCGTCCTCGTAGCCGATCCCGAAGACGAACTTCTGGCGGAGCGTCTCGTAGGCGACCGGGTTGGTGACGGCGTTGTTCGCCAGATCGCCGTTCGGTACCGTGATCCGCTCGTTGTCGAAGGTGCGGACGCGCGAGACCCGCAGGTCGATGTCCTCGACGCGGCCCGCGTTGCCGTCCCACTCGATCCAGTCGCCGACCTCGAACGGCTTGTCCTTCAGGATGAAGATCCCGGCGACGAAGTTCCCGAGCAGGTCCTGTGCGGCGAAGCCGACCGCGAGCGCGATGGCGCCGCCGAAGACGGCGAACGCCGAGAGGAACGCGCCGTAGCCGGCGATCGTGAACCCGATCGCGACCGCGGCGACCCAGACGACCGCGTTCGCGACGCTCGACGCGAGACTGCGGACCGCCTCCTCTAACCCTCTCGATTCGATCGCCCGCTCCACGCCGGGCACGAAGACCGCTTTCCCGATCAACAGGGTGGCGGTGAACCCGACGACGAACAGGAGCACGGTGAGCAGGAATCCGGCGGCCGTCGCCGCCAGTCCCGACAGTCCGAACTGTAGTGGTAGCATCGTCCACCCATTCGGAGGGGTATTTAAAGAAGGTACTGGCAGCGCAGTTGTTTCTGCGGGACCGATCGCTCCGTTCGGCACCGCGCTCGATCGGCGCAGAGTGGCGGGCACAGTCGCCGCGCGCCCCTCACTTCAGTCGCCGCGCGCCGGCCGAGGATCGAGGGGGCCGTCGCCCCGGGCGACGCCCCGGAGCCGCCGCCCGTGCGGGTCGTCCGCGCGGATCCGGTCGCGGACCGCCGGCGGGAGCCACGCGTCGCGGTTCGACGGTCCCGGGGCGGGAGCGGCGCCGGCCGGCCTGAGACCGTCGGGAAGGAACCGAGCGTAGGTCGGGAGCCGCTCGCGCAGGGGCATCCCGCCCGCGTCGGCGACCGCCCGGAGCCCGTCGAGGTCGGGCCACGCGTAGTCCGGGTTGACGTAGTCGTCGGTGACGGGGGAGACGCCGCCGAGGTCGTCGATGCCGCAGTCGACGAGGTCGGCCGCGGGCGAGAGGTTCGGGGGCACCTGCACCGACACCTCGGACGGGAGCGCGGCCCGCGCCATCGCGACGACCCGGCGCATCGTCGCCAGATCGGGCCTCTCGAAGTCCGACCGCTCGTTCGGGACGACGTTCTGGACGATCACCTCCTGGACGTGGCCGTGCCGCTCGTGAAGCTCGCGGATCGCGAGCAGGCTCTCCGCGCGGTCGCGCCAGTCCTCGCCGATGCCGACGAGGATACCGGTCGTGAAGGGGACGCCCCGCCGCCCCGCGGCGCGGATCGTGTTGAGCCGCTGGCCGGGGGTCTTCCGGCGGCCGCCGCCGTGCGCGTCGACGTCGGCGGTCGTCTCCAGCATGACGCCCATCGAGGCGTTCACCTCGCGGAGGTCGGCGAACGCCGCCTCCGTGAGATCGCCGGGGTTCGAGTGGGGTAAGAGCCCCTCCTCCAAGGCGATCTCGCAGGCTCGGTAGAGGTACTCCAGGATCGAGTCGTACCCCCACTCGTCGAGCTGGTCGTGGACCGCGGTGTACCGGTCGTCCGGCTCGTCCCCGAAGGTGAACAGCGCCTCCGTGCAGCCGGCGTCGGCCCCGACGCGACAGCGCCGCCTGACCTCCTCGGGCGACAGCAGCGACGCCTCCCCGGGTACGTCGTAGTAGGTGCAGTACGTGCAGGTGTACCGGCACGCGGTCGTCAGCGGGACGAAGACGTTCCGGGCGAACGTGAGCCGATCGGCGGGCTCGACGTCGTCGGGGGTGACCGAGAGCAGCCGCTCGACGCGCTCCGCGTCGGGCTCGATCTCGATCCCGTACTCCTCGGCGGCCGCGAACACGTTCGTCACTCTCGGTGGGAACTCAAAAAGGATCGCGGTCGCGGATCTGACCGCGCCGGCTTCGCGCCCGACCCGACTCCCCGGCTACTCCCGCTCGACGCCGACCCGCCCGTCCGTCGTGTCGAGCGCGAAGCCGGCGTCGCGGAGCCAGCGCGCCGCTCTCTGACTCTTGCTGTCGCCGTCGTCCGCCTCGGCGTGGATCAGCAGCTCCGCGAGATCGGCCGGTTCATCCACGTCCGTCGCGAGCCGGTGGGAGTCGACGACGCGGACGCTCGCGCCGACATCGTCGGCGATCCGGCGGTGATCGAGGTAGGAGGCGCCGTGGTAGTCGACTCGGAACGCCGGGTGGCTAGCGACGAAGGCGTTCGTCCCGCCGCCGCGGCCGGGGGCGATCGCGATCTCGGCCTCGCGGCCGGCCGCGAACAGGTCTCGCAGGGCGTCCGGCGTGGCGAGCGCGAGGTCGGCCATGACGACCGCGACGCGCTCGGCGGCGTCGCCCGCTTCCCCGCCGCCCCCGAGTCTCTCGTCCAGCGCCGCGTTGACCGCGTCAGTCAGGGAGCGGTCGTCGACGGTCGCCGGGCAGGGGAGATCGGCGTCGACCGCGCCGGTCGCCAGCACCCGCGGTTCGCCGCCCGCCTCGTCGATCGCATCGAGCACGTCCCGGAGCATCGCCCGCGCGAACCGAGCGCGCTCGTCGGGCGTGAGGACTGTGGAGAGTCGGGACTTCGGGCGGTCGGTCGAAAACGGAACGAGGACCTCCATCGGGAGGGAGCGCCTCAGAACAGCGATTCGAGCTCGTCGCCGTCGTCGCTGACGAGGTCGTCGAGGTTCTCGTCGCTCTCCTCGCGGATCTCGTCGAGGTTGTCCTGCGCCTCGATGGCGACCTGCTGGAGTTCCTTGATCCGCGGGACGTTGGTGACGCCCGCGAGCAGGATGACGGTCGCGACGAAGCCGGCGCCGCGGTAGGGGTAGTCCCCGCCGCGGACTTCCATCGAGCCGGTCTGCTCTTCGAGCCACTTCCGGCCGCGCTCGATACCTTTCCGGTTGAGGTACTCCGGCGGCCCCGCGAGTACGAGCAGGGCGCGCTCGGCCCCTTCGATCTCACAGGGGAGCGTGAGACGCCCCAGCGCCGCCTTCCGGACGAGGCTGGTGATCCGGTTCGTGGTGTGGGCGCTGTCGAGTTCGTCACCGCCGCTGTCGTCGCGGAGCCGCGAGAGCAGCCCGCCGGAGGTGCGCTCTTCGACCTCCTCTTCGGCGTAGCCGACCGTGGAGACGCCGCCGCCGGAGAGCGTGTTGATGATCTCGGAGGAGTCGACGACGCTCTCGGCGACCTCTTGGCCCTGCTGGACCTCGCCGGCGCCGAAGAGAATGCCGAACCGCCGAACGATCTCCTCGTTGATCTCCTCGTAGCCGCCCTGCACGGACTCGCCGGTCTTCCGCCAGGCGTCGTTGTCGAACACCATCAGGTTGTCCACCTCGCGGACGAACGTCTGGAACGAGCGGGCCGCGTTGAGGGTGTAGATACCGCCCTCGTCGCTGCCCGGCAGGATGCCGAGCCCGTAGACGGGCTCGGTGTAGATCCGCTTGAGGTGTTTCGCGAGCACCGGCGCGCCGCCGGAGCCGGTGCCGCCGCCGAGGCCGGAGACGACGAGGAACGCGTCGACCTCGTGGACCGGGATCGAGTCGATGGCGCCCTGCACCTCGTCGATGTCCTCCTCGGCGATCTCCGCGCCGAGTTCGTTGTCCGCGCCGACGCCGTGCCCCTTCACCCGGGACTGGCCGATGAGCACGCGCTGGTCCTCGGAGATGTGCTCGAGGCCCATGAGATCGGCCTTGGCCGTGTTGACGGCCGCGGCCGCGCGGACGATCTCCGACCCCGTCCGCTTGTCGTACTCCAGGAATTTGTCGACAACTTTCCCCCCCGCCTGTCCGAATCCGATCATTGCAAGTTTCATCGTGTGCTCCCTCCGCGTTTGAAATGAACAGAACGTGATCGCGTATTTAAACCTTCGGTTGCCGTTATTACCCCTGATATTCCGCTCGCTGACACGAACGCCCGGGCGGCGCTCGCGTCGGCGCTCGCGGGGCGCCGCTGTCCCCCGAATCGGGCTCGCGGCGCCGCGGTGGTCGCCGCCATCACTCCACCCCGAGATGCTCCCCGAGGGTGGTCAGTTCTGCGGGGGCGACGCCGAACGCCCCGACGTCGTTGTCGGCGGTCGTGTTGTCGAACTTCAGCGATCGGTACTGGTCGGGCCCCATCGGGAACCCCGGGACGGCGCCGAGCACGCCGAGCCCGATCCGGGCGAGCGGCATCGGTAGTGGGATGATCGTGACGCCCTTCTGCTCCGCCTCGTACACGAGGTCGGTCACCTCGCGCAGGGTCAGGACCTCCGGCCCGCCGACCTCGTACGTCTCGCCGACGTGCTCGTCGCCTTCGAGCGCCGCGACAAGCATCGGGACGAGGTCCTCGACGTGGATCGGCTGGAAGCGGGTCTTCCCGCCGCCGGGCAGCGGGTACAGGGGGACACCGGGCGCAAACATCCCCTTCAGCCGCTTGGTGAAAGAGACGAACTCGCCGCCCTCGCCGAAGACGACCGAGGGACGGAAGACCGTCCAGTCGAGGCCGCTCTCGCGGACGATCTCCTCGGCCTCGCCCTTCGCGCGGATGTAGGCGGTGTCGCCGTCGGGGTCGGCGCCGAGCGCGCTCAGCTGGACGAACCGCTGGGCGTCGCTCTCCTCGGCGGCGCGCACGAGGCTCTCCGTGCCGCCGCGGTGGATCCGGTCGTGCATGACGTTCCCGCCCTTCGGCTCGAACAGCGGCGAGAGCGCGACGAGGTTCACCACCGCGTCCTGTCCCTCGACCGCCCCGGCGATCGAGTCGTAATCGGTGACGTCGCCCGTCGCGGAGACGACCCCTTCCGGAGTGTCGCTCGGCGATCGCGAGAGGGCCGTCACCTCGTGACCTGCGTCCGCGAGCGCGCGACAGAGGTACGACCCGATGAATCCGGTTCCGCCGGCAACCAGCACTCTCATGCACAGTCCGTCGGACGGAACGCCCGTAAACCTACCGCGGCGTCAGACGCGGCGGTGATGGAGGGGAGCGGGATCGGCGGAACCGCGAGGTGGAGATCGGGGGCCGAATCAGTCCTCGCCACCCGCCTCGTCGTCCGGGTCCGGGACCGTCAACACCGGTACCGGGGACGTGCGGACGGTGCGTTCGGCGACGCTCCCGAGGAGGTACCGCTCGACGCCGGTCCGCCCCTGCGTCCCCATGACGACCAGATCGATGTCGTTCTCGTCGACGTACGACTGGATCCCCCGCGCCGCGGAGGACCCGACCTCGACCGCCTCGACCGCCTCGACGCCGGCCTCCTCTGCGGTCGCCGCCGCCTCCGCGACCGTCCGCTCGGCGCCCTCGACAAGCGTGTCCACGCCCGAGTAACCCTCCCTCCCGACGGTCCCGACGTCGACGACGGAGAGGACGTGGACCGTCGCGCCCGCGCGGTCGGCGAGCGCCAGCGCCCGATCGAGGGCGTCGCCGGCGCGCGCGCTCCCGTCGGTCGGCACGAGGACGTTCCGGTAGGGATACCGCATCACCTCGCCGTCGGGGCGGACGCTGAGTACCGGCACCGTCGACTCTCGGACGACGCGCTCGGTGGTGCTCCCGAGGAGCAGGCGGTCGAACCCCGTGCGACCGCGGGTCGGCATGACGACGAGGTCGATCCCGTACTCCTCGGCGTACGTGACGATCGTCTCGGCGACGCCGCCCTGCAGCACCTCGGTCACCGCCTCGACCCCGCTGTCGGCGGCGCGCTCCGCGGCCGCCTCCACGACCTCTTCGCCCTCCCGTTCGAGCACGTCCACGACCTCGCCGCCGATCCGCGTGACGCTGTCGTGGGTCGTGTCGGCGACGTTGAGGACGTGGACGGTGGCGTCGTAGTCGGCCGCCAGATCGAGGACGTGGTCGAGCGCGGCGCTCGCCCCGTCGCTGCCGTCGGTCGGGAACAGAATGCGGTCGAACATACGCCCACAGTCGCGGCCTGCGGATAAAAAGGGCCGCGGCGGTTCGCGCCGGAGGGGAAGCGGTCGGTAGGGGGCCGACCGGCCTCAGCATAATACGAGGTGGAGCCTCCGACCTCAAGGAGCGAGCGAAGCGAGCGAGTAGGGCGGGGTAGTTTACTCGCCGCCCTTGCGCTCGCTGTCGTTGCCACCGTCACCGGCCTCGCCGGCCTCCTCGATCCGGACCGTCGAGATGCGGGCGCCGTCGACGGCCGTGACCTCGAAGGCGTAGTCGTCGGCCGAGACCGTATCCCCGGCCTCCGGGGTGCGACCGAGCCGGTCGAGGACGAGCCCGCCGAGCGTCTCGAACCCGTCGCCGTCGAAGTCGGTGCCGAGCGCGTCGTTGACGACGGACAGCGAGACCGAGCCGTCGGCCTCGTAGGCTCCCGCTCCGGTCTTCCGGACCGCGTGCTCGCCGCCCGCGGCGTCGAACCCGTCGCGGAGCTCGCCGACGAGCGCCTCGACCGTGTCCTCGACGGTGGCGATCCCCTCGAAGGCCCCCCACTCGTCGACGACCGCGGCCATCTGACGGTGCTCGTCGCGGAACTGCACGAGGAGGTCGCTCAGCGACGTGGTCTCCGGGACGACCACGAGATCGCGCGCGAGGTCGGCGGCCGTGACCGACTCGTCGCCCTCCTCGCCCGCGCGCAACACGTCCTTCACGTCGACGAAGCCGACCACGCGGTCCGCGTCGTCGGCCGCCACCACCGGATACCGGGTGTGACCCGCGTCCAGCACGGTCGCGCGGATCGCCGCGAGGTCCGCGTCGGCCGGAACGCTGGTCACGTCCGGTCGGGGGACCATCGCCTCTCGGACCACGGTGTCGTCGAGCTCGAAGACGGCGTCGATCATCTCGACCTCGGCGTCGGCGACGTGCCCCGCCTCGCCGGAGCGCGCGAGCACGCGGCGGATCTCGCGTTCCTCCATCGTCTCGTCCGTCTCCGAGGCCGGCGGGACGCCGAGCATGCGCGTGAAGGCGTTGGCCGCCCCGTTGAACACGACGATACCGGGGGAGAACAGGTAGTAGGAGACCTTCATCGGGGGCGCTAAGAACATCGCGACGCGCTCCGCCTGCGCGATGGCGATCGTCTTCGGCGCCAGCTCCCCGAACACGACGTGGAGGAACGTGATGATGCTGAACCCGATCGCGAACGCGACGAGGTGGACGAGGTTCGCGGGGAGCAGCGGTCCGAGCGCCGGCTCGATCAGCGCCACGATCGCCGGTTCGCCGACCCACCCGAGCGCGAGCGACGCGAGCGTGATCCCGAGCTGCGTCGCCGCGAGGTAGTCGTCGAGGCTCCCCATTACGTCCTGCAGGGCCCCCGAACCGGGGCGGCCCTCCTCGACCAGCTGCTCGACCGAGGTGGAGCGGACGCGGACGAACGCGAACTCGGAGGCGACGAAGAAGCCGTTCAGGGCGACCAACACGAGCGCCGCGACCACCCGCGTGACGGAGATCGCGACGTCTACCATCGGCGCCTCCGCGGCGGGCGGACGTGACACGTGTGACGAAGAGTATCGGCCATGCCGGCGGTTCCACGCGGAGCCACTAAAAAGGGAGTCCGTCGGAACCCGCGCGTTTATTTCTCGTCGTACCGGAGCGCGACCATGCTGATCACGCTGGAGGGACTCGACGGCAGCGGGAAGACCACCGTCTGGGAGGCGCTCCACGACGTCTACCCCGACGCGACGTTCACCCGCGAGCCCACCGACAGCTGGTACGGCGAGGCGGTCGACCGGTCGATCGCGGCCGACGACGCCGACCCGCTCGCGGAGCTGTTCCTGCTGACGGCCGACCACGCGGACCACCTCTCGGGGACGATCGAGCCCGCCCTCGCCGACGGCGACCTCGTGGTCTCCGACCGGTACTCCGACTCCCGGTTCGCCTATCAGGCGGCGACGCTCGCCGCCAGCGACGTCGACATCGACCGCCCGCTGGAGTATATAAAAGGGATCCACGCGGCCTTCTCTCGGCCGCCCGACGCGACGGTCTACCTCGACCTGGACGCGCGCGAGGCCGCCGAGCGCGCGGGCCGGACCAACAAGTTCGAGCAGGACGGCTACCTCGCCGCGGTCCGGAAGAACTACGAGCGGCTGATCGACGCCGAGCCGGACAGATTCGTCCGCGTCGACGCCTCGCGGTCGCCCGAGGCGGTCATCGCGCGGGTCGAGGAGGCTCTGGCGGAGCTCGTCGGCGAGTAGCCCGCGGAGCTATCGCCCGTCCGTGTCCGGCAGTTCGACGTCGTCCGGAGAGGGGACGTAGAGGTAGTCGATCGCGGCCCCGAGCACGACCGGAAGCGCGACGAGCAGCGCGATAACCAGCGTCGGACTGCCGAGGTTGATCCCGATGCCGACGTTGAGGACGCCGGTGAACACCAGCATCGAGATCAAAAGCAGCATCGGGGTCAACACGAGGGTGTACACGACGGACCCCCACGAGGTGTTCAGTCGGAGCCGAAAGAAACGGGTCGCCACCCCGGCGATAAGCGTGTGGAAGGCCACGAGGGCGACGAGGCTGACGAACCCGAACAGCGCGAGCATACTCGACCTAGGGGCTCCCGGCATTTGCCCCTATCGCCCGGCGCGCGGCGTCCCCGTCGGTCGGCGGGCCCGAGGCCCGCTCGTTCCGCGACCTAGAACCCGCCGCTGTTCCCCTGCTGGCGCGCCGCGGAGAGCAGCGCGTCGAGCGGCTCCGCGTACTCGTAGCCGGGGATGACGCCCTGTACGTAGGTCCCCTCGACGAAGTCGATCAGCGCGCCGGAATCGTCGACGCCGCGACGCTCGTTGATGTCGGTCAGCTCGAAGCCGATCTCGATCTCGTCGTCGCCGACCTCGACGGTCGGGTCGAACTCGCGATCGCCGCGGGTGACCCCGCCCACGTCGACGACGCGAAGCTCGAACGTCTCGATCCACCCCTCCTCGACCACGTCGGCGACCTCGTCGGCCGCCGTCGCGGAGAGGGTCGGCACCCGGACGGTCACCGCGAAGCGGACCCGGCCGTCCGCCGCGGGTTCGGCGCGCACCTCGGCGTCGAAGGGGGTCGTCTCCGCGGTCCAGACCCCGTCGCCCGCGGGCTCGAAGGAGCCGTGGTCCGCGAACGCGCGGCGGACGCGGTCGGGGAGGTCGCCGTCGGTCTCGCTCTCGCCGTCGATCCCTCGCCCTCCCTCGGCTCCGCCATCGCTGTCGGCTTCGGTCTCGCGCTCGCTCATACCGGATCGGAGGCGACACGCGAGTAAAAGCGCGTTGTGTCGGGGATATCGCCGGTTCGTCTCCTCCGAGCGATCCCGGCCCGCCGCCGACAGCGACGAGCGCCCGCGTCACCGGTAGTGGCACGCCGGGCCGGTACTGGTGGGCCTTTGTACCCGGACCGATGATGGGGGGTATGGCAGAGCAGTTCCGCTCGACAGAGGCGCTGATCGACGCGCTCGCGGACGTTTCCTTCGACCGACCGCCGGCCCTCGTCAGCAATGCACACGCGACCGGACTCGCCGTCGCCCGCGCGCTCGACGCCTACGACGTGCCCGTGATCGCGCTCGACCGCCCCAGCGACGCCGCGAGCGGGGGCGCAAGCGACGGTAACGACGGCACCCGCCGCCACGACGGGCTCGCGCCCCCCTCGGACGCGGTCGATTTCGCGGGTGCGGTGACGTACCCGCTCGACGACCTCGACGGGTTCCGCGAGGACGTGGAGGCGGTCGTCGACGCGATCGGCCGCGAGGCGGTCGCGTTCGGCTGTATGGACGAGTGGGCCCTGGCGTACGCGCGGGCCGACCCCGAGGGCGTCCGGCTCCCCTTCGCCGGGATCGACACGCTCGACGACGTGTTGAACAAGTCCGAGCTGTACGCGACCTGCGAGTCGCTCGGCGTGCCGTACCCCGAGACGTACCGGCTCGCCGAGACGGCGGACGCGGCGACGGGCGCGCCGGAGGCGGACGCCACCCTCGACGAGGCAGCCGAGGCGCTCGGGTTCCCCCTCGTCGTGAAACCCGAGCTCAAGCGCGACTTCGAGGAGGCGTTCGGCACCAACGTGCTGGAGGTCGCCGACCGCGAGGAGTTCGCGGACGCGGTCTCGGCCGCCCGCGAGGAGGGGATCGCGGTGATGGCCCAGAAGCGCGTCGACATCGCGACCGGCCGGGACCACTCGCTCGCGTCGTACGTCCCCCCCTCGGGCGTCGACGACGCGCTCGCGGTCGTCGGCAACGCCGCGGTGCGGTACCCCCAGCAGTTCGGCACCTCCTGTCTGGTGGAGACGGCCGACGAGCCGGAGATCGAGGCGCGCGCTCTGGCGGTGCTCGACGACGCCGGCTACCACGGGATCAGCGAGGCGGAGTTCGTGTACGACGACGAGCGCGAGGAGTTCCTCCTGCTCGACGTCAACACCCGACCGTGGAAGTGGATCGGGATGCCGGTCGCCGCGGGCGCGAACCTCCCGATGGCGGCGTACGCCGCCGTCACCGACGCCGAGTACGAGTCGACGGGGACCGAGCCGACGCGGTGGGTGTACCTCCGCGACTACCTCGCGCTGCTCGCCGGCGACGACGCGTTCTGGGACCAGCTGTCGGCCGACGACTGGCGACGCCTCGTCGCCGGCGACTTCGAGCGCGAGGGGAACTTGACGACCGGGGTCTACCGCCCGTCCGACCCCGGACCGGCCGCGAAGCTGTTCGAGACGGAGTTCGTCGACCGCGACTACTACTGCGCCTGCTGAGGGCGGTCGCGGTCGGACCGACGACTCCGGGCGGCGGAATGTATCAGGGGCCGTCGACGCAACGCTCACGCGGCAGTACGCGGAGGCGCGCGCCGCCGCACCGCCGCGTTTATTTATAAACGATCGTCGCCATCGCTCGCTCCCTTTTAAACACTGTCTCGTCACCACCGAACCGCAACACTCGCTCCCGTAATCGGCCGCCACGATGCCTGTATCGTCTGACACCGGGTCTGACGATGGTCTCTGCGGAGGAGTTCGACGGAGGCGAAAAGACGCGCGCCCTGTCACCCGCCGAGTGCCGTCACGGCTCCGAGGCGGCGATCCCGGCCGGCTCCGCTCGGTCTCGCTCGCGTCTCCGATCGGATTCGTCACCGGTCGCTTTCCCGGCCCCTTCCCCGCGGGCCTCGCCGCCGAACTCGCCGTCCACGAACCGGTGTAACACCCGTCCCTCCGCGCGGTGGAGCGTCTCGCTGCACGTCGACTTGGCGAGGTCGCGCGACTCGGCGAGCTCCGTGAGCGTGCACTCTCGCGGGGTGTCGTAGTAGCCGGCCGCGACGGCGTCGAGAACGAGGGCCCGCTGGGCGTCGGTGAGGACGGGCTCCCCGCCGGCGTCGCTCGCCTCGATCCCCACGGTGACGCCCTCGCCCGTAAGTCGCCGGCTGAAGGCGGTGAGCCGGGACCGGTCGCCGACGACGTCGACGATCGCGCGCCCGTCCGTCACCGCGACGGGCACCTCGACCGGGAGCCCGACCTCCCGCGCGGCCGCGACGTGCGACGGCGGCGCGGGCGCGACGATTCGGAGCCGCGTCGCCGGCCCGGCCCGGTCGACGACGTCGACCCGGTCCACGCGGTCGTGCTCGCGCAGCGCCTCCACCGTCGCCGCGCGGTCGGTCCCGGCGACGGCGAGCGCGGTCACCTCGCCCTCCGCGGCGGCGACCGTCTCGGTCGCGCGGAGCGTCGCGTCGGGATGGGCACGGGAGGCGCCGCCGAGCCACGAACCGCTCGGGAAGTCGAGCCGCAGCGTCAGTCGTGTCATACGCGGAGGTAGCACCCGTCGGTCCCTCCCCTTATCCCTTCATTCGTTTCGGGTTTAAAACGGACACCTCGATCGGTCGGCGCTCGGCGGTCAGAGCGGGCGGGGAAACCGTCCGTCGGAACCGGAACTCGGTCTCGGGACCGGTGGACCGAAGTCGCGGGCGGCCGACTGCGACCCCATGGAAACGACGGACGCGTTCACAGGCCTCTCGTGTGTCGACTGCGGCGAGGCGTTCGATCCGGAGACCGCGACGCACCGCTGTCCCGACTGCGACGGGATCCTCGACCCGGCGTACGACCTCGATCGGATCGACCTCGCCCCCGAGGACCTCGCCGACCGCCCGTTCGAGTCGATGTGGCGGTACGCGGAGCTGCTGCCGTTCGCGCGAGACGCGGCTGTGTCGCTCGGCGAGGGCGCGACGCCGCTCGTCGAGTGTCCGGCCCTCGCGGACGCGATGGACGTGGGGCGGGTCCTCCTGAAAGACGAGGGGGCGAACCCGACGGGGACGTTCAAGGACCGAGGGCAGTCGCTGGCGACGACGGCCGCGCGCCAGCACGGCGCGGAGGAGGTCGCGCTGAACAGCGCCGGCAACGCGGGACAGGCGGCGGCCGCGTACGCGGCCCGCGCGGATCTGGACGCGCACGTGTTCCTCCCCTCGCGGGCGGGGTTCACCCAGAAGGCCATGACGGAGGTCCACGGCGCCGACCTGACCGTGACGGACCCGGTCGACGGCGACTCGCAGATCGGCGACGCCGGGCGCGCGTACGCGGCGGCGATGGCGGACCACCCCGACTGGTACTCGACGAAGACGTTCGTGACGCCGTACCGCCACGAGGGGAAGAAGACGATGGCGTTGGAGCTGCTCGAGCAGCTCGACTGGGAGGCGCCCGACGGCGTCGTCTACCCCACCGGCGGGGGCGTCGGGCTCGTCGGGATGCACAAGGCCGCCCGAGAGGTCCGAGAGCTGGGGTGGACCGACGAGCTCGTCCCGATGTACGCCGCGCAGGCGGCCGGCTGTGCGCCCGTCGTCGACGCCTCCGAGTCGGGCGCCGACCGCCACGAGCCCGTCCCGGACGACGAGATCGACACGGCCTGCAACGGGATCGCGATCCCGGACCCGGGCGCGAGCCCGCTCATCCTCGACGCGCTCCGGGAGTCGGACGGGGGCGCGGTGGCGACGACCGACCGCGAGATATTCGACGCCGCGATCGAGGTCGCCCGGGCCGAGGGGCTGGAGGTCGGCGCGACCTGCGCGGCCGCCGTCTCGGGGGCGTTCGCGCTGGCGGAGTCGGGCGAGTTCGGCCCCGACGACACCGTCGTCCTCCTGAACACCGGTGCGGGCAACAAGGACGTCGACGCGCTGCGCGCGCACCTCGGCGAGCGGGAGGTCGCGGCCGAGGGCGAGGTCAACGAGTGAGGCCGAAAGCCGACGGCTACATGTCCCAGTAGTCGACGTCGTCGTCGATCTCGTAGTAGCCCGACAGCGACCGCTCCTCGCGTCCGCCGGGCGGGGATCCGACGTACACGCCGAAGGTGTCCGAGTCCGGATAGATCGTCACGTCCGGCTCGGTCATCGTCGACATCGCGAGGTACCGGACGGAGTGGTCGCCCTCGTTGACGACGCGGTGGGCACCCGACTCGCCCGCCGGGAACGCGACGTAATCACCGGCCTCGATCCGGGTCGTCTCCCCGTCGTGTCGCAGCGTGGCGCTCCCGGACAGGACGTAGATCGCCTCCTCGTTGGCGGCGTGGTAGTGGTACGGCCACGACTTCGCGCCGGGCGGGAGGTCGTAGAGGCTACAGCCGATCCGGTCGCCGTCGGCGGCCTCGGCGAGCCGCTTCCGGCGGAACCGGACCTCTCCGCGATCCGTGTCGGTCCAGTCGAGGTCTCCTTCGTTAACGTGTGTCATAGGCCGCGGTCGCGGAGCGTCGCAAAAACGGTTCCGGGGGTCGGCCCGCCGGTCGGCGGGCGGGTCCCGCGTCGGCCACCGAACCGGAACCACTACGGCGGCCGGTCGCCACCCCTCGCGCATGGAACTCGGCGTCATCGGACTCGGGCGGATGGGGCAGATCGTGGTGAATCGCTCGCTCGACGCGGGCCACGACGTGGTCGCGTTCGACCTCTCGGCGGAGGCGACGGCGACCGCGGCGGAGGCGGGCGCGACGGCAGCGGACTCGGTCGCGGACCTGTGCGACCGGTTGGGGGAGGAAAAGCGCGTCTGGCTCATGGTCCCCGCGGGCGACGCGGTCGACGCCACGCTCGCGGACTTGGGGCCGCACCTCGACGCCGACGACGTGGTCGTCGACGGCGGGAACTCGCAGTATCAGGCGTCGGTCCGGCGCGCCGAGGAGACCGACGCCGCGTACCTCGACTGCGGCACGTCGGGCGGCCCCGCCAGCGCCGAGGAGGGCTTCTCGCTGATGGTCGGCGGCCCCGAGTGGGCCTACGAGGCGCTCGTGCCGGTGTTCGACGCGGTGGCAACGGGGCCGGACGGCCACGACCGCATGGGGGAGTCGGGGTCGGGCCACTACGTGAAGATGGTCCACAACGGCGTGGAGTACGCGCTGATGCAGGCGTACGGCGAGGGGTTCGAGCTGCTCACCGAGGGTCGCTACGACCTCGACATGGAGTCGGTCGCGCGCACGTGGAACAACGGCGCCGTGATCCGCTCGTGGCTCCTCGAACTCTGCGAGGAGGCGTTCCGCGAGGAGGGGTCGGATCTGGGCGACGTGGCGGACCACGTCGCCGGCGGCTCGACCGGCACGTGGACGGTGCAGGAGGCGCTCGAACAGGAGGTCCCCGTGCCGATCATCTATCAGGCGCTCGCGGAGCGGTTCGACTCCCGGAACGAGGGACGCTTCTCGCGGCGGCTCGCGAACCGGCTGCGGTACGGGTTCGGACGCCACGAGGTCGCGCGGCGATCGGACGGGGAGTGAGGTTCCGGCGGGGGTGACTGGCGCGGGCGATCGATCGGTTCTGCAGCGACGCCGACGGTTACTGCTCCTAATTATCGCGGTTAATTCCGTCCGAGAAACACTTATGTATGGTCGTGCCAGAGATTACCATGCACAGAATGTTCGAGCGATTCTCAAGCGGGTACTACCTGGGGGAACTGTACGTGGAACCCCACGACGGCGAGCGCGCCGTCATTCAGCGGGTCGACCACGAGCACGTCAACGAGCAGCTGTACGCCGACGGCGAGGGCGTCGAGCGACTCGACGCCCCCCTCGTGATGAAGGTCGACAGCGGTCACATCCCGGTCGCCGGCGACGACGACGTGCCGAGCGGGACGCTCGCGATTCCCCGAGAGATCGCGGACGACACCCTCCCGGACCGACGGAACGTGCTGTTGGCGGACGCGGACCGCGCCGAGACGCTGTTGCGCTGGGAGGGGTGGGAACCGCACGTGAACGCGTAATACCCGGGCGTTGACTTCGGTTTTCGTGGCGGTGACGTTCTCGACGATCGCTTATAGGTAGCTGCTAACTCGGCGAATACCTCCAAAGCCCTAGCCGGTGAGGCGGGCACAGGCGATGTAAGCACCGCAGGGAGCGAGCAACGCGAGCGACCGAGGAGCGCAGCGACCGTGCGCCCGTCTCACCGGCTGCCCCTTTGAGTCCCACCCTACACCGCACAGCACCGCAGCCTCACGCCTCCCCAGCCTCGTCAGTCGCCCTCCGCTTCGCTCCGGGCGACTGACTCCAGCGAGGGACCTTCGGTCCCTCTGGCAGCCGGCGGCGAAGCCGCCGGCGACCTCGCACGCGCTCCTCGTGGCCGCCGCTGGCGGCCGCTCGGAGGCGCGCGCCACCGCACAGCCGGGTACATTTATAAGCGATCGTCGCCGTCGCTCACGCCTATTTAAATACTGAACCGCGACCGGTGATCTGCAACACCCACTCTCGCTATCGCCCGGGACCCTCGCAATATCACGCGTACGCCTCGAACTCCTCGCCGAAGACGAGGAAGTAGCCGGTCCCGATGATGCCGATCACGGCGGCGACGGTGAAGGCGACCTCCGGGCTGACGAAGTCCCAGAGGTAGCCGCCGATCGCGGCGCTCGGGATGACGATCGTGTTCCGGAGCAGGTAGTAGGTCCCGGTGACCCGGCCGCCGGCGCCCCGTTCGGCGGGGCCGACGATCAGCGCCTTATGCGAGGGGAGACCGGCGAACCGGAGCCCGGAGAAGGCGAACACGAGGACCAGCGCCGCCTGGGTCGAGACGACCGGCGAGAGGAGGTCGGGGCCGTAGACGAGGACGACGGGGAACGCGCCGTACACGAAGAAGCCGAGCGCGACGACCGGCTTGAGCCCGACGCGCTCGGCCAGCTTCGCCGCGGGGGCCATCGTGAGCAGCGCGACGACCATCTCGACGCCCAGCAGGTAGCCGAAGAACGCCTGCGGCGAGAGGTCCACGGCGTAGGCGAACCCGCCGACCGCGACCGTCGTCTCCAGCCCGACCGAGAAGATCCGCGTGACGACGAGCACGAAGAAGACGTACACCATCCCGTTCGCGAACCGGACGAGGGTGTCGCCGATCAGCAGCGGTCGGAGCGAGTCGGGCATCTCGCGGAGGTCCCGCCGGATCTGATCGACGCCCTCGAACCGCCCGCCGCCGACGGAGTCACCGCTCGCGTCGTAGAGGACGTGTTGTGCGACCGTCCCGACGACGCCGAAGACGACCGCCACCGCGAGCACGTACCGGAAGCTCACGGTGAACGCCGGATGAAGGCCGATGAGGACCGCGGCGAGGACGGGGCCGATCAGGAACGCGGTGCGTCGGAACGTCTCGGTGCTCGCGAACCCGGCCGCCAGCCGGGACGGGTCGGTCGCCTGCTTGACCACGGCGAACGTCGCGCCGAGGCCGAACGACTTCCACGCCTGCGCGAGCACCAGCCCGACGAAGATCCAGACCCACGGTTCGATCCTCACGCCCGCGACGGTGACCGCCCCGACGTTCGGGGCGACCAGCCAGACGGCGAAGCCGACGGTCGAGACCAGCCCGAAGAGCGTCAGCGCGTACCGCGACCCGATCCGGTCGGATATCGCGCCGCCCGGATACGGGTACAGCGCGGAGATGACGTTGCCGAACGTCCCGAACAGCCCGACGACGAACCCGGACGCTCCCAGCGCCACCATGTACTCCGGGAGGAACCGGTTCGTCATCTGGAAGCCGAGACTGAACGCGAACATCGCCAGCGAGACCACCAGCACGTCCCGCTCCAAGGCGAAGAACTGCCGGAACGCCTCTAGCGGGCTCGTCTCCTCCGGACCGGCGGTCGCTTGGTCCTTGCTCATCGTGGGGGAAATCGGGGTCGACCCTTCGTGTCCGTGTGTTCTCTCACGTCGCCAAATAGGTTCTCACCCGATCGGCGTCCCCAAGGCTTACTCTCGGCTCGCCACAGGGTCGACCATGCACGCGGACGAGATCGACCCGCAGGCGAAGGCGGCGATCGAGCGCCAGGAGCGGTTCCCGCTCCCGCACAGCCGGTGGGGGCTGAAGCTCGCGCGGCTGCTCACGGGACCGGCGATGCGGGTCCAGAACCGGGATCCGCCCGCAGTCGGGGAGACCGCGGACGGGACGGTCCCCGGACCGGCGGGGGACCTCGATGTCCGGCTCTACCTCCCCGACGGCGACGGTCCGTTTCCGACGGTCGCGTTCTTCCACGGCGGCGGATTCGTGCTGGGGAGCGTCGCGACCCACGACTGGCTCTGTCGCCAGCTCACGCGGGAGAGCGGCTGCGCGGTCCTCTCGGTCGACTACCGGCTCGCGCCCGAACACCCCTTCCCCGCGGCGGTCGCGGACGCGTACGCGGCGGTCGAGTGGGCGGCCGCCAACCCGGACGCGATCGCGGGAACCGGGCGGGTGGCCGTCGCCGGCGACTCGGCAGGGGGCGCGCTCGCCGCCGCCGCCGCGCTCATGGCCGCCGAGCGCGACGGCCCCGAGATCGCGTATCAGGCGCTTCTGTACCCCGGCGTCGGCGTCGAGCCCGGCCAGCCGTCGGTCGAGGAGCACGCCGGGATCGTCCTCGACGAGGCGGATCTGGAGTGGTTCCTGGAGTGCTACTACGACCACGAGCTCCACCGACGCAACCCCTACGCCGACCCGACCAACGCGGGCGACGTGTCCGGCGTCGCCCCAGCTACGGTCGTCACCGCCGGGTTCGACCCGCTCCGCGACGGCGGGCGGGCGTACGCCGAGCAGCTGGTCCGGGACGGGGTGCCGACGCGCTACGAGAACTACGCGGACCAGGTGCACGGGTTCATGACGCTCCGCGAGGTCGATCGGGCGACCGAGGCGATCGCCGACGTGGCCGACGACCTCGCTGACGCGCTCCGGGCGGACTGATCGAGCACCTGCTGCGGTTCGCCTCCGAGACAAGCGCGTCTCCGACGGGGAAGTGGGAGAGCGACGAGCCGCCCGTCAGCCCCGGTCGCCGGCCGCGACGAACTCTCGAAGCACTGCTGCCTCGGCCTTCCGCACCAGTTCGCCGGCCGTGCTCGTCGAGCAGTCGAGGGCCGCGGCGACGTCAGCGATCGTCCCGTCGCGGGGGATCTCGTAGTACCCCGCCGCGACCGCCGCCTCCAGCGCGGCCCGCTGCCGGTCGGTGAGCCGCGACGGCGACGCCGCCCGCTCGAACTCGTGGACCCGCTCGATGGCGACGTCGCCGAGGTCGGCGAGCGCCTCGCGGAACGCGCCGAGCGCCGCCGCCTCTCCGACCGCCTCGAACCGCACGTCGCCGGTCTCCAGAAAGGCGACCGGCGGAAGGAAGACCACCCGTGCGGCCGCGATCGCGTCCAGCACCGCCGGCGCGAACTCGTAGCCGTCCTGTCGGAGGAAGGCGTACGTCCCGTCCCCGTCCTCGACGAGTTCGCTGTCGACGAGCGAGTCGACGGCCCCGACGACCGCCGCCGTCGCCTCAGCGTCGCCGTCACACCAGAACAGCGTCGTCGCGTCCGCCGTGGGGCTCCACGTCAACAGTTCGGCTCGGGTGACCGGCCCGGGCTCGATCACCCGCCGGTGAAGCGGATGGACGAGGCGCTCCGGATACGTCGCCGCGAACTGGACGCGTTTCATTTCCTCGTCGCGCGATTTCTGGCGTCGACGCTTCAAATCCGGTGTTTCGCCCTCCGCTTCCCGCGTGCTCGCGAGAGTCACCGAGGGTCGGTCAGAATCTCGGGGACGGAACGAAGCAGCGTCTGGAGGTGGTCCGCCCCGTCGAGCACCTCCAGCCGGGCGGTCGGAATCGTCGCCGCGAACCGCCGAACGGCGGCGATCGGGACGTTCGCGTCGTCGTCGCCGTGCCGGAACCGCACCGGCGCGTCGATCTCGCCGAAGTCGACGTTCCACTCCGCCGCGGCCTGTCGGAACTCAGTGACTGCCCCGCTGCGGTGTCGCGAGAGCGCCTCGAGGAAGTCCGCCCGGACGATCTCCGCCGCGCGGTCGGAGACGGCGTCGGTCGGGTCTCCTGTGGTGTACTGGGCGGCGACGAACGACGGATCGCGGCGCCGTGCGACCCAGCGCTGAACGCGGAACAGCGCGGCGAGCACCGGGGGCGCCGTCGATCCGATCCCGCTCAGCACCCGCTGGACCGCGGGACGCTCGTGAACGTACTCCGGTGGGGTCGCGCCGGCGACTACGTCCACTCGGTCGATTCGGCTCGGTAGCCCCGCCGCGGCCGCGAACGCGTACGGGGCGCCGCCCGAGAACGCGACGAGACGCGCGGCGGCGATTCCAGCGCGGTCGAGCACGGCGCGGACGATCCGTTCGCCGTCTCGTATCGATCGGTCGGGCCACGGGTCCGATCGCCCGTATCCGGGGCGGTCCGGCGCGAGTAGCCGGACGTCGTTGGCCCGCGCCGTCGGCTCGAACAGCTCCCCGAGCCGTCGAGAGCCCGGCGTTCCGTGGAGGAAGACCACCGGGGAGCCGGCTTCCGTTCCGTACTCCGCGTACGCGAGCCGGCGGTCATCCCTCCCCTCGACCGTCGCGAACTGTACGCCGTCTCTCGTCGACGACCGACCCGACGCGGGAGCCGCCTGTGCCGTCATCGTATCGAAGGACGGGGGCGACCCATGAGGAGATACTGCCGGATCCATCCGGTAGTTTTTAAATAACGGATCGGTCGGCGTTCCGATCGGTGCTCCGCCGACTTCCCGGATGCCACGACACCTCACGGAACCGCAACGCTTTCGTTCAGACTTGCTGTCAGGTACGGCATGCGACGCCGCCGATTCCTCGCGAGCGGAACCGCCCTCCTCTCCGTCGGTCTCGCCGGCTGCGGCCACCCCTCCGTCGTCCTCGATCTGAACGAGGCGACCGCGGACGATGTCGCCGACGAGGTGTCGATGAACGCCGATCCCGACTCGGAGGAGCACGAACTCGTCACGTCGGCGATCGAAAACGGGTCGGCCACGCGCCGCGGGCGGTACGAGCTGTTCGACCGCACCGACACCGTCCGGGTCGACGGGGCCTTCTACGAGGTCACGGAGACGCGGGTCGCGAGCAGCGAGGTGACGGTGTACGAGGTGCTCGTCGACTTCGACCCGGAAGACGCGACGCCGGAGCTGGGCGAGATCGCGTTCGAGGACCTCCCGGAGACGGACCGACGCCGGCTCGAACCGATCCTCTCCGAGGAGGATCCGCCCCGAGGGGACGGCTACGACGTCGGCGTCGGTTACGGAAGCGCCGAAGAGGTCGGGAACGACTCGGTGTTCGTCCCGGAGCGGCAGTACGACGTGCTCGTTCACGAGGGGGAGCGGTACCGGGTCGCGGTCGACTCGCGCACCGCCCCGGAGGCCGAGTACCGGTACGAGGCGACCGAGGTAGCGCCCGACGTGGAGACGTTCGCCGAGCGGGTCCGGGATCGGTACCTGTTCGTGCTCTCCGGGCTCTCGGACGCCGAGCGCGATGTCGTCGAGGAGTCGATCGACGGCGCCTACTTCGAGGACGACGAGGCCTTCCGGTCGGTGGTCGAGCGGATCCGAGAGCACGACGGAATCCGGGAGGACGACTTCTACGGGACGTGGCTGCTGGAGTACGAGGGCGCGGCGTACCTCGCGTACGTCGAGTGGTGACTCGTCGCGACCGGCGCGCGGAACGCACCGGTTTTACCCGGTCGCGGCCCAACCGGCCTCCGATGGACGAGACGACACGCGAGGCGGTCCGAACGCGGGCGCGATCGCACCGGGCGCGGCTGCTCTCGGTCCTTCGCGTGCAGTACCCCGACGCGCTGGCCGACCGCGGCTACCGTCTGCTCCACCCGACCACCGGCGACCCATACGCCGGGGACCGCCGGCATCTCGTCGCGACCTGCCGGTCGGTCGCCAACTTCGCGGTCGGCGCGCTCGCCGACGGCCCCGACTGGTGTCTCGACGCCGCCGAGCACGGCCTGCGGTTCCTCCGGGAGGCGCACCGCGCCGACGACGGGGGGTACCGTCTCGTCGTCGACGCGGACGGCGAACCCGTCGATCGGACGCGGTCGGCGTACGGCCACGCGTTCGTCCTGCTGGCGTACGCCCGCGCGGTCGACGCCGGGATCGAGGGCGCCGAGCGCGGCCTCGACGCGACCCGAGCGCTGATCGACGACCGGTTCCGCGACGACCGGGGGCTCCTCAGGAGCGACTGCGACGCCGACTGGACCGAGCGGGAGCCGTACCGCGGCCAGAACGCGAACATGCACGCCTGCGAGGCGTTCCTCGCCGCCTACGAGGCGACGGGCGATTCGGAACACCTCGACCGCGCGCGCCACATCGCCGAAGCGATCACGGTCGACCTCGCCGCACACACGGACGGGCTGCTGTGGGAGCATTACACCGCCGACTGGGAGCACGACTTCGCGTACAACGAGGACGCGCCGCGCCACCAGTTCCGACCGCCGGGGTATCAGCCAGGCCACCACGCGGAGTGGGCGAAACTGCTCGCGCTGCTCGACCGGTACGAGGGCGGGGAGGGCGACGGAACGGCAGCTGGGGACGGCCCGACCGCGACCGCCGACTGGTACGCCCGCGCACGCGATCTGTTCGACGCCGCCGTCGATCACGGTTGGGCGGAGAACGGGTTCGTGTACACCCACGCTGCCGACGGCTCGCCGATCGTCGAGGACCGGTACGGCTGGGCGCTCGCGGAGGCGATCGGCGCGTCCGCCGCCCTCGCCGAGCGCGCGGCGGCCCGCGGCGACGCCGACGGGGCCGACCGGCTGCGGAACTGGCACCGGCGGTTCCTCGTCCGGACCGACCTGTTCCGCGGCCCGGCGGGGGTCTGGTACGAGAAGCGGCTGCCCGCGGACGCCGACGGCGACCTCGTCGCACAGGATCCGCCGGGCGTCGAGCCCGACTACCACCCGGCCGGCGCCTTCTTCGAGGGGTGGCGGTCCGCGCGGGCGGCGCTGCCGGACGAGTGAGGCGGCGGGACGGCGTCGGCTCGGCGGCTCGGCTGACTCCTCAAAGCGCGGTCGAGATGTGGCGGTCGATCCTGGAGACCAGCTCCGGGCGGAACGTCCAGAACCCGTCCCACACGTTCGGCTCGTCTTCGAGGGCGACGAGCGCGGCGTGACGGCCGGCGTCCGTCTCCGGCGGCGTGAAGACGACGAACCACGACCGCCGGTACGGCTGTGACCGGCCCCGGTGGACCGTTACCGGGAGCGATGCCGCTGGATCCGCGTCTCCGATCCCGTAGACGTGAACGTCGACGCCGCTGTCGCCGACGGTCTCGTACACCTCGCGGGTCCCGCGCTCGTCCTGAATCCGGGAGAGGCGCTGGAAGGACGCGCGAAGCGTCCCGGCTCCCGTTTCGGCCGCGAGGCGCTCGATGACGCGGGACACGACGATCAACAGCAGCTTCTCCTTGTCCGAGTGCGGATAGCCGCGGAGCCGGAAGGGCACCTCGTCGAGCCCGGAGAGCACGTCCGGGAGCGTGGTCTCGTCGAGGTCTATCGCCCCGGTCTTGTACAGGTCGGAGTTGATGAGGAGGACCGAGTCGAGCAGCTCGTCGAGCGTGGAGCGAGCGATCACCGCTCCGTCCTCGACGAGGAGGACGACGTCGGCGTCGGTGTCCGGGAGGTCGCGCTCGCTGACCGCGACCGACTGGCCGTCGAGGAGGGAGTCGAGGAGCTTCCGAACCGGGTCCGGTTCGGACCGGTTGACGACCACGAGCGACCGGTTCGGGGCGTCGAGCTCGTCGAAGAAGCCGCGCAGGGAGTCCGTCATCGCCGTACACTCGCCGCGCCCTCTGCGGTTCCGGCCGCTCCGGTGATGTGCGTCCCCGACATTGTGGGTCCCAAGACCGTTCGCGTGAACGTAGCGGCGCCGAGAGTCATAAATCCCGCACTGTCACTCGCCGCCCCAGTCGCGCCGCACCGGCGTCTCGCTGGCGTCGACGTTCGCCAGCAGCCACGCGGTCGCCTCGTCGAGCGCGCTCTCGTCGGTCGCGGTCACCTTCAGGCGGTTGTGCTCCGCCTCGCGGTCCGGGTAACAGCCGACGGCGACGTCGAAGCGCTCGCCCGCCGCCTCCAGCGCGGAAACGATGTCCGACTCGGGCTCGACCGTGTAGAGGAACCGCGACCGCCGGTCGCCCGCGAACTCGTCGGCGACGGACGCGAACATCGCCTTCAGCTCCTCGGGGATCCCCGGCATGACGTAGACGCCCTCGACGACGCAGCCCGGCGCGAGCCCGGGATCGTTTAAGAGCGGGCGGCTTCCAGTCGGGATCGCCGCCTCGGCCTCGACGTCCACGTCGACGTCGCTGTCGGGGAGCCGCTCGCGGATCTCGGCCAGCCGCCGCTCGACCGCCTCGCGCGTCAGGTCGGTCGGGGACAGCTCGCGGCCGAACGCGTCGGCGACCGCCTCCATCGTCACGTCGTCCGGGGTCCCGCCGAGCCCGCCCGTGACGATCACGGCGTCGAACGCGTCGGCGTACGCCCGGACGCGCTCCGCGATGACGGCGCGGTCGTCGGGCACCGAGAGGCTCCGTTCGACGGCGACGCCGCGGTCGCTCAGCTCCGCGGCGAGCCAGTTGGCGTTCGTGTTCACCGTGTCGCCCGCGAGCAGTTCGTCGCCGACAGTGATCAGCGCGACCTCCATCGATCGGCGATACGGGCGGCGCACGGATGTGCGTTTCCCGTCGGACGCGACGCGCCGACTCGCCTCCGGAGCCCTATTGAGCGCTCCACACCGGTCCCGCGCGGCTCGTACCCCTATTATAAGCGTTTACGGGAGCGGTGCGCGACCGATGCGGTATGGCAACGACGATCGAGCCGGCGGACGGGAGCCCGGAACTGCTGGACTGCGCGCGGGAGGCGCTCCGTGTCGAACGCCGTCGTACCTGCGACGAGCGGGAGGCGTTCCGCGCGTTCCGCGGGCGCGTCGCGTCCGTCCCGTCGGAACCGATCCGAACCGACGGCGGCGCCGGGGGAGTCGCGGGCGGCGGTGGACCGATCGGGGTCGCCGGAGGGTCCGAGGCCGGGCCGATCGGATCCGCCGGGACCGCCGGCGACCCCGGGTCGGGCCCGCCGGCGGGGTCGGGGCTCGTCGCGGTGCGGGACGCGTACCGGGAGACGGTGATGTCCGTCCCGCACTACGAGGCCGAGTACGACGACACCTACGAGCGGAGCGTCGCCGAGGAGTTCGGCCCCGAGCTCGCCTACGCGCTCACCCGGGGGTCCCGGTTCCACGCCGAGTGCAAGCGGTCCCTGCTCGACGCGGCCGAGACCGCGATCGAGGGGCGCGAACGGTTCGTCGACGCCGTCGAGTCGGAGGCGGAATCGGTCGATCGGGCCGCCGCCCGGCTCGCCCCGATCCGGAGCGAGGTCGCGTCGACCGCGCGGACGGAGTTCTCCGAGGACGGGTTCGGGACGCTCGACGCCTACCGCGCACGGACCGAGGCCCTGATCGACGACTGCGACCGGATCGCCGCGCGTCGCCAGCGGGAGCTCGCGTCCCACGAGCGCGACCTCGCGCTCGACGGGGACATGGACGTTCCAACCTACCTCTATCAGGACCTCTCCGCGACGTACCCCGTGCTGGCGACGGTCGGCGCCGTCGGCGACCGGCTCGACGACCTGAAGCGCCGGATCGAGCGCGCGATGGCTGACGCGTAGGTGAGCGGGCGAACGAGCGGTGGGTCTACCGCGTCCTAGTCGGCCGCGGCCGACGCGTCAGCCGCCGCTCCGGACCCGCTCGGCGGTCGGAGCAGGATCGCCGCCAGTCCCGCGGCGATCGCGAGCCCGCCGCCGAGCGCGAACGTCGGGACCCAGCCGGCCGTCGCGACGAGGTAGCCGGTCACGGTGCCGGCGAACACCCCGCCGCCGACCTTGGCGGTGTAGAGGACCGCGTAGTTGCCGGAGGAGTTCCGCGCCCCGTAGTAGTCCGCGATCACCGACGGGAAGTAGACGAACAGCGGCGAGGAGAAGAACATCGCCGCCATCACCAGCCCGACGAACGCGACCCCGGCCTCGGCTCGCCCGGCGACGATGAGCGCCAGCCGGAAGGCTCCGGCGAGCACGAACGAGACGGCCATCACGCGCCTGCGAGAGAAGCGGTCGGAGACTTCTCCGAGGATCATCCGCGAGACGCCGGCGGCGACGGGCAGGAGGGTCGCCGACGCGGTCGCGACGATCGCCGCCAGCCCGAACTGCTCGGCGAAGCGCACGACGTTGGCGATGACGATCAGGTCGGCCCCGGCCATCGCGACGAACATCGCGTATAAGAGCCAGAACTGCCACGTCGAGAGCATCTCGCGGGTCGTGTACGCGCGGCCGCGGAGCGAGGCCGCGAGGTCGCCGTCGTCCCCCTCCCCGTTCTCTCCCTCGTCCTCCCGGTCCTCCAGCCCGAGCCAGTCGTCCGGCGGGTCCCGCAGGAGGTACGAGCCGACGAGCGTCACGACGAGGATGGCGAGCCCGAGGTTCCGGAGCACGTCGCTGTAGGCGGCCACGGAGTCGTTCGCCCGGACGTACGGGACCACGAGCGCGCTCCCGCCCGCGAACGCCATCGTCCCGACGCCGGTGGTGAGCCCCGTCCGGTCGGGGAACCACTTGACCGCGGTGTTGACCGCGACCGTGTACACGATCCCCACGCCGATCGCTCCGAGCGAGTACAGCAGGTACAGCTGCCAGAGCGTCGTCGCGTACGCGAGCCCGACGTACCCGCCGCCGGCGAGCAGGGCGGCGAGGAACGTGAGCGCGCCCGGCCCGCGGCTGTCGCGCCACTTCCCGGCGGGGAACTGCGAGAGCGACTGGAAGACGACGTAGAAGGAGAACACCGCGCCGAGCGCCGGCAGGGCGATGTCGAGGCTCTCGGCCAGCGGCTGTTCGATCGACGACCAGACGTACTGGTAGGGACTCACCGCCGCCATCATCCCCGCCGCGGCGACGATCTGCCACCAGCGCGAGAAGCCGAGGATCTCGGACGCTCGCCCCGCGTAGTCGACGCCGTCGTCGTCGGGGTCGGACGGAGGACCCTCGCCGTTCTCAGCCATCGTCACCGTCCGTCGCGCGTCCGGTCGTGTCGTGGATCATGGGAGCCTCGGAGACCGGTCCGGCGGACGGACCGGCGGTTCGTGTTCGGACGCTGTCGGCACGCGGGAATAAAACGCGCCGTCGGGGAGGTTCTTGCCCCCTCGTCGGACCCCCGAACGAGTTGTGTCGCTCGACGACAGTAATCCTCACGATAGTTCACGAGATCCTTCTGAAAGAAATCGTTTGACGATCTATCGTTCGAGAATTTCGACGGATCGATCGTATTGGCGGATGAATAATGATAATCGTCTATACTGTCGAAAATCGTTAAGAGGCGCCCCGTACAACGTGAAACCGAGAACCGCGGCGCCCCCGTTCCGGGGCGCCGAGAGCACGAACCCATGTCCGCCGACCGAGACACCGCCGACACGACCGACGAGTCGCCCGCCATCGAATCGTCCGCTCCCGAGTCGCCCGCCGGCGAGCCGCCCGCCGCCGGCCGCTTCGAGCGCGTCCTCGTGGTCACCCGCGACGACGACGCGGGGCGGGCCGCGGTCGAGACCGGCGTCGACCTCGCGGCGGCGTACGGCGCGACCGTCGACGCGCTGTACGTCGTCGACGACACCGAGGGGTGGGACATGGTCGTCGAGCGGCGCGAGCGCACCGGCGAGCGGCTCGTCGAGGACGCCGAGGCGCGCGGGGCGGACGCCGGCGTCGACGTGGAGAAGTGGTTCCGCTACGGCACCGCCCGCGAGGAGGTCCTCGACTTCGCCGCCGCCCACGACGCCGACCTGATCGTCGTCGGCTCGGCGCGCCGGACCGGATTCGACCGACTCGTCCACCCCGAGCCGCTCCCGGTCCGGGTCCAGCGCGGCGCCTCGGCGCCCGTGATGGTCGTCGGTCCCGACGACGACTGAAGCGGGTCGACACCGACGACGGGACGACCCCGAGCGACGGATTAAGTGACTGCGTCCCCTTCGTGCGACAGTGACACACATCGGCATCGTCGGCGCGGGCGCGGGGGCGGCCGCCGCCGCATTCACCGTCGACGGCGCGGTCCCGGACGCGGACGTGACGGTCTTCGAGAAGTCCGGCGGGCTCTGCGGCCGCGCGGCGACCCGCCGACACGGCGATCTGACGTACGACTACGGCGCGAACTACCTGAAGGCCGACGACGAGCGCGTCGTCGAGCTGATCACGGAGACGCTCGACGGCGAGGGGCTCGTGGACGTCGCGGAGCCGATCCACGTCTTCGACGCCGACGGCGAGGTCTCGCCCGGCCGCGACGCGGACGAACACAAGTGGAGCTACCGACGGGGGCTCACCCAGATCGCGAAGCGGCTGTTCGCCCGGACCGACGCGACGGTGCACCGCCGGACGCGGATCGAAACGGTCCGCCGGGTCGGCGATCGGTGGGAACTCGACGACGCGGGCGGCGAGACGCGGGGGCCGTTCGACGCCCTCCTGTTGAATCCGCCGGCGCCCCAGACCGCGGCGCTCCTCCGGGACGCGGAGTGGGACTCTCCCGTCCGCGAGGCGCTCGTCGACGCGGTCGGTGACGTGGCGTACCGCACCGTCTGGACCGCGGTCCTGCGCTACCCGTTCCCGCTGGACGCCCCCTACTACGGCCTCGTCAACACCGACAAGGAACACGCGGTCGGGTGGATCTCCCGCGAGGAGTGCAAGCCCGGCCACGTCCCCGACGGCGAGAGCCTGCTCGTCGTGCAGGCGAACCACGAGTGGTCGGTCGAGCGCTACGACGCGGACCCGGCCGCGAACGTCGCAGAACTGGCCGAACACGCCGCGGATATCATCGGTGACGAACGGCTCGCGGATCCGGCGTGGACCGACCATCAGGGATGGCGGTACGCGCAGCCGGAGGGGGGCGTCGATCGCGGCCCGATCGACGCCGCCCGTCGGGAGGGGCTGTACGTCCTCGGCGATTGGGTCGCCGGCGAAGGGCGGCTGCACGCCGCGCTCGCGAACGGGCTCGACGTGGGCGAGCGGGTCGCCTACGGGGTCTGAAACGGGGTTGGAGCGAGGAAGGAAAACGGCCTTTTCGAAGCCCTCGACCGGAGACGCATTCTGACCCGGTTGCGGGTACTACAGAACAGCGGCGATCGATACCGGGAGTACATACTGCAGTTCGTCGGTGACGATACGATATTTAAAAGAGAGCGAGCGATAGCGACAATCGTTTATAAATGAACGCGGCGGTGCGGTGGCGCGCGCGTCCGAGCGCCATTCGGGCGCGAGTAGCGAGGGACCGAAGGTCCCTCGGACCGCCGGCGGCGAAGCCGCCGGCGACCGGAGGGCTTCTCCCGTTTGCTCGCCACGGATCGTCCATGACCCGTACACCGGCGGCCGGCGGACGGGAGAACGTCCCCTACTGGACGACGGTCGTCGTCGCCGCGCTGTACCTGCCGGCGTCGATCGTCGCCCACGCGCTGGTGGATCCGGCGTACGCGACCGAACAGCGGGGCGTGCCCCGAGCGCTCGCCGATGCGGCCGGTACCCTCCCCGCGACCCTCGTCGCCGGGACGCTGTGGCTCGCGGTCACCGGCGGGTTCCTGTACGCCTTCGCCGCGGAGCTCGACGCGATGCGGACCCGGACCGCGTGGTCGCCGCCGGCCAAGGGGTACCTGATCCTCGCGGCCGGCTCCCTGCTAGCACACCCGCTCACGGGAGTTCCCTTCCTGTTTCTGCTCGTCCCCGGCTACACGCTTCACCGCGGACTGCGAGTCGGATAGGCGGTACTCACCGATCGTCGATGTTCGCCACCCGTCGAGCCAGAGCGCCGCTCCCGCGGCCCATACTTTTATTCCGACGCGATTCATTCTGTAGATACGAACAGACAATGTCACTGACACACAACGCCCCTTCCGAACAGACGAGACCCGTCGCGACGCCAGCGCGCCAGCGAGTTATCGCCGGGCTCGCGGACGGAACGGTCGAGACGGTCGCGGACTTACAGGTCCGCGGCCGGGCCGACGAGATCGCCGCCGAGCTCCGCGAGAGTCACCTCCCCGCCTTGGAGGAGGCCGGGTACATCGAGTGGGACCGAGAGGAGGGAACGATCAAGCCCGGGCCGAACTTCGAGGAGGCGGCCGCCCACGTCGCCGACCTCCCGAATCCGGACGGAGAGCCCGCCGACGATTGATCTCGGCGGACTGCCCGCGTGCCGCGCCCGAGACGTTTATACGCCGCGGCGGGCGACCCCAGACATCGCATGGCCGAGCCGATACTGAAGTGGGCCGGCGGGAAGCGGCAGCTCCTCGACGAGTTGTACGCCCGGTTTCCGGCGACGTACGGCCGCTACCACGAGCCGTTCCTCGGCGGCGGCGCCGTGTTCTTCGACCTCGAACCGCCGGGAGCGACGCTCAACGACGCGAACCCGCGGCTGGTGAACTTCTACGAGCGGGTGCGCGACGACCCCGAGGCGCTGATCGAGCGGCTGGAGTCGTTCGGCGATCCCGACGCCGACCCGGACCCCGACCTCCCGTACGCCGAGGAGACCGCCCGAGGCCGCGACGTGGAGAGCTACTACTACCAGCAGCGCGCGCGGTTCAACAGGCGACCGTACGAGGGCGAGTTCGACCCGCTCGAGGAGGCCGCGCTGCTGTTGTACCTCAACCGCACCTGCTACAACGGGCTCTACCGCGAGAACGCGGACGGCGGGTTCAACGTCCCCGTCGGCCGGTACGCGAACCCCGACTGGGTCCAGCGCGACCGGATCCGACGGGCGAGCGACGCGCTCGCGGACGCGACGGTCCGGAACGGCGACTTCGGGTACGTCCTCGACGCCGCGGAGCCGGGCGATCTGGTCTACTTCGACCCGCCCTACGAGCCGATGAGCGCGACCGCGAGCTTCAACGAGTACAGCGCCGAGGGGTTCGACCGCGAGGACCAGCGCCGGCTGCTCGACGCCGCGGCCGAACTCGACGAGGCGGGCGTGTGGGTCGTCCTCAGCAACAGCGGCGTGATGTACGAGCCGTACGCGGAGGCGGGGTTCCGCGTCGATCGCGAGGGCGCGACCCGCGCGATCAACAGCGACGCGGGGAACCGCGACGAGGTCGACGAGATCGTCGCCACCAACGTCCCGCCGTCCGAGCGGCGCGAGGCGGGACAGCGCGACCTCGCGGAGTTCTGAGGACGGGGCGACCGGGCGGACGACCGGTCGCCCGCCCCCGTCGCTCGCCGAGCCGCGGGACCGGCCGCGGGACCGACCGCAGAGGGCGGGCTTTTTGCCCTCCCCCGCCGACGACTCGCGTATGACCGATCTCGACATCGACCTCGTCCTCGTCTCGGTGGACGGCAGCGAGGAGTCCCACGAGGCGGTCGACTACGCGATCGCCGTCGCCGCCGAGTACGACGCGAGCGTCCACGCCCTGTACGTGCTCGACGAGGACGTGGTCCGCGCCATCGATCACGGCGTGGTCGACGAGAGCGACGTGGCCGACGACACCGAGGCGTTCACCGACTCCGTGGCGCGGCGCGCGGAGGCGGCGGGCGTCCCCCACAGCAACTCCATCGCCTACGGCTTCTCCACGACGGTGAAGACGGTCCACCCCGGCAGCGTCGTCCTCGACACCGCCGAGGAGATCGAGTCGGACTTCATCGTCGTCCCGCGCGAGCCCGTCTCCGGCGACCCCGGCGAGGTGCTCGGGAAGGCCGCCGAGTACGTCCTCCTGTACGCCAGCCAGCCCGTGCTGTCCGTCTAATGGCCGGCGGTCTCCCCTTCCTCCCGGCGGGTACGACCCTCCCGCCCGCGCCCTACCTCGTCGTCGTCCTACTCGCGACCGCCGGAGTCGTCGCCGCGCTCCGGCAACGTCGCCCGCGGGTCACCGGTCGCCGCGTGCTCGCGCTCGCCCCGTGGATGGCGCTCGGCTCGGCGGCCCACGTCCTCTACGTCGTCGACGCGCTCCCGCCCCTCCTCTCCCCCCTTGCCGGCTCGCCGACCGTCTACCTCACGGTCGGGTCGCTGGCGGGCGCGGCGTGGCTCGTCGCCGACGCCGTCGGCCCGGACCGGGTGGCGGCCGCCCTCGCCGCGAGCGGCGCGCTCCTCCTCGCCCCGGTCGTCGCGGTCGCGGTCTCGACCGGACTCTCGCCGGCGGGCGCGCGCTGGTCGACGCTCGCGCTCGCGCTCGCGGTCCCGATCGCGGGCGCCGCCTGGGTCGGTCTGACGCGGCTCCGACCCGAGACCGGAATCACCGGCGGCGTCGGCGCCCTGGCGGTGTTCGGCCACGCGCTCGACGGCGTCTCGACCGCGGTGGGGACGACCCACCTCGGCTTCGGCGAGCGCACGCCGGTCTCGCGGGTCCTGCTGGAGTTCGGCTGGATCCCGCCGGTCCCAGTGCTCGGCGAGGGGTGGGTGTTCCTGCTCGTGAAGCTCGCGGTCGCGAGCGCCGTCGTCTGGCTCTTCGCGGAGTACGTCCGAGAGACGCCCGCCGAGGGCTACCTCCTCCTCGGGTTCGTGGCCGCCGTCGGGCTCGGCCCCGCGGCCCACAACCTGCTGCTGTTCGCCGTGGCGGCGTAACGGATCGGAATCCCGCGGACACCGTTTCTCGCCGGCGTCCCGATAGCGATCGACGGTGTTTATAAGATCGAAATCGCGAATCCGACGGTGACGCCGGCCAGTATGACCGCCTGTACGAACGGGCCGGCGAAGACGCCGATCACCGCGTAGACCGACTGCCGGACGGCGACGCGCGGCTCGGCGCTGTTCTCGTAGAGGCTACCGAGAAAGACGGTTCCGCCCACCCCGACGACGAGGCCGATCGGTCCCATCACGAACAGCAACGCGATGCCCACCAGCGCGCCGCCGACGACGCTTCGCGACGATGCGCCACCGAGTCTCCCGGAGAGCGTCCCCGCCAACAGCTCCGCCGCGGAGGCCAGGAGCGAGACGAGAACGAGCGCGATCAGGACGGCGAGGCCCGGCTCGGTGAAGCCGGTGGTGTACGCGTATCCGACGACGGTCAGCGCCGCGAGGACGCCGCTCGGCACGAACGGGACGAACGAGCTGGCCGTCCAGACGGCGAGCAGTACGATCGCCGTTTCAGCCGCGGGGAACGCCATACGACGCTAACGTCGCGCGAGTTCAAAACAGTTCATCTCGGACGGGCCCGATCCGTCGCCGCGGCCGGTCGATGGCCCGACGGCTCCCGGGAACGAACGAAACGAGAGAAGCGAGATCGAACCGACCGCCGCGCTCAGTCCTCTTCCTCGACGACTTCCGGGTCCTCGATGGCCGACTGCAGCGAGTCGAGCCCGTTGACCCACTCGGAGACGAGCCCGTACTCCAGGTCCTCGACGAGGTCGATGTCGAGTTCCTCGCCGTCGATGACCCGGGTGCCGGCCTGCACGACGTAGCCGAGCGCGGCGTCGAGGTCGTCCTCGGCCTCCGCGTCGGCGGCCGCGCGCACGAACTCGCTCACGTCGCCCTCGACGACGCCGCCGACGACGTACTCCTCGGCCGCGTAGAAGACGGGGACGAGCGAGGTCTGGACGCCGTCGATCAGCATGACCTTGTCCTCGTCGTCGAACTCCACGTCGGCGAGCACGATGTCGCGGACGGTGCGGATCTCCTCGACCGCGCGGTCCTCGTCGATGCGCCCGTCGTCGAGCGCCGCGAGCACCTTCACGACCGCGATCGCGGCGTCGTCCTGGAGGTTCAACAGGAGCCGCGCGGAGTCCTCGTTCTCGGGGTCCAACTCCTCTTCTTCCAGCCGGTCGAGCCAGTTCTGCCAGCGTTCGTCGGTATAGAACGTTTCAACGGCGTCGTCGTCGGTCATGTGCGGTACGTCGCCCGGACTACTCAAATGCCTTTCCTATCGATCGTCGCGAGAGAGGGCGTCTCACCCGCCCGACGGCGGGATTCGGGCGTCGCGGTTCAGGCGTCTCGATCTAGCGTCGCCTCGGTGTCGATCCCGTACACGGCGCGGGGAGTCTCGACGTGAGCGACGTGGACCGCGTCGTCGTACCCCTCCTCCAGCAGCCAGCGGACGCGGCGCGGGACCGTCTTCGGGCCGAGCACCATCCCCGGCTTCTCGGGGTCGTCGACGAAGTCGGTCTCCATCAGGAACGGCTCGCCGGCCGCCGCCGCGCGCTCCAGCCGGTCCTTCTCGCTCATCACGCTCGGGGTCGGCCCCGCGAGCCGCCCCTCCGCGTAGTGTTTCACGACGTTCGTCGGATCGAGCCCGGACTCCTCCGCGACGGCGGCCAGATCGGTGAGGTCCTCGCTGGCCTCGGTGTGCAGTTGGACGGCGCAGTCGAGCGCGGCGCCCAACTCGAACGCGCGCCGAGTGACCGCGTTCGAGGCGTCCCAGACCGCGTCGCTCACGTCGTAGTGCGGGCGTCCCGACTTCAGCGCGAGCGCCCGACCGTCGGCGACGAACTCGCTCGCGACCTCCAAGCCGCCCTGCATCAGGTCGCGGGCGGCCTCTGGCGAGAACCCGTGCTCGTCGACGAGCCGGCTGATCAGCCCCGGGTGGACGCCGAGGACGGGCCACGCGCGCCCCGGGAGCACGTCGTTCGCGGCCGCGACCGCGTCGAGCGTCTCCTCGAAGACGGGCCGGAAGTCGGCCGGCTCGTCGGGCTCGACCCCGAGGTGCCACGACGGCTTGTTCACCACGAGGAGGTGGGTGCCGCCGAGCCGGACGAAGTCCTCGACGGCGTCGATCCCGCGGCCGCGACGCGGGTCGAGGTGGAGGTGGTTATCGAGCACCGGCGTGTCGAGGTCGTCGGTCATAGAGGAGAAAGGGGTCGGACGACGCTTATAAACAACGCTCCGGGTGTCACGAGACCGTTCGGGAGGGTTTGGTTCCGCTCGTCACTCGGAGAATCAGCCGTGAGCATACGCCTGCGAACTGATCGTTCCGATTATGACTGCGAAAAAGACTGAGGAACTACAGAAGACCGAGTCTCGAATTGGACACCGAATCAGTCAGATCTACCAGAGTATGTCTCCGTTTTAGACTCGGCTTGCTCGACGACGACGATTAACGACATAACGAGTGATCCGACCACCAATCCACCGAGGACTACGACTAGCGCCGCTACCGTCGTCTCGGGGGATACCTCCGCCATCGGGACGAACAGCCGCAGGTCGGTACCGAGGACGAGCACCGCGCCGACAACGTCGAAGAACAGGTCCAAGACCGTATCCCGGCGGCCATAGTGATCGAGTACAGGTGGGAGGTCAAACTTCCTTCCGAGATCCCGCGCGAGAAGTTCGATCAGCTCCCAGAACACTCCGGACAGAAGCGTTACCAACACGACAGTGGCCCAGATCAGACTGTTTCCGGCCGAAACTGGCGTATACTCGAGGGCGACTATTACGCCAGCATATAGCAACGCTGCCACTAGTGCCGCCGACAGCGTATGGGTGAGGTGGTCCCACCAAGAGATATCGTCGTATGGACCGAGCATACCGTAGGAGTGAAACAGACCGGTGACGGCAATCCACAGTGGAAGTTCCGGGGTAAGTCCCACTCGGATTCCGTAAAACCAGTAGGCAAGGACATCGACGAGAACCGGAATGAACACCAGCAGAAACGACACACCCGCGTTGACTACTGCGGGAGCGTTCCTCTGCCGGACAGCGGTGTGAAAGATGACTGCGATGCCCGCTAGACAGGCGAAGACACCCAGAAACAACAGCCCCTCCATCTGAGATGCTATTCTGGCATAGGGGATTAATCACTTGGATTTCCGTCCCGATAACGAAGGGTTTCGACCGATTCTCACCCTGAAGAATTAGGTGGCTGAGGTATAGCGGCAGGCGAGCGGTCGATTTCAACCGTAATCGATTCTCCGACCGTGATCGAAATTTCTTCATCGCACGGTTGATAGGTAGCGACAGTTCGTCCCCTCGGTCGGATTCGAAGTCGTTCGGTGAGCAAGCTGTACCGAGCGATTCGAGTTCGGTCAACAAGCCGTGTGAACCGTTCTATCACCCGCAACGGCTACTCCGTTCCGGAGTCGTCGTCACCGTCGCGGCCGGTCACCTTCCGGATGCACGAGGAGCCGAAGGGACCGAGTTCGCCGGCGTCGAGCTGCACGAAGTGGCCGGTCGTGATCGTCGTCCCGCAGCGGCGGCACTCGAACTCCCCCTCGCGCTGGGTCACTTGGCTCTCGTAGTTCACGTACGTGCCGCCGCGCCGTACCCTGAGACGGGCGTTCTCGCGCTCGATGACACCGCGCTTCTCGGCGGCGTCGAGGATCTCGCGGGTGAGCGAGGGGCTCGTCGTCACCGTCTCGATCCGGTCGATCGCGTCCGGCAGCGCCAGCTCCTCGTGTTCGAGGTGGGCCAACAGCTCGACGCCGAGCTCCAGCTTCTCCTCGCGCGAGGCCGACTCGTTCACGCCCGGCGAAACGACGCGGACCGCCTTAAGTCGGCCGGGAGGGAGCCGGGAGGCAGCCGCTGGGGGGACCGCCGGCACCGCGTGCCCCGCCATGTAGTAAGACAATTACCACGGGGGACGCTGGGGACCGTATGGACGTACTCGAGGTCGCGGCGCGAGCGACCGGGACGGGACCGGTGTGCGACGCGTGTCTCGGCCGCCTCGTCGCCGACCGGAGCTTCGGGCTGTCGAACGCCGAGCGGGGGTCGGCGCTGCGGACCGGCCTCGCGCTCCGCGACGACGAGGACCACGAGTCGGTCGACACGGCGGACTGCTGGGTGTGCGAGGGGCGCTGTACCGAGTTCGAAGAGTGGGCCGAGCGCGCCGCCGAGGCGGTCGAGGGCGTCGAGTTCGCCACCTACAACGTCGGCACCCGCCCCCCGCCGCTGATCGAGGAGAACGAGGCGCTGCTCCGCGAGGAGGCCGGCCTCGACGACGACGCGGGCGAGCCGTTTAAATCGGAATTCAACCGCGAGGTCGGCAAGCGGTTCGGCCGGCTCACGGGGGCGGAGGTCTCCTTTGACCGCCCGGACGTGCAGTTCACGATCGATCTGGCCGAAGACGAGATCGACGCGAAGGTGAACTCCACGTTCGTGTACGGCCGGTATCGAAAGCTGGAGCGGGACATCCCCCAGACCGAGTGGCCCTGCCGTGAGTGCAAGGGCTCCGGGCGACAGGGAGCGGACCCCTGCGACCACTGCGGCGGCTCCGGCTACCTCTACGACGACAGCGTCGAGGAGTACACCGCGCCGATCGTCGAGGACGTGATGGACGGCACGGAGGCGACGTTCCACGGCGCGGGCCGCGAGGACGTGGACGCCCTGATGCTCGGCACCGGCCGCCCGTTCGTGGTCGAGGTCGAGGAGCCGCGCCGCCGGCGCGTCGATGTCGAACGCCTCCAGTCGGACATCAACGCCTTCGCCGACGGCGCCGTGGAGGTCGAAGGCCTCCGGCTCGCGACCTACGACATGGTCGAGCGCGTGAAGGAACACGACGCCGCGAAGCGCTACCGCGCGCAGGTGGCGTTCGACGCCGACGTCGACGCCGACGCGCTCGCGGCCGCGATCGAGGAGCTTGAGGGGACGACCGTCGAGCAGTACACCCCGAACCGGGTGGACCACCGTCGCGCGAGCATCACGCGCGAGCGCGACGTGTACGAGGCGACCGCCGAGCGCGACGGCTCCCGGCACGCGACCGTCGAGATCCACGGCGAGGGCGGGCTCTACATCAAGGAGCTTATCTCCGGCGACGAGGGACGGACGGAGCCGAGCCTCGCGGGTCTGCTCGGCGTCGGTGCCGGGGTCACCGCGCTCGACGTGGTCGCCGTCGAGGGCGAGGACGAGCCGTTCGAGCGCGAGGAGTTCTTCCGCGACTGACACGTCTGGTTCGCGACCAACGGGATTTATCAGACGCACGTCTGACGGTAACGGTATGAACGGGAGCGACGCCGACAACGGGGGCGGAGGCGGCGGAGCGGCGGACCCGGGGATCGACGGAGAGGCGAGTTCGGGCGGCATGAGCGACGAGACCGCGGGAATCGACGCCGGGATCGGCGATCCGATCGTCAAATCGACCGTGGCGGAGGCGACCGCGTCGACGCCGACCGCGGCCGACGCGACGCTCGAAGGGGCCGATCGCGCGGCGCGTCCGGATCGCGTCTCCTCGGTCCTCGTCGCGGTCGGCCCCGGGCCGCACTCGGGGGCGACCGTCGACGTGGCCCGGGAGATCGCGGACGCGACCGACGCGTGGCTCGAGCTCTTTCACGTCGTCCCCACCGACGCCGCGCTCGCTGACGGTCCGTCGGGGACGGACGAGAGCGACGCCGGGAGCCCCGCCGACGCTCCGGCGCGAGGGGACGGCAAAAGCGACGAGTACGCCGCGACCGGCGAGCGGCTGCTCGACGCCGCTCGCGACCGCCTCGGGGGGTTCGACCGCGTCGACCGCTGGCTCGTCGAGGACCGGTCGGCCGCGGGCGCGATCGTCGAGCAGTCGCCGTACTACGACCTCGTCGTCGTCGGCGCCCCCACGACGGGGACCGTCGGGCGCTTCGTGTTCGGCTCCACGACCGACACCGTGGTCGACGACGCCGAGGTCCCGGTGGTCGTCGTTGAGGCGGACGGGGAGGCCGCCCTCGACGTCGCGTAGACCGCGTCGACCGCATAGACCGGTCAGCGCCGCATCGATCTCGGATTTAAACGCGATATATAAACATAAAGTGGCTATGCCACGCACGGTCAGTATGGCCGACGAAGCGATCGACGACGTGGACAGAGCGATCCTGTACGCGTTACAGGAGGACGCTCGAAACATGTCGTCCGGAGACATCGCGGAGCGAACCGGTACGTCGGACAGCACCGTCCGCAAGCGCATCCAGCGCCTCGAGTCCGACGGAGTCATCAAGGGATACAGCGCCGAGGTCGATTACCAGAAGTCGGGGTATCCGCTCCGGATGTTGCTCTACTGCACCGCTTCGATACCCGAGCGCGGCGACACGCTCCCGGAGATCCTCGAGATCGACGGCGTCATCTCGGTCCAAGAGCTGGTCACCGGCGAACAGAACCTCCTCGTGACGGCGGTCGGCGAGTCGGACGACGATATCACACCCGTCGCGCAGGAACTCCTCGACATGGGTCTCACGGTCGCCGACGAGGTCCTCGTACGGAGCCACGAGACGACGCCCTTCGGCGAGTTCGACGCCGAGACCGACTCGTAGACGAGGTCCGTTCGGCGCCCCGGTGTTTCGCGCCGGACGATCGCCAGTTCCGGGTCGACCGGGGAGGCCGGGGAGGGCGAGTCCCTACAGAGGCGCCACCGAGGACGACGAGCGCCGCTTTGGGTTCGAACGCGACGACCCCCATAACTATAATGTTCTTTAACGACATTCTTACGAACGTTTTGTGAATACGAGTAGATTTAATAGGCAATCTGTTCTCAGATGGGTGTAGAGACGACCAGTATCGGTCCGCCGACTCGCGTCGGCCGCCGAGAGCGGTCGAACGGATTGAACGATGGCAGGACGCACCTCGAAACCGACGGTCGGAGCGCTCCCGGACACGACGGCGGACTCGTCGCTCGTGCCCGTCGCACTCACGTGGCTCGCGTGGTCGCTGTTCGCGACGAGCCTCGCGGCCTTCGTCGCTCGAGTCCGATTCGGTTTCGCACCCGAGATCCCAGGCGTGGTCGCCGTCGACGGGCTCACCGTCCTGATGTGGGTGGTCGTCGCCTTCTTCGGCGGCATCGTCCACAGCTACTCCCGCCGCTACATGGCGGGGAGCGCCCACGAGACGAGGTTCTTCCTCGCCGTGTTCGGGTTCGTGACCGTCGTGATGACGCTCGTCGCGGCCGACCACATCGCTCTGTTCGGGGCCCTGTGGCTGGCGATGGGGCTCGCGATGGCGAGGCTGATCGGCATCGTCAGCGGGTGGGAGCAGGCGCAGGCGGCCGCGACGGTCGCTCGGCGCTACTTCCTCGCGAGTAGCGGGCTCCTCGGCGTCGCGCTGGCGACGCTCTGGTGGGCGACCGGCGCGACGACGGTCTCCGGGATCGCCGCGGCCACCGATGGCCTCGGTGGTCCGGTCTGGCTCGTCGCCGCCGTCGCGCTCGTCCTCGCGGCGATGATCCAGTCCGCGCTCGTCCCGTTCCACGGTTGGCTGCTCTCCTCGATGACCGCCCCCACGCCGGCGTCGGCGCTGATGCACGCCGGGTTCGTCAACGCGGGCGGCGTTCTGCTCCTCCGCTTCGCGCCGGTCGTCACCGTCGACGGCTCCCTCATGCTCGCGATCGTCGCGGTCGGCGCGGCCAGCGCGCTGCTCGGGAAGCTCCTCAAATCCGTCCGGGCGGACGTCAAGAGCAAGCTGGCCTGCTCGACGGTGGGACAGATGGGGTTCATGATCATGCAGGCCGGGCTCGGCTTCTTCGGGGCCGCGATCACCCATCTCGTGCTGCACGGGTTTTATAAGGCGTATCAGTTCCTCAGTTCGGGCGCACGGGTCGAGCGGACGGCCCCGGACAAAAAGGCTGGGCGCGCGACGGGCGTTTCCGGCGCTGTCGACGTCGCCGCGACGCTGGTGACCGGACTGGCGGGCGGCGCGGCCTTCGTCCTGCTGACGGGGAAGGGAACGAGCGCCGACGGCGGCCTCCTGCTCGCCCTGTTCGTGGTGTTTACCACCCTCCATGCGGCGCGCTCGGCGGTCCGGCAGACCTCGCTTCCGGCGACGGTCCGCTACGGGGCGATTCCGCTGGTCTTCCTCCCCGCCATCGCCCTGTATGCGCTCGTTTATAACGGAATCTCGACGCTCCTGACCGGACTCCCGGTCGTCACGGCGCCGACAGAGCTGACCGCGCTCCACGTCCTCGTGGCCGTCGCCTTCCTCGCCGCGTACGTCGCGATCGAGGCGGGCGTCCACGAGCGCAGCCGGCGGCTCTACGTCGCGCTCCTGAACGCGAGTCAACCGTCGCCCGACACCCTGCTGACGAACGCGGAAGAGTACGACAACGGAGGAGCCCAATGAGTTCCGAATCCACCATCGAAGACGGTATCGACGACGCGACCATCGAAGACGGTATCGACGACGCGGCGGCGACGGTCGGGTCGGTCTGGCCGATCCACTCGTTCGTGACCGCCAATCCCCTCTCGGGGTTCGAAGACATGCCGTTCGGCGAGGCGGTGACGCAGGCGGCCGACCTGCTCGGCGGCCGCGGGTACCCGAGCCGCGAGACGTTCCGGGCGGCGCTCGACGACGGCCGGATCGACCCGGAGACGCTCGAATCGGAACTCGCCGACCGCGGCTACGACGCCGACCCGGAGACGCTGCTCGAACGCGTGGACACGGGCGTCGGGTCGGCGGTCCCGGACGGCGAGTCGGAGACGCCGGACGACGAGACCGACACCGACGCCGAGGAAGTCGACCGCGTGCTGACGAAGTGGCTGTCGGCCTTCCTCGACGAAGGGCACGCCGCGTGGTCGATGCCGAACCGCGGCGACGGGTTCTACGCCGCCTTCCGCGAGATGGCCCCGCACGACGACGAGATCCCCGATTCGGGAGTCGTCGCGTCGCTTCCCGAGACGCCGATCGAGGCCATCGAGGCCGTCTTGGAACCGTACCCGGAGGGCCAGTGGGTGCCGGTCTTCGAGGAGCAGCTGGCGGCGCTCCCGGGATGGACAGGCCTCATCAAGCAGCGCGCGGGCGACGAGGGGGCGTGGCAGTCGGCCCACCCGATCACGCTCGCGGAGTACCTCGCGGTCCGACTCGCGCTCTGCGACGGGTTCGACGTCGACATCGAGCCGTCTACCGGTCCCGACACGCCCGGCTCCGATCCGACCGACGAGATCGCCGAGGCGTTCCTGAGCGCGTGGGAGGCGAGCTACCGGTCCGAGGTCGTCGAACACGTGGCCAGCGAGAGCCGGGAGCGGGGCGAGAGCGGCTCGTCCGAGCGCCCCGACGCGCAGCTGGTCTTCTGTATCGACACCCGCTCGGAGGTGATCCGGCGTCACATCGAGGCCACCGGCGAATACGACACCCACGGTTACGCCGGCTTCTTCGGCGTCCCGATGGAGTATCAGGGGTACGACGCCGAGGTACCGGTCGACGCCTGCCCGCCCATCCTCGACGCGCAGCACCGCGTCAGCGAGGTTCCGACCGACCGGGACACCCAGGAACGTCACGACCGGTTGTCGAGCGTCCGCGAGGTCGCGGGCGGAGTCGTCAAGAAGCTGAAGACGAACCCCGCAAGCGCCTTCGGCTTCGTCGAGAACGCCGGGAGCGGCTACGGACTGGCGCTCGCGGCTCGCACGCTCGTTCCCGGTCGCGTCCGCGACCTGTTAGACACCGCCGACGACGCGGTGCCCGACGCACACGAGTTCTGCGACCAGATCGTCCAACACCAGCACACCCACGCCGACGGGCTCCCGGTGGGGCTGACCCACGAGGAGAAGGTCGAATACGCCGCGACCGCCTTCGAGCTGATGGGGTGGACGGAGTTCGGTCGGCTCGTCGCCTTCGTCGGCCACGCGAGCGAGACGACGAACAACCCCTACGACTCGAGCCTGGACTGCGGCGCGTGCGCCGGCAACCCCGGCGGGCCGAACGCCCGCGTGCTGGCGGCGATCTGCGCCGATCCCGACGTGAAGGCGGCGCTGCGCGAGCGCGGCTTCGACCTGCCCGATGACACCGTCTTCATCGCCGGCGAGCACAACACGACGACCGACGAGATCGAGCTCTACGGCGAGGTGCCCGAGAGCCACGCGGACGACCTCGACCGGCTGCGCGCGGACCTCGACGAGGCCCGCGGGAACGCGGCCGCCGAGCGCGTCGAGTCGATGGGCGGCGACGCGTCGGAGGGCGTCGACGACGCCGAACGCCGCGCCGCCGACTGGGCCGAGACGCGTCCCGAGTGGGGACTGGCGGGCAACGCCGGCTTCGTCGTCGGCCCCCGAGAGCTGACGAGCGACCTCGACCTCGACGGTCGCGCCTTCCTCCACTCGTACGACTGGTCGACCGACCCCGACGGCGACGCGCTCGGAGCGATCTTCGCGGGACCGATGGTCGTCACCCAGTGGATCAACGCCCAGTACTACTTCTCGACGGTCGATAACGCGGTCTACGGTAGCGGATCGAAGGTGACCCAGAACCCCGTCGGCAACGTCGGCGTCTACCAGGGCAACGGCGGCGACCTGATGACCGGGCTCCCCCTCCAGTCGCTGATGGCTGCCGACGACGACCCGTACCACCAGCCGCTCCGCCTCTCGACGGTGGTCCACGCGCCGGTCGAACAGGTCACCGACGCCCTGGCCGACCAGGAGGAGGTCACCCGACTGCTGGACAACGACTGGCTCTCGCTGACGGTTGTCGACCCCACGCAGGACCACCGCGCGTTCGAGTACGAGCGAGACATGGAGTGGCAGCCGCTCTCCGAGCCGCCCGCGACCGAGCCGGAGCGGCCGGCCGCTCCCGAGCCCGCGGTCGCCGACGACTGATCCGGTCCCGCGGCCCCTCCTCCTCCACTCCCCTCCCTTCCGCTTCCCCTCTGCTCCGCTTCCCCTCTGCTCCGCTTCCTCTCTGCTCCGCTTCTCTCTTTCTCTCCTCCTCTCCCCGCTCCCGCCCTCCTCGTCGAGTGCTATCGGTTCTCGCCCGGGCGACAGCGTTATACCGATGTACATACTTGTACATCACAACGCGAAACACGACATCGGTGTACACAATGAATATCAACGACACGGTCGAACGCGTGACGGACGGGGCGGATCTGACGGTCGACGAGGCGCGCGAGGCCGCGCGGCTCGTCTTCGAGGAGGCCACGGAGGCGCAGATCGGCGCCCTGCTCGCCGGGCTCCGCGCGAAGGGGGAGACGGAGGCCGAGATCGCCGGCTTCGCGCAGGGGATGCGCGACGCCGCGCGCACGATCGAGCCCGACCGCGAGCCCCTCGTCGACACCTGCGGGACCGGCGGCGACGACCACGACACCATCAACGTCTCGACGACGGCCGCGATCGTCGCGGCGGGCGCCGGCGTCCCGATCGCCAAGCACGGTAACTACTCGGTGTCCTCCTCCTCCGGGAGCGCCGACGTGCTGGAGGTCGCGGGCGCCGACGTGGAGGCCGAGCCGCCGGCGGTCGAGGAGGCGATCGAGCAGGACGGGATCGGGTTCATGCTCGCGCCCGTCTTCCACCCGGCCATGAAGGCCGTCATCGGCCCGCGCAAGGAGGTCGGGATGCGGACGATCTTCAACGTGCTCGGCCCGCTCACGAACCCCGCCGGCGCCGACGCGCAGGTTCTCGGCGTGTACGACCCGGATCTGGTCCCCACGATCGCCCGATCGCTCGCGCACATGTCGGTCGAGCGCGCTCTCGTCGTTCACGGCGCCGGGATGGACGAGATCGGGATCCACGACGAGACGGTCGCCGCCGAGGTCGTCGGCGACGAGGTGACCGAGTTCACGATCGCTCCGGAGGAGGACCTCGGCCTCGACCGCGCCCCGATCGAGGACGTCGCGGGCGGGACGCCCGAGGAGAACGCGGCCGACCTCCGCGGGATCGTCGACGGCTCCGTCACCGGCCCCAAACGCGAGCTCATTCTGGCGAACGCGGGCGCGGCGATCTACGTCGCCGGCGAGGCCGACACGCTCGCGGCGGGCGTCGAGCGCGCGGCCGAGGCGATCGACTCCGGCGCGGCCGCGGCGAAGTTCTCGGCGCTTTGCGGCGACGACGAAGCGGCGTCCCTCGACTCCGCACCCGCCTCGACCACAGCGGGCCCGGAGGACGACGACTGATGGCGCGGGTGAAGATCTGCGGGCTGACGCAGGGGGCCGACCTCCGCGCCGCGGTCGACGCCGGCGCCGACGCGGTCGGCGTTATCACCGAAGTCCCGGTCGACTCCCCCCGCGAGGTCGACCCGGCGACGGCGGCGGAGCTGCTCGCGGACGTGCCGCCGTTCGTCACCGCGACGCTCGTCACGATGCCCGAGTCGGCCGAGCGCGCGGTCGAACTCCTGCGGACGGCCACCCCGGACGCCGTCCAGCTCCACGGCGAGTGGACCCCTGACGAGATCCGGTACATCCGCGCGGAGACGGAGCGGAAGGTGCTGCTCGCGGTCGACGCCGACGACCCGGCGCGCGCCGAGGAGTTCGATCGGGTCGCCGACGCGCTCGTGATCGACTCGACCGACGAGTCGGGCGCCGGCGGAACCGGCGAGACCCACGACTGGGAGCGGACCGGCGACCTCGCCGACCGGCTCACCTCGCCGGTGGTCCTCGCCGGCGGGCTCACGGCCGACACCGTCGCCGAAGCGGTTCGCGCCGCCGATCCGTTCGCGGTCGACGTGGCCTCGGGCGTCGAACTCACCGACGGGCGGAAGGACCACAACGCGGTGGCCCGCTTCGTGGCGAACGCCGGCCGGGAGATGGAGCTAGCATGACCGATCCGGCGCCCTCGCTCGACCGCTCGAAGGCCGAGTTCGTCGACCTCGCTGCCGACGCCGAGAAGCCGGTCGTGGTCCGCGCGTCCGCGTCGCTCGACGCCGACGTGACCCCGCTGGCGGCGTACGCGACGCTGGTCGGCGAGGGGCCGTACGGATTCCTCCTGGAGTCCGGCGAGAAGGTCGCCTCCAGCGACCCCGACGGGGCGTTCACCGCCGACGGCGACGCCGACAAACACGCCCGCTACTCGTTCGTCGGCTACGACCCCGAGGCGATCGTCTCGGTCCATCCCGACCGGACCGACGTGACCCGGCTCGGCCCCGCGGCGGAGTTCGTCGGGGAGGGCGCGGACGGCGGAACGGGAGGCGCCGCGCCCGATCTCGGCCCCGACGCCGGCGACGCGATCGACCGGATCCGCGCGGCGTTCCCGGACGTGAGCCTGCGCGGCTTCCCGGACACCGACCGGCAGATCCTCTCGGGCGGCTTCGTCGGCTTCCTCGCGTACGAGGCGGTCTACGACCTCTGGTTGGAGGAAGTCGGCGTCGAGCGCCCCGAGACCGAGTTCCCGGACGCCGAGTTCGCGCTGACGACCCGGACCGTCGTCTTCGACGACAAGGAGGGGACCGTCGACCTCGTCTTCACCCCCGTCGTCGGCGTCGACGACGACCCCGCGGCCGTCTACGACGACCTCGTCGCCGAGGCGGAGCGGGTCGGCGCCGAACTCCGGGACGCGTCCCCGCCCGCGCCCGACGGGATCCGCGTGGACGACGAGTCCGCCGACCCCCGTGAGGCGTACGAGGAGGCGGTCCGAACCGCCAAACGGCACGTTCTCGACGGCGACATTTATCAGGGCGTGATCTCGCGGAGCCGCGAGCTCCGCGGCGAGGTCGACTCGCTGGGGCTGTACGCGGCGCTGCGCGAGGTGAACCCCTCGCCGTACATGTACGTCCTGCGCCACGACGACCGCAGCATCGTCGGCGCGAGCCCGGAGACGCTGGTGTCGGTGCGGGGCGACCGGATCGTCTCGAACCCGATCGCGGGCACCTGCCCCCGGGGGACGAGCCCGGTCGAGGACCGGCGGCTGGCGGGGGAGATGCTCGCAGACCCGAAGGAGCGCGCCGAGCACACGATGCTCGTCGACCTCGCGCGCAACGACGTGCGGCGCGTCTCTGAGGCGGGCTCCGTCCGCGTCGAGGAGTTCATGAACGTGTTGAAGTACAGCCACGTCCAGCACATCGAATCGACCGTGACGGGGACGCTGGCGGCCGATTCGGACGCCTTCGACGCGACGCGCGCGACGTTCCCCGCGGGGACGCTCACCGGCGCGCCGAAGGTGCGCGCGATGGAGATCATCGAGGCGCTGGAGACGACCCCCAGGGAGGCGTACGGCGGCGGCGTCGGCTACTACGCGTGGACCGGCGACGCCGACTTCGCCATCGTGATCCGGACCGCGACGCTCGACGAGTCGCCGGCGGGCGCGAGCGACCCGGACGAGACCGCGGTGACCGTCCGAGCCGGCGCCGGGCTCGTCGCCGACTCCGACCCGGCCGCCGAGTACGAGGAGACCGAACAGAAGATGAACGGCGCGTTGACCGCGATCGACCGGATCCGAGAGGGCAGCGGGGACGACGGAGACGGCGATACGGATGACTCCGCCTCCGCCGACGCCGCGGACGAACCCCTCCCAGCCGGCACGGAGGTCGACGAATGAAGGTCGTCGTCGTCGACAACTTCGACTCGTTCACGTACAACCTCGTCGAGTACGTCTCCGACCAGCCGCTCGACGGCGAAGCCGTCGACGTCGAGGTGTTCAAGAACACCGCGCCGCTGGCGGAGATCCGGGACGCGGATCCGGACGCGATCCTCATCAGCCCCGGCCCCGGTCACCCGAAGAACGAGCGCGACGTGGGCGTGACGATGTCGGTGTTGCGCGACCTCTCCCCGGAGGTCCCGACGCTCGGCGTCTGTCTCGGCCTCGAAGCCGCCGTCTACGAGTACGGCGGGAGGGTCGGCCACGCGCCGGAGCCGATCCACGGCAAGGCGTTCCCCGTCGACCACGACGGTAAGGGGGTGTTCGCCGGGCTCGATCGTGGGTTCCGCGCCGGTCGCTACCACTCGCTGGCCGCCACCGAGGTCCCGGACGCCTTCGAGATAACCGCCACCACGGACCACGAGGGCGAGGAGATCGTGATGGGGATCCGGCACCGCGACCACCCGATCGAGGCGGTGCAGTTCCACCCCGAAAGCGTGTTGACCGCGGCCGGCCACGACCTGATCCGGAACTTCCTCGCGTCGGTTTAAAAGGAGTCGCGCCGTCCCGTTACCGTCGTTACTCCGTGTCGTCGGCCTCCGCCGAGCCGGCGCTATCGGACGATTCGTCGCCCGTCCCCGCGACGTCACCCATCTCGTCCTCCTCGTCCTCCACGTCCCGTCCGGCGAGTCCGACGAGATGACCGATCTCGGGGAGGATCACCTCGTCGGCGCCGAGGCGGACCGCGTTCTCCGAGCCGGGAAGACAGAAAACGGGGGTGGCGGAGACGACTCCCGCGATCGCCCGCGAGCCGATCGTGCGCGTCCCGATCTCCTCGTAGGAGAGCCGGCGGAAGAGTTCGCCGAAGCCGGGGAGCGTCTTGGCGAACAACCCCTTCACGGCCTCCGGGGTCACGTCGTCGGGCGTCACTCCCGTTCCGCCGGTGGTCACGACCGCGTCGGTGTCTTTCCGGCGCGCGAGCCGGTCGACGGTCCCCTGCACGCTGTCGTACTCGTCGGGGACTAGCTCGCGGACGACGATCTCGTGGCCGGCGTCCTCGAACGCCGAGACGAGGTACTCGCCGGAGGGGTCGTCGTCCAGCGACCGCGAGGAAGATACCGTCACAACACCGAACGCCACCGATTCGGCGTCGTGGTCGTGGTGGTCGTGATCGTCATGGCCGTCGTGATCGTGGTCGCTCATGGCCGATCGTTCGACGGGGGCGGTCAAAACACCCTGCGGTCTCGATCACGTGGCGGGAGACCACACGGTCCGCGAGTTCGGCCGGTCTCGGAGTCGTCGTCGCGAGGGGGCCAATCGTCGCGCTAGGGCCAGTCGTCGCGAGAGGGCTCCTCGGCGGCTTCCGTCTCGGACTCTCCGGTCGCGAGCGTCCAGCCCGCGGCGTCGGCCGCGTCCTCGACGTGCAGGAACTCCCAGCCGGTCGCCTCGGCGAGCGCCTCGTCCTCCTCGTCGACGCCGACGAACACGTGTCGATCGGTGTCGAACTGCTGGGCGATGTTCTCCAAGCTCTCCTCGACGCCGCGCGGTCCCGAGAAGAAGTCTTGGCGTACGCGGTGCTTGCGGGTGAAGTTCGTGACGACGTAGGTCGGCTTCTCGCTGACGACGCCGACGTACTCCGTCCACTGCCGGGCGTTGTTGAACACGTCGTTGGGGTCCGCGAGGGCCTTCAACGCCTTCAACTCGAACGCCAGCGTCATATCGGTAGATCCGCCACTGTCCATGGATCGATGTTCTCGCGGCGGGCGAAAACAACTTCGCTTCCGCGCTCGCTCGCGTCTCGCGAGAACCGACTGCGACGACCGACGGGACGATCGACCGCGCGACCGGCTCAGCGCGCGCGAACCTCGTAGTAGTCGGTGAACTTCACCACGTCGCCGTCGTCGAGATCGTCGGCCTCCGGTGCCGTCTGGGGCCGCCCCGCAAGCTCCCGGACGGTCACCTGCGTCTCCTCGTCGAGCTCGTCGTAGTGGCGGACCCGCGCGTCGGACGGGATGATTCCGGTACGCCGGAGCCGCATGCGCCTGTCCGTCTCTCGAAGTGGCATACGGTAACAAACAACATGGTAAATCGTGATAAACCCATCGGTGGCGCGGGCCGCCGCGGGACACGCACCCGTCGCCACGTGCTGTTCGGCCCGTTACCGGTCGGACCGGGGGAGCGTGACCGCCACGACCGTCCCGCGGGGCGCCGCCTCGCGGACCGTCGCCTCGCCGCCCGACTGCTGGACCACCCAGTAGACGAGCCAGAGGCCGAGCCCGCTGCCGTGGTAGAGGGCGTCGACGGCCTCGCCGGTCTCCAACACGTCCCGGTTCATCCCGACCAACCCCGGGCCGTCGTCCGTGACGGTGACCGCGACGTCGTCATCGGTCGCGGCGACCGCGATCTCGACGGTCGGGGAGTCGCGGTCGTGGTGGACGATCGCGTTTCGGACCAGCTCGTCTATCGCTCGGTCGATCCACGCCGTCGCCGACGCGCGGATCGACCCGTCCGGCGTCGACGCGGTCACCGACGCCTCGGGGAACTCGTCGCCGGCCTCGGCCGCGAGCGTCTCGGCCGTGCGCGCGATGTCGACCGGCTCGGTCCCCGGCGGATCGCTCAACACCTCGGTGATCTGGTGGGCCTTCTCGCTCGTCGACAGCAGCGTCTCGGCCCGCGCGACGATGTCGTCGGCTGCCGTCGCGATCGGGTCGCCGCCTCCGGTCGCCCGCTCCTCGTCCGCGATTTCCTCGCGCGGTTCCGCGTCGGCGGCGATCTGCCGCGCTCGACCGCGGATCACGGTCATCGCGTTTCGGAGGTTGTGCTGGAGCACGCGGTCCACGACTCGGAGCTGGTGCGCGCGGTTCTCGCTGTCCGTCACGTCGCGGAGGACCCCGACGACGCCGACGACGCTGTCGTCCCCCTCGTCGGGACCGTTCAGCGGATAGTACCGCACGTCGAACGTTCTGGTTCCGCGGCCGGGGTGCGTCCGCGTCGCGCGGTACTCCACCGACTCCCCCGCGAGCGCCCGATCCACCTGCCGTTGCACGTCCGGGTAGCGGTCGTCGTCGACGACGCCGGACAGCGTGAGGTCGGCGATGTCCGCGTCGTCGATCCCGTGGTACGTCCGGTACTGCTCGTTCGCGAACAGGAACCTCTCGTCGCGGTCGACCGCGGCGATCAGATCCGTGGCGCCGTCGACCGCGCGTTTGAACCGCTCCAGATCGAGCTCCCGCTCCTTGATCTCGGTGACGTCCCGACAGATCGCGAACGTCCCCGCGAGATCCCCGTCGCCGTCGTAGTACGGGTACCGCCGAGTGCTGAACGTCGCCTCGCGGCCGCTCCGCTCGAACGACGGCGACACCTCGTAGCCGGCCGGCTCCTCCGCCCGGAGAACCTCTCGTCGCCGCTCGTCGATCTCCGCGGCCGTCTCGGCGTCCATGAACGCGGTCTCGTCCTCCCCGTACAGGTCCTCGCGGGCGACGCCGGCGAACTCGCTCACCGCCTCGTTGAGCAGCTCGAACGTGCCGTCGCGGTCCTGCAACAGTATCGGGTCGTCGAGCCGCTCGACGATGTCGCGGTACTGTTTCAACTTCCCCTCGGCCGCCTTCCGTTCCGTCACGTCGGTCTGGATGGCGACGAACCGAGACACGCCCCCCGCGTCGTCGAACACGGGCGCGATCGTCTGGTGGGCGTGGTAGCGGCTCCCGTCCTTCCGCCGGTCCACGATCTTCTCTTTCCACACCTCGCCGGCGCGGAGCGTCTCCCACAGCGACGCGAAGTACTCGTCGGACATCTCGCCCGAGTTGAGAACCGCCGGCGTCTTCCCGATCACCTCCTCGGACTCGTAGCCGGTATGGCGAGTGAACGCCGGGTTGACGTACTCGATCGTCCCGTCGGTGTCGGTGACGTAGATCGCGTGTCCCGCGTGTTCGACGAGGTTCCGGAACGTCCGGAGCTCGCGGTCCAGGTCTCCCGCGGTCCGCTCGCGGAACACGCCGGAGTACACGGTCTCGCGGCCGACCTCGTGGGCGTGGAACCGCGCCGAAAAGGTGCGCGTCTCCCCGTCGACCGTCTTCAGCGGCACCGAAACGTCGGCCTCGTCGACGAGCCCCGCCGGGTCGCCGAGCCGATCGCGGAGCGAGGTGGCCCGCCGCTCGGCGGTCTCGTCCGAGATCAGGTCGGCGAGTCGACGACCCGTGAGAGACGCGACGTCCCAGCCGAGCGCGTTTTCGGCGGCGGGGTTGGCGTAGACGATCGATCCCTCCCCGTCGATCGAGACGATCGGGTCCGCGTTCCCCTCGACGACGGACGCGAAGAACTCGCCGTCCGGCGGCGAGAACTCGCTGTCGTCGTCGGGTTCCAGAGTCATATAAAAACAGGGACGGCGTCGAGCGGTGAAAACCTACTGACCGGCGCGTCGGGCGGGACGAGCGGGGTCCGGTCGGACGCAGCCGCGTCGGGCGGGACGAGCGGGGTCCGGTCGAGCGGCGGTTCCCGACCCGTTCAGGCGTCGCTCACTGCTGTTCGGTCGCGGCCGGGAGGTCGTCGACGGAGAAGCCGGGCTCCATGAGGAGACCCTTCTGGTTGCTCACGTCACGACCCTCGCGCATGAGCTGTTTGAACGCCGACTGCGGCGAGAGGTCACCGATAAGCACGCCGCCGACGACCTTGCCGTCTTTGAGGGCCACGCGGCGCCACTCGCCTTCGGCCGTGGTCGCCTCGACTGAGTCCTCGCCGAGCGTCGGGTGACCGAACGAGAGGAACGGGAAGTCGAAGTGGGTGATCGAGTACGAGGAGACCCACTCGAACGCCTCGCTGCCGTATTCGACCATGTTGCGGGCGGCGATCGTCCCCTGTTCCTTGGCGGATCCCCACGAGCCGTTCTTCGCCTGCTCGCCTAAGACCAGGTCGTTGAACGTTGTGATGTCGCCCGCGGCGTACACGTTGTCGACGTTGGTGCGCATGAACTCGTCGACGACGATGCCGTCCTCGGTCTCCAGCGGCGTGTCTTCGACGAGCTCGGTGTTGAAGTCCAGCCCGATGGCGACGCCGGCGAAGTCGCACTCGTAGCGCTCGCCGTGCGGGTCGACCGCGGCCTCGACGTGGCCGTCGTCGTCGACCTCGAAGTGGTCGACGCCCGAGTCGAAGACGGGCTCGACGCCGCGCTCGCGCATCGCGTCGTGCATGATCTCCGCGCCCTCGACTGAGAGCGCGTAGCGCCACCAGCTGTCGCCGCGCATCAGGTACTTCGCCTCGACGTCCTGCGCGCCGCAGATGGCCGCGAAGTCGATGCCGAGGAGGCCGGCGCCGACGATGACCGCCCGATCGGCGTCCTCGACGCTCTCCTTGATTTTGCGGGCGTCTTGGAACGTCCAGAAGTGGTGGATCCCGTCGGCGTCGGCGTTGCCGACCGGGAGCTGCTGCGGGGTGCCGCCGACCGCGAGCAGGAGGGAGTCGTAGTCGAACGTCTCGCCCTCGTGGGTGTGGACCGCGTCGTTCTCGACGTCGATGTCGACGACGACCGTGTTGAGCCGGAGGTCGACGTCGTGGTCCTCGTACCACGACTCCTGGTGGATCGAGATCGGAGCCTCGGGGAGTTTCCCCTTCGCGTACTCCTTGATCAGGATCCGGTTGTAGAGGGACTCCCCCTCGTCGGTGAGAACCGTGATATCGGCGTCGGGCGCTTCCTCGCGGAGCGTCTCGGCCGCGGACGCGCCCGCGATACCGTCACCGATGATCACGTACGAATCGCTCATACGCGGGCGTTCGGATTCATGGTTAATGTGGGTTGTCATCCGCGCGTGCCGCTTTGTGAATCTCCCGCAATGCCGGCTCGAAAAGGCGATCGACAGTCGCTCGGCGCGGAACCGGCCCGCGTCAGTGGTCGGCGCCGGCGGGCTCGGCGGGGAAGTCCTTCTCGCCCGCCTCGACGGCCACGTCCAGCCAGTTCTCGGTCGGGATGAGCGGGCACTCGTACGCGTGGTTGTACGCGCACGTCGGGTTGTACGCCACGTTGAGGTCCAACACCCACTCGCCGTCGACGCGATCGCGGTCCGGCTCCAAGTCGATGTACCGACCCGTGCCGTAGGTGGTCTCGCCGTTCGTCTCGTCGCGGAAGGGCACCCAGAAGCGGTCGCTGCCGTCGGTCGGCCGATACGCCTGCAGTGCCACGGACTCGCCGTCGACCTCGAACCGGAACTCCCCCCAGCGGCGGTACGTCTGCTCGCCGTCGGCGGTCGTTTCGATGGTCACGGTCTCTTTCTCGTCGTGCTCGTGAAGGGGGACGACGAACCGGTACTTCGGGTCCGGATCGAAGTACGCCAGCCCGGGGAAGGCGTCGCCCCGCATCGACGCCGGGAGCGGGGATCGCCCCGAGTCGCGGAAGTGCTCGCGTTTCGCCCGTCGCTGCACCTCGATCTGTGCGGCCCAGTCGTCGTCGGGGGTCGCCTCGGTCATGCACGTGTATTGGGCAGTTCGCGCAATAACGCTTTCGTCGGAGGAGGCCGGTGTCTCCGGGACGCCGAGACGCGGATCGCCCTCGCCACAGATTGAAGGCCGTCGCTCTCTAACGAGAGTTATGAAGATCCGGCAGAACATCCGTCACTGGGCCGCCAAGAAGGCGTTGACGACGCCGGTCGTCGGCGACGTGGCCAACGACAAGCTCGTCGACCTCCACACGAGCATCTTCCTCAACAAGGCCGACGAGGACCGCCGCGAGGAGCGTCGCGACCACCTCGACAGCTTTTTCGACGCGACGATGGACACCTACGTCGCCGCCTTGGAGGCCGGCTTCCCGGAAGCGGAGGCCCGAGAGATCACCCACGTACAGGCCAACTTCGACTTCTTCAACCACGGGTGGACGGAGATGATGGAGATCCCGGGCGACGAGCTGGAGCCGCACTACCGACGCTACGAGTCCTTCTTCGGTGACCACGGGATCACGATCGACGACCCGCTCGGCGAGTTCCGGCCGGCGGAGGGCGTCGTCGACGCCCCCGAGACGCCCGAGAAGCTAGAGACGGCGGAGTACGAGAACGCGCTGGCCGGCTTCGCCGACGACGTGTACGTCGAGACCGACGACGGCGAGACGGTCGTCGGCGGCGAGACGGAGGAGCCGGACGAGGTCGACCCGTCCGTCGCGCCGGGACTCGACGACGACGAAGCGAGCGCCTGAACGGGAGTTCGCGGTTCGGCGGCGGAACCGATACTGCCGGACCGCCGCCCACGTTTATAACTCACCGGCGTGACTGGCCGACATGAACCGCGGGCAATCGTTTCTCCTCCTCCTCATCGGCTCGGTCGCGCTTCTGACGCTCTTCGTCATCAGTCCGTTCATCGAGTACGTCGTCGCCTCCGCGATCCTGGCGTACGTCCTCTACCCGTTCCACGTCCGCCTCTCGCGGCGGCTCCGGCGGGCGCTCTCCGACAGGGTTCGCGAATCGGTGTCGCACCGGCTGGGGAACATGCTCTCCGCGCTCTTCCTGATTCTGTCGTCGATCGTCGCCGTCATCCTGCCGCTCGCGTACATCTCGTGGGTGTTCGTCCGCGACCTCACGGAGATCGCGCGGGGGAACACCGACATCGACGTCGCGGCCATCGAGGCGGAGATCGCGGCGCTCACCGGGGAACAGGTCGAGGTCGGCGAGGTGCTCGCGACGGCCGGACAGGTGCTCGCCAACACGCTGTTCGGCGGGGTGGGAGGGATCGTCACCACCGCGATCCGCGCCTCGGTCGGGCTCTCGCTGGCGCTGTTCTTAGTCTACTACACCCTGCTCGACGGGCCGGCGTTCGTGCGGTGGCTCCGCCAGACGAGCCCGCTTCCGTCGAACGTCACCGCGGACCTCGTCGACCGCGTCGACGCGATGACCCGCGGAGTCGTGATCGGGCACATCGTCGTGGCACTGCTGCAGGCGCTGGTCGCGGGGGTCGGGCTCTGGGCGGTCGGGATCCCCAACGTCGTCTTCTGGACGTTCGTGATGGCGGTGTTAGCGCTGGTGCCGGTGGTCGGAGCGTTCTTCGTCTGGGGGCCGGCGGCCGTGTACCTCGTCGCGATCGATCAGGTGACTGCGGGGGTGTTGCTCGCGCTGTACGGCGTCTTCGTCATCGCGATGGTGGACAACTACGCCCGCCCGATCGTCATCGACCAACAGGCCCACCTGAACCCGGCGGTGATCCTCCTCGGGGTGTTCGGCGGGATCTACTCCGTCGGGTTCACCGGGCTGTTCGTCGGTCCCATCGTCATCGGCGTGCTCGCGGCCACGCTGGAGACGTTCCGGGAGGACTACGACGTGATTTAGGGACCCATAGCGGCACGCGGTGGTCGGTTTAAACCGTTCGGGCGCGTATCGTGCGGTCATGTCCACCTCCGCCGCCGCTCGCCTCCCCGACCGCCGCGACGCCCTGCTCGTCGTCGCCGCCGCGGTCGCGGTCAACCTGATCGGCGCGGTCGGTGTCCCCTTCACCGCCACCGAAAGCGCGTGGTTCGCCGCGCTCGACCTGCCCGCCTACTACCCGCCGGGCTGGGCGTTCGGCGTCGCCTGGCCGATCCTGTACGCGCTGATCGGCGCCGCGGCCGCGCTCGTCTACCTCGGCGGGCGCGAGGGGGAGAAGCCTACCGGCGGATCGACGCGGCTCGCCCGCGACGCCCGGATCGCGCTCGGGCTGTTCGCCGTCCAGCTCGTCGTCAACGTCGCGTGGTCGCCCGTCTTCTGGGGACTCGAACGCGCCGACCTCGGGCTCGTCGTCCTCGGGCTCCTGCTTCCGCTCGTCGTCGCGACGACGGTCGCGTTCGACCGGGTCGACCGGCGGGCCGCCCTCCTGCTCGTCCCGTACCTCGCGTGGGTCTGTTTCGCGACGGCGCTCAACTACGGGATCTGGGCGCTGAACTGACAGATCGGCTACTTCCCGCGCTCCCCGAGCCGCGCCGCGATGAACTCCCGCTCCACCGGGTCGAGGTCGCGGTCGGCGTCGCGGAAGGCTCGCAGGCCCGCGCGGTATCGCTCGTCCCCGATATCGCTCCCCGCGACCGGCTCGTCCGCCGGGCGCGCAAGTTCCAGCTCGGCGATCCCGGTCTTCTCGCCCGTGTACGCGAAGCCGCACTTATAAAGAGCCGCGTAGGCGAACGGGTTGTTGACCGCGATCTTCGCCCGGTCGTACCCGTCGGCCGCGAGCCGCGAGACCGTCCGCTCGATCAGCCGCGGCCCGAGCCCCTCGCCGCGGCGCGCCACGTGGACGGTGACGTACCGGAGCCGGCAGCAACTGGGTTCGGTCCGATCCGGCGAGAAGGAGACCGCCGCGACCACGTCGCCGTCGAACTCGCTCGCGTCGACGGTCGACGGGAGGGGCTCGTCCGGCTCCCACTCCGGAACCGCCGGCGAGCCGTCGGGGGTCCGCAACGCCGACTTGCCCGGCGCGCCGACGACGAACTTGCCCGCGTAGGCGAACGCCCGGTAGTCGAGCCGCAGCGTCGCCCCCGATCCCGGGCCGCCGAGGAACGCGTACTCCATGGCGACCGGTACGGCTCGCCCGGATAAATGAACGGGGGCTCGTCGAGACCCGCCTTTAAATACTGGCGCCGCCGATCGCCGCCATGTACGGCCTCGGCGACGTTCGCTTCTTCGACCGGATCGCCCCGCTGTACGACCGCGTCATGCCTCCGGCCGACGGCGAGGCGCTGGCCGCGGGACTCGCCCACGCGACCCGTCCGATCGATCGACTGCTCGACGTCGGCGGGGGCTCCGGGCGCGCCGCGGCCGCGCTGACCGGTCCCGATATCACCGTCGTCGACGCCTCGCTCGGGATGTTAGCGCGCGCTCGGGAGCACCGCGGGCTCTCGGGCGTCGCCGGGGACGCGGGGCGGCTCCCGTTCCGCGACGGGTCGGTCGACGCCGCGACGATCGTCGACGCGTTCCACCACTTGCCGGACCAGACGGCCGCGATCGAGGAGGCGGCGCGCGTGCTCGCCCCGGGCGGCGCGCTCGTGATCCGGGAGTTCGACCCGACGCACCCGCTCGGCCGAGCCCTCGTCGCGAGCGAGCACGCGATCGGCATGGAGTCGCGGTTCCGGGCGCCGGACGACCTCGCCGCCGCGTTCGCCGACGCCGGGCTCGACCCGCGGGTCGTCGACCGCGGGTTCGGCTACACGGTCGCCGGCGTGCGGGAGTGAGAGTCGGTTGAGGGTTCCGGCGTCGGTGAGGGGTCCGGCGTCGCAAGGCTGGCCGGTGACGGGGACGCCGCCGCGGCCCTCGTCGGAGCCGACGGTAACACGGGCCTCCACTAACAGGGTTATCGTGGTCCCGCCGCAACTCGCGATCGAATGGACGACAGATCCACGCGGACCTCCAGGCGATCGGTGTTGGCTTCGGCAGGCGCGGCGCTCGCGGCGACGGCCGGCTGTCTCGGCTCGACCGACGGCGACGGCGAAGAGCCGGCGGCGTACACGACGCCCGCGGCCGCCGAGTTCGACGGCGTCGTCGACAGCCAGTGGCTCGAATCGAACCTCGGCGACGTGCACCTGCTCGACGCCCGCGACGAGGAGGCGTTCGGCGAGAGCCGGATCCCCGGCGCGTACCACTTCCCGGACTCCGAGATGCTGGACACCTACGCCGAGGAGACCGAGGACGGGTTCGAGGTCTCGCCCGAGGCGATCGCGTGGACGCTCTCGGAGGCGGGGATCGAACGCGGCGACGACGTGGTGGTGTACGGCGCGGAGGCGAACCTCTGGGAGACGTACGCGGTCTACACGCTCAACGCGCTCGGCCACGAGGGGCGGGTCAGCCTGCTCGACGGCGGATTCTCCGTCTGGGACGCCGCGGGCGGCGAGACCGTCTCGGAGGCGCCCGAGGCCCAAGAAGGCGAGTACGAGGCCGAGGTCGACACCGGCGTGGTGGCGACGCGTGAGTTCCTCGCCGACAACGTCGACGAGGAGGGCGCCGCGGTCCCGATCCTCGACATGCGCTCGCCCGCGGAGTATCGGGGCGTCGACGAGCGCGGCGACCTCGACCGGTTCGGCCACGTCACCGGCGCGACCAACCTCAACTTCGTCCAGAGCATCGACAGCGAGGCCGGGCGGCTCCGGACGCCCGAAGAGCTGGAGACGCTGTGGATCGACGACGCCGGCCTCTCGCCGGACGAGACGGCGGTCGCCTACTGTCAGACCGCGATCCGCGCGTCAGTCGGCTGGTTCGTCCTCGATCAGCTCGGCTTCGAGGACGTGCGCAACTACGAGGGGAGCTGGGCCGACTGGGGCACCCTCTCGGAGGAGAACGGCTACTACTACACCACCGGCGAGGACAGCGGGACGATCATCGACACGTTCGCGTAAGTCGGTCTGTCGGGGGCGTTTGAGCCCGGTTCTTTAGGTGGAAGTGGACTGAAACAGCCGGGCGGAAGAAGACTGCTTCTTGATCGAGTGCGAGAGTACGTATATCGAGTTGTCTCGGTGGTTGTTTATAAGTAAACGAGTGGTGTTGCCGTCGGCTGTTTATAAGCGGGCGACGACGCTGCGGTGACGACTTCCAAAGCCCCAGCCGCTGAGAACGGCGCACGCTCGCTGTGCTCCTCAGTCGCTCGTTTCACTCGCTCCTTGCGGTGCTTACGTCGCCTGTGCCGTTCTCAGCGGCTGCCCCTTTGAATCCCACCCGCCCCGCACAGCACGGCAGCCTCACGCCTCCCCAGCCTCGTCGCTGGCGGCTGGCGCCGCCAGCGACTCCCTCGCGCGGTGCTGCTCGGCCGCGAAGCGGCCTCGCAGGCACGCGCCACCGCAGGGTCCTTTATAAGCGATCGTCGCAGCCGTTCATCATTATTTAAATATTGTATTACTGCTGACAAGCTGCAACACCCACTCTCGCTATCGATCACTGCTGCGTCTGTACTGACCGCAACCGGATCGACTGACTCACCCGCGAATCTCCACGCAAAAAGGCTCGCTCAGCCGCGCGTCAGTCGTGCGAGTGGCTGTGAGCGCCGTGGTCGTGCGCGGCGCCGTCGCCCTCGTCGTCGTGCGCGGCGCCGTCGCCCTCGTCGTCGTGCGTGTGGTCCTGCTCGCCCGAGTCCGTCTCGCCGAGCACCTCCGCGCCCTCGCCGTCGATCATGTCCATGTTCTTGAGGTTATCCCGCTCCTCGAAGTCCTCGACGGCCTCCATCACGTCCTCCTGCGTGATCGTCATCCGGTCCTCCGTGAGCGCGCCGAGGACCGCTTCACGCAGCACCATCCGGAGGTCCGAGCCCGTAAGCCCGCTCGTCCGATCGGCGACCTCGTCGGGGTCGAAGTCGGCGATCTGCATCTCGCGGGTGACGACGCGGAGGATGTCCGCGCGCATGTCGCGGTCGGGCTTGGGGAAGTTGACGATCTCGTCGAAGCGGCGCCACGCGGCCGCGTCGAGCTGGTCCGGGTGGTTGGTCGCGCCGATGAGGAGCACCTCGTCGCGCACGAGCGACACCTCGTCGATCGACTTGAGGAGGGTGTTGACCGCGCGCTTCAGGGCGGCGTGCTCGTCGGAGCGGCGGGTCTTCGCCACCGAGTCGAACTCGTCGATGAAGAGGATACACGGCGAGAGCCGCTTGGCGACCTCGAACGTCTTCTCGACGTTCTTGGCCGTCTCGCCGAGGTACTGGCTCGTGATCATCGACATCTTCACCTCGACGAGTGGAATGCCGAGCTCGTGGGCGAGCGCCCGCGAGACGGTGGTCTTCCCGGTCCCCGGCGGCCCGACGAACAGGAGCTTCCCGATCTCGCGGAGCCCGATGCTCGCGAGATACTCGCGGTGTTCGATCGCCTTCACGATCTTCTGTATCTCGCCCTCCTGGTCGCCGGTGAGCACGAGGTCCGCGAGCGTCGTCTCGATCTCCTCGGGGGCCTGCACGTTGACGAGATCGAGCATCTCGCCGTCCTCGTCCTCGTCGAAGTACTCCTCCAGCAGGGCGTCGATCCAGACGCGGTCGGCCTGAATCGGCCGGACGCCGTCGCGCGCCGCCTCGTGGGTCACGGGCGCGTCGAGGTCCTCGGCGAGCTCGAGCGCGGCGACGATCGTCGGATTCTGGGCGATCCGCTCGTCGTCGGCGTGGTCGCGGTACCACTCCAGCGCCATCTCGGGCTGGGTCAACGATATTTCGCCGGAGAACTCCGTCCGTTGCGTGAAGAGCAGGTCGGAGACGGCGTCCCACGGGTGGTCGATGCCCGTCGCGGTGCGGGTCGTCTCGCTCGTCGCCTTGAGCGGCCGCTCGACGCCGCCCGGTGCGTCGTCGACGGCGTCGTCAGACCAGAACACCTGCCGGAAGCGCGGCGGCAGGTCGTTCTCGTCGAGGTCGCGGTTCTCGGTGTAGAGGTGCGTCGTCAACACGAACTCGACGACGTCGAGCGCCGGGTCACTCATCCGCGCGACGTAGCCGCGGGAGGCGGTTAAGCGCGTCGGACCGCGGCCGCGAACGGCGGCGGCGAAGGGGAGCGAGGCGCCGATCCGCCGGCCGATCCGCCGACGGATACGCCGATCTGAATCGCGGACGCCGTATCGAACGCTTATTAGCCCTGGTGGCCGACCTACTTCGCATGAGCTCCGAGGACGCGGCCGCGGCCGGCGATTCAGCCGGTCAGGCCGGCACCGACACGGACCACGAGAACGCGCTCCAAGACGTGATCGCCGTCGACCCCGAGGACGTGGAGCGGGGGACGGTGAATCGGCTCGACGCCCACACCGGCGACGGGATCCGCCACCGGGCGTTCACCTGCCTCGTGTACGACGCCGACGGCCGGATCCTGCTGGCCCAGCGCGCGCCCACCAAGCGGCTCTGGAACGCCCACTGGGACGGGACGGTCGCCTCTCACCCCGTCGAGGGACAGTCGCAGGAGGACGCGACCGAACAGCGTTTAGAGGAGGAGCTGGGGATCACCCCGGACCAGTACGACGACCTCCGAGTGACGGACAAGTTCGAGTACAAGCGCTACTACCCTAACGAGGGCGTCGAGTGGGAGGTCTGCTCGGTGCTGAAGGTGACCCTCGACGACACCTCGCTCGATCCGGACGACGACGAGATCGGCGGGATGCTGTGGGTCGACTACGAGCACCTCCACGAGAACCCGGAGCTGTACCGGCAGCTCCGCCTGTGTCCGTGGTTCGAGATCGCGATGCGGCGCGACTTCTCCTGAACGGCTCCCGATCGGTGGATCGGTTGACCGCGCCTCCTCTTCGTCCGCGACCGAAACGGCGACTTGAAGTCGCGCGGGCGACTCGGTTCGAGACATGACCGTCGTCGCCGTCCTTGCGAAGCCGCCCCGAGAGGGGCTCGTCGCGACCGGGATCGCGGAGTCGACGCCGCTGTCGACCGCCGAGGCCGCCGACCTGTACGAGGCGCTGTTCCGCGACGCCGTCCTCGCGGTCGACCGCTCCGGCGGCGAACTCCTCGTGAACTACCCCGTCGACGACGACCTCCCCGACGAGCACCGCACCGACACCTCGCCCGAGGCCGAACTGCGGACGCTCGTCGCCGACACCCTCGGCGGTACCGAGGAGGTCCGGTTCGAGCGGCAGGTGGGGTCGTCGTTCGGCTCGCGCGCCGGCAACACCGTCACCCACCTGCTCCGGGAGGAGAACGCCGACTCCGTCGCGGTCGTCACCCCGCAGGCGCCGCTGCTCTCGCGGACCGTGATCGACTCGGCCGCGATGAAGCTCCGGACCAACGAGGTCGTCCTCGGCCCCTCCACTCGCGGGCGCACCTACTACGCCGGCTTCACCGCGCCCATCGACTTCGACGGCGCGTTCGAGGACCCGAGCCTCCCCGCGCTCGCGGCGCGCGGCGCCGACGCCGACCTCGACGTGGAGTTCCTGGAGTCGTCCCCCTCGATGGTCGACGGCGACGACCTGCTCGACGCCGTCCCCCTGCTCCGCGCCCGGTTCGCCGCCGAGCGCGTCGTTCCCGACTACACCGCCGCGTTCGTTCACGAACACGGGCTGGACGTGGTCATCGAGGACGGAGACGCGCGGGTCGTCCGGGACTGACGCGCCGGTACCCGTTTCGGGGCGGCGCTCGAACCCGACGGACCGAAACCGCGAGCAGCGCGGCTCGAAACCCCGAAAAGGCTCGGCCGCCTACGACCGGTAATGACCGACGAGAAGGAGAGCACGTTCCTCGTCACGCACGTCGAGAGCGACTCCGCGGTGCTGAAAGACGTCCGCGACGGGCAGGTACACACGCTGAGCTCGAACCCCGGGCTCGCGGTCGACGACGCCGTGGAGGCGACCGTCGCCCCCGACCCGCCGATGGAGGTCACGTATCGGGTCGTCGAGGTCGCCGACCGGCGGTCCCTCTCGATCGAGGAGAGCGAGGAGCCCCCGACCGTCCACGAGCGCGAGCTCGCGGCCGAGACGGAGACCGGCGAACTCGCTCGCGAGGAGCGCGCGGGCGTCGGCGAGGTTCACGTGTTGACGCCGCCGGAAGCGGACACCGCGGACGCGGTCGCGGACGTCATCGACGACCGCGAGACGACGCTGTCGCGGGCGGCCCGACTCGGCGTGAACCGCGTCGAGGTCCGGTCGGAGCCGGGCGTGGTCAGCGTACGGTACATGCCGTAGGTCCGGGACGGAGTCCGGGTCACTCCCGGTCGCCGGTCGCACACGACGGCCCGGCCGCGCTCTGAACGCGCCAGCCGCCGTCGACGTCGCCGGACCGCGTCTCGTAGTCGATCGCCGTCGCGTCGGTCACGGTCGCCGCGTCGACCGGGTCGCCGTCGACCTCGATCCGTTCGACGCGGAACGGCACGTCGAGGCTGTCGCCGCAACAGCCGACGTCGACGAACTCCTCGCGCGTGTCCCCGACGGCGATACCGTCGAGAACCCGAGTGAAGTAGCCCCGATAGCGATCCGTCTCGACCTGATCGCGTCCCCAGTCGCTGAGTCCCTCAGGATACGAGAGGACGACGCGAGTGGCGGTCGGTTCCATGCGTCGCGGTACGGCGTCCGTCGGCTAAGCTATTGGGGCGCGACCTGTCGCCTCGCGGCCGGCCGCAGGCGAGTGCGGGCTGCCCGGTGGAACGCGCTCGCGGGTGAGTAAGAAGGCTTATTCGCGCCCGCGCAGGAAGCGGTATTTATGGTAGCGATCGAGGTACCGGAGGTCAATTACACCGAGTACTCGAACCGGCAGCTCGTGGCGATCCCGCTCGCGGTCCTCGTTCTCGCGCTCGCGATCATCGGCGGGTGGTACCTCGTCACGGGGGCGCCGGCGAATCTCGGGTTGGAGTTCACGGGCGGCGTGGAGCTCCGGATCGCCGACGACGGCGGCAACGTAGAACAGCAGATCGAGACCGCGTTTGATCGGCAGCCCGACTCGATCCGATCGATCCCCGCGGACGACGTGTACGTGGTGACGTTCCGGGCGGCCGACGAGGACCCGGAAGGCTTGGCCAACGACCTGTCCGCGCAGGCCGAGGAGGCCGGGCTGTCCACGAACGCGATCGATCAGGTGTCACCCAGCTTCGCGGCCGACACGGCTCGGACCGCGATATTCGGCGTCGTGCTCGCCTTCCTCGGGATGAGTGTCCTTGTCTTTGCGCTGTTCCGGACGTTCGTCCCGTCGCTCGCGGTCGTCGCGTCGGCGTTCTCCGACCTGGTGGTCCCCGTCGCGGTGATGAACCTTCTCGGGATCCAGATGACGCTCGGGACGATCGCGGCGCTCCTGATGATCATCGGCTACAGCGTCGACTCCGACATCCTGTTGAACAACTCCGTGTTGCGCCGAACCGGCGACTTCTACGAGTCGGTGAGCCGCGCGATGCGGACCGGTGTCACGATGACGCTCACGTCGATGGCGGCGATGATCGTCATGGCGATCGTCGCTGCGCTGTTCGGGGTCGACCTCCTTCGAAACATCGGTATCATCCTCTCCGTCGGGCTCTGTGCCGACCTGATGAACACGTACCTGCTGAACGTCTCGCTCCTTCGCTGGTACAAGTTCGAGGGGGTGAAACAGTAATGCTCGAACCCATCAAGAACAACTGGCGGATCCTGCTTCTGGTCGTCGTCGTGATCGGCGCGACGGTGGCGCTTTTCGCGCCGCAGTTCGGTCCCCAGACTGCCCCCGGCGAGAGCGTTTCCGAGGCCCAACAGGGCGTCACGAACCTCCAGTACGGGCTGGACTTGGCGGGCGGGACCCGAGTCCGGGCCCCGCTCGTCGGCTACACCGCCACCGAGGTCGACTTCGACGGCGATCAGCCGGACGACGTCGCTCGCGCAATCGCGGGCGAGCTTGAGAACGCCTCGGCGAGCGATATCACTGCGGTGCCCGCGGAGAACGCGGTCGACGTCACGGAGCCGTCGGTCACCGAATCGCAGTTCCGGGCGGCAATGGACGCCTCGGGATACGCCTACGATGACATTCGCTCCGGCGTAACTCAGGAGACTCGCGACGTCGCACAGGAGATCATCCAGGACAAAATCGATCAGACCGGGCTCTCCGGCGGGACAGTCCAGCAGGTCCAGTCGCTCACCGGCGAGTACTTCATCCTCGTCGAGGTGCCCGGAGAGAACCGAAGCAGCGTGACCAGCCTGCTCGAAGAACGCGGGACCGTCCAGATCGACATCGCGTACCCGACCGACAACGGGACCGCTGTCGAAGAGGAGGTGCTGACGCAGGACGACTTCGCGGAGCTCGGTTCCGCGGCCCAGAGCGATCGGGGAACCGGAGCGTACGTACCGGTGACGGTTCGGAACACCGCGCCGGAGGGGCAGCAGTCGCCCGCCCACAGCTTCCAACAGGCGGTCGCGGACCGCGGGTTCGACTCGGCGTACAACTCCAACCGAGATCGGTGTGACTACAGCGAGAACCCGGACGACGTGAGCAAGCCGTGCCTCCTGCTCACCGTCGACGGCGAGGTCGTCAACTCCTTCGGGATGGACCCGGAACTCGCGGACAGCATGGCGAGCGGCTCGTGGGCCACCGACGGCGGATTCCGGCTCACGACGAGCGAGTTCAGCGAGGCCGAGCGGATCGCCATCAACCTGCGTGCCGGCGCGCTCCCGGCCGACCTCGACATCAGCGGACAGGGTACCTCGCGGTCCATCTCGGCGTCACAGGGAGAGAACTACAAGAACTACTCGCTGGTGACCGGAATCCTCGCGGTGTTCGCGGTCGCCGGTATGGTGTTCCTGCGCTACCGCGAGCCCGCGGTGGCGCTGCCGATGATCGTCACGGCGCTCGCGGAGGTGTACGCGCTGCTCGGTATCGCCGCGCTGTTGAGCTATCCGATCGAGTTGGCCGTGATCGCCGGGTTCATCGCCGTCGTCGGGACGGGGGTCGACGACCTCGTGATCATCGCCGACGAGGTGATGAGCGAGGGCGAAGTGAACTCCCGAAAGGTGTTCGACTCCCGGTTCCGCCGCGCGTTCTGGGTGATCGGCGCGGCCGCGGCGACCACGATCATCGCGATGTCGCCGCTGATGGTGCTGTCGCTCGGCGACCTGTCCGGGTTCGCGATCTTCACCATCCTCGGCGTCCTGATCGGCGTCCTGATCACCCGCCCCGCGTACGGCGACATCCTGCGCCGCCTGCTGACGGTCCGGTGAGGCGACGCGGGAGAAACGCCGCGCCGTTCGGTTCGCCGCAGGTAGTTGAAAGTCGACAAATTATTAGTTTAGACTCCTCTAATTCGACCATGACGATCGACGGTCGCCTCGAGCTGAGCGGCTCGACCGACCCGCGAACCGGGACGACGGCCGTCGCGTGGGCGAGTGCGCTCGGGCGGTCGATCCCGACCGACGAGCGGAGGGAAGAGGGGAACGCATGACCGCCTACTCGGAGATACTGATCGTCGCGTTCGTGGCCCAGTTGGCCGTGTTACCGGGCGAGAAGGTCCAGTTCATGATCGCCGCGCTGTCGACGCGGTACGACCCGAAGGTGGTCGTCGCCGCCGCGGGATCGGCGTTCGCCGGTTGGACCGCGGTGGAGATCGCCTTCGGCCAGGCCCTGCAGTCGGCGTTGCCGGGGATCGTGCTCGACGCCGTAACCGCGGCGCTGTTCTTCGTCTTCGCGTACCTGCTGTACCGATCGATGCCGGACCGGGAACAGGGGCGAGTCGCCGACACCGACGACGACTCGGAAGCCGCCGAACCGGAACCGAACGACGCGACGCTCGCCGCGCTGGAGTCGGTGACGCTTCCGGGACCGCTCGACCGCTACGCCGGCTCGTTCGGAGGGTTCCTCCCGATCTTCGTACTCATGGCCACCGGCGAGTTCGGCGACAAAACGCAGCTGGTGACGATCGGACTGGCCGTCCAGTACGGCGCGACCTCCGCCATCTGGGTCGGCGAGATGCTGGCGATCATCCCGATCAGCCTCGCGAACGCGTACTTTTTCCACACCTTCGCCCACCGCTTCGACATGCGGCGGGCGCACCTCGCGTCCGCGGCGCTGTTCGCCTTCTTCGGCGCCGACACCGTGCTCTCCATCGTCGCCGGCTTCTCCGTCTGGGAGACGTTCATCAACGCTGTGAGCGCGGTGGCTGCCGGACTGGTGTAAGTCGTCGAGAGCCCCCGAGCCTCGGCTAAAACTCGTCCAATCCGGACTGCTCGGCGGCCGCCAACACGTCGTCGCAGGTCGCCCAGGACCGGCGGGCGCAGTCCGGGACGGTCCCGTGGTCGTCGACGTACGCACGCAGGAACGACCGAGTTGTCGGGTCGCTCGGGTAGCCGCTCCCGACGCCGTCGTACGCGGGGTAGTCGGCGTCGATGTCCGTCATCCGCCCGTCGCGGGCCACTTTCGCGACGACGCTCGCGGCGCCGACGAGGGGGTCCTCCTCGTCGGCGCCGTGGGCGGCCGACACGTCGACTGCGGGGGGAGCGTCGACCTCAGAGCCGGGGTCCGCGATGAACTCCCCGAGCCGCCGAGCGAACCGCGCCTCGCTGGTGTCGCCCGCGTCGGCGACGACACGAATCGGTTCGTCGATGTCGACGCCGCCGTCGACCGCGGCTCGGACCGCCCGCGCCTGCCCGCGCACGGTGAGCGTGTTCATGTCCGTGTCCGGGCGGTCGATCTCGGCGGGTTCGACGAACGCGACGCCGACGCCGACGGCGTCGGCTCCCCGGATCGCGGCGTCGATCGACTCGCGTCGTTTCGAGGAGAGACGCTTCGAGTCGTCCACGTCGGCCGGGAGGTCCGACGGGTCGGCGAGCACTGCCGCTGCCGCCATCGGTCCGAGAACGGGTCCCTTGCCGGCCTCGTCGACGCCGAGGTACACGCGTGGCTCGTCGTCTCGAACGGATAAATAGGTTCAGAAAGCGATCGGCGTCGTCGAACGGGAGCCGTTCAGTCGAGGAGGACCGCGTTGACCTGTCCGGTCTGGCCGGGGCGGGAGGTGACGCGGGCGCGGCCCGCGGACGTCTCGATGAGGGCGCCCTTGGTGATGATGTTCCGGCGGGCGTAGTTGACGTTCGAGGGATTGTCGACGACGTTCTCGATCTCGGCCTCGCTTACCTCGCCGTCGGCGGCGACCTGCGCGACGTTCGTCGAGAGGGCGCGGACCTTCTTCTCGGTGCCGCGGGAGTCTATGTACTGGACGCGCGTCTCGCCGACGGTCGTCTCGGCGGGCTCGCGGCCGAGCTGGTGGCGCTTCTTGTTCGAGGCGTGCTTGAGTCGACCGCCCGTCCGCTTGCGCGTGGAGCGTCCCTGGTCTTTCATACAGGGACGAACACCCAGCGAATACTTGAAGCGTTCGACTCGTGTCGGCGATGTGGCCGTCAAGACCGGCGACAAGGCGGCCGGAGGCCCCGACTCACGCCGCCGACCGGTTAGGAGAACCGTCTCTCGAACTCCCGGATCCCCTCATCGGTGCCGACGACGACGAGTTCGTCGTCCGACTCGATCCGGGTGTCAGGACCGATCTCGGTCACTGTCTCGTCGCCCCGCTCGATCGCGATGACGGTGCAGCCTGTCGTCTCTCGAACGTTCGCTCGGCCGATCTCCCGCCCGGAGAGCCGCGGGACACGGCTCCTGACGACCTCGATCTGCTGGTTAAGCGAGAGCACGTCGCGGTCCCTGATGACGGTCGAAGCGGACAGCCGCCCGGTGACGGTCGCGAGCGAGAGCACGTAGTCGGCTCCCGCCCGGTGCATCTTGCGGACGCTCGCGGCCTCCTCGACCCGAGCGAGCACCTGCGTGTTCGGCGCCAGATCGCGGACCACGAGCGTCGTGAACTCCGTCGTGGTGTCGTCCGGCAGCGCGAGCATGACCGTCTGCGCCGCCTCGACACCGGCGGCGCGCAGCGTCTCCGGGTCGGTCGCGTCGCCGACCACGTCAACGCCCTCGCCGTCCTCTCGGTCGACGACCGTGACGGGAAGGTCCGCGTCTGCGACCGTCTCGGCAACGGTTTTGCCGACATGTCCGTACCCGATGACCACGGTCTCACCGGCACCGAACCGCCGCGTGTCGGAGTTCGTCAGCTCGACGAGACGCTCCAACTGGTCCGGCCGCCCGGAGACGAGCAGAACCGTTCCAGCCGACAGCGTCGCGTCCGGCGGCGGCGCCGCGTCGAACTCGCCGTTGAACCACGCTCCGATCACGTTGACGCCGGCGCGCTCGCGGAGCCGGCTGTCAGCCAGCGTCGTTCCGGCGAGCGAACTCCCGTGCGGGATCGACACCTCCGCAAGTTGGAGGGAGTCACCGATCGCGACCGCCTCACCGAGGTCGGTCTGGAGGGCGGTCGTCACCTTCGCGGCGAGGCTCTCTCCGAGCAGCGACCGCGGGGAGAGCACCTCGTCCGCGCCGGCGAGCCGGTGGTACCGCTCGCGCTCCGAGTCCTCCACGACGCTGATGACACGCACGTCCGGCGACAGCTCCTTCGCGGCGAGCACGATGCTCGCGTCCACCTGGTCGGAGACGTCCGTTATCAGCGCCCGCGCGTCGGCGAGATTCGCGGCAGCCAGCCCGTCCGTGGACTCCGGGTCCGCGCGGATCACCGTCCGGCCCGCCTCGTGGAGCCGCACCGCTCGGCCGTCGTCCGGTTCGACGATCACGTACGGTATCTCGTGGGAGTCGAACTCCTCGATGAGCGCCGCCGACCGAGAGGTGTCCGAACAGACGACGACGTGATCGGTCATCTCCTCGTCCAGCGATCGAGGGGCGGTCGTCGAGAAGGCCTCCTCTAAGAGCGGCGTCACCACGACCGGCAGCGCGCCGATCAGGAGCACCATGCCGACGAGGTCCATCACGGCGATAAAGGCGTTCAGCTGCTGGCTCTCCCACGGCGAGTCCCCGCCGAACCCGGTAGTGGTGAACATCTCGATCGAGAAGCGCAGCGCCTCGACCATCGTGCGCGGGTCCCCCTCGTACACCCGCATCCCGTAGCGGTAGACGACCGCAGTGAAGACCAGCACGGAGAGGACGAAGGCTGAGTACCCGATGACGCGTCGCTTCCACGAGTCCATCTCCTCCGGATACGACATCCGCACACAAAAACGGGACGCGTTCGGAGGACGCCGAGGGGGAAAAGATGTTCGGGAGATCCGGGGGACCGCTGGCTCGCGGCCCGGTCCGAAGCTCGATGGTTTAAGTACCGGGGGTCGAACGAACACGTATGGTGCGGGATCCGTCGCGCGAGGAAGCTCCGCCGTCGGTCGATACCGTGCTGAACGCCCTAGCAGACGACGACGCACGGCGGATCGTCTCGGCACTCTCCGAACCGAAGACCGCCAGCGACATCTCGGAGGAGTGCGACATCCCGCTGTCGACGACCTACCGGAAGTTGGAGCTGCTCACCGAGGCGTCCCTGCTGTCGGAGTCGACGGACATCCGCCGCGACGGGCAACACACGACCCGCTACTCGGTCTCGTTCGAGACGGTGACCGTCTCGATCGACGAGGAGGACGACGAAGGGGACGCCCGCGAGTTCGACATCGAGTTCACGCGCCCGGAGCGCACCCGGGACGAACGGCTGGCCGACCTGTGGTCGGAGCTGCGCGAGGAAACATGAATACGTACATCAACCTGTTCATCATCGTCGCAAAGACCGCCATCCTGGCGCTCGGTGGCAGCATCACCTACTACGCGCTCCGGGCGTACGGCCGGACCGGCAACCCCTCGCTGCGCGCGCTCGGTATCGGCTTCGGCATCGTCACCATCGGGGCGCTGATCGGCGGCGTCTCCCACCAGATCATCGGATCGAGTCTGGCCGTCGGGATCGCGATCAACAGCCTGCTGACCTCGATCGGGTTCGGCGTCATCGTCTACTCGCTAACGGTGGAGTAACGTCGTCCGGCGCCTCGCTTCCGCCGCGCTGTCGACGTTCGACGAACCCCGCTTTCGGTAGCCTTTTGCGGCGCTCGGTCGTCGGATCGGGTCATGAGCGACGCACGCGAGGAGCTCTCCCGCCGGATCGCCGGCGAGATAACGCTCAGCGACGATCCCGGAGCGACGCTGCGGAAGTGGCGGACCGACTTCGACGTCTCCCAGACCGAACTGGCCGACCAGCTCGACGTCTCCTCATCGGTCGTCTCGGACTACGAGAGCGGGCGCCGCGAGAGCCCGGGGATCGGCGTCGTCCGGCGGACCGTCGAGGGGCTCTTGGACATCGACGAGCGGCGGGGGGGCGGGCGACTCCGCCAGTATGCGCGCGTGCTCTCCGCGGGCTTCGAGAGCGACATCGTCCACGACCTCCGGGAGTACTCGACTGCGGTCCCCTTAGAGGAGTTCTACGAGGCGATGGGCGCGACGGAGATCGTGCGCGGCGAGCAGGACCACGTCAACGGCCACACCGTCATCAACTCGATCGAGGCGATCACCCGCCTGTCGAGCGAGGAGTTCTACCGGCTGTACGGCCAGTCGACGAACCGCGCGCTCGTGTTCACCCGCGTCACCCGCGGCGAGTCGCCGCTGGTCGCGCTGCGAGTCGTGAGTCCGACGCCGAACGCGGTCGTGCTCCACGGGATCGAGGACGGCGACCTGTGGGACCACGCCGCCGACCTCGCCCGCGTCGACGGGTTCTCGCTGGCGACCTCGACCCGCGACCTCGACGACTGTTTGGCCGACCTGCAGGCGCTGTGAGGCGTTCGCCCCGGTTTTGAGGCAGTCGCGCAGGAGGGCCGCCTTCGCGGGCGCTCGCCCCGGACCGCGACCCTGAAACCCCCGGCGGCCCTCCCCACGGACATGAGCGACGACTACGCCGAGCGGCTCCGCGCGAACCGCCGCGAGAAGGACGAGTTCTTCGCCGAGCACCCGCAGTCGCCGATCCCGCCCGAGCACCGCGACGAGTTCGACGGGCTCGACTACTTCGCGCCCGACCCCGACTACCGGGCCGAGGCGACCGTCACCGTCCACGACGACCCCGAGCCGGTCGAGATGGAGACCACGGCGAGCAACCCGGTTCGGTACCTCCGGGTCGTCACCTTCGCGTTCGAGGTCGGCGGCGGGGAGCACACCCTCGCGGGGTACCGGCAGGAGGGCGACGACGGCGCGATCTTCGTTCCCTTCCGGGACAAGACGACCGGCCAGCAGACGTACCGCAACGGGCGGTACATGGAGCTGGAGCCGGAGGGAGAACTCGCCGACGGCGACGCGGTGACGATCGACTTCAACCTCGCGTACAGCCCCTTCTGCGCGTACAGCGAGACGTTCTCCTGTCCGCTTCCGCCCGAGGAGAACTGGCTCGAGATCGTCGTTCCCGCGGGCGAGAAGGCGCCCGACATCGAGTAGTCGGTAATCACCCGTGTGTGCGGTGCCGCCCCGCGGAAAACCTCAAATCCTCCCCCGCCGAAGCCCGCCCATGCGCACCCGGCTCGCGGTCGCCGGCCTCCTCGCCGTCGGCGTCCTCCTGATGGCGAACCCGCTGTACCTCCCCGTGCCGGTCGGCGAGCCCGACCCCGCCTACACCCACACCGTCCAGCCGGTCGAGGACGGGTCGCCCGTGGCGGGAATCGACGCGCCCGACGAGGGGAACGAGACCGCCGACGGCGTGGTCGACTACGCCGACCTCGACCCCGAGGCGCAGGCGGCGTTCGACCGCGCGCTCGCCGCGGATGGCGGGTTCGGCGTCGAGGACTCGGACGAGCGCGTCGACTCGCTGTCGTACCCGACGGGTCCCTCACTCGGTGACGGGCTCCTCGTGGTCGAGTACGAGGGCGAGCGCTACGAGTTCTGGACCCGGACCGTCGAGCGAGAGCCGGGCGCCGTCGTCGCCCAGCGGATCGCGGTCCAGCCGGTCGCGTTCCTCGCCGGCTTCTTCGCCGTACTCGCCGCGGCCGCGCTCGGATTTCGGGGACGGCTCGACCGGACGTGATCGCGAGGACGCGGTCGCGAACCGCGCGGATCCCCCCTTCAGTCCGCCGCGTTCGGCCGTCCCACCGGCTTCGGCGCGTCGCCGGTCTCGATCGCGCGCCGCGTCGACTCGTCGATCTCGACGAGGTGACACAGCGGGTTTCCGGGGTAGACGACCGGATTCTCCAAGAGGCCGATCAGCAGCCCGGTGAACGGCGCCTCGACACCCACCGCGTCCTCCTTGAACGGGTTGGTGATCGTCGCGATCCGCTCGCCCTCGCGGACGAGCGATCCGCTCTCGAAGTGCGTGTCGACGATCCCGCCGGAGTCGGCGCGGAGCCACGTCTTCTCGCCCGCGCCGGCGACGATCGTCCGCCAACCGGGCCAGCGCACCGTGTCGGTGTCGAGCAGCCCGTACTCGGCGAAGACGGAGCGCACGCCGGCGAGCGCGTCGTCGATGAGCGGGCGCTGGAACCGGTGGGCCTCGCCCATCTCGATCGTGATCGTCGGGATCCCGTCGTCGGTCGCCTCGCCCCGGAGGGTGCCGCTCGGGCCGTCGCTGTCGATGACCACCTTCGAGCCGAACGCCAGCGCGAGGCGGTGGACCCCGTCGTCGGTCATGTCGCCGCGAACGTGGAGCATGTTCGTCCGGCCGCGGGTGGAGGTGTGGAAGTCGAGCCCGAAGTCACAGGGCGCGATGAAGTTCTCGTAGATCTGGTGGGCCATCCGCTTCGAGCTGGTCGAGCCCGCCTTCCCGGGAAACGACCGGTTCAGGTCGCGGTCGTAGACGGGGAGGTAGCGCTGCTGGGCGATGAAGCCGGGAACGTTGAGCACGGGGAGGCAGACGAGCGTGCCCGCGAGCCGCGAGAGGTCCCACTCGTGGGCGACCTCGCGGACGACCTCGATGCCGTTGAGCTCGTCTCCGTGGGCGGCCGCCGTGAGGAACGCGGTGGGGCCGTCGCGCTCGCCGTTGACGATCGTCACGGGGATCCGGACCGGGTCGCCGAGGTACGTCTCGCTGATGCCGTAGCGGATGTTCTGCGTCTCGCCCGGCGGCACCGCGCCGCCGTTATAGGTGAACACCCGGTCGTCGCTCATGCCAAATCGGAGCACGGCGTCGGGTATATATATGGCGACCCGCGGGTCGGCCGCGCTCCGGCCCCGCCGGTCGGTGCGCCGAAGAGCGACACCGATCGGTCGACCTTTTACGAATGCCTGCGCAGGTGTCTCCATGAGTTCGGACCCGGTACGGGTGGGAGTGCTGTCGCTGCACAACAGCAAGGAAACGAAGGCGATCTGCAACGCGGTCGAGGACCTCGGCCACGAGCCGGTGTGGCTCCGCGAGGAGAACGCCGCCATCAGCGTCGACGACGGCGAGGTCTCGGTGGAGCCCGCCGTCGACGTGATCGCGAACCGGCTGCTGCTCTCGAACACGGATCAGCCCGCGGAGCTGCTCGGGCTGGCGACCACGTTCGAGCGCATCCGACCGATGTTGAACGAGCCGAACGCCGTGCTCGCGTCGATCCACAAGTTCGCGACCGCGGCGACGCTCGCCGACTGGAACATCCGCGTGCCAGACGCGCTGCTCGCGTTATCGAACGACCGACTCAACGAGGGGCGCGAGCGCTTCGGCGAGGTCGGCGTTTATAAGACCGCGATCGGCACGCACGGCGGCGGGACGTGGAAGGTCGACCTCACGGAGCGCGTGAACCCGAAGGTGGGGAACCGGCAGGCGTTCCTCCAGCGGCTCATCGACCGCGACGACGAGAAGCACCGCGACCTGCGCGTGTACATCGTCGGCGACGAGATCATCGGCTCCATGTACCGCTACGCGCCCGAGGGCGACTGGCGGACCAACGTCGCGCTCGGCGGTGCGGTCGAGGACGCCACCGACGACATGCCCGAGGAGGCGGCCGAGACCGCGCTGTACGCGGCCGACGTGATGGACCTCGACTACGCCGGCGTCGACCTCGTCGAGGGGTACGACGGCTGGTACGTCCTCGAAGTGAACCCGACGGCCGGGTTCAAGGGGCTGTACGAGGCCACCGGTACGAGCCCCGCGCCGCACATCGCGAAGCTCGCGATCGAGAGGGTCGACGGCGAGGTCGACGACGACGACGTAGAGCGGATCTCGGCGACGCTCGACGATTCGCGGCCCTCCTGTGCCCCGATGCCGAAGCCGACCCCGACCGAACAGCCGGAGATCGGCTACATCGAGGAGGTCGTCGTCACCGGTACCTCCGGCTCCACGCAGGCGCTCGCGAAGTCGGACACGGGCGCGACCCGGACCAGCATCGACACCCAGCTCGCCGCCGAGATCGGCGCCGGCCCGATCAAGAGCATGACCCGAGTCAAGTCGGGCAGCATGAAGGGCGGGAAGGCCCGACCCGTCGTCGACCTCGTTATCGGTATCGGCGGCAACCAGCACACCGTCACCGCGAGCGTCGAGGACCGCGGCCACATGGAGTACCCGCTCCTCCTCGGCCGCGACATCCTCACCGACTACCGGGTCGACGTCCGGAAGCGCGCCGACGTGGAGGAGGCCGAGCGCGATGAGGCGGGCGAGATCCTCGAAGAGGAGTAGCGCGGCTCCGCCGTCCGCCGCTCCCATCCGGCGGGCGAGATCAGGCGTACAGGACGATGACGAACGCCACGAACAGCAGCTCGCCGCCGACGAGTATCGCCGCGAACAGCCAGTAGCGGTACGTCCAGAGCCACTCTCTCGCCCTCGTCCACGCCGATCGGGGGCCGGAGAGAGAGGTTCCTCCGCCGCCGTCGATCCCCGCGTCGCCGTCGTTTTCGGCGTCGGCGGACAGGTACGACTCGTCGAGCCGCCACTCGCCGCCCTCGTACGTCGCCGGCACCCGAGCGCCGACGAGCTCGTCGACGTCGAGCGGCGAGACCCCGGCGGTTTCGAGGAACGCGAGGAACGCCTCCGACTCCGCCAGCGAGCCGTTCCGCGGCGCGGGGAACCGCTCAGTATGGGTCGCGTCGCCGTGCGGGGTCCGGAACTCCACGACGACCTCATCGTCCGACGACCGCACACCGGTCGCGATCAGCTCGCGCTCCGCGTCGTTGAGGTACGCCTCCCGGAGGCGACGCTGTACCTCGTCGTCGACCTCGGGACCGTCGACCTCGGGACCGTCGGCCTCGGAACCGTCGGCCTCGGAACCGTCGACCTCGGGGTCAACGGTCGGCGACGCCGACTCCGTCGGAGGCTCCGTCTCTCTCCCGCCGTTGGAGGGTCGGTCGGGCATCCGGATCGGCCTTGGCAGCGCGGTACAATAAGCGCGCGGGGCGTTTCTCCCCCTCGCTGGCGCGCTGTCGGAACTCGTTTCACCGTCCGCGGTCTCGGGTCACGCATGCGTGAAGTGACGTTACGGGTCCGCCACCGCGGCGGCCCCGAGTCGGAGGTGAGCGCCCGCCACCCGGAGGTGACGCTCAACTCGGTCTCCTCGATGACCGGTACGGGTACGGAGCGAAAGCGGATCGTGGAGTTTCAGGGGCCGACCGCCGATATCGAGTCGTTCCTGACCGAGTTCCGCCGCGCCGACCCCGTGGTGTCCGCGGAGCCGATCTCGCCGGTCGCCGGGGGCCACGCGTACGTCGCGCTTACCGTCGACACCGACGGCTGGGAGGGGATCGGCGAGCGGCTTGCGGACCTCGGCGTCCACTACCGAATGGGTACGACCATCTCCGGTGGGATCGAGCGCTGGACGGTGTACCTCGGAGATGACGACGACCTCTCGGCGCTGATCCGCGGACTCGAACGCGGCGGAAACGACGTCGAACTCGCTCGCAACGTCGAACTCGCCGCGCTTAACCGCTCCTCGAAACTGCCCGCTGCGGGCATCCTCGACGGGCTCACCGACAGGCAGCGCGAGGTGCTCGCGACGGCTATCGCGACGGGGTACTACGACCACGGCGGCGGGGTGGGCGTCGAGAACGTCGCGGAGGAGCTCGATCTCGGGTCGACGACCGTGTGGGAACACCTCTCACGAGCGGAGTCGACGGTGATGAGCGCCCTGTTCGACCGCTTCGAGGAGTGGGGACTACCCGGATGAGACGTTTCGGGGCCTACCGGGCGAAATCGGTCCGAAACGCGGCAGTAGCGCCGAATTCCGAACAACGTTTTTGTACTTCCGGGTCGGACCGGCGCGTATGAACGACGGGACGGTGTCCGTGCCTGACGAGCAGTACGAGCGGCTCGCCGCGCTCGCGGCCGCCCGCGGTGTGAGCCCCGAGATGCAACTGGTCCGGCTCATCGACGACGCCTACGAAGGGCTCGACGCCGACGCCGCACACACCGAGAGCCTCCCGCTCGGGGTGTGTGACGCGGACGACGAGGAGGCGCTCGGCGGCGAAGAGTAGCGGCATCGCTGGCTGCAGCGTCTCGGTACCGAGGGCCTCGGGCACGTCGAGTTCGGCCGTCGCGGGCCACTGCGCGGGCCGAACGCGCGTCGGTGACCGATCGCTTCGCTTCCACTCCTCGAGTAGTCGGTCGACTGCAGGTCACCCTTCGCGCGCCGACGGCGCGGTAGCGACGACGCCGCTTCCCGTCGCTGTGAACGCCGTGAGACGCACGAGCCACGCCGCGAAGAGAACCGGGAAAACGGGGAAATCGGGGGAATCGGGGGAATCGGGGAAAACGAAAAGTCAGAGATGTCGAGAGAAGTGACGCTCTCAGGCCGGATCTTCCTTCGTCACCTCGACCTCGACGCCGTCGGGGTCGACGCCGATTCTGGCGAACTGGGTCCGGACGTGCTCTTTGGCCGCGTCCAGGGCCTGATCGCGGGTGTCGAACCCGCGGGGCATCGGCTCCTCGAAGGCGACCCGGATCTCCTCGCCGTCGACGAGGAGTGCGGACCCGCCGCTCTCGACCTCGTAGAAGGAGTCGCACACCCAGACGTACGGGGCGTCCTCGTCGGGTGCTCCCTTGTAGGCGGGGGGCTCCTCACCGCGCTCGAACACCGTCCCGGTGAGATCCGTTCCGCCGCCGCTGCCGCGAACGAGTATCATGTCACCAATACGGTCCGGAGACTCAAAAGGGGCCCGTGAGGACGCTCCCGAATCGGACGCCGAGGCCGAAATGCTTTCGGCGTGGGACGCGGTGGGTCCGCCATGACGCTGGAGGACTTCACCGAGTTCGGCGACGACGAGGGTGACGGCGGCGGAGACGCCGACGACGCCGCCCCGGCGACCGCTGGAGTCGGTGACGCCGAGCCCGGTGACGCCGACCGCGGCGGCGCGGGCACGACCGACGGCGGGGGAGCAATCGACGAGGGCAGCGAGGCCTCGTCCGACGACGAGTTCGCCGCGTACGACGTGGAGCCGACCGGCGAGGACACCGGGCTCGGCGTCGTCTCGGTCTCGCAGGGGCTCCGCGTGGCCGAGGAGGCCGAGGAGACGACGCTGAAGGCGTTCGTCACGACGGGGAACCGCGAGGCGGTCCGGCTCGGGAAGTACCTCCTGATCCCGTACCCGGACGGCGAGCGACTGTTCTGTCGGATCACCGGGCTGGAGTACGCACAGGAGTTCCGGTCGGACGACGCCACCGAGATCCACGCCCGCCGGCAGATGCGCCGCGACGACTTCGCCGAGCGCGACTACAAGTTCATGGCCGAGCTGGAGCCGATGTCGGTCGTGTACGGCTCCGGCGACGACATGAAGCGGCGGATGACCGACCGGGTGCCGAAGCCGGGCGCGGTCGTCGAGGAGGCCTCCGACGACGCCGAGATCAAGACCGGGCTGAAGATCCCCGAGGACGGCGTCTTCCTCGGCCACCTCTCCGTCGGCGGCGAGAAGGTGCGGACGGCCGCGGAGCCGCCCACCGTCGACTACCGGGTGAAGGACGACTACGCCGACGGCGACCCCCTCGCGTTCCGGCACACCCTCGTCGCCGGCGGGACCGGATCGGGGAAGACCCACGCCTCCAAGAACGTGCTCCGGCAGTACCTCGACTCGGACCGCACCTACCCGACCGGCGACGGCCGGGAGTCGCGGATGGCGGTCGTCCAGTTCGACCCGCAGGACGAGTACGCGCAGATGCACGACGACAACCCCGACCTCGACGCCGACTTCGCGCGGCGGCTCGACCGCGAGGGGATCGCCCACGGCGGCCACGACGACACCGTCGCGCTGGTGCCGCGGGCCGCGAACGCGACGTACCCCGGCGAGGGGCACCGTGCGGAGCGCGTGGAGTTCACGATCCCCTTCTCGCTGGCGCGGGACATGCCGTGGCTCGTCGCCGGCTCCGGGCTCAACGAGAACCAGTACCCCGCGCTGTTGACCCTGCTGAACCGCTTCTTCCGTGACTACGGTGACGACGGGACCTACAGCCAGTTCCTCTCGTACCTCGACGATCCGGCGCTCAAAGAGGAGCTCGACGAGAGCGGTCGCGTCCACGAGGCGACGTTCGACGCCGTCAAACGGCGGGTCCGCGGCGTCCCCGGCGGCGTGTTCGACCAGGACGCGAAGCCGATCACGGAGCTGGACCACACCCTTGTCCGGCCCGGCGGGCTCTCCGTGGTTCCCACCTACCACCTGCCGACCTCCCGGCAGAAGGAGATAGTCGTGCTCGCGGTCTCGGGGCTGCTCGTCGACGACAAGCTCTCGAACGACCCCGACAGCGACCGGATCGAGGAGACCCCCCTCCTCATCGGGATGGACGAGGCGCACAACTTCCTCGCCGACGCCGACACGGTGCAGGCCCGGAAGGTCGTCCAGAAGTTCACGGAGGCGGCCAAGCAGGGCCGCAAGGAGCGGCTCGGCCTGTTCCTCATCACGCAGGACCCGCAGGACGTGGCCGAGTCCGTGTTCAAGCAGGTCAACACCAAGATAGTCTTGAACCTCGGCGACGAGGACGCGATCTCCAGCGTCAACATCCCCGCCAACCTCGCCGGGAAGGTGCCGTACATGGAGAAGGGACAGATGGTGGTCTACTCCCCGGACAACTCCGAGCCGGTGGAGCTGATCGGGCTCTCGGAGTGCGTGACGCGACACGGGGATTGAGCGAGCGCACTCGGTCCCGATTACCGCCGCGTCGGAGCCGCCGCCGCCCTTTTTAAGCCGAGCGAGAGAAGCGCGCACATGGCCAAACGAATCCTCGTTGCGATCGACGGATCGACGGAGGCGAGAGAGGCACTCCAGTTCGCGGCGTCCGAGTGGCCTGACGCGGAGCTGACGGCACTACACGTGATCAACCCCGCCGACTCGGCGACGGGGGCGGAGGGCGGGTTCCCCGGCGCCGCCGACCAGTGGTACGACAGCGCCAAGCAGCGCGGCGAGCGAGTCCTGGCCGAAGCGATCGAGGCGGTCGACCGCGAGGTGGAGACGCGACTGGAGGTCGGGCGGCCAACGGGAACGATCCTCGCCGTGGCTGGCGGCGAGAAGCCGGTCGGCGAAGAAGACGCCTCCGGCGAACCGTTCGACCACGTCGTGTTAGCGAGCCAGGGCCGGACCGGGATCTCTCGGGTCCTCCTCGGGAGCGTCGCCGAGGGCGTGGTCCGCCGCGCCGAGGTCCCCGTTACCGTCGTTCGGTGAGTGGGAGGTCAGGAGCGGGGGTGTGCGGCGAGGTCGACGATCAGCCGTCCGCGCGCGCGGCCTCGACCACCTCGCCGACGACCGTCCACCCCTCCTCGTCGGGACCAGACCGGCCGAGCAGCACGGACTCGTAGTCGTCCGAGGTGATCAGCCGGAACTCGGCGTCGCCGTCGCCGTCGGTGCGGACGCCCTCGCCGCGGAACTCCCGCTGAAAGAACTCGGTCGAGGAGAACTCGAAGACGCCCGTCTCGCCGTCGTCGAGGGTGAGTCGGACGGGTCGAGGTTGGACGTTGTGGATGCGCTTGGCGATCGGATTGAGATCGGGCATAGCAGACCATCAGTAAGATTCGGAAATAAAACCGCCGTGGGCGCCGTCCGCGTCGTTCACACATTCGAGCAGGACCGACGACTGCGTTTCCCGGTGAAACGACCGTACGACGTTAAGACCTCTCGGCGCGTTGTGATAGGGGATCACCCATGTTGTCAGAATCAGCAAACTACCTGCGCGACGGCGAGGACGCCGTCGTGACGGTCGCGATCGGCGGAGTGCTGTTGCTCGCGAGTCCGCTCCTGATCCCCTCGTTCCTGGTGCTCGGGTACCTCACGCGCGTTATCCGAGGGACGGCCGACGGCGACGACGAGCCGCCGGCTTTCGAGGCGTGGGGTGACCTCCTCATTGAGGGGGTGAAGGCGTTCGCCGTCACGTTCGTCTATTCGCTGCTACCGCTCGCGGTCCTCGCGGTCGCCGCCGTGTTCGGCATCGGCGCGGCCGTCGTCGGGTCCGGTAACGGCGCCGGCGGCCTCTTCGGTGGGCTGGTCGGCGGGTTACTGGCGCTGCTGCTCGTCGTCGTCGCGCTTGTCGTTTCGCTCGCCGGAGTTTACGTGACGCCGGCCGCGCTGGCCGCGGTCGCCGACTCGGGGCGCGTCGGAGACGGCTTCGCGGTCGGCACGCTCTGGAGCGTCGTCACGAAGCGGGCGTACGCCGTCGGCTGGCTCACCGCCGTCGCGGTGGTGTTCGCCGGTTCGGTAGCGATCGGCCTGCTTTCGGTCGTTCCGGTCGTCGGGACGATCGCCGGGTTCTTCGTACAGTTCTACGCGATCGTCGCCGCGGCCGCCATCATCGGCTGGACGTGGACCGACGTGCGGCCGGTCGCGACCGAGACGGCGGAGACCGAGCCCGCGGAAGGGGCCGTAATGTAGGCGACGGTGAGAAACGAACGGAGCGAAAAGGCGCGAACGCGGCGTTACGCTTCGAGGACGTCGTCGTAGTCGCCGGCGTCGACGCGGTCGTCGAACGTCCGGGCGTCCTCGCCCTCGATGGTGACGCCGAGGGAGGCGCAGGTGCCGCCGACCTCCTTGGCGGCGTTTTTCACGTCGTACGCGAGCAGGTCGGTCGACTTCTGCTCGGCGACCTTCTTCACCTGTTCGATCGACATGTCCGCGACGAAGTCCTCCTGGGGCTCGCCGGAGCCGGTCTCGAAGCCGGCCTCGTCCTTGATCAGTTCGGCCGTCGGCGGGACGCCGACCTCGATCGTGAAGGAGCCGTCGTCGTCGTACTCGATGGTGACGGGCACTTCCATGCCGTCGAACGCGGCGGTCTCCTCGTTGATCTGCGACACGACGTCCTGAACGTCCACCGGCGTCGGCCCGAGCTCGGGACCGAGCGGCGGGCCGGGGTTGGCCTGCCCGCCGGGGACGAGCGCTTCGATAGTTCCAGCCATATCCGTACGAACCCGATGGCGACTTTTAACGGTTGTTCTTTCGGGCAGGGGGAGCCAGCGGTTCGCACACTTCCGATATCGACCACAGCGCGGCGGTTACTTCGCGTAACGCAACGAGTCGAAGTGAGAATGCGCTTATAAGTGTTCTTTCGCAGTGAACAGCTCCGAATTCCCAGTCGATCGCTTAAAAGTGGTTGACCGCAAATCGGCGGAGAACTCCTTCAAGCCCCCTTTAAGGCCCCATCCGTAACCACCCCGGACCGCCCCGGACCGCAACCGCACCTCGCGCCTCTCCAACCTCGGCGGACGGGGCGGCGCAGGCGGAGCCGCGCCGCCCCGCCGCCTCCCTCGCGGGCTCCTCGCGCCCTTCGGTCGATCGGCGGCGCGCCGGCGGCCGTGTCGGCGTATTAAGACGCAGCGGCGGATGGTCGATGAATGGCCGTCGGCTACGGGTCCGGAGCAGTCGGCCCGTCTCCCGACCCCGTCTCGCCCGCGGTGCGCCCGGGGAGGAACGTCCCGGTCTCGCGGCGGACGCCGACGAGCAGCACGGCGCCTGCGGCGAGCGGGAGCACCGCGCAGGCGGCGTAGATGGGCGCGAAGCCGACCGACTCGATCAGCGGCAGCGACACCATGGGACCGAGGCCGCCGCCCACGTCGCCGAGGACGTTGTTCGTCCCCGAAGCCCGGCCCATTCGCTCGTCGGGAGTCAGGTCAGCGAGCAGAGCCATCATCGGGCCGCTCGTCCCGCCCTGCCCGGCGCCGATGAAGACGCAGGCGAGCGCGAGCGAGACGACCGACCCGGCCCGAGCGAGCAGCAGGAAGCCGACGAACGAGACCACGAGGAAGGTCAACAGTATCGGCGTCCGGGAGTCGCGGGTGTCCGAGATCCGCCCGCCGACGAGCATGAAGAAGGAGGCGGAGAGGACCGTGCCGGCCATGAACAGCCCGGAGGTCCCCTGCGGGGCGAGCCCCAACAGGGAGATGTCGTTCGCGCCGAGGAACAGCACGAGCGTGGAGAACAGCGCGCCGATGTACGCGAACATGAGCCCGAAGTTCACCAGCCCGACCGTCACTGCGGGGACGGCGGTGTCGACGTCCCACGGCCTGATCGAGTCTCCCGACCGGTCGCCCGTGACGTGCGTCTCCGGGACGTAGCGGTAGGCGACGACGCTTGCGGTCAGCGCGAACGCCGCGGCGACGGCGAAGGCCGCTACGTTGCCCGCGAGCGCGGAGACGACCCCGCCGAGCACGAGTCCGGCCGGGAACCCCATCGTGATCCCGCCCCGGACGACGCCCATGTTCGTCCCCCGCGAACCGCTGTCGGAGAGGTCCGCGGCGATGGTGTATGCGGTCGCGAACACCGCGGCGGAGCCGAGCCCCCAGAGGACCCGCGCGAGCAGGAACCACGTCTCGGGCGCGACGGCGACCGCGATCGCGGCGAACCACCCCTCCGGGCCGACGGTCATCGGGCCGGCCGCGAGCGTCGGCAGCGACGCCGCGAGCGGTCGGAGCGACTCGACGGACGGCATCGCGAGCGCGACGACGTAGCCGAGCGTGGCGACGCCCTCGACGAACAGTCCGGCGACGAACGGGGTTCGCGTCCCGTATCGGTCGACGAGGGCGCCGGCCGGCGCGTTCGCGACGAGCCGCACCCACCGGTTCGCGGAGAGGATCACGCCGACCATGAACGCCGAGATACCGAGGACCGCGCCGAGGTTCGGGAGGATCGGGAAGACGACGCCGCCGCCGAAGCCGACGAAGAAGGTGCTGGCGATCACCGCGAGCAGCACGGTCGGCGGCCGGTCGATCCCGAAGGCCCCCACGTCAGTCACCCCGGCTCGAACCGTCGGTCATTCGGTTCCGTCCTCGTCGACGGGCGTCATCGCCGCGATCCCCGCTTCGAGCGACGGTAGCTCCGCGCCCTCCGCGAGGAGCGGCTCGACGATCCGCCGGAACGTTGCCTCCGCGACCGCCCGCGTGTACGTCGGCTCGGGCCGATCGCCGGTATCGCCGATCCCGGACGTGTCGTCGCTCGGCTCGCGGCCGGGAGCGTCCGCGTCCGAACCGTCCCCGTCCGACTCGTCACCGTCGCCGGCGTTGGCACCGCGGCTCAGCGTGATCTGTCGCGTCCGCGCGCCGTCAAGGGTCGCGACCAGTAGCGCCGCCGTCTCCTCGACGTCGACGTCGCGGAAGACGCCCTCCTCGATGCCCGAGTCGAGAATGTCGACGACAGTGCTGCGGAGCAGCCGGTCGCTCCGGGCGAGCTGTTCGCGGATCGGCTCGTTGAACGGCCCCTGCGTGCGGAGTTCGAGGAGCGCGATGTGGAACGCCTCGCGATCGACCGCCCCGGGCTCGAAGACGAACCATCCGATGAACCCCGCGAGCCGTTCCGCGGGCGGGTCGTCCGCGTGCGCCGCGATCCGCCGTTCCGAGTCGCTGATGACGTGATCGAGGAACGCGACGAGCAGGTCCTCCTTCGTGTCGTAGTGGTAGTGGAGCAGCGACTTGCTCTTCGAGCACTCGTCCGCGATGTCCTGCATCGTCACGTCGGCGTAGCCGTGGGCGCGGAGCGCGCGGTAGACCCCGTCCATGATCTCGTCGGCCGCACTCGGCTCGTCGCTCATTGACTGACCAGTCAGTCAACGGTCGGTAAATCCCTATCGGTCGGAGAACGATCCGCCGCTACGCCGGGTGAAGAAGTCACTCAGAGGCGTAGAACAGTCGAAAAGCCGATACAACCCTGAACGTCGTCGCCGGAGTTACAGGCGGGTGACGTTCGTCGCGCGCGGACCCTTGTCCGCTTCTTCGATGTCGAACTCGACTTCCTGACCCTCTTCGAGGTCCGGGCCGCCGACGTCCTCCATGTGGAAGAACACGTCCTCGTCCGCGTCGTCAGTCTCGATAAATCCGTAGCCGCCAGTGTCGTTGAAGAAGTCAACTTCGCCTTTCGCCATTGCGTTCGTAAGACCGGGAGGAACACATAAAAGGCTTCCGCGAGCGACTCCGCCGTGTCACGGTGGCTCATACCCGAACGGGATGGGAGATCCGTCGGGGTGGATCCCGCCGTGTTAGTAACTACTATACGACCCCGGTTCAGAACCGTTAGGTATGAGTCAGTCGTACAATCGAGGCCTCATCGAGGACTTCAGCCGCTGGCGGGAGTTCCAAGCGGGGATGTGGGCCTGGATCTTCCATAAGTTCACGGGGTGGGTGCTCATCGGCTATCTGTTCACACACATCGCCGTGTTGAGTACAGCGATCCCGGCAGCCGACGGCGCGACGATGATGTTCCAGGGGTCAGAGACGGACGTGTTCACGGGGACGATCGTCAGCCTCGAAGGGCTGCTTTTAGTGCGCATCCTGGAGGTCGGCCTGCTCGCGGTCGCCGTCTTCCACATGCTCAACGGCACTCGGCTCCTCCTCGTCGACCTCGGGGTCGGACTCGAGGCACAGGACAAGAGCTTCTACGCGTCACTGATCTTGACCGGGGCGATCACCGTCGCGTCGGTTCCGACCTTCATCGCGGGGGCGTTCTGAGATGGCTGAGCGCTACTCCTCGTTCAACTCCGGCGGTCGGATGTGGCTGCTCCAGCGCGTCACGGCGGCGTTCCTGATCGTCGTGTTAGCGTTCCACTTCTTCCTGCTCCACTTCGTCCACCACGCCGACGAGGTCACGCTCGCGGCGAGCTCGGCGCGGATGGAGCAGCTGAGCTACTACTCGCTGATGGTGCTGTTCCTCGTGACCGCGACGTTCCACGGGGTCAACGGCGTGTACAACGCCCTTATCAATCAGGGGCTCACCGGAACCAAACGCACGGTCGTCAAGTGGACGCTCGTGGCCGCGAGCGTCGTGCTGCTGTTCCAGGGGATTCGGACGGCGAACGCGTGGGCGGGCGGCTTCCCACTGCTCTGAACTATGAGTACGCAGACACCGACACAGACGGAGGAATCGAACGAAACCGACGCCGAGGCGGAGGTCCCCTCGAAGGGCGACGAGCGTCGAGAAGAGAAGCGACGGCGCGCCGCGGAGGAGCGCTCGCGCCGGCAGGCCGAAGAGGCCGAGAAGGCCGCCGCCGACGAGGAGACGGTCGAGCTGAAGGTGTTCCGGTACGACCCCGAAGTGGAGGGGAAACAGGAGCCCCGGTTCGACACGTTCCACGTGCCGTTCACGAAGGGGATGACCGTCCTCGACGCGCTGATGTACTCGCGGGACACGTACGACTCCTCGCTCACGTTCCGGCACTCCTGCCGGCAGGCCGTCTGCGGCTCGGACGCGATGTTCGTCAACGGCGGCCAGAAGCTGGCGTGTAAGACCCAGATCTCGGAGCTCGAACAGCCGATCCGGGTCGAGCCGCTCCCCCACGCCGAGGTGCGGAAGGACCTCGTCGTCGACTTGGAGCACTTCTACGACCAGATGGAGGCCGTCGAGCCGTACTTCCAGACGAACGAGTACCCCGACGGGGAACTCGAAGAGCAGCGCCAGACGCGGGAGAACCGCGAGAAGGTCAAGATGTCGACCCGGTGTATCTGGTGTAGCGCGTGTATGTCCTCGTGTAACATCGCAGCCGGCGACAACGAGTACCTCGGCCCCGCCGCGATCAACAAGGCGTACCGGTTCGCGATGGACGAGCGCGAGGGCGAGGACATCAAACAGAAGCGGCTGGAGATCATCGAACAGGAACACGGCGTCTGGCGGTGCCAGACCCAGTTCTCCTGTACCGAGGTGTGTCCGAAGGACATCCCCCTTACCGAGCACATCCAGGAGCTGAAACGCGAGGCCGTCAAGAACAACCTGAAGTTCTGGTGAGCACGGTAGACACGCTCAAGGGACTCCAAATTTAACGAGATACCATACAACAATGCACGAACACGACGTTATCGTTGTCGGCGCCGGAGGGGCGGGACTCCGAGCGGCGATCGCGGCACAGGAAGCGGGGGCCGACGTGGCCATCGTCTCGAAGCTCCATCCGGTCCGATCGCACACGGGCGCGGCCGAAGGGGGCATCAACGCGGCGCTGCGCGACGCCGACTCCTGGGAGGACCACGCCTACGACACGATGAAGGGGTCCGACTACCTCGGGGACGCCCCGGCGGTCGAGGCCCTCTGTCAGGAGAGCCCGGAGGAGGTCATCCAGCTCGAACACTGGGGCATGCCGTTCTCCCGCGAGGAGGACGGGCGCGTCTCACAGCGGCCGTTCGGCGGGCTCTCCTTCCCCCGGACGACGTACGCCGGCGCGGAGACCGGCCACCAGATGCTCCACACGATGTACGAGCAGGTGGTCAAACGCGGTATCACGGTGTACGACGAGTGGCACGTGATGGAGCTGGCCGTCACCGACGAGGACGATCCGGCCGACCGGACCTGCCACGGCGTCGTCGCCTACGACATTCAGAGCGGTGAGGTCAGCGGCTTCCGCGCCGAGGACGGCGTCATCCTCGCGACCGGCGGGATGGGGCAGGTGTTCGATCACACCACGAACGCGGTCGCGAACACCGGCGACGGCGTCGCGATGGCGTACCGCGCGGGCGTCCCGATGGAGGACATGGAGTTCATCCAGTTCCACCCGACGACGCTGCCGTCGACGGGCGTCCTCATCTCCGAGGGAGTCCGCGGCGAGGGCGGCATCCTCTACAACGAGGAGGGAGAGCGCTTCATGTTCGAACACGGCTACGCGAACAACGACGGCGAACTCGCCTCCCGCGACGTGGTCTCGCGCGCCGAGCTGACCGAGGTCAACGAGGGACGCGGTATCGAGGACGAGTACGTCCACCTCGACATGCGCCACCTCGGCGAGGAGCGCATCCTCGACCGGCTGGAGAACATCCTCCACCTCGCGGAGGACTTCGAGGGCGCCGACGGGCTCACGGAGCCGATGCCGGTCAAGCCCGGGCAACACTACGCGATGGGCGGCATCGAGACGAACGAGTTCGGCGAGACCGTCATCGGCGGCCTCTACGCCGCCGGCGAATGCGCCTGCGCCTCCGTCCACGGCGCGAACCGCCTCGGCGGAAACGCACTGCCCGAACTCGCCGTCTTCGGTAAGCGGGCCGGACGCCACGCGGCCGGCGAGGAGATGGGCGAGGCCGAGATCACGACCGGTAAGGAGGGCGACTGGGACCCCGCCGACTACGAGTTCGAAGTCGAGGTCGGCGAGGTGGGCGGACGGGGCTCCGCCGCGGCCGACGGCGGTGCGGTGGCGACGGACCCCGACGGCGTGCTTGAGGCCGAGGTCGAGCGCGCCGAGGCCCGCGTCGAAGAGCTGCTCTCGCGGGAGGGCCGCAACCACGCCGAAATCCGCTCGACGGTCCAGCAGACGATGACCGCGAACGTCAACGTGTTCCGCGAGGAGGGCCGGCTCGAGGAGACGCTCGGCGACCTCCGCGAGGCCCGCCAGGCGTACAAGGACGTGGCCGTCTCGGACCCGTCCCGGACGTTCAACACCGACCTCATCCACACGATGGAGACCCGGAACATCCTCGACATCGCCGAGGCGCTCACGATGGGTGCGCTCGCGCGCGAGGAGTTCCGCGGCGCCCACTGGCGGAAGGAGCACCAGGAGCGGAAAGACGAGAACTGGCTGAAACACACCCTCGTCTCGTGGAACGACGGCAAGCCGGAGCTATGGTACAAGCCGACGATCCTCGAAGGGGAGAACAAGACGTACGAGCCGAAGAGTCGATCGTACTGAACGGCGAATTAGACACGATCGATCCGGATCGTTCACGAATTCCTATCCGTCGTCGGTCGAAAGCCGGCGGGAGTCCGCCGGGTGAGAGGGCGACGACGTCACCGATGTGACGGGGCTTCGACGCGTTTCAGGCGTCTTCGCCCCGATCTCAGCCGTCAGCGTCATTTCGACGATCGTTGAATGGGGGGTTTATTATCGTCGAAGCGAATGGATCTGACAAGATGTTAGAGACACAGACCGCACGCACCGCGGCGCCGGCGTTGCCGCCGGAGCTGCAGTCTCCCCGCGCGAAGCTCGTGTACCTGTACCTGACGACGAACGGCGACGCGACCGTCTCGGAGATGGGCGACTCGCTGGGCATGAAGAAGCTCTCGCTGTACAGCATCCTGAAGACCCTCCGAAAGGAGGGTATGGTCGACTGCGACGGCGACACCTACGCGCTGAACTAACGGTCTGGCCGGGCTGTTCTTGACGACCGCCGATCCCGCCAGCGGAGCGTTTACCAGCCCGCGGAACGCAGTGAGGTCGTGGACGCGAATCAGAACAAGCTCCGGAACCCGTTCGGGATGGATACGGACTGCGAGAACTGTCCCGAGCTGTGCGGCGCCCGCGACCGCGTCGTCCACGGCTACGGCGACGTGGGTGGCGAGTTCCTTGTCGTCGGCGCACGTCCCAGCGCTCCCGCCGAGACCAACGGCGTCCCCTTCACCGGTACGGGCGAAGGCGAGCGGGTGCAGTCGATCTTCGCCGATCTCGGGTTCGTCCGGTCTGCGCCGGACGCGGCGGAGCCCGACGTACAGAATGTGTTTTTCACGAACTTAACGCGCTGCCGTCATCCCGACCGCGAGCCGACCGATCGAGAGATCGAGACGTGTGAGCCGTTCCTCAACGCCGAGATCCGGATGATAAACCCCCAGATCATCGTTCCCGTCGGCGAGCGAACCCTCCGCGAACTCGCGGTCGCGTACACTACCCGACGTCCGGATTCCTTCGACGTCGACGCCGAGCACGCGACGACGATCCGGGGGCGGGGCTTCGAGCTGGTGCCGATGAAGGAGCCGGCCGAGATGACCGACGCCGAGGCCGACGCGTTTCGAGAGCACATGCGAGAGAACGTGTTGAGTCGGGATTACCGGCAGACGAAAGGTCGGCGGAGTCGCTGAGGGGCGGTAACGACGGTAGGGCGCGGTCAGTCGGCCGCGTCGTCGAGATCTCCCACGTCGTCGATCGCGTCGCCGAGGAGGTCGGTCGTCGCGTCTTCGCTGTCCGCGCCGAACGCGCAGTCGATGAGAATGTGGCCGCCGAGCGTCGCGGGCGAGATGACCTGATCCGCGCCGGCACGGCGGAGCTTGTTGACGTTCTCGCGCTGGGTCACCGCCGCGACGATACGCACGTCGGGGTTGAGCTGTCTGGCGGTGAGGATCGCGAGCGCGTCGCGCGCGTCGTCGTTCGTCGCGACGACGACCGCGCGGGCGCCGAGGATGTTGACCCGTTCGAGCGGGTCGACGTCGCTCGGGTCCGCGGTGAATACCGGCACGTCGCGGTCGGCGAGCCGTCTCGCGGCGCTCTCGTCGGTGGTCACGACCGCGTACTCGGTCCCGTCTCGGGCGTCGAGTTCTTCGAGGATCGGTTCGGTCAGGTCCCCGTAGCCGAGCACGAGGACGTGGTCGTCGAGGAGGTCGATCTGTCTGTCAGTCATTTTTCCGAGCGCCTTGGAGAGCTGCGCTTCGATGGCGGGCGTGAGGAGGACCCCGAGTGCCACCGCGAACGCGGCGACGTTCATCACGAGCGAGGAGAGCACGAACAGCTGGGCGATGTCGGCGGCCGCACCGGTCTGCGGCGTCACGTCCCCGTAGCCGACCGTGGAGGCGGTGACGACGGTGAAGTAGAACGCGTCGACGATCGTCTCGATGCCCTCGAACTGGTCGCGGAGGGCGTACGACCCGACCGTCCCGTACGAGATGGCGGTCACGAGCGCCGCGCCCGCCGCGAGCTGCGTCGGCGACGGGGTGAAGTCCCTGTCGAAACGCCCGCGGTTGTACGCGAGCGCCGGCATCGACACGATCGACAGCGCCACCAGCGGGAACGACAGCACCGACGCCTGCATCAGTCCTTGGAGGGCGGTCAGCGGGAGCAGGATCGCCGTGGAGTACCAGCCGACCCGGTAGCCGTTCCGCAGCGCGAAGCCGCTCCCGAACATCGCGAACCCGGTGATCGTCCCGGTGAATCCGACGGTCTGGCGGACGACCGCGGGGACGTGCGGGGAGAGCGGCCCGTCGACCCCGAGCCCGCCGATCTGGGCGAGCCCGGCGAGGATCGACAGCACCGCGACCGCGAACGTCAGGAGAATGGACGCTCGGACGGTCACCCAATCACGGGTCAGCTCCATGGGAGGTGGTCGCCGACGGCGAACTTAAACCCCGCGAGCGAGGTCAACGGCGTCCCCGAGAGGTGTTAGCAGACGGTCGGAGACGCCCGCGGCGTCGACACACGTTTAACCGCGCCGCCGATTGAGGGGCGTATGTCACTGCCGGTCGAGATCGTCTTCGGGATCTACCTCGGCGTCATCACCGGGATCGTCCCCGCGCTGGTGGCCGGGGTCCTCGGGTTCGTGTTTAAGTACGTCACCGACGTGACGATCCCCGGGCTCGGGGTGGTCGTGTTGTCGCTCGCGATCGCCGGCGTCAACGGCGGACTGCTCGCGCTCAACGACGAGACGATCCGGTCGTCGGAGCGCGCGCCGGCGATCCTCACGGCGATCATCGTCGTGTTGATGCTCTCGATGTACGCCCACGCGCAGGGGGACCGGCTCGGCGCCAGCGTCCCGAAGCGGATCTCGCTCAAGCAGCTCCGCGACCGGACGCTCTCGACCGACGTGATCGAACTCGTCGGCGGCCGGGGCCGGGTCTCCGTCGAGGTGGCCGGCGAGGTGACCGACATGGAAGGGTACCCGCCGCTGCCGGCCGAGACCCGCCGGGCGATCCTCGACGGCGACTGGACGTTCCCGGCCGACCTCCCGCTCACGGAGCTGGAGGACCGATTCGCGGAGCGGTTACAGACCGAACTCGATCTGGCCGACGTGGCGGTCCGGATCGACGAGCAAGCGCGCGCGACGGTGGCGGCCGCGCCGCCGACCGGAGCGCTCTCGAAGCGGGTGCCGGCCGGGAAGCGCGCGGTATCGGTGTCGGCGCTCGTTCCGACGGGGATCGCCCGGGGAGACCTCGTACGCGTTATCACACCGGATCTCGCCGTCGAGGGAGCCGTACTCGCCGCCCGGTCGAGCGGAACGCCGGAAGCGGGGGCCGGCGCGGCGACCGCACCCGCCTCCGCCGCCGGCGACGGTCCGGAACCGGACGACGACCTCCGAACCGACGGCGGAGAGGCAACCGTCGCGTCTCCCCCGGCGGCGACCGCTCCCACGACGACCGGCGGCGAGGGACGGGTGACGGTCGCCGTCACCCGCTCCGAGGCGACGGAACTCCTGCGCGCCGACCGGGGGCGCGTACTGGTGCTGTCGCGGGGAACCCGCCGCGAGTACGAGCTTACGGCGCTGTTACGGCGTACCGGTAAGCGGTTCCGGAAGGTCTCGGTCGTCGCCGGCGGGCCGTTGGACGGGCACACCATCAGCGAGGCCGAGGTCCGCGAGGCGTACGATGTCACCGTCCTCGCGGCGCGTCACGAGTCGTGGACGATCGCGCCAGCCGGGGCGCAGCCGCTGTCGGCGGACGACGAGCTGTTCGTCGTCGGGAGCCGCGACGCGCTCGACCGATTCGAGGAGGTGGCCGCGTGACCGCCGCGCTCGTCGCGCTCGACGGCTCGGAGGCCGTCGCCGCGGGTGCGGACGCCACGGTCGCCGCTGCGGTCGTCGCTGCCGTCGACGTCGGGTTCGCTCGACCGCGACAGGCGGCGGTCACTCTCGTTACGTTCGCCGTCCTCGCCGTGCTTGTCGCGGGGAGCGCGTCGCTGGCCTACCGTTGGTACTTCCGCACGGAGATACCCGAAGGGGTGACCGGTCTGCTTGGCGTCGCCGTCGTCGCGCTGTACCTCAACACGACCTCGCTGGGGTCGGTCGCGGTCGGGGACAACCCGGCGCTTTTAGCGCCCGAGAGCGTGTTCTTCAACCTCGTCTCGCTCGGGGTCGCGGCGGTGATGGCACCCGTCGGCCGGTACGTGGGCGACCGGCTCGCGGTCGACGTGTTCGCGCTCTCCGGGGCCAAACAGCTCGAAGGCGAGCTGAGTGGCGTCGTGCGCGCGGTGGGTCGGTTCACGGCGGTGACGATCCCATCGGCTGACGATATCGGCGATATGGACACGTACGATCCCGTCTCGCCGGAGAAGAAGGCGGAACTCGCGGATACGACACTGCTCTTCCCGCGGAAGCTCTCCGAGGAGGACCTCCGAGATCGGCTCGTCTCCCGTCTCAAAGAGGAGTACGGCGTCGGCTACGTCGACATCGACATCGACGCCGACGGGACGGTCGAGTACTTCGCGGTCGGCTCTCGCGCCGCCGGACTCGGCCCGACGCTCGCGCCGGGGTCGGCGGCGGTCGCGGTCGCGGCCGACCCGCCGAACAACGCTACGGTCGGCGACACGGTCCAGCTGTGGCGGGACGATCCGGAGCCGAAGCGCGTCGCGACCGGGGAGTTACGCGGGGTGGCCGGCGACGCCGTCACGGTCGCGCTCGACGAGTCGGACGCCGAGCGCCTGACCGACGAGGGCGGATATCGGATAGTGACGCTCCCCGCAGAGCCGCAGGCGGAACGGGAGTTCGCCTCCCTGCTGCGGAACGCGGACGAGACGATGGCGTCCGTGACCGTCCAGGCGGGAAGCGACCTCGACGGGAGCACCGTCGGCGACGTCGACACCGTCGTCGCCGCGGTGCGGCCAATGGACGGGGCCGTCCAGCCGATCCCGACACGCGCGTACGCGTTCGGCGCCGGCGACCTCGTGTACCTCGTCGGCCGCCCGGACGCGATCCGTCGGTTCGAGACGGCCGCCGCGGCGGGAACCGGAGGGGAACCGACGGACGGAAGCGACGAGATCGGCATCTCAGACGACGTCGATGACGCCGTCGCCGACACCGATGACGCCGATGACGTCGACACCGACACCGATGACGCCGATGACGCCGCCGCCGACACCGACGACACCGATACTCCGGACGACGCCGATCGGGCGCAACGCTCTTGAGTCGCCCGCGCGGGGATCCGCGTATGGAGTGGAAGCTGTTCGCCGACCTCGCGGAGATCGCCGGCGGGCGTGAGATCGACGTGGCGGCGGAGCCGGGCGACACCGTCGGCGACGCGCTTGACGCGCTGTTGGAGGCCCACCCGGACCTCCGCGACCGGGTGATCGCCGACGGCGAGGTCGCCGACCACATCAACGTCCTTCGGAACGGCCAGAACGTCCGCCGCGACGGCGGGATGGACACGACGCTCGACGCGGGCGACGAGCTGGCGCTGTTCCCGCCCGTGAGCGGGGGCGCCGTCGGGCGGTAGGCGGGGTCGAGAGGATCGATCAACGGCCGAGAGGATCGGTCGTTTCAAACGGTCGCGAGTCGCATCTCTCGTCATGAGCGATTGCGACGACGACGGTGGGAGCGAGGACCGTGAATCCGCCGCCGACGGCGGCCACGACGAACCGGAAGACGCCGGCGGCGACCCGCCGCGCGAGGAGTTCCGCGAGGACCCGATCGGGCACACCCGCTCGACAGCCGACATGACCGTCGGGCAGCTGGTCGAGGGGTACGGCGACGCGGGGATCGGCGCGGCGTCGGTCAACGAGGCGGGCGACGTGCTCGCGGAGATGTTCGCGAACGACGACTGCACCGTGTTCCTCTCGCTGGCGGGCGCGATGGTGCCCGCGGGGATGCGTCGGATCGTCTCCGACCTCATCCGCGACGGCTACGTCGACGCCCTGGTGACGACGGGCGCGAACCTCACCCACGACTCCATCGAGGCCATCGGCGGGAAACACCACCACGGTCGGACCCACGACCCCGAGAAGACACCCCGCGAGCACGACGAGGGGCTCCGCGACGAGGGCGTCGACCGCATCTACAACGTCTACCTCCCGCAGGAGCACTTCGCCGCGTTCGAAGGCCACCTGCGCGAGGAGGTGTTCCCGGAGTTGGAGGCCGATCCGGACGGAGGGGACGACGCGAACGACGGCGTCGTCGGCATCGCCGACCTCACGCGCGAGCTCGGCCGCGCCAACGCCGCGGTCAACGAGCGCGACGACGTGCCCGAGGACCCCGGCGTCGCCGCCGCGGCCTACGAGTGCGACGTGCCCGTCTACTGCCCCGCAGTGCAGGACTCCGTGCTCGGGCTACAGGCGTGGATGTACACCCAGACCGCCGACTTCACGCTCGACGCCTTGGACGACATGACGGCGCTGACCGACCTCGCGTTCGACGCCGACGACGCCGGCTGCCTGCTCGTCGGCGGCGGCGTCCCGAAGAACTTCACGCTCCAGACGATGCTCGTCACGCCCCGCGCCTACGACTACGCGGTCCAGATCACGATGGACCCCGAGGCGACCGGCGGGCTCTCCGGCGCCAGCCTCGAGGAGGCCCGGTCGTGGGGGAAACTGGAGAAGGACGCGCGCAACGCCTCCGTCCACGGCGACGCGACCGTCATGCTGCCGATGCTGATCGCGGCCGCCCGGGAGCGCGTGGAATAGGGAGCCGGAACGGCTGACCGCTGAACGCTGCTTCCCGATCGATAGCGGGAGTACGTCTTTCAGTGTGGTGGTGTGTTCGTTTATAAGTAGGACTGCGGGTTTGCCGTCGGTTGTTTATAAGTGATCGACGGGTCTGCGGTGGACACCTCCAAAGCCCCAGCCGCCCGCAACCGCACAGCAGCCTCACGCCTCCCCAGCCTCGTCGGCTCGGCGCTGATCAGCGCCGAGCCGACTCCAGCGAGGGACCGAAGGTCCCTCTGGCAGCCGGCGCGTAGCGCCGGCGACCTCGCGCGTGCTGACTCGCGCCCACGGGGCGCTCGCAGGCACGCGCCAACCGCGGTCGTATTTTATAAGCGATCGTCGCCGCCGTTCACGACCGTTTAAATACCGCATCTCCCGTTGGGGGTTTCGAAAGCGCCGATTCTCCGGGTGTCGTTAGCTGCTCCCGCCGGATATCGGCGTCTATGGTCGACGGTCCGGGGGAGGAGTCGCTCGCGGCGGGTACGACGTGTAATTACATGTAATTAGATTTTTCAAGGCGGGGCGAGTCACCCGAGTCAATGAGCGACTACACCACTATCTCGCTGCGCAAGGAGTTCGTCTCGGACGTCGAGGAGTACATCGAGGACGAGCCGTTCGGCTCGGTCAAGGAGTTCGTGAAACACGTGGTCGTTCAGGAGATGGAGTCGGACGACGAGATCAGCGAGGCGGAGGCCCGCCGGATCGGCCAGAAGCTCCGGGACTTGGGGTACATGGAGTGACCCGAACCGCCGAGGACCGGGGCGTCGATCTGCCCGAGGGACTCTCGCGGGCGGACCTGATACTCGCCTGTATGCCGCTGCTGTTCGCCGCCGGCTACGCGCTCGGGGCGGCGGCGTTCGACGCGTGGCCGGCCGCCACCGCGGTCGCCGCGGTCGCCGGCTGCCTGCCGATGGTCGACGGGCTGTTCTGGAACCCGCCGCAGGTCGGGTGACGGGGACATCGACGACGGGAGAACGGTCGACCCCCTCCTGAGCGATCGACGCCCTCCAACCCGCTTTCCTCCAACCCGTTCTTTCGGTCAGACGCCCTCCGACTCGACGCCCTCCAGCCCGACCGCCTCCGCCAACTGCGCGTGGGACTCCAGCGCGTCCTCGTGGTCGGGCACCGTGTGCTGGATCATCATCTCGTCGGCGCCGACCCGGTCCGCGAGCTGTTCGAGCAGGCCTTCGATCGTCTCCGGACTCCCGGAGATCGCCCGCGGCCACTCGCCGGCGTCGAGCGTCGCTGGCGTCGGCTCGGGGGCGCCGCCGAGCTCCGCGATCGACTCCTCGACCGAGGGGGTCGCACCCACAACGCCGCGCTGCATCCGCTTGAAGGTCGCCTCCGCGGGCGCGCGACGCCGCGCCGCGGCCGCGTCCGTCTCGGCGGCGACCGCGTTGACCGCGATCATCCCGTACGGCTCCTCGAGGCCGTCCCCGATCTCCGCGGGCTCGAACTGCTCGCGGTAGGTCTCGAAGGCGCGCTCGGCGAGGTTCGGGCGGATGAACGCCGCGAAACAGAACCGGGCACCGAGCTTGCCCGCGATCGCCGCGCTCGACGGGCTAGAGCCGAGCACCCACGGGACCGGCGGCTCCGCACCGGAGCGCGGGACCGTCAGGTCGGCGTACGGATGGTCGTCGGGGAAGTCGTCGTATAAGTGGCTCACGACCGCGCGGATGCGCTCCTCGTGGTCCTCGTCGGGGTTCTCGACGCGCCGGTCCGTGCCGAGCGCGCGGTCCGAGGCCGGCGAGCCGTTCGCCCGCCCGAGGCCGGCGTCGATCCGTCCCGGCGCGAGCCCGTCGAGCGTGCCGAACGCCTCCGCGACCTTATACGGGCTGTAGTGGTTGAGTAGAACGGCGCCGGAGCCGATCCGGATCCGTTCGGTAGCGCCCGCGAGACGGCCGAGCAGCACCTCCGGAGTCGTCCCGGCGAGATGGGCACCCATCCCGTGGTGCTCGGCGACCCAGAACCGCGAGTAACCCAGCCGCTCGGCCTGCTCCGCGGCCGCGACCGTGTTCGCGTACGCGTCGGCGGCGGTCCCGCCCGCGGGGACCGGAGAGAGATCGACGATCGAGAGGTTCACACTCGCCGTCGTCGGTCCCGAGCGTTAACGGTTGGGCTCCCGGCGGTCGCGTCGGGGAATCGGAAGCGCTCACGGCCGATCGGAACCGGCGCAGCGACTGAGGGGGTGAGAAACGAAAGCGTCGAAAGAGAGAGCGCGGTCGTCAGTTGTCGCCGGACTTCGACTGCCAGGCGTAGTCGCGGCGGGAGGCGGAGTCGCCGAAGCCGCACGAGGAGCAGCGCTCCTTCTTGACGTGGTAGGATTTCTCGCCGCAGCGGCGGCACTTCACGTGAACCGTCTTGTTCTTCTTCCCCTGAGAGGGCGTTCCGGAGCCGGTCATGCTTTGATGGTGACGACGTTATCGCCGCGTATAATCGTTGTGTCTTCGATCGCGACCGCGAACTCGCCTTCGAGGTCGTCGTCGACGCGATCGCTCACGTCGGACTCGGGCTCGATGACGACGTTCATGTGTTGGTCGTAGCCGGCGAGGATGCCGTAGTAGGTCGTTCCGTCCTTCAGGTGAACCGTCACCGGCTCCTCGAGCGACGCTTCGAGCACGTCGAGGGGTCGTCCACTCATTGTCCGTATCGCCGCCCGTCGTACTAATAAAAATACCGGGACGACGCACGCGCGGAGCGGCGCTCATCGGAGTCGCTCGTCGACGAACGCCGCCGCCTCCGGGGCCGCCCGTGCAAGCAGGACGGCGTGGGTCAGGAGCGCCCGAACGCGCACGACGCTCCCGTATCCCTCGTCGACGAGGTCGATCGCGTACCGGACTCGTTCGAGGGCTGGACGCCCGATCGCCGCGGCCAGTCGCGTCGCTTCGGCCTCGCCGATATCGGCGACGGCGGCACGCGCGCGGTCCGCGGCCGTCCGCACTGACTCCGCCGTGACGGGCTCTCGATACCCGCCCTCGCGGATGGCCTCGCCCGCCGCCCGGTGCGCCTCGGTCGCCGCCAGCGCTCTCCCGGAAGCGACCACGGCAGTCGCGTACTCCCCGACGTCCATCGCCCGCTCGACGTCGTCGATCTGCGATTCGACGATCCACTCGGTCTCGCGGAACAGCTCCCGCGCGACGGTTCCTTGAACGTCGTCGCCGGACGGACCGTCGCCGAGCGCCTCGCGAACGACCCCCCGGGTCCGACGCGCGGACCCCTCGAGGTCTTCGGCCGCCGCGGCCACGGAGGCCCACTGAGCGGTCGCCTCCGGGCGTTCGGCGAGGTACGCCTCTCGCAGTCCCGCCGCGTCGTCGAGCGTCGCCCGCGCGGTCTCGACTCGTCCGACGGCCTCGCCGGCCCGAAACGGATCGGCCACCGGGTCCTCCGGGTACGGCGGCGTCGGGCGGACGCGTCGCTCGCAGTCGGCGAGCAGGGACTCGACCGGCCCGTACGCCAGCACCGCCTCTCGCGGCGACCGCGCGCGGTACGTCACGTCGGCCTCGAACGCCCGCAGGTCTGCGCGCACCGTCTGGCGACGTTCCGCCGCGGTCGCGGGATCGCCGCCGCCGGTCGCGGCCCGGTACGCGCCGCGGACGGTCGCGGCGCGCTCTCGACGCCGCCGCCACGCCGCCAGGGCGTCGACGGGCCACGGATCGTCGACCGCGCGGTCGACCCCCGCCGCCGCGCGCTCCCGGTCGCTCGCGAGGTCCGCGGCGACCGCCTCGTTCGGGATCGACGGTTCGGTCGGCACTTCCGCAAGTAGGTCGCGGACGCGCGCCTCGTGAGCGGCCGCGAGCGACCCGGGTATCGGAACCGGGAACGGCGACGCCGGCCACGCGACCGACCCGACGTCGTCCGTCGCCAGCGACACCGCGGGCTGTTCCGCGCGGGAGTCGTCTCCGAACGGGAGACTCGAACAGCCGGCGAGCGCGGCCGTTCCGACCGCGCCGAACCCCGCGAGGAACCGGCGGCGAGAGGTCCGACGCGGCGTCACGCGTCGTCGCCCCCGATCGGTGCCGTCACGGAGCCGTTGAACGCCTCCGGGCGCCCGGACGGCGTCCGACAGGAGCCGGACATGCCGCGCCCGGCGCCGGTCGACCGGTCGGCCGCCACGGGAATTCGGATCGCGAAGCCGACTGTGTGGGTCTCGTCGAGGTCGCAGTCGACGCCCGCCGGGCGGTAGGTCTGACAGAAGTCGGCGTGGGTGTGGAGGTCGCCGTCCGCGAGCTCGTCGCGCTCGACGGACACCGACCGGAACCGGACCTCCCGACAGGCGTCGACGGGCGTCGCGAGCAGGTACACCGACGCCGCGTCGAAGTCGGTCGCGGCGCAGAACGACCGGAGCGTCTCCGCCGGGGTCGTCTCGGCGAAGGTGAGCTCCGAGAGGCTCGACTCCCCCGTCAGCACGCGTCGGCCGTGGCGACGCTGCGGCGCTCGTTCGTCGGACGGCGGCGACGGGAGGGTGTCGCTCTGCGTGAACAGGACGCTGCCGGTTTCGTCACGGGCTTTTTCGAGTTCGTAGTCGTCGATCGGTCGGTTCCTGCTCGGATAGCTGTTCGACGCGGAGTCGCGGCCGGAGCAGCCCGCCAGGGCGGCGATCCCTGACGCGGCCGCGAGGAGGGCTCGGCGGCGGGGGAGATCTGCCATCGGCGGCGGTTCGACCAGCGGACCGAAATGAGTTGCGGCGGTCGACGGCGATCGGTCGAGAACGCGCTCGAACCCGGGTGTTTTTAAGACGGGCCGCTGTACCTCCGGATACCACACTCCCGCGGGACACGGTGAGTCGACGTCGGCTCGGCCGTAGCGGGGCCTCAACGACGCGCGGACGAACGTAGCGCTGACGGCTCCTTGCGGGGTTTCAGTGATGGACGCCCATCACAGTGTTCGAACCCACAAACCATGGAAATAGAAATTGCGACACTCGGCGGTTACGAAGAGGTCGGTCGACAGATGACGGCGGTCCGAGCGGGCGACGACATCGTCATCTTCGACATGGGCCTGAACCTCAGTAAGGTCCTCATCCACGACAACGTGGAGACCGAGAGCATGCACAGCCTCGACCTGATCGACATGGGCGCGATCCCGGACGACCGCGTCATGAGCGAGCTGGAGGGCGACGTCCAGGCGATCGTTCCCACGCACGGTCACCTCGACCACATCGCGGGCATCCCGAAGCTCGCGCACCGGTACGACGCGCCCATCGTCGGCTCCCCGTACACGATCGAGCTGGTCAAACAGCAGATCGACGACGAGGGGAAGTTCCAGGTCGACAACGACCTCGTGAAGATGAAGGCGGGCGGCACGATGGCCATCGGCGACTCCGAGCAGGTCGAGATGGAGTTCGTCAACGTCACCCACTCGATCATCGACGCGATCAACCCGGTCCTCCACACGCCCGAGGGCGCCGTCGTCTACGGGCTCGACAAGCGACTGGACCACGACCCCGTCATCGGCGACCCGATCGACATGGACCGGTTCCGCGAGATCGGCCGTCAGGACGAGGGCGTCCTCTGTTACATCGAGGACTGTACGAACGCCGGCCGGAAGGGCCGAACGCCCTCCGAGTCGTACGCCAAGAAGCACGTCGAGGACACGCTGACGTCGATGGAGGACTACTCGGGCGGAATCGTCGCCACGACGTTCTCCTCCCACATCGCCCGCGTGAAGACCCTCGTCGAGTACGCCCGAGAGATCGGCCGCCAGCCGGTCCTGCTCGGTCGCTCGATGGAGAAGTACTCGGGCACCGCGGAACGGCTCGACTTCGTCGACTTCCAGGGCGACGTCGGCATGTACGGCCACCGGAAGTCGGTCGACCGCGCGTTCAAGCGGATCATGAAGGAGGGGAAGGGCAACTTCCTCCCGATCGTGACGGGCCACCAAGGCGAGCCGCGCGCGATGCTCACCCGCATGGGCCGCGGCGAGACCCCGTACGAAATCGAGAACGGCGACAAGGTCGTCTTCAGCGCGAGCATCATTCCGGAGCCGACCAACGAGGGGCAGCGGTACCAGTCCGAACAGCTCCTCCGGATGCAGGGCGCGCGTCTCTACGACGACATCCACGTCTCCGGCCACCTCCGCGAGGAGGGCCACTACGAGATGCTGGACGCGCTCCAGCCCCAGCACCTTATCCCCGGTCACCAGACGCTGAAGGGTCGTTCGCCGTACGTCGACCTCGCGAAGTCGCAGGGGTACAAGCTCGGACGTGACGTGCACGTCACGCAGAACGGGAGCGTTATCCAGCTCGTCGAATGACGAGCGAGACGAAGGAGGCGCGGGTGCTGGAAGCCATCCGCGAGCGGCGTGACCTCGTCAACGCCGCTATCGACGAGGAGCTGCCGGTACAGCACCCGGAGCGGCTCTACGAGGCGGCGCGGTACATCCTCGAAGCCGGCGGCAAGCGGCTCCGGCCGACGGTGACGACGCTGGCCGCGGAGGCGGTGACCGGTACCGATCCGCTGGCCGCCGACTTCCGCGAGTTCGCGGCCCTCGACGGCAACACCGTCGACGTGATGCGCGCCGCGGTCGCGATCGAGGTGATCCAGTCGTTCACGCTGATCCACGACGACATCATGGACGAGGACGACCTGCGGCGGGGCGTCCCGGCCGTCCACGAGCAGTACGACACCTCGACCGCCATCCTCGCCGGCGACACGCTCTACTCGAAGGCGTTCGAGTTTATGACGGAGACGGGCTCCGACCCGGCCAACGGGCTGGAGGCGATGCGGATGCTCGCGTCCACCTGCACCCAGATCTGCGAGGGACAGGCGCTCGACGTCGCCTTCGAGTCGCGCGACGACATCCTCCCGGACGAGTACCTGGAGATGGTCGAGCTGAAGACCGCCGTCCTCTACGGCGCCTCGGCCGCGACGCCCGCCGTCCTGCTCGGCGCGGACGACGAGGTCGTCGACGCCCTCTACCAGTACGGGATCGACTCGGGGCGGGCGTTCCAGATCCAGGACGACGTGCTCGATCTGACCGTCCCCTCCGAGGATCTGGGCAAGCAGCGCGGCTCCGACCTCGTCGAGGGGAAGGAGACGCTGATCACCCTCCACGCCCGGCAGCAGGGCGTCGACGTGGACGGGCTGGTCGACGCCGACACCCCCGCCGAGGTGACCGAGGAGGCCATCGACGAGGCGGTGGCGGCCCTCGAAGAGGTCGGCTCGATCGCGTACGCCCGCGAGACGGCCGAGGACCTCACGGAGCGGTCGAAGGAACACCTCGAAATCCTCCCCGAGAGCGGGTCCCGAGAGCTGTTAGCGGACCTCGCGGACTACCTGATCGTCCGCGGCTACTGAGGCGAAACGGACACCGCTTTACACTCTAAAGCCGTCTCTCCGTTCGTGTCCAGGTACCGAGATATCGCCCTCTTCTTCGCGCTCGCGCTGCTTTGGGGCGGTTCCTTCGTCGCGATCGAAGTCGGGCTCGACTACTACCCGCCCGTGCTGTACGCCGCCTATCGGTTCGATCTGGCGGCGCTGGTGCTCGTGTCGTACGTTCTCCTCACCGAGAGCGAGTCGGTCCCGCGGACCCGCGGTGATCTGGCCGCGATCGGGTTCAGCGGCGGCCTCTCCGTCGCCGCCAACAACTCCCTGCTGTTCGTCGGTCAGCAGTACACGACGAGCGGGATCGCTTCGATCACCTACAGCCTCGTCCCCATCGCGACCGCAGCGGTCGCGGCCGTCTGGATCGGCGGCTCGGACCTCGACGCCCGGGGTGCGCTCGGCGTGGTGCTCGCGTTCGTGGGCGTCGGGCTCGTCGCCCAGCCAGACCCCGCGAACCTCGCCGGCGGCGTCACGATCGGCGTCGGAATCATCTCGATCGGCGTGATCGCGGTCGCGGTCGGCAGCGTCGGGCTCCGCACCGTGGAGACGAGCTTTTCAAGCGTTTCGCTCACCGGGTGGGCGATGCTGTTCGGCGCGCTGTTGATCCACGGATTCAGCCTCGGGCTCGGCGAGCCGCAGCGGCTCCCGTCGACCGCGCTCCCGGCGCTCGGCGCGCTGCTGTTCCTCGGCGTGCTGGCCTCGGCGGTCGCGTACGTCATCTACTTCACGCTGCTCGACCGGCTGGGGCCCTTCGAGATCAACCTCGTCTCCTACGTCGTTCCCGTGGTGGCGACGGTGACTGGCGCGCTCTTGCTCGCCGAGCCCGTGACGCCGCTGACGGTCGCCGGCTTCGCCGTCATCGTCGTCGGGTTCGGCCTCCTCAAGCGGCACGCGATCGCCGACGAGGTGCCGCGGCTCCTCTCGCGGGTCGGCGGGCTGTTTTAAACTGGTCGTCGAGCCGATCGCCGAAGGGTACCTCCCGATCGCTGGCGGGAGTACGTGTATCAGGTCGTCTCGGTGATTGTTTGTAGGTAATAGAATGGTGTCGCTGGCGGCTGTTTATCAGCGATCAATGGCTCGACGGTGAACATCCCCAAAGCCCCAGTCGCGACCGAAACCGCACCTCACGCCTCCCCAGCCTCGTCGGCCTCCCGTCGCTTCGCTCCGGTCGGCCGACTCCCTCGCACGCGCGCCTCCGCACAGTTTATTTATAAGCGATCGTCGCTGTCGCTTCAGACATCGAAGTCGAGCCTGACCGCCTCGCCGGCCTCTGCGTCGCCCGAGTCGACCACGTCGTCGCCGGCGGCGAAGCCGGCGTGGAGGTGCTCGTAGGTGCGGTCGATCGCCTCCACGATCACCTTCGTGTCCCCCGTGACGGGCATGAAGTTCGTGTCGCCGTCCCACCGCGGGACCACGTGGGTGTGGAGGTGGTCGATCGAGCCGCCGGCCGCCGAGGCGCCGAGGTTCTGTCCGGTGTTCACTCCGTCGGGGTCCACGTCGTATCGCAACGCCGCGAGCGTCGCCGCCTTCAGCTTCGCGTGATCGAGGAGGATCGCGTCGTCGAGGTCGGTCGGGTCCTCGCGGTGCTCGTTCGGGATCACCATGGCGTGACCCGGATTGTACGGGGCGTTGTTCAACAGGACGTAGTTGCGCTCGCTGCGGGCGACGACCCGTGCCTCACGGGCGTCCTCGCGCTCCGGCAGGACGCAGAACGGGCAGCCGTCGATCGGGTCGGAGTCGCGCTCGACCCACTCGATCCGCCACGGCGCGTAGATCCGGTCCATCAGTCGTCGAAGCCGTGGATGCCCGCGGTCGTCACCTCGACGCCGTCATCGGTGACGAGCAGGGTGTGTTCCGCCTGGCTCACCAAGGCGTCGTCTGCCTCCTTCAGGACGGGGTACCCCTTCACCGCGTTCGCCTGCTTCAGCCGACGGAGGGCCATCTCCACGCGGTCGCCCTCCAGCCACCGCGCCGCGAACGGGAGGTCGTCGAACGCCTCGATCTCCTCGAGGGCCCGCCGCGCGCGGCGGTCGCGGACGCTCGCGGAGCCCGTCCGCTCGAAGATCTCCTCTTCTGTCCCCTCGCCGACCTTCCCGCGGCCGTCGGTGGCGAACGGCTCGATGGCGACCGCCTGCCCCGGCTCCAGCTCGACCGAGCGGTCGACGCCCCGGTTCGGCACCGTCGGTCCCGTGTGCGCGTCGTAGCGCTCGACCCCGTGCCCGGAGAGGTTCAGGACGGGCGTGTAGCCGTACCCGCGGATCACGTCCTCGATCGCCTGACCGACGACGCCGACCTCGACGCCCGGTCCGGCCTCGTCGACCGCGGCTTCCAAGGCCATCTCGGCGGCCTCGACCAGCTCGGGGGTCCCCGTGTGGTCGACCGTGACCGCGGCGTCGGCGATGTAGCCGTCGACGTGGACTCCGACGTCGAGACACACCATCTCCTCGCCGAACTCGACCTCGTCGTCGCGCCCCGGTGTGGCGTGGGACGCCTCGGGGTCGACGCTGATGTTGACGGGGAACGCGAGCCCCGCGTCCCGCTCGCGGATGAAGTCCTCCGTCCACTCGGCGACCTCGAGGTGTGTCCGCCCCGGCTCGACCATCTCGCGGGCCTCGTTCATCGCCTCGACCAACACCGCACCGGCCTCCCGGTAGCTCTCGATCGCGTCGTCGTCCAGGGATCCGTGGCTCATGTCATCGAGTTCGGCGACCGACCGCAAAGAGGTTGCGGAGGGAGTTCGCGGGCCCGCAACGGGTCGGGAGGCGGGCCACAGCGCGCGGTCGTGGCGCGCGGTCACGGCGCGGGGTCGCGGTCGGCCGACGGGACCCCGCCGGCGGCCGGGTCGCGATCGGATCTCGGACCGTCGTCCGCCTTCGTCTCCGTCTCGGCGCCCGCGACCGCCCCCTCGGGCCCTTCCGGATCCGCGGACTCAGACGCCTCTTCCCCCTCTTCTGATTCCTCCTCCTCCCCCTCCGCAGCGTCGCCGTCGGGCGTCGGGAGCCACATCGTGATCAGCGTCCCCGTCGGCTCGCGCGTGTGGATCTCCAGATCCCCGCCGGACTCGGTGACGATCCAGTGGACGAGCCAGAGGCCCAACCCGCTCGCGTGTTCGAGCGCGGTCTCTCTGGTCTCCGAGAACACGCTCCGCTCGACCGGCGGGATCCCCGGGCCGTTGTCCGCGACGGCGATCCGGTAGCCGCCGTCGTCCGGGTCGACGGCCGCCTCGACGATCGGCTGGTCCGCGTCGTTGTGGACGACCGCGTTCTCCAACACGTTCCGGACCGCGGACTCCAACAGCTCGTCCGCGCACACCACCGCCGCGTCCGGCGTCGACACCGTCACCGTCGCCTCCGGGAACGACGACGCGAGCGAGTCGCAGAGCCGCGCGACCAGCGCCGACAGGTCGATCTCCGCGCGCGCTCCGTCGCTGTGGAGCGCGACATCGATCTCGCGGGCCTGGTCGCTGAGATGCGTCAGCGTCTCGACCTTCCGGTCGATGACGTCGAGGTACTCGCCCCCCTCGTCGTCGATGTGGTCACGCAGGAGGTCCGCGTACCCACCGATGACGTTCGTGTCGTTTTTCAGATCGTGTCTGAGGACCCGGTTGAGTACTTGGAGCCGCTGTTCGTACCGCCGGCTCTCGGTCACGTCGGTGGCGGTTATCACCACCTCCTCGGTGTCCTTAAACAGGCGCTCGACCGTCGTCTCGAACCGGCGCCAGTTCCCGTCGGCGTGCGCGATCCGATGGTCGAGCGACTGCTGTTCGTCGGTCTCGAAGGCCTGCTCGAACGCGCGCTGCGCCTCCCGCTGGTCGTCGGGGTGGACGAGATCGATCACCGGCCGCCCCTCGATCGCCGCGGGCGAGTGACCGAGCAGCCGCTCTATCGACGGGCTCACGTACCGGAGCAGCCCGTCGGTTCCACAGACGGCGATGACGTTCGGCGACTTCTCGATGAGCGCCCGATAGCGCCGCTGGAGCGTCTCGCGCTCGGTGACGTCGCGGAACAGGAGGACGGTCCCTCCCGCCGTCTCACTACCGCTCTCGTATCCGATCCCCGCGGTGGCGATCGAGTGGGCGGCGACGGTCAGGAAGCGGGGGGCGGAGTCCCCGTTGAGGGTCACCCTGAGATCGCCGTCCGGTTCCGGCCCGGCACCGCGGTCGGAACGCTTCCCGCTGGCGGTCCCGGTCGACGACGCGAGATCGGCTACGGCCGGCACGTCCTCGAACGCCGTCTCGACGTCACGGCCGACCGCCGCGGACGGGAACAGCCGGCGTGCCGGCTGATTCAAATCGACGACGCGACCGTCGGCGTCGACGACCACGACCCCGTCCGAGAGGTTCGAGAACACCGCGTCGCGGGCGACCGGTGAGAGGTCGAGGAGTCGGTGTCGAAACACGACCCAACCAAGTAGGCCTGAAGTGGCCGCGAACGTGACCGGCGTGAGGTCGACGAACACGGGACCGAGAAATCCCGCAACCCCGACGACACCGACGGTCATCGGCGCGAGGCCGGCGGCGAGCAGAAGCACGGCCTGCCGCCGGAACACGCCGTCCCGGACGAGTGCGGCGTAGCCGAGCACACCGAAGGTGAACAGGTTCACCGCGTAGCTGTACGTCATGAAGCCGATGAGCGCCGGCGTCGGCAGATACTCCGTAACGAGGTACCCGTTCGCGCCGTCCAGCGACGGAGACGTGTAAAAGAGCGGGTCGGCGCCGAGAGCGAGAACTCCGCCGACGGCGGCCGCGGGAACGAGACAGAGGAGGACGAACCGACGGGGTCTGAGCCACGACATCCAGCCGACGTACGCGAACACGAACGCGGGCCAGGCGACGGCGAGCGCCGCGATCCCGACCCAGACGAGGCGGTTCCACAACAGGGTCGCCTCGAGCGTCGCCGCCGACAGCTGCGCCGCGTACGCCAGCGACCAGACCCCGCTGGCGACGGTGACCGCGACGAAGCTCCGCACGAGCGGCGTCTCCTTCCGGGCCCGGTTTCTGACGGCGTACACGGCGAAGGAGAACGACGCGAGCGCCGCCACGAGCAACGGTGCCGTGTACGGCGTCGGTTGCCACTCCATCGATACCGGCTCCATGACAGTGGCGGGTAAAAAAGAACCGGACCGAACGTCCTAATACCGGGGCGAAACCACGGGACGTATGCTCGAACCGGGCGATCCCGCACCCGAGATCACGCTGTCTGACCAGCACGGAGCCACCGTCACCGTCGACCCGTCCGCGGCGCGTTACACGGTCGTCTACTTCTACCCCCGGGCCGACACGCCGGGCTGTACGACCGAGGCCTGCGGCTTCCGCGACGAGTGGGACGCCTTCGAGGGCGCCGACGTCGCGGTCGTCGGGGTCAGCGACGACCCCGTCGAGGACCTCGAACCGTTCGCCGAGGAGTACGACCTCCCGTTCACGCTGCTTTCGGACCCCGACGGCGAGGTCGCGAGCGCGTACGACTCCTACGGAGAGAAGCAGATGTTCGGCAACACCTTCGACGGCGTGTTCCGGAACACGTACGTCCTCGACGCTGACGGGACGGTCGCGCTCGCCTACGAGGGCGTCTCCCCCGAGGACCACGCGGTCGAGATACTCGACGACATCGAGGCGCTGGAGAACTGATGATCGACAGCGAGATCGCTTATAAATAAACTGTGCGGTGGCGCGCGCCTCCGAGCGGCCGCCACTGGCGACCGCGAGGAGTGAGGGACCGAAGGTCCCTCTGACAGCCGGCGGCGAAGCCGCCGACGAGGCTGGGGAGGCGTGAGGCGGTGCGGTTGGTCGGGTGGACTCAAAGGAGCAGTCGCGAGGACGGCGCAGGCGACGTAAGTAGCGTGGCGCTACGCGCCACGGAAAGCCGGCGGCGAAGCCGCCGGCGACACCGCAAGGAGCGAACGAAGTGAGCGACTGAGGAGCACAGCGAGCGTGCGCCGTCCTCGCGACTGGGGCTTTGGAAGTGTTCACCGCAAACCCATCGATCACGTATAAACAGCTGATAGCAACACCACTCGTTCATTTATAAACGACTACCCGATCGATCTGCGATACATACTCCCAGTACGCGTCAGTACACCAGCTCGCCCGAGATGAACTTCCGAGTGCGCTCGTCCGAGGGGTCCTCGAAGATCCGTTCCGTCGGCCCGATCTCCGTGATCCCGTCGTCGAGCAGCACCGCGACCCTGTCCGCGACCCGCTCGGCCTGATGCATGTCGTGCGTGGCGGCGACGACGCCGATCCCGCGGTCTCGCGCCTCGCCGATCGCGTCCTCGATGACCGCGGTGTTGCGCGGATCGAGGTCGGAGGTCGGCTCGTCGAGGAGGAGGACGTCAGGTTCGTACGCCAGCGCGCGGGCGAACGACACCCGCTGGGCCTCGCCGCCGGACAGCGAGTCGGCCTGCTGTACCACCTTCTGGGTCAACCCGACCACGTCGAGCGCTTCGTGGACGGCGTCGGCGACCCCGTTGGACCGGACGAGCCCGGCGACCTCGTCGTGGAGCCGGTCGCGCCACGACCGGCGGACGCGGAGCCCGTACTCCACGTTTCGAGCGACGGACGCGTCGAAGAGGCTCGCCTCCTGAAACACCATCCCGACCCGACGCCGGAGCGCCCGACGTTCGGCGGCGTCGACAGCCCACGCGTCGGTGCCGTCGAGCGCGACGGTGCCCTCGTCCGGTTCGAGCGAGAGCGCGAGCAGTCGGAGCAGCGTCGTCTTGCCGACGCCGGAGGGGCCGATGACGGCCACGACCTCTCCCGACCCGACCTCGATGGAGAGGTTCCGGAGCACGGTCTCGTCGCCGTACGACCGCGAGGCGTTCGCGACCCGGAGCATCAGCTCTGGACCCCCCGGTCGCCGAAGCGGACGACGACCGCGTTGACCGTCAACACGAGCGCGACGAGCACCGCGCCGAGCACCATCGCGGTCTGGTACTGCCCCTGTCTGGCCTCCAGTTGGATCGCGGTGGTGAGGGTTCGCGTCTTCGAGATGCCGTCCGCGCTGGTGATGTTGCCGCCGACGATGAGCACGGAGCCGACCTCGCTGATCGCGCGGCCGAACCCGGCCAGTATCGCAGTCGCGATCCCGTACCGCGCCTCCTTCAACACGACGAGCGCGACGTCGAGCCGCGTCCCGCCGAGGACGCGCGCGGCGTCGCGGACGCCGTCGTCGACCCCCGTGATCGCGGCGAGGCTGATCGCCGTGATCGGCGGCGTCGCGAGCACGAACTGGGACATGATCATCGCCTCCTTGGTGAAGATGAGATTGAGCGATCCCAGGGGTCCCTGGTTTGAGACCGCGAACAGGACGACGAGGCCGACGACGACGCTCGGGAACCCCATCCCCGTGTTGATCACCGACTTGACGAACCGCTTGCCGGGGAAGTCGGCGAAACCCAACAGGACCGCGACCGGGACGCTGACGAGCGTGCTCAGCGTCACCGCGAGGACGCTCACGTACAGCGAGACGACGATGATGCTCCGGACGTACCCCTCCCTGAACGGGAGGTCGAGGAGTGCCGGCACCAGTTGGACGGCCGAGTCGACTGGCACGCTTACGCGTCCGAGCCGTCGCTACTCCAACCCTCCGGAACGTACTGCTGGAAGTCGGGGTCCTCCGAGACCGCTTCGGGGAAGAACAGCTGTTCCCCGTTCACCTGGTACTCCGAGATCGAGCTCTGGACGCCCGGACTGGTGATCCAGCCGATGTACGCCATCCCGAGGTCGTAGTTGGCGTTCTCGTGGACGCCGGGATTGACGACCATGATCCCGTAGGGGTTCGCGAGGATCTCCGGCCCGTCCTCGATGGGTCCCTGCACGAGGATCGTGAGATCGACCTCGGAGCGCTGGGAGATGAACGTCCCGCGGTCCGAGAGCGTGTACGCCCCCTGCTGGTTGGCGACGTTCAGCGCCTCGCCCATCCCGGTGCCGGTCTCCTGGTACCAGTCGCCGCCGGGCTCGGTGCCCGCGGCCTCCCAGAGATTGAGTTCCTTCGTGTGCGTCCCGGAGTTGTCGCCGCGAGAGACGAACGTCGCCCCCGCGTCGGCGATGGCCGTCAGCGCCTCCGTCGCCGAGTCCATCCCCTGGATCCCCGCCGGGTCGCTCTCCGGCCCGACGATGACGAAGTCGTTGAACATCAGGTCGCGGCGGTTGACCCCGTACCCGTTGCGCAGGAACTCGTCTTCGAGCCCGCGGGCGTGGACCATCACCACGTCAGAGTCGCCGTTGCGGGCCGACTCCAAGGCCGCGCCGGTCCCCTGGGCGACGGCGTCGACGGTGACGCCGTACATCTCCTCGAAGTCGGTGTGGATCTCGTCGAGCAGCCCCGTGTCGTAGGTGCTCGTCGTCGTCGTGAGCGTGAGCGTCTCGCCGGCCACGGCGGCCTGGTCGTCGCTGCCGCCGATCCCCAGCTGCGTGCAGCCGGCTGTACTCGCGACTGCACCTGCACCGAGCGCGGCGACGAATCGTCGTCGATGTATCGACATGGACACACCGATGGGCCGATGTCGGATATAGCTTCTGCCGCGATCGTAACCGATACCGATTATGTGAAATCGGAAGCGGGCGATGGGCGCGTCTGGTAGAGACGGTGACGGCGTTCGCTCCGGCGGTCCGATCGCCTCCGCTCCGGCCTCGATCTCGTCCGGAGGCAGTTACGTCCCGGACGCGGCTACGCGGAGAGCCGCGGTCGGAGGGAAAACACCAACACCTCGCGGGGCGACGGTCGGTGTATGGACGAAACGGGCGGCGCCGCGGGCCGCGGCCGGGCCGCGCTCATCGAGGACGGCGTCGAGTTCGACGGCCGCGACGCCGCGCTTCTCCGAGCGGTCCACGAGGCGGGGTCGGTCGCCGGCGCGGCCTCGGATCTGGGTCGCTCCCGCGCCCGCGCCCTCTCGCGGATCGAGGCGTTGGAGGACGCGTTCGGGACCCTCGTCGAGCGCCAGCGCGGCGGCTCCGGCGGCGGCGGCAGCCGGCTCTCGGGAGCCGGTCGCGACCTCCTCGACCGGTACGACCGCCTTCAAGCCGTGCTCGCCGCGACCGCGCAGGTTCCGGAAACGGTGTTCGACGGGACGGTCGCGAGCGTCGACGGCGAGCTGGCCGACGTCGACACCGCGGTCGGAGAGGTGCGCGGTCTCCACGATGGGGGAGACGACGGGAGCGACGCCCGCGACACGGTGGCGGTCGGCGACGCCGTGCAGGTGCGGATCGGCGCCGACGCGGTGACCGTTTATAAAGGCGACGAGCGGGTCGACCCGGACTCGACGAGCGCCCGGAACCGGCTTCGCGGCGAGGTCGTCGGGATCGACGCGGGCGAGACGGTGTCGACGGTGCGGGTCGCGGTTTCGGGCGTCGCGTTCCGGGTGTTGATCACGGCCGAGAGCGCGGAGCGGTTGGAGCTGGACGCGGGCGACGCCGTGGCGATCCGCTGGAAGGCGACCGCGACGCGGGTGGTAGAGCACGTGGGACGGTCGGTCCGGGAGTGAGGTCGACCGTCGCGTCTCCCGGCGACGTCGACGACGGTTATCCCCCGTTTCACCCCTAGACACGTGACACACGACGTCCCCGGCGACGATGACAGAGCGCGACGGTGGTGTGAGAACTGTCGGATCGCGGTCGAGCCGGTCGACGGCGAGCGCGGTCCGGAGTGTCCGAGCTGCGGCGAGGCGCTCTGAGGGCGTCCACCTCGGCCCCGACGACTCACTTCCCCCAGAAGGGGTCCCGCTTCCGCTTGGTCTCCAGGTACGCCGAGAGCGCCTCGCGCTCGTCGGCCGTGATCTCCTCTTTCAGCTCCTGTTCGAGGATCTTCGCGTGCTTCTCGGGGACCTCCGTCCAGAGGGTGTCGCCCTCCTCGATGTCGCGGCCGACGGTGGGGCCGTCGATGGCGATGCTCACGCGCTCGCCGGCGCGCGCCTCGTCCACGTCGTCGCCCTGCTTTTGAATGCCGGAGAGCTGGCCGGCGCGCTCGAACTCGTTGCCCTCGAAGGCGCCGACGTTGCGGTTGTTCTGGACCGTCCCGGAGATGACCTCGACGCCGACGACCGCGGGGTCGTTCTGGCGGAACGTGTGGTCGGGGAGGATCCGGAAGCGCGCGGGGCGGACGACCTTGTCGAGCACCGTCTCCTGTTGAGCGCGCTGTTTCTCCTCGACGTACGTCTCGTAGTCCTCGATCAGCTGGTAGATCACGTCGTCGGTGAACAGCTTCACGTCGGCGTTCTCCAGCTCGGTCTCGGCGTTCGCGAGCAGATCGACGTTGAATCCGAGGATCGCCTTGTGCTCGTCCTGGTTCGCGGTCTCGGCCACGGCGATGTCGCGGGGCGCGATGTCGCCGACCTCCGCGCGCAGGATGGGGACCTCCGCCTCGCGGAGCGCGTTCGCCATCGCCTCTAAGGAACCGAGCGTGTCGGCCTTGACGACGACGCCGTTCTCGGCGGTATCCACCTCTATCTCCGCGAGCTCGGCCTTCACCTCCTCGACGACCTCGTCGATCGGGCGGTCACGGACGACCCGCACGGGCGCTCCGGCCATCGCCCGATCGAGGTCGGGCGCGGCGATCTTCACCCCGGCGGCGGCGCCGACCTCCGCCACCTTCTCGAACTTCTTCTCGGTGCGAATTTCCTCTAAGGGCCGCGGCTGGAGCAGCGCCCGGATCTCGGTGACGATCGGCTCGTCCTGCCCGCCGACGACGACCTGGTCGCCGTTGCGCACCACGCCGTCGTACACGACCGTGTCGATGGTGGCGCCGAAGCCGCGCTCGTCTTTGACTTCTAGGACCGTCCCCTCGCCGGGCCCGAAGACGTCGATCGCCATCTCCTCTTTCATGAACCGCTGGGAGAGCCCCATCAGGACGGTGAGCAGGTCGGGGACGCCCTCGCCCGTGATCGCCGAGAGCGGGACGACGCCGATGTTCTTCTGGAAGTCCTGCACGCGCCAGTAGAGGTCCGCCGAGAAGCCGGCGTCGGAGAGCTGGCCGATGATCTCGTAGAGGTTCTCGTTGAGCATCGACTCGGCGCGCTCCGACTGCGCCTCTAAGCTCCGCTGGATCGGCTGACCGTCCTGCGGGTTCCACCCCGGCGTCGTGTCCACCTTGTTGGCGGCGACGACGAAGGGGGTGCCGGTGCGTCTGAGAATGTCGATCGCCTCCTCGGTCTGGGGCTGGAAGCCGTCGTTGACGTCGACGACGAGCACCGCGATGTCTGCGAGCGCGCCGCCGCGCGCGCGCAGCGTCGAGAAGGAGTGGTGGCCCGGCGTGTCGATGAAGAGGAGGCCGGGGAGGTCGAAGTCGGTCGGGTCGATGAGCTCGCCCGCCATCCCCGAGATTGTGTCGAGCGGGATGTCGGTCGCCCCGATGTGTTGGGTGATCGCGCCGGCTTCGCCCTCGCTGACGGCGGAGCCACGGATCTTGTCGAGCAGGCTGGTCTTGCCGTGATCGACGTGGCCCAGCACGGCGACGATCGGCGTCCGAAGGGTGTCCGCGTTTGTGTGGTCGGTCATCAGTGATCGCCCCGAAAAGGTCGGTTATCTCCTGTTCGGCCCGGACGTCAGTTAAGCCTTTCAAAATGCGCCCGTCCGGATCGCGGGGGGAGCGGCCGCCGGGACCGCGACATCTCGGGGCGCTCGCCGGCGTCGCCACGCCCGGCACCCGTCTGTCGCCCGTCCGACGCCCCCGTGGAGTTTAAGACCGTTGCCCGGGACCGTGGGAACATGGTCGACATCCTCGCGGAGAACCTCTCCGGGAAGGCGGTGATGAGCGCGGACGGAACGGAACTCGGGGACCTCTACAACATCACGATGGACCTCAAGTCGGGCGAACTCTCCGACCTGCTCGTGAGTCCTCACGAGCACCTCAGCCCGGAGCGCTCGGGCTTCGACGTCGACGAGATGGGTCGCCTGAAAGTGCCGGTTGCGAACGTGCAGGCGGTGAAAGACTACATCGTCGTCGCCCGCTGATGGAAGTCCTCGACACATCGGCGTTCATCCACGAGTACACCACCGACGACGACGTGGTCTCGGTGCCCGAAGTCCACGAGGAACTCACCGGTGAGGGCGCGCTCCGCTTCGACGCGATGGAGGGCTCCGGAATGACGATCCACGTCCCGGCCCCGGAAGTCCTCGACAACGTGCGGCGCGCCGCGCGCGGCTCCGGCGACGCCGCGGAGCTGTCCGACACCGACACCCGGCTGATCGCGACCGCGCTGGAGCTGAGCGCGACGCTGGTCACCGACGACTACGCGATGCAGAACGTCGCGGAGCGGCTCGACATCGCCGTCGAGGCGATCGCGCGTGACGGCATCTCCGAGGAGCGCGAGTGGCGGTTCCAGTGCGTCGGCTGCAACCGCACCTTCGACGAGAACAAGGAGCGGTGTCCGATCTGCGGGAGCGACCTGACGCGGAAGAACCCGGCGTAGCGCGGAGTTCCGCTTTTGTCGCCGTTTCGCGGGCACTCAGTCCGCCGACTCCGGCTCCGCGTCGCTTTCTCCGGTTGGGGTTCGGGCCGCGGTTTCGGGCGCGGGTCCGCCCTCGTCCGGGCCCTCGGCGTCGCCTGGTAGCGCGGCGGCGAGCGCGTCGGCGTCGATCGGGAGCCGGGCGCGGAGCCGTCTCGCGACCGCGTGCGCCTCGGCGATCTCGACCTCGGCGACCGCCCGGACGAGCGCGACCGCGCGTTCCGCACGGGCCCGGCGCCACGACTCCTCGCGCGACTGGTACGTGCGGATGGCGCGGAGGAACTCCACCTCCGAGAACTCCGGCCAGTACGGCGCACAGAAGTAGACGGCCGCCTCGTTGCCGTTCGCGTGCCACGGGAGGAAGTTCGAGGTGCGCTCGTCGCCGCCGGTCCGGACGATGAGGTCGACGTCGCGAACCGGGCGGTCGTACAGCCTGTCCTCGACGGTCTCGACGTCGACGTCGTCGGGGTCGAGGTCGTCGTCGTCGACGTCGCGCGCGATCGCCGTCGCCGCGTCGAGCAGTTCTGTCCGGCCGCCGTACGCCAGCGCGACGTTCAGCGTGAACCGGTCGTTGTCCGCGGTGCGGCGCTCCGCGTACTCCACCGCGTCGCGCACGTGCGCCGGGAGCCGATCGACGTCGCCGATGGCGCGGACACGAACTCCCTGCTCGTGGACGCGGTCGGCGTCGGCGAAGTCGCGGAGCTTGTCCTCCAGCAGGTCGAACAGCGGCTCTAACTCCTCGTCCGGGCGTTCGAAGTTCTCGGTCGAGAAGGCGTACAGCGTCAGTTCCGCGACGCCCAGATCCGCGCACCAGTCCAGCACGCGCTCGGTGGTGTCGGCGCCCGCGCGGTGGCCGTCGGGCGCGTCCTCGCCCCGCTCGCGGGCGTACCGCCGGTTCCCGTCCTGGATGATCGCGACGTGCGTCGGCACGTCCTCGATCTCCCGGCGGAGGTGTCGGAGGTACGCGCGCTGGGTGAGATCGCGGAGGCGGTCCAGCATACATGCGGACGGACACGACCGAGGGGTATGTACTTTTACCCTCTGGCCTCGCAGATCGCGGCCGATGGACCCCGCCTACCTCTTCGCCGTCGCGTTCCGGCTCGATCCGGACGAGGCGGCGGTCGACCCCGACCGGTTCGAGACGACGCTGGAGATCCCCGCGAGCGAGCCGGGGACAGAAGGGTGGCTGTTCTTCCGTGACCGCCTCTGGCGCGGCGAGATCGGCGACGAGCCGTCGTTCCGAGAGCTCGCCGGCGACCGCCTGGGCGTCGAGGTCGTCGCCGCCGACTTCCGTGAGCTCCGGACCGACCGCGAACACCTCGACGCGCTGAAACACGAGGTCGGCGCGGACCTCGACCGGTTCAACGCCGACTCGGTCGACGAGGTGCTCCACAAGTACCTCGGGTCGTCGGTCCACGTGCGGGAGTGACGGCTCGGCTCGGACCTACCCCCCACAACGAACTTACCCACCCCCACAACGCACTTACCGACCGGCCGCCTACGGGCGCCCCCATGGTCGTCGACGACTACGACTTCCACCTGTTCGACCTCGACGGGACGCTCGTCGACGCGGAGTGGTCGTACACCCGGAACGTCTTCGACAGCGTCGGCGACCGGCTCGGTCGCCGCTTCACCGACCGGGAGGCGTACGTCCTCTGGCACGGGCTCGGCGGCGCCCGCGGGAACACCCTCCGCGAACTCGGGGTGGACCCCGACGCGTTCTGGCCGGCGTTCCACGCCGAGGAGGACCCGATCGCCCGCGCGGAGGCGACGTACCTCCACGACGACGCCGCCCGGCTGCTCGACCGCGTCGACGACGCCGGCGGCCCGACCGGACTCGTCACCCACTGCCAGCGGTTCCTCGCCGAGCCCGTGCTCGACCGGCTCGACCTCGACGGCCGGTTCGACGCGGTCGTCTGCTGTACCGACGAGACCGGCTGGAAGCCCGACCCGGATCCCATCGAGCTGGCGATGGCGGACCTCGGCGTCGACCCCCGAACCGACCGCGGCTACTACGCCGGCGACGGCGAGAGCGACGTGGGCGCCGCGTGGAACGCGGGGCTCGACGCGGTCCACGTCGAGCGGGTGGGCCACGAGGACCGCGGGCGATGCGTGCTGGGCGACCGGCGCGTCAGCCGGCTCGACGAACTGCTCGGACCGACGTAAGGGGCCGGGGCCGGACTCGACCGCTACGAACCGGCGGCGCCCCGGACACGCTCTTTGCCGCACTTCGCACAGCGCTCCACGACCTCGTTCGGGTTGATTACGACCGCCCGTCGCTCGTACCGGTGTCGACAGACCAGGCGTTCGATCGTCGCGTGCATAGTGCAACGACAACGATTGCGACTGAAGAAAGTTCCGTAGACACACATTTATACACATAATACACCTCAATCGGTCACGATATTCTCAGATAGGGCGGAATACGAGAAGTGATCTCGCACAGAATAAAACACTCATCGCATTCAACAGCGCCCGATCGGGGCCGTCGATCGCGGTCCCTGCTCACGCACCTCGCCCGCGACCGAAACGGTCGTGAGGCGCCGGGCGGAACCGGACGTATGACGAAGTGGCTCCACAGCGGCCGCCGCCGCGACCTGTGCGCGCTGCTGTACGACGCCGGCGAGCTGCGGGCGCAGTCGTTGAAGAGCCGGCTCGAATCGCACTACGACGAGCGGATCGATCCCCGTTCGTTCTACGCCACGCTGACCTCGCTCGTGGAGTCGGGCTTCCTCGACCGACGGACCGAGGGGCTCGCCGACGTGTACGCGCTCACCGACGCCGGCGAGCGCGCCCTCCTCGATCACCACGAATGGCTCTCGGCGAGAATCGATGGCGGACCCGCTGACGGACCGCCGGTCGGTTCCGTCAACGACGACGACACCAGCGACGACGACGGCGCCAGTGGCCCCAACCTCAAAGATTAACAAGAACGGTGCGATCAGTTAATATATGACGGTCGTCAGCGTCTCGATGCCGGAGGAGCTGTTGGAACGGATCGACGGGTTCGCGGACGAGCACGGCTACACCGGACGCAGCGAGGTCGTCCGCGAGGCCTCCCGGAACCTCCTCGGGGAGTTCGAGGACGCGAAGCTGGAAGACAGGGACCTGATGGCGGTGGTGACCGTGCTCTTCGACTACGAGACCACGAGCGTCGAGGAGCGGATGATGCGGCTCCGCCACGAACACGAGGGGCTCGTCGCCTCCAACTTCCACAGCCACGTCGGCTCGCGGTACTGCATGGAGCTGTTCGTCCTCGAAGGGCGCCTGGACGACATCTCGGCGTTCGTCGGGAAGATCCGCGCGACGAAGGACACGCTCACGGTCGACTACAGCGTGACGCCGGTCGACGAGTTCGGCGCCGACAGCGACCTCGCGGCGACGGGCGGGGATCGAGGGGAGAGCGGGGATCACGCTGGCGGCCGCGGTCACGGCCACGACTAGGGCCGGGACGACTGAGCGGGAGCGCCGCCGTTTTTTAAGTACCACCGCGATCGGCTTCCGCGTCCGCGAGCACGCCGACGAACGGCACCGCGAACCCGACGACGTAGCCGGCGAGGTGCGCGAACACGTTGCTGCCGAACGGGACGAGCACCAGCGACCCGATCACGCCGGCGGCCGCGACGCTCGCGCCGGTGACGTACAGCAGCTCGCGCTCCGGCTCCAGATCGAGTCCCGCCACCCGCGGACGTCCGACCGCGACGGACAGCGCGGCCGCGGCGAGGGCGGCCCCGACCGCGAACAGCGACCCCACGGCCGGCAGGGGCGGGAAGTAGCCGGTACCGCTCGGCGCGAGGTACGCGAACGCGAGCGACGCGAGGACCACAACGAGCGACCACCGCGGGTCGACGCCGGCGAGCGCCTCGCTTCGGCTCCGATCGCTTTCCGCCGCCAGCGCGGCGAACCAGACGGCGACGAGGTAGCCGAGGAGCGCGCTGTTCACGTCCGAGAAGCCGGCGGTCGGCGCGTCCGTCACGCCGCCGAGCGCGACGATGGTGGCCCACGCCGAGACGAGGGGGACGACCGCGAGGTAGACCGCGACCGACCCGAGGAGCCGCCGGCGCCAACCGGCGACGACCGAGAGGGGGTACGCGACCGCGACGAGCAGCCAGTAGTTGACGACGTTGTCGGCGAGGTGGGCCGGGTCCGCGTGGACGAAGCTCGACGCGAACGCGGTCCACAGCGCCCACCGGCTCTCGAACACGCCCTCCGTCGCCAGCGAGAGCCGCCACGCCTCGGCTCCGGGGAGGAGGCTCACGCCGACGAGCAAGACCGGTAACGGGAGGGAGACGAGCGCCAGCTCCGCCGGCGGCCGGGACCGAACGGCGGTGAGAAGTCCCGCGAGCAGGCCGCGAAGGGTGGGCGGGCCAGACGGTGCGCCGTCGTCACCGTCGTGGTTTGCCGGGTCGCCGTCGCGCCCCTCCGGATCGCCGTCGTCCGTCATCCCGATCCCCTACGGCGTGGCCGGACGAACGCTCTCGAGCGCCGCCGCGAAGTCGTCGGCCGTGATCGAGACCTCGTCGGCGTGGTCGTTGGCCTTCTCGCCGTGTTCGTCTGCGACGCGCTCGATGGCGATCAGGGCGGCCTCCCGGCACAGCGACGCGATCTCCGCGCCGGAGTACCCCTCGGTCTCGTCTGCGAGGTGCTCTAGGTCGACGCCGTCGACGAGGGGCTTCGAACGGGTGTGTACGTCGAATATCTTGCGGCGGGCCTCGCGATCGGGCTCGGGGACCTCGATGTGGGTCTCTAACCGGCCGGGCCGGAGCAGCGCGGGGTCGAGCGCGTTCCGTCGGTTCGTCGCCGCGAGCACGACGAGGTTCGGGTTGTCGCTGGCGCGGTCCAGCTCCGTGAGCAGCTGGGAGACCACGCGCTCGCCGACGCCGGAGCCGTCGCCGCCCGCGCCGTCTCGGTCGGCCGCGATCGCGTCGATCTCGTCGAAGAAGACGATCGCGGGCGCCGCCTGCCGGGCGCGGTCGAACAGGTCCCGGACCGCCTTCTCGGACTCGCCCACGTAGCGATCGAGGAGTTCGGGCCCGGCCACTTGGATGAAGTTCACGCCGCTCTCGCCCGCGATAGCCCGCGCGAGGAGGGTCTTCCCGGTCCCCGGCGGCCCGTGGAGCAGGACCCCCGTCGGCGGGTCGGCGTCCGCGGCGTCGAACAGCGGACCGTAGGTCAGCGGCCACGTGACGGCGCGCTCCAGCCGCTCCTTGGCCTCCGGGAGCCCGCCCACGTCCGAGAAGTCGGTGGTCGGCTGCTCGGCGACGTACTCGCGCATCGCGCTCGGCTCGACGTTCGCGTGGGCGGCCTCGAAGTCCGCCTTCCCGACGGTCACGTCGTCGAGCGCCCGAGCGTCCGACTCGCGGGCGCGCCGCAGCGCGGTCATCGCCGCCTCCTGCGTGAGCCCCTCGATGTCGGCCCCGACGAACCCGTGGGTCCGCGCCGCGATCCGGTCCAAGTCCACGTCGTCCCCGAGGGGCATCCGGCGCGTGTGTACGTCGAGGATCTGCCGGCGGCCGGCCTCGCCGGGGACGCCGATCTCGATCTCGCGGTCGAACCGGCCGCCGCGCCGGAGCGCGGGGTCGAGGGTGTCGACGCGGTTGGTCGCGCCGATGACGATCACGTCGCCGCGGGCGTCGAGCCCGTCCATCAGCGAGAGCAGCTGGCCCACGACGCGGTTCTCAACGTCGCCGCCGTCGTCGCGCTTGCCGGCGATCGAGTCGATCTCGTCGAAGAAGATGATCGCGGGGGCGGCCTCACGGGCTTCTTTGAACTTTTCCCGGAGCTTCTCCTCGCTTTCCCCTTTGTACTTCGACATGATCTCCGGGCCGTCGACGGTGATGAACGTCGCGTCGACCTCGTTGGCGACGGCGCGGGCGATCAGCGTCTTCCCGGTGCCCGGCGGCCCGTGGAGCAGGACGCCCTTCGGCGGGTCGATCCCGAGCCGGGTGAACACGCCGGGCTCCGAGAGCGGGAGCTCGATCGTCTCGCGGACTAACTCCAGCTCCTCGTCGAGCCCACCGATGTCCTCGTAGGTCGCGCCCGCGGTGTGCTCTTCCGGGGGCGCGGTACCGCCGCCGGTTGGTTTCGCGTCGGTTCCGGGAGCGTCGGTTCCGGGGGCGTCGGTTCCGCTCGTGTCGCTCCCGGCGGATCGGTCGGCCGAGGGACGACTCTCCGACCGCGATCCGGGCGCGCTCCGTCGATCGCGACCGGCGCCCGCGTCGGATCGGGAGTCGTCCCCGTCCCCGTATCTCACCGACACGTCGGTCCGGTTCGTGACGCGCACCGTGCCCGTCGGGTCGGTCTCGGCGACGACGAACCGGATCCCGCCGAGCCGCTCGACGTGGACGGCTTCCCCCTCGGTGACGGGGCGGTCGCGGAGGTCGCGGGCGAGCGCGCGCTCGACCACCTCGCGGCTCACGTCGACGTCGGCGAGCTCCGCGGGCGCGCCGAGCACGACGCGGTCTGCGTCCTCGACGTCGACGGCGGCGACCGTGACGGTGTCGCCGACCTTCACGCCGGCGTTCGCGCGGGTGTCGGCGTCGATGAGGACGGACCCCTCTCGGGCGTCCGCGCCGCCGGGCCACACCTTCGCGACCGCGGTGCGCTCGCCGCGGATCTCGACGGTGTCGCCGCTGAGGAGGCCGAGTCGCTTCCGGGAGGGTTCGGGGAGGCGGGCGATGCCCCGGCCCGCGTCCCGCTTCTCGGCGGCACGCACCGTAAGCCGGAGGCCGGCGGTGTCGTTCATACGCTCCGTTCCCGCCACTGACCCTTTATCCTTGCCCGCCGCCGACCGCAACCCCCTTACCCCGCCCGAACCCGTCGTTCGGTATGCAACCGACAGGGCACCTGCGCGGCGACGCGGTCCGCGTCGCCGGCGACGCCCGCCAGCGGTTCCACGACTCCGGCGGCTACGGTCGCCCGCTCGGCGGCGACGAGATCGCGCTCTCGCGGGTCGAGGCCGCCCACCTGCTGTTCCGCGGCGACCTCTCGGGAGTCACGATCGGTGAGGACGACGGCACCGGCGAGGTCGGCTTCGAGCGCTTCTTCGTCGAGAGCGCGGCCGCGGCCGATCGGTTCGCCGTGCGCTACCTCGTCTACGCCGACCTGCGCGACCGCGGCTTCTACCTCTCGCCCGCCCGCGATCCGTGGCCCGGCGGCGACGTCGACGCGCCCGACGCGGTCGACTTCGTCGCCTACGAGCGCGGCTCGACGCCGGACACGGGGAACGTGAAGTATCCCGTACAGGTCGTCGGCGAGCGCGAGTCGCTGCCGGCGGCCGGGCTCGCCGGGCGCACTCTCGCGGTCGTCGACGAGGAGTCCGACATCACGTACTTCGCGGCGACGAGCGGGGAGATCGCGGGCGCGACCGACTACGAGCCCCCCGACCGGCTGACGGGCGTCCTCCTCGCCGACCGCGTCGTCGTCTGGGACGCCCCCGAGGGGCTCTACGAGCGCGGCTTCTACGGCCAGCCGCTCACCGGCCGCGCCGCCGCGGTCGAGGGCGCGGTCCAGCTCTCCCTCGTCGAGGCGGCGTCGCTCGCGGCCGACGGCGTGCTGTCGCTGTCGGCGTCGGTGGACGCGGCGGGCGAGGCAACCGGCTCCTCCAGCGACGGGGCCGCGGAGACGGACGCCCCCGCCGCCGCGGTCGTCGCCCGCGGCCGCGACGTGGAGGGCGAGCGCTTCGACCGTCGGCTCGCCGTTTATAAGCGCCTCCGCGACGCCGACGCCGTCCCGAAGACCGGGTTCAAGTTCGGCGCGGACTTCCGGACCTACCTCGACGTGGAGACGGTCGAGGACCTGCCGCACTCCGAACACCTCGTGCGTGTCGTCGAGGCCGACCACCGGTTCTCGCCGCGCGAGCTGTCGCTCGACGTGCGGCTCGCGGGCGGCGTCCGCAAGGAGATGGTGTTCGCGCTGACGGCGGTGGGCGGTGACGGGCGCGACGACGCCGACGGACACGACGCGGTCCGCGACGCCGCCGTGGAGTGGCTCTCCGTCGGCCGATTGACGCCGTAGCCGAGTGAAACCCCTCCCGCGAACCGTTCACGACACCGTCACGGTGTCGTCGAACAGCGCGGAGAACAGCTTGTTCTCGGCCGCACGGAGGTGCTGTGTGAACGTCGTTTGCGAGATGTCCATCATCGACGCCACCTCCTCGCCGGTGTGTTCGCGGGGCCACTCGAAGAACCCGGCGAAGTGCGCGGTACGCGCCGCTTCGCGCTGTCGGTCCGTTAACGCTCCCGACAGCTGCTTCCGGAACCCGGCCTCGGTCTGTACGTCTCGCTCGCGCTCGCGCTGCGCGACGAGCGTCAGTCCGTCGTACGCCGTCTGAAGGGCGTCGACGACGGTCCGGATGTCGTTCGAGCTGGCGACGTGTGCGACCAGCGTCCCGCTCGTACCGGTGACCGAGAGGGATTCGATGCCCGCCCCGTACTGCGCCAGCGTCGCGACGATCGACCGCTCGTCGATCGAGAACCGGAACAGGGAACGTGCCTCGTGGGTGTAGACGTGCTGTGCCGCGTCGACGTGGTCGGCCTCGGCGGCGTACTCGGAGACGGCTTCCGGCTCGGCGTCCGCGACGGTGACGTACTGGACGCGATCGCTGTCGCCGCCGCCGACGTGCTCGACGGCGACCGTGCAGTCGAGTCGCGCCGCCATATTCGCCAACGGCTCGTCGATCCCCGTCAGCTGGAACTCCAGTTCGGTGACGCTGTCCGCGGCGAGCGTCTGCTTGCTCTCGACGGCGCTGATCGCGTCCGCGACGGTGCGACCCAGTTCGGCGAAGATATCGCGCTCGATCAGGTCGAATGCGTCGGCGTTACGGGTCATTACGACGAGAACGCCGTACTCCGCGCCGCGGTACGCGAGCGGCACCACGACGCAGTGCGCCTCGCCGGGCGTCTCGGCGAGGTCGTCGTCGATCTCGGTGAACACCGGACGAGAGTCGTCGAGCGCCGCTTCGATCGGCGTCGGATCGGTCGCACACAACGTCTCGATATGGCCGTCGAGCGAGTCGATGTCGGTCCCCGCACACGAGCGCGGGCTGACCGTGCCGTCGACGAGCCCGCGTCCACCGGTCCAAGCCACGTCGAAGAGGTCGGAGGAAGCGAACTGCTCGCACACCTCCGACTCGATCTCCTCTCGCGTCGACGCGGCGACGAGCTCCCGATTGACGTCGCGGAGTACCTCGTTCGTGTTGTTCAGGAGGGCCAGTCGCTCGTTCTGATCTTCGATGCGCAGCTCGCGCTCCTTCCGTTCGGTGACGTCGCGCTCGATCGCCACGTAGCGTTCCACGTCCCCGTCTTCGGTGATCGGCGCGATCGTCGCGTCGATCCAGCAGAGCTCTCCCGACTTCCGGCGGTTCGTCAGCTCTCCCTCCCAGACAGACCCGGACGCTATCCGTTCCCAGAGCTCCTCGTAGAACTCCTCGTCGTGTTTCCCCGACTGCCAGAGTCGCGGATTCTCTCCGACCACCTCGTCCGGCTCGTATCCCGTGACCGTCTCGACGGCCGGGTTCGCGTACTCGATGGTGCCGTCAGGGTCGGTGAGGAAGATCGCGTGCCCGGCGTGTTCGATGGCTTTCCGATAGCCCCGGAGCCGCTCGTTCGCCGTCTGCAATTGCGTTTTGACGGCGTCCTCCTCGTCGACGTACTCGGAGAGGTAATACACCGTCAACAGGGTGAGCGCGCTCACGAGGAGCCCGGGAAGCTCCTCGATCCCGGTGGTCGCCGTCCGCACGGTGAGCAGCTGCCGAAGCGTCATGAAGGTCAGAAGCAGCGTCAGGAAGCCGAACCGCCGATCGCGAGTGCTCGCAAGCAGCAGGATCGAGTAGCCGACGCCGAGCAGCCGCAGCCCGATCGAGAGGGCGATGATCCAGTTCATACGACCACTCTCCTCCCCAGGCGGACCGGCGTCGGTGGCCCGCCGACCGTTTGTCCGTCTCGGCGCGACCCGTTCATAGCCGAGAGGAGTCCGTTCTCGTTGATAATGTCGGCGGTCGCTGGCGCGCAGTGCGGAACGGACCGATCCGGGGGAGTTATCCCCCGATCCAAACAGTATTGGTACGCGCAATATGGGGTGTCTCCCCGGGGAGCCCCCGGGTCAAACTGTATTGGTATCACCCTTTCCACCGGACTCCGCGTACATCCACGTGTATGACCTCCAGGACCAACCGGTCGGTACGGAGCCGGCCGCACGTCGGCGAGACGACCAGCGACGGGTGGTGGCGATGAGCACCGCTGACGACGGAGACACCCTCCCCGGCATCCCGAACGTCGGGAAGGCAGACCTCGACGCGATGGTGGAGAACGAGCGACCCGACCCGCGAGAGGAGCTCGCGGACGTCGAGGCGGACACGGACCTCGGCGTTTCGATGGCCGAAGACGCGCAGCGCGTCGCCCGCGGTGAACTCTCGGGCGACGAGTACTGGGAGAAGTACGACGAGGCCGCCGCCGCGGAGTTCGGCGAGGCGTACCGCGAGACGCCGAACCCGGCAGTCGACGCCGGCGACCAGACCGTCTCGACGGAGACGGCCGAGTCGCTGAGTTGTGCCGTCGGATCGATGGACACCGTGTCGGCGGAGTCGGCGCAGATCGACGGCGAGGGCGGAGGCGAGTCGGACGGAGGGATCGGCGCGGGCGACGAGAAGTGGGGGATGGTGATCGACCTCCAGAAATGCGTCGGCTGCGACTCGTGTACGGTCGCGTGCAAGTCAGAGAACCGGACGCCGCCGGGCGTCTCGTACAACGTCGTGATGGAGGAGGAACACGGCGAGTTCCCGAACGTCACGCGGACGAACGTGCCGCGACCGTGCATGCAGTGCGACAACCCGCCCTGTGTGCAGGTGTGTCCCGTCTCTGCGACGTACAAGATGGACGACGGCGTGGTCAACATCGACTACGACCGGTGTATCGGCTGCCGGTACTGCAACATCGCCTGTCCGTACGGCGCGCGGTACTTCGACTTCGGCGAGAACTACGACGACGAGGTCGACGAGGCGGGCGAAATCACGAGTCCGGAGTACGGCGTCGACCGCGGTCCACGCGAAGAGGGGAAGTCGCCGATCGGCAACATCCGCAAGTGCAGTTTCTGTACGCACCGGTTAGAGCGCGGCGAAGAGCCGGCGTGCGTCGAGACGTGCGTCGGCGACGCCCGCAACATGGGCGATCTCGAGAACCCCGACAGCGACGTCGCACGGATGGCCGACTCGTCGCGCGCGTTCCAACTGAAAGAGGACGAGGGGACCGACCCCAACGTCTACTACCTCAAATAGACCGATGTCGACACAGAGTTCACGCTTCGAGTTCGATCCGGGGTTCGAAGACGACCGGCTGCGAATAGCCTGGTACGCGGTCGTCGGCGTCCTCGTCGCCGTCGGCGCGTACGCGACATACCTGCGGCTCACGGGGGGGATGGCGAGTACCAACCTCACGAGCATCGTCCCGTGGGGCGCGTGGGTCGCCTTCTACATCTACTTCGTCGGCCTCTCCGCCGGCGCGTTCCTCGTGAGCACGATGGCCAACGTCTTCGAGGTCGAGGGGATGCACAGGATCGACCGCGACGCGCTGTTCGCGGCCGTCATCAGCATGGCGGTGGCGCTGCTGTTCGTCTGGATCGACCTCGGGCGGATGGACCGGATGTACTTCCCGTTCATCTGGCGCCAGCTGACGTCCGCGCTCTCGTGGGAGGTCCACGCGTACGTGGCCTATATCGGAATCCTGGTCACGGAGCTGTACTTCTCGATGCGGATCGACCTCGCGCGAGTCGCCGAGCGGACCTCGGGGCTCCGAGAGACGTTCTACGCGGCGCTCGCGCTCGGTCGACTGGACACGAGCGAGGAGTCCCAAGCGTTCGACCGGCGCTGGCTCAAGCGAGCCGGCGTCGTCGGAATCCCGCTGGCGATCTTCATGGTTCACGGCGGCACCGGCGTGCTGTTCGCCGTCTCGAAGGCCCGCCCGTACTGGAACAGCGGACTGTTCCCGGTGATCTTCGTCATCTCGGCGCTGCTCAGCGGGACCGCGCTCGTGATGATGATCTACGTGCTTCGGACCCGACTGTTCGACGGCGACTCGGTCGATCCGGATCTGCTCGACCGGCTCGCACAGCTGCTGATCGGCTTCATCATCGTCGACGCCGCCCTGACCGCCATCGAGACGTTCATCGCGATCGCCAGCCTCCACCCCCACGAGATCGAGACCTGGCAGGTGATCATGTACGGTCCGATGTCGTGGTCGTTCTGGTGGTTCATGGTCGGCTTCAGCTGGGTGTTCCCGATGGTCCTGCTGAGCAAGAAGTCGTGGCGACGCACGCCGTCGGTGATGGTGCTCGCCGGACTGAGCGTCGTCGTCGGGATCGTCGCGGTGCGGTTCAACATCGTCGTCCCGGCGCAGGTCATGCCGGTGATGGAGGGGCTCCCCCACGGGTCGTACTTCCCGACGCTCGTCGAGTGGGGGACGAGTATCGGCATGATCGGTGTCGGCCTGCTGTTGTACACGCTGGGTGCGGAGACGCTTCCGTTGACCCCGCTTTCCGGAGGTGACCACGAATGAGTACCGACGATTCGGGCGAGGACGGCGCGGGCGTTTCGCGCCGCGACTTCGTCAAGGCGGCCGGGAGTATCGGAGTCATCGCGGCGGCGAGCAACGCCGCGGTCGACGTGGACGTCGACGACCTGTGGACGGACGACCAACACCACTACGTCGGAGACGACTACGGCGAGTACGGCGCGAGCGACGTGATACACACCACCTGCGGACAGTGTAACACGTTCTGTCCGATCAAGGTGCAGCTCGCGGACGGGAGCGGCACCGGCGAGTACAGCTCGCTCGTCCGGAAGCTCGCCGGGAACCCGTACTCGTTCCTCAACACGCAGCCGTTCTCACAGGTGCCCTACGAGAGCGACCCGGAGGACGTGGCGATGGGCGACGTCGAGGGGAGCGGCGACGTCGACACCGACCGCTGGTCGCTCTCCGGCGGCCGGATCTGTTTAAAAGGACAGGCGGGCATTCAGACGGCCTTCGACAGCTACCGCGTCCGACAGCCGATGAAACGCGTCGGCCCGCGCGGCTCGGGCGAGTGGAAGACCGTCTCGTGGGACCAGGCGATTCGGGACATCGTCGAGGGCGACGACGAGCTCGGCCACCCCGGACTCGAAGACATCTGGGGATACGCCCCGCAGGAGGCGGTGATGAGCGACTGGGAGGCGGTCCAGAACGGCGAGCTCTCCAAGTCCGCGTTCGACGAGAAGTACGCCGACGACCTCATCGACACCGACCACCCCGACCTCGGCCCGAAGTCCAACCAGATCGTCGACGTCGGCGGGTTCCGCCGCAACTTCATTCGGAACCGACTCTGGCATCAGGGACTGGGGTCGATAAACAGCATCCACCACGCCGGGACCTGCGGCGTCTCGAGCGTGATGGGCAACGTGCGCTCGCACGCCGCCCAGAAGAAGCGACAGTATCCGGACATCGAGAACTGCGAGTACCTCCTCGCGTGGGGGACCAATCCCATGGTCGCCAACAAGGGGCCGACGTGGCTCGCGCCGAAGCTGACGAACGCCATCGAGGACGGGATGCGGATGGACGTCGTCGACCCGCGGCTGTCGAAGACCGCGGAGAAGGCCGACACGTGGGTCCCCGTCGAACCCGGCGCGGACGGGGCGCTCGCGCTCGGGATGGCGCGGTGGATCATCGAGAACGACCGCCACGACCTGGCGTATCTCCAGAACCCCTCGCGGTCGGCCGCGAGCGACGACGACGAACCCACGTGGAGCGACGCGACGCACCTCGTCCTCGTCGACGAGCCGGCGGGACCGAAGGCGCGCGCCGGCGACCTCGGGCTCGTTCCGGAGGGCGACGAGGCCGCCGACGACTTCGTCGCCGTCGACGCGGCGACGGGCGAGCCGCGACCCGCGAGCGAGGTCGAGACGGCCGTTCTCGACGTCGACGTGACGATCGACGGGACGGCGGTTCGCAGCGTCTGGAGCCAGTACCGCGAGCGCGTCTTCGAACACACCGTCGAGGAGTACGCCGAGATGGCCGGCGTGCCGGCCGACCAGATCGCCGAGATCGCCGACGAGTTCACCAGCCACGGCAAGCGGGCGGCGATCATGGCCTACCGCGGCCCGGCGAAGCACACCAACGGCTTCTACAACACGCGAGCGATAGCCACCCTCCAGCACCTCATCGGGAACTACGACTGGAAAGGCGGCCAGATCACGCCCTACGCGGGCTACGACACTATGTCCGGCCGGTACGAACTCGGCTCGGTCCCGGACGGATACTCCCCGTGGGGGATCCCCCTGCTCCGCGGCGGCGTCAACTACGAGGACACCTCGTTGTTCGAGCGCGACGACGGCTACCCGGCGAAGCGGCCGTGGTTCCCCGTCGCGCCGCCGCAGGCGACCCAAGAGCTCTACGGCAGCGCCGCCGACGAGTACCCGTACGGCGTCGAGGCGCTGTTCATCCGGCCGTACTCGAACAACCACGTGATGGCGGTCGCCGGCGGCGACGAGATCCCGGCGATCCTCGAAGACACCGACGCGATCCCGCTGATCGTCGCCTCGGACACGGTCATCGGCGAGACGAGCCAGTACGCCGACTACATCCTGCCCGAGCCGACGTACCTCGAACGGTGGGAGAACTTCGGGACGTACCCGAACAAGCGGCTGGCCGACGAGAAGGTCAGCCAGCCGGCGGTCTCGGTCGTCCCCAACGCGCGTCCGTTCGAAGACGTGCTCATCGAGCTGTGGTCGGAGCTTGACCTGCCCGGCGTCGGTGAGGAGGCTATCCCCGACGCGGACGGCAACTTATGGCCCCTCGAACAGGCCGAGGACTTCTACCTGAAGCTCGCGGCCAACATCGCGTACGCCCGCGACCCGGTCGCGGACGCGAGCGAGGACGAGCGGCGGGTGTTCCGCGAGAGCCACGAGAACGGCCTCGGCGAGCAGTTCGACCTCGACCGCTGGCGGGCTGCCGTCACCGACGAGGAGTGGCCGAAGGTCGTCACGGTGTTGAACCGGGGCGGCCGCTTCGAGGAGCCGACCGAGGGCTACGACGAGGCGTTCGCCGAGCACGGTCACGGGTACGACTACGCCGAGCGCGGCGAGGAGTCGAACGCCTACGACGGCGAGCACATGCGGTACAAGCTCGAGTCGCGCGTCGACTTCTACAGCGAGGTCGTCCCGAAGGGGAAACACTCCTACACCGGCGAGCGGTTCGACCCGCTCCCGCGGATCGACGACGTCGAGCACTACGACGGGACCGTCCAGGCCGCGGTGAGCGGCGACGACGACCCGGAGCGCCCGCTCCGGCTGATCAACTGGAAGCCGCGGACGCAGGGGATGCACCGCACCCAGAACAGCCCGTGGCTCCGCGAGACACGCCCGGAAAACCCCGTCTGGATCAACCCGCGGGACGCCGAGGAACGGGGCATCGAGAACGGCGACGAGATCGTCATCGACGCGGGTCGCGGGACCGCCGACGCGGTCGCGATGGTCACGAGCGGGATCCGACCCGGCGTCGTCGGTGCGATGTGGGGCTGGGGTCGGACGGGCGACGGCGCGACGGCCGACACGATCGACGGCGAAACGCGGCCGGCGGTCGAGGCGGACGGCCACAGCGACTACCAGTTCGACGAGCCGATGACCGAGGAGGCCGGATACGCGAAGGGGCGCGACGCCGGCTTCGCGATCAACCACATCCAACCGTTAGACGAGGAACTCGGCGACACCGGCCTCTCGGATCTGGTCGGCGGGAGCAACGCGCAGTACGACGCCTTCGTCGACGTGGAGCGGCGGTGAGACGCATGTCCGGACACACAGACCCAGACGCGGACACAGACGCAGGCGCCGCCCGCGACGAGGCGGCGATGGCGACGGCCCGCGCACGGCTGTACGGACTGCTGGCCGCGACCTTCGACGGCGAGGCCGAGACGATCGCTGCCGCGCTCGATCGGGAGGCCTTCGCGGCCGTCGCCGACGTGTTCCCGATCGACATCGAGACGGCCGACCTGCGCGGTGACGATCACGACGCCGACTCGCTGAAGATCGGGTACGACAACCTGTTCGTCGTACCGGGAAGCCACTACGTACCGCCGTTCGCGTCCGCCCACGCGGTCGATCCGAGCGAGGCGTTCGAGTCCGACTCCCGGTATCACACCGCCGGGGAAGCCGGCGAACTCCTCGGCGATCCGGCCGCCGACATGGCGCAGCTGTACGCCGCCGCCGGGTTCTCGCCCGAACGGGGCGACGACATCCCCGACCACGTCGCCGCCTGTTTCGAGTTCATGCGCGCGCTCTGCGAGCGGGAGGCGGCGCTCCTCGACGGCGGCGGACGCGAGGCGAACCTCGACGCGGTCCGCGACCTCCAAGCCCGGACGCTCTCCCAGTTGGGGTGGATCGACCGGTTCGAAGACGCCGTCGCGAGCCGCGACACCGTCGAAGGCGTCTTCGCCGCGATCGCTCGTCTCGCTCGGACGTTCACCGCATGGGACGCACAGGAAGTCGTCGACGCCGACCGGCGGTCGTCCGAAATCACCTCCACGTAACCACTTCACCGATGACAACAACAGACATCTCAGACGCAGACCTCCGTGATCGCCTCCGCGCCGTCGACGACCCGGCGCTCGATACAGACATCGTCAGCGCCGGCCTCGTCACCGACGTCACGGTCGACGGCGGGACCGCCGCCGTCGAGCTCGCACTCGGCGCGCCGCACGCGCCGGACGAGGCCGCCATCGCGGACCGCGTCCGCGAGGTCGCCGCCGACGCCGGGATCGACGTCGAACTCTCGGCGAACGTGCCGCTGTTCGACTCGGCCGAGTCGTCGGTCCTGCCCGGCGTGAAAAACGTGATCGCCGTCGCCTCCGGGAAAGGCGGCGTCGGGAAAAGCACCGTCGCCGTCAACCTCGCCGCCGGCCTCGCCGACCGCGGAGCGAACGTCGGGCTGTTCGACGCCGACGTGTACGGCCCGAACGTTCCCCAGATGCTCGGCGCCGACGCCGACCCCGACGTGACGACGGTCGACGGCGAAGACCGGATCGAACCGCCGACCGCCCACGGGCTCGAACTGATGAGCGTCGGACTGCTGATCGACGACGACGACCCTGTCGTCTGGCGCGGTCCGGTGGCGCAGAACACGCTCACGGACCTCTTCGACGACGTGTCGTGGGGATCGCTGGACTACCTCGTCGTGGATCTCCCGCCGGGTACCGGCGACGTCCAGTTGACGGTGCTTCAGAACCTCCCCGTCACGGGGACGGTCGTCGTCACGACCCCCCAATCCGTCGCCGTGGGAGACACCCGCCGAGGCGTGCAGATGTTCGGGGAGTACCAGACGAACGTGTTGGGCGTCGTCGAGAACATGAGCGGGTTCGTCTGCCCCAGTTGTGGAGACACGCACGACATCTTCGGCGAGGACGGCGGCCGGACGCTCGCCGATGCGGTCGACGTCCCGTACCTCGGATCGCTGCCGCTGGATCCGGCCGTCCGCGCGGGAGCCGACGACGGTGAACCGATCGTGTTCGGTGACGAGGGCGACACCGCAGCGGCGTTCCGGGAGTTGGCGGCGACGGTCGCAAACAAAGTCGGGGTCCTCCGACGTCACCACCAACAGCAGCGGCGAGAGCCGGAGCCAATGTGACGCGGGAGTCGGCGCCGAGCTGAAAAACCGTGGTGGTGCCGGTAGAGCGGAACCGGAAGCGATCGACACCGCCTCCGCTCCCACTCAGCTTCGTCTCCACGATGATCGCTTTGGACTACCGCGTCCGGACGCGGGCGTCGTCGGGAGAACGGAAGGATTTTTCCGGCGGTGACGCGCTTCGGCACCCATGGACGATCCCTCCGCCTTCCCGTCCGGGTCGAGCGCGTACGACATCTCCACGGTCGACCTCGACGACGACCGCTACGAGGTGACACAGTCGATGGTCCGGAACAAGTACACCGTCCGCGACAGCGCCGGCGACGTCGTCTTGCGCGGGAAACAGAAGATGTTCAAGCTGAAAGAGGAGTTCCCGTTCGTCACCGGCGACGACGGTGACGCGTTCACGGTGAAGGCTGGCGGAATCATGGACGTCGCGGGCAACTACGCAATCACCGACGCGGGCACCGGCGAGGAGGTCGTCGTCCTCGACGAGGACTACTCGCTGTTCACCGAAAACTGGACGATCCGCGACCCCGACACGGGGGAGGCGCTGGCGACCATTCGATCGAAGAACAAGCTCCTCTCGGCGCTCCGCCACCTCGTCGGCGCGGCGAACCTCGTCCCGAACAAGTACGAGATATTCGACGCCGACGGCGGTCACGTCGGCGACATCGAGGGGCAGTTCTCGCTGCGCGACGCCTACACGGTCACCATCGACGACGCGAGCGACGTGCCGAAAGAGGCGGTGATCGCCGCCGCGTGCATCCTCGACGCCTTAGAGAACCAGTAGCGACGCTCGACGCCTACTCCCCGCCCAGCTTCGTCTCGCCGACCGCGTCGTGGCCCTCGATCACTTCTGTCCCGCCCATGTACGGGCGCAGCGCCTCGGGGACGGTGACGGTGCCGTCGTCGTTCTGGTAGTACTCTAAGATCGCGACGACGATCCGCGGGACCGCGAGCCCCGAGCCGTTCAGGGTGTGGAGGAACTCCGCGGACTCGTGGTGCTCCTCGCGGTAGCGGATCCCGGCGCGACGCGCCTGGAAGTCCTCGAAGTTCGAGACGGAGGAGACCTCCAGCCAGCGGCCGCCCCGCTCTGGGCCCTCGTCCATGTCGTCTGCGGGCGCCCACACCTCGATGTCGTACTTCTTCGCCTGCGTGAACCCGAGGTCGCCGGTACACATCTCGAGGATGCGGTAGGGGAGTTCGAGGCGACGGAGCACCTCCTCGGCCTCGTCGACGAGCCCCTCGAAGCGCTCGTCGCTCTCCTCGGGCCGGACGAAGTTCACCATCTCAACCTTGTTGAACTGGTGGACGCGGACGATCCCGCGCGTCTCGGTGCCGTGCTCGCCCGCCTCCTGCCGGAAGTTCGGCGTGTACGCCTGGTACTTGAGCGGGAGGTCCTCACCCAAGAGGATCTCGTCGCGGTGGAGGTTCGTGACGGGCACCTCCGCGGTCGGGAGCAGCCAGAGGTCGTCGTCGTCGTAGTCGTCCTCGTTGGTCCCCTCGACGCGGTAGGCGTCCTCGGTGAACTTCGGGAGCTGGCCGGTGCCGCGCATCGACGCGGAGTTGACTGGGATCGGCGGGAACACGTCCTCGTACCCCTGCTCGCGGTGCACGTCGAGCATGAACTGGATCAGCGCGTGCTCCAGCCGGGCGCCGTCGCCCTTCGCGACGTAGAAGCCGCCGCCGGCGACCTTCGCGCCGCGCTCGAAGTCGAGGATCTCCAGCTCCTCGCCGAGGTCGTAGTGCGGCTCGACGCTCTCCGGGAGCTCCCGGAGAGCGTCGAACCCCTCGCGGCGCCGCTCGACGTTCTCCGACTCGTCGGCGCCGACCGGCACCGACTCCTGCGGGATCTGGGGGAGTTCGAGCAGCGACTCCTCCAGCTCGGCCTCCAGCTCGTCGGCGCGCTCCTCGATCTCCTGTAGCTCCGACTTGAGTTCCTGTGAGCGCTCGATCGCCTCTTGGGCCGCCTCCTCGTCGCCGGCCTGTTTGAGGTCGCCGATTTTCGAGGAGACCTCGTTGCGCTCGTGACGCAGGTCGTCGCCGCGCTGTTTCAGCTCCCGCCACTCCTCGTCGACGTCGAGTATCCGGTCGAGGTCCACGTCGACGCCCTTGTTGGCGAGCGCCTCGCGGACGACCTCGGGGTTCTCCCGGACGAACTGTCGAGACAGCATTTACCGGAGGTTCCGCCGGCCGCCCCAAAACCGTATCGGAGCGTCGGCATCGGTTGGCACGGTGGGTTCGTGGTTCGGGACGCGGCGTCCCCGTCAGGGGATGAACGCGAAGTTCGCGACCACCATGAGGAGCGCGAGGCCGGCGACGACGACGCCCATGATCCGCATCATCAGGATCCGGGTCTCGCTCGGCGCTATCTGTGTCGTCCCCTCGGGACCGCGAGCCTGCCAGTTCGTCATCCGACGGGGGAAGGCGGCCATCGCGAGCGCGCCGGCGGCGACGAGGAGGGGGACAGCGACGAAGAACAGCCGGAGGGGCGCGGGGAGCATGTCCGGGTGTAGGTCGCGCGGATCAACAAAATGTTACGGTGACGAGCGTCGCAGCGGAACCCCGGAGCGGTCCCGGGCCAGCGCCGCCGTCAGTACCCACCGGGGAGCGCCATCCCGATCGCGAGCGCGACCAGCGGCACCGCGGCCACGACCGCGTACCACAGCCCGGCGGCCACCAGCAGCGCCCACGTCCCCGGCCCGTACCCGGTCGGGTCCCAGTCGACGCCGAGCCGCGGGAGCCCGAGCACGGCGAGCGCCGGGGCGACGAACCCGACGATGACTCCGCCGAACAGCGCGGTGTCGAGGAACCCCTCGCTCCACCCGGGGCCCGCCGAGTCGACGAGCGCGACCGTGAGCAGGAGGCCCGCGAGATATGGGACCGAGAGCGCGAGCGAGACGCCGACGTAGGAAGGGACGAGCCGGTTCGCGGGCGGCAGCGCGCGGAACAGCGCCCGGAACCGCGCCGCGATCAGGAAGGGTGTCCAGAGCGCGGCGGCGACGGTCCCGGGGAGCGCGAACAGCGCGATCGTCCACAGCCACTCGGTCGCGGTGTCGACGATCGCCGGGACGGCGGGGGCGACCGGAGCGGACGCGAGCGCGGGAAGGGCGGAGATCGGAGGGACGGGGTGGGCCATGTTCGAACGGGCTCCGCGCGCGGCAAACGCTTTGTGGTGGATCAGATCACCACGGTTTAAGCGGCGCGCCGCGAGCGCCTACCCATGCTCATCACGGGAGCGGAGCTGGCCGACGGACGGGTCCGCGACGTTCGGGTCCGAGACGGGACCGTCGACGCGGTCGAACCGACGAACGCGGGGCTCGACGCCGACGCGGGAGAGCGCGTCGTCGACGCGCGCGGGCGACACCTCCTCCCCGGCGCCGTCGACGTGCACGTCCACTTTCGCGAGCCGGGCGCGAGCCACAAGGAGACGTGGACCTCGGGCTCGCGGGGCGCGGCCGCGGGCGGGGTCACGACCGTCGTCGACCAGCCGAACACCTCGCCGCCGACCGTCGACGGCGACGCCTTCGACGAGAAGGCCGGCCTCGCCGCGCCCTCGATCGTCGACTACGGGATCAACGGCGGCGTCACCGGCGACTGGGACCCCGAGAGCCTCTTCGAGCGCCCCCTGTTCGCGCTCGGCGAGGTGTTCCTCGCGGACTCCACCGGCGACATGGGGATCGCCGTGGACCTGTTCGAGGACGCGCTCGCCGACGCCGCCGCCCCCGACGTCCCCGTCACGGTCCACGCGGAGGACGAGACCCTGTTCGACGAGGGAGCGCTCGACGGCGACCTCGGCGGGGTCGGCACCGCCGCGAACGCCGACGCGTGGTCGGCCTACCGGACCGCGGAGGCCGAGGCCGCGGCGGTCGAGCGCGCCCTCGACGCCGCCGCCGCGAGCGACGCGCAGGTCCACATCGCGCACACGTCGACGCCGGAGGGGATCGACGCGGTCGTCGAGGCGCGGGAGGCCGCGACCGGGGGCGCCCCGCCCACCTGCGAGGTGACGCCGCATCACCTCTTCCTGTCGCGCGAGGACGCGGGCCGGCTCGGCACCTTCGGGCGCATGAACCCGCCGCTCCGCTCCGAGGAGCGGCGCGCCGCCGTCTTCGAGCGGCTCCGCGACGGCGACGTGGACGCCGTCGCCACCGACCACGCGCCCCACACGGTCGCGGAGAAGCGGCAGGGGCTCGCCGACGCGCCGAGCGGCGTTCCCGGCGTGGAGACCCTCTACCCGCTCCTCTTGGAGTCCGTGCGGAAGGGCGACCTCTCCTTAGAGCGCGTCCGCGACGTGGTCGCCGCCAACCCCGCGTCGATCTTCGGGATCGGGGACAAGGGTCGGATCGAGCCGGGTGCCGACGCCGACCTCGTCTTAGTCGACATGACGAACCCGCGCGAGATCGAGGCCGGCGCGCTTCACGGCGCGGCCGGCTGGACCCCCTTCGAGGGACTGCTGGGCGTGTTTCCGGAACTGACGACGGTCCGCGGCGAGGTCGTCTACGAGCGCGATCCGGTCACCGGCGCGGAGTCGTTCGGCGAGTCGGTCGGGCGGAACGTGCGGGAGTCGTAGGGGGCGGTCGCACGGTATCGGGAGCCCACCGCGGGGGCCGTCCGATTCGCGTCCGTGAGTGACCCCGCCGAAGTGCCGGCGGAACGCATATGCCGCTTCCACCCTAATTCGATCCATATCGATGACAATGGGTACCACTAGCATGGTCGCCCTCCGGCAGGCCAGCGTGCGCCCAAATCGGATCGGCGCGTCTCCGGACCGGCACCGGGCGCACCCGGGTCGGGCCGCTACACGCGGACCGCGATCGCCGGTCCGTGACGACGGGCGACGCCATGACTGACCCGGGAGAGTCCGGGCCGCTGGGGGCGGGCGTCAGCGAGAGAGACGGTGACGGCGGCTCGGGGACTGACGCCTCTGGCGACGATACCCCCGCGGGAGCCGCCATGGAACCCGCGGCGGTGGCCGACCTCGCGGAACGCCTCGCCGACAGCGTCGAGGAGGTGATCGTCGGGAAGCGGGAGGCGGTCGAGCACGTCGTCGTCACCCTGCTCGCCCGCGGCCACCTCCTGGTCGAGGACGTGCCCGGCGTCGGGAAGACGACCCTCGCGAAGGCGGTCGCGCGCTCGATCGGCGGATCCTTTAAACGCGTCCAGTTCACGCCGGACCTGCTCCCCTCCGACGTGACGGGCGTCAACGTGTTCGACCAGCGCACCGACGAGTTCGAGTTCCAGCCGGGGCCGGTGTTCGCGAACGTCGTGCTCGGCGACGAGATCAACCGCGCGCCCCCCAAGACCCAGTCGGCGCTCCTCGAGGCGATGGAGGAGCGGCAGGTGACGACCGACGGGGTGACCCGCGAACTCCCCGACCCGTTCTGCGTGATCGCGACCCAGAACGACGTGGAGCCCGGGCAGACGTACGACCTGCCGGTCGCCGAGGTCGACCGGTTCACCAAGAAGATCCGGCTCGGCTACCCCGACACCGACGAGGAGGCCGAGATCATCGGACGGATGGCCGGCGACCACCCGGTCGAGTCGGTCGAGCCGGTGGCGACGATCGAGGACGTTCGGCGCGCCCGGGCCGCGGTGGGGGCGATCGAGGCGACCGAGGAGCTGCGCCGGTACGTGGCGCGGCTGGCGGTCCACACCCGGCGGCACGCCCGCCTCGGCGTCAGCCCGCGCGGGAGCCTCGCGCTGCTGCGGACCGCGCAGGCGCGGGCCTCCCTCGACGGCCGCGGCTACGTGATCCCGGACGACGTGCAGGCCGAGGCGCCGACGGTGTTCGCCCACCGGATCCGGTCCGACTCCGGCGACGCCGACGGCGACGAGGTCGTCGCCGACGCGCTCGAACGGGTCCCCGTGGAGTGAGCCGATGCCGAAGGCGACCCTCACCCGGCGCGGCCGCGTCGTCGCCGCGGCCTGCGTGGTCGGCGGCCTGCTGGCGCTGGCGGCGGGCGGACGCGCGCTCGACGCGGTCGTTCTCCCGGGCGTCGTCGCGCTCGTCGCCGGCTACGTCCAGTTGGCGAGAGTCGATGACCCCGAGATGCGGCGGGTCCCGCCCCCGGACGGGTTCGTCGGCGAGCGCGGCGAGGTCCGGATCGAGCTCCGGCCGGCGACCGCGGGGGCGTCCGGGACCTATCTGGCTGCGATCGCCGACGACACGGACGACGGGTTGGAGGGTCCAGACGCTCCGATCCGCGCGTCGATCGGCGAGGGACCGGTGACGTATCGGGTCCGGTACCTGCAGCGGGGAGAGCGCCGATTGGGGCCTGCCAGAGTGACCGCGACGGACGTGTTCGGGCTCTTCGACCGCGAGGTGGTCGTCGACGACGTAGACGCGGTGACTGCGTACCCGGCCTGTCACCCGATCCCGGCGGAGTTCCGGCGGGAGCTGTACGCCGACGACGCGGTCGGCGTGAGCCGGCGGCGCGAGGAGTTCGATCGCCTGCGAGAGTACGCGCGCGGCGACGCCCTCCGGGACGTGCACTGGCCGACGACCGCGAAGCGCGACGAGATCGTGGTCAAGGAGTTCGCCGCGGAGACGCGCCGCGGGCGGGTGTCGATCGGGGGCGCGACGGCCGGCGAGCGCGAGGGGGCCGACGCCCTCGCGAGCGCGGCCGCCAGCCTCGCGCTCGCGCTCCTCGACGACGGGGTCCCGATCGACCTGACGCTGCCGGCCGGGAGCGTGTCGGTCCGGCCGGGGCCGCAGGGGCGACGCGCCGTCCTCGAACTGGCCGCGGTGACCGGTCCCGGCGGGGTCGCCGTCGACGACGCCGACGTGGCGGTGATCGCCGACGCCGACGGGGCGCGGTACCGGGTCGGAAACCGAACCGTCTCCGTGGAGGACCTCCGGGCGTCGGGGGGCGACGGCGAGCCGGGAGCGGAGATGTCGCCTGAGACGACGTCACCGGCTCCGACCGAACCGGAGGTGAACTGGCGATGAGCGGTCGAACGTCTGGCGACCGGCGACGGGTCGACGCCGCGAGGCGGCGCGCGTCGGGAGCGCTGCCGGACCTCGGCCGGGAGGACGCCGACGAGCCCGCGGACGACTGGAGCGGGCTCGCGGACCCCGCGGTCGTCGGCGTCGCGCTCGTCACCGCGACGTACCTCGGCGTGTTCTTCGAGGCGACCGACGTGGTCGGCGGGACGGCGCAAACCGCCGCGGCCGTCTCGGTCGCGGGAGTCGCCGGCGCGGTCCTCGCGCGGGTCGTCACCGAGCGCACCGCCGTGCGGCTGACGGCGGTCCTCTTCGCCGCGACGCTCGCCGGCTACTACTTCGCGGTGCCCGCGAGCCGGCGGGCGCTCTTCTCGGTCGAGAGCGTCGGGCTCGACGTGGTGTCGCTCCTGACCGGGCTCTCGATCCTCCGGCTCGCGCTCGCGGACGCGTGGATACTCGCGGTCGCGCCGGTGCCGACGTTCCTCGTCGCGTCCCTCGCCGCGCGCGGGCGACACGTCGGCGCGACCGCGGTGGCCGGCGGCACGCTCGGGTTCCTCGTGTGCACCGGCGACGCGGGGGGACTGGCCGCGCTGGTCGGCGTCGTCGGCGCCGCGCTCGCGGCCGGGCTCTCGACGCTGTCGACGCCCGGCGCGCTCCGGAGCCACGGCGATCAGCTCGCCGCCGTGCTGGCGACGATGGTCCTCGTGAGCGCGACGATCACCGTGCTGCCGGCGGGCGCGGCGCAGCCGTGGGGGGCCGACCGCGGCCAGACGCTGGAGTCGTCGCTCGGCGCCGGCGACGAGGTGGAGGTGGTCGGGGCGACCCGGCTCTCGCCGGAGGTGCGGTACGCGATCGAGAGCCCGGTCGAGTCGAGCTGGCACGTCGCCGCCTACGACACCTACACCGGGGACGGCTGGGTGCGGTCGGGCGAGCGCTCGACGCTGGAGGGGTCGCTCGACGGGCCGCCCGGCGAGACGACGACCGCGAACGTCACGGTCACGGCGCGGACCGAGTCGACCGCGCTGCCCGCCCCGTGGCAGGCCGTGGACGTGAGCGGCGCGGGCGCCTCGACCGCGCAGGTCGACGAGCGCGGGACGCTCCGGCTCGGCGCCGCGCTCCGCCCGGGCGAGGAGACGACCGTCGAGAGCCGGGTGCTCGACGCGGAACCGGCGGAGCTCCGGAACGCCAGCACGGAGTACGACCCCGCGATCGAGGAGCGGTACACCCAGCTCCCGGAGAGCACGCCCGACCGCGTCGGCGAGCGCACCGAGGCGATCGTCGAGGCGGCGGACGCCGAGAACCCCTACGATCGGGCCGCCGCGATCGAGCGGTACCTGATCGAGGAGTACGACTACTCGCTCGCGGTCGAGCGGCCCGAAGGCGACGTCGCCGACGCGTTCCTCTTCGAGATGGACACCGGCTACTGCACCTACTTCGCGACGACGATGGTCGCGATGCTTCGCTCGCAGGGGGTCCCGGCGCAGTTCGCGACCGGCTATTCCGAGGGCGAACGGGTCGGCGAGGACCGGTACGTCGTCCGCGGGCAGGACGCCCACGCGTGGGTGAAGGTGTACTTCCCGGAGCACGGCTGGGTCGAGTTCGATCCGACCCCGCCGAGCGAGCGCGACGAGGCCCGGAGCGAGCGCCTCGCCGAGGCCCGCGCGACCGGCGAGGCGGGCGTCGACACCGAGGCGTCGGAGCCGAGCGACGAGGGTGACGGGCCCGACGAGCCGGAGTCCGATGCGAGTCCCGAGACGGAAGCCGACGCGCCCTCGAACGGGCGCAACGGGACCGCCGGCGACGAGACGGGCAACGCCACCGGGACCGACACTCCGATCCCCGGGGACGGATTCTCACAGGAGCGGCTCGTCCAGAACGGAACACCGGTCGGCGGGGCCGACCCGGACGCCGGCGACACTGACGGCCTCCAGCTTCCGTCGCGGGAGGCGGTCGCGTACTGGCTGTTCGTCGTGGCAGTCGGTGTCGCCGGCGCCCGGCGGCTCGGCCTCACCGTTCGCGCGCGACGCGCCGTCCGGATCCGGACGCCGTGGGGGGGCGGCGAACCGGTCGAGGACGCGAAGCGGGCGTTCGCGGACCTGGAACACCTGCTGGCGCGGCGCTACCGCGAGCGGCGACCCGGGGAGACGCCGCGGGCGTACCTCGACGACCTCCCGCTCCGCGACGGCGACGAGCGCGCGCGAACGGTCGGCGAGACCTACGAGCGGGCGGCGTACGCCGGGTCGGTGACGCGCGCAGAGGCGGAGGAGGCGCGACGGACGGTCCGCCGGCTCGCGCTGGAGCGGATGCCCGTGATCGGCCGGCTGTTCGACGGGAAGTGACTCGACGCCGCTCGGCGTGCGCGACCCCCGCACTCCCGACACTATTTAATACGGGCATCTTGTAGTCTCGACCGTAATGTCGGAAGTCTGCTCGACGTGCGGACTGCCCCAGGAACTCTGCGTCTGCGAGGACGTCGCGAAAGAGTCCCAGCAGATCAGCATCCGCATCGACGAGCGCAGGTACGGTAAGGAGGTAACGGTCATCGAAGGATTCGACCCGAAGGACGTGGACATGAGCTCCCTCTCGTCGGACCTCAAGTCGAAGTTCGCCTGCGGGGGCACCGTCGAGGACGGCGCCATCGAGCTGCAGGGGAACCACTCGGGTCGCGTGGAGGACTTCCTCCGCGACAAGGGCTTCAACGTCGCGTGACCGTCACCTAACCGTCCGTCGTCGAGCCGTTCGCGGCTTTCGCACCGCGACTTTTCAGTAACTCCGTCCGGCGAGCGACGGCGTCGTCGATCGCGGTACTGGTAACCGCTCGTTCACACGAGCAGCACCGCCCGCCCGACCACGAAGGCGACCGCCGCGAGGAACGTCCCGTACTTGAACCGCCGCTGCGCCGCAGTCGGGTCGGTGAACGCCTCGTAGCAGGCGTACAGCATGACCGCGTCGGCGACCGCGACGAGGAGGAGATAGGCGCCCCCGAACGTCCCGGAGAGGTACGGGAACGGGCTGGCGGCGACGGCGACGACGAGCGAGCCGGTCGCTATCCACAGCGAGCGGCGCTCGCCGATCGCGACGGGGAGCGTCCGGAGCCCCTCCTCGCGGTCGCCCACCACGTCCTCGACGTCTTTGATCACCTCGCGGGCGAACGTCGAGAGGCCCGCGAGCAGCGCGAGCGCGACGACCGCCCCGGGGCGGCCGACGGCGGCGCCGCCGAACAGGAAGGTCGACCCCACGAGGTACGAGACGAGGGCGTTTCCGAGCCCCGGCGTCCCCTTAAAAACGGTCGTGTAGGTCACGAGGGCGACGAGGTTGACGCCGGCGATGGCGAGCGCCAGCGGCGGGAGCGCCAGCGCGAGCGCGACGGCGGCCGCGAACCAGACGCCGGAGACCCCGAGCGCGCCCCGCGGCGAGACCGCGCCCCGCGGGATCGGGCGGTCGGGCTGATTGATCGCGTCGATCTCGCGGTCGAAGTAGTCGTTGATCGCGTTGCCGGCGGCGACCGCGAAGGAGGTGGTGACCGCGGCGATCGCCGCCGGAGCGAGCGCGTCGCCGGCGCCGGCGACGAACGCGCCGGTCGCGGTGAGGACCGCGGCGGCGACGCAGTTGCCCGGGCGTGCCAGTTCGAGGACTCCGCGTGCTGTCTCGCGCACGTCGTCTCCGTCCACCGCCGCGCGGCACATAAACGGCGCGGGATCCGGCGGGGACGCGGGAAGCAGTCCGAGCCGCCATCCGTCGCGCGCGCGTTCTCGGAGATTGAGGATCCGCCGGGCGTCTAAGCCGCCGGCCGGACAAGTAGCACCATGGCCGAAGCCGCCGGCGACGGACGCCGACTCCGCGTCGATCTCGACATCGATCCGAGCGGCGATTGGGAGTGCCCGATCGTGTCTCAGACTCCCGACGCGAGCGACGTGGCCGTCAACGCGGTGGGCCACGAGTGCACCGTCGACGTGCAGCCGGCCGACGGCGACGGTTTGGTGCGCGCTCGCGGCGAGGTCTCCGAGGACTGTCTCTGTCGGATCTTCCAGGGATTCGGCTGCGTCCCGCACGTCCGGCGGGTCGAAGACGGGACGATGCTCGTGACCACCTACGTCGACGACCGGGAGACGGTCCGCGACGTGGTCGGGGAGCTCAGAGAGACCCTCGATCACGTCCGGCTGGTCCGGCTCGCGGTCGTCGAGGGCCCGGAGGCGGCTGAGCAGGTGACCTTCGACCTCTCCGCGCTCACCCCGAAGCAGCGGGAGGGACTCGAACTCGCGGTGGTCCGCGGCTACTTCGACGACGACCGCGACGTGGGGCTCGGCGAGCTGGCCGCCGAGCTAGAGATCAGCAAGTCCGCGCTCTCACAGCGGCTTCGGACCGCGCAGGCGAAGCTCGTCACCGACGTGTTCGACGAGATCAAGTGAGGCGGTGCGCGGCGTTCGTTTTCGAAGTCACACATCGTCAAGCGTGACACACAGAGAGCGCCGCTCGCCGACGGCGACCGGCCCGACTAGCCCGCCCCGTGGCTCAGTCCGCGTCGGCCGCCGATCCGCCCCGTATCCGGCTCAACGCCGCGTTTCCGTCGCGTTCCGCCTCGGTGAGGTAACACTTCGGGTCGGGAGCGAACGGGTCGTCGTGGGCCGCCAGCGCGCGGAGCCGCGACCCGCCGCGGCAGACGCTCTTGTACGCGCAGTCCGCGCACCGCCCGGAGAGGCGGTCCTCGCGCTCGCGGAGCCCCCCGAGCAGCGGGTTCGACTCGTCCGACCAGATCGCGCCGAACGACCGATCGCGGACGTTGCCGGGCGAGTACCCCTGCCAGAACTGCGTGAGGTGGACGTTGCCGACGGGGTCGACGTCGGCGACGCGCTCGCCGGTGGGATCGCCGCCGTTGCGCTGGAGGTGCCGGTAGATGATCCGCGCCCGGTCGGTCCCCATCTCGCGGTCGGCGTACTCGACGAGGTGGCCCGCGTCGGCGTAGTTACCGACGAGCAGCGTCTCGATCTCCTCGCCCGACTCGTGGTACTCGCGGGTGAGGTCGCACAGGTCGGTGACCGCCTTCCGGGTCGCCTCGGGGCTCAGGTCCACGTCGGAGATGTCGGCGCCGCGCCCGCCGTAGTCGAGGTGGTAGAAGCAGAACCGGTCGACGCCGGCGTCGACGAGCAGGTCGACGACGCCCGCGAGGTCCTCGACGTTGTGCTCGGTGATCGTGTACCGGAGCCCCGTCTTGAGCCCCACGTCGAGACACGCCTCGATCCCTCGGACGGCGGCGTCGAACGCGCCCTCCTCGCCCCGGATGCGGTCGTTGCGCTCGGGGAGGCCGTCGACCGAGACGCCCGCGTACTTGAGTCCCGCCTCCTTCAGCTCGCGGGCGCGCTCGCGGGTCAGGAGGGTCCCGTTCGTCGAGAGGACGGGGCGGACCCCGCTGTCGGCGGCGTGCGCGACCAGCTCCGGGAGGTCCTCGCGGACGAGCGGCTCGCCGCCGGAGAAGAGGATCACCGGCACGCCGAACTCCGCGAGGTCGTCGATGAGCGCCTTCCCCTCCGCGGTCGACAGCTCGTTCGGCGCGCCCTCCTGGTCGGCCGCGGCGTAGCAGTGCTCGCAGTAGAGGTTACACCGCTTCGTGGTGTTCCAGACGACGACCGGGCGCCGCTGTTTGTCGTCCGTGATCTGGGGCTCTTTCGAGCCGTCGGCCGCGTCGTATCGGAGCCCGTCGCTCTCGGCGTCGAGGTCACAGAGGAGCTTGCTGACGGAGATCATCGGGGCCCCTCCGCGTCGTCGGTGTCGGCCGCGTCGGCCGCAGGCGCCCCGCCGCACGAGACCGTCGGGGTCCCCTCGGTCTCCTCGTAGACGCGCGGCTCGTCGGAATCGTCCGCCCCCGCGTCGGGTTCCTCGTCGTCGCTCGCCCCGCCGTCCGCGAGCGACTCGGCGGAGTACCGGTGCGTCTCGTCCGCGGGGCACACCCACACGTCGCGGGCGTACCACGCGAAGAGCTTGCTCGCCTCCTCGTGGGCGACGTCGGGCGTCGGCGCCGCGACGGTGCCGACGTGACGGAGCGGGTCCGCCTCCTCCTCGCGGACGAACACCTCGAAGCGTCGGCCGTCCGCGGAGCGCGCCCCGTTCGATCCGCCGGTTCGGTCCGTCTTCTCGACCATACCCGGGGTACGCACGACCCACCCTACCCGTTTTCGAGGGTTCCCACGGCCGCGAAACGCGCCCGAACACGTTCGGACACCGGACTGATAAATCGCGCTTCGGTATATCAAATCGGCTACGCGCGGCGAATCAGGTCGAACGGCGCGCACAGATTCGGCGGCGAACGAGGGTTCGAGCTACTTCCGCGGCAGATCGGGCAACCCGTTAATAGCCGCCGAGCCCTTATCGTCCGGTATGCGCGAACTCGTCTTCGCCCTCGAGTACGAGCCGGGGCGCAACAGGGTGGCCGACGCGCTGGCCGACCATCCGGGCGCCCGGGTCCGGTCGCTGTCGGTGCACGCCACCGACGACCACCTCTGGCGCGTCGACCACGCGGTCGGCACCCCGGCCGCGCTCGACGCCGTCGAGGCCGCCTTCCTCGACGGCGACTACTACGCCGACTGTCTCGCGGCCGAGGACTGCGGCGCGGCCCAGACCACCCGCGTCCTCGATCACACCGACGACACGCTGGTGTTGTACACCGACTGGGAGCCCACGCCCGCCTGCGCGTCGGTGCCCCACATCGCGCGCGACCACCTCGGGGAGAGCGTGCTGTTCGAGACGCGCCACGAGGGCCGCCACTACACCTGGCGACTCATTCACTCCGGCGAGGGCGACGTGGGCGACTTCTTCGATGCGCTCCGAGCGGCCGTCGGCGACGCCGCCCGGACCGAACTGCTCAAGACGGCGAGCGCGTCCGGCGCGACCGCCGGTTCGGGAGCGGACGGGGGAGACATCGGACTCAGCCCCGAGCAGGAGGCCGCGCTCAGGGCCGCCGTCGAACACGGCTACTACGAGTCCCCGCGCGAGGTCGACGTGGGCGACCTCGCCGACCACCTCGACGTGCCGCGGTCGACGCTCACTTACCGGCTCCGCCGGGCCGAAGAGCGGCTCGCGAAGGCGCACGTCGCCGACGGGCGAGTCGTCGACGCCGGACCGCCCGCGAAGTAAGGCGACGTGAGTCGGCGCCGCCTATCCCGTCCGATCCGCAGTAGTTGGAATACTCCAACCAAGGCTTATCGAGATACGGCCCCTCTCTCCGCGTAATGACAGACGGCTCGAACGGAAGCGGCGGGAGCGACGGCGGCGGGCCCGCCGGCGGAGACGGGAGGCGCCGGGAGCTGACCGCCGGCCTCGCGGTCCCCGAGATGGACTGCCCCTCTTGTGCCGGCAAGGTCGACAACGCGCTCGGGAGCCTCGACGGCGTGACAGAGGCCGCGCTCAACCCGACCGCCGGGACGGCGACGGTGACGTACGATCCCGACGCCGTCGACGAGGGCGACGTGGTCGCGGCGATCGAGGGCGCCGGCTACGAGGTCACCGGCGGGCGGTCGGCGGGCGACGGGAACGGCGGTGGCACCGACGGCGGCGACGCCGACGCTGGCTCCGGCGGCGTCGCCGTCGCGCCCCCCGCCGAGGTCTGGACGACGCCGCGCGCGAAGAAGACGTGGCTGGGCGCGGGTCTCGTGACCCTCGGGCTGCTGTTCGAGTTCGTCTTGACCGGGCAGAACCCCGCGGTGGCGAGCGTGCTCGGGTACCCGATCCGCCTCTCGGGCGTCCTGTTCCTCGGCGCGGTCGCGGCGAGCGGGACCCCCGTCATCCGCGGAGGGTACTACTCGGCGCGCAACCGGAGCCTCGACATCGACCTGCTGATGGGGACGGCGATCATCGCGGCGACCGGGATCGGCTACTTCGTCGAGGCCGCCACGCTCGCCGTGCTCTTCAGCGTCGCCGAGCTGTTAGAGGACTACGCGATGGACCGCGCCCGCGACTCCCTGCGCGAGCTGATGGAGCTGTCGCCGGACGAGGCCACCGTCAGGCGCGACGGAGCGGAGACGACGGTTCCGGCCGACGACGTGGCGGTCGGCGAGACCGTGGTCGTCCGACCGGGCGAGAAGGTCCCGCTCGACGGGACCGTGATCGAGGGCGAGAGCGCGGTCGACGAGTCGCCGATCACCGGCGAGAGCGTCCCCGTCGACAAGGCCCCCGGCGACGAGGCGTTCGCGGGCGCGATCAACGAGGAGGGGTACCTGGAGATCGATGTGACCTCGACCGCCGGCGACTCGACGCTCGCGCGGATCATCGAACTGGTGCAGGGCGCGCAGGCCGAGAAGACCGAGACCGAGCGGTTCGTCGACCGCTTCGCGGGGTACTACACCCCGGTCGTGGTCGTGCTGGCGATCCTGACGGCCGCGATCCCCCCGCTGGTCATCGCGGAGCCGATCGCGGTCGACGTCGCCGGCTACGGGATCACGTTCGCCGCGGACTGGGGGACGTGGTTCGTCCGCGGGCTCACGCTACTGGTGATCGCGTGCCCCTGCGCGTTCGTCATCTCGACGCCGGTCTCCGTCGTCTCCGGGATCACGAGCGCGGCGAAGAACGGCGTCCTGATCAAGGGCGGCAATCACCTCGAAGCGATGGGCGACGTCGACGCCGTCGCCCTCGACAAGACCGGGACGCTCACGAAGGGCGAGCTGGCCGTCACGGACCTGCTCCCGCTGGGCGACGCCGACGAAGGAACGCTGCTCCGGCTGGCCGCCGCGCTGGAGCGGCGGAGCGAGCACCCGATCGCGACTGCGGTCCTCGACCGCGCCGACCGGGCCGGCGTGAACGACCTCCCCGAGCCGACGGAGTTCGAGAGCCTGACCGGAAAGGGAATACGCGCCGAGATCGACGGCGAGACGTACTACGCCGGGAAGCCCGCGCTGTTCGAGGAGCTCGGGTTCGACCTGTCTCGGGCGCGGGCGGAGACCGACGGCGGGGTCGTCGCCGAGGGGGGTCCGGAAGCCGCCGACACCGCTCCCGGTGAGTTCGCCGACGGGGCCCTCGCCGCGCTGGAACGCGAGGGGAAGACGGTGGTGCTCGTGGGAACGGCGACGGAGCTGACCGGGGCCGTCGCCGTCGCCGACGAGGTTCGCCGCGACTCGAAGCGCGCGGTCGAGCGCCTCCGGGAACTCGGCGTGGAGCGCGTCGTGATGTTGACCGGCGACAACGAGGGGACCGCGCGGGCGATCGCCGAACAGGCGGGGGTCGACGAGTACCGGTCCGACCTCCTGCCCGAGGAGAAAGTGGACGCGGTCGAGTCGCTGCAGGCCGAGTACGGCGAAGTGGCGATGGTCGGCGACGGGATCAACGACGCCCCCGCCCTGGCGACCGCCGAGGTCGGCGTCGCGATGGGCGCGGCGGGGACGGACACGGCCTTGGAGACCGCCGACATCGCATTGATGGGCGACGACGTGGGAAAGCTCCCGTACCTGTACGCGCTCTCGCACACCGCCAACGGCGTTATCCGCCAGAACGTCTGGGCGAGCCTCGGCGTGAAGTTCCTGCTCGCGCTCGGCGTGCCGCTGGGACTGGTGAGCGTCGCGGTCGCGGTCGTCGTCGGCGACATGGGAATGAGCCTCGGCGTCACCGGCAACGCGATGCGGCTCTCCGGTATCGAGCCCGAGTCGTTCGAGTAGGCGAGCGGTTCGAGCCTGCCGCCCCGCAGCGCCCGAACAAACATGAACAATTATTAAGGATGCGCCCCTCGGGGGAGACGTGCCACCCGTAGTACACGGCTGACCCAGGCTCGGAATCGGAGGCGGCGGTCGGTCCCGAGGGTCCGAGCACGTGCGAGACGAGCATCGAGACGGAAACGACGGCGTCGACCGGCGGAGATCCGGTCGATCGCGAGGCGAGCGACGACCTACCGACCGCGGCCGAGGCGGTCGCGCGCTCCGCGGCGACGTTCGACGCGACGGACACGGGGCGGATTCCGAACGGAACCGGCCGATGGAACGCGTACGCGGGGTCGTGTCACGGCGGCGAGTGACCGGCCGCACCCCGATTTTTCGACCGGCGAGCGTCATATCCGGAGCGGTGCGTCCGGACCGCTGTCGCTCCCCTGAAGTCGGCTCCGGATGCCCAGTTCGCGAAAACGGTGCGGCCGGTTTGTAAGGCCGGACCCCCTACCGCCGGGTATGCGCCCACGCGAACGCGAGAGGGATCCGGACGCGACCGCGCGGACCGCGGTCCGGCTGTGCGGGCTCGCGGACGGAACGGTGGTCTGCGACGCGCTCGACGACCGCGCGCTTGAACGCGTCGAAGAGGAATTCCTGTGCGCCAGCGGCGAGCGCTGGGGCGGCGTCTGGCGCGGCGTCCCCGTGGCGGCGCTGCTCGACCGGCCGGACGTGGACGTCGACCCGGAGGCGACCCATGTCCGCGTCGGCGCCGACGGGTACGCCGTCTGCGTGCCGATCCGGACCGCGCTTGACGGCGTGCTCGCCGTCGAACGCGAGGGCGAGCCCCTCCCGCCGGCCCGCCGGCCGCGGTTCGTCGCCCCGGTCGACGCCGGACGGACGGTTCGGGGGGTCCGCGAACTCCGGTTCCTCCGGCTCGGACCGGACGAGGAGCCGCAGGACTACGAAGAGCTCGGGTACTGACGGCGGCGGTCCCGACCCTTTTAGGCGACGAGCCGACTACGGGCGACCGGCCGATGACGATGCACCGCTCCGAGCTGCCTCGGCACCAGCGATGACGAGCCCTATGAGTGCCGAGGCCGTTTTCACCGAGAAACGCGTTTCTCCGCTCCGGAGTCCCGACTAGCGGGTCACGCGACCGGCGTCTCCGGTCCGGCGGAAACCGTCGGCGATCGATCCGCCCTCGTCATGTGCCCGTCAGAAACGGAGAACGACCGTTCAGAGCAGGATCGAGATGACTGCCAGCACGAGGAAGACGATGACGAGCCACTTCGCGACGGTCATCGAGAGGCCGGCGACGCCGCGCGCGCCGAGGACCGCTGCGACGATCGCGATGACGAAGAACAACACCGCCAGTTCGAGAAAGTCGCCCGAGAACTGTAGCGGCACCGAGGTTTCGATCCCCGACAACAGCTGCTGATCGACCGACGGTATGCTGGTACTATCCATATCGGAAGTGACGGTGCCGTTCGATTAGTTATGAAGGCTCCCAAAGCAGTAAGGCCGGCTTATTTCTCCGCTTGCACGCGACGCGGACGACCCCGATTGCAGGGCTCTCGACGACGAGCACCGAGCGGTATCACACCGGAAAGAGAGGGCGCGGAACTCCGGCCTCCCGGACCGGTGCCGGAGCGATACGGAGCGGTGACGACGCCCGATCTGCAATTGATATCGCGGCTGTTGATTTATCAGTGCGATACGGGTGGTTGAACGACCTGAGCGACGACCGTCGGGGAGGCCGGGCAGTCGGCTCCCGCCGAACGCGCCGTCGCTCGGGTGAATCGCACGGCGTCAGCGGATTCCGCTGCTCACAGCGGGGCGTCGATGGCGGCGTTCGCGCGCTCGATTCCGGCGAGCGCTGCGGATTTCCTTCACCGCAGTGTCGCGCATCTCGCCTGGTCGTCGCTCCCGAACGCATTCCGGACGTCCCACAGCGACGAAGTCGGCGCAGAAAGCCGGTCGTCGATCGCCCGCTCCTCGCCGTTCTCGGCGGCGGCCGACCCGGCCGCGAGACGTACCACGCGCCGGCGACGCCGCTGCCGCGGGTCTGGCGAGTCTCGCGTACCGAGGACCCGGCTGTGTTAAGCGGTACCGATCATCGAATACTGCTTCCGAAACCCCGCCGTTCGGGTGACGTTTAACTCGGTGCCGGCGAACGTGTGGCCATGGACCCAGACGTGGACCGGTTCGGTTCTCGGCGGTCGACGGTGTACGGGCAGCGCGGCGTGGTCGCCACGAGTCAGCCGCTCGCGAGCGAGGCGGGGATCGAGGTGTTACGCGACGGCGGGAACGCGTTCGACGCCGCGGTGGCGACCGCCGCCGCGCTCAACGTCGTCGAGCCGACGTCGACGGGGCTGGGCGGCGACGTGTTCGCGCTGTACCGCACCGCCGACGGCGAGGTCGGCGCCATGCGCGCCTGCGGCGGCGCGCCCGTGGACGCGACGATCGAGAACGCCCGAGAGGCGATCGCGGCCGACGACGACGTCGAGGAGACCGACCCGAGCGCGGTCGAGATGCCGACGACGGGGGCGCAGACGGTGACGGTTCCGGGGACCGCACGCGGGTGGGAGGCGACCGCCGAGCGGTTCGGCGAGTTCGATCTCGCCCGGCTCCTGCAGCCGGCGATCCGCTACGCGACCGAGGGGTACCCCGTCAGCGAGGTGATCGCGGACGCGTGGACCCAGGGCGAGGACCTGTTCGAGAGCGATCACGCCCGCGAGGCGTACCTCTTCGACGGCGGGTCGCCCGCGGTCGGTCAGCGGGTGACGCTTCCCCGGCTCGGCGAGTCACTGGAGCTGATCGCCGAGGAGGGGGCGGACGCCGTCTACGAGGGCGAGATCGCCGAGGCCATCGCCGCGGAGGTACAGGCGGCGGGCGGGTTCATGACGGTCGACGACTTGGCGGGCTTCGAGGTGGAGTGGCCGGAGCCGGTCTCGACGACGTACAACGGCGTCGAGGTGTACGAACTCCCGCCGAACAACCAGGGGCTCATCGCGTTGGAGGCGCTCAACGTCGCGGCCGAGGTCGGGGCCGGCGAGTACGAGTACGAGTCCACCGAACGCGTCCACTACTTCGCGGAGGCGCTGAAGGTGGCGTTCCACGACGGCCATCGCTACATCACCGATCCGGCCTACGAGGAGGTCCCGCCGCTCGCGTCCGCGGACTGGGCGGAGCGCCGGGCGACCGAGGTCGGCGAGACGGCCAACCACGACGTGAGCTTCGGCGTCTCCGACGCCAACGCGGAGGACGCCGACACCGTCCTGCTGACGGTCGCCGACGACGAGGGGAACGTCGTCTCGTACATCAACTCGCGGTTCGCCGGGTTCGGCTCCGGGCTCGTCGCGGGCGAGACGGGGATCGCCCTCCAGAACCGCGGCGCGTCGTTCTCGCTCGACCCGGACCACCCGAACCATCTCGAACCGGGAAAGCGTCCGTTCCACACCCTGATTCCCGGGCTCATCCGGTTCGACGAGGACGACTGGGCCGCGTTCGGCGTGATGGGCGGGTACATGCAGCCGCAGGGGCACGTGCAGGTGGTCTCGAACCTCGTCGACTACGGGATGCCGCTCCAGCGCGCGCTCGACGAGCCGCGGTGGCGCTACCGTGAGAGCGGGGAGTTGGCGCTCGAACCCCAGACTGACGGGTCGATCGCCGCGAAACTCTCCCGGAAGGGCCACGACGTGCGAACCCTCCCGCCGACCGTGTTCGGCGGCGCCCAGATCGCGCGGGCTCGGGACGGCGTCCTCTCGGCGGCGACCGAGCCGCGGAAGGACGGGAACGCGCAGGGGTACTAGCTCTCACACCCGCCCGCGAGACATGACTGATATCGATGATTAACGGCGATTTCGTCGCGACCGTCGATCGACGCAGACGCCGACACGCGGCGTCTCGAACGGGTTACGCTCCCCGAAGTCGTCGTCGACCTGAGTGCTGTGGTTTTTGTGGGCGTGGATACACTTATAAACTCACGTATGGTATTGCGTAACAGAATGACACGAAGGATACAGCGACGCGACGTACTCAAAGGCGCCGGAGTGGCCGGCGTCGCGGCACTCGCCGGCTGCTCGACCGAGAGCGGCGACGGCGGCGACGGCGAGGACAGCTCCGACGGGTCCGACGGAAGCGATGGCTCCGACGGCAGTGACGGCTCCGACGGGAGCGACGGCTCCGACGGAAGCGACGGCGGCGAGGTCCCGGACGCCGTGATGGTCGTCGGCTTCCCGGAGTCCGGCATCCAGTTGTTCCGCGACTTCTACTCCAACTTCGCCAGCGACGTGCCCGACCTCGACATCGTCGTCCCCGACGGGCTGATCGACTCCGATCTCCCCGGCGAGGTCGACAACGACATGAACAACGTCATCGGGACCGCGCCGTCCGCGGGCGGTCCGGGCGCGGAGTTCTTCACCGGCCTGTACGAGGAGGAGTACGACACCGCGCCGGGCGTGTTCACCGCCCAGGCGTACGACGCGATGGCGGTCGAGATCCTCGCGGCGACCGCCGCGGGCGAGAACAACGGCGAGGCAATCCGCGACCGCGTCCGGACCGTCGCGAACCCCGGCGGCGACGAGTTCGGGCCGGAGAACCTCCCCGAGGCGGTCGAGGCCGTCGCCGCCGGCGATCCCGTCCACTACGTCGGGGCGTCGTCGAGCGTCAACTTCGACGTCAACGGCGACATCGCCACCGCGGCGTACGACGTCCAAGACTTCCAGGACGGCGAGATCGTCACGCTCGACACCCTGGAGTTCGGCAACGAGCTCTCGGACGAGGACCTGAACGCGACGGCGGCGGACCCCGTCGGCGTCGACGAGTTCGAGGCGAAGATCGGCGTGCTGATGCCCGAGACCGGTGACCTCGGCCCGCTCGGTGGCCCGATTCGCGACGGCGCGCTGCTCGCGGCGACTCAAGTCAACGACGCCGGCCTGAACGTCACGGTCGACACCCGCGTCGAGGACACCCAGACCGACCCGCAGGCGGGGATCTCGGGCGCGAACGCGCTCGTCGACGCCGGCTACGGCGCCGTCGTCGGACCGGCCTCCTCGAACGTGAACCTTCAGGTGGCCGACCAGGTGTACATCCCGAACGGCGTCGTCGGCATCTCGCCGTCCTCGACCAGCCCGGACGTGACCGACCTGGACGACAACGGCTACGTCTTCCGGACCGCGCCGTCCGACCTCCTGCAGGGCCCGGCGATGGCCGAGCTCGCGATGGGCGACACGGTCGGCGCCGAGTCCTCGGGGACGCTGTACCTCAACGACGCCTACGGCCAGTCGCTCGAGGAGCAGTACGTGGCCGCCTTCGAGGACAACGACGGGACGATCACGGAGCGCGTCTCCTTCGAGCCGGCGCAGGCGACGTACACCAGCCAGTGGTCGAGCGTGCTGAACCAGTAGCCCTCCCGTAGCGACGTCTCGTCGTCGATTTCCGTTTCCGCTTTTTGGCCTCGTTGAAATCCGATCCTTTGGACGGCTTTTCGTCCGAAATACCCGTCGCTGAGGCTTGCTTCTTGATCGATAACGGGAGTACGTATATCGGTGCAGTTGATTGGTCGTTTATAAGTCGGGTCACGGTGTTGCTGTCGGCTGTTTATAAGCGATCGACGGCTTTGCGGTGAGGGTCTCCAAAGCCCCAGCCGCGAGGGCTCGCGCGCCTTGTTGTGCTCCTCGCTCAGTCGCTAGCGCTCCCTCGCTGCGGTGCTTACTGCGGCGTGCTTCGCCCTCGCGACTGCCCCTTTGAGTCCTCCCGCACCGCAACCGCAGCCTCACGCCTCCCCAGCCTCGTCGGCCGGCACTTATAAGCGCCGGCCGACTCCCTCGCGCGGCGCCGTTCGCGGCCTGTCGGCCGCTCACGGGCGCGCGCCACCGCAGACCCATTTATAAGCGATCGTCGCTGTCGCTCACAGTCGTTTAAATACGTCATCACCGCCACCGATCTGCAACACTCACTCCCGCTATCGATCGCCGTCGTGTCCGTACTGACTACACCCGGATCGGACTACTTCCCCTGATCACCCTACTAGCTCGAACTCGGCGCCCAGCGGCGGGCCGTCCGGGATCCCCCAGTAGACGAACCGATACGTGCCGTCCCCGAGCGGCGGGCACACCGCCAGATCTCGGTCGGGAACGGCCGACGCGATCGCCGTCTCCTCGAGGTCGATCGACCAGATGTACGCGCCGCTCGGGTCGAGCGTCTCCTCGGCTCTGGGGAGTTCGACCGTCTCGCCCGCGGCCGACCCGCGGACGTCGAGCCATCCCTCCCCGGTCTCGCGCTGGAACGAGTAGGCGTGCTTGCCGAGGACCGTCGCCGGCTCATCGCCGGTGTTACGGAACACGAGCCGCATCGACTGACCGTACGTCTCGGCGTTACCCTCCGTCGCCAGCTCGAACCGCGTCCCCGCGGCGTCGACGATGGTCCCCTCGACCGGCTCGTCGAAGGGGGCCGTCAGCCGGACGAACGCGTCGTCCTCGCAGGTCAGCGTCTCCGGGACTCCCTCGGGACCCTGCGGGCCGTCGCCCGCGGCGAAGTCGAGACACCCGGCGACGCCGACTCCTCCGGCGGCGGTGAGGGTCGCCGCGCTCGTCGCCAACAGATCGCGTCGCGTGCGCTCCATGTCGGTCTGTTGGAGCGCGGCCGGCTTGAACCGCACGCGTCGGCGACGACCGTGTCAGCCCGTCTCGCTTCCGCCCCGGTTCGGAACCGCTTTCCCGTCGGCCGGCGCATAACCGCCATGGAGCTGTTCGGATCCAGCGGCATTCGCGGAGTCGCGCTCCGGTACCTCACGCCGGAGCTCGTCCTCGACATCGCGAAGGCCGCCGGCACGACCTGGGACGCCGACCGGGTCGCCGTCGCTCGCGACACCCGCACCACCGGCGAGCTGTTCGCCAACGCCGCCGCGAGCGGGCTCGCCGCGGTCGGCTGCGACGTCGACCGACTCGGCGTCGTTCCGACGCCCGCGGTCGGCAACTACTGCGAGTCGGCCGGCGTCCCCTGCGTGCTCGTCACCGCCTCGCACAACCCGCCGGAGTTCAACGGGATCAAGCTCGTCGGCGCCGACGGCGTTGAGCTGTCGGTCGACGTGCTCGAACGGGTCGAGCGCCGCGTCCTCGACGACGACTACGACCACGCGGACTGGCGGAACGCGGGCGCCACGACCCGGGCCGAGGGCGCGGTCGACGACTACGTCGACCAGCTGATCGACGCGGTCGACCGCGAGGCGATCGCCGACGCGGACCTCACGGTCGCGGTCGATCCCGGCCACGGCGCCGCGTCGGTGTCGTCGCCGCGGATCTACCGCGAGCTCGGCTGCGAGGTGCTGACCGTGAACGCGACGCCCGACGGCCACTTCCCCGGACGGGACTCGGAGCCCGTCCCGGAGAACCTCGGCGATCTCCAACGGCTCGTCGCGACCACCGATGCCGACGTGGGGATCGCCCACGACGGCGACGCTGACCGGGCGGTGTTCGTCGACGAGAACGGCGCGTTCGTCGACGGCGACACCTCGTTCGCGGCGATGGCAGACGCCTGCCTCGAACCCGGTGACGCCGTCGTCAGCGCGGTGAACGTCTCACAGCGGCTCGTCGACGTCTGCGACGCCAACGACGCCGACCTCGAACTCACTCCCATCGGGGCGACCAACATCATCACGCGGACCCGCGAACTCCACGAGGAGGGGACGAACGTCCCCATCGCCGGCGAGGGGAACGGCGGGTTGTTCTTCCCGCCGTACCGGCTCTCGCGGGACGGCGCCTACATCGGCGCGCGCTTCCTCGAACTGCTCGCGGACGCGGACGGGACGCCCGTCAGCGAGGTCGTCGCACCGTACACCGACTACCACTTCGTGCGGCGAAACGTCGAGTACGCGGACGACGACGAGCGCGACGAGATGCTGTCGGCTGCGCGTGCCTACGTCGAGACCGCGGACGCGGAGCCGAACACCACCGACGGTTACCGGCTCGACTACGGGGACGCGTGGGTGCTCGTGCGCCCCTCCGGCACCGAGCCGAAGATCCGCGTCTACGCCGAGTCGGCCGACGCCGACCGCGCCGAGCGGCTCGCGACGGACATGTACGTCGCGGTCGAGAGCGGGCGGTAACGGCGGCCGCAGTTACGTCGAGAACATACGCGAACGCCAGCGACGGCGCCGCCGCGCTCACTCGGTGGCGACGGACGCCGCCGGCTCCGACGGGCACTTCGCCCACCGCATCGCGGTCGCGGCGTCGTTGAACGGCTCGGCGTCGATCCCGTCCACGTCCATCGTCCGTTCGAGGTACTGCCGTTTGGGGCGCTCTGCGACCACAGCGAACCGCGATACGCCGCGGTCGGCCGCGGCCCGCGCCGCGAGCCGGAGCGTCTGCCGGCCGGCATCCGAGCAGGGGCGCGTCGTCCGCACGATGAGCACGACGGCGTCCACCCGTCGTTCGGTCATGAGCGCCTGCCATCGGTCGAGGAGCGCCTCGCCGTCCGACGGGGAGAGCCCCGTCCCATGCGGGAACTCGACGACGAGTACCTCGTCGTCGACCCGGATCGACCATCGCTCGCTCGGTCCCATGCTATCTCTTCTCACCTGTCGGCTGATAAATGCACGGGGTGAAATATCTCATATGATAATCTCCGAGGATTCAGGTGTATCTCGGATCGTGCGCAAACTCTCCTCAAACGCGGGCTGCTCGTCTCATCCTCCGCTCCGATACTCAAACTCCGCCGCGGTATCGGTCGTGAGACCTACCGTCGTACCGAGACGCGCTCGACGATCCGGCTGCCCGATCGCCGCTCTTCCGTCCGTCGCCGCCCGCCAGCGCCCGGCGTCCGTTTATAAGTACCAGTCGCTATCGACGGCGCTCCGCCGCCCCATCCTTGGCTTCGCCGTGGCCGGCGTCCCGGTCTCCGTCGGTCGCCTCGGCCACGGCCCGCGCGAGCGCTTCGAAGTCGGCGTCGTCGGGGACCACGTCGACGTCGATCCCGTGTTCGGCGGCCGTCTCCGCGGTCGGCGGTCCGATCGCGCCCACGACCGCGTCGTTCAGCCCCGCGATCGCCGCCTCGCGGATCCCCCGATCCGCCGCGGCGTCGAGGAAGTGGGTCACCGTGAGCGACGAGGTGAACGCGGCGGCGTCGAGGTCGCCCGCGGCGGCCAACTCCGCGGACTTCCCGGCCCCTTTCGGGCGCGTCAGCCGGTACAACACCGTCTCGGTCACGGTCGCGTCGGCCTCGCGGAGCCCCTCCAAAAGCACGTCGCTGCCGTGGTCCGAGCGCGCCACCTCGACGCGCTCGCCGTCGACGCGGCCTTCCAGCGCCGCCACCAGCCCGGTTGAGGTGTACTCGTCCGGGACGAGGTCGACGGTCCAGCCCGCCTCGCGGGCCGCGTCGGCGGTCGCGGGGCCGATGGCGACGAGGGTCGCGTCGCCCGGCGCCCAACCCGCCTCGGCGGCGAGTTCGACGCCCGTCTTGCTCGTGAGGACGACGTACGGCGCCGACTCGGGGGTCGCACCCGTCGCGTCGACCGCGAGCATCGGGTCGGCGACCGGGTCGGCGCCGAGCGACGCCAACAGTTCCTCCGCGTCATCGATCCGCTCGTCGGCGGGGCGGAAGACGGCGACGCGGGGGGCGTCGGGGTCGTCGGTCGCACCGTCGGGGCCGTCGGTCGCGCTGACGGATTCGTCGCTCATGCCTCGTCACCTCGCTCGCCGTCGTTCCGGAGGAACTCGACGACTCGGTCGCGCGTCGCGGCCACGTCGCCGATCACGGTGATCGCGGGCGGCTCGATCCCCGCCTCGTCGCGCGCGTCGACGATGGTGTCGAGGGTGCCGGTGGCGACGCGCATGTCGGGCCACGTCGCGCGCTCGACCAGCGCGACCGGGGTGTCGCCGCCCAGCCCGGCGTCGCGGAGTTCGGCGGTGTACGCTGGGAGCTTCCCGACTCCCATCAGCACGACGATGGTGCCGCCGGTCGCGGCGAGCGCGTCCCAGTCGATCGCCGACTCCGCCTTCGTCGGGTCCTCGTGGCCCGTGACGAAGGAGACGGAGGAGGCGTGGTCGCGGTGGGTCACCGGGATCCCGGCGACCGCGGGGCCCGCGATCGCGGAGGTGACGCCGGGGACGACCTCGAAGGGAATTCCCTCTTCGGCGAGGTGTTCGGCCTCCTCGCCGCCGCGCCCGAAGACGAACGGGTCGCCGCCCTTCAGGCGGACGACCGACTTCCCCTCCCGCGCCAGTTCGACGAGGCGCCGGTTCGTGTACTCCTGCGGGGTCCACTCGCCGCCGGCGCGCTTCCCCACGTCCTCGCGTTTCTCCTCGGGGATCCGCCCGAGGATCTCCGGGCCGGGGAGCTTGTCGTGGAGCACCACGTCGGCCGACTCGATCAGCTCGGCGGCCCTCACCGTCATGAGGTCCGGGTCGCCCGGGCCGGAGCCGACGAGGTAGACGGTGCCCGCGTCGTCCTCCGACGCGCCGTCCGCCTCACTCATCGTCCGCCTCTTCTCGGGTCCCCTCGTCGGCCTCGGTCTCCTCTCGCGCCGCCTCGATCAGGTCGGCGGCGCCTCGATCCGCCAAGTCGGCCGCGAACTCCTCGGCGGCCTTCGCGTGCGATCGGATCGGGAGGTCGCGGGTGTCGGCCACCTCCTCCGTGCCGTCGGTCGAGAGCACGCGGACGCGGGTGTGGACGTGCTCGCCCTGCACGAGCGCCGAGACGCCGATCGGGGCGACACAGCCCCCGTTGAGTTCGCCGAGGATCGTCCGCTCGACGGTGACGGCCACCCGGGTCCGCGGGTGGTCGACCGCGGAGCGCACGTCCTCGATCACGTCCGGGTCGGTCGCGGTGACGGCGATGGCGCCCTGCCCGGCCGCGGGGACGAACTCCTCGCGGGGGAGCCGGGTCGTGGGCACCTCGTAGAACAGCTCCGAGCGCCGGAGCCCGGCCTCCGCGAGTACGATGGCGTCGTACTCCGTCTCGACTTTCCGCTCCATCGCCGACCGCTCGAGGTCCGAGAGCGAGTCGAACCACTCCTCGACGGTCCGGTCGAACTCATCGTCGACCTCGTCACCTTCTCCGGTGTCGCCCTCGTCGTCGCTGAGCGCGTCCCAGTTCGGCTCGTCGGCTCCGTTCTCGCCGCCCTCGCCGTCGCTCTCCTCGCCGCCCTCGTCGGCGGTCGCCGCGCGCGCCTCGCCCGAGGCGATCAGCCGCCGCTCGTGTTCCGCCTGCAGACCCGGCGCGAGCAGCTTCTCGATCCGGGTGTCGACGTTGCCGCGGAGGGGCTCGACCACCAGGTCCGGCCGCGCGGCCTTGATCTGGGCGGTCCGGCGGAGCGATCCGGTCCCGACGACGGAGCCCGACGGGAGGTCCTCGATGCCGAGGCCGTCGGGGTGGACGACCACGTCGCCGGAGGGAGCGCGCTCGGGGACGCCGGCGATGACCACGTCGTCCATCCCCTCGGTGGGCACGTCCTTCAGCGAGTGGACGGCGAGGTCGGCGTCGCCGTCGAGCACCTCCTCGTCGAGCGCGCGGACGAAGGCGCCCGTCTTGCCGAGGCGGTGGATCAGCTCGTCGGGGATCTGGTCGCCGCGGGTCTCGACGCGCCGGATCTCCACGTCGCGGCGGCGGCTCGACAGGGCGTCGCGGACGGTTCCGGCCTGCCGGAGGGCCAGGTCCGAGCCGCGCGTGGCGAGCCTGAGCGTATCGGTCATACCCGGATCGAGGCCCCCCGCGTTCAAAAGCGCACTAGTTCGGCCGTGACGGTGGCGCACCGGCGAAACGCGGGATCGGGACCGTGTATGCTTATAAAGAACGGCGATGGCGCGTGCCCGTGAGCGGTCGCCGAGGCGGCCGCGAACGGCACCGCGCGAGGGAGTCGACCGGCCTCCGCGTTGCTCCGGCCGGCCGACGAGGCTGGGGCTTTGTGAGTGTTCGCCACGCCGTCGCAGAAACACGTCGTACGCGATCGTCCGGATCAGAGACACTGGCAACACGTACCGGACCGAAGGTGTGTTAGTGTTCGGGGCCCAGATCCGGGTAATGGGAGTTCAGGAACAGTACCCGTTCGACGTCGAGGCCGTCCGCGCCGACTTCCCGATCCTCGATCGGAAGGTCGGCGGCGATCCGGAGTCGCCGGGCGAAGGTCCGGGCGACGACACCCCGCTCGTCTACCTCGACAGCGCGGCGACCTCGCACACGCCGGACCCCGTCGTCGACACGATCGCGGACTACTACCGCGGTTACAACGCCAACGTCCACCGCGGGATCCACCAGCTGAGCCAGGAGGCCTCCGTCGCCTACGAGCAGGCGCACGACACCGTCGCCGACTTCGTCGGCGCGTCGGGCCGCGAGGAGATCGTCTTCACGAAAAACACCACCGAGGCGATGAACCTCGTCGCGTACGCGTGGGGGCTCGAGGAGCTCGGGCCGGGCGACAACGTCGTCCTCTCGCAGATGGAGCACCACTCGTCGCTGGTGACGTGGCAGCAGATCGGCAAGCGCACCGGCGCAGACGTGCGGTTCATCGAGGTGACCGACGAGGGCCGGCTCGACATGGAGCACGCCGCAAGCCTGATCGACGACGACACGCAGATGGTGTCGGTCGTCCACGTCTCGAACACGCTGGGCACCGTCAACCCGATCCCGGAGATCTCGGCGATGGCCCACGACCACGACGCGTACGTCTTCGCCGACGGCGCGCAGTCGGTCCCGACCCGCCCGGTCGACGTCGGGGATCTGGGCGTCGACTTCCTCGCCTTCTCCGGCCACAAGATGTGCGGCCCGACCGGTATCGGGGCGCTGTACGGCCGCGAGGAGATCCTCGACGAGATGGGACCGTACCTCTACGGCGGCGACATGATCCGGCGCGTCTCCTTCGAGGACTCAACGTGGGAGGACCTGCCGTGGAAGTTCGAAGCCGGCACGCCGTCGATCGCGCAGGGGATCGCCTTCGCGGCCGCGATCGAGTATCTGGAGGAGATCGGCATGGACAACGTGCAGGCTCACGAGGACCTGCTGGCGGAGTACGCGTACGACGAGCTGACCGACCTCGGCGGCGTGGAGATCTACGGCCCGCCGGGCCACGACCGCGGCGGCCTCGTCGCGTTCAACGTCGAGGGCGTCCACGCCCACGACCTCTCCAGCATCCTCAACGACTACGGCGTCGCCATCCGCGCCGGCGACCACTGCACCCAGCCGCTCCACGACGAGATGGGGGTCGCCGCCTCCGCGCGCGCCTCCTTCTACCTCTACAACACCGTCGAGGAGATCGACGCCCTGGTCGAGGCCGTCGGCGAGGCCCGCGACCTGTTCGCGTAGACGTGCTTGTGTCGGTGACGGAGTGGCGCAGTTGTCTCTCCGCGTGATCAGGTGTGTTGCGGTGTTGCGGTGTTGCTGGCTGCTGTTCATTAGTGGGGTCGTCCGACGTGAGTCGTGACAACGGTAATCGCACAATTATTATTACTATCACGAGTAAATATTCGTTTTGAAGAAGAATAACAACGCAAGTTGTACTCCGCCGACGAGTCGTTGTTCGTCTCCCACCATGACCGACCACAACCCGTCCGCTTCGTCCGAAATCTTCGAATCGAACTCGTCGACCGACCCCGCCGCCGCGACCGGACCCGCGCCACCCGGCTCCGCGTCGACCGCCACCGGCTCGATCGGCGAGAACTCCGCGACCGACGGGACCCCCGCTATCGACGTGCTCCACGTCGAGCCCGATCCGCGGTCGGCGGAGCTTCTGGCGGCGTTCGCGGCGCACTTCACGGACGGGCTGTCGGTCCGGTCGGTGAACGGGGCCGAGGCGGCGCTGGCGGCGGTCGACGACACCGACTGCGTCGTGACCGAACAGCGACTGCCGGACGGGTCGGGCGTGGGGCTCGTCGAGCGGCTCCGCCGCGACGGCGAGGACCGCCCCGTCGTGTTCCACACCACCTGCCACGAGGAGGGGATCGAGGCGCGAGCGTTCGGCGTCGGCGCGGACTCGTACTTCGAGAAGCGGCCGGTGCGGGGCCAATACGAGCGTATCCTCGACCGGGTCCGAACGCTCGTCGCTGAGCGCGACTCCCGGCGCTCGGGACCCGAAGAGTCGGTGTCTGTCGACGACTCGCCAGGCGTCCGAAAGCCGGTCCGATCGGAGGAGTGACGTCGTTTCCGTCCTGAGATGTCCCCCGTCTCCGCCCTGAGATGTCCCTCGTCTCCGCCCTGAAACGGCTCCGCTCCTCCGAGCGACGGAACCCTTTTGACTCGCACGGGCCTATCGATGACCGATATGGGACTGGGCTCGGATATGTACCGGCAGCAGATCCTCGACCACTACAAGAACCCGCGCAACTACGGGGAACTCGAGGACCCCGACTTCACCCACGTCGGCGAGAACCCCTCCTGCGGCGACACGATCCGGATGCAGGTCGCCCTCGACGACGCGGGCGAGACGATCGACGCGGTGCGGTTCACCGGCGACGGCTGCGCGATCTCGATGGCCTCGGCGAGCATGCTCTCCGAGCGGCTCCACGGGATGTCGATCGAGGAGCTCGACGAACTCGACACCGATGACGTCACCGAGATGCTCGGCGTCGACATCTCCCCGATGCGCGTGAAGTGCGCGGTGCTCGGTCGGCAGGTCGCGCAGGACGGCTCGAAGATCCACCGCGGCGAACTCGACCCCGACGACCGCACGAAGACCGAGGAGTAGGGTCCCCTCTGTCGGTCCGTCTGGCTCCGCCAGACCCGACCCGCTCCGCCAGACCCGACCCGTTCCGAGCCCACCGGACTTTTGCTCGTGAGTCACGTTCGTCCGCGTATGAGCGACGGGTTCGACAAAGAGGCCGAACGCGAGAAGCTCCGCGAGAAGTTCGCGGAGGACGAACAGGAGCGCGAACACACCCAGCGGATGTCCGAGCTGCTGTTGCAGGGCGCAACGATGACGAACCGCCACTGCGACGACTGCGGCGATCCCATCTTCCGGCACGACGGACAGGAGTTCTGTCCGACGTGTCAGGCGACCGGTTCGGGAGACGCGGCACGGGGTGGCTCGCAGGAAGCCGCGGAGACGGCGGCGCAGGGGGAGGCACGGAACACGCCGCGAGAGGACGCGCAGGCCGCGAGTGGGGACGAGAACCGACTGCAAGGAGACACACGGCGTGCGTCGGCCGCGGGACGGGCCCCTCCCGAAAATGCGAGTCAGAACGCGACAGATCCGACCGCGACAGATCCGACCGCGACAGATCCGACCGCGACGGTTCAGAACGCGGCTGGATCGGCACCGTCGAATCCCGAGGGGTCGCGTGACGAGCCGACGACGCCCCGGTCGACCGAGCCCGCCGGATCGGGGACCGTCGCCGACGCCCGCGCGTCGCTGACGCGGACGCTGGCGCGGTTCGCCCGCGCGGCCGAGGAGACGAACGATCCGCGGCGCGCCCGCGACCACCTGAAGGCGGCCCGCGAGGCGGCGGAGGCGCTGGCGGCGCTGGACTGACGCTTCCCCCTCAGCGCTCGAAGACGAGCCCGTAGTGGTACGGCGGGAGATCGGCCTCCTGCGCGAGGCGCAGAGCGCTCGCGTCTTCGACGGCCCGCCGGGTCGCCTCCGGCGAGAGGCGCAGGGCGGTGGGCGGCCCCCGGGGCTCGCCGTCGATCGTCGTCTCCTCGCGCGGCGAGTCGCGCCAGTTCACCACGGCGAACCGGCCGTCGACGGTCAGTGCGGCGGCGACGGCCTCGACGAACGCAGCGCGGTCCTCGATACCGTGGAACGCGTTCGCAAGCAGCGCGAAATCGACGGGCTCAGGGAGGAGATCCGGGAGGGCTCGCGCGTCCCCCTCGACGGTCGTGACGTTTCCGATCCCCTGATCCGCCGCGAACGCGTCGAGCTCGGCGAGAAGCGACCCGTCGACGTCGACGGCGTACACCGTCGCCGGGTCGGCGATCCGCGCCGCGGGCAGCGCGAAGTAGCCGTTCCCGCTGCCGATCTCGGCGACGCGGTCCCCGTGGCGGAGCCCGAGCCGCCGGAGGGTTGCGCCCGGCGTCGGCCACACCCGTCCCCACCAGTCCCAGTCCGGCTGTCCCGTGTTCTGGAAACGGTCCATGTCTGGACGCAGAACGCGGGGAAAGGTAGCAATTCGGATCGCTCGCCGACGGTCCTCTCGCGCGGACGACAGGTCTTTACCCCCGTCAGGTACACATGGCTCGTATGGACGTGGACCGCTTCGAGGGAGTCCGGTCGGCGATCGCCGGGCGGACCGAGCTGGCTGCCGAACCGGGGGCGACTGCGGTCCCCCTCGACGGCGTCGGGGGCGTCGTCGGCGTTGCAGGCGGGTTCGGGACGACCCTACTACTCGCCGTCGGCGGCGTCGCGGTGCTTCTCGTCGCTGCGGTCGGAGCGCTCGCGTACCGCCGCCGGAACGGGGATGCGTCCGGCGAGCCGTCGGAACCTTCTCCCGGATCATCCCCCTCGAGCGGTGTCGGCGGCGCGACAGAAGACGGAGTAACCGGACCGAACGCGGGCGGCGCGAGCGCGGCGTTCGACGATCGGATCGGCGAGCGCGCTCTCGACCGGCTCGAACCGGTCGCGCCGGATGCGGTCGGACGGATCCGCGACCGGCTCCCGCTTGATCGGAACGCGGCGCCGAGCGCGGTCGACGCGATGGAGCGGGACCTCCGACAGGCGGTCGAAGACGCCCTCGACGAGGGGCGGTTCGACCCGACCGTGACCTCGTCGCTGGGCGGGGCCTACGACGTGGTGAACCTGCCGAGTCGGTTCCGAGAACTGACGGTCCCGCCCGGGGGCGAGACGGTCCACGTGGCGGACTTGGAGGGAACCGTCCGCGACGCGCTCGACGACCGCGACCTCCACGAGGTCGCTCGGGTCGTCGCGGCGGTCAACGACCACTGTCGCGACGTCGAGTCGCACGTTCGCCGCCGAGAGGAGTCGTACCTCGACGAGCGGCGCGAGGCGGAGCGCACGCTCGCGGACATCAGAGAGATGACCGATCGCTTCGACGGCGTCTTCGCCGACCGGGTGCGGGAGTTCGTCGTCGACGGTCGCCACGAGGCGCTTCCCGGTGTCGTCGACATCGAGCGTCGACTCGATGCTGCGGACCGATCGCTCCACGCCTGCGCGTTCGACGACGCCGACCGGGCGGTCCGCGACGCCGAGCGGACCGGCGACGACCTGCTGATGGCCGTCGACTTCCTCGGCGGGGTCACTGGGACGATCGATCACGGGAGCGGCCGCGTCGGCGTTCCGGACGGCGTGGCCGACGAGTTCGTCGCCGACCTCGTTCCCATCCTCGACCGGCAGTACGCCGTCGGTGTCGAGCTCGACGGTGACGAACTCGTCGTCACCGGTGGTCCCTCCCGGTCCGGAGATCGCGGTCCCTCGCGGTCCGGCGGTGAGGGGTCCTCGCGGTCCGGCGAGAAGGTGTCCAGTCCCGGCCGCGAAGCGTCCGGCGTCTCCTCGTCGGCCGGATCGGCGAGCGGGACGGAGCGAGAGGAGACCGGGGACCGCGAACAGCTCACGCCGGACGCGGTCGCGGACGAGATCCTCTTCGTGCTTCGGGAGCTCGACGGCCGGGGGGGGAACGGCGCCGTCGAGTGCCAGACCGAGCGGCTCCCTGACGCGGTGGGACGCCGTGAGGTGCTTGAACCGCTGACGACGTTCTGCCGGCGACAGACGGACCTCGTCGCGTCGGTGACGCTGCAGGAGAACGCCCCGCCCGGCTTCTTCGAGATCGAGTTCAGCGGAGGAACCACTGTGTCTGCCGGTCTCGACGCGCTTCGGGAGCGATTCACGGAGCGACATGGGGGATAGGCGGTAGGGAACGCGGATGAATTCCTATCAGGACTCGGTAACGGAATCGGACGCGACCGGTCGCGTCCGTAATGTTTTATGTGTCTCCGCCACCCCCGATACCGTATCCAAACATGACCGACATCTGCAAGATCTGTATGCAGCGCTCGAACAAGTGGGCGGGGGGGTCGCTCGTCGAACACCTTGCCCGGGCCCACGCGGACGAGCCCGCATCGGTCGAGCAGGTGTATCCCGATCTCAAGGAGGCGGCGACGTCCGGGGGTGACCCCACCGCCGACGACACGAGCGACCCGGGTACCCCGACCGATACCGACGAGTTCGGGCGGGCGGCGACGCCGGCGCCCTCGGGGACCGAGACGCCGAGCGACGACCTGATGGACGACGCGTACGGGAAGAAGTGGTATCTCGTCGGCGTTGGCGGCGCGGGCAACAACATCCTCGACGCGATCCTGCTCCGACGCGCGACGCTGGAGGAGAACAACGAGCGCCGCGCCCGGATCTGGCAGGGCGGACTGGCTGGGTACGGCCTGCTGAACACCAACGTCAGCGAGCTCGAACAGACCTACTACGCCCAAGAGGAGAAGGGGTACAGCCGCAACGACCTCCTCCCGAACTGCATCATCGGCTTCGGCGAACACGACTACGCCGGCGCCGGCTACCGGTGGGACCTCGGACGCGACCTGATCGAGGCCGACTTCGCCGACGACGCCGACCCCTTCCGGGAGCGGTGGGACCTCAAGGGCGAGCGGCTCCAAGACTCACAGGCCGTGATGTTCGTCCACAGCGTCACCAAGGGAACGGGCTGTGGCGCGACCCCCGTCCTCGCCGAGAAGCTCCGCGAGAAGGTGCTCGACGACGGAATCGTCTCGAAGCCGCTGTTCAGCAGCGTCGTGATCCCCTCGGAGGGGACCCAGTACTCGGAGTTCGGCGGCCGCGCGAAGGTGAACGGCGTCGTCGGACTCGCTCGCACCTCCCGGACCGTCGACGCGATCATCCCGTTCGACAACAAGCGGCTGGAGGACGTGGGCGCCGACATCCGCCCGCGGATCGACCGGCTCGGCGAGTACAACCCGCCGCAGTACGTCGAGGTGAACAAGCCGCTCGTGGCCTTCCTGGAGGCGTTCACGATGTCATCGGTGCCGCAGTTCCTCGACCGGGACGCGACGATGTCGATCAAAGGCGACGTGTTCGACCCGGCGGACAGCTTCCGGCCGGTTCAGGACAAGTACCAGCGTGATCCCGACCGAGACTTCTCGCCTGCGGTGGTGCTCGCACCGGTGCTCGGCCGCTCGCGGGCGAACGCGTTCGACGAGTCGAAGCTGGAGCTACTCGTCCGGAACGCGCTGTTCCAGAACAAGCTCGCCGAGTTCGACCCGACGACCGCGTGGGGCGGGACCTTCCTCGTGTACGGCCCCGAGGGGAAGATGCGGGAGGTGTCGGAGCTGATCGGCGACGGTACCCTCGCGAGCATTATCGGCGACGAGCAGTTCCTCGACGCCGGCCGCTCGACCGGCATCGAGTCGGTGGACATCCACATCAAACAGCTCGTGACGCCGTACCTCGACGACGTGTACCTGTGGGGAACGCTGTGGAACCCGGAGATGCCGTCGATCGAGGCGATGTACGACCACGCGCTGACGCTCAAACAGGAGGGGAACACCGAGCAGGCCGAGAATATCCGCGAGGTGTGGGACGAGGTCGAGGCGCTGTTCTCGTGTCTCGGCCGCGAGAACATGGGATAGCCGGCCGCGAATCCACGTCGGGTGATCGCGGTTCAGATTTTCCGTCGCCGTTCGACGTACTCACTTGAGCAGCGGCGACCAGATCTCCGAATCGGTCTCCTCGTCGTAAATGCCGTACTTCCCTTTCTTGAGGTAGTAGTAGTGGACGAACGCTTCGACGAAGTATATCGCGAGATACGTCCCGAACGAGACGAATATCAGAATGAGATCCAGCAGATGACGGACGGCCTTTTTCGCTTTCCAGAGGTCCACGAACGCCATCACGAGTCCCACGTCGTTTCCCCCGGCCGTCGATGTGGCTCTCTGGTTCGTCGACGCAGTCCCCCGGGCCGTCGACGCAGGTCCTCCGCCGTTCGTCGCGGTTGGGTCCTCGTCGTGTCGGACGCCACACTCAGGGCAGATCTCGGCTTTCCGTTTAATAATCTCACCACAACTGGTACAGAACATCTCGTCCGGGTTTAGTTGCCTCTTTGCCATATCCCTCTGCGGCGGTCGGTCGACCATAAATGTATCCCCGACGCCGCTCCGCTCCGCTGGATCGGCTGTGGTATATTCACTCACATTTTTAATGTGTCGTTAACAAGATGAGTCCGGGATGACTAATGAGAACGGCGACGAGTAACAGCGGGAGACACAGAAAGCAGCTGCTGAAAGGTGTCCTCGCCGGGATGGGCGTCACGACCCTCGCGTATCTCCTCCCGGTCGTGAGCCTGTTCGGCCCGATTCTGGGAGGGGCGACCGCGGCGTACATTGGCAGCCAAAGCACGTGGGGCGGGGTGAAATCCGGATTGTTGAACGGTATCGGGATGACGTTGCCCGCGATTCTACTCGGAGTCTTCTTCGGACAGGCGTTGGCAGATGTTCCGGTCATCGGCGGTATCCTCGCGGGCAGTCTCGGTCTTATCATACTCATTATCATTTCTCACTCTATCGCGTTCGGTCTCATCGGTGGCGTGTTAGGCGGTTATGTCACTGGGACGACCGGATCCGCCCCGGAAGCGGGCACGTCGAGCGGAACTGTGACAACCGACAACCGTGCGACTCGGTCGACGACGAATGAGGCAACGTCGGACGGGGGACAGAACCGTCAGACCCGAATCTGTCGGAACTGCGGCGTCTCCTACTCCCAAGATGTGGATTTCTGTCGCGAATGCGGGACGGAATCTCCGTTCTCGAAGACCGACGCCGATGCGGACGACCGTGAGGCAGCGTCAAAATCCACCGAGGAACCGGATCAGACCTCTCCGCTGGCGGACGAAAACGAGCCGGAGACGACTGCGGAAGACGTGTCTCCGAGTTGTACCGACTGCGGGGCCGATGTCGGCCGCGACATGCGCTTCTGTCCCGAGTGCGGGACCGCGTCGCCGCTGCGTGACACCTCGGATTCGGACCGCCAGTCAAGCGCTGGCAGCCGATCGCCACAAAACACCGGGCCGGCAACGGGCTCTCGATCGCCCGCTGATCGGGATGACGGAGCAACCGACAGCCCGCCCGATCGCTCAGACGCCGGCGACTCCGAATCGGCCCGCACCGTCTCGGCTGCCGACACGGTTTCGACCCGAAAGAGACCGGAATCAGACGTCGCAGAGCAGCTCTGTCGGGTTCTCTCCGATCCCGACGCGGACGAAAGCCGCGTCGAGTCGGTCCTCGGCGACGCGGTCGAGCGTCTGGAGAGCGACGCGGCGCTCACGGACGCCGTCTCCGGCCTTGACGACTCGCCGACGGCCCGTCAGTTGGAGTCCGCGCGCAGCCGCGTCGCGCGAAGCGACGGCGACGCCGCGTCCGGGCTGCTCCCGGTGTTCGACAGAGCGATCGAACTGGCGGAGGAGCGCGACCGGTCCGAGACGGAGCGCGACCGCCACCGCGAGGCCGCAGAGCGGCTCTGCCGGGCGGCCGACGGCACGGTCGACCTCGGCTCTGGAGATGTTGCTGACCGGGCGACGGCGCTCGCGGACGCGATCGAACGCGGCGAGGTCGCCGTCGAGCGCCCGAGTTCGTCTCTGTCGTCGCTCGCCGACCGGGTGCGTGCCGACGCGCGTCCGCGGTCGTCGGAGACGCGACGGTTGCTCGACGCGCTCGACGACGGCGACGAGGCTGAGGCGGCCGAGCGGCTCCGGTCGACGGTTGAGCGGCTCGACGAACTCAGCGAGGTGCAGGCCGCGATCGCGGATATCGAGGTGAGCGACGTGCGCCGCCGGATCGAGTCGCTCGAACGCGACCTCCAGCGGGCGGACGGCAACGTCTATCGCCACCTCGCGGATCGGGTCCGGGAGCTGGAGGCGATGGCGGACGAGCCGGACGTCGACGAAGTGCAGCTGTACGCCATCTACCAGGAATGCACCTTCTACGACCGGACGCTCGTCCCGCGGCTCTCACGGTCCGACGGGCCCTCGGAGAGCGTCGACGTGGCCCGTCGCGTGCACGACGTCGAAGACCGGATCGCGTCGGTCAACGAGGAGTACGTCTCGGTCCGCGCGGACCACAACCACACTATTCCGAAGCATTTCCTCGACCTCGCCGACACGCTCTGTGATCGGGCCCGGCGGATGGGGGACGAGCAGCCGCAACGGGCCGCCGGCCAGCTCGCCGCGGCGAGCGACCTCCTCGATCACGTCGAGGAGCTGTACGAGCGCAACGAGTACAGCGTAATGCTCCGTCGACTGCGCGGCTGACGCCTGTCCGCATACTGGTACGTCCACCATCTTTATAATCCGATGTTCGAGTAATATCTGTAGTAGAGACATGTACTGTTCGATAACTATTTTCACGAGCGGGCGTACGAAGGAACCACCAGCTAAATGACGTATCTGTTTATCGGCGCGGGACAAGCGGGGGGAGCGATCGTCGACGCGATCTTCGAGTACACGGACGACTCGATGCTCGGGCTGTTCGAGTCCACGGACATCTCGACGCTGGGTCGACCGCTGGTGTTCAACTCGACGATGCGGGACTTACAGAACCTCTCGAACGTTCCCGCGGAAGACCAATACGGGGTCGCACAGCAGCACGGGCTCGTGCAGGGGATCGAGCCCGGCTTCGAGGAGATGGTGACGGGCGGGTTCGGTCGGAATCCGGTCGACGCCGACGAGGTGATGGCGGACCACGCCGACGAGCTCCAGACGGTCCTCCAATCGAAGTTCGGGGGACGGGCCGCCGCCGCGGACGACGAGGAGAACGTACCGGCGACCGACACGGACGCCATTCAGTTCGCGTTCCTGTTCGTCGGACTCGGCGGCGGCACCGGGTGCGGGATCAGCCCGCACATCGCTCGCGGCATCAAGGAGTTCACCGACGACCGGACGAAGGTCGTCGCCGTGACGGTCCTCCCGAACACCCGCGGCGGGGTCGAGGACGACGAGACGGACGGCGAGGTCAGCGCGGGCCGACAGGCGTGGAACGCCCGGTACGGCCTCGACCGACTCGAAGACGAGGTCGACGGAATCGTCCTCGTCGACAATCAGCGGATCTCGTACCTCGACTCGGCCGGGGGCGAGTTCGGCGAGTACAACGAGTACGTCGCCGCCGCGTTCCACGACATCGTCGTCGGGCCGATGTTGAGCAACGTCGACGCCAGCGAGGTCGACGGCGTCGACACCCCGGACATCGACGTTCGCGACATCGTCACGTCGCTGTCCTTCGGCGTCGCCGGCGGAGAGTCCCGACCGGGGTACGGCGCGATCGGGCGATCGGTGACGATGACGCGGTCGCTGTCGGGGTACCTGCTCCCGTTCGTCGGGCGCCGGGACATCGACAGCGCGGCGCTGGCGCGGCTCTCGGCGTCGAAGCAGTCGCTCGCGAAGGCCGACCCGAACGACGCCCAAAAGGCGATCGCACTGGTCCGCGCGCCCAGCGCGAACATCGGGCCGGGCTCGCACGGCGTCGAGACCGGGACGATAAAGGAGTACCTCGAACGGAGCTGTCGGCTCAACGAGGTGAACCTCGGCGTCGCGCTCAGCGGCCGCAACCTCGCGTCGGTCGTGACGCTGCTCACGTACCGCCGCGAGGACCTCGACCGCCTCGACGAGATCGAGGCCGCGGCCGACGCCTACGAACAGGAGACGGAGGAGCTGTTCGCATGACTCGGACGACGAGACCGCGGCTTGAGAGGGTCGCGCTCGTCGCGGTGGCCGCGCTCGTGGGACTCGTCGGCGTCGCCGTCGGCGCCGGGGTCGAGGCCGTCCGGTCGGCCGTCGAGGCGACGGCGACGGCGACGGCCGCCACCGCGCTCGCCGGGCAGGTCCCGTACCTCGCGGCCGGCGGCGCGCTGATCGGACTCGGTGTCGGCGCCGTGATCGCGAGCGGCGCCACGTACTGGTACCAGAGCAAACAGATCGGGGGGCGGCTCGAATGACCGGACGAGCGAGACGCTGCCTGCTGGTGTCGCTGCTCTGCGTCGGCCTGCTCGCCGTCGCATCCGGCGGTGCGGCGGCCGCGGGCCCGGAAGACTACTGTGAGGGGATCGGCGAGAACGAGAGCGCCATCGTCGGCGGCGTCGGAGGTGACGACATCGGTGGCGAAGATAACGAGGTCACGCTCCACCCCGGGTCGACGCTGACCGTCGGCTACTGCTCGTTCGGCGAGCCGGCCGACCGGGACTGGCTGTCCGACGGCACCGGCTTCGAGGTCGGTGACCGCGACGGCCACACGTACCCCGTCACGATCACCGGCGAGACCGAGACCGTCGACTTCGCCGACCACCTCGCGGACGGGGACCAGCCGTCGTTCGAGAACCGGCTTGTCGTCAACGTCGCCGGAGGCGGCGCCGAGGCGGTCGGTGACGAGCTCGCAGCCGGCGACGACGAGGTCGGTGACGCGTACCGGCGGTACCGCAACGCCGTGAGTCGGACCGCAAACGCGACGGCGGCGCTGAACGAGACGACGGGCGCGCTCGAAGCCGGCGAGGGCGACCTCGACGCGGCAAACGAAACGGTTCACTCCTTGGAGAGGAACTACACGGACATGAGAGACGCACGAGGCGACCTACTGGACCGCCTCAGGTTGACGGGCGAGAGCGGGAACGTCACCGGCGCCGTCGGGACGGCCGCGGCGCTCGACGAGGGGTATCGGCAACGCGACGCGAACGTGACGGCGGCGGCGACCGCGTACACCACCGCGATCGGAGCGGAGGCGGAAGGCCCCCGTTCGACGGTGCGGCTCTCGGTGCTCGGATCGCTGGGAGCCGGGGTGGCGCTCGGCCTCGTCGCCGGCGCCGCGGTTCCGTTGGTCGCCGCGCGTCGCGTCAAAGAGAAGATGAAGCTGAGCCGGGACGTGAGCTACGACCGGAAGACGGCGCTGCTCCCGATCCTGATCGGGACCGTCGCCGTCGTCGCCGGGGCGGCTATCCTCGCCGTGTTGGTTGGGCTTGGCCCGCTGCTCCGGGTGATAGCATGAACGCGAACCGACGGACCGCGCTCGGGATCGGCGCGCTCGTCGTGTTGGCGGCGGCGATCGGCGCGGGGATCTTCGTCTGGTCCGGGTCGCAGGCGGCGACGTGGTTCGTCCTCATCGGTATCCCGCTTTTCGTCGTCGCCGGCATCGGGCTGTACGTCCGGGGCGTGATCACACGCAGCGGGACGAGCGAACAGCAGTTCGTCCGCACCCGCGCTCGGTCGACCGCCGAGGAGTTCCAGGCGCTCCTCCGGCAGATCCAGGAGCTCCGGACCGCGTACCCCGACTGGGACCCGGGGATCGACGCGCAGATCGAGTCCGCGGTCGGAGACTTCGAGACGCAGGGCGTCACCGTCGACCGAGAGACCGGTGCGTTCGACCTCGGAAACGGGGTCAAATCCGCTGATCTGCAGGAGTTCGAGCGCCTCTCGAACGAGACCGAACGGCTCAGCGACGAGGTCGAGTCCACGTTTCGGGAGTTCGTCGCCGCCGATCTCTCCCGGCGCGAGCGCGTGCTCGAACGGCTTGCGGAGGTCGATCTCGCCGACCCGGACGAGTCGTTCTCGGCGCCCGACGCGAACGCGTCTATCGCCGCGTGTCGCGACGTGATAGACGGCTCGCGCGAGGCGACGAGCGAGACGATCGAAGCGGCGATCGAGACCGTCCGCGAGATGCGGCGCGGCCAGCATCGCGCCGACGACGGCGGCGCCATCGAGGCGGACCTCGCCGACGCCGAGGCGGCGTTGGACCGCGGGGAGTTCGCATCGGCCGTCGAATCGGTACTTGAGGCGCGTGACCGGCTCCGCGACGAGTTCTCGGGGTCGTTCAACGAGGAGTTAGACGCGATCCGCGACCTCGTCGACGCGGTCGACCGGGCCGACGTCGACGCGCACGTCGAGGCGAGTTCGATCGACGAGGTCGACCGCATCGACGCAGCGGTGTCGGACCTCGACTCGGCGCTCGACCTCTCGGAGGCGAGCCGCCACCGCTCCGACCTCCGGCGGGTCTGTCTCGACATGATCCGGACGATGGAGCGTCGTCTCTCCGACCACGCGGAGACGCTTCAGGCGGCCGATTTGCCTCCGGGGTACTACACGGAGCCGGCCGCAAGCGACGAACGCTTCGCGGCCGACCTCGACGAGATCGAGGACCTAGAGGCGTTCACCGAGCGGTGGGAGACCGCGGCGACCGACCTGCGCGATGCGGTCGGGACAGCCAGTACCAAGGCGGCCGTCGTCGACGCGTACGACGACGTCTCGGAGACGATCGAGACGGCGCTGGCGGAGCGCGGTGAGGTCGTCGGCGACGACCTCCCGATGCGGCACGCGGACCAGTTCCTCGGGCTCTACTACCGCCGGAACGAGGGACTGGAGTTCGACCCGAGCGTCCCCGCCCTGCGGCGCGGCGACGTGGAGACCCACGACCTGACCGTGGAAGTGGCCTACGAGCACGGCAGCGAGCGTCCCCGCACGGCGACGATCGAACTCGACGGCGGCGGGTACTCCGAGACCGTCACCGTGGAGACGCGGGTCGCCGGCACGGCGGCGTTCGAGAGCGTCCCGGCGGGCACCCACGATCTCTCGGCCGATCCCGGCGACGACGCGTTCGGATCGATCGAGCGCGACGTGACGATCGACGGCGACGCGTCGGTGTCGGTGGAGTTCCTCGAACGTGAGCTCCGCGACCAGCTCTGCGCCGATGTCGATGTCGACATGACTGAGATCCTCCCGGACATGCGCTCCCGGCTCGAATCGTCGTTCGCCGAGGAGGGATACGTCTCGACGGCGATGGACCTGCCGGTACAGGACACCCACGCGGCCTGCCTACTCGCCATCTGGAGCGACGAGGTGGGACACGGAATCTGTCGGAGCGACGGTGAGGTCGTCGTGTACGACGACGACCAGATCGAACGCGAGCTGACCAACGTGCTGCGGTACAACGTCGACCCGGGCGACCGGATGAGCTTCGCCGAGCTGCGGCGGAACTTCCTTTCGGCGCCGGTCCCGGACTCCGTGGTCCGGGACGTGGTCGGTGCGATCGACGGCGAGCACAGCGTGACGATGACCGAAACGGGACTCGAGATCAACGAACACTGACAAATGGCACAAACGGACACGTTTACGAGATGGAGCGTTATCGCGTCGGGAGAGGGCGGCGGCCGCATCGCGTCGCAGTTCTTCGACCGGGCGGAGAACCCCGGTATCGACGACCGGGTACTGGTGATGAACACGAACCGCGCCGACCTCCGGAACACGATCGACCGGATGCGCGGGACCCTCCGGGACGAGCGCGGCGAGGAGGAGACGATGGAGTCGCACGCGCTGGAGTTCGGCTCCCAGCAGGGCGCCGGTAACTTCTTCCCGAACGGCGAGGCGTGCGCGAGGGAGGACCTCGACCGAATCGTCTCCCGGATCAAGGACTTCGGGACCTCAGACGCGTTCATGCACGTCGCGACGCTCGGCGGCGGCACCGGAAACGGGTCGATCCCGTACACGATAGAGCAGTTCAAGACCGGCCTCGCCGACCTCGAAGACGAGGGCGCGACGGAGGACTGGATGGACAGCGTGATCCACACCGCGTTCGGAGTGTGGCCCTACTACTACGAACAGCCGCAGCGGCACTTCAACGCGGTGTGTGGGCTCTCGCGGCTGATCCGCACCGCAGACAACACGCAGAACGCCGACATGGTGTTGCTCGCCTCGAACTCTCAACTCGACGAGGAGGAGAACGGCAACGGGCGCCACTACGACTCGATCAACGACGCGATCATCACGGCGATCGACCTGATGATCGGCGCCGGCCGCGAGACGCGCAGCGTCATCGACGTGAAAGATTACGTGACCATCCCGTCGCAGATGGACGCGTACCACTTCACGCCCGCCGTCGCGACCGAGATGAACGGCCAGGTGTACGAGCTCGAGTACATGCTCGATCAGGCGGCCGAGAACACGTACGTGCCGATGGACGTCGGCACGACGACGGCGGCGTACGCCATCGTCCGCGCTCCGGAGAGCATGATCGACGACGACGAGATCAGCGAGCCGGAGGTGTACGGCGCGTTCCGCGACTGGACCACCAAACACGACATCAACGTGGCCGGGCAGGCGAGTCTCACGCCGAAACGCGGGCGCGGCAGCGACGTCGACGTGCTCCTGCTGTTGGGCGGGTTCGACCTGAACCCGCTGCTCGACCACTCGTGGGACGAGTTCGAGATGCTCGGAGACAGCCTCGCGGGGACCGGCGGCGGGACCGGCGGCGAGCTGACGCAGGCGCAGCTCGATCGGATCGTCGACAACCTCGAAACGTACGTCGACCGGAACGCGGAGTGATCGCGCATGGCTCCACACGCATCACCGGGTGACGCGGAGCGGGGACCCGACCGCCGAGCCGCCGCCGCGCTCGTCGCGCTGCTCCTCGTCGGCGCCCTCGCGTTCGCGCCCGGCCTCGCCTCGGCCGCCGACACCCTCGACCGACAGGGGAGCGACCTCGTCGTCAACGTCTCCGACGTGGACGACCCGAACACCGTCATCGTCGAGGTGACGGAGCCGTCGGATCCCGGAATCACCTACCGCGAAAACGCGACGGGTGATGAGGAGGTCTCGATCGACGTCACCGATCCCGACGAGGGAACCGTCAACGGAACCGATCTGCGAAACGCGACGGTGGCGGTTACCGTCGAACGGAGTGACGAGAACGTCACAACGATCTCGAACGGTACGTCGGTGCCCCTTCACGCGGTCGCGTTCGCGGACGACCGCCCGGCGTGGATCGACACCGTCGGCGAGGGCGACAACGCGACCGACGGGCTCTACGTCCCGCTGGACGCCGCCGGAACGGTTGGGATCGCCAACCAGGACGAAGTCGAACTCGACCTCGACAGGGACGAGACCGCGGAGGGGACCGTCCGAGGAGACGGCACCCAACTCGTTGTCGACCGAGACGACCTGACCGCCGCCGCCGGCGGCTCGAGAGAAACGCTCAATCTCCGAGTGACGTCGAGCGCCGGTCCGGTAAGCGACGACTCACCGATCGGTCCCGAGCTGCGCTCGTGGGGGGACGGTCTCGCGCTCTGGCACCCGCTGTTCGAGCCTGACGAGCCGTACGCGGTCGACGCGAGCACCGTTGGCGAGGAGGCTCGGTACACTGCCGCCGCCGCCGAGAGCGAGAACGGCTACCTCCAACTACCGGGGCTGACGGCGAGCGAGACCGAGATACACGTTTCGTCCACCGACGGGACCACGTTCGCCAACTATACCGACGACGACCCGATCGCGTACGCGGGACCGCACGAGACCGGCGCAACCGTCGCCGACGACGGAACGCTCAGCTTCGCCCGAGCGCTCGCGGGGCTTGACGTCAACGGCGCCCTCGTCGGAACCGGCGACGGGTCGACGTACGAGGCCGTTGACGGCGCCATCAGCGACGACGGTCGCTTGGCCCTCGACGGCGTCGACTTGAGTGGCGCGGAGACGCTGCTACTGTCGACCGCCGCCGGCGACGTGGCCGTGACGCTCGACGCTGGCGGCGGGAGCGGTGGCGTCGTGGGAGCCGGTGCGAGCGGTGCACTCGGCGGGATCATCCCCGTACTCCCCGTGTTCCTCGTTCCGCTTCTCGTCGGTGCGGTTCCCGGCGTCGTAATCGGTCACCGCAGCCAGAGCGATCCGGAGCCCGTCGACACGGCGATTCTCTGCGTTCTCGGCTTCGCGCTGGCGGGGCTCGCGGCGGTCGGGATGCTGGTACTGTTCGAGATTGAGCTGTTCGGAGCCGCACTAATCAACCTCGTCAGCTACGCCGGCGTCCTCCTCGGAACGGTCAGCACCGCTGCTGGCCACCGGCTGTTAAGCGGGAGCGGAGCCGACGCCGCGTCCGGTCCGTTCGCCGCCAAGGTGACCGTTACCGACGGGTCGAACCTCTTCCGAGGCGACGCCACCGTCCATTACCGGGAGCCCGGCGAACGGGAGCGATACGACCCCGTGACGGTGCGGGGCGGGCGCGAAACGATCCAAATGCCCGGTAGCGGAACCTGGGAGGTGTACGCGCGCCACGGCTCCGTGCGCTCGAACGTCGAGACGATCGACGCGAGCGACCCGTCCGCGACGCTGACAGTTCCGGTCGAGGCGACGCTCACCGTGGTCGACGCGAGCGACGGCGATCCGATCGCGGACGCGGCGGTCAGCGGCGAGGCGGACATCTCGGGGGCGACGGATCGGAACGGTGCGGTCACGCTCGATCCGCCGGAAGACGCGACCGACGCGGAGATCGAGGTGTCACACGACCGGTACGCGGACGCGACCGAACGCGTGCGCTTCCAGCAGAACGCGAGCCCCACCGTCAAACTCGACCGCCGGACCGGGCGGCTCCGTGGGTCGGCCCAAGTCGGCGGCGCGCCCGCGGGAGCCGTCCCGCTCCGGATCGTCCCCGACGACGAGTTCCTGTCGGACCGCTTCGAGGTCGAGACCGTCACGACCGACACCGACGGGACGCTCGACGGGCGAGAGGTGCCGATCGGGCAGTACCGGATCGAGGCCACGCTCGCGGATCGAGACGGCGCCTACGAGGACGCCGAGACGACGGTCACGGTGAGCGAGACGGGAACCGCTCGGGCGGATATCGACGCCCGGTTCACGTGGCGTCTCGACGACGAACACCGGAACCGGATCGACCGGATCCGGAGCGACGTTCGGTCGCTCTCGGACGGCGGCGGCCGCGACGGGACGATTCCCCGATACTACGCCTCTGTCGTCGAGTCGATGCTCGACGCCGCCGAGTCGGTGCCGGACGCCGGCCACGAGTTTGTCGGCCGCGAAGTCGGTCCGGACGAGGCCGTCGACGGGATCCTCGAAGCGGCTGACCGGACGACGGACGCCGTCTCCGAGGCGATGACGACGAAGCGCAACGTCGACCTGTTTGCGGCCTGCGCAGACATGCCTGGCGCGGACGTTCGATGGGGCGGGTCCTTCGAGCTTGCCGAGCTGCTCGATCGGCTCGAAGCCGACTCGAGCGTCCGGCGCCGCGAGGTCAAGCAGCGGTACGAGGCGGTCGACGGGCTGATCGAGGACCGGCGCGGCGAGCTCTCCGAGATCGCGCCGGCCAGAGAGATGCAACAGCGCGCGTGGGAACTGACGCGCGAGGCCGATCGCGGTCCCGAGGCGGTCGCGATCGGATACACGTCCCTGCTGCTGCTCGACGCGGTCGAAGAGCTGTTCGAACACGACGCCCTCCGCGAGCGACTCACACGAACGGTGTTCTGACATGACGGAAATACGCACACGGACGACACGAACGGCGGTCGCCTGCGCGCTCGCCGGCCTGCTCGTCCTCGCGACGGTCGCGGCGGGTGGCGCCGGGACGGCGGTCGCACAGGAGGACCCGGAGACCGCGAACGAGTACTTCGAGACGTTCCGTTCGATGGAGGGGACCGAAGCCTATCAGGAGTACGAGGAGTTCGAGGCGATCCGGACGTTCGCCGTCTCTCGCGCCCAAGAGGTGGGGACGCTCGATGACGACGACCGTGCCGAGTTCGCCGCGGTGCTCGACGCCATGGTGGCGTTCGAGCAGGCGTACGAGCGTGCCGGCGCCGGCGAATACGAGGAGAGCCTGTCCGCGGCCGAGGACGCCGAGGCCGCGATCGACGAGCTGGAATCGCACGAGGAGACCCAAGCGACGCTCGCGGATCTCGCGGTGACTCGTTTCTATGCGAGCCTCGGTGACGGTCTCCGCGACGAGGCGTCGTCGACCGAGCGAACGCCGGACCGGATCGAGCTGCTCTCGATGACTGCGACCGCCTACGAGCGAGCGAACCGGCCGAACGAGGCCGCGGAGTTCAACCTCCAAGCCGAACAGCTTTCCGCCGAGTACAACGCCGCGACGGAGCGGATGGACGACGCGGAGGCGACCGCCGGCGACTTCCTCGATCAGTGCCTCGACTGCGGCACCGTCGCCGGCGCGGTCGGCGGCAGCACCAATCCGGTTCGGACGTTCGAGCGGTATCAGGACTCTCAGGAGACGCTCTCGGACGTGCGGGCGGCGCAGGCCGACGCGAGCGACAACGGGCTCGACGAGCGCACGTCGGAGCTGAGCGCACTCGCCGCCGACGTGGGCGACGCGCGGCTCTCCCTTGCGGTCGCGTCCGTCTCGATCCTCGTCGGCTACGGGCTCGTCGTCGGCCTGATCGGCACGGCGATGCTCGGCCGGATCTTCCTCTGGCGCCGGACCTACGAGATGGCCCAGATCGGGTCGATCGTCTCCGGGGGTGACGGCGATGTCTAAGCGGCGCTCCGCCGCCCTCGTGGTGGCGGTCGTCGTCGGCCTGCTCGCCGCGCCCGCGGTCGGTGCAGCCAACGTCTCGAACGTGGAGGCGGACGACTACACGATGAACGTCCAGACGGACAACCAGACGGACACCCACGACATTCAGGTGACTAACAGCGGCGAGAACGGGACGAACGCCGACGTGACGATCACGAACGAACCGTCCGGGGTGTCGGTCACCGGCGACGACACGTCCCTCTCGCCGGGGACGACGACCGATGTCCCGCTCGACATCACCGCCGGCTTCGACGCCGAGAGCGGCACCGTCTCCGGGAACGTCAACGGAGAACCGTTCGAGTTCTACCTGACGGTCGAGACGCCGCCGCTCGCCGGATTCGAAGACGAGCCGCTCGACCTCGGCGACGTGCTCGTCGGCCAGAGCGCTTCGGGCGAGGTCACCGTCGAGGAGGTCAGCGGCGACGGGTCGCTCGACGGGGTAGACATCAGCGAAGTGAGCGGCGATCAGGACGCGACTCTCGACTTCTCCGGCGAGCGCTCTGTCACCGGCAGCAGCGGAACCGTCGACTGGACGGTGACGCCGTCCTCGGACACCCCCCAACACGAGGATCTGGAGTGGACCGTCGAGATATCCGACTCGCGGTACGACGCGACCCGCGAGGTCGATGTCGAGGCCCGCGCCATTTATCCCGGGTACTTCGGCGAACTGGAACTCGACGACGACGAGTTCGCGTTCGACGAGCCGCGCGACGAGGGTGACACGCTGACCCGGACGATCGACTTGGAGGTCCCCAACGACGGGGACACGCCGATCGAGGTCGGTGACGTCTCGGCGTTCTCGCCCAACTCGGGCGTCTCCGTGACGGTGTCGAGCACGCCGGACGAGATCGAGGGGCAGTCGACCGCCGACGTCGCGTTGCGGATCACCGCCGACCGAGACCTCCCGGAGGGCGCGTACGACATCTCCGCGACCGTGGACACGCCCGGGTACGACGGCGACGACGCGAGCCTCGACGGGAGCTTCGAGATCGTCCACGAGACACGCCTCGTCGCCGAGGACGCAGATATCGGCGACGTGGCGATCGGCGAGGCCAACGGTCGGACCGTGACGATCAGCGAGGAGCTCGGCTACAACGACGTCAACAACGTCGAGACGACGCTCGCGAACGGCCCGGACGAGTGGCTCACGTTGGAGAGCGCGCCGAGTTCGGTGAGCGCGGGCGGCAGCGGCGAGGCCTCGTTCTCCTTGGAGTTCGACACCAGCGCGGAGCTCGGCGAGAGCTACCAGTGGGAGTACGACGTCGACGGCGACGGCGACGACGCGACCATCACGGTCACCGCCTCGCCGGTCCCGCTCGATCTGGAACCGATCCGGAACGAGCTCTCCGGGTACGACACCGCCGTCGCCGACAGCACCCTCGAACTCGTGGACAGAATGGACGAGCGCCTCCGGAGCGGCGAAAGCGGCGACGAGGAGATCTCCACCGTGTTGACCTTCGGCGAGGCGGCGACGCTGTACGTCGAAGCGGTCGAGGAGGCGGACACCAACCTCGAGAACGGCAATCACGCCGAGGCCCAGTCCGCTATCATCCGTGCCGCCGCCGCGTACAACACGATGGGGCTACAGGCCGACCGGCTCGGAGACGAGGAGCTCCGCGGGCTCGCAAACACCGCGCAGTCAGACGCGGAGGGCGACCTCGACCGGCTCATCCAGGAACAGCAGGCCTACTACGAGGACCGGCTCGAATCGGGCGAGATGTCGCTGATCGAGGAGGCGACCACGCAGCGCCAACTCGCGCGGATCGCACTGCTGCAGGGCGACGAGGAGCGCGCGAACCAACTCGAAAGCGACGCGGAGGAAGCGTTCAACAGCTACTCCGACTCCGTCTCGGCCGGCGAGCAGTCGGTTCAGGACGCCGAGAACACGTGGAGCCAGATGGAGGACGACCAGTTCGTCGTCCTCTTCGGCCAACCGCTCCTGTTGAATCCGGCGAACTACGACGGGTTCGTGGCCGGCACGGAGTCGATCGATGCCGCCTATCGGGAGGCGATCGGAGAGTTCGAGAGCGCGGGTGAGACCGCGCGCGCCGAGGAGGTCACGGCCGAGTACGAGTCGCGTACCGCCGCGCTCGGGATCGCCCACTACTCGCTTTTCGGCGCGATCGGGGTCTACGCGCTTGTCGCAGTCGGACTGACCGTCCGGACCGCGAGGCGGATGTTCTGGTACGTCCGCGACACGCGGGAGTCGGTGAGCGGCGACTTCCTCGTGTAGGCTCAGGAGAAAACGCCGGCGACACAACGACCGCAAAACGGGGAACGACCCCGATTCACCCGTTTTCCTTTTTCTCCGACTGCGTCTGTGGCGCCGTCAGTCTTCGCTTCGCAGCGGCGTCGAGAGCTGCGACGGGACGTCGGGGGATACGGTCGCCGCGCCGACCCGGTCGAGCGACCACGCGTTGAGGTGGTCGTCGGTCCACGCGGCCTCGTCGTCGACGGCGGGGCCCGAGGCGCGGGCGACGTACTCCCGTTCGGTTCCGTCGACCGCGTACGAGACGGTGACCTCGAAGCTCGGCTCCGCGTGTCCGGATTCGAGGTCGACGTAGTGTTCGATCCGGTCGCCGGGCTCCACGAGTTCGCGGCGCGCGGGCGAGTAGAACATCGAGTCGATCGGGTCGCCGTCGGCGACCACCGAAACGTCGGCGAGCGGCGCGCCGCCGTCGTTCTCGAACGCGAGCACGACGGAGCTGTACTCGCCGGCGACCTGTGTGTCCGGGCTGATCCCGGGGCGCAGTGATGGCTCGTCGCGGGCGCTGCCGCCCGCCGTGCCACCGACTCCCGCATCGTCGTCGGCCGCCGCCAACACGTCGATCCGACGCTCCTTACCGTCCGATTCGACCCAGAAGGAGACGGGGACGGCGTCGCCGGGCGCCGGTCGCTCGTCAACCGCTGTTGAGACGCTCGCGCTCGCGCCGGCGTCGACCGCGGCCGAGAGCGACGCCCGGCCGCCGTCCGGTCCGGGGTCGACGCCTGTCACGCGACACCTCCGGTCGGTTCCGTTCTCGAACGTGGCCGTGAGCGTGCCGTCGGTCGGATCGACCGTCGCCAGCACGCCGACCGAATCGTCGTTCACCGGAAGCCGTTCGGCGTCGACCTCGCCGACGACCGACTCGTCCGCCTCGACCGCGGCCGACGGGAGCGTGAGTTCGGCGTTCTCTCCCGCGGCGACGAACCGGTCGACCGACGCGGTCTCGCCACCGTCGAGGCGGCCGAGGGCGACCCGGGCATCGTCGTCGAGGGCGACTTCGACCGACTCGACCGGTCCGCCCTCGTTCTCGACGGCGATCCGATCGCGGACCGCGTGGCCGACTCCGGGCGCACGCTCCGGGGCGCGTCGCGTCGCCGAGAGCGACGGCCCCTCCTCTGACCGGCTCGAAGCCGTTCGCTCCCGCTCCGTCGTCGATGACGATCGCCGGTTCTGGTCGTTTGGTGACTCACTCGACCGGTTCCGGTCCTCCGACGCCTCGTTCGACCGGTTCCGATCCGAGCCGCGAGCGGGAGATGGATCGGCCTCGGACGCCCCCGCCGTGGAGGGGGGCGACGTGTCGGCGGTCATCGACTCGGTCGAGTCCGGCGACCGGTTCGATCGCTCCGTCTCGCGGGAGGATCGCGGCCGGTCGCGATCGCGACCGCCGTTCGACGAGGGCGTCGTGAACGTCCCGTTCCCGGGGACGCGGACGCGCTCCTCGGCGTCGAGCGCGTCGAGTGCGATCCGAGCGACCCCCGACTCGTACTGCGGGACGAGGAGCAGCAGTTCGTCGCCGTCGATCGTCACCGGGGACCGCACGCGTCCGGCCCCCGGCATCTCCACCACGAGCCGATCGGAGACCGGAACGTCGTCCGCGACCGTGACGGTCGCTCGCAGCGCGTCGCGTTCCACCGACGCGTCGATCGTCGGGAGCGACGGGAGCGTACACGTGGGGGCGTACTCCCGGCGGCGGTCGCCGCGCGCCACTTCGAGTCCGACCGAGACCCGCGTGTCGGGCTCGTAGGGCCGGGTGACCGTTCCCTCCCACGCGTCGCCGGGCGCGATGTCCGTCGACTCGGTGCCGGTCTCCAGCAGCCGGACCGCGTCGAAGGGGACGCCCCCGACGTTCTCGACAGTCACCCCGATCTCGGCGACGCCGTCGTCGATCCGCGTCGTGTGCAGCGCGGTTTCGACCGCCAACCCGCCGCTCGCCGCGTCCTCGACCTCGACGGTTCCGCTCCCGGCCTCGGTGCCGTCGACCGCGACGGTCACGTCGGCCCGTCCCTCCCGCCGCACCGACGCGACGGGGAAGTCGGCGACGCCGGAGCCCTCGCCGTCGACCGTCACGGTGCGCTCGGCGGGTGAGAGCGAGCAGCCGTCCACGTCGACCGCGAGCTCGACCGTCCGCTCCGTCTCGGTCGGGTTCGAGACCTCGACGTCGACCGTGCCGCCGACGCCGACGGAGTCGGTGAGCAGTTCCACGCCGACCCGGTCGCGGTCGGGGACGTACGTCGCGATGGTTCCGTCCCGAACCGAGCAGACGACCGCCCCGCCGACAGTCGCGTACACGTCGCCGGTCGGGAGATCGGGAACCGTCTCGGTCGTCCCGTCCGCTCCCACGTCGAGCACGCCGTCGGCCGCGCTGACGAGCACCGACTCCTCGCCGACCGGCGCCACCTGCCGGGCGTCCAGTTCGGTGCGCCAGCGGTCCTCGCCGTTCCCGCGGTCGAGGCCGACGAGCCGGTCGCTCTGGAGCGCCGCGACCACCGTGCCGTCACAGGCGCCGACGCTCCGGACGACCGCGGAGAGGTCCCGGTCGAAGGCGACCTCGCCGTCCCCGTCGACAGCGGTGAGGAACGACCACGTCGCGATCACGAAACCGGTCGGCGTCGCGAGGAAGGCGTCGTCCGGCGTCCCCGGTCGGGGCCGGTCGGCTGAGAACCGCTCGCGGCCGCTCGCGACCTCGACGAACCGGAGGGCGTCGGCGTCGAGGACGCCGCAACACTCTCGGGACTCGACGCCGGCCACGGCGTAGGCGTCGCCCGCGTCGTGGCTCCACACCCGGTCGCCGTCGAGCGAGTACGCCGTGAGCGTCTCCGGCGAGAGGACGAGCAGGCGGTCCCCCACCGCCAGATCGACGATCGGCTCGCCGTGGTCGATCGCGGTTCGCTCTCGGCTGGAGACCAGTGTGACGCGGTCGCCGAGGCCGAACGCGATCACGTCGCTCCCGACCCCGACCGCCGACGGGGCGTCGCTCTCGAAGGAGCCGACCTGCCGGTAGCCGTCAGTCACGGCGGTCACCTCCGATCTCCGCCTCGGCGGAGCTTCCGGGGGCGCCCTTGCCCTCGGCGGCCTCGCCGCCGGGCGTCGGTCCGCCGTTGCCGTCGCCGCTTCCGCCGTCCCCGCCCCCGCCGCTTCCGTCGCCTTCGGGGCCTCCCTCGTCGTTTCCGTCCCCACCGAACAACTGCTCGAGCGACGAGGGCTCGTTGCCCAGCCGCATGTCCAGCCGCTCGGCCTGCTCTTCGACGTACCGCCGCAGCTCCGGGTACCCTTCGAGGTCGTCGATCTGGGTCCGGACGCTGGCGACGTACTGCCGGACCGTTTTAGGCTCGGTCTCCCCGAGCCGGTCCGCGAAGTAGTCGGTCGTCGGATCGATCGGCTCCCGGTCCGGGAGGTGGACGCTCTCGACGAACTCGCGCTGGAGCTCGCTTCCCAGCACGCGGTCGGCGATCTCCGCGGGGGTGTATCCAGTCGAAAGCTCGCCGAGCCGGTCGTAGTCGAGCGCGTCGGTCCCGTTCATCGACGCGAGGTGTTTCCGCCACACCTGCGCCATCACCTCCGTCTCCGGCTGCGGAATGAACTGCTGGATCGGGAACCGCCGGGTCGCGGCCGGATCGATGGTGAACGGCATGTTCGTCGCGCCGATCACCAGGAGGTTGTCCTCGATCTCGTTCATCTCCTGGAGGAACGCGTTGGTCAGCGAGCGCTCGTGGCGCTGGAGCGAGTCGTCGCCGCGGTCCGGGATCAGCGTGTCGACCTCGTCGAAGAAGAGGACGGCGAACCCGTCCTGTGCGATCCCGTGTGCCTTCTCGAAGATCGCCTCCACGCGCTTCTCCGACTCCCCGGAGTACTTCGAGAGCACGTCGCTGCCCTTGATCTCGAGGAACTTCACCTCGCCGTAGCTCTCCTCGATGTTCGAGTTGTACTTCGCCTCGTAGGCGATCGCTTCCGAGACGAGCGTCTTCCCGCAGCCGGGGGGACCGTACAGCAGCATGCTGTTGCCGCGCGAGGCGAACTCGTCGCCGTAGCGGTCGACGACCTCGTCGCGCACGTCGGGATCGAACAGCGCCAGCAGGTTCTCCGCCGTGCGTTTCACCTCCGGCAGCCCGGCCACGTCCTCCTCGAAGCTGACCGTCGGTTTCTTCGGTTCGAGCGACACCTGGACCGCCTCGTCGTCCTCCTCCTGTCCGCCGCGCCCCTGCCCGCCTGTGCCCGGCCCCGTCGGTCGGGAGTCCGCCATCGCCTTCCGCTCTCGGTACTCTCCGGTATCGACGAATTCGATCTCGGTCTCGTCGGTCACTCGAAGGGTGTTGTACCCGGACGGTTCGAGATCGACCGGATCGAACGTTTCGAGACGCTCGCCGCGTTCGACCGCCTCCTCGATCGGATGGAGGAGGTAGTTGCTCTCGCGGAGGAACGCCTCCAGCTCGCCCTCGTCGGTCTCCGCGTGGATCGAGACGGACGTGCAGTCGGGGACCTCCGCGATCGAGACGTCGGTGTCGACGAGGAAGTCCCGGCTCCGGTCGAACCCGCCGAACAGCCGCTCGACGTTCTCGTGGACGCGGACCTCGTTCCCGATGTCGTTGAACAGGTCGTCGACGGTGTTGACGTAGAAATACGCGCCGATCCCCTTGTGTTTCAGCTGTACGACGTCGGTCGCCGCGCTGATCTTCGAGTCGCCGATCTTGACGTGCGAGGTCGGCTGTCGCGACAGGGCTATCGGCTTGATGTTAAGCATGGGTTCGCTCCGTGATCGTTCCCGCGACCCGACCGATGTCGGTGAGCATCTCGAACGTTTCCCGTCGAGTCGATCGGTACACGAAATCGCCCATCGTCAGGGCCTCGTCCAGCAGTTCCCGGAGCGCGACCAGCCGGTCCAACAGCGTCCAAAACGCGGTCTCGACGAGGGCCGACCCGTCCACGGACGCGCGGCGGTGCACTCGACGCGCGTCGTCGATCAGATCCGCGAGCCAGTCGCACAGCTCGTTCGCGAGGAGCCACCAGTTCCGAATCGGTCCCGGCTCATCGGTCAGCGGGACGAGAACCGCTCCCGCTTCCTCGACGATGCGCCCGGCGCTCACGGCGCGATCGATGTCCTCGGCGGACAGATCTGGGTCATCGCGGTCCGCGATCCGGGCCTCGACGATCGATTCGACGATGTCGTCGGTCTCCCATCGTTCGTACCCCGACAGCTCCACGCCGGCCACGGCGACCGTCGACAGCTCGGCGATGTCGTCCGTCGCCGCCACCGCCTCCGACCGGATCCGGCGCACCCGGTCCGTTTGGCGATACGTATCGAGGGAAAGCGCGCGCTCGATGGCCCCGTCAACGGTCTTGAACGCCTCGATGAACGATGAGGCGTACATCCTACCGTTTGAACCCCGCTGCCTCCTCGGCGGTCTCGGCGAGGTCCGCGGTCTCCGCGGCCTGTTCTTGAACGGTTTCGCCGTGGTTCTCTTCGATCATCTCGGCGAAGTCGTCGTCCGCGACCTCGTCCGCCTGACTCTCCTCCTGCCCGGCGAGTTCGTTGATCAGGCTCCCGGCGTTGTCGACGAACTCCAGGGCCTCCTCGGGGAAGACGGAGCTCTTCAGCGCCGCCTTTCTGGTGTTGCTGTGGAACATGTCGTACGCCTCGCGCGCGGCCTCGAGGCGTTCGATGGCCATTCCGATCTGATCGACGCCGGCGCTCACGTTCTCGACGAAGTTCTCCGACTTCGCCTTCTCGATGTCCTGGAGGTAGAGGTAGTGTTCTTTGAGCTGGGTGTACTCCTGCCGCTCTTCGTCGCTCAGCGTGTCCGGGTCGGGCACTCCCTGTCCGGGACCGAGGTTCTGTATCCGCTGTGCGGTCTTCGAGAGACGCTCCTCGGAGTCCTGCTGCTCGACTTCGAGCGTATCGACGGTCTCTTGGAACCGCTCTTTCGCGTCTTCGACCCGTTCGAGATGCTCGTCGATGCTCTCGATCACCGCAGACATCAGCGCCGCCCAGTTCATCAGCGCCGCGCTGTTGAGGTTCTCCTCGTCGGGGTCCCGGAACAGCACGAGCTCTTCGCCTTCGATCTCGACGATGTCCTCCTCGGCGAGGTACTCGACGAGCACGTCGGCCTGTTGCTCGCTCGACACGATCGTCTCCCCGTCGGCGGTCGCCCCGGCGAGCGCCTCGACGGCCTCTCGGCGGCTGATCCCGCCGTGTCCCTCGTCGATGTCGATCTGATCGATGTTCTCCGGCTGGACGATCTGTTTGATCAGGTCCTCCCATTTCCCCTCCATGTCGTCGCTTTCGATCCAGTCGGCCCGGACGCGGATCGGTTCGGAGGCCTGACCGCGCCCCTCCGCGATGACGAACTGTTGGCCGTTGATCGTTTTCGTTTCGAAGGAATATTTGCGAGTCATTCGATGGTCGTTGAGTCTGTATAAATCAGTCAATCCACATTATTCCATCGGCTTTCAGAACTCCTCGTCGGCGACGACGGTCTCGTACCGGTCGACCACTGCCTCGCGGACGTGCTCGTTGACGCGGTCGTCGTGAGCGACTTGGAGTTCCTCGAACTGCGCTTCGGCGCGTTCGGTGAACTCCGAGGGGGAGGCGAACACGTCGTACTCCCCTTTCACCTCACCGAGTATCCGGCGCGCTCGCTCGTCGACGAGTCGGTCGAAGGGCTCCTCGACCGTGACGACTTCCGGTCCCACCGCAAGCCCCAGGCGGTCGACGAGCGTCGACCGCGTCTCCCTGAGAATTTCCGTCCGGACGCTCCGCGCCACAGACAGCACGTCGAACCGAGAGTCGATCGCGTTCTCGACGACCTGTTCGAACTCTCCGACGCGCAACGCGTGGTTCGACTCCTCGAACTCCCCTTCGATCGCCTCCTCGATCTCGTCCGCGAGGAACTCCGCGTACTCGTCTATCGCCTCCTCGACGAGATACTCGCCGTCGAGGTCGACGATGTACCCCTCCCGATCGAGGTAGCGGATCACGTCCGAGGTGGCGTTCACGTCGATGACGCTCTCGAGGTCGCTGTGAGCGATCTTCCCGTTCGACGCCTCGCGTTCGAGCCGCGCGTCGAGCCCCACGTCGTCGGCGTGCTCCTTGAGCTGCGTCCCGATGGTGTAGTAGTCGCGCTTACCCGCGGTGATGCGGCGGAGGTAGTCGCGCTCGGTGAGTTCGTCGACGAAGAAGTCGAGGTCGTCGATGGCCAGCGAGAACCGCGAGCGGAGCGTCTCACCGGTGACGACGAGCCGCTGGCCGAAGAGGTTCGTCAGTTCCCGCGTGATGTTCATGTTCCCTTTCACCCCGAAGGGATCGACGTAGTACACCCCGTCGCGGATCTGTTCGAGATCGACGAACTCGTCGCTCGACATCTCTGCGAGCGACTTCCGCATGTCGCTCGCGGCGAGCGACCCGGCGTTCAGCATTCCGACGTCCGCGTTCTCGTAGCCGGATTTGATCTCCGACTTCTGATCCGTGACGTACACGAACCCGTAGTTGTCTTGGGCGATATCTCGACAGACGTCCTCAAGGACGTCCGTATCGACCGGCAAGATCGTCATTACAACATGCGTGACAGGCTCCCATACTAAACCTTGCGAACATGACGATCGGTGAACCCCCGGTGACCCGCATTCCTGGTGTGGTTCACTTCACCGTCTGCGTACGTCTTTGAGCCGAGATCTCCGTTGAGTCGAGATCGCCGGACCCGTCCGACTGCCATCACCGGCCGCGTCCAAAGCGCGTGCGCCGTTTCCTCTATCAGGGAGAATAACAGATCTCTACTGAACGTCACGTATCGATCACTTATAAGATATATACACTAATAAATTTCTTGATGGGTTCTGTTTCGCTCGGACCGGCTCGATCCCGGTCCGCGAGATCGGACGCATGGAACTCGCCGACTCTATCGCGACAAAACACCGATCAATGGAGGATATCGTGTGTAACTACTTCTTATCGCGTATACTGACTATCTTTTAATAGATACTGTTATCTGAGTTTATTACAGTTTATTTATAACTATATTTTCATATATTGGTGTTTTGTGGTTCTTATTTGACAGAATTTTCCTGTTCATTTATCTTTATCGGAGATATAAGGACGTACGATCCAATCTGGAACGGGGAGCTCCGGCGGACCGCTCGACGCGGTATCGCTGATCCGCGATCTGCGGATGTTTCTCTACTCTTAGGAGACATCCGACCCATTTGATAGTAGAAACGTTTTCTCTGGCGGTGCCGATCGACCGGGACGACGTCGATCCGGCGTATCGACACCGTCAGGGCGGTTCGAGACCGCGCTGAACCGCTGAGCGAAGGATAGATTTAACACCGCGAGTATCGTTCTGCAACCATATCGATGGCTCAAATCTCGAAACCTGTCGTCCGCGTCGATGTCCGGAACATCGGTGGCATCGACGAGGCGTCGGTGACACTCCCCGACGGCGTCTCGATTTTGACCGGACGGAACGCGACGAACCGGACCTCCTTCCTGCAGGCGCTGATGGCCGGACTCGGTAGTCGACAGAGCTCACTGAAGGGCGACGCCGAGGAGGGCGAGGTGGCCCTCGAACTCGGCGACGAGACGTACACGCGCACGCTGCAACGCCGCGGCGACTCCGTCGCGTTCGGCGGCGACCCGTACCTCGACGACCCGGAACTGGCCGACCTGTTCGCGTTCCTGTTGGAGAACAACGAGGCGCGCCGAGCGGTGGCGCGCGGCGACGACCTCCGAGAGATCATCATGCGCCCGATCGACACCGACTCGATCGACGCGGAGATCCGAGAGTGCAAGCGCGAGCGCGACGATCTGGAGTCCGAGATCGAGAAGCTCGACAGCCTCGAACGCGACCTGCCCGACCTCGAAGCGGACCGCCGCGAGAAGGTCGAGGAGCTGGAAGCAGCGCAAGAAGAGCTCGAAGCGGTCCGCGAGGAGCTCGACGATCTCGACGCCGGCGTCGAGGAGAGCCGGACGCGCAAACAGGAGATGGAAGAGGCGTTCCAGCAGGTGCGCGACGCCCGCTCCGAGCTTGACGACCTCGAGTTCGACCTCGAGACCGAGCGCTCGACGCTCTCGGAGCTGAAGGCCGAGCGCGAGGAGCTTCGGGAGACGGTCGAGGAGGCCGAGGAGCCCGAGGAGAACGCGGACCGTCTCGCCGGTCGCATCGACGAACTGCGCCGCCGGAAGCGCTCGCTCGACGACGACATCAACGAGCTCGGCAGCGTCATCGGCTTCAACGAGGACATGGTGGACGGCTCGGGGATCGATATCGACGTCGACGAGGGGGCGTCCGGCGACGACCCGACCGCCGCGCTGACCGCGGGCGACCAGACGGTCTGTTGGACCTGCGGGTCCGAGGTCGAGACCGACCAGATCGAGGCGACCCTCGATCGGCTCCGGGAGCTTCGGTCCGACAAGCTCGACGAGCGCAACGAGATCCGCGCGGAGATCCAGGAGCTCACCGACCAGCAGTCGTCGATCCGCGAGGCGAAACGCGAGATCGAGCGCACCGAGGAGCGGCTCGACGCGGTCGACGAGGAGATCGAATCGACCGAGTCGCGGATCGCCGACTTAGAAGCGCAGATCGAGTCGAAGGCGGACGAGATCGAGGAGCTGGAAGAGGAGGCCGAGTCGATCGACGTCGACGGCTACGACGAGGCGCTAGAGCTCCATCGCGAGGCGAACGGGATCGAGCTCCGGATCGAGCGGATCGAGGACGAGATCGACGAAATCGACGACGAGATCGACGAGCGCGAGGCCGCGATCGAGCGCCGCGAGGACCTGAAAGCGGAACGCGAGGAGCTGGCCGAGCGGCTCACCGAGCTGCGGACGCGCGTCGACCGCATCGAGGAGAACGCCGTCGAGGGGTTCAACGAACACATGGAGACCGTCCTCGACATTCTGGAGTACGAGAACCTCGACCGGATCTGGATCGAGCGCCGCGAGACGGAGGTCCGCGAGGGTCGCCGCAAGGTCACGCGGACCCGGTTCGACCTCCACATCGTCCGCTCGTCGCCCGACGGGACGGCCTACGAGGACACGGTCGACCACCTCTCGGAGAGCGAGCGCGAGGTGACGGGGCTCGTGTTCGCGCTCGCGGGGTACCTCGTCCACGACGTTCACGAGACGGTCCCGTTCGTCCTGCTCGACTCGCTCGAAGCGATCGACTCGGACCGAATCGCGCGCGTCGTCGACTACTTCCGAACGCACGCCGACTACCTCGTCGCCGCGCTCCTCCCCGAGGACGCCGCCGCCCTCTCCGAGGAGTACGCCTACATCGAGAACATCGACTGATCGATGGCCGGCCGCGGGCTCGGGCACAGATAATGCTTCTCGTTCCTGTTCCCCGTTCCGCCAGAACGTCCGAGGAGACGGGACTATTACAACGATATGTTTGTAACGACAGCCGTTCGTAATATCAGAACGTGCGGTAGCGATCGGTCACCGTATGGAGGGTCGGCGCGACGCACGCGAACGGTCGGCGCGACCAGGCGACCTACCGGAGTGGCTCCACGTAGGCGGTCAATGTGTCGCTGACCGGGACGTTACGGTTCGAGGGTCGGTCGATCCGCTCGTTGGTCGAAGCGTTCTCCCGACGGCGCTACTTTAACGTACTGAGCGGCTCCCTTCTGATGATGCGGCGGATCCGCGTGCTGGTCCGTTCCGCCGAGTCACGTCACCACCTCGCTCAGACGGTCTCTATTACAGAATACACCGACCCCATCCGCGACACGGGTCCTCGTCCGTGATCCTCCCCATTTTGAGCCGGAAACGCGGTTTAAACCCCCCGTTCCCGGGAACACTGCGAATCGACGATCGAAACCGGAGTTCTGACACCGAGAACGCATCGGGCACCAACTCGTCGTGACGGCCGGCGTCGTCATCGTTGTGGTGTCGTTGCGGCGGCTGATGTCGAGGCGGCCGTGGAGTCGCGATGAACGCGTACCACGATCGCAACGCGGGCCTCGCGGTCGAGGCCGGTCCTTCCGAGTTCCGTGTCGGTCACTCCGCCGCGGAGACCGCCGACACCGTGGCGTTCGAGGTGACGGGGTGAACGCGGTGCCGGGGAACGGACGGACGTGCTTCACCGAGACGCGGGTCGCGGACGACGCGTGGTTCGGGCGGGTCGCGGACGACGCGTGACTCAGGTGTCGGTTCGGAGCGTTGTCAGACGCCGACGGTGTCGTTGGCGAGCTGTCCGATCTCGTCGATGTCGATCGTGATCCGGTCGCCCTCGGCGAGCGTGAACGACTCCGGCGGCACGAGCGCGGTGCCGGTCAGCAGGACGACGGTCTCCGGGAGATCGTTGTGCCGCCGGAGATACGAGACGAGCTTCTCGCAGGTGGTCGCCATCTCGCTCGTCGACGTCGAGTCCTCGAAGAGGACCTCGCCGTCGCGCTCGATGGTGAGCGTCATCCCGAGGTCGTGGGGGTCGTCGACGACCTCCGGGGTCGCCACGCACGGACCGACCGAACAGCACCGGTCGTACACCTTCGCCTGCGGGAGATACAGGGGGTTCTCGCCCTCGATAGACCGGCTCGACACGTCGTTGCCGATCGTGTAGCCGACGACCTCCTCGCGGTGGAGCACGACCCCGAGTTCCGGCTCCGGCACGTCCCACGTGGAGTCGCCGCGGATCCCGACGGCCTCGTTGGGGCCGACCGTCCGCGAGGGGGTCGCCTTTAAGAATAGCTCGGGGCGCTCGCTGTCGTACACGTCGATGTACACCTCGGGCTTGCCGCTCTCGGCCTCGCGTGCCTGTTCGCTGATCTGATACGTGACCCCCGCGGCCCACACCTCGTCGGGAGTCACCGGCAGGAGCACGTCGTCGGGGTCGAGATCCACCGACTCCGCGTCGTCGATCCGGCCCCGTGCGATGGCGTCGACGGATTCGTCGCACGCGTTCGCGGCGCGAGCGAGTTCGGTGAACGATCCGAGGTCGTCCGAGGCCGTCGACAGGTCGTAGGCGTCGCCGTCGTCGACGACGACGAGCGAGTCGGACCCCTCGCTGTGCTTTCCGCCGGGGAGTTGATAATACCGCATATCATACCGATGCGCAGACGCCGTTATAAGAGTACCGCCAACGGGGCTGCCGGACCGGGGAGCCCCCCGCACTCCTTCGGTTCCGCCGTCCTGCGCTTCGTCGAACTACGGAAATCGGAGAGTTCCGCGCTTAACTCCGGCTTACGCCGGATCGAACAACGTCTCGCCTTCGACCATGTGCTCCTCGACGGCGTCGAGGTTCAGCGTCAGGCCGAGACCCGGTTCCTCCGGGATCTCCATGCGGCCCTCCTCGATGAGATTGTCCTCTTCGACCAGGTCCTCCCACCAGCCGAGCTCGTAGGAGTGGTACTCCAGCGCGAGCGAGTTCGGGATGGCCGCGCCGACGTGCGCGGACGCCATCGTGCCGATCGGCGAGGAGACGTTGTGCATCGCCACCGGGATGTAGTACATGTCCGCTAGATCCGCGATCTTGCGGGTCTCGCGCATCCCGCCGACGCGCGGAAGGTCCGGCGCGACGATGTCGACCGCCTGCGGTTCGAGGAGGGTCCGCTGGCCGTGCTTCCGGTAGACGTTCTCGCCGACGGCGATCGGCGTCGTCGTGGACTTCGTCACCTCCTCTTGCACCTCGTGGTTCTCCGGCGGAACGGGGTCTTCGAGCCACCACACGTCGTACTCCTCGAGAGCCTCAGCGAGGCGCTTCGCGGAGCCGCCGGTGAACGACCAGTGGCAGTCGAAGGCCACGTCGGCCTCGTCGCCGACGGCCTCCGTGGTCGCCTCGACGATGTCGACCTTGTGGTCGATCTCGGGGTTACGGAGGTGGCGGTTCGCGCGGTCCTTCTCGTGGCCGGACGGCACGTCGAGGTCGAACTTGATGGCGTCGTAGCCGAAGTTCTCGACGACGCGTTCGGCCTCGGCGGCGCAGGCCTGCGGGTCGGCCTCGTTCTCGGTGTGGAGGTCGCAGTACACGCGGACCTCGTCGCGGTACTTCCCGCCGACGAGCTGGTAGGCGGGCACGTCGAGGAGCTTCCCGGCGGCGTCGTGGAGCGCGATCTCGATGCCGGAGATGGCGGAGATGACCTTCCCCGAGATCGAGCCCTCGCCCGACATCTTCTGGACGAGGTGCTCGTACAGCCGGTCGATGTCGAGGGGGTTCTCCCCGACGAGGAACGGCTTCATGCGCTCGATGATGGCGGTGTCGCCGCCGCCCCAGTAGGACTCGCCGGTGCCGACGACGCCCGCGTCAGTGTAGACGCGGACGAGGATCCACGGGTAGTTGCCGTCGACCATCGTCGTCTGTACGTCCGTAATCTCGGCGTCACGGACACCGCCCCGCGAATTCGTGATGTCCATCGTCTCCGCCGAGAGGTCCCGCATGGTGTACTCCGCGTTCGGGTCGCGGAGCTTGTCGTGATCGACCATTGGCGTCTGTACATCCCCGAACCCGATACTAAAGCTTGTGGATAGGGTCCCGCCCCGCAGTTCGGCTGCGGGACCGAGGCGTCGGCTTCAGTCGTCTCACACCGAAACCGTGCTCCCGGTCTCGGCCGCGTCGTAGATCGCTTCGAGGGCGCGCATGTCGACCAAGGCGTGGTCACCGTCGGGGCGGATCGGCGCCTCTCGGAGTACGCGATCGGCGAAGTAGTCGAACTCCTCGGTCATCTCGTCTTTCGTCACGTCCCGCCGGTCGTCGCCGATCGCTAAGCGCCGGCCGTCCCTGTGGAGCGTCAGCGTCTGTTCGGACTGGCCGAGGAAGGTCGGTTCGAGAGCGAGCTCGCCGTCGGTGCCGACGACCCGGAAGTGGCCCGTGTACGCGGCGTGTTGGCTCGCCGTGCAGGCCGCCTGGGTCCCGTCGTCGAACCGGACCGTGAAGGCGGCGTGCTGGTCCGGCACGTCACGGAACGCCTCGTCCGCGGACCGCATCTGAGCGGTCGCGCTGACGGGGTCGGCGTCGAGGACGAACCGCGCGGTGTTGAGCGGGTAGATGCCCAGATCCATCACGCTCGCGCCGTACCCGACGAGATCCGGATCGAGTCGCCACTGGTCGGGGTCGCCGGAGACCGTCTCCAACATCCGCTGGCTCATGCTACCGTGGACGGCCACGGGTTCGCCGATGGCGCCCTCCGCGATCAGCTCGCGCATCCGGCGGACCTGCGGGTCGGTCTGCATCCGGTAGGCGACCATCAGCGGCACCTCCTCGGTGGCCTCGACCAGCCGTTCGGCGCGCTCGCGGGTCGACTCCATCGGCTTCTCACAGAGGACGGCCTTCCCGTGTTCGGCGGCGGCCTCCGCGTACGGGAGGTGGAGCGCGTTCGGCGTGCAGACGTACACTGCGTCGTACTCGTCGGTCGCTTCCCCGTCCGTGAACTCCTCGTAGGTGAGCGCGGCGTCGACGGTCGGAATCTCGTCGGCGGCCGCGGACGCCTTCTCGCGGCTCCGGCTGACGAGGACGGTGGTCTCGCAGAACTTCGAGTCGTCGACCGCGGGGATCGCCTGCTCGCGGGTCCACCACCCGAGGCTGATCATCGCGATCCGGAGCGTCCCCGACTCCAACTGCTCCCAGTCCCGGTCCCTGACGCTCTCGAGGTAGTCGGCGGCTGACATGGCTCGACGTTCGCAGCTATCTGCAAAAGTGTATTGGACGGCGCGGTTCGGCGGGTGGCGGACGACACTCTCGGGTTCCGATCGCTCCTCGCGTATCGCTGAAACCGTAAGAATAGTATGGGTCGGCCGCGAACGGGCGCACGTGACAGAGCCCAATCGGAACTACGTCGGCGGAGAGTGGGTCTCCTCGGAGACGGGAGAGACGTTCGAGGTTCACAACCCCGCGGCTCCCGACGAGACGATAGCGAGCTACCAGCAGTCCAGTGCGGCCGACGCCGCCGAAGCGGTCGAGGCGGCGGCCGACGCACAGGACGAGTGGGCGACCACGCCCGGTCCGGAGCGCGGTCGGATCCTCCGGCAGGCGGGGTCGGTCCTCGCCGATCGGAAAGACGAGCTCACCGCGATGCTCGTCGAGGAGGAGGGGAAGGCCCGTCCCGAGGCGGCCGGTGAGGTACAGCGCGCGATCGACATCTTCCACTACTTCGCCGGGAAGGCGTCCGACCTCGGCGGGACGGTCAAGGGGTCGAGCAGCCCCGACACGACGCTCTACACGCGCAAGGAGCCGGTCGGCGTCGCGGCGCTGATCACGCCGTGGAACTACCCCATCGCCATCCCGGCGTGGAAGCTCGCCCCCGCGCTCGCGGCGGGCAACACCGTGGTCATCAAGCCCGCGAGCGCCGCCCCGGGCGTCGTCCTCGCGATCGCGGAGGCGTTGGCGGAAGCCGGGCTCCCGAACGGCGTGCTCAACGTCGTGACGGGACCGGGCAGCTCGGTCGGCAACGAGTTCATCACGAACGACGGCACGGACGCGGTCTCCTTCACCGGGAGCGGAAAGGTCGGCGAGATGGTCTACGATCAGGCCACGGACGCCGGCAAGCGGGTCCAGACCGAGATGGGCGGGAAGAACCCCACGCTGGTCACCGACTCCGCGGATCCCGCGGAGGCCGCCGAGATCGTCGCGAGCGGCGGCTTCGGGACGACCGGCCAGTCGTGTACGGCGTGTTCCCGCGCCGTCGTCCACGAGGACGTGTACGACGAGTTCGTCGACGAACTCGTCGACGCGGCCGAGGCCATCGACATCGGTCCGGGGCTCGACCACGAGATGGGACCGCAGGTCAGCGCCGACGAGCTGGAGTCGACGCTCGAGTACATCGACATCGCCCGCGACGAGGGGGCGACAGTCGAGGCGGGCGGCGGGAAGCCGACCGGCGACGCGGTCGAGACCGGCCACTTCGTCGAGCCGACCGTCCTGACCGACGTCGACAACGACGACACGATCGCCTGTGAGGAGGTGTTCGGCCCGGTCGTCGCCGTCATCAAGGTGAGCGACTACGAGGAGGGGCTTCACGTCGCCAACGACGTGGAGTACGGGCTCTCGGCCAGCGTGGTCACCGACGACCACACCGAGGCCAAGCGGTTCATCGACGAGTCGGAGGCCGGCGTCGTGAAGGTCAACGAGAAGACGACCGGGCTCGAACTCCACGTGCCGTTCGGCGGATTCAAGGACTCCTCGTCGGAGACCTGGCGCGAACAGGGCGACGCGGGACTGGAGTTCTACACGATCGAGAAGACCGTCTACGACAACTACTGAACCGGTCACCGGCCCCGTCTGCCCCGCGAGCGACTTTCGGGGCGCGAGCGACTTCCGGGGCGCGGATTCGACATTCTGAAAAATAGAACAGAAAGCGAAGAGGGGGACGTCGATCCGCATTACAAAAGTATGGCTGTGATTCTCATCGCGGGAACTGACCTAATTCGGTCGAAAACGGCGTATTGAGCGCAATACCTCTCATATCGACGCTCGAGTCCCGTCAGAAAAGCCGTTCTGTATAGAGGAACGGAAGTCAGTAGTTGATGTTCAGTTCGACGACGTTGGCCGCGCTGAGCACCCGTTCGGGGAGTTTCCCGTGGAGGTCTTCGTCGCTGACGCGGCTAGCGGGCGCCGACACGCTGATCGCGCCGAGGACCTCGTCTGAGGAGTCCTTGACCGGGGCGGCGATACAGCGCAGCCCTTCGAGCCGCTCGCCGTCGTCGATCGCGTATCCGCGGTCGCGAACGCCTTCTAGCGCCTCAAACAGCTCCTCGCGGGAGCCGACGCTGCGAGGGGTCTTCCGCTCTAAGCCGCGCCGCTCGATGATCTCCTCGACGCGGGACTCGGGTAGATGCGCGAGGATCGCTTTTCCGAGCGCGGTGGTGTGGAGGTGGGTCCGGAGCCCGGCGTAGGTGTCGAGGTCGACGGCCTCCTCGCCCTTCGATCGCATCAGGTACACGCCCATCCCCTGCTCCTCGACGAGCAGGTTCGCGAGTTCCCCGGTCTCGTTCGCGAGCGACTTCACCTCCGGCTCGGCCACCTGATAGAACTCCATCGACTTTCGGGTGGAGCCGCCGACCTCGAGGAATTTCAGACCGAGCTGATACTCGTCGCCGGTCTTCAACACGTACCCGTGCTTCTGGAGCGTCGTCAGGTGGTTGTGCACCGCGCTCTTCCCCATCTCTAGCCCGTCTGCCAGCTCCGTCACTCCGCACGGCCCGCGGTCCATCAGCTCCTCGACCAGCGCGAGGGTTTTCTCGGTGGTTCGCACCGGATGTTTGGCGTCCATGCTGACTGATAAACACACACATCGGTGTTAAGTGTTCTGGATGGCAGAACGAAAAATCGGAATCACGTGGCCCGACTATCGTGTTGTACGCCCGGACGCGGCCTCGACCATGGAGCGAGACCGCTCGACGCGGCGGAGTACCGCGTCGCGTGCTCGGCGGTCGGGACGGCGTCCCTCCCAGAGGGGGAGCGCCGGCACGTCGCGGGCCGCGAGCGCGTCGAACGTTTCGTCGAGGATCGCCGAGGGAGCGTCGTCGACGGTGAGGTGAAGTGCTTTCTACGGGTGCTCACCGTGACCCCGTCGTCCGACGCGTCGTGACTAGACGTAGTAAGCGTGACGCTAATCGACGATCGACGAGCAAGAGTTATGTGTCCGTCGAACCACTACCCGCGTATGCGTTCGATATGCCCCCGATGCGGAGAGACGGTCGCGAGAGATCACGGCTCGCTCGTCTGTCGAAACTGCGGCCGCACGCTGCGACACGGTGCCGACTGACTCCCGCGACGAGCCTCGTCGCGCTCGATATGGCTCCGACTCGCCTCGACTCGCTCCGACTCGCCTCGACTCGCTCCGAATCGCCCCGCTAGTACATCGCGTCGCGGATCTCGTCGTCGAGGTCGTCGAACCGGTCGAGGTACTCGCGGCGGTCCTCGCGGAGCGCGTCCCGAGCCGTCTCGAAGTCGGCGACGCGGTCGGCGACGGCGAACCGGTCGATGTCGATCCCCGGAACGTCGCTCGGGACGGTCAGTCCGAGGTCGTCGTCGCGCTCCCACTCGACGCGGTCCCGGGCCGCTCCCTCCAGCACGGCGACGGTCTCCTCGACGCCGACGTCGATCGGATCGTCGGTCCCCACTGCGCCCGTGTTGATGACGTAGCTCTCGACGTCGAGGTCGGCGATGAGGTCGCGGAACCGGTTCCCCTCTTCGCCCTCGGAGCCGACGATGAACGGGTTGGTACCGACGACCCGGATCGGCTCGCCCACCCGCGAGGGGTCGCCCGCGCTCGTCTCGACCGACTCCCCGAGCATGAACGCGACCGCGGCCTGCTCGTGGTCGAGGCGCGCGATCGGCGGCATGAGCGGGTTCCGGGTGATAAAGAACACCTGATCGACGCGATCCAGGTCGATGTCGTCTGCCGAGCTCTCTAGTCGGTCCCGGCGGATGGTCGCACGCGCGTTGCGTCCGTAGCGGGGCTCGTCGAAGCGGACCGTCCCGTCCTCGTCGACGGCGACGTTCTCCAGGACGGCGCTCTTGTCCGTCGCGGCGCTGTGCAGTTCCGGCTGTTCCGACGCGTCGAGTCCGATCGTCTTCACGTAGAGGCCGCCGCCCTCGCTCCCGGCGACCGTTCCCGAGGGGAGGAGCGCACAGACGTCGTCTTGGATCATCTCGACGCCCTCCGGGTCGTCGAGCCAGAGGCCGTGGCTGGTCAGCGTCGACTTCCCCGTCCCGGAGAGCCCGAGGAAGAGCTGTCCCACGTCGCGGGTGCCGTCTCCGCCGGCGAGCGTGACGCGCTTGCTTCCCGCGTGGAGGCCTAACCCGCCCTGCCGTTTCGCGCGGTGCATGAACAGCCGGAGGAACGACTTCTTCGCCTCGCCGGTGTAGTCGCTGCCGAGAACCGTCGTGATTCCCGCGTCCGGGTGGACCCGGATCCGCGGATCGGCTGTCGCGTCGGGCAACTGCACCGTGACGAAGTCCGCCGGCCGGCCGTGAGCGGGTTCGAGGAGCTTCGCCCACGAGAGCGCGATCCGACCGTACTCCGCGGGGAGATACAGCCGACAGACGTACGAGGTCTCCGGGTGCCGACCGACGACCCGGTCGACGCAGACCACGTCGTTGTCCGAGTCGTTGACCCACTCGACGCCGCGCGCGAACACGTCGTAATCCGCGTCGTCGAAGTCGTCGTCGACGGCGTTCGCCGTCGCCTCTGCGCTCCGCGACCGGTGTTCGCTCACGTACGACGGTGACTCGTACTCCGTCGTCACCTCGTCGTCCGCCGACAGCTCGCGCAGCTCCGCGAACGAGGGATTGTACGTGACGTGATCTGTCGTCGCTGGGTCCGGGTAGTCTGCAGGCTCCGTCATCGCCTCGTGAGCAGCCATGTGGTTCGTCTTTCGGAGAGGGGATAATAAGCGTACTGAAGGGTGGAACACTATCCAGAGACGGCCCTCCCGTCGACGCGCCCGCTCCGGCGGTGAGATCGTCTCCGACGCAGGTACGAGAGCCCGCGAACGATCGGTGTCTCCGTCTGTCCGGAGCCGTGTGGCGGCGGCGCGTCGGACGCGATCGGTGAGTAAACGGACACTCCGCCTAAAACATCACAATTCTTATGTGAGATCTATATGGATTCTGTTGTATTTGTGAGCCGTGATCAAGCAGTCCACCGTTCCCTTGCGGGACCGTGACTCCCGGACCGCTCCGGTGACGGACACCCCTCGCCGGGGGGTGTTCGGTCGACTGCGCTCCGCAGATCCGCGAGGTCGGGACACCGGATCGATGGGTCGGTACACCGATGTTTTTGTCACGCTTGGGGTCGAAGTCCGGGTATGACCACCGAAGCGAGTGGAGCGAACACGAAGGTCGCACGGGTGATCCGGAAGTACGACCTCGATGGCATGGGCGCGAACTTGGAGGCCGCGTGGACCGGCGAGGCGGGCGAGCGGACGAGCCTGCGGGATCTCGCCGACGAGTTCAACGAGGCGGTACTGGAGGCTGCCCTCCGGGAGGCCAGCGTCTCGTCGCTCAGCGTCGACGTATCGAGTACGTACGAGGCCCTCCGCGGCGAGTCCGGGTCGTCGTCGACGCGGGCGAGTCGCCGTCTCGAACGCGAGGGCGTCGATGTCGACGAGCTGACCGGCGACTTCGTCACCCACCAGGCGATCCACACGTACCTCACGCAGGAGCGCGAGGCGAGCCTCCCGGCGGCGGACGACGACATGGCCGATCGGAAGGTCGAGACCATCGAGAAGCTTCAGGGACGGGTGTCGGCGGTCGCCGAGTCCGCCATGTCGTCGCTCGCGAACGCGGACGAGTTGGACCGCGGAGATTACGACGTACTCGTCGATGTGCGTGCCGTCTGCCCGAACTGCGGGGCCGACGCGCCGGTCGGGGAACTGATCCGGCGAGGCGGTTGCGGCTGCACGGTGGAAGCCGAAACCGACGGCGAGGAGTGAGTCGGGGCCACGTCGATCCACGGACGCTCGGCGCGTTTCGCGAGTGCGTCACTCTCTCCCGTACATCCGATAACTACCAAATACGGAAACAATATCCGGATCTGATGTTTTGGCAACGAACCAGCGGATCGCCGGCTACGCTCGCCGGTAGTTTTACTATCTGGTAAGACAACGTGCGTCGCACGGGCGACGACACGACAGACCGTGGCTCCGGTTCCGCGACCGACGGCCATCCGGATCTGCGGGCGTCCACGAAGTTCATGATACAGGAATACGCGACACACGCGATCGTTACGGGGAGCCGAGCATGACTGACACCGGAAAGATACTCGACGGAGTGACCGTCTTGGACCTTTCCACGTTCGTCACCGGCGGCTTCTGTTCGGCGATGCTCGCGAACCAGGGCGCGGAGGTCGTCAAGATCGAACAACCGGGCTACGGTGACGCCGTTCGTCACTCCGGACCCCCGTTCATCAAGGGCGAATCGCCGTACTACTGGTCGCTGAACTACGGGAAGAAGAGCCTCGAACTCGACCTGAAGAATCCGGAGGCCAAGGAGGCGCTGTACGAGCTCGTCGAGGAGACAGACGTGTTTATCCAGAACTTCCGCCCCGGAACCGCCGAGCGGCTCGACGTCGACCACGAGACGCTCGCCGAGTACAACGACGACCTGGTGTACCTCGCGATCTCCGCGTTCGGCCAGACCGGACCGTGGCGCGAGCGCTCGGGGTACGATCTCCTGATTCAGGGGATGAGCGGGATCATGAGTGTCACCGGAGAGGAGGGCCGCCAGCCGGTCAAAGTCGGATTGCCGATGACGGACCTCATCACGGCCATGTGGGCCGCGTTCGGGACGATGACGGCGCTGTACCGCCGAGAGCGGACGGGCGAAGGCGAGTACATCGATCTCGGGATGCTCGAAGCGACGTTGCCGTGGCTCACCAAGCAGGCCGGAATGGTGTTCGCCGGCGAGGAGACCAAACGCATGGGGACGAAAGACCCCGTCCTCGCCCCGTATCAGACGTTCGAGACGAAAGACGGGTTCATCAACGTCTGCATCCTCAACGAGAAGCTGTGGGGCGAGCTGTGCGAGGCGCTCGATCGGCCTGACCTCCCCGAGGACGACCGGTTCGAGATGAACGCCGACCGGGTCGAGCACCTCGACGAGCTGGAGGCCGAGATCGAGGAGACGCTCGCTGAACACACGACCGACGAGTGGATCGAGATCATCGCCGAGGACGCCGGCGTCCCCGCGGGGCCGGTGTACGAGGTCGAGGAGGCGCTGCACAACCCGCAGATCGACGCGCGCGGGACCGTGACCGAGATCGAACACCCGGAGCTCGGCGAGATCCCGGTGATCGAACACCCGCTGCGCTACGAGGGCGCGGAGAGCGGGTTCGACCGCGCGCCGCCGACGCTGGGCGAGCACAACCGCGACGTGTTCCGTGAGCTCGGCTACTCCGAGGAGGAGATCGACGAACTCGCGAGGGAGGGCGTGTTCGGCTCCGAGGGCGACGCGGACTGAGCGCCGATGAGCGTCACCCGCGGATCGGGACGACGTGGTTTCAGACCGCTGCCGGGGTGGAACTCCTCGCACTCGCGGCGACGGCAGCGGACCGGGCGCTGATCAGGTCACTGCCGGGAAGCGATCAGCCGGCGTCGGTTGAACGGCGAGATTTCATCGACTCCAAAAACATACTATATCTGTGCATTTCTGTATGTTATCTGCTCAGATATACTTCTGCGCGTTCTGGGTATACTCCACGATCTACGGGTACGCTGTCCATGGTACTTTATTTATGTATTTAAGACACTGACCGTATAGTTCATACTTAAAATTAACAAATCTAGTTCATTTATATACTTTATATTCTGCTTCGTCGTCGACACCATCTCCCGTGTACGGCCGCAGATCACTGCTGTGTCTCGTCGTTGGACGGTCTGGATTCCTCTGTTGGCCCAAATTATAAAAATACTTCTTTATATTTGAAATTGATATTTGTTCAGACGACGATCGACGCAGACGGTTACGTGGCACTCGTCGCTTGCGGCCACAGGGCTGATCGACCACGGCGGAACTACGAGCCGATCGAACCCCTCTCGACGGCTCTACGCGTTCGCGTGACAGGACGATATCGGACCTGACGCTTTCAGGTCCTACTCGCGATGAAAAGCCGGGAGAAAGCGTCGAAGTGAGATGCTCCGGCTGGGATTCGAACCCAGGTCATTGCCGTGAGAGGCCTCAATGTTCCGCCGGGCGCTCTCCGAGATCATCCCAACTAACCACCGCCGAAACCGTGATTTCGCCTGCTTCAGATACCCTATTACGGCTATATGTATATAAAATACCCAGATGATTGTCCTTTGGGCAAGTGCGGTTCGAAGGATTCCATGGGTCGGTATGCCGGATCGAGAGGAGATAGCGACGAGTGTCTGTGAGATCGATCGCGGATACAGCACAGCCGCTCCAAAATCGAGGCCACGACCGGTCAGAGGCCAGTACACGAACACACTGCGGGAATCGACTCCAGATGTGAAACGATGAGATCAGCCGCTATCGAAGAACGGCTCTCGATCTACTCTCTGAACTGCTGAGACAGGTACCGGATCGCTGGCTCTCTGTCTACAATTCCCTCAAGAACCAGATCAAAAACACATTCGAGGAGTATCTCGTTCCGTAACTCACGGTCCTGAGCTGCTCTGTGTCCACCATCAGCCAGTCGGGACGTATCACTACTGTCGGCATCTCTATCGGGAAGATCCAATACTGGATGGGGTTCCGTTTCTTCCGATTCAGAGATCGGAATTATCTCAGTTTCTCCGATCGGGAGAACATGGGGATCGGGATGGCTTCGAAAGTATTTCGCGGAACACATCGGTAGCCAACGCCCGCAGGCAAGACAGAATCTACGGAATTTGTTCCCGGGCCGGGACAGCTGTTCTGTCTCCTCGTCAAGCACGGGGACCACCTGTCTCCTACTGCAGTATTTACACTCCTCCATGGGGTGGCGTCAGTAGTGAGGGAAGGTCGTATAACTGTAGTTGTTGTCAGGAGCTCGTTGTTCAGTGGCCGAAACTGGTGTTGGTAGTGATACCGAATCTACCGGATCGGAACAAAGAGGCGTGACACACTCCAGCGGTCGCAATTGGGAAGATTGAGAGTCAGCAGCGATCGTGTCTAGGATAGCGTTAGATGCCGCCGCCGCTAGCGAACAGTCCGAGTAAGACGAGCACGGTTAGAACGACTGTGCCGAGGGCGAGCGGCGTGTTTTCCATCGCTTTCTCGTAGAACGGCATCGATGCGTACTCCTCGCGGAACGCGTCCCGGTTCTCCGCGTCGTAGAAGTACTTCGTTTTGAACGCGAACCGCTCGGTCACCGCGCAGCCGGTACAGACGGGAGTGCCCTCCAACCGCTCGGTCTTGATATGCGAGTCGCAGTTGATACTCCCGCAGTTCGCGCAGTACGTGTAAGTCGTGTCGTCCCCAGCTGTATCGCAGTGAACGCACTGATGGATTCCGTCTTCGGTCGTGACGCGTGACGGTCCGGCTGCGAAGTACTCGTACGGGTACGCGTATTCCTGCAGTTCAGTCGTTTGCCGTACCTGCGGGAGGTACACCGGTTCGATCGACTGTACTGAGACGTCGGAGCGCTTCGGTTCGCACGTTTTCGTGTACGTGACGTTGTTGTCTCCCGTGTAGGAGACCGTCGTCGTGTGGCGTTTTCTGATCCGGTCTACGGCCCAGTCTTTGTACTCGGTCTGCGTCTGCCCGAACCGCCGCTCTTCGACTACATCGAACTGATCTTCGAACCGATCCGCTTCGAGATCGACGGTCGCGTGAAGGTTCTCCACCACGAGGTTCGAGACGTCACCGGACGCGGTTCTAGGTTGGCCACGTTCGGCGTGAACGACGAACCGGGACCGATCGTTGACCCGGTGAATCACGCCGACCGACGTCTCGAAGACCGCGTTCGTGTCCGCCGTCACGGCGACCACCGGTCGGAATGTAACGTGGGAATGCGGTGCGGGAAGGTCCGCCGACTCGATGTTGTCGATGTCGTGGAACGCTTCCTCGACGGGTGCCGCCACCGACGTCGCCGGATCGTACGGTCGGAGCGTTTCGTCGCACAGGATTTCGATCCGGCCGTTGTACAGGTCCAGTCCGATCTCGTCGGCGATCTCGCGCAGGTCCGCACCGTCGATCAGCTCGATCGGATACGGGTCGTCGTTCCGCTGCAGCCGCTCGGCGTACTCGATAGCCGGACCGGTGAACCGACCGGTCGTCGCCACCATCCCGCGTTTCGGCCCGTCGAACTCGAACGTCGCAATCGCCGAGTGCAGTTTCTGCACGACCGGCCGCCCGACGGTTCCCGTGTGCTTACACTCGACGACGACACCGCGCCGAGTCCCGTCAACGACCTCTTCCATCAGGACGTCGCGCCCCTCGTCGGCCGTCCGTTCCGCCTGCCGAACGTTCTCGTACCCGAGATTCCGGAAGACGTCCTCCATCACGTCCTCGAACTCGAATCCGGAGAGATCATCCAGGACGGGCATCGAATGTGCTCTGATTGTGACAGTTCCGCGGTAAAGGCTCTATTGAAAATATTGCTGCAATTTCATGCATGAGATATCAGGTGTTCTCGTTGCTTAGCGTGTCTCTAGGCCGGCTCCGTCGAATTCCGATGCGTGAGTATCTAATAGGTAGTGAGAACTGTTGGCGTGGCCGGAACGGTAGTTACTGTTACCGCGTTATATCCGGTGATGAGTTCAGAAACAGTTGACGAAGTCGGACCCCGCGTCACGCCGAAACCACCAGAAACCGTCCAAGAAATACTCAAGGACGCACCGGATGCCGCGCAGGCAAATATGGAGCGTGCCGAGGCGATCCTGGGTGCGTTAGACGAGAACGACGTTCCTGAGAAGTACGACACGGAGGGCGAGTGGGGATTCGCGTTCACGGGGGTGCTTGCACAGCATCCCGAGACGTTCAAGAACTGGTGGGCTGAAGAAGGCCAAGTGTTCGAAGGCGGGAATCTCAGTCGTGGATTCAAGGAGCTCTTAGGTGCCGTTGTAGCCCACGAACGCGGAGCGGCGATCTGTATCGCGTGGCACACTACGAGTGCCGCCATCGAAGACGTGGACGCAGACCGCTTCGCTATCGCTGCTGACTTCGACGCCCGCAAGGACGAGCTCCCGGAGGACGAGCGCGTCGCAATTGAATTCGCTCGTAAAAGCGTCGAATCACCTGCCGACGTGACTGACGCGGATGTCGCTGAACTGCGAGCACACGGGTACGATGACGCTGACATCGTGGAGCTCACGACGACCGCCGGGACGGCTGCCAAGTTCGCTAATTTCGCTCTAACGCTTGATATCTAAAAGACAGTAGTGGCGACGGCCGAAGTCATGAGTTTTCGTCTTGCAGGGCTGTGGATTGATTTTGGCCGGAACTGATCTTATGATCCTAGACGACGAGTTTGTACGCTAGTCACGGCGGGGTTTCGTTCATGTCGTTATTATCGTATGCGAGCGTCACGCTCGTTGGTTCGCTCTCACTTCGGTCGCACGCTGGTTCCCGCGCTTTGGTCACTTCGGGGCTATCGGCACCGTATTCGGTGTGACGTTCCGGGACGTTCACCAGGACCGGCGTGTTCATCACGTCTCCGGCCACGACACCTTGTTCGGGCGTGAGTCCCGGTAGTTCATCACGTACGGCTTCGCCGGCGCTCTTGACTGACGTGCGGGTCGCCTGCTGATCGTTCGGGTTCGGATCTGTATGATGATTCAACGGGACCGCCCGTCCACCGCAGCTACGATTTAAATCTCGTCTGAAACTCCTGACCTGCCGGTGTGTCGAAGTCGAACTGTCCCGATCCGATCACGGCCCCGAATGCTACCGCGACGATATCGATCGACTCAACGGACCCGGAGGCCGTCATCGTGGCGAGGAACAGTAGCAGTAGCGCCATCGAATAGACCGCTGCTCCAAGCGTCGGTGACAGCGCGACTGGGTCGGTCGCCATGGCTCGTCGCTCAACACTCGCCCGTGTCACCGACCGGTGAGCGCCGATGAGTGCTCCGTAGCACGCCACGCCGGCAGGCGACATCACGCCCATGAACTCGTTCAGTGAACTGGGCTTCGTCTCGTCCGCTTCCGAGTTCTCATCGAGACCCTCTGCGGTCTGTTTTAGCTTCCGCACCTCACTCAACGAGATTTCGCCCACGTCGTCAACGACCGTATCCAACTCCAACGCGGTCTCTATTTTTGTCAAGCGTTCGAGAATCTCCCCGAGCGCGTCCTGCCGCTGCGGAGTCCCGACATCCTTTTCGACCGCACCAGCACGGACCAGCGAATCTTGAAGATCCCTAGGTAACGACGAGGCGAGATACGGTTCAATCGCCTTCTCACTACCCCACCCGCCCATCTCCATGACGACGTGTTTATCCACGCCGAGTCTCCGAATCATGTGCGTCGCATAGAACGCGCGGAAGTCGTGCGAGCGGATGTGTTCGTAGTCGGAGTTGCCCGTCGCAACGGCCGCGTCTTTTGCCGCGTCCTCGATGAGGTTCCCGTATTGCCTGTACCCGATGTCTATGATCTCCTCGTCCGGACCGATCCCCTCGTCGTCGCAGTACTGTTGAATATCCTCGTACAGCGACCAGGGAACCCAAGAGATCCGGACTTGACCGTTGAGCGCGTTCTCTCCCTCGGTCGGGTCTTTTGTCTCCCGCAGTCGTACGAACGCGAGGTCAACGTCCGGGTGATCCGGGATGAAAAAGTCCCGACGTTCGAGTCCGACAACGATGCCTCGCCGCGCCGATGTTCGTGCTTCGATTCGGGCACCGATGGCTATCCGACGCTGGCAAGACTGAAGATATGTTTGGAGTTCGGAAGGTGCCATGAAGACGCGAACTTCCTTGTCTAATGGTTTCAATCGCATGATGGTTTCACACCCTGACGGGTTCACTCACGGATACCCAGCGAATCGGTAGTAAAGTTCGGAAAGTACCCCCGCCCCCCATCGTGCGATTTCCGATAAGAGAAGAAATGCGAAATCCTCCGTAGTCCGTCGATTCCGAGGATATCGGTTCGGGTTTCTTCCGGAGAGCGAACAAATGCGAAGTTTACTAACGAATTTGATAGGATAGTGGTGTGTGCCAGTCAGACCCGACGCGAACACGCAGAACAGTAAGCAGACAAATAGTTATGCTTCCGCAAGAGCGGAGACAACAAGCCGACTGAATCGCTCGATTCGACCGATCAAATCCAGTGAGAACTTCGCGTGCGAGACGCCCCCCGCAATCAGCATGGCCCCGACAAACCACCATGACACGGAATCAACAGAGAGCCTCTCACTCCCATCAGGTTGAGACTGAAGCAGGGGTTCACTTGACGACGCCCACTCACACGACCGGGAAACCTTCTTTTACAGTTGCTCTCCTCCGAAAACCCACAAGACCACCAATCTACACCTAACAACACCAGCTGACAGTCCTGTTCCCAATGCTAATTAGTCCAAATTAAGATCGTGAGTGGAGACACCGCCACTGAGAACTGACCCCTCCCAAATGATAATACAACTGACTGTCGTAGGGAAACCTAATCGGCGATGTCTCTCCAATATGATGGTGAAAGCCAGATCAAAATTTCTGGAGGGAGTAATTACGGAGTCTCTGAACGCTTTCAAGTCGTGCTCGATTCGCTTCCAGATCGGCAAGTCCCGAAATCACTCGTTTTGATCGGGTTACTGACTGAGGAACTTGTCCCTGTAAGCGGGAACGCGTCGCGCCACCGAGCAATCGCCCGATCGGTCACGGACCCACCACAAGCTGAGGTCCCCGCGGAGACGGTTGAACGCATACTCTGGGTGCTGAGCGAAGTCCGTGAAACACTCCCCGCCGATCGGAAACAAACAATCGGGCGTATCCTCTCCAACTCAGGTCTGAACGCACCTGGGACCAATAGGACTGGTACTACCGAGACACCCCAGCCCACCAAAAGTACCACTTCTACTGACGAAAAACAGTCTACACCGCCCATTCCAGACTCCTCAGAAACAAGTACTGACCAGCCGGCCTCGGACGGTGAGTACGAATGCGAGTTTTGTACTAATCAGTTTGGGACAGATCGTGAACTCATGTCGCACCTCACCTCCTGTCCCGACAAACCCCCAGGAGTACAGTTTTCCTGCGACCAGTGCTCTCGGACATACCACTCCCAATACGCTCTCGATAAACACCTCGACCGAAGCCACAACACAACGAACACAGAGAAGACCGAGCATCGCTGTTCCGACTGTAATGCGACGTTCGACTCAGCAACAGCCCTGATTGAACATAGGACAACACACTCTGATTCGAGATCGGAAAATCGCCAGACGAACGACGCATTTGTCGCGCGAAACGACGTCGGGTTCGTCACCCACTACAACGCACAGGACAGTTACGGATTCATCTCAACGAGCGAAGTCCCCGACGACGTCTTCTTTCATAGAACCGACGTGGACGGCCGCACACCAGAAGAAGACGACTATCTTCAATACGACATTCGAGAAACCGATCGCGGATACAAAGCCATCAACATCACACACAAACCGCGAACAGAACAACCAGACGACCCATTCGCCAGCACACGCACCCGGTGGGGCGGACAGTAGCACCGCACCGCGGCTAGAATCCAGAACCACACCGGGTCGTTGGATCAGGTGACAGCGTCTCCGTCTTTTCCGGCGTAATTAACGTGCGATTCAGGAGAATTCCGGCCGCTCTGCGTACGTGATCCGGTCGCGTGATCCGGCGTTTCGGAATGCCTCCAGCCGGAACGCACAGGAATCACACGTCCCACACGCCGGCTCCTCGTCACGTTAGCACGACAGTCAGGTCACATTAATCGAGGCTCTGAACGCCAGTCGAGTCACCCTCCCCGAAATCCGCAGATTCGGATTGTGTCGGTTCACGTTGCCGTTCGTCGTATGCTTCGCGCCATTCCTCGATGACTGGCCGACTTCCAGCGCCGTGCGATGTGCGTCGCTGCCGAACCTGGATCAGTGCCGGCGTGTTCATTGCATCACCAGACACGACCGCTTGCCCTGGGGTTAAACCGGGCAACTCCCGAAGCACGTCTTCACCAGCGGCCTCCACGGAGTTTTTGATCGCGTCCTGGTCACTCGGATTCTTGATCTGCATCGAGATCTGCGTTCCGCACTGCGACAGAACATCTTGATCGATTTTTGACGGACGTTGACTGATAATCCCGAGTCCGAATCCGAACTTGCGACCTTCAGACGTAATCGTTCGCATGATCCCTAGCGATGGGGCCTCACCTGAGGCCGGAGCAAACCGGTGCCCTTCTTCGAACAAGGCGAAAATCGGATGCTCGATATCCGAATCCCGGTCCCGCACGTCACCGAGCCGCTCTCGATACATTCGCCGCAGAAGAACGGTCGTAATCAGTTGCTGATCCCGCCGATCCAACGTATCCATCTGAAGCACCGTACACTGCCCCGGATCTACAATCTCGTCCAGCGGAACGTTTTCTTCGGGATGGAAGAGATCATTCCGTTCAATCGATCGTCGGAGTCGCCACTCTAATGCCCCGACACTCGCGTCATCATCGCCGTAGATCCGCTCCATTTCGGCAATGAGTTCGTCTATACCCCACGTCCGACTCTCTTGTCTCTGCATCGCACGCCACGCCGTCGAAAGCCGCTCTTGCATCCGATTACTCGGGTTGTCCAAGATTGCCATCACGTCACCAATCTCAAGTTCAGAGATGCGAACTCGAAGACGCTCCGGGTCGTAATACTCGATACTTGGTTCATACCCATCCTCCCCCTGAAAGGCCTCTTCACCCTGCATTTCTGCCAGCGTGTCGTACTCACCGTGCGGATCAAACACGAGCAGTGATGCACGCGAGGTCGGACGCATCATCTCCTCGATCAAGACCGATGCCGTGTAGGATTTCCCGCTCCCGGTTGATGCGAGAATCGCTAGGTGTGTCGAAGCGAATTCTTCGATCGGAATGTGTAGATTTGTCGCCTCTGCCGGTCGATTCAACAGCCATCCGATGTGCGCCACTCCGTCAAGTGTTGTGACATCCGTGCTGTCAGTTTCACAGCCGAGGTTCGGCAACACGGTTTCAAGTTGCTGGTGTGGTGCAATCGACAGTGGCGTCCCCGGGTCAGGCAACTGGCGAGGATTAGCGAACGTCGTCATGTTCGTGTCGTAGTACCCGATGACCGTCGCTGTCAACCGGTACAATTCAGTGTCATCAGTCGGCACACCGAGTGTCGCCGCAACTGTCTCCGGCCCGACCTCTGGATCCGCAAGGAACCCTTCAGGAAGCCCCCGAATCAGTTCTCGGTTTGTCACACGAGCGAACACCGATCGTGGCTCATCTTCAACCGGGACAGTGTACGTGATGAACTCCCCCGTCTTGATCGACTTGTCCGACGGAGTCACGAACACGAATTCGTTCGGATCGTCACCCGGTCCAGCAACGGTTCCGACCACGTCTGATCGATCAGCCATTAGACCATCCCTCGCTGTTCACGCGCTTGCCACTGCACGTTCTGTTCAACCACATCTAGTACTCGCTGATTTGGATCGTTATCCGGGAGCATCCCTCGTAACCGGCCAATCAAAGCGACGATGACCTCCGACCCGAGGTCACCAGCAATGTCTAAGAGTCGATCCATGTACGCCAACTGAATCTGATCGTCGACGGTATGGAAGGAAACCGTGACCTGATCAGGACACTGGAAGACAGTATCCTCGACTTCTAACGTCCACCGCGGCATTTGATGCGTTGGCTCCTGTATTCCCCCGTCTTCGGCGATTTCTGCGGTACCGAGAAGCGCCACGCCAGCGAGCGTGGTGCGCTCTTCGATGTATCCCGGCGTGAATTGGGCCTGGTCGTCCTGCGCTAATCGCGGTCCGGTTCGTCCCTGGTCAGGATCGACTAACTGCGTGTCATAAATCACGCCCATGACTGCGTGCTCGGTTCCGTCGACAGTTTTCTTGATGAAGACGGGTTGCCCGAATTCGCGCTCGTGCAGTTCCGGTGGACGATCACAGTCTCGTTCCTTGTACACCTCGGCGACGTAATCCAAGTGGCTGTTCGAGGACACGATGCTGCCAATCCGAACGCACGAATCGAGATCCGGACTGTCTACGTTAGTTGGTGTGTCTGTCATAGCTTCGTCTCCGTACTGTTGTCTGGTCGTCGAGCGGTGCATCCTGCTGGTGCGTGTGGGGTGTGGTGGTGAATCATCGTCGTCGAAGTTCCTTGCTTAGTGCTTTGGCGTCCCATTCCAGCGGTACGTCGTTCGATTCAGCCCAGCGTTGGACGACGCGCTGGAACTGTTGACGGTCCTGATGGTCTAACACAGCGTCGCTGTCGGCCTGTTGTAGGATTTCTGGATAGCCACGTCCGATGCCTGCTTCTGCCCGCACAATGTCGACGGTGTACTCGTACATCGAATCGTACCCATCGGGACCGTTACTGCGGCACAACCACCCGGGGAATTCGATTCGATCGAGTCCAGCGCCTGGCGGCACGTTCAGGTACGAGAACAAGATGTCATCGCGGAATTCGTACGCTTGCCCGTTGTACGTTGTCTGCAACGCGTCGATGCTCCCATCACGTTTCGAGATGAATGGGATCGTCGTGTCACCCCACGGGCTCATCAACTCCGTCAAGACGTGCGCATCCGGAATAACGCGATCCGTCCCGAACTCCTCACGTAACAGGAGTCGCGTCATCTTCACGAGTTCAGTCGCGCTCGACCCGGCAACGTACCCGACCAGCGGGATCTCGTGGTGCTGACTCGCTGCAATAACTCGGCTTAGCGTCGAGATGTACCGCTCTCGGGTTTCTGGCTTCAACGGATTCGCAAACGACGCGATCAACGGCCCGTCATAGAACACGACCGGCGTGTTGTCGATGTCACCTGCATCACGCGCGTCAGCTAACTCCGAGAGTTGGTTGATGAGTAGCTGTCCTTCGTGTTCGAACCGGTGATGTCCAACGAGTTGGGAATCAACGAACCGATAGTCTCCGTCTTCTGATTCTTGTGTGACCTCGTCAGGCGTCAAGAGTCGCCCCTCAACGCCGCGGTCAAGCCGTCCCTCGGCGTGATGGTGGTTGACTGCCCATGCCGCTTGGATGTACGCGAGCGGGACGTTGAATTGCGTTGTCGGGGGGAGTTGTGACCCATCGACAGCCATCACCGGTACGTTATGAATAATCTCGCGTGCCCACTCGTTGACCTCCTCGTGATTCTCCCACCCGTCACTCTCAGGGTACGGAACGATGAGACTATCCACGTCATCAAACTCGTCCGTCGGATACGCCCCCGGGTATGATGCGTCCTGAAGCGACGCCCGAATCTCAGCACTCGTCCACTCATCGGGCAACCGCTGAAACGCGTCTTGATACCGCTCCACGATCCCCGTATCGTCTTCGAGATACGTCTTAATCGTATCAACGTTCGCCTCCAATTCAGACGCAACACCGCGTTTATCGATCGGCATTAATTGACCGACACCTCCGAGGTCTGCCGATCTTTCTCGATGGTGATCGTGTAGTCAGTCATCGAATCGAACGTCTGGTCGTGACTAATGACCGTGAGTTGCTCGAAGCTATCCAGCTGTTTGAGCTGAGTGACGAGATTCCGTTTCTTTTGCCGGTCAAGGTTCGCCGTCGGTTCGTCCAAGAACGCGATCCCCACAGACGCTAACTGTTCGAGAATCGCCAGTCGCACCGCAAGTGCAGCCGCCATCTTCTCCCCGCCACTCAGGGTCGAAAACGACTTCCGGACATCAGCATCGTGCACGACGATTTCGTAGTCGCTCGTCCACTCCAGCGTCTCAGCCGACGCGCCGCGAATCGACCGGAACAACTCATTCGCCCGGGAACCAATCCGGTCGGTGATGATCTCCCGCATCTTTGGCCCAGCCTCGCGGACGTTCTCCCGTACCCAGTCGGCGAACTGCTGGTCCGATTTCAGTTCCTTCACCTGCTGGAGTTTCTCCTGGCGCTCCTCTAGCTTCTCCTCTAACTCCTCGATCGTTTCACGAACCTCCTCCAGGTTCTCCTCCTTATGCTCTAATGACCGCCGATCACCTGCCAGTTCCTCCCTGAGCTCCTCGATGTCTGACTCCAGCGTCTCGAATCGCTCTTCATCGAACGACGCTTTCGTCTCCTCCAGTTCTGCCTCCGTCTCTTCGAGATTCGTTTCGAGGTCTGCAAGCTCGCTCTCCAGGTCTTCGACTCTCTCCTGCCGCTCCTCCACTTGCGAGGCTTGCTGCTCGTGCTTGATATACGTCTGATGTGCCGACTCCGTCTCTTCCAGCGTTTCCTGGACTTCCTCCAACTCCTCATCCAAGCCCTCGAACTGCTCTAACTCGTCTTCGATCTCCGCCAGCGCCGACTGTTCTTCCTCTAGTTCCGCCCGTTTTGCCTCCAACTCATCAGGGACATCAGCATGCTCCTTTACACGGAATTCAGCAGTCTGGTACTCGTCGTATGCCTCCTCCAAGTCGTCTCGCTCGGTTTCGAGATCCGGGAGCTCTGCCAATTCGTCTTTCAAGTCCGCTAACTCCGCCTCTGTCTCTTCTTTCTCGGCGCGCAGGTCTTCAATCTCACCTTCCAACGACTCGATTTTCTCCCGATAAACAGGGATCTTATCAACGCGCTGCTTGATCTCTCTCGCGGTGTCCCGCCGCTCACGCAATGCATCAAGTTCCTCGGCGAGCTCCTCACGTTCCGTCTCGATTTCCTCGATCCGGGTTTCACGCTGTTCGATCGTCTTCGACCGGTGATCCTCGTCTAACGGGCGGTCACACGTCGGGCACGGCGCATCAGCATCCGCGTCACGCAACCTGTCCAGCTGTTCTTCAAGCCGCTCCCGTTCGCTCGCCAGTTGCTTCCGGCTCGCCTCCCGGTCGTTGATCTCATCGGAGAGCGCTTCCGGATCCGTCGTCGCTTCCCACTCGCCCTCTATCTCCGCAATCGTCTCCTCTTTCGCCTCGATCTCGCTCTCCTTCGATTCGATCTTCTCGGCCAACTGCTCGATTTCCTCCTCTAACGCCTCTACGTCGTCTTCGCGGTCTTTCAGCGATTCAATACGGTCATCGAGTTCCTCGTACCGTTCCTTCTCCGCTTCACGTGCCTCCAACGTCTCCCGAGCAGCCTCCAGTTCTTCCAAGTCCTCTTCCAGCTGTTCGACCTCAAATTCGATCGCCTGGATCGTATCTTCCTGTTCGTCTCGATCCTCAACGAGAGCGTCCCGTTCGGCCTTCTGTTCCTCTAACTCGTCCTGTCGTTCGCGCGCTTCCTTGTACCGGCTGTACCCCTCACGGTTCGCCTCGCACTTCTCCTTTGCCTCTTCGGCAGCCGCGAGTTCCTCCTTCGCCGTCTCCAAACTGTCTTTAGTCGAATCGATCTCCCCTTCCAGTGAGTCAGCTTCCTGGTCCAGGCGGTCGATATCCTCTTCAACGGCTTCCAGATTCTCGTACTCCGACTCTTTCTCCGTCAATTCGCCGGTTTTCCGTTCGATTTGCGCTTCAATTGTCGCAACGTCATCGGCCAACGACTCCGCTTCCGCTCGCTCATCCGGCAGCCCCTGTACCTCGCCGGTGAGCGTATCAATATCCCTGCGGAGATCCTGCTGCTGACTCTCGATCGCGTCCGGGACATCCTTGAGCGTCTCCCACGACTCCTCATACGCATCCAGATTCAGGAGCGCATCGAACGTCGCCGTGCGATTCCGAGGCGTCTGCGAGAAGTCCGACAGGAATCGCGTTTGGGGTACCCCAATGCTGGAACTCCAGAGACTGCTAAGTTCATCTCCATCTTCAACATCGAAGCGTACGCACAACCACTCCACCAACTGTTTCTTCGAATCGATATCCTGATCGATCCACTCGTCAGCATCGGGGTCATACCGGTGCACGCCGTACTTCGACCGGCCGACCGAGCGAACAACTCGGTACCGTTCCGTCCCACTTGGCGTGTCCTGCTCGAACGTGACTTCGACAGTTCCCGAACTCGCGCCTTCCCGTATGAATTCCTTGTTGTTGAACGGGAGCGAGTCGAATAACGCGAAACCGATGGCCTCCTGAATCGTCGATTTCCCCGCGCCATTCTCACCGAGAATTGCCGTCACGCCGCCTTCGATCGGTACGACAGTCCGATCCTCATACGACTTGATGTCTTCCAACGCAACTTCCGTGATTCTCATTGTTCTACCACCTCTCCTGCCTCCGTCTCGACGTCTGCTTCGTCGCCGCCCGTCGTGTCACCGGACGCCTCTTCGTCCGTTTCGGCATCGGCGAACGGGTCTTCCTCGATATCCAGCACCACGTCATCCGCCAAGTCCGGGAACAACTCCTGGCGCGCCGAACTCACCGAGTCACGAATATCCTCAACGGCTTCGTCAGCCTGCGCCATCTGATGCGCGTTCCCTAACACGTCAGCGACATCGCCTGCATGATCATCGTAGATCGATTCCTTCGCAATCGTCTCGAAGACACGGTGTTCTAACGCAGCCGTGTTCAGCTGCCCATCTTTGAACACCTCGTCCTCGTCGATCTCCGAGAGAAGTTGCTGTACGTTCGCCGTCCGAATCCCTGTATTCACCTGTACGTACAACGCGTCGCACGTGTCTTCCACCCACGCCGCAAGTTCATCGGTTCGGAAATCTCCACGGCTAAACTGCAACGTGCCGGTGAACCGAAGATCGATAATCGGTTCTCGCGGCTCGCCTTGTGCCGTGAACTCGTCCTGACTGCAGTACTCTGTCATCGCAGCCTGCTCATCCCGAACATGCTCCTGAAACGCGGTTTCGAGATCACCGGGTGACTCATGCGCCGTCACGTCGAATTCAATCCGGTAGTACGGCCGTCGCTTCGTCAGATGATGCTCCACGTCGAACCCAACCGCGTCACCACCAGCCCTGGAGCCTCCGACGTCAAGCGCGACCGAGTAGTAGCCGTGCTCCCACTCAGGTCGCCCTTCCCGCGTGTTATGCGCTTCCGGTGACCCAGGATTGTATATCCACTCGCCCGACTCGTACCGCTTGTGAATGTGCCCAAGCGCCAGGTAATCCACCACCTCTTTCACGTCCCGCAGTTCGCCGTGGGTTACTGTCCCGCCGAGCGTCGGCACCTCATCTTCCATCCCAAAATGCGCCAGCAACACAGTCCACGCCGGTTCCCCATGCATCTCATTCGTCTCCTTGATCCCCTTCGCCACTTGCTGGAGCGCCTGGTCTGTCTTCGCACCGCGCCACTGCAGGCCGAACACGCGAATCGGCCCGTCTACGCCCGCGACATCAATATCATAAAACCCTGCAGACTGCCCCGGCTCTTCCGGATCGTACGGATTGAACCACGCTGTCTCGGGATCCGCATTCAGTTCGGCCTGCAAGAACACGATGTGTCCGCGCTGATGCAGGTAATTCAACCACGTCACGTCACGCGGCGTCAGATTTTCATCGTGGTTGCCACGCGAGACTAACACCGGCACCTCATCAGGAATCCGTTCGAGTTCCTGTTCGATCTGATGCAGGATCTTCGGCCGCAGATCCCGCGAGTGGAACAGGTCACCCGGTAATAGAATCGCATCCGTCCCGCGCTCCTCAATCATCTCTTGGAACGCAGCACGCGTGGTCGATACCATGTCGTCCTCGCGTTGTTTCAACCCGTACTGTCGATGGCCAAGGTGCGTATCAGCGATGTGCGTGAGTGTCAACATTCTCAGTGTATCGTGGAGGGTACTTGTTCAGCCGAGCGTGCTACCAAATCACGGGCCTGAAAGTATGTGACTACGTGTAATCGGACGGCTATTAAATGCCAGTCAACCAGGGTGAAAGTGAATTAGAGACGACATACAATCATCAACCGCGCTCGTGACGCCGTCAAACAAGGCCGCAAAGATAAACTCGGCCTCTTCATAATCACCCAAACCCCCGAAGACATCGACGGCGACATCCTCAAACAAACCAACACCAACATCTTCCTCGGCCTCCGCAAAGAAGTCATCACCAAAGTCCCCTCCATCCCCCGCGGCTACGAACAAGACCCCCAAATATACGGCAAAGGCCAAGCCGCCATCAAAGCCCCTGACGTCGAAGCCGTCGAAGTCAAAGGACTCCTCTACTGCCTCACCCAACACAGCAATTGAGGCTAGACAAACCATCATTTAATGGATAGAATTAAATGACTATTCTGCCACATAACGCAGTATGAAACGGGTCCCCGTCTCCTCAAGTAACCTCAGCAGTGTTGGGTATGATGAGTCGAACCAAGTTCTAGAGATTGAGTTCCACGGTGGAAGAGTCTACCAGTATTTCGATGTCCCCAAACGAATTCACCAGGAACTCATGAGCGCCAATTCGCACGGGAAATACTTCCACCGGAATATCGAAGATAAATACCGATACGATCAGATCAAATAATGCGTGTCAATTTAGTCCGTGTCCAAGATTCTCAAATCGAGAGGGCGGAGCCGTGAGTGACAGACGGACTCACGTTTCACGACTCTCAGTCGAGAACATCGGGAAATTCGAAGACTTAACACTCCAGCTGACTCCGTTCACACTCTTAGTGGGTCCTAACGACGCTGGAAAAACCACTCTCTTGGAGGCATTACAGACTGTATGCGATCATTCGAGTCTGGACATTAAGCAGATCCGGCGTGATGTGACACGAGACACTGGAAGAGCACCCGACGCCTCAATCGAGGCGGTCATTGAAAACCCGCCGGATGATCTGGCAGATCGTGCCAATCTTGAAGAGGGTGATGCTGCAGGGCTGAAGATGGAATGGGAAGTAACTGGAGATTCAGAAGAAGATGTTTATTTGGAGTCCCCAGACCATTATCTGAGAGAGCGGGTTCCCGAAGATGAACGGCTCCACGAATGGGACTATTATGCGGATGGCGAAAAGGAGATTCTGGAGGATTACGATATTGAGCCAGGAAGCAACGCTGATGAGCGGGAAGAACAGTTTGAGGAATTGAAAGCTGAGATCCTCGAAAATCCCGAAGACACCGGTCTTGATTGGGTCTCTTGCGGAACCAGAGAATTCAGTCGTTTAGCTCCAGCCAGTGAGCAAATCGATACCGAGGATGTAGACAGTCCAATCAAGCTACTCTCAAAACTACTCCGTCAAGAAACCAAATCCTTCCTCTATGCCGAGGATGAGGATGGTGAGAAGAGTGGAGTTGACGAACTTGTCGAAATTGAGGAACAGGCGACGGATGCGCTTAACGAACGACTCGAAAGCCTCTCCGACAGGATGGTGCGATACCTTCCCGGTCTGGATAAGATCACAGTAGATCCTGATTGGAGTTTTGTCAACGGAGCAGATCTCTCCAATATCGTGCTTCGCCGAGATGGTGAACAGATCCCGCTTCAAGAACTGGGTGGGGGAACTAATGCCCGCTCGGCCCTCTCAATGCTTGAATGGAGCGCAGAGGCCAATGAAGGAAAAGAATCCGTCATCCGGACGATGGACGAACCGGATCACCGCCTCCATTTTGACGTCCAACGGAGGCTGGTCAATCTTCTCCGGAGCGACATCTCGGATGAAGATAGTTATCTCTCCCAGTGTATCGTCTCGACTCATAGTTTGATTATGGTCGATGGGACCCCCTTACACGAAGTAGTATATCTCCCTGAAGAAGTGGATACGAACGACGAACGAGCGCCGCTAGTTTCGAAAGACGAAGCAGAGGCTGAGGATTTCATGGGCAACATCATGGCCGGTTTGGGACTCTCTGCTAGCTGGGTCTATCTCGAACGAGCGATGATTGTCGTAGAGGGTGCAACTGAACACAAATATATCGAAGAACTATACCATCGAGTCACCGGTAGTACTCTCGTCGAGGATGGAGTCCAGATCTGGGATAGCCAAGGGTGTGGTCATATCGTTAAAACTCTCAAACGACTTCAGGATAGCGGCCGAGCACGAACGTTCGTCATCTTGGATTCCGATGCAAAAGAGCGAACCTATTCTGAGGATACTCTTGAAGATCATCTTGAGGAAATGTACGAAGTCGGTGGTTCAGAACCAGAACTCGCCTGGGTCGGTGACAAAGAACTTGAGGACACGTGGAAGAAGGACGACTTAGTCCAACTCGCTGAAAAACACTGGCCGCGTGCAGATGGCAACGACTGGGAGGAAATCCATTTTCAGTCAGTAGACGAAGCGGAGAAACCGAGTGGAAAAATAGTTGATGTTATTCAAAGTGGTTGCGCACGCAATATTCAAGACTGCCCTAGTGTGACAAAGCCAAATATTGGACTTAGGATGGGAAGATTAGAAGATGTGGATCACCCCACAGAGATTGTCGATCTTTTGGAACATGTGCATGAATACTGTAATCGAGAACGTTAGAGATTAGTTCTATATTGAGGTGGGGCTGGAGTTTTAAGAACAAGCGCAAATCTTTCCACTATTCACTGGATACCACGGGGGACCTTGAAAAAGCATTGTAGTCGCAGTTACAGTCAATCTCTTCTACTGGAGCTATCGGTGACAGAGGCTGCCGTGGGTTTAACACACGTCAGAACGTCAGCCAGTCGTCCTCTGCCTCTTCCGGGAAGAAGCTCTCTGCGTCGGGGAGCAACGGGTTCGACCCGCTTTCGGCATCGACGCCGGGCATACTAAATCCATCTGCCGGCGGCTCCGCAAACTCGTCTAGACCTAACATCTCTGCACCGAGTTCCGGATCCATCACGGGTTCCTCCATCGGCACATCGGGATCCAAGTCAGACATTCCAAATCCGAGACCTGGCTGTTCAACCGGTTCCACCATTGGCTCCTCGACTCCGGAGAATCCCGCGGCGACGTCGGTTAGTCCGAAGGGATCGCCATCCCACCGCAGAGGTGAACGATCCAGACCCGCATCGACCGTCGGCTCATCGACTATACCCACGTCTTGCGGTTCAATCGGCCCTTCGTCCATGACTGGCTCCCAGCCAGGGGAGCGACGGTCACCGAAACGGCCGAAACTCGGTGCGGTGGCATCTGACCAGTTGTCGTAGCCGGCTGTGTCAGCGGTGGCCTGGCTGTCATCCACCGGTTCCCGGTCGGATGACCGCGGCCATGTTTCCGCCGGTTGCTGCCGTCTATCGGCGGCTGTCAGCGGGTTACGACGGCGGTCCACGTGCCAGTCCTGCTCACGGTGCCGCGTTTCCTGGGTATCGCGGGTAACCTGTCTCTGCCGGGCACGGGTATCGTCTCTCCAGTGATGTGCGCGACCGTCCGATGCATCCACGGACTGCATCGTCTCGTCCCGAGCATCGGCGCCAGAATTCCCGGGCGAGGGCATGAAGAGCGATTTGATGAACGACGAAATCTTGATCTCGATCGGACTGCGAACCAGTTCGTGACTCACGGCACTCGGCCCGACATCGACCTCAACGAGATCCGGGATCGGATCGAGACTGATGAATTCCGGTCCCCAGTCGACGTCGAGGTAACTGAATCTCGTGTCGACCTGGATAAACTTGATCGCGCGGCTTGAATCGACCGGCTTGAAATATGGGTTGTCGGTCTCGGTGGATAGGTTCCGGCGTGGCGACGCTGTGGCGGTGACGTGTCTTTGCCGGTGGGTTGACGTGCTCGTCCTTTTCCCCGCCCGAGAGAAATCGGTGTACGAAGCGGTTCGTTGCGCCGTCTCGATGTCGTCCGGGAGTGACCGTGGCTTATTCACCGTGGTCGACGCAGGTTCTGGTTCCTCCGAGGCCAGCGGCTCTGGTTCTTCCGATATTGGCGGCTTCGGTGGATTCGGGTCGTTGTCGCCTGCTGGCTCAGGTTCCTGCTCGGCAGATGCTGTGGACTCGGCCGTATGTTCCGTCTCCGTCGGCTGTGAGTCGATCTGCTGCGTCCCCGACTCCGTCGTGGACTCCTCGGATGTGCCCGGAGGCGCAGGTTCAGGAGCAGGCTGTGGACGCCGAGGAGGGGAAGGTGACGAAACCACCGTATACAGGACCATCGTCGTCCCGGCGGCGATACCTGCGGCCGCGTACCAGAGACCGGGAGGAGAACGCAAGCCGTCGACGAGCAGGAAGGCTGCCCCACCGAGGACCACGAACAGGGTGCCAAGACGACCGAACACCGTCATTTCCCTATGATACCTTATGTTTCATTAAATATCTGATCCTAATACAGACCGTCTACGTGCGGGTCGCATTCGAGATTTTGACCGGAATAAAGCTTATACGTCCTTCAGCGGTTGGTTGACACATCAGATGGCGACGGGACTGCTCAAAGCCCTCCTACAGACGGCGAACTACTTCCGGAACTGGCGGAATGGTGACCCCGAGAGTGCCATTCAGCGAGGCCGCAAGTATCTATTCTGGATACTGGTCGGTGGCGTCGCTATCCTATGGATCCTCTACCAGCAAGGGATCGCCGTCCCAGTCGACTTCGCCATGTTCACCGGCGGCCTGCTACTTGTCGATATGTTCCAGTTCGGGACACTGCTCCGGATCGGGATGGCGGTCGACCCGCTGGTCGGCGGTATCCTCGGCACGATAGGGCTCGGCACCCTGGCGAAGTTCTTCCGTGACCTTGGCGGGCTATCTGCCGCCATCAATTACTTCTTCTCCATCTGGTAAGCGCCCACACCTTCACTGATTCAGACACTGTATTCCGGGCTAAACAGATCCATATCCAAATCCAACGACCACAACGACTCTTCATCACCGACGTGCTCGTCAAGATCATCAAGCAGCTCCTGTGGAATCTCGACGCTGACCTTCGGCATACGCCCGTATTCGCAGAGGAATATCTTCATGTTGTCGCACATCATACCGAACTCACTAGCAGTTCTTTCTAATACACAGTAGAGTACCGATGTGGTTAGTCTGGTCTGTGGAAACTCACAGCAACTAATACAGTTTGATCCGGGTGCGGTCAGTACAGAGATTCAGTGTAACAGTGGGGGTTAGGTTTTTTATTATTTTAGTGAGCATTCGCTCCTATGACACCATCACCGGATACCGTTGTAAACTATGTGGAGGATGCTCTTGAAACACTATTTGAGGATGATAGACCGCTCCTCGTCAATGACTCTAATGAACGAAGTATTACCCACAGGCTTGCCATCTATCTGGAACAAGAAATTAAAGATCTGGAACCAGACTATGTGGTTGATGTAGAATACAATAGGGTGACTGAGGAAAACGGTGCGACCGATTCTATAAAAAAACGCGTTTCATATGATGAACTTACCGATTCGTGCAGAGGCAGAAGAATACAAGACGATGACACAGATGCTCAAACCGTTTTTCCGGACATCATCGTTCACGAGCGGGAATCAAGTGATCATAACCTCCTTGTAATTGAACTTAAGAAAACATCCTCTACTGAATCAGGCGATTGCGACAAAGAAAAGATAGTGCGTTTCCGAGAGGATTTGTGCTATAAGTATGGTATCTTTCTCCAGTTGAGGACCGATAGTGAACCTGAGATCGCAGAGTGCGCTCTATTTTTCGACTGATTATTCAATATTCATTCCAGTGTATATGTCTATTTCAATCATATGTAACCGATTATATGTTCGCAGGATTCCGTGAGTGGCTGTTTCATACGAGAATGGATCTGATGACCGGATTTCAACGGAGCCGGTATTGACCAGTAGACTACGAGAACTCCGGCCGCTCAGCATACGCGATCGGATCACGTGACCCAGCATTCCGGAATGCCTCAAGGCGGAACGCACACGCATCACACGACCCACACGCCGGCTCCTCGTCACGGTAACACGACCACGTCATCTCGTACGGTACACCGAGCTCTAACCCACGCTCCGCAATCTCTGTTTTCGACCATTCGACGAACGGTGGCTTCAACTCGATCTCTGTCTCCGGTTTTGTCCCGACGTCGATTACGTTCTGAAAGGCGTCGAAGAACGCCGAGCGACAATCAGGGTACCCGGAGAAATCCTCGGAATGCGCTCCGATAAACAGCGCCTCCGAATCAGTCGCTTCCGCGTACGAGGTCGCCATCGACAACAAATTCGCGTTCCGGAAGGGGACGTATGACGTCGGAATCTCGTCACTCTCCAGATCCGCGTCAGCCACGTCCATCTCCTCGTCCGTCAAACTCGACGCCCCGATTTTCGAGAGGTGCCCCGTTTCGATGTGTAGGAAATCCGCCGCGTCAACCTCCTCAGCAAGCGCCTGTGCGCACTCGTACTCCTTGTCTTCGGTGCGCTGCCCGTACGACGTGTGCAAGAAGTACGGCTCATACCCTTGCTCCATCGCTTCGTACACCGCTGTCGCACTATCCATCCCGCCCGACACCAGAATTACCGCGCTCTCGTTACTCATGAATTGTCAGCCTCGTCGAATTGATTGCTATCCTGTCCACCACGCCACGGGCGACATCCGCGCCGCTCTCGTGGCACCACACTGCTTTGACCGGGGCAACGTCGTGTCGTGCTCATGTTCCAGGCGCGTCGTTCCACAGGTCCACGTGGAGTCGCGGCGTGTACCGGTACCCGTACTCCATCGCCAACTCCGCGGCTTCGCTTTGCGTCCCATCGAGTTGCTCCCGCGTCATCCCTTCCGGCATCAACAGGACGCCATCGTCCGCCACGGTCGTCGCGGTCGCTGCCCGCACCCGCTCAACTAGGTCCGTGATCTCCGGCAGATCTGACTCGTCTGTCACGACGAACTTCAGCTGCGTCTCGTACGCATCGACCATGCGGGACAGCGCGTCCATGTCGATCCGGTTCCGTTCGTGCTTCTCTTCCCACTCGCCGTCGCCCTTCGGGTCCCGATCCGGTGTCGGCGTGCTACTCGCCAGCTTCGGACTGATACTCGCCAAATCGATCGGCGCATCCCGGTAAATCGTCCCGTTCGTCTCCACCGTCGTATGATACCCTTCAGCAGCCAGTCGGTCGAGGAGCTCAACGGACTCCTCATGAATCAGGGGCTCCCCGCCCGTCAGCACAACATGGCTAGCCCGCTCGTGTGACTGGACTTCCTCCACGATCGACTCGACGTCGCGCCACGCCCCGGTCGGCTCCCACGACGTATGATACGAATCACAGAACCAACACCGCAGATTACACCCAGACGTCCGCACAAACACGGAAGGCACGCCAGCAAGCGTTCCCTCGCCCTGCAACGAGTAGAACACCTCGTTAATCGGGAGACCCTCACCAGCCGCGTCAGCGTCCGTCGTGGATTCCTCAATATCGCTAGCGACCGGCATCAGTACGACGCACAGAGCTCCTCAGTCTCGCTCACCGACACCGACACGTCCGACACAGTATCCGGGAACGCATCGAGCATCCGTTGTTCGAGCAAGACACTCATCACCTCCGCCGTTGGCGGATGCTCCAACACGACGAGTGCGTCGCCGTCGCCGGACGCCTCGAACGCGCCGACAAGCGGGTCGCCTTCTTCGACGAGGAACCGGTGATCCCACGCGTCAATAACGTCCGTGACGTCACCTTTGTCGACGACCCACCCCTCCTCAGTGAGTTCCCCAGTCACTTCCACAGTGATCTCGTAGTTATGGCCGTGCGGCCGCGAGCACTTCCCATCATGATGCAGGATTCGATGACCCGAGCTAATCCGAATCGGGTTGTCCGCCCCGATTTGGAGTGTTCGCTGGCCTGCTTCGGTCAGCTCTACCGCTGTAGAATCATCTTGAGGTATGCTTTGGGACATATTCAAAGAATACTAAGGGCAAATATAAGCATTGATTTTCATCGGCTCAATCGGATTCTAGTCCTCAGACCGTTAGTAAGCAAGCAGTTGTTCACCAACACGAGCATATTGACTACCGAGTGTTCCGTCAACTCAGGGAGATGTTCCGGTGGTAGTGCGAGATACATCGCGCGAATGTATCAGCCAGGATTCTCGCAGTCGGGTCCGTTTCAGTAGGCCGCACGCTACATAGGCTGGAAGCTCCGACTGGTCGATAACAGACGAATGAGGACAAGCATAAAATAGAGCGACGGTGTCAGGAGCGAAATCTGTGAAGGGCATCTCTTTCTATCCGGATTTCCAACTACAATCATGCTCGTCTCAGAAGACCACATCGTCGAACGGATCGACGTTGACGAGCGGGATCTCCACGATAACCCGCCGGGTGTCCATCTACGGTACAACAACACACAGCCCACGGTAATGAGCGACGGCATCGACTTCATCGCGGTTATCGAGACCGACACCGAGAATGTCTACCGGCTTGATTACTGGGGATATGAGTTCGGCCGATTACAGGTGACCAGAGGCGGCGTTGAAGAAATTGGTGCCCTTCTCACGACGAACACACGAGGCGTTCCAAACTGGACACTAGACTCAAGCACCATCGATAAAGCGGACCCTCCGTGGTGGATTCCCAAGGAGGCCAAAATATCCCCGACTGAGACATGTGGCCTCTGTGGCGATACATTCCCTGCCAGCGACGTATTCACGCCACGCAATCTCCCGCCTGAAGCCGATTCGCATATTGTCTGTCAAGACTGTTGGAGGCGTCGATGACTCACCGACAATTATCGGAGATTTAGCCGTTGAATCAGCACTTGAACATCAGATCGCACTAACGCTAGATTCATCCTCTGTATCTCGCACAGTATTCCTATCAGATTCAGCAGACTTCAACAGAGACCATGTAGTCGTATGTGGTGTGACTCGGTCTTGAACACCCAACCACAGTTAGGAACCAGCGTCGAAACTACAGCAAGATAATCAGCGACGCGTTTAGATACGATCGTTGTACCACGCAAGCGTTTCACCGAACTGCAACCCGTCCGTCGGGATCGTGAATTCGACACTCGTCTCAGAAAGCAACGGTGTGAGCTCCTCGTGGTAATCTCGCCCAGCGTGGAACACGAGTTGATTCCCATCAACAAGCAAGCCGTCTGCGCGCAACTGCTCGAACACGGTTTCTGCCCACTCTCGTTTCGTATCCACGGACGCACCGCTCAGCGTCTCATCGTATGGCTCGATTGGGTCTCCGTCCGGGTCGAGCAGATGGTGTTTTGCAGAGAGAATATACCACGCATCGTGATTCGCTTCAACGTACTGGCGGGCCTTTCTGAAAAACGTCGACTCAAGATACAGATCCTTCGGTTTCGCCACCTCCTCACGCTTGCTTTTCGTACAGCTGACGAGCCCGATCTCCATACGACCTCGTTGTGTCGTCGATCCTATAATATTACTCCGTAGCGCGTCACCACGCGCCTTGTACGCTGGTGAGCACCCGACCCTCCAATTATATTGGTGAACCAAGAGAAGACATGGTAATGGCTGTCTCGCTTGCGGAACCAACGGTACTTGCTGCCGCGAAAGACACGCTGTACCCTGACATCGACACGAGCCCGGATCAGTACGCGGTCACGGAAACACAGTTTACACAATCCACGTGGGGCGGGTGGACCATTCCCCAGGCGCTTCGTGACCGGCTCGCGCCGTACAACACGATTCGACTCGCCGCCGGCGAACCCGATTTACTCGGCGTTGGCATGCCAGCCATCGACGTTCTGAACGGTGACGCAGCCACGACCCCAGTCACTGTCATCGAAGCGAAAGGCCACAACACTAACCCAGGTGACGCAGACGTCGCTCGCGGAATCACCCAAGCACACGCCCACCTCCCCGAAGTCAACCTCGGCTACGTCGCCGCGCCAGCCCCCAGTATTACTGACGCGGCACGCGCACAAGCCAGGAACCTCAACGTCGGCATCATCGCCGTGGAAGATACTGACTCTGCGCGTGTCGTTGAGCCCGCTCGCGTCACAGGGGCCGGGGAGTTCTCCACGACGATTGACGCGGTGCGACTCCAAGCAACCACGCACCGCCTCACCGACGGGAGTTTCCCAGTCAATCACCCGAAAAACTACCTCGGGTACGCCCTCGCACTCGCAGCAGACGACGACACCGACACCGTCTACGCCGACAACGTCATCAACGCTATTTCTGGTGGGCGGCGCGGCGCGATCTTGCTGAATCTCGTCGACGACCAGCCCACCGGCGACTCACTCACGCACCTCGGCGCAGAAGTCGTTCGCTTCGCCCGCGATCGGCATAGAAGTGTGGCGGCTGCACTCGCCGAGTTCGACACCTGGACCGGTAAATCAACGAGGTTCACCGAGCTCGCCCCGAGATGGGCACAACTCGCGCGCTCAGTCGCCATCCAATACGAGCCGACTCGCCTCATCATCACCGCGCTCGAACGCCTACATCAAGACGGGGTCTGGGACGCGACGCTCGCCGACGTCGCACTTGAAGCCACACGCATCAACCAGCCACTCGCCGTCGAAGTATTCTTTACCCAGCATCGCCGCGACGACGTTCTCACCGCAGACGGCGACATCAATGAGCCAGTGCTGACCGATCCAACGGTGTACAAGTCCGGCATCCACTTCCAGTTTAAATACCAGCTCTACCACCTCGGGATCCTCACCACCGGCGGTATTGACGACAAAGACATACTTCTTGAAAACGAGTGGCAATTAGAACATCCGGTTGGCGTAGAATAACGACTCAAGGATTGAGTCTCGTATTCCCCTCTTTCTGAAAGTCGCATCCAGCAGATAACGTTCAGATAAATTATCTCCATGCGAAAATGGGCTTCAGGTCTTCGTGTTCAGGTGTAATCAGTGTATCTGAACACTATCGCTCAGCAAAGGAGATGATTGTATTTGAGGAAGTAGGGCCCCGGTTCGTATAGTGAAAAACGGGTTCGAACTTGGTCACTCAGGAGTCGGGGTTACGGCCCGCCGTAACTCGAAGGACTCGTCTTCGCGGGCAACTTCGGCGAAGAGCTCCCACCGATCCTCGTGTACCAGCACGTCCAGGTACCGACAGGTTCCGAACGTCGAAATGCCGGTCGCCCGATCTGCAGTTGGCGCGGCGTACACTGGCCCATCGGAGCAGGTATCTGTTATTTGTTCGAGGTCTGGCGACACCGCGACGCCAGTTCGGAGGTTCCAGGTCCGACCGGTGTCCGAGACGCCGCTACCATCGTAGAACACCAGCCAGGTCGGCGCGCTCGATGCCGGGATCACCGTCGAGACGCGGGTGTGGTGGTCATGCCAGTAGTCGCGGCCAAGCAGTGGATTGTCCGGGTGTTTTCGCCAGGTATCCCCGTCGACGCTAGTCGCTAAGTGGGCTCGTTCGGAGACGCCGTCGAAACCGGCGTAGAACATGTAGTATCGACCACCGACGGTCACAATAACTGGGTCTTTCACCGTGCCTGAGTCTGTCCCACCGGGGTCGGGCGTCAGCACCGTCCGGGCAGTTCCAGGATCCAGCTCGGCGGGGGTAGCGACATCGGCCAGTTTGGTGATGACCCAATCGTTCCCACCGCGATCGACCGGCAGGTAACACTGGAGTGCGTTCGTCTGAGGGTTCGTACACAACGCCGCCCGTTCAATACTCACGACGCCAAGATCGGAGGCGGTGATGCTCGCTACTTGCCGTACGTCGCCGTCGTCGTATTCGTGGATCGTCACCTCGTGGCCACGATCGTCTGGTGTTCGCCAGCGGACCGCCAGGTAAGTCCGTCCGTCGTGTCGATGGACGCAAGGCGCACCGACCCAGTACCCTTCACCGGTTCCAGTAGGCGTGAACAGAGTCGTTGCCGCACCGAAATCAACGTCCGGCGGTTGAGCATACGACGGCATAAAGACAACCACGATTCGTGGTTTTATATAACCACGGGCGGATTTCTAGGTGCGCGAATCGCGATCATCAATGATACGACGCACAACACAGAGCCACCACGCGGGCGCACGGACCACGAGCCTACGCTTATGAGCGATCCAGCACTCACAAACCAACTTCAGGAACTCGGGCTGACAACCTACCAGTCGAAGGCGTACGTAGCAGCCGTTCAGGCCGGTCAGGCACGGCCGAACGATCTGGTCGACATGTCGGGAGTCCCACAGGGACGCATCTACGATGTCATCGATGACTTAGCCGATATGGGACTGCTCGAGATTCGGTCACAGGGGCAGGGCAAGGTTGTGACTGCACCACCACCTGAGACGGTCTTAGAGGATCTCAAACGTCGCCGAGTAACCGAGGTGAGTGAGCGAATCGATGCCGTGAGTGCAGGCCTCGTAGAGCTCTACGATGAGACCGATGCCGACACGGACGGGTACGTCACGATGGTTCGCCGGCAGGAGACGGCCCTTCGGCACGTGCGCCAAGCGATCGAGGCTGCCGAGTGCTGGTTACTGGTCTCGGTTTCGGTCGAGATTTACGAGCGGATCCAGAACGAGGTCGCCGAGGCCGTTGCCGATGGCGTGAGTGTCCGCCTGCTCTTGAGTGGAGTGGACGATCCGCCCGATCTCGAGTTTCCCGAGTCGTTACCGGTCAGGTTCCGAAGCGCGGCCGACACGTTCGTCGCGGCCGACCGGGCGTACGGGATCTACGCGAGCACCCACCCCCAGAACGATCAGCAGCCGTATCTGATCACCCAAGAAGCGACGTTAGTCCAGTTACTGCAAGACTACACGGAAACTATCTGGACAACCTCCGCACGCATCCAGAACACGGCGTCGCTCCCCCGGTGTTACTTGGATCCACGTCGTCTCATCGTCGCACACCAAGATGCCCTCGCTGCCGGGACCCCGTTCGTCGCAACCGTCGTCGGCTACCGTACCGACTCGCGCACCGACGGGACTTGGACCGGAACGGTCGTTGATTACGAGCTGAGCGGACCAGTCGAGAGCGACTACGGCATCGCACCACCGACGATCGCGTCCCTAACGCTGGAAATCGACGGGGAGACCCTCACAGTCGGTGGCTGGCATGCGACGATAGAAGATGTTGCGGCAACGAGTATCACGCTTCAAGAACCGGTCGCGTAACCAAGCACAGACCGCAAATCCCTCGGGAGACCATGCCGAACAGTTTCGGAGCGTTACGACGAGGACTCCGAAGCGAGGGTCCGGTCGATCATAGACTCGCCGGCGGTCCGGATCGCGTCACCCGATTCCGAATCGAAGAGGTAGATCTCCTGCGGGTCGACGGTGACCCGGCACGGCTCACCGGAAGCAGGCTGTGACGACGGCGGAACGACCGCAGTGAATTCCATCTCACCCAGTCGGAGGTGAACGAAGTTATCGTTGCCTTGGTACTCGGTCATCGCGACGATGGCCTCGAAGCCCGGGCCCTCCGCCGGAGGTGACGTGACCGAAAGCGTCTCCGGCCGCATGCCGAGAACGACTTCGTCGCCCGGTGAAAGGGATTGGTCGTCGCGGGCCACCGTGAGTAGAGTCACCGATTCACCGTTGACCACACACCTGAGCGCGAGGCGGTCAGGATCACCGCAGGGCGCAGCGACGACCTCAATTTGATTCATCGGAGGGTTGCCCAAGAAATCGGCGACAAACCGCGAGGCCGGGTTCCTGTACACTGCTTCGGGTGAACCACTCTGTTGGAGGACGCCGTCGTCGAGGATGGCAATACGGTCAGCCATCGTCATCGCTTCCTTCTGATCGTGAGTGACGTACACCGTCGTGATATCCATCTCCGCTTGGAGCTGCTGGAGTTCCGTCCGCATCTCCGAGCGGAGCTTCGCGTCCAAACTCGCCAGCGGCTCGTCGAGCAGGAACACGTCGGGTTCACGGACCATCGCCCGCCCCAAGGCCACGCGCTGTTTTTGTCCGCCGGACAGTTCCGCCACGTCCCGGTCGAGTAAGTCCTCGATTCCGAACTTCGCGGCCATTGCGTCGACCTTATTGCGGCGCTCACGCGCTGAGAGATCCGTCGAGTGTTTCAGCCCGTAGCCAATGTTCTCACCGACAGACATCGTCCGGTAAAGCCCGTAATCTTGGAAGACCATCGCGATCGACCGGTCGCTCGGATGCCGATCGGTCACGTCCTCACCCTCGATCCGGATCCGGCCGCTGGTGACCGACTCCAACCCGGCGATCATCCGCAGCGTCGTCGTCTTGCCACAACCTGACGGCCCCAGCAGGACGACCAGCTCGTCCTCGGCGACGAGCGAGACCCCGTCGACGGCCGTCTCCGTTCCTTGTGCGTCGTCGTAGCGTTTCGTGACGTCCTCAAGCTTGAGTTCAACCATCTTCGATCCTCCGGCCCGTCTCGTCGAAAAACGTGATTTCAGACTGACCGAACACGACCTGGACGTCAGCGTCGGCCTCGACCCACTCCGGGCGCGTTCGCGTCCGAATAACAAATTGCTGGTCCCCGGCCCGCAAGGTGATTTCGTACGCGCGACCGATCGGCTCAACGACCGTGACCGTACACTGGACAGCCTCGGTGACCGCGGTAGCTGGCGTTCCGATCGGCCCGTCGTCTCCGAGGAGATAACCGCCCTCTGGCCGGATGCCAACCCGAGCTGTAGCGGTCGGTGCCGTCTCAGTGAGCGTTCTGCGGAGGGGAGTGGCTGGGCCGTCGGCATCGAACACGTTCATCGACGGGTCGCCCAGGAAGGTGGCGATGAACTCCGAGCGCGGTTCTTGATACACCTCTCGGGGCGAGCCGATCTGTTCGATCCGACCCTGGTTCATCACGGCGATCCGGTCGGCGATACTCATCGCCTCCTCCTGGTCGTGGGTGACGTATACTGTCGTGATGCCGAGCCGTTGCTGAAGGTCACGTAGCTCCGAGCGTGTCGTGACCGCGAGCTTCGCATCAAGATTCGACAGCGGTTCGTCCATTAACAGGACTGACGGCTGTCTCGCGAGAGCGCGGCCGACGGCGACGCGCTGGCGCTGGCCGCCGCTGAGTGCCGACGGTTGTTTGCCGAGCAAGTCGTCGATATCGAGCAGCGACGCGGTTTCAGTCACCCGCTCAGCCATCTCGTCGTCGGTGAGTGAGAGTTTCTTGAGCGGGAACTCGATGTTCTCACGAACAGTCTTGTGCGGATAGAGCGCGTAACTCTGGAACACCATCGCGACGTCTCGTTCCTGTGGTGTCGTCCGGGTGACGTCCTCGCCACCGATCTCCACCACGCCGTCCGAAATGGCCTCGAGACCGGCGATCATCCGGAGGGTAGTCGTCTTGCCACAGCCAGAGGGACCCAACAAGACGAGAAGTTCACCGGGGTTGACTTCGAGATCGATGCTGTCGACCGCAACCACGTCGTCGAAGCGCTTGGTCAACGCCGAGAGAGCGACTCTGGTGGCCTCGACTGACTGCGAAGCGTCGTCCTCGCTTGCCGGTGCTCGGGAGTGTGGTGAACCGGTGTGGTTGGCCGGCTGCTCGCTTTGGGACGGGTTGTACGGCACCGGTCAGCCCTCCACCCCGCCGGCGGTGAGTCCTTCGACCATGTACTGTTCTAGGTAGAGGAACATGATAATGATCGGGAGCGTGGTTAAGAACGACGCGGCCATGACTTGCCCCCAGACGTTCTGGAAGTTGGCGTTCATCTGCTCGATTCCGATCGGAAGAGTGAGCTTGGCCTGGGATTTGAGGAAAACGGACGCGAAGATGTACTCGTTCCAAGCGATCTTGAACGCGAACAGAAACGCTGCGACGAGCACCGGGAGACTCAGGGGAACGACGATCTGGAAGATAGTTTCAAGCCGTGAGTACCCGTCGAGCATCGCGGCTTCCTCGATTTCGACCGGTAGGCTCTCGAAGTAGTTCCAGAGCATGTACAGCGTCAGCGGCAGGGTGCTCACGGTGTACGTGATGAATAGACTCAGTCGTGTGTCCACCAACCCGAGGGTCGCGATCACTTGAAACAGCGGGACGATGACGGTGATCGACGACAACATGTACACGACCACGACCCCTCGGCGCACGAACCCGTTACCCGGGAAGGTGAGCCGCGTGAAGCTGTACGCCCCGATGACGCCGACCACCAGCGAGAACGACGCAGTCACGGACGCGACGATGGCGCTGTTCAGAAAGTAGCTCGTGAAGGCGAACGTCTCAGAACCGAACAGCACCGTGTAGTGCGAGAGTGTCACTGCCTCCGGTAGCAGCGACGGGTCGCTTGAGTAGATCGCGTCGTCCGGCGACAGGCTCGTCACCAGCATGACGTAGAACGGGAACAAAGCAACCACCATTGTCAACACGAGGGCGGCGTAGAATCCGAGTCGGCCGAGCCAACTGTCGTTCCGGTACCCCGTCTTGAGAACGCGGAGGCTCGCGCTGGCCTGAGCTACGATCGTCCCGATCATAGTTTGTCCTCCCCGAACAGCGTGATGAACCCGACGACGAACATGGCTTGGATGATGAACAGCAGGAGCGAAATAGCCGCACCGAGCCCCTGCTCGAAGTTGGCGAACGCCGTCTGGTAGGCGAAGATCGGCAGCGTCACGACCCGTCTAGTGAGCAGCCAGACCTGTGCGAAGGCGTTGAACTCCCAGATGAACCGCAAGAGCACCACGATGGCGATAGTTCCTTTGAGCTCTGGCAGCGTGATGTCCTTGAACTGAGCGACTGCCCCGGCGCCGTCGATACGCGCCGCCTCGTACATCGATTCGGGGATCGCCTGTAAGCGGGCCACGAACAGCAGGAACGCAAATGGGAAGTTCCGCCACGCACCGAAGGCCACAACCGTCGGGAGTGCGGTCGATCGTTGGTCGAGTAAACCGGTCTGGGAGCTGTACAGTCCCCATTCGGCCAGCATGTTCGGAATGGCGCCCCACAGCGGACTCAGCATGAACTGCCAGACGAACGCGACGGCGATAATCGGTGTCACGTGCGGGAGCAACACCAACCCGCGTGCGAGGCGGCGCCCGCGAAACTCGCGGTCGAACAGGAGAGCGACGGCCAGCCCCGCGAGCGTCGAAAAGACGGTGCTGCCGACGGTGAACACCATCGTCGTTCTGAACGCACCCCAGAACCGCTGGCTGGTCACGAGTTCGAGGTAGTTTTGCAGGCCGACCCAGGTCGGCGCCTGGTTCGGGTTCAGCGGAACCGTTGTGAAACTCAGGTAGACATTATAGACGATCGGGTAGAGGATGACGGCGCTGATGAGTAGGACCGACGGCAGGATTAACGCGATCCCGAGGAGCGCCTCTCGTCGCTGAGCGGGCGACTCGAAATAACGGTCGATGCCGGTCGCCGCAGTGAGACGGCTCCCGACTGACATTATGATATCGCGTTTCGCATCTTCTCCGCCTGTTCCGTAGCCACGGTCTCCGGATCGTCACCCTCGATGACGACGCGGTTGACGGCCTCGGAAACGAGCGATTGACTCGAAATCTGCCCGAACTCCGGCAGTAGCGTCCCCTCGACGACGTCGAAACGTTCCATATTGCCTAGTGCCGAGGAGATCTGGTCGATCGTCTCGCCCCAAGCGGAAATGATGTCGTTGTCACGGTACGCCTCGCTCTCGGCGGTCGACTGTCGAACCGGCATCGTGCCGCCGGGGTTCGTGTGGACCCAACTGACGTACGAATCACCGGTCATGATATGATTCACCAGGTTCTCCGAAGCCGACAGACCGCCGTCCCCGGCGTCGAAGATCACGTGGCCCAGTACCTGTCCGTAGGTGCTCCGTCGGGTGTTCTCGGTCGCCGGGGCGAGCCCCGTATCCGACACCATCTCCTCGCCTTTGTCCGAGAGCAGGTCCGGGAGCAAGTACGAGGAGTACAAGAACATGTGTTCCTGTTCGTTGCCGTAGAGGTTTCGCGTGTCGTCGAACGTGACCGATCCGGGTGTGTACTGTCCCAGTTCCTGGTAGAACTCGAGCGTCTCGATCATCGCGTCCGAGTCGAAGACGACGTTCGCGTCCGCGTCCAACACCAGTGCGCCGTTTGACCGTGCGAATTGGGTGAAACACTGTCGCGCGTAGGCGTCGATCTGCGTCCCGAATCCGATTCCGTACGTGTCGTTATCGGGGTCGTGGAACGTCTCAGCCGCCTCGAGGATCGCGTCCCACGTCACCGGTTCGTCAAGCCCCGCGTCCTCGAAAGCGCTTTTCCGGTACCACAGACCCTGGACCCACGCGTCCGCTGGGACTCCGTAGTACCCACCCTCACCGGTGCTCATGAACTGCAGGGGCCCGTCCCGGAAGTCGTCCTCACCGATATCTTCGATGACGGACGTCGTACTGTCCGGGGCCAGTGTCCCATCAGCCCCGAGTCGTTGGATCGTCTGGATCGCCAACAACCCGACGTTCGGTAGGGTGTCGGAAGCGACCGCGCTCGATATCTGCTCCTCAATGGCGTCGTTGTCAATGTACCGCGTGTTCACGGTCGTTCCAGACTCCTCCTGGAAGTTGCTGACGATTGTGTTGATCGGGTCCCGGAACGGATCCCCGTTGTGGATATTCCAGTAATCGAGCTCGTCGACACCACCGCCGTCACTACCGTCACCACCATCACTACCATCACTACCATCGCTACCGTCACCGTCGTTACTGCCGTCACCGCCGTCGTTACCGCCCATGCAGCCGGCGACCCCGACTGCAGTGGCCGCCCCACCGGCCTGAATGAGTCGGCGTCGTGTCAGTGCGTCGCCCGTACTCGCCCGTTCACCAGTGTCATGCTGTGCCATAGCAGACACACGTTAGAGAACTGACTTAAATCTTCCGGCCAACAACTACTCAGAGTTGTTGTTATCCCCCAAAGCGTTATTTCACTGGCTCAGAGAACAGAGAGCATGAATCGGACCCAAAATAGAAACCAAACGGTGAATCAAGCGAGCGTGAACTGACGTATGCCAGTCGAGACGCTCGTCGACGGATACACGTATCTCGTACTCCCAGACGGAGAGAGTGCACAGCTCTCGACGGCAACCACCGGAGGGCTTTACCACCAAGACACCCGGTACCTATCGACGCTCGAATGGGCGACTGCCGACGCCGCACTCCGTTCGCTCCAGTCCACGCTGCAATCACCGGCAGTCACCCGAGAGCTACTGGCCCCCGTCGAAACGACAGTCAACGCAATGTCCGGCGAAACAGTTCCCAAACACACCGACATCGTCCTCGCACTCGAAACGCGAGTCTACGAGGGAGCCGGCTGTTCACAGACCATCACCGTCCACAACCACACCGCCACGACACGAACGGTGCCCCTCACCGTCCACTTCGACGCCGACTACGCAGACATCTTCGAAGTACGAGGCGTCGAAACCAACATCGACAGAACAGTGCGCACAACCGTCAGCCAAGACACGGTACAGACCGCCTACTCGTTCGAGAATAACGGCGAACAAACCGAATACACCACCACCCTCTCATTTTCCTCTCCGCCAGATTCGCTCAGTGAACATGAAGCGACGATCGAACTGACAGTCCCACCGCAGGGGACAGCCAGTTGCGGGCTCACCGTCGGGATCGACGGCGCCGACCCACCGACCGACACCGAACAGCCAGACCGAAACCGACCGATCGAACTCCCCGTGATATCGACGGCCACCGAAACGTACGACGACGTCCTTCGCCAAGCGGCAGCCGACCTGGCAGCGTTGACGACCGAGACCGAACACGGACCCATCGCGCTCGCCGGAACCCCGTGGTTCGTCACACCGTTCGGACGAGACGCACTCATCACGGCGCTGCAAACACTGCCGGTAGCTCCCGCGCTCGCGCTCGGAACACTCCGATATCTCGCAGCCCATCGAGGCACATCAACCGACCCGATCACCGAAGAAGAACCGGGAAAGATCTTCCACGAACAACGCCAAGGCGAACTAGCACACCGAGGACTCATCCCGCACACCCCGTACTACGGGACCGTAGATGCGACACCGCTGTGGATACTCCTCCTCAAAGAGACCTGCACCTGGACCGGATCACTAGCCCCTGCAGAGGAACTCGCCGCGACACTCGCAGACACACTCGACTGGGTGTACACAGCGAGCTGTACCGGTCCCGAAGACCCGTTCATCTACTACGATTCCTCTGACCACGCGCTGACGCACAAAGCCTGGAAAGACACCGCCGACAGCATCCGCAACACCGACGGGACACCGGCCGACCGACCGTTAGCCGTCGCCGAAGTCCAAGGGTACGCGGCCGCAGCACTGACCGACGGCGCCGACCTACTCACCCGACTCCAAGACCGAGACGTCACCCCCGACACAGCTGAACCCCCCGACGCGTATCGCTCCCGGGCCGAAGCCATCAAAACCGCGTTCACCAACGAATTCTGGCTACCCGAGCGCTCCTTCTACGCAGTCGCCAAGACCGGCGACGGCGACATCGTCGATAGCATCACCTCGAACGTCGGCCACTGCCTATGGACCGGTCTCATCGACCAAGACCACGTCGAACCAGTCGCCGAGACCCTCCTCGGGACAGCCATGCGCGGCGGCTGGGGCCTCCGAACAATGAGCGCCGACGACGCAGGATATAGCCCCGTCTCCTACCACGCAGGCGGGATCTGGCCCCACGACACCTCCCTAGCCGCGCTCGGCCTCGCCGAACACGGATACGCGGACGAAGCCGAGCAACTGGGCCGACACGTTCTCGACGCCGCCGCGACATTCAAAGACCAACGACTCCCCGAACTGTACTGCGGATTCGCACGCAGAGACCCCCCAACACCATACCCAGCCGCATGCACCCCGCAAGCCTGGGGTGCCGGCGCACCGTTTGCAATTCTCCGGGCAACCGTTGGGCTCAGACCGGACAAAAACGGTCACCCAACTGTAACTCGCTCCTCCGATCTGTTCGCCGCGAGCGTCATCGACCAACTCACCGAAGAAGCGGCATCGTCGACCAGGCTCGCCGAAACAAGTCCCAATGACTGACTCCCAGATCCCAGGCAAACGCGATCAGTGCACCTGGCGTGGTCTGACCTAACCACCCACTCGCCGCCAAAGCGTTCTCCACGCAGCACCGGCGAGACGACGCCCTCACCGCTGACAGCGACATCAACGAATTCGGGCAGACCGATCCAACAATGTACAAATCCGGCACCCACTCCCAATTCAAATACCAACTCTACCACCTCGGAACCCTCACCACCGGCGGCACCGACGACAAAAGCAACGTGTTGAGCAACACGTGGCGGTTAGAGCAACCGATTGGTGGCGCATCCGGATCGCGCTGACTCAAGAGAGAATCTCAAATAGAGAGCTGTTCGCTCTCACTCGCTTAGATACCGTCAGTGAACGGAGCGTTTGAGCGCTGATTATCTCGCAGTCTCTCGATCTAAAAGGGATATTTATCATGACAGCCCATGTGGCGTGCCTATGGCGACTCCAACTGACAAGTTCGATTTGAAGATCTGGGGGAAACTTTCGTAATATGGGGACACTCGTACTTGACATCGAAACCGCGAGCCCCTTCGAAGAGCCACCCGAGAACTCGAACGACACGAAGTACTACGAATGGTTTGCCGTCAGTCTCGCGTACGCTGATGACATAGAGGGCACACCAGAAACCGAGGTGCTATTCCGTCGCGGGGACTGGGAAGACCCTCATACGATCGATCTCTACCAACGAATGTTCGAGTGGTGTGACCAGCGAGATATCGATCGCCTCCTCACCTACAACGGTGCCTGGTTCGACGGGAAACACCTCCTCAACTGGGCTCAACAAATGGACGCCACGACAAATCATGGCTTCCTTGGACGCACCGAAGCGTTGTTCGAAAACCATGTTGACGTCGCGCTCGCCGCAGCTGACGAGTATGCTGACGAACTCCGAGACGACCAGCATATCCTCCCTGACTGGAAAGCATACAACCTCGCAGGGATCGATAATGACAGCGTCTGGTACGACAACTACGAATTCCCAGCCACATACCTCTCAGAGATAGACGAAAGCGGCGTCCAAGGCAAACACATCGGTCAAGTGGTCGGTAAACAGTACATAGACAACGTCACTGCCGGCATCGAAGACACGAGTGTCCACCGAGAACTCACCCGACTTCTCAAAGATTACTGCCAGAGTGACGTCGCCGATCTTATTGAACTATACACGACACTCGGCGGTCCAACGCTTGACGAGACGTACCGCCGAACACAAACCGAAATCGACTACAGTACCTGAGTTTATAGCCTACGTCTGGCTCGGGTTGGGGAATCAACCGACACACGCCCACCATCAGTCATTAGTATCGTGTTCATTCTCAGATGAATCTACTCGTCCATGTCGCTTGTCGATCTCATCAAGCATATCAAGCGTCTTCCTGATTGATGCGCGAATTGCGTCACCCCAATTCATGAACTCGCCTCAACACCAACGTGCTCGTCAAGATCATCAAGCAATTCCTGCGGCATTTCAACACTCAGTTCAACAGAGCCATAATTCTCTACTGCATGGCCGTCAGTACTATTATTATACAATCTGAACACTGAATCGTAGGCCAATATAATGAGTGATAATAGTACAATTGAAGTTGACGCCAGACCAGTAAAAGAATTCTTTATTGATGTAATTACTCGGGATGTTGAATTGATTGATACTATTCCAGAATTTGTAGATAACAGTATTGATGGGGCAACTCGTTCTACAAACAGCGAAAGCTTGGAAGATTTCTTTGTTGATGTGAGAGTTTCAGCCGACAAAGTTGTAATTAAAGATAACTGTGGAGGAATTGAAAGAGAAATTGCTGAAGAGTATGCCTTTAGATTTGGTCGACCAGTTGATGTTCAAGATGACCTAGAGTCAGTTATTGGTATATTTGGGGTGGGTATGAAGCGTTCTCTTTTCAAGTTGGGAAGGCATTTTATTGTGGAATCAAAGACAGATAGTAGTCATTTTATTATAGATATTAATGTAAACGAGTGGTTGGAAAGTGATGAATGGAATTTTGAAATGGAGATGATATCAGAAGACGACGACAGATCTCAACTATCTACCACTGGTACGTACATTCGAATCGATGATCTTCTCCCAGAAGTAAGTCGGAAGTTTGGACAGGATTTGTTTGCTACTAGATTAAAAAACGAACTCGGATCAAAGAATAGAGATAAAATTAGAAAGGGATTAGATATTACGGTAAATCGCGAATCAGCTACATACGCCGCAATTGAAATATATCAGTCTGATGAGCTAATACCCGCGTATAAAGAATATAGTTTTGAGCAAGGAGATGATGAGGTACAGGTCGAACTGAAAGCTGGCCTTGGTGAACGGTCTCCCGATGATGCTGGATGGTACATCTTCTGTAATGGAAGGCTGGTTCTCCGAGCAGACAGACAAGAAACTACTGGCTGGGGTAGCGACACAGTTCCCCAGTATCACAATAACTTTAGCCGTTTTAGGGGCACTGTGAATTTCAAAAGCGAATCTCCCGGTGCGCTACCATGGAATACAACGAAGACGGACGTGAATCCAGATGCCCCAGTTTTCCGAAATGCCCGTCAAGAAATGGAACAAATGATGAATCCAATTATCACCACGCTACGTGAAATTGCCGTTGAAAAGAGCGAAAGAGGTGAGTCAACTGTTGAGCAAAAAATCGCAAATTCCTCAATTATCAAAATTAGTGAGATCGAGTCAAGTGGGGAACAATCGTTCAGCTCCCCGAATCCTGAAGAAGAAGAGGATGACGAACCAAACGAGGTTCACATTCAATATACTAGGGAGGAGGCGGAGGTAGATGAGGTAAAAGAAATATTGGGCGTCGATACGAATCAAGCGGTTGGGATTAAGACTTTTGAGTATTTCTACAAATATGAGGTAGGTGAGTAAGTATGTCTGATGAATTCGAGGTGAATTACAGACTACGGCCTGCAAAAAATATTGAACGAAAAATGATGGTTGAAATATTGCGAAAGCTCTCTCATATTAACCCTGTTACGAATTATCAATATATAGGTTTTAGCTCCCCATTTTTTAGTGATTTTAAGCTATTTCACAAAGAATTGGGACTAGAATCTATGATTAGTATCGAGGAAAAAGAAGATCTCAAAAAACGCTTTGAATTTAATAAGCCATTTGATTGTATCGATGTTGAATACGGTCGGTCTGATGAGGTCCTTCCAGACATAGACTTGAACAGAGAGACTATTTTATGGCTAGATTACACAACAGAATTAAAAAGATATATGTTTGAAGATATTGAGAATTTCTGTTATTCAGCCCCACCAGGGAGTGTGATCTTTATTACGTTACGTGCTGGAAGGATGAGCTATCAGGAGTTGAATGACTCAAATTATGACAATAGATTTGAAAAATTGGAAAGTGATGTAGGTATTGATAATATCCCACCAGATGTGCATGATATCGATCTTAGAGAGAGTTGGTCGCTTGCAGAGGCATACCGTTTAATTCTATTAGAGAAAATCAAAACAGACTTTTTATTACCTCGTAATGATCGTCGCGAGTACGATCTGAGTTTCGAGCAATTAGCGAATTTTACATACAAAGATAGTAAGAAAATGATGACTATTGGCGGTATGTTATATTCTGAAGAGATAGTCAGGCAGTATGAGAAAGCATCGTTCGACGAACTTGATGTTGTGAAAAGAGAGAAGGACCAATATCACATTAATCCGCCAAAATTAACTTTTGCTGAAATGAGAGACATTGAAAAGAAACTACCGTCATCTCCAACGCTGAGTCAGGCTCCTGTTTCTGATGAGATTAAAGAAAGATATGCTAATGTATATCGATATTTCCCTCGATTTGTAGAATCTGAGATGTAAATGTCGTAATTTTACTATTTTAGTACACAATTCTGATTATATTCCGAATCTTGGAGATATGCCTAATTAGAACTAACTGAACTTTCTCAGCCGTCTCCAATTTGTTTGGCAATACCCACTACTTGTCAACTCCTTCCATAGGGCTACCATTCCCAGATCCAAACCGTAGATCAAACCATTCCCGAAAAGATTGAAAACAATATGAGATCATATAGGACAAAAACAGACGGTATGTGCTGTTGGTCTGGACATGAGGGTTTTAGTGCGGAACCCTACGCCTGCTCGAGCACCTTGTGGTACTTCCGGAGGAATTCGTCGAATTCCGTGGGGGCGGGGCCAGCATCTCGCAGGCGTTTATGACCACGCTCGGCATAGCAGTTGAGTAGCTGTTTACCGTAGTCCGACAGCTGTGTCGGGTCACTTGAATCAAGGATACTTAGCATGAGCTCGCGGATTTCGTCTTCTGCATCTTGGGGAATATTTTGGCGATCAATTTCGGCGGTAATGAGCGCAGCGTAGATCTCGAACTTCTGGTCCTGGTAGTCCTCAATAACGCCTTCGACGAATGGATCGGCCGTTGGCTCATCGTTAGTGACCTCACGATCTCGAGCCTTGATTCCGACCATCGCTGCGAAGTAATACTTGTCCCACATACTGTCGAATTCGCCTGTGGAACTTGTCTCCTCGATATTATCGAAGTACTCGCGGGCGGTATCACTGAGTCGGAAGGCCATCGTTACTCACCCTCCGTAGCGGACTGCATCCGGCTATCGCCGTCTTCCTCCTCCTCGGATGTGAAATCCATGAAGAAGTCCTTGTCATCATGCATCCGCAGTTCGCCGGGCGAGTCTGTTTTGTACACGGTGTAGTAGTTAATATCGTTGTCAGTGGCTGGCTCAAGATTCTCAACGAATCCCTCTTTTTCTGTCGAGATAATGAACGCGATAACTTGATCGAACAACTGCGAAATGATTGGTGCGACTTCGCTCCGAACCTTGTGGTCCAAGCTCACCGCCGGGCTATCGATGACGAATGGCATGTCTACCGCCGATCCTTCGAACAGGGTTGAGAGATATGCGTAGGCGACAGCCAGCGATTGACCTTCTGAGGAACCGCTCTTGTTCTTGAGATTTATCGAATCATCGATCGAGTCAATCTGTACGCTAGAGCGCTTGAGAATCCGGCTGAGCCGCTGGTTCGTTTTGTTGATCTGGTCACGCTTCACCTCCGCGACGGCTTGGCTGACGAAATCATCGAGGATCATGTCCAGCTTCTCTGCTTGTGCGCTAAACGTAACAGTGTCAGTCGCAGCCTCAACCTTCTCTTTGTACTTTGTGACCTCTCGCTTCGCCTCGGGGATATTCTTCTCCCAGTCAAGATTATGTCGCTGTCTGAGACCTTTGTCGTCGGTGGTGAGGAGCTCGACTTTTCGTTCTTTGTTCTCACGATCTGTCTTTTCAGACTCGATCTGCCTGGTCAGATCCTGTTTTTTCTCTTCAAGATTTTCATCACTGAGGCCCAATTGATCGCGCTGCGTCTGGTATTTTTTGAGCTCTTTGCGAGTCTCTCGCAGTTCCTCTAACTCCTCGTCCAGTGCCACCGGCTCGCTAATACTCCCCAATCGTTCCTTTAGCGCATTAAGGACGCCGACGTCTTCGTCTGAGAGGAACCGCTCAGCGTTCTCTCGGATCTCATCGCGGTGTTTTTCATCGAGGTCCCGCCCACAGACGCAGGTATCCTGCTCAGCAAGCTCAGAGAAAAATTCCTTTGACGTAGATTTAGGCAATCTGAGGACCCGCATGTGCTCGAGAAGCGTGGTAAAGTCCTCGTGAAAGCTGGATGAGAGTTTACTGGGGACTCGCATATCATCAAGCAGACTCGCCGAGTTGGTCTGCAGGGTTGTCTCGAGCTCCTTGATTTCGTCTTGGTATTCCTGATATTTCTTGAGGGCTTCCTTATCTTTCGAGATGATCTTCTCACGCTCTTCTTTGAGACTCTCGATTGTGGAGTCGTGTTCACTGATCTCGTCTTCTAGACGATCTCGAGTCTCTTTGAGACGAGCAAGTCGATCTTCTCGATTTTCGAGCAGGGATTTGACCTGTTTCAGACCCTGCTCTGTCTTGGCTCCGTCCTCTTCCTGCTGTTCTTCCACAACACGCTCGATAGCTGCTCGCTGCGCCTCAACCCGGTCTAAGCGGGTTACGATCTTCAGCGCATTCTCAGCTTTGTTCTCACCAGTTTCGATGAAGTCGTCCGTCAGTTCGCCGTTGAAAACGAAGAGGTCGACAAATTCCTCTGTAAGGATGTTCTCTAATTCTAGCGGTAGGAAGTGGCCGCTGTTCATTCCGCCATCTTCTCGCTGCGGGTACGAGTGGCGGTAACCAACAGTCCCTAGGTCGTAATCAAGATCCATGTGGATCCGGAACCGATCATCACCGGCGGCGAAGCCAATAGTAAATTCACCTTCTGAGGCACCAGTCTCGGGCTCATATCCCATCACAGTCTCGTCGTCGAGCTCTGAGCCAAGGATCAGATGCCGAATAAGCCCCATAGTCGTGGTTTTCCCCGTCCCGTTGGGCATCTGCACGAGTGAGATATGTCGTGGCTCGCTCGTGCCCGGCTTTGTAAATTCAAGATGAAGACTCCCGATATCACGAATATTCTCGTAGCGAATCTCCTCAATTCGTAGATTCATCAGCTGTATCCTCCTCGGTGAGTGTCACGTTGTTAATTAGTCTGGTCAAGTCGCCGTCTTCTGCACTCCCTTGCATCGCGTTCTCGCAAAAGCCAACAAAGCGAGTTTTAAACGCGTTATCCTGGTCGTGCTCTCTGAGAACGTCGGAGGCAATGTCCTCAAAGGGGAAATCATCACTCATGTATTACTCTTGTTGTGTTACCTTGTTGAGCCTTGTAAGCCACTCGTATCGCTCTCGGTCCGGCGGTTTCATGTCTTCACCTGCCCCATCGGCGCCGTCGTCGTCGTCCATTATTTTCTGTTCAATATCATTTTTCACTACAAAGTCAATCACATTAGCCCTTTTGTCTGGGTTGGATGGATCTTTTCGGAGCGCTCTGCCGATGCGCTGGGTCGTTGTCCCCTTCGAACGGGGGGCGGAGAAGAGGATGATATTTTTGACTGACTGGATGTCGATCCCTTCTGAAATGGCCTTGCTCGTGACGAGCGTCGACAGTTTGCCTGTCGAGAATTCGTCGAGCTTGGACTCGTCATCTTCGCCGTAGTAGGTATGGAAATCATCGACATAATCGTAGATAATCTCCTGAACCTTCGTGCCGTAATCCTTCGAGGCGACGAAGATGATTGCGTTTTCAAGAACCTCGGGGTTAAGCTCGAGATGACGCTGGAACTTCGGTAACTTCTCTTCGGATTCCTTGCGGACCCGTGAAAGCATGATGTACAGTTGGCTCTGAGGGACGGACGGATTCTGCCGTTTCAGCCCAGCGAACTTCTTAAATTGCTTTTTTTGTCGGGCCTTGTCTTCCTCCGAGAGTTCGTAGGTAATCGGCGTGTAATCGAATTCAGTCAGAATACCCCGCTTGATCGCTGGCTCCAGTCCGAACTCGTACACCACCGGGCCCATCTCATTTCGGATGAACTCATTCCGGTCGGGATCATACGGATCGAAGGGAGTTGCGCTCAGGCCCAACCGATACGGGAAAACATCGAGTTTCCCACCAAGCGCCTCCTGTTTCCCTTGAGCGCCGATATTATGCACCTCGTCACAGATCAACAACCCTTTGGCGAGCTTGTCATCCATATCGCCGTCAATTGCGTCCTCCAGATTGGCATAGGAGGTGAGCAGGATATCTAACCGCTCGCTGTCGTTCATGAGGTAACTCCCAAGCTCTTTGTGACTGCTGTACTGCCGGTAGAGAAACATCTCCTCGGCAGAGAAGTGGTCAAGTACCGTTTCATTCCACTGATTCAGCAAGTCGTTTCCACGAGTGGCAATAACCAGCGTTCCGATCGCATCGTCTCGCAGGAGCTGATCAATAATCTTCAGCGACGTCCGGGTCTTGCCGGTTCCAGTCGCCATATCGAGCAACCCTGTCTTCGCCTCCAGAAACGCCTCCACGGCCTCTTCCTGATGGCGCCAGCGATAAGGGCTGGTGAGCTTTGTTTTCTCGCCAGGATCATTATATGGTCGGTCAGAACTGCGAAGCTCGGCAATTCCGAGTGAAATGCTATCTGGGAGACTAAACGAGTGGACGCCCGGTTTTGTATTGCCCCAGATATTGTCGAACCGGTCTTCGTGTTGGGCGACTCGTTGCTGGTCAATAGGCGCCCCCCAAGAAGTGAACACGGAATTCGCCTCGTAATTTGAGAGGCTCTTGCGGCTATCATTTTGCGAGCCGTGGAACGCGACCTTGTCTTCACCGTCGATGAAGATACCCCACTTGTCGTGGAAGTCTCCACCAAGTGCCTCGTCAGTCACGGCGATACGGATGCGAAGTAGCCCATCAGCGATGAGCCATGCAATTGTGTTCTGAGTGTCCTGTTGGAGATTGGATTCTAGATCGTCGACGAGCGTCTCCATTTGCTCGTACAGTGACGGATCTCGTTTGGCGGCGTCACCGTGTTCGATAGCGCTCCAATCATCCTCGGTGAGCTTTGGACTGATAATCCACTTTGCGGTGCCGCCATTGTCGGCAAACGCTGCAATGCCAGCAGCTGCCTCTTCGAACCAACTGCTGGTGAAGTAGCCCACTGCCCGCTTGTACTCACTCGCGGCCTCTAAACTCGGTGTGTAGAAGTCATCGATGAGGTCTGCGGTCGCTGTCTCGTAGAGGAGCGAATATTCGATGTCGCGAAGTCTCCCTGATCTCTGAGATGGCTGGTTGTCTTGCATCTATCTACCGTTGTTTGACCTTATCTGCCACAGTCTTTGTAACATGGTATATCTGGTAGTTTCCACCATCGAGCGTGCCCTCAAGTGTTGCACGCGAAATCGGGTCTCCGAGCTCCTCGCTGGCAAAGCGAATAATCGCCAACGCAAGTGTCACCTCATCGGTCCCGAACCACCTTTGCGGCTGCGGGTCATTGATGCGTTGACAGGCATCCAACGTCTGTGCCTCCAGTTCTTCCGGTGTGTCATCGAGCCTCCTGAGAGCAGTTGCGATGTTTTCCGCCACAGCATCACCGATATACTGGGCCATCTCCTGTTGCGAGTCTACAGACATCTCTTTTTGACCCGTCTCGGTTGATTCCGAAACAGTCGGGCTGCCAGACTCGCCACCGTGTGATGTGGATCCATCGTCTTCAGACGAATCATCGAGAGTGGATCCATCGTCTTCAGACGAATCATCGAGAGTGGATCCATCGTCTTCAGACGAATCATCGACCGAATCGCCACTTGGGCGGTAATCAGTGACTTCTGTCAGCAACTCGCGCTGTTCTCGATATCGGTTCCTGATCGTTACTTCGGAGACGTCTGCGACGTTTGCAATATCCGACTGTGTCACCTTAAGATTATGATCGAGTACTGCATTGTAGATCGCGGCGGCTGCACGACCAGTTGGGCTTTTCCCTCCACCAATACCGGCGTTATCTGCTACATCGATCACCTCATGTGCACGCTCTGTGGTTTGCTCACTCAACCCGAGTTCATCACAGTACCGGTCGGTATAGCCATGTGGATCGAAGAACGCGCTAGGGTCCAGTCCCAGGGTATGAGAGATTTCTTTGACCCGCCGCAACAAGATCACTCGCGTACAGGCCGTCTGGGGCACCGCAGCAAAATCGTCCGGACTCAGAGGAATTGACTCGACTTTGCACGCCGTATAGAGGCAGGCAGCTGCGAGCACTTCAAGCGCATGCCCATAGATTTCTTCCTCATTGGCAAACTGATCGAAAAGTGATTTTGCTGTCGTCCGAGTGGACTCTTCGATCCCCAGCTCCTCTGCGAGGCGCGCGAGCTCAGAATCGACAATTTCCTCACGTCTCTCTTCGTATACGGTTTGCCCAGGTGTCAGAGTTCCAGCACCGGCACCGTCATTCAATTCTTCCTCTGCGTCGACTAAATCGTCAAGGAGCATATCATCCAGCTGCTGATTGATGTCGTCTGTAGAGTCCATGATCAGCGAAAGACATCAAGTCGGCCAGAGTATGTAGTTGTTAGTAACATGAGAATAAAGTCAGTGTAAATATACTTGACTTTTTTGGTAATGATATTGGCAATATTTAGGTCAGCGGCCCCTATACACTGACGACGATCTGAGTCACTCATTTCCAAATTCTGTTCGGTTTTGTTAAATGAATTTGAAATTGGTAATTCTGTGTTTCACCTCACAAAAACGCTCAGCTCTATTCTAATCTTTATGTCGTTCGAATTTGACATCGTGGCCGCGTTTGCGACAGGCTCGCTGGAATAAAATCGCACCAGTAACGACAACGATCGCGCATCCACGTTGGCACCGAAGCATATCGACCTTTGTCTGACGCGGTTGGAACCACTAGGTCCGCATAAATGTTTCTGGAGCCTCTGAGATTCTGAAGATTCTCCCCGCTCAAAACGAACTGAACTTTCGCAGCCGGTTCACGTTCTGTTTGACAATATCCACTGCTTCATCGACTTCTTTCAGTGTGTTTTCTTTCCCGAATCCGAATCTCACAGACGATTGAATCCGGTCCTGGTCATCGAACATGGCTGTTAGCACATGCGATTCTGTCGTTTCCATCGTTGAACAGGCAGAGCCCGTTGCGGCGTAGACACCGTCTTCACTCAATCTCGCAACCAGACGCTGGTCATTCGTCCCAAGGATGCTCATGTTGAGGTTGTTGGGTAACCGCTGATCGGGATGGCCATTCACAAGCACATCATCAACCTCGTCAATGAGTCGTTCTTGAAAGTGGTCTCGTAGTGATCCAACATCTTCTGTACGCGCTGGACGTTCTTCGACTGCGAGTTCGATCGCTTTGCCCAACCCTGTGATACCAGGCACATTCAGCGTTCCAGACCGCCACCCCCGTTCGTGGCCCCCGCCGTGGAATAGCGGTTCAAGATGAGCGGCTCCGTACCGGACATAGAGCGCACCTACTCCCTTGGGACCGTAGATCTTATGTCCAGAAATAGACATCATGTCGAGATTCAGGCTATCGACATCTAAATCGACATACCCGACAGCTTGGACAGCGTCCGTATGAAAGAGTACATCGTGCTCGTCGGTGATAAGACCGATCTCCTCAAGCGGAGCAATCGTTCCAACCTCATTGTTTGCGGCCATGATTGAGACGAGCACGGTCTCATCACGGATAGCAGCCTCAACGGCATCTGGATCGACCAGTCCATGCTCATCCACGGGAAGGATCGTCACCTCGAATCCATCTTCTTTCAGGGACTCACACGCTTCTAATACCGCTTCATGCTCAGTAGCAGCAGTGATAAGGTGGTTTCCCTCGTTCTGTTTCTGAGCCTCTCGCATCGCTCCTTTGAGAGCGAGATTGTCCGACTCAGTTGCACCGCTCGTAAAAATGATTTCTTCTGAACGGGTTGCCCCGAGCGCATCCATTAGCTGATGACGCCCAGCACTGACCAGCTCATGGGCGTCTTGGCCAGCTTTATGATTTGTTCGACTGGCGGGATTTCCGTACTCTGTCGTAAATGCAGATTCCATCACATCAACGACTTGCTGGTCCGTAGGTGTCGTCGCATGATGGTCAAGATAGATTCCTGCGTTATCCGCGCTCATATCGACCCAATCTCACTCCTCTTGTTTCAGTTCATCGGGTATCAACTCTTGAAGATCATCAAGTCCACTGAGCCGCCCGGATAATGTCCCGACGCCGCGGTTCAGATGGGCTAAGAAATAGTCATAAAGATCTTCATCCGGATCACGCCCTTCATTTAGCATTCGTTGACGGACCAGTGCCATGTACAGTGCGTCGTGTTCGCCGAGTAGCGTGTACCGATTGATTGTTTGGCCCTCAGTGTCGTACTGGGCCGTGTTTGGGGCACGCGGTTCATTAAGCGAATAGCACAACCCAATACGAGCAATAAAGTTGGGTGTCAGCTGTGTTACTTCTTGGATTCGCTCCAGTTTGTTTGTGACATCCGAATCGAGGCTGACCCGGTTGAATTTGTCAGTCATCTGTGTACCCCTCGATGTCTACTTGATTTGGATTCTCTGATGACGAGACTCTGTATCGGTTCTCATCCTGCACCGCGTCTTCTGAATCTATATTGAAGTAACCTGCAGAGATGGTCGTCTCACCGGTCTCCTGGCTATTCTCTAATTTGAACTCAGCGGCGATGTACTGTTGCAACTCGTCATGATACGTGTCGGTGATCTCCGTGTCAGTAGAGAACAAGAACACCTGATGGGAGGCTTTCGGGAAGAAGTTCTCCACGAGGCGGGATCGATGCTCTTTGTCAAGCCGCCCCAGTGGTGTATCAATGATGAACGGGAGTGGCCTTCCAGAGATATCTGCCAGTGCCCACAGGAGGGCCGTTGCAAATATTTGCCGTTCGCCAGCTGAGAGCTGGGATTGGTGTTTTGTATCCCCGGCCTGTGTTTCGATGTAGATTGTCGTATCTTCTTTGTCTACGATAACTTGCTCGTAGAACTCAGATTTGTTTGACAATTCAAGATAACGATCGGTCAAAACATCTTCAAGCCGATCTAATTTTTCATTAGTGAGTGTCTCACGGTAATCCCTAATCGTCTCCTGGACCTTCATCGATAAGTCAGCACGACGGGAGATATCATCGAATTCGTCCTGTCTATCAAGACGGTTTTCCAGACCCGAATTAAGTCGGCTCAGGTTATTTTCAACCTGCTCGAGCCGTTCTCGATGCTTTTCAACCTCCGATTCGAGCTCGCCTCGCTTTTTATTTAGCTCGTTGATTTTCTTGAGCTGCGGAGCAATAACGCTTTGATCGGGAGCGTTCGAGATTTTTGCCTCCACATCATTCAGCTCACTCATCTTCTTTTCGAGCTCGTCTGTTAACTCCTGAAGCTCGCCTGGAATTTCATTGAGTGCGCGGTTGACAGCGTTCGTCATCTCCTGCTGCTCACGTTGAGAGAACTCACTTGAGAGTTCGTATTCTGGAACATTCTCTGGAGTAAGTTGCTCGGAAAGTGCATCTTGCAGACGCTCGACAACCTCTGTGGAAGCTCCTTCTGGGACATCCAGGTCTCCCCAGACAGCGTCATCCTCAGCAACATCACTAAGCGCGTTGACTGCTTCCGAGCGGGCCGCTTGTTGTTGGGAAATCTTGCTCTCGTTTTCAAGCCGCTCAATCACATCCCTGCAGAGTCCTGGAGCAAGTGCGAACGGGTAGCTGCCAGTTGCAATATCCCGTATATCTTCTTTTAGCCTGGTGATCTCGGTGCGGAGCTCAGTGCGTCTCTCTTTGTATTCATCACGCTTCTCCGCGAAGGTCCCTCCCTCTTCTGCGAGTTGTTGTTCTGCCGATTCGATCTCCGCCTCAATATTTTCGAACTCTTTGGTTTTGCGCTCGATTTTGTCTTCGAGCTGTGACTTTTCGGTTTCGGCCTGCTCAATATTCTCTCGATATTCATCAATCTCAGCAGCAAGCTCCTCATGACCGTCTTCATCAAGCTTGTGAGACCGATACACGGTCATATCGTTCTCGAGTTGTTCGACCAAGTCCAATCCGAGTAGAGACATCAGCGACTCTGTAAAGCTGCTGTCGTCCTCGATGGCCTTGGCAAGGTTTTCGACCTTCTCGCCGTCGAAGAAAAACAGCTGTGAGATCCCCGGTGGAATGAGTTCCTTGAGAAAATCTTCCCACTGCTCTTCCTCAAGTTCACTTAGCTCGCTTCCATCACGACGAATCGAGACGTCCTCGACCAGACTCTTGCCTCTGTCACGGAACGATCGTTCAACGGTATACCGCTCTGTTTGGCCGAAATCTGTATATTCAAACTCTAGGCGGATCGATGCCTCTTCGGCCTTTTGGCCGCCCGACTCGTGGAGTAGGGCCTGCATTCGCTCCTCGTATTCGCGCCGGCTCAGCGTCTCCTCGAAAGCACTTCGTCCATGGAGACAGATCTGTATCGCATTAAACAGGGTTGTCTTCCCGGACCCATTTTGTCCACCGAAGAGAATGATTGGACGGTCTTTGGTCGTTTCAAGATTGATCTCGTTGTGGCCACCATATGGACCGTAATCTGTGAGGACGATTCGCTGGATCCGCATTATATCAACTCCTCATACTTTATATCGTATTCCCAGTCATCAGCATCTTCACCATCGAAATCCTCGACGACTTCCGCTGTCGTCCGCCAGTCTTCTTTGAACACGCCATCGATCTTATTGTAGATCGACGCACGGCGCTTCATACCGTGGTGACGGAGTTCAACGTCGAGGAGGCGTTTTACCAACTTTGGCGGAACATCGTGCTTCGAAGCCACCTCTTCCAGAATCTCGGCTTCTTCCGCACTGAACGATCCCAGATCGTCTTGAATCCAATCGAGATGTTCCCCCATCACATCATTGTAGATGCGGGGAACTGAGTCCTCCCAATCTGCTTCCTCCTCCCGCCAGAGGCGGCGAATCTCTTTCAGTTCAGCATCTCGGATGAGGTCTAAGTACTCCTCATCAGGATCTTTGCGCTCATTAACTTCTCTTTCTGTCTCTAGGAGCTTACGAAGCAGGTGCTTTCGGAACTCCAGTTTGTATGTCCGGGGGATGATTCCCTCACCACCGTTTGTTTTTTCTCGGATATCGCCGAACCGTCTACCCTTCATTTCACGGAACTTCGGCTTCTTTTCGGGGTCTTGGGTCCGTTTGAGGAGATCCCGGAACTCGAGCAGCGGCTCCATCCAGTCGTCACCCGCGTCGATCATGTTCTCCATGGCTTTGTCTTCCTCGACGACTGTACACGTCCAACAGCCGAACCGACTGTTCCCACATGACGGGGTACTCGTATCGATCACCATCGGGCACTCATCATCCGCCTCCTGATACAGTGCTGCAAGGTCTCGATTGTCTTTCCCCCATGGACACTCTACCTGGAGCAGGTAGTCCCAGACGTCATCGACAATCCAATCTTCAATGGGAGTGAAAACAAATGCATTTGCAAATTTTGAGTGTCGAGAGAGGTTCGAGCCCTCGATGCTGTGGAGATTCATCACCTGCTCACGCGTCGCCGATTCAGCCTTCCGTGCGCCGAGAGTAACAATTACTTCTCCATGTTCCGATACTTTATCCAATATGAAGTTATCTGCTGGGTCGATTTTTAGTCTGTCAGTGCACCATCGGAAAGTCTGATTTGGGGCGGGATATCCGCGACCAATAAGATTGACAAAGAATGAATCTGACACATCGGGGTATACCTTGTGCGCTTCGAATGGGAGATCCTCTTTTTCCGCATATTCATTTATTTTATCAAGGGTTGACGTTATATGATTAACAATTTTGGGGGTCTCAACGAGTGTATCGCTGGATATTACATAAATGGGCTTGTCCAGCTGTTCCTTGGAGAGCTCGGAGATAGCATACCAGATGAGTTGGAGGGTGGTAGTGGAGTCTTTCCCTCCACTGTATCCAATCACCCACGGACGGTCATCGGCTAGGTATGTTTCCTGAATCTCTTTATGTATCTCTTCGAGGTCGCGATACTCAAAGACGGAGGTATCAATATCAGGGCCCGAATCGGAATCGGAGCTGGCAGATTCGGGGTCCCCACTCGTCGTTCCCATGTTGTCTTGGCGGTAGTCGAGGAGACACTTGAACCTATCCCTGAGGAACCGACCGTGATCTTGCGAATATAGACCTCCAGCAGATATTGAGTCCGATATTTATTCATTCATCAAAAACTGGTATAATCATATCTGAATCAGACAGCTGAGCGCCATAGCTTTCCTCTGTACGTTTATTTTCTTCTCTTTCTGTTGGGATATTAATAATGTTGCCTACTAGCTAATCGATCGCAGAGTTAACTTATTTCGGTTACAACGAGGCGGCGATAACTCCTCGGGAGTGATCTGCTCACCTACGTGGTCGGACTCCTTCTAATTCTTGAGGATCGCCAACAGCATCAATTAATCGAGGCTCCCATGCTTCTGTTTCGGCATCTTCAACGACACCTACAAGATCGAAATCGCCTTGCGTCTTTACCAATTCGTTGATGAGTTCAGCTCCACCGTCTGCGTACTCGAGTACTGCTTCCCAGATTTCTGACTCATCTGTCCTCCCCGTTTCGATCTTCACCATTTGATGGACTAGATCGATAGTCTGGCGGTGTTCGTCACTCCCGATGTTTGAGACCGTAGTGAAATCTTGGCTCATCGCATCGTAATCTGTCCGACGTTCTCCATTCAGGAACCCGTAAATGGCGCCAAGACTGAACAATTCGTAGTTATATTTGAATACCGTGTCATCGCTACCGTCCTCTGCATCATCAGCTGATGATGAGACTAATCGTTTATAGATATCCTGGCGTGATGTTTTGAGTGTTCGGACCATCAATCGTCCCCCGCAATTGCATCTACTGACGGTTCCATCTCAGCTATCGTGGATGAGTTCTGATTATCTTTTTGATATGTAATCTGGAAGTGTCTCGAGGTTCGTTCGCGTATCCGTTCAATGTCGCTTCCCTCGAGCTCACTGGGTTGATAGAGGATCATGACTTGATCGCTGAAACGGTGATAGTAGTCCAGAAGATTATTCTTGTGAGTCGGGTCAAGCCGACCAATCGGTGTATCCACAACAACTGGAGCGTTCCGGGTCGCGTATTCACTAAGCCCGGCGATAAATGCGTATGCGATGATCTGCTTTTGACCCTCACTCGGGCGCTGCTCAGCAATCGACCGCTCAGATTCCTCAGTTAGCACCCGAAGCTCGTAGTTCTCGGTGATTTTGAGCCCGCGATAATAATTCGGGCGATTGGTAAGTTCTAAGAACGTATCTGAGGCATGCTTTTCGACAGTCTTTCGTCGATTTTCCACGAGCTCAGACCGGATGTCCTCCATCGCAGCACGGCACCGTGACGTAAGGTCAATAAGTTTCTGATAGCTCTCTTCTTCAGATGAAGCCTCTTGTTGACTGGAGATCCGGCTTTTCAGCTGATCGTGTTCGTTGTTGAGTTCGCCGAGCCGGGTCTGTAGCGCATCTCGTTCCTCTTTAAGTTTCTCAAGCTCCGATTCGACTTCTTCTTCTCTATCTTTCAGGTTCGATAGGTGAGCCCGCTCAATCTCTTCGAGGTCCTGCTTTAATCCCGCTTCCTCATCACTCAGTTCTTCCAACCGTGCCTTCTTAGAGCGGATATCCGACTGCAGTCGCTGATACCTGTCCAGTTCTTTTCGAATTCCAATATTCAGACCCTCGTTTGCTAACTCGAGAAGACTTGCAATCTTTTTTCGTTCTGAGGATCCCAACTTTGTCCACCGCTCTGTGAGTTTCTCCCGATGCTCTGGGTTATCTTCCAGATTAAGACCGCAGAGACATTCATCTCGGTTCATGATAATATCATTAATCACCGAAGCTTCGTCAGCTGTCCCTTCAACATCATACAGCTGCTGGATGGTCCCCGCGCAGTTAGCTGCGACAAGGGGTCCCGCACGACGCCGGAGAACGTCTCGTTCTGCGATTCGGTCATCTAGAGTCCCACTAACCTTATCCAGGTCCTCTTGAACTTTTTCGAGTTTCTCTCGTTTCTCATCACCCTCTTCAATCGTTGCAAGCTCGGATTGAATGCCATCGAGCTGCTCACGTTTCGTCTCAATCTTATCTTTCTTTGTCTGGATCTCTCCTTTCTGCTCTTCAGTTCCGTTCAGCTTGTCTTTTTCGTCAAGAATTTCATTCAACTCTTCTTGGAGTTGCTGCACTTCAGCGACGGTAGACTCTATCTTTGAGTATTCGCGTTCATACTCTTTCTCACGCTTTTCGAGGTCGTCAACCGAGTTTTCAATTTCCTTAATTCCGAGCACTGTTTCGATCGCGTCGCGGACCTCTTCGTCATTCGCTTCCTCGAATTTCTCCAGCTGTTCTGCATCGAAGAAGAAGAAGTCCGCCACGTTATCTGGGATGAATTGGTTGATGAACCGACTGTATTCGTCACGTCGGTCATCACTACTGACCACTTCATTTCCTTCGGCATCAAGCACTTCAAGAAAGAATTTGTCAGCTGAGCGATCGTCTTCCTCGGTTACTTGGCTGAACTCAACACCGCGCTTTATTGTATAGACATCACCGTCATCTGCCTCAAACGAAATGGCGACTTTTGAGATACCGTCAGCTTCAGTGGCTGCTTGGCGGTTAATGAATTCATCTCTCAGCGAACGATCATCGACCCCGTGGAAACAGTATTTGATTGCGGTATGCAATGAGGTCTTCCCGGTGTCATTCTCTCCCTTTACGAGAACCAACGGACGACCTTCCTCGGTGTATGGATTGACAGTCACCTCCCCGTTGAAGGGCATGAAATTTTGCAATAGTATCTGAGTTATTTTCATTCTATTCTTCTCCGTCCTCAACGTAGGATTCGATCGCTTTCTGCACGTCTTTATGAATCGAAGACCGGCGATCCATGCCAACTACCTGGCTTTCAGCCCTGTAGATCTCGGTGAGAAGTTCTGCGGGGACCGAATGTTCCTCTGCATATTTTTCGATGAGATTCCGAATTTCTTCGTCATCAACCTCTCCTTCCGCATAGCTCATAACTAGCACATTAACTGGTGCGTATCTAAATGTTGTCCACTCTGGCATTCAGGTTTTTTGGAGTCAACTACGCTATTTGAAACAAAGTAGTCGCGTCATCAGCTCTCCAAAGGAGAGCCTTCAAACGCGTCTGGAGCCTTAACAGCATATACTAGCGATTTGAATCCATCCCCATACTCGGCGAGGTCCTTCGCTAACTGGACTTCGGCCTCATCACCGTTACGAGCAGCGTCCATCAGGAGTTTCGCCCGTCTGAGCTCTTGTTTGATTATCTTTTTTGCCGCGGGATCATTCGGCTGAGCATTGATTCCAGGAAGTACAAACAGATCGTAGATGACAGCGTGATCCTTCCGATCCGAGGTTCGGAGGACCCGACCACGCCGCTGGATAAATTCCCGTGTATTTGTCGAGCTTGATATAATTACAGCAGTCGGACAGTCGGGGACGTCAACTCCTTCGTCTAAGCATCGGATAGCGAGAAGGTAGTCAATGGCACCTGTCTCGAATTTATGAAATGCATTAGCTTGCTCCTCAGGCCGATCGGAGACATAGACACCGTACCGTTTGTTTCGTTTCTCTAGTTCGTTTTGCAGCTCATCGATCTGTTCGTTATCTTCACAGAAGACGATTGCTGGTGTTGGATGCTCACTATCGAGGAAGGCTCCGAATCGTGCAGGTTTTCGGATCGCTCGCTTTTTGATTCGTGCACGGTCACGCAGTATCTGCTCGCGGCGATCGAACAGCCGCTGTGGGGGGGATTTGCTACTTTTGAGTTGTGCCTCAATTTGACCCAACTGTTTCGTATACTCGAGATAGTCTTCGTACTCTTCGGTGGATAACTCACACAACAACGGGTTGTAGTCGTATTCAGCTAGGTATCCGTTTTCAATTGCTTCTTCAGTGGTAAATCGGAACGGGTCTTGACCACCGAAATATTGATAAATAATTCGAGTACCTTCCTCGTCCCACTGTCGGTTTGGGGTGGCAGATAGTCCAAGTCGACGGCCAGCATCGATTTCGAGTGTCTTTCGGAATTGTTCAGATCCAATATTGTGGACTTCGTCAATGATCATCTGGAGGCGGTTCTCCGGAATGTGCTTCACCGCGCGTCGGAAGGCATCTGAAGATGCAGTATGTGGTGTTGTGATGAGGACGGTTCGATCTCGTTTTGCGATCTGATCAAGGTCCCCCAGTCGAAACGGATCGACAACTTCGAGAATTTGTTCACGCCAATTTTCACGCCCTGTGCACTCCAGAATCTCTGTGTCTTCACCAAACACATCGACCAATTCATCGAGCCATTGGTCGATCAGCACTTTTGTTGGAACGACAATAATTGTGAGTCTTGTATCAGCTTGAAGTCGTGCTGCGCGGAGTGCTGTGTACGTTTTCCCCGTGCCAGTAGCCATCGCGAGGATACCCCAATAATTGTGATCGCGCCACCAATCGATCGCCTCCTGCTGGTGTGGCCACAATTCCATTATTTCATCGGCGTCGGTCTTAGAGCCTTCCTCAGTCAAGAACAGATTGAGCGCTGGCTTCCCATCCACTGTCTCGGGACTTCGCTCAGTAACGCTCCGTTCGACTGCCTCTGGGAGGTCATATACCTCTACTTCGGGGTCTTGGTCTGTCCACAATCGGTCAAACGCGTCCTGTTTGTCCTGAATCCGCTCGTCTTCATTTCCGACCCACGATCGAAAAACCTCAAAGGATTCATAATTTTCAGTCCACCCAGATTCTGTCTCATTAAGTGAACCAGTGAACGCGACCCGGTTTTCGCTCCCATCAGTGATTATCCCGAGCTTCTCGTGATACATCCGATACGGATTCTTCTCCTTATCTGCCGGCATATAGGCCACCTTGATTTCTAAATGGCCCTTCTCTACCATCCACGCCAAGCATTTGAATCGGTCTGTCTGTAGATATTCTTCGACATCTGGATTTTCGGGATCAATTCCCCGTGCGAGTGCGGACTCTAAGACATCACTTTCTCCCACGTCCTCAGTCAAATTTTGGAGTATATCGAAGTCGTTGTCGTTGAAGCGGGGACTACAGATCACCCGCATCGATCCACCATTCCGAATCAATCCCGCAATGCCTCTTGCAGCAACTGTCAACGATTTACTATCAAAGAAGCCGGCCGCTCGGTCGTATTTGACGGCACGAGATAGACACGGAACATAGAATTCGTTCAGCGGGTCGCTACCAGTTCGATAGCTTCGCTTGAGAGAAAGAGACGCTAGGTTGGCCTCAGATGAGTCATCATCGGGCATTCAATACCACATGAGTGACCGGGCAGGGGACAAAAACTTTCGCCGTAACCATCTAACGAATCAATTAGAATGGCCCGTTAGTATGTATTCATCCATAATTTTGGTATAACAGGTGTATGTCTAGATATTTCATCTACATAAATCGTGTTTTAGCCGGTCTGAGTTGGACTACGAGTGATCATATAATCTAAAAAGTGAATGCCACCGTCGTCGCGTTAAGTTTGACGTGAATTGTGGTAGACGGCGACGGCTTCCAGCCAGTTTTGAGCTGTCTCTAGCTCGATATTGCTGAAACTATTCGCAAACGATGATGTTCGTCGTTCTATTTCCCAAAAGATACGTTCGATGGTATTCCGATTTCCATGTTGAATGACTTGAAATCGATAGCCGTCTTCAGCGAGAACTGATCCGAGATAGTCTGCGTCATCGACGAGAAATTCCACGTTATCGAGCTGATAGCGCTGGTGTAGATCGGTCAGAAACCATCGCGTCGTCTGTTTATTTGCGGTCGGATAGAGGCTCACGTGAAGGATCTCGTTCGTCTGTGGATCAACCGCGCCGTACAGCCAGAACTTCTGGCCGTGGAGGCGGATCATCTTTTCGTCAACCGCGAGCTGATCCTCGGAGACGGTCGAGATCGGCTGTAGATCGGCTTTATGAACCCAGTTATGGATGGCAACATGACTCCGTTTGATCCCAAACCTTTCGAGATGTTTACTTACCTCACGCAGTGACATACCGGCCAAATGACAGCGGATCCCTACTTCAATCGCCCAACGCGGAGTTCGATCTCGCTCCACAAACGACAAGTCGATCCACGCGATACGTTCGCTGAGGCGGTCGAATTCTGCCATAGACACTCAGAAATCGTCCGCCTCATTCTCTAACTTAACGCGACCTGCCACCAGAGGGAATATTGTTTATACAGTATCTCGTGGATCTAATCCGTTAATTGCCAAAGAAGAGCATTGCCGATCTTTTGACTCTGTACTACTCCCTCTTCTTCGAGAGATTGCAGTTTTATATATGCAGTACGCCGATCGCAGCCGACACGATCTGCAATATCAGTAGTTCCTGCAGGCCCAATCTCCTCCAACGAAGCAAGAAAATCCTCTAAGGGATATGTCTCAGTAAACTCACCGCTATCTTCATCACGACTCTTCCCACCCATACTAGCCTAATTGAGGCCATCTAACTAATGGCTGCTGGGTCGCAATCCATTAGACGAACAGCCAAAGGTTTATGCCATTAGACGTTCGACTAATGGTTGGGAACGCAGTCCACTGGTATTAATCAGAAATGCCCGGGTGCTGGAACACCCGGACTGGGTTCCCAAACAGTCAACCAAGAACCCATGAGATCCAACAGGTTACAGCGTCAAGACGGTACCGGCCAGAAGCTTATTGAAGATATAATCCACTTAAATGGGACTGCGCTCGGGGAAGGGGCCGCGATGTGTCAGGTGTGCGGGTGTGAGCTGCGGGAAGGCGATGGGGTAACGGCGTATGCCTTCCGGGCGGCTGGCAACCTCATTTTTGAGGTTGGGTACGTGATGTGCGGGGCGGACAAACACGAGCATCCATCGGTGTTTACGCGTGGTGTTCGTGAACTGGTCGTCACCGGGCGCATTGGTCTCTGTACGGATGTGTCGACGCAGTCGTCGTGGTTGGTGTTCATTGAGCCGTCGCCGGTGGTGGTGAGTGTGGCGTCGTCGAGCTCGGCTCGCACGGTGGGTGATGCGTCGCGTGGCGGGAACACTGAGTACACTGAGAGTGCTGAGCGCCGGGATGGACCGACTCCACTCCTGACAGCTGTCCGCGAACGAACGCGGGCTGATGGGGGTGGTGAGTGATGCTGCCGGAGTTCGATGCTGACCACCTCGATCACGAATTCACACTCCCGGACGACGTCGAAGAACTCACGCTCCCGGATGTGTACGTGGGGCTTGAAATCCCGTTGCTCGCGCCGGGCGATGGGATCGTCACGGACAGACACCACGCGTCGGCTGACCGGTACGAAGCAGACGACCCACAGAATCAGATTGGGGGGATGGTGTCGCCGTTCCCGCTGTCGGGGTGGTTGCGGCACGGGTGTGAGCGCGTCGTCCAAGCGGCTGGCGGCACGGCGTGCCATCCGGGCGCAGCGAACGGGGACTACATGCTCGAGGACGTGTACGAGCGCGATCTCGATGCCGGCTATCACGAGAAAGGGTCGTGCGTGGATGGCGACGCCGGCTGCATGTTGTATGATTTGTTCGGCGGGTTCAACGACCGGGCAGGTCGCCTGGTCCGTCGCCCGATCGGGTTTTCCCCGATTCGCCGGCAGGTGGACGTGTTGCAGGGCGAAGCGGAAGCGCACTACCGGCAGTTGAACACCCAAGTCCGCTCACGGAACGCCGAGGATGACGGACAACCACTCCGAATGGCGTCGCGGGACGTCGTCGGGAACCTCGTCGGCACGTGGAAACTCTCGCTTCGAGAATTGAAGCCGGAGTACGTTGGGTTGCTCGTCGAAGCGGTCGATTACCTCGATGCGCACAGTGATGAGTTCGAGTTGCAGCTGGGTGGCGCGCGGAATTTCGGGGCGGGCATGGTTGATGCGCGCGTCATCAACCCGCTCTATACCGACGCGGAGATCAAGCGGGTGTATAATCGCGCGCAGGATGCGACGTCGGGGATGCAGTGGAAGGATGATGTGTGGCGGGAGTCGGTGGGTGAAGAGTTCGTGGCGGCGCTGCAGGCGCGTGTGGCGGCGCGTGATGCTGACGCGCCAGTCTCGGACGGTGATGCGGCGTGACGGGTCCGAGTGACGAGCCGGGTGACGGTGAGGATGATGCGGTTGATCTCGATGAGCCGCGGCCGCCATCGACGGCGACGGAGCCGGTGCAGGACCCGATTGATTGGGAGGCGCAAAGCGAGGGCGGTGCGGAGTTGGAGGGGGAGTTGAATGAGGTACGGCCGCCGTCGACGGCGACAGAGCCGGTGCAGGAGCCGCCGGATAGCGTGCGTGCGGGTCGCGGTGAGGATGCGTCGGATGATGATGAGCGTGAGTCGGGGTCGGAGGGTGACGGGTCGTGACGGAGGCGGAGTCCGCTCAGGAGCCTGCTGGTGAGTCGGACGTGTTGGTGGCGGCGTTTCGGCATGACGTGCACAAACTCAGGGGGCGGAAGCACGAGGCCGGTGAGTCGGTGGTGTGTGGAGTGGCGGTGAATGAGTCGGTGCCGTGCGGGGCGGATGGGGATGCGGCGTTGTTGAGTCGCCCGGAGGGGGAGCCGGAGCAAACAGTCAAGAACCACGCGTCGCCGGCGCGCCTCTCGCTCGTGACTGGGTCAACGGTCGCGGAGCGTGCCGAGGTGCCGGCACCACTGGGTGACGTGTGTGAGTTAGTAGTGCCGGGGTGTTCGGATCCGGAGCGGCTGCACGCGACGTGGTTGACGAGTGACGTGGCGGCGCGGTTTAACGAGTCGGTGTATTTCCCGTACACGTCACTGAAATACCACACGTTGCTGGTCGCGGCGCTGCTGGATAATTACCGAGCTGGGCACGCGTTCGACGACCTGTTCGTGGTTGCGGAGCGGCCGGAGCGCCGCCCGCCGTCGGATGGGGATCGGGTGGGGGCGGCGCTAGCCGCGGATGTGGTGGTGCCGTGCCGGACGGTGTTGTGGACGTCGGAGTTAGCGGTGCGGGTGACGGGTGAGCCGCCGTTGTCGGGGGCGGTGGCGTCGATGGGACCGGGGCCGGTCCGGTCGTTTGCGGGGACGTGGTCGCGGTTGACAGAACAACCGTTGAACCTCGAACGGGAGTGGCTGCGTGTCCTAGATTCGCAGGTGCGGCGCATCCGGTCGTTCTCGACGGCACTCCAATACGTGGAGGATGTCGTGGAGGGCGGTGCGGCTGTTGAGTTGCGTGACGGGGTGAGGAGGTGATCCGGACGGGTGGGCGGGCGCGGCGTGGGAACGTAGCGCCCGTGGTGGGTCGCTGCGTGCGGGGCGTGGTGTTCGTGGGGGAGTGTTGGGATGCGTCGCTCGTGGTGGGGCGACGCGAGTGTGGGGTGGGTGCGGGGCTGCAGGTCGTGGTTGGCTCGCAGTCACGGTGGGCGCGTGACGCGGGTCGCGGGTCTGGTGCCGGGTTGTCCGTGGTGGGACGACGCGGGGCCGGCGCGCGGCTTGGAAACCGGTGGTGCGGGTCGGGACGCGTGGTGGCGCTTCGACCCTGCCGTCGGGACGCACGCGGAACACTGGAAACGAGGTGTGTGGACTCCGGAGAGAGTGCCTCGTGGAGAACACTGAAAACGGGGCGTGTTGATCATGTGGTATGTGATCATGTCACGATCTGCAGTGGAAGTGGTGGGGTGGTTGCGTGACGCGCTTGCAGCAACTGTTGTTCGAGTTGGAGTCGCCGTACGCGGGGCGGCCATACCACGCGTCGGGGAATGCGTTGTTTAACGCGTTCGCGGATCGGCTTGGTGATGCGGCGCGGGGCGCGGTGCATGTGAGTCACGGCGTGTTTGTTCCGTCGGAGTATGGTGAGTTCCCGGCGGCGCATTCGTCGCCTGGGTATGCGGGGAAGCTCGGCGGGTCGTTGCCTGATGTGGAGGCGTACGCGGATTTGTTCCTGTATCGGGATGCGGCGCACCGGTGGTTGCTGGACTCACGCCCCAGAGATGCGCAGAATACGCTCGACGTGCAGACGCACGGTGGGCGGTGGGCGTTCGCGCCGGAGTCGTTCTTCGGGGTGCCGGACCATCATCGGAATTCGAAGCGCCGCGTTTCGTGGTTCCTGCACTGTTACGTGCACGCCCCGGGCGACGACTCGGTACTGCCCGTGTCGGCGGATGCACTGGACGGGGTCCAAGTTGGGGGCCAGCGGAACTACGGGTTTGGTGAGCTGTCGGTGGCGGACACTCTGGTCGTGGATCTTGATGACGTGTCGTTCGACGGGTTACGCGGGCATGACGCGTACACTGTTGAACTCGTGTCGCCGTTCGTGTTGCAAAGCGGGGTTTCAGGTGCAGATCGGCAGTCGGTGCCGTCGTGGTGGGGCGAGTCGCGGTCGGCAGAAGCGGTGAGTGGTGATGGGTTGCGGCGGCGTGAGGAGCGGTTCGCGACGAGTGATGGGGTGTTCGAGTTGGCGGCGGTTGATCACGGGCACGTGGTGCCGTACACTGGAACCGACCCGGTCGGGACGGCGAAGAATGGCGTGACGCGTGTTGGGACGCACTCGCGGTTTGGGTTCGGTGAGTTCCGGGTCAGGCCGGCTGGTGAGGATCGCGTACCGGGGCGAGGTGACGGGTCGTGACGGCACTTGAGGTGGTGGCGTTCGATATTGAGACGACCGGATTTGACGTGACGGATGAAGTGACTGTAGTCGGGTTCGCGTTGCCGCTCGGGTGCCGCGTGTTCGTGCGGGGAGACGAGGGCATGGACGCCGAGGGCGTGGCGGCGACGGTGCGCGACGCGGTCGGCGAGGCCGTGTCGCTGTCGGTGCACGCGTCGGAGGCGGCGTTGTTGCGGGCGGTCGGGGAGTTTGCGGCGGAGCGGATTAACGGGGAGGACGTGTTGGTGGTGGCGTACAATAGGGAGCGGTGGCGCGGCGGGTTTGATTTACCGTTCCTTCGAACCAGGTTGGCGGCGACCGGGGTGGCGTGGCCGTTTCAGAATGTACCGTATGCGGACGTGCTGCCGGTGGTGGAGAAGCTGTTTAACACGTCGCGAGATGGAGAGTCGCGCGATGATTTGGTGGGGGCGTACGCGGCGCTGGTCGGTGACGGGGTGAACGCGGCGGATCCGTTCACGGAGAGTGCGGAGGCGGTGACGGCGTTCAACGAGGGGCAGACGGCGGCGTTAGTGCAGCATAACGCAGTGGATACGTTGCGGACGCGGGCGCTGACGCTGCTTGCGGAACAGTACTGCTCGAAATCGGATTTCAAACTCAAGTCGTTGACGCCGACGGTGCTCAACGAGTAGCGGCGCAGATCGGGATTGAAGCGATACGCCACGAGGTGCTGGGGAGCGCGGCAAGTGAACGCGGTTTGACGAACCCAATGAGTGAGCAACGAACGCGACGCAGTGTGCGAGGCGTATCGAAAGTGAGTGTGCGAGGCGCTGTGGAGGTCCGGCTATGAGGCGGTGGGGTCGCGGGGTGGACACGGTGGATGCAGGGACGCGCGCGGTGATGCTGCGTGACAGGGGGAATCGGTGTCAGTGGTGTGCGTTGCGTGGACCGCCACGCGGCGATGCGGCGCTGCACGTTCACCATATTGAGCGGGAGCCGAGTGACGTCGCGGAAGACGATCCGGTGAACTTGGCGGTGACGTGCCGGGCGTGTCACAACTGGTTCCACCACCGCCCGACCCGCCTCGATGCACCGGTTGAGTTGACGGAGGCAGATATGCGGGTGTTGTTGCCGCATGACGTGTTATTGCTAAAGGTGCTCGATGAGGTTGGGCCGGCGCCGTTCCGTGACGTGTTCGTTCGCGTGAAAGTGTTGTTGTCGGAGACGGCGGTGCGGGAGCGCCTGTGGGTGTTGATGGGGGTAGACCGGTTAGTGGCAGGGCGTGATGAGCAGCTCGTCGATCAGGATGCGAAGACTGGTGCGTGGGGGTTCCCGGAAGACGTGGCTGAGTCGGCGCGCGGGTACGTGCCGGGCGACCGCGCGTTAGCGTTGCAACGCGCTGAAGACGAGCTCGTCAGGCGCGCGCTTGACCGCGGGTGTGACCGGGAGCTCGTCGCATCGGTGTTCGGGGTGACGCGGCGGAACACGTTTCATAAGCAGTACAGGGCGTCAGCGTACGCGTTCCCGCTTGACGAATTCGATCGTGGCGGGCGGCCCGCCGGCAGTGATGATGAGGTGAGCGAGGGCGAGGACGGTGTGCCGGTGTGGAATGATGGGGCGGTGCCGGACGGTGACTTAGGTCGCGTGGAGACGTGGGGTGGGGAGCCGGATGAGATGTACGGGGATGTGAGTGAGTTGTTGAATGGGGACGGGTCAGAATAGGGGTGTGGAATTCAGTCCCTCAATTGTGGATCGCTGCTGAACCTATGTAGTAGGGCCCATAGGCTTATGTCTATGGAGTTGATAACATAGGTTGGTGGATGGCGTCCGACACCACTATCGAAGAGTGGAATGATGTCGAAGATGGCTACGTCATCGATGTGACCATCCGGCAGACGGAGGATGAACAGTACCCGAGCGGGTGGGATTACGGCCTGCATCTCGGGGAAGTCGGCGGCGACACGATCCTCCGGTATGACAACGCTCACGAACGAACAAACGGCCATGAGCGCCACACGCAGGGTGATGTTGAAATCATCCAATTTCCGGGAATGCTAGCGCTGTACGACCGCTTCAAGCGTGAAGTTGAAGAATTGACGCCCGTCTCGTGGGGCTGGTCGGAATAGGACGCCTCCAGGAGTACCATACTATGCCCACGCTCAAAGTCACCGTCGGCGAACGCGACCGCCTCGATCAGCGGACGCGCAGTCGTATTAAGGCCGCTCAGGAGGGTGAGAAACTCGACGATGCCCAGCCGGTACTGAATTTCGGGTCGTACGCTGAACTCAGCCAGCTCCTCAGTCCAAAGAACTTGGAGTTGCTAGAAGCGATCGCTGAGCACGACCCTGACAGTATCCGCGAAGCTGCCGGACTGGTGGATCGGGACTACAAACAGGTCCATCGAAACCTCTCTGAGCTCGACGATATTGGAGTCATCGAGTTTGAAGGTGATGGATCGGGTCACGCCAAAAAACCGATGCTGGCCTACGATGGCCTCGAAATTGAGATTCCGTTTGCGACCTCAAACGGGAACGTCGGCGCGGCAGCGCCGTGACCCGATCGCCCACGTGTTTCAAGCTAGTACACGGGTAATTTGTGGTATGAGTATCGTCCAGGACGCTGAACACAGTGACGGTGCGCCGACAATCGAGGGGACGGGAATCCGTGTCAAAGATATCGCGTCGGCGTACGAACACAGCGGGTACGATCCTGACGAGATTACGCAACCGTACCCTGATTGTAGTCTTGGTGATGTGCATCGGGCGCTTGCGTACTATTACGATCACATCGATGATTTCCGGTCGGCGTTGTCTGAACCGGCATCCGTATGACAGGGCCGCTGTACTGTGACGAGAGTATTTGGCTGCCGGTTGCTGACGGACGCAGCAGACGCGGGTGGACGGTTCACACCGCCCGAGATGAAGGCACGCTTGGTGATCCAGACCGCGAGTAGTTGCGGTACGCAGTCGCAAACGAGTGGGTGCTCCTGACATTCGATGACGATTTTTTGACGCTCGTCGAAGGACAGGGGCTGGAACATCGGGGCGTGATTTATGTACAACAGGCGGGACGGCAGGTTGGCGATGTCGTGAAAGTCGTTGATGAGCACCTACAGAACCGATTCGAAGACGACCAGTCGATTCAGTACGTGTAGTCTATCAGTCATTCCGTGACGGGAGCTCGCCGATGCTGAGCGGTGGATGGTGTGAAACGCGTTTGTTCGGGAGCATTCGATAGATCCGAGTGGTCATCTCCGGGTGGGGTATCGACCGGTTGGTTCAAATGGATTCGATCGTGGTGGGCGGCCAGTGGAACGTGATGCCGAGTCGAACGAGGCGGGAGCCGTCGTGGCGGCGTGGAATGACGGTGAAGTGCCGGACGGTGACTTGGGGCGGGTGGAGACGTGGGGTGGGGAGTCGGATGAGGTGTACAGTGATGTGAGTGAGTTGGTGAACGGGGACGGGTCGATGTAGCGTCGTTGAAGGGGATTTGAGTGGGTGGGTGAACGGCCAAACAGCGGGGCAGAGTGAAGTGGGGTCGCCAGGTCGATAATTCCCATCGAGGCTTCATTATCTAAGTAATGATTATTTTGAGAATGGAATTGAACTGCCTATTGTTCTCTCAACCCACATTCCAAAGAACCGCCCAAAACGAATAAGTCATTATCCAAGTAATCATTAGGTGAAGAATGACCTTCTACAACAGGAACGATGAACTGGAGACACTCAACACGGCATTCGAGTCACCAGGGCACGATTTCTACGTGGTCTATGGAAGGCGGAGAATCGGAAAGACCGAACTCCTGAAAGAGTTCTGCCGACAGCAACCTCATATCTATTTTCTCTCCGCTCAGGAGGCTGAGGAACGACAACGGGAGAAGTTCGTTGAACAAGTAGCGGATTACTTCGACGATCGCGTACCAAGAATCGACGGCTGGGACGAGGCGCTTGAGTACCTAGGCGAAAAGATCGCAGACGAAGATCTCATCGTCGCCATCGACGAGTTCCCATATCTCGTCGAAGAGAACGATTCACTTCCGTCCTACCTCCAGTCGTTCGTGGACGAACATCTGCAGGAAACGGACTCGATGCTCGTTCTCTGTGGATCGAGCATCAGTACGATGGAATCAGAAGTGCTCGGTCACGAGAGCCCCCTCTATGGTCGCAGAACCGGGCAATTCGACGTCCAGCCATTCTCGTTCCAGCAAGCACGCGAGGTCATCCTGTACGATATCGAGGACGCCATCCGATCCTACGCAGTCACCGGGGGAACACCGATGTATCTCACGCTGTTCGACTATTTCGACTCCTCACTCGCGGACAACATTCGATCGCAGATCCTCTCGCCGTCAGCAGTACTCTACAACGAGCCAGAGTTCTTGCTACGGACGGAGCTCCGAAGTCCAGCACGCTACATGAGCATCTTGGAGTCCATTGCCCTCGGTCACACGACACCGAACGAAATATCGGGAGCGACCGGGATCGACTCGGGACCACTCTCCAAATACCTTCGCAAGCTCCAAAAACTACGGCTCATCGAGCGGGAAATTCCCGTGACTGCGTCAGCGAAAAAGTCGAAGCGCTCCAAGTACTACGTCGCAGACGAGTTCCTCCGGTTCTGGTTCCGCTACGTCGGGCCGAACCGATCGAGTATCGAGGAAGCACCGGGGATCGTGTACGAGAACACGATCGAACCTGATCTCCCGAACCTCGTCGGCGAGACGTTCGAAGACATCTGTCAGGAGGCGATCTGGGACGGAATTCGACGCGGAGAGTTCGAGCAGTACTCGGAGATCGGTCGATGGTGGTACAGTGAGAACGAAATCGACATCGTCGGGCTTTCGCCGGCTGACGATAGAATTCTCTTTGCCGAGTGTAAGTGGACTTCAGAGCCGGTTGGCCGGGGACTCGTCGAAGATCTCCGGGCGAAAGCCGAACACGTACAGTGGGGACCGAATTCGCGGACTGAACGATTCGCGTTGTTTTCGAGGAGTGGATTTGTGGAGGGACTCGATCAGGAGGTCGATGATTCGTGGTCCCTGTTCGATGTAGGCAGCATAAACCGAATATTGGAAAGGCCGACCGAGATCTGATGTTCAACTACCGGAGTGCGGCTCTGTTGAAATCCTCAGCAAGTGACAGATTCTGACCCAGTCTCGGCCAGTACAGGGCAACAAGTTACCGGAGCAATTATCGATATTTCTGGATGCTGTCAGAATACGGCTGCTGAATACAGAGGGTGTAGTCAGCACACTGGTCTCGATTCTTTCGATTACTTCCATACTGAACAACATTCGTTTATACTGACACATCGGAATGACGGAGGTAGATTCTATTCTTTTATGAGATAGGAATGTTAATCAGGAGTATATTGCCATCGCACTAACTCCGGGTCATTTACACGATTGAGGCCGCGATACTCCCACCCAGTGTGAGAATACCATGGATTACGATTGACAACTATTCAATTCTATTAATTTTGACTGGGGCTAGAATTTGTCACTTTGCTTTCCGAGACAGCTTGTGCAGCTGCACAGATTTGGTGTTTCTGCACGGAATACCTTAGTTACTATTGACCGGTGAGATCTGGAATTGGTTGAGTTGATAATACACAGCTGAATGTCCCACGAATGCAGAATCATCATTCTGGCATTGACCTGATAAATTGTTATCAACAGCAAATCGAATACGGTATTTTTCACCTTCTTCTGCCCAGAAGCTGGTAGCGCCCGAATCTAGCCACCTCCCGGTAGTTCCCTGTGGACGAACCTCAATGAGATGATCAAAAACTTCTCCCAGAATATGATTCGCTAACCTTCTTGCAATAAAACCTGCGCTGGGGAAAATGAGATAGGACGTGATCCGAGTAAGAAGGAATTCGATAGTCTGCTCAGTAATTTCCGCCGAAACAAGACTACTCCCAATTTTTGGATCCCAACCGACAATTTCTCCCGTTCGGACGTTTTCAACCGCAATACTTGGCTCTCTAGTAATAGTTATCCCTGCAGAATTGTAAATTTGGTCGCTATTTCTGCCCCCATGCTCATACTCAGCCTCTAGTTTGTACTCACCCGTACTGGGCGCCTCCCATATTGAGTCAAGCCAAGCAGTACCTCCCATTGACAACTCGCCCTTACCCCAACCCACCCTGCCACGAAGATTGATCACTGCATAGCCATTATCTCTAACTCTTGTTTCGCGGATTGGGGTTGCAACGTACGTATCTGGCCCTATGCTTGATTTCTCTATTGTTGGTTCAGCAAAATCTGCTTCATCAACGGGCAACAAGCTAGTCGGACCTTGATCAACGTCCTCGGCGGCACCCGCGACTCCACCCATTCCCGCGAAACCTAGACCCCCGCCCAGCGTCTTCATCGCTTGCCGACGAGTAGAGTTGGGCAGCATCTGGTTATCGTGGGACATGCTAACTTGTATGAAAGTAAGCAACCAATCGACATAATATTTTTGCTGTGTTGAATAGATGCTAAGTTGGAGTTAGAGTGGTTTTACACGGCAGATGGCAACCATGATGATCGACATGTGTGCTGGAAGCCGCGAATGGCTGGGGAGATCGGCTATGGAGGAGGCCTAAGATTGGTATCGGATTGGTACCATAGGTTGGTACTATTCCTATAATTTGTTTGCAAGATTTTTATACTGCTGACAATACGCTGTGTGTCAGTGATCACTACTTCTTCTGCACTGATCAAATCAGGTGTACACTTTTATTGGGAGTCCGGTGACCGATTCGCGCCTTGTATCTCGCACCGCCACCAGATAACCTCGTCAAGTTGGCAGAAACTACAGTAATCAACAAGCACTCTTCAGCGACTGGCTGTTTCAGGCGATGATGTGTCTGGATAATCAGACTTCAACGAAGCCACCGAATCTTAATTGACAATTGTTTGTGAGTAGTGGTATGGTAGCACTCACCGAGAGTGATCGACAGCGACTTCGAGCTGAATTTGACCGTCACCTCGATGTCGGTCTGCATCATGGCGCGCAACTCGCGGTTTACGTTGACGGGGATCTCGTCGTGGATTTCGCCGGCGGGACAACTGGCCCGGATGGCGGTGAAACCACCGCAGAAACGCGTCATCTCATCTTTTCGTGTACGAAACCGTATGCGGGTGTTGGCCTGCAGCAACTCATCGAGCAGGGCGAGGCCGCGTACGACGACCCGGTTGTCGATCATTGGCCTGGGTTCGCCGACAACGGGACGCAGAAAGCCGAGATCACTATTCGACAGGTGCTGAGCCACACTGCCGGGATTCCGTTTGGTGACTTCGATGATCAGCCTGAAAAATGGGGTGACTGGGACGCAGTCGTCCAGGCTATGGAAGACATCGATCCGGTGTTCGACCCGGGTGAGCAACCGGCGTATCACACGTTCAACTACGGCTGGGTCGTCGGTGAACTCATTCACCGTTTGTCCGGGCAGCACGTCGATGAGTATGTCGCCGAACACGTGTTTGACCCGTTAGGAATGGATCGGTCGTCGATCGGGCTTGACTCGGATGACGACGACGATGTCGCTACTCTCGCCGGGTTCGAGGTGTTCGACCGCTGCCGGGATCCCGGTGAAGGGTTAGGTATCCCGGCGTCCGAATCCGCGGACGCGTTTAACACTGAAGCTGTGCGGCGTGCAGTGATCCCGGCGGCAAACGGGATCGGTACTGCGCGAGACATGGCGCGGTTTTACGCGTGTATGGCCAACGGCGGTGAACTCGATGGCACACGCCTGCTTGATGAGGAGACGGTTGCCGAAGCGACGCGGACCCACGCCGAAACAGACGCTGACGGGACACTCTCGCGGTCGGCCCGGTATGCGCTCGGGTTTTGGACTGGCGGGTTAGCGAACAACATGTTCGGATCGTTCAGCCGCGAACGGATGTTCGGGCATGCCGGGCTCGGGAGTATTTTCGGCTGGGGTGACCCGGAACTGAACGTCGGCTTCGCATACGTCACCAACGGCATCCGCGAGGAATCGTGGGAGCATGCCGCTCGCGTCAGTGGAATGTCCGATGCCGTCCGATTAGCGCTCCACGAGTAACGTATCGTGGGAGTTGACGGTCCGGGAGAAGAGATCTTCGACCGATCTGTACGTGGCAATTATACCTGACCGCGCAGACGAACCGAAGACGCCACGGCGCACGCCTGTCGGTCCCGAGTTGAACACTCCTATTCTGGCGCAGTCTCGGGTGAGATATGCGCCCCGCTATACAGCAGGACTGTTGAACACGATTACGGAGTGAGGGGTTCAACAACCGTGTTCTACGGGATGAACACGGTGGTATTGGGAAATTGGTTTCTGTCCCACGCGTAGTGTGAGGTCAGAAATTGCGGCGCAGACTCGCCAGGAAACTATGGAGGAGCCTGGCGTGAGACGGGGTTGAAAGACTTATCGCGGCGAATGATATCACGCGGCTCGGGCTGGTTCGGCGGCAAAAGTGAGGTTTTAGCGACGTTCCCAGGCAGCGTTTTTCACAGTGGTGGCTATACGCATATGAGGAGAATTTGATGGGACAGTTCGAAACCGGACAGATACCGGGTTACGTGCGTATGTCTACGATGATGTGGGGACAGAGCAACTCAAACGGAAACTCCGGCGTGTCGAAAAAGACGTAGCCGGCGCGAATCCGTACAACATCGGGATGGCGACGGTTGAGTTCGTCAGTTCTCACAGTGAGGAGACTGAACGCGATATTAAACAAGTTCTCGCTGAGATTTCCCCGGATCACAAACACCCTAGAATGTTCCCCGAAGAATGGGACGGCAGCTGACTGGCAGCGAGTCCGTAGAGGAGGGACTGGTGACCGTGTGGGATCGTCAGCGTAATTCCGTATTTCTTCTGGGTCTTGGTTTATGTTCTAAGCTAGATACTGCGTTGTATGGTAACGTGTATCCGCTGCCGAGAAGAGCTGCCCATGGCCGAAGCGAATTACTGTGGGAATTGCGGGTTTCCGATACTCGATGAGTTAAGCGAAGAGCGTGTGAGAGAATCAGCTCAGAATGAACTGAGTGGTTTCTTGGATGGATACGATGTCCAGTCGATCCTCGATTCGATGAACGGTGAGCAAGAACCGCCAGCTGAACCCTATCAGTGGTACCTCGAAGAAGGCGTGAAGAAATCGCTCACAGACCTCGCAATCCTTCAACGGTGGGACTGGTTCGATAAAGAACCCATCTTGGGGCTCTTCTTGGAAGAAGAAGTGTTTGAAGAGGACCCGCCTGATGAGGCGATGGAAGATTTTGTTCTGTGGGCCCGAATTTCGGCGTTTCTGTACGAGGCGTTCCAACCTGCGGGGCTTGAGTTAAGTATTCGAATGGGAGCTGCCTTCGTAGAGGGACTTGACCCGTCAGAGGACATCGACGTGTCAATCACAGTCAGATCTGACGACGAAGAAGAGACGAGTTCCTCTGGTCCCGCAGCGTAGAGCGCCTGCCAGTACATCGATGACCACGCTGATCGTTCAACCGTACTAGTCAGAACACAAGTTGACGAGACCCTCGGCGATGTCTCTCAGTTCTCGGTCGAACTGTCGTACATCGCTTCGAAGTCTTTCTCGCCGCGGATCAGTTCGTCAACGCCGCTCGTGAGCGTTACCTCGCCGAGCACTGTCGCTCGGTAGTACGTCTAGAGGCCGTCTGCTTCTCGCTCGGTGTGTTGGCGTTTTTCGACGAGTTCCACGTCGCGGGTTTGTTGAGGTGATAGTGGAGGGTACTGTCGTCGATGTCGATCGCGTCCGCCAGTTCTGTGGGGCTCATGTCGCCGCTGTGGACGAGTCGGTAGAGGATTTCGTATCTGATGCGGTGCCCGACCGCTGCGTGCATCGCCAGGTACTCGTTAAGGCTGAGGGCGCTGTCCTCGGGCAGCAGGTCTTCGGGGTCCTCCGAGAACGCTGCGCCGGCGGTCTGCGAGTGATTCGTCGCCATCGTAGTGTTCCGTGCGGGGAAGAGACGCTTAGGCGTTCTCAAGCCGAAATTTCTCAAAAACATCGGCTTGTGAACATTGGCGACGGTCTTAATCTCTCATGGCTGTGGAGATCACGCGCGACCTCATTTGAGGTGTCCTTGCGTCGTTTCTTCGATACTGGGCGGGGACGGTTGGTTCCCGGCATTCAGGTTCTCACTCATCGACACGTTGGTATGGGCTTTGCTCGGTTGCCCGGTCGTGAACGTCTACGGTGAACGTAACGTCGCTAAGCGTCGGATCGAAGTCTGTCACTACGGCCACGATCCGTTCAATTGCTTGCGTGACTGCGATGGCTTCGACAGGTGGGACTCTGAGGGTGTCGGCTATACCGCGGCGGGTCGTCTCGCCCTGTAGGTAGTTGATCGTTGCCGTCACCGCGGGTGTCAGCGCCGCCTTTCCGTGACGGTCCACGTAGCGTTCGAGATCGTCATCAACGCTTGTTGCCCCGTAGACGGCGATAATGGCGGGGCCGAATTCGACCGTGGTCTCATCGGTCCACTCGCCGCTTACTGGGTCGGCACGCCAGAGTGCAGACCCGTCTTGGTATTCGTCCAGTTCTTCCGCGACGCCCAACTCCTCAAGCTTATTGGCGTACTCGTACGCGGTGCGTTCGGAGAAACCGTGACGCTCACGCGCTGCCGTGATCGTCGTCGGAGAGTTGATCAGGAGGTCCGTGTAAAACCGGGCGAGTTCCGGAGTACCCAGTAATTCCTGGACGGCGAAGAACCGGCGGGCTGTGTGGCTCCCATCCAGTGGCTGAATGGAACCCGGAGTGCCCAGCATGGCTCAGAGGTACGCGGACTACGAACTAAGCAGTTTGGTCGGACGACGATTCGGTTAGGAGCGGAGAGGTGGCGGAGCTGCTGCCTCTGGTTGAATTCAAGGTTGTGTATTGTAACTCCCGAGAGTGGTTTCGGTAGTGTCTGCGAGGTACTGGTCGATGTCTGTGCGGTCCCAGCCGACACACGAGACGATGCTTTCGACGGCGCGGATCGCGGCGTCTTCGTACCAGTCAGCATCGTACGACTCGCTGTCTTCGAACGGGAGGCGGACGCGGTCGATGCCGCGTCCGTCGGCGTTGACGACGATGTAGCGGACGGTTTGCCCTGGGGCGAGGCTTGACCCGTGGTGTTGGGTGCGGCGGAGTGCGGCGACGGTGAGTGTTTCCTGCGTGTACGCGTCCGCCCGTTTGGAGACGCGGTTGGCGACGATGAGGTCGTCCGTTGCGACGTCGCCGCGGCGTAGTGCGGTGAGGTGCCGGTGGAGCACGTCGCACACGGCGTCAGGTGACCGCGTGGCGTCGAACACGCGGAGCGCGTCTTCCTGGACGGTACTCACCCACGGCGGGGTGTTTCGCTGCCGGGTTTCGATGCCACGCGTTTTGATCGCGTCACCGAGCTCGCCAGTGGACGGTGTGGTTTCGACGCGTCGTTTTCCGAAGTATCGGGTGAGTGCGCCGCTGTCGCCGTTCCGCATCGGGCAGAACGCGACCCAGTCGAACGCGGACTCATATTCTAACGCGATCCCGGTGTCTGCGGAGATCTCTGCGGCGACGGTTTCGAGCGGGCGTTGGTCACGGTCCGGGGCCGGGGTGACCCAGATGGAATCGACGATGCCGTGGAGCACTTGCCACCCGACGGCTTCGAGCGCGGTTTTCGCATCGAGGAGGATGTCGCGGGCGAACGCGTTGATCGCTTCGTGACATTCGATGCGGCCGAACTTCGCGTTCGAGAAGCCTTGGTACCCGAAACACGAGACGAGAATCCATTTGATCGCTGCCGACGCTGATTCGAGCCGGTCGCGTTCGGCGTCGTCGGTCGTTTCCTCGATCTGGTCTTTGATCCGGCTGCGCGCGTCGATGAGCGGGCCGAGCACCGTCGGGAGGTACCCATCAGCGTCGCAAATCGAGTACCCCAGGCCGGGAACGTCGTCGGTGTCGCAGCACCCGCATCGAACGGTTTCCGGGGAGATGTTGCGTGTGCGAATGATGTTCGGGTACAGGGACGCAAAGTCCAGTTCGTGGACGTTCTCGTGAACGCCGACTGCGGGGGCGAACGTGGTGCCACCGCGGTCGGCGGCGTCCAGCGTGGCTGCGGGTTTGAAGAGTTCCGGTCGCCACGCTTGCCACGGGACGAGGACGTCACGGTCGCGGGCGGCGCGGATCTGCATGGCGGTGAGGACGCGTCCGATCGACGCCCACCCGAGTTCTTCGAGCGGGAGTCCGGCGCGGTTCACGAGATCGAGGCAGCCGGGTAGCCCAGCTTCGTGGTAGAAGAACGTGTTCGACTCGTCGATCACGACGCGGCCGGGGAGTGTGTACCGGGCCGGGGAATGCCCGACTTGCCCATAGCTCGTGTACGTGGATTCCCCGGCGAGTTTCGTGTACCCGGGCTCGCGGCCGAGTTCGAAACCAGATACGTCGTGCGTGTCGGCGGCGTCGAACAGCAGCGGGATGAGGTCCGCTGTGGACACGACGATGACGTCGGGATCTCGTTCGCGGACGGCACGGTCAACGGCGGTGACTGCAGCTTCGGGTGTCTGCCCGGCAGCGTCACCGTCGATCGTGAGGTGCGTCAGGGCGTCAGGCCCTGATTTGTGTGGTGGGATCGAGAGGGAGAGTGTGCGGAGTGGCCGGACAGACTGGTCGGGGCTCGCCGGCGTCCCGGTTTCGAGGCAGTACCGGAACTGCCGCGTCAGATCGACGTTGTAACACGTGTACTCGGCCGGTCTGTTGAACTGCTGGACGCGTTGTGCGATTTGCCGCACCGCGTCCACGCTGGCCGCATCGATTCGGAGGAGCGGCCGCGGTGCCGTTCGAAACGTCTGCCGGTAAGATTCACATCCCGTGTTGGCGACAGCGTCCTGCCCGGTGAGGAACGCTTGGAGTTCAGTGAGCGAGTCGGACAGTCCATCACGGTCCGGTGGTGTCGGGGTCGGGCCGCCGCGCCGCCCGTACAGATCACGAGCTGCGTCGCCGACGAACAGCGTCGGCGTGTACCCTTCATGGACTGTGCGGGTGACGCCGTCATCGGTGAGTGACCAGCGAACGACGTCACCAGCAGAGTGGAAATCAACGGTCAGCACCATCGGGACTGGTGGAGCCTTCGAGGTCGGTGATGCGAGCTTCGAGCTCGTCGATCCGGCGTTCCTGTTCGATGGCGATGCTCACCAGCAGAGGTGCGAACCGGTCTTCGTGATTCAACATCCCGGCCGCATCAGCGTGGTTGCGGGCGTACACGAACAACTGGTCAAATCGCGGTTGATCGCGGCGGCGCAGCGTCCGGCGGTACGGGCCCCAGCGGTCCTCGATCGCGCGCAGCGTGTCACGGTACGTCGGGTTGGTCCGGCCCATCAGACGACTCCCGACGTCGCCTCTTCACCCACGACCGGGGCGTCATGCATCCGTGCTCGGTGAGTGAGGACCTCTTGCCAGTACGCGAGCGTCGTCTGCACCCACCCGTCGCCGAGGTGATACACGAGCGTATCAACGTCTCCGGTCGCGTCGGTGAATCGCGGTCCGAACTGCGTGTCCTCACACCGAAGGTGTGTCTGCGCCGCGTTCACGAGCGGTTGCGTGAACTCGTCGGCACGCGACCGCGTCACGATGACGGGGACGTCGTGGACACGCCCGACGCGAGCGAGTGCGGCGATTGACCGGACCAACAGGTCCTGCGCGTGGGTTGCCGGTACGTCGGTGTCTCGATACAACCGGTCGATCCCGGTCGCAACCACGACGCTTGGGGCCGTGACGTGCTCACCGGTGAGCCGGTCAAGCAGCGACGTTTGTTGATACGCGGTGAACCCGCGAGCGACGTGCACCCGGTGAAGGTACCGCCGATCGGGAGCGAGTTCACGAAGCCGTGTGGTCTGTGCCGTGCCGGCCGCGTCAACCCAGTACGCGTCGCCGTCCCCGGCGAAGATGGAGTCAAGCAGCAAGGACTGGACTGGCGTTACGCCGAGATCCGAACCCACGTCCACGAGCGTGAGTCCGGCATCCAGTTCCGGTAACTCAACGCGTGGCTGTCGTTGAGACGTGTTCATACTCGTTACCTGCCACGTGATAGTCAAAGGCGTGAGCCATACACGCGGAGTGAAACTGGAAGTGGAATTACCGGTCTCTGAATTTCACCGTGTGACCGTTGTTGCGAAGTGCTTCAACGAGCTCGTCATCGGGCTCGATTCTGAATTCGTGGAACGAGTTGGTCGGGCTGTCTGTCTTGTACAGCTCTGAGTCGATATTCTCTGGAATCTCGTTCTGATGGGTGTCTTCTTGAACAACAACTGGCTGGCTAGGCACTTGGTTGGAACCACTATTTTCTGCCATCTAGATATCTCACGTTACGACCACTCGGCTGTTTGTATTCCGATTCCAGGTTCGTTTGAGACGGCTGTTTGCGTTGTGGAGTTTGCTGACACTCACTCCCAGTGTACTGCGATGGGTGGAACTCTGACGAGCACTAACTGCCTACCGGTGGTGGTGCTGGATTACTCAGTGAATCGAGTTTGTCTCGCACTCGCCGTATTCCGTCTTCGACGTTGATTGCTAGCGACGGTACCGTCGGAACGAATTTTTGAAATGGGAATTATGCCTGTTGAGCCGTAATAACGGGTGTGCCCGATCCAAGCGGTTCCGATGGGCCGCCACCGTTTGAGGATGCCGTCGCCAGTGACGACGTTGAACAACGCGTCTACGGTACGATCCTACAGGCTCGTGAGCCGACATCGGTGGAAGCGATCGCTGATGCCGCCGACTGTGATCCGGAGACCGCACGGAAGTTCCTGACTTGGTTCACCGAGTTACGGATCGTCACCCGTCACGACGGACCGCAAGTCACGTACGCACGGAATGACGCGTATTTCGACTGGCGGCGCGTCAATGAACTGGCGGCGACTAACTCCGATGCGGAGCTACGGGACCGTATACAGGATCTAACGGCGCGGATCGTTGAGTACGAGGAGCGATACGACGCTGGGTCACCTGCCGCAGTCGATGCCGTCGCCGTTACGGAGACGAGTGAGCGGTCGATCGACGAGGTACGCGTCGATCTCGGTGACTGGGCGACCGCGCGTGAACAACGGGGGCAGTGTGAACGCGCCCTACAGCAAGTCACCGACGGCGACGACGGGGCTGAGTCCGGGTAACGGAAGTTGAGGAAGCGACGCACGAACCAGATACCCTACCAACAACGTGACTCCTAATGACTGAGACGCTCGCTGACGAGTATCCGGAAGCTGCCCCGTACATCCAGAAAGCCGTCGACGAGCACGGCGAAGACTGGGTGTTAGAGAACTACTACGAGCAACTCTATCCGCTCAGACAGGTGATGGCAATGCCGGAAAAAGAGGAGCTCCCGTTCTACGATGCGGACGAACACGAGACGATGACGGAGGCGGAACGAGTGGAGATGTATCAAGCGTGGGCCGCGTACCGGGAGAATCTCCGTACCGGATCGAAACCCGACGAGTGACGACCACCCTACACTTTTCTCGGACGTCATCGTTGAGTTGTGTATGAATCCGGATCGTGCCCGTGGAGTCATGCTCGGGTTGGCGTGTGGGGATGCGCTTGGCCGACCGGTCGAATTCCAGTCTGCGCCCGCGATCCAGCGTGAACACGGGCGGCTTGACGAGATGATCGGGCACGGGACGTGGAATCAGCCCGCCGGGACGATCACGGACGACACCGAGCAGGCGCTGTGCATCGCGCGAAGCCTCGTCGAACAGCAAGGGTTCGATCCAGCGGACGTTGCTGAGCGGTTCGTCGCGTGGTTCGATAGCGGTCCGTTCGACATTGGAGGGATGACGAGGCGGTCGCTCGACCGTCTCAAGCATGGCGACGCGTGGGACGAGGCGGGACAGCACGTGTGGGAGCAGAGCCGAGAAGGGCAGAACGCAGGGAATGGGAGTGTGATGCGGTGTGCGCCGCTCGCCGTCCCCTACGCCACCGACTGGGGCCGACTCGCCGAAATCAGTCGGCAGTCATCGCAGATCACGCACGCCGACCCGCGGTGTATGGACGGCTGTGCGGTCCTGAATCTCACGGTGGCAGGCCTTCTTGAAGGTGCAGACACGCCGTTGCAGGACGCGCTTGACTACATCAGTGCAGACGCGCCTGGCGAGCTCGTAGCGGCGCTCGAACCACTCGCTCGTGGCGACACGCCTGCCGCGTTGGAAACGTCAGGGTACGTCGTATATTCGCTACAGACGGCGCTCCATGACGGACTATTCGCGGAGAGCGCCGAAGAAGCGATTGCGACGGCGGTGAGTCGTGGCGGAGATTCCGATACGATCGGAGCGATTGCGGGTGCAGTCGCAGGTGCGCGATTTGGAGCATCTACCCTTCCGGACCGGTGGCTTGCTGCTATCGATGAAGTGGACGAACTCGAATCACTGGCGACACAGCTTGTGAAAGTACAGTGAATTCTGGTGCGAGATTGTTAGTCGATATTGTTGCAGACGCAAACACCGCCTTCTCTGATTTGGTTTGTAACGTACTCGTGGACGCTCTCAGCGAGTTGTTGCATCGTTTCTGCTTGTTGTTCTGTGGGTCGGCGGCCGCCGTAGTAACTATCGGTGCGGTTGGTATCGTACAGTCGCCGGAGCTCTCGCGTGGTCGTGTCAGAGAGCAAGCCGAGTTCGGTCGCTCGGTCGTAGCACGTGGTATGATCGTGGAAGTCATTGAGCTCGTCCCCGCCTTCGGCGAGCGCGTAGGCTTCGACGGACCGTTCGGTCGCACCGAAGCACAACTCAATCGCAGCGGTGTAGAACCCTTGCCTAGAAATGTGTTCGATAGCGGCCAACAACCGGCACGCTTTCGTCAATTGGGTTTTCCACTCGGCGTCTGAATCGATCTCGTCCTCACGCGTGGGGATGCCGTATCCTTCTTCGTTGAACGCATCGATCGCCGCTGCAAGCGCGTCCGTGATGGCCTGTGGGTCAGCGTCTCTACTCATCGAGGTCACCATGGAACACCATCCCTCGAACTGTTTCGAACTTATCCGTGTCGTGGAGGACAATGCCGTCGCTGAGTATCTCTTGGAGGTTCTCAGTGTAGTTCGGAATGGCTGGCAGGGCTTCGACGTCGATCTCGTACGCGTAGCGACCCGTGTCGAACTCTTGTGCTTCGAGGTCTTGCCGAATTGTGTTCGCGGTTCGCTGATTCGCCATGCGGTCTTCTGTCACGAGCACCCAGAGGTCAATGTCACTCCGCCGGTCGGCGGTCCCGCGCGCAACACTCCCGTACAGAACGACGCCGATGACGCCGTCTAACTGGTCACGTACTTGTTCGAGAGCAGTGCGGACTGGCGCGTGAAACTCGGCTTGAGGAATTTCGAGTAACGGGTCGCCGGGGCGAGACAACCGTCCCCGGTTGATCTGGGTTAATCGGGCGTTCCCGTCCCGTCGATCGGTGACAAGGTCGTTAGCGACGAGCGTGTCAACCGCCTTTGTGATCGTTGGGCGAGAGTAGTCCACCGCGTCAGCCAATTCCGTGATAGAGAACTCATCTTCGTGATATCGAGATAAGAAAGAAAGCACATCGTGAACGGCCTGGCTTTTAAACAGACCCGTCTCTTGCGCGGGAATATCAAGCAAGATGCTCGCGCCAGCGCCAGTATCAGTGTTCGGTTCAGTTTTCACAAAGAACAATTCGTTACTCTATTCACTTAAAGTTCATATAAAATCTGGTCACTCATTTATATCACACCAAGGAAAGCCCATCCCAGAATAGAGTCATGAGTCTCAACTGTTACAATCATAAAACGCAATATGGTCATGCTGGCAGCCACCGCTCCTGATTCAGGGTCTGGCGGTCCCGCGTGCGTTCCTCAGGAAGTGTCGATTGGTGTCCGTTCCCTTCGCAACGCACATCGAGAGACGCAGTAAGATCCGCCCTGAAAGTCCTCCTATACCGACAGGACCTAAGCCTTCGTCACTAATTTGAGCACCGGGAGTGGGATTTGTCGCGTACAGTTAGTTACGCCGGCCGCATTTCTTCGATGGCCCGGTGAACCAGCGTGTCGATGGTGTCGATGATCTGGTCGTGTGAGTCGCTGCTTCGATCGGTTCCACGTAGGGAGTCGAACGCGTCGGCGAGGCTCTGGACGAGGTTTTCGGGCAGGCGTGACGGGTCGATGACCGGGAGTTGTTCGGCAGCCCTGACGCTGATTTTCATCATCCCGCCGCTTCGGATGCGACCGTATCGTCGAAGCACGTCTCCCATGACACCGCTGTTCAAGTACGCGAGCACGGCGTTTCGCTCAGCGCCTGTCAGTCCGAGTTCGACCTCGTAGAAGTTATTCACGACTCGAAGCGCGGCTTCGTTCACGATGAACCGCAACTGGTCCTGGCTGGCGTTCGTCAACAGGATCGGCGCCGGAGCGTGTCTCGACGGCCGGAACCAGTGCTGTCGCTCCGTGCATGAGCTATTGGATAGATCGTACTCTCGGCTGTTGTCTCGCAGGTACCGTAGGAGGTTGTCGTGCGGAGTATCGACGGCGTCTCCCGTGAGGGTTCCGTCGTCGTACTGTTCGATGAACGCCTCGTTGCTGGCGGGGAGCACGGGGAGGTCCTCAGGGTCAAGAAGCCACACTTCCGTACCGGCCTCGCGCGCCGTTACCCAGTCGGCCTCCCGCACCTCGTACCCTGGCACGTCTTCCGGGTGACGGGCTACGCGTGACAGGTGCTGCGTGCTGATTCCGTACTGCTCGACAGTACCTGCGGTCAAGCAGAACGCACCGGCTTCCCCGGCTGGGGGTGCCACGTGAACCGCCCCGAGCTTCGATAGCGATGGGAGGTGGCCCGTGTCAATGCCGACCGGATCGAACTGCGCCTGCCAGTTGAGTTCCGGATTGAGCGCCGCCTGCGCGACGGTGGTGACTTCGCCCCAGTCCGTTACCCCGGTGGCCGTGCTACACATCGCAGCTCGAACCGAAGTGAAGTCTCGATCATCGACGGTGACGAACCGAGTTTTGCTTCCAGGGGCCGGATCACCGTCCGCTTCGAGTAACACGAACACGGCTGCCGTGTCCGCGTCGGCGAACAGCGAGCCCCCGTCAGGATCCACTCGAATCAGCGCGTTGATGTCGAAGTTCTGCTTCAGGAACCGCTTGAGTGCGATTCCGTACTGCGTCCCGAGGAACGCTTGCGGAACCAGAAACGCCGCTCTGTCACCGTCATCGAGGAATTCCGCTGCGTGAATCATGAAGTAGACGTACAGCGGCGACTGCTTGCTGATGTCAGCGCCGGCTTCCGCTTCCGCTTGATCGTTCCACTGCGTTTTCTCCGGCTCCGTCAACAGGCGAATGTGCGCGTACGGCGGGTTACACACCATTCCATCGACGCTCACCGGCAGGTCGTCAGCTTCGGTGTCAAGGTAGTCACCTCGCAGTACGGTGTGTGGTTGGTGAGCGCTAACGCTGTCGTTCCGAGGAGCACGGACAGCGGGCTCCGGTCGATCCCGATGACTTCGGCGGGTTCGTCGCAGACCTGCCACGAGGGGTGTAACGGTGTGGACAACGCACCGGCCCGATGCCGGCGTCAAGCACGGTATCGCCGTCGCCGCCAGCCCAGACCCGCATGGCGCGGCCAGCCCATCGAGGGGCGCGGAACTGGCTGAGCGTTTGCCGATCGGTACTCGTGACGATAGCGGCGTACAGCCGTCCGAGGTCTTCGGACGGGCACGTTGACTCCTGGAGCGTGTGTCGTGCGCGAATCACTGGGGCGAGTGCCGCGTCGGCGGCGAGCCACGCGACGTCATCGAGGACACACCAGCCCGGTGCCGAGTTCGTCGTGTTCGACGCAGCCGCGCGAAACGCCTCCTCTGCGTTCTCAAGCGGCAACTCTTCGTCGTGATTAGGCTCATACAACGTCGCTCGCAACAGGACAGCGAGCGCAGCCTGTTCCGTAACGGGCGTCTTCATGACGTCGTCGTCGAAGTCACGCTCAACAGCCCACGTCTCGGCTCGTGAACGGAGCTCCGCAGACGCATCTGCGGTGAACGCCTCCGCGAACGACTCCGCCGCGTCCGTAAGCGTCTCTTCGAGCGCCTCGATGTCGGCATGAACCTCCAGGGGCGGTATCGGGTCGTCCGGACTGCCCTCGTCGAGTTCCGGCGGAGTCGTGCTGATCGGCGCGCGCGGACCTGTAACTCCGACCGTCGAATCGAACTGAGCGGGTGCTGGAGACGCGTAATGCGTCGATGAATCGGTTCTCGTGAACGCCGTCGTGGAAATGCGGTCTGGCATTTCCCTAACTACTTAGCTTGAACCACCGACTTTTGAAGACTTGCCTTAGAACTCTCACCGGGATACCGGGAAACCCACGGTGCCGTGGCGGATCGACGTGAAAACGCGTGTACGAAGTGATTTCCGGCCACCCCGGTCCGAGCGAAGTACACCGCAAAAAATTGAATTCCGCAGCTTCAGTCCCAGCAAATTCCGCTGTAACCCGCTTACCTCGTAATGTGTGCCGGCGACCCAGTACCGAGTTCTGTACATTCCATGTTCCAGCACTCATGACCCGACGAACACACTCGCCACCGGATCCTCTCGCTCTCATGTGGCATCTGTCCGCCCGAGCATGTGCAAGGTTCGAATAAGAAGTGTGCACAGTGTGGCGTTCGTCGGTGTATCGGCGTGGTCGCCTGCCAAGCAGTTATATAATTTAGGTGAGTCGGTCTGGGCGTGACTGTTGACGTGGAACCGGATGACTGGGCGCGCCTCGATCCGTGGGTTGACGCGTATCTGGACGCCGGGAGCGGTGTAAGTGCGTACGGCTCCGATCGGCAGCGAGTGCTGCGTGACACGGAACGAGAGTGGGAGGCTATCGACGCACTGACGCAGACGGGTGAGGAACCGGCGTCGTCAGTGGTGTGCAGTGCCGCGTTGCAGGTGACGAATCCAGGTGGAGTGACTCAGTGGTGGGGTGACTTGGATCCGTGGTGGGAGACATTCACTGCGACGGGTCACCAGACAGCAGTTGAAGTCGGTGAGTTACTCGACCGGTCGAACGAGTTGTGGGCGGCATCGGACGCACCGTTCGAAACGGATCCACTTGCCGCGGATATCTCGGGTTCACAAGGGTTCAGAGGGCCGTTACGACCGAACGGTGAATTAGACTGGTCGCAGTGGCTCGCGCAGCTACTGCAACCGTCTGCGGCGCTGGTCAGTGAGTTATTTGATGAGTCGATCGAAGCGCCGCCTGACGAGGTGCGCCGTGAGGTTCAGCTCCCGAAACAGAACGGCGGGTGGCGTCAAGCGGATATTTTGGTCCGGCATCCCGAGTACGGTGTGTCGATCGAGGTGAAGCTCGGCGACGAGAACTATCGGAAAACTCCGGAGACGGCATCCCTCATCGAACGACATTTCGACGATGTGCAGTGGGACCACGTGCTGCTGTTACCGAAGCGGCAGCGTGGGCGTCTTGAGACAATCGTGTCACCGCCTATTGAGGCGTCAGCGGACGGGAGACGGGAGGTTAAGTGGGACGACCCGGGTCCGATTACTGTCCTGTACTGGCTGGATATCGCGGCAGCGGTTCGGTCGGTACTACGGCGAGGGGATATCGTTGACGACCACTGGGCGGCCAACGCGTATCTCTTCTGTGCGGCAATCGAACAGTACGTCGCAGGCTTCCAACCGCAACCGATGATCGAGAGAATGGTCGATCCCGCAGGTGTTGTTGAGACGGTGCGGCCGATCGCCGTCTCGGGTACACTTGACGAACAGTTAACGTATCTCCGGGCGAGAGTCAGCGTATGACCGATGAGTTTCTGACCGAGGGGCTGCAGTCGGATCGGTACTTGAAAGCGATTCAGTTGATCTCGCAGTTCGAAGACGAAATTGAGGCGCGGCTCCGCGTGTTCGATCAGGCACTGGTCGATGAACAACCTCAGCTGTTCGATTCAGAGACGAATATCAACGTAAAGACAAATCAAAACTCCGGATCGGCACTTGCGATCCACCGCCTCAACCACGAAATGGAGGGTCCGAGTGCCCCGGTGGATCGGACGCAGCGACTGAATGTGCACCTGTATTGGATGCCGCCGACGGAGTATGATCGCACGGACGTTGACGGCGCGCTTCGAGCCTTCGGGTACAAAGTCAAAGGCGCTCCCGAAGACGTAGACCAGGAGATTGTTGATCGCACCCAAGAGGGCGACTGGTCGCTTTCAACCGCGAGTAATCCGTTCGACTCGAACACGGTGTTCTACAAACACATCGGGTCAGTCGATGACCTGGAAGCGGCGCAGGCAGACCTCGTGGATCACTTTGCGGCGTTCGGCGAGAAATACGGGAGAGAGTGAGTGTAACGGTTCGTGTTGGGCGATTCGCGTTATTCTGCGTCGCGTCTGGTGTGTATTCCAGACTTCAGCATTGGACGGTCGGGACCCGCGTGTTTTTGCCCCGTTCTACCTAGTGTGAGTGTGAGGATGGACTGGCAAGATCGGTGGAGGGGGATCGACAGGTAAGATGGATCGCTTACCGACGGCGACGCTGTCGCCGCTTGCCAGTCGGGTCGATGAGGTGCTCACAGTGTACGACTACGAGATTCGGGCTGCGATCGACGCGATCGATGCGGCCGTCTCCGGATTCGGTGGGTTGTTTGATCCGGAGACGACTGACGGTGAGATTCGAACGGCGATCGATGAGATACTCGCTAGGGATCCGCCGTCCACAGGAGAACGACGCCGTGAGATTGACGGGAGTGACGTTGTGCTGTACGTTGATGGGGGTTCGCGTGGGAATCCCGGGCCGGCCGGTGCGGGCGCTGTTCTCCGAGCTGACGGTGAGCCGTTTGCGGAGTTGGGGCGGCCGGTCGGCTCGAGAGCGGAGAACAACACCGCGGAGTACGCGGCGCTTCACCTCGGGCTGGAGGCGCTCGCTTCGCGGTGTGATCCGGGCACGGTGGAGATCCGTATCGATTCGATGACGGTGATTAACGATATCTGGGGGGACGGTGACGGTGTTGCTGCGGCGGCACCGTATCGCCCGGCGATCCTGGATCACCTGTCCGCGCTGCCAGCGTGTGAGTGGACGCATCTCGCCGATCACGAACCGAATCCGGCCGACGCGCGGGCCGCGGTCGGAGCCGATATCGCCGCGCTCGGCCCGGGATGACAGGGAGACACTCTCCCGTCGCACATTCGGCACTCGCGCGTGATGAAAGCGCAGTCTGCAGAGAAGCGGTTATCTCGCCTGCGATGCTGCTGTCGGTGTTTACGGCTGCGACTCGCTGCTCTCGGGCGAAATGCTGTCGGCCGTTTCGTCTGGACCTTCGAGCTGGACGGTGTGGCGCGTGTGGCGTGCGTGGGTGGTCGCCCAGCGTCGGGCCGGGCGTTCTGAAAGGAACTGCTCGCCGTCCGGACAGTGCTGGCACCGAACGGTCCACGGGGTCACGTCGTCCGGGTAGTGACCGGTGTGCCGTTCGTGATCGAGCGCGAACTGTTCGACCGCGCGGTTCCCGGCGTGGAGGTCGTCCAGTTCGTGGTCAAGCTCCCACTCGCGGCCACACCGGGTACAGGAGACGGTTGGGACACCGGTATTGTCGGGAGCGAACGCGTCGTCAGTCACGGTTTCGTGTTGGGCTCTACGTACTTGAACGCCGGACACGTCTTTATTGCAGTGCGGTCAGACTGATCGCGCCGCGACGGAGCGAGCCCAGAACGGTGTCACTGTGGAAGTATGCCGCGTGGTGGATTCGATAGTGAATCGTGTGTGTTCGACACCTTCGATGAGAACACCCGATCCTCTGACGGCGGACGTGTCACCATCGATAGCAAGTGAGAATCGTGATTCGGCACGGTCTGAACAACGGAATCTTAGTTAGTCGCTGACCGGAGCCGATCGCGGTTCGAGAACCAACTTCCGTCCCGTGATTACGTAGATTTCGTTGCAAGCGAACCGGGTCCGAGAGGCGTGTTTTCGATGCGCGGTCGTTACGCGGATGGGTTCCGATTGCGGGAGCGGGGTTCTCGTCATCCTCTGATAGAACCCCTAAGGAGGAGGAAAACGGTCTTTTCTCTGTATGCTGTGTGTGGATGTTTCTTTTCTAGGGGAAAGTTCTGACCGCCGCTGAGGCAGAGATTTATTTTAAATAGGATCTTATGCCGGTGCAGTTGAGCTAAATGATGATTTCGCACCGGGACGTAGAATCGTGGAGACGCGGGCCGTATCTATCCCTATCCTGTGCCCCGTCGGAAGACCAGCGCAATTCGACCCGAGTCGTGGTCGCGCCCACGGAGGTGAGCGATGAGTAGCTCGGACGACAGTGAGAGCCGAATCCTATCGGATCACCAGTTCAAGCCGCTCAACGCCCGCCAACGGGAGATGTACCGCGCGAAGCTAACCCGCTTTGCAACGTATCTGGAGACCGAAGGGAAAGACCCGAAGAGAGAACTCGGTTACAGCAACGTCACTCAACGCATCTCACGGCTCCACCGAGCGGTGAAGTGGGTCTGGGACAACGAGACGGTGACGACGGAACTCACGACGGGAGCCGCCGACGCAGTCAACGAAGCCCTAGTCGAAGACCGGCTCCGCCGCCTCGACGGCAAGCGGTACGCGCCAGGCAGCAAACGGAAAATCAACGACGTGTTGCGGAACTGGTTCGCATTCTGCGATACCGAGTGGGAGCCCGAACACACGTTCACCGACGAACGGAGCGAAAACCACGCCGACCCGTTTCAGAAGGACGAACTCCGGCAGTTGTGGCAAGCCGCGCTCGAATACAAGAGCGTTCCCAGCTACAACAACCTCACTCCGGAGGACCGGGACCGGTGGAAGACCCACATCGCGCAAGAACTCGGCAAACCGAAAGACGAGGTCCGGCCCAGCGACTGGGACGAACTCAACCACGACTGGAAGATCCCGTCACTCGTTCGAACCACGCGCGAAGCCGGGTGGCGGCCGGCCCTCATCGAGCGGCTGAAAGTCGGATGGTACGACCCGGAGGACCAAGCGATTCACATTCCGGCCGGCGAGGCACCGAAGAACGACTCGTCGTGGACCCAGGAACTCTCGGCCGAGGCGGCGAACGCCTTCGAGAACTGGCTCGACCAGCGGTCGAACATGGAGCTGTACGACGGGCGTGACGAGGTGTGGCTCACCCGGAAAGGCAACCCGTACGGGTCAGGGACGCTGAACGATTTACTCGATAACCTCATGGAGGACGCGGGGATCAACCAGCGCGGCCGCAAGTTGGTGTGGTACTCGTTCCGGCACAGCGTCGGCACGTACGTCTATCACGAGTACACGGATCTGCGGGTCGTGGCGGATGCGCTCCGGCAGAACAGTCTCGCCGCCGCGGATCGTTACATCCACCCGCTTCCCGAGCGGAAACAGGAAGTGGCGGAACTAATGTGACGGGGAACCGGTCTACCCCATTCTGTCTAACGCGTCTCGCCGGTCTTCGACCGGTGTCTGATCGTACTTCATGGTCGTTTCCGGTGACTTGTGACGGAGCTGGGCCTGCGCCGCCGCGAGGTCTTCTTCTCTCGTCATGTAGGTCCCGACGGAGTGTCTGATCGCGTACCAGCTCATCTGTCGGTTCGCGGTCTCGATGCCGGCGATGTCACACAGGCGATGCAGCAGGTAGCGGAGCGAAGAGACGTCCCACGAATTCTTTTTCCGTGTCAGCCAAATCGCGTCGGTGTCGTCGTACGCTGGATACGCGCGTCGCTCCGCACACCAGTTCTGGAGGATCTCCGCCGTTCGATCGCTGAGGCCGACTCGCCAGTGATCGGTGTTTTTCGCGCTGTCTTCCTTCGGAATGCGAAGGAGACTGTTGTCGGTGTCGATCCAGTCCATCGTTGACCGGTTGACCTCGGTCGGTCGGAGCCCGGCGTCTAGACTGACCCACACCAGCGACGGGATCTTCCAGCCGTTAGCGCGGTCCCAGTCGTCGGGGGTCACGTCCGATTTCGGCTTTTCGAACCGCTGAGAGAGGTAGCGTTTCCACCGCTCGCGCTCGGTCGGAGTCAAGTTGTTGTAACTGGGCACCGATCCGTATTCGAGCGCCGCGTTGCGGACGGCCTTCCGCTCGTCTTTCGTCAGAAAGTCCCGCGGGTTCGAGCTGTTGTCCGCCGAGAACGTGATGTCGGGCTCCCACTGTCCGGAGCCGCGTTCGTGGTGAAGCCACTTGTAGAGCATCTTCAGCGACTTCTGGCAGTTCACCTTGTGCGTGGCGCTCACGTCCCGATGTGCGAGGTGGTCCATCCACCCGTCCGCGTGGTCGTGCATGAGGTTGACCGTGTAGCCGCCCTCTTGCTCCCACACCCATCGGTAGAACCGGTCGATGCGATACGACCGCGGTTTGACTGTTCCCTTCGCGTACCCCTCGGCTTTCTCCGGCTCCTTCCCGTAGGTGAGCAGCCACCGGAGACACTCCTCGCGTTCGGAGCGGTAATCCAGCAACTGCCGCTCGTTCAGATACGATTCGGACGGCTCGGTGACGACCGGGTAATCGTCAAGGTCCATCTGCCCCCTCCAGAGACCGAGCCTCCCGGTGAGTGGATGGCACTTCGCCCGCTAACCAAATACCCGAATCGCACGACAGCAACGGGGAGAGGACCGCGTCCTGCGAACCCGATAGGTATCGCAAACCGGGGAATCGCATGACTGCACGGTTGTGTGTGAATCCTTCGAACTTACGTGGTCTGCGCGTTGAGTCGAACATACGTGACAGCGCAGGCTAAAACCACAAGACGGCGGGAGGAAAGGATGCTCCGGCTGGGATTCGAACCCAGGTCATTGCCGTGAGAGGGCAATATGATTGGCCGGACTACACCACCAGAGCGCACGTCCGTTCGACGCAATTACCGGTATGGCAGGATATTGTAAAACAGTTCCGTTTCGACCCTTCCATGCCCCGGTTTACCGTGCCTAACTGCTCCACTATCGTCGGTGAATCGCGTCGCTCACACGTCGACAGTGAAGGGCGCGGCGTCGCTCGCGCCGTCCGCAATCGCGGCGAGGAGGTCGGCGACCGCGTCGAGGTCGCCGGTGTCGACCACCTCGACCGGCGTGTGCATGTAGCGGTTCGGGATCGAGACGTTGAGCGACGGGACCCCGCCTCGGGACGTGTAAAAGGCGTCGGCGTCGGTGCCGGTCCGGGAGCCCGCCGCCTGCAGCTGCACGTCGACGTCGTCGTCGGCCGCGGCGTCGCGTGCGAGTTCGACGAGGACTGGGTGATTCGCGCTGCCGCGGGCGATCACGGGGCCGGCGCCGAGCTCGACCGGCCCCCGGTGTTCGCCGTCGACGTCGGGGTTGTCGGTGGCGTGGGTGACGTCGACGGCGACGAACGCGTCCACCGCGTCGAGATCGACGCCGACCATCTGCGCCCCTTTAAGCCCGACCTCCTCCTGTACCGTGGAGACGGCGTAGACGGTGGCGTCGGCGTCGCGTTCGGCGGCGCGCCGGAGCCCCTCGGCGGCCGCCCACGTGCCGGTCCGGTTGTCGATCCCGCGGGCGGCGATCCGGTCGCCGACGAGCTCTTCCACCTCGGTCGAGAAGGTGACGGGGTCACCGATCTCGACGTGCTCGCGGGCCTCCTCGGCGTCGGCCGCGCCGATGTCGACGAACTGGCCGGCTATCTCCTCGTACTCGTCCTCCGAGGGGTCGCGCAGGTGGATCGCGGTCTGGCCGATCACGCCCTGCACGGGCTCGTCGGCGTGAACGGTGACGTGCTGGCCCTTCGAGACGGTGCGATCGGAGCCACCGATCCGGCTGATCCGGAGGAAGCCGTCGTCGAGCACGTCGCGGACGATGAAGCCGATCTCGTCGGCGTGGCCCGTCAGCGCGATGGTCGGCGCGTCGGGATCGCCCTCGTGGACGGCGACGGCGTTGCCGTAGGCGTCGACGGAGACCTCGTCGGCGAAGCCGCGGACGTAGTCGGTCCAGACCCGCTGGCTCGGCGTCTCGAAGCCGGAGGGGCTGGCGGTCGCGAGCAGGTCGTCGAGGAACGCCCTCTGTGAGTCGCGCATACGCTGGCTGATCCGGCGGCCGGCAAGAAACCGCCGATACGGTCGGCGGGGCGGTAACGAACGGTGGCGGGTCGACAGTGGGGCGGCACCGCGCTGCTCCCGCCACCGACACAAGGGACTTGAGGCGCGCCCTCCTCCGGTTCGTATGGACATCCTCCGAAGCCTCCGGACCGTCTCCGAGGCCAGCGGGCCGGGCGTCGTCGACTGGGAGCGGGCCGCGGTGGCCGCGAAGGCGAGCACCGATCCGGGGTCGCTCGCGCTCACCGACGCCGAGCGGGCGGGGTACGCAACCGACGTGCGCGACGCGCGCTCCCGGCTCCGCGAGGTGGCCGGGATCGAGTTCGACGTGCCGGACGCGATCGAGGTGCAGAACCGGCACCACTGGATCGACGCCAGCGTCGACACGTTCCGGAACGTGATGGCGCCGATCGAGGCGGCCGCGACCGGGAGCGACGAGGAGTCGGTCGGCGGAGTCGGCGAATCGGCCGGTGGAGTCGGCGGGTCGACCGGCGGGATCGTCGAACCCGCCGGCGGCCCCGTGGACCTCCCGGCCGGCGACCTCACGCGGGGGTTCGCGCGGGACCTCTCGCGGATCGCCAACACCGGGTCGATGGCGTTCACGCTCGGATTCTTAGCGCGCAACGTGCTCGGCCAGTACGACCCGCTCCTGCTGGCCGACGAGCCCGACGCCGACCACGGGCTCTACTTCGTCCACCCGAACATCGTCGCGGTCGCGGCGTCGCTCGACGTCGACTTTCCGCGGTTCAGGCGCTGGATCGCCTTCCACGAGGTGACGCACGCGGCGGAGTTCGGCGCGGCGCCGTGGCTCCCCGAGTACCTCGAGTCGCGGGTCGAGCGCGGCATCGAGGGGCTCGCGGGCGGCGCGGGAGAGACCGGTCGCGGCGGGCTGACCGCTGGCGGCCTCCCGGTCGACGCCCTCGACACCGAGCCGTTCGCGGAGCTGCAGGCGGCGATGACGGCGGTCGAGGGGTACGCCGAGGTGCTGATGGACCGCGCCTTCGACGGCGAGTACGGCGACCTGCGTCGGAAGCTCGACGAGCGCCGGGGCGGTGGCGGTCCGGTCCAGCGGATCGCGCGCCGGCTGCTCGGGCTGGGACTGAAGCGCCGACAGTACGAGCAGGGCGCCGCCTTCTTCCGCGAGGTCGTCGACGCGCGCGGGATCGAGGCGGCGGGCGCCGTCTGGGAGCGCCCGGAGAACCTCCCGACGCGCGCCGAACTCGACGACCCCGCGGCGTGGCTGGTGCGAGTCGATCCGTCGTAGTCTCCGTCGAACCGAAAGAGCCCCGGACCGAGTTAGGACCGATCGAGCGCGATCGGCGTCTCTCCGGCGAGGTTATCGCTCACGGGGCACCGCCGCTCGACCCGATCGAGCCACTCGTCGCGGGTGTCGTCGTCGACGTGGTCGCCGTCTTTCGACCGCAATTCCGCCTGGACCGACGCGCGGATCTCTTGGAAGCCGGCGCGGGCGTCGACATCAGCTCCCTGGAACTTCGCCGGATCGAGATCGCCTTCGAGATCGAGCTTCAGTTCGACGACCTCGATGCCCATCTCGTCGGCGACGACGCGTCCGGTGATACTCAGACAGCCGCCCAAGGCGCCGAGCAGGTATTCGACCGGGTTGGGCCCCGCGTCCGTGCCGCCGAGCGATTCCGGCTCGTCGACTACGAACTCGAAGTGACGGGTCTCCGCGTGGACCTGCATGCCGTCTTTGAGTTCCGTACGGGCGTCGAACGTCGTAGTTTGGTTTGAGTCGCTCATACGTGCCGATTCGTGTCATTTGAATATCAAACCCCCGGACCGTTCTCACGCCGAGAGATCGGCTACGCCAGCCGCTTATCTCGGAACGCCCGAATAACGTCTTGACGGGCGATGATCCCGACGATCCGATCCTCGTCGTCGACGACCGGCACGCGGTTGATGTTCGGATCGTCGCTGGCGAGCAGGTCGAGCACCTCGTTCACGTCGGTGTCGGGCGTCACCGTCGCCACGTCGATGCTCATCACGTCCGAGATCGGGCGGTCGGCGTTCCGGAGCATGTCGACGCCCAGATCGATGTCGCCCCACGGCGCCTTCACCTGATAGGTGAGCGTGTCGACGAACGGGGGGAGCCCGATCGGGATCCACAGCGTCTCGTCGTCGGGCTCGAACAGGTCCACGAGGTCAGACTCGGTGACGACGCCGACCAGTCGCTCCTCGTCGTCGACGACGGGGAACCCGCTGAAGTCGTACCGAGCGAACTTCTTGAACGCGTCGGCCACGTCGTCGTCGGGAGCGACGGTCTTTACGTCGGGCTCCATCAGGTCACGCGCTTGCATACGGTCGCCGTCGCGTCGCTCATGGGTAGGCGTTTCGGCCGGCACCGCGTTCGGGGAATCGGCTGTCACTCGCGACGGGACGTCGACGCCTCTCGGGGCTTGAGTAACTGTAGAGTGGCCGGGGTGGGCTCCGAACCCACGATCTCCGCATGTCCCAGGTCCGAGGCTCGGCGGAGCCACGGGAAGGACGCGGACGCTTCCAAGGCGTCACCGCACCGAATCTCCGAACCCTATGAGTGCGGCGCTATGTCCAGCTAAGCCACCCGGCCTCACCTTCCCGTACCGCGATGAAACCCTTTAACCTTCCCATCCGTCGGAAGGTTGCGAATCCGTGACAGAGTCGGCGCGAGAGTCCGGCTCCGATCGCTCCGCGACCGCCGCCGACGCGGACCCCGCGGATTTATGGCCGACGGGTCGGATATCCGGGATATGAGCCTTCCCGAACTGCTCGCGGGGACCGTCGGCGACGAGGAGATCGTGGCCGAAGTCCCGCTCGGGGGAGCCGACCGTCTCGCGGTCACACCGACGCAGACGCTCGTCTATCGCGGCGACGGCCTGCTTTCGGACGAGTCGGTCGCGGAGTACCCTCACGACGTCGAGCGCATCGCGGTTTCGACGGGTCGCCGCAAGGCGAAACTCACCCTCGGCTACGGCCTCGACGGCGACGAGACGATATCGGTGCCGGCCAAGCGCGCCGACGACGTGCTCCACCCGATCCTGGCGGGCGTTCTCTCGGCGACGGGCGTCACCGACCCCGGCGAGTCCGTCATTCAGACCTTCCGCTTCTCCGAACTCACGCTCGTCGTCACCAGCGACCGCCTCGTCAAACACGTCGGATCCGCGGTCTGGGACGAGGAGTTCGAGGAGTTCTCCTACGCCGACCTCACCGACCTCGACTTCGAGGAGGGGACCGTCGCGACCGCGATCGTGTTGACCCACGACGGGCGCTCCGAGCGGTTCAAAGCGCCCAACGAGTCCGCCCGGGCGGTCCGGGAGACGCTCGTCGACGCCGTCTGCGCGTACCACGGCGTCGACAGCCTCGAAGAGTTCCGCGTGACCGTCGCCGACGAGGGCGACGACGGCGCGGCCACCGACGCGGGAGATGCCGGCGGCACGACCGACTTCGGTGAGGGACCGGACCCGCTGTCGGCCTCGCCGGTCGCGGACGCGGAGGCGGAACCCGAAGCGGAACCGGTACCGGAAACGGAGCCGGTGTCCGGAGGCGAACCGGCGGTGGGAGAGGAGGCGGCGGCCGGGAGAGAGCCGACGCGCGGCGAGGGGTCGGCCTCGTCGGTCGCGGAGAATCCAGGAGACGCTCGCGACGCGGACTCCGTCGAGGAGCCGGTCGCCGGCCGCGCGGGCGACGCCGATTCGCTCGCCGACGATTCGCTTGCCGACGATCCGCTCGCCGACAACCCGGAAACGGATCCGGGCGTCGACGTGGATCGGACCGCGCGGCCCGAGACCGACTTCGAAAGCGGCGCCGCGGGGGAGGCGACGGCGGATGAGATCGGGTCGACCGACTCCGACGCTCCGGCCGATCCGGCCGACGCGGACGCCTTCGACGGCTCGCCGTTCGAGAGCGCCGGCGTCGAGGGCGAGGATCTCGCGACCGAGGTGGCCGAGCTGCGTCACACCGTCGAACAGCAGTCCGAGCGGCTCGACAGGCAGTCCGCGCTCATCGAACAGCTGATCGAGGAGCTCCGTCGCGGCCGCTGACCCGGGGTCAGTGACTCCGGCTTCGCGACCCGTTCTCTCCGGCGATACTCGCGGGGGACCATTTTTAACTGCGAGGGAAAACCGTCGGACAGTGACCGCACAACTGGGAACGCAACTCGACGCGCTGTTGGGGAGCGTCGGAACCACGGAGGCCCGCGTCACGGTGACCGCCGGGATCCTGCTCGCGACGCTCGCGATCGGCTGGCTGCTCCTCCCCCGAGCCGTCCGGGCCGGTGAGCGGGTCACGACGCGCTGGCTGGAACGATTCCTCGACGGACGCGGCGAGAACTCGATCGAGGCGATGCGGGAGGCCGTCCCGGTCTCCTTCGGGCTGCGGCTGCTCGTCGGCCTCCTCCAGCTCGCGCTGTTCGCGCTCGCCGCCGTCGCGATACTGGCGCTGTGGGGGCGGTTCGCGGTCGTCGTGGCGGTGCTGCCGGTCGCGGAGAACATGCTCACGGTCGGCGCGCAGGCGTTCCTCTCCCTGCTGCTCCTCGGCACAGCCTACGTCGCGAGCGACGTGTTAGAGGAGTACGTCGAGGACCTCTCGGCCGATAGCGACCGCATCACGGCCCACCAGGAGCAGCTGCTCAGCCGGATCATGCAGGTCGGCGTGCTGGTGATCGCGGGGATAACCGTCCTCGGGATCTGGGGCGTGAACCTCGGCGGCCTCCTCGTCGGGGCCGGGTTCCTCGGGATCGTGCTCGGGATGGCGGCCCGCCAGACGCTCGGATCGCTGATCGCCGGCTTCGTGCTGATGTTCGCGCGCCCGTTCGAGATCGGCGACTGGGTGGAGATCGGCAACGAGGAGGGGTTCGTCACCGAGATCACCATCATGAACACCCACATGCGGAACTTCGACGGCGAGTACGTCGTCGTCCCGAACGATCTGGTCACCAACCAGGCGATCACGAACCGGAGCCGCGAGGGTCGGCTCCGGATCCACATGGAGGTCGGGATCGGGTACGACGACGACCCCGACGCGGCCAGCGAGATCGCCGAGGAAGTCCTCACCGAGATCGACACCATCGCCAACAACCCGAAGCCGTACGTGATCCCCTCCGGGTTCGGCGACTCCGCGATCTTACTCGACCTCCGCTTCTGGATCGAGCCGCCGACCCCGCAGGCGCGGTGGCGCTCGAAGGCGACCGCCGTCGAGATGATCCAGGACCGCTTCGCCGACGCCGGAATCTCCATCCCCTACCCGCAGCGGACCGTCTCGTACCCGCCGGAGACGACGGAGACGCAAGAGACCGTCGAGCGCGTCGAACGTCTCGACGCCGACAACGAGCGCTCGAACGGCAGCGACGGACGCGCGAGCGAGCGCCCCACCTGACCGGCTCCGCGTCGTCGGTCCGGCGATCGTCCCCGGGCCGTCGTCGTCCCCGGCGGTTATCATCCGAACGCCTCCGGTGCCGCCGAAGGGGTGAACCGCTCACCGGTCCCGACCGAACCCCGCCGCGAACGTCGCCTCGTCCACCGAGAGGACGGTCGGCCGCCCGTGCGGACACGCGTACGGGCGGTCGCACTCGCCGAGCCGGTCGAGCAGCGACCGCAGCTCCTCGCGCGTCAGTGCCCCGATCTCGCCGCGCTTCAGCGACGGGTGACACGCCAGATCGGCGAGCAGCGCCTCGCGGGCGTCCCGCGGCGACTCCCCGTCAGAGAGGGTCGCGAGCGCGTCGCGGAACGCGTCCGCGTCGGCCGCCCGCCCGAACGGCGCCGGGACGGTCCGGAGCCTGACGGTCCCGCCGCCGAACGGCTCCGTCTCGAACCCGAGCGCGGCGAGGGCGTCGGCGTGCGCCTCCGCGGCCGCCGCCTCGTCGGCCGACAGCGAGGCGGTCGCGGGCGGGTCGAGCGAGGCGGTCGGCACCGTCTCGCCGTCGAACGCCCGGGCGAGCCGCTCGTAGTTCACGCGCTCGTGAGCGGCGTGGCCGTCGATCACGAGCAGCTCGTCGCCGGCCTCGACGAGCACGTAGAGGTCGCGGAAGGTCCCGATCGGCTCTGCGTCCGTGAACGGCGCCGGACGCTCACCCTCGTCGCCGCCGACCGGACCGAGCGCACCCTCGAGTCCGGTGTCGACCTCGGCCGTCCGCCGCAGGTCGGCGCCCGTGAGCGCGTCGGCGACCACCGACTCGACCGCGTCTGCGACCGCGTCGGCGTCGCGGAGCCCGACCTCGCGCTTCGCCGGGTGGACGTTCGGGTCCACGCGGGCGGGCGGCAGCGACACGTCCACGGCCGCCACCGGCTCGCGACCGTCCGGGAGCAGGCGGCCGTACCCCGCCCGGACCGCGGCCGCGAGCCGGTCGTTCCGCACGGGACGTCCGTTCACCGAGACCCGGACGTGGTCGCGCGAGGAGCGCGTCACCGAGGGGTACGCGAGGGCACCGGACACCCGGATCCCGGTCGACGCGCCCCCGTCCCCCTCGATCTCGACGCTCGCAGCGACCTCCGTCGACCGGCTCGCGGTCTCGCGGTCGTACACGCCGAGCAGCGCCTCCGTGATCCCGGACCCCGGCGTCGACAGCGTCCGCGACCCGTCGTGCTCCAGCGCGAACGCCACCGCGGGGTTCGCCAGCGCGTAGTCGGCGACTAACGAGGAGATCCGCGCGAACTCGGCCGCCGACCCCGCGAGCGACTCCCGGCGCGCGGGCCGGCTCGCGAACAGGTCCTCGACGACGACGGTGGTCCCCCGGGCGCGCCCGGCGTCGCTGACGGTCGGACCCTCAGCACCACCGTCGCTCGTCGTCCCGTCGACGACGACCCGCGTCCCGACCGCGTCGCCGTCGCTCGTGACGAGTTCGAGCCGCGCGGCCTCGGAAATCGCCGCCAGCGCCTCGCCCCGGAAGCCGAGCGAGTCGACGCCGACGGGGTCGCCGTCGGGCGCGAGCTTGCTCGTCGCGTGGCGCTCGACGGCGATCCGGGCGTCCTCGCGGCTCATCCCGCGACCGTCGTCGGCAACCCGAAGCCGGTCCGTGCCGTCGCCCTCGACCGCGACCTCGACCCGCGAGGCGCCGGCATCGAGCGCGTTGTCGATCAGCTCGCCGACGACGCGGGCCGGGCGGGTGACCACCTCGCCGGCGGCGATCCGGTCGACGGTGGCGGGGTCGAGCCGGCGGACGCGGTCCGGTTCTCGCTCGCTCCCGCCGACCGGGCGCTCCTCACCCGTCATCGTCGACTCGCGACTGAAGGTCGTGGAGGGCGTTCAGCGCCTCGATCGGCGTCATCCGGGCGAGATCGAGGTCGCGGAGGGCGGCGGTCAGGTCGACCGCGGAACCGGCCGACCGGTCGGTATGGGTGTCGTCGTCGCTCGCGGGCGCGTCGGGAGAGGACGCTCTGTCGCCCTCGTCTTCCTCTCCTCTCTCCGTCCCCTCCTCTTCCGCGAGGAACTCCCGCAGCGAGGCGTCGGCGTCGTCGCCCCCGTCGGCGTTGTCCCCCCCGTCGCCGTTGGCCGCGGGATCGGCTCCGTTCGTCCCGGTATCGGTCCCTTCGGCGTCGGCGGCCTCCGCGTCGCCCGTCTCCGCGGCCACGAGGTTTCGGGACCGATCTACGACGGGGGCCGGTACGCCGGCGAGTTCGGCGACCTCGACGCCGTACGAGGAGGAGGAGGCACCGGGGACGACCCGGTGGAGGAACGTCACGTCGCCGTCCTCGCGGGTCGCCGTGAAGTGGAGGTTGAAGGCGCGCTCGCGCTCCTCCGCGAGGTCAGTTAGGTCGTGGTAGTGCGTGGCGAACAGGGCGGTCGCGCCCAGCTCGTCGTGGATGAACTCGGCGGCGGCGCGGGCGATGGCGCGCCCGTCGGTCGTGGCGGTGCCGCGCCCCACCTCGTCGAGGAGGACGAGCGAACTCGGCCCGGCGTCGTGGAGGATCTCCGTCAGCTCGCTCATCTCGCGCATGAACGTCGACTGCCCGCCCGCGATGTCGTCGGAGGCGCCGACGCGGGTGAACAGCCGGTCGAAGACGGGGAGCGAGGCCGCCTGCGCGGGGACGAACGAGCCGGTCTGCGCGAGCACGACCGCGAGCGCGACCGACCGCATGTACGTCGACTTCCCGCTCATATTCGGGCCCGTGATCACCGCGATCGACCCGCGCGGGAGGTCGGCGTCGTTCGGGACGAACGACTCCTCGGCGCGCTCGACGACCGGGTGGCGACCCCCCTCGATCTCGACGCCTGCGTCGGGGTCGTCGACGATCTCCGGGCGGACGTAGTCGCCCTCGACGGCGACGGTCGCCAGCGAGCGGAGCGCGTCGAGCTCCGCGACCGCGTCCGCGAGCCCCTGGATCCGCTCCGTCTCGCTCGCGACGCGCTCGCGGACGTCGACGAACCGCTCGTACTCGAGGGCGTCCGCGCGCTCCGCGGCGCCGACGATCTCCTCCTCGCGCTCCTTCAACTCCGGCGTGTAGTAGCGCTCGCTGTTCTTCAGCGTCTGTCGGCGGCGGTAGTCGTCGGGGACGCGGTCGAGGTTGGCGTCGGTCACCTCGATGTAGTAGCCGTGGACCTGGTTGTGGCCGACCGACAGCGAGTCGATCCCGGTGCGCTCGCGCTCGCTCGCTTCCAGGTCGGCGACCCATTCGCGCCCCTCGCGCTCGGTGGCGCGGAGCTCGTCGAGGTCGTCGTCGAACCCCTCGCGGATGACGCCGCCCTCGGTGATCTCCGGTGGGGGATTCGTCGCGATCGCGTCGTCGATCAGCTCCCGGACCTCGGTCAGCTCGTCGAGGCGGTCGCGGAGATCGCGGAGGTGGTCGGTGCGGGGGAGGTCGGCGTCACCGTCGGTTTCCGGTCCTCCCGCGCCGTCTTCCGCCCCCGCCAGCGTCGCCTTCAGCTCCGGGACGACCGCGAGCGTCGCGTGCAGCGAGCGCAGGTCGCGGGCGTCGGCGCGTCCCCGAGAGATCCGGCCGACGAGGCGTTCGAGGTCGTAGGCGGCTCCGAGCGCGTCGGCGAGCCCCTCGCGGACGAGGGTGCGGTCGGCCAGCTCGCCGACCGCGTCGTGGCGGCTCCGGATCGCGTCGGCGTCGACGAGGGGGCGACGGAGCCACCGCTCTAAACACCGCCGGCCGAGCGCGCAACTCGTCTCGTCGAGGGCGTCGAACAGGGTGTCGCTCGCGCCCAGCCCGCGGTTCTCGAACAGCTCGAGGCTGCGCTGGGCGGCCGCGTCGAGCCGGAGCCGGTCGCGGGGGTCGTACCGCCGGATCCGAGTGACGTACGAGAGGGGACCGTCGTCGCCCTGCGTGTACTCGGCGTACGCGAGCACCGCCCCGGCGGCGCGGAGCTCCGCGTCGCCGTCGAACCGGCGGTCGGGGGCCGGGAGGTACGGCTCCAGCCGCTCCGTCGCGGCCCGCCGCTCGAAGGCGCCGGGGTCGTGGGCGTGGGTCGTCCACCCGTGCTGGGCGTCGGCGGGCTCGAAGTCGGGGGCGTCCGGTCCCGCGATCAGCTCCGCGGGCGCGATCCGGTCGAGCTCCTCCGCTACCGCGTCGCGGTCGCCCGACGTGACGAGACACTCGCCCGTGGAAACGTCGACGGCGGCGAGGCCGACCGGGTCCGGCTCGGGGGCGGTTCCACCGTCCCTATCTCCGGCCGCCACCGCCGCCACGTAGTTCGTCGTCCCCGCCTCCAGCAGCTCGTCCTCGACGACGGTCCCGGGGGTGATCACCTCGGTCACCGCGCGGTCGACGAGGCCGGACGCCTGCTCGGCGTCCTCGACCTGGTCGCCGAGCGCGACGCGGTAGCCCGCGTCGAGCAGCGATTCGAGGTAGGGCGCGGCGTTGTCGATGGGGATCCCCGCCATCGGGTAGTCGCCGGTCGAGTCGGAGCGCTCCGTCAGCGTCACCTCGCAGACGCGGGCGACCGCCGCGGCGGCCTCGCAGAACGCCTCGTAGAAGTCGCCGACCTGGAACAGCACGAGGGCGTCCTCGTGGGCCGCACACAGGTCGGCGTACTGCGAGAGCATCGGCGTCAGCTCCTCGCGGGCGGCGGCGATCCCCGGCGGGAGCCCGGTCACCGTCTCGCGGTCCGCAGTCGGCATACCACGGATCCGGTCGCCCGCGGGCATAAACGGTGCGGAGCCGGGCGGTGGAATCGCCCGAATCCGCACAACTAAGTCGGTCGACGAATGGTGTCAGCGTATGTCACTTTCACTAGATCCGATATCTCTTGCGGTGCTCGCGGTGAACACCCTCGTCGGAGCCGTGTTGGTCGTCAGCGCGTACGACCTCAAAGACCACGTGCTCGGGTGGATCAGCTGGCTCGGCGGCGCGATCGTCGGCGGGTTCGTCGGCTGGGTGGTGCTCCCCGAGTTCATGGCGGCCCCGCCGGCCGCTGGACAGCGGGTGGTCCTCGCCGGGGCGGCCGTGCTGATCGGCACCGTGCTCGGCCGGATCCTGATCCCGCTGGCGGCGCGGTTCGCGGTGTCGATCGCGGCGTTCGTCTTCGCGACCCTCGCGGTGTTGGTGATGACCGCCGGCGAATCGCTCCTGCGGCGGTTCTACGATCCCGAGGCGTCCGGGCTCGACGCGGTCGCGGTCGACGCCGCGGTCGAGTCGTCGCTGCTCTCCCAGCCCGAGTTCCAGCAGTTCCTGCTGATCGCCGTCGTCGTCGGCGCCGTCGCCGGACTGCTGGCGATGCGGTACTACGACTACATCATCACGCTGTCGCTCGTCGCGCTCGGGTCCGGGCTCGTGGCCATGACCGTCCCCGTCTGGCGGGCCGTCGCCGCCGGCGAACCCGTGGCGTTCGTCGAGCAGGCTGCGCTCTCCAACGCCGCGTTCGCGGCGGTCTTCGTCGCCGGGATCGCGGTCCAGTACGTCCGTCACTCCGGGAACGGCTCCGGCGGAAACGACGTGCTCGCCTGACCGGACGCCCCACGCGATCGGACGACCTCCGTCCTCCCGATATCCGACGGGAGCGCTCGGCTCTCGCCCGAGCGCTTACAACGCTGGAGCCCCGAGAGAGCCCGTGACGAACCGCGCGATCGTCGTCGGCATGGCAGCGACGTTCATCGGACTGACGGCCCTCCTGCTCGTCGCCGGAGTCGTCGTCTCCCCCGTCCTGTTGGCGGTCGCCGTTCCGTTCGGTATCGTCTCGTACTTCCTCTGGTACCACGCCAGCGGTCGGCTCCGCGACCGCGTCCGACGCGAGGCCGCGCAGGTGGGCCCCGGAGAGCGCGCGCGGGCTCGTCAGCGCGCGCGAGCCACCGAACACCGCCGGTCCGCGTACCGTTCGGCCGGCGCGACGGACGGCGGGTTCGGCCGGGGAGCGACGGGAGGCACTCGCGGTCGCGGAGATCGATCCGCGTCCGGAGCCGGAGGCGCCGAGGCCGGCGATCCCCGCGACCGCGCGCCGCCGACGAGCGGGATGTCCGAACGCGAGGCGTACGAGACGCTCGGACTCGATCGGACCGCCGACAGCGAGACGATCCGGTCCACCTACCGGGAGCGGGCGAAGCGGCTCCACCCGGACGGGGAGCGCGGCGACGAGGCGGCGTTCAAGGAGCTGAACGAGGCGTACGAGCTGTTGAGAGACTGACCGCGATCCGTTCGGGACCCATCCGATCACCGAGTGCCGGCGCCGTTGAGCGCCTCCTGGATCGCGGTCTCCGCCTCCGCGAGCTCCGCCTGCGTGTTGACGTTGGTGAACGTCCGTTCCGTGGTGCGCTCGCGGATCTCGGCGTCGCCGACGACGATGCGGTCGAGGTCGTCGATCGGCGCCAGCACCTTCCGGTCGCCGCGGGCGAGGGCGCGCTCGCAGGCGGTCGCGGTCGGCTCCGCGCGGTACACCGCCTGCGTCGTCTGGAGCCAGCGGTCGTCCAGCCGGGGGATCGCGGCCTCGTGGCCCGCGGCGTCCCCGCGGAGGGTGTCGAGAAACGACGGGTCGACGAACGGCATGTCGCAGGCGACGACGGCGACGTACTCGCCGGCGGCGGCCCGGCAGGCGTTCCGGATGCCGGCGACCGGTCCCAAGTCGGGCTCGTCGTCGACCGCCCAGCGGAGGGGAAGGGAGAGTCCGTCGAGCGCGCCTTCGATCGCGTCTCGCTGATCGGGCCGACAGTTGATCACGAGCTCGTCGACGACGGGGTCGCCGCCGGCGGCGCGGTCGGCGCCCGGCGGGACGGGGTCGTCGTCGCCGGCGAGCCGGTCCGCGACGCGGCGGACCATCGGCACGCCCGCGAGCGGGGCGACGGCCTTGTCTCGGTCGCCGAAGCGGGTCGAGCGCCCCCCGGCGAGGATGGCTCCGGTTGTCACGGGTCATATCTCTGCGTCGAGGGACTTCGCGGTTGCGGTCGGATCTCGCGGTTGCGGTAGCCGCGAGCGGAGAGCCGGTGTTTCGAGTCGGGAACGGCGCCCCAACTCCCGGCAAAGCGACTCGTTAAGTGGCCGGCGGTCCAGCATTCCGATATGGCAGAGGCCACGGATCTGGAGGAGCTGAAGCGGGGGACCGACCTAGTCAAGCGCGGCTTCGCACAGATGCAGAAGGGCGGGGTCATTATGGACGTCGTCACCCGCGAACAGGCTCGGATCGCGGAGGATACCGGTGCGGTCGCGGTGATGGCCCTCGAGGCCGTCCCGGCCGACATCCGCAAGCGCGGCGGCGTCGCGCGGATGCCCGACCCCGAAAACGTCACCGAGATCATCGACGAGGTGTCGATCCCGGTGATGGGGAAATCGCGGATCGGTCACCGCAAGGAGGCGGAGATCCTGGAGTCGCTCGGCGTCGACATGATCGACGAGTCCGAGGTGCTCACCCCCGCCGACGACGAGTACCACACCGACAAACGCGACTTCGCGTCCCCGTTCGTCTGTGGCGCTCGCGATCTCCCCGAGGCGCTCCGGCGCATCCGCGAGGGCGCGGCGATGATCCGAACGAAGGGCGAGGCCGGCACCGGCGACGTCAACCAAGCGGTCAAACACCAGCGAACCATCAAAACCCAGATCCGGACGCTCACCGGACTCAACCACGAGGAGCGCGAGAAGTGGGCCCGCGAGCACGGCGCTCCCCGCGACCTGGTCCACGAGACCGCCGAGGCGGGCCGGCTCCCGGTCGTCAACTTCGCGGCCGGCGGCATCGCGACGCCCGCCGACGCCGCCCTGATGATGCACCACGGCTGCGACGGCATCTTCGTCGGCTCCGGTATCTTCGGCGCGGAGGACCCCGAGGCGATGGGCACGGCGATCGTCGAGGCCGTCAACAACTGGGACGACCCCGACGAACTCGCCGATATCGCATCCGGCATCGGGAAGGGGATGAAGGGCCAGTCGAACGAGGACATGGACGACGAGGAGAAACTGCAGGGCCGCGGCGTTTGAACGCCGAGTTATAAGCGAACGGACTCGAACGGTGACTCACGGCGGACTCTGACGGGCGACGTAAGCCGTTTGATGACTGAGACCCGGTACCGTCTCTGAGAGGCGCACTCAGGGACGGCTGCTTAAATATACGATCTCGGATCGGAGCTTTTCCCAAACACATTTATATATTTACCCTTCTCGGCGGCAGAAACGGGACTTCAGGTCCCCTCGACCGCCCGGATCGGTGCGCAAGCCTGGAACCGCGTTCCTGTGGTCCGCGAGCCGGCGCACTTGAATAGTTTGAATACTGAGTATTTATGGTATATGAATTTATTCTTAAATATAGTAGAGCCTCCGATCGCCGCGGACTTTGAGGCGGGACGTGGTCCACACGGCGCGTTCGTTCAGAATTGTCACTGTAACTGGAAGAAATGCCGTGTTGACGGGAGATAGTCCTTCTACCGTTCGTTGTGTGGAGATCGGTGACTGCTGTGGACGTCTGTGAGGTCGCATTCCTCGATCGATACGGGCGGACCCCAGTCGGAGCCGCGCACGTCGGCCGAGACGCGAGCGGCGGGATGTCGATGCTCAAGAGCGTCGATACCGCGCTATCAGCGCTTTTCGACGTCGGAACAGGCCGCCGTGGGTGAGATTGCGACGCGATCGAGACGGTCATCATAGGTGACCGTCGCTCGGTCGTCTCCGCTCGATCGTTTGCGCTCGATCACGCGGGCGTTCGATCTCAGAGACCACTATCTACCGGATTTCGATCATATACTATATATTGGTATTATTCGGATCGCGTGCGGTCATTACGGTCATCGATCGTCGACAGCGCTTCGAGTCTCCCCCGAAGCCGATCGGCGTCCGCTGCCGATCTCCGTTACAATCTTACTACCGTAATGATACGTACTCCCGACGTGCCGTACTGACGAGGAGACTTCGACGCCTCGCACGATCGGACGTAGAGACGAACGGCAGTTCTGCAGAGCAAAACGCCTACGAGTACGTCGCGCGGATACCGATTATCTGGGCGGACTGCGCGACCATCTCGGGGACCTCCTCGTGGTACCATGTCCCGTTCATCCGCGTTGTCGGTCCTGAGACGCTGATAGCGCCGAGGACATGCCCGTCGTCCGCCGACAGGATCGGCGCACCGACCGCTCGCATGCCGACGGTCCGCTCTTCGTCGTTGAACGCGTATCCGCGCTCAGCGATCTCGTCGAGTTCGGTCCGCAGCGCCTCCGCGTCCGTGAGCGTCTGCGGCGTCTGCTCGTCGAACACCAGCCGGTCGAGCACCGTGTCGAGGCGGTCGTCGGGGAAGTGCGCGAGGTACGCCTTCCCGACGGCGGTCGCGTGGAGGTCGACGACGGTCCCGATGTGCGAGTCCGTCCGCACCGCTTGGTCCGCCAGCGACTGGTAAACGTAGATCCCGACGCCGTCCTCCTCGACCATCACCTGCGCGCGCTCGCCGACCGCCTCGACCAGGCTGTCCGTCTCGGGCTTGGCGACGTGGTACAGATCGTGGTGCTGGCGTGCTCGATCGCCGAGCCCGAGGAACTGCAGCCCGAGCCGGTACTCGTCGCCGTCCTGAACGACGTATCCCAGCTCCCGGAGGGTCTGGAGGTGGTTGTGGACCGTACTCTTCGAGATCGATAGGGAGTCCGCCAGCTCCGAGACGCCGCACCCCTCCCGATCGCCGAGACGTTCGAGGATACGGAACGATCGTTCTGTCGTCCCGACCGACGCCGCGTTCGGTGTGTCGTCGCGTGCCATACTCGGTGGAACGCGCGCTCGAGTGAAATATCTACCGAGTGTGTTCGGCTTGACAAAACGTTTGTTCAGTATTACGGCCGAAGCGCGGCGACCGTCTCTCGGATCGGGCGCTCGGCGACCGCGTCCAGGGCGTCGAGCGCCTCGTCGACGCGGGCGTTATCTCCCTGATCACCGGAGAGTCCGTGCGCCAGCAGCGCGCGGTTCCGCGCGCGGTACTCCGCGTCGGGGACGGGGTCGCGGTAGTCGCCGCGGGGATAGTCGCGCGCGCCGGTCAGGGTCGTCCCGTCGCGCAGTTCGACGGCGACGCTCGCCCCCCACGACTCGGGGAACGCCGCCTCGTACGCGTCGTCCTCGCGGAGCTCGACCCGCTCGGCCACGGACCGGACCGTCTCGTCCGCCAGCGCTTCGGCCGTGAAGCCGTCGAGGTCGACGCTCCCCCGACAGAGGTACGTCGCCAGCACGTACGGCGCGGAGAACTTCCCGGCGGTCATCGTCTCGGGCTCGGCGTGGGACATGTCGGTCGCGTTGGCGAACGTTCTGACCGTGATCGCCTCGACGTCGGACGGATCGATCGGCCGCCCGTCGATCGCCTCGCGGAGCGCGTCGAGCGGCGGGTGAGTGTACCGGCAAGAGGGGTAGGGTTTGAGGTAGTGCTCCGCGATCGCCCACTCCTCGCCGAGCGTCTCGAACTGGCCGGCGAACCCGTCCGGTAGCAGTTCCTCGAAGGGGTCGTACACCTCCTCTATCGCTGCACCGGACCCCTCTAGCCCCGCGATCGCGGTCAGCGCCGCGGTCACGCCGGCCTGCGCCGAGAAGCCGGCGGTGAAGTTCCGCGCGGGCGCGCCCTCGGCGTACGGGTCGTGCATCGAGACCACCGCGAGGTTCGCGGCGATCCGGAACGTCTCCGCGAGTTCCTCCGCGGTCGCGTCCAGACAGACGGCGCTCGTCACCGCCGGTCCCACGGTCGTCCACGTCGAGTGCGGGTTCCGGACGAGCCACGGGATCGCGTCGTTCATCCGGTCTTTCATCGCGAAGATCGCCCGCTCCAGTCGGACGCAGACCTCGTACGCCCGCGTGCAGGCGTCGACGAACGTCTCGCCGTCGACGTCGTTCGCCTCCGCGGCGGCGAGCCCGCCGGCGACGATCCCGGCGCCGACGTGGCCCCCCGTGTTGTGCCCTTCCTCGACCTCCTGTGCGATGGCGGCCGCCGCGTTGGTCATAGCGGCCTGCGGCGGCGCGACCCGCCGGTCGGTCCCGAGTATCGACGCCTCGTCGCCGGAAAACACCGCGTCCCTCGCGACGCCGGCGACCCCGGGCGCCGCCGACCCGGCGACGGCGGCCGCCAGCACGTCGGCGACCACCGCCCGCCCGTGCTCGCGGGCCGTGTCGTCGACGGGCGACGCGAGGAACTCGGCGACCGCTCGCTCCCACTCTCGAGTGTGTCGTGTTGCCATAGTTGAGTGACGCGCGTCGCGGGCAAAAGCGTATGGGGCGGCGGCAGCGCCGCGGGAGGGAATCTGCGAGCTCAGCGCCGCGCGAGCGTACAGAGGACGCGCGGCGGCTCCGGCGCCCTGGCGCCCTCCCAGAGCGTGGCCGCCCGGTCCTCGCCGATCACGGGCGCGACCAGCTCCCGGAACTTCGATTCGAGCCGCGCCTCGTCGAACGGGTCGTGCTCGCCGCCCCGCGGCGCGGCGACCTCCCGCGAGAAGCGTTCGTCCGCCGTCTCGACGGTCACCCGCGCGCCCCGCTGCTCGGGAGCCCGAGCGGCGATCTCGTCGTCGACGGCGACCGTGACGCGCTCGGCGAGCGCGATCGCTTCCGGCGTGATCGCCTCGTCCGCGAACGCCGTCGGGCCGGTGTCGCCGCGCAGCAGCGCCGTCGCGACCGCGAAGGGGATCGAGAACTTCGCCTGCAGCTGGTTCCGCGGTCGCCGCTCCGTCAACCGCGCGGCCGCCGGGTACGTCTCGACGCGCACCGACTCCACGGTTGCCGGGTCTAGCCCGTCCGGGAGCGCCGCGACGGCGTCCAGCGTCGGATGGGTGTACCGACACGCGGCGTGGATCTTGAAGTACCCGTGTTCCAGCTCCCAGCGCTCGTTGAGCCCGGTCGAGAGGGCCGCCTCGTCGACCCCATCGGCGGCGGCGTGCTCGAGGTGTCGCGCGACGCCGTTCTCCAGGCCGCCGAACCCGGCCTCCGCCTGATCGACGGCGACCAGCGCCGCGAGGTTGCTCATGCCGGCGTAGGCGTTCCGCACGGTCGCGCCCTCGGTCGCCGCCTCGAACCGGGTGTGTTGCGCGTAGTTCGCCGCGATGGCCATGGCTGACCGCGTCGTTTCCGGGTCGAGCCCGCGCGAGCGAGCCACGGCGGCCGCCCCGCCGACCGCGCCCCACACGCCGTGCGGGTGGTACCCCGATCGGAGCGTCCCGAGCGCGCGGGCGGTCCGGACGGCCACCTCGTAGCCCGCGACGAACGAGCGCACGAACGCGTCGCTGTCGCCGTATCCGATCTCGGCGTCGGCCAACAGCGCGGGCAGCACGTGGATCGCGGGATGGCCGGCCGCGAACCGATGCCCCTCGTCGAGTTCGAGTACGGTCCCCGCCGCGCCGTTACACAGCGCCGCCAACGGCGGGACCGTCTCGCCGCCGTCGGCGCCGAGCACCGTCGCCCCGCCCGAGGCGCCCTCGGTCCAGCGCCGCGCGAGCGCGCCGACCGCGTCGTCGGTCGACCCCGCGACGATCGCGCCGAGCGTGTCGGCAACGGTGAGCCCCGCCCGGTCGCGGACCCGATCGGGGATCGCTCCCGTCTCTAGCTCCGCGGCGAACGTCGCGAGGTCGCGTTCGTGTTCAGGCGCCATCGTCGTCCAACAGGTCGGTGCGCGACCGGAGTAGTTCGACGAACCGGGACGGCCACGAGACGACGCCCTTCGGGCTGTACAACACGATCGCGATGAGGATGACACCGTAGACGGCGTTGTTCAGCCCGGGAACGGAGAAGGACTGCCGGACGAACTCGCCGACGGGGATGACGACGAACGACCCCACGATCGGGCCGAGGACGGTGCCGATCCCGCCGACGATCGCCGGCAGGAGTATCTCGACGTTGACGAGCAGCTCGAACACCGTCGTCGGGCGGATCGTGTTGAAGTACATCGCCCAGAACGCCCCGGGCCACGCCGTGAAGAAGGCGCTCACGGCGACGGCCAACAGCTTGTACCGGTACGTCGGGACGCCGATCGCGGCCGCGGCCTGCTCCCGCTCGCGGATCGCGAACAGGTAGTAGCCCAGTTGCGACCGGTTGATCGCGAGCGAGACGACGGTGACGATCGTCAGGAATCCGAGGATGAGGTAGTAGTACGGCAGGTCGCCGGTGAACTGGAACGCGGCCAGCCCCGGCCCGTCGGCGTACTCGCGCGCCAGCGGCCTGAAGAACCCGCTCGCGCCCCCGAGCTGCGGGACGTTCGTGAACACGTATCGCAACAGCTCAGCGAACGCCAGCGTCGCCAGCGCGAAGTAGTGCCCCTCCAGATCGTAGCGGAAGGTCAGCGCGCCGATCAGCAGGCCGTATATCCCCGAGAGGACGCTGCCGAGCAGCATCCCGATCCACGGAGAGACCCCGAGCGTTCCGGTCAGGATGATCGTCGTGTACGCGCCGAGGCCGAAGAACGCGGCGTGTCCGAACGAGAACTGTCCGGTGTACCCGGACATGATGTTCCACGCCTGCGCGGTCGTCGCCCAGATGAGGGTGACGATGAGCATGTTCAGGCTGAGCCAGCCCAGCGGGGCGTACCCGAACAGCGCGAGCTGTCGGAGGAACGGTATCGCCGCGAGCACGACGAGGCTCACCGCGACCAGTACGGGGAGCGCGTACCGCTCGTCCCGGAACGCGCCGTACCGCTCGACGGCCCGTGAGAGCGCGTTACTCATCGGCGCTCCCTCCGAGCAGTCCCTCCGGTTTCACGAGCAACACGAGGATGAATGCGAGGAATATCACGATTTGGTAGGTGGAGCCGCCTAGGTACGCCGAGCCGAACACTTGGATGAAGCCGATGATGAGCCCGCCGACGAACGCGCCGGGGAATGAGCCGAGTCCGCCCAGCACGACCACGACGAACGCGTTTATCAGGTACTGGTCGCCGAGCGCCGGGGTGAACGACTGGAACAGCGGGATGACTCCGCCGGCGAGTCCCGCCAGTGCGGCGCCGATCCCGAAGGTGAGCGCGTCGATCCGAGGGACGTCGATCCCGACGTACTGCGCGCCGTCGCGGTTGTCGGCGGTCCCGCGGATCGCCCGACCGAGCATCGTTCGCTGGAGGAACAGCCACGTTCCCGCCAGTGCGACGAGCGCGATGACGAGCGCGTACAGCTGTCCCTGGGGAACGAAGACCCCGGAGATTTCGAGGGAGCCGAGGTCGAGCCCGAGCTGTTGCGGGTCGGAGCCGAAGACCATCTCGACGGCGCTGATGAGGATCAACAGGACTCCGAAGGTGACGATGAGCTGGTTCTCCTGTGGCGCGTCGATGATCGGCGCGATCGTCGATCGGTAGATGAGGACGCCGACGACGAACAGCAACAGGACGGCGAACGGGATGGCGAAAAACGGCGAGAGTCCCGTGGCGTCCGAGAAGACCAGCACCGCGTACATCGCGACCACCATCAGCGCCCCGTGCGCGAAGTTGATGACGTCCATCACGCCGAAGATCATCGTCAGCCCGAGCGCGACGAGCCCGTATATCCCGCCGAGCAGCACCGCGAACACGAAGTACTGGGCGAAGATCGTCGGCGACGGAAGCGAGACGCCGAGCACGGCCTGCGTCCCGAGCGCGTCGAACGCGCCGGCGAGGGCGGCGAGCCCCCCGAGCGCGTCGGCGGCGCTGGCGGGGACGTCGGGCGCACTGGCGGGGACGTCGGGCGCACTGGCGAGCGCGACGGCAGCCGCTTCTCGACAGCAGGCGTCAGGAAGAAACGAGGAGAGCATGTGGGTCAGAACTGCACGTCGGTCTCGGCGAACTCCTCGGGTGCGACGACGCGGTCCTCGAGATCCTGAATCTGGAACAGCGGCGCGAGCGCGTTCTCGTTCTCACCGTTGTCGGCGAAGGTGATCGGCGGCATCGCCGCGATGTGGTCTTCGACGGTGATCGCTCCGAGCGCGTCGTTGATGTCCTCGGGGTCGGCCGAGCCGGCCTCCTCGATCGCCGCGATGATGACCTCGGTGGCCGCGTACGTCATCGCGACGTTGGCATCGAATCCGGAATCGAACTCCGATTCGAAGCGCGAGCGGACCTCTCCGGCGCGGTCGGAGGTCGGGTCGAGCGCGAAGTTGGTCGCGAACCCGCCTTCGACGGTGTCGCCCATCTCCTCGAGCGCGCTGATGTCGTTCATCGCCGCGTTCGAACAGCCGGTCAGGTAGTCCGGGCGGTAGTCCTGGTTGTCCATCGCGTTCACGAGCTCGATCGTTCCCGACCGGTAGGTGGTCGCGATGACGGCGTCGGGGTCCGCGTCCCGGAGCGACGTGACCTGCGTGTCGGCGGTGTCGCCCGGCTCGTAGGCGGTCTCGGCGACGATCTCGATGTCGTTCGCCGGGAGCTCCTCCCGGAGCGCGTCGCGGATCGACTGACCGAAACTGATGTCGATGTAGAACAGCCCCGCGGTCTCGATCTCCTCGCCGGCGTTCCGGATGGTGTCAGCGAGGAGCCGCGCGTGGTCGATCGCCATCTGATCCGCCGGCGGCTGGGGTCGGTACGCGTAGTTGAGCTGCGTCTCCCGGAGGATCGAGTTGGCCACGGACACCGAGATGACGAACGGCACGCCCGCGTTCTCCGACGTCCGGGTCGCGGCGCTCGTCACCGGCGAGGAGTAACAGCCGGTCAGCACGCTCGCGCCGTCGTCGATGAGCTCCTGTGCGACCTCCCCGCCGAGCTCCTGTGCGCCCTCGTTGTCCCCGCTGATGACGCTGAGCTCCGCGCCGTCGAGCGACTCGATCCCGCCCGACTCGTTCTTCATCATCGCGGCCAGCCGGACGGCCTCGTCCATTCGCTCGCCGGTGTTGCTGAGCGCCCCGCTCAGCGGGTGGTTCGAACCGATGATCACCTCGTCGGGGGCATCGCCGCCGTCGCTCCCGTCGGATCCGTCAGAGCCGTCGCTCCCGTCGGACCCGTCAGAGCCGTCGCCGCCGTCACCGCCGTCACCGCCGTTACTACTACAGCCGGCCAAGGCGCCGGTGACGCCGGCCGCACCGCTGTACTTGACAAACGACCGTCTACTGACACTATCCGCGGGATTCTCTCCCATATACCTTCTGTGTGTGACGGGTACACATATAGTTTGTTACGGAAGATCGTGATCTCAGTTACGGACCGTGACAGGCGGTCGGGGCGGGCGGTGGAGCAGGCGGTCGGGGCGGGCGGTGGAGCAGGCGATCGGGGCGGGCGGTGGAGCAGGCGGTCGGGGCGGGCGGTGGAGCAGGCGGTCGGGGCGGGCGGTGGAGCAGGTGGTCGGGACGGACCGTGAAGCGGACGGTCGAGACGGATACTGAGCGGCGGTATCGACAGACAGTCGGAGAAGCGGGACGGGGCGAGCGCCGATCGACGTGGGACGTGGTTCGCCGGTTCAGTCGAGTCCGAGATACAGCTCGACGAGATCGTCCTCGTCGGTCAGGTCACCCGGGGTCCCCTCGAACTGGAGCTGTCCCTGTGCCAGGATGTAGACGTAATCGGCGATTCGAAGCGCCTCACGGACGTTCTGCTCGATGAGGACCACCTGTGCGCCGCTCTCGACGAGCCGCCGCGTCATCTCGAACACCTGATCGATGAGGGAGGGGGCCAGCCCGCTCGACGGCTCGTCGAGGAGGTACACCTCCGCGCCGGTCATCATCGCGCGGCCGTAGCTGAGCATCATCTGCTGGCCGCCCGACAGCGACCGGCCCCGCTCGTCGAGTTTGCCCTCGAGCTCCGGGAACGACGACAGGACCTCGTCGAACCGTTCCTCGCGGACCGCCCCGTCACTGACGGTGTAGCCGCCGAGGAGGAGGTTCTCGCGGACGGTGAGGTCGCCGAATATCCCGCCGTCCTGCGGGAGCATCGTGACGCCGCGGTGGACGTTCTCGGCCGGCCCGTTGTCGGTCACGTCGACGCCGCGGTGGGTGACCCGCCCCTCCCACGCCGGGACGACGCCGGCGAGCGTCTTCAAAAGCGTCGACTTCCCCGACCCGTTCGGCCCGAAGACGCAGGTCACGCCGTCCCGGCTCTCCATCGAGACCCCGTCGACGACTCGGTGGTTCCCGTAGCCGCTGACGAGGTCCTCGCCGACGAGCCACGGCTCCCCGTCGGACTCCGCGCCGATCCCGGAGAGCGCGGACGTGGAACTCGCCGCGGCCGAAGCGGCCTCGCTCGCGCCGCCCGCCGGAACCACGCCCGCGCCGCCGGTCGACGCGGGGTCCGCCCCGGCGTTGGCGGCCGTGGCGCCGGCATCGGTAGCCGCCCCAGCGTCGGGGGCTTCGACTTCCTCGGAGGCGGACGCGTTCGACCCCTCGCCGATGAGCGTCTCCAGCGACGCGTCGTGCTCGGCGGCGCCGCCGAGGTAGGCGTCGCGGACGCGCTCGTCAGTCGTCACCGACTCGAAGTCGCCCTCGACGAGGACCTGTCCCTGATTGAACACGGTGACGCGGTCGCACACGTCCGCGATGACGCGCATGTCGTGTTCGATGATCACGAAGGTCGTGCCGCGGTCGTTGAGCGTCTCCAAGTGGTCGAGCAGCCGGTTCCGGAGGGAGGGGTTGACCCCCGCAGTGGGTTCGTCGAGCATCACGCAGGCCGGTTCGAGCATCAGAATCCGGCCGAGTTCGAGCAGCTTCTCCTGCCCTCCCGAGATCCCGCCGGCCTCCTGGTCGGCGACGTGGTCGATCTCGAGCAGTTCGAGCAGCTCGTCGGCGCGGGCGCGCTTCTCCTCGGAGATCCGCATCCCGGAGCGGATCCCCCCGGTGAACACCGCCAGCATGTTCTCTCTGACCGTGAGGTCCTCGAAGGGCGACGGGATCTGGAAGGTCCGAGCGAGCCCGCGCCGGGCGATCTCGTCCGGCTTCCACCCGGTCACGTCCTCCCCGTCGAACCGGACGGTGCCGCCGTCGGGGCGGTAGAAGCCGGTGACGGTGTTGAAAAACGTCGACTTTCCGGAGCCGTTCGGTCCCATGATGCCGTGGATCGTGTCCTCCTCGACGGTCACGGAGAGCTTGTCGTTTGCGACGAGGGAGCCGAACCGTTTCGTCAACTCCTCGGTCTCCAGAATCGGGCGAGTCATACCCGAACGTGACCGCACGTGCGAATAAACGTTTTCCTGCCTGTCAGTGACACACGTGTGTGTTTTTGTCAAAACTGGTTCGTAGTCGCCGCCACCGGCCGATCACCGCCGTCCGGCGACCGATTCACTCCACCGTGGCCCGGCCGCCGTCGACGAGGACCGTTTCTCCCGTGACGAACGAGGCGTCGTCGCTCGCGAGGAAGGTGACGACGCTCGCAACCTCCGACGGCTCCCCGAGCCGTCCGAGGGCCGCGAGCTCCCGGAACCGCTCGCGCGCCGCCCCGTCCTCGGCGTACGGCTCGGTCATCGGCGTCTCGATGAATCCCGGCGCGACGGCGTTCGCCCGTACCCCGTCCTCGCCCAGCTCGGCGGCGAGAGCGCGCGTCAACCCCTCTAGTCCGGCTTTCGTCGACACGTAGCCGGCGCGCTCGGCCGCGCCGATCTGCCCGTAAATCGACGAGACGTTGACGACCGCGCCGCCGGTCTCTCGGAGATGCGGCGCGGCCTCGCGGGCGATCCGGAACGGCGCGGTGAGGTTGACCGCCACCGAGCGCTCCCACGGCTCGCCGTCGTGGGTCGCGAGGGGTTCACGCGCGACGATTCCGGCGACGTTGACGACCGCGTCGACGCGCCCGGTGTCCGCCGCGCGCTCGACCAGCGCTTCGACCGCCGCCGGGTCGGTCACGTCGGCGGCCACCGGTTCGAACGCCCCCGGGAGGTCCGCACAGGTCGCGGCGGTCTCCGACTGGTCGAGTCGGTCGCCGCCGACCACCGTCGCGCCGCGCTCGGCGAAGCGAACCGCGCAGGCGCGGCCGATCCCCCGGGCCGTTCCGGTGATCAGCGCGGTCTCGCCGGCGAACGACGGGTCCGGCGTCGGCCCCTCGTCGGTCGATCCCATCGTCACTCACCGAGCGACCGGGCGGCGTGCAGGCCGGCGAGCCGGCCGAACCCCATGGCGGTCGTGAGCCCGTTCCCGGAGAGGTAGCCGTCGGCCCCGTGGCCGCTGATGCCCGTCGCGGTGCCGCCCCCGGCGTAGAGGTCGTCGACGGTCGACCCGTCCTCGCGAAGCACCCGCGCGTGCTCGTCGACGACGAGCCCGCCCTGCGTGTGGAACAGCGATCCCGTCACCTCGGTCCCGTAGAACGGCGGGGAGAGGACGTTTCGGCCGTCGACTCGTCCGACCTCGTCCGGTTCGTCCGCCTCGACGGCGGCGTTGTACGACTCGACCGCGTCTCGGGTCGCCTCCGGGTCGCAGCCGAGCTCCGCGGCGAGTTCCTCGACGGTGTCGGCGCCGGTGTACGAGCCGAGGTCGATCGCGCGGTCGAAGTCGTCGAATTCGCCTCGTAAACGCTCGAAGATACGCTCGTCGAACACCTCGTAGGCGACGCCGTCCGGCTGCCGGACCACGTCGACCGCGAACTCGGAGTACCCCTTCGACTCGTTCCCGAAGCGCTCTCCGTCGGCGTTGACGAGGATCCCGCCGTTCATCACGACGGCGTACGTCGACAGCGCGCCGGTCCCGCTGACGACGGTCGCGTGGCCCTGAAACGCGTCCATCGACGCGAGCGCGCCGCCGAGCTCCGCGCCCCAGCGGATCCCGTCACCGGTGTTGCCGTCCGAGCCGTAGTAGAGCGCGTCGGCGATGTCGGCCTCGCAGTAGGCGCGGACCATCTCCCGGTTCCCCGCGAAGCCGTCGGTCGCGAGGACCACCTTCTCCGCGCGGATCGCCTCCTCTCGGACCGACCCGGCGACGACGCCCTCGACGGCCCCGTCCTTCGCGACCAGCTTCGTCACCGGCGTGTTCGTCAGCAGCTCCGCGTTCTCCCGCGTCTCGATCCGATCGCGCATCTCTGCGACGAGGTGCTCCCCGTTCCGTCCCGGTGGCGCGTGCATCCGGTACTCGGAGTGTTTGGGGTATTTGAAATCGTCCACGAGGTGCAGGGAGAGGTCCCAGTCGTCGACGAGCCAGTGAACCAGATCGACGCTGTTCTCACAGAGGTGCCGGACCAGTTCCTCGTCCGCTTCGTGGCCGTTCTTCTCCAAGATGTCTCGCGCCATGTCCGCGGGCTCCTCCTCGATCCCCGCCTCGCGCTGGAAGCGGGTGCCGGCCGCAGGGATCATCCCCGTCGACAGCGCCGCGTTGCCGCCGACCTCGCCGCTCTTCTCCAGTAAAGTGACGGTCAGGTCCTCGTTCTCGCAGGCCGCGAGCGTCGCCGTGAGCCCGCACCCGCCGGCCCCCGCGATCAGCACGTCGGTCTCCACGTCGAACTCGACCTCGTCCGCGGAGACGACCTCCGCGCTCGCGTCGTCTAGCGTCCGCCGCTGCGGCTCCGTATCGAGCGAACTCATACCACGGTGGAAGGAACCACATCGCGTAAAGCTACCGGTCGGCGAGGTGTCGCCGTTCGTGTGCCAATATCGATCTCCCCGAGTCCGCGCCGCTGGCGACTCCTGTGTGCGACCGCCGATCGGCATCCTGGTCGTCGGCAGCCCGATTTATATCTCTTCGGGTGCGTACAGGTATCATGGCTCGAACGCCACGCGAGACGGTAGAGGAGTTCTTCGAGCGGATGGGTGACCCGGACGAACGGGAGGCCGTCGGCGAGCTGTTCGCCGACGACGCCGTCGTCACGGTCCCGGGTGCGCGGTTCGAGGGCCCCGACGCGGCGGCGTCGTTCCTCGCGTTTCTCGAACCCCGCTACGAGCGCGCGGGCAAGGCGTTCGGCCGGTGGACCGTCGACGGCGACCGGGTCGTCAGTCAGGGGACCCTCCACGGCGTCGACAACGACGGCGAGCGCTTCGAGGGCGTGCGGTACGTCGACGTCTACGAGGTCCGCGAGGGCGCGATCCGCCGGCTGGACGTGTACAACGACCTCGCGGTCGAGGGGGTCGTCGAACCGTGAGCGACGAGTGCAACGAAGAGACCGCCGACCGCGTCGGCGTCCTCTTCGCGCTGCGCGACGAGCCGGCTCTCGTCGTCCGCGCGGAGCAGTTGGGGTACGAGAGCGCCTGGGCCGCGGAGGGACAGGGGAAGTCGGCGTTCGGCAAGCTCGAGCGCTGGGCGGTTCACACCGATCGGATCGGGCTCGCGACCGGCATCGTCAACGTGTTCTCGCGGACGCCGGCCGCGATCGCGCAGGCGGCCGCGACGCTCGACTCGCACTCGGGCGGTCGCGCGATCCTCGGACTCGGCGTCGCCCACCCGGGCGTCGTCGAGGGGTTCCACGGCGCCGAGTTCGAGCGCCCCCTGCCGCGGATGGCCGAGTACATCCGACTGGTTCGGCGGTACCTCCGGGGCGACCCGGAGGGGTTCGACGGGGAGTTCTTCTCGCCGTCGCGGACCGCGTTCTGGGAGGCGTTCGAGCCCGAGCGCGCGTCGATCCCGATCTACAACGGCGCGCTGGGGCCCGGCAACGTCCGGCTGACCGGGCAGTTCGCGGACGGGTGGGTGCCGAACCTCTACCCCGACTCGCGGTTCGAGGAGGCGCGGGGGTGGCTCGCCGACGGCGCGGCCCGCGGCGACAGGGACCCGGCGTCGATCGACGTGGCTATGTACGTGTTGACCGCAGTCGACGAGGACTCGGAGCGCGCGCGTCGTGTCGCGGCCGAACACGTGGCCTACTACCTGCGCGACATCCCGGGGTACTACGACCGCGCCGCGGTGGAGGCGGGGTTCGAGGACGTGGTCGAGGCGGTCCGTGCGGCACCCTCGACCGCCGCCGGCGCGGAGCGAGTCGACGACGGGCTCCTCGACCGCCTCGCGGTCGTCGGGACTCCCGAGGAGGCACGGGCCCAGTTGGATCACCTCCGGAGGATCGGCGTCGACCTCCCGATCGTTCGCGCCCCCGCCGGGAGCGACAGGGAGTGGGTGGAGCGGACGCTGGAGGCGTTCGCGCCGTCGCGGTGAGTCGCGTCGTATCGCGGTGGAGCCGGCCGCACCGTCGCGGTGTGGCGGGGCGTCCGGACAGTTCGATCCGACCCACAGAATTATGCGACTGCTCGTCGTACTGGGACTCGTTAACATGACAAAGCGTATCTGGGAGGACCTGCTCACCGAGCGCGACGAGCGGGTCATCTCGGCGGCCGGTTACGACAAGGAGGGGGCGTCCTCGTGGGAGTCCCGCGGGATGGGGACGAACCCGATGGTCCTGGTCATCGACATGCAGCGGCTCGTCGTCGGCGAGGACGAGCCCATTCTCGACGCGGTCGAGGAGTACCGCACCGCGATGGGCGAGATCGCGTGGGACGCGATCGACCACATCGGGCCCTTCCTCGATTTCGCTCGGGACCACGAGGTCCCCGTCACGTACACGCGGGTCGTCCCGTCGAGCTACGACGACCCGGACCACGGGGACCTCGACATCGTCGACGCCGTCGCGCCCGAGGACGGCGAGACGGTGATCGACAAGTCGTACGCCTCGGCCTTCTACGGGACCGACCTGCTCTCGCGGCTGGTCCGCGGCGGCCACGACTCCGTGATCATCGTCGGCAACTCCACGAGCGGGTGCGTCCGCGCGACCGCGATCGACGCCCAGCAGAACGGCTTCAACGTCGTGTTGCCACAGGAGTGCGTGTTCGACCGCATCGAGGCGAGCCACAAGGTCGCCCTGATGGACCTGTGGATGAAGTACGCCGAGGTGCTCGAGCGCGACGAGGTGGAGTCGTGGGTGGAGGGGACCGGCGAATGACGGGAGACGGCGACCACACCCACGACCTCGTCATTGCGAACGGCACCGTCGTCACCCCCGAACTCGGTGCCTTCGAGGCCGACGTGGCCGCCGACGGCGACGAGATCGCCGCGATCGCGAGCCCGGGGACCCTCTCCGGCGACCGTGTGATCGACGCCGAGGGGAAACACGTCCTCCCCGGCGCGATCGACCCGCACACCCACCACGGGATCTACCGCGGGCTGGAGGCCGACGCCGAGACGGAGTCGCGCTCCGACCTCGTCGGCGGCGTCACGACCATCGGGAACTACTTCCGGAGAGGCGGTTCCTACGAGGAGATCATGGACGGCTACTTCGCCGAGGCGGAGCCGAACTACTACCACGACTACTTCTTCTCGCTGGGGCTGCTCTCGTTCGAGCACATCGAGGAGATCCCGTACATCGTCGAGGAGCTGGGAATTACGTCGTTCAAGTGGTACAAGAACTACAAGGACGTCGCGCCCGAGAAGTTCGGCACCAACTCGGAGATGCACGACGACTGGGCGGACGCGTTCATTCAGGCGCTCGCCGCGCAGGACGCGCCCACGACGCTCGGTCACCACTCCGAGAACATGGAGATCACGAGCGCGCTCGGCGACAACCCGTACCTCGACTCCGCGGTCGACGAGGACCAGGAGTACCGCGATTACGACGTGTTGGTCGACCAGTTCCCCGACTACGCGGAGACGCAGAGCATGACCGCGAGCGGATCGCTGGCCCGACAACACGACTACGACGACGGCTTCTACGCGGTCCACATCTCGGCCGGGCGTACCGCCGACGAGCTGGCGATGCTCCACGACGCCGGGTGGGAGATCACCGGGGAGACGTGCACCCACTACCTGACGCTGACCGCGGAGGAGTGCGACGAGCGCCACAACGTCAACCCGCCGGTGCGGTCGAAAGCGGACCAGGAGACGCTGTGGAAGCGGGTCGCCGACGGCACCATCTCCTGTATCGGCACGGACCACTGCGCGAACCTGCGCGACGACAAGGTCGGCGAGGACGTGCCCGATAGCCTCCCCGGCTTCCCCTCGTCCGCGACGATGCTCCCGCTGATCCTTTCGGAGGGAGTTCACGAGGGACGCATCTCGCTCGAACGCGCGGTCGAGGTGACCTCGACGAACACCGCGAAAGCGTTCGATATATACCCGAAGAAGGGTTCCATTCAGGTCGGAACCGACGCGGACCTAGCGGTCGTCGACCTCGACGAGACGAAGGCGGTGACCCCGGAACTGCTCCGCGGCGGCGCGGACTACTCTCCCTACGAGGGGCGCGAGGTGACCGGCTGGCCGACGCACACGATTGTCCGTGGCCAGGTCGCCTACGAGGACGGCGAGATCGTCGGCGAACCCGGGCACGGGACCCACATCGATCGCCCGATCTGACCGCGGCGACCGCACGAACCACGCGGCGAACACGGCGATACGAAGACGACCACGACGGAGACCCGAACATGACAGGACACAGCACCCGAACGACGACGGAACGAACGGCACGCACCGCCCACGGCGGTGTCGAGACACCGGGGCGACCCGTATGAGCCGCGACGCGACCACCGACGACAAATCGGCCGACGCCGACTCCCCCGCCGGCCCGCTCGACGGCGTGACCGTGATCGAGGCCGGATCGATGATCTCTATCGGGACGGTCGGCCGCCTGCTCGCGGACTTCGGCGCGGACGTGATCAAGGTCGAACACCCGGAGACCGGCGATCACCTGCGCCACTTCGGCCCGCAGAAGGACGGGGTCGGGCTCTGGTGGAAGTACCTCGGTCGCAACAAGCAGTCGGTGACCCTCGACATCTCCACCGAAGAGGGGAAAGTCGTCTTCGAGGACCTGGTCGCCGAGGCCGACGCGCTCATCGAGAACTTCCGTCCCGGCACCTTAGAGCGCTGGGGCCTCGGCTACGACCACCTCTCCGATCTCAACCCCGGGCTCGTGATGCTCCGGCTGAGCGGGTTCGGACAGACGGGGCCGTACAGCGACCGCCCCGGGTTCGGGACGCTCGCCGAGGCGATGTCGGGATTCGCGTACCTCAACGGCTACCCCGACCGCGAGCCGCTGTTGCCGCCGACCGGGCTGGCGGACGGGATCGCGGCGATGTTCTCCACGATGGCGGTCGCGTTCGCGCTGTACAGCCGCGACGCGAACGGCGGGACCGGCCAGTACATCGACACGAGCCTCATCGAGCCGATCTTCTCGCTCATCGGGCCACAGCCGCTCCGCTACCAGCAGCTCGACGAGATCGAGGAGCGGTCGGGGAACCGCTCGACGTCGTCCGCGCCGCGCAACGTCTACGAGACGGGGGACGGGCGGGCGGTCGCCATCTCGGCGAGCGCGCAGCCGATCGCGATGCGGGTGTTCGACGCGATCGAGCGGCCGGATTTGAAAGACGACCCCCGCTTCGCGGACAACGAGAAGCGGCTGGAGAACGTCGAGGCGCTCGACGCGATCATTCAAGACTGGATGGACGACCACACCCGCGAGGAGGTCATCGACCGCTTCGAGGAGCACGAGGCGACGATCGCGCCGATCTACAACGTCGCGGACATCCTCGACGACGAGCATTACAAGGCCCGAGACGCGGTCGTAGAGGTCCCGGACGACCAGCTCGGCGCCGGCGCGGTCCAGAACACCGTGCCGCGCTTCTCGGAGACGCCGGGGGAAATCTCGCATCTCGGGCCGCGGCTCGGCGCGCACAACGAGGCGGTGTACGGCGATCGCCTGTCGTACGATGACGAGACGCTTGCCAAGCTCGACTCGGAGGGCGTGATATGACCGAGTACCCCTCGGACGTGACCCTCGTCGAGATGCTCCCGCGCGACGGGTTCCAGCGCCTCGACGGGTTCGTCCCGACCGACGAGAAGGTCGAGATCATCGACGCCCTCTCCGGGACCGGGGTCGACGAGATCGAGATCACCTCCTTCACCCACCCGAAGGCGGTCCCGACGTTGCGGGACGCCGACGAGGTCGCGCAGCGCATCGAGCGGCACGACGACGTGACGTACCGCGCGCTGGTGCCGAACGCGGTCGGGATGGAGCGCGCGATCGACGCCGGCGTCGACAAGGTGAACGCCCTGGTGACCGTGAGCGAGACGTACAGCGAGCACAACCAGAACATGACGGTCGAGGAGATCCTCGACGGGGTCGAGGAGATCGTCGAGATGGCCGACGGAACGGGCATCGAGGTCGAGGCCGGGATGGGGACGAGCTTCTACTGCCCGTACGAGGGGAAGATCCCCACGGATGACACGCTGTCGGTCGTCGACCGCGTCGTCGACGCCGGCGTCGACGAGGTGACGCTGGCGACGACGATGGGGCTCGCCGACCCGGTCGAGATCGAGGAGATGTACACGGCGGTGTTCGACCGGCACCCCGACCTGGACGCGGGGCTACATCTCCACGACACGAACGGGATGAGCCTCGCGAACACCCTCGTCGCGATGCAGTGCGGCGTCGGCCGGTTCGACGCGTCCCACTGCGGGCTCGGCGGGGGCGTCGTCCTGCCGGACGGGCTCTCCGGCGTCGGCAACACGCCGACCGAGGACCTCGTCCAGATGCTGAGTAGAATGGACCTCGAAACGAACGCGGACTTCGAGCGCGTCGAGTCGGTCGCGCACGATGTCGCCGACCGACTCGACCTGGGGGCGACGAGCCACGTCCTGATGGGCGGGACCGTCGACCGCGTGTTAGCGACCGTCGCGGAGGACGACTCATGACCGGAAAAACCATATCGGAAAAGCTGCTGTCGGAGAAATCGGGAGACGACGTGCGGGCCGGCGACTACGTCGAAGCCGAGGTCGACGTGATGATGACCCACGACGTGACGGGACCGCTGACCTTCGAGGTCTTCGAGGACGTCACGGGCGACGACCCGGAGCTCGTCGACCCGGACAACACCGTCATCACGATCGACCACCACGCGCCGGCCGACGGCGTCGAGGCCGCGAACAACCACAACATCGTCCGGGAGTTCGCCGACGAGTACGGCGCCCAGCAGTACGACGTGGGCGACGGGATCTGTCACCAGCTGCTCGTCGAGGAGGGGTTCGTCTCCCCGGGCGACCTGGTTATCGGCGCGGACTCGCACTCGACCACCTTCGGGGGCGTCGGCGGCTTCGGCACCGGCGTCGGCTCCACCGACCTCGGGACGACGCTCGCGACCGGCGAGCTGTGGTTCCGGGTGCCGGAGACGCTCCGGTTCGAGGTCGAGGGCGACCTCCCCGACGGGGTGTACGCGAAGGACCTCATCCTGAAGTTCATCGGCGACGTGGGGTTCGACGGCTGCACGTACAAGACCGCCGAGTACGGCGGCTCGGCGGTCGAGGAGCTGCCGATCCACGAGCGGCTCGTCCTCTCGAACATGGCGATCGAGATGGGCGGGAAGGCCGGGATCGTCGCGCCCGACGAGCGGACCGTCGACTTCCTCGAGGCGCAGACCGGGGAGCGGCCCGAGATACCGGCGTACACGCGGCCGGACGACGGCGCGGAGTACGAGGCGGTCCACTCCTACCGGGCCGAGTCGCTCTCGCCGCAGGTGTCGACGCCGTCGAACCCGGAGAACGCGGTCCCCGTCGACGAGGTCGTCGGCACGGAGATCGACCAGCTGTTCGTCGGGACGTGTACCAACGGGCGGTACGAGGACATCCGGGTCGTCGCGGACATCATCGAGGGCGAGCGGCTCGCCCCCGACACGCGGATGGTCGTCGTCCCGGCCTCGCGGTCGGTGTACAAGCAGATGATGGACACCGGCGTGATGGAGACGTTCGTCGACGCGGGCGCGATCGTCCAGAGCGCCGGCTGCGGGTCCTGCTTCGGGACGCACCAGGGCGTGCTCGGCGACGGCGACGTCTGCCTCGCCACGGCGAACCGCAACTTCCCGGGCCGCGAGGGGTCGATGACGAGCGAGGTGTACCTCGCCAGCCCCGCCACGGTGGGCGCGTCGGCGCTGTACGGCGAGATCACGGACCCGCGGGAGGTCGAGCTGAACCGCTACGACGACTACGTCCTCGAGGGGGTGGGCGCGTGACCGACGCCGACGCGGGCCGCGACATCGACACGACCGAGCCCGGCCGGGCGTGGACGTTCGGCGACGACATCGACACCGACCAGATCATCCCGTCGCGGTTCCTCGTCTCCAGCGACCCGGCGGAGCTCGGCGAGCACGCGTTCAACGACCTCCGCCCGGAGTTCGCTCCGAACGTTTCGGACGGCGACTTCGTCGTGGGCGGGCACAACTTCGGGAGCGGCTCCTCCCGCGAGCACGCCCCCCTCTCGCTTTTGGGCGCGGGGATCGACGGGGTCGTCGCGCAGTCGTTCGCCCGGATCTTCTTCCGAAACGGGATCAACCTCGGGCTCCCCGTGTTGATCTGTCCGGACGCCGATCGGATCGAAGACGGCGACGCGATCAGTCTCCGACTCGCCGAGGGAGCCGTTATCAACCACACCGCGGACGAGCGGTACGACGCGGACCCGCTACCCGAGTTCCTGCAGACGCTCGTCGACCGCGGCGGGCTCGAACCGTACACGCGAGCGAAACTCGGTACCGAGTGAGCGAGCAGGGGCGACGTGACGCGATCCACGGCGCAGCCGATCTGATCTTCAAAAATTTACAAAATTCCAATAAAAACCGATATAGTAACTGGTATATGGTCATACACTCCTAAATAGATTATAATAAAATTAATTAATTAGAATTATTTTGTATTAAAAACTCACCTATCATATCACATATATTATTATATCTTTCTGAGAAAAAGACGGAAATATTATAAAAATCATCTTTGGCCCACTGATCTGTCTAATAGTCTTTTAGGCCTTATAAGGCAATAATACTGAAGTTAAGAACTTAATTATAGCACAAAATAGAACTAAATATTCTAATATATTAAAAATATAGTATATCTATAAATTTGGTACTTCTGTAGCGTTGACTCTACACCGACGGCCCACTGCGTCGGCGGCTATCCGATCTGTCGTGTCGAATATGTACTGTATTTAACATCCCCTATATGTGGGTAGATAGGCGATCTTGCCCCGGTATTGGGGAACAGTATATATTATATATGTCACCTGGAGGCCTCGGAAGAAGTAGGGACGAATCATGTCACAAGACCTCAGCAGGCGAAAGATGGTTGCGGCACTCGGGATCGGAGCGGTCGGCGCCGTTGCCGGCTGTATCGGCGCGCCGGTGAACGCGGAGACCCCGCCACCGGAGGGCGCGAACGAGGGCGTCGCCGCCGAACTGGACCCCGCACGCGACGTCGACGTCGACCGGATCGCCGCCGACCCGACCGACGTGCCGGCGCCGGTGGACTGGGACGAGCCGCGCGAGCACGACGTCACCCTTCGCACGAAGGAGCTCGTCGCGGAGATCGAGCCCGGAGTCACGTTCAAGTACATGACCTTCGAGGGCCAGGTCCCCGGACCGATGATCCGCGTCCGGCGCGGCGACACCGTGAACCTCCGGTTCGAGGTGCCGGCCGACGACAACAGCGACATCCACAACGTGGACTTCCACGCCGTGTACGGCCCCGGCGGCGGGGCCGTCGACACGACGCTCGTGCCCGGCGACGACGCGGCGGAACTGAGCTTCCGCGCCGAGTTCCCCGGCCTGTTCACCTACCACTGCGCGGTGCCGGCGATGGACCACCACGTCAGCTCGGGGATGTTCGGCGCGATACTCGTCGAGCCCGAGGCGGGGCTCCCGGCCGTGGACCGCGAGCTGTACCTCGGTCAACACGAGCTGTACACCAAGGGCGACCTCGGCGAGAAGGGCCACCACGCCTTCGATCACGGGGCGATGCTCGCCGAGGACCCGACGTACGTCGTTTTCAACGGCGAACACCACGGATTCACGGGGGACCGCCTCGGCGCGATCGGCGCCTCGGTCGGCGAGACCGTCCGCGCGTTCTTCGTGAACGGCGGGCCGAACCAGTCCAGCTCCTGGCACCCGATCGGGAACGTCTGGTCGCGGCTGTACCGCGACGGCGATCTCGTGTCGCCGCCCGGGCGGTACGTCGAGACGACGCCGGTCGCGCCCGGGACGGCGACGGTCGGCGAGATGGACCTCGTGGTGCCGGGACCGATCAAGGTCGTCGACCACGCGCTCTCGCGGGCCGGACGCCGCGGCGCGCTCGCCGTCGTCGACGTCGACGGCGAGCCGAACCCGGACGTGTACGACCCCGGTACCGACGAGTGAACCGGGACCAGTCCCGGTGACGGAAGACCGCGCGCGAATCCCCTCATCGTCGTCTTGCCAACGACCCCGCCGCTACCGCGCGGCACGGTACCAGGCGACAGTACAATTATGCGTTCGCGGAGCGTACGTTGCGGTGGTGTTGTGAATATGACAGGAAAACAAATACTGATGATCGTCGGCGATTTCGGCGAGGACTACGAGATCATGGTGCCGTTCCAAGCGTTACGGGCGGTCGGCCACGAGGTCCACGCGGTCTGCCCGGAGAAGGAGGACGGAGAGGCGATCAAAACCGCGATCCACGACTTCCGGGGCGACCAGACGTACCTGGAGACCCGCGGCCACGACTTCGAGCTCACCCACGGGTTCGACGAGGTCGACCCGGCCGACTACGACGCGCTGGTCGTCCCCGGCGGGCGCGCTCCCGAGTATCTCCGCGGCTACGACGAGGTGTTGGACGCGGTCCGGCACTTCTTCGAGGCCGACAAGCCGGTCGCGTCGATCTGTCACGGCCCGCAGATCCTCGCGGCGGCGGGCGTGCTCGACGGCTACGAGATGACGGCGTACCCCGCGGTCAGGCCCGAGGTCGAGGCCGCGGGCTGCTCGTGGGTCGACGGCGTCACCACCGACGGGAACCTCGTCACGGGACAGGCGTGGCCGGATCACCCCGAGTGGATCGCGCAGTTCCTCGACCTACTCGGCACGGAGATCGACCACGGCGCGCCCGAAGCGACCGCGGACTGACCGGTTCTCCGGCGGCGTTTGTCCGTCACAGCCGGTCGCACGGTTCTTTATGAGGGATGCTATCGTTGTCCGACCCATGAGCAACGACGAAGCCACGGAGGAGACGGAACGGAACCGGGGAGCCCCGTCGCGGATCGGCCGCGTCCTGCTCGGAATCGGCCTCGCGGCGCAGGCCTCCGAGGACTTCCGCGACATGGAGGACACGATCGAGTACGCGGAGTCGGCGGGGGTGCCCGCGCCCGAGCTCGCGGCCCCGTTCGCGTCCGGGATGATGGCCACCGCCGGGATCGGCATCGCGCTCTGGCGGCTCCCGCGGGTCGCGACCGGCGCCGCCGTCGCCTTCCTGACGGTCGTGACGGCGACGATGCACGACTTCTGGAACGCCGACGAGGAGGACAGAAGCGGCGAGCGGCTCGCGTTCTTCGGGAACCTCGCGATGCTCGGCGGGGCGATCGTGTTCCTGCGGGAGGCGTTTAACTGAGTGGGCACGTCCCGCTCCCGTCGATGATCGCCCCGTTGATACCCCGTCGTACTGCTATGTGTCAGCGGACGTGGTGAATACGGGAGTGGGTGTCACACGGGATTCTCTCCACGTTCGATCAGATCGAAGCAGTCGAGACGAATAGGTCACATATCGAGGATTTTAATAAACGGTTGGGAAAACGGGGGACCGTGCCTACACCGCCCTCCATCCCATCGACACACCCGATATCGGAATACATCGCCGACGGCGCTCGTATCGCCGCGATACTGCTCGTTTGGGGCGTTATCGCGGCGCTTTTCACCTACGGCGTGAGCGAGATCGGCGGTCCAGGGAGCCTCTTTAACACGCTCGGTCCGCAAATCGGAGCGCTCGTCGCACTGGCGGGGCTGCTCAACGCCGTCCTGTTCCTCCTGTATCGGTCGATCGACTACTGGAACCGATACACGTAACGCCCTCGCGTCGGTCAGTTCCCCCTGCTTATACATCCCCCTCGTCGAGCGGGTCCTCGAGCTGTCCCATCACCGCCTCCAGCGCGTCGGTCGCGGTGAGGAGCCCCACGACTTCGCCGTCCCGGAGCACGAGCGCGAGCTCCTGATTCTCCGCTTGGAACCGGTCGTACGCGTCGCTCGCGTTGGCGTCGGCCGAGATCGTCATCGGCGGGGCCGCGATCTCCGCGAAGCTCACGTCGCCTCGCTGCAGGGCCTCGAAGTTGGAGACGATCGAGGGGCCGTACACGATCCCCTCGAAGCTGGTCGGGTCCTCGCCCACGAGCGGGAAGCGGCTGTGCGGCGTGTCGCGGATGCGGTCGAGGTTCTCGGCCACCGACGCGGTCGTCGACAGCGAGACGATCTCGTCGACGGGCGTCATGATCTCGGTCACGTCGACCTCGTCGATGGCGAGCGCGTTGAGCACCTCCTCGCGCCGCTCCTCGGGGAGCTCGACCTCCTCCATCATCGACCCGAGGCGGTTGCGGAGCTCCGCGCGCGTCTCCAAGACCTCGCTCTCGGTCTCCGTCCACGACCCGGTCATCTCGACGCCGAACAGCCTGAGGGTGCCCTTCGCGACCCAGTCGCCGACCTTGATCAGCGGCGAGATGAGCCACGCGAACCAGTACAGCGGCCGGGCGCCGTACTCGGCGACCTGCTTCGAGCGCTCGACGCCGAGGTACGTCGGGGTCTGCTCGCCGTGGGTGAGGTGGACCATGTTGATGATGAAAAAGCCCAAAAGCGAGCCCGCGCCCGCCGACGCGAACGCCGTGTTCTCGAAGACCGGCGCGAACAGCGCGGCGAGTCCCGGCTCCGCGACGATGCCGAGCGCGATGCTCGTCCCGGAGATCCACACCTGACAGGTCGTGAGGTAGAACTCCAGGTCGTCCGTCATCTCCCACGCGCGCCGCAGTCCGGGGGTGTCAATCTCCGATTCGGGGTACTGACGCAGGCGGGTCAGGCCGAACTCGATCGCCACGAAGTACGCGTTGATCAGGATGAGGGCGACGCCGGCCGCCACGCGAAGACCGATCTCTCCGGGGGGCATCGCTGTCGCGAGCGGGATCATCGTTTCCACGGTCCAGGCGCATGCTTAAAAAGCGTTGAGGGACCGAGCCGCGAAGCGGCGATCGGTGACGGGCGCGCCGGAGCGCTACTCGTAGTCCTCGTACGTCGGCAGCCCCTCCTCGGGCGGGAACTCCTCGACCGGCACGGTCGTCTCGTCGCCGCTCTCCATGTCTTTCACCGTGTACTCGCCGTTCTCTAGGTCGCGCTCGCCGACGACGACGACCGTCTCGGCGTTGATCGAGTCGGCGTAGCCGAGCTGCGCGCCGAACGACCGGTCGGAGACGTCCCCCTCGACGACCACGTCGTCGCCGAGCGCGCGGAGATCGCGGGCGAGGTCGGCCGCCTCGCTCCGCGTGTCGCCCACGCTGAGCACGTAGTAGTCGGTCGTCAACTCCTCGTCGGGCCAGACGCCGGCGCGCTGACAGAGGAGCTTGAGCGTGGCGTGGCCGGGCGCGACCCCGACCGCGGGGGTGGGCTGGCCGCCGAAGCTCTCGATGAGGTCGTCGTAGCGCCCGCCGCCGAAGACGGAGCGGGACACCTCGCCGGTGGAGTCGAAGCACTCGAAGACGACGCCGGTGTAGTAGTCGAGCCCGCGGGCGGTCGTCAGCGACACCTCACAGAAGTCGCCCGCGCCGAAGTCGTCGGCCGCGGCGAGCACGTTCCGGAGGTTCTCGACGGCGGCCTCGACGTCCCCGCCGCCGGCCTCGGCGACCGCGTCGAGGTCCTCGGGGGCGTCGACGCCCGTGATGAGGTCGTCGAACTCGCGGGCGGTCGCGCGGTCGAGCCCCGCGTCCGAGAGGAGCCCGAGGTACTCGCCGTCGTCGACCTTCGCGCGCTTGTCGACCGCGCGGATCGCGGCCTTCGCGTCGACCGCGTCGGGGTCGTCGGCGAGCGCCCGGACGAGGCCGCCGAGGATGTCGCGGTGGGAGACGCGGAACTCGAAGTCGTCGCCGGTGAGCCCCAGGCCCGTGAGCGCGTCGGCGGCGACCGCCAGCACCTCGGCGTCGGCCTCGGGCGCCGAGGAGCCGAACACGTCGATGTTCGTCTGGTAGAACTCGCGGAACCGACCCTGTTGGACCTGCTCGTAGCGCCAGAACGGGCGGGTTGAGACCCACTTGATCGGCTTCGAGAGCTCCTGCCCCTTCGCGACGACCATCCGAGCGACGGTCGGCGTGAGCTCCGGCGTCATCGAAACGCCGCGGCCGCCCTTGTCGTCGAAGGCGTACAGCTCCTCGACGATCTCCTCGCCCGACTTGTCGACGTACATCTCCGTCCGCTCCAACGCGGGGGTGGCGATCTCGCGGAAGCCGTAGCGGCTCGCGGCGTCCTCGATCGCGTCGGTCACCTCGCGGCGGGCCGACTGCTCGCCGGGGTAGAAGTCGCGGAATCCCTTGAGGCCGTCGTACATGCACGTCGGTTCGGCGAGCGCCCGCTTGAAAGCATCCTTTCGGGGCGGGGGCGCGGTCGCCGACGCCTGGCGACCTGCCCGACGAGATGCGGCTCGCCTCGTCTAGTCGCGCTGGTACTCCTTCTGGAACCCGCGGAACTCGGTCCGGTGGGCCTCCTCGTCGGAGAGGAGCGTCACGGCGAGATCTTCGGTGACCGGGTCGTCCGCGTCCTCGGCGGCGTCGATCAGATCCCGGTACGTCGCGATCGCGCCCTCCTCGGCGTCGAGCACGCCGTTGATGACCGCCAGTACGTCGGTCGAGTCCTCGGGCGGCTGCAGGGAGTCTTGCGTGGCCGTGAACTCGGCCGATCCCGGCGGCCGTGCGTCGAGCTGTTTGAGCCGCTGTCCCAGCTGTTCGGCGTGTCCGAGCTCCTCTTGCACGTCCTGTTTGAGGCTCTCTTTGATCTCCTCGGCGCGGACGCCGTCGAGGACGATGGCGTTCGTCTGGTAGTTCATCACGGTCTCGATCTCGTCGGCGTAGGCCTCTCGGAGCAGCTCGACGACTCGTTCACTTGACATACTCGAGGCTACGAGCGCGGGGAGGAAAGCGGTTCCGGCGATCCCGGGCCGACGAGAACTCGGCGGTCCCGTGGGCGGCGTGCGGATCGCTCAGTCGTTCCGACCGTGCACGTACGTCTGGTCGTGGTCCGGGAACACCTCGCCGACGGTCTCCTCGCCGTGTTCGTCGCCGATGAGCGTTCGGAGTTCGTCCTCGTAGTCGGCCTTGGGGACCTCCTCGCTCGGTCCCTGCTGGACGTCGAACGTCTCTTCGACGAGCCGGTCGACGGCGTGGCGGCCGAACCCGGAGAGCGGGGAGATGTAGTCGATGCCGTGGCGGTCCTCCAGGCTCTGCGCCTGCGCGCGCGACACCGTGGGGACGCGGTCGTCGCGGCGCGTGCCGTCGGCGATCGCGTCGACCTCGCGGCTCGCGATCGTCTCTAACGCGTGTTCGTGGACGCGCTGGATCCCGTTTCGCGGGTACCCGTCGTCTATCATCGTCCGGGCCGCCTCCTCGGCGACCTCGCGGTCGAGTTCGACGCGCTCGAAGGGGAAGCCCAGCTCCGCGGCCGCGCGCTCGGCGTGTTTCCAGTCGTCGGTGAGGCCGAAGCTGCCGGTGACGCAGCGCACGTCGTAGAACCGGTCGAGCAGGTGGGCCGCGAGCGAGGAGTCCTTCCCCCCGCTGTACAGCAGCGCGAGCTCCATCTATCGCCGCTGGATGTCGAAGCTCTGCTGGTCGGGCTGGAGTTCCTTCAGGAGGTCGCGCATCTGGTCTTCGTCGATCTGCCCCTGGATCCGCCCGCTCTGCGCGAGCGCCGCGACCTGCTGTTTCACCTTCTCGCCGAACTCCGGTTTCGACATCGCGACCGCGTTGAGCCGCTGGCGCGCGCCGTCCGTGAGGTACTGCTTGAGCACGGCCTCCTGCTGGGCCTCGGCGCGTTCCTGCGCCTGCTGTTGGGCCTCGGCGTCGGTGCCGCCGCCCTGTTTGCGCTCGCGGAGCTCTTCCATCTTCTTCTCTCGCAGCTCTTCGATCCGTTCGTCGTCGGGATTCTCGCTCATACGCACCCGTTCTCGGTCCGCGCGAAAAACGATTTCGGAGGGATCGGGTCCCGAAGTGACTCCGGTGGCCCCGATCGAGGCCGGTCCGCGCCGCTTAAACGCCTCCTCGGCGTAGCCACCGGTAATGAGCGAGTCGCGGGAGTTCTGTCCCCGGTGTGGCGACGCCGTCCCGGAGCGGCGCGAGCCGCTTCCCGGCGACCCCGGGGGGCGGGACGCGCTGCTGTGTGACGACTGCTACTTCGAGGACTTCGAGCTGGTCGACGCGCCCGACCGAATCGAGGTGTTGGTCTGTTCCGGCTGCGGCGCGGTCCGCCGCGGCGAGTCGTGGCGGGACGTGGGCGCGCGCGACTACACCGACGTCGCCGTCGACGAGGTCGCGGAGGCGCTCGGCGTCCACGTCGACGCCGAGGAGGTCGAGTGGGGCGTCGAGCCCGAGCAGGTCGACGAGAACAACGTCCGGATGCACTGCCGCTTCTCCGGGGTCGTCCGCGGGACCCTCCGCTCCGCGGAGGTCACGGTCCCGGTCAAAATCTCGCGGGGGACCTGCGACCGCTGCGGCCGGATCGCCGGCGGATACTACGCCGGGATCGTGCAGGTGCGCGCGGACGAGCGCGAGTTGACGCCCGCGGAGCGCGCCGAGGCGCTCGACATCGCCGAGACGTACGTCGCCGACCAGGAGGCAGACGGCGACCGCGAGGCGTTCATCACGGAGGTCAAAGAGACCGACGACGGCCCGGACATCAAGCTCTCCTCGAACCGGCTCGCGCAGAACGTCGCGACGCGGATCACGGAGTCGCTCGGCGGGAGCTTCGAGTCGTACCCGACGCTCGTCACCGAGGACGGCGACGGCAACGAGGTGTACCGGGTGACGTTCGCGGTCCGCCTCCCGCGCTACGCGGAGGGAGAGGTAATCGACCCCGAGGACGGCGACGGCCCCGTGCTCGTCACGAGCGTCGCCGGCCGGCTCCGCGGCGTCCGCCTCGCCACGGGCGCGGAGTACACCTCCGAGTTCGAGGAGGCGGCGGCCCCGGACGCGGCCCGGCTCGGGACCCGGGACGACGCCGCGGAGACGACGGTGGTGACGGTGGAAGACGAGAACGCGATCCAGGTGCTCGACCCGGTCACCTACGAGGCGAAGACGGTACCGAACCCCGACTTCGTCGACGGCGACGCCGACTCGGTCCTCGCCTTCGAGCACGGCGGCGAGGTCCACCTCGTTCCCGAGGAGTAGTTCGTCGGCGTCGCTCACCGATTTAAATAGGTGTGAGCGACAGCGCCGACTATTTATAAACTGACTGCGGTGCCGTGAGCCCTCGCGACCGGGGCTTTGGAGTTGTCACCGCCGGATCGGATCACTGCCGATCACCTATACACAACCGAACGATCGTCTTGATCAACGCATTCCCGCCATCGATCGAGAAGCACCGTTTCAGCGATCTGCCGTTCCGGACGAGAAGACATCTGTAGAAGGGGATCTCAACGGCCCGATAGACCGAAATTCGCGGCCTCGCGTGTCGCCGTCGTTCGGTCGCTTCCGATCAGTCGGCGCGGGCGGTCCGCTCCTCTCCGAGCGCGGCGGCGCGCTCCGAGTCGGTCACCTCGATGCCCCGTCGCTCCAACTGCTCGACGAACTCCGCCTCGCTGAGGCCGGCCTGCGCGGCGGCCTGAGAGAGTGTCAGCGTTCGCGCACCGTACAGCGTCAGCGCGGTCGACAGCCCCTTCGTTGCCATACTTATCCTAGCAGCGTGATGGTTTATGAAGGTTACTAATTGATTGAGGTTCTTGATACACCTTATACGATATATATTGACAGTTGATCAGCCCGGGGGCGTATAATGTGTTCCGGATGGGAGCTCGATCGGTGAGCGGCGGCCGATCGGCGTCGACCGACCGTCGACTCGCGCCCGCAGGAGTTATCACGTTCTACGGCCGTAGCCGACGTATGGACAGACAACAGCTGTTCGCGCTGTTCTTCGCGTTCCTCATGGTCAGTTCCATGGTGGCGTGGGGCGTCTCGTTCCTATAAATCCTGAGTGGGACCGTCAGACGGGCGGGGTCGCGTCGGCACTCCCCCTCGGTCGGTAACTCCTAGCCGTCGCCCCAGACGTCGGAGAGCGGGTGGTCATCCCGGCGGTCCGCGTCCGCCTCCGAGCGCGTTCGCGTCGTCTCGTCTCCGCCGTTCGACTCGCCAGACGCATCGGTCCCGCTGGACTCGCTTGACCCGCCCGCTCGCGAGCCGCCGCCTCCGCGAGCGCCGGATCTCTCAGTCCCGCCCGAGCCCCCACCGAGAGTCGTCCCTCCGCGACGGGCCGCCCGCGACGGACCGGTCGGCTCGGCGTCGATCCCGGCGAGCGCCGCCGTGGGATCGAAGTCGGGTAACGTCGGCGTCGTCATCGCGTCGATCTGATCGCGAAACCAGGGCGGCGTGTCGGCCTTCGCGCGGTCGAAGAGGTCCAGAAGCGAGTCGTCGGCGAGGTACGTCGCGCCGTAGTCGTCGGGCGCGCGGACGACCCGCCCGCACGCCTGAATCACGGTCCGGAGCGCGGTCCGGTGGTACCACGCCCACTGGTCGTCGGCGAGCCGGCGAGCGACCCGGGAGTCGTTGGTGTTGCGGTACGGCGCCTTACACACCACCTGCCACCGACAGAGATCGCCCTTCAGGTCGAGCGCCTCCTCCATCTTCACCGAGACGAACACCTCCGGGTCGTCGCTCGCCTTCCACGCCGCCAGCTCCGCGTCCCGGTTCGCGCGGTCGTGTCGCCGGACCCGCGCGGCGACGCCGAACTCCCCGAGCTTCTCGGTGAGTCTCCCGGCGATGTCGTACGAGTGCGCGTGGATCAGCCCCTTCTCGTCGGGGTGTTCGGCCATCAGCCGAACGATCAGGCGGGCGATCTTCGGCACCGTCTCGTCGCGGTGTTCGTAGGTCATCGATCCCTGCGTCACGTCGTAGAGGGACCGGTTCGAGAGCGGGAACGTGTGCTCGACGTCGACGAGGGCGACGTTCGCGGGGTCGAGACCGACCCCCCGACAGAACGCCTCCTTCGAGAGGATGGTGGCGGACAGCAGCGCGAACTTGTTCCCGCGGTCCCACACGGTGTGTCGGAGGTAGCGGGCCGGATCCAGGGGTTTGATCGCGAGCGACGACCCCTCGCCGTCGGGCTGATCGACGACCCACGTCGTCGGCGACTCCGGGTCGCGGTAGTCCTCTAAGAACCAGCCGAGCTCGGAGATGAGCTCCTGCAGGCGGTCCCGGCGCGCGACCTCCTCGCGGTCGAGCTCGGGTCGGCCGGTCAGCTCGTCTTTCGCCCGTTTGGCGGTGTCGCGGAGCGACGCGGCGAACCGCGCGGTGCGGTCGAGCGCGTCCTCCTCGGGGCCGGCGTCGCCAGCCACGTCGGGGACGCCGACCTCGTCCCACACCGGGACGCGGTCGGGCGAGAGCTCGATGGTCGCGTACATCTCCGCCCACTCCGCGAGCCCGTGGGCCTCGTCGATCACGACGACGTCGCGCTTCCGGAAGACCTCGGAGCCGGCGGTCCGCATGAAGTACGCTAACGTCAATGCGGCGTAGCGGTTCCCGGAGGCGATGGCGCGGTCGGAGAAGTACGGACACCGGTGTTTCACGGAGCAGTCGAACCCCTGCTGGCGGACGCATGGCGCGCGGTTGACCGGCGTGTCGTGCTCGCCGGGGAGGATACAGTCGTAGTTCGATTTGCCCCGGATGACCGCCAGGTCGTCGAGCAGGCCGTCGGCCTCCACGTCGTCGATCTGCGACACCTGCGGGGTCGTGTAGTAGGCGCCGGTCGCCTCGCTCGGGGCCGTCTCCTCGACGGTGGCGGACGCGCCCATGATCGCCCGCGCGAGGAGGGACTTGCCGCTGCCGGTCGGCGCGCGCACCAACACCACGTCCTTGCCGGCGGCGAACGCGTCGCGGATGTCCGCGAGCGCCCGCTCTTGTGCCCCCCGGAAGCTCGGGGCGGGGAACTCGGCGGGGATCCGATCGGGGTCCACGACTGCCACTGGCGCGCTCCCGGAATTAAACCCTCGCTTGGCGGCGTCCCCGATTGAACTCAAAACTACCCGATCGTTTATACTGTTCGGGCGGCAGTTCGTGGTATGAACTGGCGAGACGCGGAGCGGGAGTTCGCGGACGACGTCGTCGCCCGAGAGACGCTCCCGCGCATGTTCGAGCGGTCCGCCGAGCGCAACGCGGACCGGCTCGCCCAGCGGTACAAGGGCGGGATATACGACCGCTCGTTGGTTTCGAGCGGAGTGCTTCCTCCCGCCTCCGAGGGCGAGTACGCCGACGTGACCTACGCCGAGATGCGGGCGATCGTCCGGCGGCTCGCGGCCGGGTTCCGCGAACTCGGCGTCGACGGCGACACCCGCGTGGCTCTCTACGCGCAGACCCGGGTGGAGTGGGCCCAGACCGACTTCGCGGCGCTGGCCGCGGGCGCGACGGTCACGACCGTGTACGCCTCCTCTTCGCCGAACCAGGTCCGGTACCTGATCGAGGACCCGGGCGCGACCGTCGTGGTCGCGGAGAACCGCGAGCTGCTCGACGAGGTGCTTGGGGTCGCCGCCGACCTCGAACACGGGCTCGACGCGGTCGTGACGTTCGACGACGTGGACACGGCCGACCTCGACGCGGAACTCGGCGCGGACTCGGGAGGTGACGGCGACGACGCCGGGCTCTCCACCGACGACGTGTACGCCCTCGGCGAGGTCCACGCGCTCGGCGACGAGGCGTTCGACGAGGGCACGTACCAGTCGTGGATCGACGCGGTCGACGTGGGGGACCTCGCGAGCCTCATCTACACCTCCGGGACGACGGGCCAACCGAAGGGCGTCCGGCTCACGCACGCGAACTTCCGAGCGAACGTCAATCAGTGTTACCGGCGGTTCGCGGACCGCCCGGACCGCGACGGCGACGTGCCCGGGATCAGCGCCGAGTCGACGACGCTCTCTTTCCTCCCCCTCGCACACGTCTTCGAGCGGCTCGCCGGCCACTACATGATGTTCGCGGCGGGCGCGACGGTCGGCTACGCCGAGAGTCCCGACACCCTGCGCGAGGACTTCGATCTCGTACGGCCGACGACGATCACGAGCGTCCCGCGCGTCTACGAGAAGCTGTACGACGCGATCCGCGAGCAGGCGAGCGAGTCGCCGGTGAAAGAGCGCATCTTCGAGTGGGCGGTCGGCGTGGGGCAGGCCCACCACGAGGCCGACGACCCGGGCGCCGTACTCGACGCCAAGCGCGCGGTCGCCGACAAGCTGGTGTTCTCGTCGGTCCGGGAGGCGATCGGCGGCAACGTCGACTTCTTCATCTCGGGCGGCGGGTCGCTGTCGGCGGAGCTGTGCGCGCTGTACCACGCGATGGACCTCCCCATCCTGGAGGGGTACGGGCTCACGGAGACCTCCCCGGTTATCAGCGTCAACCCCCCGGAGGAGCCGAAGGTCGGTACCATCGGTCCCCCGGTCGTCGACACCGAGGTCGCGATCGACGGCGAGGTCGTCGGCGAGGAGGTCGCGGACCTCGCGGGCGACGCCGGCGAACTGCTCGTGCGCGGCCCGCAGGTGACCGCCGGCTACTGGAACCGTCCGGACGCGACCGCGGAGGCCTTTACCGAGCCGGACCGGCTCCCGGACGAGGCCGTCGTCGCCGGCACGCCCCCCGAAGCGCGCGACGGCGACCCGGACGAGCCCTGGTTCCGAACCGGCGACATCGTCCAACTCCGGCCGGACGGGTACATCGCCTTCCGCGAGCGCGCGAAGCAGCTGCTCGTGCTCTCGACCGGGAAGAACGTCGCGCCGGGCCCGATCGAAGACCGGTTCGCCGCCAACGAGTTCGTCGAGCAGTGCGTCGTGCTCGGCGACGGCCGGAAGTTCGTCTCCGCGCTGATCGTCCCGAACTTCGAGAAGGTGGCGGCGTGGGCCGACACGCGCGGCATCGACCTCCCCGACGATCACGGGGGGATCTGCCGGGACGACCGGGTCCGCGAGCGGTTTCAGGCGGAAGTCGATCGCGTCAACGAGGAGTTCGAGTCGTACGAGCGGATCAAGCAGTTCCGGCTCGTCGAGGAGGAGTTCACCGAGGAGAACGACCTCCTCACGCCGACGATGAAGAAGAAGCGGCGCAACATCTTGGACCGCTTCGCCGACGAGGTCGAGCTGATCTACGAGGAGCCCTAGGGAGCGGGACGCCGGATCGTCAGCGACCGGGAGCGACGGGAGCGCTTTAGACGGGTCGTCGTCTACGATCGACCGTTGCCATGCTCGAACTCTACCAGTCGGAAGGCTGTCCGCACTCCGCGAAGGTCCGGGAGACGCTCTCGGAGCTCGGCGTCTCCTACGTCGCACACAACCCTCGTCTGCCGGGCGACGAGGGCGGCGACGTGACCAACGAGGTCACCCACGAGGAGCTTACCACCGCCGGGGACGATCAGATCCCGTATCTCGTCGACACCGACCGCGGCGTGACGATGTACGAGAGCGACGACATCGTCGAGTACCTGGAGGAACAGTACGAGTAGGTGCCAGCCGACGACGGCCGACCGCGACCCCTACGCCGACGAGGTGACCGACTCCGCGGGGTCGTCGCCCTCGACGGGGTCGCCCTCACCGTCACCGCCCCCGTCGACCGGGTCGCCGAACGCGTAGACGGTGTTGTGGCCGGTCACTTCGACCTCTAAGAAGTCGCCCACGTCGACGCCGCACTCGGTCGCCTTCTGGACGATGATCTGTCGGTAGGCGCCGTCGCGGCACTTCACGGAGTCGCCGGTCCCCTCCTCGACGACGAGCACCTCGAAGGTCTCGCCGACCATCGACTCGTACGCCTCGCCGACGACCTCCATCTTCAGCTCGGACATCGCCTTCGAGCGCTCCTTCTTGACGGTCCCGCCGAGCCCCTTCATCTCTGCGGCGTCGGTGCCGGGGCGCTTCGAGAAGCGCGTGACGTTGATCTTCTCCGGGCGGACCTCGGCGAGCAGGTCCATCGATCGCTCGTGGTCGGCCTCGGTCTCGGTCGGGAAGCCGACGATGAAGTCGGTCGAGAGCGTCCAGTGGTCGAGCCGGTCGTCGAAGGTCTCGACGACCGCCCGGAACTTCTCGACGCGGTGCTGGCGGCGCATCTCCTCGAGGACCTCGTCGGAGCCGGACTGGACGGGCGCGTGGATGAAGTCGTACAGCTCCTCGTTGTCCGCGAACACGTCCGCCAGCTCCTCGTGGATCCCGTGGATCCCGCCTGGGTTGGCCATCCCGAGCCGCACCCGAAAGTCGCCGTCGATGTCGCAGATCCGGTCGAGCAGCTCCGGGAGCTTCCGGTCGCCGTTATCCCAGCCGTAGACGCCCGTGTCCTGTCCGGTCACCCGGATCTCCTTGGCGCCGGCGTGGACCAGCGCGCGGGCCTTCTCGACGTTCTCCTCGACCGAGGGGGAGTCGACCCGCCCGGTCGCGAACTTCGTGATACAGTACGAGCAGTTGCTCATACAGCCGCGCGCGATGGGGAGGATGCCGACGACGCCGTCCAAGACGGGCTCGGCGTCGGGGGTGACCGTCGGGCACTCGCCGTTGAGCACGTACGAGGGGACCTCGTCCCAGTGGAGGATCTCGGCGTCGATATCGGCCTCCTCGAACATCTCGCCCTGTGCGAGCGCCATGCAGCCGGTGACGACGAGCTCGGCGGTCACGTCTTCCAGCTCCTCGGCGCGCCGGAGCATGTTCCGCTCCGTCTTCTCGACGACCGTACAGGTGTTGAGGATGGCGACATCCGCGTCTTCGGGACCGTCGGCCGGGCGGTGGCCGCCGTCGCGCAGCGCCCGCTCGATCTCCCGGCTCTCGCCCCGGTTGGAACTACAGCCGTACGTTTCGATGTGATACGTCGCCATCGAGTGGGTTCACTACCGGTCGCGCGGGCAAAAACGCGACGGATCGGATCCGAGCGGCCGCGTGCGTACGGTGGGAGTGGGATTCGAACCCACGAGGCCTCCCGGCCACCTGCTTTCCAGGCAGGCACGTTCGTCCGCTCCGTCATCCCACCGCGCGAACGCTCCCGATCAGCGAGAGCGGGGCGCGAACGCGTCCCGGTGCTCCGCGGGTCGACGAAAAGGGCGCCGGCTCGGCTCAGTTCTCCTCGTCGACGACCTCGAAGAGGCTCCCCCAGTTTTCGGCGTCTTGGCTTTCGGGAAGCATATCCCGGAGCTGAGAGAAGTCCGATTCGGGGACTTGTGACTCAACGACGTCCATGATGACCCGGGCGTGATATGCCGCGTCGGCCGGGTCCGCGTGCTCGATCTCGCTCACCCGCTCGACGAACTCCTGCCAGTCGAAACGCTGGCCGTGGTTGTGGACTGCGCCCGTCAGGTACCACTTGATCTCGAGGGGGAGCGAGGCGGCGAGGTCCTCCGCGTTTCCCTCGGGAATCCGTTGCCCGAGCGTCATGAGCGTCGCTCGGATCGCCCGCACCGTCTCTCCCGTCCCGGGCATTTCGAGTCGATGCTGTACTTCGCCGGTGAATTCGTCGAAGTTCATGAGTGAGGGTACTCACCGAGGGGATGTCAATAGCACTGAACGTTCTCATCGGCTGGAAACGAACCACGGCCCGCGTTCGCCGTTTGGTGTCCGACCGCGGCCGGCCCCGGTGAGGCCGCCGAACCGGCGACCGCGGTGTTACGATGTCGTTTCGTAGATCTCCACTCCCGAAGAGGCGCCGATCCGGGTCGCCCCCGCAGTCACCATCTCGAGCGCCTCGCCGAATGTGGAGATCCCGCCCGACGCCTTGATTTGGGTGTCCGAACCGATCGCGTCTCGGATCGCCGTAATCTCCTCGGTGTCCGTCGGCCCGTCGTATCCGACGGCGGTCTTGACGAAGTCGGCACCGCCCTCTTCGACGAGTTCGGCGGCCCGCCGTATCTCCGGGGGCGTCAGGGCGGGCGACTCGATGATGCATTTCAGCGTCTTCTCTCCGACCGCGTCTCTGACCGCTTTGACGTCGTCGACGACGGCGTCGCGATCGCCGTTCGCGAACGCGGTTCTGTTCATCACCATGTCGAACTCGTCGACGTGCTCGCGGAGCGCTTCGACTTCGCTCCGTTTAGCCGCCGAGTTCTGTATTCCGTAGGGAAACCCGATCACCGCGACGACGTTCGCTTCCCCGTCGAGTAGTTCGCTCGCGAGCGCCGCGTGGTACGGAACGACGACGGCCGAGCAGAAGCCGTATTCGCGGACCTCTTCGCAGAGGGTCCGGATCGCCGCTTCGGTCGCGGTGGGGTCGACGTTCGTGTGGTCGATTATCGACGCGACCCGCTCGGGGTCGTCTCGGAGTGTCTCCTCCAATGACATATCTTCCCATGGTGTTCGAGAGGATAAATATGTCCGCCGCTCGAAACCTCCCGGCACGTCGTCGCTCCCCGGGGGGTGACGGACTCGCACGGGGGCGCGGGGCGTTACTCGGCGCCCGAGCGAGAGTCGATCGGATCGAACCGCCCCTCGACGGCGGCTTCATCGCGCTCCGGTTTGCTATCGCCCGCGCGCTTCAGTCCTCGGCGACCGCGGTCGCCGTCGGCGCCTCCGCGTCGGGATCGGAGGCGGCCTCGGGCTCGGACCCGGTCGACCGCTCCGACTCGGGGACGGGCGCGTAGACGGATCGACGAGCGTCCTTGGGGCAGAGCCCCTCCTCGACGAGTCCGACCTCGGTGAGCTTCTCGACCGCGAACCTGACGGTTCGGGTCGAGAGGCGCGTCTCCTCGGCGAGCCCGGTCTGGTCGAACCGGCCCTCCTCGTCGAGGACGTAGTAGACCAGTTTGGCGCTCGGCGGGAGCGGCTCGAGAAGCTCGCGGGTGCTTTCGTCCATACCCAATACGAACGGTCGAGTCGGGCATAACCGTGGCCCGGGTGTGCGCCGACCCCGCACGTCCACGACCGTTTTATATATCCTTTCGGCGCCACAGCGCCCGCGCCCTCTCAGCCGTCGGTTCGGAACTCGAACCGCGCACCGTCCGCGTCGACCGCGTCGAACGCCCAGCCGTGGGCAGCCGCGATCTCGCGGACGATCGCGAGCCCGAAACCCGTCCCGCGCGGGTCGCTCGACGTCCCGTACTCGATCGCCTCGTCGGGGTCGATATCGAAGCCGACGCCGTCGTCCGCGACGCGGAAGCCGTCCGGGAGCGCGCCGACGGTGACCGTGGTGTCGTCGGCGTCGGGGGCCGAGTCGGTCGCGTGTTCCACGCTATTGATGAACAGGTTTTCAAGCAGGGTGCGCAGCCGTTCCGGGTCGGCGTCGACCGCGAGCGACCTCTCGGGGAGATCCAGCGTCACGTCCTCGGTGTCGACGGTCCGCCACGCCCGCGCGGCCGCGTCGGCGAGAGAGACGGACTCCAGCTCGTCGACCGTCCGTCCCTGACGCGCTAACGCGAGCAGGTCGTCGATGAGCTCCTCCATTCGGTCGTGGGCGTCCGCGATCCGATCGAGCTCGTCGAGGGCGTCGCCGTCGTCGACGCTCGCCCGTGCGAGTTCGAGCCGGCCGGCCGCGACGTTGAGCGGATTCCGGAGGTCGTGAGAGACGAGGCCGGCGAACTTCTCCAAGCGGTCGATCTCCCGCTGTAACTCCGCGTCGCGGTCGCGGAGCTGGGCCGTGCGCTGGGCGTGATCGAGCGCGACGGTGACGTTCGCGCCGAGCACCCGCGCCAACTGAATCGCGGTGTCGTCGAAAAAGTCCGGCTCCTGAGAGCCGAGCGGCATCACGCCGTGGTCGCCGAGCGGGACGACGAGCAGGCTCCGGAGGTCGCCGTAGCCGATGGCGGTGGCGACCGCGCCGAGGTCGTCGACGACGATCGGCTCGCCGGTCTCGAACGCCTCCCAGAGGCGACCGTCGCCAGGGCCGAACGCGGGCCGCTCTCCGAGCGCGTCCGTCGCTTCCTCGCTGATCGCCGTCGGCAGCAGCGCCTCCGCGTCGGGGTCGTACAGCCGGACGCCGCTGCTCGGGAACTCCAGGATGTCGACCGCGGCCCGCGCCGCCAGCGCCGCGATCTCCTTGCGGTCCCCGCCGCGGAACATCTCGCGAGTCGTCTCGTGGAGCCGTCGGAGGGTGCGCTCGACCCGCTTCTGTTCGCCGATGTCGGCGTAGACGTTGTAGACGATCGTCTCGTCCGGCCGCTCGACCGGGATCACGTTGAGGATGAAATCGCGGATCCCGTCCGTGGTCTGCCGGCGAACCTCCTGTCGGACCGGTTCGCCGTCTTCGAGGACCGTGTCCGCGTCGACGAGGTCGCTGCCCTCGACGGTGATCTCGTCGTGGATCTCTCGGTAGCCGTGCTCCGCCTCGGAGAACCCGAACGTCTCCTCGAACGCCTCGTTCGTGGCGTCGAGCCGCCGCTCTCCCCCCTCCGCGGACGCGGTTCTGACGACGGGTAGCGGGAGGTCCTCGAACAGCGCGGAGAGCCTGTCGCGCTCGGCCCTGAGCGCGTTCTCCGTCTCGAGCTGTTCGAGCGCGTCGGCGGCGTGGGCGGCCAGCAGTTCGGCGAACTCCACGTCGCCGTCGTCGAACGCCGCGTACCCGTCGGAGACCGCCTGAAACGATCCGTACGGGCCGATCGGGACGCTGATCGCCGAGCGGATGTCGTCGGCCACCGGATCGGCCAGCTCCTCCGCGTCGGCCGAGCCGCCCCCGTCGCCCCCGATTTCGGCGTCGGAGCCCGCGCTGCGGTCGGCCGTCTCCGGTTTCGACCGCCCCGGACTCTTCGGGTCCTCTAGCTCGTTCGGGTCCGCCGGGTCGACGCTGAGATTGTCGACGACGATGGTCCGCTCGTCGGCGACGGTGGTCCCGACGACGCCCTCGCCGAGGTCGAACGTCCGCACCTCGTCCTCGCTGACGTTCTCCGACCGCGCCTCGGGAACGAGCCGGTCGCCCCGGCGGCGCGCGGTGACGCAGCGGTCGAACGACAGAATCTCCTCGGCGGCGTCGACGACGCGCTCGAACACCTCGCCCGCGCTCTCGGCCCCGGACACCTCGGTCGCGAACTCGTGGATCGCGGTGACCTTCGCGTTCACCTCCCGGAGGTCGCGCTCGGCTCGCCGGCGATCGAGGGCGTTCTCGACGCTGTTCGCGAGCATCTCGTACCGGTCGCGGCCGATCCCCTTCTGGAGGTAGTCGGTGACGCCCGCCGAGATCGCCTCGCTCGCGATCTCCTCGCTCCCCCGCCCGGTGAACAGCACGAACGGGAGCCCCGGGTCGATCGACCGGACCGCTTCGAGGAGTTCGAGCCCGTCGGTGCCGGGCATGTTGTAGTCGCTGACGACGCAGTCAACCCGCTGTTCGCGGACGACCGCGGTCGCGTCAGCCGGCGAGGTTCGCGTCACCGTCTCCACCCCGTCGACCAGCCGTTCGACGTGCGTGGCCGCGAGGTCGGCGGCGCCCGGCTCGTCGTCGACGAGGAGCACCCGCCGCGGCCCGCCGCCGGCCGGCTCAGATCCCCGGAAGGCGTCGGCCTCCGATCGGCTCCGGCCGTCCGTGGGATCGGTATCCATGGGCACACCTCACCCTACGGGTAATTTTAGCTTTCGCTCCGATAACCGAATCTGAGAACGGTGCGAAAATGGAGCGAAAACGGGCGCGACGGAGCGGTTGCCCGTTACTGCGCCCCTCGCAACCGACCTACAGGAACTCCTCGACGTGGTCGGCGACCTCCTCGGGGGTGTCGCCGACGGGGACGCCCGCGTCGTTGAGCGCGTCGATCTTCGACTGCGCGGTGCCCGTGCCGGAGCCGGAGACGATGGCGCCGGCGTGGCCCATGCGCTTGCCCGGCGGCGCGGTGCGGCCGGCGATGAAGCCGGCGACCGGCGTGTCCATGTGCTCGCCGATGAACCGGGCGGCCTGCTCCTCGTCCTCGCCGCCGATCTCGCCGCACATCACGACCGCGTCGGTGTCGGGGTCGGCCTCGAACGCCTCGAGGGCGTCGATGAAGGAGGTGCCGATGATCGGGTCGCCGCCGATGCCGATGGCGGTCGACTGGCCGAGCCCGCGCTCGGTGAGGTTGTCGACGACCTGGTACGTCAGGGTCCCGGAGCGGGAGACGAGCCCGACGTTCCCGTCGGAGAAGATGTTTCCGGGGAGGATGCCGAGCTTCGCCTCGCCGGGGGTGATGATGCCCGGGCAGTTCGGGCCGATGAGGCGGGTGTCGGTCTCGCTCAGGCGCTTGTTCACCTTCGCCATGTCCTGGGTCGGGATCCCCTCGGTGATCGCGACCGCCAGATCGAGGTCCGTGTCGAGCGACTCGAAGACCGCGTCGGCGGCGAACGCCGGCGGCACGAAGATGACGGAGGCGTCCGCGTTCTCCTCCTCGACGGCCTCGTCGACGGTGTCGTAGACCGGGACGCCGTCGACCTCCTGACCGCCCTTGCCGGGCACCGCGCCGGCGACGACGTTGGTGCCGTACTCGATCATCTGGCCGGCGTGGAACTTCCCTTCCCCGCCGGTGATACCCTGCACAACCACTCTGGTGTCGTCGTCGACGAAAATGCTCATTGGGTCACCTCCTCGGCGTTCTTCACCGCGCGCTGGACCGCGTCCTCCAGCGTCTTCTCGACTTCAACGAGGTCCGTGTTCAGGATCTCCATCCCCTCCTCGGCGTTCGTGCCGGCGAGCCGGACGACCACCTTCTTGGGGATCTCGTCGAACTGCTCTAAGGCCTCGTTGATCCCCTTGGCGACCTCGTCGCCGCGGGTGATCCCGCCGAAGATGTTGAACACGACCGCGTCGACGTTCTCGTCGGAGAAGACCATGTCGAGCGCCTGCGTGACGCGCTCGGCCTTCGCGCCGCCGCCGATGTCGAGGAAGTTGGCGGGCGCGCCGCCGTAGTAGTCGACCAGATCGAGCGTCGTCATCACGAGCCCGGCGCCGTTGCCGATGATACCGACGTTGCCCGACAGGCGGACGTAGTCGAAGCCGTACTCGCCGGCCTTCCGTTCGAGGTCGTCCTCGTAGGACTCCTCCGCGAGGTCCGCGAGGTCGGGCTGGCGGAACAGCGCGTCCTCGTCGATGTTCATCACGGCGTCCGCGGCGATCACGTCGCGGTCGCCCGTGATCATGACGGGGTTGACCTCGATCTCCGAGGCGTCGCTGTCCTCGTACAGGTCGTACAGCGTCGAGAGGATCGAGGCCACGTCGAGCGCCACGTCGGCGTCGACCCCGGCCTCGTAGACGACCTTACGGGCCTGATACGGGTGGAGCCCGAACGCGGGGTCGACGTGCTCGCGCGCGATCGCGTCTGGGTTCTCCTCGGCGACCTCCTCGATGTCCACGCCGCCCTCGGTCGAGACCATCAGGACCGGTTTGCCCTCGCCGCGGTCCATCGTGACGCCGACGTACAGCTCGTCGACGAAGTCGACGCCGGCCTCGACGAGGACCGAGTCGACGGTATATCCCTTGAGATCCATTCCGAGGATCTCCTCGGCGTACTGCTCGGCCTCCTCGCGGTCGGTCGCGATCTTGATCCCGCCGGCCTTGCCGCGCCCCCCCACGTGGACCTGCGCTTTGATCGCGGCCGGGTAGCCGATCTCGTCGACCGCGTCGAGCGCCTCGTCGACGGTCGTCGCGAGCCGGGAGTCCGGTACGGGGATCCCGGCGTCGGCGAAGATAGTCTTCGCTTGATGTTCGTGTAGTTTCATCCGTTTCAAAGGCCGGGAGACTCCGGCTTAAATTGTGCCGATTCGGCTCGCGCGGCTGACTGGCGTCGCGCGCCGGACGCCGCCGATCGCGGGGCACGTCCACTCACTCGAACGTCCAGTTCGTCTCGACCTCCGGGGGATCCGCCAGCGTCTGGTAGACGACGCAGTACTTCTCGGTGTACTTCCGAAGCGCCGATCGGGTGTCCTCGTCGACGTCGCCGTCGACGGTGACGTCGAGTCGGAGGTCCTCGAACCCGACCGGAGCCTCGTCGTCGACGCCCATCGTCCCGCGGAGATCGAGGTCGCCGCTGGCGTCGACGCTGATGTCGGCGTCGACGCCGAAGCTCTCGGCGACGGCCTGCGCGGTCAACTGGGAGCAGGCGGCCAGCGCGCCCAACAGGAGGTCGCCCGAGCAGGCGCCCCCGCCGGGGCCGCCGGCGCCCTCGTGTAACTCCGCCTCGTAGATCGCCCGACCGATGTCCACGCTACACGACCGAGCGTCGCCCTGCTCTTCCCCGGTCGCCGACAGCGTGATCTGGGCCGCCTCGGGGTTCTCCTCGTACTCTCTCTTCAGCGGTTCCTGATCGGCTTGCAAGTCACTCTCAGCCATGTGTGGCACTCACTCGCTCTCACAAAAAGTGTTCTGCCGACCTCGGTCGCTGGTCCCCTCTCGCCGTCTCCCCCTCGCCGGCGGTCAGTCGTCGTCGCCGAGGATGACGCGGTGGGTCATCGCCTCGGGGTCGAGCACGTCGTCGGCCTCCTCCTCGGTGAGGTAGCCGGCCTCGACGGCGGCCTCGCGGACGCTCTTGTCCTCTTTGAGAGCCGTCTTCGCGACCTTCGACGCCTTGTCGTAGCCGATCGCGGGGTTCAGCGCGGTCGCCAGCGCCATCGACTGCTCGACGCGCGTCTCGCAGTGCTCCTCGTTGGCCTCCAGCTTCGCGACGAAGCGCTCGCCGAACGTCGCCGCGGCGTTCGAGAGCAGCTCGGCGGACTCGAGGAAGTTGTGCGCGATGACGGGTTTATAAAGATTCAGGTCGATCTCGCCGCGTGCGGCGCCGGCGGAGATCGCGGCGTCGTTGCCGACGACCTGCTTGTGGACCTGGTTCACCGACTCGGCGACGACCGGGTTGATCTTGCCGGGCATGATCGACGAGCCGGGCTGGTTCTCGGGCTGCTCGACCTCGCCGAGCCCGTTGCGCGGGCCGGAGGCGAGCAGGCGTAGGTCGTTGGCCATCTTGTTCATGCTCCCAGCGATCGTGCGGAGCGCGCCGTGCGCCTCGGCCATCGCGTCGTGGGCGGCCTGCGCCTCGAAGTGGTTGTCTGCCTCGCGGAACGTGGTGTTCGTCTCGTCGGAGATGTACTCGGCGGCGAGCTCCGGGAAGTCGGGGTGGGTGTTGAGCCCCGTGCCGACCGCGGTGCCGCCCAGCGCGAGCTCGCGGAGGTTCGACTGGACGCTCTCGGCGCGTTCGATGCCCTTCGCGACCTGCGTCCGGTAGCCGCTGAACTCCTGTCCGAGCCGGATCGGGGTGGCGTCCTGCAGGTGCGTCCGGCCGGTCTTGACGACGCCGTCGAACTCGGTCTCCTTGGCTTCGAGTTCGGCGTGGAGGGTCTCGAGCGCGGGCACGAGGTCCTTCTCCACCGCTTCGAGGGCGGCGACGTGCATCGCGGTCGGGATCACGTCGTTGGACGACTGGCCGTAGTTGACGTGGTCGTTCGGGTGGACGACGCGGTCGCCGATCTCCGCGCCGGCGATCTCGGCGGCGCGGTTGGCGATGACCTCGTTGGCGTTCATGTTCGAGGAGGTGCCGGAGCCGGTCTGGAACACGTCGACCGGGAACTGGTCGTCGTGGTCGCCGGCGATGACCTCGTCGGCGGCGGCGACGATCGCGTCGGCGGTGTCGTCGTCGATGAGGCCCAGGTCGCGGTTCGCCTGCGCGGCGGCCTTCTTGACGACGCCGAGCGCGCGGATGAACCGGCGACTCATCGGGATCCCCGAGATGGGGAAGTTCTCGACGGCGCGCTGGGTCTGCGCGCCCCAGTAAGCGTCGGTCGGCACCTGCATCTCTCCGAGGCTGTCCTCCTCCGTGCGGTAGTCTTCACTCATACGTGCGCGTTCCCGCGAGGCCGGGTAAAAGCTACTGGAAGCGGTCACGGTTCCCGCCCCGCGGGAAGCCGATTTTGCTCACGCGCGATCCTCACTCGAACACGAACGCGAGCGTCATCAGCGCGCCGTTGATCCCGAGCGTCCCGGTCACGAGCAGTCCGAGCGGCGGGTCTTCGCCGGAGTGGGTTGCGAGCAGCGCGAACGATCCGACCCCGACTGCCGCGAGCCCGACCGTCAGGACGACCTCGGACCAGCGGTTCCAGGAGTCGTCGAGCGCGGGCTCGACGCGGGCGAGCCACCAGTCGGAGTCGTCCGCGGAAGCGTCGGCGGTCCCGTCGCCGTCCGGGGTCGGCCCGCGTCCGAGCAGTCGGAGCACCGCCGATCGACCGCCGGCGGCCAGCAGCGTCCCGACCGCGACGACGGCGAGGCCGGCGACGACCCTCGGCGGCGCGGCGCGGGCGTAGAGGGCGCCCCCCAGCGCGACGAACGCCAACGCGGAGATTCCCGAGAGGATCCCGCGGAGGGCGCGTCGGAGGGCGGATCGCATGGTGGGCGGGGGTACTGAGGTTGGCGAGAGCGGTTCGCGCCGGGCCGTTACGCCTCGTCGACCGGGAACAGCCCAGCCTCGCGGAGCTCGTCGTCGAGGGTCCCGTCCCCGTGTTCCGCGTAGTCCTCGGGCGTGTACGTCTTGATCTCTAAGGCGTGGACCGACCGGGTCATGTGGTCGCCGACGGCGTCGTACACGCGCTGGTGCTGGTCGACGAGCGACTCCCCTTCGAAGGCGGGCGAGACGACCCACGCCGCGAAGTGGGCGTCCTCGTCCTCGTCGTCGTGGACGCGCGGGGTCGTCACTCGGGCGACGGCGTCCGGAATCCCGTCCTCGATGAGATCGGCGATCTCCGCCGGGTCGATGGTCATACGCGTTGTCGGGTCCGCCTCGACAAAAAGCGACCGCATGGTCGATGCGCGGCGCCGCGCTCGTCTCCCGACCCCGTTCCCGGTTTGCCCGCGTTCCCGGCGCCGGTTCCGGAGCGGGACTCGATCAGCTATCGGTCTCGTTCGGGGCCGTTCCGTTCTCGGTGTCGCTCGACCCGCCGTCGGTCTCGTTTCCGCCGGTCGTCGACCCGTCGTCGGCGTCGTCGCTCTCCTCGCCGTCGGCGTCGTCACCATCGCTCTCATCGCCGTCGTCGCTCCTGTCGCCGTCCGCTGCGTCGTCCTCTCCGTCCTCGCCCTCGTCGATCTCGTTCACCTCGACGTCACGGCCGGCGACCCCGCTCCCGGAGATAACGGGTTTGAGGATGTAGCCGTTGTTCTTCCCCCGTTTGACGACGTTGATGTCGAAGACGAAGCTGACCGGTTCGTCGGGGGTGACCTCGAAGCCGTTCGTGATCTGCAGCTTCTCGCTCGGCAGCTTCACGTCGACCTCCTCGCCGTCGACGATCCCCTCGACCTCGGTGACGGAGAGCTCGATCTTCTCGTAGCTCCCGGCCGGGATCTCGCCGTCGAACACGGCGATCGCGTCGTCCTCGATCACCTGCGTGAGGTCGACCGTCGCGTCGTCGAGGTCGACGACGGTGAAGCCGCGGTCGGACTCGTCGTCTCCCTCCCCGTCGTCGGTTTCGTCTTCCTCCCCGTCGTCCGGATCCTCATCCGCGTCGTCCTCCTCGTCCGCGGTTCCGTTCACGGGGTCGTCCGCTTCGGTCTCGTTGCCGGTCTGATCGGACCCGTCGTCTTCCTCTTCGTCGCTCGTTTCGTCCTCGCCGTCCTCCTCCTCCTCGTCCTCATCCCGAGCCTCGAAGACGCGGGCCTCGTCGAGGGTGACGTCGAGCCGGTCGAAGTCGGCGATGTCGGCCGGCGCGTCGCTGATGAGAAGTCGGAAGTCGCCGGTGAGCGTCTCGGATCCGTCCGACCCGTCCGAACCGTCGGAACTACCCGAGCCGTCGGACGGCGTGACCCCCCCGTCGCCGGCACAGCCCGCGAGCATCGTCGCGGTCGCGCCCGCGCCGAGCGCCACGAACTCCCGTCGCCGGAAGCCGTCGGCGGTGGTGTCCTGAGAGCGGTCGTCTGTCGTCCGCGATCGTTCCGTCATGGTGATTCACCGAACGGCCCCCAAGCGGGTATAACGGGGAGATGCTCAGTCCGAGTTTGTTCGGATCAAGGCGATTTTTCGGGGGACGGCGAGGGATCGCGGTGCCGCCACCGATCGCCCCGACGGGAGTCACAGCTCGGCCGTCTCGATGCCGGCCTCCTCGACGACCCGCTTCGCGTGGCGCGTGGCGCGCTCGCGGACCGCGTCGGCGTCGATCCCGACGTGTTCGCCGTCGTCGTACCGGACCCGGCCGCCGACCATGGTGAACACCACGTCGTCGCCGTGGGCGGCGTACACCAGGTGCGAGAGCGGGTCGTGGAGGGGCGTGGCACGGGTGCGGTCGGTGGTGATCCCGATCACGTCCGCGCGCTGATCCTCCCGGAGGGTGCCGAGGCGGTCGAAGCCGGCGGCGCGCGCGCCGTTCGTCGTCGCCATCTCAAGCACGGTCGAAGCGGGGAGTCGGGTCGGGTCGCGGGCGTCGACCTTCCCGAGCAGGCTCGCCTGCCGCATCTCGGTGAACGGGTCGAGCGTGTTGTTGCAGGGCGGCCCGTCGTTGCCGAGCGCGACCGTGATCCCTCGATCGAGGTAGTCCTGTACGGGGGCGATCCCGGACGCGAGCTTCATGTTCGAGGAGGGGCAGTGGGTGACGACCGTGTCGGTCTCGGCGAGGACCTCGCGCTCGCGCTCGTCGGTGTGGACGCAGTGCGCGAGCGTCACGTCCGGGCCGGTCAGGCCGACCTCGTCGAGCCAGAGGACGTTCCGCTTCCCGGTGTCGGCCTCCACCGCCTCGATCTCGTCCTCGTTCTCGCTGGCGTGGGTGTGGATCGTCACGCCGTCGTGGCGGTCCGCGAGGTCGCGACAGCCCCGCAGACACGCCTCCGAGCAGGTGACGGCGAACCGCGGCGTCACCGCGTAGCGGACCCGGCCGTCGGCGGCGCCGTGGTACTCGCGGATCAGATCCTCGCTCTCCGCGAGCGCGGCGTCGGCGTCCTCCAGCAGCCCCTCGGGGGAGTCGCGGTCCATCAGCACCTTCCCGAGCCGCGCGCGGATCCCCGTCTCGACTGCCGCCTCGAACGCCTCACCGGCGTGGTTGACCGAGAGGTGGTCGACGACGGTGGTCGTCCCCGACTCGAGGCACTCGAGGTAGCCGAGCTCGGCGGCGGCGCGGGTCGCGTCGGCGTCCATCGCCGCCTCCATCGGGAGCACGGCGTCGAACAGCCAGTCGAGGAGGGCCGCGTCGTCGGCGATACCGCGGCCGAGCGACTGCACCGAGTGCACGTGGCCGCCGACCAGTCCGGGCGCGACGAGATCGAGGTCGCGCCGCTCGTGGTCGGGGTACTCGTCGCGGAGGGTCTCGGCGTCGCCGACCGCGGCGATCGTCTCCCCCTCGACGACGACGGCGCCGTCGGGGATCACGGTCTCGGGGTCGGCGATGACGGTTCCGGCGATCAGCATGTCCGTCCGTTCCTGACGGTCGTCTCTTAAGAGGGTGTCCGTTCGGGGCGGGGTTCCGGAGGCCGTGCGTCCCGTGTAGCCCTCACCGACTACTCGAACTCCGCGTCGCGCTCGCGTTCGCGCTCACGGTCGGAGCGGCCGTCGACGCGGTCTTCCAACTGTTCGGTCTCCAAGAGCCGGTCGAGTTTCCGCTCGAACTCCTCCTCGCCGATCTCGCCGGTCGCGTACCGCTCGCGGAGCGTCGCCAGCGGGTCGTCCTCGGTGGCCGACGCGGATTCCCCGTCCGCCGTTTCGGATTCGACGAGCGGGAAGTCCTCGCCGAGCAGTGCCACCAGCGGGATGAGCACGAAGAACCCGAGGATGAACGTAGCGGGGATCAGCGCCCCCAGCACCTCCGGGAGGAGGACGGCGAACAGGGAGGTGAACCCGAACGACAGGATCGCGACGAGCCCGATCAGCCGCTTCTTCTCGAACGTCGGGAGGGCCATGTCGCATAAGTTCGACGAACCGACAAAAACGTACTGCCGGCGCTCTGCCGAGCGAGTCGGCGGCTGCAGCGACCGCGACCGACGGCTATTCGTTCCGGCCGTCCCCACCCGGATCCGTGCTCAGATACGTGACGACGAACCCCGGGAAGGTGCGCGAGGCGGAGCGCTACCTCCGGGACGGCTCGGTGGAGCGACTCGACTTCGACTACCCAGAGATTCAGGCGACGGAGCTCGGCCCGATCGCGGCGCAGGGCGCCCGGGAGGCGTACCGCCACGCCGGCGCGCCGGTGCTCGTCGACGACGCGGGGCTGTTCGTCGAGGGGCTCGACGGCTTTCCCGGGCCGTACTCCTCGTACGTCGAGGAGACGCTGGGGATCGAGCGGGTCCACGACATCGCCGCCGACCTCGACGACCGCCGGGCCGCGTTCCGGTGCGTGCTCGGCTACTGCGACGGAGACGGATTCGCCGCGAGCCCGGACCCGGTCGACCGCGGCGACCGGGACGCGGCCGCGGCGGCGGGACCGGACGGAGATGGCGGGGGCGAGGGCGACGACAGCGGCGACGAAGGCGCCGCGGACCTCCCGGTCAAGCTGTTCGAGGGGTACGTTCCCGGCCGGATCGTCGCGCCGCGCGGCGAGGGCGGATTCGGCTACGACCCGATCTTCGAACACGACGGCGAGACGTTCGCCGAGATGGACACCGACCGGAAGAACGCGGTGTCGCATCGCGGCCGCGCGTTGGAGAAGTTCGCGGAGTGGTACGCGGATCGATAGACCGTCTCGCACGGCCGACCCGCCGCCTACGCCGCGTCCTCGATCGCCGAAGTGAGGAGGTCGCAGCCGAGTTCGATCTCGCGTTCGGTGACGTCGAGCGGCGGGAGGACGCGGAGCACGTCGTGACCGCACGAGAGGGTGAGTAGCCCCCGAGAGAACGCCGCTTTCATGGCCGCGTCGCGGCGCTCCTTCGAGTCGAACTCCACCGCGAGCATCAGCCCCTTCCCGCGCACGTCGTCGACGCCGGGGAGGTCGGCGTCGCGCATCGTCTCCGTGAACTGTCGCCCCCTGACCGTGGCGTTGTCCATCAGGTCGTGTTCGCGGATCGCGTCGAGCGTGAGCGCGCCCTGCGCGGAGGCGACGATGTCGCCAGCGCCCCACGTCGAGGAGAGCCGGCTCTTCTCCTCGGGGAACACGTCCGCCCGCGAGACCGTCGCGCCGACGCGGAGCCCCTTCGCGCTGGAGATCACGTCGGGTTCGAGCGCGTAGTGGTCCGAGCCCCACAGCTCGCCGGTCCGGCCGACGCCCGACTGGATCTCGTCGGCGATCAGGGTGATGTCGTGTTCGTCGACGAGGGCGGCGATCTCGTCGGCGAACGCCTCCGAGGGGAACCGGTAGCCGCCCTCGCCCTGTATCGGCTCCATGATGAGGTACGCCACGTCGTCGGGGTCGACGTGGCCCCGGTCGGGGTCGAGCTTCCGGCGGAGCCGCGAGACGCCGTCGGCGAAGAAGCCGCACGAGCAGGTCTCGGCGGTGCAGCTCCGGTCGTCGCAGAAGGGGACGTCGTGGACCCCGCTGATCTCCGGGAAATCGCGGCGGTAGACGGACTTCGAGCGGTTGAGCGAGAGCGAGCCGAGCGTCCGCCCGTGGAACGCGCCGTCGAAGGTGATCGCGTGTTTCGCGCCGCCGGAGTCGTCGTACGCGATCTTGATCGCGTTCTCGACCGCCTCCGCCCCGGAGTTCGAGAGGAAGACGGTGTCCATGTCGTAGTGGGCGGTGACCTCCGTGAGCCGCTCCATCAGCCCGGAGGAGCCGGGGAGCCCGTCGCCGGGCGACTCGCCCCCCGCGACGTAGAAGTCCTGCCCCGCGATCTTCAGCGGGTCGGCGAGATCGAACTCGGAGAGCGGCTCCATAATGAGCGGGTTGTTGTACCCGAGCGGCGCGGCGGCGACGTGGCTGGTGAAGTCCATGAGGACGTTGCCGTCGACGTCGGTACAGAAGGGCCCCTCTGCGGGCGCGGTCCGGTCCCAGACGAACTCGTAGACGTACGTGCTCGGCGCGGCCGACTCGTGGTGGTACTCCACCCACTCCCGCGCGCGGTCGCCCGGGAGGTCGGTCACGTCGGGCGCGGCGGTGTCGCGATCCATGCCGGCGAGTGACTCCCGGAGAGAATAAAATCAAGGCGATCCGTCCGAAGTTGGAGAAACGTCCAACTCTCGGCGGAAGATCGTTCGCATGCGGACGGAAGGCGGCCGAAACGGGAACGTGTGGGCGGAGTACGAGGCCGACGCGGGACTGAGCCGAGGCTTCGGGAGAAACGGGACGGGGGCGGAGAGGGAGAGAACGGGGCGGCGGAGAGAACGGGGAGAGGAAGGACGACGGGGACGGGAGACTAACCGCTACGGGCCACCCTCTCGTCGTGGGAATCGGTCGATCAGTGGTCGACGTACTGCGCCTCCCACTCGGTCCGCGCGTCGATCTCGCGCCGCCCGCGACGGGTCAGCGTGTAGTAGTTCGTGCGCCGGTCGCGTTGGCCCTTCTCCACGAGCCCCTTCTCCACGAGCGTGTCGAGGTTGGGATAGAGCCGGCCGTGGTGGATCTCCTTCTCGTAGTAGTCCTCGAGCTCCTCCTTGATTGCGAGTCCGTGGGGCTCGTCCAAGCCGGCGATCACGTAGAGCAGGTCACGCTGGAAACCTGTGAGGTCGTACATGCAACAGTCCGTACATACCCATCGTGAATAAATAAATATACCGTTATAAGAAACGCCCATCTCTCCGTCACCCCGCGTAATACGCGTATTTCACGGGATCCGTTCTGTCAGCGGATCAACTGACATCCCGATTCGCTCGTCGTTGAGCCGCGTCGAGTTCGTTTCCGACACTTGATGTTTCGGTGTACCTGGAGATCGACGGATAGCGTCGATCGACTGTCTCTGCGCGGCACTAGCGCTCTTCGGTGTAGTGGTCGTCGGAAAGAGGCACGCCCGACGCGGAAAAAAGCCGCGTCAGGCCTGCCATTGGTCCCCGCTGACGCTTCGGCCCTCCAGACGAAGCGTCACCTGACCGTACAGCGTACCGACTGATAAACCTAACGAGCGCGCGCTACATGTGTTCTTCTTCTAACACCCACCCGAGCGCGCGCTTGTAGTGGGTGAACAGCTCCTCGACGCCGCGGTGGTTCATCTCCTCGTCGTCCAGCTGCTCGCGGAGGAACTCGTACTGCTCGCGAACCTCGTCTTCGGAGCGCATGGGCACGAATACGGCTCGTGCCGGGATAGTGTTGTGGCCGCGGGCGACGAAGTGGTTGCTCGCGGAGCGACGGCGGACACCGCCAAAGCCCCAGCCGGCGAGGACTCGCGCGACTCGCTGCGCGCCTCAGTCAGTCGCTGACGCTCCTTCCTTGCGGTGCTTGCGTCGTCGGGCTTCGCCCTCGCCGGCTGCCCCTTTGAGTCCCACCCGCAACGCAACCGCACAGCACCTCACGCCTCCCCAGCCTCGTCGCTGGCACCCTCCGCTTCGCTTCGGGAGCCAGCGACTCCAGCGAGGGACCGAAGGTCCCTCTGGCAGCCGGCGCTACGCGCCGGCGACAGCGAGGCGCTCCGCGCCTCTGGCAGTCGGGCTTCGCCCGACGACCTCGCACGCGCTCCTTCGCGGCCGCCGGTGGCGGCCGCTCGGAGGCACGCGCCTTCAGCACTGCTGCGGTTCCGTTTATAAATGGTCGTCGTTGGTCGCCCCGCGAACGATACGTTGATACGTCGACCCCCGGTACCCGATGAGACGATGGACGACCGGACGCGCGAGTACCTCAAGGGCCGGTTCGGCGACTACTACCGCCGGGCCTCGCCGGCGCTCCCGCCGGACGCGAACCTCCGCGAGTGGGGCCACATTCCGTGGACCCCGGGGTCTGGCACGACGATGCTCCGGCACCAGTCCCTGTACGACCTGGGCGACGTGGACACCTTCTTCGCGGACAACGCGCCCCGGCACGCGTACTTCTCGGCGGCCCGCTACGACGACCCCGGCGCGTCGACGATGTCGGGGAAGGGGTGGCGCTCCGCCGACCTCGTCTTCGACCTCGACGCCGACCACCTCCCCGGGGTGGACCCGGAGACCACCTCGTACCCCGAGATGCTCGCCGAGTGTAAGGCGGCGCTCCTGCGGCTCCTCGACTTCCTCGACGACGACTTCGCGTTCGACGACCTCACCGTCGTCTTCTCCGGCGGGCGCGGCTACCACGTCCACGTCCGCGACGAGAGCGTCCGAGAGCTGAACAGCGACGCGCGCCGAGAGATCGTCGACTACGTCCGCGCGATCGACCTCGACGCGGAGGGACTGATCCGGACGGTCTCCGAGCGCGGCACGACCAAGCGCGTCCTCCGGACCGAGGGCGGTTGGGGCGCGCGCGTCCACGAGGCCCTGGTCGAGTACGCCGACGACCTCCGCGACATGGACGACGAGGAGGCTCGCGAGCGCCTGATGGAGCTCGACGGGATCGGCGAGGGCCGCGCGGAGACGATCCGCGGCGCCTTCGAGCGCAACCCCACCGCGGTCCGCGAGGGCAACGTGGAGGCCGGGGGGCCGGGCGTCCGCCGGCTCGTCTCCGCGCTTGCCGCGCGCGTGACCGCGACCGACACCGCGCCGATCGACGAGCCGGTCACCACCGACACGCGGCGACTCATCCGCCTGCCGGGCACGCTCCACGGTGGGTCGGGGCTCGTCGTCACGCCGATCGAGCGCGACGCACTCGCCGACTTCGACCCGCTCCGGGACGCGGTCCCGGACCGGTTCGCCGGGCGCGAGATCCGGATCGAGACCGACGCCGATCGGACGGTAGAATTAAACGGCGAGCGCGTTAGAGTTGAACCCGGTAGAAACGCCGTGCCCGAGTTCGCGGGGGTCTTCCTGATGGCCCGCGGCGAGGCGCGGAAAGCCCCCGAACGATGAACCTCGACGAGCTCAGATCGGCCCAAGCGAAGGAACGCCGCAAGGACAGCCTCCAGCACCTGCGGGACTCCTTTTACGACGACGTCGCCGCCTACGTCGCCGACCTGCGCGCGGCCCGCGACCGCCGCGCCGAGCAGGTCGACAAGCCGTTCTCCGACGACGACGTGCGGCGGATGTCGGACGAGGTCGAGACAGCCGAGGAGGTCGCCGAGGCGCTGTACGAGCGCCGCGTCGGCAAGGTCGTCAAGCTCGCGTCGTTCGCGGCGGCGGACATGCCGGTCGACGCCGACGGCATGACCACGGAGGAGCGACAGCTGTTCGACGACCTCGTCGACCGGATCACCGATAACAAGTCGCGCGTGCTCGACGTGCTCGCCGGCGAGGCGCCCCCGGCGTCGACCGGCGAAGCGCCGACCGACGTGGCATCGGCCGACGCGGAGCCACCGGAGGTGGCGACACCGTCGCCGGAGGCCCCCCCGTCAACGGACGAGAGCCCCGCCGCGGACTCGGATCCGACGTCGCCCGCGCCGGAGCCCGATCCCCCGGCCGAAACGCCGCCACGGGGGGATGACGGAACGGACGAGACCGCGGAGCCCGCGGAGACGGAGGGGAGCGCCGACGCGCTCGCGGGCGCCATGGGCGGTTCGGACGAGGAAGTGGCCGACGCCATCAACGCGACGACCGATGTCACGACCGACGGCGGGTCGCGGGCGGCCGACGGGCCGACCGCGGACGGCGACCCGACCGCGGCCGACGCTCCGACCTCGGTCCCGCCGGAGCCCGCCCCGCCCGGGGCGCCGGGCGTGGACGGGGATCCCGATCCGTCCGCGAGCGACGATTCGGCCGCGAGCGACGGCGCTTCCGGGAACGAACGCTCCACCGCTGACGCCGCAGATGACGCGTTAGCGGATGACACGCAAACCGACGACGCCCCCGCCGACCGCGCCACCGTCAGGATCACCCGCGACGTGGGGTCGATATTCGGGGTCGACGAGCGGGAGTACGACCTCGCGAGCGAAGACGTCGTCACCCTCCCCGCCGAGAACGCGGACCCGTTGGTCCAGCGAGACGCCGCGGAGCGACTCGACTGAGACCGCTTCTCGATGGCCGCCGCCGACACTGTCGACGCCGACCGCGTCGCCGCCACGCGATTCCTCGGCGCCGCGGCCACCCTGCTCGCGCTCGGCGGAATCGCCGTCGCGGTCCTCCTCGACCCGACGTTCTCGTGGACGAGCGACGCGCTCTCCGATCTGGGGGTTCGCGGCCGGAGCGCCCCCGTATTCAACGGGGGGCTCGTTCTCGGGGGCGTCGCGGGCGTCGGTTACGCCCTCGGCCTCTGGAGGTCGTCGGCGGGTCGCGGGGCGGTCGCCGCGGTCCGGACGGCGGTCCTCGTGCTCGCGATGGTCGCGATGGCCGGCGTCGGGGGCTTCGACCTCACGGAGCCGCTTCACGGCCCGGCCGCGATCGGGTTTTACGCCCTCGTCACGGTCGCGTTCGCCGTCGACGGCCTCGCTCGACGCGGGACGGCGACCGGGCGCGTCGCCCTCGCGTTCGTCCCGGTTCACGTCGCCGTCTGGGCGACGTTCGCCGCGGGCTGGTGGCCGGTGTCCGGGCTCGCGCTCCCGGAGCTGCCGGGGGCGCTCATGCTCGCGGCGTGGGTGTGGGTCTTCGGTCCGCTGCCGGTCCTCGGGCCGACTTTCGACTCGATCGGGCCGCGATCCGGAGATACCCGGACCGACGAGCACTAACGCGGCGGGCGAGTGGGTCCCGGCATGGAGGTCGAGTTCCTCGGCGGCGCCCGCGAGGTGGGACGGAGCGCGGTCCTCGTCGACGACGCGCTGCTCTTAGACTACGGCCTGTTGACCGCAGACCCGCCGCAGTACCCCCTCCGAGACCCCGAGCCCGACGCGGTCGTGGTCTCGCACGGCCACCTCGACCACGTCGGCGCGGTGCCGGCTCTCTTAAAAGGGACCCGTCGGCCGGCGATCCACTGGACGCCGCCGACCGCGGAACTCGCGCGGACGCTGGCGCGAGACACCCTGAAACTCCACGGCAACAGCCCGCTCTGTCCCTTCTCGGAGGAGCACGTCGCGCGGCTCGGCGAGGTCGAGGAGCGCCACGCCTACCGGGAGCCGTTCGTCGTCGAGGCGGGCGGGACCGCCTACGAGGTGACGCTTTACAACGCCGGCCACATCCCGGGGTCGGCGCACGTGGTGGTTGATGACGGAGAAACCCGCCTCCTCTACACCGGCGACTTCCACACCGACGACCAGCGGCTGGTCTCCGGCACGACCGCGCGGCCCGACGCCGACGCCGTCATCTGCGAGTCGACGTACGCGGACGTGACCCACGAGGACCGCCGGATCGTCGAGGACCGCTGGGCGGAGCGCGCGAAGACGGCGATCTGGGAGGGCGGCACCGTCGTCGCGCCCGCGTTCGCGATCGGGCGGACCCAGGAGCTCATGCTCGTCGCCCACGCCAACGACCTGACCCCCTACGTCGACGGCATGGGCGTCGAGGTGACGCGGCTGGTGCGCCGGCATCCCGAGTTCCTGCGCGATCCGGAGGCGCTCCGTCGGGCGGCGGGGGCCTCGCGCTTCGTCACCGGCCGCGACGGCCAGCGCGAGCGGATCGCCGGCGACAACGAACTGATCATCACTACCTCGGGGATGCTCGCCGGAGGGCCGGTTCACTCGTACCTCCCGGAGATCCGCGGCAGCCCGACCAATATGGTGACGCTGACGGGGTACCAGGTCGAGGGGACGCCCGGCCGCGAGCTACAGGACCACGGCCGGCTGGCGATAAACGGGACGGTGCGTCCGGTGAGCGCCCGTGTCGAGTCGTTCGACTTCTCCGCGCACGCCGACCGCGGGGGGCTGGAGTCGTTCCTCGACGACTACCGGGGGGCGCGGGTGCTCGTGAACCACGGCGACCGCTGCGAGGCGTTCGCGTCGGACTTGCGCGAGGACGGGGTTGCGGCGAGCGCGCCGAAACTCGGCGAGCGGATCGGATTATAAAACGGGTCGACTGCGGGAGGGGTCAGTCGCCGTCCTCGCTCTCGCCGGTGACGACCTCCCCGTTCTCGACCGAGGCGTCCAACAGGAACTCCTCGTCGACCGCCCCGTTGTAGGCGACCCCGTCGCCCGCCGAGGGCGTCTCGTAGACGCCGGCGTTCCAGCCGGGATGGAGGTATGTGACGCTCTGTCCGGGGAACTCGACGGCGACGATCTTCCAGTTCCGCGGCGTGGCGTCGACCTGCGGGCGAATCCTCTCGGCGGTGTCGAACGTCTCCGCTCCGTCGAATTTCACTTCGGTGAGGCCGTCGACCGACTCGGCCGGGGGGTTCTCGGCGATCCACACGTTCGCTTCGACCCCTCCGTCTGTCCCCCGAACGGTGACGTTGCCGTTCGCCGCGCCGTCGAATTCGACGCCCGTCACCGTCGGTCCCTCCGGCACGCAGGTCACGGTGTGGGTACGGTCCAGCGAGACGCTGACGCCGTCGCCGCTCCCGTCGGCCTCGAACAGGAGGTCGACCTCCCGTTCGCGCGCGCAGTCCAGCGTGACAGCGACCCGGCTCGCGTTCCCCATCGAGAGGCTGTCGGGGGCGTCCACGTCGGTGACGGTCACGCCGGTCGCCTCCGGGGCCGTGACGGAGACGTCGAACTCGTCGAGGTCGCCGTCGAACCGGTTGCGATACTCGACGACCGCCGTGGACTCGCCGTCGTGGACTTCGTCGGTGAGCGGCTCGTAGCCGAGGTACGCGCTCCGGTCGTCGGTGACGTTGACGGCCACCCCGCGGTCGGCCTCCATCGCCGTGAACCCGGCGGTGCCGAATATCAGTCCAATTCCCGCCGCGAACGCGAGCACGAGGCTCAGCGTGCGGAGGGCGCTCACACGGGCCGGCGGCGTCCGGGTTGTGGCGCTCATTCTTGCTTGCGGAGTTCGGGCGGCTTCTCGGTGTTTCCGAGGCGTGCCCGGCGCCCGATGACGTGGTGAGCGGCGGCCGAGATGCCAAAGGCGGTCGTGGTGAACATTCCCACGTCGAGCGCTTCGAGTCCCGCGAACCCCGGTGTTCCCGTGGCAACGGCGAGCAGGAGGGACACGGTGACGCCCACGAGCCCGAGGTAGTAGAGGCTCCACGGGATCTCCCTGCTGCGGAGGACCTCGACGTAGATATCCAGGCTCTCCAGCTCAGGCGTCGGCTCGACGAGGTTCGCCTCCCCGTCGACCGTCACCACGTTCTTCTCCTCCAGCTTCGGCAGGTGTGTGCGCTGGAGCGTGCTGTACACGTTTCGGCGGTCCTCGTACCGGACCTCGTCGGGATCGACGTCGCGCTCCCACGCGGTGACGTGCGTGGAGAGCTCGGAGACGTCGATCGGCTTCTCCGCGCGCTTGAGCGCGTGGATGACGAAGCGGCGGCGTCGGTTCGACAGCACCTCGAAGACTTCCTCCTCGGACAGTTCACCCCCATTCCGGCTCGGTTCGTTCGTGATCGCAGTGGTAGATCCCATCGGTGTAACACCCGGATTCTTCGTCGGCGGATTCCCCTCCACCGAACCAGCGAATCTCGATTGAACCATGTGTGGTAATCTGCCATAAATAGGTAGGATAGTTTACCTTAATACATACTTTTTCTATCACAATCAGGAACGGATCGTCGGTCTGACGAGGGTCGGCCGACGATCCGACGGGCTTTCAGCGTGTTCTTCAGGCCGTTGTTGAATATTCTATTAGCCTCCTAACGTGCGTTAGGAACTAATTAACTCGCTTTCAGGACTGTCCCGATGTCGTTAGCGAGGGCCGCATACTTCGCATCGAGCCGCGCACGTCACACATCGAGGCCGGCACGCGAACATGTCGAGAATGTCATAACGAAGTACAATCCCCCGTATGTATTATCCGAGCGCTCCCGGCCCGGGCGTCCGGGTTACGGGGGTGCGTAACACAGGTGAGATACGACATGGAACGACGCAAATTCGTGATCGGAATGGGATCGCTCGTCGCCGGCGGGGCGGCTGCAACAGGTACTGGTGCGTTCGCGAGTGTTGAGGCTACTCGAAGTGTTAACGTCAATGTGGCGGGCGACGGCAGCGCATACCTGGGTCTCGAGGACACGTCACCGTACGCCGATAGGAATGGCAAAAAACTCCAGCTGGATTTCGCTGCTAACGGCGAAGGTGGCGCTGGTATCAATGCCGACTCGGTGTCGACATTTGACGGAGTGTTCCGGATCGTGAACAACGGTCCCAATGACCTCGACATAACCATTGATAAGTCCGGGCTGGCCGATCCCGATCGGTGGCATTTCGTCCCCAAGGAGGTCTACGAAGAGTACAGCGGGACCTACCCTGAAGACAGCTTCTACCCCAGCTGGGATGACTTCGGAGGATATGACACCACCAACGCGAGTGGTGGGGGTCTCGGTCCGGGTGAGTCCACGCTCGTTGGTGTGGCGATCGATGCGCGAGACAGGACCAGCCTGCCGGGTGGAGAGATCACGTTCGCCGTCACCGATGCAGACGGTCCGTACGGGAGCAACTCGTCGACGTAACTGTACCGTTAGCAGTTGACAGCGGTTCAGTTTCATTTTGTTTTGGCTGTTTTGAATACCACTCCGGAAATTGAAAGCGGACCGTCGGGGTCCTTTAGTCGCTATTCTCAACGCGGTCCCAGTCTCGCAATCGAGTTCGAATCGGACGAGAATCGGCTTCGAGCAGTGGCACTCCAGCCGCCGGACTACTCCGAAATCACGGGGGAGAGCCTATCCGCGATCGCGCGTTCAAGATGTCGAACAGTCTATCGAGGACCGACGCGCGACGGATCGGTCGCTGGACACGATCGCAGTTAACAGAAGAAGGGTCGACGGCGTCCGCCGAGCCGGTGGGACTCTACGCCCCGCCGTCGGTGTACGCCCAGTCGTCGAGCACGCGCTCGGCGGTCGCGTTCGCCTCGGCGGGGCTGGGACACTCCCCGGCGACGACCTCACCGGCGAGGTCGCAGGCGAGCGCGTACACGGCGCTTCCGTCGGCGCGGTCGGCGACGCGCTCGAAGGTGGGCCGGTAGCCGGCGGCCGTGCGCTGTCCGGTCTCGTCGAGCGAGGCGTCGATGGCGTACTCGAGCTGGCGGACCGCTTCCTCTGGTTGCATACGCGTCTATCTCTCCCAAGACCACTTAAATGTACTCGGATTCGGAACTGAGTTAATCGTTCCGGTGGCCCGCCGCTCGCGGGATCGACGTTTATACGCGTCCAGCGGTCGGACCGTGCCCATGGCCGACGCAGACGAGCGCGCCGCCGTCGCCGAGCGTGCGGCACGAGCCGGCGCGCGGGTCGCGAACGAGCGGTTCCGGAGCGACATCGACGTCGAGACCAAAGGCGAGGACGACGTGGTGACGGAGGCGGACCGCGCGGCCCAGCGCACCGTGATCGAGGCGATCCGCGAGACGTTCCCGGACGACGCGATCGTGGGCGAGGAGGAGGACGAGCGCAAGACCGTCCCCGAGGAGGGCGCCGCGTGGGTGATCGATCCGATCGACGGCACCCACAACTACGTCCGAGACATCCGCGTGTGGGGGACCGCGGTCGCGGCCGTCGTCGACGGCGAGCCGGTCGCCGCGGCCACCGTCGCGCCCGCGCTGGGCGACGTGTACACCGCCGACGCGGACGGCGCGTACCGCAACGGGGAGCGGCTGTCCGTCAGCGACGTGTCGGACCCGCGACGGGCCACGGTAGACCCGACGCTGTGGTGGGACCACGACTCCCGCGACGAGTACGCCGCCGCCTGCGAGGCGATCGTCCGGCGGTTCAGCGATCTGCGCCGCCTCGGCGCCGCACAGATCGTGTTGCCGACCGTCGCCGCCGGCGGGCTGGAGGGGACCCTCTCGAACCTGCGGGCGAACCCCTGGGACTCCGTCGCGGGCGTGTTCATGGTTCGACAGGCCGGCGGGACGGCGACGGATCTGGAAGGGAACCGCTGGCGACACGACTCGACGGGGCTCGTCGTCTCGAACGGGCGCCTCCACGACGAGGTGCTCGACGCGGCGCGCGCGATCGACGGGCTCGACTGAGGAGTCGTAATAGGGACTGACCGCGACCGCTTCTTACCGCTTCGCGTCGTCGTCGTGGTAGCGGTCCGGGAGGAACGGCAACACCGCGTCCGGGGCGTAGGGAGTGATCCGGGCCGCGAGCTCCGCGAGGTACCGCCGAGTCATCGTGTAGACGGCCGCGACGAGAAGCGTGCCGAGTACGATCTGCCGGAACGGACCGTTGACCAGGTACAGGAGGGGAAGCGCCAGACCGATCGACAGCGCGAGGTCCTCGACCGCGCCGTCGTACCGGACGAGCCGCCGCGGGGCTATCCACGTCCCGCGATAATGGTTGTACACGGCGCGGTCGGAGTTCCCCTCCCACGGGCGCAGCTCTAGCCCGCCGCCGTACATGTCTGCGACGCTGTGGACGGCCGCGCCGAGGAGGAACAGGGCGGCGCCGACGGTCGCCGCCGACGGCGCGGCTAGGGCCGCGAGGAGGGCGAGCGCCGCGAACGCGGTGTAGTACACGGGGAAGTGGAGGGTCTTCCGGTGGCCGACGTACATGTCGAGATCCGGGAAGAGCCCCCCGAGGAACCCGGCGACGAAGCCGATCGGCGCCAGTTCCGGAGCCACGCGCACCAACGGCGCGGCGAGCAGCATCCCGCCGATCACGTGGGTCGGAAGCATCATCGTGGCCTAACCGAGGCGACAGAAACGTATTAACGTATCGGCGAGCGCGAACACCCGCGTCTCGGGCGATATCACACGTCTCGACGCTCGAACAGGGCTTGTGAGAGGACGAGCAGGCCGACGAAGGCGACGATCAGGATGGCCGAATCGATCGGCTCAAACGAGCCGTCGATCAGGATCGGCGTCGGGTCGTAGTACTGCGTCGGGCTCAGGTACTGTATCCAGTCGTACGCGTCTGCGCCGCCGACGACCGACTCAACGAGATATAAGACGAAGACGGTGCCGACGGCTCCCCGTTCAGCGATCGCCGCGCGGTCGACAGCGACCGAGAACACGAGACCGATCCCCGCACAGACGAGGAGGTACGGGACCGACAGCAGATGTGCGAGGAACAGGTTGTCGACCGGGACCGACTCCCCGACGGCGACGACGAACAGGTAGATTATCGGGCCGCCGAAGGCGTTGACGGCGATCATCGGAACGAGCAGCGCGGCGAACTTCTCGACGAGCAGCCGGGACCGCATGACGGGAAGCGACAACAGCAGATCCATCCGTCCCGTCTCTATGTCCCCCGCGACGGTACCGCCAGCGACGTACGCGAAGTACAGTCCCAACCCGAGCAGCCAGACGAAGTTGAACACCTGCGCGCCGAGGAACCCTTCGATCGTCGACAGGCTCTCGATGCCGAACGCCTCCAGCATCGCCGGCGGCAGGTCCTCGAATACGTCCTCGTAGTCGACCCCCTCGAGCACCGTGAAGTACCAGACGATGAACCCCGCGTACGCCCCGACGCCGGCCGTGAGGACCGCGGCGCCGCGGATCCGTCGCCGCCCCTCGTACCGAGCGGTCTCAAGCATTCGAACTCCTCTCGGCGGCGTCGCCGGTGTCTTCGGTCCCGTCGGTCCCGTAATAGTGAGCGAACACGTCCTCGATCGGGGGCTCGCCGATCGCCACGTCGTGGATGTCGTGTGCCGAGAGTTCGCGGAGGAGCGCGTTGGCGTCTCCGGCGTAGATGAACTGGACACCGTCGGCGAACCGCTCCGTTCCGACGGCGCCGTCGAGAGCGGTTATCGCCGCCACCGCCGCGTTGTTCGCGTGAACGCGCACGCGCTTCCCGCTCCGATGGAGCAGCGCATCGACGTTCTCGAGCTCGACCAGGGAGCCGGCGCGGAGGATGCCGACACGGTCACAGACGCGCCGTACTTCGCTCAGCACGTGCGAGGAGAAGAACACGGTCGTCCCGCGGTCGCGCTCCTCCCGGACGAACTCGTTGAACCGCTCCTGTTTGAGCGGGTCGAGCCCGGCGGTGGGCTCGTCCATGATCACGAGGTCGGGGTCGTGCATGAACACCTGCACCAGTCCGAGCATCCGTGTGTTCCCGGTGGAGTACTCCCGTATCGGTCGATCGATCGGCGGCGTGAACAGCTCCAACAGCTCGTCTCGGCGGGTTTCGCCTTTCATCGCGCCGTGATAGTCGAGAACCGCCTCTCCGGTCATCGACTCGTCGAATCCGAGATGCGCCGGAAGGTACCCGATCCGGCGCTTGGCCGCGGTCAGCGCGGCCTCATCGCGGATGTCAGCGCCAAGAACCCTCGCCGTCCCCGAGGTGGGATGTAACATACCCAACAGCATCCGTATGGTCGTCGACTTCCCGGCACCGTTCGGGCCGAGGAAGCCGAACACCTCGCCTTCGTTCACGGCGAACGAGACGGAGTCGTTAGCCACCACGCTCCCGAACTCCTTCGTGAGATCCTCGACGACGACCGGGCGGTCGCCCGCTGCGTTCTCGGGCTGCACACCGATGTCGCTCGACGAATCGCCGGCATCACCGGACATAGAACCACCACGCTCCGGCGGCGACGAGGACCAAGAGAACGATCAACACGCCGAGCTCTGTGGAGACCCCGCCGCCGGACGCCTCGACGACCGAGACGGCGACCGTCGCGGTGCCGCCGGTGACTCGGACGCCCTCGGTGTCTGTGTGGGAAATCTCGACGGTCGCCGGGTAGCGGCTCACCGGCGCATCGCCGTCAACGGCGAGATCGAACGCGACTTGCCCCGTCTCACCGGACTCCAGCGCCGGGATCACCGTCGTCCGGAACTCGCTCTCCAGCGGCTGGTCGACGGCGAGACGCAGTTCGATGTCCCGAAGTTCGCTGTCGCGACGGTTCGTTACGTTGAGCCGCAACACGCCGTCCTCGCCGGCCGCGAACCGCGGCTCGACCGGGGATACCGTCACTCCGTCCCGACGCTCGGCGACGCGCACGCGGACCGCCTCGCGGGTCGTCCGCTCGGTGTCAGTGGCGCTCCGGTAACTGGTCGAGACGACCAGTTGCTGTGGGACCGAGTCGGCGTTCGCCGGCACTTCGCCGCGGAACCGGAACCCGGCGCTCTCGCCGGCGGCGATGTCACCGACGGCGTACCGCGGGCTCCGGGGAACGAACGCCCCCTCGCCGACCGCGAGAGCGACTCCTCGCACGTCGGCCGGGCCGTCGTTGCGAACCGTTCCGCGGAGGGTTCCGTTCTCGCCCACGCGGAGCGTCGAATCGTCGATCGAGACCGAGATCGACTGCTCGGCTCCGGGCCGTATCCCGACCGGGACCCCCTCGTGGGCGTCGCGGACGCCGTCGACATCGGTGTACCGTACGGTGCCGGTCAGGCCGAACGACTCCGCGGCCGCGTCCGAACGGACGCGTACCGGGAACCTGGCGGTCGCGTTCTCCCCGGGAGCGAGCCGGTCGATCCGGGCGGTGTTCCGTTCCGTCTCGCCGAGGGCGAGGTCGGGTCCGTTCGCGGCGAGTTCGACCGAGAGATCGCGCGCGGTCTCGCCGCCGACGTTGGTCACGTTCGCCACGAGCGTTCCGGAGCCGCCGACCTGCACGTCGGTGTCGACCGTCCGCATCGCGAATCGGGGGCCGTCGTCGACGGTCACCGAGATCGACTCGGTTCGCGTTCGCGATCGGTCCTGTACGACTCCGCTCCGCGGCGCCGAGAGGTGCGTGTACGAGTACTCGAGCCGTACGTCGAGCGAATACTCACCCGGCTCCGCGTCGGCCGGCACCGCGACCGAGATGGGCACCTCGCGGACTCCGCCGTCGACGATCGATCCGACAGCGGTCCGCTCCGTCTTAACGACGAGTGGCGAGTCGTCGTTTTGAACTTCGATCGCGACGCTCCGAGCCGTCGTGACGGACTCCCTCCGGAGGTCTGACCCCGCCTGTACGTCGCCGTCGTTCGCGATCTGCACCGTGAGGTCTGTCACCGTTCCCGGAGACACGGTCGAGTCGGGGACGTACACATCCAGTTCGGGCTCACCACGGACGAACGGCGGCTCCTCTTGCGCGACGGCGAGTCCGGCGACCGCCCCGACGAGCAGTACGCCCACCGTGAGGAGAGCGAGGATTCGCCGGGGCATTCACTCCTCCGAACTCCCGATCGTTTCGGACCCGTCAGCGGGCCGGACCGGCCGCGGGGGACAGCGATAACCGCGTGTCATGCTTCTAACTCTTCTGCCGGTCATATATACTTACCCGTGGGTGAGACAGCCCACCGCCACGGTGGGATCGGGACGGCGCTCTTATGCCGATGGGACCCGGTGACGGCGTATGCTCATGACGCCGGGACCCACCGCGGTCCCCGCTCCCGTCCGCGACGCGATGAGCCGCGATCTGATAAATCCCGACGTCGACCCCGAGTTCCACCGGATCTACGATCGACTGACCGATCGGCTGGCGACGGTGTACGAGGTCGATCCGGACGGCGCCACCCGAGACGGCTCCGCGTCGCCGACACGCGACGTCGTCGTCCCCGGCGGCGAGGGGATCCTCGGGCTGGAGGCCGCGATCGCCTCGCTGGTCGGGTCCGGGACTGAGGTGCTGTGCCTCTCGAACGGGCTCTACGGCGACGGCTTCGCCGACTTCGTCGCGGACTACGGCGGCGAGGCGACGCTGGTCTCGGCCGACTACGACGACCCCCTTCCGTTAGGTGAGCTCGAATCGGTCCTCAGCGACGACGACCGCGAGTTCGACCTCGCGACGATGGTCCACTGCGAGACGCCGACGGGGACGCTCAACGATCTCGGTCCCGCGCTCGACCTCTTGGAGGCGGCGGACGGAGAGATCCTCACCGTCGTCGACGCCGTCTCGTCGCTCGGGGGCGTTCGGGTGCCGACCGACCGGATCGACGTGTGTCTGGGGGCTTCACAGAAGTGCTTCAGCGCGCCGCCGGGGCTCACCACCGCCGCGATCAGCGACCGCGCGTGGGCGGCGATGGCGGAGCGGGACCCGCACTCGCTGTACACGAACTTCCTCCCGTGGCGCGACACGTCCGAGGGGTTCCCGTACACCCACCTCACGACCGAAGTCGTCGCGCTCGACGCGGCGCTGGGGCTGTGGCTCGACGAGGGGCTCGACGCGGTCCGGGAGCGACACCGGACCGCGGCGGCGCGGTGTCGCGAGCGCGGCGCGGAGCTGGGGCTGGAGCCGTATCCCGACCCGGAGCGAAGTTCACCGACGGTGACGGCCTTCGAGGTTCCCGGGCGGGCCGAGGAGCTGCAGACCCGGCTCCGCGAGGAGCGCGACGTGCTCCTCGCGACCGGGTTGGCGGGGCTGGCCGACGACGTCCTCCGGATCGGGCATATGGGGCACAACGCGCGGGTCGACCGGGTGGACGAGGCGATGGACGCGCTGGAGGACGTTTTATAAGGAGTCGGTAGATCGATCGCGGGTCAATCCGGCTTTGGCGAGTTTGTGCGTTATAAGTGGTTGATCGTGTCGGATCGACGGTTGACATCTCCAAAGCCCCACCCGACCGCACAGCACGGCAACCTCGCGCCTCCCCAGCCTCGTCGGTCGCCCTCCGCGTTGCTCCGGGCGACCGACTCCCTCGCGCCGTCGGCTCGCGGCCCTGCGGGCCGCTCTCCGGGACGCGCCACCGCACCGATCGTTTATAAGTGATCGGCGCCCTCGTCCCCGCCCCCTCCCACTCGCTCCCACGCGAGGTGCGCGACGATTCCGAGCAGGAACGCGACGCCGAGGTTCGTCGCCAGCGCGACGAGCCCGATGGCGACCGAGAGCGCGACGTTCTCGGAGTCGACGGCGTTGCGCGCGAGCGAGACGGCGACGATCGCGAGCAGCGCGCCGAGCATCGCCACCGGGAACGCGTCGAGCAGCGCGGGGGTCGCGAAGGGGACCGCGACGAGGTAGCCGACGCCGAGGACGACGTTCGCGCCGCCGGTCCGCGCGCCGAACGCGTGCTTGCCGGCGACGCCGTCGCAGCCGTGACACATCGGGATCCCGCCGAGCGGCACCGCGATCAGGTTCGTCGTGCCCATGCTCGCCGACAACTCGTCCGGCGTGACCTCGGCGTCGAACAGGTCGGCGAAGAGGAGGGAGGTCGCCAGCGCGGCGTTGCCGATCGTCATCGCGAGCTGCGCCGCGATCCCGTCGGCCGTGCTCCGGGTGACCGCCCCGGAGAGCGCCTGCAGGGACAGGACCGGCGGCTCTCCGGGCCACTGCGGCGCCGGGATCCCGGCGGTGACGAGGGCGATCAGGATTCCGACGACCGCGACCGCGAGGGCGCTCGCCTTCCCGTGGCCGGCGAGCGCGGCCGTCGCGGCGATCGCCACTCCCGCGGCCGCGAGTATCGGGTCGCCGAGCGCGAGTTCGCCCCCGGTTTCGAGGAGAACCAGCCCGACCGCGAACTGCACCCCGCGGATCACCGGCTCGCCGATCCAGCGCTCGACCCGCGCGAGCGTCCCCGTGAGCCCGATCGCGAGGAGGAGGACGCCGAGGACGAGCCCGGCGAGCACGAGCTCCGCGTACGTCAGCGCGCCGGCGATCGCCAGCGCCGCGAGCGCCTTCATCGGCTCGACCGACACCGGAAGCCCGTACCGGACCCCCCAGACGATCTGGAAGACCCCGAACCCGACGAGCGCGTGCGGGAGCGAGACGTCGGTCAGCAGCGCGAGCGCGACGACCAGCGGGATCACCGTAATCGAATCCCCTATCGCCCCGGTGAGGGCTCCCGAGCCGAACGCGACTCCCCTCTCGTCTAACCGTCGAACTATTCCCACGACGAGGCGCCCTCGGGACCCGACCCCCTTGAGGGTGTTCAGAAACCGTCAGCGATCGCGCTTGACCCCGATATAACCGTTCCCGGTTACTTCTCTCGAGTCGCGTCGAACGTCGGATCGTCGTCGTCGACCATCGGGCAGTTCCGGACCCGGAACTCGTCGAACCCGACGGCCTCGAGGATGGTCGTCCCCTCGTGGCCGCAGGCGACCTCCGGCGGCGCCGAGAAGTGCGGGCACTGCTGGCAGTACGTCCGCTTCGAGATCACGCGCTCGCGGCCGGCGTCTGCGAAGTCTCCCCCGAGGCCGGCTCCCGTCGCGTCCGTCCCCGAGGTCGCGTCGCCGAACTCGCCGACCGGTCCGAGCCCGCCAGCCGCGTCCTCGTCGAGCGACTCCCAGACGTCCTCCTCCGCGACCTCGCCGACGTCCATTCGCTCGAACGCCTCGTCGAGGTCCGCGTCTGACTCGCCGGTCGCCGGGCCGAGTTCGTCGAAGGGGTCGTCGGCCTCTCCTCGATCTGAGACCCCGACGGAGCGGGGGTCAGACGCGTCGTCGACGCCCGTTTCGACGCGATCCCCGGTCTCCGTCTTCGCCTCGGTAAAAAGCGGGTCCTCGGAGCCGGGGGTTTCCGCATCGGCGTCGCCGCCGGGCGGGTTCCCCTCGGGCCCCTCCTCGTCCAACCGAGCGAAGGGGTCGTCGATCTCGTCGGTGTCGTCGGCTTGACCCGGCCCCTCGTCGGTCACGTTTCACCGCCTCCGTCGTCCCGGCGGGTACTCACGCTACTTTCGTCCTCGGTGTCCGCCCCGCGGTCCGCCGTGCCCGCGGAGCCGGGCGGGGATCCGCTCACGTCGCCGTCGAGCGCCGGCCGGTCCTCGACGACCAGCCGCGAGGTGCCGAGGAAGCCCGGATTCGGTTCGAGCTCTCCGAACTGTCGGCCGCAGTGAGGGCACTCCGGCGCGGTCAACAGCCCGAGTTCGACGGTCCCGGCGCAGTTCGTACACTCGGCTTTCCGGACACCCTCGCGGTTCGCGGCGGCGGTCAGCGCGTCGAGGCGCTCGCGCTCGGCCCGGTCGCGCTCGGCCGCCTCCAGCCGCCGGCGGACCCTGACGACCGCGCTCGCGACCCGCGAGAGCTTCTCTTCGATCTCGTCGAGGTCGTCGACGCGAGAGCCAAGCGCGTCGAGGTCGTCGATTCGAGACTCGACGCGAGCGAGCCGGTCGTCGAGGGCGTCGACCGTCTCGTCGACCGCCTCGCCGACGGTCGCCGTCGCGGCCGCCTCGGCCTCCAGTTCGTCGAGACGCCCGGCGACCGCGTCGAGGTCGGCCGCGATCGCGTCCAGCCGCTCCCCCGTCTCCTCGTGGGTGTGGTCGGCGGGCGCCTTCGACTCCAGATCGCGGTACAGCTCCACGAAGCGCTCCCGGAGGTCCTCGACCTTCTCGTCGACCTCGGCGTCGAGGTCGTCCAGCCGCGACTCGATCGCCGCCACCTCTTCCGCGTCCGGGACGTCGACTCCCTCGGACTCCGCGAGCGCGACGATGGCGCGCTTCAGCAGCTCCTCGCGACCGACGTCGACCTCGTCGGCGGCGGCCGCCGCGGCGGCGCTGTCGCCGCGGTCGGTCGGATCGAGGTCGCTCATCGCGGGCCCTCCGTCATCTACGACTCCCTTTCGGGAGCAGACTTAAGTAATCTGTCGCGTCGTTCTCCGGATCGATACTCGGAGGGGTTCCCCCGTTCACTCTCGGGGCCGCTCACCGGATCTTGCGCACGTCGCTGATGTCGAACCCTCCCTCGTGGATCTCGGTCTCGAAGCGGACGATGTTCTCGGACTCCAGCCGGGAGAGCACGCCGCGGAACTCGCGGACGAACATCGTTCTGGCTCGCTGGGAGCCCCCGCTCTCCCACGTGAACTGCAGGGTGCCGCCCGCGGCGTCCATCAGCGCGCCGAGCTCTCTATCGGTGATCGAGTCGGTGTTCACCAGCACGAGGATGAGCCCGCCCCACTCGTAGGCCGCCTTCTTGAGCCCCTTCATCACCATCGCCACGTCGCTCCACTCGGTGTCCTCGTCGACCATCGAGACGAGGTCGGTCACGGAGTCGATACAGACGAGGCTGTCGTCGGCGTGCGCCGACAGGTAGTCGCCGAACGCGGTGAGCACGTCCTCGTACTCGCCGCGGTCGCCGAGTTCCGTGATCGACGCCGTCTCGTCCTCGTACCAGTCGCGCGGGATCGGGCTGAGCTGGAAGTACTCGGCCGAGAGGTCCCGGAACTCGATCCCGTCGATCGCGGCGTCGACGATCTCGTCCGCCATCGTGTACCCCATCTCCCGGGTGAGCGCGTCGGTGTCGGCGGTAAAGGAAATGTAGTGAACCTCCTCGGGAAGCGCCGCGTCGTCGGGGAGGTCGCCGTAGTAGAGGTCGAACAGCTCCGCGTCGGCGCGCCCGAGGGCGTTCATCGCCGCGCTGGTGTACAGGAACTCGCGCGCGCCGGCGCCGGACTCGCCCGCGAGCAACACGACGTTCCCCGGCGGCGCCCCGCCCTCGAGGATCGAGTCGAGTCGGGCGACGCCGAACGGAAGACTCGGCATATGCCGTATGGGAACGCCGCTCCGCTTAGTGTTGTTGCTCGCCTATCGCCTCCTGTCGCCCTCGCTCCCGCCCCGTCACCCGCGCCCCGCCCTCGGCCGCCTCGACGACCGAGACCGACCCGTCCACCCCCGCCTCGTCGAGGGCGCGCTCGCCCGCCGTCGCGGCCGCGCTCGCGTTGGCGGCATTCGTGACCCCGTACACGGTCGGCCCCCACGACGACTGCCCGGCGCCGAACACGGCCGCGGCGTCCGACAGCGACGCCACCACGTCGCCGACCGGCGGGCGGTAGACGCCGCCCTGCTCGTCGGCGTACCACGCGCCGTTGAGCCGGCCGATCTCCGCGACCGCGGCGCCGAAGCGCTCGGCGTTCCCCGTCGCGATCGCGGGGAGCACGCGCCGGGTGACGATCCCCCCGATCCGGTCCGCGAGCCCGGGCTCCGCGCGCTCGACCGCGGTCCGCATCGCGTCGTCCTCGTCGTCGCCGTTCCGGCCCGGATCGGCGTCCGGGCGGACGAGCAGGAACCGCCAGTCGTCGGGGACGGCGTGGCGGGCGGCCACCGGCGGAACGGTCCACTCGCCGTCGGCGGGGCGGTCGGTGGTGAACCGCGCGGTGGGATGGCCGGCGTCGAGCACGAACCCGCCCGCCTCGAAGGTCGCGACGCCGACGCCGGAGCGCCCGCCGCGACCGAGCGCCGGAGCGTGTTTGCGGACATGGGGTTCCTTCCCGTGGGCGGCCGCCACCGCCGCGAGCGTCGCGGCGGCCAGCTGGGTGCCGCTCCCGAGGCCGGCGTGGCGCGGGAGGGTCTCGCGGACCGCGATCCGGGCGCCGTCGACGCCGAGGAGGTCGACGGCGGTGGTCGCGTACTCGCGGGCGTCGTCGCGGACGGCTGGATCGGTGGTCGGCGGATCGACCGCCGCGGAGACCGACTCGGCGGGTTCCGCGTCGACGACCACCCGCGGCTCCGCGAGCCCGAGCCCGAGGGCGCCGTACAGCCGCTCGTGCGAGAGGCTGAGGTTACAGAAGCCGAAGTGGAGCCGCGCCCCGGCGCTCGCGCGTGCCATGGTTGCTTCGGGGTTCGGGGCGGACTGATAAAGGGTGCGTGACTGTGGCGGGGATTGCCCCTGTATGTGGATCGTGGACTGGGCTGTTTCGATCAGTATGTCCATTATAAACGGTCGCTTGCGGACCGGCGGTTAACTCCTCCAAAGCCCAGCCGCTCGTTTATAAGCCGTTGACTGTCGATCGACGGTGAACACCGCCAAAGCCCCAGCCGCGAGGGCTCGGGGCCTTGCTGCGCTCCTCGCTCGCGTTGCTCGCTGCGGTGCTTACTGCGGCCACCGTCGCCCTCGCGGCAGCGAGGCGTGAAGCGCCTCTGTCAGCCGGCGCGTAGCGCCGGCGACTGCCCCTTTGAGTCCCGCCCCGCACCGCTCCGCAACCGCACCTCACACCTCCCCAACCTCGCGGCTCGCGCTCTGCGAGCGCTCGCCGCGTCCCTCGCGCGTGCTGCTCGGCCGCGAGGCGGCCTCGCAGGCACGCGCCACCGCATACGACTTATAAATAATCACGTCGTTGCTCGGCTTGCCTATTCGCCGTCGAAACCGGGCTTCCGCGTCGGGGTCACTCCTGCCAGTCCGGATTCGTTCGCGGCGGCGAGAAGATGTCGTAGCCGACGACTCGCTCGTCGGTGTCGTTGCGCGCCGCGTGCGGTTCGTCGCCCGGGATCACGTACGTGTCGCCCGCCTCGGCGACGCGCTCCTCGCCGTCGACGACGAAGGTGATCGCCCCTTCGGTGATCGCGCCGACCTGCTCGTGGGGGTGGTCGTGTTCGGGGACCTCGGCGCCGGGCTCGATGACGAACCGCTGGATGCTCGTCTCGTCGCCGGCGGCGCCCTGCGTGAGGAACACGCCGTCGATCGCCTCGACCGCCTCGACGTCCGCGTTTTGGAGTACGTCCATGGCGGACTCCGGACTGCGATCGGCTTAAACCGGGGTGATCGACGGCACACCGAGCGCGAGGAGGGCCTCCGATCGACTCAGGGGAACGGGTGATACGCCTTCTCAAGCTCGGGCTCGAACCCCATCGACCGGGGCACGTCGCGAGCGCGGTCGCCGAAGAACGGGTCGCCGGTGAACAGCGGCTGCGCGCCGGGGACCAACACGCGGACCGCCTCGAACCCGAGCGCGGCGAGGTCCCGGGTCGTCGTCCGCGCGACGTACGGCTCCAGCCCGACCGTCTCGACGCGGTCGACGACGGCGGCCAGCTCGTCGGCGCCCGCGAGGTCGGGCTCCCCGAGCGACTCGGCGGGGACGCTCGCGTCCGGGTCGAAGAACGCCCGCGTCGCCTCCGGGAAGTCGGCGTGGCGGCCGACCGCCGCCCCCTCCTCGGCGGCCGCGTCGGGTCCCATCGAGCGGAGTTCGGTCCAGTTCTGTAGCGCCTCCGCGAGCGCGCTCCGGGCCGCGGCGACGGGGTCGAGGTCGGCGCCGGAGCCCGCCGCGAAGCGGGGCCAGTCGCCCTCGCGGTGGACGCCGACCGCGACCACGGGCACGTCGACGTCGGTCGTGACGAGGAGGGACGTCACCGACAGCGACTCGGCGCGGGCGCGCTTCTCCAGCTCCGCGAACCCGGGGTCGTCGATCTCGATCCCGAGCGGGTCGGCCGTCGAGTACCAGCTCGTCATCGTCGCGTCGCGCTCGATGGCCTCGTAAAGCCCAGACAGCGCCGCGTGCGGCCCGGAGTTACCGAGCCCGAGCCCGGTCGTGATCGCGGGCCGATACCGCTTTTCCGGCGGCGGGAAGTGGACGAACTCCGCCGGCAGGCTCGCGACCTCCCCGCTGCCGAGGCGCTCGCCGGTCACCCACGGGAGCCTGTCGTCGCGGGCGTACGGCTCCGCGCTCTCGGGGCGGACGAACGCGTCGGGCGACACCGGGTTCGGAACGTTCGCGGCCGGCGCGCGCGTGAACGACGCCTCGCGGTAGATCCCGGCGGCGTACCGCTCTAACCCCTCGCCGAGCGCCTTCATGAACGCGGCGTCCCAGCCGGCGGCGACCCCGCCGCCGAACTCGGCCGCCCGCGCGTCGGAGAAGGGCGTCGTGTCGGCGACCCGCGCGACGTAGTACGGGACGGGGAACGACTCCTGCTCGCCCACCTCGGAGAGGGGGCCGATCCGGGGATCGACCGCCCGCTCCGCGCGGTCGACAGCGTCCGACAGCGACCGCTCTTCGCCCTCGCGGGGCAGCGCGTCGCCCGGATCGGCGCCGCAGTCGCAGCCGGGAACCGGGAGGAGGGTCCGCTCGGCGCCCGGCACCTCCGCGACCGTGTCGGCGACCGGGTCGCCGGCGAGCAGCCGAATGACGCGTCGTCCGGCGACCGCGCCGGCGTAGCGCACGGCGGACCGGCGGCCGGCCGGCGCGTCGGCCGCCTCGGCCCCGCCGCTCGCGACGCGTCGCCGGAGGCAGTCGTAACAGGTCTCGTCGAAGGCGGTCACCGCGGCGTCGACCGACTCCAGGGGAACGCCGCCGATCCCGCCGACCTCGATCGCGACCCAGCGGTCCAGGAGCTCGTTGGCGGCCGCGAACGTCTCCGAGCCGGCGGTGTCGACCACGACCGCGAGGTCGAACCCGTCGAGCAGCCCCGCCTCGACGGGCATCACGTTCACGTCGACGTCGCCGAGCGCGGCCGAGACGGCCTCGACCGCGGGGCCGTCGCCGACAAGTCCGATGTCCATGTCATCCCCAAGGCGAAGGGGCGAAAAAAAGCCGCGGGTGACGGTGTCGAAACGGAAGGCGTCTGACTCTCGTCTTTCGGGTTACGCCAGCATCGCCGCGACTTCGTCGGCGAGCTCGTCGGCCTCGAGGCCCCGGAGGTGTTCGTTGCCGAGCTTGAGCCGGAGGCGGGGGCGACCGACGTCGATCGGGACCTTCTCCGTGTCGATGATCCCGAGGTCTTCGAGCCGGGTCTTCGTGCGGGAGAACGTCGCCTTCGAGGCGATCCCCACGTCCTCGCCCCACTTCGAGATGTCGTAGAGGAGCACGTCGTTCTTCGCGGCGACGATCAGGGAGACGGTCACCTCGTCGAGCCCGTCGTCGTCGCCGCGGGCGGAGTCCATCGCGGCGAGCACGGCGTCGAAGTCCTCGCGGGTCGCCTCACCGATCTCGGCCGCCATCGTCTCCCGAACCCGGCTGATCGCGGGAGTGCGGAGACCGTACGTCTCGGCGTCTTCGAAGGCGTCGCTGTGGGTTTCGAACACCTCGTCAACGAACTCGTCGTCGCTCGAGGCGAGCGCGGCGACCTGGTCGTCGGTGCTCACGAGTACGACGACCTGCGAGGCGGAGACGAACAGCGCGTTGTCGACCGCCTCGTCGAGCACCCGGAGGTCGAGCGCGCCGTCAGCGACGAGGTCGGCCGCCTTCGACGCGACGAGGAAGTCCTCCATCACGCCCTTCAGCGTCTGATTGTCGACGAGCATCGACATCTCCGGCAGGTCGTCGCGACCGATCGCCGCCTCGACAAGCGACACGATCGTCTCGGCGGAGGGATCGACGACGAACAGCTCTTCGTCGTCCCCCGCGAACGCCTCATCGAGGACGTTTTCGACGTCTGCCTCCAGTAAATTCGACACCATATATCTCTCCGGATAAAAGTCAGTTGCATATTTAATATTAACGGGTTGGAGGGAGTGAACAACGTGGATTCAGCCGTCGAAACCCCCGAAAATGGCAAATTCGATGTTTCGCCGATTGGTCCCCGAGCGAGGCGTCGAGGCCACCGACGTGACGCAAGGATTAATGCGCGATCGGACGGGGGTTCCTACATGGACCACGAGCACGTCCGGGAGGTCGATCCCGCGGTCGCCGACGCGCTGGCCGGGGAGCGCGACAGGCAGGAGCAGACGCTCGCGATGATCGCCAGCGAGAACCACGTCAGTGAGGCGGTGATGGAGGCGCAGGGGAGCGTCCTCACGAACAAGTACGCCGAGGGCTATCCAGGCGGGCGGTACTACGCCGGCTGCGAGTACGCCGACGACGTCGAGGAGCTCGCGATCGAACGCGCGAAGGAGCTGTGGGGCGCCGACCACGTCAACGTCCAGCCTCACTCCGGGACGCAGGCGAACCAGGCCGTCTACTACGCCATGCTCGACCCCGGCGACAAGATCCTCTCGCTGGACCTGAACCACGGCGGTCACCTCTCGCACGGCCACCCCGCGAACTTCACCGGGCAGATCTACGAGGTCGAGCAGTACGAGGTCGACGCCGACACCGGCTACATCGACTACGAGGGGCTCCGTGAGACCGCCGAGGAGTTCGAGCCGGACATCGTCGTCTCCGGCTACTCCGCGTACCCGCGCACGGTCGACTGGGAGGAGATCCAGGCGGCCGCCGACGCCGTCGACGCCTACCACCTCGCCGATATCGCCCATATCACCGGTCTCGTCGCCGCCGGCGTCCACCCCTCGCCGGTCGGCGTCGCCGACTTCGTCACCGGCTCGACGCACAAGACGATCCGCGCCGGCCGCGGCGGGATCGTGATGTGCGACGAGCGGTTCGCCGACGACATCGACAAGGCGGTGTTCCCCGGCGGACAGGGCGGTCCCCTCATGCACAACATCGCCGGCAAGGCCGTCGGGTTCAAGGAGGCCCTCGACCCCTCGTTCGACGAGTACGCGCAGAACGTGGTCGACAACGCCGACGTGCTCGCCGAGACGCTGCAGGACCACGGGTTCACTCTCGTCTCCGGCGGCACCGACAACCATCTCGTCCTGGTCGACCTCCGCGACTCGCACCCGGACCTGCCGGGCGGCGACGCCGCGGACGCGCTCGCGGCCGCGAACATCGTCCTCAACGGGAACACGGTCCCCGGCGAGACCCGATCGCCGTTCAACCCCTCGGGTATTCGCGTCGGCACCGCCGGAGTCACCACCCGCGGCTTCGACGCGGACGCGATCAGGGAGGTCGGCGACCTCATCCACCGCGTCGTCGACAACGTCGACAGCGACGACGTGATCTACGAGGTCGGCGAGCGCGTCGTCGAGCTGTGCGACGAGTACCCGCTGTACGAGTAGCCCGGTACCAATCGGCGGCGTCGCGGGCGGCGGCCCCGCTCGACCGCCGGACCGAATCCGTACGTACAAAGTAGGGGGGGCCCCGACGGGTCGACATGGCTGACTCGTCGTTCCTCGAAACGCGCCTCGACCGCGACGCCGCTCCCCTCGCGGTCGGCGACCTGATCGCGCTGATCGTCCTGTTGACGATCGGCGCGCTCAACCACAGCACCGTCGAGTTCCTGTCCGCGAACCCCCTCTACCTGCTCGAAGTGTACGCTCCCTTCCTGATCGGGTGGCTCCTCGTCGCGCCCCTGATCGGCGCCTACTCGGCCGGCGCCGTCGAGACCGCGAAGTCGTCGGTCCCGCTCGTGATTCGGTCGTGGATCCCGGCGGCGATCGTCGGGCTGGCGCTCCGAGAGTTCGTCTTCCGCGGGAGCGCCGCGCTCACATTCGCGGCCGTCATGCTCGTCCTCGGATCGGTCGCGCTCGGCGGCTGGCGCGCGCTGTACTTCCGGTTCCGGTAGGCGGTCGCGGTCGAGTTCTGAGGCGGTCGCGTCGACGTCTCGACCCCGCGTTCACGGTTTCGAACTCGCTTTTCGGACCCACTCCGATCGCGATCTGCGACCGATTATCGCCGTCACGTCATCACCTACCGCCTCGATGAATACGTCGTCATAACTTATGAGATCGTTCTGCGTGATCACTCGAGGTGTCACGTCGAACCCTGAGAAAGATTTAATAGCGATTTTGCAGTAGTGTTAATCGGATCATGACTGGGTACTACGACTACGTTCTCGGGCTCATCCCGGCAGCGTTGATCGGTGTGACCGCCTTCTTGAACCTGATCGGGCTGTCGTTGACGGCGGCACTTCCCGGGGGCGCGCTCGCCGCGGGGATCATCATGGCCCACGCGGTGTTCGTTAAGGCCCCAGTCACGGACGAGGCGCGCGTCCGGAACGACCGCGCCGCGGGGCGCTCTGCCGATCGATCGCGGGCGGGTCGGTCGGGGGTCGGTCGGTCGCGGACCGGCGGCGCCGACTGACGGGACCGTCTCGCCGCACGGATCGCGAATCGCCGATCGGCCGTTCCGGTTCCCTGTACGGTTTAGTCCCCCGCGCCCGACCGGACCGGTATGACCGACGCCCTGTTCCTGACGAGCGCCGAGGTCGACGACCTCGCCGAACCGGCCGACTACGTCGCGGTCGTCCGCGACGCCTACCGCCAGATCGGCGAGGGCGCGCCCGCGGAGCCGCGGACGAAACTGCTCAACTCCGAGCCGCCCGGCATGCTCACGACCTACGCCGCGGTGCTCCCCGAGACGGGAGCGATGGGGGGATACACCTACTCCGCGGGGTTCGGCGCCGAGGACGCGTGGTTCATGACGCCGCTGTTCGACGCCGAGTCGGGCGAGCCGCTCGCGCTGCTCGACGGCGCGTCGATGAACCCGTTTAAAACGGGTGCCGCGGGCGCGACCGCCGTGGACGCGCTCGCTCGCACGGACGCGACCGAGATCGCCGTGATCGGGAGCGGCGCGCAGGCCAGCGGCCAGCTCGCGACGACCGCGACCGTCCGCGAGTTCGAGGCGGTCCGCGTCTTCTCCCCGACCGCGGAGAACCGCGACGAGTTCGCAGAGGCGTTCGACGAGCGACTCGACGCCGACGTGTCGGCGGTCGAGAGCGCGAGCGACGCCCTCGCCGGCGCCGACGTGGTCGTCACCGCGACCACCGCGAGCGACCCCGTGATCGACGACGGCGACGTGGAGCCCGGCACGCACGTCACCGCGATGGGGCAGTACCACCCGGAGAAGAACGAGCTCCCGCCCGAGCTGGTCGCGCGGGCGACCTACGTCCCCGACCTCCGAGCGCGAGCGACGCAGGACGCCGGGTCGTTCCTCGCGGCGATCGAGGCCGGGCTGGTCGACGGGGGTCACGTCGCCGCCGATCTCGGCGAGGTCGTCGCCGGGGAGCACCCGGGCCGGACGAGCGACGACGAGGTGACCGTGTTCGATTCGGGCGGGACCGGGATCGAGACGGTCGCGGCCGCGAACATGCTCTATGAACGGGCGAGCGAGAAGGGACGGGGCCGGACGATCGACTTCGCGCCCGCGAGCGAGGCGCTGACCGGGGAGTGACCTTCACCGGCAGACGGTCCGTCGAAGCTGATACTATTCTAAGATGTTAAGAATCGTGATGAATTTGAAGTCGGCGGTCCGCGAACTTGCTCACGGAGGGAGTTCCAATGCCTGTCAAAGACCTCGCACGAAGCGACACCGTCACCGCCGATCCCGAAACACCCGTGGCCGAGCTCGCGGCGACCATGGACGAGGAGAACGTCGGAAGCGTTCTGATCACGACCGACGGGACGCCCGTCGGGATAGTCACGGATAGGGATCTGACCGTTCGCGTCCTCGGAGCGGAAGCTGACCCGGCCACTCGGACGGCCGAAGACGTGATGACCGACGATCTCTGTACGATCGAGTCCAACGCGGGATTCTACGAGGCGACCAGCCTGATGGCTGAACACGGCGTCCGGCGGCTGCCCGTCTGTGAGGGCGAGACGCTCGTCGGAATCATTACCGCCGATGACCTGACGGAACTGCTGGCCGACGAACAGCAACAGCTCGGAGACGTCATCCGGGCTCAGCGACCCGAATACTGACGATGACTGAGGAACAACTTTTCAAAACTGAAGAACGAGCGACGAGAACGGAAATCGCCGCCGCGTTACGCGATGCCGCCGACCAGATCGAAACCGGGGAGGTCCAGTTAGTGAGTGATACCGCGGATCAGGCCGTCACCCTCCCGGAAACCCCCCGATTCGAAGTCGAGCTCGAACGCCTCACGGACTCGGAAACCGGGGACCGACGGTACGAGCTCGAGTACGAGGTCAGGTGGACGAAGTAGTCTCTCCGGTGTCCGATCTTCTCTCCCTGCGTCTCTTCACCGGACTCTCGGCGGAGCCGTTCGAGCCGACCCTCACGGACCGACCGGACCGAGCAGAACTGCCCGGCCGCCTACTGCAGCCGATAGCGCAGGATCGCGGCGATCCCGCCGAGGTTGGAGAGCTGCTGGCCGGGATCGAACTCCGAGGAGAAGACGACCACGTCGCCGCCCTGCTGTTCGACCGACTCGATCACCTCGTTGACGTCGATCTCCCAGTCGCCCTCGTTCTGCCGCTCCTGCCGGAGTCGCTCGTCGACCACGAGGAGGGTCTCGATCGCGCCGAACTCGGCCGCCTCGGCCACGTCCTCGGGGCCGTACGTCGCCTTCGCGCCCTGCGCGATCTCGGCGGTGAGGTCGTCGATGAGCGTCGCCTCCTTGGAGATCCGGGTCTCCTTCTGCACCTCGTCGACCGCGCCGCGCTTGAGTACCTCGTGGACGCCCCGGTCGCCCGCCGCCGAGGTGTCGACCGTGGTGATCTGATCGGCCAGATCGCGGTGTTCCTCCTCGATGTAGTCGAGGGCGTCCTGCTTCGTGAACCCCGGGCCAGCGAGGATCACGGCGTCGGCGTCGAGGTGCGCGAGCGCCTCGCCGAGCTCGGCGAACAGCTCCTCGCGCGGCCGGGAGAAGTCGCCCTTCCCGGTCGGCTTGGTAAAGGAGGCGTACTCCTCCGTGCCGTACTGCTGGACGGTGTGGACGTAGGCGGCCCCCTCCTCGACGGTCGCGATGGCCACGTCGGGGTTCTCTGCGGCCTCGGTCGCCTCCTCTAACCGCTCGGTCTGGTCCGGCTTGAAGTGCTTCTCCACCGTGATCTCGTCGTGCTCCTCGACGTTGAGCGTGTGGTGGGCGTTGAGCTGGTCCTCCCGCGAGCAGCCGACGATCACGCCCGAGACGCGGAGCCGGTTGGCGAACCGGGCGAACTCCACGTCGTCGACCTCCAGCGTGACGAACAGGTGTTCGCGCTGGCCGCCGGTGTCCCGCATCTGGTCGTCGTTCCGCTGGATCCGACGGGTGGTGTCGCCCTCGACGAGGTCCCCCGGTTCGAGGACGTGCGCGAGGTGCCAGAGGTCGTCGACGTTCTCGGGGACGAGGGTGAGCCGCTCTCGGCCCTCCTCGCCGTAGCCCCGTTCGGAGATGCGCATATCCGAACGTCGCCCCCGCCGCGTATCAACGCTTGTCTTTCGGATCGGCGACGTCGACGCTCCACTCGAACTCGTCGTCGTCGGGCGCGTACCAGTCGAACCCGCCGTCGGCCCCGAAGGCGCAGTCGGTCCGGTGAGAGGGGGAGCCGTCGACGACCGCCCTGCCGCCCCCCTCCCCACCGATCGGGACGGTCCGCCCGGTCTGCACTGCCGGCGGCACCTCGGGAGTCGGGGGACGTACGAGGCCGGTCGGCCGGTCGGCCGCCTCCGCCGCGGTCGGATCGGTCGCCTCCCCTTCTTCGCCGGCGTCGACGACCTCCAGCGTCGCCGCCGCGCCCCTCCCGTACAGTCCGTACGCGGCGACGCGGACGGCGAAGACGAACGCGGCGCCGACCACGAGCGGGACGAACGGCCCCGCCAGCGCGTAGCCCGCGCCCAGCGTCGCGGCCGCCACGACCCACGCGGTGGCGTACGCGCCGGAGCCGCCGACGCCGGCGACGCGGCGCGGGTCGAGCCCGTCTCGGAGGCGTCCGGAGGCGGCGAACGCCGCGAGCGCCGCCGGCCTGACGTACGCGAACGCGAGGAGGTACGCCGCCGCGACCGCTCCGACGAGTCCGCCGGCGACCCCGACGACGGCCGCGACGCCCCCCTCGCCGAGGGCGGCTCGGACCGCGTCGGTGACGGGTGCGGGATCGACGAGACCGGCCCCGAGAGCGCCGCCAGCGAGGACCGCGAGCGCGACTCCCAGCCCGAGCGGGGCGAGGAGGACGGCGCTCACGAGCGCGGACTTGAGGCCGTCCCGATACAGGTCGTTCCACGCGACGACGGGGGGCGCGCCGTCGGCGTTCCCGTCGGCGACGCCGGCGGCGAGGACGCGGACGAAGTAGCCGCGGACGACGAACGCGGGCGCGAGCGCCAGCGGCGCGAGCAGGACGAGCGGGGGGAAAACCAGCGATCCGCCGACCCAGACCGGGGTGACGACCCACGTCAGCAGCGTCAGGAACCCGCCGACGACGAGGACCCCCGCCCCGTCGACCGAGCGCGCCAGCGAAATCACCGTCCCCCGAAGCATATCGGATCCTGTCACGCGACACTGATAAAGGGTGCCCGGAACCGGCGACTCGCCCGAGGGCCGGGTTTCCACCCGCCCGATCACCGAGGGGTGACCCTCCCGAGAGTTTATATAATTTCGTGGAGTACAACGAGGTGGCCGCGCGGGACAATCGTGTGCCTCTGACAAAACCGATCCCGGCCGTCTATCGCGACGGCCTTCCCCCGTCCGCGGCTTTCGGAACGAGCCGTTTCTCGCGCATCGAGCGACCGCGCCGCCCGGACGCCGGTACCGATTTATCTCGTCCGGACGTGGGTCGCGTATGACCGGCGACGAGCAACCGACCGAAGTGGAGCCGACGCTCCGCAGCTACGGGATCAGCGTCGAGGCGGTCGACGGCGGCGACCCGCTGGAGCTCACGTATATGACGGCGTTCCCCGGCCGCGAGGTACACCACGGCGAGATCGGGCGCGCGCTCAACGCGCTTATCGACCGCGCCGAGGCGGACGCGTGGGACCCCGTTCGGGTCGAGGGGACCGTGATCCGCGCACCGGGCGACGTGCTCGGGACGTGGCACGCGGAGGCGGCGTGGTTCGAGGAGCTGATCGCCTACGAGATCAGCGAGACCGAGTTCTCGACGCGGGTGCTGGAGACGCTGACGCACGCGGACGAGCCCGTCGAGGACGACGGATCGGACGCGGACGGCGATCCTGCTGAGGCCGGGGACGAAGCGTGACCCGCCGGAACCCGGTGAACCGCGCACAGCGCCGCCTCGGCCGCCCGCCGCGCGAGCGGTTCGCCACCCGCGAACTCGCGTTCGACGCCGAAGGCGACACCTGCCGCGGCACTCTCTATCTACCGGGCGGCGACGGCGAGGATCCGCCTGTCGTCGTGATGGCACCGGGGCTCGGCGCGGAGCGGAGCTTCGGCTACCCGGCGGTCGCGGAGCGGTTCGCAGACGCCGGCTACGCGGCGTTCCTCTTCGACTACCGCGAGTTCGGAGCGTCGGACGGCGACTCGCAGCTCGTCGACCCCGAGGGCCAGCGCGCGGACTACGCGGCCGCGATCGACCGCGTCCGCCGGGTCGACGCGGTCGGCCGCGATCTGGTCCTCTGGGGCGCGTCGCTGTCGGCCGCGCACGTCCTCACGCTCGCGGCGGAGCGGCGCGACCCCGACGCCGTGATCGCCGCGGTCCCGATGCTCGACGGGCGAGCGATCGCCCGGCGCCGCGGCTGGCGCTACCTCGCGCGCTCCGGAGTTGCGGTCGTCCGCGACCTGCTCGGCCACCGACTTGGTCGCGGGCGAACCGTCCCGATCGTCGGACCCACCGAGGAACTCGCCGCGATCACGGAGTCGGGGACGAAGCGGAAGTACCTCGACCTGGTCGACCGCGAGTCGACGTGGCGAAACGAGACGCCCGCCCGGTCCCTGCTGCGGGTGGCGAGCTACCGCCCGGTCGAACGGCTCGACGAGATCCGGGCGCCGACGCTGCTCTTGGCCGGTACCGACGACGCCATCGTCGACAGCGAGGCGGTCGTCGACGCGGGCGAGACGCTGTCGCGGGGGACCGTCGTCACCATGCCCGCGGACCACTTCTCCCCGTTCGGCGAGGACTTCGAGCCGGCGATCGGGCACCAGCTCTCCTTCCTGCGCGACGCGCTCGAGTGAGGAGCGCCTGACGGGCGCCCGACCGGCGGCGAGGCCGCCGCCGGTTCGCTGTTCGTCTCACCGCGGTCCGTTTTTACCGCGTCCGTTTTTAAGTGCCCGCGGCCCGGACGCACAGGTATGACCGCTATCGCGCTGTTGAGCGTCGCGCCGGTGATCGAGGGGAGCATGTCCGGCGAGGTCGCGAAGGCCGTCGCCGCGCTCGACGAGTTCGACGTGAGCTACGAGACGAATCCGATGGGAACCGTTATCGAGGCCGACGACGCCCAGACGCTGTTCGCGGCGGCCGCGGCCGCTCACGACGCCGTCGACGGCGATCGCGTCTCTACGGTCTTAAAAATCGACGACAAGCGGACCGAAGACACGACCGCCGACCGAAAGGTCGCGGCCGTCGAGGAACACCTCGGTCGGGAGGCGAAACGGGAGCGCTGACCGGCGGGGATGTCGGCGTCGCGCAGTCGGGCGGTGCCGTCTCGTCAGGTGGCGACACCCCGTCAGGCGGCGTCGATCCCGACCGACCCGCCCGCCGTCGCGTCGCCCGCGGGGTTCTCGACGGTCAGATCGACGGTCGCCGTGCGTACGACGGTCGCCTCGTCGCCGCCGCCGGCGACGTCCGCGCGGAACACCACGTCCAGCGTCGTCGTGTCCGTTTCGCCACCGGACAGCTCGGTCGCGGAGAGCGTCTCGCTCGTCACCGCGTCGCCCCGGGCGGTCGCGTCGGCGCGCTCGAACCGAGCGGTGAGACCGCCGTCGACCGCGTCGAAGTCGGGCGCGGTGTCGGACCGCTCGCTGTCGGGCCCGCCGACCGACGCGACGTCTCCGGGCGTCGCTTCCGGGTCGGTCGCCGTGAGCGTCTCGCGGTACACCTCGTCGACGCCGTCGTCGCTTCCCACGGCGAGCGTGAGCGTCACGCGCTCGACGCCCTCGGAGAAGTCGGTCCACGACACTTCCACCTTCGGCGAGAGGTAGACGGACTCGATCCGGCCGTCGTTACCGGTGACCGTGGGGGCGTCGCCCGCCTCGAACGCCGCGGGGTCGCCGTCGATCGCGGCCGCCGGTTCTGTGGACGCGGCGAGCGATCCGGCCCCGATGAGTGCGGTGCCCCCAACGGCCGCGACGATGCCGAGCAGGGACCGTCTGGAGGCCGTTTCGGACGAACTGCCGTTCCGCGAGTGGTCGCTCATCACGGCGTGGGGTGGCCGCGGTATCAGGTATAAATCGTCGGCGCGTCCGGGACGCCGATCAGCCCTTGATGTTACAGACGGGGAACGTCCGCGCGACCTTGTCGCCGATGCCGAGCTCGTCGCTGACGCGGATCACCTCGTCGATGTCCTTGTAGACGCCGGGCGCCTCCTCGGCGATGGTGGCGCCGGACTGCGCCTTCACGTATATCTGCTGGCCGTCTTCGAGGTCGTCCTGTACGTCGCCGCCCCAGAACTCCTGTTTCGCCTGCGTTCGGCTCATTAGCCGGCCGGCGCCGTGAGCCGTGGAGCCGAACGACACCGACATCGACTGGTCGCCGCCGCGGAGCACGTACGAGCCGGCGCCCATACTGCCGGGGATGATCACGGGTTGGCCCACGCTGCGATACACTTCGGGCACGTCCGCGTTCCCGGCCGGGAACGCGCGGGTCGCGCCCTTGCGGTGGACGTACAGCTCCCGTTCCGCGCGGTCGACCGCCTCGTCGCCGACCGCGGGGCGCCCGTCGGCGTCGACGCCGACCTCGTGGGTCTCCTTCTTGGCGATGTTGTGCGCCACGTCGTACAGCAGCTCCATCCCGAGGTCCTCGATCGGGTCGGCGTCGAACACCTCGCCGAACGTCTCGCGCGCCTGGTGGGTGATCAGCTGGCGGTTCACCCACGCGAAGTTGATGCACGCGCCCATCGCGCCGTAGTACTCGTCGGCGAGCTCGGAGCCGGCGGGCGCGGCCGCGAGCTCCTTGTCGGGCAGCTCGGCGAGCAGGTCGCCGTGCTCCTTCTCGATCCGGCGCAGGTAGTCGTTGCAGGTCTGGTGGCCGAGCCCGCGGCTCCCGCAGTGGATCAGGACGACGATCCCGTCCTCGCGGAGGCCGTACTCGTCGGCGACCTCCTCGCGGAACACGTCGGTGACGCGCTGGACCTCTAAGAAGTGGTTCCCGGAGCCGAGCGACCCCATCTGGTTGCGCCCGCGGTCCATCGCCTTCTGAGAGACGTACTCGGGTCGGGCGTCGGGGCGTCGCCCCTCGTCCTCGCAGCGCGCGAGGTCGCTCTCGATCCCGTACCCCTCCTCGACGGCCCACTCGACGCCCCGTTCGAGGGCGCCCTCGATCGCGTCGGCGTCGCCGCCGATGACGCCGCCCCCGCCGAGCCCGGAGGGAACCGCCTCGAAGAGCGCGTCGACGAGCTCCGACTCGCGGCCGCGCACGTCGTCGTAGGCGAGGTTCGTCCGGACCATCCGGACGCCGCAGTTGATGTCGTAGCCGACCGCTCCGGGCGAGATACAGCCGGTTCGGGCGTCGATCGCGCCGACGCCGCCGACCGGGAAGCCGTACCCCTGATGCCCGTCGGGCATACAGAGGGCGGGCTCGGCCATCCCGGGCAGGTGCGTGGCGTTCTTCAGCTGTTGGAGCGAGTCGTCCTCGCCGATCTCCTCCAGCAGGCTCTCGCTGGCGAGCACCCGCGCGGGGACGTTCATGTCGCCCTCGCGGGGGATCTCCCAGACGTGCTCGCGCACCTTCTCCAGTCGGATCCCGTCGAACTCGCGCGTGGTCATACCCGGCGTTCGTCGCGGGGGGAGAAGGGCGTTGCGTCACCGGGCGGAGAGTGGGTTCGTCACCGGGCGCTGGTGCCTGCGGGTCCCGCCGAGAGCGACTCCGGCCGACCCACCTCGGTCGACCCACCGCGACCGCCTACCGGTCGACCGGGTCGATCGGGAGCCACCCGATCTCCCCTTCGGCGAGCGTGAACGCCGCGAAGACTCGCCCGAGCACGAGCCCGTACAGCAGGTGCGCGACCGCGATCACCGCGCCGAACTCGAAGCTCGCCGTGAGTCCGGGCACCGGTAGCGTCGGTACCGGCAGCGAGGTCGCGCCCTCGATCGCGAGCGCGGTCGGCAACAGCAGTCCGCCGGTGACGACGCCGAGCAGCGCCGAGTGTACGACGCCGAGCGAGAGACACCCCCCGACGTCCTCGCGTAACTCGTCGAAGAACCCCCGGTCGAAGACGGCGACGAACAGCGCCCCGAACGCCGCGCTGTTGAACAGGTGGACCGCCCAGCCGGCCGCGACCGTCTCGACGCCGACGAGCGCGCCGATCGTCGGCATGAGCCGCAACGCCCCGTGCAACACGACGCCCATGGCCGCGCCGGCGACCAGCCCGCTCACGGCGCCCGCGCGCCAGTGCCGCCCGGTCGCCTCGGGGCCTTCCGCTATCGGCTCTCTTGATCCCGGTTCGGCTCCCGTCTCGGCGTCGCTCTCGCCCGTGTGTGACATGCGGTGACAATGAACTCCTTCGCTGATAACGTTTTTCACGTGATCGCATTTTTCAGGCGCGTTCGGTCGTCAAACGTCGAAAACGACGTACGCGTACCACTCGCCGTCTCGCCGTTCGAGAGTCATCTCGGAGTACGTGACCGCCTTGATCTCCCGGGCCGCGACGGCGTCGAGAGGGACGCCGCGGGCCGTCGCCTCGGCGGTCCACGTCGCGCCGTCGTCGCTCCCGGCATCGTCGTCGCTCCCGGCATCGTCGTCGCTCCCGGCATCGTCCGGTTCCGAAACCGCACACCGGTGATCGGCGGGGAGCACGAGCCGCACGTCGCGCTCGTAGATCAACTGGTCGAGGTAGTCGAAGAGCAGCGCCTCGCGGCTCTCGGCGGTCACGGTGAACTCGAACCGGTCTCCCGCCTCGGGGACCGCCTCGCAGCTCGCGGCGGTGAGCCCGTCGGCGACGGCCTCGAACAGCGCCGCGAGGGTCGGCGCGGTCGCCTCGACCGCGACGTCGGCCGTGTGATCACGGAGGGCGTAGCTCATCGGTCGTCACCCTCGTCGCGGCTCGGGTCCTCGGTGTCGGTCGCGCCCTCGGTCTCCGCTCCGGTCCTGGTTTCAGTCCGAGTTCCGGTGTCGGCTCCGGTCCCGGTCTCGGTCCCGGTGCGAGCGTCGTACTCCGACCGAAACGCTGAGCCGATCCGGTTTCGCGCGCCGATCCGCTTGAGCTCCTCCGGCGAGAGCCCGTCGGCGTCCGCCCCCTCGCCGCCGAGCGCGACGCCGCTCGTCACGATCGCCCGGATCCCCTCGTCGACGGTCAGGTCCACGTCGACGATCCGGTGTTCGGGGACGAAGACGACGTGGCCGCCCATCACCGGGTTCGGAGCCATGGGCATGAACAGCGACCGCATCTCGCCGCCGTCGACGGGGTCGGCGACCGCCGCCGGGGCCTCGCTCGTGACGAACGCGAGGGCGTAGGTCCCTTCGGTCGGGAACTCGACGAGGACGACCTCCCGGAAGTTGCCGGTGTCCGACTCCAGCATGGCGTCGCTCATCTGTCTGAACCCCTGGTACACCGAGCCGACGCCCGGGATCTGTTCGATGCCGTAGTGAGCGTACTCGACCGCGAGCTCCCCGTACCGCGTCGACTCGACGACGATCCCGAGCGCGAGGATCGACGCGACGAACACGACCGGGGTCGCGATCTCGATGGCGACCTTGCGGCCGACGGGGAGGGTTTCCGCGGGCAACACCGGAACGATCGCCGACGAGAACGCGTCCAGGTAGTCGTAGATCGCGTTGAACACCACGCCGAGCACCGCGAGGGTGATGACGGAGGGAACGATGACAGCGACGCCGGTGAGGAACGCGTGACGGAGTCGCTGCCGGCCCGTTGCGGGCGGGTCCATTACTGGACATCCACGACCGAACGCGACAAAACGCTTCCGTCGTCGGGCTGGCGTCCACGGACCGGGTCGGGCTGGCGTCGCAACCGTCCCCGGTGGCGGTGGAGTTATATTCCGTTGGCGTATTAGCTTCCTGCAGTGAGCGTTAACGTGGAAAAGCGGACGGAACCGCCCGGCGAGGCCGACCACGCCACGGAGGCGTGGGAACTCAAAGAGCGGATCCGATCCGAGGAGGGCGTCCTCCGACAGCGACGCGGGTTCTTCGTCGACGCCTACCGACGGGCCACGACGCACCTCCTCGTCGAGAACGACGAGATCGTCGCGTTCGCCTCCGTGCGTCGCGACGGCTACGTCCTCTTCCTGGCCGTCCACCCCGATCACCGGGGGCGCGGCCACGCCGAGCGGCTCATCGCCGACGTGGCCGAGGAGCACCGATCGGTCACCTGCCACGCTCGCACGACCAACACCGAGGCGCTCGGCTTCTACGAACACCTCGGCTTCGAGGTCGTCCGCCGGATCGACGACTACTACGAGGACGGCGGCGACGCCTACTACCTCAAACTCGGCGGCGAGTCGCTCCGGGAGCGCCTCTCCGGGATCGTCGGCCGCTGAGGTTCTGGAGTCCCCCCACCGAATCGACAACCATTAGCACGCGCCGCGAGGAGACGCGGACATGACCGACGCCACCCCCGCGTCGCTCGCGGAGCGCGTCCGCGACGGCGAGATACGCTTCCACGAGCTCGAAGAGCACGCCGACGCCGACACCGCCGCGGCGGCCCGGCGCCGCCTCGTTAGCGAGACCGCCGACGCCGACGTCGACGCCCTCGGCGAGTACGCGTTCGACGCGGCCGACGCCCACGGGTCGAACATCGAGAACATGGTCGGCGCCGTGCAGGTGCCGATGGGCGTCGCCGGCCCCGTCGCGGTCGACGGCGGCGCGCTCTCGGGCGAGCGCTACCTCCCGATGGCGACCACGGAGGGCGCGCTGGTCGCCTCGATCAACCGCGGCTGCTCGGTCGTCAACGACGCCGGCGGGGCGACCGCGCGGGTGACGAAGAGCGGGATGACCCGCGCGCCCGTCTTCCGGGTCGCCGACGTGGCCGAGGCGGAGGCGCTCGTCTCGTGGGTCCGGGACAACGAGGAGACGCTCCGGGAGGCCGCCGAGTCGACGACGAGCCACGGCGAGCTGCTCGACGTGACGCCGTACGTCGTCGGCAACAACGTCTACCTGCGGTTCCGCTACGACACGAAGGACGCGATGGGGATGAACATGGTCACCATCGCGACCCGCGAGGCCTGCGACGCGATCGAGGCCGAGACCGACGCCTCGCTCGTCGCGCTCTCGGGGAACCTCTGCTCGGACAAGAAGCCGGCCGCGATCAACGCGGTCGAGGGGCGCGGGCGCTCCGTGAGCGCCGACGTGGAGGTACCCCGCGAGGTCGTCGAGGAGCGGCTCCACACGACGCCGGAGTCGATCGCCGAGATCAACACCCGGAAGAACCTCGTCGGCTCCGCGAAGGCGGGCGGGCTCGGCTTCAACGCCCACGTCGCTAACGCGGTCGCGGCGATGTTCCTCGCCACCGGGCAGGACGAGGCGCAGGTCGTCGAGGGGGCGAACGCGATCACGACCGCGGAGGCGACGCCCGGGGGCGACCTGTACCTCTCCGTGTCGCTCGCGAGCCTCGAAGTGGGGACGGTCGGCGGCGGGACGAAGCTCCCGACGCAGGCCGCCGGGCTGGACATCCTCGGCGTCCGCGGCGGCGGCGATCCCGCCGGGAGCAACGGCGACGCGCTCGCGGAGGCGATCGCGGTGGGCGCGCTCGCCGGCGAGCTCTCCCTGCTCGCGGCGCTCGGCTCCCGACACCTCTCGTCGGCGCACGCGGACCTCGGACGCTAACTCCCGAACAACGTCAGTCCGACCACGCCGCGCAGTCCTCGCGCAGCGCCTCGCGGCCGGCGTCGGTGACTCGGAAGACCTCTTCGCCCGTCACCCGTTCGACGAGCCCCGCCGCGTCGAGCGCGTCCAGCCGCGACTCGACGTGATCGACGTACAGCCCCGTGTTGCTCGCGACGAACGCGGGGTAATCCGACCCGGCGTCGTCGAGGTACGCGAGCACCCGCTCGTCGGTGCGGGTCAGCACGAGCCTCGGGCGGTCCGACTCGCCGTCGCCGTCCTCGGACGACGCGTCTCCCTCCGAGCCGGGAGCCGGTGCGTCTGACGCGGGCATGTTGTCCTTGTTAATGCTTACCAATATTAAGAGTATTCCGGTGGTTCCCGCGCGCTGGAGACGCTCGGGGGAGGTGTCGGCCCGACGATCGGGGTTCAGTCGTCGGCGCCCGCCGACTCGCCGCCGCGACCCGAGCCACCGGCCGACCGATCCGGGAGCATCGGCGTGCCGTCGGCGCGCGGGCCGAGCTTCGGGCCGTGGGGGCCGTCGTCGGGGTCGATCCGGCGGCGAGTGCGGTAGTCGGTCGAACGCTCGACCGGGATCCGGCCGATCGCCGTGATCATGTCGACGTAGTCGTCGAACGATCGGAACTCGCCGTAGTCGCCGCCGGCGCGTTTGGTGATCTCCTCCGAGAGGATGGTGCCCATGAAGTCGTCGGCGCCGCAGTTGAGGAGCTTCAGCCCGTGCGCGTCGCCCGACTTCACCCACGAGGCCTGCACGTGGTCGACGTTGTCGAGGAAGAGGCGCGCGACCGCGACGACGAGCTCGTCCTCGTCGCGCGAGGGGCCCGACTCGACGACGCCGTGGCGGTAGAGTGGAGTGTTCTGGTGGATGAAGGAGAGCGGGACGAACTCCGTGATTCCGCCGGTGCGGTCCTGCAGGTCGCGGATCACCCCGAGGTGTTCCGCGCGGTGGGCGACCGTCTCCACGTGGCCGTACATCATCGTCGCCGTGGTGTCGAGCCCCGCCGCCATCGCGCCCTCCATCGCCGCGACCCAGTCGTCGGTGCGGATCTTCCCCGGACAGATCACGTCGCGGACCTCGTCGACGAGGATCTCCGCGGCGGTGCCGGGCGCGGAGTCGAGGCCGGCTTCGGCCAGTTCGCGGTACACAGTCTCGTAGTTCCAGTCGGTGCCGCGGGCGGCGTGGTACGCCTCCTCCGGCGTCATCGAGTGGACGTGGATCCCGCCGACCGACATCGCCTCGATCTGGTCGACGTAGGTGCCCGGGTCCGTGGCGTACGCCGACGGCGGCTTGTAGTTCACCGCGCTCTCGGGGTCGTCGTACGAGCGGAGGACCTCGTGGTGCTCCTCGTTGAGCGCGAGCGCGGGGTGGAGCCCCGAGACCGAGCACACCTCGTAGACGCCCATGTCGAGGGCGTCCTCGACGATCGCGCGGGACTCGACGGGCGTCTTCGTGAACCCCGCGTGGTCGGCGTCGCTGTCGGCCTCGAAGGCGTGCGCGGAGTCCTTGAAGTTACAGAACAGACAGCCCGTGTTACAGGCGGTCGTGACGTTGTTGTTGAGGTTGGCGACGAAGGTGACCTCGTCGCCGACCTCCTCGCGGCGCCGGCGGTCGGCGAGTTCGAGGACCGCCTCCTTCCGGACCGGGTCGATCCCCTCGGTGTCGGTGCCGGTGGCGAGCAGTTCGGTCGCGTCGTCGACGGAGAGGCGGGTTCCGTCGCGGGCCTTCGCGAGCGCGTTCTCGAACGACTGGTCGGTCGACGGCTCGGCGAAGCCGAAGTCGCCGTCGAGGTCGGCGGCGTCGCGGTCTGTCGCGTCGGGGTCCCGCGCCGGATTCATCGCGTGTGTCTCCCCGTCCCACGAATAAAAACGGGACGGTCACGGTACTGATAAATCAGTCGCAGTGGCGCGTGCCTGCAAGCGGCCGCCATCGGCGGCCGCGAGTAGTGAGGGACCGAAGGTCCCTCTGACAGCCGGCGGCGAAGCCGCCGGCGAGAGCACGCGCGAGGGAGTCGCTGGCGGCGATCGCCGCCAGCGACAGGGCGAGAGCGGAGCTCTCGCTTGCAACCGGACGCAGTCCGGTGACGAGGCTGGGGAGGTGTGAGGCTCCGGTGCGGTTGCGGTCAGGGTGGGACTCAAAGGGGCAGTCGCGATTCCTGCGAGCGGAGCGAGCGGGAATCGCGACTGGGGCTTTGGCGGTGTTCGCCGCAGCGTCGTCGATCGCGTATCGCCGAGCGGCTGGAGCTTCGGTGGCGTTCACCGTCGATCCGCCAGCAACGATCACTTAAAAATAAACGACCAGACCTAACGAGTATTACGCCAAATCCCGGTCCTCGTCGGCGTGCGCTCGCACCCACAGCTGGCCGATCCGGGAGAGAGTGGTCCGGTAGGACTTCCCCCGCTCCTCGCGCTCGATGTATCCCTTGCCGCCGGGGCCGAGCCGGTCGACGTTGTAGATCACCTTCGAGCGGAACGAGTCGGTGTACTCCTCGTTGAGGTCGTCTGCTAGCGTCTCGGCAAGCTCGGAGACCGACTCGAACTCGCCGTGCTCGCCGAGGGTGAAGAGGACGAGCTCCTCGAACGGCTTGACGTTCTGGAAGGAGGCGACCGGCAGCTCGATCACGTGGCTGTCGCCGATGCGCTTCGCGCCGATGGTGGTGCCGCGCTCGTCGAACTCCGCGAGCAGGTCGGTGGTGCTCGTGAGGCGGTCGGCGATGCGGTCGGCGTCCACCGCGTCGTCGACGGCCTCCTCCTCGACCAGGTCTCGCAGGAGGTCTCGCGTCGCCCGGAGCTCCTCGGCGAGCTCGGTCTCCAGGTACTTCTCCGGGGCGGTGTAGTAGGTGTGGATGCGGTCGCGGTCGTCCTGCCGCTCGACCATGATCGAGTGGGCCGCGGTCGCGAACGCGAAGGAGACGGGCCGGGGCATCGAACAGAGGTTCACCCACACCTCGCGTTTGTCGGAGTCCGCGACTCCCTCGTCCCGGTCCAGCTCCGCGTTGATCAGGTCGTAGGCGCGCTCGAAGGCGGCGTCGTAGTCGTACACGTCGTCCAACCGCTCGCGGACCGTCTCCGCACCGAGCAGGTTCCGGAAGTCCTGTTCGAGCTTGCGCGCGATGTTGCGCGAGTACTCGACGTTGGCCTCGCTGCCGACCGTCCCCTCCAAGAGGATCACCCGGTCGACGTCGAACTGGTCCCGGATGAGCGGGGCGATCATGCGGTCGTAGTCGAACCCGACCGGCACGATGTGGGTCTGCATGGGTGGAGATATGGCGAGACGCAGTTATAAACGACCGCAAGCGACCGCGGAAGTCCGCCGCCCGCCACACACCGATCGCACGCTTCCGCCAGCAGTAGCGTTATTCCCGCGTCGCCCCAACTGTAACGTGGTATGTCACAACAAGGCGTTCAAGACGAGCTCTACGTCGACCAGTACACGCTCGGGCTGGTCGGGCCCGATCAGGAGTGGGCCGGCACGGTCGCGGACGGCGGAACGGTGGAGACGTACACGCCGCCGGGGTGTTGGGGGCCGATGGTCACGCCCTCGTTCCGGGGCGGCCACGAGGTGACCCGCCCGATCCGCGTCGAGGGCGCCGAGGTCGGCGACGCGATCGCGATCCACATCCGCGACGTGGAGGTGACGAGCATGGCCACAAGCACGGGATCGATGGCGGAACGCGAGGGCGCGTTCGGCGACGACCCCTTCGTCGACCACCGCTGTCCGGAGTGCGGGACGGCGTGGCCCGACTCCGTCGTCGAGGGCACCGGCGAGGACGCGATCCGCTGTGCCGAGTGCGGCGCCAACGCCTCCTCGTTCGGCTTCGAGTACGGCTACACCGTCGCGTTCGACCACGACAACGCGGTCGGGATCACCCTCGACGAGGAGGGCGCCCACGAGCTCGCGCTCGACGCCGAGCGCGTGATGGACATCCCCGAGAACGCCCGACAGCACCCGATTCTGCTGTACGAGCCGGACGGGATGCCCGGCACGCTGGGTCGCCTCCGGCCCTTCATCGGGAACATCGGGACGACGCCCTCGGTGACGATGCCCGACTCGCACAACGCCGGCGACTTCGGCCAGAGCCTCATCGGCGCCGACCACGACTACGGCGTCGAGACCGAGGCCGATCTGGAGAAGCGAACCGACGGCCACATGGACATCCCGGAAGTGCGCGCGGGCGCCACGCTGATCTGCCCCGTTGAGGTCGACGGCGGCGGGGTGTACGTCGGCGACCTCCACGCGAACCAGGGCGACGGCGAGCTCTCCCTCCACACCACCGACGTGAGCGGCACCGTCACCATGGACGTGGAGGTGATCGAGGGCCTCGATCTCGACGGTCCCGTACTCCTCCCGAACGAGGAGGACCTGCCGTTCATCAGCAAGCCGTACGACGAAGACGAGATCGCGGCCGGCCGGGACCTCGGCGCGGAACACGGCGTCGACGTCGAGGACGACATGGCCCCGATTCAGGTCGTCGGCTCCGGCGCCACCGTCAACGACGCCACGCAGAACGCCTTCGACCGCGCGGGCAAGCTGCTCGACATGAGCGAGGGCGAGATCCGCGCCCGGTGCACCTTCACCGGCGGCGTCCAGATCGGTCGGCTCCCGGGCGTCGTCCAACTCGACATGCTGGCGCCCCTCGATCTGCTCGACGAGCGCGGGCTCGGCGACGCGACGCGGGAGCAGTACGGGCTGTAGTCCGGTTCAGTCGCCCGCGCCCCGTCTGCTCCTCCCTCCCGACGGGCCGACCGGAATCCGTCGCGTCGGCCCCCGCTCCGCCGCGTGGCGACGCAAGCGCTCGACGCGCTCGTCGATCGACGGGTGCGTCGACAGCCACCGCTCGGCCGGGTCCTCGGTCCGCTTGTACGTGGACAGCGGCGCGAAGGGCCACGACGGCTCCGCGGCCCGCTCGATCCGCCGGAGCGCTCGCGCGAGCGCGACGGGGTCCCCGGTCACCTCGGCCGCGCGGTCGTCGGCGGCGAACTCCCGCTTGCGCGAGCGCGACCGAGCGACGAGCGTCGCGAGCACGAACCCGGCGAACAGCGCGTTCGCGAGCGCGCGGTGGAGCCGCGCGAAGGGGCCGGACCGGTCGCCGGGGCGCCCGCGGATCCACGCCGAGCCGACGGCGAGCCCGGAGAGCGCCAGCAGCGCCGGCAGCGCGAGCACGGTGGCGAACCCGACGAGCGCGCGCCCGACCCCGTCGGCCATCGCGAGCGCGAACCCGTCGTTGCCCTCCAGGTGCGCCAGCTCGTGCGCGACGATCGCCTCCACCTCGCGCGCCGAGAGGACCCGGAACAGTGACCGGTCCACCACGAGGGCGCCGCTCCCCGATCCGCCGCCGACCGCGAAGGCGTTCGGCGTTCGGGCGTCGGTGACGTACAGGTCCGGGCGGTCGACGTCCATCCGCGCCGCCAGCGCGTCGACCCGACGGTGGAGGTCGGGCGCGCGCTTCCGAGGCACCCGTTCGCCCTCCAGGTTCGCGAGGATCTGCGCGGTGCCGATCCGGTAGCTGAGGTACGCCGAGCCGACCGTCGTGGCGGCGAGCAGCGCGAGGAGGACGGGGAGATCCGGGCGGGCGGCCCAGAGGAACCGCAGCGCGTCTGCGACGAGCAGCGCCGCGGTCAGGTACGCCGCGAGCACGGCGACGCCGACGACGGCCGCGACCGCGCGGAACGCGAGCCGGGACATACCCGAATCTACGAGGCGGGGCGTCAAACGCGTTGCGTCGCTGTCGGTCCACGAGCGCGGTCCGGCCGGCTTCCCCGCGCGCCTCGCCGGAAGGAAAGTCGTAATTCCCCGGCCGCGAAAGCCCGTGTATGGACGCACGCGTTCGCGAACACGCGGAGATCATCGCCGACCACTCCACCGACATTCAGTCGGGCGACGACGTGGTCATCCAGCTGCCGAAGGAGGCCGAGGACCTCGCGGTCGCCCTCCACGAGATCTGCGGGGACCGCGGCGCCAACCCCGTCTACCTCAACTACTCGAAGCGCGCCCAGCGCGCCTTCAAGCGCTCCTCGGACGAGTTCACCGAGCCGAGCCACCGCCGCGCCCTCTACGAGGAGGCCGACGCCTTCGTCATCGCGCGCGGCGGCGCGAACGCCACCGAGGACGCCGACGTCGACCCGGAGACCAACGCGGCCTACAACCGCGCGATGGAGGAGGTCAAGCGGACGCGGCTCTCGAAGACGTGGTGTCTCACGCAGTACCCGACCGCGAGCCACGCCCAGCTCGCCGGGATGAGCACCGAGGCGTACGAGAACTTCGTGTGGGACGCCGTCTCGCTCGACTGGGACGAACAGCGCGAGTTCCAGGCGGAGATGGTCGAGATCCTCGACGACGCCGACGAGGTCCGGATCGAGTCCGGCGACGAGACCGACCTCACGCTCGACGTGTCAGGCAACGCCACGCTCAACGACTACGGCGAGGCGAATCTCCCCGGCGGCGAGGTGTTCACCGCGCCGGCGCGAGACGGCGTCGACGGCGAGGTCCACTTCGATCTCCCCCTCTACCGCTACGGCCGCGAGATCGACGGGGTCCGGCTGCGGTTCGAGGACGGCGAGGTCGTCTCCCACTCCGCCGAGCGCAACGAGGAGCTCCTCTCCGGCATCCTCGACACCGACGAGGGCTCCCGGCATCTCGGCGAGCTCGGCATCGGGATGAACCGGCAGATCGACCGGTTCACGTACAACATGCTGTTCGACGAGAAGATGGGCGACACCGTCCACATGGCGGTCGGCTCCGCGTACCCGGAGACGGTCGGCGGGGAGAACGAGGTCAACGAGTCCGCCGAGCACGTCGACATGATCGTCGACATGAGCGAGGACTCCGTCATCGAGGTCGACGGCGAGGTCGTCCAGCGAAACGGGACGTTCGCGTTCGAGGACGGATTCTAAGGCTCCGTTGACGTCCGTAGCCGTTGATACAGCTATTCCAGGGAGGTCGACAGAGACCCAGCGGTGATCGATAGCGGGAGTAGGTATATCGGTGCGGTTGATTGGTCGTTTATAAGTCGGGTCGCGGTGTTGCTGTCGGCTGTTTATAAGCGATCGACGGCTTTGCGGTGAGGGTCTCCAAAGCCCCAGCCGCGAGGGCTCGCGCGCCTTGTTGTGCTCCTCGCTCAGTCGCTAGCGCTCCCTCGCTGCGGTGCTTACTGCGGCGTGCTTCGCCCTCGCGACTGCCCCTTTGAGTCCTCCAGCACCGCAACCGCAGCCTCACGCCTCCCCAGCCTCGTCGGCCGGCACTTATAAGCGCCGGCCGACTCCCTCGCGCGGCGCCGTTCGCGGCCTGTCGGCCGCTCACGGGCGCGCGCCACCGCAGACCCATTTATAAGCGACCGTCGCTGTCGCTCACAGTCGTTTAAATACGTCATCACCGCCCCCGATCTGCAACACTCACTCCCGCTATCGATCGAGAAGCACGTTCAGCGATCGCCGCTTCGGACCAAAACACACCTACGGAACAGCTCTTTGGCGGCTCCGATCAGTTGTACCCGCGCCAGCGGTGCCCGCACTCCTTGCATTTAAAGAACCGCGTCGGGGGCTCGTCGGCGGCGCCGGTCTGTTTGATCGTGTACCACGCTTCGCCGTGACCGCACTCGTCGCAGACGATGTCGTTGGCGGTCGGCTTCCCCTCGAAGTTCGCGCCCTCCTCCGTCTCGATCACCTCGTCGCCGGTCTGCTCGGTCGTCGACTCGAACTCGGCGGCGAGCGCCTCGTCGCGCTCGGTGGTGGCGCCGCAGTCGTCGTTCTGACACACCATCTCCCCGTCGCGAGAGACCATCATCGAGCCGCAGTCGTCACAGAACTGCATATATGCCGGAGTACGGCGTCGAGCGGTTTAGCTTCCGTGACTGCGGGCCGCGGGCGCCCGGGGTCGGTCGCACGCCGTCGTCGTCGCTCTCGGCGCCCTCGTCGCTGACGGTTCCGCCTCCGGAACGCCCTTGCGTTCGCCCCGCCCAAGTGGGAGCGTACATGAACCACCGAACGCTCGGCGACGTCGGCGCGGTCAGCGAGGTCGGCTACGGCTCGTGGCAGATCGGGAGCGACTGGGGCGACGTGAGCGAGGCGGAGGCCGTCGAGGCCGTCGAGGCCGCCCGCGACGCCGGTATCGACTTCTTCGACACCGCGGACGTGTACGGCGACGGGCGCTCCGAGCAGATCCTCGGCGACGTGCTCGACGCCGACATCGCGAGCGGCGACGTGACGGTCGCCACGAAGGCCGGCCGCCGGCTCGACCCCCACGTCGCCGACGGGTACGACGAGGCGAATCTCCGCCGGTTCGTGAACCGGTCGCGAGAGAATCTCGGGATGGAGACGCTGGACCTGGTCCAGCTTCACTGCCCGCCGACGGACACCTACTATCAGCCGGAGACGTTCGACGCGCTCGACGCGCTCGCCGACGAGGGGAAGGTCGCGAGCTACGGCGTCAGCGTCGAGCGCGTCGAGGAGGGGCTCAAGGCGATCGAGTACCCGGGCGTCGAATCGGTCCAGATCATCTTCAACCCCTTCCGCCAGCGCCCCGCCGAGCTGTTCCTCGACGAGGCCGCCGCCCGCGACGTGGGCGTGATCTGTCGGGTGCCGCTCGCCTCCGGCCTGCTGACCGGCGCGCTCTCGCGTGACACCGAGTTCGCCGAGGACGACCACCGCAACTACAACCGCGAGGGCGACGCGTTCGACGTGGGCGAGACGTTCGCCGGCGTCCCCTACGAGGTCGGCCTCGACGCCGCCGACGCGCTCGCCGAGCGGGTCGACGCCGTCGCCGACGACCCGACCGACGCGACCGGCGACGACCTCTCGCTCCCGCAGCTCTCGCTGCGCTGGATCCTCGACCACGACGCCGTCTCGACGGTCATTCCGGGCTCGACGACGCCGGACCACGTCCGGGCGAACGCGGCCGTCAGCGACCTCGCGCCGCTCGGCGAGGCCGACCGTGAGGCCGTCGCGGACGTGTACGACGAGTTCGTCCGCGAGCACGTCCACCAGCGCTGGTAGCGGGACCGACCGACGAGCAAACGAGTCGCTTTTCTCCCGAGCCGGATCACGTTAATTTGACACGTGAACGACGGAGCCGGTGCCGGTGGCGACGCTTCAGACGGTCCCGCGAGCGACGCGGACGCCGTCCCCGACAACGGCGACCCCGACGACGCCGCCCCCGCCGATACCGTCCCCAACGACGAGCGCGAGGCGCTCCTGACGATAGCGGGCGGGGCGGTGATCACCGCCGGCGGCGTCTCCGGCCAGCGCGCGCTCGTCGCCGCGACCGAGTTCTTCCTCGCGAGGGGGCTCGGTCCGGCCGCCTACGGCGTGTACGCGCTGGCGTGGCGGATCGCCCAGCTGTGCTCGCGGCTCGTCACCTTCGGGAGCGTCCCGGCGCTCCAGCGCTACCTCCCCGAGTACGCGGACGACCCCGACCGACAGGGGGTCGTCGCCGGGCTCGCGTACGTCACCACGCTCGGGTTCGGCGCCGCCATCGCCGCCGGGGTCTGGCTGGCCGCGCCGCGGATCGACGCGCTCACCGTCTCGGACCCCGCGTTCCCGCCGACGATGCGCGCGTTCGGCTTCCTCGTCGGGTCCCTCGGCGTCGTGATGGTCGCGTCTGCGGTCTTCCGCGCGGTCGGCTCCGCTCGCGGCGAGATCGCCTTCAACAAGCTCCTGCGGCCGGGCGTCCGGCTCGCGGGCGCGCTGGCGGCGCTGGCGCTCGGCTACTCGGTCGTCGGCGTCGCCGGCGGCATCGTCGTCGCGACCGCGCTGCTCGCGATCGTCGCCGCGCCGCTCTCCGCGCGGGTGACCGGGGTCGTCCCGTCGCTTCGGGGCGTTCGCCGGGAGGCGAGACGGTTCTACGACCACGCGGCGCCGGTCGCGATGAGCAGCCTCGGGAAGGTGTTCCAGAACCGCGTCGACGTGCTGCTCGTCGGAGCGCTCCTGACGGCGACCGCCGCGGGGGTGTACAACGTCGTCCTCGTGTTGATCGCGATCGCGTGGATCCCCCTCCTCGCGTTCAACCAGCTGCTGCCGCCGGTCGCCTCCGAGCTGTACGCCGACGGCCGGACCGAGACGCTCAACGCGGTGTACACCTCGGCGACGCGTCAGATCGTCACGAGCGTGATTCCGATCCTCGCCGTGCTCGTGGTGTACGGCCGCGAGCTGCTCGGGCTGTTCGGGGAGCCGTACGTCGCCGGGTACGTCCCCCTCGTCGTCTACCTCGGCGGGGTGTTCGTCGGCAGCGCGGTGGGCGCGACCGGCTGGCTCCTGATGATGACCGACCACCAGTACGCCCGGATGGCGCTCGACTGGCTGCTCGCCGTTCTCAACGTCGCCCTGACCTACGCGTTCGTCGTCCGGTACGGGCTCGTCGGCGCCGCGCTCGGCACCTCGCTGGCGATCGCGGTGCAGAACGGGATACAGGTCGTCCTGCTGCGTCGCTTCGAGGGGCTGTGGCCGTTCGACCGCACCTACCTCACTCCGCTGGCGGCCGGCGGCGCGGCCCTCCTCGCGATGCGGGCGATTCGGGCGGTCGTCCCCGGGCGGGCCGCGGTCGTCGTCGGGGCCGCGGGCGGGATCGCGGCCTACGCGAGCGCGCTCCACGTCCTCGGCGTCGACCCCCGCGACCGGCTCGTCGCGCGGGAGCTGGCGGGGCGGTACCGCGCGGTCCTCGCCCAGCGGCTCGGTCGGTAGGTCGCAGACCGTCGCTCCGGCTCGGAACGGCGACACTTTATCCGGACCGGCGCGTAGTGGGCGTATGGAAACGATCGACCGCGGGTCGGCGGGCTCGGCCCGCGTCGCGATCGTCGGCGGGATCCACGGCGACGAACCCGCCGGCGAGCGGATCGTCAGGCGACTCGCCGACGAGCTCGACGCGGAGGGAGACGGGGCCGGCGACGGACTGGTCCGACTGATCATCGCCAACGAGCGGGCGCTGGCGTCGGAAGCGCGGTACACGGACACCGACCTGAACCGCGCGTTCCCGGGCGACGCCGACAGCGACGAGTACGAGCGGGCGCTCGCGCCGCGACTCGCGGCCGAGCTGAAGGGAATGGACGCGGTGCTCGCGCTCCACACCTCCCACAGCGCGCCGCCGCCCTTCGCGATCTACAGCGACCTCACGCCGTCGGTGCGCCGGAGCGTGACGGCGATGCCCGTCGACTACGTCGTCGACGCGAGCGGGCTCCGCGGGACGACGCTGGACTCGACGATCCCGCACACCGTCTCGATCGAGGTCGGCCGACAGGGCAGCGAAGAGGCCGTCGAATTCGGCTACGAGGCGTGTCTGGCCTTCCTCCGGGCGCACGGCGCGCTCGACGACGAACCGCCGACGTTCACCGAGACGACGGTCGTCGCGGGCGACGAGGAGGTGCCGAAGGGGGGCGGCGAGCCGACGGTCCACTTCGACAACTTCGAGGAGATCCCCGCGGGCGCGGTGTTCGCCGAGGACGACGTGTACACCCACCGCGTCGAGGAGGCGGGCGTGGTCCCGATCCTCGCGAGCGAAGAGGGGTACGAGGAGATATTCGGGATCTACGGGCGGGTGATGGGGACGCTGGAGCCGCCGGCGTCTGCGGGAGAAACGGCGATCGGAAGCGAAGCGGTCGAAGAGACGGACGAAGCGGGCGGAACGGACGAAGCGGGCGGAACGGACGAAGCGGGCGGAACGGACGAAGCGGGCGGAACGGACGAAGCGGGCGGAACGGACGAAGAAGTGGACGAAACGGTCGAAGAAGCGGAGACGGAGTAGCCCGAGTTCACTTCGCGGTCGGCGTCACGTCACCGACCGCGTCCATCACCTGCATCGCGGCGCTCGCGGCCAGCCCGCGCGCGACCTCGTCGGTGTCGGCGTCGGCGATGCCGGCCTCCAGCTCGTCGGGGTCCGGCGTGAACCCGGCCGAGACCGGGTGGCCCGCGGGCGGATTGACGGCGACCGTCGCCTGCGGCCCGTTCGCGCCGACCGATAGCTCGGAGCCGACGGCGTAGCTGTCCGGGAGATACGACTCGGTTCGCGAGACGATTCCGGCGACCGCGCGCCGGAGGCGCCGTTCTTGGTCCGGAGAGAGGTCGACGGCCGCGGGCTCGCCCGCGTTCGTCACACCCGGTGCCCCGGCGTACGGGTTATTGCCGTTCATCGAAGACACGTCTGATACGCGGAGCCGGTTCAAAAAGGCGTCGGCGGGGGCGATCCGGTCGACAACCCGTCGCGATCGGAAACGGGAGCCGTCACGCCGCCCGCTCAGCCGTAGATCCGCTCGGTCGCGATCGCGGCGCCCTCGTCTAACGCCTCCAGTTTCGCCCACGCGATCTCCGGGTCGACCATGCCGATACCGGCCTGCGTGCCGAACCCGCAGTCGGGCGCGGCGACGAGCGGCGTGCCGTCGGCGACCGCGTCGGCGACGCGCTCCAGCCGGTCCGCGATCGTCTCGGGGTGGTCGATGACGTTCGTCTTCACGTCGACGACGCCCGGGATCAGCGTCCAGCCGTCGGGGACCGGGTGTTCCGCGAACGCGCGGTACTCGTGTTGGTGACGCGGGTTCGCCTGCTCGACGCTGAGCCCGGAGATGTCGGCCTCGTAGATCTCCGGGAGCATGTCGACCAGGTCCGTGTCGAGGTGATGGGGGCCCTCGTAGCTCCCCCAGCAGGTGTGGAGCCGGACCTGTTCCTCGGGGATCTCGGAGAGCGCCTCGTTGAGCGCCTGCACGTGGAGCCGCGTGGCCCCTTTGACCTCTTCGAGGGGCTCGTCGGCGTACGCCGCCGTATGGCCGACGGTGAGCAGTTCGGGCGCGTCGATCTGGAGCGTGAACCCCGCGTCGGCGACGATCCGGTACTCCTCGGCCATCGCGTCGGCGACGGCGAAGAGGAACTCCTCGTAGTCGCCGTAGTGATCGTCGGCGTGGGTCGCGGTGACGACGCTCGGCGACGCCGCCGTGACGAAGGTGTCCTCGAAGTCGGCGTCGACCGCGTCGAGCGCGTCGCGGAACGCCGCCAGCTCGGCCTCGGCCTCGTCGCGGCCGGTGTACTCGACGGGACCGGTCACGACGGGGTGCTGGGAGAGATCGATCACGTCCGTCTTGAACGTCTCCTCGGCGTAGTCGGGGAACTCCTGTAAGTCCGCCCACAGCTCCTGTTCGCGCGTCCCCTCGATGCCGCTGAGCCGGTCCGCGACGTACCAGTTGAAGGAGACGCGGGACTGCTCGCCGTTGTTGGCGACGTCGAGGCCCGCCTCCGCCTGCCGCGAGACCACGTCGCGCGTGGCGTCCGCGACGGCCGCGTCCCACTCCGCGTCATCGACGTGATCGTCGTCCTGACGCCGTTTGAGCAGGTCGAGCAGTTCGGGCGACCGGGGGAGACTGCCGATGTGCGTCGTCCGGATTCGATCGTCGTTCGTCGTCATTGCTACCTGTTCGTGCCTCCTCGTACGGCCTAAAGCTCGCGAAACCTGCAAGGGACCGGCGAGGAACGGAGGGGACGTCGACGCTACTCCGGGGCCGAGAAGACCGACTCTGACTCGCCGTACGCGGCGATGACGACCGCGGTCGTGAACCGATCGGGCTCAGCCGCCGCCGTTTCGACGCGGACCTCGCGGTCCGGCAGGTCCCAGTCGCGGAGGTCGCTTCCCGCGTCCAGTCCGGCGTCGATCCGATCGCGCACGTCGTCGGGGTCCTCGCCGGTCACCTCGTAGAAGATCCCGGGTCCGGGGCCGGTAGCCCAGCCGAGCCCGGCAGCCACGTCCGGGCGGCGGCGCGGCGCCCGCTTCGATGCTGCGTCCTCCGCGCCGGAGCGGCCGCCCTCACGGAAGTCGACCGCGTCGCCCGGCCCGACGGTCCGGCGCGCCTCGACCACCGTGAGACGGTTGCCGGCGGGGCCCAGATCGGGCGCCTCGTCGACCGCCTCGACGGTCGCCTCGGCGGGGACGACCGAGGAGACCGCGACGAGGTTGTAGTTGTGGAGGTTCGCGTCCGCGAGCGCGGCGTCGTAGGAGGCCATCGCCGTGTCGGCGACGCCGACGCCGCCGGCGACGTGGATGGTGTTCATCAGCGGGACGTCGACGGCGCGGGAGGTAAGGGGTTACGAAGCGGTCGTACTCGGGTGACTGATCGCTACCGGTCATTTAAATAACGGCGGTGGCGCGCGCCGCCGAGCGGCCGACAGGCCGCGAGCAACGCCGCGCGAGGGAGTCGGTCCGGCGCTTATAGGCACCGGACCGACGAGGCTGGGGCTTTGGAAGTGTTCACCGTCGATCCGGTATTCGTGACTTATAAGCGAGCGGCTGGGATTTGAATTGGATCACCGCTGCTCCACGGTCAGAAACCCCACGGAACCAAAAAATGACTCCCGATCAGTATCAGTCCGTCTAGTACTGGTAGTTGATGACCTGCTCTTCGGTCTTCTCGGCGTCTTGGAGCTTCTCGCGGGCCTGTTCGAAGTCCGCCTGCGTGACCTCGGTGCGGCCGTCGCGGACCGCGAACATCCCGGCCTCGGTCGCCAGTGAGGCGATGTCGGCACCGCTGTAGCCGTCGAGCTCGCGGGCGACCGCGCCGACGTCGGTGTCCTCAGCGACGTTCATCTCCTGCGTGTGGATCTCCAAGATGCGCTCGCGGCCCTCGGGTCCGGGCTCGGGCACCTCGATGAGCCGGTCGAAGCGACCGGGGCGCAGGATCGCCTCGTCGAGCATGTCGAAGCGGTTGGTGGCGGCCATGATCCGGACCTCGCCGCGGTCGTCGAAGCCGTCCATCTCGGAGAGCAGCTGCATCATCGTCCGCTGGACCTCGGCGTCGCCCGAGGTCTTCGAGTCCGTCCGCTTGGCCGCGACGGCGTCGATCTCGTCGATGAAGATGACGGCGGGCTCGCGTTCGGCCGCGAGCTCGAACAGGTCCCGGACGAGCCGGGCGCCCTCGCCGATGAACTTCCGGACGAGCTCGGAGCCGGCCATCTTGATGAAGGTCGCGTCGGACTCGTTGGCGACCGCCTTCGCGAGCATCGTCTTCCCGGTGCCCGGCGGGCCGTGCAGGAGGACGCCGCTCGGCGGCTCGACGCCGACCGCCTCGAACTGCTCGGGGTCGTCGAGCGGGTCCTCGACGGCCTCGCGGACCTCGCGGATCTGGTCGTCGATCCCGCCGATGTCGCCGTAGGTGACGTCGGGCGACTCGGTGACCTCCATCGCCTGCGCCCGGGAGTCGGTCTCGTCGTCGAGCACCTGCTGGACCGCGAAGGAGTCGTTGATCGCGACGCGGTCGCCCGGACGGAGGTCGGACTCGAGCGTCGTGGACGCCTGCGTCAGTACCTCCTGGTTGTTGCCGTGCTGCTTGATGACGACGCCGTCCTCGGTGATCTCCTCGACAGAGGCGATGTACAGCGAGGTGGTCTTCAGCACCTCGTTCTCGCGTTTCAGCTCGTCGACGTCCGTCTTCAGCTCGCCGCGTCGGTCCTGCGCGTCGTCGAGCCGGTCTTCGAGCTCGTCGTTGACCTGCAGTATCCGCCGGTAGTGCTGGCGGATCGCCTCGAGCCGCTCCGTCTCGCTCATCTCCGGATCGAGCTCCAGACGAGGACGGTCGGGCAGTGAGGGACTGTGAGACATTCGTTGTCCCCGGTTAGGAAGCGCGCGTAAATGTGCCTTTGGGTCACGGTGGTCTCTCGCTCCGACCGCGCGAAGCAGTCCCGTCGGACGGACTCGGATAGCTCGGTCGGGAGCGCGATCCGAGTATCACGCTTGATTACCTGGGGTCAACGTTTTAACCGATACCGCGAGTAGCTCGCGCCATGAGAGACGCCGAGACGCGGCCCACGGTCCTCGCTGTCGACGACGAGCCCGATCTCGCCGAGCTGTACCGGGTGTACCTCGACGCGGCCTACGAGGTGCGGATCGCCACCGGCGGCGAGGAGGCCCTCTCGATGATGGACGAGTCGGTCGAGGTGGTTCTCCTGGACCGGCGGATGCCGGAGATGTCGGGCCACGAGGTGCTGGAGGCGATCCGCGGGGAGGGGTACGACGCGCGGGTCGCGATGCTGACCGCCGTCGAACCCGACGTCGACATCGTCGAGATGCCGTTCGACGACTACAAGACGAAACCCGTCACGAAGGAGGACCTGCTCGCGCTCGTCGAGGTGCTGCTCCACCGCGCCGAGTTCGACGAGCACAGCCAGGAGTTCTTCGCGCTGGCGTCGAAGAAGGCCGCACTGGAGGCCGCCGACACGACGAACACCGACGAGTACGAGGCGCTCATCGACCGGATGGAGGCGGTCCGGGACCGCGTCGACGACACCCTCGATCATCTCTCGGCGCGGGACGCCTTCGCCGAGATTCCCGGCGAGATCCCGTAGCGGCCGGCCTCCCGCCTACTCGATCGCTAGCTCGCTGTCCTCGCCGCCGTCGCCGCTGCTCTCTTCATCCCACTCCAGTTCGAGCTCGACACTGAGTTCGCCCGGCCCGTCGACTGGACCCTCGCGCTCGGCTTTCACCTCGAACGCCGGCCGCGCCGGCGGGTCCATCGTCACGGACCGCTCGCCCTGCTTCAGGGTGATCGCGTTACCGGACTCCAGCGAGTCCGCGACGGTCCGGAGGTACGCGGCGATCTCGTCGCGGCTCCGCCGACTCTCGGACTCGAAGAGCACTTCTTCAGGCATGAGCGTGGGTACGCGCGGTGAGTGTATAAAAGCCCCTGCGGAACGGAGCGTCCCCGACCGCGACGACTCGCGACAGGGCGAGAGCGAAGCTCCCGCTTGCGGCCGGCGCTACGCGCCGCTGGCAGTCGGCTTCGCCGACGACCTCGCGCGTGTTCCTCGCGCCCGATGGGGGCTCGTCGGTACGCGTCACCGCAACGTTATAAAGAGCAGGGAGAATATCCGCGCCTTTAGGCGCGGGATGAATCCGACACTCTGACCGCCAATCCACCGACGACGCTCCAGCCGGATATTCAACGCCCGGTCGCTGGTTTCAATACTTCTCATAACTAGTTATATTTACAGTACAGATGCTGGAGACGACCCGCACCTACGTCGCACGCATCACGAACCACCAACAGGTTCGTGACGATCTTGACCAGTGCGGGTTCTCCGCATCCAAACTGTGGAACGTCGGTCGCTACTACATCCAACAGCGGTGGGACGAAACCGGCGAAATACCCGACGAAGCCGAACTCAAATCGGAGCTGAAAGACCACGAACGCTACAGTGACCTTCATTCGCAGTCAAGTCAGCGAGTTCTCGAAGAACTTGCTGAGGCGTTCACCGGCTGGGACAACTCCGACGACGGCAACAACCCACCCGGCTACCGGAAACGTGGCGACGACCACCCGCGCTCCACCGTCACGTGGAAGAAACGAGCCATCAAGCACGACGACAAACACGACCAACTCCGCCTCTCGAAAGGCTTCAACCTGAAAGAGAGTCGGTCTGATTTCATCCTCGCGGAGTACGAAACCCGCCCCGACGTAGAAGTCGAGAACATCCAGCAGGTGCGTGCCGTCTGGAACGGAGACGGGTGGGAACTACACCTCGTCTGTAAGAAAGAGATTCCAGTCGAAAACGCGCCGGGCGACAACACGGCAGGGATCGACCTCGGTATCAGCAACTATCTCGCCATCAACTACGAAGACGGGGCGAGCGAGCTGTATCCGGGGAACGTGCTGAAAGAGGACAAGCACTACTTCACCAGCGACGAGTACCAGACCGAAGGCGAGAACGGGCCGTCGAAACGTGCGCGGAAGGCTCGACAGAAACTCTCCCGACGCAAAGACCACTTCCTCCACACTCTGTCGAAACACATCGTTGAGCGGTGTGTCGAAGAAAGCGTGGAGAGGATAGCGGTTGGCGACCTCAGTGACATCCGCGAGAATGAGAACGGCGATTCGCGGAACTGGGGTGCGTCGGGGAACAAGAAACTCCACGGATGGGAGTTTGACCGCTTCACGAACCTGCTCGAATACAAGGCCGAGAAACACGGCATCCTCGTTGACCGTGTAGACGAGGAGAACACCTCAAAGGCGTGTTCGTGTTGCGGGCAGATTCGTGACTCGAATCGCGTGGAGCGCGGTCTATACGTCTGTTCGTCGTGCGGGACGACGATGAACGCGGACGTGAACGGTGCGGTGAACATCCGCCGAAGGATAACTCAGAGTCCCCCAACGGGGGATATGAGTAACGGCTGGTTGGCACAGCCCGGAGTCTTCCTGTTCGACCGCGAGAGCGGGTCGTTCAACACGAGAGAACAGGGAGACTGTAAACCCTAATATCCCACCGCTCGGGATTCCTCCGGCTTCAGCCGGAGGAGGATGTCAAAACCCGTTCTCTAGCCGCGACCCGAAAAACGCCCCCGCTTCCTCCCCCACGTCGCCCGCCCGCCCGACGAAGAAGTGGTCGGACTCGAACGCCCGCGTCTCGATTCCCAATTTCTCTGCCCGCTCCACCACGGGCGCCCAGTCGGCCGTCGAGTCGCGGGTCGCGTACAGGATCCGAGTCGCCACGCCGAGATCGACGAGGTCGTCGAGGGCCGCGACCGCGTCGACGTCCGAGTTCAGCCGCGCGGTCGGCGCGAGCGCGCAGACCCCGGCGAGTTCGGGGCGAGACGCGGCCGCGACGAGCGCGACCGTGGCGCCGAACGAGAAGCCGAACAGACCGACGCGCTCGTAGCGTTCGATCGCCCAGCCGACCGCGTTGTCGGCGTCGGTGCTCTCGCCGTACCCCTCGTCCCAGTCGCCGTAGTCGAACCGGAGGCAGTCGATCCCCCGATCGGTCAGCGCGTCGCTGACGGCGATCAGTCGCTCGTCGCCGCGGTGGCCCCCGTGTTGCGGGTGCGGCGGGCAGGCGACGACGGCGCTATCGGCGCGGGAGCCGTCGCCGGTGGCGTCGCTACCGCCGTCGCTCGCGGCGGTGTCGAGGGTGGCGCGCACGTCGCGGCCGCCGGGGACCAGGACGGTGTCGCTCACGAATTTGAAAGCATGTCGCCGCGTCAGGGTACCTGCGTCACGCGATCGACACCGTCGAGGTCGGCCAGATCGTCCGCGAGCGCTTCTTGGTCGACGTTCGCCTCGTAGTAGAAGACGAGATCGAAGGTCCCGTCGCGGAGGAGCTGCTGGCACTCCCAGACGAACTCCTCGCCGTCGAGGGTGAGCCCTTGAAACTGGTTCGAGGAGAAGTTCGTGTCGTCGTTGCCGGCCTCGATGTACGCCTCGCCTTTCCCGGCGTGATCGGCGATGACCTCGTTGATCGCGACCGTGAGCTCGTGCATCTCCAAGTCCTCCTCACCGCCGAGCGTCGTGTGGACGATACAGCCCGCGAGTTCGATGTCGCCCGGCTCCAGTAAGGCCTTCGTCCGCGTGTAGAGATCGGCGTCGACGGTCTCGCTCATGGCCGATTATTCTAGCTCCCGCGATAAACGGGTAACGGTTCCCCACCGATTTCCCGTTCTCCGGGACTCACCGACGCAGGGAGACGACGATTTCGCTCGCTCCCTCGTCCGCCGCGCCCTCCTCGCCGTCCTCACGCACCTCGTCCGCCGCACGCCCTTCGATCGCCACGAGCCCGTCGTCGGCGAGGTCCTCGATCAGTCCGCGCAGCCACTCCCGGCCGTGCTCGCCGTCGGGCGCGTAGTCCACGCGAACGCGGGGGCCGAGGTCGTCGAGGGCCAGCTCGTCGTACTCGCCGAGCGTCCGTACGACGCGCCCGCGGAACTGCCGGCGGCTCCCCTCGAAGCTCGGTTGTTCGGGCACGTCGGGCGCGGTGAAATCACCGGTCTCGTACGCGTGGCACCACCCGCGCCACGGGCAGCCGGCCTCGTCGCAACGCGGGGTCGTCCCGCAGGCGACGCCGCCGAGTTCCATGATCGCGTTGTTCCAGACCCGGGACTCGCCGTCGGGCATCACGTGTGAGGCGACGCGCGCGAACGCGTCGTCGTCGTCCGGGACCGCGAAGGCGCGGTGGATCACCCGCTTCACGTTGGTGTCGACGACGGCGTCGCCGTTGCCGAACGCGAACGACGCCACCGCGTTCGCGGTGTACGGGCCGACTCCCATCAGCTCCTGCAGTTCTTCGGGGCTCTCGGGGAACTCGCCGTCGTAGTCGTCCTCGATCTGTCCGGCGGCCTCGTGGAGGTACTTCGCGCGGTTGTTGTAGCCGAGCGAGTGGTCGGACCAGAACGCGACCACGTCGCCGCGGTCGGCGTCGGCCAGCGACGCGGTCGTCGGCCACTCCTCGACGAAGTCCTCCCACGCGGGGACGACTCGGTCGAGCTGCGTCTGCTGGCTCATCACCTCGCTGACGAGGATCTCGTAGGGGTCCTCGGTGCGCCGCCACGGGAACTCGCGGTGGTCCGCCTCGTACCAGTCGACGAGCGCCTCGCGGACCGCACCGAGGTCGGCCGGGAGCGCTGGGGCGTCGCCGTCGTCGAGGGGCTCCGCTGCGGTCGCGTCCGAGTCGGTCATTACCGTGGCTCCGGCCGGCGGTCGTTTATCAGTGCTGGTCCGCGTCGGGGCGCTCGTCCGCATCGCGGCGCTGGTCCTCGCCGGGATCGACTGAAACCATCGAGCGCGGGTCGCGGTCGGGTCCCGGGTACTCGCCGCCGACGGTCTCGGGATACAGCCGTTCCGGCGAGAACACGGTCGCGAACGCCCGCGGCTCGCGAACGCTCACCGCCATTCGGTCCCGGAGTCCGGCGGCGGCCTGCGGGCCCGTGAGCGACGGGTCGAGGCTCACGACCTGCATCGCGCCGCCGCGGTACGCCGACGCCAGCGCCGGGTGGTCGCCCGCGGGCTGTGCCACCGGCTCGCGCCACGCCTCGACCGCTTCGCGCCAGTCGGTCGCCAGCCGGTCGTCCGCGAGCGCGCCGATCGCCGCCTCCGCGTCGTCGAGGAGGGGATCGCTGGCGACGAGGGTCGTCCACGCGTGCGAGCGCAGCGCGTCGAGCGCCTCGCGAGCCGGCCCGCCGACGAGGAGGTCGGCCGCGAGCACGTCGGCGTCGGCGACGACGCGGGCGGGGCTCGGGTCGCGGTCGACGGGAGGGAGGTCGGCGGTATCGGAGTCGTTCTCGGCGGTATCGCCGGAGTCGCCGGAGTCAGACCGCCGCTCGGCCAGCGTCGCGCTCACCGCCTCGGCGCTCGCGTCGTACTCGGCCGCCCGCTCGAAGAGATCGGCGAAGGTTGCGGTCATACGGGAAGCGTCGACGGCCACGGGTATCGGGTTTGCGGCCGGGGCGGGGTTGAAAGGAGTGCCAGGACTGCCGCTATTCGATCGAGGAAGTGCGAGAAGAGCCTAGGCCGAGATTTGAACTCGGGGTCTCGTCCTTACCAAGGACGCGCTTTACCGCTAAGCTACCCAGGCACGCAATCAGTCGTTGACCGGATTCGACTTTATGGGTTTCGATTCGGGGGCGACCCGTCACGAAGGCACACACACCGTTCCGGCGCCGTCGGGCGACCTCACCGGTCGGTCGCGCTCACGGCGCGGTCGGAGATGTCGGCGATCCGGTCGGCCGTGGCCTCGGGGAGCGCGCGGCCCGGCGGCGGGAACTCGCCGTCGTAGTCGGCCGCCAAGTCGCGGGCGTACGTCAACAGCTCCTCGGGCGGGTCGCCGCCGACGGCGGTGGTGCCGGCGACCACCGCGAGTTCGAGGGCGTCGATCTCCAGGTTCCGGTCGAGGGCCGTCGCCGCGGCGGGGGCGGTCCCCTCGCGGTCTCGGAGCGTCTGGTCGCGGCCGAACGCGCGCACGACCTCGACCGCGGCCGCGGCGGCGTCGGTGCACGCGAGCAGGGCGAACCCGCGCGAGACGAGCACGTCGGCGGTGAGCACGTCCATGTCGGCGTCGATGTCCGACTCCCGCGTGGGCGCGGTCACCCACGGCTCCTCGTGGGCCACCGAGCGGGTGAGCCGGAGCCCCTCGTAGATGAGCTGGACGCCGGCCGCCCGGTCGACCACGGCGTCGGGGTCGACTTCGGGGTCGACCGCGCGAGCGGTGACCAGCGCCAGCACGCCGGGGGTGACGGCGGCGTTCGCGATCCGGTCCTCGAGGGCTTCGCGCAGCTGATCGGGCTCGACGTCGGCGAGCGCCTCAGACGCGGCGTCACGCGCTCGCGCGGCATCGTCCATTACGTAACGGTAGTCGATCGAGGGGCAAAGACCTTTGGAAACGAACGGGATACCACGGTGTGATCCGCACCCGAGACGACGACGGGGTCCGCGTGGTGACGATCGACCGACCGGCGCGCCGGAACGCCCTCCGACCCGAGGACCTGACCGCGCTCCGCACCGCCGTGGACGACGCCGACGCGCCGGTGACGTACCTCCGCGGCGCCGGCGAGGCGTTCTGCGCCGGCGCCGACCTCGACGTCGTCGCGGACCTCGACGATCCGGCGTCGTTCGCCAGCGCAGGCCAGCGCACCGCCGCGGCGATCGCGGACGCGGAGACCGTCGTCGTCTGCGGAATCGACGGCGCGGCCCGCGGCGGCGGGGTCGAACTCGCGCTCGCGGCGGACCTCCGCGTCGCCACCCCCGCCGCGACGTTCGCGGAGCCCGGCGTCGAGTTCGGGCTGTTCGGCGCGTGGGGCGGGACCGTCCGCCTCCCGCGGGTGATGCGCGAGGGCGACGCGCTCGACTTCGCGCTGTCGGGACGGGTGCTCGACGCCGACGAGGCGCTCCGGACCGGGCTCGTCTCCCGGGTCGTCGACGACCCGCGGTCGGTCGCGGACGCGATCGCGAGCGGGAAACCGGACGCGCTCCGCGCGATCAAACGCCGGGTGCGCGACCGGCGCGACGACGAGACGCAGGAGCGCGCGGAGGCGACCGCGTTCGCCGAGCTCGTGCGATCTCACGCCGACGACATCGCGGCGACGCGCCGGGAGTGAGTCGCGATCCGGAACCCGTCGCCTCACCCGAATCTGCACCATCTGTCCACGATCGCTCGGATGTGACATGTAGCGAGCGGAATTTCACCCTTTCAGGGGTGGGTCCAACCGACAGCACATCGTAGCAAACCACGCACTACGACTCGTCTGGATGTTCCACCGCTTCCAGACCCGCTTCGATAATCTCCCGGTAGGCTTCATCAAGGGCCATATCTTTCTGTTTGGCGAGGTCTTTCACTCGTCCATTCAGTGTGTGTGATATGTCGATGTTCGGGCGCATTTGTGTCCAAAAGACATTTAGACACACATCTACAAACATCTATCGTCGTGAGGCGAACCAACACGTTCGCGGTACGCCCGCTATCTGACGACGACAAGCGGCTACTGCTGGACCTGTTGGATGCCTCTGCGAGCCTGTGGAACGAATTGAATTACGAGCGCCGCCAGCAATTCTTCGACGGCGAATCCGTGTGGGATACTGCCGACTACCGGAAACAGTACGTCGACGTTCTCGGCTCTGCAACCGCACAGCAGACCATTCGGAAAAACAAATCGGCGTGGCAGTCGTTTTTCGCCGCCTGCGACAACGGCGAGGACACTGCTCCCCCGGGCTACTGGGGCAACGAGGACGATGGCCGCGAGCTACGCACGTTCATCCGCAACGACCAGTACACACTGGAAACTGGCGAACGGTCACGAGTCGAGATACCAGTCGGCCACGCTCTGAAAGACGAGTACGGCTTGGGCTATCACGACCGGCTCCGCCTCGAAGTCTGCGGCGCTCCGAAATGGGACGGCCAACAGGGACGCTTGGAGATACAGTACGACGAGATAGACGACACGTTCAGGGCCTTTCAGCCTGTTACTGTGCCTGATTCTCGACAGGATTCACCACTGGCTTCTCACGAAGCCGCGCTGGACGTGGGCGCGAATAATCTCGTTGCCTGTACTACCACGACCGGCCAGCAGTACCTCTATGAAGGCCGCGACCTGTTCGACCGCTTCCGCGAGACGACCGACGAAATCGCTCGTCTACAGTCGAAACTCCGCGAGGGACGATACAGCAGTCGGCGGATACGGCGACTGTATCGCAAACGGACACGGCGGCGCGACCACGCACAGGATGCACTGGTTCGAGACCTGCTGGACCGACTTTACGCCGAAGGGGTCGCCACGGTATACGTGGGTGACCTTACCGACGTTCTCTCGACGCACTGGTGCGCCGATGTGAACGCGAAAACGCACCAGTTTTGGGCATTTCGGGCGTTCATCAAACAACTCTCGCAGGGTGCCGAGGAATACGGCATCACTGTCGAGGTGCGGTCAGAAGCCGACACAACCCGAACGTGCCCGGCGTGTGACGAGCGGGACGCCGCAGACAGAGACGGTGACCTGTTCCGGTGTCCGTGCGGTCACGAAGCTCACGCCGATCTGTGCGCGTCTCGTACGTTCCTCGAACGACAGGCTGGTGAATCCGTTGGGTCGATGGCTCGGCCCGTGCGTCTCAAGTGGGACGACCATAACTGGTCGGAGCTACCACACTCTCCTGAGAGGGCAAGTCCCAACGAGAAGCGCACAAACCGGAGTACCGGTGATGGGAAACTTGCCTCCGTGGGCGCGACATAGCCAGCATCCCCACCGGAGGAATCACACGGCTGAAGCCGTGGGAGGAAGTCAAAGGTTTAAGTGATCCTCCGACCAATCACCGAATGCGAAGCACGCACCGGTAGTGTAGTGGTATCACGCAACCTTGCCATGGTTGCAACCCGAGTTCAAATCTCGGCCGGTGCATTTCTCGAACGTAGTGAGAGAAATCACCGAGTGATTTGAACTCAGAAAGACGTAGCCCGCGCACCGAACGGAGTGAGCGAGCAGGACCGTCTTTCCATAGTTCAAATCTCGGCCGGTGCATCTTCTCGCTCCGCTCGAAGATACACCGGCCTGCCTCCCGTTCGCTTCGCTCACGGGAGTCTCGGCCGGTGCGTTTTCTAACTGGTCTAGTCGAATAGTCTCAGACTTGCTGATCTGCGGTCGGCGCGCGCCTCCGAGCGGGCCATCGGCCCGCGAGGAGCGCGTGCGAGGGAGCCGGCCGGCGCTTATAAGCGCCGGCCGACGAGGCTGGGGAGGTGTGAGGTGCTGTGCGGTTGTGGCCGGGTGGGATTCAAAGGGACAACCGCGAGGGCGAAGCACGCCGCAGTAAGCACCGCAGCGAGGGAGTGATCGCGACTGAGCGAGGCGCGCAGCAAGGCGCGCAAGCCGTCGCGGTTGGGGCTTTGGAGGCGTTCACCGTCGATTTCGTGACGACTGTTTATAAGCGATCGATCGGATCGGCGAGGGCCTCTCCGATCGAATCGTCGACCACTCCCACACCGATCCGAACGGCCAGACCGTCACGGTTAGGTTCGCCCGTTCGTTTGGACAGGTAAACCCGTCTCGCCGGCGGCCGCGCCGGCGAGTCCGATCCCACCATGCAACAGTACCTCGATCTCGTCGACGACACCCTGTCGACGGGCACGTACAAGCCGAACCGGACCGGCGTCGACACGATCGCGACGTTCAGCGGGCAGTACACCGTCGACCTCGCGGAGGGGTTCCCGCTCCTCACGACGAAGAAGATGGACGGCTACCGCTGGAACTCGCTGATCCACGAGGTGCTCTGGTACCTCTCCGGCGAGGAGCACATCCGGAACCTCCGCGAGGAGACCAAGATCTGGGACGCGTGGGCCGACGAGGAGGGCCGCCTCGACACCGCCTACGGCCGGTTCTGGCGCCGGTTCCCCGTGCCGGACGGCGTCGACGCGCTCCCCGGCGAGACGTGGCCCGAGGACGCCCACCGCTGGGTGAACGTCGAAGAGGGGGCGGACGGCGCCGAGCGTCGGACCTTCGACCAGATCCAGTACGTGCTCGACACCCTCGACGAGAACCCGCAGTCTCGCCGGATGGTCGTGAACGCGTGGCACCCCGCCAACGCCGCCGTCTCGACGCTGCCGCCGTGTCACTACACCTTCGTCGTGAACGTGCAGGACGGCCGGCTCAACCTCCACCTCACGCAGCGCTCGGGCGACATCGCGCTCGGCGTGCCGTTCAACATCGCCGCGTACGCGCTCCTCGCGAACGCGCTCGCGCAGCGGACCGGATTCGAGGTGGGCGAGTTCGGCCACACCGTCGTCGACGCCCACGTCTACTGCGGGCGGGGCGAGCGCGGGAAGTGGTACGCGAACAACCTCCCGTACGTACAGGACCGGCTCGCAAACGTCGAGAGCAAGGCCGACTACCTCGACGTGAAGAGCTGGGTCGAACGGACCGCCCCCGACGAGGCGGACGGCGAGGAGGGGTACGACCACGTCCCCGGCCTGCTCGAACAGCTCTCGCGGGAGCCGCGCGATCGCCCCCGGATCGAGATCGCCGACGTGCCGCTCGACGAGCTCACCTACGAGGACGTCGAGGTCGTCGACTACGACTCCGCGGACGGCATCTCGTTCGCGGTCGCGGAGTGAACGCTGCGATGACGACGGACGTGGATCTGGTCCTCGTCGCCGCGGTCGCGGAGAACGGCATCATCGGCGACGACGGGGCGATGCCGTGGCACTACCCGGCCGATCTGGCCCACTTCAAGCGACTCACGACCGGTCACCCCGTGATCGTCGGCCGCGCGACCTACGAGAGCATCGCCGACCGGATCGGCGGCCCGCTCCCAGATCGCACCAGCGTCGTGTTGACGACCCGCGACCTCGAACTCCCCGATAGCGCCGTCGTCGCGAACGACATCGAGGAGGCGGTCGATCTCGCGGCCGCCGACGCCGCCGAGCGCGGCGTCGACGAGGCCTATGTCATCGGGGGCGCGACGGTCTACGAGCAGTTCCTCGACCGCGCCGACCGATTGGTGTTGACGGAGGTCCCCGAGCGTCCCGACGGCGATACGCGCTTCCCGGACTGGGACGCCGAGGAGTGGACCGAAGTGGAACGCGAGGTCGCCGCGGCCGAGGGCGAAAGCGGCGACGGGACCGACGACGACCTCGTGTTCGTCACCTTGGAACGGATCGCCGACTGAGGCAGAGAGCCCGAGCGCGCTGCCGGTTCGGAGATCGATGTGTGCTAAGACGGAGTCGAATTGGGTGTTTCTTTGGTTGTATATCCAGTGATATACGATATATAGACTAATATTGCACACAGAAGTCGGATTTAGGTGATCGTAACAACATTTTTCAGTATCCGCATTGTTATGGATTCGCATGGCACTATCGGAAACCGCCATCGAGCCCAGCGAGTGCCCGTTCTGCGGGGCGAAGCTCGCGTCACCCGGCGCGGGATTCGTGCGTCACGTCGAGAGCGAACCCGAGTGTCGCGACGCGTTCGAGACGTGGCGCGACCGGGTCACCGACGACATGCGGGGCGGGTGGGCGGGGTGACGACGACACGGCGCGGTCGCCGGGCCTCGAGGCAGACCGGTCAGCTCCGCAGCGCTTCCACGGGGCGCTCGTTCGCCGCCTTCCACGCCGGGTAGGCCCCGCTGACGAGCCCCACGCCGACGCCGAACCCGAGCGCTAACAGGAGGTAGTAACCGTTCGTCGGGTCGAGCACGAGCGCGGCGTCGACCGCGGGCGTCGCGGCCACGAGCCCGGCGACGAGCAGCACGGTCAGCAGGGTCCCCGCCGCCGCGCCCGCGGCGCCGATGAGCCCGGCCTCCGCCAAGAGCACGCGCAACACGTCCCGGCGCGTCACCCCGACCGCGCGCATCACGCCGATCTCCTGTCGGCGCTCGACGGTGCTCATCAGCATGACGTTGAGGATCGAGACGCCGGCGACGACGAGCGAGATGGCGCCGAGCCCGAGGAGGAACGTGCTGAGGAGATCGAAGAAATCGTTGATCTCGTCGACGATCGCCGCCAGCTCGAACAGGTCGACGCGCTCCTCGCGGGCGTTCACGTCCTCGCGGATCGCGTCCGCGGCGGCCCGCGCCGTCTCCCCCGACTCCGCGACGACCAGCGCCTGCGCGTAGCCGTCGGCGGCGAACGCCGACTCCGGGAGGAAGACGGCGTCGTCGGGCGCGACCGGACTGAACGTCTGGCTCTCGGCGAGCACGGCGACCACCCGGACCTGCGACCCCGCGATCCCGACAGTGTCGCCCGCGCCGACGCCGAGGTCCTCGGCGACGCCCGCGCCGACGATCGCGCCCTGCCGGTGGCGGTCCGGGAGCCTGCCCTCCGCGGCCTCGAACGCGAGCCCCGGCTCCTCGACGCCGTACACGGTCGCGAAGGTCTGTGAACTCGGGCCCTCGACGACCGCGTTGTCGGAGTACAGCGGGACGACGGCCGGGTCCCCGACCGCCGGGTCGTCGACGGCGCGCCGGAGCGACGCCACGTCGGCCGCCGAGAGCGACTCCACGCCGGCGTCCGCGTTCGGCGACACCACCACCTGCGTGCCGATGTCGCCGATGGCGTCCTGTGCCCCCAGCGCGAGCACGTTGCCGAAGATCCCCAGCGCCGCGACCGCGAGCACGCCGATACAGACGCCGAGCACCGCCAGCACCGTTCGCACCCTGTTCCGCCGGAGGTTCCGCGCGGCCATCGCGACGGCGGGGCGCCAGCCGCGGAGCCGGCCGGCGACTCCGTCGCGGAGCCCGCCGTCCGTCCCCGCTTCTGGCGACGGCTCGCGCTCGCCGCCGCTCATCGTTCCCCCGGCGCGATCCCCGAGTCGGCGTCGGGGGCCGGCGAGGGGTCGTTCACCGGGTCCGCTTCGTCCGGAATCCCACCCTCCAACACCCCGTCCGTGAGCTCGACGACGCGGTCCGCGAACCCCTCGACGAGCGGGTCGTGCGTGACGGCGACGACGGCGACCCCCTCCTCCTTCACGCGCTCGAACTCGGCGAGGATCGACTCCCCGGTCTCCGTGTCGAGGTTCCCCGTCGGCTCGTCCGCGAGCAGCACCGCCGGCTCGTTGATGAGGGACCTGGCGATGGCGACCCGCTGTTTCTGCCCGCCGGACAGCTCCGACGGCTCGTGGTCGAGCCGGTCGCCGAGCCCGAACCGGCCGAGTAGGTCGGCGGCGCGGTCGCTCTCGTCGCCGGGGTCGAACGCGGTCGGGAGCGCGACGTTCTCGACCGCGGTCAGCGTCGGCAGGAGGTGGAAGTCCTGGAAGACGAACCCGATCGACTCCTTGCGGGCCGCGGTGCGCTCGGCGACCGTGAGCTCGGTCACGTCGGTGCCGTCCAGCAGGCGCCACCCCTCGGTGGGGTCGTCGAGGAGCCCGAGCACGTTGAGCAGCGTCGACTTCCCGGAGCCGCTCGGCCCGACGACCGCGACGAACTCCCCCGGCTCGACCGCGAAGTCGACGTTGTCGAGCGCCACCACCGGCTCGGCGCCTCCGCCCGGGTACCGCTTGGTCGCACCTCGCAGTTCGACGCTATACATCGCGGCGACGGATCACGCTCCCGGCGACCGCGACGCCCGCGACGCCGACGATCCCGACGATTCCCAGCGCTCCGAGCGTCCCGACGGCGCCGGTGCCTCCCGCGCCCCCGTCGCTCGACTCGGGGAGCGCCACCGTCGCGGTCTCGGTGTAGCGGACGCCGCGTTCCGTGTACGCGATCCGGATCGGGACCGAGTCGGCGACGGAGGCGTTCGCCGCGGTCCGCAGGTCGAAGGCGACGAAGTCGCCCGCGCCCACGCCGCCGACGAAGTACTCCCGGCCGTCCGGTGTCGGTGCGACCCCGTCGGCGCCCGCGACCGAGACGACGACGCCCTCTATCTCGCCGGTACCGGCGTTGCCGAGGTTGGCGTCCACGACCACCTCGCCGTCGCCGGTCCGCTCGACGGTCGCGTCGGTGACGGTCGGGGCCCCCTCGCGCAGCGGGTACCGGAGCGTCGCCGTCGCCGTCCGGTTCGCGCCGGCGCCGGCCGGTGCGTCGAGCTCCGATCGGAACGCCGCCGTGACGGCCACGTCCGAGCGCTCGTCGAGGGGTCCGAGGTCGATCACCACCCGCCGCTCCTCGCCCGGCGCGACGTCCTCCACGACGAAGGGGCCGGCTTCGACGGTCGGTTCGGTCCCGCTATCCCCGTCATCCCCTCCATCGCTCGCTCCGACCGGCGTGCCGACGGCGGTCAGGCCCACGCGGTCGGCGGTCGACGTTCCCGTGTTGACGACGGTCACCGCGACCGGCGAGTCGGCCGACTGAACCGGCTCGGCCTCGTCGTCCTCGGCGGACTGGAGCCCTCCGCCACCGCCGCCGAAGACGCCTTCGATGCCGCCGACGCCGATCCCGCCGCCGCTCTGGTCCTCGTCGTCGCTCCGGAGGTCCTGCGGCGAGAGCGCTCGGGTCCGCACGTCGAGCGCGACCTCGGCCGGCTGGACGTCGACGACCACGTCGCGGGTCACCGTGACGGTCCCGCCGTCGCCGTCGCCGCCCGTCGCCTCCTGCTCGGCGACGACCTCGACGGTGATCCGGTGCTCGCCCGGCTCGTCGAATCGGGTCCACAGCACCACGTCGGTCGCGTCGCCCGCCGAGAGCGCCCCGACCGCGGTCGCCTCGTCGCGGGGGTCGTCCCCGTCATCGCCCCCCGCGTCGAGAAGGCGGACGCTCGTCACGTCGGCCGCCGCCGGGCTCCCGCCGGAGTTCGAGACGGTCACGTTCAGCGCCGTCCGCTCGCCGACGGCGGGCTCGCTCGAACTCGCGTCGACCCCGTCGATCGCGATCCGGGCGTCGGGTACCGCCGCGGCCGCGCCGACGGCCCCCAGTAGCGCCAACAGGACCAGTAGCGCGGCTGTCGTTCTCGTGGGTGTCAATGTCACCCCTGTTAGGGCGTCGCGCGACATATATCCGTCGTAGGCGGGGGTATCGTCGCGTCGGGGACGACCGATCGCCGCGCCGGGCCGTCCAGTTCGCCGGCGAACGCGGACGTATATGGCCCCGGGTCCCGATCCGAACGTACCGGTTACGGATGCTTTTTCAACCGTCCGACGTAAGGGACGGTAATGAACCGACGCGACACCGCGAGAGCGGGTGATCGACGATGATGGGCGGTAACGACCAGCAGGCGTACGACCGCGGCACGTCGCTGTTCTCGCCGGACGGGCGCATCTATCAGGTCGAGTACGCCCGCGAGGCGGTCTCGCGCGGCGCGCCGAGCGTCGGCGTCCGGACGGCCGACGGCGTCGTCTTCGTCGCGATGTCCCGCGCGTCCTCGACGCTGATGGAGGCCGAGAGCATCGAGAAACTCCACAAGCTCGACGACCACCTCGGCACCGCGAGCGCCGGCCACGTCGCCGACGCCCGCCAGCTGATCGACCTCGCGCGCCGCCAGTCGCAGGGGAACCGCCTCCGCTACGGCGAGGCCGTCGGCGTCGAGACGCTGACGAAGTTCGTCACCGATCACATTCAGGAGAACACCCAGCGCGGCGGCACGCGACCGTACGGCGCCGCGCTCCTCATCGGTGGCATCGACAACGGCGAGCCGCGCCTGTTCGCCGCCGACCCCTCCGGGACTCCCAACGAGTGGAAGGCGACCGTCATCGGTGGCGGCCGATCCGACATCCAGGGTCACCTCGAGGACGAGTGGACCGAGGGGCTCTCGCTCGACGCGGGCGTCGAACTCGGCGTCGCCGCGCTCGCCGCCCACGACGACGAGTTCGAGCCGGCCGATCTGGCCGTCGCCACGGTTACCGAGGCCGACGGCTACCGGACCCTCCCCGTCGAGGAGGTCGCCGAGGCGTTCGAGGCTGCCGGATTGACGACCGAAGACGCCGACGCTGACGAGGAGGACGCCGACGCCGACGCGGACGACGAGGAGTAACTCCCTCGTCTTCGGCCCCCCTTTCTCTCCCCCGATTCCTCCCTCCCGGGGCCTTTTGTCGCCGCCCCCCGAACCGCGGATATGGCACGTATCGCGGAGCTCGTCGCCTACCCGCTGAAGTCGAACGACGGCGTGGCCGTCGACCGCGCCGAACTCGGACCGAACGGCGCCCTCCGCGGCGACCGGTCGTACGCGCTCGTCGAGGCCGGCGTCGACCCGCACGCGGCCTCGGTCGGCGGCGACGGCGGCTACGTCAACGGGAAGCGCGAGCCGGCGGTTCACGGGCTCTCGGCGAGCTACGAGCTCGCCGGTCCGACCGACGCGACGCCGACCGCCGTGACTCTCTCGCGGCCGGCGCGTCCCGAGGCGGGAGTCGACGCCGACGAGCGCACCTTCGCGCTCCCCGAAGACGGCGACGCGTTGGCGGCGTGGGTCGGCGAGTACCTCGGCTACGCGGTCGACCTCGTCCGCGAGCCCGACGGGGGACTCCCCGACGACCGGGCGGCGCCGGGGCCGACGGTCGCCTCGCGGGCGACGCTGGAGACGGTCGCCTCGTGGTTCGACGAGGTTTCGGGCGCGGCGGAGATGCGGCGACGGCTGCGACCGAACCTCGTGATCGACGACTGCCCGGCGTTCTGGGAGGACCGGCTGTTCGCCGACCACGGGGAGGCCGTCCGCGTCTCGATCGGAGAGACGGAGCTGTTCGGCGTCAACCCGTGTCAGCGCTGCGTCGTCCCCTCGCGGGATCCGGACACGGGCGAGCCGATCGACGGGTTCCGCGAGACGTTCATCCGGAAGCGCCGCGAGACGCTCCCGGCGTGGACCGAGAGCGACCGGTTCGACCACGACTTCCGGCTGATGGTCAACACGGTCGTCCCCGAGGCGGAGTGGGGCTCGACGCTCGCGGTCGGCGACGCGGTCGCGATCGAGGGTGTCGAGCCGGAGCCTGACGGTGGGGATTAAAAGGGAACAGCCGCTTACCGGCCGCCGTCGGTCATCGCCACCGGGTCGCCGTCGGCGAGTTCGCCGTCCGCGACCTCGGGGTCGGCCGCGTTTCCGGCCGAGTCCGCCGATCCGCGCCCCTCGGCGGCCGGGTCCGCGACGCCGAAGTGGGTCCAGAGGGTGGCGCCCGCGACCGCGTAGGCGACGAGGTCGTAGTGGACCGCCCCGTCGAAACCGGTGAACGCGGCGGCGGTGCTGTACGCGAACAGCGCGGCGACGCTCCCGACGAACAGCGCGTCGGTCGTGAGCCGCCCCTCCGCGAGCCCGCCGATAGCCCGGCGGACGATCGGAGCGCAGGCGACGAGGAACGCGATTCCCGACAGCGCGCCGAGGTTGACGAAGAAGTGGGTCGCCATCTGCGAGTCGAGGAGCGACTGCAGGTACGCCACCGTGAGGGGGTCGTAGAACAGCCACTCGATCCTGGTCGGATACAGCACCGCGATGTACGGCGTCGCGACCATCAGTCCGAACAGCACCGCGACGGCGACGCGGGCCGACGCGAACTGCGAGGCCCGCCGGGTCTCGAACGCCCGGTCAGCCGGATCGACGACGAGCCCGCACGCCTCCAGCGTCTCACGGAGGTCGTCACGGGACACCGACGGGTCGTGGTGGACGCCGACGGTGCCGTTCCGAGCGGTCGCCGACGCGGCGCTCACGCCCTCGCGGTCGCGGAGGACGGCCTCCAACAATCCTTCGCGGCGCTTCGTGTCGATCCCCTCGACGGAGAAGGTGTCGTGGACGTGCGGCTCGGGCACCCGCGCGACTCGCGGCCCGGAACCGGAATCGGACGCGTCGGCCGGGAACTCCTCGGCCGGCTCGTCGATCCCCCGCTCGCGGACCACGGCGTCGAGTCGCGTCGACCGCCCGTGGTGGTCGTCTGGCATGTGACACACATGCACCCGTATCGGCATGAAACTTCCCCCGTTCGGGACCGAACGGGGGTCTGGACGGCACTCGGGAGACCGTCGCTAGGAGTTGACCGATTCCATGTACGAGGTGACGATCATCTGCCCCTTCCGCGTGAGCGCGGCGCCCGAGTCGCCGTCGACGACGAGGTCCTCGTCGCGGAGCGTTTCGAGGACCAGCTCCGTCTGGGTGACGTCGCCGGTGACCACGTCGGCGATGTTCGCCTCGCCGCCGGCGGAGTAGATCGACACCAGGATCTCCAGCTGTTCTTCCGTCGGGTCGAACGCCTCGACGTCCTTCATCACCTCGTCGTACTCCAGCTTGATGTACCGACCGAGCACGTTCAGGGTTCGCTCATCGGGGACGGTCGCGATCGACGTCACGGTCTGGGTCTCGGGGACGTGGCGGAACACGAGCGCGGGGCGCTTGGAGCCCGCGATCGTGCGGTCGGTCCGCTCGTAGTCGATGACGGAGGAGAGCTCGACTGAGAACGGGTCGGGACAGTCGGTAAAGCCGATCGCGCCCGGCGAGAGGCTGATCGACGCGGTGTGGTCGGACGCGTCCGTGACGCGCCCGCCGAGTTTCGCCGGGTGGCGGACCGTGACCGTCACGCCGCGCAACAGGGCCTTGAACAGCAGGCGGGTGAACCGCTCCATGTCGTCCGGCTCGCCCTCGACGAGGGCCGTTCGCCTGCCGCCGCCCTGCTCGTAGGCGACGGTGACGCTGTCGCTGAAAAACGACTGGAGGTCGCCGGGGACGGTGCCGACGGCGATGTCGAACACCTTCGAGAGGGGGACAGTCGTCTTCGCGTCGTCGGTGACGAGCACGAGCCGGCGCTGACTCAGGAGGACGCGCCCCGTCACGGGTTCGTCGCTTCCCAGCCCGGAGGTGTGGACGCGACCGACGAAGTCGGCGACGACGGACTCTTCCATCGAACCCTGCTTGCGGCCCTCCGGTATTTACTGTTACTCACGATGAATCAGTCGTGATAACCTACCGATAGGTGCAAAGCGAACGTGTTCGGACGCTCAGAGAACTCAGAGAACTCCGATCGAGCGAGAAAAACGCGGAACAGCAAAGCCTAATGAGGTGGGCATCAAACCGGCAGGTGATGCCCACAGTAGAATACCTCAACTACGAAGTGCTCGACGACCACGGCTGGTCGATGGACGACGACGACCTCTTCGAGGAGGCGGCCGACGCCGACCTCGACGGCGAGGACTACGGCACCCTCGAAGTGAATCAGGGCGAGTACATCCTCGAGTCGGCCGAGGCACAGGGCTACGACTGGCCCTTCTCGTGTCGTGCCGGTGCCTGCGCGAACTGCGCCGCCATCGTCAAGAAGGGCGACATCGAGATGGACATGCAGCAGATCCTCTCCGACGAGGAGGTCGAAGAGAAGGACGTCCGCCTGACCTGCATCGGCAGCCCGGCGACTGACGAGGTCAAGATCGTCTACAACGCGAAACACCTCGACTACCTGCAGAACCGCGTCATCTGAGTCTCGGTACCATGGGACAGCCCCATGGTCCGACAACGCGGTTCATATCGCGTTACAGACGAATACAGCACTCTTACTCTGTTTAACCCGTGGTTCGGGGATATACCGAACCGGTGTGTGTCTCGTTTATAAAGAACGCGAGACGAACACCCACGGCGAAAGCCGTGGGAGAGCGTTACTCGCCGTCGGAGAGAGCGTTACTCGTCGTCGGATTTCCCCGGCCACGTCACGGAGCCGAGGAACGGGACGCCGGTCTGTTCCGCCGCTCGCGAGATCATGTGCGCGCCGGTCGGCACCGTCAGGAACAGGAAGACGATACCGATGAGCGACGAGAGGCCGGCACCCCCGGGACCGAAGTACACGAACCCGGCGAGAAAGACCGCGACCGTTCCGATGGTCGCCGGCTTGCTCGTGGCGTGCATCCGGTTGTACACGTTCGGCAGTCTCAACAGACCGATCGTCCCGACCGTGAGGAAGAACGCCCCGACGACGACGAATCCGATGACGATCCAGGTCCGTATCGAGGTCGATTCGATCATCGACGGTCTCCTCCGGAAACGCGGTGATCTGTTGGACCGTCCTGTCGTATTCGGTGTTGGTAATCCATAGCGTGATCACTCCTGTGTAACGATGATGTCGCCTTCGGTGATGAACTTGGCAACCGCGACCGTCGAGAGGAACGCGATGATCGCGAGAACGAGGCTGACGTTCACGAAGAGGCCCCGGCCGGTCTTGACCGCGAACAGGACGGCGATCGCGACGACGTTCGTCGCGATGGCGTCCAGCGCGACCACGCGGTCGGGAACCGTCGGTCCCCGAACCGCGCGGTAGCCACACAGCAGGTTCAGAAGCGCCACGAGGACGATCGCGGCGTCGATGACCGGTACTAGGAGTCCCTCAGCGGCCATCCTTCTCACCTCCTGTGGCTTCCCCGGTCGCCCGTTCGGCTTCCGTCCCTTCGCTCACTTCCGGGGCGGCCTGCTTGAGGGCGGGATGCGTTCGGTCGGGCGGGTAGACGGCGAAATCCGGCGCGGGGTCGCTCGGCGACAGCGCCTCGTCGAAGATGACGAGCGCGTAGTCCTCCCACTTGCGGATCGGGTCGACGATGTCCTCCGGATCGCTCCCGTCGATGACGTGGATGTACAGCGCGTTCTCCTCGGGATCGTAGTTCAGCGTGAGCGATCCGGGAGTCATCGTGATGCTGTTGGCGATGGTGGTCACGCCGAGATCGGACCGCACGCGCAGCGGGATGAGGATCACCTCGGGCTCGGACGCCCCGGAGAGCGCGAGCACGCGGTACGTGACGTCGAGGCTGGCGACGATCGCCTCCCGGATGAACGTCAGCACGTACAACAACGCGTACGGGACTCCGCGAAGGGATCGGGTGAGATCGACGGTGTCCCCGTACAGACGCCGGAAGACGAAGGCCGTGGGGAAGCCGACTACGAGGCCGATCAGCAGCGACCCGACGAGCGGCTCGGGCTCGAGCGGCGGTCCCTGGACGAACGTCCAGAGGACGCCGAAGAGGACCCCGGCGATCGGCCAGGTTCGGGTCACGCGCCGTCACCCCCGTTCAGCCCCACGACGTCGACGTATCCCTCGCCGTCGAGTGCGGCGGTCGCGGCCGTCTCGGCGAACCGGTAGATCGGATCGAACCCCACGCCGACGAGCACGACGGTCGCCGCGAGCGCGGCGACGACCGCGACCTGGCCCGACTCGACGGTTGCGGTCTCGACCGCCGTCGTCTCCCGACCCCAGAAGCCGCCGACCCACACGCGCGTCGCGTACAGGATCGTCAGCACGGCACCGAGGAGCAACGCGACCAGTGCGAGCGCCGACAGCGCGCCGGGGCCGGACGCAAGCCCCCGAACCGCCGCGTCGAAGGCGAGGAACTTCCCGAAGAACCCGGTCAGCGGCGGGAGACCGATCAGCGAGAGGAGGCCGACGAAGACGGCTCCCGAGAGCACCGGCGAGCGACCGGCAATGCCGCCGAGGTCCCGCAGGCGATCCGTATTGGTCGCGTCCTCGACGGCGGCCGCCGAGAGGAAGAGAAGCCCCTTCGCGAGCGCGTGGTGGAGCGCGAACACGAGCGCGGCCGCGACGGCAACCCCGCGGAGCGTCCCCGCCGGGTCCGCCGCCGCGGCGACCGCGACGGGAACCGCGATGAAGCCGACCTGACCGATGCTCGAGTACGCGAACAGGCCCCCGAGTCGGTCCTGGCCGACGGCGCCGAACCCGCCGACGAGGACGCTCGCGGCCCCCATCGCTCCCAACGTCGGGGCGAGAAAGCCCAGCGGTGACGCGGCGGTGATTCCCGGCAGGTCGACGGGGACCGTCGCGGCGGCGAACACCGTGAAGTAGAGGCGAACGATCGCGTACATGCCGACCTTCTTGGTGACGCCGGCGAACATCGCGGTGATCGGCGTCGGGGCGGCGGCGTAGGCGGCGGGCACCCAGAGCTGGAAGGGGACGAGTCCGGCTTTCAGCGCGAACACCGCGAGCAGCAGCGCCGACAGCCCGACGACGGGAGCGGGATCGATGCCGTACGCCTCGGGGGTCGCCAGTCGCCGGGCCATGTCGGCCATGTTGAGCGTCCCCGTCGTGGCGTACAGGCCCCCGACGGCGACGAGCATGAGCGCGCTCCCGAACACGTTCATCACGAGATAGCGGAACGACGCCGCGGTGGCGTGATCGGTACCGTAGAAGGCGACGAACACGTAACTGACGATCAGCATCACCTCGAACCAGACGAACAGGTTGAACAGATCGCCGGTGAGGAACGACCCGGTCACGCCCACGAGGAGCATGTGGAACAGCGGATGGTAGTACACGCGCTGGTTCACGGGAGTTACGTACCGGACCGAGAACAGTATCGACGCGACGCCGACGCCCGCGGCGATCGTCAGCATGAACGCCGACAGCCCGTCCAAAACGAGCGTGATCCCGAAGGGAGCGGGCCAGCCACCCACCTGATACACCGCTGCGCCGGGGGCCGCCGGCCCGAGAACCAACGCCCAGACGGCGGCGGACACGACTCCGACGTAGCCGACGACGCCGGCCACGCTCGTCGCGCGTTGGACCCGTGGTCGCCGGCCGAGCGCGAGCGTCAGCACGGCGGCGGTCACCGCGACTAGTAGCGGCGCGATCACGAGCACGCTCATTACGTCCACTCCGTGACATCCATGGTCTCGTTCTCCTCGTAGGCGCGGTACGACAGCACGAGCGCCAACGCGGTCGTTCCGAAGCTGATGACGATCGCCGTCAGGACGAGCGCCTGTACCACCGGGTCGGCGACCTCGGGGACGCCGCCACCGTGGACCTCGAGAACGGGCACGAGGTCTCGGGTCCCCTCGTCGATACCTCCCATCGCGATCAGATAGACGAACGTCGCCTGGGAGACGACGGCGACGCCGAACACGACTCGTATCACGTCCCGCTGGAGGAGGAGGAACGTCCCGACGGCGAACAGCCCGCCGACCGCGACCGCGAGGGCGGCGCTCATCGCCCACCACCCTCACGTTCGGTAGACGGCGTCTCTCCGCTCCGGTTCATTCGGAGCTCACCACCGAGACGATCGTCAGGAGGCTGCCGACGACGACGAGGTACACGCCCAGATCGAACGCGAGCGCGCTCGCGAGTTCGACCTCGTGGTAGATCGGGACGCCTTCGAGGTGGACGTACCCCTGCGTCAGGAACGGGTCGCCGATCAGGATCCCCGCGACGCCGCTGCCGAGAACGACCACCAGGCCCGCGAGTAACGTGCGGCGGTAGGCGGTGACCGTCCGGTGCTCGAAGATGCTGGTACCGGGTTCGACCTCCCGGCCGAGCACCCCCGACTCCAGGTAATCGAGGTCGTAGGCGACGTATATCAGCACGAACGCCGCCGTGGTGAGGACGCCGCCGATGAAGCCGCCGCCGGGGAGGTTGTGCCCCTGTAAGAACAGCGAGATCGAGACGACGAGCACGATGGGGACGGTCACCCGGGCCGTCGTCCGCATGATCGTCGTCGTCACGGCGAGTCACCCCCGTCGGGAGTCGGTTCCTCTCCGGCCTCGGTCACGGCCGCCTCACCGCGGGTCCGCATCGTCACGAGCACGAGGATGGCGATCGCGGCGGTCGCGACGACCAGCAGCTCGCCCAGCGTGTCGAACGCCCGGAAATCCACAAGGATGACGTTGACGACGTTGGTGCCGCCGCCGCCCGGAACCGCCTGTTCCGTGTAGTACGCGGCGACGCTCGTCGGGTCGGCGTCGGGGCCGGGTATCGTCAGGAGGACTGCGACGAACGCCATCGCGCCCACGAGGAGCGAAACGCCCGCGTCACGGGCGATCGCGAGCGGTCGCACCTCCGAGTAGAACGACGGCAACCGCTGGAGGACGAGCAGGAACATGAGGAGGACGAGCGTCTCGACGACCAGCTGCGTGAGCGCCAGGTCCGGCGCGCTCGCGAGGATGAAGAAGATGGCGAGCATGAACCCGAGGATCGACAGCGTGAGCACGCCGGAAACGTGTGACGAAGCGGTCGCCACGGCCGCGCCGGCGAGGGTCGCGACCCCCAACACGACGGCGACCGCCAGCGGCACGCCAATTCCGCCGATCCCCCCTATTTCGAGGGGTCCCGCCGCCGCGGCGAAGCCGGCGAGCGCGAGCAGGCTCCCCGCCGCCGCCACCCATCGCACGTACCGCCGGAGGAGGCCGTTGTGGACCGCCGGGCCGAACCGGGCGCTGGTCACGGTCGTGGTCGAGACGATCCAGTCGTACCACCCGCTGGGCCGAACGGGGATCGGCGCGTCGACTCCTCGCTGAACGCCCGCCGCGAGGCGACCCCGAAACGGATACGCGGCGAATCCGCCGACGACGGCGACGGCGGACATCGCGACCGGGGGCGAGAAGTGGGTCGGCAGTCCGACCGACAGCTCCGCCTCGCCGGTGCCGGTGGCGTCGACGGCGCCCTGGACGATGACGTCAACCGCCAACTGCGGCGCGACGCTGACGACGACCGCCGCGCTGGCCAGCACGGCGGGGGGTCCGACCAGCGCGATCGGCGGTCGGTGGACGTCCGCGACCGGGGCTCGCCGCTCGCCGAAGAACAGCGCGAGGAACTTCACCGAGTAGACGACGGTCAACACGCTCGCGAGGGTCGCCACGGCGGGATACAGCCAGGCGAGACCGCCGGCCTCGTGGGCGACTTCGTACGCCGCCTCGAACAGCAGTTCCTTGGAGTAGAAGCCGTTGAACGGCGGGATTCCGGCCATGCTCAACGCGGCGATCACCGTGATGGAGGCCGTTACCGGGAGCTCCCGCCAGAGCCCCCCGAGGTCGTCGAGATCGCGGGTTCCGGCCTCGTGGACGACGATCCCGGCGACGAGGAACAGCGGCGCCTTGAACAGCGCGTGGTTGAGCAGGTGGAACGCGCCGGCCTCGCCGCCGTAGACGACGTCGAAGCCGAAGCCGGCGACCATCAGCCCGAGGTGGCTCGCCGTCGAGTAGGCGAGCAGCTCCTTGGTGTCGGTCGCGGCCACAGCCAGCAGCGACCCGACGGTCATCGTCAGGAGTCCCAGGGTCGCGACGAGCGACACCCATTCGGGACTCATCAGGAGCGGACGCACGCGGCCGAGGAAGTAGACGCCCACCTTGACCATCGTCGCGGAGTGGAGGAACGCGGAGACGGGCGTCGGAGCGACCATGGCGTTCGGCAGCCAGAAGTGGAGCGGCACCTGTGCGGACTTCGCGGCCGCGGCGACGACGATCAGGCCCAGTGCCGGCACGAACAGCCCCGAATCGCGGAGGGCGGCGCGCATCGCCTCGTCGTTCGCGATCATCGCCGTCAGGTCGAAGGTCGCGCCGCCGAGGGCGCCCCGGGATGCCACCGCGAGCATGAGCAGCCCCGCGAGCAGGCAGAGGCCACCGCCCACGGTCACGACCATGGCCATCCGCGCCGAGTAGCGCGACTCGTCGTCGTCCGTGTAGTGGCCGATGAGCACGAACGAACAGAGGCTGGTCAGTTCCCAGAACAGGAAGACGAACACGAGGTCGGAGGCGAGCGCGACGCCGAGTATCGACCCCATGAACGCCAGCAGTGCCGCGTAGTAGCGCGCCAACCCCTCCTCTCCGTGCATGTACGCCGCCGAGTACACGAACACGAGGACGCCGATGCCGCTGGCTAAGAGCGCGAAGAGGAGTCCCCACCCGTCGACGGTGAACTGGGCCCCCACGTCGAGAGCGGGGACCCATGACACCCCGACCGTGCCGTGACTGTCGACCTCCGTCGCCAGCAGTCCGAAACTGGCCGCCGCGACGACGGCCCCCGCATAGCCGGTCCGTTCGCCGAGGACGCGATACAGAAGCGGCGAGAGGACCGCGGCAACGAATGGGAGCGCGACGGCAGTCGCGACGATTGTCAGGTTTGGATCCATCAGTGACCGTCTCTGTCGGCCGATACATCGCTGCCGCCGTCCGCCGTGATCGGCCTTAGCTCGACCATCTGATGCCTACTGCAAAACTCCTGTGGCTGCACAGCGTTCACACACACCGTGTCCGTAGGGAGCATGACAGAACAGCGCACACGGGTTCGCGTGTCGAGAGCGCGAGAACGGACTGAACGCGAATCACAACGCGAGCGAGAACGCCGCTCGGACACCGTTGAGGCGGCCCCGATCGGACGTCTCCGGGTGAGGGAGCGCCCTCTCGGCGTGCGCCACCGTCAGAGGCGCTGCACCTGAACGGCGAGTTCCGCGCCTCCGTCACCGCGGCGGCGGAAGGGGAGTCCACTGACGAGCCCACGGGCCGGAGGTCACCGTCAGCCGTGGGTCACCGGCTACCGGGCTACCAGGCCGACCACGCCGTCAGACTCTCGTCGCGGGCGTACACCCGATTGCAGTCCTTGGCGTACGCGAAGTCGCCCTCGTGGTCAAGCTTCTCGTGGCGGTACTCGGGGGCGTCCTCGCGGATCTGGACGCCCTCGATCGTGAACTCCTCCTCGCCGAAGGTCTCGGTCTCGCCGACGGTGAACTCGTAGTCGCCGGGGACGTTCACCCGGAGCGAGCGCGTCTGGTCGGCGTTGCCGTCCTTCGGGTGAAGCGTCACCGGGACGGTGACGTTGTCGACCGCGCGGGTCCACAGCGTCTCGACGGCCTCGATATCGGCCTCCTCGACGCGCTGCTCGGGTCCGACCTCGATCCCGGTCACCCGGACCTGCATCAGGGCGTCGGGGGAGTCGACGACGAACTCCTCGCCCGTGGCGACGTAGGTGTCCGCGGGCACGTCCATCTCGGTCGAGAACGACTCGCCGTCCTGCGAGACGATGACGGTCAGGCCGACGGTCTCCTCCTCCGGGATCTCGGTTTTGTACGTGTGATCGCAGTCGGTACAGCGGACGGTCGCCTGCCCGCCGGGGCGTAACACTTCGTGGACGGTCTCCTCGCCCGGCGAACACGACGGGCAGGCGAGACCGACTCGGTCTCCTGTTTCGGTCATTACGGCGTCGTATCCGCCGCTCGCGTAAATATCCGCCCCTGTGGCCGCGGTGCGTCACACGCTCGCGTGGGGCTCGGTCGCCGGTCGCTCCGCGGGGCGCTCGTTCCGCGCGACGGTCGCTCCGCGCGGCGGGGCACGCGAAAGCGGGCGAGTAAGGAAACTGGTTTACCGGTGTCTGGGGTACGGACGCCCATGATCGTACCCGGATCCAGCTCACAGCTGCTCGCGGCCGCGCTCGCCGAGGAGACGGGTCGGCCGCTGGCGACCCCGACCTACGACCGGTTCCCGGACGGCGAGGGGCTCGCGGCGGTCCCCGACTTCGCCGGCGACGAGGCGACGGTCGTCGCCGCGACCGACTCCGACGAGGCGTGGGTCGAACTGCTCCAGCTACAGGACGCCGTCCGCGAGGCCGGCGCCGAGCGCGTGACGACGGTGATCCCCTACATGGGGTACGCCCGACAGGACGAGTCGTTCGGCGACGGCCAGCCCGTCTCGGCGCGGGCGATGGCGCGGGCGATCTCGACGGGGACCGACCGCGTCGTCCTCGTCAACCCCCACGAGGCCGACGTGGCCGACTTCTACGACGTACCCGTGGAGACGGTCGACGCCGCGAGCGTGCTCGCGGAGCCCCTGCCGGCCGCCCTCGACGACCCCCTGTTCCTCGCGCCCGACGAGGGCGCGGTCGGCATCGCGGAGACGGTCCGGGACGCGTACGGCGCGGGCGAGACCGACTACTTCGAGAAGCACCGCGACCGCGACACCGGCGAGATCGAGGTGTCGCCTTCGGACGCCCCCGTCGAGGGGCGGGACGTGGTCGTCGTCGACGACATCGTCGCCACCGGGTCGACGATGAGCGAGTCGGTCGCCGTCTTGAACGATCGCGGCGCGGCGCGGGTGCTCGCGGCCTGCGTCCACCCCATGCTCGCGGCCAACGCCGTGACGAAGCTCCGGGGCGCCGGCGTCGACCGCATCGTCGGCAGCGACACGCTCGAACGCGGCTGCAGCGTCGTCAGCGTCGCACCCGTTCTCGCCGAGGCGCTGGCGTAGCGGTCGGTCACTCTATCTCTCGGATCACCCGAGCCGGATTTCCGCCGACGACGACGCGGTCCGGCACGTCGCTCGTGACGACCGCGCCCGAGGCGATCACCGCGCCGTCGCCGACGGTCACGCCCGGGTTGAGCACGGCGCTCCCGCCGATCCAGACGTCGTCGCCGACGGTCACCGGCTCGGCGCGCTCGCGCCCCGTCGCGCGCTCCTCGGGATCGATCGGGTGGGTCGGCGTGTAGACGTGGACCCCCGGGCCGAGAAGACACCGATCGCCGAACGAGACCGGGTTGGTGTCGAGGAACACGCAGCCGTAGTTCGCGAAGAAGCCGTCGCCGACGGCGACGTTGTAGCCGTAGTCGCACCGGAACGGCGGCTGTACGACCGGGTCGTCGCCGACCCCGTCGAACAGCTCTCGCAGGAGCGTCTCGCGTCGTTCCGCCTCCGCCTCGCTCGTCGCGCTGTACCGCCGAGCGAGGTCCTGGGCGCGCTCCCGGTCGGCGACCAGTTCGGGCGCGCTCGGGTCGTAGAGTTCCCCGGCGAGCATCCGCTCCGTCTCGGTGGGCATACCCGACCGAGCGCGCGCCGCGGGATAGCGGTTTCCGTCGCGCGCGACCCCCTCCTTCCCTTTTAAATCGCCGTCACCCACGCCCGGTAGTCGTCGTCGAGTTCGTACACCTCGCGGAACGCGCGCTCGACGAACCCCGCCACGCGGTTCGCGTCCGACCGGGCGGTGACGACGGCGTTCGTCCCCTCGGCCTCCTCCGGGCTCACCAGCTCGTCGATCCGGAACTCCGGGAACTCGCCGAGCAGGTCCTTCAGCCGGTCCAGTTCGTCGTCGGTGCAGTCGAGGACGAGTTCCGTGCCCGCGAGCTGGACCCACGGCGGCACCTCGCCGCCCTCGGTGGTGTCGCTGTCGGGGTCGACGTCGACGGTCATCACCTCGCTGGAGCGGGCGCGGTGGGCGGTCGCCGCGTCGGCGAACAGCTTCAGCCGCTCCCCCTCGGTCGCGGCGTCGAATCTGGTCATACCCGCACGTCCGCGCCGCCGGGTCTTAAAAATCCTACTCCCGCTCCGTCTCCGCCAGCACGTCCTCGGCGATCGACAGAGTCCGCTCCGCCTCGCGCACCCGACCGTCGATGATATCTTCCTTTAAAAGCCGCAGTTCGGGGTCGTCGAGCGCGTCGCGCACCACGGTCGCGCGGCGGAGCCGCTCGTACTCCTCGTCGCGCGCGAGGTCGCGGACCGACCGGAGCGTCGCCACCGTCTCGTCGTCGGCGACCCGCGAGGCGAGGGGGATCAGCTCGTCGATCTCGTAAGCCAGCTCGTCGCCCTTCGCCGGGGGCCAGTCGAGCGTCAGCGGCTCGGCGTCGAGCCGCTCGACGTAGGTGCGGTGGACCGCGACCGCGGTCCGAAGAGCGCCGGGGTCGTCGACGTAGTGCTCCAGCTTCGAGTTCGAGTAGTCGGCGTACTCCAAGAGGGTCGGGAGCGGCTCCTCGCCCGCGTCGTACTCGTCGACGTACTCGCGCAGGTCGGTCGGCGGCACGTCGGCGTCGACGAACGGGGTGCCGTCGGCGCGGTCGAGGAAGGAGAACACCGCTCGGGCCGACGCCGATTTATAAAAGGAGTCGAACGCATCGCGGACCGCGTCGTTGTACGACTCGATCGGCTCGCGGATCCGATCCACGTCGGCGTCGAGGTCGGCGTCGGCCATGTCGCCGACCTCGCGCAGTTCTTCGACCCGAGCGTCGAGCGCCTTGCGCGCCTCCTGCGCGGCCTTCCGCGCGGCCCGGTAGTCGTCGAGGGCCTCGTCGCGGTCGCCGAGCAGGTCGACGTACTCGCCGGCCGGATCCAGCGCCTCGCGGGCGGCCTCGAAGTCGGACTCGGAGAGCCGGCGCTTGTCGACCGCCTCGTCGGCGGCGGCGAACGCGTCGGCCGCGAGCGCGTCGTCGTCGACGTCGACCGCCTCTCCGAACTCCCCACGGAACTGGACGTACGAGCCGAAGTCGCCGGTGCCGACCGCGTCCTCCTCGTACTGGTCGAGCACGCGGTGCGCCCGACGGTAGGCGTCGGCGGCGGCCTCGATCCGGTCCCGGCCGAGGTCGGCGATCCGCCCCTCGATCCGAGCGAGCTCGTCGTAGCGCTCGCGCAGCGTCGCGGCCGCCTCGCCCGCCTCGCGGACGGGGTCGGTGTCGTCCCCGTCCGTCATCAGTACACCTCGTCCGGGTCGAAGACGCGCTCGCCGACGTGTTCGCCGTCGATCGTCCGGTGGAAACACGAGCGGTGGCCCGTGTGGCACGCTCCCACGTTCTGATCGACGAGGTACAGCAGGGTGTCGGCGTCGCAGTCGACCCGCACCTCGCGGACCTCCTGTGTGTGCCCGGACGAGCCGCCCTTGTGCCACAGCTCGTCGCGCGACCGCGAGTAGTAGTGCGCCTCGCCCGTCTCGCGGGTCCGTTCGAGCGCCTCCGGCGAGACGTACGCGAGCATCAGCACCTCGCCCGAGTCGGCGTCCTGTGCGATCGCCGGGACGAGCCCGTCGTCCCCGAAGTCGACCTCGATCGCCCCCTCTCCCGCGTCGGCGTCGGTCATGTCTCGCCGGACGCGTGGGGCTCGAATAGGCCTTTTGTCTGTCCTCACGCGGCGAGGGCGATGCGTCGCGCTCGCGCCGGCCCGTCGCCGGCCCTACTCCCGACGCAACACCAGCGCGTCGCCGTCGGCGTACGCGTCGGCGCGTCGGTCGACGACCTCGAACTCCAGTCCCTCGTACAGCGACAGCGCGGCGTCGTTGTCGGGGTGCGCCTGCAGCGTCACGGGGCCGGTCGCGTCCCGGATGACGGCCGAGAGCAGCCCGCGGGCGCGACCCTCCCGCCGGTAGTCGGGACCCACGACGAGTTCGGCGAGGTGGACGCCGGGACGGTTCGGCGCGTCGACCGGGAGCAGGTAGCCGACCGCCCGGCCGTCGGCGACGCTGACGAGCGCCGACCCGACCGCGAGCCCGTACTCCAGCAGGTCCGGGTTGGGCTGTCGGAGGTAGTCCTGTAGCTCCCGGATCCGGCCGGCGTCGGCCGGGCGGGCGGCGCGAACTCTGGGGTCGGGGGCGGGGCGGTCTTCGGGTGATTCGCCGGTCATCTCACAGCCCCACCCCGAGCGCGACGGCGGCGGCGACGCCGACGGTCGCTCCCGACAGCGTCGCGAGGAAGTTCACGGCCTGATTCCCGATCCGCTCGCCCTCGATCAGCGCGCCGAGGAGGCTGTCGACGGTCATCCCCGCGACGCCCGCGAGGGCGACGATCCCCCCGCCGACGGCCGGGTCGCCGACCGGCATCCCGAACGCGGCGAGGCCGGCGACGAGCAGCGCGCCCGCGAGCCCGGCCACCTCGCCCTGCCACGTCACCGCGCCGTCGGTCCCCGGCTCGACGCGGCGCAGGGTCGTCACCAGCCGAGGACCGTCGTAGAGCCCGCCGATCTCGGAGGAGAGGGTGTCGGCCATCGCGGTCGCCGTCGCGCCCGCGAACGCGAAGCCGAAGAGCGCGCCCGGCACGCCGATGTGAGCGGTCGCCGCGTAGCCGACGACGGCGACGAGCGCGACCGCGGAGTTCGCCAGCACGTTCCCGGTGCCGCGGGCGCCCTCGTTCTCCTGTGCGACGCCCCGGTTCGCCTTCTCGTCGAAGCGGTACTTCGAGGCCAGCCCGCCGATCGCGTAAAACGAGATGAGCGTGGCGAACCAGCCGACGCCGCCGAGGACGACGGCCAACAGCGCGGACAACACTCCCGTCAGCATGCCGGGGACGGAGGCCGTGCCGAGCGCGAACGAGACGTAGCCGAGCGCGCCGGTCACCGCCAGCCCGAAGGCGACGAGGGGGACGGTGACCGCCGGGTCCACCGCGACGAACCCCCAGACGGCGAACGCGACGAGGATGACCGTGATGTGCGCGTCCCGGTCGAACACGAGGGACCTGACGAGCGCCGCCGCGAGCGCCGCCACTGCCGCGAGGAAGACGACCGTCGGGAGACCGTCGACGACGCCCGCACCGTCGGTCTGGAGCAGCACGCCGACCTGTCCCGCGAGGGCGCCGAGCGTACCGCCGGCGACGTACCCGGCTACGAGGGTGAACTCGTCGTCGGAGCGCTCGGCGACGAGCGCGCGGCCGAGGCGGCCGCAGCCGACCGCGAGGGTCGACGCGGCGAACGCCTCGTACGGGAGCGGTGCGCGGGGGAGGGAGGCGAACAGCGCGAGGCCGGCGGCGGCGAGCGCGAACGCGACGAAGCCGTAGAGGCGCTCTTCCTCGCGGTCGCCGGGCAGAGCGAGCGTCTCGAACCACTCGCCGTCGCGGACCCCGAAAAAGGCGAGGCCGGCGGCGGCGAGGAACGGCACGGCGGCGGCGTCGCCGAGCGCCGGCGCGAGGACGGCGACCGCGGCCACCGCGGCGAAGACACTCGCCCGTCGTAGCCTCCGTATCACACCCTCTGCTACCCCCGACGCGCACTTAACGCTCCCGACAGCGCCCCGGCGCCCTCTCCGAACGCTCTCCGCGGTCGCGCGGTCCTCGGCGTCTCAGTAGCGGTACTCGTTGAGCTGCACCGCGTGTCCCTCGATCACGCGAACGGCCTGCTCCGGGTCCTCCTCGTCGTCGCCCGTCTCGTCCTCATGCGAGGTAACCTCTCTCATGTTCGCTCGGAAGGTGGTTCGATTTATAAATGTTTCCCACAGAGCGAAAGTGGTCGCGCATGGGACCGGCGCCGTGGCGCCTCAGCGTCGGGGTCGGCCCTCGGGGATCGGCCGCGCCGTCACTCGATGACGCGATCGACGTCGCCGAGATTGTCGAGCACGTGGTCCGGCGAGATCTCCGCGTCCGCGACGGTCGCCTCGTCGGTGACGCCGGACAGCACGAGCGCGGTGGTCATCCCGGCGCGCTCGCCGAGCGCGATGTCGGTGTCGAGCCGGTCGCCCACGACGAGACACTCCTCCGGGGGGTACGGCAGCCGCTCGCGGACCATCTCGATCGCCGTGTCCGAGGGCTTCCCCAGGACCGCGTCCGGCTCGCGCTCGGCGACGCCCGCGATCGCGTTGATCACGGCCCCGGACCCGGGCACGTCGCGCTCGGGGGCCGGGATGACCACGTCGGGGTCGGTGCCGATGAAGGGGATGTCGCGCTCCAGCGCCCACAGCGCCGTACAGAGGTCGTCGTAGTCGAACTCGTGGTCGATCGAGGCGACGAGCGCGTCCGCGGCGTCGACGTCGTCGGTCGTCGCGAGCCCGGCCGCCTCGAACTGATCGACCAGCCCCGGAGCGCCGATACACAGCAGGTCGTCGTCGGCGTGGCGCTCGCTCAGGTACCGCGTGGTCACGCTCCCGGCAGTGAACACCCGGTCCGCGTCGATGTCGTAGCCCGCGCCGCCGAGTCGGTCGACGTACGCCGGCGGGGCCTTCGTCGGGTTGTTCGAGACGAACAGCGTCTCGATCCCGGCCTCGCGGAGCCGGCGGTAGCCCGCCGGCGCGCCCGGGATGGGATCGTCGCCTCGCACGACCGTGCCGTCCACGTCGAGGACGGCGCCGCTGAACTCCATGGGCGGGATCGGGACGCCACGGTCGTAGGGGTTGCGGCGCTCCGGGGAGTTGCACCTCCCGTTTCATATCCGGTACCAGTTCCACCTTCGGGATAACGGAAGCGTAAAGCGGGGTCGTTCCCAACCCACGGTCACTGTGACGACGACTCAGGTGACGCTGGTCCAGATCGACAACTACGGGCCGTGGACGGTGACGCCGGAGCCCCGACGGGAGATGGACCTCCAGACGCTTCAGTCGCGGCTCTTCGCCGACGTGGCCCAGTTCATGGGTCCGCGAGACGCCTACGTCTTCTCCACCCGCTACGACAACATGATCGCCGTGACGAACGGCCTCGACGGCGCGGCCCACGCGGCGCTTCAGGAGTCGATCGGGAACCGCTACCCGGTGAGCGTCAGCCTCGGGACCGGAGTCGCCGAGCGACCGATCGACGCCTTAGAGGCGGCGAACCGCCTGCTCCAGACCGAGGGGAGCGCGCAAGACGAGGGCCGGACCGAGGTACTCGCCGGCGACTACCTCACCGAGACGGCTCCGTCGGACCTCCAGATCGCCCACTTCGACATCGTGAACGTGACCGGGAAGTACACCGACCGCCTCAACGAGTTCGACACGTTCCTGAACGTCGAGCGCGCCTACGGCTCGCTGACGCGGTACCTCCGCGAGACCCACGGCGCCCTCTCGTTTTTCGTCGGCGGCGACAACGTCGTCGCCGTCTGTCCGGACCTCCCCGAGCGGGCGTTCGCCGACGCGGTCGCGCACGTCGCCGACGACGCCGACATCGAGCTTCAAGTCGGCGTCGGTCGCGGCGCCTCCGCCCACGAGGCGGGCTTCGCGGCTAAACACGCGCTTGAGACCTGCCGCGACGGCGGAACGAGCGTCGAACTCTCCGGCGTGCCGGTTCTCGGAGACTGATCTCCGGGTCTGCGGAGACCGTCTGTTCCGCCCTGCGCTTCCGTTATCACAGCAGATAATTTGGCTGTGGCGTTTTTATATGGGCGGTTGAAACACTCGGTCAACATGTCCGATGACATAGTGTTCGTCTGTACGGCGGACGACTGTGAACAGGGTCCTTGGGAAGGGTCTCACGACGCGATGGCGCACTGCGCCGAGTTCCCGGAGCACGGCTACACCGGGCGTCCGCGCGACGAGGTCAACGAGGTCATCCCCGCGACGGCGACGCGGAAGCGCGACAACCGGAACCTCCAGCACAAGGGTCACCCGAAGGGTGCGCTCGCGCAGGACGACTGACCGCGCCCGCGAACGAACCGCCAGCGGGACCCGCGTTCGCGGCTGGGACCGGCTCCCGGCGCTCGCCGTTTCGCGGCTTCACGACGGCTAACGACTGCTCCGCGATCCCTCTCCCGTCGCCAGCGGGTCGGTCTCGCGGTCTCTCCCGGCTCCGCGTCCCCGCACTCCAGCTCTCCGTCAGGCCTCGTCGAAGAGTCCGAGGTCCTCCGCAACGAGGTCGGCGAGCCGGTCTTTCAGCGCGGGGTCGACCTCCGCGATCTCCTCCCCGTCGTGTTTCCCGTCGTTGTGTTTGGCGAGCGCGTCCGCCACGTCGGACAGCGGGACGCTGGTCTCCGTCTCGCAGTCGGTGCACACGATCGGGACGGACGGTTCGTCGGTAGACATTGTCCGGGTAGTCGCGGGTGGCCCGTATAGACTTTCGGGACGGAGGTGGCCGACGGGTCTCGGTCTATGCGTCCGGCGGCCCGTCAGTCCGCGGCCCCGGATGACGCGGACTCGGTGTCCTCTGTGTCTCCGGTGTCCTCGGGGTCCCCGGTATTCCCGGTGTCCTTGGCGTCGCCCTCGGTCTCTCCGGGGTCACCCGATTCACCGCCTTCTCCGTCGCTCTCCGCCGCCGCGTAGAACTCCTCCGGGGTGGCGTCGATCCGCTCGAACTCCCCGAAGTCGCGCTCGTGGTGCCGGATCGTCTGCTCGACGATCCACGCGCTGTAGCGCTCGGAGTACGCCCAGTCGCCCTCGCCGTCGTCGACCTCGAACCGGTCGTCGGTGGCGAGCGCCGAGTACAGGTGGTAGAAGCCGAGCACCACGTCGCCGAACTCCTTCGCCTCGCCGCCGATCTCGCGGCGCTTCTCGGCCAGCTCCTCGCGGCCCGCGTCGGTGAGCGCGAAGTACTTGCGGTCGGGTTCGTCCTCGCGCTCGATACGCTCGGCGACGCCCTCCTCCTCGAACTTGTAGAGGATCGGGTACACCGACCCGTACGACGGCTCCCAGTGGCCCCCGCTGATCGAGGTGATCTCGCCCAACAGCTCGTACCCGTACCGGGGACGCTCGTCGAGCAGCTCCAACACCAGATACGAGATCAGTCCCTTCGGCGGCCCGCTTTTCCGCATCGTCCCTACGTTTCTGAGTCGTCGTGAAAGGGTTTCGGTCGCGGCGATCGTCGGGTCGAACGCGGTCGGCTCGCAAGGCCGATCCGCGGGCGTGTCACCTGCGAGACTCGCCTCGAGAGCTTCGCGACGCCTCGTCCGACTCGGCCGAGAGCGTTCGGATGGTCTCGTGAACGCCGAGGACGAGCGCCGGCACGACGATCATGAAGAGGTGCTCCTCGACCGGGATCCCGAACAGGTCGTACCCGGTGCGCATCGCGATCTCGAAGACGCCGACCTCCAGCGTGTACCAGTCCCAGAGGTACGCGATCGGGTACAGGGCGGCGACCGTCCGGGCGGCCTGACGGAGCGCGCCGGCGTAGCGGAGCAGGGCGAACGCGAGTGCCCCGAAGACGACCTCGGTGGCGAGGTAGGTGTACGGCCCGAGGACGGTGATGTCCGGAAGCGCGGCGCCGGACAGCGGTCGGAACCAGACGGCCGCGAGCAGGAGGGCCAGGAAGACGTAGGCACCGCGGATCAGCAGCATCGTCGCGACCGTCGGGCCGGCCCGCCTGGCGACCAGCGCGACCGAGCCGAACGCGAGCGCCGCGGCCGGCGCCGACGGGGGGAACAGCCCCCCGATCGTCCCCCAGAGAACGCCGACGAGTCCGACCATCAGCAGGGAGAACGCCAGCGTCCGGGCTCGCGGTCGGCCGAGCAGCACCGAGACGGTCCGCTTGTCGATCGACTTATCGTACGCGTAGTCCTGCTCGTCGTCGATGACCTTCACCCCGGCGAGCGTGACGAGAAAGACGAGCGCGAACCCGAGTATCGTCGCGGTCACTTCCGCCGTCTGGACGTAGAACCCGCCGAGCAGCGCGAGCGCGATGCCGGTCGGGTACCCGAGCGTCGTGGTGACCGGGTTCGTGTCGAGCTGCGGCGCGTGGAGGTACCCGACGAACCAGGTCGGGAGGGTGACGATCGCGGCCCCCGGGCCGACGAGGGCGCCCAGCGCGAGCGTACAGGCGGCGAAGCCGACGCCGGCGGCGAGGAGACAGAGGCGGCAGCCGCGGACCGTCATCGGGTGGTCGTCGTCCTCGCCGCGCCGGTGGAAGTCGACGTAGCCGTCCTTCACGTGCGCCGTGTACACCGCGAAGAAGATCGCGGTCACGTGGATCGCGCCCGTCGAGAGCGCGAACTCGCCGGCGACGGCGGCCCCGAACCACGAGGCCGCGAGCGGCGGCAACATGAACACCGGATGGACCTGCGAGAGCAGCGCCCGCAGGTCGGCTCGCAGTCCGCGTTCGTGCCGAGCGATTGCCATGCGTTACCAACGCACTAATAACGATTAATCCTGTTGGGGGATTCACAGGTGCGTCGTCTCGACCCGTCGAGGTGTTTTCGGTCCCGGAGACGCGACGCCGACGACTCGCAAACACCTAAGTCCCGGCGACCCAAGCCGCCGTATGGTCGAGGCACCACAGACCGAGGAGGGGTGGTTCGCGCTGCACGACTTCCGGTCCGTCGACTGGGACGCGTGGCGCGACGCCCCCGAGCGAGAGCGGGAACGGGCGATCGAGGAGGGGAAGGACTTCCTGAAACACCGGGAGCTGGTCGCCGACGCCGAGGAGGGAGACTCCGGGCTGTTCTCCGTGCTCGGGCACAAGGCCGACCTGCTGTTCGTCCACTTCCGCCCCGCACTCGACGACCTGTCGTCGATCGAGCGCCGGTTCGAGGACACCGCGCTCGCGGAGTTCACCGAGCGAACGACCTCCTACGTCTCCGTCACCGAGGTCTCCGGGTACGTCTCCGACGAGTACTTCGAGGACCCCGAATCGGTCGACGCGGGCCTCAAACGATACATCGAAGGGAAGCTGACGCCGGAGATCCCCGACGACGAGTACGTCTGTTTCTACCCGATGAGCAAGCGCCGCGGCGAGGAGTACAACTGGTACGACCTCTCGTTCGAGGACCGCGCCGACCTCATGGCCGACCACGGCGAGGTCGGCAAGGAGTACGCCGGGAAGATCAAGCAGGTGATCGCCTCCTCCGTCGGCTTCGAGGGCCACGAGTGGGGCGTCACCCTGTTCGGCTCGGACCCGACCGACATCAAGGACATCGTCTACGAGATGCGCTTCGACCCCGCCTCCTCGCGGTACGGCGAGTTCGGCGAGTTCTACATCGGCCGCCGGTTCCCGCCCGCGGACCTCGGCGCGTACCTCGCCGGCGAGACGGTGCCGACAGGCGACGGCGACGCCGGAGACGGCGAGGAAGGACACGGCCACGGTCACGCTCACGGCGAGGGCCACGCCGGCTCCGGCGGCGGCTCCGCGCACGGCGACCACCCCCACGGCGAGGGGGAGTCGAGCGGGGAAGGTGACCACCCCCACACGGGCGACGAGGGTCGTGAGGGTGGACACGAAGGGGGCGACGACGCGTCCGGCGAGGACATCCGCGGCGAGCTCGCCGATCTGGACATCTACGCCGGTAAGCCCCACGGCGAGGACGTGTACGCGACCGTGCTCTACAGCGAGGCCGACGTGGACGAGCTGTTCGACGAGGTCGAGGGGCTCCGCGGGAACTTCGACCACTACGGCACCCACGTGAAGACGGCGGTGTACGAGGGGCGCGTCACCGACCGCGCCGCGGTCGTCTCCATCTGGGACACGGCCTCCGCCGCCGAGACCGCGGCCGGCTTCCTCTCGGAGCTACCGGGGATCGTCGCCCGCGCCGGCGAGGAGTCCGGCTTCGGCACGATGGGGATGTTCTACACCGTCAAGCCGGAGCACCAGGGGGACTTCACCGACACGTTCGACGACGTGGGGGAGATCCTCGCGGAGATGGACGGCCACGTCGAGACCGACCTCATGATCAACGTCGAAGACGAGAACGACATGTTCATCGCGAGCCAGTGGCACGCGAAGGAGGACGCGATGGCGTTCTTCGGCTCCGACGAGTTCCGCGAGACCGTCCAGTGGGGCCGCGAAGTGCTGGCCGACCGGCCGCGGCACGTCTTCCTGGCGTAGGGGAGGCGGTACGCGGATCGGGGTTTATAAGTGAAACTGTTGACGAGACGAATTCCTCCGAAGCCCCAGCCGCTCGCTTATAAATCGTTGCTGGCAGACCGACGGTGGAGACCTCCGAGGCCCCAGCCGCGACGACTCGGGGACCTTGCTGCGCTCCTCGCTCGCGTTGCTCGCTGCGGTGCTTGCTACGCCACCGTCGTCCTCGCGGCAGGGCGAGAGCGAAGCTCTCGCTTGTAGCCGGCGGCACAGCCGCCGGCGACTGCCCCTTTGAGTCCCGCCCAGCAACAACCGCAGCCTCACACCTCCCCAGCCTCGTCAGTCGCCCTCCGCTTCGCTCCGGGCGACTGACTCCAGCGAGGGACCGAAGGTCCCTCTGGCAGCCGGCGGCGAAGCCGGCGGCGAAGCCGCCGGCGACCTCGCGCGTGCTCCTCGCGCCCAATGAGCGCGAGGAGCACGCGCCGCTGCACCGCCTCGATCACTTATAAACTTCGTCGTGCCGCGCTCGCGCTGTCGATCGCCGTGTCCTCGGATCCGACCGCCTATTTTTAACTACCGCCTCGGCGAACGGGTGCACATGTTCGACACGATCGTGGTCGCGACCGACGGCTCCGACAGCGTCCGCCGGGCCGTCGACGTCGCGGTCGACGTCGCCGCGCGGTTCGACGCGGAGGTCCACGCCCTCTACGTCGTCGACAGCGGCGAAGTCGAGTCCACGCCCGACGAGGTCCGTGACGACCTCCGCGAGGCGCTCGACGACCGCGGGGAGGACGCGCTCGATCAGGTGACCGACGCCGCGACCGCGCGCGACGCGACCCTCGACGTCACGACCGAGGTTCGGGAGGGCCGTCCGGCCCCCGAGATCGCCGGGTACGCGCGGGACGTCGACGCCGACGCGGTCGCGATGGGGACCCGCGGGCGACACGGCGAGAACCGGTTCCTCATCGGCTCGGTCGCCGAACGCGTCGTCCGAACGTGCCCGATCCCCGTGCTCACCGTCCGCCAGCTCACCGACGAGGACCCGCGGCGGACGACGATCTGAGGCTGCGGCGCGGTTCGCGTCAGGGCGGTCAGCCGGCCCGCCCGCCCGAGAACGGCGGAGTTTTCCCGCTGCCGCCCGGCGCGACGGTATGGACGACGAACTCATCGACGAGGGGGACATCCCCCGCTCGCGGTACACGCGGCTGCCCGGCAAGGGCTTCTTCTACCCGGACTCGCTGGACGAGGAGCGCGCCGAGCGGCGCGCGAAGGAGGCGATCGAGGGAAGCGAGGCGGTCGTGATCGCCGACGGCGACGCCGACGGGCTCGCCTGCGCGGCGATGGTCCGAGAGACGTACGACGCCGCGCTCGACGCCGCGGACTTCGAGGCGGCCATCGCGGCGCGGCTCGGCGACGGGGAGGACGAGGCGTCCGAATCAGAAGGGGGCGAAGGCGAGACCGACGCCGAGGACCCCACCGAGGACGCCCACGCCGAGTCGCCGGTCGGGCTGGTCGCCGCCGGGCCGTACTCCATCGACACGTCGCTCGAACGCGTGCTCGCGTACGCCGACGACGACGTGGACCTGTTCGTCTGCGACCTGTGTCCCGACGACTACGAGTGGATCGCGGAGCCGCTGGAGGCGCTCGCGGAGTCGACCGCCTCGATCCGGTGGTTCGACCACCACCAGTGGGACGAGTCGACCGCCGCGGCCGTCCGCGACCTCGGCGTCGACCTCGTGGTCGGCGAGTCCGACGAGGAGTGCACCGCCGACGTGGCGCTCCGCTCGCTCGACTACGACTTCGACGACCGGTGGAGCGAACTGGCGGCCGTGACGCGCGACCACGACCTCTGGATCAAGGAGGACCCGCGCTCCGACGACCTGGCCGACTACTCCTACTGGGCCGGCGGCGAGGAGTACGCGGCGATCGTGGGCGCGTACGGCGCCGACCTCCCCGAGACGGTCCGGGAGTTCGTCGCCGATCGGCGCGTCGAGAAGGAGGCCCGGATCGGCGCCGCCGTCGACCGCGCGGTCACTCACGAGGTCGGCGAGTGGACCGTCGCCGTCACGTACGGCCGGTGCTCGCAGAACGAGGTCGCCGAAGCCCTCCGAGAGCGGGGATCGGACGCCGCGGTGATCGTCAAGCCCGCCGGCTCCGCGTCGATCCGCGGCTCCGAGGACTTCCGGCACGCCCACGAGGTCGCCGGGAAGGTGAACGGGGGCGGGCACCCGCAGGCGGCCGGCTGTAAGCCCGACATCTACGACGACATGCTCGACTACGCGCAGCACTGGACGACCGAGGGGCAGGCCTGCAAGCGGGTCATCCTCGCGGCGTTCGAGGCGGTCGCGGAGGAGGTCGCGGGGGCTGAGGAAAGCGAAGGCGACGACGGCGACGGAGGCGGCGAGTAGACGATCGCCCGCGAGCGAGCCGCCGGTCCCACCCACTCGATATCGCCGGCGAACCGCGAACTTTCATACCGTCCGACGTCCCTCCCTCCACGTATGACGGACATTCTCGTGGCCGGAGAGACGCTCGTCGACCTGCTTCCCGGAGCGGGCGAGACGCTGCGCGACGTGGACGGCTTCACGCACCGCCCGGGCGGCGCCCCGGCCAACGTCGCGGTCGGGCTCTCCCGGCTCGGCACGCCGCCGGCGTTCTGGACCCGACTCGGCGACGACCCCTTCGGCGACTTCCTGCGGGAGACGCTCGACGACGAGGGCGTCCCCGACGCGCTCTCCCGGCGCGTCGGCGGCAACACCACGCTCGCGGTGGTCTCGCCGCCCGGCGTCGACGGCCGACGATTCCGTTTTTACGGCTCGCGGGACGTGACGTTCGGGTTCGAGCCCGACGCGGTCCCGACCGACGCGCTGGCGGCCGCCTCGTGGGTCCACCTCGGCGGCGTCGCCCTGACGCACCCGAGGGGTCGGACGGCGATTCGCGAGGTGGCGGCCGTGGCCGACGAGCGCGGCTGCACCGTCTCGTTCGACGTGAACTACCGCCCGGACCTGGTTCCGGAGGGGGACCGGGACGCGGTGGTCGAGGCGATCCGCGACATCCTCGGGGACACCGACGTGGCGTTCGCCAGCGACGAGGACGTGGCGGCGACCGGTATCTCCTCGCGCGAGGGCGCGGATCTGGCCAGAGACCTGCTGGAGTTCGGACCGCACACGGCGGTCGTCACCCTCGGCTCAGCGGGCGCGGTGGCGGCGAGCATGGACGCGGCGCCGTGGGGCGAGACGACCGCGCGTCACGAGGGGTTCTCGGTCGAGGCGGTCGACGCCACCGGCGCCGGCGACGCGTTCACCTCGGGACTGATAAACCGGTTGGCCGCGGGCGCGGTCGACGCCGACGACCCGCCGGACCTCGCCGACGCGCTCGCGTTCGCCAACGCGACGGCCGCGCTCTCGGTGCGGGACCGCGGCGGCATGACGGCGCTCCCCGACCGCGAGGCCGTCGAGGCGTTCCTCGCGGAGAGAGAGTAACTTCCGGAAGGACCCGCGTGCTTTAGTTTCTGCCCGGCGCACGCGTCAGTATGGAGCGCTCCGAGTACGTGCGACGGCTCGACGACCGGCTGGAGACGGCCGCGTACGCCGACGTCGACGCCAGCGCGAACGGGTTACAGGTGGGGTCGGACCGGGAGGAGATCGAGCGCGTCGCGTTCGCGGTCGACGCCGCGGACGCGACTATCGAGGCCGCGGCCGACGCGGGCGCGGACGTCCTCGTCGTCCACCACGGGATCTCGTGGGGCGGGATCGACCGCGTCACGGGCCGGACCTACGACCGGGTCGCGGCGCTCGCGGAGCACGACCTCGCCTTATACGTCTCGCACCTCCCGCTCGACGGCCACACCGAACTCGGCAACGCCGCCGGCGTCGCGGCGGAACTCGCTCTCGACGACCGAGAGCCGTTCGGCGAGATCGGGCCAGTCACGATCGGGACGATCGGCGAGACGGACGCGCCGCGGTCGGCCGCGTCGATCCGCGAGACGCTCGACGGGTTCGAGGGACAGCCAGACGGCGAGGACGAGGAGTTGCCGACGCGGGTCATCGACTTCGGCCCCGACGAGATCGAGCGCGTCGCGGTCGTCACCGGTTCCGGCGCCGACTGGCTCGACGAGGCGGTCGCGGCCGGCGCCGACGCGCTGGTCACGGGCGAGGGGAAGGGGCGGGTCTACCACGACGCGCGCGAGGCGGGGATCACGGTGTTCCTCGCGGGCCACTACGCGACCGAGACGTTCGGCGTCCGGTCGCTGCAGGCGCTGACGGAGGAGTGGGGGCTGGAGACGGCGTACGTGAGCCACCCGACCGGGCTCTGAGTCGGGGGCGCTCGCGGCCGCGGTCGCCGCCGCGGGCGACGCCGGGGCGGCTCGCCCCGTCGCCCCCGAACGCAACCCTTACCGCCCGCGTCCCCGGACTCCGGGTATGCGCGATCACTTCGAGGTCCGGGACCACGACGCCGCCGGGCGGATCGGGCGGCTGGAGGTCCCCCGCGCCGGGGTGACCGTCGAGACGCCGGCGCTCCTGCCGGTCGTCAATCCCAACGTCCTCACGGTCGAGCCGCGGCGGCTCGCCGAGGAGTTCGGCGCGGAGATGCTGATCACCAACTCCTACATCATCCGGAGCACCGACCGGATCCGCGACCGCGTGCTGGAGGAGGGGCTCCACGACTTCCTCGGGTTCGACGGCGCGATCATGACCGACTCCGGCTCCTTCCAGCTCGCCGAGTACGGCGACATCGACGTGACCACCGAGGAGATCATCGAGTTCCAGCGGCGGATCGGGAGCGACGTGGCCACCCCGGTCGACGTGCCCACGCCCCCCGACGTCGACCGCGAGCGCGCCGAGCGCGAGCTGGAGACGACGCGGCAAGCGCTCGCCGACGCGGAGGCCGCGGAGACGGGCGACATGCTCGTCAACGCCCCCGTGCAGGGGTCGACGTTCCCGGACCTCCGCGAGGAGGCGGGGAGACACGCGAGCGCGACCGACCTGGACGTGTTCCCGGTCGGCGCGATGGTTCCCCTTTTAAACTCCTACCGCTACGCCGAGGTCGTCGAGGCGGTGCGGGCGGCCAAGCGCGGGCTCGACCCCGACGCCCCGGTTCACCTGTTCGGCGCGGGCCACCCGATGATGCTCGCGCTGGCGGTCGCCGCGGGCTGTGACCTGTTCGACTCGGCCGCCTACGCGCTGATGGCGCGCGACGGCCGGTACCTGACGGTCTCGGGGACCGAACACCTCGAGGAGATGGAGTATTTCCCCTGCTCGTGTCCGGTCTGCGCCGAGCACACGCCCGCGGAGCTCCGGGAGATGGACGCTACAGAGGAGCTCCTCGCCGAGCACAACCTCCACGTCACCTTCGAGGAACTGCGGCGCGTGAAGGCCGCGATCCGGTCCGGGAACCTCCTCCAGCTCGTCGATCGCCGCGCCCGCGGCCACCCCGCGATGCTCGACGGGCTCCGGACCCTCCTCGACCACGCCGACGAGCTGGAGCGGACGGACCCGGTCTCGAAGGACGCGTTCTTCTACACCTCCCACGAGTCGGCCCGCCGCCCCGAGGTCCGTCGGCATCACGACCGCCTCGCGCGGCTCGCGGTCCCCGAACGGCTCCTCCTCACCGAGTCGGACGCGCCGTCGAACCACGACTACGACGCGGTGTGGCGCGTGAAACCCCCGTTCGGTCCGTTCCCGCGGGCGCTCTCGGAGACGTACCCGCTCACCGCGGAGGTCCCCGAGCGGGTCGACGGCGCGGCGCAGGTCGCGGCCGCCGAGGGCGTCGCGAGCCTCGCCGAGTCCAACCCCGAGGCCGAACTCACCCTCGGTCACGACGATTGGGTGCCGCGCGCGGTCGAGGCGGTTCCGGACCGCGTCGAGACGGAGAACCTGCGGCACCTCGGTCGCTGAGCAGCGGGAGCGGAATCAGCGCTCCTCCGCTCCCATCCGATTCGTGTAGTCCCACGAGTGCAGCCGCTCCGGCTCGATCCGCACCCGGACCTCCTCGCGCTCCGGTCGGAGGAGCCGATCGCCGGTCGGGTTGTCGACGCCACCGAGGTACCGCTCCAACAGCGCGCGGAGCAGTTCCTTGTCCGCGTCCGCCGTCACCGTCGCGCGGCCCCGCCCTCGAATCCCTTTATACGGCGGGTCGTTCGTCGACACCTCGAAGGAGACGCGGTCGTCGTGCGCGAGGAAGCCGGTGAGGTCGGCGCTCGCGCTCGTCGCGCAGTTGACCGCGCCGTCCCACGAGAACCACAGCGAGACGATCCACGGGGCGTCGCTCGGGGTGCGACAGCCGATACGGACCGGGATCCGCGCTCCGTCGAGGAACTCGTCGACGCGTTCGCGGTCCCACGGGCCGGTTATGTCCATAGGTACGGTACAATCGCCGGGAACCTAACGGTTCGGCCGGGACGACCGCGGAACACAAGAGAATTGACCGTCCCCCCGCGAGGGGAGGTATGACTGACTACTTCGAGGTCCACGAGCGCGACGGCGCCGCCCGGCTCGGCGAGCTCCGGCTCGCCGAGCCGGTGACGACGCCGGCGCTCGCGGACCCGTTTCTCACGGACGCGGGCAGCCTCTGGGCCGGGGACCGCGAGGTCCCCGACGGCGACGAGGCGACCCTCACCGTCCTGCCGCACCGGGCGTTCCCCGCGGGCACCCGCGAGGAGGTCCGCGAGTCGTTCGCGGTCGATCACCCCGACGTCGACTACCCCGCCGCCGCGGTCGTCGACAGCGAGAGCGCGCGCGACGTGGGAGCCGACGCGTACGTCCTCGCAGACGCCTCCGGGTTCGTCGGCCACGGCGAGGCGTTCCGCGACGCGATCGTTGCCGCGAAAGAGGCCCTGCCGGCCGACACCGCCCTCACGCTGTCGGGCGTCGCCACGCCTCGGAACGTCGCGCTCCTCGCGTACGCCGGCGTCGACCTCGTGGACGCGTCGCTCGCGCGGACGAAGGGGACGGAAGGGATGTATCTCACCGCCGACGCCGAGCACTTCCTCGAGGACCTCGACGAGCTGCCGTGCGCCTGTCCGGCCTGCGCGGGGCCCCGCGGGGAGTTCACGCGCGCGGACTGCGCCGAGCACAACGTCAACGCCCTCCGCGCCGAGCTTCGGCGCGTCCGCGAGCGGATCCGGGCGGGTCGCCTGCGGGACTACATCGAAGGCCAGACCCGTCACGAGCAGTGGCTCACGGCCGCGTTCCGCGAGTTCGACGACCAGTGGGGGTACCTCGAAGAGCGGACTCCCCTCATGCGCGACGCCGAGGTGACGGCGGCGACGAGCGAGACGCTCGACCGCGTCGAGATCAGGCGGTTCGCCGACCGCGTCACGAGCCGGTACCGGAACCGCTTTTCCGACCAGCCGCTCGTGTTGGTGCCCTGTTCGGCCACCAAACCGTACAGCGACTCCCAGAGCCACGGGCAGTTCCACGACGCGATCCAGTGGCGCGGCCACACCGTCTCGATGACCTCGCCGATCGGCGTGGTGCCCCAGGAGCTGGAGACGACCTACCCCGCCCAGCACTACGACGCGGTCGTCACCGGCGACTGGAGCGAGGACGAGATCGGGTTCGTCGCCGAGGTGCTCCGCCGGTACCTGGAGCGGAACGACTACTCCCGCGTGATCGCTCACGTCCCCGAGCACGGCTACCGCGAGATCTGCGAGCGCGTCGAGAGCGATCCCGCGGTCGACGTCCCCTTCGAGTACACCTGCGTCGGTCACCCGACGAGCGACGAGTCGCTGGGGGAGCTGAACGCCGCCTTACAGGGCGAGCCCGCCTACAGCAAGCGGGAGCGCGAGCACAACACGGTCCGGGCGCTCGCCGACTACCTGCTCGGCGACGGCGCAGGCGACGACCTGTTCGGCGGGCCGGGCGAGGCCGACATCCGGACCACCGGGCGCTACCCCAAGCTGCAGGTGTGGGGCGACGACCCCGACGCCGGCCGCGAGGGCGAGCCGGGCGAGCAGCTCGCGACGATGGTGCCGCAGTACGGTACCCTCTCGTTCACCCTCGCCGGCGCGCGCCGGTGGGCCGACAGCGACGCCCCGACCAAGCGGGTCCGGATCGACCCGTTCGTCCCCCACGGCTCCGTCTTGGCGCCCGGCGTCGTCGACGCGGACGACGACATCCGCGTCGGCGACGAGGTCGTCATCGAGGGGCCGAAGGCGTTCGCGGTCGGCCGAGCCGAGATGTCCGGCCCGGAGATGGTCGACTCGACGCGCGGCGTCGCCAGCGAGGTCCGGCACGTCGACGAGACGTAAACTGGCCGCCGTCGCCGGCCCCACACCTAATCCGTTAGGGTGTGTGACTATCCCGAAGGAGCCACACCGTGTTACCGTCAGAGGCACACATCTGACAGTTCGCCGTTCCATCCCCCTCGGTTCCGCCCCTCGCCGATCCGCGATTCCGACCCGCGACGCCGATTTCTCTCCGCTCGACCCCGCGTCCAGAGCGGGCGCTCGCCGACCGGCGTGAGGAGAAGAGTAAAAACGCTGAGGATAGCACTGGTACTACATGGCGTCACAGAATCGCCCTCGGACGGACGAGCGGGTGACGTACGTCGAGTTCTCCCTCTCGAGTCCCACGCACCCGTTCGTCGCGGTGTCTGCGCTGGAAGGCGGGGAAATGCAGCTGAGAGAGTTCATTCCACGGGGCGGGGGGAGCTACGCCGAGTTCTTCTCGATCAGCGGCGTCGAGCCCGAGGCCGTCCTCTCGCTCGCCCGCGACCATCCGTCGGCCGACCCGAGCCTCGTCGAACGGTTCGAAGACGGGGGGCTGTTCGAATTCGTCGTGGACGACCACTGCCCCGCGGTCTTTCTCGGTGAGGCGGGGGCGCTTCCCCGCACCGTCGAAGCGAGAGACGGAAGCGGAACCATCGGCGCGGAGATACCCCCGTCCGAGGACACCGGAGCGGTAGTCGATCGGTTCCTCGACGCCTACTCGGACGCCGAACTGACGCGCAAACGAGAGCGGCCCTACAGGACGCCGATCTTCGGACAGGGGTGTCTCCGGGCGGCCCTCGACGACGATCTGACCGATCGGCAGCGAGATATCATCGAAACGGCCCACGACGCCGGATACTACGACTGGCCGCGGGAAGTCACCGCCGAGGAGCTCGCCGATCGGTTCGACATCTCCCCGCCGACGTTCCATCAGCACCTCCGGGCCGCCGAACAGAAGCTCATCGCCATGACCCTCAGAGGGGCGTGACCGAGCGAGTCACGCGAGACGGGGAACAGCCGGATCAGTAGCTTCAAAACCGCGCCGGACGGATCCGCGCACATGGCGCTCGAAAAGGACGTGGACTGTCCCTCGTGCGGAGAGGCCCAGTCGTTCTACCGGACCGCGGCGATGACCCTCCACCTCGGCGAGAAGACGAAGTGGCGCTGTCCCGAGTGCGGGTACGGCTACGTCGAGGTCAACGGTATCGACACGCTGCCGGCCTGACTCTCGGGTGCGGCTCGTCCGGTTCTCGCGTTCTTCCTCTCCTTCCGACGTGGATATCGATCCTCATTCCCTCCCGACCACGTCGGCCGCTAACACGCCTACGCCGTCGACCTCAGCGCGGACCGTGTCGCCGGCTTCGATCACGCCCGCGCCGGGCGTGCCCGTCGATATGAGGTCGCCCCGCTCTAGCGTCATCACGCGCGAGTGGACGCCCACGAGTTCCTCGGGCGGGAACAGCATCCGGTCGACGGTGTTCTCCGCGACCGTCTCGTCGTTGATCACGGTCCGGACGGTCGTTCCCGCGAGCCGGTCGACGCTGACCGGGGCCGACACCCACGGCCCGACGACGAGGAACGTGTCGTAGCTCTTCGCGCGGGTGAGAAAGCGCGGGTTGCGCTGGAGCACGTCCTCGGCGGTCACGTCGATGACGGGGACGGCCCCGGCGACCACGTCGCCGAACTCGGCCTCGTCGACGTCGGTGCAGGTCCGGCCGATCACGATCCCGAGTTCCGCCTCCGCCGTGACCCGGGCCGCCTCCTCGGTCGGCGGGAGCCGGATCGGCCCGCCGGGCGCGGTCAGCGCCGTCGCCGGCCGCATGAAGCTCGCGGGCTCGGCGGGTCGCACCGCGTCGAGGTCGTCGGCGTGGTCGGCGTAGTTGAGCCCGATCCCCCAGAGCTTCCCGGGGTCGAACGGGACGCCGAACGAGAGCCGCTCCGCCGGCGTTCGCGTGGCGGGGAGATCGTCGATCGGCGGCAGCGTCGACGCCCCGGTCGCCTCGCCGAGCGCGTCGTCGATCCCGTCGCTCCCGGCCGCTCCGAGCGGGACGAACCCGTCCTCGTCGCCGAGCAGGGGTCGGCCCTCGACGCTCCGGGCGAGTCGGGTCGTCGCCGCGTCTCCGCCCGCCGACGCCGACCGCGGCGCGTCGCCCGCCATCACTCCTCCCGGTCCGTCCAGAAGTCGAAGCCGCGACCCGGCGCGAACACGTCGAGGCCGACCGCGCGCTCGTCGGTCCGGTTCTCGACGCGGTGCGACTCCCACGCGTCGAGGTGGACCGAGTCGTACCGCTCTAACACGGCGGTGTCGTCTTCGGTGTGGACGACGAGTTCGCCCTCCAGACAGACGCACACCTGCTCGTTCTCGTGGTCGTGCATCGGCGAGGAGTGGCCCGCCGGCTTCTCGAACCACTCGAAGGAGAACCGGTCGCCGCCCGCCAGCGCGGCGCGCGCCCACCCGTCCTCCGGCTCGTACGTCTCCGCGTCGTCGAACGCGACGTGTTCCATGGCTCGCCCGTGGGCGTCCCGGATCAAATGGATTCGGGTTGCGGCTGGACGCGGATCGGGTCGAGGCCGCGGTCGGGTCAGTCAGCCTACACCGCGACACCGACCAGCTCGATCAGCAGGGTCAGCGACGCGACCGACGCGACCGTCGTGACGAACACGTTCAGCGAGGCGAACCCGGCGTCGCCGCCGAGCTCGGTCGCGAACACGTACGTCGACACCGCGGTCGGCGTTCCGAGCATGACGACCCCGGCGGTGAACGTCGCGGCGTCGGCGCCGAGCAACGCGAGGGCGGCCCACGCGACGGCGGGCATACACGCCACCTTGAGCGCCACCACCGAGGCGGTCGCCCCGCGGTCGATCGTCGAGGGGTCGACCTGCAGGGTCGCGCCGACGCAGAGCAGCGCGAGCGGGAGCGCCAGCGACCCGACCCAGTCGAGGGCGGCCGCGGCCGCGGTCGGCACGCCGAGCCGGAACCCCCCGATCGCCATGCCGGCGACGAGCGCGATGAGGACGGGGTTGCCCGCGAGCGACCGGAGGTGTCGCCCCAAGGCGCCCTCGGCGTTCGCCCCGTTCATCGACACCAGCAAGACCACCGTCAGCGGCACCTGCACCAGCGCGCCGATGCCGAGGATGACGCTCGCGATCGCGGTCACCTCGGCGTCGAACGTCGCCGCGACGAGCGGGACGCCGAGGTAGCCCAGGTTCGAGTGGTACGACTGGACGACCGCGACGCTGCGCCGCGCGCTCGGCGACCGGTTCCGGTGGACGGCGGACGCCACGAGCGCGGTCCCGAGGAGCGCGGCGACCACGGCGACGAACAGCTCCCACGAGACGACGTCGCCGATCGACTGGTCGTAGGTCGCGACGAACACCAGCGCCGGGAGCGCGACGTAGTACGCGGTCTGGTTGAGCAGTTCCGTGCGGTCCGCGTCGAGGACGCCGACGCGTCGGAGTCCCGTCCCCGCGAGCAGCAGCGCGAGCAGCCCCGACAGCCGGACGAGGACCTCCATCTACGCGGACCGTGGCGGTTCCGCCGGTTGACGGTTGCGAAAGCGGCTCGGCAAATGAGGCGACCCGATTACAGGTTCGAGCTCCCGCCGCCGCCGTCGATGACGACCGCCTGTCCGTTCACGTACCCGGACCGCGGCGAGGAGAGGAACGCGACGGTGTTCCCCAGCTCGATCGGGTCGCCGATGCGGTCGAGGGGGTTGTCGACCCAGTCGGCGAGCCCCTCCTCGTACGAGTCGTACTCGCCGCGCTCGATCGCCTGATCGATCAGCTCTCGGATCCGGCTCGTCTCGTGAGAGCCGGGTAACACCGCGTTCGCGCGCACGTCCGGGCCGAGTTCCTTCGAGAGCGTCTTCTCCAACCCGACGACGCTCATCCGCACCGAGTTCGAGAGCACCAGCCCGTCGATCGCCTCCTTCACCGACCGCGAGGCGATGGTGACGATGGTGCCGCCGTCGCCGTCGGCGAGGGGCTCGGCGCACTTCCGCGCGAGCCGGACGACGCTCATCACGAGCAGCTCGTAGGCCTCCTCCCAGTCCTCGTCGTCGGTGTCGAGGAACGCCCCCGACGGCGGTCCGCCCGCTGACGTGACGAGGTGGTCGAGCCGACCGAACTCGTCGAGCGTCGTCTCGACGAGCCGGTCGAGGTCGTCCGGGTCCGTGATGTCGCCCTCGACGGCGACGACGCGGGCGTCGCCGGCCGCTTCGTCCTCCAAGTCCGCCTTCGCCTCCGCGAGGCGGTCGGCGTCGCGGCCGTTGATGACCACGTTCGCGCCCTCGCGGACGAGCGCCTGGGCCGACGCGAAGCCGAGGCCGCTGCTCGATGCCGTCGTCAGCGCGACGTTCCCCTCGATATTGAGATCCATACGGGTTCGATCGTCACGGCGGGGTTTAACCGTTGGCGACGCGGCGGGCGTCGCCGGCGGGAGGCTCATTACCCGTCCGCCCGAGTCAGGTGGCATGAACGCGACGCGGCGGCGGATATCGGTGGTGATCCCCCGTGGTCGGTGAGGCGCGCGACCCCGAGGGCGACGCGGGACCGCTCGACGGGCTCACCGTGCTCGACGCCTCGCGGGTGTTGGTGGGTCCGTTCTGTACCATGCAGCTCGGCGACCTCGGCGCCGAGGTGATCAAGGTCGAGCGACCGGGCGAGGGCGACCAGACGCGGACGTGGCGCCCGCCCGCCTTCGGCGAGGGCGACGGCGCCCAGAGCGCCTACTACGCGAGCGTCAACCGCAACAAGCGCTCCGTCGAGCTGAACCTCGCGAGCGACGCCGGGCGGGCGGTGTTCCGCGACCTCGCCCGCGGGGCCGACGTGCTCGTCGAGAACTTCCGGGTCGGCAAGATGGCCGAGTGGGGTCTCGACTACCCCGACCTCGCCGAGGAGAACCCCGGGCTGATCTACTGCGGCATCTCCGGGTACGGCGAGTGGGGCCCCGACCGCGACAAGCCCGCCTACGACATCATGATGCAGGCGCGCGGTGGCTTCATGTCGATCACGGGAACCGAGGGCGGCGCCCCGGTCAGGATCGGGGTCGCGCTCGCCGACGTCGGCGCCGGGATGTACGCGACGCAGGCGATCCTCGCGGCGCTCCTCGAACGGGAGCTGGGCGACGGGACGGGCCAGAAGATCGACGTGAGCCTGCTCGACGGGCAGGCCGCGTGGACCAGCTACATGGCGGCGAACTACTTCGCGAGCGGCGAGCCGCCGGGGCGGATGGGGAGCAAACACCCGAACATCGCCCCGTATCAGGCGTTCGAGACGCGCGACGGGTACGTCGTCGTCGCCTGCGCGTCCGACGCGTTCTGGCCGCGGCTCTGCGAGGCGCTCGACCGCCCCGACCTGCTGGCCGACGAGCGGTTCGAGACCAACGAGAAGCGCGTGCGCAACCGGGACGCGCTCGATCCCGAGCTCGACGCCGCGTTCGCGGGACTCGCGACCGAGGAGGCCCTCGACCGGCTCGGCGAGCACGGCGTTCCCGCGAGCCGCGTCCGCGACATGGCGGAGGTGTTCGACGACCCGCAGCTGGCCGCGCGGGACATGGTCGCGGAGTTCGACCACCCGACCGCCGGACCGATGCGGGTGCCGGGCTCGCCGATGCACTTCTCGCGGACGCCGACGACGGCTCGGCGGCATCCTCCCTCACTGGGCGAGCACACGGAGGCGGTCCTCAGGGAGTACGGCTACGGCGACGGCGACCTCGCCGAGCTGAAAAATCGGGGCGCGATTCCGGATCGGTGACCGCCGGGCGCCGGAATCAGTCGTCGGCCGACGCGATCAGTCGTCGTTGTTCTCGGCCGTGATCGGGTCGTTCTCGTCCTCGGTGAAGCCGGCCGACTCCTCCTGCCGCTTGCGCGCCTCGGGGTCGAACTCGGCCTCGATGTCCTGGTACCGCGGGACGAAGGAGAGCTCGTGGTGGCTCTCGGTCTCGTGGCCGATGTACCGCTCTTCGAGGTCGAACTGCGCCTCCTCGTCGTTCTGCGCGATGTTCTCGAAGTCCTCGTAGGCGGCGTGTGCGCCCGAGTGGAGCCCGTACAGCGTGATGAAGATGTACTGGTAGCCCAGGTCGCCGAGCTCCTGGAACGTGAGCGGGTCCTCCTCCGCGCCCCACTCGAACGAGGAGGAGTAGTTGAAGGCGAGATCCAGGTCGGGGTGAGTCTCGTGGATCGTCTCGGCGTACTCGACCGCGTCCTCGCGGGACGGGTCGGGCATCTCGGGCCAGACGAGGTCGACGCCGGCGTCGGCGTAGATCCGGCCGCGTTCGAGGTGCTCCTCCCAGTCGCCGTTGGCGGAGCCGTACGCGTCGGTGCGGGCGATGATGACGGTGTCCTCGCTCTGCTTGGCGTCGACCGCGGCCTCGAAGCGCGAGCGCGCCTGCTCGCGGGAGACGATCTGCTTGCCCGCGATGTGGCCGCAGCGCTTCGGCGAGGTCTGGTCCTCGATGTGGATCGCGGCGACGCCGGCCTTCTCGTATTCGCGGACCGCGCGCCGGACGTTGTGGACGCCGCCGTAGCCTGTGTCGCAGTCGGCGATGACGGGGAGGTTCGTCGCCTCGACCATGCGCTTCGCGTTCTCGACCATCTCGCTCATCGTGACCATCTCCAGGTCGGGGAAGCCGAACTGGCCGAGGACGGTCGAGTAGCCGCTCATGTAGGCCGCGTCGAGCCCGGCCATCTCCGCGAGGCGGGCGTCGAGCGCGTGGTAGATACCGGGCGCGAACGTGTAGTCCTGCTCCTCGAACAGCTCGCGGAGCCGGCGGCCGGCCGGGTTGTCGATATCTCTCGTGAAGACGTCGTCGTCGAGTTCGTTGGGATTCATTGATGTCGCTCCGTTGTCGCGTCGTCGGTGAACTGGTCGGTCGTGTCGTCGATGCGCGCGGCGGCGTCAGTCCGGTCGGTCTGATCGGTCGCGCGCCGCGTGAACGTCGTCCGGTCCGGTCGCGGTCCGCGTCCGGTCCCCGCCATCGGGACGGGGCTCATCGCGACCCCCCGGCGGTCCGCGGGCGACGCGTCGGTCGCAGATCCGGGACCAGCGGGGCGTCCCGCTCGCCGTCGCTCGGCGGCGGACTGGGGCGTCGAGGGGTTTCGGTCGCGGTCGACCCCTCGGTCGTCGGACGTGTCGTCGGGACGATCGGGGCGCCCGCCTCTTCGGTGATCGGCGTGCGCCCGGGGATCGTCCGGGGAGAAGCGTCGGTGCCGCGTCGATCCGTCGTCGTTCGATCCGTCGTCGATCGGTTGGTCGAGGATCGATCGGTCGTCGTTCGATCGGTCGTTCGGGTCGTCTGATTCGTCGGGTCGTCCGTGGATGTGGTGTCGTTAGGCGTCGTCATCGGGTCGTGTGGGTGGTTGCGGTGGTCGTCTGGTGATCGTGCTGTCGGCGGGTCGGGGCGCTGCGTGTCCGCGTACGGATACTGTCATTGCACTCGGTAGGTGCGGGAGGTGGGTAATAAACATAATGATTGATAATGATAATATCCGTTAATGTGTATTACCTATTTAAATGGTTCTTGGTAACGAGCCGCACTCAAGTGAGCGATCGGGGGACGAGCCCGCGCTATCCGGATCGATCGCTTATAAGCCGTCCCGACACGATCCGTCGGTATCGTGAACGAGCGAGACGCGCTCCGGGCGCTCGCGGCCGACCTCCCGCACGCGGGCGACGACGCCGCCGTCGTGGGCGACACCGTGATCACGACCGACATGCTCCACGAGCGGACCGACTTCCCGCCCGGGACGACGCGGTACACCGCCGGGTGGCGCGCGGTCGGCGCGTCGCTCTCGGACGTGGCGGCGATGGGGGCAAGGGCGACCGCGGCGGTCGCCGTCTACGCCGACGCCGCCTTCGACGACGAGAAGCTCGACCGGTTCATCGCCGGCGCGGTCGACGTCTGCGAGGCGGTCGACGCCGAGTACGTCGGCGGCGACCTCGACACCCACGACGAGTTCACCACGGCCTCGACCGCGGTCGGCGACGCGACCGACGCGGGCGCCGTCACGCGGTCGGGCGCGCGTCCCGGCGACGCGCTCTGCGTCACCGGCGAGTGGGGACGGTCCGCGGCCGCGCTCCGGCTATTCAAAAGGGGCAACGACGAGGCGGTCGAGCGCGCCAACGACCTGTTCCGGTTCACGCCCCGCGTCGCCGACGGGCTGGCGCTCGCGGACGCCGCGACCGCGATGATGGACTCCTCGGACGGACTCGCGCGCTCGCTCCACCAGCTCTCGGAGGCGAGCGAGGTCGGGTTCGAACTCGACCCCGACCGGCTCCCCGTTCACCCCGCGGTCGACGAGATCGCCGAGGGCGACGAGGCAGAGCGCTTCGAGCTGGCCGCGCACTTCGGCGAGGACTTCGAGCTCGTCTGCGCCGTCCCCGAGGAGGCGGTCGAACCAGCCCGCGAGGCGTGTCCGGGCGGGCTGACTCGCGTGGGGAGCGTCGTCGACGCCGCGGAGGGGGTCACCGCCGACGGCGACCCGCTTCCCGACCGCGGGTACACGCACGGGTGACGACCGGGGTCAGAACGGCTTTTTCAGTAGTGCCACGGGTAGTCGCGGAACTGCGGCTCTCGCTTCTCTAAGAACGCGTCGCGGCCCTCTTGGGCCTCGTCGGTCATGTACGCCAGGCGGGTCGCCTCGCCCGCGAACACCTGCTGGCCGACCATCCCGTCGTCGGTCATGTTGAACGCGTACTTCAGCATCCGCATCGCGGTCGGCGATTTCTTCGTCATCTCGTCGGCCCACTCCAGCGCGACTTCTTCGAGTTCCTCGTGGGGGATCGCCTCGTTGACCATTCCCATGTCCGCGGCCTCTTCGGCGGAGTAGGTCTTCCCGCGGAAGAACACCTCGCGTGCCTTCTTCTGGCCGATCTGCTTCGCGAGGTACGCGGAGCCGAACCCGCCGTCGAAGGAGGCCACGTCGGGGTCGGTCTGAAGGAACTTCCCGTGTTCCTCGCTCGCGAGCGTGAGGTCGCAGACCACGTGCAGCGAGTGGCCGCCGCCGACCGCCCAGCCGGGGACGACGGCGACGACGGGCTTGGGCATGAACCGGATCAGCCGCTGGACTTCGAGGATGTGGAGCCGGCCGGCGCGCGCCTCCCGAACCAGCTCGTCGTCCTCGTCGCCCGCCTCGTCGTCGTCGCGGTACTCGTAGCCGGAGCCGCCCCGGACCGACTGGTCGCCGCCCGAGCAGAACGCCCAGCCGCCGTCCTTCTCCGACGGGCCGTTGCCCGTGAGGAGCACGCAGCCCACGTCCGCCTGCTTGCGCGCGTGGTCGAGCGCGGCGTACAGCTCGTCGACGGTGCCCGGGCGGAACGCGTTCCGGACCTCCGGGCGGTCGAACGCGATCCGGACGACCGGCACGTCGACGCCGCGGTGGTAGGTGATGTCGTCGAACTCGTCCGTGACCGGTTCCCACGCGTCGGGGTCGAAGATCTCCGAGACCATACGCGCGTGTTGGCGGGCGCCCTCATAAACGACGGCGGGTCGGCTGCGGGTCGGTGGGCGGTCGGCGGTCGGTGGGCGGTCGGTCGGCGGTCGGTGGGCGGTCGGCGGTCGGTGGGCGGTCGGCGGTCGGTGGGCGGTCGGTGGGCGGTCGGTGGGCGGTCGGCGGCTGGTCGGTAGTAGGTCGGTCGCCGGAGTCGCGACCGACGGCGATCGCGCCGATCGGCCTCGCAAGTATTGCGCGGATCGGGGACGCGATTCCGTCGGAGTATCGCCGACTATGCCGACCGAAACCACGGCTACCGGCGTTTCTGCCAGATACACTCCGTCACCGGTATACGCTCCAGTTGCTGGTGGCGCGGGTGTATTGCACGGTGAACTCCTGTGATCGGTATGTCCGAGCGAAACGCGGGAGCCTCGCGGCGGTCGTTTCTTACGGCCGCGGGCGGCGCTGCCACGGTCGGTCTCGCCGGCTGTCTCGGCGGCGACAGCGGCGGGCTCGACGAGTTGACGGTCGCGCACATGCCGATCTACCCCGACCTCCAGTGGTACGTGATGGAGGGCGAGGGGTACTTCTCTGAGATCGACGCCGAGATCGACGGCCGAGAGTTCACCGACGGCCCGGCGATCGTGCAGGCGTTCAGCGGCGGGGACATCGACGTCGCCATGTTCGGGATCGTGCCGGCGATGATCGTGATCGACAACGACATCCCCGCACGGGTGACCGCGGCGAACATCCGCGAGCCGATGGGGATCATGGCCGAGTCCTCGTTCCACGACACCTTCGAGGAACACGGCGGGGACGCGTTCGCGATGTGGGAGGAAGAGCGGGGGCGCCCCTTCCGGTTCGGCACGTTCCCGCAGGGGAGCGTTCCCGACGTGCTGCTCCGGTACTGGCTCCGGGAGACCGGCGTCGACCCCGACGAGAACGACAGCATCGAGATCCGAGAGATAAACGGTGCCAGCGCCGTCTGGCAAGCGATCAACGGCGGGAACATCGACGGGACTTCCATCATGGAGCCGGTGCCGACGATCGCACAGGAGGAGGGTTCGTCCGTCGCGATGCTCCGGACGGCCGCCGAGATCCTCCCCGGCCAGCCCGCCGCGGTGACGCTGATGAGCGACGCGGTCCGGGACTCACCGCTCGCGGCGCAGTTCCTCGAACAGCACGTCCGCGCCACCGATTTCATCGACGAGAACCCGGATGAGACCGCCCAACACGTCGAATCCGGGATCGGGATGCCGGTCGACCGGGCGCGGACGGCGCTCGACTCGCCGCTGTCGAACTTCGTCACCGACCCCGCCTCCATCAGCGAGGCGACCCCGGTGTTCTCGGAGTTCGCGGCGAGCAACGGCCAGATCGGCGAACAGCTCACGAACGACCAGATCTTCGACTTCGACGTCTACGACTCGCTCTGATGGCTACCGACACCGGACGGGAGTTCGACGGGAGCGGGCTGCAGACCGGCCTCGGCCTCGACGACCCGCGGCGGCTGTTACGGGGCGCCGCGGGGCTGGTCGGCTTCGTCGCGCTCTGGTACCTCCTCTCGCTCACGCAGCCGGCGATCGTGTTGCCGTCGCCGGTCGCGGTCGCGGCGGAGTTCCGCGGTCAGTTCGTCTCGGGGACGATGCCCGACGCGCTGGCGTCGAGTATTCGCCACTGGGTCCCCGGCACGATCGCCGGCACGGGACTCGGCGTGGGCGCCGGCGTCGCGTTCGCGTGGAGCGGTCTGCTCGACGACGTGACGGCCCCGTTGGTGCGGGTGCTCCGACCCGTGCCGCCGCTGGCGCTGATCGGGTTCGCGATCGCGTGGTTCGGCCTCAACCACGCCGGCGCGGCGTTCATCATCGCTATCGGGGGATTCTGGATCAACTTCTACGCGACTTACGGCGCCGTCGAGGAGGTCTCCGAGGACCTGATCGACGTGGGGCGGACGCTGGGCGTGCGCGGCGACCTCGACATGATCCGGTCGGTCGTCCTCCCGGCGTCGCTGCCGGGGATCTTAACCGGGATCCGCACCGGACTCGGCCGGTGTTGGATGCTCGTCATCGCCGCCGAGATCTTCTCCGTGCCGGGCGTCGGTCGCGAGATTCTGCGCGCGAGCAACAACCTCCGCGTCGACCGGGCCATCGCGTACATCTTCGTGTTGAGCCTGATGTACCTCGTCGTCGACGTGGCGTTCCGCGCGGTCCAACGGCGGGTGTTAGCATGGCAGGCGTGAATCGGGGGCCGGACGCGGGAGACGGATCGGCGGACGTCGGCACCGACGGCAGCGCCGGCGTCGCCGTCGACGCGGTCGGCAAGACGTACGACGGCGCCGGGGCCCCGGTCCGGGCGCTCGACGACGTCTCGTTCGGGGTCGAGCCGGGCGAGTTCGTCTGCGTCGTCGGCCCGTCCGGCTGCGGGAAGACCACTCTGTTCCGGATCATCGCCGGACTCACTGACGCCACGGACGGGGAGATCCGGGTCGCCGGCGCGCCCGTCACCGGCCCGACGACCGACATGGGCGTCGTCTTTCAGGAGTACCACCTGTTCCCGTGGCTCACGGTCGAGGAGAACGTCGGGTTCGGGCTCGAACGGAGCGACCGGAGCGCGGCCGAGCGCGAGCGCCGGGTCGACGAGATGCTCGACCTCGTCGGGCTCACCGAGTTCCGCGACTCGTACCCGAAATCGCTCTCGGGGGGCATGAAACAGCGCGTCGCCATCGCGCGGTCGCTCGCGGTCGACCCCGAACTACTCTTAATGGACGAGCCGTTCGGCGCGGTCGACGCCCAGACCCGGGAGATGCTGCAGCGCGAGCTGCTCGACGTGTGGGCCTCGACCGGGAAGACCGTCCTGTTCGTCACGCACGACGTGGCAGAGGCGGTGACGCTCGCCGACCGGATCGTCGTGATGGCGGCCGAGCCGGGGCGCGTCGCCGAGATCGTCGACGTCGACGTGTCGCGTCCGCGAGAACGCGGCGACCCCGCCTTCGGCGAACACGTCGCCCGCGTGCGAAAGCTGATCGGCGCGGGACCCTGAGGCGAGTCGACGCTCCCCGTCCTCGCTCACTCCGTCTCGTCGTCGTCGACGGCGGCGGCCAGCTCGTCGATGTGCGTCCGGAGCACCGTGATCGTCGCGTCGGCGTCCGCGTACCCCTGATCGTAGCTGTCCAGCGTGGACTCGGTCTCGTCGAGGAACCGCTCGACCGCGGCCTCGATCGGCTCGTCGCTCATGGCTGCCGGTTCGGTCGCCGCCGGGTTATACCCTTGCCGTCCGTGGTCTGCCACGATCCGACCGGAGGTTGATCTCCTATAAGTGATTATTGTGCAGTATAAAAAATACCATGTGAGAGACGGGTCCGAGACGGGGCTCGCCCGTCTCGATCGGAGCAGCGTCGACCGGATCCGCTTCGTGACGGTCTCCCCCTCGAACGTCCGCTCGGGGACGCCGAGGACGAACTTCCGGAACCGTCGGAACGAGGCGCTTCGGACCCACCGATCGACGATCGAGAACGCCGGGTTCGGGTCGAGACTCACGTCGTCCGCGAGACGCCGCACCGCCGGATCGACGGGACCGCCGAGGCGGTCGCGGCCGACCTCATCTTGATCGGATCCCGCGGGCAGAGCCCGCGAACCGCGCGATCGGGCCGACCGTGCGCGATCTCGCCCGCCCGACCGTCGTCCCGCCGCGCGTCGACCGCGTCGAGCGGCTATCGGCTTTCGGGCGCTCGCGTACCCGCGACACGCGACCGAGGAGGTGACGCTCGCCCGCGTCGAGTCGCCGAAGGGCGACGCGAGCGATGACGGCGATCCCGACGGGCGCCTCGCCGATCCCGCCGGCTCCTAGCGGGGTGTGTTCCCGAAGTAGCCCGTCGCCCGGCGACAGAGCGCCCGGCGACAGAGATGTCTCCCTCGTGCCGCCGCCGCGCACGGCGTAGCGAGCGGGTCACTCCGGCCGACGACTGACCTCTTCTCGCCGTCACCGTTCCGTCGCGTGGTCGATCGATCCCCTCGTTTCCGTTAGCAGGATATCGCAAGATTGTGTTATCTTCACACAAGCCTTTTACCGGTACGGGTCGTACCTACGGGTAATATCATGCCGGATTCCCTGTCTGAACAGCTTCAGAGCGATATGCAATGCGAGGGGCTACTCGAGTGTTTCCACGGGCTCAAGCCGCTCGATCGAGAGTGTTTCAGGGCGCTCGTCGAGAGCGACGAGCCCCTGACCATCGACGCGGTCGCCGAGGAGGTCGACCGCGAGCGCTCGACCGCCTACCGGTCGGTCCAGCGGCTGCTCCAGACCGGCTTCATCACCAAAGAGCAGATCAACTACGATCAGGGCGGCTACTACCACGTCTACTCGCCCACCGATCCCGAGAAGATCACCAACGAGATGCAGCGCATGCTCAACGACTGGTACGCGAAGATGGGCCAGCTCATCCAGGAGTTCGAGGAGAAGTACGACCGGTCGGAGACCGAATCCGCGGCCGCGTCCAGCTGATCGGACGGTCGCCCGCCGAGCGCTTCACCGGTCCCGCGTCTGTGGTCGGCTCCGTTTCCGTCCTCTCGTTCTCCACCGATCGCCCGGTGTGCCCCGTCAGCGACGCCGCAGCGCGTACGCCGCGTAGCCGACGGCGACGAGCAGCCCCGCCGACAGCAGGCTCCCGAACACCGCCGGCGAGGTCGTGACGAATTCGCCGAGCGGGTCCGTCAGCACGAGCACGCCGACGATGAGCGCGACAGAGATGAGGATCCCTACCGCACCGAACGCTTTGAACGCCGCGTCAAGGTCCAGCCCTCGCGATTCTGGTCCGGCCGAGTGACTCATACTGCTCTGTAGGAGTTCGGAACATAAATGGATTTGACGGCGTTCTCACGGTGAGAGAACGCGACGAGCGGGATTCGCCGTCCCCGAACGCTAGTTCTCGTCGCCGTCCCCGTTCTCGGGGTGGCCCTCGACGATGGCGACGCCGGAGGAGGCGCCAATCCGGACCGCGCCGGCGTCGAGCATGGCGGTCGCTTCCTCGTAGGAACCGACGCCGCCCGAGGCCTTCACCGGGAGGTACTCGCTCATCAGCTCCACGTCCGGGACGGTCGCGCCCCCGTCGGCGAACCCCGTGGAGGTTTTCACCATGTCGGCGTCGGCGTCGACGGCGGCCTCGCAGGCGCGGCGCTTCTCCCCGTCGGTCAGGAGCGCGGTCTCGATGATCACTTTCACCGGGACCGGCACCGCGGCGACCACGTCCGAGATCTCGGCGGCGACGGCGTCGTCCTCGCCCGCCTTGAGTCGCCCGACGTTGATCACGAGGTCGATCTCGTCGGCGCCGTCGTCCCACGCGGCGACCGCCTCGTCGCGCTTCGCCGCGGGCGCGTGCTGGCCGTGCGGAAAGCCGACCACGGTCGCGATCGTCTCCGGGGTGTTGCCGTAGTCGGTCGCATCGGGCAGGTAACAGGGCGGGATACAGGCGTTCATCCCGTGGTCGGCGGCCTCGGCGAGCACGGTCTCGACGTCTCCCCGCGTCGTCTCCGGGCCGAGCACGGTGTGGTCGATGCTGGCGGCGAATTCGTCGCGATCCATGTGCTCACGGTCGGCGGCGCGGGTAAAAAGACGTACTGTGTCCGCCTCGGGGAGTCGGTCGGTCGCGACGAGCCGAGCGTCGCGCGGCCGACCGGTTAGCTCTCGATCTCGATCTCGGTGCCGGTCACCGCCGCGTCGACGACGACGGGGAGGCGCACCGTAATTGGGTAGCAATTCTATATGAGCATCTCGAATGATGCACAGAGGTGGCATACAACAAGAACTGGTGCGGCTGCACCCGCTCCGGACCGCCGAACGGTTGGATTCAAGTCCGCCGGAGGGGAACCCGGTGGTATGCAACCGGGAGATCGCGTCCGCGTCGACCGCGGGGACGTAACGAACGAGGGCGTTCTGCTCCCCTCGACGACTCGCGACCACCTCGTCGTCAAGCTCGACGGGGGGTACAACGTCGGTATCGACCGCGACGAGGCCGACGCCGAAGTGCTCGAATCCGCCGCCCGCGACGTCGACGAGGGCGCCGACGCGGGCGGCGGCGAGGCCTCTGAGATCACCTTCGACGAGGACCTCCCGACGGTTTCGCTCATCTCTACCGGCGGCACCATCGCCTCTACCGTCGACTACCGAACCGGCGCGGTCACCGCCCAGTTCGACGCCGAGGACGTGCTGCGGGCCGTTCCCGATCTGGCCGGCCGCGCGAACTACCGCGGGCGCGTCGTCGCCAACATCCTCTCGGAGAACATGGAGCCGGACATCTGGCGCGACCTCGCCGAGGCCGTCCGCGAGGAGATCGAGGCCGGCGCCGACGGCGTGGTCGTGATGCACGGCACCGACACGATGCAGTACTCCGCGTCCGCGCTCTCGTTCATGCTCGACTCGCCGGTACCGGTCGTGTTCACCGGGAGCCAGCGCTCCGCGGACCGCCCCTCCTCCGACAACGTGATGAACGCGGTGTGCGCCGTCGAGGCCGCGAAGGCCGATCACGCCGAGACGCTCGTCTGCATGCACGCGAGCCCCTCGGACGACGCCTGCGCGCTCCACCGCGGCACCCGCGTCCGGAAGAACCACACCTCCCGGCGCGACGCCTTCGAGACGGTCGGCGCCGAACCGCTCGGCCGCATCGACTACGAGGCCGCCGCCGAGGCGGGCGCGGAGGGCGACGCCGCGGACGCGGCGATCGAGTGGAACCGCGAGCTCCTCTCGCGAGGCGGGGACGACGCGACCGCCACCCTCGATCCGGCCCTCGACGGCGACGTGGAGCTGGTGAAGTTCACGCCCGGCATGGACCCGGCCGCGTGGGACTACCTCGACGACAAGGACGGCGTCGTGATCGAGGGGACCGGGCTCGGCCACGTCCACACCGACCTCATCCCGCGGATCGAGGAGCTGGTCGAGAGCGGGACCGTCGTCGCGATGACGAGCCAGTGTCTCGCGGGCCGCGTCTGCGACCGGGTGTACGACACCGGCCGCGACCTCCTCGACGCCGGCGTCGTCGAGGCGGGCGACACCCTCCCCGGCACCGCGAAGGTGAAGCTGATGTGGGCGCTCGCGAACCGCTCGGACCCCGCCGAGGCGATGGGCCGGGACCTCGCCGGCGAGCTGACCGAGGAGTCGCAGCCCTGGCGATGACGGGATCGAACGGGGAGTCGTCGCACGCCTCCGGCTCGGGTCCCGACCCCGTCGTCCGCGAGGCCCGCCCCGCCGACGCCGACGCGGTCGCCGCGTTCGCGCGGGACACGTGGGGCGAGCGCTACGACGACTACATCCCGCGCGTGTTCCCCGAGTGGGCCGCGTCCGACGACCCCGATCGCGGCACCTTCGTCGCGACGCTGCAGCCGGGCGCGGTCGCCGAGCGCGACGCGATCGGGGACGACGGCGACCGCGAACCCGGCGACACGCTCGTCGAGGGGGACGGGACGGGCGCGGCCGCGGCGGGCGAGCCGGAGGCGGTCGTCGGCTGCATCCAGGGCGTCCTGCTCTCGGAGTGGGAGGCGTGGGGGCAGGGGATCCGCGTCGACCCCGCCGCGCGCGGGTTCGGCGTCGGCACCGCGCTCTCGGAGGCCGCGCTCGACTGGTCCCGAGAGCGCGGCGCGCGGGTGTGTCGAAACATGGTGTTCTCGTGGAACATCATGGGACTCGGCCAGTCGCGGGCGGTCGGCTTCGAGCCCGCGACGGAGTTCCGGTTCGCGGAGCCGGAGCCGGGACCGGAGGCGGCCGATCCCGGTGCGACCCTCGCCGACCCCGACCCGAACGCGGCGTGGGCGTTCTGGAGCGACAGCGACGCCCGCGATCACCTGCGCGGACTCGCGCTCGATCCGGACGAGTCGTGGGCCTGTTCGGCGCTCACCCGCGAGCGACTGGCGACCGCAGCCGCCGAGGACCGGCTGATAGCCGTCGCTGACGCGGACGCGTTCGCCGGGTTCGCTGTCCGTACTCGCGTGACGGAGCGCGAGGAGAACGGCGAGACGACCGAAATCGCGACCTACGGCGTCGCGGCGTGGCACGACGTCGACGCGGCAGGGGCGCTGTACGACGCGATCGCGGCCGACGCCGCCGCGGTCGATGCCGCCGACGCCCGCGTGCTGATCCCCGAGACGGTCGATCACGTGAGCGACACGGGGGCGAACCGAGTTCCGGTGGCGGCCGAACCCGATTTCGTGATGGCCGCGGACCTCACGGGCTCGGACGCGACCGACGATTTATAAATGACGGCGGCCGACTCGACGGCAATGGCGCTCCTCTCCGGCGTTGCGCTCCCGTGGTCGCTTCCGCTCACGCTCGTGATCTACGGCGTCGTCGTCGCCGCCGCGGTGTGGATCTACCGCGACGCGAGGGCGCGCGGGAGCCGCTACGCGATCGTCTGGGGCCTCTCGACGCTCCTGTTCACGATCGTTCCGGTGCTCGCGTACCTGTACCTCCATCGCGACGTCGGACCGGCGCGGTGACCCGGACCGACCGCTTATAAACTCGGAAGCGGATCGCTCGAACGGATGCCCTCCACCGACCGAGACTCCCCTCTCGGCGCCCTCGCTCGGGGTCGCCGCCCCCGGGCGGCCGCGCTGCTCGTCTCCAACCTCCTCCCGCTCGTCGGCGTGGTCGCCCTCGGCTGGAACGCGGCCGCGCTGATGACGCTCTACTGGTTCGAGCTCGGGATCGCTTCCTTCTACGCCGTCGTCCGCGCGCTGTTCGCCGGGCGTCCCTCCGAGATCGAGCGTGACGCTCTGATCGCCGGGCCGCTCGCACAGCGACGGGTCGTGCTGTCGATCCCCCGAACGGGCCTTCGGATCCGGCTCTCCTCGCTGCTCGTGCTCCCGATCGCCGTGCCGATCCTCGCGGTCGTCTGGCTGTTCGTCGGGGGTCTCACGGTCGGCGTCGTCGCCGACGGCGGACTCGCGCCGGACGTGCTCGACAGCGTGACGCTCGCGATCGTCGCCGTCTTCGTCGGCGGGGCGGCGACGACGGCCGTCGAGTACTTCGGCCGCGGCGAGTACCGCGACCACAGCGCCCAGACGGCGGTCCGGGGCGTGTTCGCGCGCGCCGCGGCGATCTTCCTCGGAGCGATATTCACGGTGATGCTCGTCGGCGCCGCGACGGTCGGCACCGAGGCCGAGATCGGCGCCATCGACCCGGACGCCGTCGGACTCCCCCTCCTGCTCGGGATCGTCGCGGTGAAGGCCACGTTCGACCTCGCCGGGCTGTACGGCGATCGGCTGGCGGCGTTCGACGAGTCGTCGGCGCTGGACCTGGGGTTCTCGCACGAGCCTCCCTCGCCCGAGCCGCCCGACGGCTCGGTCGGCGAGCCGGTTCGGACGGTCCGCCAGCCTCTCCGCGCGCGGCTCGCTGGGGTACTGACGACGCCCCTCGGCCACCCCGGGCTGTGGTACCTCGCCGCGCTCCCCGCGCTCGTCGCCGCGCTGTTCGCGATCGGGGGAAACCGGGCGACCGCCGGCACTCTCGCCGCGGTCGCGGTCGCGGTCCCGCTGGGGCTCGCCGCGCTCGACCACGAACTCCGATACGGCCTCGTCGCGTACCGCGCCGGCGACGACGCGCTCGTCGCCCGCGACCGCCTGTTCGGCGTGACTCTGTGGCGCGTCGAGCCGTGGGACGAGACCGACCTGCGGGTGACACGCGGGCGGCTCGACCGGCGGCTCGGGACCGAGACCGTCGTGATCGAACGCCGCGACGACGAGTACCGACTCCCGGGACTGGCGGACCCCGACCCGGTGCTGTCCGTCTTCGACAGGCGGGCGCAGCGGCCGGACGACTGAGCGAGGCGGTCAGCGCTCCTCTGACCGATAGAGGGGGTGTGCGTCGCCCACGATCCGCTTGAACACCAGAATCACGCCGGCGTGAAAGCCAACGAGCACGGTCACGCTCGCGACGATGATCGCCACCTCGATCGGGGTCGAGAGGAGGCCGAGAGACACGATGAGCGTCGTCGCGCAGGCGGGCGCGTGAACCGCGTCGGTGGCGATCATCGCCCAACTGGTGACCACGAGCGAGACGGTCGCGCTCGCGGCCAAGCGGAACCCTTCCGGCGAGAACGCGGGCGGCGTCGCGGTGAGGCTGGCGCCGGCCGCGATCAGCGACCACGCCGCGAGCCCGGCGACGCCACCGATGAGGTGACTCCCGACGATCCGGGCGGCCCGCTCGCGCTCGCTCCGTCGGTCGAAGGCGATCAGGAACGCCGACGGGCCGAGGCTCGGGAAGACGAACGGCTGGCCGGTCCCCCACGCGATCGCGCCGAGGACGGTGAAGAGGAGCCCGGCGTACAGACTGGTTCCGAGGCGGCGACGCATCGCCTGCCGGTCGGTGACGACCCCACAAAGCGGCGGCGATCCGCCGGTGCGTTTCGTTCCCGTCGAACGGCGGCGGAACGGCCGGATCAGTCCAGATCGGCGATGTGGTCCGCGAGCCGGAGCGACAGCGCCCCGATGGTCAGGGTCGGGTTCATCGCCCCCGCCGTGACGAAGACGCTCGACGAGGCGACGAACAGGTTGTCGAGGTCGTGCGTCCGCAGCTGCGGGTTCACAACGCTCTCGGTCGGGTCCTCGCCCATCCGGGTGGTTCCCATGTGGTGCGACGCGTAGCCGGGGTTCTCGGGGTCGGTCGTCTCGATGTCCGTCGCGCCCATCGATTCGAGGATGCGTGTGCCGATGTCGAGAGCGCGCTCCAGCGTTTCGACCTCCCGATTTCCGATGTCCAGTACGACGTTCGGGACGGGGTTGCCGTGGTCGTCCGTCCGGCTCTCGTCCAGCGCAACGCGGTTGCGCTCCCGTGGGAGCATCTCGACGAGCGCGCTTATCGTCAGCCGCCAACCGTCCCACTCGGGGCCGCCCTCGACCGACAGGTCGTCGCCCGTGAACGGGGTGGCGAGGCCGTCGAACCCGCGGATCGCGTCGGTCGGTTCGGCCTGGCTCCCCTGCTTGAACTCCAGTTTGATGCTTCCGGGCGTCGCTTCCTCGTGGTCGTAGAACTGGTGGGACTCGAGCGGCCACCAGAAGATGGGTTCCTGCCCCTCGGGCTTCGGTATCGTCCCCCGGACGCTCGCGATGGGGTGTTCCATGAAGTAGTTTCCCACCAGACCGCTGGAGTTCGCCAGCCCGTCGGGGTACGCCTCCGAAGTCGAGGACAGGAGGAGGCGCGGGATCTCGACCCCACCCCCCGCGAGCACGAAGTATCGGGCCTCCTGACGCAGTTCCGTGGCGTCGGGCGTGTTGTACACCGCGGCCTCGACGACCTCCCCCGCGTCGTCGTGTTCGAGCGACTGAACGGGTGCGCGGTCGACGACGCGTGCGCCCGCCTCCTCTGCCTTCCGGACGTGCACGTCGCCGCTGTACTTCGCGCCCGAGGGACAGACCGGGATGCAGGTGCTGTATCCGACGCACGGACTCCGGCCGTCGTACGCCTCGGAGTTCCGGGCCTGCGGAGCCGAGTGCAGCGTTATCCCGAGATCCGAACACGCTTCGGCGTAGCGCGAGTCGGCCGGCCCCGTGGGGAACGGTGGGAGCGGGTGGTCCTGTTCGCGCGGCGGGGAGAACGGGTTGTCGTCGCCGCCCGCGACGCCCAGTTCCGTCTCCGCCTCGGCGAAGTACGACCGCAGGTCGCCGTATCCGAGGGGCCAGTCGCTCGCGAGGCCGTACCGCGAGCGCATCTCGAAGTCCTTCTCGTGAAGGCGTGGGGTGTACCCCGCCCAGTGGAGCGTCGTGCCGCCGACGCCCTTGACTCGCCTGTGATTGAGGTCGTAGTCCTTCGGCCCCGAGGAGGCGTACGCGTCGCGTTCGCCGCCCATGTCCCAGACGGACCGGGCGCTGTCGGGACGGAGCGCGCGCTCCATCCGCTCGATTCGCGAGTCGAACTCGAACCGCGGTCCCGCTTCGAGGACGACCACGTCGAGTCCCGCCGTCGCCAGCGAGTGCGCGAGGAGTCCGCCGGCCACGCCGGCGCCCACGACGCAGACGTCAGCCCGGGGCGACGGCGAGCGATCGACCTGCGTCGCCCGTTCGTCGTCCGAGCTCACGGTTCCCCCGCGTGGGAGCCGAACCCGCCCGGGAAGCCGACCGGGTTGCCGATCCCGAACAGTTCGGTCCCGGCGGGCCGGGTCAACAGCGCGTACAGGACGGCGTTGACGAGGTGATAGCGGACGCGTTCGGCCAGCGTCCCCTCCGGTCTCGACTGAACTCGGTTCACCCCGAGCGTCGTCAGCAGACGCTCGCCCTGCGCGCGGGAGAGCGCCCCGAACGACGCGCCGAAGTGGCGGCGCGATCGACTGTCGAGCTCGGACAGCGCCCTGACGACTCCGCGAATCCGGTCGTGGCTCAGTCTGCCGACGTAGGCCGAAATCACGGGTTCGACGTCTTCGGGGGCCGCCGGGTGGACGATATCGGCGACGGTGAGCAGGCCGTTCATCCCTGCGTCGGAGATGGTGGCGTCAGTCGCCGTGCGGTCGAGCAACTCGTAGACGCCGAGGCCGCCCACGGAGCTCGCGCCGACCAGACCGAGGAGGGCCTGCCGTCTGGTCAGTCTCATCGGACGGGGGTCCCCCCTCGATCGGACGGATCGGCCAAGAGGACCACGAGGAACGACAGGAGTACCGCACCCAAAAGCACCTGTAGACGGCCCGCACCGGGTCCGAACAGCGTCGGCTGTCGCAACAGCAGGACGAAATCCAGGTCGCGACTCGTGAACGCACCGGCGGGGACCGTCTCGAACATCCGGTAGCCGACGCTCGCCACCGTCCCGACGACGACCCATCCGACCGTTACGGCGGTGACCCGGCGGAGGTCGGGATGGCCGTCGAACCGCCGTCGCGGGGCGGCGGTGATGTCGAACGCCGACGCGCCCGCGGACGCGACCCGCCTGAACAGACCGGCCAGCGGGAGCGCGAACGGGACGCTCAGGAGAGTGAACTCGGCGAACGCCGCGGGCGCGGCGACGAAGAACGGCGTCCGGTGGATGGCCTCGCCGCCCCATCCGGAGATGGCCGCCGCGCCGGCCGCCGCGACGGCGACGGCGAGGACGAACCGACCGAGGCCGGCCGAGTCAGAGGCGCGGGGGGCGTCGGACCGCCGGAGGAGTGTGCACGTCGCGTAGCCGAGATACAGATGCGCGCCCGCGCCGACGAGGGTGCCCGGTCCGAGCGAACTCGTCGCCGCATCGCTCAGCACGTGCCCGAACAGAATCCCCCACAGCGCCGCGGGGCCGGCCGCCAACAGCACCGGAACCGGGAGCGCCGCGGTCAGATCGACGACCGAGAGCGCCGGGACCGACACGACTCCGGAGAGCGCCCGCTCACCCAGCGCGACGAGGAGGTAGAGCGCGCCGACGGTACCGACCAGTGGAAGGGAATCGCGACCGGGGCGGAGCCCGCGATCGATCCCGTCGTTTCTCATACCTGATACGGTTCTTCGAATGACAAAAAGCTTTGTAGCGTCGAGCTGCGGTAACGCCTCGACAGGCGCGTCGGCGCGGCGAGCTTTCGTCGGGACCGCGACGCCGCGCTATCGATCGCGATACGCGAACCCGAACGCCTAATTACGCCCGCGCCGCCCGTGGTGACATGTTCGCGACGCTGCCGGACGCCCTCCGCCTGTTCGTCGTCCCCGTCTTCGCGTGGGCGGCCCTGCGGGACGTTCGGACCCGCCGCCTCCCGAACCGACTGTGGCCGCCGCTGTACGCGTTCGGGGCGCTGCTGTTGGTCTGGGAGATAGCGGCGATGTGGCCGATCGCGGGGTTCGAGGAGATTCGGTTCGCGGTGCAGGCCGCGATCAGCCTGCTGTTCGTCGCGCCGCTGGGCTACGCGTTCTGGTACCTCGGCGCGTTCGGGGGCGCCGACGCGAAGGCGCTGATCGCGATCGCGGTCCTCTTTCCGACCTTCCCGGAGTACGTCGTCGCCGGGGCGGAACTCCCGGTCGTCGACACCCGGCTCGGCGTGTTCTCGCTGACGGTGCTCACGAACACGGTCCTGCTCGCGCTCGCGTACCCCCTCGGGCTCGCCCTGAGCAACCTCCTCCGCGGGGAGCGCTCGGCGACGATGTTCCTCGCGCGGCCGGTGGCGACCGACTCGCTGCCTGACCGACACGGGCGCCTGTTCGAGGACGACGCCGGGACGACCCGGAACGGCCTCGATCTGGACGCGCTGCGGATGTACCTGCGCTGGCGCGGACTGACCCTCGCGGGCCTGCGCGAGGACCCGGACCGCCTCCGCGACCCCGACAGCGTCGGCGAGACGCGCGACCCGACCGACGGCGGGACTCACGTCGGGCCGCGGACAGACGGGGGGGTCGCGACCGGAATCGACAGCGAGGACGACGTCGACCGCTTCGACGACCCGTGGGCGGCCGAGCGCTTCCTCGACGAGATCGATCACGGCGCGTACGGTACCGACGCCGAGACGCTCCGCGGCGGGCTGGCGGTCGTCGCCCGGAAGGACCGCGTGTTCGTGTCGCCGGGGATGCCGTTCGTCGTCCCGATGGCGATCGGGCTGTTCGTCTCGCTGACGTACGGAGACGCGCTGTTCGCGGTGCTCGGCGCGGTCGGGTTGGTTTAAGGGGCTTTGTTAGAATACCCAGCGAGCAATACGTTCCGACTCGGTTCTGGCCGGTACGGAGGCTGTGGCAATCGATGGCGGGAGTACGTCTCTCAGTGTGGTGGTGTGGTCGTTTATAAGTCGGATCGGGATGTGGCTGTTGGTGGTTTATAAGTGATCGACGCTGTGGTGACGACCTCCAAAGCTCCGGCCGCGAGGACTCGCGCGGCTCGCTGCGGTCCTCGTCACTCGCGTTGCTCGTTCCTGCGGTCCTTGCGTCGCCGAGCTTCGTCCTCGCGGCCGCCCCTTTGAGTCCCACCCGCACAGCACCGCAGCCTCATACCTCCCCAACCTCGCCGCTCGCTCCGCTCGCGGCGTCCCTCGCGGGCTAGCTCGCGGCCGCCGATGGCGGCCGCTCGCAGGCGCGCCACCGCATCGTTTTTTATAAGCGATCGTCGCGATCGCTCATGTCTTTTTAAATATCGCATCTCCACAACCGATCTGCAACACTCACTCCCGCTATCGATCAAGAAGCGGCCTTCGACGAACGGTGGTTTCAGGCGACGTTCCGTCCGTCCAATAGGACTTCGACAGAGCGGTTCAAGAAGAGACCCGTTCCGCCCGAGGTGCCCAGCGAGGGGTCAGCTCCCGGCCCGGAGGTCGCCGACCGTGAGCACCCGCGTTCCCACGGGCCGTTTCACGAACTCGCCGACCTCGCGGCCGAGCAGCTCGCTGACCCCACGTTGGGCGGCGACGTCGAGCAGGCGCTGGTCGATCAGCCCGTCGACGACGACCGTGTGCGGGGCCGTCTCGGCCTGTTCCACCGCGTCGAAGGCGTCGACCGCGTCGACCTCTGAGAGGACGCCGCGGTCGTCGCCGAGGAGCCGGGCGCGGTCGCTGCCGGCGTCGACGACCTCCTGGACGTGTTCCTCGATGGAACGCGGCTCGTCGTCGAGGGGAGCGTCGTCGGGCTCTCCACTTACCTCCGCGCTCTCGCCGCCGGTATCGGCGCTCGTCCCGTCGTCGGGCCCTGCATCCGCCGCCTCCGAATCGACTGAGTCGGGAGCGGCGGAGTCACCTTCGGCGGGGTCGTCATGAGCCGCGTCGTCGCTACCGTCCTCGTGACGCTCGTCGGCCTCTTCCGCGTCGAACGCCGCGGGCGCTAGCGCCTCCTCGACCGCCTCAGCGGCTTCGCGGTCCGTCGCGCTCCGCGCTCCGCCGGCGACGACGCCGGCGCCGTCGTCGTCGCCGGCGTCGCTCGCTCGCTCGGTCTCGTCTCCGCTCTCGGACGGATCGGACGTCCCGTCGGGGAGATCGGTGTCTTCGCCTTCGAGGGGAGCGCCACCCGAGTCGTCCGCGGCCGCCTCGCGGAGGTTCGGCTCGTCGACGAGGCTGCTGTACGGTACCTTTCCGCGAAGCGCCTCGAAGACGGTGTTCCGATCGAGGTCCTCAACCGATTCGCCGGGCGGGGCGAACGCGACGTAGTCGACGTCGCCCACCTGCGCGAGTTCGCGGAGGATGAGCTCGCCGCCGCGGTCGCCGTCGAGGAACGCGGTGACGGTCCGGTCGGCGGTGAGATCCGCGACCGCGTCGGGGACGTTCGTCCCCTCGACGGCGATCGCGTTCTTGATGCCGCACTCGAGCAGGGTCAACACGTCAGCGCGCCCCTCGACGACGATAACGGCGTCTGAGTCGCCGACGCGCGGGCCGGCGGGGAGGTCCTCGTAGTCGACGATCCCCTCGACGCGGGCCGCCTCGCGGACCTCTTCGAGGATGTCGTCGCTCCTGAGGTTGGTCTCCTCGAAGCCGCCGGCGACGAGTTCCTTGGCGCGCTCGACGACCTCGCGGCGCTTCGCCGCCCGCACGTCCTCGATGCTCGTCACCTCCACCGAGGCGTGACAGGGGCCGATGCGGTCGATCGTCTCTAACGCGGCGGCGAGGATCGCGGTCTCGACTTTGTCGAGGCTCGACGCGACGGTGACCTCGCCGAACGATTGGCCGTTCTCCGACTGGACGGAGACGTCGATCCGGCCGACCCGAGACGACTCCTGAAGATCGCGGAGGTCCAACTCATCGCCGAGGAGCCCCTCGGTCTGACCGAACACCGCGCCGACGACGTCGCTCCGCTCGACGACCCCGTCGGCCGCGATGGTGGCGTGGATGAGGTATTTTTCTGTGTCTTTCATGATGGGTGAATGGTGATGATCGGGCGGCGCTGGTCGCCCGTGCGTCGTTGTGTCTGTCGGCGAAAATAGTTATCGCACGCGCCTGCGCCGGCGCTGTTTGAAGAAAATTTATCTTCGATACTCTACTACGAATCAGACCGATAGTATTTAATCGGTGAATTCCAATATCGTTCCACATGAGTCGATCTCGGAGAGATCTCGTGTGGATACCGACGTTCGCGGTCCTCGTCGCCTTCGCGGTGCCGTGGCCGCTGTGGGGAGTCGATCGGGTCGTCGCCGGGCTGCCGGTGTGGATCTGGTGGCACGTGGCGTGGCTCGGACTGTGTACTGTCCTGTTCTCGCGGTTCGTCGAGAGCGGCGCGTGGGAGCGCGGCATGGGCCGCCGCCCGGAATCGGAAAACGGCTCGGCGCTCGGAGGTGACCGACGGTGACGCTCGGCCTGTCGCTCGGCATCGTCACCGGCTACCTCTTGTTCGCGCTCGCGGTCGGGCTCGTCGCCTACCGCGTCTCCGAGGCCACCGCCGAGGACTACTACCTCGCGAACCGCTCGATCGGAACGGTCGTGCTGCTTTTCACCACGTTCGCCACCCTGCTCTCGGCGTTCACCTTCTTCGGCGGTCCGAACCTCGCGTTCGCCGCCGGCCCCGAGTGGCTGATCGTGATGGGAACGATCGACGGGGTGTTGTTCGCGGTGCTGTGGTACGCGATCGGCTACAAACAGTGGCTGATCGGAAACCGGAACGGGTACGTCACGCTCGGAGAGATGCTCGGCGACCGGTTCGGATCCGTAGGGCTGCGCGCGCTCGTCGCCGGGGTGAGCCTCCTCTGGCTGTTCCCGTACGTCATGCTCCAGCAGATGGGCGCGGGAGAGGCGCTCGTGGGGCTCACCGGCGGCGCCGTCCCCTACTGGGGCGGCGCGGCGCTGATCACGACCTTCATGATCCTCTACGTCGTCCTCGCGGGGATGCGCGGCGTCGCGTGGACCGACACGGTACAGGGGCTCTTCATGCTCTCGGTGGTCTGGATCGCCGCCGCGTGGGTGGTCTCGGCGGTCGGTGGCGTCGGTACCGCCACCGGCGCCATGCTCGACGCCCGGCCCGACTTCGGGAGCTTTGGCGGCGGGACCTACACGCCCGGATTCATAATCTCGACCGCGATCACCATCGCGTTCGGCGTGACGATGTTCCCGCAGATCAACCAGCGCTTCTTCGTCGCGAAGTCGGGCGGGACGCTGAAGCGGTCGTTCGTGTTGTGGCCGGTACTCGTCCTCCTCCTCTTCCTCCCCGCGTTCATGCTCGGCGCGTGGGCGGTCGGGATGCCCGTCGAGGTGCCTGAGGGCGCCAACGTGCTTCCCGTCGTCTTGAACGAGTACACGCCGACGTGGTTCGCGGCGCTCGTGATCGCGGGCGCGGTGGCCGCGATGATGTCGTCCTCGGACTCGATGCTGCTCTCCGGGTCGTCGTACTTCACCCGCGACGTGTACCGGCCCGTGATCAACGCCGACGCCTCCGAGCGCCGGGAGGCGTGGATCGCCCGGGTCGGCGTCGCCGCGTTCGCGCTGCTCGCGTTCATCGCGAGCCTCTTCCGACCCGGGACGCTGATCGAGGTCGGCGACACCGCCTTCTCCGGGTTCGCGCTGCTCGCGCTCCCCGTGATCTGCGCGCTCTACTGGGACCGGACGACGCGCACCGGCATGATCGCCGGCGTCCTCGTCCCGCAGATCGCGTACCTCGCGGTGGTGCTGTCCGCGGTCGTCGGCGCCGTGCCGACGCTGCCCCGCACCGTCGCCGGCGGCTGGGACGTGGCGCTCGGGCTGATGGTCCTCTCCGCGGCCCTCACGGTCGGCGTCTCGCTCGTCACCGCGCCGACCGCCGACAGCGACGCCTCGCGGTTCGCCGTCACCGGGGACTGAGGGGAGTCGTCGCGGTCGCTCACGTACCGTTTAAAAACTCGTGTCGCGATCGGGGGTCAGTCGTCGAGCTCCTCGGTGATCGAGTCGGGCGGAGCTTCGACGTCGCCGGGGGCCACGTCCTGTCCGGACTCGCTCCCGCTCGGCCCCTCCGGTAGCGTGTCGAACTCGGGGTCGAACAGCCGGAGCGCGGTGCGGATCGTCTCCCAGTCGTCCTCGCCGGCGGCGTCTCGCAGCGACCGAGTGGGGGCGGCGAGCAGTTGGCCGACCAACGCGTCCGCCATATCCTCGACGACCTCGCGCTGTTCGTCGGTCAGTTCCCCCTGCGCCTCGAGCTTCGAGACGGCGCGGTCGACCTCGCGGGCCTTCACGCGGTCGGCGCCGGCGTACATCGCCGAGATGGCGTCGTCGGCGCGCTTGCGCTTGTACGCCTCCAAGATGCGGTCGAGCTCGTCGTCGATGATCGCCTCGACCTCCCGCGCCTCCGCCTCGCGGCTCTCGCGAGTTCGACGGGTCACGTCCTCCAAGGCGTCGATGTCGTACAGCGTGACGCCGTCGCGGTCGGAGAGTTCGGGATCCACGTCCCGCGGCTGCGCGATGTCGATACAGACGAGCCGGCCGGCGCCCATTACCTGCTTCGACTCGATCACCGGGTCCGGGCTGCCGGTCGCCGCGATCACGAGGTCGGCGTCCGGGACCACGGTCGGGAGGTCGGCGAGGGGGACCGCCTCCGCGGGGGTGTCGACCTCCTCGGCGACGAACGCCGCGTTCGGCACCGTTCGGTTCGCCACGACGATCTCCGAGACCGGGGTGTCGTCGAGCGTCCGAGCCGCGAGCGTACCCATCTCACCGGCACCGACCACGACGGCGGTGCCGTCGGTGAGGTCGATCTCGGTGGCGGCCAACCGCACCGCGGCCGAGCCGAGCGAGACGACGCCCTCGTTGATCGCCGTCTCGTTGCGCGCGCGTTCGCCGACGTGGAGCGCCTTCGTCACTCCGTCTTTCAGCACGGGACCAATTCCCCCCGCGGACTTCGACTCCTCGTACGCCTCGCGGAGCTGGCCGATGATCTGGTCCTCGCCGAGCACGAGCGATTCGAGCCCGGAAGCGACCCGCATCAGGTGTTCCAGGCTCTCCTCGTGGTCGAGTCGGCGGACCGCGCCGCCGCGGACCTCCGGGGCGAACGACTCCAGCGCGACCGAGCCGTCGACGGTCCGGTCGGTGACGACGTACGCCTCCGAGCGGTTGCAGGTCTGGAGCGCGAACGCCTCCTCCACCCCGTCGCGCGCGAGCAGGTCCGAGACGGTGGCGCGGACGCCGTCGCCCCCCGCGGCCTCGATCTCGTCGACCGTCGCGCGGGAGTGGGCGACGCTCACGCCCGTAATAGCGCCCGTCTCCTTCATCTGGTGAGTACCTCCTCGATCACGGAATCCGCCTCTTGCCGACCGTAGGAATCCCCCTTTTGTAAAGCCTTCCAAACCCCCTCGGATCGCACGACGCGGCGGATCGCTTCTCGGCGTTTCTCGGGCGCGACGCCTCGGCCTTTGAGCTCCGCCCGGAGCGTTCCCGACAGCTCCGCCATCGCGCCGGCGCCGTCGATCTCCGTCTCGATCCGCTCGCGGAGCGCCTTCGCGAGCGCCGGGCTCGCGCCCCCGGTCGAGAGCGCCACTCCGACCGGACCGTCCTCGACCGTCGCCGGGACGACGACGCTCCCTGCCCCTCGGCCGCCCGAGCGGTCCGCGGCCGACACGTCGGTCCGGTTGGCGAGCGCGTCGGCGTCGAGCGCGGCCGCCTCGGCCGCCGCGTTGATCGCCGCGTCGTCCGTGGCGGCGACGACGAGTGCGGGGTCGACGCGGTCGATCCAGTCGCGGACAGCGTCGGGGTCAGGTGCGGAGCGGACGAGTTCCACCGACTCCCCCTCGGCGAGAGCGGCTAGCCGGTCGTCGAACGCGGGGCTCACGACGACGACCCGCGCCTCGTCGGCGAACCGTGACGCCTTCCGCGATCCGACGGTGCCGCCGCCGAACACCAGCACCCTCTCGCCGGTGAAGTCGTGGTAGAGCGGGATCACGCCGTGTTGCTGTCGGCGCGGTCGGCGATGCGGATCCCCGTCTTCTTTAAGATTCGCGTGGAGAACAGCGTGTCCCAGTCGCCCTCACCGACCTCCCAGTACTCGTCCATCAGCTCCTTCACCTCCGCGATCCGGCGCTCGCTTTCGGCCTCCGTCCGCCCGTGCGTCATCGCGAAGAAGTTGTACTCCCAGACGCCCGCGTGCCGGGGGCGCTGGTAGCAGTGGGTGACGAAGCCGAGTCCCGCGACCGCCGGGCCGACCTCGTCGAGGGCCTTCTCGGGCACGTCCCAGACGGTCATCCCGTTCTCGGTGTACCCGAGCGCGTAGTGGTTCGGGATGACGCCGACGCGGCGCACCTTCCCCTCCGCGTCGAACCGCTTTATCGTCTCGATCACCCAGTCGGTGTCGGCGCCGATCGCGGCCGCCACGTCGGCGTACGGCGTCTCAGTGACCGGGAGCCCGCCCTGGATCTCGACGACGAGGTCGCGCTCCTCGGGCGTGAGCGTCGACCGGTCGCTGGGCGAGACCGCGGGTCCGAGATCCGATTGATCCACGTCTCCGTCGGGAACCGGGCCGTCGACGAGGAACTTCGCGCCGACGTGGAACTCGCGGACCTTCGGGAGGTTGTACGTCTCCTGCCCGGTCGCGGCCTCGATCTCCGCGAGCACCTCGTCAACTCGATCGCTCCCGTCCTTGTCCGGGTCCGGGTGGTCGGCGACGCTCACGACGAACCACATGTTGAGGTGCGGGTGCTCGCGCTCGTAGTTGTGCGCCACCGCGGTGAACTCGTTGACCGTCTCCGCGATCTCGTCGTACCGGTCCTCGGGCGCGTGCATGGCCACGAGCGACGCGGCCCCGCCGATCTCCTCGGCGTTGACGAGCGCCCCGAACCGGGAGAGGGTCCCCGCCTCGTCGAGTTCGCGCACGCGCTCGCACAGCTCCGAGCCGGTCACGTCGATCCCGTGTTCGCGGAGCGCGGCCGCGGCCGGTTCGAAGGGGCGCTCGGTCACCGGGAACCCGCCCTGGAAGGCGTTGATGATCCCGCGGTCGAGCGCCGTCAGATCCGCGTCGACCTCTTGCATACGCCGGGATCGGGTCCGCGTGAGAATAAGCGATCCGGCACGCGTGTCGCTGAGAAAGCAGCGGGCGTCGGGACGGCCCGGCCGAACTCAGCCGTCGAGGTCGCGAGCGATGTCCGACAGCGACGACCGGGGACCGCGCGTCGCATCGTACACCGTTCGCTCGCCGGGTATCCGGAGGCCGTACTGCTCGCCGGGAACGACGACGTCGAGGACGACGGCGTCGCCCGGTTCGCGGTCGTTCTCGTCGAGCCACTCGGCGAGGCGGTTCGCCCCCTCGCCGGGCTCGCGCGCGAGCCGTCGGTTGTCGAACGCGCCCCGGACGAGCCGCCCCTCGCCGTCGCTTCGCACCGGCGCGTAGTACTCCTCGCGGTCGATGGCGACGCGAACGACCTCGCCCGCGGCGAGCGACAGCGACTCGCAGCTCCCGGACTCGACGCGACCGTCGAGCGCGTCGTCGTTCGGGATCCGGACGCAGGGCCGACGAGTGCCGCCGCTCCGGGCGAGCGAGACGCGGACCGAGGCGACGCCCTCGTCGTCGGAGGGGACGCGGGGCATCGAAAAGGGACGTTTACTCCTCGTCGGCGTCGCCGTCGTCCTCGCCGAGCGCGGCGGCGACGTCGTCGCCGTCGACGACCGAGACGTTGATCTGGGCCACGTCGTCGTCGACCTCGCGGCCGCGGACGGTGATACGCTTGCGCTCGCCCTCCCGGGACGGATCGAAGCCGACGCCGCCCTCTAACAGGAGCTCCTTCAGGCGGGTCCCGGAGACGTCCTCGCGCATCGGGCGGCCGGTCTCGTCGGAGCCGCCGGTGATCTCGATCGTGTGCTCGGAGAGCCCGACGGCGTCGCCGCCGATCTCGTCGCCGATCTCGCGACCGAGGAACCGGTTGGCGTCCTGTCCGTCGACCTCTCGCTGGAACGTCTCGCCGGTGTCGGGGTCGGCGATGACGACTTTGAATTCGGCCATGGGCGAACCGAGACCCCCGCGAATAAAAAGCACGTCGAAACCGCGATCCGCCGAGAGCCGCCCGAATCCGCACGCAACCCGTCCACGAACCGCGTCGAGAGCGGCGATCGCCGCTCAGCCGTCGCGATCGATCCAGTCGATCCGGGGGTCACCGTCGCCCCACGGTCCGTCGACGAACGCGTCTTCCAGCGCCCGTGCGGCGGGATTCGGGTTCTCCGGACCGCCCGCCTCCGCGACGCTCCCGACCGTCTCCGGGTCGAACGGAACGCCGAGGGCACCGTACACCTCGCCCGTGGCGTCGGCGATATCGCACGCGTCGCTCCTCGTGACAACCAGACAGCCGGCCACGAGCGCGGCGTCCCCTCGGACCCGCTGAGCGATCCCCGCGACCTTCCCGCCACCCGTAACGCGGACCGAGTGGTCGCCGGGGCAGAACGACTCCGGCGGCTCGCCGGGTGATACGTCCGCGCCGAGGCTCCGCAACGCTCCGATGACGGTCTCGGTTGCGCGCTCGTACCGGTCCGCGATCGACCCGAGATTGCGGCCGTCGCCGAGCGGGATCGCGTGCGCGAACGCGAGCGTGTCGCCCGGATACGCGACGGCTCGCCCCCCCACGTCGCGCTCGATCGGCTCGAACCCCCGCTCGGCGGCGAGCCGCTTCGCTCGCTCGAAGCCCGGCTCGGTGGCGTCGCGGCGACCGAAGGCGACCTGTCGAGGCGGTGTCCACACCCGGAGCCCCGGCGTCCCGGCGCCCGTGCTCGCGCTCGCGAGCAGCTCCGCCGTGTGCTCTCGGTCCGCTTTGGGACGAGGGTCTCGACCCCTGAGCACGCGCATATCGGCCGAGAGGGGGCGGCCGGACAAGCCGCTTACGGCGCGTGTCCGTCGCGTGTCGTCCGCGGTTGGGGGCGGCCACGAGCGCGTGACACAAACGTTTTGCCGGCCCTCTGACTGTGTCAGGTAACGATGAGCGATCTCGGCGCGCTGCCGGTGCAGGCGTATCTCGCAGCCTGCCTGCTCGCCGGGGTCATCGGGCTGGGGCTCGGCCACGTCGCGTGGACCGACCGGGAGGAGCCCGGCGGCACCGAAGTCGCACTCTACCTGCTCTGTGGGGGTGGCATCTCGCTGCTGTACGCCGTCAGAGTCGCCAGCGCGAGCGAGCTGGCGATGGTCGTGGCACTCAACCTCTCGACGCCGCTTCTCGCCGCGATCCCCGGCATCTGGATGGCGTTCGTGCTCGCGTTCTCCGGCCACGATCGGTGGCGTACGGAGAACCGAACCGTCGCGCTCGCGGTCCCGGCGTTCGTCTGGGTGTTGACCGCTTGGTCAAGTGGGACTCACGGGCTCTCTCGCCGAGCGCTGACGGCCGTTGTCGAGGGGCCATTCACGCTGCTCTCGTTCGGGCTCGGGATCGCGGACGCAGCGTTCGTGCTCTACGCCTACGGATTGTGTATCGCCGGCACTCTCGTCGTCGTCGATCTGTATCGACGGACCGGGAATCGCTACCGGCTCCAGACGTTCGTGATCCTGCTCGGAACGCTGTTCCCGTTCTTGGGCGGGATCGTCACTGTCGTCGACGTGGGGAGCTACGCGAACCTCGCGTGGTTCCCGGCGGGGCTGGTGGTCCACGGGGTCTTCCTGTACGGGACCGTCTTCTGGCTCGGCACGCTCGACGCGGCTGTCGTCGCCCGCGACACGGCCGTCGAGGTGATGCAGGACCCCGTCATCGTCGCCGGCTCCGACGGCCAGATACGAGACCTCAACCCGGCGGCAGAGGAGATCTTGCCGCCGGAGGCGGTCGAATCATCGCTGTCGGACGTGTTCCCGAGCTTGGAGGTCGGCGTGGAACACCCGATATCGATCGGCGGACGGCAGTTCGACATCCAAGAGGACCCGATCACGGACCCTCGCGGGACCGACCGCGGACACGTGTTTCTGCTCCGAGACGTGACTGAACGCGAGCGCCGACAGGCCGAGCTGGAGCGCCGCGAGTCCGAGTTAGAGCGGCAAAACGAGCGGCTGGAGGACTTCGCCGGCGTCGTCTCACACGACCTCCGCAATCCGCTCGCAGCGGCGACCGCTGCGGTGGAACTCGCCCGCAGCGCCCCTGCAGACAACGATGACGCCCTCGACCGCGCCGCGAACGCTCACGAGCGGATGGACGACCTGATCGAGGGGCTGCTGTCGCTGGCGACCGCCGGGAAGTCGGTCGACGAGGTCGACCGCGTCTCGCTCGACGGGTCGGCCAGACGCGTCTGGTCGCGGCTCGAAACCGGAGACGCGACGCTGTCGGTCGACGGTCCGGACGTACCCGCGCTGGCCGACGGCGATCGGCTCGAACAGCTCCTCTCGAACCTGTTCCGCAACGCGATCGAACACGCCGGCGAGGACGTGACGGTGCGAGTCGAGATCGCACACCGCGACGACGGTATCGCGCTTGCGGTCGCCGACGACGGCCCCGGCGTACCGCCGGACCAGCGCTCACAGGTGACCGAGCGCGGCGTCTCTCTCGGCGGCGGAACCGGGCTCGGGCTCGCCATCGTCGGCGACATCGCCGAGGCTCACGGCTGGGAGTTCTCCGTCGAGGAGTCGGCGTCCGGTGGCGCACGCTTCGTGATCTCGGGAATCGAGCCCGCCGACGACTGATCCGGGGCGTAGACGGTCGTGTCGGATTTGACCGCGATGGCCGACTCCGACGCCCACTTGGCCGTCGAGCCCCACGTGACGATCCGATGACCGTTTCGCTCCCGGCCGCGGTACTCGACCGCTACCGACGGTTCTCTCGGTTCAACTCCCCGTACCCCGCACACGACGAGGGACGCGCGATCGACCTCTACCCGGACGGCGAGACGGGGGTTTCGCCGGTCGCCGGCGTCGTCCGCGAGACGCGGACCGTCGGCTGCCCGGACCGCCCGTACGCCGCCGACGAGGACCACCTGATCGTCGTCGAGCTCGACGACGACTGGTGCCGACGAGCCGGTGCGGCGCCCGGGACGCTCGCGCGGATCCTTCACGTGATCCCGGAGGTGTCGCCCGGCGAGCGCGTCGCGGTCGGCGACGCGCTCGGCCCGCTGACGCGCTCCGGTTTCTTCGGGCAGTGGGTCGACGACCACATTCATCTCGGATTTAGACCGCCGGGCGCGGACGCGCTCCGGGCGAGCGGATCGCTCCCGGTCGACGTCGACGTGCCCGTCGAGCCGATGCGGTGGGACGGAACCGGCGCGGTCGTCGAACGAGGCCCGACGCACGTCGTTCTCGACGCGCCGATCCACCCGGACCCCGGTCGGCGGTTCGCGGCGCTCGCGAGCGACGACGGGGTCCCCCTCGACGGCGGGCTGGCACACTACGCGGGCGGCGGCGCCTTCGACGCGATCGAGGACGGGACGGTGGTGTCGCTGTGGGGAACTCGCGTCGGCGTCGCGCGAGGACGCGGCATCGCGTGGGAGCCGGTCGACGTGCTCGCGAACGGCGAACGGGCGGTGGGGCTATCGCTGTTCGCGGCCGGAGGCGGCGGATTCGGGGCGAAGCTCGTCTGTCCGGACAGACGGTTCGAGCTCGATGAGACCGTGTCGATCGCCCTCGCCCCGAGCGACGATCCGATCCGGCTCGGCGTCGGGTGAGTTCGGAGCTACCAGCGGCTGGCGAGAGGAGTGGCGAACAGCCGGCGCGAACGCTCCGCCGCGGCGGTTCGCCGGGCTCCCGCCTCGGCCGCCGCGGGGCGACGCGTCAGGTCACGGGACAGATGGCGCGGTATCGCGGATAAGACGTCGGGTGGGGCGTCCTCGTCCCGGTACGACCGCCCCAACCCCGCTGCCGTTGTTGCGAGTTCCGAGGGCTACAAGCGGGGGGACGCTGACGGTGGGGTATGGACCGGAGCGAGATCGAAGCGATGGAGCCGCTGTCGGCGGAAGCGGTCGAGCTCGTCGAGCGGCGGATCGAGGAGGAGCACGGCTACCTCTCGTGGCTGAACACGTCTGTCGACGTCGTCGAGCGCGGACGGGTCGCCCTCTCGATCCCGTACGACGACAAGCTGACGAACAGCGACGGCGACACCATCCACGGAGGGGTGGCCGCGACGCTCGTCGACACCGCGGGCGGGATCGCCCAGCGCACCGCCTTCGAGGATCCACTCTCGGGCGGGGTCGCGACGGTGAACCTCAACGCGAACTACCTCCGGCCGGCGACCGGCGATCTCCGGGCGGAAGCGACGGTCGTCAGGTCCGGCGGATCGATCGGCGTCAGCGACATGACCGTCACCAGTGCGACGAACGGCGACACCGCCGAGGTCGTCGTCGGTCAGGGGTCGTTCCGGCTGTTCCGCGAGTAGCCAGCGAGATCGGCGAGGAGATCGCTGGGACCATCGAGCGCGTCCGCGAGTTCCGCGACCGCGTCGCGCTCGACCCGGTCGGGCGCGGCGCGAACGGCGACCGCCTGCTCGCCGAGCGGGACGAACCCGCAGCCGAGCCGTTCCGCCGTCTCGCGGAGCCCGAGCCCGGCGTCGGCGTCGCCGGCGATCACCTTCCTGACCGGGCTCTCAAACGCCCGGACAGCCAGCTCGTAGCCGTCGATCCGGTCGGTGAGATCGCCGCGTGACGCGCCGCGGTCGACCGCGAGGTCGTCGAGCGCGCCGTCGAGGCTCCGACGGAGCCCCGAGTCGGTCGGCCGGTTGACGAACCGCAGGTCGCCGTCGACGAGGTCGGCGAGCCCCGTCACGTCGTCGGGGTTTCCATCGGGAACGACCAGCCCCCACTCGCGAGTCCACCCGCCGAGGTCGACGGCGTCGACCTCGCGGTCGGTCGGGCCGGCGACGACCGCCACGTCCGGCACGCCGTCGCGGAGCCGGCGGAGCCCCTCTCGGGAACCGACCGGCAGGTATCGGGGGCGTTCGAGGCGGTCGAGCAGGCGATTGAGCGCCGGGTCGTCCTCGCCGACGCCGAGCAGTGTCGGGGGACGCACGTCGGGGGAGAACAGCCGTACCGTGACGCGCTCGTCCCGATCGAGGTACTCGGTGTCCGGATCTACCGCGACGACGCCGTCGGCCTCGACGAGGCTCGTCGTCGCGCCGGACCCCTTGTCGACCGGGTAGACGAGGGGGAGACCGCCGTCGTTCAGATCGAGCAGCCCGACCGGCATCAGGCGCATGCGCCCCTCGCCGTAGCGCTCGCCGACGGCCATCCGGCCTTCGACGGTCGCCGTCGCGGGCTCCGACCGGCCGGCCGCCTCGCGGATCGCGGGCGCGACGAACGTCCGGAAGATCGTCAGCGCGGAGACGGGGTAGCCGGGGAGACCGACGTAGGCGGACTCGCCGGTTCGAGGGATGGCAGCGCCGGAACCGCCGGCGGCGCCGGCGGAGTCGCTCTCGTTCGTCGCCTCGTTCCCGCCGCGGTCGAGCCGCCCGATCAGCATCGGCTTCCCGGGCTTGACCGCGACGCCGTGGAGTAGGAGCTCCCCGCGCTCCTCGATCACGCGGTAGATCACGTCGACCGCGCTCGCCGAGGTCGACCCCGACGAGAGCACGAGGTCGCACTCGTCGGCCGCGCGCCGGAGCAGCCGCTCCATCTCGTCGTAATCGTCGCCGGCGTGCGGGTAGAGAACGGGCTCGCCGCCCGCCTCCTCGACGCCGGCCGCGATCGTCGTCGAGTTCACGTCGTATATCTCGCCGCGCGAGGGGTCGAGATCCTCGCCCGGGCGCACCAACTCGTCGCCGGTCGAGACGATCCCGACCCGGGGTTTCCCCGCGACGGGAACCTCGTCGACGCCGAGCGCCGAGAGCAGGCCGATCTCGCGGGGCGTCAGGCGCGTCCCGGGACCGAGCGCGCGGGCGCCCGCGGCGATGTCGGCACCCGCGCTCATCACGTGGTCGCCGGGCGCGACGGCGGTCCGGACCGCGATTCGGTCGGGTTCGCCTCCCCCCGCGTCCGGATCCCCGCCGACCTCGTCCGTCCGCTCGACCATCACCACGGCGTCGGCGCCGTCCGGCATCACGGCTCCGGTGGAGATCTCGGCGCAGGTCCCGGGCTCGACGGTCACGTCCGGCGCCGCGCCAGCGTGGACCGCGCCGACGAGGTCGAGCTCGGCGGGATCGACCTCGTCGGCCCCGAAGGTGTCGCGGGCGCGGACCGCGTACCCGTCCATCGAGGCGCGGTCGAACCCCGGCACGTCGATCGCGGCGTCGACCCGCTCCGCGAGGATCCGGTCGCGGGCGTCCTCCAGGGAAACCGTTTCCGGCTCCGGCGAGAGATCGAGGCCGTCGATCGCCTCGCGGGCGGCCTCGGGCGTCGCGAGGTCGCGGAACTCCTTGCGGTCGCTCATGGGCTCGCCTCCCACAGCTCCACGTCGACGACTTCCCCCGCGTCGAGCCCTTCCCGCGGCTCGGGGACGACGACCCAGCCGTCGGCGAGCGCGACGCTGGAGAGGATTCCGGAGCCGCTGGCGCGGGTCGGCGTGGCGGCGGGCAGGTTCGCCGCTCCCCCGTCGCTCGCGGCGTCCCCGTCGCCGGGCTCCTCCGAGAGCGACACCCGCGCGAACGTCCGCGTCCCGGGCTCGCTCGGCACCTTCCGGGCGAGCCTCGCGCGCCGCGTCGGGAACGGGTCCGCGGTCGTCCCGCCGACGTGCTTCTGGAGCGGTCGGAGGAACTGCGCGGCGTTGACGATGCAGGCGACCGGGTAGCCGGGCAGCGAGACGACCGGCGTGTCGTCGGCGACGCCGAGACACACCGGATGCCCCGGCTTCAGCGCGACGCCGTGGACGAGCACCTCGCCGACGGAGTCGACGACCTCCGGAAGCAGGTCGCGCTCACCCACCGAGGACCCCCCGGTGGTGACGACGACGTCGGCGTCGAGGTCTCCCTCGATCGCGGCCGCGAGCGCGTCTTCGTCGTCGGTGACCACGTCGCGGTAGCGGGCCTCCCCGCCCCACCGCTCGACCAGCCGCGAGACCGTCAGCCCGTTCGTCTCGATCACCTCGCCCGGGTCGGGGTCGGACTGCACCAGCTCCTCGCCGGTCGGGATCACGGCGACGGTCGGCGGCTCGTAGACGGGGACCGCGTCGAGCCCCACCGACTTCAGGAGCCCGAGGTCGGACGGCCGGAGGACGTGGCCCGCCTCGAAGAGCCGCTGGCCGTCCGCCACGTCCTCGCCCGCCTCGCCGACGTTCTCGCCCTCGGCGACCGCGTCGAACGCCTCGACCTCGCCGACGCCCCCGTCTCCGCCGCCGACCGTCTCCACCTGCTCGATCATCACGACGGCGTCGGCGCCCTCGGGGACCGCGCTCCCGGTGTGGACGCGCGCGGCCTCGCCGGGGGCTATCGAGTCGGCCTCGGTGTCGACCGCTCGGAGTACTGCCGGCGACCGATCGGACGCGCCGAAGGTGTCCTCGGCCCGGACCGCGTACCCGTCCATCGCCGCGCGGTCGTAGCTCGGGACCGGCGCCGGCGCGTCGATCGTCTCGGCGACGATCCGTCCGTCCGCGTCGGCGAGCGGCGTCGACTCGGTCCGACCGTGGGGATCGGCCGCGTCGAGCAGCGTCGCCAGCGCGTCCGCGACGCGGGTCCGTCGTTTGAATCCGGCCTCGCGTCTGTCGTGACTCATGGTCTGTCGTTTCGCGCCCGCGTGCAAAAACCCGTCTCCGTGACGGGACGGTCATTCGCCGGTCGGGGCCGTCAGGTCACCCACGAGAGAACGCGCGCGGCGCGGTGTGCGCCCTGCGAGACGGCGACCCGGACGGTCGAGACGACCTCGGTGACCCCGCGGCGCGTGGCCGTCGCGCTCCGCACCGCTCCGGTCCGCGCGTAGTACCCCGACTTGCGGCCAGCCGCGCCGACGTAGTGTTTCGCCGCCATCCGGATAGGCGCGCGGCGCCCGTCCACCCGCGTCGTTCCGTTCCGGACCGCGTCGAGCACGTCGTCGGCCGTGACCGCGTCGACCGACTCGCGCCCCTCGATCTCGACCTCGGTGAACGCGCGCCCGACGTACTCCAAGTGGTGCGCGTCGCTCGCGGCGATCCCCGGATAGCCGTACTCGGCTGCGAACCGCCGTGCGCGACGGTTGCGATAGCCGGTGAACAGCCACGCGTTGAACACCTCGATCGCGTCGACCTCGGCTATCTCGTCGGGCTCCGTGTTCACATCGGCATCGGCGACTTCGGCCTTCGCCTCGATCTCCCCGTCCTCCGGGTCCGGCACGGGGATATTCCGCTCGCGGACGCCGTGGCGCGACCGCTGGAAGGGATGGGGAACGATCGCGACGCCGCCGTGCTCGTGGATCCACGCGATCGTCTCGTCGTAGGGGCGTCGGCGCGGCGGCATGCGCTCGACGCCGATCGCGAGCAGGTGACCGTGCGCGGTCGACACCTCGACTCCGGGGATACCGATCAGCCCGTACTCGTCGGCGATATCCGCCGCGCGCTTCGACTCGCCGATCACGTCGTGGTCGGTGATAACCACCGCGTCGAGCCCGATCTCCGCGGCGTGTTCCAGGATGAGTTCCACCGGCTCGTGGCCGTCGTAGCTGTCGTCCGAGTGGACGTGGGTGTCGATGCTGACGGTGACGCGGGACACAGCCGAGGTAACGCCGGGAGGTATATAAACGCGACCGCCGCGTCAGACAAGGGTTAGGTGCCCGCGGGAGAACACGGGAGTATGACCGATCCGGGAGGCGGCGGCGCGGCGGACGACATCAACGCGCCGGACGAAACCGATCCGAACGACGGCGACGAGATCGACTCGGCCGACCGCGACGAAACCGGCCCGACCGACCGCGAGTACGTCGATCGCGCGATCGATCTCGCCGAGGAGGCCGTCGAGACGGGGAACACGCCGTTCGGCGCGCTACTCGTCCTCGACGGTGAGATCGTCGCCGAGCGCCGCAACGAGACGCTGACCGAGGACGACCTCGCGGCCCACCCGGAGCTGACGCTCGCGCGGTGGGCCGGCCGCGAACTCGCCGCCGACGAGCGCGCCCGCTGCACGATGTACGCCAGCACCGAGCCGTGCCCGATGTGCGCGACCGGGATCCACTACGCAGGGATCGGTCGGGTCGTCTTCGGCGTCGCGGGAGAGACGCTCGACGCCCTCACGGGCGACGTGGTGTCGATCCCCTGCGCGGAGGTGATCCGCCGGGCCGACGGTGACACGGCGGTCGAGGGACCGATCGCCGAGGCGGCCGCGATGGATCTCCACGAGGCGGTGTACGGTGAATCGTAGCGTGAGCGGACGAGAGCGAGCGTGGCGGCCATGACCGGACCGCCTCCGATCCTCGCGGTCGGCGCCGCGGCGATCGACGAGTGGTACGCCGTCAGCAACCTCCCCGAGCCGGACGGCGGCGCGTTCGCGAGCGAGGTGACGACCGCGTTCGGCGGCGTCGGCGCCAACGTCTGCGTCGCGCTCGACCGACTCGGGCGCGAGGTCGGCCTCGTGAGCCGCGTCGGCGACGACGAGTACGGCCGACAGGCGCTCGATCACCTCGCGGACACCGGCGTCGACGCCTCGCGCGTCTCGGTCGGTGACGACCCCTCGACGCGGTCGGTGATCCTCAGCGACCCCGCGGGCGAGCGCGCCATCGTCACCGCGGGCGAGAGCTTCCGGCGCCTCCAACTAGACGAGGCGGACCGTGAGGCACTCGCGGCGGCCGAGACCGTCTTCCTCACCGGCTACACGCCCGACGCCGTCTCGCGGGCGGTGCTCGACACGATCGAGTCGGCCGCCGACCCGCCCGCGCTCGTCTTCGACCTCTCGGGCCCGGTCGAGGAGCTCGTCGACAGGTCGACCGAGCCGGAGACGGTCCATCGGCTCCTCCACGCCGCCGACCTGTTCGTCGCCGGCGACGTAGCGGCCGCCGCCTACTTCGGCGGGCCGGAGGCGGCGGTGGGCCGCGTCGCCGCCGCGCAGCGCGCGCGAGAGGACGACGGTCAGTCGTCGCTGGGCGGCGACGGGTGGCCCCGCGCGGTCCTCACTCACGGCGCCGACGGAATGACGGTCGTCGCTGGCGGCGAAGTCACCGAGATCGACGCGTTCGACGTCGACGTTGTCGACGCCACGGGCGCCGGGGACTCGTTCGTCGCGGCGCTGATCGACCGGTGGATCGCCGGTGGCGACGACTCGCGCGCCGAGCGTGTCGGCGTCGAAGACGGCGTCCGCTTCGCGGCCGCGGTCGCCGCGATCAACTGCACGTCCCGGTTCACCCAGCCGGGGCTCCCAACCCGGGACGAGGTGGAGGCGTTCCTCGCGGAGCGGGGGTTCTGAGGGAGCCGCGAGCCTCCGCCTTCCCCTTCCTGCCGCCTCACCGCACCTCGTCCGCCCGCGCGACGAGTTCCGCCACCCGGTCCGCGTTGACGGGGGCGGTCGTCTCGCCGCCCTCCTTGAGCGCGGTGCCGACGATCGCGCCGTCGGCGACCGAGAGCACGTCACCGATCGTGTCGGCGCGGACGCCGCTCCCGACGAGGACCGGGGTGTCGAGCCCGTGCGCGTCGCGGTCGGCGACGACCGCTTCGAGCGCCTCCGAGTCCATCGCCTCGCCCGTCCCGCGTCCGGAGGCGATCACGGCGTCGGCGAGCCCGCGTTCGGCGGTGTCGACGAACGACTCCGCGGAGTGTCCCCCCGCCGAAAGCGGCGCGGAGTGTTTCACGTCCGTGTCAGCGAACACGCCCAGGTCGACGCCGAGTCGGTCGCGCAGTCGGATCGTCTCGTGAGCCTTCCCCTGCACGACGCCCTGGTCCGTGACCCGGGCGCCGGTGTGGACGTTCACCCGGACGTAGTCGGCGTCGACCGCGGCGGCGACCGACAGGGCGGCCTCCGCGTCGTTGCGGAGGACGTTGATCCCGAGCGGGAGGTCGGTCTCGGACGTGATCGCCGTCGCGGCCCGTGTGACGCTCGCGACGACGTGTTTCGGCGCGTCGTCCGGGTAGAAGGGGGCGTCGCCGAAGTTCTCGACCATGATCCCGTCGACGCCGCCGCGGTCGAGCGCGCGGGCGTCGGCGGCGGCGCGCTCGACCGCGTCCCGCATCGCGGCGGCGCCGTCGTCCGGCGCCTTCGGTGCCCCCGGGAGGGGCGGAAGGTGTACCATGCCGATCACCGGCGCGTCCGTGTCGAAGGTGGCCTCGAATTCCATGATACCGACCGAACGCCTCCTTCGCGGATAAATCTCACCACACGGGCCGGGCGACTTCCGCCATCACCGTTTACCCGCTCGGACGTGAACGGGTACCCGAGAGATGGGCATCGATGTCGACGACCCCGACGACCGAACCGGCGAGGTGACGCTCGTGCTCTCGCTGGGCGCCGCCCGGCGGCTCGCGGAGCCGGAGGCGGCGTTCGCCGACGCGCGGGAGTGGAGCCGCCACGTCGGGATCGTCGCCAACGACACGGACGCCGTCGAGCGGTTCGTCCGCGAGACGGGCGTCGAGAACGACTACGCGCTCCGGAGTTGGGACAAGTGGGGGACGCTCGGCGACATCCACGAGGAGACCGACGCTCCGCGGGCGGTGTTCGTGGGCACGTCGACTGCGAGCCGGCGCGTCGCGACCCACGTCGGCTTCGAGTACGTGCCGATCGACGAGGCGGCCGAGAAGGCGGATTGGAGGCTCTCGGACCCCGATCGGTCGAGCGATTCGGGGATCGTCGGCCGCCTGTGGCGGGCGGTGACGCAGCGGCTGCGCTGAGCGGTACGGCGACGGTACCGCGAGAGAACGGTGGAGAACAGCGGGGAGCGTCGACTCGCTATCGCTCCAGCTCGACGGTCAGATCGGTCGCGATCCACGCGTCCGTGTTCCCCTCTTCGGTGAAGACGGTGCGTTCGGGCGAACAGCGGCTCGCCTCGACCCGCGGCCGTGCGTCCGACGGTTCCTCGACCTCGCGTTCGATCCGGTCCCCGGCTGTCATTACCGGTCCGTCAGGGGCACGGGGGGTTATAGGTTTCGGTCGGCCTAAACTGGTGGGAAACCGACCGAGGGCGTTTCGGCGGCGGCGATGCGTGCGGGGGATCGGATCCCCTTAGCCCGTCGCGTCCGTCAGACGAGACGATGCCGGATTCGCTTTTCACTCCGTTCACGCTGCGCGACACCGAGTTCCGCAACCGCGTGATGTTGTCGCCCATGTGCCAGTACTCCGCGGACGACGGGTTCGCGAACGACTGGCACCGGGTCCACCTCGGTTCCCGCGCCGCCGGCGGGGCCGGGGTCGTGATGACTGAGGCGACCGCCGTCGAGCCGCGCGGGCGGATCACCCCGAACTGCCTGGGGATCTGGTCCGACGAGCACGCCGAGGCGATCGAGCCGATCGTCGACTTCGTCAAATCGCAGGGCGCGACGGCCGGGATCCAACTCGCCCACGCCGGTCGGAAGGCCTCGCACCGACCCCCGGCCGAGGGCGGCGATCCCATCCCGGAGGACCGCGAGCGCGGCTGGGAGACGGTGTCCGCGACCGACGCGCCGTACCCGGACCCGGACGCGGACGACGGAGAACTGGCGTCGACCCGCCGGCTGGACGGCGAGGGGATCGACGAGGTGATCGACGCGTTCGCGGCCGCCGCGGAGCGCTCGCGCGAGATCGGGTTCGAGGTCGCGGAGGTCCACGCGGCCCACGGCTATCTGCTCCACCAGTTCCTCTCCCCGGTCACCAACGACCGGGACGACGAGTACGGCGGGAGCTACGAGAACCGCACCCGCCTGCTCCGCGAGGTCGTCGAGGCCGTCCGCGAGGTCTGGCCCGACGACGAGCCCGTCTTCGTCCGGATCTCCGCGACCGACTGGCTCCCCGACCGCGACTCGTGGGATGTGGACGACTCCGTCCGACTCGCCCCCCTGCTCGCCGAGGCCGGCGCCGACCTGATCGACGTCTCCGGCGGCGGGATCCATCCGGACCAGCGGCTCCCCGGCGCGGGGCCGGGGTATCAGGTGCCGTACGCCGAGGCGATCCGCGAGGGGACCGACGTCCCCGTCGCCGCGGTCGGCGGGATCACGGAGCCGACCCACGCCGACGCCCTCGTCCGAAACGGGCGGGCCGACCTCGTCGCGCTCGGCCGCGAGATGCTCCGACACCCGTACTGGCCGCTCGAGGCCGCCCACGAGCTCGGCGCCGACGTCGAGTGGCCGGTGCAGTACCGGCGCGGTCGGTTCGACTGAGGCGGGTCGCCAGCGAGGACGAGAACCCCCCGCACGCTCCGGGAAGACTTATTCCGCTCCCGCGAGCCGACGGGATATGGAGTACCGAGAGTTCCCCGACGAGCGCGCCGACGAGTTCGACGCGTTCATGCGGTACGCGTTCGCTCCCGCCGAGGGGCCGTACGACCCCGAGGAGGCGGACGATCAGGACACCATCGCCGAGACGCGGGGCCTGTTCGACGCCGCCGACGACCCGGTCGCGGTCTGCGCGCACCACTACTTCTCGCTGCGGATCCGCGGCGCCGACCGCGAGGTCGCCGGCCTCTCGGCGGTCGCGTCTCCCCCGGAACACCGACGGCAGGGGAACGTCGGCCGTCTGCTCCGGGAGTCGCTGGCTGAGTACCGCGACCGCGGCGTCCACGTCTCGACGCTGTGGCCCTTCGAGTACCCCTTCTACGCCGGCTACGGCTGGGCGACCGCGAGCCGCTACCGCCGCCTCACCGCGCCCCCTGACCGGCTCGGGTTCGTCGACGATCTGATCGCGACTGCGGGCGACGACGCCGGGACCTTCCGTCCGCTCGACGAGGACGACTACGAGGCCGTGAAGCCGGTACTCGCGGCGATGGCGGAGCGCTACGACCTGACGATGGACTGGACCGAGGAGTGGTGGCGCGAGCGCGCTGTTCAAGGGTGGAAAACCGACCCGTTCGTCTACGGCTGGGAGCGCGACGGCGACCTCCGCGCGATCTGCGCGTACAGCTTCGACGACGACGTAGACGACGCGGACGACCCGGTTCTGCGCGTCACCGACGTCGCCGTCGCGGACGACGAGGCGTGGTTCCAACTGCTCCGGTTCTTCCGCAACCACGACTCGCAGGTCGTCGAGGTCCGGATCCGCGCCCCGCCGGACGCGCCCCTGCTCGACCTCGTCGGGGACCCTCGCGCCGTCGACTGCGAGGTCCGAACCGGGCCGATGGTCCGGCTCGTCGACGTCGCCGCCGCCCTCGAAGCGCTCGACCCCGACCCGGCCGTCGAGGCCGCGTTCTCGCTCTCAGTTACTGACCCCCTCGTCGACTGGAACGACGGGACGTTCCGGGTCGCCGTCGCCGACGGGGCGGTGACGGTCGAGTCGGTGAGCGACGGCGAGGGAGATCGGGCAGAGGACGAGAGGACGAAGGCCGAAGCCGCGGACGCCCCGGACGCCCCGGACGCCTCGGTCGACGTCGGCACCCTCTCGCAGCTGTACGTCGGGTACAAGTCGGTCGACGAGGCGGTCCGGAGCGACGGGCTCGCCGTCGGTTCCGCGACTGCCGCCAATTCCCCGACCGCCGCCGACCTCCGCGCGGTGTTCCCGCCGCGGAGGACGCATCTGCGCGAGGGGTTCTGAGGTGCTCCGCTCGAAAAACTCCTTCACGACCCGGCCGGGCTTTTTATCCGCGGACCGCCTACGACGCGGCATGAGTTCCCGCGACGACCGACGCGACGACGACCTCGAAGAGCGGCTCGACGAGCTCGAGGACGTGCTGAGCGAGCTCCGCCGCGACCTCCGAGAGACCGAGCGGGACCGCCGCGGTCCCCCTCGGCCGCCCCGGCTCTCCGAGCTCGTCCGATTCACCGAGCGGTACACCATCCCGACGGTGATCGCCCTCCTCGAGACGACGATCAAGTCGCTCGAACTGGTGCAGGGGACCCTCCGGCTCGCCGACCCCGGCCGGAGCCTCGACGAGGCGGGCTCGGCGACCGACCGCCTCGGCGACGTGCGGGACGGCGCGAGCGCCGGGCTGTCGCGGTCGCTCTCGGAGCTCCGGACGGCGCTCTCGGAGGCCGACCTCCCGGAGGAGGCCGCCTCTCGGTCGATCATCGAAGACGCGCGCGACCTCACGGCGGAGATCGAAGCGCGGATCGACGAGGGCCGCCGCGAGGCCGACGCGGCCCGGCGCGGGCGGCGGGACCGGGTCGATACCCGGAGCGAAGACAGGCCGGATGCGACTCGGACCCCCGACGAAGCAAACGACGACCGCGGCGTCCGGATCGACGTGACCGACCCGGACGCGGACGGCGAGAGCGGCGGAGATGGGGAAGGGGACGACCCGGACGACGACCCCGCTCCCGAAGTCGACGTGGAGTCGGAACTCGAATCGATCAAGCGGCAGTTCGACGACGAGACGGACGAGGAGACGGACGCCGAGACGGGGTCGTCCGACGTCGACGGTGATTCGGCCGACGGCGACAGTTCTCCCGGAGAGGAGCTGGACGGCGAAGCGGTCGACGAGGACGACGAGGACGACGACACAGACCGCGACTCGACCTGATCGCCGCGCCGTCGCTCGGTAGCGGGACTCTTAAAAATCGGCACCGAGCCGCTCCGCGACCCGCTCGGCCGAGTCGAGGAGGAGCGTCTCGTCGTCGGTGAACACCTCGAGAGCGACCGTCCCGTCGAAACCGCCGAGTTCGGACTCGACGAGTCCGTAGTCGACCTCGCCGGCCCCCACGGGGAGGTGGGTGTCGCCGCGACGGCGCACGTCGTGGCAGTGGAGGTGCGAGATCCGGTCGCCGTGGCTCCGGAGGAACCGCTGTATCGCCTTGTTGTCGCCCTCCATGTACGCGTGGCCCACGTCGAAGCAGATCGGGGTGTCCGTCTCCCGGGCGAGATCGCCGAGGACCGACAGCTGGAGCCCCGCGTGCTGGTGGCCGACGTTCTCGACGACGACCTCGACGCCCGCCTCGCGGCCGGCGTCGGCGACTCGCCGGAGCTGGTCGGCGGCGACCTCGCGGAACTCGGTGTCGTCGCGGTCGGCGGAGGTGGCGTGAAGGACCGCCTTCTCCGCGCCCAGGTCGCCGGCGGCCTCCAGGAGCCGGCGCTGGTAGTCCACGATGGCGTCGTTGACCTCGGGGACGTACGTCGCCAGCCGCTGGCTGTACGGCAGGTGGACGAGCAGGTCGCGGCCGTCGAGCGCGTCGGTCAAGCGCCCGCGGTCGATATCGCCGGGCACGAGCGTCGGCTCGCCGACCCCGAGCTCGCAGAAGTCGAACCGCGCCGGCGACGCCGCGAGCCGGTCGAGGTCGTCGCCGACGGTGAGGCCGATGTCCATGTCGGCGGTGGGTGCGGCGGCTTTGTATAGATGGTGCCGCGGGTCGGTGGCTCTGTTACAATTCAGCTGGTATCTTGGGGCACAACCGCTCAGACAGGAAAATGACTGTGTCCAACAAAGGTTGATATTTAAGTTAACTTTTAATACATATTAATCTATTAGAGTAGACAACCTTGAGTGATGAGGAGTCTGCTCAGAGTGTGATCGATCTAAGCTTCCCTCAGTTTGCGGGGATATTCGTGAGTGTTGCTGGCACTGGAACTGGTCTTTTTGCCGGCGCATTCCGTGTTCTTAGTCAGGATCTGCCAGTTTCCTCAGCAGCCGTATTATCTGGTATCACCTCATTTGTGCTCATCGCCTTATTAATCAGCCTGTACAACCGAATTACGATTGAACGATTGAAGCGAGGAGAATCATGAATCCAGACGATATAATCGAAATATTCACTGCGGGAATAATACTTGTTGTTGGTATATTCGTCATTGCGACAATCCGCGCGCCGAGTATTGCGAATATCCTTGATAATGTTCTTATTGAAATTGTTTCAAGTCTTGTCTATCTAATGCTATTCTTGGTAATTGTCGCTATGTTTTACCAACTTGTCAATAACACGTGATGTCTTAATATCTAGTGGCTATCTGTTTCAATTGAGAGCTTTGTTGAAATACTCAGAATTTGACAGTTGTGTCCTTAGTCGCTTAGTACAGACATAGCACCGAGCGATGCGGAGAGTAGGTATTACAGAGCGGTGGCAGCGTGCGAGTATTTAAACGATCGTGAGCGACAGCGACAATCGCTTATAAATGAAGTGCGGTGGCGCGTGCCTGCGAGGCCGCCTCGCGGCCGAGCAGCACCGCGCGAGGGACGCGGCGACCGAAGGGAGCCGCGAGGCTGGGGAGGTGTGAGGCTGCTGTGCGGGGCAGGTGGGGCTCAAAGGGGCAGTCGCGAGGGCGAAGCACGCCGCAGTAAGCACCGCAGCGAGGGAGCGAAAGCGACCGAGCGAGGCGCGCAACAAGGCGCGCGAGCCGTCGCGACTGGGGCTTTGGAGATCACCATCCCGGCAGCGTCACTCACTTATAAACAGCCGACAGCAACATCCCAATTCTCTTTATAAATTGCCTCACTCACGACGTACTACACGTACTCCCGCCATCGAACAGGAAGCGATCGCGGTCTCCCGGCCGTCTCAGCGGGAACCGGACTGTCAGAGGAACCCGAAACAGCGCCGGCTCAGTCGTCGAGCGGGTTCTCGACGTCGATCGCGCCCGAGTCGATCTCGGCCTCGATCTCCCGCACTGCGGTCACCATGTTCTCGGTCTTGCCGTACGCGATGTCGCGCGGAAGCAGCTTCAGCCCGCAGTCGGGCGAGATCGTGAGCTTCTCCGGCGGGACGACGCGCAGGCCCTGCCGGATGTTCTCTTTGATCTCCTCGACCGGCTCCACCTCGGCGGTGTGGGCGTCGACGACGCCGAGCGCGAGGTCGGGCTCGAACTCGGGGTCGGTGAACGTGGGGATCTGCTCGAAGTCGCCGTTACACAGCTCCACGTCGAACTCGTCGATCGGGTAGTCGTTGATCTCGGGGTAGATCCGCGAGTAGTCGCCGTAACAGACGTGGAGGCCGATCCGGACCTCCTCGTCGATGCCCGAGACGATGCGTTCGAGGGCCTCGCCGACGATGGCGTGGTCCTCGGGCGTCGTCGCCAGCGCGGGCTCGTCGATCTGGATGTAGCGCGCGCCGGCCTCGACCAGCTTCTCGACCTCCTCGTTGACGAGGTCGGCGAGGTCGTAGACGAGCTCCTCGGTGGAGGGGTACGCCTCGTTGAACGCCCAGAAGCCGAGCGTGTACGGCCCCGTGATCGGGACCTTGACGGGACGCTCGGACACGTCGGACGTGAACTCGAACTCGTCGACCAGCCACGGCTCGTCGTACTCGACCTCCTCGACGACCGACGGCTTGTCGAAGTAGTTGTGGCCCCACACCTTCACGGGACCGTTGAACTCGTAGCCGTCGATGCGGTCGGCGAAGAACTCCACCATCTCGTTGCGGCGCATCTCGCCGTCGACGACCGTGTCGAGCCCGGCGCGCTCGTGCTCGTGGGTGATCAGCCGACAGGCGTCGTCGTGCGCCTCTTCGAGGTCCGACTCGTCGAACTTCGAGTCGGGGTCGTCGACGAGCTCGTCGGCCCGGTTGAGCCACTTCGGCTTCGGGTACGAGCCGACGACTGTCGTCAGCAGGAACGCGTCGTTCGGGTGGTCGTGCGGGCGGAACTGTTCGCGGTTGGCAGACGGGTTTCGGACCATTAGTCGAGCACCTCCGCGGCGGCGGCCAGCGTGTTCAGCTTCGCGCGGTACTTGTTGGTCGGCAGGTAGAACAGCTCGGTGTTGGGCGTCAGGTACGTCCGGTCGAACCCCTCGGCGGGGATCTGCGACTCGAACCACTCGACGCGCTCCGCGACCGTCTCCGGCTCCTCGACGAGCGTGTTCTGCCCGTCGACGAGCCCGAGCGCGAGCGAGTCGGTGGCGCCGAACTCCTGGACGTTATAAACGGTGTCGTCGCGGTCGCCGGCGACCAGGTCGAGCCCGAGGGCGTCCGCGCCCGCCTCGTCGACGAGGTGGGCGTACAGCTTCTCGCCGAGCGCGCCGTAAGCGGTCTGGACGACCACGTCGGCGTCGGTCGCGTCGGCGACCGTCGCGATCGCGTCGGTCGCGGCCGACTCCTCGCCCTCCGCGGGCGAGTCGGTCACCAGCGACGGTTCGAGGAGGAACAGCGTCTCGTGGGCGGGGAACGCCTCGACCTCGCCCGCGAGGAAGTCGGCGATCGCGGCCTGGAACTCGGCCTCGTCGCCGTAGTGCTCGTCGGTCGCGAGTTCCCCGAGCGAGTACGGTCCGGGGAGCGTCGCCGCGAGGGGGGCCTCGCCGTCGATCAGGTCGGTCGCCCGCTCCAGTTCGCGAGCCACGTCGCCGGAGAAGTCGAGATCGTCGACGACCCGCGGGTCGCGGTAGAAGTTGTTGTTGTCGTAGTACCGCACGATCCCGCCGGTCTCGACGCTGTCGTGGACCGTCAGCGGGTGCGCGATCATGTCGTCCCAGCGCCCCTGCCCCTCGACGACGCGGTCGAGGCCGGCGTCCAACTGGTCGTCGACGTACTCGGCGCGCACCTCGGCGTACTCCTCGACGATCGCCTCGCTCTCGTCGCCGCTCAGGAGGTCACCCTTCTGGTGCCCCTTGAGGTCGGAGAGCGTCTCCTTCGCCCAGTCCGGGAGCGGGTACAGCCCCGGCGTGGCCGCGACTCGTTCAGTCATCACCGTAGGTTCGGTATGCCGTCGTATAATATTTGCTAATGTATTTTATGCTCTATAGTAATCGAACAGTGATCGGCGGCGCTGGCGAACGAGCCCCGCCTCACTCCCGCCGCAGCGCCAACACCGTGAGTGTCTCGAACGGGAACGACTCCTCGACGACCGGATCGGCCGCGAACCCGGCATCCTCGGCGAGGGCGAGCACCTCGTCGTACCCCGTCAGCGACGAGACCAGAAGCAGGACCACGCCGCCGGGCGCGAGGACGCGCCCCGCGTCGTCGAGGAACGGCTCGATGAGCTCGCGGCCCGACTCGCCGCCGGAGAGGGCGTGTTCCATCCAGTCGTCCCACTCGTTGTCCGGGTCGGTCGGGAGGTACGGCGGGTTGAAACACACCGTGTCGAACGCGTCCGCCCGGAACGGCGTGAGGAGGTCGGCGACGACCCCCTCGACGCCGCGATCGCGGGCCTGCCGCGCCGCGTGCGGGTTGAGGTCGCTGCCGACCACGTCGAGCCCGCGCTCCTCGGCGATCTGCTGGGCGACCCATCCCGAGCCCGTGCCGACCTCCAGCACCCGCCCGTGCGCCTCCGAGACGGCCGCCTCCGCGAGGAGCCCGGAGTCCTCGGCCGGCTGGTACACGACGGCCTCGTCGAGCCCGCGCCGCTCCGCGAGACCGGCGTCGGGGTCGTCACCGGTCATCGGTCCGACCCCTCCGAGCCGTCGGTGTCGCCGTCGTCGCCCTCGCTCTCGGACGCCTCGCCGCTCCCGGCGTCGGATCGCGACCCGCTGCGCGTCGCCGCGCGCTCCTCGACCGACGCGTCCAACTGCGGGCCGGACACGTCCGCATCCCGCGCGGAGAGCGTCTGCTGGGGGAAGGGGATCACGATCCCCTCGTCTTCGAGCGCCGTCTTGATCGCGTTCATCGCGGCGGTCTGCGTGCGCCAGCGCTTGCGCATGCTCGGGTTCCGGATCCAGTAGCGGAGCCCGAGCACGACCGCCGAGTCGCCGAACCGCTTCGTCACGGCGTTCGGCTCGGGCATCGCCGCCACGTCCTCGACCTCGGCGACGGTCTCCTCGATCACCGCCGCCGCGCGCTCGACGTCGGTGTCGTAGTCGACGCCGACCTCGATCTCGATCCGATAGCGGTTCCGCCGGGACCGGTCGACGATCGATCCCGAGCGCACGTCGTCGTTCGGGAGCGTGATCACCTCGCCGTCGAACGACCGGAGGCGGGTGCTCATGATCGATATCTCCGTGACCGTCCCCTCGTGGTCGCCGACCTCCACCCAGTCGCCCACCTCGAACGGACGGGAGAACATCAGCACGAAGCCGGCGAGGATCGCCCCGAGCGTCTGGCGGGCCGCCATACCGACCACGATCCCGAGGAACCCGGCCCCGACGAGGAGCCCGCCGACGTTGTCGGTGAACAGCCCGACGACGACCAACAGCGCGAAGGTGTACACCGAGATCTGGGTGAGCCGCCGGATCACCTCCTCCTGGTGGTCTGTGAGCATCGTGCTCTCGGCGGAGATCTCGCGGATGACGCCGCCGAGGAAGTCCGTGACCGCGTAGGCGCTCGCCAAAAGCACCACCGCGAGGACGACGTTCGACAGCTGGTCCGCGATCGCTGCCGACTCGTACGCGTCGAGGAGCGCCCCGCTGCGGTCCCACACCGCGATCAGGGAGAGCGCGCCGACCGCGGTGGCCCCGGCGACCGCTACCGACAGCAGAAGCCGGCGCGTCGAGGAGAGCTCTCCGTTCCGCCGCTTCAGCCACCCGGTGAGCAACCGGACGCCGAGCACACTGGCGACGATCAACGCGGAGACCGCGACGCGCTGACCGTTCCCCGTCAGCGCACCGTAGAGATCGCCGAGGAGGCCGAGGAGGGCTGTCGCGATCTGCGCGAGGACGGGCGCGATCACGATTCCGCTCCGTCGGCGACCGGACCCATCGACCACGTCATCGGCTCAGACCTCCGTCGGCGAGCCGTGTTCGCGCGCCAGCTCGGCCAGCGCGGCGAACGCCGCCGGATCCAGATCTCCCGGGCGGCGGCGGAGGAGCTCCTCGTCGGCGGCGTCGACGACCGCCTCCGGCTCGTCTAACCCGGAGATGTGACCGGTGTTCCGAATCGCGTTCCGGACCGTCTTGCGCCGCTGGGTGAACAGCGCCTTCACGAACCGGAGGAAGAACGCCTCGTCTCCCACCTCGTACTCCGGATCTCGGGGCGTACACCGGACGACGGCGCTCTCGACGGCGGGCTGCGGGTCGAACGCCTCCTTCGGAACGCGCTCGACGATCTCGACGGCGGCGTAGTGCTGGGCGGACACCGAGAGCCGGCCGTACTCGGACTCGCCGGCCGACGCCACCATGCGGTCGGCGAACTCGGCCTGGAACATCAACACGAGCGGTTTCCCTTCGGGGAGCAGGCGGAAGGCGATCTCCGAGGAGACGCCGTACGGGAGGTTGGCGACGCAGGCGGTGAACGAAGGGAGGTCGACGTCGAGCGCGTCGCCCTCGACCACGTCGAGGAGGCCGTCGTCGATCGCGGTCGCGAACTCCTCGCGGAGGAAGTCGGCGAAGGTCCCGTCGCGCTCGATCACGGAGAGGCGGCCGGGCGCGGGTCCGGCGTCGGGGTCGGCGGTCGAGCCCGTTGCGGCCACCGCCAGCAGCCGGTCGGTGAGCGCGCCCGCGCCCCCGCCGATCTCCAAGAGGCGGCTCGCGTCGGCGTCGTCGGGGAGGTACGCGGGAATCCGATCGAGAACGCGGTCGTCGACGAGGAAGTGCTGGTCGCGGTCGGGGTTCGCGCGCTCCCCGGCCCGCCGGGCGAGCGCGTCGGGGTCGCGGTCCCCGTACGCCGCGCCAGCGCCCGTCGATGAATCGGTCATGGCCGCGTTACTCCGCCGTTCCGGGTAAAAGTCCCGTTTCGGGGCGTCGCCCTCCGGACCGGCGTCGGCGGCGCCTCACTCCTCGTACCCGACGAACCGTCGGTACTTGAGGTCCTCCTCGCGGATCTCCTCCACGATCCGCTCGACGATCACCTCCTTCGGGCGGTGGAGCCCGCCGACGCGCTCCGAGACCTCCTCGAAGCTCTCGAAGGGGACGCGCTTCCGCTCGTCGAGCAGCTTGTTCCGGAGCTGCTTGCCGATCCCGGGCAGGAGGTTGAGCTGGTGGAGCCGCAGGGTGATCGGCCCGGCCTCGTTGTAGAAGTCGACGAACCGCTCCTCGTCGCTCTCGACGATGTCCTCGACCGCGTACTCGATCTCGGCGGCCGCGTTCCGGGTGAGGTCGTCGAACGACACCTCGTGGTACCGACCGACTGCGGGACCGTCGAGCGCGATCCGGTCGCTCACGGCGACGTCCGTCTCCTCGTCGAGCGTGAGCTCGTACAGCCGGAACGCGTCCGTGCCGAGCCCGTACGCGACCGGCGACTTCCGGTACTGCGGGCGGTCGTCGTCCGGCCGCCCGTTGGGCATCACGTCCAACAGGACGACCATGGGGCCATCGACCGCGTCGGAGGCGTCGGCTTCGGGATCGCTCATACGTGTTTTAGCGTTCCGCGCGGTGAAAAAACCGCTGGCGCACGGGGGGACGGCGACGGATCCGATCGGTGACGACCGGCGAAAGCCAAAAGACCGTCTGTTCCCCAGCAACGGTATGAACGAGCCCGGAACCGAGGGCGTGCTGCTGGACCAGGAGACGCTCCACGATCGGCTCGACGACGCGCCCGGTTGGCTTCGGGAGCACTACCGGACCTTCCGCGAGTCGATGCTCGGCGAGCGCGACGGCTCCCCGTTCCCCTGCTACTTCGGTATCGAGGTCGAGCGCGAGGGCGACCTGCTGTACGCCGCCTGCGAGTCGACCACCGACCCCGCGGCCCTGCTCCGACTCCGCGACGCCCTCTCGGAGTACCTCGACACGTACGAGGAGCACGCCGACCGCGCCCCGCTCGCGGTGTTCTTCCGGCCGCCCGACGGCGACCGGGGCGAGGCGCACTACCACGAGCGGCTCTGGCACGTCCTCGAGTTCCTCCACGTCCACGACCCCGAGCCGTGGCCGGACGACATCCCGACCGACCCGGACACGCCCCGGTTCGAGTTCTGCTTCGGCGGCGAGGCGCTGTTCCCGACCTCTCGTGCCCCGTTCTACGACGAGCGCAAGAGCCGGTACTCGCCGGTGGGGCTCGAGATCACCTTCCAGCCGCGGACCGTCTTCGACGGGCTCACCGCCGACACGGAGGCGGGCGAGCGCGCCCGCGAGACGATCCGCGGGCGCATGGACGAGTACGACGGGGTCTGCCCCCACGCCGATCTGGGAGACTGGGGCGTCGAGGACGACCGCGAGTGGAAACAGTACCTGTTCCGCGAGGACGACGACGCGAGCCCGGACTCCTGTCCCCTGCACCCGACCCGCGACCACCCGAAGGCGCCCGAGGCGCTGCTGGAACCGGGGGCGTGGCGCCGGCTCGCCGAGTCGCCCGCGCCCGGCGACGACGGGACCGTGACCGCGGGGCTCGGCGATGACTGACTCGTCGCGGTCGGCGGCCGCGGACGCCGCCCCCGCGCTCCGCGACGACGCCGTCCTCCTCCTGATCGACTTCCAGACCGGGTTCGACGAGCCGGGATGGGGCGAGCGCAACAACCCCGACGCGGAGTCGGTCGCGGCCGCGCTGCTGGCGCGGTGGCGCGAGGCCGGCCGCCCGGTCGCGCACGTGCGACACGCCTCGACCGAGCCCGACTCCCCGCTGCGCCCCGACGCGCCGGGATTCGCGTGGAAGCCGGAGACGGCTCCGGGGGAAGGCGAGCCCACCTTCGAGAAGTCGGTCAACGGCGCCCTCCTCGACTCCGGGCTCGACGAGTGGCTCCGCGAGGCGGGCCACGAGTCGCTCGTCGTCTGCGGGCTCACCACCGATCACTGCGTCTCGACGACGGTCCGGATGGCCGAGAACCGAGGGTACGAGGTCTCGGTCGTCGCCGACGCCACCGCGACCCACGCCCGAACGACTCACGACGGCGACCGGATCGACCCGGAGACCTCCCACCGCGTCGCCCTCGCGCACCTCGACGGCGAGTTCGCGACCGTCGTCGGGAGCGGCGATCTGCGTTAGGCGTCGGTGGCGGCCCGGATCGGTCGGTTCAGGGGTTCTCCTCAGTCGTCCGCCGGGTCCGCGTTTCCGTCGGTGTCGCCGCTCGCGCGCTCCGCGGCGTTCGCGAACATCCCTCGTCGGGCGGTGTACGCGAAGTACGCACCCAGTCCGAGGAAGCCGGCGGCGTTCGAGGCGGCGACCGCCCAGAAGACGGCCTCGACCCCCAAGCCGAGACCGGGGGCGACGGCGACGCCGAACGCGCCGAACGTCGCGGTCGCGGGCACCGCGGCGACGGCGATCGGGAACCGGATCACCCAGTACTTGATCAGGTCCGCAACGAACGAGGTCCGGGTGCGCGAGGTGCCGTTGAAGCCGGCGAGCAGGGTGTACGTCCCGCCGAGCGCCCAGTAGGTGACCGCCAGAATCCGCAAGTACAACACCGATAGCGACCGGCCGACCGCCGTGAGATCGGGCGCGAGGAGGTCGGTGATCGCCCCGGCGAACAGGAACTGGACGGCGCCGAGAGCGAGGAACGCCGCGACGACCAGTTTGGTGCCGACCACCGTCGTCCGTCGGGCGCGTCTCGGGGCGTTCGCACCGAGGTTCTGACCGATCATCGACTGGGCCGCCTGCTGCATCCCGAGCGCGGGGACGATAGCGAGCGTGGAGACGCGCGCGCCGACCGTGTACGCCGCGACGCCGGCCGCGCCACCGGCGATCGCCACGAGGCTCACGACGAGCACGCGGACCAGCTCGCTCGCCCCGCGCTGGCCGCCGAGCGGGACCCCGACCGCTACGACTTCGCGCACGACCGAGAGATCGACGGCGAGCGCGTCGCGAGTGAGCCGGAACGTGTCCCGCCCGAGCCCCGCCGCGTACGCGAGCACGTGGACCAGTCCGACGACGCCGGAGAGGACGGTGCCGAGGGCCGCGCCGGCGACGCCGAGCGCCGGGACCGGCCCGACGCCGAAGATGAGCGCGGGCGCCGCGGCGAGGTTGACGAGGACGCTGACGACGCTCACGTGCAGGACGGCGCGCGTGTCGCCGTAGGCGGTGAAGCAGTTCTCCACCGTGTCGCCGACCGCGCCGAGCGGGAGGACGGTGACGATGATCGCGAGGTACGTCGCGGTGGTGCCGGCGAGCGTCGGGTCCGCGCCGAGGAACCGCACCAGCTCCTCGGAGTAGGCGACGACGGGGATCGCGATCGCTCCGGTGAGCGCGAGCGCGACGAGCGCGCCGTTGACCGCGACGCGACGCGCGCCCGCGTCGTCCTCGCCGCCGGCGCGCTGCGCGACGAGGATCTGCGTCCCGACCGCGGCGACGACCACCGCCGCGCCGAGAAGCGACTGGATCGGGAGGCTGAGCCCGACCGCGGCGACCGCGTCCTCGCTCACCCGACCGAGCCAGAACGTGTCGACGAGGGCGTTCGCGACGTACACGAGGTTCTGCGCGACGAGCGGGGCCGCAAGCAGCAGGAGCGCCCGCCCGACCGGCCCGTCGGTGATCGCCTCGCGGTCGACGTCGAACATCGGGTAGTTCCGTATCGGATGTAGATAATAAAAGGGTACTGATGTTAGATATCATATCTCTCTCGGCGTCGGCGGTCACCCGAACCCTCACGTTTTTGCGCCCGGCCGTCGTGGCTCCGGTATGCAACGCGGCCGTCGGAAGCCGGACTGGTTGAAGTCTCGTCCCCCGTCCGGCTCCCGGTTTACGGAGATCAAAGAGCGCCTCCGCGAGCGCGATCTCCACACGGTGTGTGAGGAGGCCAACTGCCCCAACATGGGCGAGTGCTGGTCCGGTCGGGACGGTCCCGGCACCGCGACGTTCATGCTCATGGGCGACCGCTGCTCGCGCGGGTGTAACTTCTGTGACGTAGCGACGGGCGGGATGGAGCCGCTCGACCCGGACGAACCCGAGAACGTCGCGGACGCGGTCGCCGAGATCGGCCTCGACTACGTCGTGCTCACGTCGGTCGACCGCGACGACCTCGCGGACGGCGGCTCCGCGCACTTCGCCGAGACGATCCGCGAGATCAAGCGGCGCGACCCGGAGATCCTCGTCGAGACGCTGATCCCGGACTTCCAGGGCGACCCCGAGGCGATCGACCGGATCGTCGACGCGGAACCGGACGTGATCGCCCACAACGTCGAGACGGTCGAGCGGCTCCAGTGGCCGGTCCGCGACCGGCGGGCCGACTACGAGCAGTCGCTCGCGGTGCTCGATCGGGTGGATCGAGAGTCGGACATCCACACGAAGACGAGCCTCATGCTCGGCGTCGGCGAGTACGACCACGAGGTGTACCGCACACTCGGCGACCTCCGCGAGGTGGGCGTCGACGTGGTCACGTTCGGGCAGTACCTCCAGCCCTCGCGCTCGCACCTCGACGTGTTCGAGTACGTCCATCCAGACGCCTTCGAGACGTGGCGCGCGGTCGCCGAGACGGAGTTCGACTTCCTCTACTGCGCCTCGGGACCGATGGTCCGCTCGTCGTACAAGGCCGGCGAGCTGTTCGTCGAGGCGCTGCTCCGGGAGGGGCGCACGCCCGAGGACGCCCGGCGACACGCGCGGGCCGCGGGCGGTGACTGAAGGCGGATCGGATACTTCCCCCGTTAGGCGCATCGGAAAATCCCCCGTTTCGACAGCTGTCAGGCACTTCTGAGGTATCGACTTTTGTCGAAACAGCGAGTTATTTACCTCTCCACGACTCACCCTGCGTCAGTGAGACGCACACATGGGTACAACTGAATCGTCGATCGTCGACTCGGCTCGGGCCCGGCCGGGGCTTCTCCTCGTTATTTTCCTCGGCGGCCTGTTGCTCGTCGACCTCGCCGCGAAGCTCGCCGGGCTCTCGCTGCTCCCGATCGGCGGGGCGATCTCGGCCGATCGGCTCGGCTCGAACCTCTGGAACGGGGTCGTGATCGGGCTCGTGATCGGGCTCGCCGGAATCGGCCTCTCGATGACGTACAGCATCCTCTCGTTCGCGAACTTCTCGCACGGCGACCTGCTCAGCACCGGGGCGTTCACCGGCTGGGGCGTCGCGTTCCTGATCGCCGGATTCGGCGACGTGCCGGTCCGGGCACTGCTGAGCGTTCGGGACGCCGGGGACGCGACTGCTGGCGATATCGGGGCGCACATCATCTCGACGCCCGTCGCGATACTCGTCGGGCTGCTCGCGGCGTTCGCGATCACCGCCGCCGTCGCGCTGGCGCTCGACCGCGCGTTCTACAAGCCGATGCGGGACCGCGACGGCATCTCGATCCTCATCGCGTCGATCGGCGCCGCGCTGATCGTGCGCTACGTGATCCAGTTCGTCTACGGCTCCGACCGGCGCGGCGTCACGGCGAGCGTCGAGGCCTCGAACCTGGCGTTCGACCCCCTCGGGCTCTCCGTCAACGCCCACGAGCTGTCCATCGTTGTCGCCGCGATCGGGCTGATGCTCGCGATGCACTTCATGCTCCAGCACACGAAGCTCGGCACCGCGATGCGGGCGATGGCCGACAACAAGGATCTGGCGTTGGTCACCGGAATCCCGGCCGAGCGCGTCGTCACCGCGACGTGGATCATCGGCGGGGGATTGGCGGGCGCCTCGGGGTACCTCTACGTCCTGCTCCGCGGGACGATCCAGTTCGACTTCGGCTGGCTGCTCCTCCTCCTGATCTTCGCCGCCGTGATCCTCGGGGGGATCGGGTCGGTGTACGGGGCGATCGCCGGCGGGCTCGTCATCGGGATCGTCTTCACCACGTCGACGATCTGGATCCCCTCCGACTTCAACGAGGCCGCCGCCTTCGCCGTGATGATCACCATGCTCCTGTTGCGTCCCGAGGGGCTCTTCGGAGGTGTTTCGACCGCATGAGCGACGCTTCGTCACCGTCGGGCGACGGAGACGCGCCGGCCGAGGACTCGGCCCCGGAGAGCGCCACGGCCGCCCTGCTCGACGCGGCCCGACAGAGCGACCTCGGGATCGTACTCGGGACGCTGCTTCTCGTGTACCTCGCCGCGACCGTGCTCACCTTCACCGACGGGCTCAACAGCGTCGTCGGGCTGATGCGGACGCTGACGTTCCTCGGGCTCGTGTACGCGCTCGCCGCGCTCGCGCTGAACCTCCAGTGGGGGTACGCCGGACTGTTCAACATCGGGGTGGCCGGGTTCATGGCGCTCGGCGTCTACACGATGGGGATCGTCGTCCGATCCCCCGACCCGGCGTTCGGCCCGCCCGGATTCGGGCTCCCGCTCCCGGTCGGAATCGTCGCCGGCATGCTGGTGGCCGCGGTCGTCGGTCTGCTGGCGGCGTTGCCAGCCCTCCGGCTCAAGGCCGACTACCTCGCGATCGTCACGCTCGGCATCTCGGAGATCATCCGGCTGTTCCTCCAGTCGAGCGCGTTCGACACGTTCCTCAGGAACACGCTCGGCGTCGGCACCGGCGGGGGGCGCGGGATGGGACTGCCGCAGAACCCGGTCCGCGAGCTGTTCCTCGTCGACGGACAGGCCGGGACGCCGACGGCGTTCGGCGACCTCGCCTTCGGCACCCTCGGCGCGGGCGGGCTCGGGATCTCCAACACGATCCTCATCGACTGGGCGTACATCGCCGTGCTCGCCGCCTTCGTGGTCGGTTTTTATGTTCTGCTCGAACGGCTCGGCCGGTCGCCGTTCGGTCGGACGCTCAAGGCGATCCGAGAGGACGAACTCGTCGCCGACTCGCTCGGGAAGAACGTGGACCTGATCAAGATCAAGGTGTTCGTCATCGGCTGCGCGCTGATGGGGCTCGCCGGGATCCTCTGGTTCGGCAGCCAGGGCAACGTCTCGCCGACGCCGCAGTTCATGCCCGTTCTCACCTTCTACGTCTTCATCGCCGTCATCATCGGCGGCTCCGGATCGAACGCCGGCGCCGTCCTCGGCGGCATCGTCTTCGCGACGGTGCTGTTCGAGGGGCCACGCCGCATCGGGTCGTCGCTCCGCGACGTCATCGGCGCCGAGACGCCGCCGTCGTTCGCCGACGCGGTCGTCACGCTCGACCCGACCGCGTTCCTCGCGTTCGCGACGGACAACATCGCGCCGCTGCAGTTCGTCTTCCTCGGGCTCATCCTGGTGTTCATCATGCACCGACGGCCCGACGGGATACTCGGCGACCGGATCGAGACGGCCGCGGCCGTCGACCTCTCGGAGCGCCCCAGCGGGGGTGAGACCGATGAGTAGCGACGTTCCGGACGCGTCCGACGTCGCCGAGACCGCAGACGAGGTCGACGCGACCGACGCGGTCTCCGACGAGCCGGAGGCGAACGACAGCGCCGTCGAGGAGGCGGCGAAGCACGTCCCGTCCGGGGCGCCGCCGCTCCGGGTCGAAGGGCTCGTCAAGCACTTCGGCGGCGTCACCGCCGTCGACGGCGCCTCCTTCGAGGTCGAACGGGGATCGCTGACGGGGCTGATCGGTCCCAACGGGGCCGGCAAGTCGACCACGTTCAACTGCATCACTGGCGTCCACGAGCCGACGGCGGGGTCAGTCTACTTCAAAAGCGAGGACGTCACCGGGCTCGAACCGTACCGGATGGCGCGGAAGGGGCTCGTGCGGACCTTCCAGATCGCCCGCGAGTTAGAGGAGATGACCGTCCTGGAGAACCTGATGCTCGCGCCGAAAGGGCAGATCGGCGAGTCGGCGATCCGGGCGGTCACGCCCGGGCTCCGGAGAGAGGTGATCGAACAGGAGGAGGCGATCCGAGAGCGCGCCTGGGAGACGCTCGACTTCTTCGAGATCGACCACCTCGCGAACGAGCACGCGGGCAACCTCTCCGGGGGGCAACGGAAGCTCTTGGAGATGGCGCGGGCGCTCATGACCGATCCGGAGGTGGTCCTGCTCGACGAGCCGCTCGCGGGGGTCAACCCCACGCTAGAGGAGAAGATCCTCGACCGGATCCACCAGCTGCGCGAGGACGGCTACACGTTCCTCCTCGTCGAACACGATATGGACGTCATCATGAACAACTGCGAACACGTCATCGTCATGCACCAGGGCAGCGTTCTCGCCGAAGGGACCGGCGACGAGATCCGGGACAACGAACGGGTCATCGAGGCGTACCTGGGGGAGGACATATGAGCGCCGAGGAGGCCGGTTCCACCGACGAACACGCCGGCGATGAACGTGCCGCCGACGAACCTGTCGGCGCCGGCGATACCCCGAGCGACGATGACGAGGCGCCCGTCTCCGCCGAGAGCGACGCGGGAACGGACCACACACTCGACGGCGACGCGATCCTCCGGCTCCGCGACCTCGACGCCGGCTACGGTGACCTCCAGATCCTCTCCGACGTCGACCTCGACGTCGCCGACGAGGAGTTCGTTACCATCGTCGGCCCCAACGGCGCCGGCAAATCGACGGTGATGAAGACCGTCTTCGGGCTCACGACGCACATGGACGGCACCGTCGAATTCGAGGGCGAGCCGATCCACGGGCTCGCGCCCGAGCAGATCATCCGCGAGGGGATCGGGTTCGTCCCGCAGAACGACAACGTCTTCCCCGGACTGAGCGTGCGCGAGAACCTCGAGATGGGCGCGTACATCCTCGACAGCGTCCCAGAAGACCGGATCGAGGAGATATACGACCGCTTCCCGATCCTCCGGGAGCGGAGCGACCAGAAGGCCGGGACGCTCTCCGGCGGCCAGCGACAGATGGTCGCGATGGGGCGAGCGCTCATGCTCGACCCCGACCTCCTGTTGCTCGACGAGCCGTCGGCGGGGCTCGCGCCCGACCTCGTCGCCGACATGTTCGACCGTATCGACCGGATCAACGACTCGGGGACGGCGGTGCTCATGGTCGAGCAGAACGCGAAGGAGGCGCTCCGACGCTGCGACCGCGGCTACGTCCTCGTCAACGGCGAGAACCGCTACACCGACCGCGGGGAGGTACTGCTCGGCGACGAGGACGTGCGGAAGGACTTCCTCGGCGGGTAGCTCGGTCGCCGGTATCTCGGCGCGCGGGAAGTCCGTTCGGAGCGCCGCTCGTTCGACGAGGTTAAAACGGCTCTGCAGCGACGAGCGATAGCGGGAGTACGTCTCTCAGTGTGGTGGTGTGGTCATTTATAAGTCGGATCGGGGTGTTGCTGTTGGTGGTTTATAAGTGATCGGCGCTGTGGTGACGACCTCCAAAGCCCCGGCCGCGAGGACTCGCGCGGCTCGCTGCGGTCCTCGTCACTCGCTGCGCTCGTTCCTGCAGTCCTTGCGTCGCCGAGCTTCGTCCTCGCGGCCGCCCCTTTGAGTCCCACCCGCACAGCACCGCAGCCTCACACCTCCCCAGCCTCGCGATTCGCGCTCTGCGAGCGCTCACCGCGTCCCTCGCGCGTGCTCCTCGCGCCCGGTGGGCGCTCGGAGGCACGCGCCACCGCACTCGTCAGTTATAAGCGATCGTCGCCGTCGCTCACGGCTATTTAAATACGGTTACGCAGACGCCGATCTGCAATACCTACTCCCGCAATCGAGCAAGAAGCACGCTTCAGCGACCGACCATCTCGGACGAGAATGGCTCTGAAGGAGGGGTTCAAAAGGCCCATACGCTAAAACGAGGTCCACTCGGAGGGCTTCCCGACCCGGCCGCGGACGCGGAACTCCCGGTCGTCGCCCTCGACGCGAGTCTCGGCGATCACGTCGAACGGCTCGTGAAGGGTGTTGACCACCTGCTCGTCGTGGGCGGCCGAGTTGACCACGCCGACGAACGGCCACCCCTCTCCGGACGTCTGGGAGGTCATGACTCGGGTGAACCGGTAGATCCGCTCGGGGTCCCAGTACATCAACAGCTGGGACAGCGAGTAGACGCCGACGGCGCGGTCGCGGCCGGCAGACGACTCGACCACGTCCGTGAACTTGATCCCGATGTCGGTGAGGTTACCGGCGCTGGCGACGTACTTCGTCGTCGGCGTGTCGTCGCGCTTGTCGCCCTGCTCGTGAGTGACGCAGTCGATGACGATCACGTCGTCGCCGTCGCGGCCGGTGATCGACTCGTAGTCACCGCGGACCTTCTCCGCGGTGCGGCCGGTGGAGATGACGACCGGCCCGGTCGACCACTCGGCGAGGAGTCGGTTGAACAGGTCGTACTTCCCGCTCATCGGCGGCCCGGTGACGAGCACGCTGTCGGCGTCCCGGACAGCGTCGGGAAGCACGGTCATGTGTCTGGCTTGAGGGGGTATCGGGTAAAACCCTTCCGAGGGATCACTTCCGAAGCATCGACGGGAGGTCGAGTGAGGACGGTGGGCCCTCGCGGGAGCGCCTCATGAGTGTCAGTTCCGTTATCGCACCGGGGAGCGCGGCCGACACGGGGGAACCGCGCGGAGAGCCGGCGCCGTCGACGAGCCGGTCCCAGACCGCCTCGGCGTCGTCGGCCTCGGCGGCGATCTCGAGCGCCTTGGTCCGCCCCTCGTCGTACGAGAGCTCGATCAGGCTCCGGTCGTACGCGTTCCCGAAGGCGTCCAGAACGCGGTCGAGCTCGGCGGGGCGCTCGCTGCCGACGCCGTCGGCGACGCCGAGCGCGAACGCGCGCTCGACCGCCTCCTCGCGGTCGAGGCCGTCCCACTCCGTGCCGAAGGTCCGGTCGTACATCAGCGGCTCACCGTCGCGGCCGAGCCGACCCGGAGCCCGCCGTCGGTGAACTCGACGCCTTGAATATCGGTGTCGACGTCGGTCCCGCGCATCTTCAGCACCTGAACCCCGCGCTGCATCCCGCCGTCCTCGAGGTAGTTGTGCATGAAGACGACGCCGTGTGCAAGGTAGTGCTCCTCGGAGTAGGCGCTCGGGTCGGTCATCTCAGAGATGAGCAGGGTCGTCGCGTCCGTCCGCTTCAGCGAGGAGAGCAGCTGCACCATCGTGTCCTCGTCGTCGTCGAGGAGGAACCGCAACAGCATGGTGGAGTCGAAGACGACCCGATCGATGTCGCGGGAGTTGATGAAGCCGGTGAGCCGGTTCGTCACTCCCGAGTGGTCTCGCCGCTCGCCCGGCAGGCCGAAGAAGCGTCGCCCGTCCGAGGAGAAGGAGTCGAGGAAGGTGATCCGGTCGCTGTCGAGCGCGCGGTCGAATCCGAACTCGTACCCGCCCATGTCGCGGCGGATCCCATCCTTCGTCTCGTGCATGCTGATGTACAGCACGTCCTCGCCGTTGCGGGCGCCCTGCGCGGCGAACTGCGAGCAGAACGTCGTTTTCCCGCTGCCGGGAGGGCCGCTGACAACGTACAGGCGATTCTCCGGGAAGCCGCCGTCGACGAGGTCGTCGAACCCGGGAACGCCGCTTGAGGCGCGCATACGGATCGACTTGTCGGTTATCGGATAAGGGTTGCCACCCGGTTCTCATGGGTGAGAACGATCGCGGACCGATCGCGTGACGGTCCGCGGGCGGATCGACGTGCCACCGTCGCGGAAGGGGATACGGGCGACCGACGCGCTACGCGTCGACCTCCTCGCTCTCCGCACCGAGATCGGCGGCGTCGAGGTCTCCGATCTCGTCGATGTCCGGCGAGACCCAGACCACGAAGCGATCGTCGGACTTGACGATTCCGTTGACTCCCTCGTCGTCGACGGTCGTCGCCTGATCGACGTCTTCCGAGGCCACGTCGCGGACCTGGAACACCTCGTCGACCATCCAGCCGACGGTGCCTCCCTCGTCGATCTCCTCGTCGTCGAACACGACGATCCGCTCGCGGGGGCCCTCCTCGTCGATCGAAAAGAGGGTCTTCGGGTCGACGATCGTGGTCGTACGTCCCCGCAGGTCCATCACGCCCTCGACGTGGTCGGGGGAGTTGGGGATCCGCGTGAGCTCACCGGCGTCGACGATCTCGTCGATGACCCCGATGTCCAGACAGTACGTCCCGTCGCCCAGTCCGAACTCCAGCACCTTCGTGGGCTCGGCGTCCGTCTCGATGGCTGCCATGGGCGTGTCTGCGGCGAAGGGGCCAATAACCGTGTCCCCTGAATTATCAGGCGTGATTACCGGGTCCGTGCATTTATGCTGATTCTGGGCCCGATTCCGTACATGAGTAGGACGACGGATCGGCGAGGCGGTCGCGACGACTCCTTGCGGGTGGTTGTCGTCGACGACTCGCCGTTCATGCGAGGGTTGATCTCCGATCTCTTGACCGACGCGGGGGCCGCGGTCGTCGGCGAGGCGGGGGACGGCGCCGAGGCGCTGTCGGTGGTCGCCGAGACGCGTCCGGACGTCGTGACGATGGACGTCGAGATGCCGGGAATGGGCGGACTCGAAGCCGTCGAGCGGCTGATGGACGAGACGCCGACGCCCGTGCTGATGCTCTCGGCGCACACCGCCGAGGGCGCGGAAGTGACGTTCGAGGCGCTCGAACGCGGCGCGGTCGACTTCTTCTCGAAGCCCGGTGGCGAGGTGTCGACCGGCGTCTCCCGCGAGTCGGAGCGGCTCGTCGAGGCGGTCCGGTCGGTCGCGGGCGCCGACCTCGCCGCGGCGACGCGAGACCGGCGCGAGCGCGAGGCCGCCGAGGATGGTCCGAACGCGACGACTCCGGAAGTGTCGACCCCTTCCACGCCGACCGCGGCCGCCGAGGTCGACGGTCCGCTGACGGTCGTGATCGGCGCGTCGACCGGCGGACCGAACGCGGTCGAGCGCGTCATGTCGGCGCTACCGATGGCCGACTGCCGCGTCGTCGTGGTCCAGCACATGCCGGAGGCGTTCACGTCGCGGTTCGCCGACCGGCTCGACGAGGCCTCGGCGTACGACGTGCGCGAGGCGAGCGACGGCGCCCGGATCGGCTCCGGCGAGGCGCTCGTCGCCCGCGGCGGGAGCCACACCCGGATCGACAGCTACCGGTCGGGGCGGCTCCGCGTCAAGCTCGACGAGGACGACTCGCAGTCGGTCACGCCCGCCGCCGACGTGACGATGCGCTCGGCGGCCGAGGTCGTCGGTGACCCGCTCGTGGGCGTCGTATTGACCGGGATGGGGTCGGACGCCTCGGAGGGGATCCGGGCGATGGCGGACGCGGGCGCGCGGACCATCGCGCAGAGCGAGGACACCTGCGTGATCTACGGGATGCCGAGGCGCGCCGTCGAGACGGGCGGCGTCGACGAGGTCTGCGACCTCGACGACGTCGCCGGCGCGATCGTGGGAGGTGAGGCCTGATGGACTCCCACCGCGCCGCGTTCGTCGCCGAGGCCGAAGACGGAATCACGGACCTGAACAACGCCCTGCTCGCGCTGGAGGCCGACCCCGAGGACACCGAGGCGATGGACGACGTGTTCCGCGTCGCCCACACGCTGAAGGGGAACGCCGCGGCGATGGGGTACGAGGACGTCTCCGACTTCGGGCACGCCCTCGAAGACCTCCTCGACGCGGTTCGACAGGGCGACCGCGAGGTGACGCCCGAGCTGATGGACCTGCTCTTCGAGGGGGTCGACACCGTCGAAGCGATGGTCTCGGAGATCGCCGACACGGGAGACGTGTCGACCGACCCCTCCGACCTGGAGAGTCGCCTCCGCGAGATGGAGGAACACGGGACCGTCGGCGGCGGAGACGCCGGCGACACCGCCGACAACGACTCCGACGAATCGGGGCTCGACGATGGCGCCGGCTCCGACGCCGAGGAGGGGGTTGATACCGAGGACGACGCGGACGATGTGGACGCCGAGGGCGGCACAGACGACGTCTCCGTCCCCGAACTCCCCGACTCGGCGACCGCCCTCGACGACCCGGTCGTGTACGCGGACGTGACGGTCGGCGAGGCCGCGATGGCGGGGGTCGACGCGGCGCTCGTGTTGCAGGCGCTCGACGACCAGTTCGGCGAGTACGTCACGGCGCCCGGCCCCGAGGCGCTGGAGGACGGGGAGTACGAGGAGCGGTTCGACGCCTTCGTCGCCGACGCCGACCCCGCGGTCGTCGCCGAGGGGATCGGCGCGCTCACGCAGGTCGAGTCGATCGCGACGACCCTCGTGGGAGACGGCGAAGCGGGCGAGGAGAACGCCGCGGTCGAGAGCGACGGCGACGCGACTGCCGAGGCGGCCGCCGAAGCGACCGCAGACGCCGCCGACGCGGACACCGATGGCGACACCGACCACACGGCGGACGCGAACGACGAAGGAACCAAAGACGCTGAGGACGACTCGTCCGACTCCAAATCCGACTCCAAGTCCGGCGACGAGATCAAGTCCATCCGGGTCGACGTCGACCAGGTCGACGAGCTGTACGGGCTCGTCGAGCAGCTGGTGACGAGCCGGATCAAGCTCCGCCGGGAGTTGGAGGAGCTGAACGCGCAGTCGGACGCGTTAGACGAGCTCGACAAGCTCGCGTCCAGCCTGCAGGACACGGCGATGGACATGCGCCTCATCCCGTTCTCGCAGGTGTCGGACTCGTTCCCGCGGCTCGTGCGCGACATCTCTCGGGACCTCGACAAGCGGATCGACTTCGAGATCGAGGGCGCCGACGTGGAGCTCGATCGTACCATCCTCACGGAGATGCGCGACCCGCTCGTCCACGTCCTGCGGAACGCGGTCGACCACGGGATCGAGCCCCCCGAGGAGCGCGAGGCCGCCGGCAAGGCCCCGACCGGGCACGTCAAGCTCACGGCCGAGCGCGAGCGCGACCACGTCATCATCGAGGTGGCCGACGACGGCGGCGGGCTCGATCCCGACCAGCTCCGCGAGAAGGCGGTCGACGAGGGCGTCAAGAGTCGTGAGGCGGTCGAAGCGATGGAGGACGGCGAGGCCTACGACCTCGTGTTCCACCCCGGCTTCTCCACCGCGGAGGAGGTGACCGACGTCTCCGGGCGCGGCGTCGGGATGGACGTGGTCCGGACGACCGCCCGCGACCTCGACGGCTCCGTCTCGGTCGAGAGCGAACCGGGCGAGGGGACCACGGTCCGGTTCCGGCTCCCCGTCACCGTCGCCATCGTGAAGGTGATGTTCGTCGACGTGGGCGGCACGGAGTACGGGATCCCGATCAAGTCGATCGCCGAGGTCGCCCGCGCGGACGACGTGGAGGAGGTCCACGGCGACGAGATCGTCCGCCACGAGGACGACCTGTACCCCGTGATCCGGCTGCAGGAGCGCCTCGCAGACAGCGGCGCTGCGGCGGCCGGGTCGGGAGTCGGCGACTCCACGGAAACCGACACCACCGGAGGCGAGACCGCCCCCGCGACGACCGACGGCGGCGTGACGGACGAGGGGATGCTCGTGCGGATCCGCGAGGAGACTCGACAGGTCGCGCTCCACTGCGACGCCGTGCTCGATCAGGAGGAAGTGGTCGTGAAACCCCTCGACGGGCCGCTGTCGGGGACGCCGGGCCTCAGCGGGACGGCGGTCCTCGGCGACGGCGACGTCGTGGCCGTCCTCGACGTGGTGAGCCTATGAGCGGCGAGAGCGAGACGGAGTTCGAGGGCGTGCTCCGACAGATCAACGACACGGTGCCGTTCGAGCCCGGCTACTACAACGAGTCGTACCTCGACCGCCGGATCACCGCCCGGATGCGCCGGCGCGACACCGAGTCGCACGCCGAGTACGAGCGGCTGCTCCGGGAGGACGACGGCGAGCGCGAGGCGCTGATGGACGCGCTCACGATCAACGTGACGGAGTTCTTCCGCAACCCGGAGATGTGGGACGTGCTCCGCGGCGTGCTCCGCGAGCGGACGAGCGAGCAGCGCCGGGTCCGCGTCTGGTCGGCTCCCTCCGCCGACGGCCGGGAACCGTACTCGGTCGCGATGTTGGCCTGCGACGACCCCGAGATCGACGAGTCGCGCGTCGAGGTGCTCGGCTCGGACATCAGCGAGGAGGCGCTCGACAACGCCCGAGAGGGCGTCTACCACACCACCCGCACGACCGACATCGCGGCGGAGCTCGAACCGCTCTCGGATCCCGACCGCTACGTCGAGCGCGACGAAGACGCATTCCGGGTGCGCTCGGCGGTAAAGCGGCTCGTCGACTTCGAGACGCACGACCTGATCCGCGACGGCGCGCGCGACCCCTTCGACGTGGTGTTGTGCCGCAACCTGCTGATCTACATCGACGTGGACCACAAGGGGGCGCTGTTCGACACGCTGGAGGCGTCGCTCGCGGACGACGGCGTGCTCGTGCTCGGGATGACCGAGAGCGTCCCCCCGGACCGCTCGGACAGGTACGAATCGATCGACAAGCGCCGACGGGTGTTCCGGAGGGACTGATGTCGCTGTACCAGCACGCACGAGACGGAAACGCCGAGCGGCTCAGAGACGCCATGGGCAGCGACAGCGCCGCGGTCCGGAAGCGGGCGTCCGAGTTCCTCGGCGAGGTCGCAGATCGCGACGACCAGCCGTCCATCGACGTGCTCCTGCGCGCCGCGACGGGCGACGGGGACGCGCAGGTCCGCGGGGCCGCGGTCGACGCGCTCGACGAGATCGGCGAGGCAGCGCTCGAACAGCTCCTCTCGGAGCTCACCGGCACCAAGGGCTCCGAGGCGGAGTGGGTCACCGCCCGGAAGTTCGCCCGCGCGCTGCAGGCCGATCGGCCCGAGCTTCGGATGGCCGCCGCCAACGCGCTCGGTCGGCTCGACGACGGCAGCGGCCTCCAACACCTCGTCGAGGCGCTCGACGACGAGGACCCCCGCGTCAGGCTCCGGGCGTGTCAGGCCTGCGGGACCTTCGCCGACCCGCGTGCGGTCCCCGGGCTGACGGAGCGGCTCGACGACGAGCCGCGGGTCCGACGGGCCGCCGCGAACGCGCTCGGCAACATCGGCACCGATCGGGCGCTCGCGCCGCTGCTCGACCTGCTCGACGACTCCGACGAGTCGCTCCGGCGCATCGCCGCCGGCGCGCTCGGGAAGGCGAACAACCCGGAGCCGGTCGAGCCGCTGGCGCGCGCGCTCGGCGACGAGAGCGCGGTGGTGCGCAACGCCGCGGTGTACTCGGTCATCGAACTGCTCTCGAACGTGCCGACCCAACAGAGCCACGCCGTCCGCGATCGGGTCGTCTCCGAGCTGAAACAGGCCGACGACGCGACCGTCGTCGAGCCGCTCGTCGAGATCCTCACCGACGGCCAGCAGAGCCGTCAGCGACGGAACGCGGCGTGGATCCTCGGCCGCGTCGCGGAGCCGGAGTCGGCGGTCGCGGTCGAGGCGCTCGCCGAGGCGCTCGCCGACGAGGACGCGCAGACCGCGCAGTTCGCGGCCACCAGCCTCAAGAGCCTCGGCGGGCCGATCGTCGAGGATCGGCTCCTCGACCGGCTCGGTACCGAACACCCCGAGGACGCCCGCGCGAAGGCGGTGTTCGTGCTCGGGCAGGTCGGCGGTCAGGAGACGCTCAACCGGCTCGAAGAGTTCACCGACGACGAGAGCCCCGCGGTCCGGAAGCGGGTGTTCTCGGCGGTCTCGAAGCTCCGGGCGGGGGGTCGGTAAATGTCGGGCGGGAGCGGCGAGTACAAGGTCGCCGACACCCAGGCGCGGTTCGCGGTCGCCGTCCGCGACGGGCGGAAGGTGAGCGACGTCTCGTGGACGCCGGGGCGCGTGCTCCTCTCGAACCGCCGGCTGATATTGGCCGGCAACGACGGGAAGCGCACGGTCGCGCTCTCGGATCTCGAGGGGCTCGGCGGGCGCCACGACGCAAACCAGTCGGTCGCGCGGGTCTCCAACTACGTCAGCTTCGACCTCGGCGATCGGGTGTTGCTCGTCACCGCCTCGGACCACGAGTCGTTCGAGCGCGACGTGTACCGGGCGCTGCTCGACCAGCGAACGGTGACCGCGAAACACCCCGCGATCGAGGGCGGCGTCGTTCAGGAGACCGAGTGGGAACAGGCGCGGGTGAAGATCGACGAGAACGGGCTCAACGCGGCCCTGGAGAGCGGCGCGTTCATACAGTTCGACCTCGACGACATCAGCGGTCTCGACGCCGCGAAACGCACCGTCAACGGCGAGAAGAAGCCCGTGATCGAGGTGTCGCACACCGACGACGAGGGCACCAGCATCGAGACACACATCGCCGGCGACCCCAGCCGGATGCGGTTCGTCGAGGCGTGGCTCCGGAAGGGCGAGGAGCGCTCGTCGACGAACGTCGACCTCTCCAGCCGCGACCGGGAGGTGTTGATGGCGCTGTACTCCGGCGTCTCGCCGTTCGAGATCCCGTCGTTCCTCGGGATGGACGTCGACGCGGTCGAGGAGACGTTCGAGCGGCTCGTCGACCTCGAAGTGGTCGAGGAGGTGCGGGTGCGCCGCGAGGTGGCGCTGAACTCCCGCGGCCGCAACATCGCCAGCGAGGCGATGAACGAGCAGTAAGCGCGTCGTCACAGCTATTCGCAGCTGTGAGGTGGCGAACAGCCGGCGCGATCGCGTCCCCGCGACGGTGCGCCGGGCTCCCGCCTCGGCCGCCGCGGGCGTCGCTCACGTCACGGGCGCGGTGGCCGCGGTATCGTTGATAAGGGACGGGACCGTCGAGAGGCACGCCGCGTCGCGGCCGTCGAATCACTCTTAAGTCGCAGCCCGACCGAGGGAGTCCATGAGCTACGAGGCGGTGTTCTTCGACCTCGACAACACCCTGTACCCGTACGCCCCCTGCAACGAGGCGGGCAAGCGGGCCGCCCTCGAGACGTTTCGCGAGCGCGGGTACGAGATGCACCGCGAGACGTTCGACGAGCTGTACGCGACCGCGCGGCGGGAGGCGAAACGCGAGACCCGCGAGACCGCCGCCTCTCACGACCGACACATCTACTTCAAGCGCGCGCTGCGACTCCACGCCGGCGAGCACGACGCCGCCGACGCGCTGGCGCTCGGCGACGCGTACTGGGAGGGGTACGCGAGCGAGATGGAGCTCTGCGACGGGGTCGAGCGCGTCTTCGACGCCCTCACCGAGGCGGGGACGGAGATCGCCGTCGTGACCAACCTCACTACCCGCGTTCAGCTGCGGAAGCTCTCGCGGCTCTCGATCGACGACCGGATCGACCGACTCGTCACCTCCGAGGAGGTCGGCCGCGAGAAGCCGAGCGCGATCCCCTTCACGACCGCGCTCGCGGCGTTCGACCGCCGACCGAGCGAGGCGCTCATGGTCGGCGACAACGTCGGCGCCGACGTGGCCGGCGCGAACGCGGTCGGGATGGACACGGCGCTGTTCGTCGCCGACGGCGAGACGCCCGCCGTCGACGAGCTCGACGGCGACCGGCGCCCGGACCACCGGCTCGACGCGTTCGCCGATCTGACGGAGGTGGCGGCATGAGCCGGGAGAGAGACGATTCCGGCGCCGACGACAACGCCGACCCCGACCTCCTGCGCGACGCCCGCGAGGCCGTCGTGGAGTACGCGCCGGCGCTCGCGGACCTGACGCCCGGCCGGACCGGGAACCTGAGCGTCCGCGACGGCGACGCGGTCGCGGTGACGCCCACCGGCGTCCCGTACGACTCCTTCGACGCGGCCGACGTGCCGGTGGTCTCGCTGGAGGGCGAGCGGCTGGCGGGTCGGATGGCACCGTCGAGCGAGGTGCCGATGCACACGGGCATTTATAAGCACGACCGGCCGGGCGCGATCGTCCACACCCACTCGCCGTGGGCGACGACGATGGCGACGCTCCACCGGAAGCTCCCCCCCGTTCACTACATGATCGCCGCCGTGGGGCGGGAGGTCCCGCTGGCCGACTACGCGCCGTACGGCACCGAGGAGCTGGCCGCGAACGTGGTGGCCGCGATGGCCGAGGCCGAGTCCGACGCCGCGATCCTCGCGAACCACGGGCTCGTCGTCACCGGTCCCGACGTCGAGACGGCGGTCGAGAACACCCACCACGTCGAGGACCTCTGCCGGCTCTACCTCCGGGCGTCGGCGGTCGACGAGCCGCACGTCCTCTCCGACGAGCAGATGGCGACCGTCGAGGAGCGGTTCGAGAGCTACGGCCAGCAGCCGGACGGCGACGGCTCGTAGTCAGATAACTTCTCGCCCGGTTTTATAAATACCGAGGCGGCTACTGGATCGGTATGACCGACACGGAGCCGGCGGCCCCGGTCCGGGAGACCGCCGAATCGATCGCGACGATGGAGATCCGAGGCGCGGCGACCATCGCGTCCGCGGCCGCGGAGGCGCTCGCCGAGCAGGCGGAGGCGGCGACCGCGGGCGGCGAGACCGCGAGCGATCCCGCCGCCTTCCGGGCGTCGATGCGCGCCGCGGCGCGGACCCTCCGCGAGACCCGTCCGACCGCCGTGTCGCTGCCGAACGCCCTCCGCTACGTCCTCCAGCGGATGGAGGGCGAGACGGTCGGCGACCTGCGCCGCAGCGTCGTCGACGCGAGCGACGCGTTCGTCCGCCAGCTCGACCGCGCGCAGGAGGACCTCGGGCGGGTCGGCGCGAACCGCCTCGCCGACGGCGACACGGTGATGACCCACTGCCACTCCACCGACGCGCTCGCCTGCATCGAGGCGGCCGTCGAGCAGGGGAAGTCGATCTCGGCGGTCGTCAAGGAGACGCGCCCGCGCCAGCAGGGCCACATCACCGCCGAACAGCTCCGCGACGCCGGCGTCCCCGTCACCCTGATCGTCGACTCGGCGGCGCGCCGGTACCTCGACGAGGTCGACCACGTCGTCGTCGGCGCCGACTCGATCGCCGCGGACGGCGGTGTCATCAACAAGATCGGTACGTCGGGGCTCGCGGTCAACGCCCGCGAGCGCGGCGTCCCGATCATGACCGCCGCCCAGACGATCAAGCTCCACCCGGAGACGCTGACGGGCCACACCGTCGAGATCGAGATGCGGGACGAGAACGAGGTGGTCGGGCCCGAGACTCGCGATGAAATCGGCGAGATCGACGTTCGGAACCCGGCGTTCGACGTGACGCCGCCGCGGTACATGGACGCGATCGTCACCGAACAGGGGCAGTTCCCGCCAGAGAGCATCGTGACGCTGATGCGGGAGCTGTTCGGCGAGGGCGCCGCGGAGCCGTGGGCCGAACCATGAGCGGGGACGGCCCGGGACGCGACGGGACCGACGACTGGGAGGAGGAGATCGCGGAGTGGGACGAGGAGGTCTCCGAGTGGGAGGCCGACGAGGGAGACGGCGATCCCGACCTCGAGCCGGACGCCGCCGACCGCGTTCCGAAAGTGGTCTCGGCGGGCCACATCAACTGGGACGTGACGATCCACGTCGACCGGCTTCCGGAGCCGGACGGGGAGACCCGGATCGACCTGCTCGAACAGTCCGGCGGCGGCAGCGCCGCGAACGTCGCGGTCGGGCTCGTCGGCCTCGGCGGCCAGTCGGTCGTCTACGGGAGCGTCGGCGGCGACGAGTCGGGCGCGCTGGCGCTCCGCGAACTGGCGAGCGCCGGCGTCGATCCCGGACAGGTGCTCGTCGCCGCGGACGAGCCGACCTCGGTGAAGTACGCGATCGTTGATGGGAGCGGAGAGCTCCTCATGCTGGCCAACGACGGCGCCAACGAGTCGTTCACCGCGGCCGAGCTCGACCGCGACACGCTTTCGGCGGCCGACCACCTCCACCTCACGGGCCAGCAGCCGGGGACCGCGGCCGCGCTCGCGACCGCCGCGGCCGAGGCCGGAACGACCCGGAGCTTCGATCCGGGGCGCCGCGTCGGCGACCGCGAGTTCGAGGCCGCGCTCCACGCCACGGACCTGCTCTTCCTCAACGCTCCGGAGGCCGACGCGCTCGCCGACTCGACCGACATCGACCCGTGGGAGCCCGACGACCGCGTCGTCGCGATCAAGCTCGGCGAGGAGGGCGCGACGGTCCGGACCCCCCACGGCGACGTGTCGCATCCGGGGTTCGACGTCGACGCGGTCGACACCGTCGGCGCCGGCGACGCGTTCGCGGCCGGCTTCCTCGGCGCCGCCCTCCGCGATCCCGATATCACCGGCGGCGGGTTCTCGCACGACCCGCGCGACTACCAGGTGCCGCTGCTCGTCGGCAACGCCTGCGGCGCGATCGCCGCCGAGACGGTGACCGCCCGCGCGGAGCTGTCGTGGGAGCGCGTCCGCTCGGTGATGGGCGAGTCGCCCGAGTCGGACCTGCTGATCGAGATCCGGGTGTGAGCGCGTCGGGCGCCTGGCGCGAGCGTCCGGCGGCGCCGGGCCCGACGCCTATCCGACGTAGTCGAACGCCACCGCGAGGTCGGCGGCGCCCCAGAAGACGAACCGGTAGCGTCCGGGTACGAGGTCGGGACAGACGCGGAGCGCGTCAGCGTGCGGGCCGTTCTCGACGAGCCCCGCCTCGGTCATCTCGAACTCCCAGTCGAGCGTCTCGCCCGGTCGGACGGCGAGCGCCTCGTCGGTGTATCCGAACGTGGCGTCGCCGTCGGCCCCGCGGATCTCGGTCCACCCCGACTCCGTGCGCAGTTCGAGATTGTACTTCCCCTGATTGCCGATGTAGACCTCGCGGCCCGAGACGTTCGTCAGCTCGATCCTGAAGCGGGTTCCGCGGGCGATCGCGAGCTCCTCCGACCCGGCGTCGTCGTCCCCGGGGATCACGGCTCGGAGCGCGAGCGGTCCGTCGCCGCCCGCGTCGCTGCCGGCGCCTCCTCCGCCGCCCCAGTTGACCCCGCTCTCGTAGACCTGGGGATGCCGCTCGAACTCTTCCGTCTCGCAGTCGAACGAAGCGGGGACGTTCGGGGGATCACCGTCGGGGCGGACGCCGCCGGGCAGCGCGTCGAGGTCGAGGAGCCCGTCTTCACCGGTCAGCTCCGCGGTCTCGCCCCAGCCGTTCGTCACCGACAGCCGGAGCGCGTCCGGCAGCGGGTCGGCGGTGACCCGGAGCAGCGCGCCGGAAAAGGTGATCGCCTCGCCGCAGGCCTCGTCGTCCGCGGCGGTGTTCTCGACGGTCGCGCTCGCGACGAGCGTACCGCCCTCGACGCCGACGTCGTCGAACGCGATCCGGCTGTGACAGGTGGTCGGTCCGACCGACTCGACGTACGCGAGTACGGACGACGAGAAGTCGGTCGCCTCGACGAACTCCCTCACCTCCGCGGGGGCGTCGTCGAACAGCCACCGGGTCTCGCCCTCTTCGGTGAACAGCACACAGAAGCCGCGGCGCGACTCGCGGTCCCACGCGGGACCGGAGAACGCGCCGCCGGCCTGCTGGACCGCCGTGTCGGTGGCGCCGTCGCCGCCGTCCTCGCCGTCACCGGTTCCGCCGTCGCTCCCGTCGTCCCCGTCTCCGCCGCTCCCCGCGCCGGGATCGCCCCCGTCGGTACAGCCGGCGAGTGCGGCGACGCCTCCCGTCCCGATGCCGTATATCGCCGTTCGACGCGTGAGTTCGGTCATGACGGGCGTCGCTACGACGCCCCCACATAAGGGCTTCCCGTAGGCGCAAACGCCTCTCTGTGTTATGCCGGCCTCGCCGCCGATCGAACCGCCGTATCGACGATCGTCGTCGGTCCGCCGTAAAAGGGTGAGAAGCGTCGATAAAGAGTTAGACCGATTCTGCGGGCGTTTTGAAACGTCGCCGAGACGCGAGAAACGTGATGAAATCGTCCGAACCCTCTGCGGGGTATATGGGGTCACCCGTCGTAGAGAGAGGTGTCCATGTCCATCCCCGCTCCCACGCGCCTCGCCTCCGGCCAACAGGTGGCCGGACTGATGACCGGCACGATGAAGGCCGCCGCCTTCTGGGCGGCGATCGCCATCCCCGCCACGTACCCCGTGCTCCTCTACATGGGGCTCGACGGCGGCACCGGGGTGCTGTTCGTCGGCCTGCTGTTCGCGAACGCGCTCGCGCTCGCGCTCGGCCACGACTACAAGCGCTGAGGCCGCCGCGCCCGCCGAATCGCATCGCCACCGACGACCGACAGTCGCCCTCCGAGATCGCCCTCCTCCCCCTCCTCTACCTCCTTCCTCGAACGAGTAGCCACCGCTTACCGCTCTCGAAGCGCTTACCCACCGCCCGCTCCGACTGTCGGTATGACCGACGAGACGCACGTCGAGTGGCGCGACTGGAGCGCCGAGGCCTTCGCCGAGGCCGACGAGCGGGACCGCCCGGTCCTGCTTTCGCTCTCCGCCACGTGGTGTGAGGGCTGTCACGAGATGGACGCGATCACCTACGCGGAGCCGCGGATCGCCGCCAACGTCAACGAGGGGTTCGTCCCGGTCCGCGTCGACGTGGACCGCCACCCGCGGGTGCGCGAGCGGTACAACATGGGCGGGTTCCCGACGACAGCCTTCCTCACGCCCGAGGGAGAACTGCTCACCGGCGCGGGCTACCTCGACGTGGACGGGATGCGGCAGGTGCTCGAATCGGTCCGGCAGATGTGGGCCGACAAGGGGCGAGACGCGGGTCGGATCCCCCGCGCGCTCGACGCCGATCTCCCGCCGAGCGGGGAGGTGACGGACGCGATCGAGAGCCACCTCGCCGGCCAGATCGAGGCGAAGTACGACGAGGAGTACGCCGGCTGGGGGTCGGACGCGAAGTTCCCGCTTCCCCGAACCGTCGAGTTCGCGCTGAAGCGCGACCGCGACCGCGCCCTCCGGACGCTCGACGCGGTGCGCGACCACCTCGCCGACGACGTGGCCGGCGGCTTCTTCCGGTTCGCGGGGACGTCAGACTGGGGCGACGTGGCCTACGAGAAGCCGATCGACACGAACGCGGCCGTCACCCGAGCGTTCGCGAACGCCTATCTCTACACCGGCGACGAGGCGTACCTCGCGCCGGCGACCGACGCGATGAAATTCCTCACCGACGACCTCTGGACCGGCTACGGCGTCGGCGGGAGCGTCGGCCCGGGGCTCGGGCGCGCCTACTACGCGGCCTCCGCCGCGGACCGCGAGGATCTGGACTCACCCCGCCGAGACCTGACCGTCTTCGCGGGCGGGAACGCGCTCGCGGCCGACGCGCTGCTCGCGATCGCCGCCTACACCGACGACGAGCGCGCTCGCGAGTACGCCGAGCGGATCCTCGACGGGCTCGGGCGCGACCTGATCGACGCCGACTCCGGAGCGGTGACCCACTACCGCGGGAGCGACGAGGTCGGCGAGACGGACCTGCTCGCCGACGCCGCCCGCGTCGTGAGCGCGTACACGCGCGCCGCCGGCGTGCTCGGCGCGGGCGCCCCTATCGCCCGTGCGGTCGCGGACCGAGCGATAGATCGGCTCCGCGTCGACGGCTCCTTCGTCGACGGGCCGCGGTCGGGCGCGGGGCTGCTCGACCGCCCGTTCCGCCCGCTCGACGGCAACGTGGAGATGGCGACCGCCCTGCTCGATCTGTCGGCGCTGACGGGCGAGGAGCGCTACGAGACGGTCGCACGCGAGACGGCCGAGGCGTTCGCCGGCGCGACCGAGCGGCTGAGCGTGCAGGTCGCCGGGTACGGCAGCCTCGCGGGGCGGCTCCTCCGCGGCACCACCGTCGTCGCGGTCGGCGACGAGCCCGGAAGCGACCTCCACCGCGCCGCGTGGCGGGTCGCCGACCACGAGAAGGTCGTCGTCCCGAACGCGCACCGAGAGGACGCGCCCGCCCCGCGGTCGGTCCCGGCGGGGTCGGCGGTCGTGATCGCGGGAGACGCCGCGTCCGAGCCGGCGGAAACACCGGACGAGTTGATGACAGAGGTCGCCGAAACGGTCGAGTAGCGATCCGGCCGCGCCGTGGCTCTCTAGCCGGAGCATTTCGGATCGGTATCCGTGTCAAATCCGACCGGACGAGCCCGAGTGACGACCACCACCATCCCGTGTAAACCGGCGACGTGTTTATACGGATCCCGACGGATCGGACGGTATGGCATCTCTTCGCGATCTGGGACTCTCCGAGTACGAGGCCCGCGCGTACCGCGCGCTTCTGCGCACCGGGCCGACGACGGCGAAGGATCTCTCGCGGGCCAGCGAGGTCCCGATGGGGCGGGTCTACGACGTGCTCAACAGCCTGGAACAGCACAACCTGGTCCGGAGTCAGGCGGCCAGCCGCCCGAAGAAGTACGCGGCGGTGGAACCGGACGCCGCACTCGACCGGCTCTTAGAGGAGAAGAAGCAAGAGCTGGAGACGCAGGCGGAACAGTACGAGGAGGTCGTCGACGACCTCTCGACGGAGCTCGACGCGGGCGAGCCGGTCGACGGGCAGTTCTGGACCGCGGCCGTCGGCGCGGAAGATGCGACCGACCTCCTCTTAGAGCGGATCGCGGCCGCCGAGCGCCGGATGGTCGTCGTCGCCGGCGCGCCCGCGACCGGCTTCGACCTCGGGACGATCGGCGAGCGGGTGACCGACGAGCTGGAGTCGGCGTTAGACCGGGGCGTGGAGATCCGCGTGTTGCTGTCGCCGGAGACGGTGGACGTGCTACCGCGAAGCGTCGGTCGGCGGTACACCGCCGACCTCTCGGACATGGAGGGGTTCGAGGTACGCACGGCCCCCGGCGTCGACGGGACCTTCTCCGTCTTCGACGGGATCGAGGTGTGTATCGAGGTGCCGCACCCGCTCTCCGGCGACGAGCCGTTCGCCATGATCGACGTGAAGGACGCGGAGTTCGCGGCGAGCGTGAAAGACCAGTTCGAGCCGCAGTGGGGGGAGGCGGAGCCGCTGACGTTCGGATGAGGGGAACCGTTCAGCGGGCGTGAGTTGAGCGCGCTTACGTCGCGTCCAGCTCGTCCCGCAGGTCGCCCATCGTGACCTCTCGCTCGGCGTGGGCGTTGTGCTGGTGGATCGACTCGTCGTTCGACTGTTTCATGTGGATCACGGCGTCGTCGGAGAGGTGGTCGAACTCGTCGACGGTGCCCTCGGCGAGCGCGCGGACGCAGTCCTCGACGAACTTCGCGTCGGCGTGGGCCTCGTAGGTCATGTGGTCCTCGTCCGGCCGCTTCGCCATGTTGTAGATCCGGGCGCTCATCGAGTCGCGGGCGACGTCGATCACGTCCCGGAGGTCGATCTCGGGGTGTCCGTCGGTGGTGACGGTGAGCGTGGCGTGGCCGCGCTGTGAGTGCCCCGGCTGCGGGACGGCGTCTAAGAACTCCTCGGTCGTCTCCTCGTCGACGCCGAGCTCGGCGAGCTTGTCGCGGGCGCGGGACTCGCTCATCCCCTGCGAGCAGGGGCAGACCGTCATGCCGGTGACTTCGGCGCCGATCTCCTCGCGGGTCCCCTCCTCGGTCGCGATGGCGCCGGCGACGATCGTCGCCGTGCTCTGCGTCTCGATCCCGGACGCGGGCGTGTCCTCGCGGGTGACGAGCTCCGCCGACATCGACACCTCGGCGGTGGTGGTGTAGTCGTGCTTCTCGAGGAGTCGCTCCGCGGCGTCGCCGCAGACCTCCTCGACGCGGTACGCCTCCTCGCGGGTGATCTCCTCTAAGATCTCGTCGATCGTCGCGAGGTTCCGCGACATATCGATCCCCTTGCGGCCGCTCGGGAGGTCGACGAACACCTCGAACTCCGCCATGAGGACGATGGGACGCTTGTCGCCCCGAGCGATCTTGACGAGCTTCTCGACGCCGGTGACGCCGACCTGCGAGAGCCCGACTGAGACGTCGGGCGCCGACGCCTGGACGTCCGGCAGCTGGTGACTCATTACGAACACGGTGGGCAGTCAGGGGATTAGCCCTTTCGGAAGGGGGATTCACGTGGGGTTGTCTCGGCCGCCGATCGCGTCCGGAACGCCATGCGGTGTGGACGGGTCCCCGCGCGGCGTCGACTCGCGAACGATCGTGGTACCGGCTCCCGTTCGAGGGCCGTAACGCACCATTTATAACCGCGGCAGCGGAAGAACGCCCAAGACCATGCCGAGTTCCAATGGGCCCCAGAAGGCGACCCGCGACAAGCTCTCGAACAAACCCCGCGACCGCGGCACGTCGCCGCCGCAGCGAGCGATCCAGGAGTTCGACGAGGGGTCGCAGGTCCACCTCAAGATCGACCCGAGCGTCCAGAAGGGTCGCTTCCACCCGCGCTTCGACGGCCGCACCGGTACAGTGGTGGGCAAGCAGGGCGCCGCGTTCAAAGTCGAGATCCCGGACGGCGGCAAGACGAAGACGCTCATCGTCACCGCCGCCCACATGAGCGCACAGCAGAACTGAACCGAGATGACGATATTTAAAGAGAAGCTCGACGAGGAGTACGTCACCACCTCCGAAGCGAAGGAGATCCTCGTGGAGATCGAAGCGGAGCGCGCGGACGACGAGGACCGCGACCTGCGCTACGAACTCGCCCGCGCGATCGAGCACGTCAACCGCTTCGCCCACCTCGACGCCGAGGAGTCCCGGGAGCTGGTCGAGGAGCTGACCGAGCTCGACCAGATCGACCTGCCGACCGCGGTGAAGATCGCGGACCTCCTGCCCGAGGACCGCACCGAGCTGCGCTCGGTGTTCGCCCAGGAGCGCTACTCGCTCGACGGCGACGAGCTCGACGACGTGCTCAACGTCGTCGCGAAGTACGCCTGAGGAAGCGGTAGTCGGCTTTTTCGGTCGCGTGTCTTCCGGTTCCGCTTGGCCGCGTCGTCGACGCCCTAGTTCGTCGAGTCGCCTTCGATCTCATCGGCTTATAAATCGTGACAGGGAAACGCCGATAGACACCTCCACAGCCCCATCACCGGCGCTGCGCGCCGGCGAGCTCGCACGCGCACTCGCCGGCGGCTTCGCCGCCAGCTGGCAGAGGGACCTTCGGTCTCTCCCTACTCGCACCCTTCGCCGCTTACGGGCGCACGCCACCGCAGATGAGTGTGCCACGGCGTTCTTCGGTCGATTTCGCCATCATTCCAACGCTCCGGCGGGACCCCGGAACCCCTTTGAATTGGGGCGACGACTCTACGGGTATGATCGACGAGACGGTCGCCGAGATCCGGGCGATGCGGACCCACAGCACGTCGGCGGTGGCCGTGAAGGCGACGCGGTCGCTCGCGGAGCTGCTCGACCGTGAGTACGTGACAGTCGACGAGTTCGAGCGCGACCTCGAACACAACGCCGGAGTGTTGCGGCGGTCGAACCCCTCCCACGCCGCGCTCCACAACGCGATGCGCGATGTCGAGCGCTCCATCGTCGGCGAGGCGACGAGCGTCGAGCACGGCAAACAGCGGCTCGAAGAGACCATCGCCCGCGTCGTCGACGACATCGAGACGGCGAAGGGGGAGGCCGCCGCCAACGCGGCCGAGCGCATCGAGGACGGCGACACCCTGCTGGTCCACGACTACTCGACGACGGTGCTGGAGTCGATCGAGAACGCGGCCCGCGACGGCGCCCACTTGACGGTGTACGTCACCGAGGCGCGCCCGCGCACCCTCGGTCGAAAGACGGCCCGCGTGCTCGCCGGCATCTCGCGGGTCGACACCCGGATGGTGGTCGACAGCGCGATGGGGTACGCCCTCCGCGACTGCGACCGCGTCCTCCTCGGGATCACGTGCATGACCGGCGGCACGTACTACAACCGCGTCGGGACGTTCCCGCTCGTCGTCACCGCCCGCGAACTGGGCGTGCCGGTGACCGCGGTCGGCTCGGGCGCGAAGCAGATCGAGGAGTTCCGCTTCGAGAACGAGTTCCGCGACGCCGTCGAGGTGATGCGCGAACCCGTCGAAGACGTGACGATCGAGAACCCGAGCTACGACGCGACCCCGATCGGCATGATCGACACCGTGGTCACCGACGACGGCGTCGTCGAGTAGTCGGAACCCCGTTCCGTCCCGGGATCTCGGGCCTCGGACCGCACCCGACGTCCCGCCATCCCCCGATTCCGGAAACCTTCGTGTCAGGTCCCGAGATCCGCCACAAGCGCTTTGTACGTGTGCCGTGTTAGCTCCATACAATGAGCGTGAGACAGGGGGCAGCGGGGATCTTTCGGATCCAGAGCGCGGATCCGGCGGCGATGGAGTGTACCAGCCTCTCCTGTGATCTCGCCGCGATCGCGAGCGAGCCCGGCGCCGTCACGGCACTGGTCTTCGCGGGCGTCGTCGCGTTCGTCGCGCTGGCGTACATCCGCGATGCCAAGGCGAGCTGCCGCGACGAACAACGGCGGGTCCGTGACGAACAAGACGCTTTCGAGGAGTTCGCCGACCGCGTCTCCGGGCTTGACCCCGCGCCCGCCTCGTCGACCGCGCCGTCGCTCGACGGACCGGCGGCCGCGGTCCGCACGGTCTCCGCGGTCGACGGCGGGAACGGGGTCGACGACGTCAGGCTCCGGCGCGTGCTCGCGGCGTACCGCGACACGGTGATGTCGCTCCCCCACTACAGGGAGGAGTACGACGAGACGATCCCCGAGAGCCTCGCCGCCGAACTGGGGCCGGATACGGCCGCCGCGCTGGCCTCCAACGGGACCCTCTCGACCGGGGCGCAGTCGGCGCTGGTGCGACGGAGCCGGCAAGCGGCCGACGCCCGCTCGTCGCTGGCGGACGCGATCGACACGGAGATCGACGCGCTGTCCGGGTACGAGACCGATCTGACCCTCGTGGACCGGCGCCGACGCCGGCTCCTCGAACACCTTGACGGCGTGAGGGGGGACGGGACAGACGCCGCGATCGACATCTGGCGGCGTCTCGACGGGCTCGAAGACGACTGCGACGAGATCGCCGGTGAGCGTCAGCGCACGCTCGACGACCCGCCGATGGACGTTGCCCCCCCGGGCGAAGAGGCGGACCGCCGGTCGTTCCACGAGTACCTGTACGGGCCGACCGAAGGGCCGCGCTACCCCGTGTTAGCCCAGATCGCGGAGATCGCCGGACGGATCCGGACCGACCGCGACCGGGTCGCGAGCCGGATCGCCGGCGGCGACTGAGTCCCGCGCTTTCATCTGTCACCCCCTGCGTGGCGAACGTCATGGGTGGAAGCTGGCTGTTCGCGGGGGGCTCGCAGGGGCGGCGTTCGGCGGCGCGTCGATCGCCGCGCGAGCGCGACGACGAGCGACGCGCCGAGCAGAACACCGATACGGCTCCGGCGAGGAAACGGGGCAATGACCGACCCCGACGCGCGGGAGCGTCCCGACCACGCCAACGCCGGCTTCCGGCGGCTGTTCGGCCGCTCCGAACTCACGTTCGGACTCGGATTTCCACTGACTGGCGAGCGGCGCGGCACGCCGGACCCCGCCGAAGAGGTCCGGCTCGCGGAGCGCGCCGAGGGTCTCGGCTTCGACGGGCTGTGGGCGCGGGACGTGCCGACCTACTGGCCGAAGTTCGGCGACGCCGGCGGGGCGTTCGACCCGTGGGCGCTGCTCTCGCACGCCGCCGCTCACACCGACGAGATCGCGCTCGGCACGTCGAGCGTCGTCCTCCCGCTCCGGCACCCGATCCACCTCGCGAAATCCGCCGCGACCGTCGACCGACTCTCCGACGGACGGGTCGTGTTGGGAGTCGCCTCCGGCGACCGCGACCCCGAGTACCCGGCGTTCGGCGTCGACCCCGAGCGACGGGGGGAGATGGTCCGCGACCGGATCGCGGCGATGCGCGCGTGCTGGCGGGAGGAGTTCCCCGAGATCGACGGCGAGTGGGGCGAGCTCGACGGCGACCTCGACGTGCTCCCGAAGCCGACGACGGAGACGCTCCCGGTGTTGCCGACGGGCAACGCGCGGCAGTCGACCGAGTGGATCGCCGACCACGGCGACGGCTGGCTGTTCTATCACCTCCCGGACGAGACGCTCCGGAGCTACGTCGCGGAGTGGCGCGAGCTGGCCGGCGCGAAGCCGTTCGCCATCGCCGTCGGCGTCGAGTTCGACGACGACCCGACCGCAGAGCCCGAACACCTCCACCTCGGCTACCGCGCCGGCGTCGAGTGGTTCCGCGACTACTTCCGGCGGCTCGACGAGTTCGGGGTCGATCACGTCGTCGTCGGCCTGCGCGGCGACGATCCGGAGGCGGCGATGGAGACGTTCGCGGACGAGGTCGTCGCGCCGCTTTGAACCCCGGCTTTGAGCCGCCGTCCCGTGGACCGAGCCGATCCGAGCCACGCCGGTCCATCGCGGGAGGTTTATACCCGACGACTGCCACGCTGCAGACGGTGGCCATGACGACGTGTTACCCCCACTGAGCCCCTTGTGACGAGGGTTTTCCACCGAGCCACCACTTCTGAGACCGCGAGCGGCGGCGCTCCCCGTCCCCGAGCATCGCGGCACCGACGGCAGTCGTGCGTGGGTCGGGCTGTGGTGACGCCGACGAGCCGGGTGAAACCGGCGAGCTATGGTAACGTGTGACAGAGTACGGTGAAAGTGGACAGTGCTGCCACAGAGGGTTCGCAGTCCGGCGGTCTCGACGGGAAACGGGGGGGGGTCGGTCGTTCAGTACGACGCGGCGCGCTTGTCGAGGCCGGCGGCCTCGATGTCCTCGCCGTCGACGGAGGTCCGGAGCGCGTCCATCCCGTCGTCGCGGTCGATGTCGAAGTTACGCGCGTACAGCTCCTGGACGCGGTCGTACTCCGCGTCAGAGAGGGACGGTACGTCGCTCGCCGCGCTCCACTCGGCGATGTCGTCGCCGTCGCGGAACGTCGGCGTCACGGAGGCGACCTCGTCGTGCGCGAGCAGCCAGCGGATCGCGGCCTGCGCCATCGTTCGGGTCCCCTCGACGCCGTCGGGGTCTTCGAGGAAGCGGATCGCTTCGAGCTTCTCCCAGCCGGTCTCGTACCACTCTTTGGGTCGATGCGATCGGTGGTCGCCGTCCTCGAGGACCGTGTCCGGCGTCACCTGCTCGTTGAGCAGGCCCGAGGAGTGCGGAACGCGGGCGATCACCGAGGTGTCGGAGCCGGACTCGCGGATGGCGTCGACGAAGTGGCGGCCGGGCTGCTGCTCGAAGAGGTTGAAGACGGTCTGGACCGCGTCGAACTCCTCGTACTCGACGGCGGCGTCGCCCTCCGCGAGCCAACCGATGGAGGGGCCGAGCGCCCAGCCGAGCGCGCGGACGCGTCCCGAATCCTTCCACTCGGCGAGGAGGTCCCGGACCTCGGGCGTGACGTCGTCGACGTTGGCGTTGTGAAGCTGGAGCAGGTCGACGTAATCGGTGTCGAGCCGGTCGAGCGAGCGCTCGAACGCGGTCTCGAGGTACTCGCGGTCGAGCTCCTTCGGGAGCTCCCCGTGACCGGCCTGCGGGTTGTTGTAGAAGTCGTAACCGATCTTCGTCGCGAGCGTTACCTCGTCGCGGCGACTGTCGATCGCTTTCCCGATGATCTCCTCGCTGTCGCCGTGGCCGTACACGTCGCCGGTGTCGACGTAGGTGACGCCCGCGTCGAGCGCGTCCTCGACCATCCCGACCGCCTGTTCGTCCGACCGGTCGCCCCACCAGTCGGTGCCGACGACCCACGCGCCGAAACCGATCTCCGAGACCTCGACGCCGGAGTTCCCGAGTTCGCGGTGTTGCATACCCGGCCTTCGGGATCGGGACACTTAGCGGGTGCGGTCTCCCTCACGCGGCGGGATCGCGGAGGGATTTATAAGGCCGTCCGTGAGCGTGATGCGGCCCGGTCAGTGGCTCAGCGCCCACGGGTACCCCCCGTCGTGGCCGCCGCCTCCGTGTTCGCCGCCGTGGGTGTGGCCGCTTCCGTGGGTGTGGCCGCCTCGGTGACCGTGGCCGTCGTCACCGCCGTGAGCGTGTCCGCGGCGTCCGTCGCCGTCGACCTCGGATCCGTCGATCGGCTCCGCGTCCAGCGTCTCGTCGATTCGCAACACGAGCCCCGCGGTCCGGACCGCGGTCTCGAGACAGCGCGCGGGGACCGCGACCGGCTCGACTACGCCCGCGTCGAACATGTCGCGGACCGCGCCGGAGCGCGCGACGCCGGCCGCCGTCTCCCCGTCGTGGCGGCGGTTGCGGAGCGCGACCAGCGCGTCGATCGGATCCGCGCCCGCGTTCCTCGCGAGCGTTCGCGGGACCACGGTCACCGCGTCGGCGAACGCCTCGAGCGCGAGCGCCGACCGGTCATCGACGCTCGATGCGCGGTCAGCCACGGCGCGAGAGACGGCCATCATACCGGCGCCGCCGCCCGGAACGACGCCGCCGCCGCTGGCGGCGTGGCGCGCGACCGCGAGACCGTCCTCGACGATCCGCTTCGTCTCCGCGGCGACGTGCGGCGTCCCGCCGCGCAGGAGCAGCGACTCGTGCGACTCGCCCGGGAGTCCGGAGAACTCGATCACGGCGCCGCCGCCGACCGACCGGCGGCGAACCGATCCGACCGTCCCGAGCGCGTCCCGATCGAGGTCGGCGACCGCGGCGACCGCGGTCGCGCCTGCGGCGCGAGCGATCGCGTCGAACTCGTCGCGTCTGGTCCGCTCGACGGGGAGCACGCCGGCGCGCGCGAGGTCGGTCTTCACCGCGTCGTCGATCGACTTCTGACACACGAGCACGTCGACGTCGCGGTCCGCGACCGATCGGATCAGCCTGTCGCCGGCCGCCCGTTCGTGCTCCCTGACGGCCGCGAGGTCGTCGGGGTTCCGGACCGTCACCGTCCCCGACGCCTCGGAAGGAGGTGGCGTCACTTCGGCGTCGACGAGCGCGACCGTCGGATCGGCGAGCGCCCGGCGGTCGTCGGTCCCGAACCCGTCGATCGTCGTCGACGAGCTGTCGACGTCGACGAGGATCCCGTTCACCCGCTCGGAGTCGGCCAGTCCGCCGCCGGCGTACGCGTGAATCGTGAGTCGGGCGGCGTCGCAGTCGACCGCGCGCAGGGCGTCGACGGTGATGTCGGCGAACCGCTCGGTCGCGGCCGCGTCCCAGCGGCCGGTGACCGCCGTCGACGCGACTTCGCCGAGCCGCTCGTCGTCCGGATCGACCGGGACGCTGAGCTCGTCGAGGGCGTCGCGGGCGTGTGAGACCGCGCTGGCGTACCCGTCGACGATAGACGTCGGGTGGAGCCCTCGCTCGGCGAGCCCGTCGGCCGCGTCGAGGAGTTCGCCGACGAGCAGGGCCGTCGTGGTGGTCCCGTCGCCGACGTGTCGCGCGTGCGCCTGAATCGCGTTCCGGATCACGCGTCCGATCGGGGCGTCGATCTCCAACCCGTCGAGAACGGTCGCGCCGGTGTTCGTCACGACGACGCTTCCGCTCCGGTCGATCACCATCTTGTCCAGCCCGTTCGGTCCGAGCGTACTCCGGAGCGTCGCCGCGATCGCCGTTCCCGGGCCGAGCAGATCGTCGGGTCGCTCTTCGCTACTCGATGCCTCTGTCGTGTCGGTCGTGAATGCCATGTCGTATCGTGTCGCGTCGATCGCGGCGCGGATCGTATCGCGTCGATCGCGGCGCGCCTCTCGAAGTCGGTCCCGCTCTCCGCCCCGAGCGGGCCCTTCCTATTCCCCCGGAACGAACGTCCGCCGCCGTCACCGATCACCCGAGCGGATCGTCGGTGACGACGAGGTCGCCGCGGTCAGCCCGGTTGTCCAGGTTTCCGGGGGAGATGTCGAACTCGAAGACGCCCTTCGGCACCGCGAGCGTCGAACACGCGTTCGGGACGTCGACGACGCCGCTCTGGCGCCCTTCCGCCGGGACCGTCCCGAGGATGTGGAGCGCCTGCTGGCCCGTGTAGCCGAACTTCTTGAGGTAGTCGATCGCCTGCAGACACGCCCGGCGGTAGGCGGTGTGCGAGTCGATGTATCGCTGCTCGCCGTCCTCGGTGACGGAGTAGCCGCAGAACGTGATGTAGTCCTCGAAGTTGGGACCGCGGTGGCCCGGCTCGAAGATCGGATGGTCGACGCCGTGTTCCTCCATGCCGTTCTTGATCAGGTCGAACTCCACGTCCGCGTAGCCCGCCATCTCGATCGCGCCGCAGAACGTGATCTCGCCGTCGCCCTGCGAGGCGTGGAAGTCGCCGAGCGCGAAGTTCGCCCCCTCGACGTAGACGGGGAAGTACACCGTCGAGCCGATAGAGAGGTCCTTGATGTCGTGATTTCCGCCGTGTTCGCGCGGCGGCACCGTCCTCGCGGCCTCCTCGGCCGCCGCCTCCGCCTCCTCCGGGTCCATCTCGCCCATCTGTGCTCCCTCCGTGGTCGGCGGGTTCGCGACGCCCGGCTCCGCCTCTCCGGTCGGGTGGTTCGGTATCGAACTCGGGTCCGCCTCGTGTTTGTCGATCAGCTCCTGCTCCCGCTCGTTCCACTCCTCTAAGAGCTCCTGGCTCGGCGCACAGCCCGCGAGTCCGGGATGGATCTTCCCCTCGTATCGGACGTCTGGGACGTGCCGCGAGGAGACGGTGTACCCGTCGATCTCCCAGATCGACTTCGCGGCGTCCGGGAAGTGGTCGGTGAGGAAGCCGCCGCCGTTCTGCTGGGAGAACGTTCCGGTGAAGCCGAATTCGGAGCGGTCGTTCAGCGGCCCCATGTCGTGAAACTCGACTTTCAGCAGGTCGCCGGGCTCCGCCCCCTCGACACGGACGGGACCGGCGAGGTAATGCACCTGCGTGAGGTCCACGTCTCTGACCTCGTTCGGATCGTCGTTGTCCGAGATCTGTCCACCCGTCCAGTCCAGCGCTTCGAGCCGAATCGTTTCCCCGGGTTCCGCCTCCACGACGGCCGGAATGTCGGGGTGCCACCGGTTGAACGGTTTGGCTGTCGGCTGCTCGTCCGGCGGCCTGTCGACGTCGACCTCGAATTTTACTTCTGGCATATGGTACCGCGTGTCAATACAGCGAACGGTTACAAAAATATTGGTGCAATAACAAGTGCGGTGAGTAGTCCGGACGTCAGACGGCACTCCCGCGCGAATTGCGTATTACTCGCGTGTCTTTCCCTCTGGAACTGATTCGATGTCGCATTCGTCGGCGACGCGGGTGTGACCGTCGGCGACGCGGGTGACACGCCCGACGGTCGGCCCAAGCACGCACACGTCGTACAACCGAATCCCTTTGAATGATGGCGACGAAGGTGTGACGATGACAAAGCGACACGTCTCCCTGCCCGACGGCGCGGAGGCCGGGGTCCGAGGGTTCATCGATGAGGTGGATGAGCGGCTCTCCTCGGAGGAGGACACCTGTGAGGTCGTTCGAGACACGCTGATCGACCTCCACGGCGACCGCGAGAGCTGGGAGGCGTGGCAGGACGGCGAGTCGGTGTCGAAGGCCGAGCGCGTGCGCCTGCAGGGGTACGACCCGTGTAACGCCACGCTGGAGTCGGAGTATTACGCCGAGAAGGACGAGGACCGGTTCCAACAGTCGAAGTACCTCCAGTGGCTCTGGCGGCAGTTCGACGCCACGCCGATGGCCGACAACGTCGAGTTCGCGCTCCGGTTCCGCCAGATGCTCGGCAACCACCTGTTCGCCGAGTGCGGCGACGACTGCCGCTTCTTCAAGGGGATCTCCGTCACCTACGGCCACAACATCGAGATCGGCGACAACGTCGTGATCCACGACGACGTCCACCTCGACGACCGCGGAAAGCTGACGATCGGCGACCGCGCGTCCGTCTCCGACGGCGTCCACCTCTACAGCCACGACCACGACCTCGTCGACCAGACCGAGGTCCGGAACTTCCACACGATCGTCGAGGACGACGCCCGCGTCACCTACGACGCCATGGTCCGCGCCGGCTGTCGGGTCGGCGAGAACAGCGTCGTCGGCGCGCGCTCGGTCGTGCAGGGCGACGTTCCCGACCACCACGTCGTCGTCGGCTCCCCCGCCCGGAGCGTCCGGGTGAAGCCGGGGTGGGAGGAGGCCGCCGACGAGCTGGAGGACGGCCGTCTCCCCGACCGACAGGACGAACGCGAGATCGAGTACGAACTTCCCGACGACCTCGACCAGTTCGACGAGTTCCAGCGCGACCTGCGGCCGCCGGAGCCGCCGCAGTGAATCCCTCAGAAACCTATTCTTAAGTTCCGGTCGTCCCCACGTCCGGTATGCACGTCGACCTCGGCAACGCCTTGGAGACCACACCGGGACTCACGGAGGAGACCTTAGAGCGACTCGACGACCGAGTCGCGGACGCGCACGAGCGAATCGCGAGCGGCATGGCCGACGACGAGTTCGGCTACGCCGCCCTGAACCTCCCGGAGACGGCCGATCCGGACGCGATCCGCGCGGCGACCGACCGGTTCGACCGCCCCGATGCGGTCCTCACGGTCGGCATCGGCGGGAGCGCGCTCGGCGCGGCGACGCTCGCGAACGCCCTCGAAAGCGGCGTGGACGCGTACTTCCTCGACAACGTCGATCCGGACGCGGTCGACGCGCTGCTCGACGGCCTCCCCCTCGACGACACCGTCGTCAACGTCGTCTCGAAGTCCGGGACGACCGCGGAGACGCTCGCGAACTTCCTCGTCGTCCGCGAGGCGATGGAGGAGGCGGGCGTCGACTGGACCGAGCGCACCCTCGTGACGACCGGCGAGGAGGGGAACCTCCGCGCGCTCGCCGACGCCCACGACCTCCCCGCGCTCGACGTGCCCGACGGGGTTCCGGGGCGCTTCTCCGCGCTCTCGACGGTCGGGCTCGCGGTGCCGGCGCTGCAGGGCCACGACATCGAGGCGATCCTCGCGGGCGGACGCGACGGGACGGAGAGCCTGTCGGGGTCGCTGTTCGAGACGCCCGCGTACGCCTACGGCGCGGCGACGTACGCGCTCGCCGAGCGCGGCGCGCTCACCAACGCCGTGATGCCGTACGCGGAGTCGCTGGAGACGTTCGCCGAGTGGTTCGCCCAGCTGTGGGCCGAGAGCCTCGGGAAGGACGGGCTCGGCCAGACCCCCGCCCGCGCGCTCGGCGCGACCGACCAGCACTCCCAGCTCCAGCTGTACCGCGCCGGCCCGCCGGACAAGCTCGTCTCGCTGATCAGGCCGACCGAGCGCGCCGACACCGGGATTCCGGAGACCGACCTCGACGGGCTGGCGTACCTCGGCGGCTCGTCGCTCGGCGACCTGCTCGACGCCGAGTTCGAGGCGACCGAGGCGAGCCTCGCGGCGGCCGACGTCCCGAACCTCCGGGTCGAGATCGACCGCGTCGACGAACGGAACCTCGGCGAGCTGCTGTACGAGATGGAGGCCGCCTGCGTGCTGTACGGCGAGCTCGCGAGCGTCTCGACGTTCACCCAGCCCGCGGTCGAGTGGGGGAAGAAGGCGGCGCGCGGGCTGCTCGGCGGCGGGGACTTCCCCGAGGCGGACGCCGTGGCGGACAAGCGCGAGCTGCGGATCGACGGCTCCTGAGTGGGGTCGTTCGATCCGGCTCCTGAGTGGGGTCGTTCGATCCGGCTCCTGAGTGGGGCGTTCGGCCGGCACCCTCACCGTGCGCTTCCGGAGCGCCTAACACACCGTACGCCCAACTGTCGCCGATGACAGACGACCTCCCGGTCCCGGTCGATCGACTGACCCACGCCGCGAGCGCCGTTTTCGCACTTGTTTTCTCGCTCGTCGTCGCCAGCCTGATCGCCCAGCTGGCCACCTCGGCCGCGGTCGGCGTCGGCGTCGTCGCGCCCGACACGAACGCGTTCACGATCCTCCGGACCGTCGCCAGCTTCGTCGGCTTCCTCCCGGCCGTGGTCGGCTACCTCCTGATCACCGACCAACGGGATCTCGTCTCGGTCTCGCTCCCGTCGCTCCGGGAAGTCGGGCTCATCGTGGGGTCCGCGGTCGCCCTCTACGGGCTCCAGATCGGGCTCCTCCTCACGCTCCGCGAGTTCGGGTTCGGGACCGGACAGAACCCGGCGACGGTCGCCGCTGGCGACCCGGCGGTCTACTACGCCGCGATGATCGCCGTCTCGATTTTGGTCGTGGGGCCCGCAGAAGAGCTGTTACTCCGCGGCGTCGTCCAGGGCGGCCTCCGACGTTCGTTCGACGCCGCCCCGGCGATCCTCATCGCGGCCCTCATGTTCGGAATGCTCCACGGGAACGTCGAGGGCACCGCCGTCGAACAAGCCGCGTACATGGGCGTGACGGTGGTCCTCGGTTCGATCCTCGGCGCGCTCTACGAGTGGACCGAGAACGTGCTGGTCCCGGCGTTCGCACACGGGCTGTACAACGCGATCATCTTCGCGGGGTTCCTGTGGGGCGCGCTGTGACCCCTCGCTGAGCGGAGCCCCCGCTTAATACGGCTCCTTCCCCCACCGTCGGTCGTCGTAGGTCGCCTGCTGGTCGCTGTCGAAGCGCTCCTCGAACTTCCGGCGGAGCGCCGCTTTTTCCGTCGCCGCGATCCGCGCCAGCTCGTCGGCCTTGCCGACCGCCTCCGGCGGCCCCCGCGTCGTCGCCACGTCGGCGAGGACCTGTCGGGTGAGTCGGTCGCGGACCGACGGGTCGCGGGCGAACGCGTACGGCGCCTCCAGCTTGTAGGTCACGTCGGTCCGGGGGTCGTACACGACCATGAACGCCGGCTCGTACAGCTCCGGGTCGAGCGCGCGGTCGATCCCGAGCGCGTCGCCGTCGGCGGCCATCGTCGCGTCGGCGCCGCCCCGACTGCGGAACCACGTGGTGAAGGTGAGCTCGTCGTCGACGCGGTCGTCTCGACCGGCGGAAGCGTTGCCGCCGCGAGCGCCGCCACCGGCCGGGCCGTCGCCCTCGCGCCGCTCCAGGAGCCGGGTGAAAAGCGCCGTGTCGTCGGGCCACGGCGGCTCGACGCCCTTCCGGGCCAGCGCGCGGACGATCGTCCCGCTGGAGGGGTTCTTCACGAAGCCGGCGAGCGGCACGTCGCGCTCGACGAACCGCTCGACCAGCCGGACGTATTTCTCGACCACGGCGCGGGGCTTCGCCTCGCGGGCGAGCGCGCCGAGTTCGGGGTTGCGGTCGTCCCACGTGAACAGCTCCTTCGGGTAGATCGGCCCGTCGAGTACGAGCAGGTCGTCGACCTCGTCGGCGTGGTCGAGCGCGTGAGTCCCCTCGGCGAGGTATAAGGCGAGCGCGTGGACGACCCCCTCCGCGTACCGGTTCACTCGGGGGGCGTGGAGCACCCGCTGACGGGTGTGACCGCCGTCGCGCTCGCGCCACTCGCCGCCGAAGCTCGCGGTCGAGTCGCCGGCGTGAACGGTCGCGACGATCGTCCGGTCGCGGTGGAGATCGAGGTCGCTCGGCGTGCTCGCCATCGCGGCGTGAGCCACGTCGACGACGAGCCCGTTCTTAAAAGTGGTCGGATTGATCGTGCCCGAGTCGAGTCCGTGGACCGTCTCGAACGGGCGGTCGGTGAGGGCGGCGTCGTCGATGGGAGCCCGCCGGCGCTCGTGCTCGTCGACGGGTTCGATCACGACCCGGCCGTCCCGTCGGAGCTCGGGGAGCCAGTCGCGCCACACTCGCCCCGCGAGGTCGTCGTGATCGGTCGTGTCCACGTCGCCCGCAATGTCGTACGCGAGCTGTGCGATGTTCTCGACGTGGATCGGATCGAGCGTCACGGCCGTACCGCGGTTCGGAGGGATATAAAATACGTCGGCTCAGGCGAGCGCGCGGCGCTACTCGCCCCCGCCCTCCTCGCTGCCCTGGTCGGCCACGGTTCTACTCTGCAATCGGTCGAGTCCGAGCGTGAGAAGGAAGAAGCTACCGCCGACGTACAGGAGCGACTGCGGCTCGGCGACGAGCCGGCTTATCAGACCGTTCCCGTAGCCGATCACGGTACTCAGATACCCCAGCACCGACGTGGTCCATCCGAGCCCCGTGAGACCGGTGAGCTGGTTAAGTAGATCTTCGTCGGTGTCGCGAATCAGTCTCAGCAACGTGACGGTTATCATCACCTTAACCCGGGTACTCCGTGATGGTACATAAATTATTTTCATCGTATAGAGAATGTACTTTTTGTGTGACTGTACGGTTTTTAACTATCTACGGCTCGCGAGCGTGACCGCGTCCGGAGTTCCGTTCGGAGAACGGTCACCGGAGATCGGCGCCATTCCGAGGGGACCCGACGCAAGAACGCCCATTCGCGTCTCCGGGACCGTTCGAGCGCCGAGCGACGGTATCAGGCGTAATATTCGGAGGGTGTAATCTATTAAATGGTACGACGATCCCCGACCATGGCCGAGTCAACGGTCGGGTCGAGCGGAGGGAACTACGACCCGTCGAAAGCGGAGCGGAGCGGTCCGTCGGGACCGATAGAGAAGGTTCGAGAGGTACTCAGATACGTGCCGGACGGGACGTCGATGCCGGAGGAGATGTGGGGCGGTCGACACCGAAACGTCCTGATCGCGATCGCGGTGCAGGTGCCGCTGTTGATCGCGCTTGGGCTGTACGAGGGGACCGAACCGTTCACGGGCGCGGAGATCCCCGCGGCGCCGGCGTGGATGCTCGGCGGGTTCACTGCCCTCGTCCTCGGCACCGCGGCGCTGGCGAACTGGTCTCGGCTCGGCCGTCGCCAGCGGACGGTACTGGCGGCGTTCAGCGCGATGACGGTGTCGATGGCGCTCGTCAAGCTCTCCGGCGGCTACATCGAGGCGCACTTCCACTTCTTCGTGTTCGTCGCCGTCCTCGCCCTGTACGAGGACTGGCTCCCGTTCGCCGTGGGGATGCTGTACGTGGCGATCGGACACGGCGCGTTCAGCCTGATCGACTCCAGCCTCGTCTACAACCACCCCGCCGCGATCGCGAACCCGATCGTCTGGGGCGGGATCCACGCGGTCTTCATCACGGCGCTCGCGGCGGCGCTGATGGTCAACTGGTACTCCATCGAGAAGTCCCGCGAGGAGGCGCAGCGTCAGCTCGACCTCGTCGCCGAGCAGAAGGCGGAGATCCAAGACGTCGAGGCGGCGAAGGCGGAGGTCGAACGGCGCCGCGAGGAGGTCGAACGGCTGAACCGACACCTCGAGACGAAGGCCGACGACTACAGCGCGACGATGGACCGCGCGGCCGACGGCGACCTCACGGTCCGGCTGGACGCCGACAGCGAGAGCGAGGCGATGGAGCAGATCGGCGCCGCGTTCAACGAGATGATGGACGAGATGGAGGCGACGATGCGGGACGTGCAGTCGTTCGCCGGCGAGGTGTCCGCGGCCGGCGGGAAGACGGTCGAGGGCGTCGACGCCGCCGAGGCGCGCAGCGAGGACGTGCGCCGGTCCATCGAGGAGATCGCCGAGGGCGCCGACGACCAGCGCGAGATGCTGGAACAGGTCTCCGGCGAGATGAACAACCTCTCGGCGACGATCGAGGAGGTCGCCTCCTCGACGGAGACCGTCGCCGACGCGGCCCAGGAGACGGCGTCGATCGCCGACGAGGGACAGGACACCGCGAGCGAGGCGATCGACAGCGTCCGGGAGTCGCGGGACGCGATCGGCGAGACGGCGGAGAAGGTGCGGGTCCTCGACGAGCGGATGGAGGACATCGGCGAGATCGTCGACCTCATCGGCGACATCGCCGAGCAGACGAACCTGCTCGCATTGAACGCCAACATCGAGGCCGCGCGGGCCGGCGGCGCTGGCGGCGGGAGCGACGGGTTCGCGGTCGTCGCCGACGAGGTCAAGCAACTGGCCGAGGAGACGCAGGAGGCGGCCGGAGAGATCGAGGAGCTCATCGCCGGCACGCAGGCGCAGACGCAGGCGACCGTCGAGGAGGTCCGGACCGCCGAAGAGCACATGCAGGAGGGGGCCGACGCCGTCGGGGACGCCGCCGACGCGTTCGCCGAGGTGGCGGCCAACGCCGGGGAGACCGACGACGGGATCCGCGAGATCAGCAAGGCGACCGACGATCAGGCCGCGAGCACGGAGGAGACGGTGTCGATGGTGGAGGAGGTCGCGGGGATCAGCCGGTCGACCGCCGACGAGGCCGACGCGGTCGGCGCGGCGGCCGACGAGCAGCTCGCCGCGATGTCGCAGGCGACCGACGAGGCCGGGTCGCTCGCCGAGCAGGCCGAGCGGCTCCGGTCGCTGCTCCGGAAGTTCGAGGTCCGCGGGGAGTCGATCGACGACCCGCCGGCGTCGGGAGCGCGCAACGTCGCCGTGGGCGACGGCGGACGAACGAACTGAGGCGGCGATCCGCGGGCTACTCGCTTTTTCCGATCGCGTCGACGACGGCTTCGAAGGCCGAGAGCGCTCGCTTCACCTGCGCGCCGTCCTCGACGAACACCAGCGTCCGCGGCGGGCTGACCGCCTTCGGCCTGACGCGGAGACCCGCGTCGTCGGCGGCGTCGGCGGCGTTTTTCGGGCGGTCGGAGGCGCCGTCCGCGTCGGCCTCCCCGGATCCCGCGACGAACTCGATCCGGACTCGGTCCGGCTGGACGTAGACCTCGGCGACGAGGTCCTCGGGTCCCCTGTCCTCCGCCTCGCTTCCCTCGCCGCCGCGAACCACCCCGTACGCGAGCGCGCCGTCGGCGGTCGGCTCGACGTCGGGGTCGGCGTCGCTCAGCGTGAGGTCCCGCAGGCGGCCCTCGTCGCCGGAGATCTCCGAGGCGAGCAGCTGGCCGATCCGGACGCCGTCGGTCAGACGCTCGTCGACCATCACTCGGCCTCCGTGGCGTCGGTCGCCGCGCCGGCCCCCGCGTCTCCGTCGCCCTCTCCGTCCGCGTCGCCGGCGGCGGCCAGCCCCTCGCGAACGTCCGCAGCGAGGTGGTCGACGGCGGCGCCGTGTTCCTTCGCGACGAGGACCGCGGCCGCCTCGATGCTGATCGCGAGCGAGCGCTGTCGCTCGTTGATACCGGCGACCGCGCGCTGCTTCTCGACGCCGGCGGCGACGATCGCGTCGAGCGCCGTCTCGAAGGTGGACTGCTCGCGGAGGATCGACTCGTCGGGCGCGAACCCTTCCGGGACGGTCACGTCGGCCGGGTCGAACCGGGCGACGAGGTCGCCGTCCTCCTCGGCGACCAGCCCGCGCCCGACCGCGACGTCGACGAGCCGCTTCGCCTGATCCGGAGAGAACCAGTCCCGATCGAGCGACAGCGCGACGACGAACTCCCCCTCGCCCAACCGCTCCGTCGCTCGCTGTCTGAAGGGCACGGCGACGGCGACCTCGAGGCTCATGTGCGAACCGGGGGGCGTCGACGGCGGTAAACCTACCGGAGTGGGAGCCGGATCCGGGACGGTCGCGAGGCCCGGACCGCGGTCGACGACTGCGGTTCGCGGCCGCCAACCGTTATGCCGCGCCGGCGCGATGGCGTACGTATGCAGACCCGCCCGCTCGGCGACACCGGTCACGACAGCACCGTCATGACGTTCGGGGCGATCGCGCTCAACTGGCTCGAACAGGAGGGCGCGAACCAGCTGGTCGAACACGTCCTCGACTACGGGGTCAACCACTTCGACGTGGCACCGGAGTACGGCGACGCGGAGCTGAAGCTCGGCCCGAAGCTCCGCCAGCACCGCGAGGAGATCTTCCTCGGCTGTAAGACCCAAGAGCGGACCTACGAGGGCGCGTGGCGCAAGCTCGAGCGATCGCTGAACCGCCTGGGTGTCGACGCGATCGACCTGTATCAGGTGCACGGGCTCGAGTACGACGAGGAACTGGACGCGATCACGGGCGACGACGGGGCGCTCGCGGCGTTCCGCGAGGCGAAAGAGCAGGGACTGATCGACCACATCGGCCTGACGAGCCACGGCGACCCGGGGCTCATCCTCGACGCGCTCGACCGCGTCGACGACCTCGAGTCGCTGATGTTCCCCCTGAATCCCGTCGTCGCCGGGAAGGACGACGACGAGTACGACTACGAGGCGGTGCTCGCTCGCGCCGACGAAAAGAACGTCGGCACGCTGGGGATCAAGGCGTTCGCCGGCGGGTCGTGGCCGCCGACCGACGAGCTCCCCGAGTCCGACCGACCGTTCGCGAACTGGTACCGACCGGTCACCGCGCCGGACGAGGTCCGCGAGCGGTTCGACTTCGCCGCGGCACAGGGACTCACCAGCGTCGTCAGCGCCGGCGACCCGAAGCTCGTCACCATGATCCTCGAGGCCGCCGCCGACTACGACGGGATGGACGAGGCCGCGCAGCGGTCGCTGATCGAACGGGTGCGCCACGACGACAGCCCGGTTCCCGAACAGCTGCACCACTGAGAGAGCGGATGGACGTTCCGCAGACCGTCACGGTCGCGCTCGACGATCGACCGGTGGCCGGGAGGCGCTGTCTGGAGGCCGGCGCGGGCGCCGGGAACGCGACCGCCGGACTGCTCGCGAACGGCGCCGCCCGGGTGTACGCCGTGACGAACGACCGGGACCACGCACGGACGACACGTCGGCGGGTCGGCCGCGACGACGGGGACGGCAGCGACGGCGACGACGGAGTCGACGAGAGCGACGGCGACCGACTGGCGGTGCTGGAAGCGGACCTCCGAGCGGTCCCGCTTCCCGACGACTCCGTCGGCGTGATAACCGCGCACGGGCTCTGTAACGTCCTCGATCCCGCGTCGCTCTCTGCGGTCGCCGAGGAGTTCTCGCGGGTCGCGTCCCCCGGCGCGCAGCTCGTCGTCGACGACTACGACCCGCTGCCCGACGGCGCCGCGATCGGCGGGCTGTTCGCCGTCGAGAACGCCGCGTCGGAGCTGGCCCGCGGCCGCCCGGCGCTCACCTTCTACCCGGCGGCGTTTCTGCGGCGGTTCTTCGCGGGCCACGGCTGGGAGTTCGAGCGGGAGCGGACGCTGCTGGAGCCGGTCCCCTGGACCGAGAGCCACGTCTCCGCACACGGCGACCGAGCGGTCTCCATGGCCAAGGAGCATCCCGGTGAACCGTGCGACGCGCTGGCGGCGACCGCTCGCCGGCTGGCGACCGATATCGGGTCGGAGTCCGTCGGGCGGATGTACGGGCTCGCGTTCCGGTTTCCGGAGTGACGACACCGAGAACGCCGGCTCAGTCGAACTCCCACGTGGCTGAGAGAAGAGCCGTGCAGGATATCGAGGACGTCGGCGGCAGAGGGAATCAGACCGAGCCGGTTTGCCACCCGATGAGTTTCTCGAACCCGTATGTGAATCCGAGGAAGATAGCGGCGAACACGAACCACCGGAAGACGTCGAACGTCCCCGTGAAGGCGAGGACGTTGAAAATGTAGGATAACGACGCCCCGACGAACGCGGCGATGTAGAGGTCGCGGCGGATGTCCATAGGGGGAACTCGACAGAAGTCGGATTAATTCTTTCCCCGACGACACGTCCGCCTCACTCCGATCGGGTCCCGCGATCTCGCGTCGTGATGAATCCACGCGTCGCATTCGGTACGGCCGCTGAAACCTATCTTGGGTGAGGAGTTCGATAGCGACCCGCTTACATTTTCCAAGCGACGACTCCGCCGACAATCATCGGAAGTAGATGAGAGATATTGATTATCGTCCTTGACTGGAGACCAACAGCAACAGTCTCACTTGGATCGCTACCGCAGTTATCGCATGAGGACATAGCGGAGCCACACAACGGACACAAAAATGTCTATCGCGGATGATGTTGTCCCGTCATACCCCGGTGTCCGTTGAAGTCCTCGGAATCTGGACCGTCACTCGGCCGCCGTTGCTTTCATCCGACACTCGTCGATCGGGTTCCGTGGCAGTCTCTGAACCCCGTCTCCGACTGGGTGGTTCACCGAATGGACTTGCCGAAACCGCGTCGGCCCGTCAGTCGTCGTCGGTCGGCGCGGCCGCGTCGGCCGCGGCGGGCGCGTCGGCCGGCGCCGGCGTCACGTTCAGCGAGTAGCCGGTCGCGGCCATGGCGAACAGCACGAGCGGCGACAGGAACGCGAACAGGTAGTACGGCGCGTACTCCAGCGTCGGGACGCCGGTGACGCCCGCCATGTAGACGGCGCCCGCGTGCCACGGGAACAGCGCGCCCGTCGGCGTCCCGGCGGCCTCGACGGCGCGAGAGAGCTGGTCGGTGTCGAGCCCGAACTCGTCGTAGGTGTTCCGGAGCGTGACGCTCGGGAGGACGATGCTCATGTACTGCTGGGCGGTGAGCGCGTTGATGACAATCGCCGAGACGCCGGTCCCGGCGACGAGCACGCCCGGGCTCTTCACGGACGACGTGAACGCGTGGGCGATCACCGCGAGGACGCCCGTGCGCTCTAAGATACCGCCGAGCGCGAGCGCGGCGACGACGACCGTGATCGTCCACGCGGAGCCGGTGAGCCCGCCCGTCGCGAGCAGTTCGTTTACCAGATCGGAGCCCGACTCCGGCGCGGTGCCGTACATGAACGTCTCCCACGCGGGGACGAAGCCGACCCCCTGTACGAGAAGCGTCGTGGCCACGCCCGCGAACACCCCGGCGACGAGGGTCGGGAGCGCGGCGTACCCGCGCAGCGCCAGCCCGAAGGTGACGACGAGCGGAACGAAGGCGAGCAGCGTGATCGCGTACGTCTCGCCGAGCGCGCCCTGGATCTCGGCGATCCGGCCCGTCGGGATCTCGCCGCTCGCGCGGAGGCCGAGCGCGGCGAAGCCGAGCACCGCGAGCCCGAAGGCGACGGCGGTGCCGGTCCGCATCCGGCGGATGTGCGCGTACAGGTCGGTGTTGGTGACGCCGGCGGCGAGGTTGGTCGTGTCCGAGAGCGGCGACTGCTTGTCGCCGGCGTACGCGCCCGAGAGGACGGCCCCGACCGTCATCGGGGCGGGGACGCCGAGCCCCGCCCCGATGCCGACGAAGGCGACGCCGAGCGTCCCCACCGTGGTCCACGAGGAGCCGATGGCGAACGCGACGACGGCGGCGACGACCGCGGCCGCCGGGAGGAACGTCGTCGGCGAGAGGATCTCGAGGCCGTAGTACATCAGTCCGGGAATCGTGCCGGCGCTGACCCACGTCGCGATCAGGCCGTAGATGGTGAAGATGATGAGGAGCGCCTGGAGCCCCATCACGAGGCCGTTCGCGATCCCGTCGAACAGCTCCTCCCAGTCGTAGCCGAGCCACAGGCCGAATCCCCCGACGAAGGCGATGCTCCAGAGGAGCGGCGGGTGTGGATCGAGACCGAGGACGGCCGAGCCGACGCCGAGGAACGCCACGACGGCGAGAACCGGGATCAGCGCCAGCGCCAGGCTCGGGCGACGGTCCGGATCGAGGTCCTCGTAGGTCGTGGGCGTGAACGAGCGTGCCATGACCGGGTATATTCCTTTGAAGCATAAATATATCTCGGAATATGAGCGAAAAGTATAACGATCGTTCATCGCCGTTTCCCGTGGAGCGGCGACGCCCTCCGGAGATGTGGCGCGCCTCCGGCCGTGTGCCGCCGTGTCGCGGGGGTCGCCGAACGGACGGTCTTATACGGGTCGGCGGCCAAGTCGGGGCAACATGATATTTGAGGGCCTCCCGACGACCCCCCGCTCGGAGGAACTCGTCGACAAGGCGTTCTCGCGGGCGGCGCGCGCGGGGCGCGCCAAACACGGGCACGAGGCGCAGGAGTCGATGCTGCGGACGGCCGGCAACGTGCTCTCGGACAACCTCGAGAACGTCGTGGTGTCGTGGCCCGACTTCGGCTTCGACGTGGAGCCGTTCTACTACGAGATGGCCGACGCCATCGTCGACGTCGACCGGCTCCGGCAGGCGCTCTCGCAGGTGATGTGGGCCAGCCGGCAGATCGAGGACCTCCGCGACGAGTACACGACGAAGATCCGCAACTCGGACGTCGACACCGCGCGGAAACACCGGAAGCAGGCGTTCGCGCGCATGGCCGACGTGATGGACCAGATCGAAGACGACCTGCGGTACGTCGGCGACTCGCGGGACCAGCTGAAGGTGCTGCCGGACGTCAAACCGGACGAGCCCGCCATCGTGATCGCCGGCTACCCCAACGTCGGCAAGTCGTCGTTCGTCAACCGGGTCACCCGCGCCTCGAACCAGATCGCGGAGTACCCGTTCACCACGAAGGGCGTCCAGATCGGCCACTTCGAGCGCGACCACGTCCGGTACCAGATCGTCGACACTCCCGGCCTGCTCGATCGCCCGGCCGACGAGCGCAACGACATCGAGCGGCAGGCGGTCGGCGCCCTCGAACACCTCGCGGACGTGGTCGTGTTCGTGCTCGATCCCTCCGGCGACTGCGGGTACCCCCTCAATGTCCAGCTCGAACTCCGCGAGGAGGTCCGGGCGCTGTTCGGCGAGGAGGTCCCGTTCCTCACGGTGGCGAACAAACACGACCGCTTCGACGCGGTGCAGGCGGAGTCCGTCGACGCGACGATGAGCGTCACCGACGACGAGAACGTCGAGCGCGTGCTCGACATGGCCGTCGAGGCGGCCGCGTTCGAGCCCGATCTCCCGACCCGCGACGGCGAGGAGTGAGCGGTCAGTTATAAGCCGTGAGCGGTCGTTTATAAGGTGAAGGTGGACAGTTATAAGGGCCAGCGGCGCGGCTCGACGACCGGCTCGCCGTTCAGGAACGTTCCGAGAAGTCGCCGCGTCAGATCTGCTCGGCGGCGTAGACGACGTTGACGCTGACCTGTACGCTCACGTCACCGGTCTCGACGCCGGTGGCGGCGCCGGCGTCCGCGCCGTCGCTCTCGGCCATCATGGCGGCGTCGGACACGCGGTACGGCGTCACGCCCGCGTTCGCGGTGGAGACCCTGTAGGCACCGGTGATCTCCAGCCCGCTGGAGTCCGCGAGCACGGTGGCGTCGTCCTCGGCGTTCGCCATCGCGTTCTCGATGGCGGTCTCGCGGACCTCGGCCTCGCGCTCCTCGCTCAGCCCGAACTCGATCCGCTGGACCTCGTCGGCGCCGGCGTCGACCGCGACGTCGATGACCTCGCCGACCGCGTCCACGTCGTCGAGCGCGATCGTGTAGCGGTGGACGCCCTGATACCGCGTCCGATCGGGGTTCTCGCGCGTCTCGTAGGACTCGCGCACGTCGTACCGCTCGGTCCGGATGTCGTCCTCGCTGAGCCCCCAGTCGGTGAGCGCGGCTTCGAGATCCTCGCCGCCGGCCGCGAGCTCGTCGCGGACGGCCGCGGAGTCGTTGCCGGTCGCGGTCACCGCGACGCTGATCGTCGCGCGGTCGGGCTCGGCCGTGGCCTCCCCGTCCGCGGTCACCTCGATGTTCCTGTCGAGCGCCGATTCGTCTCCCGCGTCGACGCCCGCGCTTCCGGTCGAGCCGACGAGCCCCGAACAGCCCGCGAGCCCGACGAGCAGCATGACGCCGATTGCGGTCACCAGTTTCCTGTTCATACCCGACCCGTCGTCGGGAGCCGTCAAATAAGTCGCCGAAAGGACAAAGAGCCGTTTGCGCTATCGGACGGGGCGATCCGACGGCCGCGATCAGGCGGAGCCGGTCTCGTCGTCCGTCCCGTCCGCTTCCTCCTCGTCAGTCTCGCCGCCGTCCTTCGCCCCGCTCTCGTCCCCGTCGTCGTCCGATTCGTCGTGATCCGTGATCACCGCGGGCTCCGGCGAGCGGTCGTCGTCAGCTTCCTCGCCTTCGTCCTCCCCGTCGGGGTCCTCGTGATCCGTGATCACCGTCCGATCCGCGTCGCCGTCGCTCTCGTCGCGGTCCCCGTCGCCGTCCCCACCGATATCGTCGACGCTGCCAGCACCGCCGGCGTTCCGCCCGTCGCCGCCATCGCCGTCTTCCGACGCGAGAGCGTCGATATCGGACCCCTCGTCGTCCCCCGGGCGAGACTCGCCGATCTCCGCCCCGGTCGACGCCTCCGGGTCGCGCTCGACACCGCCGTCGGGCGGTCCGGACACCCGCCGCCCGGAGCCGAAGAGCCGCTCGCGGAACGAGCGGCGGCTGGGGCGCTCGGCGAGCAGCAGCGAGCAGTCCACGTCGTGGACCACGTCGAGGTGGAGGGAGTCCGAGACGAGCCGCGAGAGCAGCCCCTTCTCCGTCGCGCCGATGATGACGAGGGTGCTGTCCGCGGCCTCCCGGGCGATGGCCCCCTCCACGTCGCCGGAGTCGTCGACGATCCGCTCGGCGTCCGAGAGCCCGTTCTCCGCGGCCCAGGCGGTGAGGAACCCCTCACCCTCGGCGCGGTTCTCGGGACCGTCGACGACGTGGAGCAGGCTCACCTCGGCGCCCGCGGTCCGGGAGAGCACGCTCGCGACCTCCGCGCCCAGCGCCGAGTCCGGACCGCCCGAGGTCGGGAGCAGGACCCGCGAGGTGTCGAGGTCGCTCTCGCTCAGGATGAGGAAGTCGCAGGGGAGCTGGTTGGTCAGCTCGTCGATCGGCCGCTCGGCGCGCGCCGCGCTCCAGAGCTGGTCTTCGCCCCATCCCATCAACACGGCGTCGGGGCGGGTCCGACGGGCCATGTTGAACACCTCCTCGAAGGAGCGGTGCGAGACGACCGTGGAGGTGGAGACGTCGATGTCGTACTCCTCGGCGGTCTCGCGGAGCCCGGCCATTCCCTCCTCGGAGACGTCGGCGATCCGCCCGGCGCCCGCCGACAGCGACATCCGCTCCGGCGCCTGCACGACGTGGACGATGTGGACGAGCCCGTCCTCGTGGTCGCTGGCGAGCCGGCTCGCGAGCTCGACGACGGGGCCGTCGGTTCGGGGGTTCGTGATCGGGACCATGATCCGGTGGCCCTCGTTGGCGAACAGCGTCGCCTCCGTGGCGTCGAGGATCGGGACGTACGAGCGCCCCGCGGCGCGGCCGAGCACCCACTCCGGCACCGTCAGCCGGCGGGTCATCCCCTCGAAGCGCGCCTCCTCCAAGCGCTCCTCGCTGGTCTGGAAGTAGTTCACCAGCGTGACTAGGACCACCCCGCCGATGGTGTTCCCGAGCAGCACGGGGATCACGAATCCGACGACCCCGGAGTAGAGGCTGATCTCCGCGCCGTACAGCGGGATGTTGTACTCGAAGAACAGGTAGAGGACCTCGGTGAAGGAGACGACCACGTGGAACAGGTCGCCGAGCGGGATCGCGAGGAACGCGAGGTAGACGACGAGCATCCGGCTCACGGAGTCGGTGGAGGCGAAGCCGACCCAGACGACGCCGGCGACGATCAGCCCCGCCATCGCGGCCTTGAAGAACAGCGGGACGGCGCCGACGCCGAACCCGCCCTCGGAGATGTACCGCGCCGCGTCGACGGTGTCCCCCGTGAAGACGCCGCCGTACGAGAGCACGAGCGCGCCGAACCCCCCGCCGACGAAGTTGCCCGTGAGCACGATACTCCAGTGACGGAGGAGCGTGGGGAGGCTCGCGAGCCGCTCCAAGGTCAGCGCGACCGGCGGCAGCGTGTTCTCGGTGTACAGCTGGTAGCCCCCGATGATGATGTAGATGAACCCGAGCGGGTAGAGGAGCACGCTCAAGATCGGATGGGAGTCGGTCGCGGCGGTCAGGGAGGCGTACAGCATGAAGGTGATCGTGATCGCCAGCCCCGCCGCGAGCCCGCTGAAGAAGAGTTCGCGGCTCCCGGAGGTCACCTCCTCGTCCGCGGCCGCGATGATCCGCTGGAACACCTCGTCGGACGAGAAGCGGTCCCGGACGGCCTCGCCGACCGCCGGGGCGCCGCTGCGGGAGCGCTCGACGACTTCGCGCATCGAATCGTCGTCGGGTCGCTGTGAGTCGGTCACTGCCGGATCACTGTCGGCGCGGTAAAAAGTAGTTCCTCTTTCGGCATGTGGGTCAGAAAAACCGGCTACCACAGGGATTTCGCGGAAACCGGACCACACGTCGAAAAGACCGGAGCAGATCGCAACGTCCGTCACGTCGCTCCCTCGAAGCGGCGTCTCGGGGTCAGTCGATCGCGTCTCCGACTCGGTCGATCGCGTCTCAGGCCCGGTCGATCGTCACGAGACGCACCTCGACGCGCACGTCGGTCCCGATCGTCGCCTCGATCCGGCGGTCGAGCGCGTCGGCCACGCCCTCGACGCCGCCGCCGGGCGGCGCCCCCACGGTGACGATCACGCGCTCGGTGGAGAGGGGCGGGACCGTCCCGCTGCGTTCGACCTCCAGCTCCAGCAGTTCGAACTCGGAGTCGAGCGCGGCGAGCTCGTCGCCGGCGGCCGTCCGGATGTCGGCCTCGGTGGTCGAGGCGACGTACGAATCGTAGGTGACACCGCCGAGGAACACCGACAGCACGGCGATGGCGGCGACGAGGACCGCGACGCGCTTCACGAAGGCCGCGCGCGCGTTGTCCTCGCGAAACCACCGCTGGGGTCGGTACTCCTCGTACCACAGCATCACCAGCGCGGAGAGGTTGATCGAGAGGACGTTCACCGCGACGATCACGCCCGCGCCGACCACGAGCCGCGGGATCCGAAAGGCGATCCCGATGCCGACGGCGGCCGCGGGCGGAATGAGCGCCACCGCGATCATCACGCCGACCAGCGTCGCGGAGACGCCGGTCATCAGCGAGAGGATCCCGGCGACGCCGGCGCCGATCGCCACGACGAGCACCAGGACGTTCGGGGCGAGCCGTTCGGACACCTCGGCGAGCGCGAGCGGGTCGGTCCCCGGCGGCACCAACGCGAGCGTTCGCAAGACGAACGCGAACAGCGTCGCGGCCGCGATCGCGACCGCGACGCCGAGAACCTGCATCCGCACCCCGCGCCGGAACATCTCCTCGTCGTCCACGACGGTTCCGATCGCGGCCGACATCGCCGGGCCGATCAGGGGAGCGATCACCATCGAGCCGACCACGGTCGCCGGGGAGTCGAGCAGGAGCCCGGCGGTCGCGATCACGGCGGAGATGACGGTCATCAGCACGTACGTCCGGAGCCCCGACGCGAGGTCGTCGGCCTTCGCCTGCAGCTCCTCCCGAGAGATGTAGTTGCCCGCGTGATCGGCCTCCTCCTCGTACTCGTCTTCGAGCGCCTCGAACCGCCGGGAGATAACCGTCTCGGCCGCGATGATGACGGTGTAGGTGCTCTCGTCGATCCCCGCCTCCCGGAGCCGTTCGAGCACCGGCTCGACGGCGGCGGTCGGAAGCGGGAACGTCGCGACCGCGGTGTACTCGCGGCCGCTCGTCTCGTCGGTGACGACGTAGTCGACGCCCTCGTCGTCGAGCGCGCGGATCACGGCGGCGCGCTTCCCCGCCGGGATCATGACCTGAACGAGTCGCACGATCGACCGTCTCGCCGGCGCGACTTATAAGGGACGGTGGCCGCGAGCGGCGATTTCGGCGGGAGTGTCGGGGCGGGCGATCGGTCGACCGGGGGGTGAGACCCTCGTCCGCCCCGCGCGAAACGGAACTTTAATGCGCGAATCCCTCGCACGTTCAGACAAGAATGCTCTCGCCGCTGTTCATCGACACGTTCCTGCTCGATTATCACCTCGGGCACGTCATACTGCTCGGGTTCATCGTCTCGCTCCTGGCGACCGTGCCCCTGAAGTCCCAGAAGGTAATTGCGTCCGTCGTCGCCGGCTTCGGGACGATCTTCCTGGTCGCCCCGTACACGACGATGCCGCAGACGTACGTCCTCGCGGGCATTCCGATGATCCTGATCGGCGCACTGCTGTGGACGATGGCCGGGAGCTGAGGCGGTTCGCGGTTCCGACTCCCGTTTTCTCGCGGTCTCCCGCCCCGTTTCTGCCCTCTTCCGCCCCTTCCCTTCCCGATAGCGCCGGCGCTCCGTCTCTCCGCACCGCCGTTTCGCCTCGCCGTGCCGTTGTTCGATCCCGCCTCTTTTTGCACTCCGGGCGACACTCCCCGCCATGGTCACGGTACGGGCACCCGCTACAAGCGCGAATCTCGGTAGCGGGTTCGACGTGTTCGGAGCGGCCCTCACACGGCCGGCGGACGTCGTCACCGTCGAGAAAGCGGCGGAGACGACGATCGAGGTCACCGGCGTCGGGGCCCAGTACATCCCCGAGGACCCCGAGAAGAACACGGTCGGCGCCGTCGTGGAGGCGCTCGACGCGCCCGCGCGGATCCACATCGACAAGGGGGTCCGCCCGGCGTCCGGGCTCGGCTCCTCGGCCGCCAGCGCCGCCGGCGCCGCGGTCGCGCTCAACCGGCTGTACGACCGCGGGCTCTCCCGCTCGGAGCTGGTCCCGATCGCCGCCGAGGGCGAGGCGGTCGTCTCCGGCGTCGCCCACTCGGACAACGTCGCCCCCTCGATCCTCGGCGGGTTCACGGTAACGACGAGCGACGGGACCCACGCCGTCGACGCCTCGATCCCCCTCGTGGTGTGCCTCCCTGACATCGCCGTCTCCACGCGAGACGCGCGCCGGGTCGTCCCCGAGACGGCCTCGATGGAAGACCTCGTCGAGACGGTCGGCAACGCCGCCACCCTCGCGGTCGGGATGTGCCGTTCCGACCCCACCCTCGTGGGCGCCGGCATGAGCGACCCCGTCGTCACCCCCGAACGCGCCCGCCTGATCACGGGCTACGACGACGTGCGCGCGGCCGCCTTCGACGCCGGCGCGACGGGGGTCACCGTCAGCGGGGCCGGTCCCGCGATCCTCGCGGTCTGCCGCGACGGACGGCGACGGGGGGTCGCCGCCGCGATGCTCGACGCCTTCTCCGACGCCGACATCGACGCCCGCGCCTACCAGACCCGAATCGGACGGGGATCGACGGTACTCGAGGAGTGAGGCGATGAGGGCGGGGAGTTCGGGGGAGAGTTCGAGTCGGCGATGACGTGATTCGGTCGTTTATTTATAAGTCGTCGACGGCCGATTATCACCGGTGGGCTCCAAGGCTCCGGCTGCTCACCTATAACTGATTGAGAACGAATCGACGACGTCGGACCTTCGAGAACGAATTCCGGTTCGGGTTTATAAGTCGTCTACGGAGCCCGAGCGACGACGGCGAACGTCTCGGTGCGCTCCGAGGCGGAGAGGACCTCGAACCCCGCCGCCTCCAGCGCCTCGACCGCGTCGCTCGCGTCGAATCGCTCGTCGGTCGGGGGTCCGTGTTCGCCGTCGCCCCCGGCCGACCAGTCGAAGAGCGCGAGCCGGCCGTCGGACCGGATCACGCGGGCCAGTTCCTGGATGGCGGCGTCGCTCGCGAACTCGTGGTACGTCATCGTCGAGAACGCGGCGTCGAGCTCGCCGTCGTCGAACGGGAGCGTCGCCACGTCGCTCTCGACGAGGTCGACGTTCTCGGGGACGCCCTTCTCGCGGTAGAACGCGTGCATCTCGGCCTGCACGTCGACGCCGTAGACGCCCTCGACGTGAGCGGCGACCGCGTCGGTGTAGAAGCCGGTTCCGCTTCCGAGGTCGGCGACGGTGGCCGCGGCGCGATCGGCGCGCTCGGCCGTCAGCGCGCCGATGATCTCCTCGGCGGAGACCCAGCGATACCGGACCTCGGGACGCTCCAGTCGCTCCGCCTTGTCGGCGTCGAACGTGTGATATCCCATACGCGGTCTTGCACGTGGAGCACTAAAACGCGTCCGATCGAGCGCTCACCACTCGGCGGCGAGCGCATCGACCAACCGATCGATCTCGGCCTCGGTGGAGACGGCGTGGACCGACGCCCGGACCCCGTCGGGGTGGGGCAGCGAACGGACGACGATCCCCTCGTCGGCGAGCCGCTCGACCGTCGCCTCGGGGTCGTCGACGTCGACCGTGACGAGCCCGGACTCGTACTCGCGCGGGCTCAGCAGGCGGTCGTCGGGGACGCCGTCCTTGAGCCGGTCCGTGAGCGACGCGACCCGGTCTTCGATCGTCGAGATCCCGACCGCGTCGATCGCGTCGAGCGCCTCGATCAGCCCGACGTGTGCGGCCGGGGTCGTCGACCCGACCTCGAACCGCTTCGCGCCCGGTTTGAACTCGATCTCGTCGCCGTTCGGGTCCTCGACGCTACGGTAGCCGACCGCGCGCGGCGCCAGCTCGGCCGCGGCCTCGCGGTCGACGTAGAGGAACCCGGCCCCCCACGGGCCGAGCAACCACTTGTGGCCCGCCGCCGCCACGGCGTCGGCGCCCCACGCCGACACGTCCATCGCGACCTGCCCGGGCGACTGGACCGCGTCGACGAGCGTGAACGCGCCCGCCTCGTCCGCGATCTCGACGAGATCGGCGACCGGGAGTCGCGTCCCGTGGGTCCACGTGATCGCGCTGAAGCAGACGAGCCGCGCGTCCGCCACGGCCTCCGCGTACGCCTCGCGGTCGATCCGACCGCCCTCGGTCTCGACGACGCGCACCTCGACGCCCTCGCGTTCGAGCCGCTTCCACGGGAGGATACCGGCGGGGTGTTCCAGGTCGGTTCGGACGACCACGTCGTCCGGCTCCCAGTCGATCGCACCCGCGATCCGGTTGATCCCGTCGGTCGTGCTCTCGGTCAGGGCGATCTCGGCGGGCTCGGCGCCGACGAAGTCGGCGACGCGTTCTCGCACCGTCTCGTACGTCTCGAAGGCGCGGCCGTACGGGTCCGTCGTCGCCGAGCCGTACTCGTGGTCAGCGAGGTAGTCCGACGCGGCTTCGACGACGTACTCGGGGCTCGGCCCGTGCGCGCCGAAGTTGAAGTACGCGGCCTCGCCGAGCGCGGGCACGTCCGCGCGCAGCTCGCGCGGAGTCATCCTAGAGTCGGCCTCGGACACCGTCATTCAGGCGGTGTGCTCCTCGATCGCACCGGTGAGCGCCGCTTCCGTCTGCGCCCCGACCATCCGTTCCGCGAGCTCGCCGCCGGCGAATACGAGCAGCGTCGGGATACCCTGCACGCCGTACTCGCTGGCGAGCGCCTGGTGCTGGTCGACGTCGACCTTCAGGACGGCCGCGTCGGTGTCGTTCGCGATCGCTTCGACGGCCGGCTCCATCATCTGACACGGGCCGCACCAGTCCGCGTAGAAGTCGACGAGGACGACGTCGTGGTCGGCGACGTAGTCGTCGAACTCGTCGGGGGCGGCCAGCTGAATCGGTTCCGTGGGGACGGCGTTAGTTGAACTCATCACCTCATCCTACGCGCTCCACGCGGATAATGGTTTTGGATAGAAGACACAATACCGCGCATCGAATCGGAGCGAGTCCCGACCGATACGAGGACGCGGGTCCGAGGGTTCAAATCCGAGGCCGGCGAACCGCGCGGTATGTACGCGGTCGTCGGCTGCAACGAGTGCGCGGAGATGTGGCTCCTCACGGACCCGCGGACGAGTGACAGCGCGGGGTGTCCCCGCTGCGGGAAGACGCATCAGACGGCGAAGCTCAAACGGTTCTTCGAGTCGGAGGACCGCGAGGCGGCCCGCGAGGCCCGGGCCGCGCTGCTCGCGAAGAAGCGCGACGAGAGCGCGGCGTTCGCCGAACTCGACCACGTCTCGGAGCTCGAACGCGCCGTCGACGAGGCGGGGATCGACGACCGCGAGTACCTCGAAGCGTCCGGGATCGACGCCGACGCCGTCGGCGAGGCGGGCGTCCGCGCCGAGGGCGGCGGATCGAACTCGCGGAGCCGGACCGAGATCGTCCGCGACGCAGTGGAGACCGTCGACGATCCCACCGAAGAGAACGTCGTGGCGCGCGCCGGTGACCACGGTATCCCCACCGAGGCGGCTCGAGAGATCCTGACGCGGCTCGCGCGCCGCGGGGAGCTCTCCGAGTCGGGCGGTCGCTACCGAGTGCTCTGAAGGGGGCCGCCAGCGGGGTGAATCGCTCCCCGGTCTCTGACAAAGCACTTATGTTGTCGTTCAGACGTGTCGGGTATGGACACTCGAACTGCCCTCCTGGCGGCCGCCGCCGCGCTCCTGCTCGCGGGCGCGATCGGCGCCGTCGCCACGCCGGATGCGATCACCGACCCGCGAGAGGCCAACGAGCGCCCCGGCGACGTACACATCGTCGACACGGTCGTCTCGCCGGGTGAAGTGCGCGGCGAGACCGCGGAGCTCCGGCTCGGAGTCGACCTCCGACACCGGGGCTCGACGGTCGAGAACGTCACGGTCCGCCACCGCGCGATCGGCGCCGACTCGGGGCTGCTCGTCGACGAGACGACGGTCGACGTCGGCGACGTCGACGGCGGCGGCGAGCGTACCGTGAACGGGTCCGTCGACGTGGACCGCGTTGGCGGCTATCGGATCGAGACCGTCGTCTTCGCCGACGGCGAGCGACGCGCGAGCCAGACGACCCGAGTCGGCGGCGTCGCCGCGCTCACTCCCGACTACGCCGACTCGCGCGTCGGCTTCACCGAGGGGAACGTCTGGCCGACCGTCGCGGTCAGCGTGAGCGAGGCGGACAACGAGACCGCGACGCTGTCGGTGTCGCTCTCGGTGACGAACCGTGGCGACGCCGTCTCGGAGCCGCTCGACCTCCGGGTGCTGCTCCGGCAGTCGGAGTCGAACGTGATCGCCGACGAGGCGAGCGAGACGGTCGGCGAGGTCCGACCCGGCCGGACCGACACCGTGACGACGACCGTCGAGGTGCCCGCGAACTACAACTACTACATCGACGCCGCGCTGTGGAGCGACGACGTGCTCATCGACGAGACGCAGGGCGTCGCCAACCTGAACCCCCGAGAGACGATCAGCGCGAACCAGACGACCGAAGAGGTGGAGTTCGCCGTCGAGGACTTCACGCGAGGAGGTGGTGGCGACGACGCGGGCGAGGGTGCCGACGGTGCCGACAGGCCCGAACGAGACGCCGACGGCGCCGGAGACTCGACGCCCGGCTTCGGTCCCCTCGTCGCGCTCGTCGCGCTCGTCGCCGCGGCCCTCGTCGCGCGGAGGCGACCGTGACCGACGAGCGCGACCGCGGCGACTGGAACGACCCGGACCGCCTCGACGACACCGACCACAGCGACACCACCGACTCACCCCCCGGACCCATGACCGACACCGACACCGACGACAGTTCCGACACGAATCGCGCACCGCGTACGACCGATCACGAGAGCGACACGGAAGGGGACGCGACCGGCGACGACGGCCGCTTCGGTCGGCTCTCGACCGACGACCTCCGCGGGCTCATCGACCGGATCGGGCTGGCGGCGCTGATACTGCTCGCGCTGATCGCCGGCTGGAGCTTCTACAGTCAGGCGGGGCGGGCGATCCGGACGTGGCTCGACCCGGCGTACCATCCGATCGCCCTCGCGGCGTTCAACCTCGCGGTGCTGCTCGTCGCGCTCGCCGGTGTCGCCCACCAGCTCTACCGGATCCGCCGGAGCGAGCAGCGGGACGGCGACGCGGCCGAGTAGCGGTCGGGCTCCCCCGACGGCGCCTACTCCTCGGGGAGGTCGTCGGTGCTGGCCGGAATCCGCTCGACCCGCCCCGCGAGCGTCGCCGCGTCGCCCGCGACGGTGGAGGCGTCGGCGCCCGCCTCGTTCGACACCAGTCGGACGTGTGCGGCTAAGAGCGCGAGCGCACGAAGGCCCTCGTTCTCCGTGTCGCCGTCGCTCCGCTGGGCGAAGGTGGTGTCGACCTCGCCGTCGCGGACGACGCCGACGTGGACCGCCTCGATCCCTTCACCGTCGAGGAGGTCGCGGGCGCGGTCGATCTCCGCGGCGAACGGATCGTCGTCGGCCGTCGCTCCGTCTGCGGGAACCTCGTCGTCGCTCATGAAAACGCCTACGCGAAGCGGGGAGAAAAGCGCGGCGCCCGTCGGGGACGGGTCCGAAGATCCCGTCGTTCCGTCGGTTTCGTCGGTTTCGTCGGTTACTCGTCCGGACGGGGCCGGGCGATGAACAGCGACTCCTCGAGGGTGAACGGGTCGTACGTCGACTGGTGACAGACGCAGTAGGTCCCGTTGGCGGCGTCGTACCGGGCGGACTCTTCGAGTACCTTGTAATCGGGGATACAGCAGAAGTGCGTACAGACGTTGAGGTACGCGATGAACCCCTGGTCCGTCGAGGCGGAGACCCACTCGTCGTTCTGTGCGGCCTCCTCGATCCGCGGCGAGCGGATGACGATGGCGTTGAGGTCGGCGTCGGCGTCCTGGGAGCGCCACGTGACCGATGCCGGCTTCCCGACGCCGTCGTCGCCGATCCCGTTGCCCCACTCGGCGTAGTCGTCGAAGTCGTCGATGTGGATCTGGTCGCCGTCCTCGTACGTCTCGTCCTGCCACTCGTACTTGCCGGGGGCCGCCCGGAACAGGTTGTCCGACTCGAAGTTCGGGGCGATGTTCTCCTGTGACTCGACGCCGCAGTACTGGAACCACGCGCCGGAGTAGGTCCGGCCGCCGAGCTGCTCCTGTGCGACCTCGATCTCTTGCCCCTCCTGCGTGACGGTCTGCGTCTCAGGCCAGATCCCGCGGATGTAGCCGTCGTCGGTGACCTCCACCGGAATCTGCGGGAGGCCGCGCGGCGCCGGGCCGCCGGTCTGGGCGATCGACATCGCGACGGTCGACCCGCCGCCGACGCCGCCCGAGGTCGTCAGGGTGTTCACCGTCGCCGACCCCATCGCACCGACCCCCGAGAGGGCCGCGCCGCCGACGACGCCCTTGACGAAGCGGCGCCGACCGGACTCGGCCGGATACTTGTCGGACTGACTCATACCCGTCGTTCGGGTTGGGCCGGTAAAAAGGGTGACGAACCCTCCACCCGAGGGTGTCGAGCGGTCGGTCGATACGTTTACTCGAAACTGAGGCAAACTTTCGTTCGGACATCGCTTTTAACCCACCACGACGGGTGTACCTGTGGTATGGTGTTGCACAATCGAGACGTGCGGACGGACGTGCGCGAGCTCGGCGCGCTCGTGGGAGACGTCCTCGCCGCACAGGCCTCCACCGAGGCGTACGAGACCGTCGAGGACCTCCGAAACGCGGCGATCGACTACCGGCGCGGCGACGCGGCGAGCCGGGACGCCCTCCACGAGTCGGTCGAGGGGCTGTCGACGGGCCGAGAGGAGATCGTCGCCCGCGCGTTCACGACCTACTTCGAACTCATCAACCTCGCCGAAGAGCGCGAGCGAGTCCGCGCCATCCGGGACGCCGACGAGGACGGATCGCTCCACGACTCCTTCGACGCGACGATCGCCGAGTTCTCCGAGGCCGGCGTCGAGCCCGACGAGCTCCGGGAGCTGTTACAGGACGTGCTCATCGAGCCGACGTTCACCGCACACCCCACCGAGGCCCGGCGAGCCACCGTGAAGGCGAAGCTCCGGTCGATCGCCAACCACCTAGAGGCGCTCGACGAGCGCAACCTCACCGAGCGCGAGCGCAACGGGATCTGGCGCGACGTCACCGCCGAGGTGACCAGCCTCTGGGGGACCCGTCAGGTGCGCCAGCGTAGCCCGGAGCCGGAGGACGAGGCGCGCAACGTCCAGTGGTATCTCGAGAACACCCTCTTCGACGTCGTAGGCGACGCCTACGAGGAGTTCGAGGAGACCATCTCGAAGGAGTACGACGACGTGGACTGCCCGAAGCTCTTCGAGTTCCGCTCGTGGGCGGGCTCCGACCGCGACGGCAACCCGTTCGTCACGCCGGAAGTCACCGACGAGACGCTGGGGCGCCAGCGCGAGGTCGCCGTCGAGAAGTACCGGGACCGGTGTAAACGGCTCTCGGCCGTGTTGAGCCAGGACGGCGAGCGCTACGCGGTCGACGACCGGCTCGCCGAGTCGCTGGCGGCCGACGCCGAGCGGTTCCCGACGGTCGTCGAGGAGGCGCGCGAACGCTACCCCGACGAGCCGTACCGCCAGAAGCTCCGCCTGATGCGCGAGCGGCTCGACCGCGTCGACGACGTGCGACCCGGCGAGTACCCCGACGGCGACGCGTTCCTCGCCGACCTCGACGTGATCGCCGACTCGCTGGCGGCCGACGGGCAGGACGCGGTCCGCGAGTCGTTCGTCGAGCCGCTGCGCCGACAGGTCGACACGTTCGGGTTCACCCTCGCGTCGCTGGACGTCCGCGACCACCGCGAGAACCACACCGAGGCCGTCGCCGAGGCGGTCGCGACCGAGGGCGTCGACTACCGCGAGATGGACGAGGACGCCCGGCAGGAGTTTCTCACCGAGGCGGTCCTCCAAGAGGACCCGGTCGTCGACGCCGACGAGCCCGGCGACGTCTCCGACACCACCGAGCGGGTGCTCCGCCGGTTCCAGGAGCTCGCGAACTGGCAGGACGAGTACGGCGCGCAGGCGATCGACACCTACTGCATCTCGATGACGGAGGAGCCGAGCCACGTGCTCGAAGTGCTCTTCTTGGCCGATCAGGTCGGCGTCGTCTCGCTGCCGGACCACTGCGGGCTCGACGTCGTTCCCCTGCTGGAGACCGAGTCCGCGCTCAACGGCGCCGAGCGCATCCTCGGGACGCTGTTCGACAACGAGGCATACGCGACGGCCCTCGAGGTCCGCGGCGAGATTCAGGAAGTGATGCTCGGCTACTCCGACTCCAACAAGGAGAACGGGTTCCTCGCAGCGAACTGGGACCTCTACGAGAACCAGCGTCAGATCGCGCGGTTCTGTCGCGAGGAGGACGTCACCCTCCGGCTGTTCCACGGTCGCGGCGGCTCCATCTCGCGGGGCGGCGGTCCGATGAACGAGGCGCTGCTCGCGCTCCCCAACGAGACCGTCACGGGACAGGTGAAGTTCACCGAGCAGGGCGAGGCGATCGCCGAGAAGTACGCCAACCCGCGGATCGCCGAGCGAGAGCTCGAACAGATGCTCGACGCGCAGATCCGCGCGCGCAAGGAGGCCAACGAGGAGCCCACCGAGGACGTGCCCGAGAGCTGGGTCGACGCGATGGAGACGATGGCGCCCGCGGCCCGCGAGACGTACCGCGACCTCCTGAACACCGACGGATTCGTCTCCTACTTCGGGCAGGCGACGCCGATCTCGGTCGTCGAGAACCTCAACCTCGGCTCGCGGCCCGCCTCGCGCTCCGGCGAGCGCACCGTCGAGGACCTGCGCGCGATCCCGTGGGTGTTCTCGTGGACCCAGACCCGGCTCATCCTCCCGGGCTGGTACTCGCTCGCGTCCGGGCTCGACGCCTACCTCGACGAGGTCGGCGAAGAGGAGGGGCTCGAGACCCTCCGAGAGATGTACGCGGAGTGGCCGTTCTTCCGCACGACCCTCGACAACGCCGCGCTCGCGCTCGCCCGCACCGAACCGGAGATCGCCGCCGAGTACGCCGATCTCGCGGACGACGAACTCCGCGAGCGCTTCTTCCCGGAGCTGATCGGCGAGTACGAGCGCGGCCGCGAACTCGTCTTGGAGATCAGCGGCCGCGACGACCTGATCCGGCGCGAGTGGCTCGAAGAGAGCCTCGACCGGCGGAACCCCTACGTCGATCCGCTGAACCTGCTGCAGGCGAACCTCCTCGGACGGACCCACCGCACCGAAGAGGAGGAACGGACCCTCCGGCTCACCGTCAACGGCATCGCCGCCGGGATGAAGAACACGGGGTAGCTCGACCGCCGATCCGCTCGAACCGACCCGTCTAAACACCGCCGGACACCGTTTTTCGTCGTCCGCATCGACAACCGGGACGCCGACGATTCGATCACCGGGCTTCCGACGATCGATCCGACGCCGATCGGCCGTCTACCGAATTCGATATAGCGGTATCGGATATATATCGGCGGGCGCGAGACGATCGTCACCGAACAGCGACACGAGGAAGCGGCCTCTCAGACGCCGCTTTTCGGGAGTAGACGGATATCTGGTGCGAGAGCCGCGGCTCAGAAGCGAGCGATGCCGTAAAAAACGAATCGCTATCTACGCGTAGCGTTCGAGTTCCGGCCGGTCGAGGTCCTCGAAGACGTCGGCGGCGACCTCGGAGAGGAAGGCCTCGCCCTCGTCGGAGACGCGACGGCCCTCGCCGGCGGCGGTCGTCACGAGCCCCTCCTCTTCGAGGGCCTGCAGCGACGTGCGGATGAGCTTTCGGGAGCCGCCCTCGTGCTCGCCGGGGCGGACGGAGTAGCGGTTCGAACCGCGCTTCTTCGAGCCGTACTCGGTGGCGAGCCGCTCGATGCCGATCGGCTCGTTCTGGGCGACCTTCCGGAGGAGGCTGGCGGAACGCACGTACCAGAAGTCCTCCTGCTCCGGCGGGAGTTCCTTGCCGGCGCCGCTCTTGGCGAACTCGACCCAGTCGGGCTCGTCGATCCGGTCCTCGAGTCGTGCGGCGACCTCCTCGATGAGGGCGTCGGCCGGCACGTCGTAGATGGTTACCATTGAGGTGAATTTCAGCCTAACGTCGTTTAAACCCATCGTATTCGAGAAGCGTCGTGTGACCCGTTTTCACGGGACAGCGGAGTCACAGAAACGGAATCGCGAAGGCACAATCTCGCCGTCGACTCCCAGAACAGCTACTCGACGTACTCGTACTTCCGCTCGTTCATCCGGCCCCAGCCGGTGAAGACGAACTCCGACTCCGGTTGGGTGAACTCCTCGATCTCGCGTTCGACGTCCATGTCGTACTCGTGAACGTCGTGTACGTCCTCGTACTCCTCCCACGTGAGGTCGTAGCGCGCGGCGAGCCGGTCGTCGATGTCGAGTTCCTCGATCTCCGCGCGCCACCCCTCGCGGATCGTCTCCGCGTGGATCTCCGCCTGCGCGCCGGAGCCGTAGGAGGCGACGAGCAGCGTGTCGTCGACGAACGACCGGTCGCGGGTCAGGGCGTCTCGCAGCGCGCTGACGCGGGCGATGTGGACCGAGCTGGTGTACCAGTTACCGACCTCCCGTGAGAGCCCGAGCGTCGGCTCCACGGCGGTGTCGTACCACGTCTGGTACTGCTCGGTCGTCTTCAGTTCGTCCATGTAGTCGCGAATGGCCTCTTCGTAGGCCTCGCGGTCCGCGTAGTCGTCCTCGCGGGGCTGCCGGCCGATCTCGTCGGCGAGCTGGTCTTCGTACTTCGTGTCGCGGATGACGTGGCGGTACGCCAGTAGCGCCGCTTTCCGGACCATGCCGGGGAACGGCGTGTGGAACGGGGCGTAGGCGAAGTCGTCGAGTTCGATGTCGTCGGTGACGGACTCGTAGTCCTCCAAGGCCTCACGCATCCGAGAGAGATACACCTGTACGGAGCGTTTCCCGTCCACGCTCGGGAACTGCTGGTTCGGCTTCAGGAAGTCCGTCTCGTCCTTCGAGCCGTACCCCTGATCCGTCGAGAGCGCGACGATCGAGGGGTTCTCGTCGATCAGCATCGCGACGGCCCCGGCGCCCTGCGTCGCCTCCCCGGGGTCGCCGCGGGCGTAGAGCGCGGTGTCCGTCGTGATGACGATCGCCGGACGGTCCCGGTTCCGCCCCGCTCGGATCCAGTTGTACGCGTCGTCGATGGCTTGCGTGCCCGCCAGACAGGCGAACTTTCGCTCACCCTTGTTAGCGTGGGTGAAGTCGCCGTCGTACACCTGTTCGAGACAGCCGGCGATGTACGTCGACACCGGCTTCGAGTGGTCGAACGCCGACTCCGTCGCCACGTCGATCCGGCCGATGTCCGACGGTTCGAGCCCCTTCCGGTCCATCAGCCCCTTCGCGGCGTTCGCGCCCATCGTGACGATGTCCTCGTACACGTCCGGGAACGAGGAGTTGTTGAGTCCGAGCCCTTTCGTGTACTTCTCCGGGTCATCGCCCTTCTCCGGCGCGAACGTGCCCGGCAAGTCGAGCTTGAGCTTCCCGGTCCAGATTTCGACGGCGTCGATGCCGACTTCGGTCATACACGGTCGTTCATCCGGCCGGCATATGGCTTTGTCGATGGTCGTTTACGTCGATCGTGGAAATATATCGGAGAATCAATATCTGTACTCTCCATAGCCGATTGGATGGTCCCGGAATAGATTATGTTTAGTAAAATTCGTAGAATGCTACGCGTCCCGTAGATCAGACTCTCAGAATTCGTGTGTTTTAATCAATACTACACTGCATCTCGTTCTTTTCAACACTACCCCCTTGAGTTGTGATCGTACCAGTACAGGTTCTAGAATCTCCTTCCGCGTTGCGGACGGTCATTTCGATATCTATATCTCTGGACTTCATGTTGATATCACTGAACGTATATGTCTCGCCCGCACTGCCGTCCGTCGGCGCCGCGTTATCGTTAACTAACTCATTCTGCTTGTCAGTTTGGGCAAACAGAGTTACTCCAGTTGCATCATCTGTCGTACTGTAAGTGAAGGTGAGTTTATTGTTTTTATTGCTATCCCCACTCGAACTAACATCGATCGAGGAGAACTCCGGTGGGGCTTGTCCCCCAAGATTGGGGTCCTCATTACCTAGACCTCCTCCGGCTGCCCCGTCGTCATTCTGAGTCGGGTCCTCCGGCGTTTCTTGCACGCCAACCGTGTCCACGGTCAGGTTGTCGGCGGTCGTGTTGAGCGTCAGGTTGTAGACGCCGTCGTCGTTCGTGTCGTCCGTAACGCCGCCGTAGATACCGTTATCGGTCGGGAGGTCGGTCTTGTCCCTCCAGTTATCCCCACTCAACCGCGTCGGAAGGGTGACGGTGAGATCCCCCTCAGGAAGCGTCTCAGTAACGTTCTCTGTCGGGCGGAGTTCGAGCGTCACCTGACCGGTCCCGCTCCGGCGGAACTCGTTCTGGAGGGCTACGATTTTCACCTCCCCGTCGTCGGTGACGAGCTCTTGGTCTTCGATCACCGCGATCCCGCCACCGTCATCGCGAGCGTCGACGTAGAGCACGGAAGCGTCGTACCACGTCGACGACGGATCGAGTTCGTTGTAGCCCGGCCGGTACTGGAGGAACCTCGTTGGGACAGTTACGGTCCCCTCGGGAGTTCCATTCGAGATTACGATCGGATATGAATCACTCGTCTGGATCGTTCCCGCTGGCGATGGCGGATTAATCGTAAAGAGCGTGTCATAGAATCCAACTCATAGCATCTCACAGCCCGGTTCGTTTCCTCGCTCGTAGTTGGTGATTGCAATG
>NZ_VCNL01000019.1 GCF_007671685.1 Halorubrum salsamenti | reverse complement strand
TCAGTCGATCACATCGACAGCCGCGTAATCTCGTCTGATGGCGATGAATCAGATGGAACTGGTCGTGGCGCGTCTTCGAATCGCTGGTGAGTGTGATCTTCAGGATGGACCGTCGCTGTCGGCGGCGCACTGCCGCCGACGCGACAGTGTCGTCACTCACGACCGCTATCTAAATCGGTGGACAGCTACCGGAAGAATCGGCTGTCGAGTGGCTGGTTCGCTGGAATGGACCTACGTACACCAAGCGCTGTCCAAGCGGCCCGCAGCACCATCTCACAGAACTCCGTGAACGGCCACCTCCAGAGGCGGCGCCCCCCGCGGCGGGGCGCCGCCACGTACCGCCAGTGTAGATACCGCCAGCTATTCTGGAGCAGTAGGCTCACCACAAACATCACCAGCCGTAGCCCAGCGTCCTGAGAACTGGTGAATGCGAGGCTCTGCTTGGCTAATCGGTAGCTCGACTCGATGCCGAAGCGCTTGCTGTAGTGTTCTCGGGCATCCCGTGGTGTGTCGATAAACGGCGCGTCAGCGGCGTAGCCGTGACGCGCCACCCCGTGTTCGTCGTATCGTCCCTGTTGGTAGACGCAGTCGATGAACACAGGGAACGTTACCTTGCCGGCGAGATCGTGTTCGATCTCGCGGCTCCAGCCGCTACTGAGTTCGTCTTGGATCGTTTCACCCCACTTGACGATCGGCATCACGTAGGCGTAGTTGTGCGTGGACAACAGCCCAAGACAGGTGCTGTTGTAGAATCCGCGATCGAGATAGACGGCCTTGACGCCGAGGTCAAGGCCGTCGAGGAGTTCGAGAAACTCACCAAGGACGTCGCTGGTGGTGTCGCCAGCGACAAGCTGGCGCACCGCCAGCGTGTACCGCTTGTTGCGTACCCGCGCGTACAGCGTCGCGTACGCGTGAAACGTTGTGGTTCCTCGTTTCGCCTGTGAGAAGTACAGCGCTTCTGTTTCGTCTTCATCGCCGTAGTAGGGGTCGAGGTGGAGGTCTGCACAGACCTCCACCGGTCGATCTGGAAGCGTCTCAAGCGTATCTCGTTGAAGTAGCGTGTCCCCAACCGCCTCAACGGAGTCAAGTTCGAACTGCTCGGTGAGATGTCCTCGAACGGTGTTGGCGTGTGGCGAGTCCTCGGTCGTTTCGCAGACGTGATTGATCGAGGTCCCGCCGGCGCTGGCGCCGGCGAGGACCTCGTACAACGTCTCTGTCGTGACCTTGACGTTCTCGTCGAGATCTATCGCAAGCTCTTCGTTGAGGCTGTTGACGACAAAATTAAGGAGGTGCTCTTCTTCTATCTCGCTGTCTGCTTCGGTAGCTTCCACACCCTTCCCAAGCAGACACTTTCACTCAAACCCGATGTGATCGACTGA
>NZ_VCNL01000018.1 GCF_007671685.1 Halorubrum salsamenti | reverse complement strand
ATGAGGATTTCGCCCCCTGCGCTCCGGCGTAAGAGGAAATCTGATGTGAGCCGTGGTAGTTCGGTGTCATCCAGGTCGCTGGGTGAACCGGACACCACATAGACCATGCAATGGTGTTTTGACTCACCGCGAGTCAAAACCCGCCAACACCCCTCTGAGCCGGGAATCAGGCTCAGAGGTTATACATTCCGGTTGATCCTGCCGGAGGCCATTGCTATTGGGATTCGATTTAGCCATGCTAGTCGCACGAGTTCAGACTCGTGGCGAATAGCTCAGTAACACGTGGCCAAACTACCCTTCGGAGCACGATACCCTCGGGAAACTGAGGCTAATAGTGCATACCACATCACAGCTGGAATGAGTGATGTGCCAAACGCTCCGGCGCCGAAGGATGTGGCTGCGGCCGATTAGGTAGACGGTGGGGTAACGGCCCACCGTGCCAATAATCGGTACGGGTCATGAGAGTGAGAACCCGGAGACGGAATCTGAGACAAGATTCCGGGCCCTACGGGGCGCAGCAGGCGCGAAACCTTTACACTGCACGCCAGTGCGATAAGGGAATCCCAAGTGCGCAGGCATAGAGCCTGCGCTTTTGTACACCGTAGGGAGGTGTACGAATAAGGGCTGGGCAAGACCGGTGCCAGCCGCCGCGGTAATACCGGCAGCCCGAGTGATGGCCGATCTTATTGGGCCTAAAGCGTCCGTAGCTGGCCGCGCAAGTCTATCGGAAAATCCACCCGCTCAACGGGTGGGCGTCCGGTAGAAACTGCGTGGCTTGGGACCGGAAGGCGCGACGGGTACGTCCGGGGTAGGAGTGAAATCCCGTAATCCTGGACGGACCGCCGATGGCGAAAGCACGTCGCGAGGACGGATCCGACAGTGAGGGACGAAAGCCAGGGTCTCGAACCGGATTAGATACCCGGGTAGTCCTGGCCGTAAACAATGTCTGTTAGGTGTGGCTCCCACTACGAGTGGGTGCTGTGCCGTAGGGAAGCCGCTAAACAGACCGCCTGGGAAGTACGTCCGCAAGGATGAAACTTAAAGGAATTGGCGGGGGAGCACTACAACCGGAGGAGCCTGCGGTTTAATTGGACTCAACGCCGGACATCTCACCAGCATCGACTGTAATAATGACGATCAGGTTGATGACCTTATCCGAGTTTCAGAGAGGAGGTGCATGGCCGCCGTCAGCTCGTACCGTGAGGCGTCCTGTTAAGTCAGGCAACGAGCGAGACCCGCATCCTTACTTGCCAGCAGCACTGCGAAGTGGCTGGGGACAGTAGGGAGACCGCCGTGGCCAACACGGAGGAAGGAACGGGCAACGGTAGGTCAGTATGCCCCGAATGTGCTGGGCAACACGCGGGCTACAATGGTCGAGACAAAGGGTTCCAACTCCGAAAGGAGACGGTAATCTCAGAAACTCGATCGTAGTTCGGATTGTGGGCTGCAACTCGCCCACATGAAGCTGGATTCGGTAGTAATCGCGTGTCATAAGCGCGCGGTGAATACGTCCCTGCTCCTTGCACACACCGCCCGTCAAAGCACCCGAGTGAGGTCCGGATGAGGCTCGTTACACGAGTCGAATCTGGGCTTCGCAAGGGGGCTTAAGTCGTAACAAGGTAGCCGTAGGGGAATCTGCGGCTGGATCACCTCCACCGACCCGAGACCTCCCTTTGGGAGGCTCACCTTACGACCGTCTTTCGAGACGGTCACTACTCATGCACGGTCTCTCGTGTCCGCCCATCCACCGGCCTGGACACCGACGAACTACCACGGTTCACACACACGACGCGATCATCCTTCCCACGTGGGAAGGTGGGCTCATAGCTCAGCGGTAGAGTGCCTCCCTTGCAAGGAGGATGCCCTGGGTTCGAATCCCAGTGAGTCCATGTCTCCGATGCGAATCCGTCCCCTTAAGTGTGGGACGCGATTCGGATTGGATAGACGACGACCGATGCACCATCCCGGGAAACCGCGGATGGGAAGGGTTCGACGGACACGCTCCATGCCTGGACGTGATCCGATGACGACCGTGTATACGTGCGATCCAGACGTCCACTGAACTCATACGAGTTCGTGGAACGTCAGTGAACCATATACAGTCGGGTGACATTTAGTCACTTGACACCGTCAGCGGTTCTGTTATAGAATCGACTGACACACTACTGGCTACTGTGCCAGCTGGTGAATGGCTCGGCTCGAGAGCCGATGAAGGACGTGCCAAGCTGCGAAAAGCTCGTGGGACCCGCATGGAGGGAAAGAACACGAGGTTTCCGAATCGGAATCCGTTTACAATTGCCACGCGCAATAGGGAACTCCCTGAATTGAAACATCTCAGTAAGGGAAGGAAAAGAACGCAATAGCGATGTCGTCAGTAACCGCGAGTGAACGCGACACAGCCCAAACCGAAGGTCTTCGGACCAATGTGGTGTTCGGGTTGACAATCAATTCTCGACATTTCATCTGAAGTCTCCTGGAACGGAGCGTGAAACAGGGTGACAACCCCGTAAGATGAACCAGTACAGAAGGCGTCAATACCAGAGTAGCAGGGGTCGGATATCCTCTGTGAACGACTCAGGCATCCCCTGAGAAGGCTAAACACTCCTCGAGACCGATAGCGAACAAGTAGCGTGAGCGAACGCTGAAAAGCACCCCGAGAAGGGCGGTGCAATAGGGCCTGAAATCAGCTGGCGATCGAGCGACAGGGCGTACAAGGCGTCTCTTGAAACGACCGAGGAGCGATCCTCTAGTAGGAAGAGAGACGAGCCGGCGTCGTGTCGTGCGTTTTGAAAAACGACCCAGGGAGTGCACTTGATTGGCGAGTCTAACCCGTGAACCGGGGAAGGCGCAGGGAAACCGATACGGCCGCAGCATTGCGAGGGCCACCGTGTTCAAGCGCGGGGAGTCAATTGGGTGCGACCCGAAACCAGGCGATCTATACGCAGGCAGGGTGAAGCGTGGCGAAAGCCACGTGGAGGCCCGTTAGAGTTGGTATTCTACAATATCCTCTCGTGATCTGCGCATAGGGGTGAAAGGCCCATCGAGCCTGGCAACAGCTGGTTCCAACCGAAACATGTCGAAGCATGACCTCTTCCGAGGTAGCCCGCGGGGTAGAGCTACCGATTGGATGACCCGCCTCCGAGAGGAGTCGGCCATCCTGTCGAACTCCAAACCCGCAGGCGCTGTAGACGAAGGGAGTCCGGTGCGCGGGGTAAGCCTGTGTACCGTGAGGGGAACAACCCAGAGCCGGGTTAAGGTCCCAAAGTGTAGATTAAGTGCGATTCGAAGGTGGTCTCAAGCCCTAAACAGCCGGGAGGTGAGCTTAGAAGCAGCTACCCTCTAAGAAAAGCGTAACAGCTTACCGGCCGAGGTTTGAGGCGCCCAAAATGATCGGGGCTCAAATCTACCACCGAGACCTGGCCGTGCCCGTGACACGGGCAACCGCGTAGGTTGGCGTTCTGTTCGGATGGAAGCTCGGGCGAGAGCTCGCGTGGACCGTTCAGAAACGACAATCCTGGTCACAGTAGCAGCGATAGTCGGGTGAGAACCTCGACGGCCTGATGAGCAAGGGTTCCTCGGCACTGCCACTCAGCCGAGGGTCAGCCGGTCCTAAGATGCACCGCAACTCGACTGCATCAACGGGAAACTGGTTAAGATTCCAGTGCCATCGTGCAGTAAACGTCGACGCCGTGTGGAACGCTGAGCCGGGCTTTCGCCCGGTCGAATCGTGGAACCTCGTGGAAGCCGTCACGGCACGAAGCGAGAGAAACGCGAGATAGCGCAAGTCAGCCGTACATAGGGCCCGTGAAAAGACAAGCACGATGTCCGTACCGAGATCCGACACAGGTGCTCTGGCAGCGCAAGCCAAGGCCTGTCGGGAGAACCGACGTTAGGGAATTCGGCAAGTTAGTCCCGTACCTTCGGAAGAAGGGATGCCTGCTCTCGACGGAGCAGGTCGCAGTGACTCGGGCGCTCCGACTGTCTAATAACAACACAGGTGACCGCAAATCCGCAAGGACTCGTACGGTCACTGAATCCTGCCCAGTGCGGGTATCTGAACACCTCGTACAAGAGGACGAAGGACCCGTCAACGGCGGGGGTAACTATGACCCTCTTAAGGTAGCGTAGTACCTTGCCGCTTCAGTAGCGGCTTGCATGAATGGATAAACGAGAGCGCCACTGTCCCAACGTTGGACCCGGTGAACTGTACGTTCCAGTGCGGAGTCTGGAGACCCCCAAGGGGAAGCGAAGACCCTATAGAGCTTTACTGCAGGCTGTCGCTGAGACGTGGTCGCCGATGTGCAGCATAGGTAGGAGCCGTTACACAGGTACCCGCGCTAGCGGGCCACCGAGGCACCATTGAAATACTACCCGTCGGTGACTGCGACTCTCACTCCGGGAGGAGTACACCGGTAGCCGGGCAGTTTGACTGGGGCGGTACGCGCTCGAAAAGATATCGAGCGCGCCCGAAGATCATCTCAGCCGGGTCGGGAATCCGGCGAAGAGCGCAAGAGCACAAGATGGTCTGACAGTGTCATTCCCAACGAGTGACGCTGACGCGAAAGCGTGGTCTAGCGAACCTACGAGGCTCCGGAATGGGGCCCGTAGATGACAGAAAAGCTACCTTAGGGATAACAGAGTCGTCACCCGCAAGAGCACATATCGACCGGGTGGCTTGCTACCTCGATGTCGGTTCCCTCCATCCTGCCCGTGCAGAAGCGGGCAAGGGTGAGGTTGTTCGCCTATTAAAGGAGGTCGTGAGCTGGGTTTAGACCGTCGTGAGACAGGTCGGCTGCTATCTATTGGGGGTGTCAAGGTACTTGACGTGAACGAACGTATAGTACGAGAGGAACTACGTTTGGTCGCCACTGGTGTACCGGTTGTTCATACGAGCAATGCCGGGTAGCCACGCGACACGGGGTAAGAGCTGAACGCATCTAAGCTCGAAACCCACATGGAAAAGAAGTACCGATGAGGTCACTCGTAGAAGACGAGTTCGATAGACTCGGGATGTACGCACCAAGGCAACGAGGTGTTGAGTCCACGAGCACTAACAGACCGAAGCCACAGTCATACGGCACTGACACCACAGGTCGTATGAGTTCAGGCGGTAACTGGATCGCACGCATACACGGTCGGCCGATCGTTCGATCGGAACCACCGACACAGGCGTCTCTCAGCGGTAGAGAGTCTCGGTTCGAGACCGAGAGTCGGCGTAAAGGCGGCCAGAGCGGTGGGGGAACACCCGTACCCATTCCGAACACGGAAGTTAAGCCCACCAGCGTACCGGGAAGTACTGGAGTGAGCGATCCTCTGGGAACCGCGGTTCGCCGCCTGCCCATTCATTCGGGAGCATACTCCCACTAT
>NZ_VCNL01000017.1 GCF_007671685.1 Halorubrum salsamenti | reverse complement strand
GAAGACGCGCCACGACCAGTTCCATCTGATTCATCGCCATCAGACGAGATTACGCGGCTGTCGATGTGATCGACTGATACTCGGTAGGTTGTCCGCGCTGCAAACAGCGCTGGTCTGTGCTGCGACGGGCTGGACAGCGAACAGACTCAACAGCGCAACTGTAAGGACGGCTTGTCTGGAGACTTTGCTCACTGCCGTGGACTGACTGTCAGTGCGATTCTCAGGCGTCTCGGAGGGTGTACTGTCCTGTGACATTGCGGGTTATTCCTCTGCGTCTTCGACGAGTGTCTTCAGATCGGCGTACCGATTGGTCTCGTCGACGATTTCTTCTTTCGTGTGGCCCAGCTCGCGAGCCCGTTCGAGGAGGTCACGGAGGTCGTCGGGGTCGACGTCGCGGACTTCCATTTCCTCGCGGAGGGTGCGGCGATAGAGGGCGGAAGCGTTGATGTGGTCGTTCCACATCAGGTACAGGTCATCGATGTCTTCGATGGTAACTGACCGAGTTATCATACGTGCGAGTATGGGTATGCACCAACGGAGTCGTGGTACACATTATGGGAAAATTTGGTGAGGAATAAATATTTTCTGTATATGGAGAATGTTGCTAATCTATGAATGTCTCGGGGGTATTTGGCCCGAAGATAACATCGAACCATCTTAACCAACAGCACAGGTGAGATATTGGGTTTCGTTGGTTAATTCTTCGTGAGCGAACTTGTCATTCTAACTCTTTGATCTCACCATCTCTATCGACGACGAGTTCGCGGAGCTTCGCAAGTCGGTCTTGTCCCACTTGAAAAATCTCCTCTCCATCCGAGATCGAAATCTCACCGGTTTCCAGCTGCTCGATCAGCGTCTTGATTCGCTCGACGTCGTCCGCGATCTCTGTGTCGACCTCGCGAAATCCGGAGCTACAGGTCGCGGAGATGGACCGTCTTCCTGTCGTTCGATTCGGCACGCTCGGCGGCGTCATCGAGGAGATCGGCGACCTCCTCGTTGAGGGAGTTGTAGAAATCGGCCGAGACGTTGTGGTCCGACAGTGCATCCTTCACAGCTGCTTTGACGATCAGGTCTGACATTTTATGGTGAACTTTGCTTGTCCGCTATATATAGGTTCGAAGTTTTTCATGCAGGATTCCGGCCCTTGTACTGCCGGAACGCCTTTAGACATCAGAGAGATGGTATTCAACCCTCAAGCAAGGAAACAAACGGATACACGATCTAACCGAATTCTAGCGAGACACCATTGATAATTGACACTCCAAGTAACACAGATGAAGAAAATTATAAATTTAGCCATGTCTAATTCTTTTCCAATGTTGAGCGCGATCATGGAGGACTATCTCAAAGCGATCTATTCTCTTCAGAACGAAACAGACGGCCGGGTACGAACTTCGGTGCTCGCTGAGTATATCGACGTAGAGCAATCGACGGTTACCAGTATGATGAAAAAATTATCAGAGCGTGATTTCGTGCAGTACGAGCCCTACAAGGGAGTTGAGCTCACTGATACTGGGGTTCCTATTGCTCTCGAAATCATTCGCCATCACCGACTGTTAGAACGATATCTGACGGACCACCTCGAGTATGATTGGGCAGAGGTACACGACGAAGCAGATCGCCTCGAACACCACATCAGCAGTAAGTTTGCCGACCGGATTGCAGAGCAGCTAGGACAACCAGCGGTTGACCCGCATGGCGACCCAATTCCCACCGCGGATCTGGATGTATCGGGAGCAAAGGATGGTGAACGTCTTGCTGATCATCAAGTGGGTGACAGCGTTCAGATCGTACGGGTTCCGGACACCGATCCAGATCTCCTCCGGTACCTGTCCAAACATGGGATTCATCCCGGAACTGTCGTAGATGTTGTCGAGATTGCGCCATTCGGAATGGTCACACTTGACCCTGATAACGGAGATGGTCCGGTTGCGCTACCCGAAGAAGTCGCACGTTCCATATCCACCCAATCTCTCACACAGAGTTCTCACTGAGAAGCTCGGAAGTCTGCTAGTCCATTTTTAGTTTAGATCTACTCAAAGTTTAGATGGGTCTAATTTATATATTGGGATCATCCACTATCACATATGGGTATCCGAATAGTCAACCCGTCGAGGAGATCATGCCCTCGATAGATTACGAGAGTGCGGCAGATGTCACCAAACGACTCGAACAGCGTTTGGTTGAATCACTCACCGGTGAAACGAGCGTCAGTCGTCGCACGGTACTCGGCAGTCTTGGTGTCGCGGGAAGTGCCGCCGTTGGACTCGGGAGTTCACGTGCAAGTGCGTCACCCGGCCACGAGGGCGATGATACACACGGTAACTTCGGTGCGGTGGGCGAATACCGAGATTTGGACTTCGATCCGCACGAGTTCCTCACCGCGTTCAATACCGGAGACAGCGGGCAGGATAACGTTCCGCAGCAGGTCTACGAGGAGGATGGTCGAACCGTACGGGAGTTCGAATTCACCGCGGTCGACACAACGATCACCATCGCGCCGGGCGTCGAGTTCCAAGCGTGGGCATTCAACGGTCAGGTGCCGGGCCCCACGATCCGTGCTGTTGAGGGCGACCTAATTCGCGTCAAATTCACGAACCTCGGACGGCACGCTCACACGATCCATCCGCATCTGAAGAACCTTAACCCGCGAATGGATGGGATCCCCCAGAACGGGCCGGGTGTGCTCGATACGGGAGAATCATTCACCTACGAGTGGATTGCCCAACCAGCCGGTACGCACTTCTATCACTGCCACTCGCTCCCGCTGAAAGAACACATCCACCGCGGACTCTACGGCACGATCATCGTCGATCCGGACCCCGAACGCGTCAGGGAGAATCCACGCGATTACGTCAATTATCCCGGCCCGATTACCGACGACATGCGGACGCGGTTCGTCGAAGAGGCGAAGAGCCGGAACCACGAGTACGCCGAAAACGACGCCGTCAACGAGATGGTCATGGTGATGAACTCGTTCGACACCAACTTCGACGGCGGGAACGAGGTCTACGCGGCGAACACACGGGCGTTCGCATACGGGGTCGGTAGTACCGACGGCACCGGCAACTGGACAGCCGGCGAGACGAAGCGTCCCATCCAGATCGACAAGAACGAACGGCAACGCGTGTACCTCTCCAATGCGACTGAGTTCGACCTCATCAACTCGTTCCACACGCACTCGCAGTTCTTCGATTACTATGATCACGGGACGACGCTGACACCGACGCGCAAGACCGTGGACACGATCATGCAGACGCAGGCGCAGCGCGGTATCATCGAGCTCGACTACTCGGACCACGAACCCGGGCTGTACATGTTCCACGCCCACCAGTCCGAGTTCGCCGAACTCGGCTGGATGAGCTTTTTCGAGGTGGTCTAACATGCCGGATAAGACACAGAAACCGACGGCGGACAGTGGTGTATCTACTGAAAACGAGGTCACACAGCCGCTCGGACTACCGCGATGGGTCAGCGCGATACTTCCGATCGTATTGCTCGTGCTCGTCTTGGGTGTGTTCGCGTTTACGTCACCACTCGCCAGTATTCAGAGCGAGAGCGGTGAACCGCTTCCCGACGTGACGATCACACACACAACGCTTCCGAGCGACGGAACGGTCGTGTTACACGTAACGAACAACGGGCCCGATTCCGTGACGATAGCACAGGTCCTCGTCGATGAGGCCTACTGGAATTTTCAGGTCGAAGGAGCCGGTGGCGACCAAACGCTCGCCCCGATGGAAAGCGCACAGATCGTGATCCCGTATCACTGGAATCCGGGATGGGATCTCAACGTCGCCCTCGTACTCTCTGACGGGGCGACATTCGAGAATACGATCGTCGCTCCGAATCAGGCACCCGGATTTAGCCTCAGTCTGCTCTGGACGCTTGCAGTCATCGGGCTGTTCGTCGGCGTGATCCCGGTCGCATTAGGGATGCTCTGGTTCCCCTACATCAAGACGATGAGCGATCGGTGGCTGCACGCCGTGCTCTTGTTCGCGGCTGGCGTCCTCGGCTTCTTGGCGTTCGACGCCGGGTTCGAGGCGTTCGAACTTGCTCAACGGGTTCCGGGCGCGTACGAGGGCAACCTCTTGGTCGTCTTCGGGATCCTCGGCGCACTCACTCTCGTTCAGGCAATCAGCGCGTGGCGCAAGGGCCGTGTCGCCGCCGGTGACAGTCGGGCGAGTAGCGGTCTCTGGATCGCCTATCTGGTCGCGGTCGGGATCGGCCTGCACAACCTCGCGGAAGGGCTGGCGATCGGGAGTTCGTTCGCACTCGGGCGTGTGTCGCTCGGCGCGTTCCTCGTGATCGGGTTCATGCTCCACAACGTGACGGAAGGCCCGGCCGTCGTTGCACCGGTCGCCCGCGGAGAGCGCCCGTCGTTCAGGCACTTCGCCGCGCTCGGTGTCATCGCCGGTGCCCCCGTCATCCTCGGCGGGTGGATCGGTAGTCTCGCGTACTCACCGACGATCGGCGCCTTCTTCCTCGCGATCGGGGTTGGTGCAATCTTACAGGTCAACTGGGAGATCGCGGGAATGGTTCGGGATGCAGGCGGTCGCGTGGCCAGCGCCACGAACCTGCTCGCGTTCCTGCTCGGCCTCGGCGTGATGTACGTGACCGACCTCTTCGTGGCGCTCTGATAGGCACCACTCATCTCTGTTCCAATGACACTCAAATTCCACAATCGACGGACGGTGTTGCGACTCAGTACTGCCGCCTTGGCGACGCTCAGCACCGCCGGATGTTTGAACGGACAGTCACCGTCGACCCTGACCGTCACGATGCCCGACGATCACACGTTTGAGCCGAAGACTGCGACGATCGAAACCGGTGGGACAGTGATGTGGACGAACGAGAGCGACATCCAGCACACGGTCACAGCGTACGAAGGCGGGATTCCGGCCGAGGCCGTGTACTTCGCAAGTGGTGGCTTCGAGTCAGAGCGTGCTGCGAGGAACCGGGTTACTGAGGGACTCATCGCCCCGGGAGAGAACTACGAGCACACGTTCGATCAACCCGGAACGTACGGGTACTGTTGTATTCCGCATGAAAGTTCTGGAATGGTTGGGACAATTCGGGTAGAATAAATGGCAATAGCGGGCTCAGAACCATGTTAGTATTTCGATGACGAAATATTCCTATTCATGTCAACTAGAGTTTAGATTTTCAAATTCCAAGCGAAACCGAAACCATAGAAAAGAATCACTCTCTACCGCTGGCGTTACCCGGTGTTGTCTCACTACTGATCCTCACCGGTGAAGATCGAGACGGCCAGTCGTTAGAAACGGATGCCCAAATTAGTCTGAGGTATCTTCTGGCGATCCACTCCGTGGCACGGCTGCTCCTTCGTATTCCATTCGATCAGAACTGTTAGTAGGTGGTGACGCGCTCAAAACAGAGATGGTGCTGGTGTAGTTCTCGAATCATCTTCGTGTTCGATCGTGCTATGAAGTACCTGATACATAGAGGTAGTCAATCAAAATAGGTTCACTAACGAGGTGCGAATCCGGGAGAGAATTCCCTCAGACTGTTGTTGAACAGTATGCTGGTCTGAGGAAGTATTGGGTGTATCGGTGGTTTTGGGCACTGACGTCTCACTTTCCTCATCGGAGTGTTCTTCTCCATAGGCGTTACAGTAAATACACATAGTACAAAGAAGGTGTCCAATCATATAAATATATTTGGTGATAGTATAAAATACATCTGGACAGCTTGATCAAGTCGCGAGAGAACTATTACAATACCAAGAAGTACAACGAATCCCAAACTACCGTGTCTTGTTGGCGCGCTTCTCTGATAGGGTTTCGTTCGGAAGAATACCCGGAGCGTGTCATAGAAAGCGTCACGTACGAAGCAGCAGGGTGCGAAAAGTGTGTCCAACACCAGCGCAACCCTGCA
>NZ_VCNL01000016.1 GCF_007671685.1 Halorubrum salsamenti | reverse complement strand
ATCTCGCTGTCTGCTTCGGTAGCTTCCACACCCTTCCCAAGCAGACACTTTCACTCAAACCCGATGTGATCGACTGATGCTGAGAAGAACTACGTCAACTCCTGGATTCTCTGGGGTATCTTCACGAGTGACTTTGGCGAGAACCTCATGTTCAAAGGTGGAACGGCGCTGAGCAAACTGTACTTCCCCCAGTCGTGGCGATTCTCAGAGGATCTCGATTTCGGCGTCGAAGGTCAGTACAACGAATCAGAAGACGACCTCCGTGATGTCCTTGACACAGTTACCGAGCGCTCCGGGATTGAGTTCACCATCAGCGAGCACCACGAGTCCCGCCAGCAACACTATCCGACACACTACGTCGACATGAGCATCCAGTATCGGGCGGTGCTTGACCATCCGAATACGACCAGTCTCGACGTGATGGTCGACGAGTACGTCGCATTCGACTCGGTTCACCATACGCACTCCTACGAGGATATCCCGGAGTTCGAACTGCAGGCGTATAGTGTCGAAGAGATCTTCGCGGAGAAACTTCGGGCGATCTTCCAACGGGGTGCTGCCAGAGACTACTACGATCTTTATCAGCTCTTAGAGACCGAATCTGTTGAGATTGAGTTCGACGTTGTCCTGCCTGCCTTCGAAGCAAAGTGCGACCACGACGACCTTGACGTCGATCTCACCACAGGTCTGCCGGGTGACCAGCGCGAGGACATTCAGCGCCAGTGGGAAACCTCACTTCCAGACCTGACCGGTGATCCACCGCTGTTCGATACTGTTTGGAAGAGACTGGACGAGGCCGTCATTGACAAAGGGACGGAGTAGGTACGAATCCTCTCGCCTGCGGCACGTACTAGCCCTGCACTATTAGGGGTATTCTGAAATCGGATACTATTCTAAGATAGCATCCTATTCATAGAGATTTTCTATCGATACTACTTATGCTATTTTAACAATTCAGGCTACCTTTGCTACTCATACTATTCATGCTATTCTTACTATTCAAACTATTCGGTCTATCTTGGCGATTCGGGCTATTCACTGCCCTTAGTTATAAGAGGGGATAGGGCACTATTCCAGAATAGCATGGCGGGAACGAATAGCGGGAATAGCATAGATAGCACGAATAGCCCAAATAGCCCGTACGAATCCGTGGATACAGCGGGGAATTCTCGGGCTGTCTCAGTCTGCATGCTGAAGGGTGGCGTTGGCAAGTCAACCATCGCAGTGAATCTCGCGCGTCAACTCGCCACCCACGACCATGATGTCCTCCTCATTGACCTCGATCCGAATGGACACGCTTCAGTCGGTCTCGGGTTCGATGACCACTATCACAATACAGACGAGGGCATCGGTGAGGTATTCTTCGATGAGGCAGATCCAACCTCAGTCGTCTACGATACCGAATATGAATTCGATATCCTTCCCTCGAGCGAGGATCTCGAGCAAGTCGAGCGAGAAATCGTCGTCGGTGACGTCTTCCAGCCGTCTGCTCTGTTGAAGCGCGAAGTCGTTGAGCCGCTGCTGGGCGACGAATACGACTTCATCGTCACGGACTCGCCCGCATATCGCTCGCGACTGACCGACAACGCTCTCGTCGCGACGTCTAATCTTGTTCTTCCACTAGCGCCCGGCAACGAGGCGATGTCCGGACTGGAACGCACTATCGAGCGCCAGATTGCTCCGCTGCGAAAGCACATGGACGTCGACGTCCTCGCACTCGTCCCGAATATGCTGGATGGGCGTATCGACCAGCAAACGCAAGATCGCCAGCTCCTCGAACGGCTGAACTCCCACAACAGCTTGCAGGACCGTATTCCGAACTTCGCTCGAATCACGGATTGGGAGGCTGTGGGCAGCGGCGACATTAGTCCGACACCAGGTATCCGAGACCGAACGAGTATCACGAAAGCGTACGGTGAACGCAAACCGCTATTGGACTACGACGCCAACTGTGATCAACTGAAGAATTTCGACGAACTCGCGCACATCGTCGAGGCCGGTGAGGTGGTCCGGCATGGCTGACGACGGTGACCCGTTCGCAGATCTTAGTCAGACGCTGGATGACGATGCTGACGATCAGGACGAGACGAAGAGTGAACAGGAACCGCGCGAGCCACCCGCCTCAGACACGACAACCGAACACGTCGACGAACCGGATGAGGGGGACGTCGAGGAACTGGACCCGATGACAGATACTGCCTTTTCATACGAGGCAGCCAATCAACGGCCGTTTTACGCTCGCGAAGAGACTATCGAGAACTTCGATTCCTGGCTGAACTACGAATTAGAGCGCGAGCTAAGTACTCGCGGCTATCAGAATATCGTTGTCCGTGAGATGACTGATGCGTTGCTGCGCACGGTTGTAGAGGAAGACTTGGTTGACGAGGTGGCTGAACGGTTCGAGCAAGAACGAAAGAATGCGATTTCAAAATAGTCTGAATAGCATTCTATTTCTTTTCAAGGAGAACGACGGGGGGATGTCCATCTCTTCAGGAAGGAGGTTTACTGGAATAGGTCAAATAGCATGAAAAGTATTCTATTCATATATGCACCTCCACAAGGGCACGGGACGCATGAATTCTGGATGCGTCCATCGCTGCCCGACGAACTATATTCGCGTATCTGACCAGAGAGAACGGGTTTCTACGTTATAGATCGGTAAAACAACTCGAAAATGGACGCCCACTGGTAGTTGAGACTGGCCGTCTCAATGTATACGATTCTCGAACTGCTTCGACGAGGCTACGGGCGGAGTATCCCCTTCAGCCATTTCGTCGCTTTCACACCTAACACTCATTACGATTGACACCGTATTTCTGCTCAACGATGTCCATCGACCGAGATACCTTCGAGAAGACGAGCGAGGACGAACTCGAGGAACTTTCCGTCCCGGATCAGGTGCTGGGATTTCTCGCCGCCAACGATGATCGCGCGTTCAAGGCCCGCGAAATCGCCTCTCAGATCGGTCTCGATGAGGGCGCGGTCAGCACCGCGCTCTCGAGACTGAAGGACCGCGATCTCGTCGAACACAAAGCGACGTACTGGGCGATAACCGACGACACAGAGCGACTCGACGGATACAGCGGGTACGAACGAGCGACCGCCCTGTTCAACCAGCGACTCGGTACAGAGGACAAGGAGTCCTGGCGCGAACACGCACCCGAGGAACCACATCCGAGCGTCGAGGACGAACAGTGACCGACGAAGAGACACCGATTTTCGAGCGTGACGACGTCGTCTACGGGGATGATCCGTTCAAAGGTGAGAGAGATGCTCGGCCATGGATCATTCTCTCGAATCACGAAGGCCGTCCGTTCTACGGCGATCAGTATATCGCGCTCACGTTGACGTCGAAATCTTGGATGGACGGCCTAATCGACATCCCCGGTGAGAGTTGGCTTCGTGGTGGGATCCCGGATGAGAGTCGGATTGTTCTGTGGGGAGTCCAATCGATCGTCCGCGAGGATATCGATTTCTGGCAGGGCCGCCTTGACAGCGATCTATGGGAATCGCTGATAGTAGCGATTATCGTTGATCTCCTTGATCGTGATCTTCGACGGGACATCATCTGGGAAGTCGTCTAGTCACTCCTCACCTTCGTTTAAGCTTGTCCCCTCTTCAAGCCAATCGACCTGAGCCGTGAGTTCCTTTCGCCGTTGGCGTTTGATGATCGTTGAGTCAAGTACATCTCCGATGATCGCAACGTCAAGCGCGAACTCCGTCGTTGCGACCACTTCGCTCCCGTTAGGATCTGATGTGACGGTGTACGCTGTCCGCATCTCCTCGAAGATGCCCTTGCGCTGTTCGTAGGCGAGGTCGGCGTCAGGACGGTCAACGAGTTCAAGCGTGAGTTCGATAGTCGCGATCCCCATTTCGTTCGCGACGCGAACCGTTTCGCCGTCTACGTGAACCTCATCGAACCCCGACGCTCGCATGAACTGATCGAGTTCGTTCATCGATTCGCGGACAACAGTCGGAGGCGCGTCGATCGTTCGCGAAAGCGTTACCGAATTCATGGGTCGGACTTGTCTTTCGAAAGCGGCCGAAACTCTTGTACTGGATTGGTGAGCATCCGATAATTCAGATCTCAATTCCGTCTCGTTTCACGGATGTCCCGAACAAGTTCGGCTGAGGGACCATCTTCCTTCGCGACCGTACTCGATCCGAGAGATGGTTACCGAAATCGACCTGCGGGATTCCTCGCCTCGCGAGTTCCAAGACCGGATCGACGACGCGTTCGACGAGATTGAGACGGGTACCGAAGTCCTCGTTATCTCTGATCGAGACATCGACGCTCATCTGCTTCGGTACCAGATCGAACGGAACCGTGCCCTCGACTGGGCCCACGAGGATCCTGACGCCGAACCGCGCGAGGTCGGGGTGTCCAAACAGGAACCACTCGGTGACGGGGAGTTAGGGACGTTCGACGTGCGTGATCTGATACCGCAGCGGCGACACGAGGTGTTACTCGATACGTTCAATCGCCTCGGATCTGGTGAGGGGTTCGTGCTGGTCAATGACCACGACCCGAAGCCGCTCTACTACGAACTTCGATCGATGCACGGCGATGTCATCGACTGGGAGTATACAAGTCGTGAGTCGGGTGAGTGGCGCGTCAAAATCGTGAAGACCGACGCTTCGATAGCCGACAACGAGGGCGTAATCACGCGATACGATGTCCGGGAGATCCCGAAGCCGGATCGCCACGAGACGATCCACCACCGGTACGGCATGATACCCGATGGCGAGACGATGGAACTCATCGCTCCGCACGAGCCGCGACCGCTCCGTCGCGAGTTTCGGGAGCAATATGATGACACGTTCGACTGGGAGGTAGTCGAAAAAGAGCCCGGTCGCTGTCGGGTACGGATCACAAAGTCTGAACGAAGTGAATCCACAGCTGACGGTGAGGATCCCACATCCGCGATGTCTGACAATGACGAGGTGTCCACGGAAGCGTCCGTCGAGATCCCAGAGAGTACGGCTGAGCTCGACGTCCGCGACCTTCCACCCGCGCAACGACACGAGAAGATCTTTGAGACGTACGCAGATCTCGACGACGGAGAAGGATTTACCCTCGTGAACGACCACGACCCGAAGCCGCTGTACCACCAGTTCGACGCCGAGGCTGGCCCGGAGTTCTACTGGGAGTATCGCAAGCGTGACCCCGGCGAGTTTAGAGTATTGATTGGGAAGGCCGAAACGCATGACGACGACCCGACTGCCGCGGAGGATCCAAACGCACCGTTCTGACGAGGCTGTTTCGAAAACGGACTGATCCGGAGCGAGACCCGAATCGCGGTACCGATCACGCAGTGGCCGTTGCCCTGGGGGGACCAGATCCTTTCAGAACGGAGCGTCCGGCGATCCGCGGCTCGGTCCCTCGTTTTTCATCGAACGTTCCATCGGGTTCGACCCGATTTCGGTGTCGCCCTCCGGATCGGCGGTCACGTCTCCCGTCTCGAGATACGTCTGCTCGAGGTCGGCGAGCTGCTCGTTGATCGCCTCGCTCTGGTGGTGCATGGGTGCCGCGCGGACGCGGATGAGGTCGTACTCATGTCGTTCAGAGAGCCCATTCCACGCGCGGAACGACCCGATCGTCAGCGTGTGGGTCTGTGGACAGAATGGAGTCGTCGGCGTGAACTCGGCACGGAGTACGCGGTCGATGTCGTCCGCCTCGACGGCGTCATCAGCGTCGTCGCGTTCGACGGCGTAGCGGTAGCCGGCGCTCGTGTGCCGCGTGTCGAGATTCAGCCGGGCGAGATTGTAGTTGAACGTCATATCGTACACCTTTCGGTCCTCGAAGCAGTCGCGCGTGAGACGGTGAAACGCGACGTGGTCCGCCCCGGTGAGCAGATCATGAGGTTCGAGGAACTCGCCCGGCCTCGGGACGTGATCCGAAACGAACTCGTCGTACCCGTCGAACAGGTCGCTGTCGTCGGACCCGAACAGCGACGGAAAGCTGGGCATACCCAGTTGTTCGAGATCGTGAGGGGTACTCCTACTCCCGTACATGTTCGGATGGCGGTCTCCTCGTCCGAAAACGGTCGGGTATCAACCGTTCACAAACCGGCATCCGAGGAGGTAGCCACATCCGATCGCACCGATTACCGACCCGAGAATTCCGATCACGCGTACCGGTTCGTACTGAAGGGCAACTCCCACCGATTGTACGGCGACACCGGCTCCAAGCAATGCGATCGTCACACGTGCCGCGCGTGGGTTCGCCCCCGTGAACTGACCGCCGGTAATTGGGAAGAATAGGTACGCGTATCCGACGATTGTGAGCGGAAAGAATCCGGCGAGGATGAGCGTTCGATGGACGGCGAGCGATATCGGATCCCCGAACCCGAACGCCACCGGAACGACCGACACGACGGCGGTCCCTCCTGCGATCGCACCGAGTGCGATCCCGGATACACCGACCCGTCTGCGATTCGTTTTCAGAATAACGAATAGCACGAGGGCTGCATACCCGAGCATCGCGAGTGTCGCGAAAACGCCGCCGACCCGGAACCACGGATCGATCCAGAGGAACGTCCCCAGAAAGGCCGGCGCCAGGGCTCCGGCCACGAGCACGATCCAGACGACGGGGCGAGGTAACGAGACGTGGAAAAACGCCGTCAGCAACCGCATGCCGAGCGCGTAGATTAGCAGCGTTGCGAACCCGGTGAGGTAGTAGTGGGTGACCTGTGCTACTGTGACCGTCCCGATTCCCAAAGGGGCGACGGTCATGAGGAGAGCAACCGTTCCGACGAGGAGATAGCAGACAGCAACCGGAATCATCGCTGTGGCCAGTCGAGTCGAGCGTTGGGATCGTCCACTTCCTCCAAGTGTTCCAGCTACTGTGCCGACCGCAGCTGGACCGACAGTCGCCAGCAACGACCCGACGAAAATGAGGACACCGGTCGTCCAGAGCGTCACACCAAGGGGTCTCAGGAGAATCCCCGCCGTAACGAACTGATCCGCCACGAGAAGGCTGACACCGACATAGGCGAGCCCGAAGTGAATCCCCGCGAGTCGCTGATCGACGAGGGTCTTGCCGACGTACGAGGGAAGCAGAAGGTACGCCATTCCGAACACCATCGGACAGACGAAGCCGAACACGCCGATCAGGACGGCAACCTTGTTTGCCCCACCGAGCAATGCGAGAAGCGAGCCCACGAACGACCCGACGCTCGCCACCGTGAAGCGTTGTGTCCACGTCCACAGTCCAGTTGGTCCCGTGTTCATGAGTGTTGACCTACGCTCAGGACGATCCCCGGGCGTTCTGCTGGCAAATCTAGTCGTCGGCCGCCTCATCGAGATCGTGCGCTCTGCGCGGCGAGAATGACCCCAACACGATCCGATCAATCGAATGCGGGCTGTGACGGACCAACATGAGGACCAAGTTGGACACGAACGCCACGACGCCGACGCCCACTAGCAGTCCGCCGAGGTGCCCCGGCGTTCCGGCGACTTCCAGTAGGTTCGCGCCCACGATCAGTGCGCTTCCGCCCCCGAGGAGTACCCCGTCGATCGCGGCGATCCGATCGTCGTAGAGGTCGTCGATCATCGGGACGTCCTCTAACCCTAACAGATCGCTGTACCGGTTGACCCAGATGACAAAGGGAATGATGTGATACAGCGTCCCCACGACGACGAACCCGATTGCACCCAACAACAGCAGATGACCAGCGTTCGCCGCGCCGAGCAGGTGATCGCGCGTCAACGGGTCAGATATCCACGCGGGTTCTGTGACGGCGATCCACAGCGCGAGCGCTCCCACTGCCACCATGTACCGCGTGTGCATCGGGGTCCGTTCGACCTGCATCTCGTACAGTTTGCGTGCCAAGATGAGAGAGAACGCCGACGCGGCGAACAGGATCAGCAGACCGCCGACCCGCGCGGCGGGGGCGTGACCCACGAGTCGACCGACCGCGAGCACGACCACGCCGATGGGATGCGCGATCTCTTCGATGGACCGGAGACGGTGGTCGATTCCGTGGAGTTCCGTCTGCGTGAACATCGTTCCGAGCTGGTACAGCGCGCCGTACACCGTCGTGAGAACGGCACCGAAGACCGCGAGGGTCGCGTGGGCGCCCACCACCCTGGACCGGCTGACGCCGATTCGCGAGAACGTCGGAACCGTGAAATCGATCGCGAGGAGGACGCCCAGAACGGTCAACAGGAGGAAGAAGCCGAGCGCGCCGAGGAAGTGCCGTTCGGTGACATCGTACTCCTCGACCGTGGCGAGCGTTCGGATGATGTTGTACGCGAACGCCCAGAAGCCGACGAGCATGAGCGTGGCGAACGGGATCAGCCACGCTGTCTCGACCAGGAGGAATGCGACGACGAACCCAGAGAGACCGGCGACGACCAGCCCCAACTGTACGTTTGCGAGTCGCTGCGAGTGGAGGGTCGCGCCCGACCAGACGGGCACGAACTGCGTCATCGCCCCCATGATCGTGATACAGATCCAGCCGGCTAACAGGAGATGGACGTGAGCGAGCCGGCCCAGTCCTGGGACAGCGTTCAGATGTAAGCCAATCCCCAATCCAATTCCCGCGACGAGAAATACGAGACCGACAACAAAATGCCGTAATGGGACCGTCATTGGGGGCTGTTGGTCCGCTTCGATATTCCCCGGGATGGCACCCATAAATCAGGGTACGTTCTCCATATACCTGACAGGACCACCGAACATGTTCTCCTGTCGCCGACCGTGGAACACGTTTTAATGGTGGAGAGCACCTCTGGATCTGGCTACGCGCTCCGGTTTCGAGCCGGAACGACAGGCGACGGTTTAGCCGTTGGTGATAACAAAAATGAATATCAACACGCACCTGTTCGTTCCAATTTCACGATAGTGCCGGCCCAGCGGTAGCTGAAGCCGCAGTACTCGAGTTATACTGCGAGTGTTTCGACGAGAATTGCCACGAGGACGGCCCCAAGAAATGCATTCGAGGCGTGGAAACTTCTGTAGGCGGCCGCCTGTTCGTCTTCGGAATTTCGCTCATTGACATCATACTGCTTGACCACGCTTCGAACAAACACTGCTCCGAGCACCGTGGTGGTGAGGGCATAGAGTACACCAAAACCTGTGATGACCCCCAATAACACCGCGACGATCAGAGTGAGTCCGAGCCAGGCGAAGATCCGCTGACGTGCGGTCCGCACACCGGCGACGACCGGTAACATGGGATACTCGGCCCGTGCGTAGTCCTCACGGTGGGCGATGGCAAGATTGTAGAAATGTGCCGGGGTCCAACAGCAGACCACGAGCGCGAGGAGAACCGCCGAGAGACCGACGGTCCCGGTCACGGCACCGTACCCGATCAGCGCGGGCAGCGCTCCGGAACCGCCCCCGATCACGGTGTTCCATCGGGTCGTCGGCTTCAACACGACTGTGTAGACGTACGCGTAATAGATGATTGCCGCCACCGTGAGCACGGCCGCGAGCGCGTTGACGAACGTCACCATCACCGCCATCGAGGCGACAACAAGCGCGACGGCGAAGCCGGTGGCGCGTCGAACTCCGACCCGATCGGTCGCGATCGGTCGATCAGCGGTCCGTCGCATCTTGCGGTCGCGGTCGCGCTCGTACACGTGGTTGAACGTCCCCGCCGCACCGATCCCGAGGACACCGCCGCCGAGGGTCGCCACGACCGTCACGCCGTCCAGTTCAGCGCCGGTCGCGACGGCCAGTCCCATTCCCGCCAGCGCGAGCAGGCACAACAACCACATCAATCGGGGCTTCGTCAACTCGAGATACGTCCGCATCCGATCGCGGACCCGAGTTGACCCAGGTTCGGACACCGGGGACGGAACGTCACCGTCAGACGCGATCGGCGTTACGCCGTGATTCGGCCCGTTCAGTGTTCCGCTATCAACCGGTCCCCCCGCGGTCGTCTCTACTCTGATTACGAGCGTCGCGAGGAGGAAGGAGAACACCGCGATCCCGCCCAACAGGTGGACGCCGTCGAACGGCACGACGTTGGTTCGGCCCGCCAGCCCAACACCGGCCTGTGCCACGTACGTGATCACCGCCACGATCGTTCCGACGCGAACACCACGCGAGGCCGCCGAGTACTGGGCGAGAAGCGCCGTGGTGGCGAGCAGGCCCCCGACGGCCACCGCGGAGGCCTGGTGGACCGCGGCGACCAGCGAGCCGCCGTCCGCGGCGGCGGTCGCTCCGAGCGCGACGAGCAGGTACGTCCCCACGACTGACCAGGTCAGCAGCGTCGTGAGGCGTGGTCGATCCATACCTCCGGTCCAGCTTCGGACCCTGCGTCGTTTCCGCCGAACATATTCGGAGGTACCCTCATGTCCGGTGCACGTCGGACGTACGATAATGGCTATCGACCACGCACAGGCGGACGTCTGCGGCTGCGTGCGGCCCACCGCCTGCGTCGATCGCAACGGCGGGCTGTACCTCGTCGCGATCAGGCGGATCGGAACAGGTCGCGACGCTCGAGTTCGGACCGGTGAGGTGAGCGATCGCCTCGACGTCTCGCCGTCGAGCGTGACGGAGATGTTCGATCGATTTGCCGCTTCCGGACTCCTCCGATACGAGAAGCAAGCCGGGGTCGAACTCACCGATCGGGGGAGGGAGGTCACGCTGGAACTCGAAGCGTGCCAGTGTGCCGTCCGGACGTTCTTCCGCCGTCGAACGGGGTTCGATATGTCCCTCGAAGCGGGCTACCGTATCGGATACGTCCTTCTGGACGAGGCGATCGAACGCCTGCGAGCGCTCGTCGATGGTACGGCAAACGCGTGTTCCGCGACCCCGCCGAACGGAGCCGACCGATGCCCGTTCGCGGGAACCGAGCATTAACCGCCGCGGACGGTCGCGTCCCCGAATACGTTCGGGGGAACACGCACCTCCCCGTCGATACTTGAACGGATATGGCCACTGAGCGAAACGAGATCGATCGTCGCCTGGATGTCCGAGAGATCGACGGCGAACCGTTCGGCGACATCATGGCCGAGCTCGAAGCGCTCTCCGACGACGAGACGCTACTGTTGATCAACAGCTTCGAGCCGGAGCCGTTGTATCAGGTCCTCGAAGAACGCGGGTTCCAGTATGAAACGATGTCTGACGGGTCCGACGTGTGGTATATCGAGATTCGACACGAGTGACCTGATTCCGAGGGATCTGTCGATTCCCAGTATGACCGCTTCAGGACCGGTACCCACGTGAATTCGATTCCCCTCGAACATGTTCGTGTAAAGCTTATCCTTTGGACAACAAGAAATATATCCTGATGGTTGAGCATTCAGATACTGCACCGCTGTTCACCGCGACGCACGGAACGAGCGATCACGAGACGTTCGAATTGGAAGACCACCTGGGTGACGGACCGATCGTGCTCGCGTTTTTCCCAGGCGCGTTCACGCCACCGTGTACGAACGAGATGGTCGCGCTTCAAGACAATCTCGAGTCATTCCAAGAGGTCGGAGCGACGGTCTTCGGCGTGAGCGCCGATTCACCGTTCTCTCAGGGTGCTTTCCGTGATGAACACGGAATCGAGTTCGATCTCGTTAGCGACATGAGCGGTGATGTGATCCAGCAGTACGGCCTTGAGATCGATATCGAAGAGCTCGGACTGTACGGAATCGCGAACCGAGCGGTGTTCGTAGTTGATGAGACGGGAACGGTGACGTATCGCTGGGTCGCAGACGATCCAACAAATGAGCCGGATTACGAGGAGCTGCTCGAGGCCGTGAAGACGGCAACCGAGTAGAGCGATTCCACTACGACAGACAGATCCTTGCTCATGATCGCGTAATTCTCCTTCCAAGGCTACTCTACATTCGACTATGACCTCTGAACGGCATAACACGGAACGACGGCGAAATCGTCGCGACAACGTATCTGATACTGGGATCGACGTCCGCTGCGTCCGGAGACGGTTACAACATCATACGGCACGGATCGAACGCCGTCAGGTCGGAGAGGCGCTCTCCAAACTCGAGACGCAGGGTGGCCTCACCGACGAACAACGGCAAACCGTCCGGCTGCTCGGGGGTACTCTCGCTTGGCGGCTAATTTCGAACTTCGAGTCACCACTGAACGGACGTACTCAAAACAAGCAAGCAACCGCCCGCGCTGTCGCACGATTGTTTAATCTCGTTCCAGAGAGTCATTTTGATGATAAGTGCGAGCAGCCGTGATACACTCATCTTCGGCTCTGTTGAAATCCTCAGAGAGTTACATGTTCGCCGTGTAATTCGACGAGATGAAGGCCCTCCCGAAGTCGC
>NZ_VCNL01000015.1 GCF_007671685.1 Halorubrum salsamenti | reverse complement strand
CGGACGACGTGCGACAGCGAGTAAATCAGGCTGTCGAACGCTTCATGGACGAGACAGGCTGGGAGTTAGACATTGGTAGTAGTGAACCGCCGACCAGCATCGAGACTGTACGGGACCTCCCAAAGCGTGGCCCTGCGCGACTCCTGACCCGCCTCGCGATTCAATCTGTGCGTGATCGATTCCCATTCTAAGCGGGTGGCAAAGAACAGTCCACACACCCTTCAGCGCGATAGACGGAGCAGCCGGTCTTGCAGTACACTCTTCAAGGAGACGCCGGCTATGTACAGCTATGCCCGGTAAACGGAGTGATTCCCCACTCGGTCGGGTGATTGGTCTCGGTGTCGCCGGCCTCGCTGTAGTGTTGCTGGTGTTGGATCAGACCACCGACCTGCCGGTTCCCTACGGATATGATGGAAGTGGCTTTAGCTTCCTAATCGGGGGTGTAGTGGCACTTCTGGTCGTTATTGTCCTGGGGTGGCAGTATCGTGATGTCCTGTTTGGGTAATTCGCTCGGGAAGCAACTCGCTTTTGCGCAATCAGTCGCGGGACTCGTACAGCTGTTGTCTCAGTTAGTTTTGAGTCGCTTCGCGATCGTCGCAATCTGATCCAGGAAAAATCCGAGATCGGCGTTCTCTTGGCTGGTGACTATCGGCGTCTCTCGAACGTATAGGTCCTCTTGAACGATTTGAAGCAGAAAATCGGCGACATCAGCCCGTGAAATCGGCCGAGCACTGGCATCAATATCGACACCGTGGACGTATTCTCCGGTTCGCGGTGTGTCCGTCAATCCACCGGGCCGTACGATCGTCCAGTCGAGGTCGCTTTGCATGACCAGTTCTTCTTGCCGGGCCTTGTCTGCCATCAGATCGTGGAGAGCGGTTGCGTTTGCAATTCGGACATACCACGGAACGGTTTCAGAGCTCGAACCGAGACCCATCGACGTTAACACGAGTAATCGGCTGACTGGCCGGTCATCCATCGCCTCGATGATGTTTCGAGTTCCCCGCGACACGACATCCGGTGGGTTGTTCGGCGTTCGTCCAAGGAGACAAACCACGGCGTCTGTATTCTCGACTGTTTCAGAGACTGCCCCTGGATCCAAGACATTTCCCTCGATAGCTGTGATCTGCTCACCTGGCGGGAGTTTAGCCTGGGATCGGGTGAGGGCCCGAACGTCATAATCGGCGGCCAGGGCCTGCGTTATCAAACGTCGTCCTGTCCCACCAGTCGCCCCGAACACAGCGAGTTTCATGAGAGTGAACCGGTAAAGCGGTTGTACAACTCAGCAAACAGGTAGGTGAATACACCTGTAATGACCACTGCTTCAAGGATTCCAGCGATAGTCCCAGCAGGTGTCGGCGTGAAGAACAAATGCCACTGCTCCATCATCTCGACCCCACCTTCGTAGATTCCGATCGCCCCGAAGAGGCCGAGTAAAAGCATAATCACAGCTGCGACAGTAGCTGCTGCCGCAGCAAATGGAAGCGGATCGAGACGCGGTGATTCCTGACTGGATTCCGGGATCTGACGAACGCCGGTTTGCTCGGGTGGAGTGCTCATATGAGATACTACGAGCGGGTAATTCACTGAGTTTGTGGATACGATTCGAAACCGGCTACATCAAACTGCTACCCGCCAAAATATGATGACAAAAAAGCACCACGGCACGGGGTTTGACCCATTACTGAACCCTTCTCTTAGCACGATCCAGCCCGATGAGTCAGCGTGACAGCGCGAAGGCTCCCAGAATGAGATTGGATTCGAACGCAGAACTGTTGCAAAGATGGGATGTCGAAAGTATTCCCGAGGTAGCCCACAAGAAGGTAAGACACAATCGCATTGAATAGGGAACTCGTATTGAGAACTGGAGACGCATTTCACGGAGGGAAAATATGTCTGACAAAACAGACGATACACGACTCATTACGATTGTTCTCATTATCATCGGTGCGTTCGTCCTCTTCCCGATGTTCTTCATGGGCTTCGGGATGATGGGAGTTGGCCCGATGATGGGTGGCACATGGGCGGCCATATGTGGGGAGACGGGACCATACCAACTTGGATGTTTATCGCCGGTATCATCATGCAGCTCCTTTTTTTAGCTGCCCTCGTCGGCGGTGCCTACCTCCTCTACCAGGCAATTACGGGAAGTGAGAGCGACTCAGACGACGTCACCGGTAGTAGCCAAATAAACGAACGACGGAACGAGAGTCCGGTACTTATACGCCGAACGTCGCGCGCAGCATGTCCCGCGTGCCCGGGCCGAGCCCGACCGCGAGCACCGTGATCAACAGCAGCAGCGTGTACCGCGGCGACTCCTCGTACATTTCCCCGTTGAACACCCAGACGACGAACGTCGCGGCCGCGAGCTTCACCAACAGAAACGGCCACGCGTCGCCGGTGACGGAGACGATTGACGCCGGCAGCAGCCGCCCGGTCCAGTCGACGATCAGCGCGTTGACGACGTGTTTCGGCACGAGGTTCGCGGTGCCGGTCAGGGCGGGCATCCAGTTGAGCCCGATCACGTTCGCGACGCCGTCGATCGCGTGCCCCCAGATGATCACGATCCCCGCCGCGCCGGTCCCCTGTCGGATCGTCGGAATCTGCCGGGTCGCCAGCGCCCACGTGCCCGCGGTCGCGGCCGTCGCGATGACGAGCGTGGGAACGAGCACCTGCGGATAGAAGGTGACGTAACCGGTCGTGGCCGCGAGATAGGACAGATACCCGACCGCGAGCGCGAGCCCCGCGGCGCCCGACGCGAACAGCGGCCGCGCGTAGTCGTCGACGACGCCACGGCGTTCGAGCCCGAACGCGGCGAGCACGCACGCGAGCGTGAACAGGAACACCGTGAAGTAGATGAACGGGCTGATCAGCACCGCACTCGCCGGGAACGCGATCAGCGGTTCGACGCCGGCCGCGGTCGCGGCGACGCCCGCGTCCTCGACCGTCCGCATCGCCCCGCCGAACAGCATGAACGGGAACAGCGCGTAGAAGAAGCGGAGCTCCGTGGCGATGTCGAGCCGGCGGAGGAGGAAGACGACGCCGATCAGCATCGCCAGCAGGATCACCACGTAGCTCACCGTCGAGAAGGTGGTGTACCCCGGGGCGGCAACGACCTCCCCGGCGCCCCGAGCCGCCTGACACGCCGCGGTGCTGCCAAGCAGCTCCGTCCCGCCGGCGTCGCGGACCGCGCACTGCGCGCCCTCGCCGTCCGCGACCACCGGCCCCCAGAAGTAGCGCCAGAGGAACTGGTCGTAGACGACGCGCGGGAAGACGACCGATCCGACCGCCAACAACGCCGTGACGCCGCCGACGACCGCCGCCCACGCGCGCTCCGGCGACGGGTCGAACCCGTCCGCCACACCTGTGCTCATGGTCACCGTTCGGGGAGGTCCCGAGTTGAGCGTTCCGGTCCCGTAGCGCGGGCGGCGGCGCCACGCGCTCCGCTACAGCGGCGGCCCGGGCTGCTCGTAGTCGGTGCCGAGAATCACCATCGTCTGCGAGCGCGAGAACCCCTCGGTCTCCGCGATCCGCTCGAACATCAGCTCCCGGAGCCGGTCCGTGTCGGCCGCGACGACGCGGAGGATGATGTCCCACTCGCCGGTGGTGAGGTGGATCTCGCGCACGCCGTCGATGCCGCGGAGGCGTTCGAGCGCGTCCTCGAACCGGACGACCCGTTCGTCACCACCTATAGAAATGTAGTGGAAGAGGCGGGACACTCCTGTCCGACTGCCTCGAACGCCTATCGGATCGTCCGGTTCGGGCTCGACGCCCTGTATCCCGACGACTTTCCAGTTCGGAGCGAAACCGAGGTGCAGGCGGCCGGCCCGCAGGACGATGCTGCGTACGGCGTGATGAGCCGCATCATCTCGTACGTGACTGCGCGACCGACGATGACGGATTCAACGGGCTCGCCGGCGGCTACGGCGGCCGCCGCGACCTCCTCGTCTTCGACGCATTCGACCCGGACACGGCGGAGCTGACGTTCCGATTCCGGCGAACCGACACGGACGAGACCGTCGAAGTGGCCTACCACGTCAGCGACGTTCCTGGCGGTGACCCGCGATCGGGAACCTCCAGGGGATTCTCGACGGATCGGCAAGCGACCAGCAACGGGAGGCCTTCGCTGACGCCTGGCACCGCCGCGTGCAAGTCGTTCTCAGCGACGACTCGGTGTTCACCGTCGACGCGGTGTGAACGCGGCGGTGTATCCTTCGTACTCGAAATACGAGTTACCGGGGTATACTGTCGATCTCGTTGAGCGCCTCGGTGGCGACATCCCCCAGTTCGCCGGCCTCGATATGCGAGTACCGCTCACGGACCATTTCCTCCGAATTATCGAGATACCGGGCGGCGACAGTATATCCGAATGCTCGAACGAGAACTTCACCCATCCCACGCCGACCACCGTGCGGAGCAAGATAATCGTGTTTCGGATGGTCGATGTCGATCTCTGCAGCCTCTGAGAGTCGTTGGAGAATCGACCGTGCGCCATCCGTCGTGATCGACGGCGGCCGAATATCCTCCTCAAGCGCCAGGAGGAGGTCGCGAGCGTACTCCTCACGGCGTTCGGCGATTGCCTCCGGATGTTCCCCTCGTTCGGATAGCTCTTCCCGGACGAGCCCTGCAAGCGTCCGTTGGTCGAACGTCGGGAACACCGGCCAGCGCTCAGTTGGTGGGTCCATAAGCCGACGATAGCTCCGCAGCGGCGAGATCACCGGATCGGGGAGACTGGCGGCGTCCCACTGTTGTTTCTTCCGGTAGACGTCCATACTCCCCTCGTCAAGCGAGAGGTCCTCCCAGCGGACGCCACGTCGACGCGGATCGTTCGGGTCCCGGAGAAGTTCACCGACGCGTACGGCGGTGTACGCGAGGACGAACACCAAAGCCCGGTCACGAGCCGCCTTCAGCGCCGTGTAGCGCCCTCGCTGCTTGTCGAGGGGGTCAGTATCCTCTAGGAGTGTCGTGTACGCTTCGACGGCGTCGCGAGCCCGTTCGTCGACGTGGCGGGTGAGGGCGTGCCGCTGTTCGGACGTCCAGGCCTGCTGGTCGCCGGGCTTGCGGCCGTCGTCCTCCGGCAGCGGCGCCATCGCACTCGCTCGCTGCGCGTAGTGGGCCTCAAGATATCCCTCGTTGACGCACCAGCCACACCACGCAGAGATATAGCGATAGTAGGTTTGTACCGTGTTCTGTTTGAGTCCTCGATCGCCGGCGAGATGCCGGGCGTACTCCCGGAACACGCGTTCGTCGAGGTCCTCGAAAGTGGGGTCGCGGTCGACGTCGTCGGGGACGATCCCGGTCCAGTCGTCGCCCCCGCGGTCGCCGGCGGCCCACTCGGCGAACCGCTCGAGTTCGCGGGCGGCGTTGCGTCGATAATTCCCGCCGTCGCCTCCACGGCCTTTCCCCTTGTCCTGGAGGTGGCGCTCGAACGACTCGGAGAGTGAGGTCAATGGCGTCCGTTCCGTCGGTGTATTCCGGTCCATAGTGCTCTCCTGAACTGTTGAACGTAGTCAGTCACACAGACAGACGCCGCCTTCCCGAATCTGGCTCACTGCGAACTGATGGACAGCGCCGGCGAGGTCAGTCATTGCTTCCGCCTGCTCTTCGGTTGGACGCCCCCCGCCGTAATAACTCTCTGTCCGGTTCTCGCTGTAGAGGTCCTTCATCGCCTCTGCAGTCTCCCGCTCAAACAGCCCAATTTGGTGGGCACGCTCGTAGCTGAACTGGTGGTCCTGAAAGTCCTGAAGCGTATCGTTCGTCATCGCGAGCGCGTACGCCTCGATCGACCGTTCAATCGCGCCGAAACAGACTTCGATGACGGCCGTGTAATACCCATCCTGTGACTGGAGAGTGTCCACGACCTCGAGGAGGCGGCACGCTTTCGTCAACTGTGTCTTCCAGTCTTCGTCGGCACTAATCCCGTCCTCGAACGCTGTTCGCCCGCGTCCGACCATCTCGAAGGCATCCTGTACACGGTCGAGTGCTGTGAGCACAGCGGTCGGGTCCGAGCCGTTACTCATCAGAGGCTCCTTCCTCCAAGAGGAGGTTCTCGACGGTTTCGAAGTCATTCGTCTTGTAGACCGGAATCCCTGAAACGACGATTTCTCGGATGTCTTCGGTGTACGCCGGGATCGCCTGGACGGCCTCGACATCGATATCGTAGGCGTATCGGTCACCATCGAACTCCGTGTCTTCGAGGTCACGGGCAATGGTGTTCGCTTCTCGTTGGCTTTCGGCCCGCCCAGACCGGGTTAGCACCCAGAGGTCGATATCGCTCCGTCGGTCAGCCTCGCCCCGAGCCACACTTCCATAGAGGATGATGCCGACGACGTCGTTGATGTTCTCACGGAGCTTCGTAACTGCCGCTTTGACCGGTTGCTGATACTCAGGTTGGGGAATCCGGAGGATCGGATCGTCTGGAATCGACAAGCGCTGTCTGTTGATCTGGACGAGTCGCTGGTTGCTTTCGGGCGATTCGACGACCAAGTCGTTCGCGCTGAGAACTTTCACTGCCCGCCGGACGGATTGGTGTGAGTGACCGATTTGTGTCGCGAGTTCTCGCAGTGAGAAGTCACTGAATCGGTGATTTGTTAAAAAAAGAAGAACGTCGCTCGTCGCCTTGTGTTTGAATAAAGCCGGGTCTGAAGGGGGTATTGAAATCGAAATAGCTGCCCCAGACGAATTCGTACTATCCGTCTCGTGGTTCATATGCCGTATCACGGACCACTACTATAAAAACATTATACGTGAGTCGGAATCAGCCTAAATATACATCTGCCAACCACGGACGTGCGGAGAACGAGATGCGTCAACTCTAGCCCTCACTATGCTCGGTCGCTGGGGCTAGAAAATCCCACTCCCGGATGGCAAACCCCACAATTTCGATTCGCCGTTGAAGCTGTTTCCACTCACGCGCAATCTCTCGGCGACGGTCCTCTTCGGTGACATCCAGTACCTGGTCAGCGATCGTCCCGCGAAGTTGGTTCGGTGACTCGACATCGAACTCGTTCTTCCATCCTCGGATCTGAGCGTTCATCTCGGTGAGCCGTTCGGTGAGGTCTTCGACGGTGTGGTCGCTATCCCGAAGGCGTATGGCCTCCGTGAGCGCTTGACGACGATAATCGGGGAAGTATGTCGTGTGGGCCCCGGTGTCGTCACGGTGAAGGATGCCGTCGTCGACGAGCCGTTCGAGGGCGCGCTTAGTCGGCCCGTGTGACCAGTCCGCTTCGGAGGCGATCCAGTTTGCTGTCCGCGGCTCTGAAACCTGCCGGGCGACCATCCGAACCCGGTCTTCACCCGTGGGTTGGCATTCCATCGGGCCCTCGGGAATCGATTCACCTCCAGTCATACAAACCCGTTCGTGCTGTGTCATAAAATAGGTCACAGGCATCTGGTCTATCACGAGGACTGCCCTCGCTATCTCCGCGGACTCGGCTGAAAAGAGTCAGAGAAATCTCGAACCCCGTTCTTGGCGGCTCTACCCTGGGGGAAGCGCCGTTCTGAGCCGGTTGCAGCATTCGTGCTTCACCGACGGCGGCGGGGTACTTCAAAGTGGTCGTGATTATTCGTGTAATCAGGACCACCGGTGACAGAAGTCTCATAACCATTTTTCCTATGATAAAAGGGTTCTATCCCCCGAAATTCGGATTTGGCCAAAGGTATAAATCATATAACGCTATACCAAAATCGCGACTGGGAAAGTTGAGACTACAGCGGGTTTAGCGGTGCTGTGATGCGTGGTTTCAGACGAATCGACGAGCAGAACCTGCTTCAGCTTCCTCCCCAAACGTCATTCTTGTTGAGATGAAAACAAATTCAGAGTATTTCCGGAGCCTGGGATAGTGTAGCCACTCAAACGGCGTGCTAACCCAGACTGGGTGTTTCTCTACCCGATTCCAGTTTCCTTCTTTAGCAGCGTCAGCGTATTGTCGGCTGTCACAATGGGCGAATGCTCGTACTCCCCGGTCAACTCCACCTGCACGAGTAGATCGACTGCTCGCCAAATCGAGTACAGCAGACACGCGAACGCGAAATAGAAGAACCGAAGTACGAAATTCTTCGACGTAGTTGAGGCCATAAACCGCTTGATCGACCTGTAGCCGCTCTCGATCTCCCAGCGATATCCGTACTCAGTGAGAAAGCTACCGCCCTGGTTGGATATGAATACCGAATACTGTCGATGGTCGTCATGCTCAGAGTTCTCTTTCCGGCGGTAGATCAGCGTCGTTTCGTGCCACTCATTTTTTCCAAGATGGAGTTTTCGGTCCGTCTTGTACCGGTCTTGATCATACCGGAGCAACCGCTTCGCTTGGGCTTTCTCACTGGTCTGCATCCGCTTCGGAACGACGTACGAGAGCCCGCGCTGGCTAATCATCTCCAAGACGTGCTGACTATCGAACTCACGATCCATCAGCACGTTATCGACATGAACCAAGTCCTCGGCAGAGTCGAGCAGATCCTTGACGATCTCCTTCCGTGACTCACCACGTCGAACTGGTCGTGCATCAAGGACGAGTGGGACAGCGTTGCCGACCAACTGGACTGTCGCCCACTGATAGGCGTACTCGTCAGTCTTCTCTTTCGTCCCGATAATCTCATCCTCGTGGCCTGTGCGGTCGCCCGTGAACGGAGCGTCTTCTGTGATATCGATGGCAACAATCCCTGCTCGGAAGAATTTCTCCGTCTCTGCAACCTCATCGATCAGTTGACAGACTGCCTGTCGGTACATCTCCCGAATCGTTGGTATCGAGAGGTCGCGGATGTGGTCGCGATGGGCATGTCCAAGTGGTGTTCGCTCACGCGTCGTCTCGTGAATGAAGCTACGAGCCCCCTCGTTAGCAGCCAAGTTCTCACGCAGCCCCAGATATGTTTGTAATGACCAGAACGCGTTTTCGTGGATCTCATAGCTCTCTCCCCGGTCAAGTGAAAATACGGGGTAGACAATGTGACTGACGTGGTCTGTAACCTTCTTCGCCTGTTCCAACACGGCCAGGTCGTCTAGATCAGATTCTTCGGTATCGTCACTCCGACGAGGACGCTTTCGGTCCGGTGGGCGCGGAACGTCGACATCCGAGTTTCGTGCTTTGATGAGGATTGTTCGAGCAGCTGTTTCGACGGTTTCACGAAGGTTTGCAGTAAATCGGTTGTTCCAACTACGCCACAACGTGGACTGATCTGGGGTTGTTCCAAGGCCCAGTTGTTTGCAGATATCAGGGTGGCGATTAAGGTACTCAACGAGCGCAGTCTCGTGATCCCATCCGTAGAGTTCTTTCAGGATGAACACTCGAAAGAGCGTGGCCATCTCGTACTGTGTCGATCCTGTATAATCGTCGTGGGGATCGAAGCAAAAGTATGCCAGTGGAAGCGAACAAACGAACTGGTTGACTGACGCGTGCTCAGCATGGGCGAACCACACTTCCGAGACGACGTGAATATCCTCCTGTAATCCTGTAAGAGAGTTTCGGTCGTAGATCGGTGTCGAATTATATGCTGGCCACTCAACGTATGATCGTTGTGCGATTTGTCGGAAGACAGCACGTCGAGATGCAGCGGTCGGAGCCACTACGACCTGTTGAGCGTGGCGCCGTCAAGAATCCGTCTAACTGATCTGAGAAAAACGGGAGTGGTTGCCAAAGTTGCTGTTAGCAGCAGTCACTTCCGGCGTCGCAGACGGCACCGTACTCGAGACCGATCTCGTCACTAATTGTTTCATTGCATTCGATCAACAGCGACTCGAACTCGGCCGCTGTCGCCTCCGACTGCGCCACATCAAGGTCCTCCCCGAGCGCCTCGGCGGCAGCCAGCACGTCTTCGTCGGACGAGCTCAACAGCACCCACCTCCGAGTGACTGCGCGAACTCCCGTCTGATCTGCTCGCTGACTACATCGTTCGTCTGCTTGAGCAGGGCGACGAGTTCCTCCTGCGCTGCCCGATGCTGTTGGATCGTCTCGTTGTTCGAGAGCTCAGTTTGGAGTTCCTGAAGATCGCTCATGACCGACGAGTCGAACTCGTTGCCTTGCAGTTGCTGCTGTTTTTGCTGGTACGTTTCGAGCAGTGACTGCGCTTCATCGTCGGCTTCGAGTTGCTCGCTTGCGTCCACGAACTGATGGTAGGTCTCTGAGTCGCAGAGCGTCTCGGTGAACGCCTGCAGCGACGCTTCGACGGCTGGTTCTTCCGACACCGCCTCGCTCACGACGCCGTCACCTCCGGTTCCGTCTCCCCGGTGACATCGTCCAGCCCGGTGATCTCCTCACCGAACGCGCGCAGTTCGTCCAGTCCGACTGGCTCGTCCTGGCGCAGCGGGGCGAGCATCATCGGCACGTCGAACCGATCGCTGATCTCGCCGAGGTACTCGGCCTGCTGAGCGCGGCGGTTCTCGAAGAAGGCATTGTCGCCGTACTCCTCGGGGAGCAGGTAGTTCGATACCACCAGTGAGGTCTCGATCCCGACTTGGTCTTCGAGGTCTGCAGCGGCCCGGTAGGCCTCCATCATCGGGGTGTACTCGGGGTACATCACGAACGCGAAGGTGCTCTGGTCGGGGTCCTTCATCGTCTCGATGACCTCGTCGTACTGGTCGCCTTTCGCGGGGGCAGCGCCCTTCGTCAGCGAACCGAGGTCCATGAAACCCTTCCAGTCGGAGGGAAGTTCGAGCAGTCGGAGCGTGTGCCCCGTGGGGGCGGTGTCGAAGACGACGACGTCATAGCCGTCCTCGTCGAAGTAGCTCACGAATTTCTCGAGGGCGGCCATTTCTTCGGCGCACGGAGACTCCAGTTCCTCTTCGACGTTTGCGATCGCCGCGTCCACGTCGATCTGGGTATCCTCTTTGTCCTCGTACATTTCGGTGACGTGGTCGAGGACCTGCGTGCGGTACTCTTCGAGCGCTTTCTCCTGGTCGATCCGCGCCGCATCGAGGTTCGCCTGGCTGACCGAGGTCGGGTCGTGGCCGACCGGCTCGCCGAAGATGTCCTCAAGATGGGCGGCCGGGTCGGTTGTGACGACGAGCGTTTCGTGGCCAGCTTCGGCGAGCTTCGTCGCCGCCGTCGAAGCGATCGTACTCTTGCCAACGCCGCCCTTCCCGGTGAAGAAGAGGTACCGTGTCTCGTCACCCGGTTGCAGCTGGTCGGCGACTGCCTCGGCGTCTGCCATCGACTCGAAGTCGACCGCGGCCTCAGCGTCTACGTCGGTCGCCGTCCCGACATCGACAGTCGCCTCGTCGCCGTCGTACAGAACGCCACCGACATCTGCGAGTAGGTCGAGCCCTGCGATCTCGCCCGGCTGGAGTGGGTACGTCGCCATCGCGTCGGCGCCGAACTCCGTCCGTGCGCGCTCGATAACGGCCTGCTCGTCGTCACGCTTCCCCTCGAAGAACGGATCCTCACACACCGATTCGGGGAGGTAGCCGTTGATGATTAGCAGCTGGGACTCGATCCCGAGGTCGCCGAGATCGCTCGCGCTGCGTTCGATCTCGTCGATCGAAGAGTCCTCGGGCTTGCCGACGAACGCGAATGAGGTTCGTTCGTCGTCCTGAAGCGTGTCGATGGCACGCTCGTAGTCCTGTTTGCGCTCCTCCATCGAGGCTGCCGGCCCGATGCAGGTCGAGCCGCCCTTCTCCAGTTCGGCATTCCAGTCGGAGGGTAGCTCCATTAGACGGATGGTGTGTCCCGTGGGAGCGGTGTCGAAGACGACGACGTCGTACTCCGGGCTATCCATGAAGTCGACGAAGTTATCGAAAGCGGCGATCTCCTCGACGCAGGGACTGTTCAACTGTTCTTCGACCGTCTCGATCTCATCCTCCCCGAGCAGTTCGCGCATCGGTTCGATCGTCTCTTGGCGGTACTCCTCGGCGGCGGTGTCCGGGTCGATCTCGATGGCCGAGAGGTTCTCGATGTCGTCGATTGCGGTGACCTCGTGGCCGATCTCTTGGCCGAATATGTCCGAGAGATTCGGTGCAGGATCGGTCGTCACCAGCAGTGTCTCGTAGTCGTTGTCGGCGAGCCAGGTTGCCGTCGCACAGCTCACGGTGCTCTTGCCGACGCCGCCTTTGCCGCTGAAGAAGACGAACTCGGTCTCATCACTCGTCGGTTCGACGACCGCTCGCGCGTCGGTGGGCGTTGTGCTCATGCGTTAGGCCTCCTGTGCCTGGGTGGTGGTTTCGAGTGCTGCCGCGAGTTCGTCGTACGAGAGGTACTCGGACTTGGCGACGATTTCGTCGTCGACGACGGTGATCGGCAGGATCGAGGGGCCGTGTTCCTCGACCAGATCGTAGATGCGCTGCGTTTCGAGGAACTGATCGATGTTGTGCTGCATGTTCGCCCGCGAGACGTCGACGTCCTCGAACTCCGCTTCGAGTTGATCGAGGGCGGCGCTGACTTCAACGAGCTCTTCGTCGGGGTCAGGACCGCAGACACCGGTGGAGCAACACATCGCCTCCTCGTACAGGGTGAGTTCAGTCATTGGTGAGAATAGATCGTTCGCTCAATTGTCTGGTCGACAATGCAGCTATCATGGATCACGGAGTGGACGGGGTTGCCTCGCATTCAGTTGAGCAATTATTCAATCATGGTCATAAGCTCTTCGGCTCAGCGCGGACGTAGCCCACGTGCGATTCAGAACATATGCGGCGTTTAGGGCATCACAACACGTCAAAATAGAAGATTACTGCCAATGTATTTCTGGGACCATCTTATAGAATCCTAAAATGATCGGATGTCAATCGAATGCGCGTGGCTCGCAGGTCTCTCCACAATGCTTAATCCACTATCTGCTCAATCGATGTGTATGTCATCGACTGAGCGGCTACAGCGGTATCTCGCCGACGAACGGGGTGGCTGTGGTGACGAGGAGGTCTCCCAGCGTCTGGCGGAACTCGAAGAGATTGATGCGGCCGCGGGTGGGCCAGCGCTGGACCAAGATGTCGGGCTGCTATCGGCGCTCGCGAACGAGACCCGGTACAAGATCGTTCGTATCCTCCACGTCGCTGGCGAGGAACTCTGCGTCTGTGAATTTGCGCCGTTACTCGATGTTAGCGACAGCGCGATCAGCCACGCCCTGTCCCAGCTCACCGATGCTGGACTCGTTACACGCCGTAAAGAGGGGAAGTGGCGAAAATATCGTGCGACAGCGCGCGCCAATGCTGTCCTCATCGCCCTCGATGGATCGCGGGAGCTATGACCAGTCGACGAGAGCGATCGATGAGCTAGTTCTCACCGCTCCGTTGGAACCCGCTTTCGCTTCAGTGGTCAGTGTTTGAGAGTGGCTCCAGCTCTGACACGGCAGCTATTTGGTCCTATATAGGGCGAGATATTCCTCATATGAACCCTTAAGACGGCCTAAGAGATGGTATTCCTCATGGGTACGGAATCGACGACGAAGTTGGGATTCGTGTGTGTCCAGAATGCCGGTCGTAGTCAAATGTCGGCAGCGTTCGCCGAACAAGAGCGTGACCAGCGAGAGCTAGGGGACAGCATCGAAATTCTCACGGGTGGGACACACCCGGCTGAGCACGTTCACGAAGAAGTCGTCACGGTCATGCGAGAGCGGGACCTCGATCTCTCCGACCGAACACCGCGGGAAGTCTCGACTGACGAGCTCGAATCGTGCGACATTGTCGCTACGATGGGTTGTTCGACGCTGGAACTGGACGCAGAAGATGTGGATGTTCGGGACTGGGCGCTAGACGATCCTCACGGACAAGATCTTGATACTGTCCGCGAGATTCGTGACGACGTGGAGCAACGCGTCGAGGCCCTATTTGACGAAGTCCACCAAGACGAACCGTAGCGCAGGTGCAACGACATCGTACGCTCTCTATAGAGGCTATTGAGTGGACAGAACTGCCCACACCTGCTGATCAGTCAGGTGTGGCGCGCTGGTTTCCGGGCCTCGATAGTGGCAGAAACGAGATAGTCACTGAGATCGCGATCAGCGTCCCAATCGCTGATGAACTCGGTGCTCTCGTCTTTAGGGGCTATCTCGATCGCTTCGAAGCCGGCACTGTCGAGCATCGATTCAAGCGCGTCGACGGTTGATGCACCGGCGACGCAGCCAGTTAGCGAGTCCGGGTCCATTTTGACGTCCTCGGGGAACGGCGCAGTTTGGACGACGTCCGAGATGGCGACACGGCCACCGGGCTCGAGAACGCGGTAGGCGTCGTCGAACACCCGTTGTTTTTCCGGAGCGAGGTTAACGACGCAGTTCGAGATGACGACGTCGACGGTCGCGTCTGCAACGGGGAGATGGCTGATCTCGCCGAGGCGAAACTCGACGTTGTCGGCGTCGTTCTTCGCAACGTTCTCCCTCGCTTTCGAGACCATCTCCGGTGTCATATCGACGCCGATGACGTCGCCGTCCGGGCCGACCTCCTCTGCAGCGAGGAAGCAGTCGAAGCCTGCTCCTGAGCCAAGGTCGAGCACTGTCTCGCCGGGCGTCATCTCGGCGAATGCCTTCGGATTTCCACACCCGAGACCAAGGTCTGCGCCCTCAGCGACCGACGCGACATCGTCGGCGTCGTAGCCAAGGCGTTCGCTCCCGGTCACGTCCGCGTCGCCGTCACAGCACCCATCGTCGTCGGTGGTATCGATGCCGACATCGCCACAGCAGTCCTGACTGTCCGAAGCGATAGTCCCGTAGCGTTTGCGCACCATCTCGCGGGTCTCCTCGGGGTCGCGGTCACCGGCCGCCGTAGTATCGTTACTCATGGGCACCTCGCAGCTCGTCGAGGGTTTCGAGAAGGGCCGCGGTCGTTTCAGTCGGTTCGTAGTACCGCCAGGACCCTTCTTTGCGGCGCGTGACAAGTCCTGCGGTGTACAAGCGGGAGAGCGCTTGGCTGACGGCGCTCTGACTGACGCCGACGGCGGCTTCGAGATCGCAGACGCAGACGCCGTCATCGGCGTTCGAGATTCGGCGAAGCAGCTCGTATCGTGTGTCGTTCCCCATCGCGGTCAGTACTTGGAGGTCTGTCGCCATCGCGTCCGAGTCGACGTCTCCGGGCGGTGTACAGCAGGTCTCGGCCCCTCCCGTGGTCCCATCCGTGATCGCATCCTCTGCCATATCAGTACTAGCTTATACAAGTGAGCACTAATATGTTTCCCACGACGAGCCCCTCGAAACTCTGGAATCAAGTTGAACCCTGAGTACAGCAGTACCATCACCGATCTGAATCAGAATCGGTGCGGTAGAAAGACGAATACGTCGGTGAAGTCCCCTGTGGTGAAAACGACGTTCGAGATCGTGTAGGCTAAACGCGTATGCATTGAGAGAGCCAGTCTCAACTACTGCGGAACCGGAAGGTGGATTCATTGTCGAAGCTAAATCGGGAAATACTGGGGCTGAGTCGGTTGTCCTTCCCAATCGTGTCATCTATTTCTGGCGAAATCACGCCACGGTTGTATTGACCACATTGGCGAAATCTCACTTTCTGCCGCCCCACAACGCCGCGAGAGTGTAGTCTTCTTCGGCGAACTCAGGGGATCAACCGTCCAAGAGAGATAGCGGATGGGCTTGCTTGACATCTTCACGACTGATTACGGGGCTGGGGACTCTTGGCTGGGAGATCATCTGAGCCCCGTCGATCACGGTACGAGATTATATGCAGAGCGTCGGTAGCTGATGTAGCTGAATGATTCTCTCCGTATCGAGGGAGAAGAATGGTCGACGGCCCGACCTTGTTCTACCTAGCGTGCCGACATCCGGCGAATTTTGCTTTACTCACCCACATACATCAGTTGTGGCAGTCCGTTATGAACGTCCATTGTGAACGGTCATTATGAACGTACAGTATGGTCATAAGGTGTGGTCTGTAGTTGCTACAGTGAGTAATGTGGTGTGTGTCTGAGCAACTCTTATTATCGATGCGGATGATGGTGCGCACATGCTACCAATAACCGTCTATAACCAGAGTGGTGGCCAATCCAAATCCACGATCACCAGAGATCTCGCCGCCGCCTACGCCGAACTCGGTCTCAACGTCCTCATCGCGGATTTCGACGCGCAAAATGGGAGCGTCTCGAACTATCTTGGCGTCGACGAAGACAAACACAACCCCGACGCCGACGACCTAACGCTCCACCTCATTGACCAGGGCAAAGGGCCGTTCCGCGATCTCATTCGCACGGCCGACGACGGCATCGACGTCATTCCCTCACACAAACGCTTCAACCGCGTCGACCAACGCCTCGACCAACACGCCGACTACCTCGAAGCGTCCAAACCCCCCGAGTGGGAGTATCCCCGATACAAACGCTTTTTCCAAGTCCTCCAAGACAACGACATTCAGGACGAGTACGACGTCATGCTCGTCGATCCGAACGCGAAAGCCGACGAAGGCTACTATCTCGCCCTCTACGCCACCCGCAACATCCTCATCCCTGCCGAACCCACGCGCGGCGGCATCGAGAGCATCGCCGGCGTCGAAGACAGCGCCCGCAACTTCGCCGAAGAGATGGATATCAACATCACACTAAGCGGTGTCGTTCCATCGAAAGTCGACGCCGGAAAGAAGATTCACAAAGAGTACCTCACTAAGATTCACGAGCAGTATCCGGCTCCAGTCTACTTCAAAAACCTCGGTGCGTTCGAGAAGGCCGAGGAGAACTACGAGACGGTGTTTTCTCAGCTGAAGGACGGCCGCATCCGTGACTACAACGCGGACATCATGCCGAAGTTCCGCACCCTCGCATCGTACATCTACCATCGCGCGGGCCAAGACCTCCCTAACGGCGGGTGGCCGCGAGAAGATCTATTCCACGGGAACGACATCTGGGGAGAAGTCGACCTCTCTCAGCTGACAACTGGCGGTCCCGACGCCGCTGAGGTGTCACAATGAGCTTCGAGTCAGGCGGCGATATGGAGAACCCGTTCGAGGACACAAATGACGAAGGCGACGACACTCAAGCCGACGAATCAGTAGAGATGGACATGGAAGACACGCAGCCTGTCGAGGACGACGAATCGACCAACGAGACCACTGGACAGGCGTCGAGTAATACGAGGCGCGACGACTTACGTGAAGCCGGTGTCGGACAAGAATCCGAGACCGGAGTCGACTACATTAGCGACCTTAAATCCGGCCGCAGGCACTCGAACGAGCAGCTCGCGAGAGCACTCATGCAACCGGAGTATCACTCCGAGTCGCCGCCAGTCCCCTACGCGACGTGGCGAGATGGAACGTCGACGGCACGCGACCGGACCACGCTCGAACTCAACCCGGACGTCGACGACCTTGTCCGAAAGGCCCAAACCGAGTTCGAGGACCGCTATGGCACGAACATCACAAAGGCCGATCTTCGCGAGTTCGCGATGGTGTACGGCCTCGCACACCTCGATGACGTCTTCGAGATGGCTGAAGAATGGGGCATCCAGTACGACAACTGAACCTATGCGCTTCCGTAATTGGCTTCGAACTGTTCCTTGACGTCATCAATATACAGACTTGTGAGCATATCCTTGCCAACTCTAAAGACGAATGGTCCATCCGTACATGAGGAGAAACCTGAGTGGTAGAACTCAGCCAGATACGCTCTAACCAACTATCTAGTAAGGCTTTCAATTGTTACCGAATTATTGGTAACCACCAGATGTACGAGGTGCTCGACGACACGGCAGCCCAGGTCATCCTCGCCATCAAAAGTGGTGACTCCATCCGGCGTGTCGCTCAGCACCTCCACAGACCGTACGAGACGGTGAGACAAGCCGTCAACCGTCTCGAAGACGGCAGACCTACGTCCACTATGACGACGGCCTCTCTGTTGTCGACCAGCGCGTGAGAGAAGCCGCGCGCGAGCTGGTCGCGGCAAGCGCCGGCGTGAGTCCACCCTCCATCGAGGAGGCATACATCATCCCGCAGTTCGGTGACTGGCCGTTCGCGTTCACGCGGATCGACACCATCTACGTCTGGATACAGGGCGAGCGTGTCATAGAAAGCGTCACGTACGAAGCAGCAGGGTGCGAAAAGTGTGTCCAACACCAGCGCAACCCTGCAAG
>NZ_VCNL01000014.1 GCF_007671685.1 Halorubrum salsamenti | reverse complement strand
TTACCTTTTTAACGCGCAGGCGGTTACGATTACGTACCACAAGCTAGGCGAAGCAACGCGCCTGAGAAACCACAGGTGCCCGTTTAAGGAGAGGGGCCGCCAAACCATTCTCCTCAAACGGGTGTCCGTACCTGTGGTTTCTCGGTCCTGAGTCAAAAAGGTTCCCTTCCGTTAGGGGTACCTCTGCGCAACGGGCTGGCGTCAGTTGGCGTCGGGTGCAAGAAACCACAGGTAGCTATGAGTACACGCACCCCCGACCCCGACGAGCAGACGTATTATCGACCCTCGCAAGCCGTGGAGATCGGCCACGAGAGCGAGGTGAAGAACGTAACCAACTTTACAAGCCTTTATGAGGATTCGTTCAGAATTCCGAGGCGACGCACACGCCAAGCTAAGGGAAACGTAACCGCACCGAGAAACCGAGAAGGTTGGACACCTCTGGTTTCTCGGGCAACTGAATTAAAGCTTGCCCTCTCGGCCAGCGGCAGCGCTGTCGGTCAGGCCCAGGGCAGCTGTCCCGCGCAACGAGTGTGTGCAGACAGCGTAGCTATGATCGCATTTGCCCACTTCGAGAGACCTCATCTCGGGGACCCAATCGCCCGCTCCGGCAGGGAAGCAGACAGTTCTACCCCTCTATCCGGCGCAGAGGGCGTACAGTCCCCACCGAGCCGTATCGTTTCACCTACTGACGCCAGTTGGCCTCTTGCTGCCGACCACGTACTGCATCCGTTCTTTCGCTGCGAACAGCAGTCCGTACCTCGCCTCACCAGATCGGAAGTCTGCGACAGTGGGGTGATCCGATGACCGGCGGGGCCTCGCTCGACTGGGGCGGGCTGTACGAGGAGACCCGGAAGTACCTCGGCATTAGCGAAGGGGAACCCGTCCCGGTTGCAGAACTTCGACTGCAGGCTGAAGCACTCGGATACTTCGGTGGCGATCTTCCCGAGGGGCATCCGAAGAAAGGCCACGAACGAAAGCAGTTTGCTGGCGAACTTCGGCGGCAGACTGAACTGGTGCGAACCGGCGACGGTGTGAAGCCGGCTAAGTCTGATTCAGCCGCGACGCCGCCAGCAGCGGGAAGCGACGAAGTCACTCCGGAACCGGATGGAGACAAACCAGCTGTCGAAGAACGGGCACGGGAAGCGTTCCGTGTCGCCATCGAGTACTTCCATGAGCAGCTCGACCGGACGATCCGTCCGCACACTGACGACGGTGACTACCCGGACCGGCCTACCACGGCGCGTGAATACTTCACCAAGGTTCGCGGGTGGGACGACGAGACGCTTGCAGTGAACAAGCTCGGGTATGCGCCTGCCGGGTCAGGGCTCCTTGACAGGATGATCCAGGAAGGGTTCGACCGGGAGACCCTCATTGCTACCGGGCTGTTCAACGACCGACTTGACCCGCTGTGGAAAGGCCGGTACGTGCTCCCGTACTTCGACGGCGACGGCGAGCCGGTGTACGCAATTGCTCGGACGACCGGGACGAAAGGTGGTGGAGCAGCCGGGTACGACGGCCACCCGCGCGACCATCTCGCCGGGAAGTACGCGAAAGTCCGGCACACCGATGACCGGGTTCCGTTCGAGGAGCCGATCTGGGGCGAGCACACGCTTGAAGACGGAGAGCCCGTCATCGTCGCGGAAGGGATTGCGGACGCGATCACGGCGCATGAACGCGGGTGTTCTGTTCTGTCCCCGGTGGCGAAAGAGTTCAAGCGGAAGCATTTCGGGCCGCTGCTCGACGCGTTAGCGGCGCACGATGTCCCGACGGTCTACGTCATCGCTGACAACGACCCGATTGGCTTCGGTGAAGTCTCCGAGTACGACGGTGACGCTGACCGGATTCGAGATGCTGTCACGATCCCGCCGACAGCGCCAGGAATCGGGGGAGCGCTCCGCACGGCAAGTTACCTCGAAGACCACGACGTGACGGTTCGGGTAGCGATGCCGCCTGCACAAGTCGGTACGAAAGCCGACCTCGACGAGTACTTGCAGGACTGGGCGGAGACGCCAGCAGCGTTGATACGGAGTGCTCGTTCCCCCAAAACGTTCGCCGGGTACGAGGCTGCAACGCGACAAGCCCGTGACCGGGCAGCAACTGACGAGGCTGACTGGGATGATAACGAGAACGATGACGGCGACGCCGGGAGCGGGTACCGGTCGGCTCTTTGGGAGCTCGATCTCGGAGATCTGCTGAACGCCAGTCAAGGCGACCGCGGGAAGAATCCGCTCGGCCACGTAGGCGACTCGGAGAATTACTTCGTCATTCGTGAAGGCGAGTCCGGTGACCTGGTCGCGCGTGACTACAAGCGCGATGTCGTGTATAACGCGCTCACGTACCTACTGGTTGATGCCAGCGAACGGTCGGTTGCCAGCCCTGAAGGCCGCCTGACTGACCGCGATGTCTGGTTTGCGTGGAAACAGGCTCGGGACCGCGGTGACCTGAAAGCCGGGGACGCTGTTCCTTACCGAGCGCTGCTACACATCGTACGCGCGCATGATCTCTGCGACGAACACCGAATTCCGGACACGACCGATGACAGTCTCCCAGCAGCTGCGTATAACGCAGCGCTGGAGTACGTCGAAGAGACGGTTGGGGACCCTGGCCGAGAACCGGTCGAACCCGGCAGTCGGAACCATCCAGACGAAGTCGATCCAACAACGCTGGACCTCACGCTCGATACTGAAGTCGCCTGGCGGGCAGCTAGGACTGTCACACCTGACGATCTTGATGAAGACGCTGAACGCGTACTGAGTCTCCCAGTGAGCGACGGGCAAGGCTGGGTGTGTCCGGTCACAGGTGACGTGGTAGACATCGTCCGGGCGGTCTCGCTCGAAGAAGGGTTGATCGAGCAAGGTGACGAGCGACTCGTTGACGGCGTCTACGATGAAGCATACCGAATCGCGCGAAACCGGTACGGTGCGCCGCTCCCGCAGTACGTATCACAGGCGACGGCGACCGACAACTGGAACGTCATCCAAGGAGCCGTTTCGCAGCTAACTCATTACCATCTCTCCGAAGTCGAATCCGAAGTGACCGGCGACGGAAGCGGTGACCCCGATGTCATCGCTGAACTCGATCCGTGCTGGGAAGAGTCGAACTCGGGACGACGCATCGTTGCCTTCCACAGCGGCGCGTTTTACTGCCGTGAACACGAGCGCGTCCTCGACCCATTACGGTTCGTTGCGCTCGAAGAAGGCCTGATCAACCACTGTGACGACTCGCTCACAGGTGAAGACTTCCGACAAGCGTACCACGTCGCCCGCGAACAGCGCGGCGCACCGCTTCCCGAATGGACTGTCGGAGATCCCGACCATATCCCGGTGCTTCCGCCAGCGGAAGACCTTCTCGGAGAGTTCACAACCGATACCAGCGCGCTCGATGAGGCCCGCAGCGATGTCGAGGCGCTGTACCGCGACCTCGCAGACGACCGCTCCCAGGCGAATCTGCTCACCGCGCTCCCGGCGCTCGGAAAAACCACGTCGGTCGTGAAGAACGCGACCGACCACCCTGCTCTGTACCTCGGAGCGCGGCACGAGTTAATGGATGAAGTCGCCGCGAAAGCTGAAGACTACGGGCTGTCTTGGATGCATCTCCCGATTTTCGCTGAAGACGGCGTCGATGAGATGGCTGTCCACGACGCTGTCCGGATCGTCCGTGAAGAAGGGAAAGACATCCTGCAAGACCGGGATGAACTCGTCGAACGCATCGACGCGGATCTTGAAGACGATGAAGATGCTGACGACAGCGAGGTTCATGTTGAGGGCGACGACGATGACATCGATTTGGACCGCGGGAGTTGCCCGACAGCCAACGGCGAGCACGGCGACGCGTGGGCGCTTGCTGTTCACGCTGCGCGAGCGCTGGGTCATTCGCCTCAAGAGCTCCACACCCATGCGAAGGCGCTGTTCGGAGAGGACCTACCCTGTCAAGACGACGGGCATGACTGCCTGTATTCGCTGGCGTGGGAAGCGGTCACTGATCCGAAAGCGCCGAAGGACCTGCTGATCGGTCATTACGGCCATGGCCATGTCGCGGGCGCGCGTACCTACTACGAGCGCGAGAACGACCGGACTGAGTTGGAGCCGCGAGTCGTTGCTATCGACGAGTTCCCAGGCGGCGCGTTCGAAGAGCAGTTCGGTGAAGCCTTCCTTGATCACGCGACGTGGCTTGCGCGGTCGCTTCATTCCGATGTGGAAGACCGGCAGGATCTATTCGAACAGGATCTCTGGAACGACGACGCCGTCCGTGGATGGCTAACCGGGACTGTTACTGATGACATCCCGGCGTTCGAACGTGCAGCCACCCGACTCGATGCGCTGTACGATGCCCTGGAAGTCCTGCACGGAGCAGAACGGTTCTTAGAGGCTCGTACCGAGACTGTTGCAGACCTCGGGCTGACAGACGCGTTAGAAGCGGTTACGCGGCTCCACCCGACGTGGGATGTGGACGCTGTCAGCGCTGCTCGGGAGCGACTCCAAACAGCCATCGACGACGCGAGACAGAACTCGAACGCCAACACGGCGGTAGTGGACGACGTTGAAGAAGACGTTCTTACCGGGCTGACAGACCTGCTATTCCCGTTCGAAACTATTGACGACCAACAGTTACTCGGAGAGACGCCACCAGCCTGCCTCGAAGGCGACCTCGCCAGCATGTTTGACCAGGCTGTGAACGCCTTCGAATCCAACCGTGATGGGGCGTCAGAACTCGTGCAGGCGACGCTGACCGCTGTTGAAGGCGGGGAAGATGGCTGCCGGGAACTCGCTATTCACGCCCGCGATGGGTACGCTCACCCGAAAGCGTTCCTGTTGCTGTACGGGACGATAGCTGACGATGACACCGCGACGGAACTCACCACGGACGCGTTCGGGTTCGATCTCGATAGCGACAACGGAACGAACGTGAAGCAGGTCCGTCTCGGACGGAACACGGTGCTGGTTGATCGGAACCATCATGGAGCGTTGATCCATGAACCACCGGAATTCACCGCTCGGAACGGACAGCGGAACTCAGTAATCGGACTTGACGCAACAGGACGTGAACACCTGTGGGAACTCGCTGTCGGGACAGGCATTGAACGGCGAGATATTCACGAGACGCCGCGAGAACGCCGAGAATTCCTTCAGGCGACGCTGAATTTACAGGTGGTGCAAACGACGCCGCACACGAAAACCTATGAGGGAAGCACGAAAGGCAAGAACTTCGACGGTGACATCGCCTTGGTTCAAGCCGTCGCAGAAGAGTACGGAGCAGGGCGGTTGCGACGGGATACCCTCACATCAACGTCGAAACCTGGGGTGATCACCACGAGAGTCGTCCGGCAGGAAATCGAAGACGAGATCGAGGACGACATCAGCGCAATAGATCACTACGGGAACGTTACCGGGTCGAACGCCATGGGCGAGTTGAATCTCGGCGTCGTACTCGGGTGCCAGCACTTCGGAGACTACACGGTCGAAAAATGGGCAGCGCTCGCCGGGGAACAGGTGTCACGAAGCGGGCGCGGTGAAGCCCTCGATTACGGCTGCCAAACCGGGAATACGTACCTGAAGCATATGCGTCAGGACCAGACCCTGCAAGCTGTCCTGCGGTTCGGGCGTGACGAGGAAGGCGCAATCGTGTTCGCTCATACCGCAGCGCTACACGAAGATCTCCCCGTCGTTGGAGACGGAGCTGTCGTTCGTGCGTTCTCCGAAAGCACGCAAGAAGTCGCCCGGGCTGCCCAGCAGTTCCGTGACCAGCAGTTCACCGTAGGCGATCTTGTCGACACAGTCGATTGCTCACGTCGAACGGTGAGACGAGTTCTTGCGGAGCTCAGCGAGATGGGATACCTCGAACGGCACGACCCAGGCGAAGGGCTGGCTAATGAGTACCACGCCATCGAGGAGCCCGGCAGTGGAGACGTGGAGCTCCCGACTATCGATACGCCTGGTACTCAATCTAATGAGGACAACCACCCCGGACAAGATTCCTTAGAACAATATTATACGTGGTTTGTCCGGGTTCCCTCACCTCAGGACGAAGATCGGTCTCAACACGGGGTGGGAACAGCAACGCTTCCTGCTCCAGATGAGGTCACAACTGGTCCGCCCCCCGGCTAGTAGTACTCACTACTGCTTCAGTCGGGCCTCGATGGGCGGTACGAATAGCGGTGGGTCTCTTAGTAGGTGATTGAACAGCGGCCCGTTATCTCTTTAACCAACAGTGAGTTCGTGAATTCGCACTGTTGGTTAAATCTCTCTTCGTGGGTTCACTAGTTCGCGTCACCGCCTACTGGCGCGGGCCAGCTACGTCAGTTATCGAACTACGATATGGTCGTGCTGTGAGTCTGCGTTGCAGACTGTGAATCTGAAATATGGCTATTTTCTATGGAATTACGTGTTTACTGTATAGATACTACGCCTGAGAGTCTGGGATTTTCCAGTTAGCGGGGTAACTTTCCAACCATTTATTTAATTGCGCCTGTGAAGTAACTTTGCTAACATGCCAGGGATGACCTACAACCCGCTCGGGCTCTCGGGCCAGCGGGACAAGAACGGTACCTTCAGACCAGCACCGGACTCGCAGTATATCCGATTCCGTGAGACTGCGAAGGACGGCGATGTCCTTGACGAACTCATCGGCCTGACACTCACCTCGACCGGTATTCGAGCAGCAGCGATGGCTCATATGAAACCGTCGTGGTGGCGTAACGGACCGAACGAGCGACCCCACATTCAGATCCCCTACGGGGAGATCTGTGAACTCGGTTCGGGCAACGGTAGCGGCGGTGATACCAGTCGGGAAGGCGTCCCGTGTTTCCATTGTCGAAACCGGGCAGAGAAGCGGTGGGCCCCCGACGGTGCGGACTTCACACCAAAGTCCGAGGCAGGTGTTCGACCGATTCCGGTTCGGGACGACGACACGATCCACATCTTGGACAGCTACTTCGACCTCTACGAGAATGTCGCGTCGCAAGGAACGATCACTAATCGGGTGAAAAGCATCGCTAACCGGGCGGGTTTCGAACGGCGGGTCGTTGCGCACGATCTCCGCGACACGTACGGTACGCTCCTCGCAAAGAAGGACTTCGGACCTCACAAGATCAAGACGCTGATGGGGCACGCGAACCTCGAAGAGGCGATCAAGTACATCAAACTCGCCGGGGAAGACGTTCAGGACGAATATGATGATAAGTGGTGAACCGCCTGGGGATCTCAGCGAACGCCAACTGATACTCTACCCAGGCGAGCAGTCACTCCCGTTCACCGACGAAGGTGTAGACGCGTTCAGGACGGCCAGTCAAGAAGGCGATCATAAGGATCGTCTCATCGGAGAGGGTATCCTTTTGACTGGGCTGAAACCCGGGACGTTCGCTCATATGACCGAAGAATGGCTTGAGCGAGAGGGAGATCGGCTCTTCGTCAGGATTCCAGGTGATAGAGTCGAATGCACCGTGAGTCCTGGGCGTCGAGGGCGAACAACAAGTGGTGGCGGATACCCGTGTAAGGACTGTAAGCGGTTGAGAGACGGGTACTGGACGCTAAACGGAACGCTGCAACCTCGGAGAGTGCCGGTACCAGAACCTGGGGTTGCCCGATTCATAGAGGCGTACTTCGCTACCCACGACCGCGTCTGTACTCCTGGGACAGTGAGTCATCGGCTGGAGAAGATTGGTGAGCGAGCTGGCTTCGAGAAGACTGTCTCGGGGACGAATCTGCGGATGACGTTCGGGAAGATGCTGGCAGAGAAAGGTTTCAGCAGCGATGTCATCCGTCAAGTGATGGGCTTTCGAGACAACCACCAAGGCAAGGTGATGACTCAGCGGTATTTCATTCTGTCAGAAGAGCACGAGAACCCGATCTATCACTGTGGGGAAGAAACAGACTCCGGATCACCTTGCGGACGTGAGGTTTTCTTCCCGGATCAGACGTGCTACCTTCATGGACAGGAGTAGTAATCATTCGGTTGGATCGACTTGACGAAGGCCCATTGACTGAGTTTGCCAGCGTATAAGACCATTAGCGAGTGTCGACGATACATGAGGGAACGGCAAGCTAGAGCGATTAACGCGCCGTACGTGTGGGTCGCGCGCCTCACCGGATCGGTCAGTGACTACACCGGATTTTGTAGCCGCCAAACAGCGCGTCGGTGGGTCGAGGAGCGAATCGAGACGGACAGCGAGAACGCTGGCTGGACGGTCGGTGAGTCAGTTGACACGTATCACGTTCCGGACCGCCCGGAAGCGGGACGTGTAGAACTCGTCGTCGTTAGTGATGCAACGGCGATTATCCATGAAGACATGTGAATCAAATCGTTTTCTCAGACGATTTGATTTCAGTTGTTCTTCCAAGCACCGCTAAGAACATCGCTCACCGCTTCAGCTGTTTCAGACGCATCAATATGGGAATAGGCATCGTGAGTCGTTCGGATAGACTCGTGACGCAACGCTGACTGCGCGAGCTCAGCCGATTCCCGGTAAAGCAGGTCCCCCAATCCTCGTCGAGCTCCGTGCGGTTTCAGATACCCGCCTTCAACATCGATGTCAGCCCGTTCACATAACCGTTCCATCAACGTTCGTGCCCCTCGAACCGTGATGGCAGGCGGTGAAATACCGTACTCTCGGAGAATCTCCTTTGTGGGCTGTTCGTCCAGGAGCGTCTCAATCGCTGATTCTTCCCATCCACGCTGTCCAAGTTCCCTTCGAATCGTTCTGTACAGCGACGGGACGTGTGCGGTCGGAAATACAGGCCAGTCGTTTGAGGCGGGTTGTTGTACGTCGTAGTGGCGACGAAGATGATCCCGCGCTTGAGACGGAAGCTGAGCGTATTCCCACTGCTGATTTTTTCCGAGCACGCGTAACGCTCCACTCTCCAGATCGACGCGTTGCCACCGTAGCCCCTGTCGCCCGTCTCGGTCATCGTCGGCGTCACGGCAGATTTCTGCTCCCCGCACACCAGTCGAGGCCAATAGCGAGACCAACGCCCGGTTTCGGATGGGTATCGCTGCTGCATCCATCCCGCCGTCATTGAGCCGTTCGTCAATACGCTGAGAGAGGTGTGTGAACAACGCTTGGACATCCTCGGGCGTCCAGAATTGCCGATCCGGCTCGGTCGTATCTTCGGGGAGTTCTTTCGTGGCTCTCGTAGCCGCAGCAGGATTCGTGTCGATCAGCCCATCTTCAACAGCCCAACTGAGACAGGCTCGGACTGTCGCATAGTATGTGTTCGCAGTCGAGGCAGCGAACTCGCCATTCCGGACCCGCTTACGGAGTTCCTGCGCGTATGCCCGCATCACGCCGTCGTCGATCTGCTCTAATCGAGACAACCCCTGGGGTTCAAGCCACGTAACCCACCGTCCAAGCGCTGCTGAGGCGAGTCCTCGGTAATTCCCCCCGCCTTGCCCCTTAGCCTTCGCTTCCAAGTAACGATTTACAACGCCGTCAATTCGGGTCTCAGGAGCCTGTCCCGGTCGTGTAGTCACGATTCGTGGTCACCTGACGGCAAGGTGGTGTCGGAAACCACTTCTCTTTACTGGTCTAAAGAGAAGTGACTCAACACACCCTATTTCGAGTGAAAACCGCCAGACGGCGTGGTGTTCGACCCTGTCATAAATCACAGACCGCTATATGGAAAGGTTGGGCGCGTTTCGCCAAGCAGTTAACCTTAAGGTTAATCTTAAAGTTGGTCAAAGGGTGGTGGCGGTAGCCTCGTATGATATTAACCAACACCAGCGGAAGTTGCGCGTTTGACTGTTGGTTAAAGCGAAGGCCCGGCCTGCCGACTTCCCGTCGTTAGAGGTGCGGAGTCTCCGAAATCGAGATGTGAGATCCTATGTTGGCCCTTGACACCAACGAAAAGTCTTATTGTATGTTGGCGCGTTGCACCAACATAGGTAGCATAGATGGGATCGACGGTCATCTACGAAGACCAAGACACGTTCGACGACGGCACCCGGTACGAGATGATCGCCACCGCCATCCCAAAAAGTGACGACTACCCCGAAGGAGTCAAGTACCGATTCCAGTACATGGCCGAAGACGGTCGCACGCTACTTCGGTTCGACAACTACCCGAACCATCCCGGGGTAGACCGTCACCACTACCATCCCCCACCGGTGTCTATGACGACATTGAGTACACCGGCCTCAAAGCCCACGTCCGGCGGTTCTACAACGAGATAGACGACCGCCGCGAGAGGTGACCAACATGCCCGACCAACCTAACACACCTGACGACACCGATGATGCCAACAGCACCGACTCTGAGACCGAGGAGATCGTGGTGGACGACATCGAAGCCGAGGCGGGCTTCCTCGAAGACCGCGATCCTGAGGACTATCCCTCGATACTCCGGATCACGTCCAACTCTGAACAGGCGCACCGCCAGGACGCTCTCGACCGACTCGACCGCTGGGAAGATGGCGAGGAGATCCCGCACGTCATCAACTTCCAGAACCCGAGTGATCTCCGGGCGCTGCTCACCGACCGCCGCGTCGAACTCCTTCGGAGTATTATGACCGAGCGCCCGGACAGCATCCGCCAACTGGCCGAGCGCTTGGACCGCGATGTCAAGAGCATTCACGACGACCTTCAGGTCCTCGCTGACTACGACATCGTCCACTTCGAACAGGCTGGCCGGGCGAAGCGCCCGTTCGTCCCCTACGACACCATTGAAGTTAGTCTCGAAATTTCGACGCCGCGCCCAGCTGATGACGCTGCGCCGGTCTGAGCGATTCGCCACACGATAGTGATGAATGAATCAGAACCCCCGGACGACTCTGAAAAGGTGGTCGTTGATGTTACCAAGCACGGGCAGACGACCATCCCAGAGCGGTTCCGCGAGAAGCTCGGGATTGAGGCCCCTAGCAAGGTAGTGTTCCGGGAGACCGAGGACGGTGAGATAATTGTCGAACAGGTTCGCTCCCCGAGCGAGATGCGGGGCTTTGCTGCCCGCAGCGAGGCATCCACCGATAAGCCTGCATCGGAGATTCTCCGCGAGAAGCGCGAGCAACACTGCGAAGAGGACCTGGACAAAAAACGAACGAGTAACTCACGAAGATCACAACAATGAATGAGAACGTCGATCCTGATGACCCACGACCTGAGGGGCATTATTACATCGCCCGCGACGCCGAGTGGCATTACGTGAACGACGACCTTGCTGAGACGATTTCTTTGGGCCCGGCGACGGACGGGGAGCCGGGCGACGATTGGGTACTCTCGTTCACACCTGAAGCCGCGACTCCAGACGACCGCGAGCGCGTTTGCGTTCGGCTGACACCATGGGCGCTCCACGAGCTGTACATCGAGAGCAAGAACCTGTCACCTGATGCCCGTCAGGCTGGTCACAGCGCCGAGTGTGGCCTCTGTGGAGAACAGGTTCCGCTCGACCAGGCGTGGCCAGACAATCGGAAAGAACCATGCCATCCAGAGTGTTACGCCGACGCGTTCGGCGCGCCACCGTGGTACGATGGCCGCTGATCAGGGATGCGTCTTTAGTGCGGTTTGGCTACGATTTTCACCGTCTTTGACCCACTCTGAGGCGCTTTGGGGCAAGTTTAAGATTAATATTAGGCTTAGGCAGAGGTTCGAGATCGGAGCAGCTCCCCTGCGACGCAGCGGCGAGCGTCAGAATTCGCGCTCGATTTCTAACTTCCGCATAGCTTTCTCGAAGACCTCAGGATGGCGGTGAGCCAATTTCTCTAAATGGTCCCGGATTGACTGCGCAGGGTTCGCTTCGACCTCGTCAGCGTTCTGAAGCTCCTGATAGAAGGCGTGCATTTCCGCCGTTACTGCAATCCCGACGGTTTTCTCCTTTGGCGCGGACCCGCTGTTGAGTGCGTCCAAGTACTGCTCGGGATCGAACCCATCGTTACTCTCACCAGAACGACCTTGTTCCTGGTCTTCCTCTGCTGCGTCAAACGCGTCTGTCATCGGGTTATCGCTCATAGTTAATCTTAAGGTTAGTATTATTCTTAGGCGTAGTCTTCAATCGTTTCGTCAGTGATCTCGATTCCTTCGTCAGCAGCAAATTGCCGCGCCCCAGCCCGGTACGCATGATAACACTGCTGACGGACTGACCGCGGCGTTCCATCTGACCGGTCAACAACCGTCTGAATCGCAGACGCGGTGTACGGGTCTGACAGGTACCCGTCAGTGTACTCCTCGTCACGAGCCCATGCTAACCACCGGGCGATCAACTCTTCCGTCTCCTCGAACCCGAATCGTTCCAACGACCGGTTCTTCGCCACCAATCGAGACGACAAGGTCTCCCGGAGCTCATCAATCCGATCCGCTGCGGTCGGAGTTCCAAACAGGAACAAAATGAACACGGGTTCGCTTTCACCGAGGTCTCCGATGCTTTGTAGTCCGGCTAACAGCTGTTCGAACGTGCGCGTATTCCGTGCTGCGTCTTCGAGTTGGTCAACCTGGACGATACACGTGAGACCGGTCTCCTCTAACTGATCAGCAACGTCTTCAACGACTTGCCGAACCTCATCCGTTGGGTGCGGATACGTCTCCGGCACATCGAGCGCCTCGTACTTCGACAGTTCATCCAAGAGCCGGGTGTACAACCGTCGCGTCGTGATACTTTCGACCTCGCGGATTCGAGCGATAGCGAACTCGTCGCTGCGGGGCCCATCACTCAAAGCGTCGTACACGAGCTCTCGAAAGTGGGTTTTCCCCGCCCCTCGCTTGTCGATCACCGAAATGTGCCCGGCACGCGTCAGTATGTGCGAGGCGACCTCTTGGAGAAGATCTTCGTTGACCCGGACAGCAACGCGCGCGTCGGGAAGCGATTCCGCAGCGAACGGTGTTCGACCCTCAACGAGGCCCAACTGCTCACCGTACCGAGCATGAGCAGCCTCGGCATCGTCGAGCGCCGCGGTGAACTGATCCGACATAACACACGCGGGTTAACGTTAGCCCTAACCTTAAGATTAAGTCAGACATGGGTGCCGAGTCTGCTAAAAACGGACTTCTCTACGCAGCAACGGAGTGGAGCTAAGTCTCTTGATTGGAGAATTCAGATGGGTTGGCCATACTCAAATCGGAACACGTCTGTGAGTTCCTTCACCAGTTGAGTTCGCTTCCCAATTCGGACTGCGAACAACAATTTGCTTTAGGCCTGAAGCTCTATCCCTTCGACTGGATCGCGTACAGTTCTTCATACTGCCCGCCGTTATCGAGTAATTCAGTGTGTGTCCCGGTCTCAGTCACTTCTCCGTCATCCATCGTGTAGATCCGGTCGGCATTCTGAACCGTAGACAGTCGATGCGCGATAGTGATCATCGCGTAGTCCCGGTCCATCGCTTCAATCGCCGCCTGGACTTCCTGCTCCAGGTTCGAGTCCAGATCGCTTGTCGCCTCGTCCAAGACCAACAGGTCCGCATCTTCTAACAACGCTCGCGCCAACGCAACACGTTGCTTCTGGCCACCAGAGAGACGGACGCCATCGTCGCCCACCATCGTGTCGTACCCGTTCGGCAGGTCATCGAAGAATTCGTCAACCCGCGCGATCTCGCAGACACGATCTAACTCTGCTTCCGTCACGTCTCGGTTCCCAATCGTGAGGTTATACCGCAGTGTATCGTTGAAGATGAACGGGCTTTGACGCACGACGGAGAGCCGGTCACGCCACTCATCGATGTCCATCTCGTCGATTGGGACACCGTTCGCCCGGACCTCGCCCTCGTCTATCTCGTATAGGCGAGCCAGTAAGGACACAATCGTTGACTTGCCAGCTCCGGATTGCCCGACAAACGCGATGAACTCGCCTTTCTCCACCTCAAAATCTACTCCGCGGAGCACCTGCTCGTCGCCGTCGTACGAGAATCGAACATTATCGAATTCTACGTGGTTAACCTCTGCTGGGACATCCCGGGTGGGTTCGTTCGGCTCTTCCCGACTCTCCAGTTCTCGGATAAACTTCTGCGTCCGGACAAGGTGAGGCAAGTCATTTTCGAGGTTGTAGAATTGCTGATTCACCTGACTCACCTTCGGTCCTAATTGGAACATCGCAAATAGGAACACCCCGAGCGCTCCAACAGACAGGTTAGCAAAAGTCAGTGCGAGGTAGATCAGGACAAACACGGAGACTGCCACACCGAGATTGTAGAAGTTATTGATCGCGGCCTCGTTACGCCGAAGTTTGATACGGGACTCCGTGAACTGGTTAATCGCATCCATGAAGTCCTGGTACAGCTCATCAGCAAGACCGAAAATCCGGATGTCCCTGATTCCCTGAGTCCCGGCTTGCGCTGCTTCCTGCCGTTGTTCGTTCGCCTCAGCTACCAGGTCCCCAAGCTCGTATCCTGGCTCCACAACATTCCGAAGTAACACGGTGAGGCCCCCGAGAACGACAAGCGCAAACAGCGTGAGTGAGGGAGCAATGAACAGTGCGATCACCAGATATGCCAGCGATAAGAACAGCGTTTCCGTGAGTTTCACAACACGCTGAATCGCCCGGCCAGCGTAGTTCGTTTGCGTGACAATCGCGTTCAGGATGTCGTCGGAGCCCTCTTCGTCAAAGTACTCGATGCGAGCATCTAACGCGCTTCCGAACGCTCGCATCTGTAGATCACGGATGTAGTACGTCCGCAGGGCTTCGCGGAACCAAGCCACGATGAAACTCATCGTGTACCGGGCTGTCATCACGACAGCAACGCCGACAACGACGAACCCGAGGGTGAACGGGATACCCAACGTTTGGTATACCGTTACGAACGCGGCCATGAGCCCGTCAGCTTGGGCAACGGGGTCTTCTGCCTGGACGATCTCAACGATTGGTAGAATAAAACTTAGACCGACCCCTTCGAGGACCGCAGCAACGAGTCCAAGCCCGATGATCAGTACCGTAAACTTCGGGTTGAACCGAGCTACATCAAGAAGCGCGTCGATCTTCTCCCGACGAGAGACAGTGTCGTTTTCTGAATCAACCATGGGTACCTGTGTGAAGACGCATCTACCAAGATAGAAGAGACATGACCGACAAAAGTACTCTGACTTCGTGGTCGGCACCGCTAAGTTAGCGGTGCCTCGTGGTCTGAGGCAAATACTCGTACTATTTTTAACGGGTAGTCCTAATTGTGGTAGTATGAATAAGGCAACTCGATTTTTTAACGTGGCCCGGACCGATGGGTTTATTTCGGCATTGGAAAAATCCAAAAATTACACCACACAAAGTTTTAAAGATACCCTACTATTGGCACCCAATAGAAGTATAAAAATCGGCGTTTATAATCGTCTTTATCGACCGTTTTTAGAACGTGATATTGGAGCAGGTGTCGATATAATGAGCCAAGATTATGATAATCTGATTTTATTAGATGCATATCGAGCAGACACTTTCAAAAAGCATAGTCGGTTTGAAGGACAACTAAGTACTAATACTTCATATGGGAATTGGAGTTTGGAATTTGTAGTCAAAAATTTCCAAGGAAGAGAATTTCACGATACCGTTTGTGTTACGGCTAACCCATACTATCAAGAACGATTCAATTTGGGTTCATCAACTTTCCATAAGCTAATCGATACTGGAGCAACTGATCCTCGTGAGAGCTTAGAGAAGACGACAACAGCTGCAATTAGAGCGATGAAAAATCACCCTAATAAGCGCCTTCTTATTCACTATATGCAGCCCCATGGCCCACATATAGGAGAAAGAGCAGATGAAATCCGGACTGACCACCCTGAATACCGGCGAATGTTTTCGCTGTATAGAGACGGGTTAGTATCGAACGAAACATTATGGAAAACATATATAGATACAATTGAAATAGTTGAATCTCAGGTTGACGATTTATTGGATGAGCTTAATGGGAAGACTGTGATCAGCTCCGATCATGGAGAGAATATGGGAGAGATACAACACGGGATAGAAATGGTAGAGCACGGGCTTGAGACACCAGAGTGTCGATTAGTTCCATGGTTAGAATTACCCTATGAAGATCGTAGAGAAATAATCGCAGAACCACCTGTGGAAGTTGATCCAATCGATGAAAAAGAAATTGAAGAGAGATTGTCTGATTTAGGATATGTGTGACACCTATAAAATATATCGGATGCTTCGGCGGACAGTTTCAACAAATCCTCGACGTTGATAGCTTGAGTAAAATAATTTGAATAACCTCGGGAGCGAATAACTATATGAAATACCTCGTGATAGTAGTATAACGAGCTGATTCAAATATCGACTTGTTGGACAGTAGATATCACCTCTTTTCGGATGGAAAAACAATCTCGGTCTATCTGTTATATTCATACGGTTATTTATATCCTCAATATCTTGTACAGTAGTTTGACTGTGAGCTAAGTGTCCATGGATTATCTTCACGTCACCGGTTACTTGCATCGGCCATTCTGCCAAGCAATTGTAGAGATTTGAGAGACCCATATGATTTACATCTGTTTCGGTAATTGCAATTCGGAAAGATGACTGATCGCGCTCAATGTCGCTATTTTGATGAATGTTGACCCAGTTGTTAATGAGTTCTTTGCACTGCTTGTTTTGATTGTAGGCTATAACGCCTGTTTGGAATAGAGGCACGCTCTCGGGGATATCTCCAAAATCAACACCGTCCATATATCTTAGCTCATATTCATTAGGGTCAATTGTGGTTGCCAAATCCGCATAGTCAAGTAACTCAAACAATTCAGGAACCGGCTGAAGCAAGAAGGCATCTCCATCCATATAGATTGTTTTATCATACGGTGATTTCAACAAATTTTTGGGTTTATCAAAGAATGAACGTTCAGGAGATTCATCTATAATCACATCATCAATATATTCAGAATTCACCTCTCTATCGCTGACTACTGCGATTGGCAAGTCCATATGACGCTTCGTAACTCTCGCTGAAAACTTCGCCTCTTCAATATACTGTTCCCCGGTAGCGACATAAAGAAACCCCTTATCCATAGTTCACGCACTCACTGTATTCGATTGAGTTTAACGATTCTACGGTATGCCGTGGAGAGATGAATACCATTGATATGGATTGAGACAGGTTGTAGAGATATGACTCATCGTGTTTTGGTTACGGGCGGTTCCGGGTTTCTTGGCAGTCATCTGTGTGAACGGTTACTATCTGATGGACACGAAGTAATCTGCCTTGACAATTTCGGCAGTGGCCAGCGGAAAAATATCGAGCAACTCGAAGACCATCCCTCGTTCACCGTTAACGACCGCGACGTGCGAATCCCGGGATCGCTCCCGTCTGTAGATCGAATCTACCATCTTGCGTCGCGGGCCTCTCCAGCGGACTTCACCGACTTCCCTGTCAACATCGCGTTAGCAAATACGCAGGGGACACGCCGACTCTTGGATCACGCGCGCGCCTGCGACGCGCGGATGGTGTTCGCCAGCACGAGTGAAGTCTACGGCGACCCCGAAGTACATCCGCAGCCAGAGACCTACACCGGGAACGTGAACATCCGGGGGGTTCGAGGCTGCTATGACGAATCCAAACGCTTCGGAGAAACACTCACCGTTGCGTACCAGCGGAAACACAACGTCGATGCTCGAACAGTCCGGATCTTCAACACGTACGGACCGCGTATGCGGCCCGACGACGGGCGGGTTGTTCCGACGTTCATCACGCAAGCGCTGCGCGGCGAGGATCTCACGATCTACGGTGACGGCGAACAGACCCGCAGCTTCTGCTACGTAGACGATCTAATTACCGGACTCGTATCTCTGATGCGTGTCGAGAATCCTGAGCACGATGTGTACAATATTGGGAAAGAGAACGAGCGGACAATCAAAGAGCTCGCACATGAAGTGCTGGATATTGTTGATACGAGCTCTGACATCACCTATGAACCGCTTCCCGAAGATGACCCGAGCCAACGCAGGCCCGATATTTCACGAGCCAAGACAGAGTTGAATTGGGAGCCTGAAATACACCTAGCAGAAGGACTGGAGAAGACAATTAGCTATTTCGAATCAAATCTCTCGTGAAACGTATGAGTGAAAACGATAGCTCACCGCCGACATTACCCGAGAAGATATACCGATATTATTCGAGAAATGGTATAACCGACTTACTCAAAGAATCAGTCCCATTCCTAACAAGGCAAATAGTTGATCGACAAAAGGTTACAGCCGACGAGATTATCAGACAAACAAACACTCACCAATTCTGGGAAGAGAGCAAAGAAAGTAGTTTCTCTATCTCAGAGTCGAACAACCAACGACTACGCAGTGAATTTAAACCCTATCCAAAAAAATTCAACCCCCGACCTGGGACAGTGTATGAGATCGAAGACTGTGATTTGATAGGCCCCCATGCTATCGGGTTATATGAAGGAAAGAATCTCATATCTGAAACTTCTGGGTTCCGTATTGGGAATATGTTTGTTGGTTCTAGAGGCGAAATCATAATACACAACACCAAATCGCGGTTCAAAATCGGACCTAGCAAATCAAAGGAGAGTGTGTTCCCACTCATAAGCCCAGATCCAAGTTATTATCATTGGATGATGGAATATCTACCCAAACTTCGACTTCTTGAATTATATCAGAAAGAGACAGGGAAAGAACCTACTTTGTTGATTGAGTCGAATCCACGAGACTTCGTATGTGATACACTCAAAGCAGCTGGCTATGACTCTACTCAATACACAGAATGGGACCAGCAAGAGACAAGAGTCGAAAAACTAATTGTTACTACGCACCGCCCACACATTTTCAATTACGAAACACCCGAGTTATCAAATTATAATCCATCAATCAGGGACTTTAGTTGGTTGCGTGACCGAATGAGGTCGAATATACCTGACTCAGGCACCAATTCGGATACTCCAGAGAAAGTCTACATTTCTCGGCAGGAAGCTAGTAGAGAGCGGAAAGTAGTCAATCAGAATCAACTTAAGGGAATTTTAGAAAAATACGGGTTCGAGACGTATAAACTAGAAACACTTCCCTTCAAAGAACAATTAGAAACCTTCTATAAAGCAGATGTGATTATGGGACCACATGGTGCTGGTCTTTTGAATATGATATTCGCGGACGACCCAACAGTAATTGAGTTGTTCCCCGAATCAGTAATAAAACCCCACTTCCACTTTTTGGCTGATATGTTTGACTTTGACTACACATCTATGATTACTAAATCTGAAGAGAATAATTTAATAATAGATCCAGACGAGCTAGATGAACTACTCAGTGACATATCTGACAAGAAATCACAACCAGCAGTCTGATCAAGGTGTGCTCGGGCGGTAACCGATTTATCGACCGGTTCAGTCGTTTTGCAAGCGCTTTTTGTGATGAATTCAGTAACCCTACACACCAGTCCCTGCGAATTTGCCCGTTTCAGTATGAGAAGCGGGCCGGTGTCGTAGCACCGACCCAGGGGCTGTCGAGAGGACAACCCATGCAAATCAACGCTGCTGACACAAATGAATCATTCGAACTGACGCGTAGCACCGGGCGTGACGCCGAGACTGACCTGCTCGATACGCAGGTCCGCGGTGTTCACGTTCTTGAGGCAATCGAACAGAGCGACGAGTTGCGTGATCGACCCGTCCAGGTTCTCTGCCCGAACTGTGGTGGGGAAGTCGAGCGGTACGAAGACGGGCTCCCACCGTACTTGTCGTGGTTCAAATCGCGGTGTTCGGACTGCGAGGTCGAACTGCGGCGGTGGAGCGCGGTCGCGGTCGATGCCGCGTACACCGAGATGGTGACGCCGTCAGAACTGGCTGAACTCGTCCAGGCGTACTGGGATCGGCACCTGTGGGACGGGATTCAGACGGCTGAGAACTGTCCCCGGACGCGTGAGTTCACCGAGGCGTACTCGAAGCGAGCGCAGCAGTACGGCTGGGAGTGGAGCCCGACCTGTCCACTCTGCCGACGGACGCTTGACGAACTCGGGATTAGCTGGTTGGACTACCATCATTGGCAGAAAGAGCCTGATGTTGGGATCTGTCTCTGTCGAAGCTGTCACGACGACATCAACGGTGGGGACTGCGACACGAACGTGGACTGGCAGGCACGGAAACTCGGGCTGAAGAACAAACACGACTTCCAAATCCTGAGGCTGGCTGCCCGGGAACACTTGGCCGAGCCTGCGGCCTCGCTCGATACGTTCGCTGCCCGGCTCGTCGAACGGTATAACCTCATCCAGACCCCCGAGGCCGTTCGAACGATCATCGACCAGGGGCGGGAAAGCGAGGAAGTACAGTCAGTGATCGACCACGAGCTCCCTGACTGTTCCACCCGATGATGTCGGGATTCACCGTCGAGTATTCGCCTGCGTACCGTCCTCGTCGTAGGATTCGATACGAACCGCACGACGACGGGGACGGCTACTGGCGAACCATCGAAGAGTGGGACGGCGACCAGTGGTGTGTCGAACGGCGAGAAACGATCACTGATGTCGCGTACGATGTTGATGCCGACCGACTCTGGTCTGAACCGGTAGGGTAGCGCCGACACGATGTCTGACGTGTGGCAGACAAGTCTCTAAGAATGGGTGGTCAGGATTACTTACCTTTTTAACGCGCAGGCGGTTACGATTACGTACCACAAGCTAGGCGAAGCAACGCGCCTGAGAAACCACAGGT
>NZ_VCNL01000013.1 GCF_007671685.1 Halorubrum salsamenti | reverse complement strand
AACCACCTCGAAGCGATGGGCGAGGTGGACGCCATCGCCCTCGACAAGACTGGTACCCTCACCAAGGGCGAACTCGCCGTCACCGACGTCGTTCCGGTGGGTGACACTACGGAGGACGATCTGCTCCGTCGCGCCGCTGGGCTGGAGCAGCGCAGTGAGCATCCCATTGCTACGGCGATTCTCGCCCGTGCTGAGGAGGCGGGCGTGGGCAACCTGCCCGACCCGACGGGTTTCGAGAGCCTCACTGGGAAGGGCATCCGCGGCGAGATCGGCGGCGAGACGTACTATGCGGGCAAGCCCGCGCTCTTCGAGGAACTGGGCTTCGACCTCGCTCGGGCACGCCGCGAGACGGACGGCGGCGTTATGACGGAAGAGGCGACCGAGGGCGAGAACGGGGCGTTCGCCGAGGATGCCCTCTCCGCGCTGGAGCGGGAGGGCAAGACTGTCGTTATCGTCGGGACGGAGTCGAAACTGCTGGGTGCGATCGCCATCGCCGACGAGGTTCGCCCGGCCTCGAAGCGGGCCGTCGAACGCCTGCACGAGCTGGGCGTCGAGCGCGTGGTGATGCTCACCGGCGACAACGAGGGCACCGCCCGCGCAATCGCCGAGCAGGTCGGGGTCGACGAGTATCGCGCAGAACTCCTGCCCGACGAGAAGGTCGACGCTGTCGAGGAGTTACAGGCAGAGTACGGTGATGTCGCGATGGTCGGTGACGGCATCAACGACGCGCCCGCGCTCGCCACCGCGGAGGTCGGCATCGCGATGGGCGCGGCCGGCACCGACACCGCTCTCGAGACGGCCGATATTGCGTTGATGGGCGACGACGTCGGGAAACTCCCGTACCTGTACGACCTGTCGCATACGGCCAACGGGGTGATCCGGCAGAACATCTGGGCGAGTCTCGGCGTGAAGTTCCTGCTCGCGCTGGGCGTGCCACTGGGGCTGGTCAGCGTTGCGTTGGCGGTCGTTGTCGGTGATATGGGGATGAGCCTCGGTGTCACCGGGAACGCGATGCGGTTGTCGCGAATCGAGCCCGATCGGTTCTCCGACACCTGACTCTGCGGCGGGAAGTGCGGGCAGGACGCTCCTCTTTCGCGACTTTCCTGCGCTCTATCGAGACAATTTGCAGTTTGTCTGGGGCAGTAGAGACTGAGCCCCACCGCAGGCTCTGATTTGATGCCCGAGAATCCAGACGACGATCCACTCCACGATTGCGAGTTAAGTCCCGACGCAGTCCTCGGGACGCGCACCTTCCACGATGTCCTGTTCACTGACGATACCGAGACGCCGGTAAACGTGCTCACCGGCGAGACACCCGCACATTCGCAGGCGACCGTCGAGGAAGCGAAGGCGTTCGCTACGAGTATCGATACGGACACACCACAAATCGCGCTCCCGGCCTCTGTCGAGACGCAGATCGAAACCCAGAGCCAACCCTACACGGCGGCCGCGTTCTTCCACTTCAAGGCGACCGGGTCGCTCGAACTGCACCGTGCCTACCACGCCGCCTACGACTCCGACGCGTTCAGCACCGACTTCGAGGCCGACTACGAGTCGGGCGACCTGACGATCACCGTCGAGCAGACTGCCGATTCCTGAACGCGGTCTCCCGAAGCGAGGTTTTTCGAGCGCCGGCGATGGGTGCCGGCGCACCGAGCAGACAGCGCCGAGCGGCGCCCGGTGAGTCGGCACTCCGAGGTGAACCAGATGCATATGGTCATCTACGCGCTGGTGGAAGCACCGACACAGCACGACGCCCTGGTCGAGGGGAAAGCAGTCTTCGACCGTCTCGTCGGCGCGAATCCCCACGGCTGCGCCGTGTTTGATTACTACGTCACGTTCGATGAAGACGACACGACGGTCGCCGGGAAGGCCCGCTGGGGTGACCTGCCGACGGCGGCCCCCATCAACTCAGAGGAGGGCGGTGAACTGCTCGACCGGGCTTGGAAGGCCACGAAAGAGGAGTTTCAGCGGAATCTCGACCGCGTGAAGGAGGCGCTCGACGAGCTCAGCGACGAGGCGATCATGCGCGACGAGGACCTCGCCCGCCACGCGTTCCACCAGGTCGGCGCGTACGAAGGGCCCTCAATCCCGATGTACGACCAGCACGCCCAGGGGATTCGGCATCGAGGCCAGCTCGACCGAGTCCTCGAGGAAGACGAGGACAGCCAGACGCTCTGGATCGTCCCCGCAGACGTTCATTTCTGACCAACGATGCCACGAATCACCAACTGGTCACGAGAGAGTCGCTCACCAACACTCGCGTATCGAAACACCGAGACTGGAGCGCGAGCTGTTCTACACCGGGCGCCGGATTCATACCGGTACAAGTGGCGCGGAGCGATCCTCGTCGACGGCTACCCGATCTGGTCGCGAGGCTTCGAGACGAAGGAGGCGACAACGTTCCGGGATGCGCTTCGGGAGCGGCCAGCGCCCGAACTGAACTGTCCGGAGTGTCCAAACGACGACGTCCTCGTCGGTGAGAAGACAGCTGATGGAGCGACGGTACAGCGCTGGTACGACTGTCCGGACTGTGGGTACGAAGCCCCCTCGCGCATCGTCTACGGCCCTGAACGCTGAGGACGTACACACGCAGGGTGTTTTTCGGCCGGGGCGGAGAGAGTGACCCGGTCGAACCGGGTCGGTCCAACAATGAGTCTCGAAGTACTCGACCGACACAGCGAGGCACTGTTCGAGTTCCTCTGGTGTCCCGTCTGCGGGCAGGAAGTGTTCACCCACATTCCCTTCGAGGGAGTGTTCTGCAAGAACTGTAACACGCAGGTCGTCCTCCAAGAGTCTCGAGAAGACCGTGGCTACGAGGAGGCTGTGCTCGCGTGCTTCGACACCGACTCAACGTGGAACCTTCACGTCGACGAGAAGCTCCGCCGCGACCTGCCTGACGGCTCGGCACGGGCAAAAATCCTCGGTGCACCGGGTGCCTATGAGATCGACTGGTGGAGTCCAGCACCTGGGGAGGATTGGGAGCCGGTCGAGCGTGGTGAATTCGACGACGTGGAGGAACCAGACGAGGTGTCACATCTCGCGTAGCGGATTGCAATCCCGCTACGACTGTGTGGTGTTGTTTCAGCGCCGGCGATGGGTGCCGGCGCACACGCGCCGGCGAGTACCGATGTCGACACGGAGCCAACTCCGATTCGTCCAACGAGTCGAACAGACCGGTGAGACAGATGGCAGCGCCGACCGCGTCGCGCAGGTGTACCGGCATTCGGACGGGTATCCCGGGAGCGTCCTCCGGGATCTCGCACAACTGAAAGAGCTTCTCGATGCGACCCGCGCAGAGCGGGGACCGGGCTACACGGCGGCGACCTTCGTGTTCCTCGACAAGCTCTCGACGGTCGACCTCTACCTGGATGGCGACCCAGAGCGAACGATCGACGCGGCTCAGCCAGCGGATCTCCTCGAGCCGTCCAATATGGAGCACCTGGACCAGCCGCTGTTCCTGCTGGGCCACGGCGTCGAGAATCCGGCCGACGGCATCCACGGCGACGAGGAGTACCTCTACGTCGTCGAACTCCCGACGGAGAACCCGTTCGACGAGCCGACCGAGTGGACAGTCAAAGTGAGCGGTCATTCCGCATTCCCGCGCTGGGATGGGCCGACCGAGGAAGCCTTCGAGCGGGCTAGCTGGCAGTTCCACGGCCCGCTTGAGCACGCGCTCGAAGAGCTGGTCGCTGAGCCGGCGTGAACACCGAGGCCGCTTAGATGATGCCGCCGATGACGAGTAGTCCGACGATGAGCAGCAGCGTCGCGACCACGCTCCCCCCGGCCAGCCACTTGTTCTCCATCGCCTTTTCGTGAAGCGGCATTTCGGCGTACTCCTCGCGGAACGCCTCGAGATTCTCCTCGTCGTAGAAGTACTTCGTCTTCAGCGCGAACCGTTCCGTCACCGCACAGCCCGTACAGATCGACTCACCTTCCAGCCGCTCCGTTTTCGTGTGGCTGGTGCAGGCGATCGCCCCGCAGTTCGGACAGTACGTGTACGTTTCGTCGATGCCGCTCGTGTCACAGTGGACGCACCGATGGATGCCGTCCTCGGCGGTCATTCGTGAGGGGCCCGCCGCGTAGTACTCATAGGGATAGGTGTACTTCTGGTGGTCGGTGGTGTGCCGAACCTCGGGAAGGTACACCGGCTCGATCGACTGGACGGAGATGTCCGAGCGGTTCGGCTCGCAGGTCTTGTTGTAGGTGACGTTGTTGTCGCCGGTGTAGGTGACCGTTTTCGTGTGGTGCTGCTGGAGCCGCTCGACGGCCCACTCCTTGTACTCCGTCTGAGTCTGGCCGAACCGCCGCTCCTCGACGTCGTCGAACACCTCTCCGAACTGCTCGGCGTCGAGATCGACCGTCGCGTGGAGGTTCTCGGTGACCAGCGTCGCGACGTCCTCGTCGACGACCTGCGGCTGCCCGCGTTCGGCGTGGGCAACGAATCGCGTCCGATCGTTAATCCGGTGGATGACGCCCACCGACGTCTCGAAGACGACGTTCGTGTCCGCGGTGACCGCCACCACCGGCCGGAACGTCACCGATGAGTGTGGGTCTGGGAGGTCGGCGGCCTCGATGTTCTCGACGTCGCGGAACGCCTCTTCGACGGCCGCGTCGACGTCGGCGGCCGGGTCGTAGGGACGTAGCGTTTCGTCGCAGAGAATCTCGATGCGACCGTTGTAGAGGTCGAGGCCGATCTCGTCGGCGATCTCCCGGAGGTCCTCGCCATCGAGCAGCTCGATTGGATGGGGGTCGTCGTTCTGCTGGAGGCGGTCGGCGTACTCCTGAGCCGGGTTCGTGAACCGGCCGGTCGTGACGACCATCCCGCGTTTGGGGCCGTCGAAGTCGAAGGTCGCGATTGCTGAGTGGAGCTTCTGGACGACCGGCCGTCCGACCGTCCCCGTGTGCTTGCACTCCACGATGATCGCGCGCCGGGTGCCGTCGACGACCTCCTCCATAATAACGTCGCGACCCTCGTCGGCGGTTCGGTCGGCCTGACGGACGTTCTCGTAGCCGAGATTGCGGAAGACATCCTCTATTACGTCCTCGAACTCGAACCCTGAGAGGTCGTCCAGTACAGCCATTCCGATATACCTGGACAGTACGTTGCAACTGTCAAATACGTTGCCGAACGCTTCGCCGTCCTGTTTATGAACCCCCGAGAGGGGTGCGGGGGTGATCAAACGAGCCTCCCGCGAACCAACCTATGAGTGGAATCAGCGACCCACGCTCACACGTACAGTCACGGACCACGGCTGATCCCGACGTCATTTACGTCGGTTACCGTCGTCGAGGCCGCGCCATCGTCGAGAAGCAATCAGACCAACAACAGCTCACGCCAGAGCGGAGTCTCGAGCTGGCAAATCACAGTCCTTCGGGCTTCGAATGGGGATATGGTGGCAGCGGGCCGGCCCAACTCGCACTCGCCCTCCTGCTCGATTACACCGACGATGAGGAGGTAGCGCTTTCGGAGTACAAGGCGTTCAAGACCGAAGTAGTGAGCCAGCTAGAGTGTACAGGACCCGACGGCTGCTGGCGACTCACCGGACGCGAGATAGATGCTACCCTTCATGAGATAGTCGACGACCCAGTTGCACCGTCCGTCAACTAACGATCACAGAGCGCAATCAATGTCAGAACACACTCAGCAGCCTCGTGTGGACTCAGAATCGCAACAGAACCGTGAGCGTCAGGTGCCAACCGAGTACGTCGAGCGAAGCGATGTCGGCGTCTCACTCACCGTCAAACTCACTCGCGGTACTGGCACCCGCGATCAAGACAAGATCACGGCCAAAGTGAAGGGTAAGACGCTCGAAGACGCCCGCGAGGATATGGAAACCCTCCGCGAGTATATCCACGACCTCGCTGAGGACACTCGCCAGATCCAGCCAGCCGACCCACACGAATAGTACTTTTTTGACTATTGCACAGAATTGTGTAGCCGCAGGATGTACGAAGTGTGCGGTGAGAAGGAACTCAAGGTTATCCTCGCGCTTGATCCAGGCGATTCCATCTCAGGCGTCGCGCGGAAGATCGACGAGAACCGGGAGACGATCCGTCGCGTCGTGAATAGCCTCGAGGAGGCGGGATACGTCGCGTACGACGATGGGCTTCATCTCATCGATCAGACGCTCCGAGACGCCGGTCTCGAGTTCCTGACAGCGTCAGCGGACATCTCGCCGCCGTCAATCTCAGAAGCCTATGTCCTCCCGCAGTTCACGGGGATGGAGTATGCATACACTGGCATCGATGCGGTCTACGTCTGGACTCGCGGTGGCTACCAGGTCGCTCGCGACCCAGAGGACTATCCGCTGTTCATCGCCGTCCACGAGTCTGACCTCGATGCCTGGACGGCGTTCTTCGATCGGTTCGAAATCCCGACTGCGGAAGAACGCCTGCCTGCTGCCGACCTCGATGGTTCGATACAGGTGGTACTCAAGCCGCGGCCACAGATCGAGGCCGAGATGGTCGACGGACGGCCTGTCATCCCACTCGAAGAAACTGTGGCGTTCGCAAACGAGCACTACGCGCACTTCCAGTCAGCGCTCGACATGCTCGGCCGTATGTACGACAGCGTCGACACTGACGCGAACTACCGCCAAACTGACGTGGAGTTCTGACAGGAGATTTCTTCGACTGGGAGGGGCCTGGCCGCTGTTTGTTGCCGCCTTGAGAGAGCGGAGGCGAACAAAAATGAGCGATTCGTCAGATCTATCCGTCGAATCAGACGCTCTCACACCGAAACAGCGTCTCGAACCGCCAAATACCCGTCTCATCAATGCTGGTATCGCGACGATTCATGACATGGAGACGCTGCGAGCCTGCGTCGCCTACGAGAATGCGAATCAGCAACGGATCCCGATTCTTCGCCGGCTCAAAGATCGGGCCAGCGAAATTCGCGCAGAAGACAATTGACGCAGCACTCGGGGATGTCTGTCGGAGCCTCGGTGGGTGGAGGCTCGAATGAGATGAGCGATCAAGCCGAGATCGAAATTCAACGACAGACCGCATTCGGCGACGATGGCCAACTCGAAGTAACTGAAACGAGCGTCGAGACCTCACTCGAGGACTTCGGTGCTGACGTGGATCATCGCGACCGGGATTCACGTCTTGATCGGCCCGAGGCCAGTGTGTTCGGCGTCGACGATCGACCCGCAGTTGAGCAATCAACCGAAGGAGATCAGTCAACACTCTTCGCTGATACGGACGAGGATCAGCAGACCCTCGCTGGCGACGATGCAGCCGCTCGCTGTCTATTCGAAGAATAAACAGTCCCTATTGATTAGTTATCTGTAGAAATGTTATAGTTTGAACTATAATAGTCTGAGTTCTAACTTTGAAGCGACGCTGAGGGGTTAATAGCCGGTGGTAGTTTTTCGACCCCCAGCAGGGTGCGGGGAATCCGAACGCCCGCATGCAACCGATGGAGATGAATTCGACTACCGACCCACGAGCAGTCGTACAGGATGCGAGTGAGCGATGGCAGGCGAGTGCAGACTGCGTTGAGTACGTCGGAATGCGTGTCGACGGAACGCCAGTGGTCCTGAACCTCACCGCACACGAACGCCTCTCCCCAAATCGAAGTCTCGGTCTCGTGCGGCATAGCCCGGCGGAATTCGACTGGGGCTATACGGGAAGCGGACCGGCACAGCTCGCCTGTGTGCTCCTCCTCGATTACACCGACAACGAAACTGTCGCCCAGCAACACTACATCCAGTTCCGCAACGACGTGGTCAGTCAGCTGGTGTGTGATGGCCCGGCCGACTGCTGGCACCTCACCGGGGAGGATATCGAGGCGGCACTCGCCGAATTCGAAGAGTACCGAGCACTCACGCCAGATGGTGGGGCGCCGTCATCGTCACTGCCGGCGAATTGGAGTGCGGTGAGCCGGACAGATCGGACAGTCTTCCAACGTCGAGATATCGACCACTACGTCGTCCGCGCCAAAGGGAGCGAAGAGTGGTTGATCATACTTTGTGCGCAGGGGGACCGGGCGTATCCCGCCCCGCTTGACCATCGAACACTTCCGGTCGAGAACGACCCTGTCTCTGCCGTTCAGGCACTCGTCGCTGAGAGTAACGACCTCGTCGAGCCAGAGGAGGCCAACTGATGGAGAAATTCCGACTTTCGCGAGCAACGTACCAGCTCATCGAACGCGCTGTCACGGCGCTGGAGTGCATCGGCCGAGAACTCAAGCGATACAACGACCGGCACGAGCGAATAGCTGGGAAAGACACAGACGAGACGAATCCCGGCGAATCATGACTGGCGAAGCGACGCTTGATGACTTCGAGAGCGAGACATCATCCGGAGAGTCCGGCTCGCTCTCACTGGAAGAGCGACTCCTCACCCCGATCTCGCCGTCAGTGGGACTTCGGCTGATTCCCGGTCGTGGTGATCCGCTCTATCTCCAGAACCGGGGCACTGAGCGGTATCTGTTCCGCGACGAGCACAACCGATGGTTCATCCTTCAACCCTCGGCGAAGGACTCAGAAGAGGCGTTCGTCCGCTGGGTGTATCTCCCAGCAGACCGGCCCGAACGGCTGGCACAGTCGGCGCTTCGTCGACGGACAGTGATCGGCTATGATTACGTTCAGCGGTCGGCCGCACCAGATCCAGTCAGATCGACGGTGACGGCGATGTTCGTCACGGAACCGTGGTCCGACACCGCCTACGAGTGTGGGTCGTGTGAGGCGCTGTTCGACACGGCACAAGAGCACGCCCTGCACTGCTGGGACGCACATCCGTGGGTGCCGAATCCTGAACAGGTGCGCCGTCGACGCCACGCCGACGAGTGAATTGAAGAGCCGAAGCCAGGTGTCGAGACCGTCCAGATGTTTAACCAACAGTACTGGATTCGTGGGCGGGGCGTTGGTTAAGAGTGGTTGTTTTTGCGCCCGTGAGAGGGGCGCAGGGCGCGTGATGAGAGCGCCGTCGCGAGCGACGAATTCGATTTCGAGGTGACTGCAATGAAAGACCCAGAATCCAGAACCGTGTTCGCTGGCGTCGACGGACGAACCGATACAGAACTACCCGACTGGTACCGCCGGAAGAAAACGGTCGACGAACCGAAGTCCTTCGCCGAGACGATTCGTGACCTCCCGCAGGCCGTCGAGACGACAGTCGCATACCGGAATCCCTACTCCGACGAGTGGGTCGAAACGGAGCGCTTCAACGCCCTGGTCGAGCCGACAAGAGCGCGCGACCACGCGACAGACGGCGAGCCCGACGCAGACCCACTATTTCACGTCCCCACGGACAGTTACGCGATCATCAACCCGGTGGATGTGTACAGGCCCTTGGAAGAGGTCCTTCGCGAGGAGACCATCGACGGGTCGCCGCTCGGGAACGTGATGTTCGGCGAGATCCGGCGCTACCGGGGCGGCGGCGAGGTCCATATGGACGTGATGTTCGACGGCCTCGAAGTCCGGCTGCCCGGGCGGTCAGACCCGATCACGATGGGCGTGACCTCCGGCTACGACTTCTTCGGTGAGCACGCCGTCTACGTCGAGGGATTCGCTCAGGACGGGTACTGCTCGAATTCGATGCGCTCGCTCACCGACAAGGAAGTCATCAAGCACGTCGGGGACGTTCGGGACTTCCGGACCTGGTGGGAGGAGATTCTCGCCCAGGTCGAACTCGTCGCCGACGACCTCTTCGAATTCATCCGAGATGCGCAGGAGATCGATCTCGAGTTCTCCGAGCTCCCGTTCACCGTCACCGAGTTTTACAGCCTGCTGGGATTCCCGGACTATCTCGCAGAGCGTGCTGCCGAGGATGCCGAGGCGAACGCTGCGTCGCCGTTCGAGATCGATATGTGGACGCTGCACTCCGGCGCGACGTACGCGCTCACTCACTTCTTCCAGGGCAAGGAGGGTGCGTCGCTGGACGGCTACGTCCGCACGGCCAACGACATCCTGTTCAACCCCGAGGGTACCATCGAGCGCGTCGAGCGAGCCTACGAGGAGCAGCTCGAGGCGGACGGCGACGACGGGTCGCAGGCGTCGCTCGCCGGCGAGCGTGCGCTCGCGAGCATCGAGCGCGTCAGCGATGATCTACAGGAGAAGGTCGACCAGTTCGAGGAGCGTGAAGATGCGCTGCGTGAGCGGTTCCAAGAGGCGATGGGCTGATTGTCGGAGCGGCGTTCACTGAAACTGTCCTCAAACAGCCGTTTACGTGAGCGGTTCCGGTTCCTCGTTATATTCGACGACTAATTCGACATCATCAGGACCGAATTCATCGCGTTCCGCTTCCAGCGTATCAAGAGCGTCTTTAACCGGGAAGAAATCCGGCTTCTCGAGTGCATCTTCTGTGGCCCAAGCGTATCGAATCGTTTGCTCCGAATCGATGAGGAACACGGCACGCTGTGGAACGCGCTCGTGGTTCTCCCATTCGTCATAACAGACATCATATGACTCGGCAACCCGCCCGGAACTATCACTAAGTAACGGGAAATTGATGCCGTATTCCTCGGCGAATGCTCGGTGGGCGTAGACGCTGTCCCCAGAAATTGCCCAGACATCGAGCGCCGGCGTCAGCTGAAACCACTCTGCATCGCGGATCGCACACAGTTCGTTTGTACAAACAGGACTGAAATCAAATGGGTAAAAAACTAGCAACGCAGCCCGATCATCCGCAGTTGTCTCATCCAAGCTGTACTCGGTTTGTTCTCCGTCACGGAGACCTGGAAGAGTGAATGACGGTGCAGACGCTCCCTCGTTTATCATGCGTCACAGTAGCACACGAAGAAAGGATAGTCTTGGGGCTAACACCCCCACCTGAATGGAGTAGCCTCAAATGTGGGATGAAATTCACTGGAATCCGTACGTCAGGAGTTCGCCGTCGCCCACTCAAGAAGGGGTTCTAATCTCGAACGAATCTCATCCCCTTCGTCAGTTAGCGCGTATTCGACGCGTGGCGGAATTTCGTTGTACTGCGTCCGTGAGACGATCCCTGCCTCCTCGAATTCGTCGAGGCGTTTCGAGATTGTCGACGTGCTCGCTGTAGGGAGGTGCGCCTCGATCTCCGCGAACCGCAGCGAATCGTGTGCGCCGATGATACTGACGAGTTGCATCGCGTATTTTCGGCTCAACGTGTCGATAACTCCTGTGAGCGGACAATAGCACGTCCCCTCAACATCGCACGTTGGCGCCGGTGAAGTAGTATCTGCCATAGCTTCGTGGCCTCCAACCTACTCTATAGCTTCGGACTCTGGAGTATAAGAACTTCCCGTCGTAAAGTTTCGGTATAGATGACTCACACATCCGACTATGATCTCGTGATTCTCGGCGGTGGCGCCGCAGCTTTCGCCGCGATCACTGAAGCGAGCCGACGGGACCTCTCGACGGCGATGGTGAACACCGGCTTGCCCATCGGCGGAACCTGCGTGAACGTCGGCTGTGTCCCGAGTAAGCATCTGCTTGCCGTCGCCGAGAGCGGCGCTGCAGCGTCGGAGAATCCCTTCGACGCCGTCACATATCCCGAAGAGCCGACTGTCGACTGGGCCGACGCACTCGACGGCACCAACGAACTCGTCGAGCGGTTCCGGCAGGAGAACTACGTCGACGTCGCCGAGCACTTCGAGACCGACATCTACGAGGGCTACGGCCAGCTGGTGGACGACACGACCATTGAGGTCGTCGACGGCGCCGACGAGGGCGCGCACATTACTGGGAAGAAGGTGCTCGTCGCGACGGGCAGTTCACCGTGGGCGCCGCCCATCGACGGCCTCGACGACGTCGACTACTACACGAGCGAGACCATCCTCGAGGAGCGCGACCTCCCCGAGAACATCGTGATCCTTGGTGGCGGATACATCGCGCTGGAGTGGGGCCAGATCCTCCACCGTGTCGGCGTCGACGTAACCATCCTCCAGCGCTCCGGTCACGTGCTCTCAGATATGGAAGGTCAGCTCGGCCGGGAGATGCAACGAGCCTTCAATGAGGAGGGAATCGATGTCGTGACCAGTAACGACTTCCAGCAGGTTCAGGATGTGGCTACCGACAGTGGTGCTGACCCTGGTCAGAAGGGCGTCGCTGTGGAGACTGTCATCGAGGGCGAGGAGCAAGCGTTCACCGCAGAGACGTTATTCGTCGCAACCGGCGTCCAGCCCAACAGTGAGAACATCGGCTTGGAAGCAGTCGGCGTCGAGACCGAATCCGATGGCGCGATTCGCGTCGACGAGCATTTCCAGACGACCAATTCCGACATCTACGCGGCGGGGGACGTGATCGGCGAGCCCGAACTGGAGACGGTCGCCGCCAAGGAGGGCAATCACGCCGTCAAGAACGCCTTCGGCAACGAGGGCGTCAGCATCGACTACGATGCAGTCCCCGCAGTCGTGTTCACCAGTCCCGAGGTAGCAGTCGTTGGGACAACTGAACGTGAATATATGGACGAACACGGTACCTGTTCCTGCCGGACGGTTCAGATGGAAGATGTCCCTCGGGCAAAGGCCGTCAAGAACACGGATGGACTCGTCCAGGTGGTGAAGCACCACGAGACCGACGGGATTGTTGGCGTCCACATGGTCGGCCCCCGCGCCGCCGACATGATCATGGAAGCCACGCTGGCGGTGAATTTCGGTCTCACCGTTGACGACATCATCAATACTGTCCACCCGTTCCCAACGTTCTCCGAGGCGTTCAAACACGCCTGTCAGGCGTTCCGTCGGAATACGTCCAAAATGAGCTGCTGTATCGAGTGAGCGTCAGTCCTCGGTCGAGAACACATCGTCGAGCGTGCCGCTCTCGCCTAATTCGATGAGGGCACGGTTCAGGAGTTCGCGAACCATGAACTCCTCGTAATGCTGGGTGTCGCAGTACTCGCAAGGCTTCATTTCGCGGGCAACCGCCTCAATCTCGGTACCGTGGTCCGCATACAACGTCTCGATGAGGGCAGTCAATTCTTCGGACGCGGTAGACTGCGCCTGCGCGAGGTTATTGTCGGCGCCTTCCGGAAGATCGTAGGAGAAGACTCGCGTGTTCGACTTGTAGTACTTCCGTGTCCCTCCACCAGCCTCTTCCAGACGAGCGATTTCCACCATCCCCGCATCCTTCAGGACGTTCACATGGTGACGCACTGTCGTCTCGGCCTTCTCCTCGCCGCGACGGTGCAACTCGTCGTGGATCTCCTCGATCGTCATTTCATCGGTCGCGAGCATATCGAGGATCTTCGCCCGAACGTCGTTCTCCAGTGCCTTCGCTTTCTCCGGATCCGTCGTCACGACTTCACGGATCGGCACGTCGGATTCGAGGAGCGCCATTCTTGTGACGACATAAGCGGACGACAATAGTAAGAGTAACGCCACTCTCCCGACAGCAGTATTAGTATCTCGAAACCGCTATAACGTTTGTCGTAATGGTTATCCGCGTCGCACGATAACCAACAGGCAAGATGGGAACGACACACGAACAATTCAACGTCGGGGGGATGTCCTGCTCGTTCTGTGCCGAGAGCATCAAGAAGGCCTACAGCCGGACCGACGGCGTCGAGGACGTCGACGTGAGTCTCGCTCACGAGGAAGTTCTCGTCGAATACGACGATGAGTGCCTGAGCGAGGTCGAGGTGAAGGACACGCTCCGGGATCTCGGGTACACCATCCGCGACCCGGACAAGGCGAAGCGATACGAGCAACAGCAGGCCGAGCTCGCCGACGGCAAGCGCCGCCTCCTGCTCGCCGGCGGCGCATCCATCGTCGTTGCTGTGCTGATGGGCTGGATGATCCTAGTGATGGGACGCTTCGAGTCGGCATCTCTCGTAGTGGATCTGGTGACGCTGGGGCTGGCGCTCGGGACGATGTTCGGGCCTGGCCGCTACATCAAACAGAAGGCGTTCCAGAGCCTCCGTCGGGGTATCCTCAACCAGCACGTCCTCCTGGAGGCAGGCGCGTTCGCAGGGCTCCTCGGTGGGTTGCTCGGTCTGTTCGTCTTCCCGAGCTTCCCGACCGTCCACTTCTTCGCCGTCTCCGTGTTCATCACCACCTACCACATCCTCTCGGAGTACACCAGCCTCATCGTCCGCACTCGGGCCTCGCAGGCCGTCCAGAGCCTCCTCGATCTCCAACCCGACACAGCACGCCGAGTCACCGACGACGACGATGTCGAGGAAGTCCCGGTCGAGGACCTCAACGTTGGCCATCGCGTCCGCGTCAAGCCCGGCGAGAACATCCCCGTCGACGGCACCGTCGTCGAGGGCGAATCGACGGTCGACGAGTCGGTCGCTACCGGCGAGTCCATCCCCGAGGAGAAGTCCGAAGGCGACGCGGTGATCGGCGGCAGCGTCAACGAGACCGGGACGCTGCTCATCGAGGTAACTGCAACCGGCGAGGACGCGTTCCTGAACCAGGTGGCACGCGAAATTGAGGAAGCGCGGGCGATGAAGCCCGGCATCATCCAGCTCGCCGACCGCGTCCTCAAGTACTTCGTCCCAGGCGTCTTGACGATTGCTGCTTTCTCGTTCCTCTTCTGGGTGGTTGCACCGCTCGCGTGGGGGGCAGCCCCCGACGTCCAGCGCGGGGCGTTCGCAGCGCTGGCGGTCCTCGTGCTCGGCTATCCGTGTGCGCTCGGGATGGCGACACCGCTCGCCCTCATCCGGGGCGGCGGAAAGGCGGCGAACCGCGGCATCCTGATGCGGTCGGGTGACGCGTTCCAGATCTTCCCCGATATCGACCACATCGTGTTGGACAAGACCGGCACCATCACCGTCGGCGAACCCGCTGTCAGTGAGGTCGTCGCGTTCGGTGCCGACGAGGTGGATGTACTCACGACTGCGGCCAGTGCAGAGGCGTTCTCCGAGCATCCTCTCGCTGATGCGATCCTCGAGTTCGCCGACGAGCAAGACGTCGAATACGTGGACCCCGATGATTTCGACTCCGTGACCGGCAAGGGCGTTCGGGCAACCGTGGCCAGCGACGACGTGCTGGTCGGGAAACCGGGATGGCTCAGCGACGAGGGGATCGACCTGTCGAAGGGAGACGCCGATATTGAGCGACTCCAAGGCCGCGGCCTCACCGTTGCTGGAGTTGTTCGTGGCGGTGACCTCTTTGGCCTGATCGGCATCGGCGACGAGGTCAAGAGCGACGCCGCTGCGACTGTCCAGCGGATGAAGGAATACGATATTACGCCCGTGATGATCACTGGCGACAACGAGCGCACCGCGCAGGCGGTCGCCGAGGAGGTCGGTATCGACCGCGTTATGGCTGATGTCCTGCCCGACGAGAAACGCGAAGAGATCGGTCGCCTGCAGGAAGCTGGCCACCGTGTGGCGATGGTCGGCGACGGCATCAACGACGCGCCGGCACTCACACAGGCGGACATCGGCATCGCCATCGGCGCCGGGACCGACATCGCCATCGAATCGGCGGACATCGTCCTGATGGGCGACCGGCTTGGTGGCGTGATGGACGCCTACGAGATCGGGAAAGAGAGCTACCGGAAGACCCGCCAGAATCTCGTGACGGCCTTCGCGTTCAACGGCGTCGGCGTCGCCGCCGCGACCACGGGGCTCGTTCACCCCGTGTTCGCGATGCTTGCGATGGTGTTGTCTGTCTCGGCCGTCCTCGCCAACAGCTTCGCTGGTCAGCTCCTCTCGGGCGAGGGTGTCAACACCGAATTCGCCCTCGACGAACGCACCGACGGCGAGCGGGAAGACGGCCGAGCGGCGGCCGATTAGGCCTTGACGTCGTAGCCAGCCTGTTCGATTGCCGCGTTCACGTCGTCGTCTGCGACTCCATCCTCGAGAACCACGTCGACCGTGTCAGCTTCGTGGTCGGCCTCGACCCGACTCACACCGTCGAGGTTTCGCAGGGCGGTCTCCACGTTCTGTTCGCACCCGTTGCACGACATCCCGGTGACGGAGATCGTCTTTCGCTCCATACGGGCCTGTAAACACTCGCGGGGGATGACCATTACGGTAACTGTTGTATCGGTTTTATCTCTATTAGAGGTAGAGCGTTATCGTCCGGAGAGTTGTTTGTGTCGGCCCCAAAGGGGTGGAGGCTCTTCGAGATGGAGACTACTGACGACGAAGAGAGTAACGAATTCCCTCCAGAGAAGCGTCTGGAAGCACCGAACACACGCCTGATCAAGGCCGGTATCGCGACGATCCCGGATATGGAAACCCTCCAGGAGTGCGTTGCCTACGAGAACGCCCATCAGAATCGGACGCAGATTCTGCGCCGGCTCAAGTGGAAGGCTGAAGAGCTGCGTGAGGACGAAGAGTAAGCTCTGTTATTAACCAACAAGCTCCGCGTGGGTTTCCCCATTGTTGGTTAACAGACTGCACCTCGGTTTTTCAGGCCCCTGAAGGGGCGCGGGGCGGCCAACAGCGGCCTCGTGACTCCAATTATGTCCCTCGTGAGTACAGACTCCAGAACGGCTAGCGACATCGCTGCCGCCAGACAAGCCGACATCGTGGCGTTCCTCCATCGAGCCCCGTTCACTCTGGATGCCTATAAGCTCGGTTTCCTTCCCGGCTTTCGGGAGGACTGCGGGTATCAGGAGAACCAATATCAGAATCTCACCCTCCCCGTCGGGATGCTTGACAACGACTTTCGGAACCCCGATCTGGATCGGTTCGTCGATCGGTTCTTCGAGCACGAACCACAGGTCGGCGTCATCGGCGACATCTACGAACGCGGCGACGTCGATGACCACGTCGCTGCTGCTCGTGAGATTCAGGCCAGCTACCCCGAGGCCGAGCTCATCATCGTCCCAAAGTCCCAAGCGGTGATCGACGCAATTCCCAAGGATCTCGTTCTTGGCTATTCGCGTGGGTACGCCGACCGGTTGGCCCACGAGTTCTCTGATCCGGCCGACTGGCGCGGTCGGCGCGTCCATATCCTCGGCGGGAGTCCACCAAAACAACTCGAAGCCATCCGACAGCTGACCCGGCCGACACTCACCGACGAGCCACCAGCCGACATTGTGGGCGTCGACTGGAACGGGCTGCATCGTGGCGCGCAGTTCGGGGAATTCTGGACAGCTGATGGGTGGGATGATAGCGGTCGCGACGCCGATCACGTCACGGTTCGCAAGACGGTTCGTCACAGTCTCGCCCGCCTCAAGGCGTTCTGGCAGTCTCACGGCGTCTGGCCCGACTCAACGCCACATAGCGACATCCTCGAAATCGAGTACGAGGGCCCGTCACCAACCGATCTCGATAGTGCTGCGTGTACCGACTGCGGAGCGAACGTCTGGACGACCCGGCGCGGTCCCTTCGTCGCCGAATACGATACCGGCGCAATCTGTGGATACTGCAGCTACGAGTGTTACTTCTCCCATCGCCATCGGAACAACCTCGAGGAGATCGTCGGCAAGCAGAGCGTCTACTTTCCGACGGCGTGACGCTACGAGTGGTTTGTCGCGCCCTCCAGAGAGGGCGAGGGCTCCCTATCGAGTCCTCCTTGCTGGTGATTTTCCGTGAGTCAACAACAAAGTCCGACCGACATCTCGGTCGATGCAATTCCAGTCGATGTAACGAACACGCAATCAGGCGAGGTCGATCCCGCTGGGGTCCCCGAGGAGATCGAGTCGATCACTCGTGGCCTCGCCGGTGAGCAGCCACCAACGAATCCGCTCGTCGTCCTGAAAGCAGCTCGGTGGTGGTATATCCACGGCAAAGGCGGAACCGATCCCGCGTTCCAGTGGGCCATCGAGTGGGTGCGACACCTCGCGACGGACACACCCAGCGACGTCGAACGGTTCGACGCGTTCCTCGCGTATCTCGTTGCGGTCGGCTTCGCTGACGAGAAAGCAGCGCTCCGATAACCAGATCCCCCATTCACACCGAGGGGGGCGAACGGACACGACCACACAAGCAGTGCCGACACCGAGTGCAGCAACCCGAGCGAAATCCACTTAGAACTGGTAGCAAGCGACATCCTCCCCTCCGCAGGTCGGACACGTCTCAGTATCTGCCGAGAGGGTCGTGCCACAGTGGCGGCACTCATACAGCGTGGCCGTGTCGGCCGTGCTGGGTCTGATGACCCCGCGAAGCACATCGACGAGCCCCATGCTCTCGATGGTATTCTCGCACCGATTGTTAATCCCAGCCTCCGATAGCGGCCCCGATATCCCTCTCAGGAGCACCGTCGTTTGTTGTGCGCCCCCGAGGGGTGCGGCGCGTCTGAACTGACGCACTCGCCGTGAACTCGATTCGGTGAATACAATGGTTACAGCCAGTGATCCGTCGGTCTCGTTCGAAGAGACCGACACCCGACACGACGAGATGCACAGTACCATCGAACAGTGGATCGACGACCTCGTCGCCGGCGTCGACGACGCGCAGGCCAGCGAAGAGTTCCAAGAGTGGCTCGACGTCCAGAGTCGCTTCCACGACTACTCCCATCGCAACACGCTGCTCATCAAGCTGCAGTGCCCCGAGGCGACGAAGGTCGCCGGCTACAACACCTGGCGGAACGACTTCGACCGGTACGTCCAGGAAGGCGAACAGGCGATCTGGATCTGGGCACCGATCATCACGAAGCAGTGCCCGGAGTGCGAGAACTCGCCCAGCTACCACGAGGACAGTGAGTGTGAATACGACGAGACGGTACCCGACGAGTGGTCGAAAGGACTCGTCGGGTTCAAGCCGACTGCTGTCTTCGACGTCTCGCAGACCGACGGCGAGCCGCTTCCCGAACTGGAGACGGAGGCAACCGGGGATGCCGAGGACTTGGTTCCGACACTGACCGACGCAGCGTCGGACCTCGGCGTGACGGTTCGTATCGTCGAGGCCGACGACTGGGAGCATGGCAATGCGATGGGCGTCTGTGAGTCCCGGAGCCTGCATGACCTCCAGCCGGTCGTCAAGGCGAAAGCTCGCGAGAATCAGGCCGATCTCGCGGTCACCCTGATTCACGAGTACGCTCACGCGCTACTGCATTTCGACGTCGACGACGACACCGAGCGAGCGAAACGCGAAGTCGAAGCGGAAGCCGTCGCGTACATCGTTGGTCGGTTTCTCGGACTAGACACGAGCGGGTCAGCGTTCTACCTCGCCGCATGGGAGAACGACGATGCGGAGGTGATCCAGGATCGGCTCGGTCGAATCAGTTCGACCGCCCAGGAGATTATCGGGACGGTCGCCGAGAGCTGAACTCGTGGTCCGTGCCGATTAACCAACAGTCGGACGCCAATACGGGTCTTCGTTGGTTAAGTTTATCAGCGCCCGCCGAGGGGCGGAGGCGCAGTCCCGTCTCCATCGACCCATGACCGACCAGTACCTAACTACCGTTCTCGAGGAGGCGGAACGAGTCGCAGAACACCACGACCAGGTCGCCCAGTCTACCGACCATCCGGAACACGAGTATCTCCGGTACGCCGTTCTCCGGCTGCTCGAAGGTGAGGCTAACGAGCTGTCGGTGGACATGCCACAGATTGACGGCGTGACTGTCGGATACGGAGAGGACAACGCGATGTTCGACAGCTGGGGCGACGACGTCGAGTGGTGGGAGACCGTTCCGCTGCAGGAGGAGTGTACCCGCTTTCGAATATTCTACCCCGACGAGTACGAGACCGTTCCGCGGATCATCGTCGACGTGATGGCCGCACTCGGCGCGTGGCGCGTCTGGACCGGCAGTGCTGCCGCCTATGGTTCCTACGACCATCGCGAACGTCGCGAAATCCAGTACCTGTGGCCAGAGGGTCATCCGGTCGAAGACCTCCTACAGAATCGGCTCCACGGTCCCGAGGCTGCGGTTGCCCCAGACGGCGGCCGCACCGGCGACGTGCGCGATCGGATGGTCGTCACGGAGCAGTCGACCCAGACCGACGGCCTCGAGCCGCGAACCAGACGCGCCGTCGACGAAGAGATGGCCGTCTCGCTGCTCGAAAAAGGCGGCCGGTACGAGGTCCGATCAGCATCGGGGAACCGATACGAAGTGGATGTGATCAGCGAGTCGTGTACCTGCCCAGATTGGCGGAAACGAACGCCCGAGGGCGGCTGTAAACACCTCCGGCGAGTCGATCACGAAATCAAACAGGGGCAGGTCCCACGACCTGATGGTCGACTCCCCTCGAACTCGTAGGATCACCCAGCGTTCGAGGATCCGGAGGGCTGTAACATCAGACGAAACTCCTTGATGGAGAGTTTCGAATAGTGTTACAGCTGCTGAAGGACCGTTGTAAGCGGTTGGTTACGGATTTAACCAACAAAACTATGCTCTTTGCGTTTGTGTTGGTTAACAGAGATCGGCCATGTCCTACGAGCCACCGACGCCCCCAGCGGACCTCCCCACCGACGTCATCGACACACTCAACGACTACTCGCCCAAGCTGCTCCGAGACGTGGCCCGCTATGCCGAGGACCTCGCCGAGTATCGCGAGCGCGAGGCCCGCCTTGTCGAAGCGGACGAGGAAGACGAGAGCGACGAGCGCCCCGACGATCTTCCCGATGACGTCCCCTCGAAAGCGACGATCACGATCAAGGAGATCAACGACAACCGCTACTACTACTGGCAGTGGAGAGAAGGAGATCGCATCAAATCAAAGTACAAATCCCCAGTGAATCCAGACGAGTAGACGAACTAGTACCCCAGTCGGATGGCCAGTTGTTCGGAGGACACCCCGTCTGCGAAGTGAAAGACGGAAGCTGTTAGCGCTCGGGTCGCGGAGCGGTCTCGTATCAGTTGATGTCGTCGGTCTTCTCCACTCGGTCGTAGATCTCTCGGAGCGTGTCTTGTGCCCGGAGGAGCTTGTGCTCTGCGAGGAACTGCCGACCACTCTCGCTGATCCCGTAGAACTTGAACGGCAGGTCGTTCTGCCGACGGTCCTCGGGCAGAAGCACTTCCTCAACGATGCCGGCGTCGACGAGCTGCTGGAGGTGCTGGCGAATCGTCGTCTGGCTCTTACTCGAGTTGACGTAGTCGAGTTCCTTCAGCGTCGGCAGTTCCGATGGATGCCCGAGGATATCCTAGAGGAGCGAGAACCGCGTCTCTTGGGCGACGACGTTGAGCCGCTCCCGCACTGACTCCAGGTCGCCTGGCGTGTGGTCGGAAGTACTCATTACCACAGAATTCGAATAATGTATAAAAAAGCGTTTGGCTCAAATACGCATCGGTTTGAAGCGAATTGACTGAATCGACTGGCTGTGTACGGTAGCATTGCTAATACAGGGGACCAGATATCGAGATCTCTGAACCCGATTGAGTATCTAGGGAGACGCACCCCTATCGACTTGTTCAACGAAACCACCTGCATGCGGAGGGTCACCTCTATCGATTTGTTCAGCGGGAAGTCATCCACGGAAGACCAGTATCGAACCAATAGAGAGAACATTCCAAAATTGAGCACGAAGTCGGCTCTATACGTGATCGGCTTCATCTATCGCGACCGTGTCGACAGGACCACACACCCACCCCTATCGATTTGTTCTGACGAGTAAGGGTGGGGAGGGGAGAGTTGATCACGAGAAACTCACGAGAAGATGGCACATCAGGATGAGGTCCTTCGACGGGATCGGTCTTTATTAGCTCGATTCTCACTGTATTCGGTAGATGGGATGGGTATTAGACAAATCGATAGGGGAGAGTGTAGAGTAGTTTGCCGGGAAACAGAGGGAATGACAAGACGTCCCGCCATAGTACCTATAAGATGTCCAAATCCGCTCTTTATCTCCTGATTTCTCATACTGTCGGCTGAATATTCTTTAGGCTAGAGTGTGATTCTAGGGTATGGCCACGCTTGACGCCGCCACCCTCGACGACCTCCGCGACGCTCTCGCGGAGGTCGAGGACAAGAAGCCGACACAACGGCTGATGGCGGTGATTAACTACCTCGAAGAAGACGACGCGACGATGGCAGAGGTAGCTGAACGGTACGGATACACCGGTCCATGGCTGTCTCGTTGGGTTGGCCGGCTCGACCGGCTCGCTGATGAGCCGGTCGAGCAAGTCGTCTACGACGATCCGCGTGAAGGCAGACCATCCGAACTCTCTGATGAACAGCACGACCAGTTCGTTGAGGTACTTCACGACTCACCCGAAGAAGTTGGACTAGACGCGCCCGCGTGGTCTGTTCCACTAGCTCGTCACTATCTCTCTGAGGAATTTGACGTTGAATACTGTGAGCGGCACGTCCGACGATTGATGTCTGAGGCCGGGCTGTCCTGGAAGACAGCCCGGCCGGAGTTCTACAAATCCGACGAGAGAGCCCAAGAAGCCTGGCAAGAAGGCTTCAAAAAAAGCGCAACGACCTGGACGACGAATACACAGTCCTGACGATCGATCAGACGCGGCAGGTTCTCTCGACGCTAATCTATGCGTGGTTTCCGGAAGGAGAGCGCCCGTCACTCCCGGTGACGGGCGCGTGGGATAGCATCAAGTTGCTCGGTGCAGTCAGCGACGGTGGTGAGACGTTCTTTCTGCCGTGTGCCGAGAATTTCAACAGCGACACGACGATTCGCTTGCTAGACGCTCTCCAAACCGAATTCGGCGAGAAAATCTGCGTCGTCTTGGACAACGCTTCGTATTTCACGGCAAACGCCGTGCAGGAATTCGTCGAAAACACACCGATCGAACTGTGCTACCTTCCGCGGGGTTCACCGGAGCTGAACCCCGCGGAAGAGTGTTGGCGACAGCTTGATCAAGAGCTTGGCAACCGTCTGTTCGACACCCTTGACGATCTTCGTGATGCTGCGCTCTCTGCGCTCGATCGAATCGAAGTTCCAGATATCTTCACGTACTTATGTCTGTGAGTATCAATCCATATTCATATACTAAACCAGGAGGGAAATGAAGGGGGTGGCGTGTAGTGAGAACAAGTCGATAGAGGTGCGTTCTACTAGCTAGCTAGTAACTAGAACTAGAAAGAAGAGAAAGAGAAGATGAAAGCAGCTCTCGATTCCGTGCTCATCGTGACGTAGATGGAGCATTAGTCCGTTCGGGAATTCTCTCACCCCACCCCTCCTTTGTGGTTGGAACAAATCGATAGAGGTGAGAGGGTGTTAGAGAGTCCTCTTGGATTGGTTGAGGCGAAGAGCTCCTAACAAATCGTCGGAGGTCGTGGGATACTCCGGTGTACCCCTCTAATACACCGGACCTGACCGTCGTACCGGTAGAAAAGAAATCGACAGGGGAATCTTTTAGTATCGTGGTAGAGTGAGGTCCGGTATGCCAACGGATCGTGGTCCCGAGGAAACCCCCGAGTCCACGGGTTCTATCAAAGATCTCATTCTCGAGCAGGAAGAAGCCGCGAGTCTCATCAAGAACCGTTATCTCCTTGAACCGAACGAAATCGTCGATGAAGAACGCATCGTCGGTCGTGACACCCAGCTCACCGATATCACTCAGCACCTTCGCGTCGCAATTAGTAACGAGCGGCCGCCGAACCTTCTCCTCTATGGCCCCTCCGGGACCGGGAAATCTCTCATCATCAACGCTGTCTGCCAGAACATCGTCGAACTCTGCGAAAGTCGTGATATCCGGTTCGGCGTCATCCAGATGAACTGCCAGAATGTGGGAACCCTCGGTGCAGCGGTCTACGAACTTGCGCGAAAGGTGGCGAGCGACATTGGAACGACTGTCGATGTCCCAGAACACGGCGTCCCAAACAAGAAAAAATGGCGTGAACTCTATCGTCTCATCAACGAACACTACGATACAGTCGTGTTCATCCTCGATGAACTCGACATGCTCGTCGGTCGTCGCGATAAGGATGAGCCAGCCTTCTCCCGTCTTCTCTATCAACTCTCTCGTGCTGGAAGCACCGATGATATCACCGCCCAGGTCTCCGTGACCGCCATTACTAATGACACGAAGATGATGGAGAGTGTGGGGAGTCGCGCTCTCAGTTCGTTTACCCCCGAAGACGTTCACTTCAGTGACTACGACGCCAACCAACTCCGGGAAATCCTCTGGGCCCGAGAAGACGCTTTCCATGAGGATGCGCTCAGTGACGACGTCATCCCGCTCGCAGCAGCATTCGCCGCGCAAACCAACGGGGACGCCCGAAAGGCGATAGACTTGATGCGAACAGCGGGATCGATCGCAGAAAAAACAGGTGCAGACAAAGTCCGTGAGGAGCACGTTCGAGAGGCTCAAGATAAGGTCGAGAAAAACCGCGTGTTAGAGGTAACTCGTGGAATTAGTACGCAGAAGAAGCTCTGTCTTTTCGCAACTGCAGCTGTGGCATGTGAAACCGGCACTGGTGCAGCGATAAGCCCGATTGGATACCGAGTATATCAATACCTGACGGGCACCTTGGATTCGGATCAGTACCACCAGGAAACGTACGTGAACAAGATGAAGGAACTAACGACGTATTCGCTAGTTGAGACAGAACGGAAGAGTCAGGGGCCACACTCGGGCAGCTACCTCGAGTTCACGTTTGGTGAGAACCCGGAAACCATCATCGAAACGCTCCGAGAAGATTCGCGGCTAGACGACGTCCACGATGACGAACTCCGTACCGTCGTGAACGCACAGCTCAATCAGTAGGTTGTTCCTCGAACAAATCGATAGGGGTGAGGGTGTTATCGATGATTCAGATCCATCGGTGACAGTAACAAGTCGATAAGGGTGGGTCTACAGATCATGGTGGTTGCTCACACAACAAATCGATAGAGGCGACCGCCCAGGAGATCGCGTCACCGATTTTCTGGAGGGTTCAGTGATGCCGCCATCGGATCTTGCGGACCCTACACACCGTTTTTCCTGAGTGGAGACCCTCCTGCCACGTCTATGTCTTTCGAGGCTTCTGATGGAAGGACATCGCGAAATATACACAGGAGCGGCAACATCGGCTCGGCAGCCTCCGTTCGATTCAGGAATCGACGATCAGCGGGGACCGCTCATCTCTCTTGTCAAGTGCTGCTCCCTAGCCGGTGTAGTTCATAGATGCCTGTTCCGCCTGCACGGGACGGAATCATTCCAAACGCTCAAGCGAGCCATAGAGCTCTTCGTTCTGAATGTGGGTACAGAACTGCGCGCACAGTCGGCAGCAATCTGCGGCATCGGTGAACGTCCGGACGCTGGCGTCCCAGCGCGCGTGGACTGCCCCGAGCATGGCGCTTCGAACCGATGGTTCGGTCGCGACCATCACCCGTCGCGTGCGCTCTGGTGGGGTCGCGTCAGTCGCCGGCCCCTGCATCCCGTCTGTCGACAGTAAATCCTCGAGGACGCTCCCGATCTCGATCCCGACGCCGAGATTATCGCCGACCTGTGGGGCGATGAAAATCGTCGCATTGCTGGCTTGCGCGAAGGCAATACTTTGTGTGGCGGCATCCATCTCATTGAGCGAGATCCCGACGTCAATCGCGAGGAAGGCATTGAAGCCACGGTCGCGAAGACAGTCTCGTGTCTCTTGGAGGAGGCGCAAGACCTCATCTTCAGCGTACTCGCCGCTGGCCTCGTCCCACGTCGCGAACGACGGGACGTCGGTTTCGACATCCGCGTCCGCCGGTAGCAGCGCGTCGACGTCGAACGTCCGGTACGGCCCCATCAGATAGACGAGAAACTGTTCGCGCCGGGCTGGAGTGAGGGCATCCGAATCTTCAGTGGCCCGGGAGAGATTGTCGATAATCCGTTGCCGCATTCGAGTCGTCGATTCGGAACAGTAGTATATAAATATCGGTGTTCTCAGGAATATTCTAGTAGAGAACGACTAAGTATGTGGCGTCCCAACTCTCGAACCGAGGCATCCCTCAATGTCCGAAACCGATCGCCAGCCAACAGAGGACGTTCGCCAGCCGGAGCCGCCGCTCCCTGAGGAGAGCGGGCTGACGCTCGAGGAGTATCTCACGATGCAACAGGCGATCGGCCACCCGACGCGGTTTCGCATCCTGCGAACGCTCGTCGCAAACGACGAACTGAGTGCCGCTGACCTCAAGGCTGTGGTCGACGTCGAGCCGCACAATTTCCACTACCACCTCGACGAACTGGTTGATGTCGGCCTCGTCGACAAGCGCCAGCGACGGACCGCCGACAGCCAGGGCTTTTACACGTACTATCGGCCGACAGCAATGGGACGCGGGATCCTCGAGCATGGTGTCGAGGAGTTGATGCGGCGTGAACGTGAGTTCAACGACGCCTATTCGTAAGCTGTCGTAGGGTTCTTTGCCCCCTGTCAGCGATCCTGTTACCCTTCGATATCTTCGCTGCGATTACCGTACCTCATAGTATTAACCAACAACTACGGTTTGTTGAGTCGAGATGTTGGTTAACCCTCTTTCGACGTGACGTTTGCAGATCCCATGTGGCCGTACGAACAAGAACACATCTTCTCACGTTCAATCGCGGTAGAACGGTGGCTTCACCGCACTACCCGTCAATACAGGAGGTCGCTGTCTCGTGCCGTTTCCATGGAGTTAAGTTCTCTACCAGCCGAGTATTGGACCATCGAATGGTCAAAATTCCGGACTCGCTTCGCTCTGTTTTCAGCGCGACTGTTCACGAACGGGACGGGACATACGTTGTCGAGGTTCCGTCCGGGGAGCTCAATCATGACGCTGTCTCCCTCGGCGAAACGTATCGGATCGCTGTCTTCGACTCACCCACGACGGCGCAGGACGAGCACGAGCCCGCGTCCGCAGATCGTGCCCAATCTGACCGACAGCGTGGATCTTCTGGGCCGCCGGTTGAGGAGGGCGAAATTCGGGACGTGACAATTGAGACAACCGGCGACCAGGGTGATGGAATCGCGAAAGTTGACCGTGGATACGTTGTGATCGTTCCTGGTGGCCAACCCGGTGATGAGCCGACCGTCGAAATCGAGCAGGTTCAGGAGAACGTTGCCTTTGCCAGCGTCGTTGATATTGATCCGCGGGCTCTCTAAGCTGTTTCACCGCAGCTGTTCGACCTGATCAGACAGATACTGCTGGAGTGCCGTGACTGTCTCAACAGAGACAGCCGATGCCCCGAAATCACTCCGAGAGCCATGCTTGAGATCCTCGCCTCTAGTGACACCGAGATCGAGGTCGTCGTACATGCGGTCAAGCATCGCGAGCGCCGACTGGAACTGCGCGTAGTGCTCGCGCATGTACTCGATCGTGTCCTCGCGCGGTATAACCGGGTAGCCTTCGACGTCCTCGATTTCGAGTGACGTCTGTGGATCGAGGACGATCTGCAGTGGTCCATCGATCTCGTCGCTGGGCTGGCGCTCGAAGGTGGTTGGTAGCCCGAACGATTCGAAAAACGTCTCCCAGGCGTCGACGTCTTGCTCGCGAACAGCGATGAAATGCGGGTAGTCGTCGGGATCGCGGCTGACCTGGTAGCCGCCCTGTAGAGCGTGTCATAGAATCCAACTCATAGCATCTCACAGCCCGGTTCGTTTCCTCGCTCGTAGTTGGTGATTGCAATG
>NZ_VCNL01000012.1 GCF_007671685.1 Halorubrum salsamenti | reverse complement strand
ATCTCGCTGTCTGCTTCGGTAGCTTCCACACCCTTCCCAAGCAGACACTTTCACTCAAACCCGATGTGATCGACTGAGTGTAATTTCCAGCGAAACTAAAGAAGAAGTTCGCAATCACCGATCTGTAGTTAGTAATCATAAATACAACATGAATAAATCTCTCAAGCTGTCTTTTTTGGATGGAGATAATGAGGTTGTTAATCTATCTCTCCATTATTCAAGTATATACCACAACGCAGCTGACTTTTCTATACGTATAGAACGAAATATTCCCAAACAGACTCTGGACAAAATTCGCGACGCTGAAGGGGTTGATCAAGCCTGGATAAAGGACAAATTTCAAATTGGAGTCTCTTCAGCTCAAGGGAACTGTTTCCCAGAGTGTCGCGTAATTTCTATTATAATCAAAAATTTCCATCCAAACTTTTCCGAAGAGAATAAATTGTATATTGATGAAACGGTGCCAGATAGAGACATTCCATCTACCGACGAATCAAGCGATTCAGAACACAATATTTCTAATAGCCCACAGACAGAACTGGGGAGTTCAAATCGCCAAAATGAATTTGAGATTGAAAAGGAGTATGACGATTCACGGTGGAGTAAGTGAAAGTGACAGAAGCCGGGTATTGATTTGGTTATAGTTGAACACCTATTGAATACATTCTCTGGTATCTCGCACGCCGTTACTAACATATTGTGGAGAGATCCGTGTTCAATATCGGTACGTAGGTCGCTTGTACTGACCACAACCGGGCAGGATCTATCACTTTCTGAGGATTTCAACAGAGCCGCTGTAGTCAATACAGTGGACTCACTTACCGTTCACGTATGGGACGCTTCTCCGAAATAAATAGAGAATTCTCGTTTTTACAAGTGGGACATTGAGGTCGACAATTCCAACCGTCCACAAGCAAGCTAATTGGATTTCCAGTATGGTGATTGATTTTTGTATTCTGACGGGCAATTCCTTTCACGTTTACTTCATCACCCTTTCCAAATCCCAATTTGAACTTCCGTCCACAGTTCTTACAATCAAATAGAACAGTGAAGTGGATACTTTCGAGGTCATAGTCTACAACATCGTCATAGCGATAGGTATACTGACAGTTTGAGCAATTTACACTGTTGTACTCCCGCTCTTTCCCGCAGTTTGGACAGACAACCATACAGAACGGATTTAAGCCGATTACATATGTTACTGCTGCTCAATATACAGTCTTCAGCGACCAGCTGTTTAAGCGAAAATATGTCTAGAAAAAATATTTCAACAGAGTCAGTTTCTTTGGTCTCAGAGATTAGCGGTGCTCACTGAGTAGGTATTCTTCCAGCTCCCAGTTTTTTCGAAGTGTTCTAATTTTATCGTACGGTCATCCTGTTGAACACTGCCACAAATACATAGGTTTCCTAATACTTCTGAGGAATGACTTCAGAGTCCGATCGTTACTACTTACCACATGAAGCAAGAGAGTTAACCAACTCAACACTTCACATGTCAGAATACGCATCCGTCTCCGATCGTCTCACCAACTTCTGTTGTGAAGAACACGAAGAGCTACTGGACGGGTTGAACAATAAGACAGCATGGAGCAAGGAGGCTGACCTAGGTTACGGGAACCAGGTTGTCTCCGCCGCTCATGATGATCGTACAGTCTTGGAGCTCGTCCAGAACGCACGGGATGCGATCATTGAGGGAGACGGGGATGGACGTGTTTCGGTAATTGTTGGTCCTGATTCGCTGATGGTCGCGAACACTGGGAGTCCCTTCCGGCTGGATGACGAAGAGGTGTTTCGGGCTGTTACCTCCCTTGGACGATCTGCGAAGGCTCAAGATCGGGGATCTATCGGTGAGAAAGGTGTCGGGCTTAAGTCGGTGCTTCAGCTGAGCGAGCAGTTCAGTATCTACTCGCAGGTTGACTCGGAGCAATTCGCGGCACACTTCTCTCGGGCAAGAGCCGCCCGCATGCTGCTCACGACATACGGAAGGCTGCTTGGGGAGGATTCGTTCAGGAAGCGTATCGAACCGCCCACTAACGACGACCTCGTCGATGCCTGCCAGTCACTCGCGACAGATATCGATGCTAGTGCGTTACCAGAGTATCTCATTCAAGACATCATACAGCATCGGTTGCTCAACGAAGAGCAGGAGCCACCGAGTCCCAGTACGCTCCTCTCAGACCTGCCACGACTCTCATTGTTCCGATACCCGTTCCCCGACGCCTCGCAAAAAGACGCCTCTCCGCTGCGATCGGGACTCGTCGGGACGAACGAGGCAGCCCACACCACGGACGGTCCTTTTAGTGAAAATCTACGTTCGTGGATGGATATCCACGGCGGATCGTACACTACGGCTGTCGAGCTCGACTACGTCGATACTGAATGGCGGACGCTCCTCGACCGTGTCGACGACCTGCTCACAGACGCCGACGACAAGGTAGCGTCGACGTTTCGAGACCACCGATCGTCGACGGACAACGATTCAGCGGCGTTCAGTCAGCAGCGTCAGGAGACGCTCTGGGAGGAATGTACAAACATCTCTCCAGAGACACTGATCCTGCTCGGACACATCGAGCAACTAGACCTGGTCCGAGTATCACGGAGCGAAGATGGAGTTTTACAGATGGACGACCATCGACAGATCACGGTTGATCAAGGAAATTCCAATCCACTCTCGAACGCGCCTGCAGTCAATCAGCGAGAAATTACATATACAGTTGATAACCCACAGAACGACAATTCCGAGTCACACGTTCGGACGTTTTGGCAGTACACCCGAACGTACGACGACATCACTGACAACGAGGAGGCGGAGCCGAGCTCCGACGATGTACATCTCCTATTTGAAAAACCGATAGCTACGGACGGTTGGAGACCCAGATCGAAACCACTCTATCTGTACTACCCGATCGAAGAGGTCGAGACTCCGTTCCCCTTTGCCGTCCATGCGCCGTTCCGAGTCGGGTTTGACCGCCAATCGCTCACGGCGGATGAACAGAACGAGCGGATACTCGACAAACTACCAGGGCTCGTCGCAACCGCAGCAGCTGACCTCGCGACGGCAAAGTCACCGACAGATTCGGCTGAGCTGGATTCGTTCCATCAGTGGATGCCGTGGCTGGTTACACCACTCGACACTAGAGATAACACCAGTACATCGGAAATCGTTACAACCGCCGTAAAAGACACGCTCGGGCGGCTCCGCGAAGAGCCAATCGTCCCGACCGACGCTGGCGAACCACAACGGCCGACTACGGTGCTATGTGACCCGGAACGTCTCCATGCCTTCGAGCCACTCCGACGTGACGCACCGGCGGCACCAGTCCCCGGACGCAGCGTCATCGAATCCGGTAGGTGGTGGCAGACTGCTGTTTTCGGTTCCGAAAATGAGTCAGATTTGGCGTTTCGACAGTGTGCGGCTCGGATCGGACTCACAGACGTTCTCAAACGGTTGTTCGACGACGATGAGGGGCGTCGCGGCTGTATTGACATCCTCAGCGAGTACTGGGGTGTAGATAGCCATACCGAGGGCACAATTGACTGGGCAGTTCCAGTCGACGAAGTCCGCCACGCGACAGAGTACTTCGAGTCCATCTGTAGTGTCCTCCAATCAGTCTCAGATGGTGAGGAACTCGACATCAAGAACGGGACAGATGCAAAGCGGGCGGCAACACAGCTGGGAGACACACGCGTTCCCCTATTGCCCGCCGAGGCGCATCGAGACCGTGACGACGATGATTCACCAGCAATCACTCACCTTGTCAGAGCACGTTCGAGACATGATGGCGGTGAGAGTAGAGGGGAAAAACGGAGCGAACGCATCGTCTTCCGACGGACCGGGGGGAATACGGCGCGGTCGATCATTTCTGATCTCCCGACGCCGCCGAGCGACCTGCCTGTGTTCGTCGTCCCGTTCAGATCAGATTGGACCGGGCCGCTAGAGAGTTTTAACAGAGAATGGGGAACACGGAACCTCGATAGTCCTGCAGAGTTCTACCGCCGGGTAGCCGCCGAGGCGGGTGGGTACTCGGGAGATGCAACGTCGGATCCCGACGTGATTGGATACATCGTCGACCTGTACGGAACGGTGACCCAAAACCAGATTGCCGACTGGCTCAACCCGCAGCCCCACCGCCATCACCAGTTCGACGATCTACAGGAAACTCTGAAAGGCGGGGAGACCAGTTCGCTTCCTTCGAATTATGACGACTATTTGGAACAGCGCTACGTCCAACGGGTACAGCTCCCAGTTTCCAGATCCGACACGACAGCCAATAGAGCGACTTCCACTGGGTCACCAGATCGGAAACGGAGCGAGACACGCCCAGCTGAAGAGCTAACATTTGGAGCCGAGTGGGCCGCTGAGTTCAATGCGGCTGCAGATACACTCGAAGCTGCCGGGCCAGAAGTCGATCGATTTAGCGATCGAGATAACTCTGAGAATACGCGAGCGGCTTCCTTCCGACGATGGGCAGCGGCGATCCGACTCGCTGCTGAAGCGAGACCTAGTGATACCCACGAAATCGCTCCCCCTGACGACGAGTACTGGACCGCGGTCTTCGGTAATGATGGTGATTCTGATGAGCTCCACCGCATCCGGCGTCTCGATGCCTTGATTCACCTCGGCGTACAGGTTGGGCCACGAATCGAGTGGAGGTGGATACTTCCGACGCGGGGAGACCGCGATTCCGAAGCGGGTACACTCACCGTTTCTGACGCACAGACCCTTGCGAGTGGTGAGCTTCCTGAAGAGTCAGATTTCTGCCCGCCGAAGGACCTCGTCGAAGCATATCGGGACACAGTCTGGCAGTCTGACAACAATCCGGCGTTCAGTGCCTCTCATTCGACTGGTTGTGGAAACAAGTGGCTGGATCCAGACGTCGACAGACTCGTGGGGGACTACCCCGGCGCAGCACTGCTCCCAATGTGGTGGTACTTCCCAGATCTTCCGGAGTCCGAGTCGGCCTCTGGTCGTGACTACCGTGATGCTATCCTTCTCATGTGGCCGGAGCTGTCCAACGGCGTCGCCGAAGTCGCCTGGCTCTGTAGCAGGTGGCACTCCTTCAGCACCGCCAGCGACGATAGCAGAATTCCGTCTCTCGGGCTTGTGCAACTCGCCCGCGAGCAATTGTGGCCTGCCGAGGGGATGTTCGAAGAAGAACCAGGCGATGATAGGCTTACCATCCCGGATGGCGACCAGTTGTCGGCACGAAAACTCTTGCTTCACGACGACGACCATCTACGAGGAGCAATCCAGTATCTACCTCGTGTCGATGTTCAGGCGCTAGAGGATCGATTGGCAGACGCAACCAATTCGGATGCAGGAGAATCAGACATCGTCGATGTTCCGGAAGCACTCCGATCTTTGGGTATCCAACAACTCGATGCGTTGACTCCTCCAATGGCGGCCACACGACTCAAGTGGTTCCTCTCACAGTTCGATGATGAGGTTAGCATCGGGACTGCCGGCCAGACGTTTACTGTCAAAGCGAGTTGGGCCACCCAAGCGCTGTCGGTGCCGATCGACGCACTGCTTCGTCGACTCGTTGCCGACGACGCACTCTCTCGGGAACTCGACGACCGGGAGCCAAAGCGACGCTGGATCCGCCGTGATATTCATCATCTCGGCACATGTCTCCCTGTCACCGAAGGCAGCACACCGAAGGGACTTCACATCGGACGTGACTACTCCCCGGACGGAGATTCTGAGACGGTCGTGTTCACACAACCACTGTCGAAATACTCTCGTGAGCGACTAGTGAACGACGGCCGGCGGTTCGTCGAGCGACCGGCTGATGAGACCGAACTCGCGTACATGCTTGGTGACGAATCTGATGTCGTGGACTTCGGCATCGTGACCGAGACGAAACCACCGTCGCCACGACCGATTCACGGAGCGAATGTGGAATCCGGCAGTGCCCGGCTCGACGAATTACGGTCGATACTCCGTGATCGGCAAGAGTACCTGCTGGCAGGCTATCTGGAGAACGCAACTGCACCAGATCTTCAGTCGGTCCATGACGATCTGTCGGCGGTATTCGAGAATCAGATCGGCATCGTTGGGCGAAGTGAAAACGACGATGGACGGCGGAACTCAGCGGAGTGGAAGCCAGGTAAGGGAGATACGTCACCCCACATCGCGCTCTTTCAGGATTCGGTCGATCGGTACCAGACAGACGATGGGGCGATACCACCGTATCTCGCCGCCGATGGACTCGTCCAGGTGATCGAGCAGTTCGACTTACGGGACACCTTCGAGAACGTCCTGTTCAAGAACGAATCTGCCCTCGAAGACGAGTACAGCGACGCGCTCAATAATATCCGTCGTGAGGTGACCGAACTGCGAACACGCCGTCTCGAGCAGGTCTTCCAGACACTCAACGGACTTGTCTCTACACACTGGTCGGACGCTTCACTCCCTGCGCCCGACGAATTCGACGTCGAACCGCGGGAGACATTGACGGCGGCACGGTCTGCGACCGAGCATGAGGGATTTGCCGACGGCAACCCGCTCCTACAAGCGTGGATCGAACAACTGACCACTAAATGTGGCCTTGAGGGAGATGCCGCAGCACTGTGTCTCGTCGCAGCAGCGACTAATACTCACGAGACAAGACTGCGGATCACCTATCAGCTTGCACGCGATGGCGTTCTCGATATCGACACCCTTGCCGATGTCGGCCACCAGTGGGTGGACCTTGATGAGTGGCCGCAATCACAGCCCTCCCGATCGGTCGAATCGTATGTCGCAGCAGTCCACCGCCTCCGACAGTTCTGGGATGCGCTGGCCGACCACGAGGACGAAGGTGAGGAAGGTATCGAGCGCGCGGTTCGCGAAACAGCGACATCCTCTCGGATACCTGGGCCGCGCCGTCGCGTCGCTGCGATCGTTCGAGGCGACAGCGATCTCAATCCGTCGCTTCGGAACCTTCGTCTCGGCGATATTCCGTACGTGACACTGGAGCCTCCGGCGACCGAGCAGTTCGTCGACGCCGTCACAGAATGGGTTGAGGCGGAGAGGGTTGCGCTCCAAGAATCGGATATCGTCTACAACGAGCCGGATATTGACGACTTCCTTAGCGCTCTAGTCGACGCAGTCTCAGATTACGAGGCCGCAGAAGAGCGTGTTGCTAGCGTACTCGCGACCTACGAACAGAGAGATGGCGAGTCGACAACGGGGGCCAGTGCGAACCGGAGTGACCTCACTTCAGACTGGATCACAAGCAACGACAACGGCATGGAACAGATCACGACGGAGTTCGACGCAGCCGCCGCAGTAACCGAAGGCGGTTCTCCGGATATCGGTGAGTCATCCGGAGATGGCTATTCTCACGTGAACGCAGAGATTGACGCTCGTGGCCGTGAGGGCGAGCTAATTTGTCTGGATCGAGCTTGGAGACGGTTTCGCGACGCCCCTCAGACAGTTCGAAAACAGATATTCGACGTGGTTCGAAAGTGGCGGGCATACGAAAACTGGCGTCTCAACAGTGTCGAGGATATCGCTATCTCACTGCCTGATTCTGTCGCCGGTGAAACCCACAGTAGTGAGGACCTGGAATCACTTCTCGGCGCCAGCAAACTTGAGGCCACGCCTGAGACGAAGGCTGCATTCCACGCACTGTTCGACACCTCCGCAGAGCGTGGGCCGGGATTCGACCTCATCGACCCGTTCGCCATGATGCCGGTAGACATGGAGCTAGCGAGTTGGCAGTCCACATGGATGCGGCGTGTCGAGGTTAAGGCCGTCGACAGCGGGCGTATCCACAATGGCCGGATCAAATTAACAGGTAATGAGTTGCGGATGGCACTTCGTTCTGGCCCGACAGGCGGTGGTCCCGATATCACAGATGGCGACACAGGACACAGCTACCTCGTCCGCCTAGTCGGATTCCCTACAGACTGGCGTGAAAAGAAAGATGAGCACAATCAGTTACAGATATTTGACATCGAGAACGTCGCCGACTTCGTGGGTATCGAAAGCGATTCAGCTACCGTTCTCGAGAAACTTCGAGGAGGATCGTTCTACATCACTTTCCAGACTTAAATCAGCTCTTAGGTGAGGTACATTTCCCGTGCGCTGAACCACAGAGATTCGTCCGTCACTCTGGTTTGTTGTGTATCGGGTCAACGATTGTTTCGCAGTTGGGGCACTCGGCCCAGGCACCTGCGTCGCCCTCAGTAGTTTCGTATTCAATCATCACCCACGCCTCACGAATATCATGTCCACACTGCGGGCAACCACCTAAGACGGCGTTGTTTGCTGTCATGAGTTCATGTGAGGCATACTATCTCCGACGCTCTACGTATCATTATGACCGGTAGTCTCCTAACTCTTTGTCAGATGTCCTCGTGGACCACGTTCTAAATTTGTAAAAAATATCTCTCCAAACAACAGCCAGCTGCCACACAAGAGATTCATTCGAACGTGTTAACGGCACTGGCCGGCCCCACTCAAATAGAGGGGCGATACAACTACATCCCGAGGAACGCCGGATCGACATCGTTCAGGCGACCGGTCGATTCGAAGTGGTTTCTGAAGTCGCGGTAGAGTTCCGTACACTTCCCATCGGTGTCGTATCGAAGGGTGTGAAAATCACCGACGATGGCACAGTATCGCTTGGCCCGAGTGAGAGCAACATTGAGCCGGCGTGGTCCGTCGTTGGGTCGCCCAAGAAAGCCAATATCACCTTCGGCGTTACTCCGAACAAGCGAGATGACAACTGCAGTCTTTTCGCTGCCCTGGAAAGACCTGTTACGCACGTATTCCACCGGTTAACAGATAAGCAGGAATAACCAATACGGGAGGTAGCAGATGCTCACATCGTTGTGCTCCACGACGAGCGACTCGTTTTCACGCACTTTTTTCGGAACACTATCCGTGACGATGAAGCGATACGGCGCTTCGTATTCGAGTTCGCGGAGGTTCTCACTACCATCTTCAGTATGTTGCCCGTCACGGGGGTCGAATTCTAATGCAATCTGCTCTGCCGAATCAGTATGCGGGTGATAAGAGAGAATGAACGGCAGTACTATCCCATCTCTGTGGAGGATATAATCAACCAGCCCCGCATCGGTCGGACAGTACTCGACCTCGTATGCCTTTACTGAGAACGACAGACGCATTGCGTGGTCGAACGCCACTGTTCGAGCTAATTTGTACTCAAACTCGTGATTGAGAACGTTCTGTTGACTGTATTCCTCGAATCCGAAGTGTTCCTGGCGCTGTGAGAGTAGCACAACGTGCCGAGGATTGCGGAGATAGAGTCGTGTTCGTCGATGGCGCCGTAGAGAGTAATCGTGAGACTCCGTCACCGCGATTCCATCATCGAGGACGCCAAGATAGCTATCAACCGTTCGTCGGTCGACCCCAATACGTTCGCTTATTTCTGTGTATTTGAGCTCCTCGCCAGCCTGACTTGCAGCGATCGAACTCAGGCGATGAAGATTCTCCGGGTTCTGAATGGAACCGTATTTTGCTAGCCCCTTGTACAGGTAGAGAAGGAAATGAGAACGGATGATTTCGTTCCTAACAGAGCTGTCAGTAGTCCGGTGTAACGTACCACCTTTTCTCAGGTAATCACGTGCAGCATCATGGAGATCGTCGCGTTCGGAAGGGCCGAACCGGTCGAAATACAGTGAGTTGAGAGATTCGATAGCAGACTGGATGTCTGTATCGGACGATTTTAGATTGAGTCCCTTCCGAACATCCTTGATTGGATTCGGGCCTGAAAGTCGATCAGACCGGTAGGATTCGAGTTGATCTCTGAACTCGTTGCTGAAGTCGACGTTCAATCCGCCTTCGCCTTCTGGATACCCGATGGTGTCGATAAATTTCATCGGGAGAACCCCCCAAGGCCATTCGACGTGATCAATATTACCGGCTTTCGACAGCTCCCGAAGATTGACTTGCTCCCTGACGATACCCGTCAAGAACAGATATGTGTCCTCATCCACGAACTCTAAGAGGGTCTCTTTCTCACCCTCGTCGAGATTGAGAATATCGATGTCGTCAAGGAGAATGTATTTTCGTCCATGTCGGGGAGCGATGTGTGTATGGAAGTAGTCTACAACCTGTTTCAGCCGCTCTATCCCCTCTTCAGGACGCTCCAAGTGGTAAAGAGAATCCTCAAGGGGAACGTAGAGTATCTGACGTGGAGAAACAGAGGAGATGATGTCGAATCCAGGGTCTCTCAGAGGGAAATCTGTGGTCTCAATCAACGCTGCTACGAGCTGATAGAGCAGCGTTGTCTTGCCGATTCCAGTTGATCCATAGATTGGATAAACTAAGTTGCTGGATCCTTCCTCGTCTTCTTCGTGTACCGATTTCAGAACCTCGTGGAAATCTGAGCGGGGCGTGCGGTCTGTAGCGTCTTGTAAGTCCTGACCTATCCCTTCGCTCCACCACTCGTTGTGACGCTCGGCGTCGGCAATGAAATCCTCAGCCTGCGATTCCTCTGTCATGCTGTCTCTGTTTTTTATGACCGACCATAAGTATTCGTCCATCCCAATGTCGCTAGTTGTCAGTGAGCGTCATTCACGTATGAGTATAGCTCGTGAACGGAGTAGAGCAGCACCAGCGGTGAATCGCCTCGGGGTCAAGCCCCGAGGCTTCCCGTTTCCACGACATGACTTGCAGACACGGACTCGAAGTGAGTCGTGTCCGTAGCGGTCACAGTCTCCACGGGCGTGTCTTCGGGCCATCCCAGCCCTAATTCAGCAAAGCCTCTCTGCAGGACGTTCATCGCCGCATTCGCGTCCCTGTCTGTCTCAAATCCACACGACGGACAGGAGTGTTCCCTGACCCAGATGGGTTTCGCTGTCTCCACACTGCACGACGCGCATTCTTTGCTCGTGCCTCGGGCTTCGACCTGCACGACGTGACTGCCGTACAATTCTGCTTTGTATTCGAGCAGGGTGATGAACTGTCGCCACGCCGCATCCTGCTTGTTTCGAGTGTTGTGCGACTGTTCAAGCATCCCCTTCACGTTCAGGTCTTCGACGAATACGGCGTCGTACTCGCGGACAAGCCATGTCGTTATCTTATGCTGGTAGTCCAGCACCTTCCGGCGAATTCGACGCTTGAGTTTGGCAACTTCGACTCGTTGTTTCTCGTAGTTGTTCGACCCCTTCTCCTTCCGAGATAACTTACGCTGTTCGCGTCCGAGTCGCTCGTAGTCGTTTTCGAGGTCGAGCCAATCCACGGTTTTGCCGTCGCTAGTGTGGATGTAGTTGAGTATTCCGAGGTCGATGCCGACGCTGTTGCTCGCGTCCAGCGATTCCACGTCGGGTTTCTCGGGGAGATCGGCGTCGTCGGTTTCGAGGCCGAAGGAGACGAACCACTCGCCAGTCGTCTCCTTCTTGAACGTGACCTCTTTGATCGTGGCGTGGTCGGGAATCGGGCGGTGGTATCGAATCTTCACCCAACCGATTTTGCTGAAGCGGACGTACGCGAACCTGTCTTTGCCCCCCTTTTCATCGAGGTCGAAACCAGACTGGTTGTACGTGACGCTTCGATAATCGGTGGGTGCTTGCCGTTTGAGCCGACCAACGTTGTATCCCCTCTCCTTCTTCTTGCGAAGGTTCGAGAGGTTCCGATAGAAGCGTGCGACGGTGGCTTGGGCGGCCTTCGAGTGTAGTTTACCGAAGACGGGCCACTTTCGCTTCCAGTCGGGAAGTTTGTTGTTCTGGTCGTACTCACTCGGCTTATTGTCTTCCGGGGCTTGTTCGTAGTCCCAGCGGACGTGGTTGTAGAGCTGGCGATGAACATCCAGATGGTGTTCCAGTCCAGCCGCTACCTTTTGTGTCGGGTAAGCGTGGTAGCGGTGACTGTGTTCCATCGCTGTCTATTGATTAGTGGTGTGTTCATTTAGTGGTTTGTATCACGAGTTGTCGGCTTCATCCCCGAGGTCAAGCCTCGGGGTATTCGCCTTGTCCGCCGATAAATACGGATTTTAGGTCGATGCCAGAGCGATTAGTTGCTACGCGTGCATGTACCGCGCTTTCGGCGAGTTTGAACACACATTCATTAGCCTTCACCTACTCACAAAATAGCGTGTTCTGAACTACGCTAGTGGAAAGTTATTTGTCGTTGCTTGTCCATGTCGTTGGTAGATGCCGACGCAGGCCGACATCGAGGATGGGGAACGAATCGACATTACGGTCCAAGTAGTGGCTGAATTGGACCGTCCGACGAGTAAAATGGCCAAACGACTCAAAGTCCGCGACACCGCGGGCAACGAGTTCCCGCTCGCCATCTGGAACAACAACGCGCTGAGTGACTTCGCCTGGGAGTCAGGGCGCTGGTACGAGCTCGAGAACGCCAAAGGAAACGAGTTTCGGGGCAAGAAGAGTCTAAACGGGTCCTCACGACTACGCGCTGAAGTCGTCGAACCCCCCGTAGATGACAACGGCGACAGTAGCGAGTCAGAGAAGACATCTAGCGGTCAGCTATTCGACACGCTCCAAGACGGTCTTCCGTACCTCTCGCTCTTCCCGTTCGATCGCGACTTCGAGACACTGTCTGTCTACGAGTACCGTATCGAGGCCGACGACGCGTTCGAGGACAGTCCGATGGACGCGACGTACAATCTCGCAGCATACCTCCGCTCATCCAGTAACGCGGCCGTCACGCACACGGGAGTAATGTCGCTCATCTCCACCGAGCCGCTGGAGATACCCCTCCCAGACCCGTTCGCCCTCACGGGCGAAAGCCGGGTGCCCCTCCGCGCCGACGAGACGGCAGACAACGAGACAATAGTTCGTCTCCTCCAGCAACTGATCAAGAAGAGCATCAGGACCGACGAGTACGAGACAGGGCGAGTGGACCGTATCCGCACGAAGGCCCCCGTAATCAGTGGGCCAGAGGACCTCTTCGAAGCGTGCCTCGCATACCGGGTAGGTATCGAGGTGCTTCCCTCCGGCGATGCCTACGTCGGGGTTGAGGTCAGCCACCACGCCCGCAGCCAGGCAACCGTCGATGAGTATATCGACCGCGTGAACGCGACAGTAGACGAACTCGTCGATACGCACGTCGAACACGACCCAGAAACGTACTCGACGCCGGGGAGCGGGCGACTCAAGGGCCTCGCAGACATGCGGTTCACAGACCCGATCCAGGACTTCGGCAATCAGTCGCTCGCGGACTGGTACGAGCGAAAAGGCCGCGTCTCGGACGAGATGCTGGAACAGCTCCGCTCGGAGAACCCGCAGCTCGTCAAGGTACAATACAACCCTAACAGCGACGATACGAGTGTCCACGTTCCGCAACTTCTCCGCGTATCTCCGCGCAAAGAAGTCGTTAAGCAGCTGGCACCGCGTTTCCATCGGGAGTGGGACCGCCGCGCGAAGATGCTACCTGAGGAGCGATTCCAGAAGGCGACGCAGTTCGTTACAGGCTTGGACGCGCTCCCGGCAGTCGATACACGCATCGACCCGACGCCCGTCGGGCCGAGTATTTCGTTTATGTCCACGGAGGTCGACCGAGCGGACAATCTTCGGTTCGGCAACGACCGCACCGCTGACCTCCCTAGCTCCGGCCTGAATCGGTACGGCGTCTACCGTCGTCCCTCCTCGTTCAGGCTCCACTATCTCGTCCCGGAACGGTATGCGGACGAGTTTGACGAGCTCCGAGCTCGGATAGAGAACCAGCTCGAGGACATCAACTGTTCGCCGGACGAAACCTCCTACAGCGAGTACGGGTTGGGTCGTGAAATCGAGTACAGTAACGCAGCTGCTGCGATCAGCGATGTTGACGCTGTTCTCGCTGTTGTTCCATCGCCGACGAACGACTTCATTCAGGACGGTACTATCGACGACCCGTACGGGGAGTTCAAGAAGGCGCTCGGAAAGCAGATGATTCCGTCGCAGATGGTCCGGGTGGACAACCTTGACAACAAGTGGGTCGTCCGCAACACCGCGCTCGGTATCGTTGCTGGCGCTGGCGGCGTTCCCTGGCGCGTCGACCAGATGCCCGGTGATGCCGACTGCTTCGTCGGCCTCGACGCGACCCGCGACCCGGGCACTGGACAGTTCCTCGGTGCGAGCGCGAACGTCGTGCTCGCCGACGGGACCGTGTTCGTCTCGAAGACGCAATCCCTCCAGTCCGGTGAGACGTTCGATGAAGACGCCGTCGTCGACGTACTCAAAGACGTTCACAGGGAGTTCGTCCGGGCGGAGGGCGAGGCACCCGACAGTATCGTCGTTCACCGTGACGGTCGACTGTTCGAAGATGTCGACGCCATCTTGGCCCCGTTCGACGGGACGGGAATCGACATCGACATTCTCGACATCCGAAAGAGCGGGGCGCCCCGTGCGGCGTTCCGGCGTAACGGACAGTTCGGTGTCGACCACAAGGGGCGCATCTTCATCGCGCGGAACGACGACTACGGCTTCCTCACGACCACGGGTCGGCCCGAATTCGACGACAGCGACGGACTCGGAACGCCGCGAACGCTCCGCATCGTTCGGCGAGCCGGCGAGACTCCGATGCAGACGCTGATGGAACAGGTGTACTGGCTCAGCGAGAGTCACGTCGGGAGCGCCCAGCGGAGTACACGGCTCCCGATAACGACCTACTACGCAGATCGGTGTGCCGAGGCTGCACGGAAGGGGTACCTAATCAACGGCGAGATCATCAGAGGAGTACCGTACATCTGATCGCGTCCGGACGAGCGACCAACACGATAACAGGGAATTCGATTCAAATGGGAAACTTCAACGAACACCTCAACGCGGGGAAGACCGCCGGACTACTTGCTGCCGTAGTCGGGGGATTCCTCGTTCTTAACCGCGGTGGAGGAACCACAGAAGCAATCATCGTCGCTGCCGGTGTCGGCGCTATCCTTGTGGTAGGGTCGTTACTACCGGACATCGATCATCAGGCGTCGAAACCACGACAAGCTGCTGGCAGTTTGGGGGTGCTCACGGTTGTCGGGGGTGTTATCGGACTCGTGGTCTTCACACCAGATAGCGTCGCGCTACTCGGCGGGCTCGTGAACACACTCGGAGTCGCGGGAAGTCCGTCTACTCTGGGTATCGGTGTTCTTGTCATCGGTGCTGTCGCCCTTCTCGCCACCGGAGGCGATACGTTCGATTCGTTGACCACGCATCGTGGATTCACGCATTCCCTGCCGTTCGTCGGCCTCATTGGTCTCGCAACCCTGGTCGCTACACAGCAGCTCGCCGGTCTTGGTGGCGTTCTTGGCGTCTTTCAAGGGAAGAACGGTGTATTGGTGGCCGTTGCAGCTGCTGCCGGGGTTCTCGTTCATCTGGTGGTGGACAGTTAGTGGCACCACCATAGCAGATACCGCGTCACCGGAAACCAAGGACCAAATCAAATGAAATTCGATATACCACTTAACACCGACGAATCGGACAGCAGCCACGTAGAGATATTCAAAAGCTGGCGGTCGTTCTCCGACGTCTTCGAGGGGGCAAAGCGGATGCGCGTGGTCACGTACTGTGATTCGCCTGAGTTCATTCTCGATCTCTTCGAGGACTTGGAGAACTTGGAACGACTGGAGGTCGTGGTCGGAGACGTCGACGATTATCGCGAACGGCTCATCGATAAACCGGATCTCGCGGATCGGCTTGAGCAACTACGTCGGGACGACAAGCTGGTAATCTACCTCTGTGAGAACAAGGAGGTCCACTCGAAGCTCTACTTGATCGAATACCCGGAGGAGGACCAGGACGGCGAGGAAGGCGGGGAGGACGACCAGATGACTCTTGGCGGAGGGGAAACCCCAGAGTCGGACCCGTCAGCGGAGGTCAGTACAGCACCGTCGAAGGTCGTCATCGGATCCCCGAACCTGTCGCGTAACGCTTGGTCGAATCAGACGAACGTGGGAGTCGTGTACGACACCACTATAGAGAGCGACCTCTACGCACAGTTCGAAGACCTGTACCAAGATCACAGAGACTCTTACAACAAGGGTGGTCCGTTCTTGCAGGACCTCTCTGAACAGCTTGAGCAGTCGAATGACGACCGCGAGGAAGTAATCAAACTGTATACGGAGGGTCGGGTCGGGACTCAGGATGAACTCGGGGAGGTACATGGTCGTCTCGCTGATCATATCGATGCCGAGGTAGAGACAGTAGACCTCGCGCTCGATGGCGAGCCATCAGCTGGCGACGAGAGTACTCAATCAACGGATGATGCCGATGACACCGACGAGTCGACAGAGAACGGTGACCCGGAGTTAGCCGACGCACCACAGGACCGTATCACTCTGTCTCTCCGAGGCTACGACGAATCGACGGTGAGTACACTGTCTCAGATGACCGATTTCGACGCAACAGTGTCAAACGAGACGCTGACGACAACCCCAGATGCCTTCCAGCGGTACGCCCAGCAGGTCTTCGATGTCCCCACGATGCATCTCAACGAGGGCAGGGATCAGCTCAAATTCCACTACGATGGGACAGTCTACCGTGTTACGCAACCCCCGACAAGTCCGGAGAAAGTCGACGAAGCGCTTGAAGAGATTGAGAACTACTTCGCGACCGTCGATAACTACGGGAATTCCAACAATCCCACTGCGGTTAAGGCGCATATGTACGAAGCGCTCCTCTGGTTTTTCTGGGCGCCCTTCGCGAACCGCCAAGCAGCCTTCTACCGACAGCACGGGATCAACCTCGACAAAGCCCTCCCCTATCTCTACATCTTCGGGGAATCAAACGGTGGAAAAGGCACATTCTGTCGGTTTGCGCTCTCGTTGATTAGTGGAAATCGGGTGGAAGCACCGGTCGACGCTGACGAGATCGGCAAACGAAAAGTCCGGAATCTCCGGTCGGCACACACGTCTTTCCCGGTCGTTGTCGACGACATCACAAAGCAGAAAGTGAACTCGTTGGATACCCTCCGGAACTACTGGAGCGGATGGACCGGGGAAACCTCGTATCCCCTGTTCGCGTTCATCTCCAACGATAAGCGACCCGGGGAGTGGTTCCGGAACCGAGCAAAGATTCTCCGGTTCGACGTCAACTTCATGACCTCCCATCAGGGCGAGGCAGAGGTGAATCGACTCATCGACACGGAGAATCCAATCTTCCAGTGGTTCGGACATGAATACCTGAATCGTGACCTCGTTCTGGGAGAGGACTCAGACGCTCTCCGTGAAGTCAGAGCGGCGATGCAGAATCTCTACGAATTTGCTGACCGGCCCGTTCCGGACTACTTCCCGATTGAACCGGCCGAGCAGGCGTTTGACACCGGTCGGGAGCGATGGCGTAATCTCATCGATCGTGACGATGTCGAGATTAGTAAAGACGGGGACACGCTCCAGGTGACGTTCCCGGAGTCGATGAGCTTCGAGCTACACGAGTACAAGCGCGACCCACCGATGACGGTTCGAATTGAGAAACGTGGGCTGGACCTCATTGTCAAGACGCCGGACGAGTTCTTCGACTGGCTCGGGGAAATGACGGATGAGGATCCGAGAGAAGGGTTCCTATCCAAGGCCCGAAGCGCCTTGCGACTGTAACGAGTCCCATGAAGAGGTTTACCATATGATTTATCAATGCTTTCGACACAGGTGCAAGAGTCACAAATGAGTGTCAACTTCTTACATACGGCTGATCTCCACTTAGGAAGTCAACTCAAAACCCAACATCAGAGATCAAGCCAATCCTCCGACGCTCTTGATTCAGCGGTGTACACGGCTGTTAAGCGACTGTTCGATGTTGCGCTGGAGGAAGATGTCGACTTCGTCATCGTCGCCGGCGATTTGTATGATGAAGATTCGCGGAGCGTCAAAGCGAACGTATTCCTGAACGATCAATTCGAACGGTTGGCGGCCGAGAATATCCCGGCGTGCGTTTCGTATGGCAACCACGACCCCGTAGGAAGCGCGACAACCTATGTCGACCTACCAGACAATGTCCACGAGTTCGATCACGAAGAGCCAGAAGAGTTCCTCTATCCAGACTCAGATGCTCCTGAAGCCCGTATCTGGGGTCAATCGTACCGCGACCGTCACGAGAGCCGGTCGATGTATCGACGGTTTACCCCGAAAGACAGTCAAATCCCCAATATCGGTGTCCTTCACACCGGCCTGAACCCCGACGGACGGAGGTATGTGCCGGTCGCTCGAAGTAAACTCGAAGCGAAAGATGACATCCACTACTGGGCACTCGGCCATATCCACAGCCCTCGTCTGTTCACGAACGCACGACCGGTCGCATATCCTGGGATACCACAGGGACGGCAAATAACAGAGCAGGGGCTTGGCGGCGCCTATTTAGTTGAAATCGAATCTGGAGGGCGTTCCGATATCGAGTTCGTACCCACCAGCCCTGTTGTCTGGAAAACGGTCGATGTCGACGTTAGTGATACCGAGGTGAGTTCGATTCCAGATATCCAACGCGCCGTTGAATCAGCTGTCGACGATCTCGCAGCACCGACCGAACTATTCGACGATTCGGATGTGTCAGTTCGCGACCCCGAGTGGGGAATTGATGGCTACATCTGTCGCTGGCGGCTCACTGGAAACGGCCCCGCTCACGAAACTTTGTCACGCGACGAAGAGAGTCTTGCCGAACTCACACGGCGTCTTCGACAGCAGTTGATGTCGCGGCGAACGTTCGTCTGGACCGAAGCTGTTCGGGATGCGACTGGGCCGGCGATCCCATCGGTCGACGACCTCCGCGGTGAAGATCCCGTCATAGACGAATTCCTTGCGCTCGTCGACGAACTTGACCGAGAGGCGAAGCGTGAGGAGTTCGGAGATGTCGTTGGATTGGGCTGGGAGAGAGTCGAGGACCACGAGGAACAACAGCCTGATCAGTTGCCACTAACGCCTGACCGTCTTGATAGCCTCATTGACCAGGCTGAAAAGCGTGTGTTCGAGGAGCTAGCGATTCGGAGGGCAGAATAGATGCGGCTGAAGACCCTGAGAATCGATGACTTTGGCTGTTTCCGTAACGCGCGACTCGACGGTATCGCCGAAGACCTCGTCGTTATCGGAGGACCGCAACGCGCGGGAAAATCGACATTTATGCGGGCTCTTCGTCAGTTCCGTGGTGGAGTCGGCCGTAGTGGTCAGATACCTCCGGCAACTGACGAGCATCGAATCGACGCCGAAATTACGCACAATGGTAGTCAGTATCGTTACGTCTTGAACGGGCACGCAACCCCCTCGATATCGCCAATTGACGGTGGATCTGAAATTGACATAGACGACGTATTCGGCCCAGTAACGGAGCGTCAGTACCAGCAACTCTACACCATTAGCCTTGATGAGCTTCGTCGGCTACCCCCCGGAATCGATGATGCCGAAGACTTGGCGCAGGTGTTACTCGGCGGTGCGTACGGCGATATCGCCGAAATTCCAGAGGTACAGGAAACGTTCCGAAAGCGTGCACACGACATCGGCCTCAAACGAGGAGATCCGTCCGCCAAGACAACCGATCTGAACGCACCGTACCGGATGATTCGGGAGGGGATGGATGCCCGCAGAGAGGCCAGTAAGCAGGTCGACGAGTACAAAGAGGTCACCGACGAGCTTCGGAAGAAGCGTTCTGAAAAGAGAGGTGCAGAAGACGATCTCAAAGTCAAACGCCGGAAGCGAGATCGGTTGAGTATTCTCAGTGAGCTATTCGAGCCGTTACAGCGTATTGATGAATTAGCAGTTGAGCTTGCCGAGACCGATGTTTCGGCTGCAAAGGAATTCCCTGTACATCTGACGGACCGTCTCGAACACTTTGAAGAACAGTTCGACGAGGCAGTTGATGAGCTCGCAGATGCTCAGAAAGCGTTCGAACACGATACGACTCTTTCGACTCCGGGGTATCACGAGTGGCTCTTGGACAACGAGGACGGGATAACCGCATTGGACGGCGAGAGGAAGCTGTGGGCCGAAACGATCGACGATCTCTCTCAACAGGAGACAGAGCTCGTAGAACTACGTCGCGAGATTGAATCCAACATCTCGGACCTTCATTCCGAATGGGACGAGTCATTTTCTCATATTGAAGACATAGAGACGAGTTCAGTCGACACAGCCCGTGTTGATGACCTCGTCTCAGACGTGTCGAAGCTCCGGGAGAAACGAGAGGATCTCAGCGAGGACCTCAGCTCAGACCGTAGCCGTCGCGAGGACCTCAAAGGCAAACTGTCGGAGCTAAAGCAGAGCGACGAAGCGGAGACTGAGGTTACGCTTCCAAAACAAAAACCGCTGATTATCGCCGCGGTGGCGGTCGGAGTCGGAACCGGTGCGAGCCTCGTTACATCGCCCGTTGTCGGTGGAATAGTTGGGCTGGTAATCATCGCGGTCGGAATGTACGCCATCGATTCCACCGTCACGGTGGAACCAGCCATCGACACAGAGCCGCGACGGGAACTCAGAGCGGCTATTGCGAGCCTTGACGGTGACATACGCGCATCGCAAGATCAAATTGAGGAAGTGGACGAGAAGCTCAGCAAGAAGGAGGACGAACTCACCGAACTCGTGGAGGAACTCGGACTTCCCGAGGACCTCCCGCCCCAACAGGTGGCCTCGTTCTACAAACAGGTCGTCGAATTAAACAAGGAAATCCGGGAGTACCGAGGAGAGCGCTCACAGTGGGAAGATGAGCGTGAGGCGCTCGCTTCGGAGTTAAACGCAGTAGCGTCTCTACTTGAGGATGTTCAGGAGATATCCTGGTCGAAGGGTTCCCCGTTGGAGAATGCCTCCGCATTACTGTCGACACTTGACTCGGCAGCAGCTGATCTTCAACTGGCGATTGACGTTCGCGTGGCCAGCCAGGAACGGGAGGACGCTATCGAAGATATTGACGCTGTACTCACGTCGTGGGACGAAGAGAAGTCGATTGACGAATCGACCGACGACGAGACGATTTATCGTCGGATACAGGCTTTCCGCAATCAGGCAGACAACGCCAGCGAAATCGTAGACGCTGCCGAAGAGCGCGAGCAACAGAAGTCACAGGTTGTGAGTCGACTCGACAGTCCGTCAGCGGAGACGGCCTTTGCCCCTGTTTGGGAGGACGACGAGCCGCTCGTTGAGGTCGCAGAGAGGGAAAACGCAGCGTTTGCGGACGTGGAGGCCATTCAGGACGAAATTCGCGACACACAGGCCGAGATTGAAGACCTGGAAGAACAACGTGACGAACTACACGACCGGTGCTTGGAATTGGATAAGGTGCGTGACGAGCTGGCTTCGGAGGAGGATCTCCGTGAAGCGCAGGCAAAAATCGACGAGGGACGTGTAGAGTTCGAACGAGTTGGTGAAGCGTACGCAGTCAACCGGATTGCTGAGGAGATGGTCAGCGGACTTCACGAGCGGCTTATGGAGGACGTTGTCCACTCACTCGTCGATGATGCCAGCCAGATATTCAGCAGCATCACCCAGGAGTACGATGGGATCGAACTCAGCGGAGAGCTACAGGAACTCGAGTTCCGTGCGCTTCGCAGCACTGGGCCTGACCACGGTGTTGGCGAGCTGAGCCGGGCAACAGCCGAACAGCTGTTTCTCGCCATCCGTCTGGCTCGGATCCGCCAGACTGACGCCGAACTCCCAGTCGTTCTCGACGACGCTGCCACGAACTTCGATCCTGACCATATCTCACGGGTCTTCGAAGTGATCGGCGAGCTCGCGTCGACGAATCAAGTGTTCTTTTTGACCTGCCATCCCGAGTTCGTGAACCTCACTTCCGCTGCTGACTCACTGGCACAGTACTGGTCGCTTGAGGATGGCGTGTTCACGAGAACGGACAATGCCGACGTACTCGAACGTCGGCTTATGACGGATTAGCTGCTAAACGTTTTGTTGGCAGAAGCTAGCGTCGAAACCAGTATTTTGTGGTGAAGGAGCAAGCTACAATGATGAGTACCGGCGCGAGAACTTGTGTCGGGAGTTGTTAAGCAGGAATTGAAGTCCGAGTAGGACGGGTAGATCGGCAACCGCTGTCGGGGCTCCGCCAATGCCGCCAACTAAGGTAGCAAACCGATTGGTAGTGCTGCGCGAAAATTTTCGCATCAGGTCTTCTCGACGCTGTACCTGAAAAATTGAAGTTGGGCACTCTCAGGAAGGTAGCTTCCTAGCATCCAGGAGAGTGTTTCGACATTCCAATAGAGTTCTTGCAGGAGGAACGTCGGCACGACGTCGATATGATTCTCGGAATCAAATTCGTACCCGTATAGCGGTTGTGTGGACTCAAACGGTTCTTTTGACACTTCCCCGATGACTTGAGCTACGAAGTCCAGATTGCGTTTTATTTTACCTGAAACCTCTGGATGGTCTTCTGTGGGCCACTGATGAGGTGCAGCATGCGTATCCACCTTATTGAGGCAGTAGAGGACGGGAGGAAACAGTGACCCCAACTCTGCCCGGAGTTCTTTGACCGTGTTGAAATCCTCTTCGCCAGCCCGGACCCTGTTGAAATCCTTTGTTGGGGCATTCCGGGGAAGGCCGCTGTTAGCCACTCACGATCAGAGTTCCAATAACCTAACAGCTATATAAACCGCGAGACGATGAGAGAAGTTCAATAGAGCCAGACTGGTTCTATTGAAAGCTGTTCGACAGCTTTCCCGCTGAAACAGCCGTTAGTTAGAACTACATATCGGTTACAGATTCGTTCGACTTTCCTGAAGGTATTTCTGGAGTGTATGTGAATGATCGATATGGACGACACCCGGCTCAAACACGCCCAATAAATCGTATTACGAACTACTGGCGATTAACTCTCTGTCAGGGAATCGATGTAGTCCTCCAGTCGTTTGTAGACAGAATCGAACTCAGGGAGGTCGGAAACCAGATCCTGGAGCGTATTCTGCCAGCCATCACGAATCTCAGCGCGCTTCTCGCTTGGAAGTCCGTCCTCGAGATTGATATCCAGATCGTCGTGTTCGCACTTCTTGGTAAATGCTGGCACGATGACAGAGTCATCGACATCGGCTTCTGTAATCATCCGATAGAGGTCGTAGTAGTCACGCGCTTGTGATCGCTGGTAGAGTGCTCGCAGTTTCTCTGCAAAAATTTCTTCGAGACTGTACGCAGTCAACGTGAATTCGGGCGTATCCTCATACTGGTGGGTGTGATCCACTGAATCGAACGCCACGTACTCGTCAATCATGACGTCCAAGCTCGTCGTATTCCTGTGGCCAAGAACGGCGTTGTACTGGATGTCGATGTCGACGTAATGGGTTGGATATCCCTCGTTTCGCAACTCGCGATGTTGGGTAACCTCAAAGTCGATCCCGGATCGCCTTGCTGCGTCGTCTAACGCAGTCCCCAACTCTTCCTCACTACCTTTGTAGTTGCCTTCGACACCGAGGTCGAGGTCTTCTGAGTACCGCCACGTTTCTGGGAAGTAGAGCTTGCTAAGAGCGGTGCCGCCCTTGAACAGCAGATTATCTCCATACGAACCTGTATAGATTGCCCACAGAATCCACGAGTTGACGTAGTTCTTTTCCGCGTAACCCAAACGGACGTCTAGTTCTCTGGCTAACTGCCTCAGGCGTGTATCGGTAATCATACGAAGTCGTCTGGAAGGAATACTTCAGGTTCCACGTTCAGACGCAGCTGGTACTTACTGTCCCGGGTGCCCGTTGCTTCCCGAGTTGGGTCGAGAAGTGGATACCCGGTCGTGAAATCCTCAACGAGATCCCAGTACTCTGGGAGATCGATGTCGAGTTGATCTGCGAGGTATACGATGCGTTTCGTTGCAGCACCATTCCCGACCCGGCAGAGATGTTCTACGACCGTCTCCCACGAACACCGCTTCTCTGTCGCGTTTTGCAGCGCCTTGGCAAGTTCACTGACTCCCCCGCAGAACTCGGGATGATCAGCACAGTCGACCAGCGTCTTTTCGATACTGGCGATGTTCACCTGCGCCGATCCGACTGCCATCGGCTGATATCCAAAGAATTTCTTCTCAGTGACCGACACCGGCCGATACTGGACGCCATGAATCTCACGTGTTTCTGCGCGTTTCGTCGTTACGAGGTATACCGTCCGCGACATCTGCTCCGTTAGACCATGATGATTCATCGCGCTCCAATAGCCGATGTACATTGGTTCCACGAGTGCCGAAGCAATAACGAACTCGTGTTCCGTGTAAACCGCATTCTCTCCAGCCGAAAGTGGCAAGATGAGATATTTCCCCTGAGAGAGGCGCTCCAGCCATCCTTTCTCCTTGAGAGAATACACCATATCCTTGGCTGATTTTCGAGAACTCTCCAGCGTATCCTCAACGTCGCCGATAGTAATGACTTGTCGCCCCTCGCTTGCGAGTCGCGAGAGAGCTTGAGATTCACGCGTCGATAGACTCTTTTTTTGAGTCTCTGATTCGTTTGTCGAACCCATAGCCTCTCAGCGTACATAGAGTCTAAATCAGTTCGGAAATAAAGGTATTTATTGAGTGTCTTCGTGCCCAAGGTCGACCCCACAGTGGCTCAGAGTACATAGACTCTAAAAGCGATCAGAAATCTTTTGTTTACTACCGCGGTCTGGGGACTAACTGGTGCTTAGTTAACAGGCATTCGTGTGAGCAGGCGCGAACCGAAGTGGTCTCAGCAGGAACGACTTATCAGACAAGTCGGGACCTGCTCAAGACGAAAATCTTAGTCAGGTGCCCGATAGACAGTTGCCGTGATTAGCGCAGGAAGCGCGATCAAACTTGCCGTGATTAGCGCAGGAAGCGCGATCAAACCTCTTACTTGAGGCCCCGTCTCAAACCCAGTATTCCAAAGAGTCAACCGATGGTTTTCTGCAAGGTGCATCGACAGCGGTCGTGGGGGATCCAGTGCTGCACACGTTCAGGAGTGCCATCTTCAAACGTCTGAGCATTAGCGAATAAGATAGTCTGTAGCTCTTCGACTGAAACACTTCCACCTTGTTTCTCGATCTCTTCAGCTGTGGCTTCACAGACTGGAGAAACATCTCCATCACCAGGCAACATCCACTCGACACCAGAGACGACATCACTCCCCTGAACCTGGCGGACGTGAAACCGAGTCATAATCCCGGCTTCCTCATTCCAGACAATCGTCTTGATCTGTTCCCGAGATATATCCAGTCCTTCCTGACCAGCGTAACGCGCCGTTTTATCATATCCCCAACCCTCCCCGTGACCAGTAATTATTGCATCAATCAGTTTCTCAGCCTGACTCTGTGTAACGTCATAGTATTCGTATATAATATCGCGGTGCTCATCCCGCGAGAGCTCACGCGGCATCGGATCTATATTGAATCCGGCCTCGGCCATAGCATCCGCATCCATATCATTAGCAATCTGCTCAAGCAGTTCTTTCATTTCCTCCTCATTCCCATCCTTATTCGATGATTCTCCGGAAACCAGAGATCGGAGGCTCTCGAAGATACCCATACAAAGCCCGTTCAAGAGCCAGCGATGTCAATCAACAGGATAAACAAGCGTGCTGTGATGGATACAACCTCTATATCTCGCACGGCGACCCTATCTGTGCTTAAGGATATCAACAGAGCCACAATCTACTAACATCAATATCATCCATTATATCTTGATCAATTATTGTATCTCGCTTGTTTCGAGACTTTCCGAAAATGTACCCCCGTGATTTATTACTACAAGAGCGACTATGTCCTACTATGAGCGCAAAGGGCCAGCTCCGTCGGTTCGAGAACAGGGCGCAGTTACTGCGTCATATCTCTGAGGAGACCGGCACAGACATCGACACACTTTGGGACGAGTACGAAGCCCAAGTCGAATAGAGCTCTTTGCTGTTTTGGACGCGTGGGCGACGACACTGATCTCGACTTATCGTTCGCAATAGATGCAGAGACAGTCTCTCTGAGCCCTATCGGGGAATATCAGGTTCTCGACCTGGAAGGGCCGGTCGTCATCGTTGGAAATGCGTCGTACCGCGTCGTTCCAGTCGGTGAGGAATCAGACCAGTCAGAAGATGTCCGGGAACTTAGCGTCGACGAGATACGTGCTGCACTCAGCGAGCTCGCTGACAACGACGACTTTCAGTCAATCGTAGACAATTGCCCGACAAATACACCGCTCGTCTACGACGACATCGATTATTTGACTCGCCATCTCCCGGCAAGTTCGCTCCAGAAGTGCCAAGACCTGAGTGAGAGCACCCCTTTCGACAAGGAATTACTGCTCCAAGTTGCATACGTAGAGCGCCAAAACTCTCTCATCGGGCACTCAGACAACGTCCTCGAGTACTATCTCGAACAGCGTGCTGAAATCGCTGAAAAACTCCGGTCCGCCGACGAGATCGACAGCGAAGTTGAGCGGTCATTCTTTTCGTATCTCCTCCTCGCCTCGGCACTCATCGAAGAGTTGACAACAGAAACGGTCCTCAACGAACTCTTTCGCGAGGAAGCTCGTCTCGACAGCATCACAGAGCACGTCCGGAGTATGGGACATGCTAAGCGGTTAGAGAAACTCTGTGATATCCAAATACTGACCGGAGGTGACCATGGATCGCTTGTCGAGGTCAAAGAACGCAGAAACAACCTCGTCCACGACGCGCAGAAACGTGCAGGCCTTGACGAACTCGAATCGCGTCGTGAAGTCGCACAGATCCTCGAGAAGACTGATCGATGTGCGTCCGTACTACTGACGATTTCGGGAAAGAACATCGAGTCAGTCATCGCTAAGCGAGGGTGTGATCCCTATATCGAACACGCTCAATCTGAGGCTGTGGCCGACACACTCACGACCTGGGAACAGGAAAATCCAGAGCGCCTGTCGAGACTTCACGACTGTGAAAGAGCGGCCCTCGAAGAGATTCGCTGGGATACCGAAGAGAGTGATCCTAGGAACAACATCACGAAGGGATTCACGTTCAATGGATATGATGACGAGGAGGTGTATGAGATACTGATGGAGTTCGTCGGTGATGCCTCAAAGGCGTTCCTCGACCGTATTGATGCTGATGCGAACGAAAGCAATCTCGATCGCTTCGATTTCGCATTGATGCTGCTGCTCTGTGCTGGTCACAGTTACGAGGATATTGCCCGCTGGCTGGATACCGACGAAAAATACGTCCAACGGAAGGAGAACGTGATAGCCTGGAGAGCTTCGAAGTTCGAGAAGGATTTGGTAGAAGAGATCCCCCGCCCAGAGGGACCGACATGGCCGTCTGACACGGAACTAGATGGTTAGGATGAGAGCTAGCCTAATAATTTCGACCGGCAGGTCTGGCTCGGAGAATCCAAATGCTTCGGTTTAACCAACAAAATTCTGTGACACAGCCAGTTTGTTGGTTAACACGGATTCGGAGATTCGGATATCAAACTTAAAAGCGATTCCGGAAAGTGGGTAAAGGAATGAATTTCCGAGGGCGCGCTGTTTCTATCGAGACGATCCTCGTTTCCCGAAATCCGGAACAGACACACCGGCGATTATGCGAAATTTCGGCCTTGTTGAAATCCTATTCTTCAGACACATTCTCGCCTGAAACAGCCGGTCGATGAGAATTTCGAAAAGAATAAA
>NZ_VCNL01000011.1 GCF_007671685.1 Halorubrum salsamenti | reverse complement strand
CGGACGACGTGCGACAGCGAGTAAATCAGGCTGTCGAACGCTTCATGGACGAGACAGGCTGGGAGTTAGACATTGGTGGTAGTGAACCGCCGACCAGCATCGAGACTGTACGGGACCTCCCAAAGCGTGGCCCTGCGCGACTCCTGACTCGCCTCGCGATGCAATCCGCGCGTGATCGGTTCTCCTTCTAAGACCCTGCCAGCGTAGGGGTGGTTCCCCCTCAGGAATTTCTGTGGGCGCGAACGAACGCACGTCGCAGGACGGTCAGAAGAACGTACGTCTCGTACTTCTGGGTCTGGCAGTGCTCGCAGGGCTGCATATCCTCGACGATCTCCTCAATAGCGTCGTCGTACTCGTCGGTGAGCGTAGTGAGCGCGTCCGTGATCTGGGGCTGGGCAGCGTCGATCATCTCCTCGACGGCGGCGTCGGCCGAATCTGGTAGTGAGTACGAGAGGACGATCGTGTTCGCGTGGTAGTACTTCGTCGTCCCACCACGCCCCTCCTCGAAGCGAACGACGTCGACGAGGCCCGCATCCCGGAGCTCGTTGATGTGATGGCGGACCGTGTTCTCCGTCCGGTCGATGCCGCGATCGTCGAGGCGTTCGTGGACCTCGGTCGCAGTTAGGGCTTCCTCGGACAGAATGTCGAGGACCATCGCCCGCATTGGCTCGTCGATGGCGTCCGAAATCCGAGTGTCTCGCACCGCGATGTCGTCGAGACGGTGGTCGGTATCGGAATCACTCATACGAGAACTGAGCGCGAGCACGCGGGAAAAGGTAGCGGGGCAGGAGTCGGGTAGGTGTCTGTCGAGGTATCCAGTACAGGATGGACCCGCGATAGCGAAAGCCCTAGACGACCCGTTTGACTGTTCCAACGACCCGTATCCGAATTCAAACATATCATCTAAAAAATACTTATTGAGGTACGGGCACTATCTCAAACTGTAATGAGCGACACAACCCAATTCCGCGTCCTCGACTTCGACTGCCCGACCTGCGCGAGTACCGTCGAACGCGCCCTGTCGAACGTCGACGGCGTCCAGCACGTCGAAGTCCACTACGCGACCGGCCGCGTCGAGATCGAGTACGACGACAGCGTCACTGACCCCGACGCCTTCGCAGAGACCATCGAAAACCAGGGGTACACTCCCCAGCCCGCCTAACACTATGAACAAACAATCGATCACGCAGTACTACCGGAACCACCGGAAGGCCATCGTCACGGCGACGAGCGGCCTGCTGTACGGCGGTGGCTGGAGTCTCGGCTACCTCACGAGTTTCGAGATGGCAAGCGCCGCCATCCTCGTCCTCGCGACGGTCGTGGGTGGCTACGACATCGCCAAGACCGCTTACCACGAGGTCACCAACCGGACGCTCGGCATCAAGACGCTGGTGACGCTGGCCGCCATCGGTGCTATCGTCATCGGGGAGTACTGGGAAGCCGCCGCCGTCGTCTTCCTGTTCAGCCTTGGCAGCTACCTCGAAGGCCGGACGATGCGGAAGACCCGGACGGCACTTCAGGAGCTACTGGAGATGACGCCCGACACGGCGACCGTCCGTCGCGACGGGACACTCCAAGAGGTCTCCGCCCGCGATGTCGAAGAGGGCGAAGTCGTCGTCGTAAAGCCGGGCGGGAAGATCCCGGTCGACGGAACCGTCGTCGACGGCGAGAGCGCAGTCAACCAGGCGCCGGTCACCGGCGAGAGCGCGCCCGTCCACAAGGCCGACAGCGACGAGGTGTACGCCGGGACGGTCAACCAGGAGGGCGCGCTAGAAATCCGGACGACGGGAGCGGGATCGGATACGACTCTCGAACGGATCATCCGTCGCGTCGAGGAGGCCCAGGAGGCTCAGTCGCCCACGGAGAGTCTCATCGACCGGTTCGCGAAGTACTACACGCCGGCCGTCATTGCCCTGGCTATCGGCGCGTACGCGGTCACGCAGAACGCGATCCTGTCGCTGACGCTGCTGGTCATCGGCTGTCCGGGCGCGCTGGTCATCGGGCCACCGGTCAGCATCGTCTCGGCCATCGGTAACGCCGCCCGGTCGGGCGTGCTGATGAAGGGCGGCGAACACCTCGAACGCGCCGGCAAGATCGATCTCGTCGCCTTCGACAAGACGGGGACGCTCACGAAGGGCGAGACCACCGTCTCCGACATCGAGGGGTTCGGCGTCGCCGCCGCCGACGTCCTCTCGCTCGCAGCGACCGCCGAGAAGAAGAGCGAACACCACCTCGCGGACGCCATCGTCGACATGGCCCGCGAACGCCAGACGGCTGCGACGGACGGTGGAGCGACGGTCGCCCAAGCGGACGATACGGACGTGGGGCGCAGGTCGGTCCCCGATCCCGACGACTTCGACGTGGTCGCCGGCAAGGGCGTCATCGCCCATGCCGATGGCCAGGAAGTCGTCGTCGGCAACCGCGCGCTGCTGGACGACCGCGACGTCGATGTCCCCGATCGGGTCGCCGACTACGTCCGCGAGCGTGAGGGGCGCGGCGAGACAGTCGTCCACGTCGTTCGGGACGGGGACATCATCGGCGCGATTGCGATGCGGGACGAGCTCCGGGAGGCCGCTCCTGGGGTCGTCGCGGCGCTCCAAGACGCTGGCATCGAGACGGTGATGCTCACCGGCGACAACGATCGGACGGCCGCTGCCGTTGCCGAGGAGGTCGGTATCGACGAGTACCGTGCCGAACTCCTCCCCGAGGACAAGCAGTCCGTCATCGAGGGCTACCAGGCCGACGGCCACGTCGTCGCGATGGTCGGCGACGGCATCAACGACGCGCCATCGCTGGCCACTGCCGATGTCGGCATCGCGATGGGTGCTGCGGGAACGGACACCGCTATCGAAACGGCTGACATGGCGTTGATGGCCGACGACCTCGAACGCATCCCGTACGCGGTCAAACTCAGCAAGGCGACGCGCTGGAACGTCCTCGAGAACGTCGGGATCGCGGTGCTGACCGTGACCGTCCTCCTCGCGGGCGTGCTCACCAGCTACGTCACCCTCGCGTCGGGAATGCTGGTCCACGAGGCCAGCGTCCTCCTCGTCATCCTCAACGGGATGCGACTGCTCCGCTACTGACCACGAGACACGATCACAACCACAACTCATGACATCGAATTCGACTGCGACTGACACGACCCAGACGAGAACCAATTGGCAGGTCGACTACGACGTCGAGCCGATCGAAATCCGCGACCCCGTCGCGGAGGCCCTCGACGTCCTCGAACCGGGCGAGCCGTTCGTCATCGCTTATAGAGACGCGGTGAAAGAGGCAGGACACTCCTGTCCGACTGCCTCGGGCGCCTACCGGATCGTCCAGCTCGGGCTCGACGCCCTGTATCCCGACGACTATCCAGTCCGGAGCGAAATCGAGGTCCAGACGGCCGGCCCGCAGGAGGATGCTGCGTACGGCGTGATGAGCCGTATCATCTCGTACGTGACTGGCGCGACCGGCGATGACGGATTCAGCGGGCTCGCCGGCGGCTATGGCGGCCGCCGCGACCTCCTGTGCTTCGACGGGTTCGACCCGGACACGGCGGACCCGACGTTCCGGTTCCGGCGAACCGACACGGACGAGACCGTCGAAGTGGCCTACCACGTCAGCGACGTTCCTAGCGGTGGACCCGCAATCGGGAACCTCCAGAGGATTCTCGACGGATCGGCAAGCGACCAGCAACGGGAGGCCTTCGCTGACGCTTGGCACCGCCGCGTGCAGGCTGTTCTCAGAGACGCCACCCTATTCTCCGTCGAAGGGGTATGAACGCGGCGGTGTACCCCTCACACTCGTAATGAGAGTTACCGCGATATACTGTTGGGCTCCTTGGGTACCTTGGTAGCGCCATCACCTAACTCGCCGACATCGATATGAGAGTACCCCACGCAAACCATCCCCTCAGAGTTGTCCAAGTATCGAGCTACAACCGCCAACCCAAATACTCAAACAAGAATCTCGCCCATCCCGCGTCAACTGCCATATGGAGCAAGGTAATCGTGTTTCCAATGGTCGATATCGATCTCCACAGCCTCTGAAGTCGTTGGAGAACCGACCGTGACCCATCAGTCATAATCTGCGGCAACGTCTACGGACACATCTATGCCGTTGTATGAGTCGTCGGAGCGCCCTGTCGGTGCCGTCGATATTGACGGGGTACAAGAGGTCAACTATGATTTATTTCCAGTTCATTTCGAACTGATTCGAAGGCACGCATCAAATCTATCCTCCGAGGTTGTGGAAGTTGAGACTACGGCGGCTATAGCACCGCTGGTATGCACGATATCAGCCGAACCACCGAACTTGACACGGTTCACACTCGGGCCGGGACACCACTTCCAGTTAGTATCCCAACTAGAACTGCGTATTTGAAGAGATCAGAACAGCGCTGCCGCTCGTTACTCCTGTTCTCACTGGCTCAATATCGGCGATTACCCGACTCCAGTTTCCTTCTTCAACAGTGTGAGCGTATTGTCCGCAGTCACAATCGGGGAATGCTCGTACTCACCCGTCAACTCGACTTGCACGAGGAGGTCGACGGCCCGCCAGATTGAGTACAGCAGACAGGCGAACGCGAAGTAGAAGAATCGCAGTACGAAGTTCTTCGAGGTTGTCGCGGCCATGAACCGCTTAATGCTCCGGTAGCCGCTCTCGATCTCCCAGCGATAGCCGTACTCACTCAGCAGTCCCACATTACCGTTGCACATGAACACCGAATACTGCCGGTGGTCAGTGTGCTCAGAATTCTCGTTTCGACGGTACACGAGCGTCGTCTGGTGCCACTCATTCTTGCCCAAGTGGAGCTTACGGTCGTTCACGTATCGATCTGTCTCACTCTTCAAGAGTCGTTTCGCCTGGGCTCTCTCGCTCGTGTGCATCCGCTTTGGGACGACGTACGTGAGCCCGCGTTGGCTAATCATCTCCAAGACGTGTTGGCTGTCGAATTCTCTGTCCATCAGCACGCTGTCGACGTGGACGAGGTCCTCAGCCGAGTCAAGTAGATCCTCGACAATTTCCAGCCGACTCTCGCCACGCCGCACCGGCCTTGCGTCTAAGACAATCGGGACCGCATTACCGACGAGCTGGACGGTCGCCCACTGATAGGCGTATTCGTCGGTCTTCTCTTTTGTCCCGATGATCTCATCCTCGTGACCTGTTCTATCACCGGTGAAGGGCTCAGCTTCAGTGATGTCGATGGCCACGATTCCGGCTCGGAAGAACTGCTCTGTCTCCGCGACTTCATCCAATAGCCGTTTCACGGCCTGACGGTACATCTCACGAATCTCCGCTATCGAGAGGTCACGAATCTGATCACGATGGGCGTGCCCCAGAGGTGTCCGACTACGCGTCGACTCGTAGATGAAGCTCCGAGCCCCCTCATTGGCAGCTAAGTTCTCGCGGAGGCCGAGATAGGTCTGTAAGTCCCAGTAGGCATTCTCGTGGATCTCACAGCCCTCTCCGCGATCCATCGAGAACGCCGGGAAGACAACGCGACTGACGTGATCCGTGATCGTTCCCGCCTGTTCCAGCACGGTCTGCTCGTCCGGATCGGAGTCTCCGGTACTGTCTCCTCGCTGAGGGAGCGTCCTGTCCGGGTCACGCGGAACGCTCACACCCGCGTTTTGGGCATTGATCAGGGCCGTCCGGGCAGCCGTCTCAACCGTCTCGCGTAACTCACCCGTGAAGCGCTCGTGCCAGCTACGCCAGAGCGTCGACTGATTCGGAACGCTCTCGAGTCCGAGTTGCTCACGCAATTCAGGGTGGCACTCGAGGAATTCGACGAGTGCTGTCTCGTGGTCCCATCCGTGGAGTTCTTTCAACATGAACACTCGAAAGAGGGTGTCCATCTCGTAGCTCGTCGATCCCGCATAGCGGTCATGGGTCTCGAATTTGAAGTAAGCGAGCGGCAGCGAACAGACGAACTTTTCGACCGAGTTGTGGCACTCGTGGCAGAACCACGTCTCCGAAATCGTCCGAACATCTGATTCCAGTCCCGCGAGCGACGTTCGGTCATACAGTGGTGTCGAATCATACGCCGGCCACTCAACGTACGATCGCTGAGCGATACGTCGAAAGATCGTTCGACGAGACTCGGGAGTCGAAGCCACTACGAGATACTGACTCGGACACGCAGAAGTCCTCGTCCATCTCGATAAGAGACATCGAGATTGGGGAAGGTCGGTACTCGCTAGGGGAGAGAGATTAGTTCCGCAATCCGGTTCCAGGGGGAACACATTTCCTCCACATGCCTCTAGTCGGACTATGGCTCACGAGTGCGACGATTGCGGGGAGTCGTTCGAGACACTCACTCATCTCCGACTTCACGACTGTGGCGATGTCCAATCGGACACGTTCTCGGCCTCGACCGATTCGGGGAGGTCTAAATCTGACTCATCTCCAAGCCAAAAACGGAACAAAGAGGTTGCCGAACTCGATAACCTGCTTGATCGTTTCTCCGACGGTGACGTGGATGCCCTACACTACGCAGTCGTCGAATTCGAAGCAGCACTCTCGACTGCAGTCGAGGAAGACAGCAGTGGAGATACGTTTCGGGACGTCTTCTGGCCATACTACGAGCGCGTCAGCAACGAACTCGACGATGCAACGAGAGTACACGGTTGGCCATTCCTTGCGGATGTAATCGATGCGCATGAGCCCACTGAGAAGGCCGAATTTCCGCTCGTCACGCCCACAATAGCAAACGCTGTCGGGCGATATCTTATTCGAACGCGGATAACCGATGGTGTCGAGGCGATTCCGGTCAAGGCACTCGAATATCTGAACACTGTCGCGGTCAACGCTCCCGAAAGCGACGATGTCGCACGCGAGGAAGTCCATGCTTATGGGTGGGGAATCGGACATCCAAACCACTCAGTCGTCGACCAGCTCCACGCCCGTACGACGGAGGACATCTTCTCCGTCAGCCCAACAGTCGAACACGCCTTCTACGCTGACCAGTACGCTGCCGTCGACCTGCTCGAACAGCTGGTACGAGACGAATCGATCAATGGGACGCTCCCTCGCGTCACCCGTGACGATATGCCATATCGTCGCTACCTGCTCGACTGCGTCTACGGACTGAAAACAGACAGCCACTGGCCGGGGATGCCACGGTACTACGACTGGTACGATGAGTTGGATTACGCCTTCGAACTCGACGAGACAGTCGAACAGCGTATCCGAGACCTCGTCGAAGAGATGGGCTTCGATGCCGATCTCTCGAATGACTGGACGTTCCGCGATCTCGGTATTTGAGGGAATTAACAGTACGCTTTCCCCGCCGCCCGACATACTGGCTGGTAATGCCGTTCAGCGTCACGTAGCACGTGTTCTTCAAGCAATAAGAACTCCTGGCTCTGATAGGATGAAAGCCTGCTAAGTCCTCAGAGTGCGTAAATAGGTACTGGGGTGGTCAAAGGCCGATGATTCAACAGCGTTTCAGAACGCGTGGCTCTGATTGGCCTACGTGCCAAGGAAGCACCATCATGGGAGGTCGAATAGGTGTTGCTCCATTTACGCACACACCACCCATCAGCGCAGCAGCAGCTCGTACCGATCTGCTAGGTGCTTGACCGCATGGAGGAATTTGATCCACAAGAAGTGGCTCTGTTGAAATCCTCAACAAATGATATATTCTGGCCCGGTTGCGGTCAACACAGGGAGTTAACCTACCTAAAGCCGACCGATTTTCTCGGGTGTAAGTATTTGTCGGAGCACTATGGATTATTCATATGGCGATGTCCTCCAAGACCCTCAATGTGGGATTGCGTGATGTCGGTTTCTCCCTCCTGTGTATCGTGTCGGTCGCCGCGATACTGCCCGTACAATTCGTCTCACTGATCGTCTTCGATACCATCGGACTCGACCAATTCATTCCCAGTACAGTGATTTATACGGTGGTGCCTGCTGTAGTGGTGACTGCTATTCCGGCAATCGTGGCCGCTCGTCAAAACAACCGTCGGGGTTCGCAGGTGATTACGGCGGTAGTGTTCATCGCCGCGATCCTCGCCTCTATCCTCGTGTGGAGCGGGTTCTTCGTCATCGGATAGCGACGAAACACACGCAGCTCTCACCAACCGGCTGTTTCAGCCTATCGTATCTCTGAAGAATGTGGGTTCAACAGAGCCGGATATGTGGCTCTGTTGAAATCCTTTTCTTCAGATATGTTCTCGTCTGAGATAGCCGGTTACTGAATAGTGTTTCTTGATCTTGTGCGGGAGTAGGTGTAGTACGTCGCTCAGTGTGATGGCGTGGGGATTTATAAGTCAGATCACCGTGTTGCTGTCGGCTGTTTATAAGCGGTCGACGCTGCTGCGGTGAGGGCCTTCAAATCCCCAGTCGCGAGGCGGGCGCACGCTCGCTGCGCTCCTCACTCGGTCGCTACCGCTCCCTCGTTGCGGTGCTTACGTCGCCTGCGCCCGCCTCGCGACTGCCCCTTTGAGTCCCGCCCCGCACAGCACCGCACAGCACCGCACAGCACCTCACGCCTCCCCAGCCTCGCCGCTCACGCCCTTGCGGGCGTTCGCGGCGTCCCTCGCGGGCTGGCTCGCGGCCTCCGCTTCGCTCCGGCCGCTCGCAGGCGCGCCACCGCACCGCCTGCCATTTATAATCGACCGTCGGCGCCGCTAGCGACTATTTAAATACCGAATCGCTACTACCGATCTGCGATACTCACTTCCGCAATCGCTCGTCGCTACGTCTGTACTGAGCGATTCATGAGTCCCCTGTACTGAGCGATTGAGGATGAAAAACTATCAACTTCAGAGGGTTTCAACCTACACGTCAAAACGGCGCCACCGACGTACCGACGTTCATCACCGAGAGCCGAACTGTCGCAGAATCCTTTCCAGTTGAAGAGCACCAACAGCTGTTCAGCGCCGAGTACCACGACTTGACAGCGTGAAAGACAGTTGCTGAACCCTTTCTACGAGTAACCTGGCTCTGGAGCTCGCCATGCAACCACGATTCCACAGATAGCGACGACTCCAGCGAGTAGAAATGCCGTATCGAACCCCGCTCGGTCGACAACAACGCCGCCTACAATCGGGGCAAGGAACGCCCCCGCTAACCCGACACTCGTCTGGAACGCGACGGCTGTCGCAGCGACTCTTGAATCGACGACTTCCCGGACATACGTGAAAGACAGCCCCAGCGTAAGCTGAACCGCGAACCCGGTGAGCAGCAGGAGCGCAACGAGTAATGGAAGTGACCGAAACTGAGTGAACACCAATACGAGCGGAGCAGCAGCTGCGAAGGACCCGAAAACGATGGGTTGGCGGCGACCACCGAAGACGCGGTCAGACAGGAGGCCACTACTGATTCTAGAGACGACCCCGATTGCGGGGAACACTGCCACCAGGAGTCCACTCACAGCGAGTGACAGGCCAAGCTCGGTCGTGAGATACGACGCGCCCCAGCTATTCACGAACAAGTACAGCGAATAGCCGAGAAACCCGAGCAATCCGACAGACCAGACCTCCCGGTTCCGAAGAACTGCACCAAACTCCTGAACCGAGGGGGCATCTCCCTGACTCGTCCCGATCCCTCGACTTGCTGGCCAGAATACGATGAGACCCATGACTGTGAGCCCCGTGAACGCAATAAAGATTGTAGGCCACCCGAATCGATGCGCAATGAGTGGCCCGGTTCCTTGACCGAGCGCGAATCCGATCGGGCCACTTGCGGTGAAAATGCCGACAGCGGTTGCTCGATTCCCGCTAGTCGCTGCTCGACTCACGATATCGATGCCAGCGTTCCACACGACGACGTAGGCGACCCCCCCAAGCGCTCGCGACGCAATCACTGATCGGTAGTTCCCTTGCCGTCCAGCGATCCATCCCCACGTTCCGGCGACAAGTAGTGTGAGAACGGCGAGTGCCATCACGTTTCTAGAGTCTGTCCGGTCAAGCACCGCACCAACTGGAAGGCTTGCAATCACTGCAGTACCGAACATGACTCCAACGAGGAAGCCTGCGATTGTTGGCCCGATACCCAGCGAGTCACGAATAAGCGGGGAGACGCTCGCGGGCACAATCTCGTAGGCTGCCAACCCTGTCGAGATGAGGCTCGCGCCGGCGACGATACCCCACGTTGACTGATGTTTCTGGTGTGGATCGCTATTAGTGGGTTCTTGATGCTGGGGGGTCGGTTGGGTAGTCATTACTCGAGAATGTGGACGGACGGTGAACCACGGAAATCGGGTATCGACAGGTGCCTGTAACGAATTCTGACGATAGTGTATCCATGTTATGTATCTCTCCGCATACCTTTAAGGGTTAGATGGTAAATCCTTTTATTCTCTTACTGTTAGATGGTTAACCACCAATGTACATTCATTCTGGCCTAGGCCAGCAGCAGAATTGGGGACGAATTCGAACCGGGCTCGAGGGAAGCGTTCCCTGTATTCAACTGATCGAATAATGGTCGCTTCTCAATTAGTCCTCAATTCGTCGACGGTACTACTCGTCGGAACAAATAACTGGCTCACGCAATTCGCTGTTACGCTTGAGACACGGACTGACGCGACTGTACATACAGTTGGAACCAAGGCGGAAGCGAGTGATATAGTCCGAAATCGGACCATTGACTGTCTCATCACCGGAGACACGCTCGAAGGGGCAACAGGGCTGGAACTCCTCAAGGAGATCCGCACCGAAACCACGACGCTCCCGGTCGTACTTTGTACCGCCGCTGGGAGCGAAGCTATTGCCAGCGACGCTATCAAGGCTGGTGTCACGGATTACATCGTGCTCACGGAGCCGGTAGAAGAGATGACCGACGAACTCATCGAACGAACCGAGCGTGCCGTCCGATCCGCACGGCGGACAGCCACGCGATGGGACCGGGCCAGACAGTTCGACGCCATATTCAACGATTCGCGGACCGCGACGTGGGTGCTCGATCCTGCTGGCTCACTTGCGCGTGTGAACAAGACAGCACGGGAAATGAGCGATGTGGATGTTGAAACGATCGTCGGTGAACCGTTCTGGACGCTTCCGTGGTGGGCAAAGACCGGTACGAAGAGCACGGACGTACAACAAATCGTGGAGAACGCGTTCGATGGGAGATTCGGCAACGCGGTCGTCACACAGCCGCCACACGTCGAGGATCCACGCGTCATCGATCTCTCCGTGCGTCCAGTCGAGAACGAGCGTGGAGATCTCGTTTCAATCGTCGTTGAGGGCGTAGACATCACCGAGCGCGTCGATCTCGAACGCGACCTCCGACAATCAGAGGAGCTCCACCGCGTCACGCTCAACAACATGACCGATACCGTCCTCATCACGAACGAGGCCGGCGAGTACACCTATGTTTGTCCCAACGTCCACTTCATCTTCGGCTACACGGCCGACGAGATTCACGAGCAAGGGACGATCGACAACCTCCTCGGTACGGACCTCTTCGACTGTGAGGAGCTCACAGAAGACGGCGTGCTTAAGAACATCGAGACGACCGCGACGGACAAAGCGGGTCGTGAGCACACGCTTCTGATCAACGTTCGCGAGGTCTCGATTCAAGACGGGACGCTTCTCTTCAGCTGTCGGGATATCACGAAACGTAAGCAACGCGAGGAGGCGCTTGCGACCCTCCAAGAGACCGCCCGTGATTTTCTGTACGCCGAAACGCATCAGGAAATCGCCCAGCATGTCGTCGACGACACACCTGTCGTCCTCGATCTGGATGCAAGTGCGTTCTATCTCTTTGATGCTGATGCCAACGAGCTTCGACCCACAGCGCACTCGGCGACGATGAAAGAACTCAACGGTCCGCTCCCCACCGTACACGCCGACGGCGAAACACTTCCGGGTTACAGTTTCGTCGAGGACGAAGCGCTGTTTTTTGACGATGTTCATGAGGCAGACCGGCTCGAAAACCGGGTGACTGACCTCCGCAGTACAGCCTACATTCCACTCGGTAACCACGGCGTGTTCGTCGCTGGCTCGGACCGAGTCGGCGTCTTCGACGACGTAACCCGGGAACTGGCTGATCTTCTCGCTGCAACCGCCGAGGCAGCCCTTGACCGCGTCACACGCGAGTCCCGACTTCGAAAGCAAGATCGCACACTACAGGAACAAAACGAACAGCTGACCGAGCTGAATCGGATCAACGAGACAATCCGGGAGATCGATCAAGCTCTCGTGCAAGCGGAAACACGGGAGGAAATCGACCATACTGTCTGTGAGCTGTTGACCGGCGAGAACCGATTCCAATTCGCCTGGATCGGGACGATTGACCGGATAACTGACTCCGTCGAACCACGGGCTTGGGCAGGCAGCGAACAGGGATATCTGGATAGCCAAGCATTCGCTATCGACGCATCAGCTGGGGAGCCAGCCGGGCAAACCGCGGCCACTGGCGACGTGACGATAGTGACGAACGTCGCCGCTGGTCTCCGCGACGAGCCGTGGCGGAAGGCCGCACTGGCTCGTGACTACCTCTCTGTATTGAGCATCCCTCTCGTGTACAACGACCTTACGCACGGCGTGTTGACTGTCTACGCACCGACCCAGGACGCGTTCGACGACACGACGAAGGCTGTCCTCGCTGAACTCGGCGAAACTATCGCGTCTGCGCTCAGTGCTATTGAACGAAAGAATGCACTGCTCACGACATCGGTGACGCGGGTCGAATTCGGCATCGATGATCCTGCGTTTATCCTTTCACGGCTCGCTCGAGACGCAGCGTGTACACTCTCGTATCGAGGTGGAGTCCAACAATCCACAGAGGGAAGTTACGTGTTTGTGACTGTCGACGACGGAGCAGTAACTGACGTTGTAGACGCCGCCTCGCAGTTGGTCGGGATTGACGACGTACAACAGATTAGTACGGATGGTGAGGGGAGTGTGCTCCGGTTGCGGCTTACCCAACCGTTTCTCGCTCTCGAGCTGGCCGATCATGGTGCTGTCTTCCACGAGGCAACCGCCGACCCGACATCCACAAGCCTCGTCATCGATATTCCGGACAGTATCGATGTCCGGACCATCACCCAACTCGTCCGAGAGACGTTCTCCACCGTCGAACTCCGTTCGAAGCAGACGCTGGATCAGTCCATGGAACGCGACTTGTACTCGAAGTTCCTCGAGAAACTGACCTCACGGCAACTCGAGGTGATCCAGACGGCATACTACAGCGGGTTCTTCGAGTCACCACGCGAGAACACAGGCGAAGATGTTGCGGAGACACTCGGAATCTCCCCTCCAGCATTTTATAAACACTCTCGGACTGTCCAGCGCAAACTGTTCGAAACGCTCTTCGAGGAGCACAATATCTCAATTTCGGGAATCGAAGAGTTCAATAACTAACTCCAAATTTCAGAGGGTGTTTGGTGGTTAACAGCTGAATATTCCCTTATACACTTATTACACGTACATAGAGTGCCCTATATTACCGGCTGGCACTCGTGAACCCACTATGATAGATGTCGACCCTGAATCAGACGAAAAAACCCCGTACGAGTGCTTCGAGTGTGGCAGCATCATCATCGCAGAAGACAGCCCAGGCCAATGTCCCGACTGTGGCGGCCCGATGCGAAACCGGCGAATGTCACTTGAATAATTATGGCATCAAAATCTGAGAGCACCCACAACGGATCGGACGACGAGGCGGCAGAACCAATCGAGCCTGAGTCGGCACTCGAGACCGCCCGCCGTCAGTTGGATCATGCTGCCAGTCACTTGGATATCGACCCCAGTATCGTCGAACGGCTCAGATATCCGAAGAAAGTCCACGAAGTAACAGTCCCAGTCGAACGCGATGACGGTACGGTCGATGTGTTCACCGGCTACCGAGCTCAACACGACAGTGTCAGAGGCCCGTTTAAAGGAGGGCTCCGGTATCACCCCGAGGTGAGTAGAGACGAGTGTGTCGGACTCGGCATGTGGATGACCTGGAAGTGCGCTGTTATGGATCTCCCGTTCGGGGGTGCCAAGGGTGGCGTCGCAGTCAACCCGAAAGAGTTGAGTTCGGGAGAAAAAGAGCGACTCACTCGTCGGTTTGCCCAGGAAATTCGCGATGTTATCGGACCGAATCGCGATATTCCCGCGCCGGATATGGGTACTGATCCACAGACGATGGCGTGGCTGATGGACGCGTACTCGATGCAGGAAGGTGAAACGATACCGGGAGTCGTCACCGGGAAGCCACCAGTCATCGGGGGGAGTGAAGGTCGTGAGGAAGCGCCTGGACGGAGTGTCGCGATCATCACCAAGCAGGCCTGCGAATATTATGGGAGCGATCTCGAGGGAACAACGGTCGCAATCCAGGGCTACGGGAGTGTCGGTGCGAACGCCGCCCGGCTGCTTGATGAGTGGGGAGCAATGGTCGTCGCAATCAGTGACGTGAACGGCGCAATGTACGACCCAGACGGGATCGAGACGGCGACCGTCCCGTCACACGACGAGGAGCCTGAAGCCGTCACGAAATACGCAGACGACGTGATCTCAAACGATGAGTTGCTCACACTCGATGTTGACGTACTCATCCCTGCCGCTCTCGGAAACGTGATCACCGAAGCAAATGCGAGTGCGATCGCCGCTGACCTCGTCGTTGAAGGCGCAAACGGTCCCACCACTTCGACGGCGAGTGCGATTCTCGCAGAGCGAGACATTGCAGTTATCCCCGATATTCTCGCTAATGCTGGCGGAGTCACGGTGAGCTACTTCGAGTGGCTCCAGGATATCAATCGCCGATCGTGGTCGCTCGAACGGGTGAACGACGAACTCGAAACGGAGATGCAAGCCGCTTGGCAGGCAGTCACAGACGAATACGAGCACCGCGATGTCACGTGGCGTGATGCAGCCTATATTGTTGCGCTCTCACGGATCGCTGAATCCCACGAGGTACGGGGGCTCTGGCCGTAGGGAGATGGACTATCGCCCACTCAGACGGATCCGACAGCCAACTACCCCGTTTGAACGGGGACTGTTTGGACTGTATCAACTCGTTAGCCCCGGGACTATCCTCATCACTATCTGCTTTATCGGATACGTCGTCATCGGCTTCAGTTTATCTTACGTCGGAATCTATGAACCAACGTACTCCGTTATGGGTTTCACTGATCCATTTTTCACGAGTTTGTCATTTCTAACAGGGCTCTTCATCAGTACGATGTCGGGGACGCTTGTGGCGCTCACGCTCTTGCTTAGTCCCAACGATTCGAAGGCTGATCTCGTTGTCGTGGTGAGTTTCATCGCTCTTGGATTTGGGGCCGCTACCATGCGAGTCACATTCGGAGCCGTCCAAGCATATTTCACTGAGATAGTAAGTAATCTTCTATAAAAACAATAAATAGTTTGAAATACGGAAGAAATTGGTTACTTGAATTGAGGCGCTAAGGCCCCTTCCTCAACGAGCAAGTGGAGCGAGCGAGTAGGGAAGGATTCAGCGCCGCACAAGTATCAAACACGTTAGACGCTCGGCCTACAGGCGCACCACCACCTTATTATATTGTTCTCAAGAACTGCTCAAGTGGATCCAGACACAGGGGCTTGCTACCGATGGCCGGTCGGTTCACTGTACAGGATACTGGTAAGTCCCATCCGTCTCGTGACTGATCACGCAACAAGCCGGCTGCGTGGTTCATGTTCGGGTGTATCATCTCTACTCGCTGAAAGCACCCGCCACGAGCAGTGGGAAGACGAGCGTCGCCTCTGCTTCGACCTGCGTATAATTTGTCCGGTCATCATCTTTGATCTTCCCCCACGATACTGCCTCGTTCGGGGGTGCGCCAGAGAGTGACCCATCCCCTTCCATACCGGTCGAGATATAGACGACGTAATCGGCCCCACCGCGGAACAAGTTCGTCATAATCGCGTGGTGTTTCGGCACGCCACCTCCAACTGCGATCAGACCCGTCGTATCGGCGAGCATTCCGTCCTCAATGAGCGAGTCGTAATCGTCGAGAATCTCGATTCCGACCTCCGAATCGTACCCCTGTCGGTAATAGTAGAGAAAATTCCCAACCTCGGAATCCGTCAGTGCCGGACAGTAGACGGGAACATCATTGTCCGCTGCTTGTTTCAGAACCGAATCCTGATCGTCGAGTGTCTCCCCTAACTCTCGGGCAAACGATGTCGGCGTCCGAACCTTTTCCTCAGCGAAGAACTCCTCGAAGAAGTCGTATAGGTACTCCTCCAACCAAACGTAACGGTTGGAAGGGACGAACAGATTCCCAAGACGGTTGATTCCCTGTTCCCGGAGAACTGCTTCATCCGCATCCCACTCTCCCATTTTGAACGGCTTCGCCGTTTTGATAACATCCTCCGCCAGCGATCCCGCGGTCGTGATAAGCACGTCGACGTACCCTTCACGAACGAGGTAGGCGACGACTTCACGCAATCCCGACGAAATGATATTCGACGTGCATGTGAGATAGATCGTGGCATCGGCGTCTTGCATTTGCTCGGCGATGTCGATGGCCTCTGCGAGTTGCGTCGCCTGAAAGCCCGTCGTTGCATACGCTTCCAGCATCTCCTGAAAATCGAATTCGCCACGGAAGTCGTAGCCCTGCACGTCTGGCGTGGTCAACTCTTCAGCACTTCCCGGAACAACGTGGTCGTGAGACTCCTCGTCCATACCGGCAATTAGCAGGATGCCGGTTTGAATCGTTCGAGACGGGTCGCCGATTCTCGATACACACAAGTCCAGCATCAGCTAACTGTTCAATATGTCCCAGCCGACGGTGGCTGTTCTCCGACCCGACGACAGCCGTATCGTTGAGGCGGTCGAGTATCTCCAGTCACTCGATGTATCCCCGATTCCAGACCCAATGCTGGCAATCACACCGACCGGTCAGGTTCCCCCAACATGCGGACTACTGTATCTTCACAAGCGAGACCGGTGTCGATCTAGCTGCGACAGCGGGATGGAAACAACGAGGCACCACTGTTTGTGCTGTCGGAGATCAGACTGCAACCGCATTATGCAATCGGGGCTATTCAGTCGATATCGTTCCATCGACGTTCACATCCACAGGACTCGTCGACGAGTTATCTACTGAAGTCGAGGGCCAAACCGTTGAACTTGCTCGGAGTGCACACGGCAGCGAAGTACTTGTTGAAGGACTGGAAGCAGCTGGTGGAATTGTCAGCGAAACAGCCTTATATCGCCTGAAACGACCGGAGACTGCGGGACAGTCGGTTTCACTTGCGGTAGACGGTAAGCTGGACGGTATACTGTTCACCTCGCCAAAGACGATAGAGCACTTCGTTCAAATTGCGACTGAACGTGACGCTGTCGCTGCACTCCAACGCGAGCTAGAGGAGACGATTGTTGGAGCGATAGGAGCACAACAAAACGTGCTGTCGACAAGCATGGGATCGCTGTTGATGTTATGCCGGATACAGTGGGGTTCACACAGCTTGCCGAGGTCACCGTACGTCGAATTCTGGATACCCACCAATGAACACATTCCGTCTCCAATCTGTTAGCTGACTTTGAGTGTTCACTGACGTCTCACCGTAAACCACGTTACTCCGATCAAGAAGGCAGCGGCACCAGACACTAACAGGGTTTGACGATAGCCGAACAGTGCTGCAGCCCCGACACTAAGCGGCGGACCGACCGTCGTGCCGAGTCTGAGAACACTTGTCCGAATACTCATAATGCTCCCGCGGAATTCGTCCGGTGCTCGTTCGTTGAGTGCCGTATCCGTAATCGGCTCTGCAAGTCCTTGACCAAGTCCGAATAGAAGGAGTGCACCAGCAACTACGTATATAGAGTCTGCGACGGCGACGCCGACGAGTCCGATCCCGTAACTCACGAATCCGAGCGCGATCGATTGGAAGCTCGTGAGCGACCGAAGCACGCGATCACCTTGCATTGCTGTCGCTCCCATCGTAACCGCGGGTAATCCCACGAGAAGGCCGATACTCGCTGATGAGAGGTGATATTCGTTGGCGAGCAGGAATGGAACGGCGGTGAGTTGCGCGCCGTAGAGGATGACGAAAATACCGAAGATAGCGAGATAGAGCACGACGAAGGGGGTCATCGATGTGGGTCCGGTGAGGAATGCACGGATACTCGAATTCGTATTGTTCTCGTCGCGCTGTGGCTCCTCGAGCAAGGTTATGCCGGGTACAGCGACGAGCAGCGCGAGGAGAAAACACGCGAAGGGAGCCGACCAAGCGACTGTCGCCAGCGCACCGCCGAGTAACGGATAGCCAGCAGCACCCACCGCGAGAATCGCCGCGTTGGTCCCAATTAGCACTCGTCGTTGTTCACCGGAATAGAGGTCGCCGAGGAGCGTGACCGTGAGCATCGCAATCGCACTACTCGCCGCCCCTTGGATGGCTCGCAGGACCAAGATCAGGGTGAAGTCGGAAATGAAGATGATACCGCCCCCACTGAGTCCGAAGACAATAAGCGCCGGGATTAGAATCGGTTTTCGACCGATGCGGTCAGTTAGCAGTCCAATCGGGAGAGTGAGAAAGATCCCGGGGAGCGTGAACGCCGACAGCAAGAGGCTGGCCTGTGCCTCCGAAATGTTCCATGCCTCCTGGACCGCTGGGAGTACAGGGCTGATGAGTGAGACACCCATGACAGCGACGAGCGTACTCGCGAAAATCACGGCTGTTGCTGGCGAGTTCCGGAGTTTCCGTATCCATTCCATTCGCTCTATTACTCTTTCGGTGAGCGCTCCCCGTAAGTCATCCGCTATGGGGGAGTGGTCGCCCTGAATCAGAACCGGAGGACGTTCACGGTGAGCCAATTATGTTCACAAGCCCAAAGACGCAGATTATTACAAACGGTGTAGGTGAAAGCCACGTGGTTTGACATCCAAGCAATTCACCACGGAGTGTGACTACACTGGGCATCGGACGTCCGGGAAGAAATTATCACCATGACTGAGCTCCTTGAGGAGACGTACGTTGCGGCGCTGCAGCGTGATTTCGTAGATGTTTCCCCGGAGGCATGCTCGTAGGTGTGGTTCGACGACCACCCTGCTGGTTTAGAACAACAACCGACGAAAACTACCCCTCAGTTAGCCCTCCGCCGGATCTCCTCGACGAGTTCAAACAGTTGCACGACGGACAGTACCGACTCTCGTGACCGGCTGGATCCGTCACTCACCGCTGCGTCTGGCCACCATCGACGGGAAGCGCGTGCCCAGTGACGAACGAAGCGTCGTCCGAGCAGAGCCACACGATCACGCTCGCCACTTCGGCGGGATCGGCCGGTCGACCCATCGGCACGCCGGCGGTGACTTCATCCTGCTCCTCGGGAGACATCGACTGGAGGGCACGTGTGTTAACGATTGTCGGACAGACTGCATTAACTCTGATACCGTCTGCGGCGAATTCGAGCGTGACCGACCGCGTGAGCCCGACAACGCCGTGTTTGCTCGCGCTGTAGGGCGTCCGACCGGGACTGCCCCGTATCCCGGCGTGTGAGGCAGTGTTGACGATAGCCCCGCCACCGGAGTCCAGAAGAGCCGGTATCTCATGTTTCAGCCCGAGCCACACGCCTTTCTGGGAGATGCTGGTGACGCGGTCCCAATCCTGCTCGGAGATGTCGGTTACTGGCGCGGGATCGGCTCCGGTGGCGACGTTGTTCACTGCGAAATCGAGGCGGCCATACTCTTCAAGCGCACGCTCAATCATCGCCTTGACCTCAGTGGAGTCGCTGACATCAGTGCGGACGAACGTTGCGTTCCCGCCGTCGTTTTCGATGCGGCTGACTGTCTCTCCGCCAGCCTCGTCGTCGATATCCACGACAACGACATCGGCTCCCTCGTCGGCGAATCGCTCCGCAGTCGCTCTGCCGATCCCCGACCCCGCACCCGCTACCAACGCGACACCGTCACTAAAGTTCCGCGAAATGCTGCTGAAAGACACCATTTATAACCTTCGCCGGAGCGTCCGATACCCGTGAAATCCGCCACCGTGTACCGAAATTACAGAGTCGTGAAATCTAGTGAGAACACTGGAAAACCGGTGTGGAGGTGGGGGTCTGGCGATGATCCCAATGTCCTACTATCTGCGTTTCATAGGTACTGGCAATGGCGAATTCGCGGCGGCCCATCGCACCAGCTGAAGAAAATGTCCTCAATCATCTTGAGGCATATCTCGAAGAACTGGGCGATACCAACCCGCTTACGCGTGAGATAGCTATCACATACCTCGAAGATCACGGAATCAAGCCTGCCGACGGACGCGATATAATCAAACAGCTACTCCTGAAGGGGTATCTGTATGAGGTTGGTGACGAAATTCGGATTCCACCACGCTCGTGACGAGTTGGTACGTCTGTTGTCTATCAGACTCTTCTCTCTCTCTTATCGCTAGTTCACGCCTGTACCAAACACAACAGATCTTCCCCAGATGGTTCGTTACTTCCGATATACCAGAAATCGATAGTATTTCATGAATATAACTCGAGACGCGAACGATGTACGATCTCACTGGCTTTCAGCGCGATCTCCTGTATGTTATTGCCGGGCTTGAGGACCCACACGGGCTCGCAATCAAAGACGAACTCGAAGACTACTACGAAAAAGAGATCCATCACGGGCGGCTGTATCCAAATCTCGACACACTTGTCGAGAAGGGGCTGGTCGAAAAAAGTCAGCGTGATCGACGAACTAACGAGTATACCACCACTCGTCGAGGAACTCGAGAGATCGAGGCCCGAGTAGAGTGGGAAAACCAGTACATCGATCACGCAAACTGACACCCCATCCGTCTTTAGTTAATACTATCAGTAATACTCGGTAGCCGTGGTTTTCGCCCAAATACGGCCTAGCCACACCAGCTACGGCAATAGAAGGGCGTTTGTGATGGTTACTTATCGCTCGATCTCGCCAGTACTGGTGTCTCATCTGTATCTTCTCCCGCCTCTAATACTGACAAGCATACTTTTGAGAATTGTATCACTCTCAAGCTTAACTAAAGACGAATGGTCTGGCACCTATACGTACGTCTGTACACCGCATGAGGTGGTCGGCATGAAGGGTGCCATTCACGTAGAGTTATCTTCTCTCCGCCCTGATGACGAGGTCTTAGCCTTACTATTTCCAGCCGGCGAAAACGCTACGAGACCATCGGGTGACCGCTCTCTTCTACCCGAGATAGCGTCCGTCACACGGACTCCCGAGCCGGTTCCTCCGTCGGATCGATGCTGAAAAACACCCGTCCGAGTGCCCGTGCCATTCCGACAAGCGTCAGCGCCCACACCACCAGCGCAAACCAACTCCAGTACACAGGCACGACGGAAAGCAGTCCGAAGGTTCCAATCCCGGCGAGATTCAGCGTACACGCCGTGTACATCCCCATCGGGAACACCCGCCCCCACGCAGTCGGCGAGTACGTGTGAACCCCCCTACCGAATCCGAGCCGCAACCACGGGGCCACAATCACCCAAATTGGCGGTCGGCCGTCGACCCCATCGGTGAGGAACTTCCAGACGTCAATCGCGAGCAGCAGGGGGATCCACCAAGAGGCGATCGCCCACGCGAGGAACGTTACGCCGACTATCACTGGTGCATACGGTTCCCAGCCTTGAAACGCCACCAGCCCCGGGCCGAGCGTCGTCCCCGCGAGCGTCGTGATCGCCGCCGCGCCCATCGTGATCCAATACGGGCCGGTCCAATCGTCCGGGCGGATGGGGCCATCGAGGAGTCGATAGCTGACGACAGTAACGACGACGAAGTAGAGGACATACCCAGAGCCGAAGTAGCTCATGCTCAACAGGACGACTACGTTTCCGTACCCTGCCAGCGGTTCAGCAAGCAACCCGCCGAGGACTGCGAGCGACTGCATGCAGACGATCACGAGCAAGAAGGCGCCGTCGATCCGCTCGCTCACACCCGCCTTTCCCGTGCCGATGATCTCGGTTACAAACAGGTAGTACAGCAGCAGTGGCGTGGCGACGACGGTCACGCCCCACATCGCGGCCGCCACCGCGACAATATCGAAGAACAGCAGAAACTGAACCCCGATGGTATTCGTGGCAACAATGAAGGTCAGCGTGCCCCAGTGTCGGTCTCGGTTCCGTAGATCGGCGAGCGTGCGTTTGGGAAAGGCCGCAGCTCGAACTGCGAACAGCGCAAGCAACAACGCGTAACAGGCGACGTTGAACACCGCTAGCGGCCGCGCGATAATTGTGATACCCAGCTCGAAGAAGGAAATTGAGACGATCCCAGTCGACATGACGAATCCGAAGTATGCCGGGTCGAGTATCTTGAGAGCGCTACCGAGAGAGGCAGCGAGTGTCTCCCTGTTAACAGAGGTAGACCGGTCGTCGATTCCGGATGAATTGGTCATTTCAGTCGCTCAAAGTGGGGGTCGATCCCACCGTATTGTCGGATTTTGGCCGGGCGGATGGTAAATGGGTACCGTTACGAGATCACACCTAACCACATCCCGGAAGACATTCACCGAACATGTTCTTTCGGAGCAGTCTTATTCTTGAGATATTAAGTGACAGTAGTGGCGAAAACGCAAACAATCTACGCAAGGATCGGCGGAAATGAAGCTGTCGAATCTGTCGTGGCCGATTTTTATGATCGTGTCTTCTCAGATTCACTTCTTCAGCCGTATTTCGAAGATATCGACCGTGATGCGCTGTACGCTCACCAAGTACAATTCATAAGTGCCGTAGCAGGCGGCCCGGTATCATACGACGGCGCCGATATGCAGGCTGCTCACGAGGGAATGGGAATCACCGGGGAAGCCTTCGGTCGCGTTGCGACATACCTCGCCGAAGCGCTCAGAGAGAACGGTGTCACCGAGGACGACGTCGACGCGATCCTCGATGAAGTCGGTGCGCTCAAGCCGGATGTCGTGGCCCAGTAAACGCATGTAAGTCGAGAGGTCTTTCTGAGGAGCTTTTTTCACAACTCACTGCTGGACGCGATACACGTAGCCGCCACAACCGCACTGATCGACGACGCTGGTCTCTGCGTCCGGGTAGTGGTCGTGGATCGGCGCCTCAAGGTACTCCTCGGGAGTGCCGTGGTTCGGATGCGTGACGAGGTTGACGTGGTAGTCAGGTTCCGTCTGATTGATCGCCGCAAGGGCGTGCTCGATTAGCGTCTCTCGATCGTCAGCGTACCGTTCCTGTTCGAGGTTTGCGGACCACGACGCATCATGCTCCTCATCGAGAAATGAGGGTGCCAACTCGTTGGTTTCGGAGGCAGCCGTGGTACGTTCGCGGTCTGATTGCTGGTTCCGTGTGGACATGAGAATATGTATGAGACGGACACGCCTCCATGTCTGTGCGAACATGTTCGCTACGTTCCGCTTTGCGGAGAGCCAGGTCGGGGGTCACGGGTGCAATCCCGACGACCTCCCATTCGTCACGAATCGTTGAGACCGACGCTCTACGTATCGGTGTCTGTGCCGGGATCGAATTCGAGCGGATTTCGAGGGAGATCGTCGACGAACTCCCGGACGATCGTTCGTTCCACGCGTTGGAGTGTCTCGCTGCACGTGGATTTCGCGATCCCGACGTGTTCGGCGACCTCTGTCAACGTACAGGTGCGTGGCACGTCGTAGTAACCGCGTTCGACCGCCTCGAACAACAGCTCTCGCTGCCGCTCGGTGAGCGATTCAGCCGGGTTCAGCCGCTGTTGAACGTACTCGACATCGAACTCCGCACCGACGCCTCGAAGCATCTTCCCGAAGTCGGCGATGCGCTCGTGGGCGCCGGTGACGTCGATTCGGGCCACTCCGTTCTCGATCTCAACGGGCATCTCGATCGGGATGCCGGCCTGCCGTGCAGCCGCCATCAACAGCGGTGCATGTGCCTCGACTTGGACGGTGGCAACCCCGTCACTCAACGCCATTACCGAGACTTCCTCGATCGTGTCGTGGACCGTTATCGCGTCCAGAATTTCATCAATATCGTCAGCGGTGATCTTCACGAGCGCGAACCCCGCACCGTCTCCGGGGGTCGCACTGAGTACCTGAATCCGTGCTTCCGGGAAGTCCCGAGAGACCTCACCGACCCACGGTCCGTCTGGGAGATCAACGTTGAGTCGAGCCTGTGCCATATTCACCATTCGCTGTCACCGGGGAAATGGATTCGTCTTCGTACCCCGATCTCAGTGGATATCGGTTCGTCAGATCGGAGGCGAACGGAGACTCTCACGTGGATTTGGAGATGAGTGCCGCTTCGTATCCCACGGAGTGAGAGTCATCCTATCCCTTTTCGGTCTTTCTGCGAGAATATGAGAACACACCGGAATATCGATTACCATGACAAATACAAAATCAGATATAGCAGTCACATTCAATCCACAAGAATGGGTCGACGGACCGTACCACCTAGACGATGGGGCAGACAAACAACTGACTCCCGCCAAAAATCGGGAACCAGTAACGTTCGAAATACCCTGGGAGGACGGAACTGACGAGGAGGGAACTGTGTTCCCGGACGAATCGTACGAGGCGAATCAGTTACAATCGCACCCTGCTGCTCCGGAGTGGGTCCGAAATTGGGATGGGCCATACTACGTTCGGACAAAATCGGTTGCCGACGAGTAACGGGCAATTGACAGAACAGATCAAGTACCTCGAGAATAGCAGAAGTGAACCATGGCCGCTGAAATCTCACGCTGGTCGCGTCGATACGTTCTCATCGGGGTGATCGCACTCTGTTGTTGGCAGGTTGCCACTGTTGCTGGCCTCCCGCGACGCACGACGGTGGCGTTGGGCGTGTTCGGGTTCGTGTTCCACGTCATCTTCGGCAAATCCTACGCCCTCGTGCCGGCGTACTTCGACGCTGATCTCGTCTTCGAACACGCCCCGATGGTCCAGTTTCCCTTCATCGTTATGGGGACTGCGTGTTTCGCGCTCGACCCGCTTCTCGTTCGTCGCTTCCGTGTCGACCTCGGCGTTCTCGGCGGTGTGCTCTGGGCGGTCGGCGTCGCCGTGTTCGTCGGATCAATCGTACTGACGATCGCCGGACCACTCCGACGCGGGACGACTGGAACCGGGGATCACAACGCCGACCGACGGCCGCTCGACCGATTCGCGAATCGCTTCGTCCCGATCGTTCTCCTGTATCTCCTCGCCGGTAGCTACGAGAACGTCGCCGGACAGGCCAGCGAACTCCCGCCGCTGATCGGCGTCCAGGCTGCCGCAACGCATCTCTTGGCCGCCGGGGCTGCGACGTTGCTCGTGGTCACGCTCGGCTTTCGACTGCTTCCGCGGTTCCTCGGCGCACATCCGACCCGATCGTCGGCCGCCCTTGTCCTACCCGTTGCCGCGACTGCCCCCGGGATCATCGCCGGCGGGTTCGTCGACGAACGATTGCTCCCACTCGGTGCCGCTCTGATGGTGATCGCGATGGTCGGCTTCGCGCTCGTCGTCTTCGGAATGTGGTTCCAGTCCGACAAACGCCGAATCGGATTGTACGCCCTTCTCCCAAGCGCGACGTTCGGCGTCATCGGCGTCCTTTTCGGCGGTCTCTTCGCAGTCGGCGGAACGTCTCCGGCGTTGATCGAGACCCACCTCCGAGTCAACCTGCTCGGCTTTCTCGGCCTGATGATCGTCGGAACATCGTTTCAGTTCTATCCGCCGCGGCTGGGCGCGTTTCCCGGGTCGTCGAACCGTTCCGCGAGCGTAGCGATCGCTGCGCTCGCTTGCGGACTCGGGATTGAGATCCTCGGTGCCGCTGTGATCGCCGTCTTCAATTCCTCGACGGCGTCTCTTTCGACACAAGCGATCACTCTCGGCCGTTGGCTCACGCTCTTTGGTGCGTTCGGGTACGCGTACCTCATCGCGAGTGTGTTCAGGGCACGATCGACATGATCTTCTCGGTCAACTCGGCCGTATCAAATCGTCTTATCTAAACGGGGTACTTCTAGTGAACTACCCCACCCTACTCGCTCACGGCTGACGCCGTTCGCTCCTTGAGGGTGGGGCTTCCTGTTTCAACGACGCACTTTGCAGATACCGAGGTATCCACAGGGAGCGCAGTCTCCACAGGCGTTGATTCGGAGCGTCCCGCTCCTAACCGCTTCCTGATACCGCGAGAAAGAATGTTCCACGCCGCGTTCGCGTCCCTATCCGCTTCAAACCCACACGCCGGGCACGAGTGTTCCCGGATCCACAACGGCTTCTCGGTTGAAACGCCGCAGGACGCGCACTCTTTCGTCGTCCCTCTCGGGTTCACAGCGACGAAGTGTGTCCCTTCGCGTTTACACTTGTACTCCAGCATCCGCAGGAACGTCCCCCACGCTGCACCTGCGCGGTTCCGAGAGTTGCCCGGTAGCTCGACCAACCCCTTTGCGTCCAAATCCTCTACGGCCACGAGGTCGTATTCGCGGGCATAGTAGTTCGAGAGTTTGTGAAGAAAGTCGCGGCGCTTGTTCTTCAACTCGGCGTAGCGTTCGGCCACAACTCGGCGCTGTTTCTCCCAATTCGCAGACCGGTGCTGTTTCCGCGAGAGGTTGCGTTGGGCGCGTTCCAACCGCTCCCGCTCGGCGGACAGGTCGAGAGATTCGACGGCGGTTCCGTCCGTGTCGTGGGCGTACTTGAGAATCCCCACGTCGATGCCAACGCACTTCTCGGGATTCTCCGGCTTCTCCGGTGGGTTGTTTGGGGTTTCGACACCGAGGATGGCGTACCACTTACCGGTCGGTTCGCGTTTGACGGTGACGGTCTTGATTTCGGCGTCGTCGGGGAGGTCGCGGTGGAAGGTGATGGGGATTTCTCCGAGCTTCGAGAGCCACAGTCGGGTCCGACCGCTCGTGTTCTTGAGCTTGAAGCCGGATTGACTGTAGGTGAAACTGCGGTACTCACCCGGTACTTTCCACTTGAGCGTCCCAACGCGGTAGCCGTTCTCTTTCCGGCCCTGGAGTGTCGAGAGGTTGTCGTACAACCGCTGAACGACCTTCTGTAGCACCTTCGAGTGAACGGTTTTTAGGTCGCTCCACCACTTCTTGAGACTCGGCAGGAGTTTCTGTTCAGAGTACGACGAGGTGTCGTCGTTCCGATTCAGGCGGTGGAGGAAGTGGTTGTAGACCTGTCTACAGGTATCGACAGTCCACGCTAACTGTTCTTCGAGGGCGTCGGACGGTCGAAGTCGATACCTGTAGTTGTAGTTCATCGGGTGGTGCTACTCGTCGGGGTCGGTAGTTCTGACGACTTTCACGTCCGCGCCACGCCATCGTTTCGGGACAAGGACGTGAGCGCCGTTGCCGGTGGCTTTGGCCGTCCCGTCGATGACTTCGTGGCCTTCGATTTCGTGTTTATCCATCGCCTGTGTTTACACTTAATTTCAACATAAATGTGGCGGTGGCCCTGTGGTCCGAGCGTCGAACGTGTCTGAGAATCGTGCGGCGCTGTATCCCCTCCCTACTCGCTCCCTCCGGTCGCTCGTTGAGGAAGGGGCCTTAGCGGCTCAATTCAGGTAAACTAGGATCAAACGGAGGTACGTCACGTTTGTCCATTCACGTCACTGGTGGAAACGGTTTCGAGAAGAGTCTCGCAGCCACGCAAATTCTCCTGATTGACGACATTAACCGATGTATCCCAACCGCGGTAGTCTACTCAAATCTGGAGGCGCTCTATTTCATCCGACCCACATGTGGGACACTCATCTGCCCCCGATGAAAGATTCTCACCGCACTGGCGGCTCTCCACGACTACCTCAGTCTTGTCACCGAGTAGTAGCCGTGTAAGTACTGTGCGGACACTCATGGGATCCAGAGTTCTGGTGGTTGTGAGTTAATCCTACTGGTGATCTGTATTCCCTAGAAATTCGGTGCGTTCGACCCGAGTAGCCGCCAAAGGCTTACGTTCAAGGCCGATTGACAATTGTTTGGAAGGAATACTGTCACACGCCTCTTCCATCCCTTTCCATGACCGCTGACGAATCATCTCTCGGTCATTGCCCGGAATGTGGTGAGGACATCTCGGAGGCGTGGATTCTTGTTGAATATGAGAAGGACGACGGCACCAAGGGCGTGTGGGCCGAGTGTCCAGTGTGTGAAGATGTTGTAGCACCGGAGTAGTCGCAGACAGCGGAATAAAGTGTTCTTCGTCGCGCCTCTAGTATAAGTTCGAAAAGTGGAGATTTCAGCGGAAGTTAGGTGTCTCTGCTCGGGGAAAGTTCCATAGCATCACGGATCAGATGTAGTTGAGATACTGGAGCAAGCGTTCTGCCTTGGCGATCTAGAGGCAGACGCGACGCATTTTCCCTCTGAGACCAAGGTTGCAGTCTTCAGCGACCGGTAGTTCCTTACCATAGTGCGTCTGAAGACCGAGGTTTCACCAGAGGTAGTCTTCCGTGTACAGAGGCAGTACCACTCTCCTCTGGCTACTCGTCTGACCGAGACGCCAAGACGATTAGTGCAGTGCTATCCTCGACGGCATGGGGAGCGATCTCTTGGTCCCCGTCGAAGCAAGCCACGTCGCCTGCCGACAGCTCATGTGTCTCGCCGTCGAGTTCCAACTCGATCGCCCCCTCGATGAGATGGAACACGATTTTGCGGTCGGGATGCGAGTGAGGAGCGACTTCGCCGCCCGCGTCGAGAGTGAGTCTGATCGTCTTCGGTTCAGCGTCGGGGAAGACGTTGGCGTGGGGCTGTCCGTCCAGTTCGTTGAGGGTGTGTATCGTCGTCATGTATCGGTCGGATCGAATTCGTCGGTTCGGAGTCCTCGGCGGACCGGTTCGTGTTCGGCGTCGGTCGGCGGTGGAGCGGTGACGAGCAGCGCTTCGAGCCGCGAGTCGTCGTCGGCCTTGACACCGCGGTCGGTGTCCGCTCCGACGGTCACGACATCTCCTGGTTCGACGCGGTGTTCCGCATCCCCGTCGCGGATGAGCCCGGTGCCGGAACGGACATCGATCACCACGTCACTTGATGGAGCGTGAACCGGGATAAACTGTCCCGGTTCGAAATAGCCGCAGACGACTTTCATCTGTTCGCTCCGAAATACTTCGACTGTCGAGAACTTCTCGTCGTCGTACGTCCGTTCCGCGTCGAAGTCAACGGCCGTCATACCGGATCACCCGTTCGGCAGGCGCCGCGGTCGTTTGTCCGGACCGCCGCTCGGGCGCCGGCGATGGACGATTTGCCCGCTCGATGGTTTTTAGGTTGGCCTAAATTCATGCGACTCAACCTGCGGCACGGAGCGGTAATAGGGTTGGGACGAACATGTTCCCGTCAGAACGCCCCCCGTCGACGACTACTCGCTTCCACCCTCGTCATCGGGCGATCGAACCTTGAACGGTCGCATCATGTCGTGGTCCTCGTGTTCGATCATGTGACAATGCCACATGTAATCGCCTGTCTGATCGGAGAACAGCCCCTTGAACTCCCCGAAGTGTGCGATCACGTGTACCACATTACCTGGGTCGACGGTGACCACGTCGTTCCACCCGAGTTCGTACGACTCGGGGGCATCGAGCGCGTCCAGATCGATGTCGTCTTCGGCGGGATCGTAATCAGCAGCCGACTGCCGTCCCAACACCTGGAAGTGAACGAGGTGGAGGTGTATCGGGTGGGACATCCCCGTGAAGTTGGCGAGACTCCAGATCTCGGTGTCCCCAAGCGTCGGGGTCTCGGTGACCGGGTCCGTGAGTTCGTACCCGATCTTTTCGTTGCGAGTCCCGAGTGCGTAGAGGGGCCGATCGTACTCGTCCGTTTGTCGGGCGAGCGTGAGGAAGCGTTCGGTGTCGACGGATTCGATCGGAATCTCGGGGACCTGCGTCAGTTCGTCTGGGAGTTGCGTTGGCTCCTGCTCGCTCTCCGCGGCTGCCACGTCGATAAGCATGACCTCCGGGAGGGGTTCGGAGTCCTCCGGCCCGATTCCGCTCGTCCCGCGATACTTCGCCGGGGCGTTATTATGCAGGAGCAGGGTCTCGCCCGCGTACTCGCTGAAGTCGACGACGACATCCGCGCGCTGACTCGATCCGAGTTCGAGACGGTCAGCGGTCTCGACCGGTTTCGAGAGGAGCCCGCCGTCGTTCCCGATCTGGACGAACGGCGGCCCCGCCTCACCCGTGTCGCCCGATTCATCGTCGTATTCGAGCAGCTTGAGGTTGTAGTATCGGCTGTTGGCCCCGTTGAGCAGGCGGAACCGATACTGTTCGGGATCGACGGACAGTCGGGGCCACGCCTTCCCGTTGACCGTCGACGTGTCACCGTAGAACTGCGGAACGATGCTTGGGTCGGGATGTGAATCGTTTTCATCCTCTTCTGTCGCTGGGACGTCCGTCGGGTAGTATAACGAGCCGTCCTCGTTGAAACTCCGGTCCTGCAACACGAGTGGGATTTCGTTGTCGCCCGTCGGAAGATCGAGCTCTCGTTCGTGGTCGTTCCGGATCAGATAGAACCCCGCGAGGCCGGCGTAGACATTCAGTCGCGTGATGCCGAGCGAATGATCGTGGTACCACAGTGTTGCGGGCGGCTGGTCGTTCGCGTAGTAGTAGTCCTTCTTCTCGAAGTCGGGGCCCGTCCGCTCGAAGTTGCGGGTGAACCACGCCTGCGGTTTCCCGTCGCTCTCGTGTTCGACATTGCCACCGTGGAGGTGCGGGACGACGCGGGCACCCGGCTCGTCGTACGGGATGATATCGCCGTGGATCGTCGGATCCTCCGGGAGCAGGTGTTCGTCCGGGAGGTGATTCTGCCACCGAACGTAAATCGGTTCGCCCTGTTCGGCTTCGATCGTCGGGCCGGGAAACTGCCCGCCGTAGCCCCACAGGGTCGTCGGCGGAAGGTCGCGGTGGAGCTTCTGTTCGATCTCGGCCATCTCCACCTCGTAATGAGGCTGGCCATCTTTCGTTCCGCTCGGTTCGATAACACCCGGACGAGGTATTTCGTCGACCCACCGTTCGAGATCCGGTGAGGAATGGGTCCCGTCGGACACTCCTTCGGCGTCTTCTGAGTCGCCCGCAGCTACCGGAGCGCCGATACTTTTCGCGGAACAGCCCGCGAACGCCGCGGTACCGGTGATACCCACGGCCGCGAGAAATCGCCGCCGTGCAACATCACTCTGGGATCGTCCAGTCTCGTCACCAACCATGTACGCGCTAGCCAGTTCATGTAAATAGGGGACCGGACAAACCCTGTTTAATGGGAATTAGTCCGAACATGTTCGCCGACAAAGACGGGATGTCAGAGCCGAAAGTCCTCTGTTGACAACTGAGCCCACGAATATCCTCTTCATTCGACCGTCCTGAATCAAGACATCGGACAAGCTTCTTGGAAACAAAACCCAACGAATTATCCGAACCTACTCGTCGGATCCGGGATCGTACACGTCCGGATTCGGCTCCCCCTCGACGTCGACGACCGCGAGTGCGCCGCGGCGTCCGGCCCGTGAGAGCGCGTGGTCGACGATCTTGATCGGGCCCGGGACCGCGAGTTCCATCTCTCCGACGGTCGCCGTGCCGGGCGCGACCGGCGTGGTCTCGACGTATCGCGCTGGCGGGGAGACGAGGTCGCCGTCGCGGTACAGCCGCGACCAGACGTTGCCGATCGGGTGCCACGAGCTGGACTGGTTCGGGCCGCCGTTCACAAAGAACACGCGAACGGTCTCGCCCACCTCGGCGCCGATCGGTCCGAGCCGATCCTCGGTGAAGCCGTGGTGTTCGCCGTTGAACACGACGTACGTCGGATCTTCGGCGAGCATCGCACCGTGATCGAAGGCGTGGTGGCCCTTCTCGCCGAGGTCGCCTTTGGTGTACAGCTCGTGCTGACCGAGGTAGAGCTCGCGGTCCACCGCGGGCAGTCCCGCCTCTGGCTCGACGAGGATCGCGCCGAACATCCCGGAGCTGACGTGGTGGTCCATCGCCGGCACCGCGCAGTGGTAGGTGAACAGGCCGGGGAACTCGGCGCGGAAGCTCAGTTCCGCCGCGTCGTCACCGGGCACCAGCGTCGTGTCGACGGCCCCGCCACCAGGGCCGTACACGGCGTGGAAGTCGACGTTGTGGATGTCGCTGTTGTCGTCGGCCGGGACCTCGAACCGGAGGTTGACGGTGTCGCCCCGCCGGACGCGGATCATCGGCCCGGGAACCTGTCCCTCGAAGGTCATGTACTTGAACGTGACTCCGGGCTCAACCTCCGCGACAAGCTCCTTTGTTCGAAGAGTGACGTCGTGTTCGCGCGGCTCGTCCCAGTTCACAGGCGCCGGGACGTCGGTCGGATCGGCCGCGATCCGGTCGACGTGGACGTCACGTACAGGGTCCAGTTCGGGGACGACTTCTTCGTTCGGGTCCTCCGGTGGGGGCGTTTCCGCGTTCACCGGCGCGCCGATACAGCCGGCCACCGCGCCGACCGCTCCGATCCCGAGCGCTGCAACCATCTTCCGCCTGCTGAGGTCTTGTGACATGATGCTTCCCATCTCAACAGAGGCATCGTAGTGACATATATAATATATACTGTTCCCCAATATCGGGGTTGAAACGGCCATCTACCACCATATACGGGGTTTTAAATACTTAATAAGTATGTCGAGTACGGAATCGGACGGAAGTGAATTTCGAGCCGCGGTCCATGAACACACCCGGGCCACACGAAGATGAGGCCTTGTTGAAATCCTATTCTTCAGACACATTCTCGCCTGAAACAGCCGGTCGATGAGAATTTCGAAAAGAATAAA
>NZ_VCNL01000010.1 GCF_007671685.1 Halorubrum salsamenti | reverse complement strand
GCGACTTCGGGAGGGCCTTCATCTCGTCGAATTACACGGCGAACATGTAACTCTCTGAGGATTTCAACAGAGCCGAAATTTCGGTGTATAGACACGTTCTTCTACGGGGGAGACAAACCTTGACGGCGTCCTCGACCTTGTGTCGCGCTCGAAAAAGCCTGTCCAGAAGCTCGCGTGGGCGTCGATCAGGAACGTACTCACCGCGATCCAGATTTGCGAGGCCCACGAACGCGGCGCCCTCGTCCCATGGAACTCCTGGCGCCACGAGTTCTACAAGCCGATGGGGACGCTCCACGACGCCGACCGCGGCGGCTTCATCTTCGCGCCCGAGGTCAACCTCCACGAGAACGTCCACGAACTCGATTTCTCCTCGTTGTGTCCAAACATCATCTGTACGCGGAACGTCTCGCCGGACGTCATCCGATGTGACTGCCACGGCGACCACAAGGACGTCCCCGGCCTCGGATACTCAATCTACGATGATCGAGGCTACCTCGTCGACGTGCTCCAGCCAATCATCGACGCTCGTGACGAGATCAAGGCGGCCATCCGTCGCGAGAAGAAACGAGACGACTCCGACGAGGACCGGCTGGCGGAACTCGAGGGGCGGTCGGGCGCGCTGAAGTGGATCCTAGTGGCTTGCTTCGGATATCAGGGATTCAACAACGCGAAGTTCCGTCGTATTGAGTGCCACGAGGCGATCAACGCGTTCGCTCGCGAGATTCTGCTGACGGCGAAACAGCAGCTGGAGAACGGCGGCTGGTGCGTCGTCCACGGCATCGTCGACTCTATCTGGGCGACCCCGGATCCCGACGTCGACGACGAGGAGCGCGAGGACCTCGAGGCGCTCGCGATGGAGATTACCGAGCGCGTCGAGATCCGCCTCGAACACGAGGCTCACTACGACTGGGTAGCGTTCGTTCCCCAGCGCGAGAGCAACGCCGGCGCACTCACGAAGTATTTCGGCAAGGTGGCTGGCAACGACGACTTCAACATCAGAGGGATCGAAGCTCGCCAGCGGTCGACCCCATCGTTCATCGAGGACGTCCAGCGGGACTGTCTCGAACGGTTCGACGCGACTCGATCTCCGGACGCCGTACTCAGCTGTCACCAAGACGCCATCAAGCGTCTCCACACTGGAACGGTGCCGGGCGAGCAGCTCGTCGAACGGAATCGTGTCCCTAAGCCACTCGAAGGATATACACAGAACACTCAGAACGTGGCGGCACTAAGACGGGTTCGCGATCATGATCTCGCTGTTCATCCAGACCAAGACATCGAGTACGTAGTCGTCGACGACGAGAAAACATCGAGGGAACGGGTCACGTTGGCTCACGAGGAGATCGAATCGTACGATCCATCGTACTACGAGACACAACTCAACAGAGCTGTCGAGAGTGTGCTGTCACCGCTTGGCTGGGATCGGGCGGAGATCCGTCGAGAACTCACGAAGACGCAGGCCCCGAAGTTGACAGCGTACGCGAATACAGAGAACGGTTAACCAACACAGCGGACCGATTTGTTGGTTAACTACGGCTCCTCCGAGGCCGAACCCCCACACCCCGTGTGCGATATGAAATCCAGAGGATGGCGGGAGGGGGAACTCTGAAGAGAAACCACGAACCATCGGATATCGGCAATTTCACGGAGAAGAGGTCTCAAAGACAGCGAAATCAAGATAGGCTATGTTTCAGGGAAACCTTTATGTAGCCACTCTGTCAACCATAACCGTAATGGAGCCATAGTCGGTTGAAACGAAACAGTATGTTTCGTGATAGAACTGAATTCGTCCGCAGCTTTACCTCTTCGTGAACTGGGTGTCTTCGTCGGTTCAACGTCTTCTCGTGGGCTCTCTCTCCAAATATCGATATCTTCGGATGGTTCGTCCGTGCCTACTTTCTCGTCAAAATCATATCGCACACGGGGTGTGGGGGTGACTTACCGACAAGATCAGACTCCACTCGAGATACTCAAGAGATATTCTCGGCACATCTAGTTGAGAATACGTCCAGTGTCGGGGAGTACTTCCGCCGAGCTCTTCTGTCTCGCCTCGACATCGACAGTTGTTCCATGGTCTGATCGACATTTCATATCGCACACGGGGGGTCACTACGATTAATTGATTTCGCCCGTGGTTACGGTATTACTTCACCTACCCTTCGCGAAAACGCCTGTATCGGTAGAATTCAGCAAAGTTAATCTCGCACACGGTACCCATATTTATTTATAGTTTCGACCTAACTGCCCAAATATGGCTGACGGCGACGATCAACAGTCCCTCTCACAATCTATCAAAGGTCGCCTCCAGGAGGGCGTTCAGAACTCGGTTTTTCGAGATAAGGGTCTTCTTGACCCGGATGCCGTCATCGACGAGGATCGAATCGTCGGTCGTGATGATCAACTGGACGACATTATCACCTATCTCCGACCGGCATTACAAGGGAACCGTCCCCCCAATATGCTTCTCTATGGCCCATCGGGGACGGGGAAGTCACTCATCATCAATGCGGTCTGTCAGCAGGTTCTTGAACTCGCGAACGCCCAAGACGACCGTTTTGGCGTTATTAAGATCAACTGTCAGACAATCAAATCGCACGATAGGGCTGTCTATCGTCTTGTAGAAAACGCCGCTAATGAAGCCGACGTTGAAGTCGGTGTTCCGCAAAGTGGCGTCTCGACAGACCAGAAACTCAACCGGTTCTATGAGATCCTGAGTAACAATTTCGACTCGGTCATTATCATCTTGGATGAGATTGACCTCCTGGTGGGACGGCAGCGGGACCCGAATGAGGAACCAGCTTACTCAAAGCTGCTTTATCAGCTTTCTCGGGCATCACAACTCGGTCAAATCGAGGGACACGTGTCCGTTGCTGCGCTCACGAACGATCCCCGATTCATGGAGAACCTTGACGGCCGGGCTGAGAGCTCGTTCAATCCGCAAGACGTCGTCTTCTCGGATTATGATGCGGACCAACTACAATCTATTCTACGACGACGTCGTGATGCGTATCGGGACGATGTTCTTGAAGACGGTATCATTCCACTTAGCTCAGCGTTTGCGGCACAGGATCACGGCGACGCTCGGAAAGCGATCGATCTATTTCGGAAAGCAGGTGAGATTGCGGACCGAGAGGGTGGAGATACAGTCCACGAAGGACACGTTCGCGATGCCCAGAAAGAAGCGGAACGGGATCGGACGTTGACTCAGATGCAGGGCCTGTCGACCCAAAAGAAGCTCTCGCTTTACGCTACTGCGATCGTCCCCGTCTACTCACAACGCAACCTAAACGCCGTTCCCAGCACAGTCGCGTACCGTGTGTATCAGTATCTTACTGACTTACTTGACGCCGATACAAAATCGCGTGACTCCTATCTCCGCTATATGAGTGAAGCGGAGACATACAACTTTGTCACATCTGAAAAGCGGGGACGCGGCTATGGGAGTGGTGTTCACAAAGAGTACACGTTCGTTGACGATCCTGGCGTGGTTGCTGAAACCCTTCGAGCTGATATTCGGATCGAAGAGGCAGATGATGAAGGTGAATTAATCAAGTCTGTTGTCAACGCACAGATAGATGATTTCTTCGGAGGAAAGTAGCACGCGAGCCGCTATCGCTGCTATTTGATTCATTTCGCACACGGGGTGTGGTTCCGCCGGAATAAATATCATTTATACTAAATTTGTCTGACAACCGTACTCACAATTTCATTTCGCACACGGGGTGTCCCCACTTGACTCGTCAACTGATTCATCTCTCACACGGGGTCTGCCTCGATCGAGAATAAAATCATTTCGCACACGGGGGGTGCTAACCAGATACCTCTGGGAATTTCATTTCGCACACGGGGTGTGTAGACCTCAACATCAGGCCAGAAACCCGTTCTACTCGCCAGGATTGACTGGAGACTTATATTTGGATTTGATCTGGTCTCCTTCTCGCCACTGCCAGTAGTAGTAGCGATTATCGTTGATCTCCTTTATCGTGATCGTCGCTTTGGCCGGGACGTCACCCGGAAGCTCGTCTGGTCGCTCTCCAACCTCTTCTTGATCTGCCGACTCCTCGAGACGGGCCTCTCGTTCCTTGTGCTCGGCGAGCGCTTCAGCGTACGTTGCAACGTCTCGGAGCTGCTCGGGAGACGACTCGTTGAGCGTGTTGACGATCTCCGTCGGGAGGTTCGCCGGTGGGGTCGGGGGTTCGTAGGACATCGGCTACTCTTGTGTTAACCAACACGTCCCACGAATCCATAGTTTTGTTGGTTAAGACGATGGGGGACGGTTCTCGCGATTGCTGGCTGTAACACTATCTGAAACCTTTTCATATCTATGTTTCGTACTATGTTACACCGTGCTCCGGCGCATCGAACTCGCGGTCCTCGCCACGGTCGACCGCGGCGATACGATCTCCGAACTCGCGACGAAGCTCGACCACAGCGAGAGCTATCTCTCTCGTGCCGTCGCCGACCTCGTCGAGAAGGGGCTCGTCTACACGGAACGCGACGGGCGACAAAAACGAGTCGTCCCGTCAGACGCTCGTGCCGTCGAGCTCTACCAGGACCTCGTCCGCCAGCACTCCCACATCGACTTCCCCGAGCTGCTGACCGGGAAGACACTCGAGGTGCTGTACTACCTCGACCACCCGCGAACCGTCTCCGAGATTGCCGACCGGAGCGACAACTACCGCAACACGGTCAACCGCGTCCTCAAACGGTTTCGCGACCGTGGTCTCGTCGGGACGGCCGACGGCCGCTACGAGTTTAACGCCGACTTCGACCGCCTCCATGAGTTCGCCCGTGAACTTACACACCATTTTCATCGCCAACGCCTCGAATCCGTTGCCCCGAAGGGCACGATTCTCTGGGAGGACTACAACGAATTCCTCGCGCAGACCGAGACGGAAATTGATGCGGAAAGATTCTACGAAACCGGCCTCCCTCGGTTCGCGGCGTTTGATCTCCAGTTCCTGCTCACCGGCCACCGCTACTACGTCTACTCCGAGGAACTCGACGCAATCTCGCCGGCGGAACTGTGTTGTCACACTCTCTTGATCGACAACGGTAGCCGCTACCGTTCGTACTGTCTCCTCTTGCTCAGCCACGTCGACGTTGACGAGGACAACCTCCGAACGCGATCTGCGAAGTACGACCTCGAAGACGAAATCAACGCCTTGCTCCGCTACCTCGAGACCCACGGCGAGATCCAGGACGATCGTCTCCCCGAGTGGGACGAGTTCCAGAAGCTGGTAGCTGACTACGAAATTGACCAGTGAGAAATTTTGATTTCAAATGAACTCAGAAAAATTTCTCATCTCGAACGCCACATCACTCAGAATTACTGAGCACTCATTTAGCAATTAGGTTAAAGTAGTAACTCTAAGGGATACTTTACAATGAAAACAGATACGAACAGTACTTCCGCTGATGGTATCCAGATATCCATCGATCTACCACTCCAAGACGACCGTTTACTCAGTGGAGATGCGACAGCCGATATTCTTCTCTTTTTAAGTAGAAATCACGATGAGTCGTTTTCGATGACAGACCTTGCTGACGCAATTGGCTACACGCGACCGACAATAACCAAGACGGTTGATACACTCTCTAAGAACGATCTCGTTATCGAAGAACACGACGGACCCCGCCGACTTGTCCAGATCAACCGCGACCGGCTCACTATCCCAGACGATCCATTCCTCGGAATTCCCCAGTCGGAGTTTCACACGCCGGTACAGGATGCGACCGACCAACTCCATACTAAACTTGATGACGTCCTCGCTGTTGTTCTGTATGGAAGCGTTGCTCGCGGTGAGGCTGACCGTCGCAGCGATATTGATCTCTGGGTGTTGGTTCGTGAAGACCGGGCGAGCAACCAACGACAGGCGAACCACATCAGGCAGTCACTTGAGGAAGACACGTTTGGCGGGGATCGATATGCGTTCGATATTGATGTTGAGGCTCTCCAAGGGATCCCAACGTACGCTGAGGAGCTTCAAGAAATTCTTCGCGATGGCATCGCAGTCTATCAAACAGATGAATTTGACACTGTCCGTAGTATGGTTCTTCACGGTGATGGGTGATCCGAGGGCCATCAGAAAGACAGTTGATGCGGTTGTCGATGCGGTCAACGAGGCGAAATATGGTATCTCGGTACGAGAACACCATTCTACGGCTCTGCTGAAATCCTCTTCTTTAGATATATGCTCGCCTGAAACGGCTGGTTGCTAAGATTGCTTATTCACCCCTTCGCTCTCGACACATTGAGCAGAATCTGCTTACTTCGTCTACAGAACTAACGTCGATCTCTTCATCAAATGTACCACGCTCTTCGAATGTTTGAGCCCAACCGCAGTGATCTGGTTCTACAAAATGCCATGTCTGTCCTTCTTTTCGAGCCAATTTCATACTACCTAAGACTTCGGGAATCGTGATAAGTTTGTGTACTATACTGGGTGATTAGGGGTATGGAAGGTGCATTCTCCGTGGCTGTACTGTTGGCAGTTGCGACTTTCGACACTGAGCGATCAGTACGGTCTCAAAAATTATCAGTAGCTGAGAATTTCAACAGACACTGTCAGACCTGATTTTATTCCCACACTTGCTCGTACTGTCCCACAGCGAGGAAATACGATTGATCGTCGACTATCGGTTTGGGAATCACACCATCATCAAAGTCACGCAGATGACCAAGATGGATCGGCAACTGTCCATCAGCCGGATCCTCACTCCGACTGGTTGCGACTAACCGTCGATTAACCAATCGAAGGGTCGTTGCGTCGCCGCGGGACTCGGCATCCGTTTTCCATGCCATGACCGCTTCGCCGATTTCAGCTTGTTTGTCTGGCAACACATCATTGTGTGGTACGTTCACCCACACGTGGCCGTGTTCAGTGATGTACAGACGGCCTGGGTTCGGTCGGTACGCTGCATATCGCTCGACCAGGTCTGAATGGTCAAAGGCCGACACAAATCGGTAGTCACGCCAGTTCCACACCAACTCGCCTACACTACTAACAGACCACCGCTCGCCGTGATTAAACGGGAAGCTGGTCCACACCTTCACCCCGTTCGTTGGTGGTTTGGGATTGGTATCTACGCTTCCAAAATCGATCTCTCCACGACATTTTCCGAGATACACTGGTACCCAGCCCTCTGAAATGGGTGCTTGATCGACGTTGTCGTAGGTGCTGGCCTTCACTTTAGTGAGCACTTCCCCTGTAGCTGTGATCCGAAAGCTGCCCAATCCCTGACTTTTTCCGATCAGTACCATTGCTTGGCGCAGCTTGTTGGGTGCTTTAGCAAAGATCGACAGATCTCGGTGCTCCCATTTCAATACCGCATGGTCATCGAAGTTGTCGTCCATGACGATGCTGTAGCGGGATCCACGATACGCCGACGGCCAGGGTTGTTTTGGCTCCACAGAAACCGATTTATTCCCGTCGATCGGCACCTCTGTGGGCTCTTCAGTAAATTCGAATTTCATGAGGTATCCTCCTCAAGGTTATCCACAAATCGATCGAACGCGCCAAAGTCACCATCATCACTCGGATTAGCATACAGCTTCCCTTGAGTGCCAGGCGGCGGCGTTTCATCTTCGACTGGCAGTGCTTGGTCGATGCTGGTCGTGATCGCTGATGTGTCGCCTGTTGCGATGGGGGGACTGGAGTGGCTCACGTCCAACGGGTCGCGGCTCGCAACAATATCTGGCAGCGGATCGAGTTCTGAGATCAGGTGCTCAAGCTCGTTATACGCCACCGTCTCCGCTTCAAGGATCTGCCCCACAAGCGCTGGGGTGAGTCGCACTTCGTTGAACCATCGACGGAGGACATCGGCATCCACAACCACAATCTCGTGATCTTCGGCAACCGAGCGGGCTCTCTCTGTTGCCGTTGCCGGGCTGATAACTGCCAGCTGTGCTTGAGAACGTCCCGATCCGGTAGCAATATTCCCTTCATGGAGTGCGGTCACATGGTCAGCGGTGAGTGGCTCCTGTTCTGGGCGTGTGACCACGTGGAACCCAACTGTCGTGTGTTGTTTGTTCCACAGCAGATCAAGGACGCTATCCGCTTGCGGGTCGACCAACGAAAAACTCCCAGCGTAGCGACTGAGCACGACACCAAGGATTGTCGCGAGATCTCGCTCCCCGAGATACGTAGCATCTTCGACATCGAAGATCCGAGAGCGAACCGCTCGTGGCTCCTCCAGTGGGTCACTACTGTCGGTGGGTGTCGAATTACGCTCGGAGATCCGATCACGGGTTGAGGTAACGAGCGTACGAATCCGACTCCGTGGTGCATCAAGCTCGTGCGCCTGTAGGACATCCACAATATGCTCGACATAGACACTCGAATCAATGGTTGCAGCTTCAATGGAGCCTGGCACATCACCAGGGGTATACCATGTTGGCCCCTCATTGTCGCTCATTTGAGCCACCGTCGTACCCGTTCGATTAGCCTAATATTCCGGCGATGGATCTCGGTGTTGCTGTTGGTTCTGTCGAGCACGATGAGTTGGTTTGGCTTGAGCAGCCGGGAGCCGTATATGATGATGTAGGTGTCGTTGGCAGCTAATCGAGCGGAACGGAACGTGTCGCCGATCTCATCTGGCGGCGTATTCTCACTATCAGCTAATTGTTCACATGTTCTACAGGTGCCAGCGTCCAGATCATCGGGGGCATACAATTGTTCGCAGAGCGAACACTGTACCATGTGATCGACACAGATCGGCTCCCCACTAATCGGACTGCGGTTAGTGTGATCCGCACAGAGAATCTCGTCGTCGACGACACACGCTGTCCGGTGGTGCTCACAGAGTTCACCCTGTGTGGTCGCGTCATCAGTGCAGATACTACAGGGCCGCAGGTGATCGGCACAATGTAGCTCCCCACCCTGTTGACAGGCAACGGCGTGCTCGGCACACAGACTCTCACCACACGTTGTACACGTTTCACGGTGTGACTGACACAGCTGTGTGCCACAGACGCTACATCCATCGATGTGGCTCTCACCAAACAGATCTTCACAGCTAACACACTCCTGTGCGTGATCTACGCAGACTGTCCCGAGACAGCCCGCACAGTCCACGTGATGTGTCTCACAGACCATCTCACTGCATTCATGACAGCGGGCCGTATGGTTCTCACAGGAAGGGCTCCCACAGATCGAACATGTTGTACTGTGGGAGTCACACATGGTGGTGTCACAGGCTTCGCACGCTTCTGTATGCGTTGGGCAGAGCGGGTCTTCACACACATCACACACCGCAATGTGATCCTCACAATACTGATCCGAACACGACGTACATTCCCGGATATGGCTCGGACAGAGTGCCTCACCGCAGTGATCACACAATTCGGTGTGTTCTGGACAGACTTGGTCTCCACACGCATGACAGTCTGTTGTATGAGACTCACAGAACTGACCGTCACACTCCACACATGCTATTATGTGGTCAGGACAGTGTGTCTCACCGCAGCGGTCGCAGGCCGTCGCGTGTGTTGGGCACACAGCATCGCCGCAGGTGTCACATGCCTTGAGATGGTCGTCACACACCGGTTCATCGTCGATCGCACACGCCTGAATGTGGTCTATACAGTACTCACCCTCACCGTGTGTACAGGCTGTTGTGTGGGCTGGACAGAGCTGTATCCCACAGTCAGCACAGGCTGTCCCGTGGGTTTGACAGTGTGTCGTCTCACAAACGGCACACTCGACGGCATCAGCCAGACAAACGGGTTCTTCGCAGGTTGTACATGTCTCGACATCCGCGGTACAGAACGATTTGCCACAATCGACGCAGGTGTCCACATCATCGATACAGTATAATTGGTCACAGTCGCCACACGTGTGTTGGTGTGCTGGACAGACGTCGATACCACAGGTGGTACACGTGTCAACGTGGACTGTTCCGACATGGGCTTCGCACACGCCACAGGTTGTTGAGTGCGGCTCACAATGAGCTCCGTCACATGAGACACATTGTGCGGAGTGATCTGTACAGATGTGGTCGTCACACGTTTCACATTGAGCGGCATGCGTAGCACAGACTCGGCGACCGCCGATCGCACAGACGCTTGAATGGTCTCGACACACGGTTTCTTCGCATATCTCACAGGTTACCAGCGCATCCTTGCGATGGTGGCCCTCACAGTGCTCACAGTACCCGGCATGTGAAACACAGAGCGAGCCGTCTGCTGTCGTTGCCGGGACTCGATCATCAATGCAGAATCCACCATCACACACTAAACAGGTGTCTAGATGGTCGGTACAGATGCTGTCGTTACAGTACTCACACCGGCCGGTATGGCTGTGGCAGTGTCGCTTGTCACCGGTTGTACACGCCACGAGATGCCGATCACAATGGAACTCCCCACAAGTCGTACACGCCTCTCCACAGAGTATACACATCACGTCGCCATCTTCTTCGCACGACTCTCGATGAGCAGAACAGACCGCTCTATCGCAGCTGGCACACGTCTGCTGACACTCACGACACTCGACTGTTCCACAGTACGTGCATGTACTGTATGAGTCAGCCTCGGTACCGCACACAAGCGCGCCACACGCCGTACACTCTTGGCGACACGCCGAACAGACCACATGCGAATCGTCACAGAGCACAGGTGGCCGTGTTGGGCTGAATTCGGTGCCACAGTCTGCACAGGCAAATGGTCCGAAGGCGTTCGTTGCCGGGGTGTATTCAACTGTGGTTGTCCCGACCTGATCGCTGGTCCCGATCTCGACGGTGAGATCGCCGCTCTCGTAGGTAATGATCGTAGTCGCAACGCTACTCACATCGACACTTACTGCGTGGCGTTCAACGACTTCCTCGATCTGGGTGGCTTCCTCCTGTTTGAGCTCAGCTTGCTGGTTGGCAACTTTCGATTCAAGTTGATCAAGCTCACGGGCTGCTTGGTCGCGGTTTGTAATGTAGCGGCTTCGTGTGTCACTCGAGCGAGCCCGCTCTATCTTCTGCTCCCACTCATCGATCTCTTCTTGTTTTGCTGTGAGCTTCGCGTCGAGTTCAGTGCGACGCTGGTGATACAGCTCCTCAATTTCTTTGCGTCGTTCGCTGGCTGCCTCGCTCGCGCTGGCTTGAACCTCATTGAGATCGGCTTCGAGCCGGTCTTGTACCGACATTACAGCTGTGTCATACAGCTTTTCGAGCGTGTCAGCATCTACGTCAACGGCGTCGCCGGGCGTTGGATCGATGACGAGCGATCCAAGATGATCGGTTAGCCGCTCTGTGAGTGCTGGCAGTTGTTCACCACTCTTGAGATCAAGGGTGACTGTCTCAGATCGTTCCCGGTTGTATGATTGGATACCCTGTAGCTGGACGTAGAAATGAAATGCCACCGCGACGTGGGCGTCGGTTGCGTCAAATTCCGTAACCCGCCCATCACTGTCAAGCACGTCAAGCAAGGGAGGGGCATGGATCTGAAGATCGGCACTCGAGAGTTGTAAGTACGCAAGCTGATCTCCTTCTCGCGCCAGACTGAGTAAGGAATTAAAAAACGGAGTTCCTGGCCGCACGAGAATATCGTCTGGTTCTGTTTGTACTGCGCTCTTAAACACTAATACCGTTTCATTGGTGTCACCACTGTTGGTAGTCGCCGACGAACCAAGGCTCTCAGCAATCGAATCAAGCGCTTCATTGCGGGTCTGTCCGTCGGTGGTAGATACAGATTGCGTCTCAGAGCTGAGCGCTGCTGGAAGTGACACCTGCCACCGATCGGGTGATACTTTAGTGATTTTGCCGCCGTGCGCTGTAATCGTGGCTTCCGTGAGTTGTTTGATGCTTACCTGGTTCAGTACCCCTGACTCCGTTTCGCTCACTTTGCGTCGCCTCCTAGCTCGAACCCGCTAAAGACTTCATTATTGAAATCTCCCATCTTCTCTGCGGCTTGTTGATTCGATTCAAGATCGACAGCCATCTCATCGAAATTGTTCTCCATCTCGATATGGTCGTCGGCGGTTCGGAGCCGGTCGAAGACCTCTTTCTCGAAGTCTGCTCCCGATTTTTCCATCCGTGAGAGGATCTCCCGTAAGCCGCCCACAGACTGTGTAAAGAGATTGATCTTCGAGTAGAGCTTCTCAAGGACGTGCTCTTCGACCGTTCCAGACAGCGCTAAATTGAACACGTGTACTTCCCGATCCTGGCCGATACGATCGATACGACCGATCCGTTGTTCGACTTTCATCGGATTCCACGGCAGATCGTAGTTGACCATCACATTGCAGAACTGCATGTTTCGTCCTTCGCTGATCGCGTCCGTTGCGACGAGGACGCCACCGTCTTGTTCGAACTCGGCAACGACAGCCTCCTTTTGGACACTCGAGAGATCGCCGTTCACCACATGGACCGGTTGATCGAGTGCCCGCGCACTGGCTGCAATCTCGTCTTGTGTTGGTCGAAATTGTGTGAATACAACTATCCGCGTCTCTTCTAACCGATCATGGACAGTCTTGATAACTTCACGCAGCCGCTCTTGTTTGGTTGTCGTGTCGACCGCCTCAGCGAGGGTTTTGATCTCACGAAGTTGGTCCTTCTCTTTTCTGGACAGAGTTGCAGCGCCCTCACCGCGTAACCACTTGTCTATGGTTCCAAGTACTGCGCTCGGGCTACTCACAACCTCTTTTTGTAACAGGAGTAACACGAGGTGTTTAGCGTCTTGGCTCGAGTAGTTTGAGCGGACGTACTCTGTGACTGCCTCATACAATTTGTCTTCGGCAGCCACCGGATCGAAGGTGTTTGTTCTGACGTTCCGGTTTGTAAAATCGATATCTGTCTCCTCGCGCTGATTCCGGATCATCACCCGGTTGAGCTTGCGTTGTAGCTCGTCAGCGTTCTTGATCTGAGTGCCCTCTCCATCGACCATATATCGTGATTTGAACTCACTCCGTGTGCCGAGCAATCCAGGGCGGATCAAATCGACGATATTGTAGAGATCAGTAATCTCGTTTTGGATGGGCGTTGCTGTCGCGAAAAACCCTTCTTGATACTCGATCTGCTCAAGTAGCTCATAGCGTTTGGTTCCCTCGTTGCGGACATAGTGGGCCTCATCGAGCACAAGTACGTCCCACTGGCGACTGAGGACGGCCTCACGGAAGCGGGCGCTTTTTGCTGTGTCGACACTCGCGATAATCCGATCGTGGGCGGCAAAACCCTCAAATTCGTCGTCGTAGTTACAGACAAAGTCGAGATCAAACTTCTCGGTCATCTCTGCTTGCCATTGAGGAGCAAGCTGAGCCGGCGTCAAAACGAGAAACGTATTATGGGTCTCACGGAGGTCCATCTCCTTGAGTACCATCCCAACTTCAATGGTCTTCCCAAGACCGACCTCATCGGCAAACAGTGTTCCGCGCCCCATACTCGTGATCGCTTGGTGAGCCGCGGTTAACTGATGATCCAGAAGCTTGACTTTGTCTTTAATTTCGTCGACTGCCAGCAGCTCCTGCTCGCTTTGAATCGCTGCAAACTGGTGAGCTAATATCGATTGGAGATGTGTCGACGCAGCCATCTCCTCCGTCTTACCAGCAGTAGGGGGCGAGGGTGGCTCGTCAATCGACCACTCAATAGCCGAGGATACGCGATCCTCGTCTCCTGTTGACATTCAACTGAATAGGTGCCTTCGGCTGATAAATCAGTTTTGCTATCTTTACTGAAGCTTTCATGACACCTCCTTGTAAGCTTAGGCCTCCGTTCAGCGGCTCACAGATACACACGGTGGAGGCCCACGACGTCAGTCGTGAATCCCAGACTTCTCAAGAGCCGCTGCTCGGTCCCAGATCGCTGTCTGAATCTGATCGGAAATCGTTTGAATCTCCGCGGGCGACCACGTCGTTTCCCACGCTGTATCGGATGCGGTAAACACGAGTGAAGCCCGGACTTGCCGGTCTGAATCCTGCTGATGTAATGCGACAGCGTACGCCTGTAGCTGCGACTCGTAATATTCCGCTTCGGTGTCCAGTTCTGTTGGGGTTACGTTACCGGTCTTGTAATCGATGATGTGGTAACTGTCTGGCGTCACAATGAGATGGTCAATGAACCCGGATATCTCACCACGATCGAACTCCGCAGTGATGTACAGCTCGTCGTACTGCTGTTCCACCTCGGCGGCCGCTGCCTGAGTGTCAACGTACTCGATGCCACGGCGAGCATGTGTCTGGACACGTCTCTTGAGTTCATCTGTAAGCGTCACTTGGGCACCCTCTTCGGCGAGTGTTTGTTGGATGAGACCCATCCACCGATCATCTGGCGGACGCAGCTCACACAGCCGGTGAACAAGTTCTCCAAACACCCGTGGACTAACGGATTCAGCCGCCGACTCCGACTCCGTGGTGTCCGACGGTGAGTGTGCTGAGGAGCTGGCTGCGGTCGTGTCGGCTGTCTCAGGTGAGTCCGATGTAGGCTCATCCAATTCGTCACTGGCCACATACAGGGTTTGTGTCGCTGTTTCAAGCTGGAGTGTGCCGCGATCCCCGCGTAGTGCCGCCAGATCTGTCGCCGACAACTGAAAGCTTCGTGGCGGCGCTGGCGGCTGTTCAGAGCGTGAGACAATCGGATCCTGGACTGTGGGTGACTCGTGTAGCTCCGCAGGGGCGGTTGGAAGCGATACCGTGTAGCTACCGGCGCCGAACTGCTGCTCTACCTGGCTCGTGGTATCGAGCGCGGCACAAACCTCCTCGGATAGCAACTCTGGCTGGACCCAGTCACGCCAGCTTGCCGCCTCTTCGGGGTCAGCATCCACAAGATCGGTGAATGTTGGTTCACTCGTGTCATCAGCTGATTCATGGAGCCCGCTGAGCAGGAGGTGATCGCGGGCTCGGGTACAGGCGACGTACAGGACACGTTTTTCTTCCGCGCGCTCTTCGGCGCGTCGCCGATCGCGGATTGTCTCTCGTGCCATCGTATCTTCCAGCTCAAAGGGGTCATCCGGACTGGGCGCTTTCATGCCGACGGCGTACTGATCCCCGATTCGCTCGAATTCGACTTTGCCGTCGCCGATCGCGGCGTCGTCTTTGAACGGCCGACTGATCTGGGGGACAACGACGAACGGGAACTCCATCCCCTTCGCGTCATGGATTGTGAGGATTTGGACGCCCTCATCTGTGGTGTCGGCTTCACTCTCACGCCCGCCTAACTCAACGCGCCGCTCAATCCGGTTCACGAGCGTTGTGAGACTGCGCACGCCCTCATCGCTAAAGCCCCGCAGTTGTTCGCGAAACTTCTCGACGTTCGCCACCGCCTGTTGGCCCCGCTCACCGGCACTCACGCTGACGAGGTAGCCTGTCGCGTCAATAATCTCTGTGAGGTATGCGCCCCACGAGCCGTCAACTGTCGCTGGCGACGGCTCCGAGACGCCGGCGTCCTCGCGCCACGTCGTGAGAAGTTCATACGCGGTCTGTAGTTCTGTGGCGTCTGCGTCGGCTAACGCCCTCCACAGCGTGTCGCCGTCCGTTTTGAGCGCTGCCAGCGTGTCATCAGTGAATCCAAAGAGTGGTGAGCGTAATGTGGCATACAACGCTCGCTCATCCTGCGGATCCGCGAGGGCGCGAAACAGATTCAGGAGGGCGGTAATTTCGGTCGTCTCATAGAACCCAATGCCGGATGCTACCGAATATGGAACTCCAGCGTCTTCGAAGGCCCGCTCGAAGCTCTTGAGGTGTGTCCGGCTGCGCAACAACACTGCGATATCTGTTGGCTTGATTGCTCGCGGCTCATCACCTGCCCGGTCTTCGTCTGATTCGGGATATACCTGATACGGTTCGGCTAACACCTGTGAGAGCCGTGCTGCTAGCGCCATCGCTTCCAGTTCAACGTCATGCTCAGGACCGGCCGTAGCGAACGCGTCATACTGGCCACACCGATTGGCTCGCAACTCCGAATCTGTTGGGACTGCGAGATACTCTGTACTCCCGAGGCTTGCCGGATCCCCACGGGCTGGAGTGAGCGGTTGTGGCGTTGCCTCGTACGGTTCGCCGTCGACATCAAACACCGCACCGAACAGTTCGTTGATCGGTTCAAGCACTGCGGGGAGCGTCCGGAAGTTCGTGGAGAGTTGATCGTCTGCCGCTGTGTCCCCGCCTGTAGCGTCGGTCGCCGAACCTGCGGCGGCAAGCATATCTGTAATTTCTTTGAACTGGGTGACGTCGGCGTTCCGGAATCGATAGATGCTCTGTTTAACGTCTCCGACCACGAAAATATTGTTCGCGTCGAATTCACCCTGTGGTGAGGTCGTGAGTAACCGAATCAGATCCCACTGTCTGGGGTCCGTATCCTGAAACTCATCTAACATTACATACTCGAACTGGGCCTGTAGCTCCTTGCGGATATGGGCGTTCTTGGGTGCTGCCAGAAAGTCCACGGTGTATGAGACGAGATCTGTGAAGTCGGCGGTATTCTGCTGTTGTTTGCGCTCAGCGTACGCCTCACCAGCGATTTGCGTGAGTTCGGCGAGTGCCGTCACGAACGGGTAGCTTTGGCGGTCTCGCTCTAGATCTACCTCCACAGCGTAGGTTTCCGGCTCAAGCGCCGCAACAAGCTCTTCGATGGCTGTGTCGAATGTTGTCTTCTGTGGGTGATCGTTCCAGTGCGTTGCGGCGCCAGTGTAACTCGCGTATTTGGCGCCGTCCGCCGTGGTCAATGCGCCGCTGAGCTGTGCGATGAGCGTTTGCTTGGCCCGTGAGGGGACGCCATCATCATACCCGTCTTCCAACAACTCCACCACTTTGACCGCACGTTGCCACGCTTTCCCCTCCGTTGAGATGGCTGGTGGATCCGCCACCAGCCCCTGTAGTGTTGTGAGTGGACCGACCACGGTCGGATCGGCTAAGCGAGCAGCCGCCTCATCTGGATCGATCGGATGTAGTTCGGTTTCGACGAAAGAGAGATATTCTGCTTTGCTGGCGTCTGCCCACCGCTGTGCCCACGTGAGACTTGCTGGGCGCTCGCTCAACAGATCGGTGAGTACGTCATGGAGCTGTGCTCGCGAAAACCGTCGGGCAAGCGTTTGTGTCGCCGTGTGTGTCTCGTGGTCCCGGAGCGTCGTCTCTACAACGTCGTGGACCATCGCGGTCGCCTCATTTTCGTCAAGCGTCGTGAACCCCGGATCAAGTGGCTCAAGTCGTAGCGCATGTTCGCGCAGCAGGCGTGCACAGAACCCGTGGAGGGTGTGAATGTAGCCATGCTCAAGCTCGTCAGCAATCCGGCGCCATGCAGGAAACTCCTCGGCATCAAGCGTGGCGATACGTTCCGTAATTTCTGTCCGGATGCTGCTTTCCAATTCGTTTGCGGCCCGCTCGGTAAACGTCGTCGTGAGGATCTGTTCTGGTAGAAGCAGATCGTTTGCTGGATCGTCGCTTTCCGCAATACCCGCTTCGATCATTTTGAGATATCTCGCCGTGAGCGTTGTCGTCTTCCCTGTTCCGGCGCCGGCAGTCAGCGTGACGTTCCGATCGAGTGCGTCAACGGCTCGTTGTTGTTCGTCCGTCAGACGGTCGTACTCTACCATTGTTAGTTCACCTCCACAACGTCTCCTGGCGACAGACCGCGCGCAGCAGGCGGCACATAGGCGGGTATCCCCTCGGTGTCGATTGTTTCGATCGTCTCCTGTCGCTGATGATGGCGTACGTCACACACCTGTGCGTAGTCACAGTGACGACAGCCGGCATCCGCTGGCTCAAGCAGTGTTGGCTGGAACTGTCCGCCAGCAATGCCTGCTGTGAGCTCGCCTAGCCGGGCTGGCGTTTTCTCAGTGAGGAACCGTCGGAACGCAGTGTGCGTTTCAAAGTGCGGGTACGAGTGGCGCAATAGTGGTGTCGACACCTCGTCGTCGCCGTGGTAGACAGCCATCTCCTGTGAGGTGACGAGGCCGCGTCGCGACGAGACTGCTGTCGGGGGGGATATCTGGTAGTAGGCCGCTCCCACTGTCTCGAGCTCTGGCAGTGCGGCTTCGATCATGAGCGCATATAGTGGGAGTTGAAACTGGAGGCCGAGCAGGGCATCGCTGGCGCTTGGAATCGCAGAGCCAGTTTTGTAGTCGCGGACGACCGCCTGCGTCGGGCTCGTCCCCCGCACCGTATCAACACGGTCGACCAGGCCATGTAGTTGGATTTCGCCAGTCGGGGTCTGGATGCTGGCTGGCCCGTCTCCCACCGGTGTCCCTCCTGGGTGTGGATCTCCAATGCGTGCTTCAAGCCATGTTGGGCGAGCAGTCGTTTTGGCTGGCTCGGCAAATTCGTGTTCGAGGAAGCGGTAGAGCAACCCCTTTGCGACCGGCTCGCCGTCTTTCGTGGCCGTCGGCCCGTAATAGGGGTTCTCGGCTGGTGTGTCGAGTCCCGCTAGCACACCGGTGAGCCACTCCTCTTGGAACGCTGTGGCGGCGTACCCAGCGAAGGCGTCCGCCAGCCGATCGCGAGCCACGGTTAGCAGTGTTGCCTGCCGAGTCTGAAAGTCACCGCCAGGATCGACCGGCTCACCCACATCGGATTGGACCGTTCGGTAGTAGTGTTCGAGCACATCATGGATGTATGAGCCCCGAAGCCCTGCGTGCGGCTCACGCGTGAGTGGTTCGGGCGCGCCGATCTCAAGCACCCGCTGCATGTAGTATTTGTACCCACAGGCAGCGTATGTTTCGAGGCGGCTCGCGCTGTAGGGTTCCCGCGCGGTCTCTGGGTGTAGCTGGGCAACCATCTCGGGAGACAGCTGGCCATCATACGCTGAGAGCCGCTCCGGATCAGCACGAGCTGCCGCACAGGCGGCGCCGGCATGCATCCGATCGCCGATCGCCTCACTGAATGTCCCGGCTGCGACCGCGGCGTCAATGTGGGGTTGTGGCCGTGACTCGTCTCCAGCAGTGACAGCAGTACTGATCGCCGTTTGGACATCTTCACGTGTGCCTGGCGTCTCCTCTGGCGTTGTCGTGATCGCCTCATAGTCGATGACACGTCGGAGCTCGGTGAGAAGATCCGGTTGGACGTGCGGTTCCCCGCCGAGAGTCCGTTGGGGCGCTGACAGCCGTAGCGTGGCGCCACTACGGAGCAACGTGCCGAGATGGTAGCGTGCCTCCAGGGAGGTATCTTGCTGTGCGAAATCCCGATGGGCATCGTAGATGGGCTGAGTAAACGCCATGTGCTCGGGATCCGATGGCAGGTGCGCGGCGGTCATCCCAAGCACGTACACGTAATCCCACTCCCGAGCGTCCGCATCGGACAGCCCACAGACAACGACACTGTGTTCCTCGGCCGCTGCGGGTGCCCTGACGGCTCCATACGTGATGGCACGCTCAAGGCGCTCCATAACGGTCCCCTGATCGTGGTCCGCGACTCCCGCGGTCATCGCAAGTGTCTCGCTGATGCGATTAAGTCGGTCGGCTGCACGCATCTCCTGGTCAAGGTTTAGGTCGGCGTTGTCTGTGGCGTCTGACAGCGAGGTCGTGATTCCCAGTTGGTCTAACAGTGTGGTGAGACGTGTGGGCAGATCTGCAAGCGGGCTCTGTGCAACGGCGTCAACATCGGCTATCAGTGCCTCAATACCCGCAGTCGTTTCCGCATCGAGATGTTCTATGACCGGAGCAAGCGCTATTGTGTCTGTCCGGCTTGCCACCCGCGCCAGCGAATGGTGATCCACAGTACCCTCTGTGTCCGTGGCTGTCACCAGCGGGTTCGTGAGCAGATCCAGTAGTGTCTCGACGGAGCGTGGCTCTGTCGCCAGCTGGCAGACCGCTTCGACGGCGGTGCCGATCGCGGTTTCGGCGAGGGGCTGCTCTGTCTGTAGTACAAACGGGATCTCATAGGCGTCAAACACCTCGCGAACTGTATCGCTGTATTCGGCCGAATTTGTGAGTACGACACCGATGGTTTCTGGATCGGTGCCAGCTGCCAGCCGCTGCCGAATCTCTCGTGCGGCTGCTCTGACCTCGGTTGGAAGTGTCTCAGAGTCGGTGATCGTTAGCGCAAGCGCGGCTGGATCGATGTCGGCAACGGGCGGTGACTCGTCCGGGTGGCGATACAGGTTCTGTGTCACCCGCCGTCGGTTGGCGATCGCTGGGCGTGCGTCCGTCGAGATCGGTGTTGGGGTAAAGCCAAGTGCGTTATACGTCTCGGCTGCAGGCTGAGCGCCAGCATCAACACCGGCCGGTTCACCGCCCTCATGTTGTGACGGGAGCAATGCGACGGTCGGCCAGGTCTCAGTGATCCGCTCGAGCAGCTGGCGTTCGAGCGCGTCAAAGCGGGTGAATCCCCCCACTACGACGGCATCAACAGCCGGGAGTAGCTCTTCGAGCGGCGTTGTAGTCGTCGTAAGCTGGTGCATCCGCTCGGTCTGATAAGTCTCGGGGAGTTCGTCAGCCAACATGCTGTCACGAACCTCCTCGATCGCAGTCGCGAGGGCTGCCACGGCGTTGGCGCGATCCGAGAGGCCGAGCTCGGAGAGTCGTGTTTCCATTGCGTCTGCTGATAGCAGTCCCCCACGTTCCAGCGCCGTGTACAGCTGTTCGGCCTCTTGAACTAGCCCTGCCCGTGGCAGCTGTCCGTCAGCTGAAAACGGATTTGATGTTTCTAACTGTTCGATGCCAGCCTCGACAAGCCGGTATAGCAAGGGCTGATCAATGTGAGTGACTTCTCCTTTGTACTGGTCTCGTTCATAGCACGTCGTGACGAGTCGGTCGAACGTCTCGATACGTAGACATGCTGTGGAGCCGTACTGACTCCACCGCTGGCGCGTAGTGGTATCAGACCGGACCCGCTGGGAGAGATATATGATACTGTTCGGCTGGTCGCCGATCTCCGATTTGACCCGCTCGAACGCTGCCGCTTCAAGTTCAGAGAGATGAGGACCCACAAGCAAATCCTGCGTTGACATATACTACTTGTCCCAGGAGTCACATATGAACTTTCGGCATAGGTTGAGGCCACCTACGTGATCTGCCCAGTTGTGTGGATCCCAGAGACTGAGCCGTGGGGTTCTATTGATTTACACTCCGCCAGCCGCGAAGCAATACTTGTCGTACTGCTGGCTGCCACCGATTATATGTGTCAGCGCCAGAATGGTCTCATATGACGACTGACAGAACCTCCGATGCGGGTTCGGAGACTCCTTCTGCGCCCGGTGAGAGCTGGACAGACTACTATCGCGGCTACAGTTTCAGCGTGAACGCAGAGGGGGAGGTCTGGTGGCAGGCGTACAACGGTACGGATCGACTCCGTCTCGATCCAGTACCGGATGCTATCGTCGAGAATCTCCTGGGGATCAAACGACAAGGCGGGCGTATTCGAGTCACTGAGGCGGGTGATGTGCTCACACGGGCTGAAATGGCTGGTGCAGATGATGCGTATGAAGCGCTCTACGTTGGATCTACTGATCTGACTGGCCGGCTTGTGCCTCCGGACGATCCTACTCATTCCGTCGCGCTGAGCCCGACAGAGCTCCAACCAGGGAATCTGTGGAGTAGCGTGTACGACGGTGCCAAGTACTCGTTTACTGGTGACCGGTTCTGGTGGCATAATGCCGAGAGCAAGCTCCGTCATCCATTTGCTGACTCACTGCCGGACACGATCGTGAGCGAACTCCGACGACTCCGTCCGCAGGGGGGCTCCTTTCGTGTGACGCCGCAAGGCGATGTGCTCACACAGATCCCACCAGATCGCTCGCCGTCGGACGTGCGTGAGCAGTTTCGGGCGCTGCCCCGTCCGGTCAAGCGGGTGTTACAGCTCCGTCGTAACCGGGGTGATGTCGATATGATTCCGGTGTACGTTGGAACACTGGATGCGACGAACCGTCCGATCCACGTTGAGGAACCAACCCGACTGACTGACCCCCTCACGGATGAGGAAGAAGCCTCGCTGGAGGGGTGGGCGGCCGCGGTCGATTCTTACGAGAGCAAAGAGTTGTCACCGGATGACCACCGTGTCGATCCTAGTGACGATACATGACAGAAACACCGCCTACAGCGTCCCTGACAGCCGTGTCGACCGAGGTCCCCACCGCTGCCGATCGCCAGGTGACAGTCACGCCAACTGATCCGTGGCCCTCCGCGTATCGCGGCTCTCGTTACAGTATTATCGCCTCACAGTCACACGGCACTGCTCTCCGATGGAGTCACCGTGGTGAAATCCAGGCACTCCGGAGCGTGCCCGATGGACTCCATGAACTGCTTCGTGAGGTGGGGAAACCAGACGGCTACGGCAGTGTGCGACTCACGGCAAGCGGTGAAGTGCTTACAAAGGTCCCCGCTGGATCCTACGATCAGGTAGGCGCTGCTGAGGTAAACTCAGGATACATCCCCGTGTATCTCGGTCAGATCGGAGGCACCTTCGATTTTAGTGACTTCTCCAACGATCCCGATCTCCTTACGACCCAATCAGCAATCCGTGTGTGGACCGGGCTTCCATTCCATCACGGAGAGGCGTGGAGTGTCTGTTCTGATGGCGTCTTACGCTGGCGCTGGCAGGATTATCAGTTTGACTCTGCCTTTGATCATGACGAGCTTGTCGCCAAATACACACAGTTCAGGCCAGAAGGAGGACGACTCTATATCAACGAACACGGCCATATCTGGGGGAACCTTAATCGGCGTACTGTGCCGGCAGAGATGGACGCAGCGGTGATGGAGGCGTATCAGAACTGGCGTGAGGCTGCTGGTCCGGCTGCCCAGCGGCTAGTGACCCGGCGGCTCCAACATACTGAGAGTGAGGACGCTCCCGACGGGCTGTTGCCAGTGTATCTTGGGCATCTTAGCCAGTTCGACCAGGGGGTGGCCCCCAAACCGATCGTTTCAGATCAGCGGTATTTCGTCGCAGCGGCACGGGATGCCGATCAATAATTGGTTCGGACAAGCGGACGATATCCCTGCCTCAGACGATGTGTGATTTTTTCCTCAAATCATCCACACACGGCTCTGTTGAAATCTGTATTCAGCGGCCTCTTCAATACGACTCTAACCGCGGCCTAATAAAATAATCAAGCGCAAGATTGTTATCTCTACTTGGTTGAACGATACTACGTTATCATGTGGGCTTTGGTGTCATACGAATGATTCAGACGCGCTTCACCGACTGGAATACCGCTCACGGTAGATTACACCCGGCACCTACGTGTACGTCTCAGTATGACACAAGCAACGTCTCTTCTCTAGCCTCTATTGAAATTCCATACACAGCTCAGCTCGCCGGGGGTGAAACACATTGGTAGATGAACTATTGGTTCGACGCTTCCCACCACCGATTCCAGGGTTGCCAAACGAGCAGGGCCGTTACGAGACGATTCTCACTACTCTTGCTAAGCAGCCAACGCCCCCAACCCGAGCGGAGTTCATCCAGCCATGTCAAGTCGCGATTGAACGAGACCATGACGATACGCTCAGCGATTCGTGGACGCGTCACATTATCAGTGACCTGGCGCGCTCAGGATTCATCCGCGAAGCTGACGAAGTCGGTCCTGATGATGCCGAACGACTTGCTGTCGGGATCGACAGCCAGCGATGGTTGGCTGGTGAGCTGTCGTTTGCCAATTGCGTGTACAACGCGCTGAAACGCAGCTGGGTGCTTCGAGCCGAATACCCCGAGGGGTTCGAAGCGCTCGAACGGATCTTCCATGCGATTACCTATGAGTGTGAGCAGCCAGCAAGCTCACGCAAAATTAAAACAACGCTAGAGACAGAGTACGGCTATCAGTTTAGTCAACAGGGGCTTCGTGGCTACCCTGAACTCCTGTGTCATCTGGGATATCTCGAAGACGTCGACGGTAAATACCAAATTCCTACGGACGTTGATCCGGAGCAAGCGCTCACCCGGCTGCGGCAGCCAGACCTCTTCAGAAAATACGAGAATTATCTCAAACGGGAAGGCGCTCTCGGCGACCACCCTCCGAAACGCGCCAAACAGGCGTTGATGAAGTACTACATGTACCGCGAATCGGGTGGCTGGTCGAAACGCAAACAGTGGTACCGCCAGTTTCACCGCCACTATCTCAAGCCGAGTGCGCGTGACGGGGACAATGTCGAGCCAAATCTCCAGCGGAAAGATGAGTTCCGAGATGTTGAAACCAAACGCAGAGGCCTACGAACGAAAATCAACAGCCGATACGATATTGTTGAGAGCCGGCTTCGCGGACTTTCAGCTGATGATCTCCAGCGGATTCATGACGCCGGGGATCCGAAAACAGCCCGCCAAGAACTCGTTAAAAGTGGTAGCGGGCTTACTCGAGCAGACCTGACTCAGTTTGTAGGGGACCGTTCCTACGAGTTTTCGAATGACTTTGCGCTGTATGACTGGCAAGCGGAGGCAGCTAACACCTGGTTTACAGGGACAGATCACACTGCTCCTCAAGAGGGAATTGCAGAGGTGGTGACTGGCGCCGGCAAGACGGTGATGGCGTTGGAAGTCATCCGTCGGTGGCTCGATGAGACTGACGACGGCGTTGTGACCATCGTTGTCCCGACGAAGGTGTTGATGTATCAGTGGCTCACCGAATTAACCCAGAAGCTCAACGTCCCCATCGAGGATCTCGGCTGGGCAGGCGATGGCCACCGCGATTCGTTCGCCGATGACGACATCACGGTACTCGTAACGATCGTCAACACCGCTGTCAAAAACGACTATCTCGCCTCCTGTCTTGAAGCGGCTGGAACACCGTCACACCTGCTTGTTGCAGACGAGTGCCACAATTACACTGGTGATGTCCACTCGAACGTCTTAGGGTATCATCACACTGCGACGCTGGGGCTTTCGGCGACGCCAACGGAAAAGCCGCACAGCGAACGTGATCCCAGCGACGATGAGGCCAACCTCTTCAACCGCTTAGGCGAGCCGTTCTACACCCTCACGTACAGCGAAGCAATTGAACGCAAGCTTATCCCAAGCTTCAAAATCAACTATGTCGGGTTTGATCTCGCACCCACTGAGCGACAAAAGTACGACAGCCTCAGCCGCGAGATCACGGATGCCCTTACAGAAATCCGCACGCGGTACGCCAACCGGCTGTACCAGCTGAACGGCAACCTCCATCAGAAATTACACACCATTCTCAACTCGGATGAGTCACCCCATCCAGCAGTGGGTCAGTTCTTCACGCTCACCCGACAGCGCCGGAACCTTGTGCAAAATGCCGTCGCCCGACAGGCGATCACGCTGCGCCTCTTAGAGGAGATTGATCCCGGTGAGAAAGCGATCGTGTTCCAAGAGCGTATCGAGCAGCTCAAACAGCTGATCGCTCCGTACGAACGGCTCGGGCAAACACGAGAGCGTGAAGTGTCGCAAGAAAGCGCCAGTGGCTATCGATCACAGCTGTACGACGAATTTCCGGAGCTCAAAGAGGTCGATAAGGCAATTGAGGATCTGTTCGCACAGCCCGACTATTGGCCGGTGATGTATCACTCTGGACACCGCCGCGAGGTGTGGAATGAGTTCGCGATGGAGTGGTTCCGTGCCGATGACCACGCAAACGTGATGCTCAGTGTCAAAGCCCTGATCGAGGGTGTTGACGTCCCCGATGCCGACACCGGCATCATTCGGGTCTCAAGCGGTAGCGTTCGTCAACGTATCCAAACGCTTGGACGGATTCTTCGAACAGGAGACAACCCGGATCGGCAGTCGGAACTGTACGTCCTGTACGCACGAGACACGGTCGATGAGAACATCTTCCGCGAATACGACTGGGAAGAACAGCTTGGGAACGCGGACGTTGAGCATCTCCATTGGGAGGTTGAAGACTCAGTGTTAGAGGGCGAACTGGTCGACGGCGAGCGACCCGATGTACAGACGTATACCAAACCATCGGTCCCTGACGTAACCGATCTTGAACCAGGCGATTCGTACGAGGGGCCCACTCACGGGTACAAGATCAGTGTGGATGCAGAGGGACGCCCGTTCGAACGCATCGGATCGGGACGCTCGTTTATCACCAACGAGGAAGTTACGGCTGCCGCCGACATCGTCTATCGACTCAAAGGCGGCGGGACGATCCACATTAATGAGCACGGCCACATGACAACTCAAACTGACGAGGAAACGGTGTATCTCGGCCAAACAGAGGACCCGGAGTCATTCGATCACGAGGAACCGACAAATGGCTCAACTGACGACCCGCCCGAGTTTGATGATCTCTTTGGGGATGATACTGTATAACTTGCCTAGTCACTAATTCTCCGTTCGGTGTTGGTTCTCTCCTAGTAGCCAAACAGCAGTACAGACGAACTTGAGTCCGTGGTGGTGCGAGTAAAATCGCGGAAGACAACAGTCCAATATCGATGACCGCAGGGAGTGAAGTTGATACATTATTCGAGTTGGGGAATACTGTTGGGCGGCAGGCTCAGCTCGACAAGCCGAACCGAAACATTTCGAAAACGTCAGTACGAATTTTCGCGCCGTCGTTGTGACGCTGCTACCCTTATCACCTTCTCTTCACTGTGATTATGGCCCGCTCTGCTCATGATTATCGAGTTTACTCAGGCAATTCCCTGTCTGACATAGTATTATAACGATCGCGTTTCTCTCGTTTCACTACATGACTGAAACGGCTGAAACGGCTGAAACGATCGAAACGCCTTCGGCGATTGTGGCGATGCTCAATCAAAAAGGGGGGGTTGGAAAAACGACGCTCACAATCCACGTCGCCGGCGCACTCGCCGACCGCGGGCTTGACGTCCTCGTGGTTGACTTGGCTCCCGAGGGGGCCCTCACGTCGATCCTCGGCTACGACGAGGCGTACAGCGACCTTGACCGGGAAGTGTCGCTCCACGAGCTGCTGCTCGATCCTAGCCGCGCAGACGGCGTCGACGATATCATCATCACTGGTGAGGAGTTTGATCTCCTTCCCGCGAACGAACGGATGGTCGACCGCACTGGCGGCGAACTCAATGGCGAACCCCGCGCTCGAGAACGGCTGAAGATGGTTCTCGACGAGCTCGCAACAGGGTATGATGTCGTTCTCGTAGACAACATGCCGAGCATCAACGTGCTCACGGACAACGCGTTGGTTGCCAGCGATGGAGTGTTGATTCCTGCCTACGCAGAGGCACTCTCTGTTCAGGGTCTTGATCGACTCCAGAAGCAGATCGACAGCGTCCGGGAGTACTTTGGTACGGTACGAATTCTCGGGATCATCGCGAACCGCGTCGAGCACAACAAACAGGCCGACGCCATGCTCGAGCAGTTGCATTCCGAGTTTGAAGACGGACTTGAGATTCCGGTGTTCGACGTGTACAAGCGAGTCGATCTTCAGCGTGCGATTGCCGCCCAGGAGCGCTCCATCTTTGCGGCCGATGAACTCGACAGCGACATGGCCGAAGTACTCGCCGATGTCGCGGCACTCGTTGAGGCAGACCTCGTGAGGGAAGCGAATGAGTGACGATAACGACGACGCCAGCGAGGAGCTGGGAAAGACTGGGGAGAAGATGGGCGGTATCGCCGACCGTTTTGGGGCGACGACTGAGGCGACTGAAACAACCGACACGACTGAAACGGACAAAACGACTGACACAACAGAAACGACTGAAACGACTGAAACGATCGATGCGACTGAAGGGACCTCCACCCCATCGTCTGAAATGACTGAAACGACTGAGGCGACAAAAACGACTGAAACGGGTGAAACGATCGAAACGCCAAAAACGTCTGACACACTCGGGCCGGGCGATGAGGGTTTCGTGCTGCGCGAAGATTGGAACGGGCGTACGATCTATCTCCCTGACGACGTCGTCGACGATCTCGACATCCGGTACTCAGAGGTCAACGTTGAATGGCAGCGTGAGCATGGCGAGCAGCTTCCGAAGAATGAGCGGTTCTATCCGGCGTTGGTACGGGCGGCGATCAACGAGACGACTATCGAGGCAGAGCTCGGTCTCGACTGATACGGTCTTTCGATACGTTGTCCTTCTATTGCCCCGTTCTAGTTTCCTTTAGCTGGTTAGCACGCATGTGAGAGGAGGGTGTTTTATAAGAAAATCATAAAAACTTATTTTGTATCCTCCCACAGGGGTGAGAGGGTTTAGTAATGAATTCAGTCCATGGATATGCCGAGATCGATAGACGGCAAGGGTTGATCCGAAAGAACGCCGCGAAGATAACCACCGATCATGTCTAAGGCAGCTCGGAATCTCCGACGCCTTCGGGAGCGTATCTCCGAGAGTACGGATCTCTGTTCTGCTGATCGGGAGACTCTCAAGAAATTTGACACGCGCCTCAAAACTATTCGTGACCAGTCCGACAAAATTGGTATAACTCGCCATAACTCGGTTCTAACCGTCGTATTTTTAATCGCTTGTGGGACACAACGATTAACAGATTCACTTTCGGAGTCCACCGGCGCTGATGCAGTTGATGAAATAACTTCCTGGGTTTCCTCAAAATCCCTGGCTGGTGAGTCGAAGAATGACTACTACAGCGGGCTGCGGAAGTTCGCATCGGTGATGCTTGATGTCGACGACGCGGAGGACCTCCCGGTCCGTTTTGCATCGATCAAAACAAGTCACGGGACAAACAACCCGACGCCATCTGCCTCAGATATTCTGCGCTGGTCAGACGTGACCCGACTGATCGAGGACCGTGCAGAATACAACCATCGGGACCCAGCGATTCTTGCGATTCAGTGGTCGTCTGGTGCGCGCCCTGAGAGCGAACTCTGGAATCTCACGTGGGGAGATGTCGAAGATCGTGGTGATCATATCCTTCTCTCAATCCCGGAGGATACGAAAACAGGAGCGAGAGACGTCTACCTCTACGTTGGTGCGCCCTATCTGCGTCGCTGGAAAGAGTTCCATCCTGCTCGCGATGACGGTGGGATCACGGACAGCACGCTGATATGGACGAAGCTCACCCGGAACGAATCAATTAGTTACACGCAGTACTCGTATCCTTTCTACAAGGCGCGTGATGCTGTAGAAATCGCTAAGCCCTGTAATCCACAGAATTTTCGTCGCTCGAGAGCCAGTGTTCTGGCGTCTAGGAGGGAAATTAATCAGGTCGACTTAGAGAATCACTTCGGGTGGGAGCGTGGCTCGAACGCTGCCGCTCACTACATTTCGGCGTTCGCCGGGGAGACGGGGAAGCATATAGCTGCGGCGGACGGACATCCGGTTGACGAGGCCGAAAGTAGAGCCGAGATTGCACCGATCAAGTGCCTCGAATGCGGTGAATACACGCCCCGGCACCGCGAAACGTGCCTGTGGTGTCCAGCTCCAGTTGATGCGAGCGTCGACGAACAGGACACTCTTCGCCAAATTTCCGAGACTGGGACCGACCGTGATCTACTCGGGCTGGTGATGGACGGGGAAGTGAATGCCGACGATCTCCGCGCCATCAAGAAGCTCAAGCCTGTGCTTCAGTCAAACCCGGGGACTCTCCTCGACCGAACAGACGAGCTCATCCAGATGACTGAGGGCTACAACACACCTGATTGACTCGGTCCGTGAGTACCAGTCCTCCGCTCGGCGTGGGGTGGGACCGATACACGATGCTGTCTTTGTATGCTCTGAAGGCACCGCGGAACCAGTCCAGCGCACCGGTGTACTTTGCCCCGCAATCTTTGTGGTATAACTCTCCACACGGGGCCGGAATCGCTCTGTTTAGATCGACGCACTCCTCACAGAGGCCGCACTTCGTGATGTGTACGTGTCTCGGGTTGTTAGCGCTGAGACCCATATTATCAGAAATATAATATATAAATGACACCATGCCCGTCCAGAGGTTGCTCATCAATCATGTCCTTGGAAACCAAAGTTGGACGCCGCGTGAGAATTATTTTTAGCCACCAGATGGGATGGTGTGTAGTTTAACAGGTGCTTAAGAAACCAATCGGATACCGTAGTTAGAAGCGTTTTAAACAGTGAATTCAAGAACTATAGTTTGTGACCCTCATATAAAAGTCACAACCGGTTCTCAACAATACACGCACGATTCCTGACGGAACCCTCCGGCGGTGTGACGCCGGAGGAGTCGTGCTGCCACCTAATGACAGCAAGCAATCCAAACAGGGCCAGGAGTGATAACTCTGTGTCTCAGCGTGTCGCTCTCGACACTGGCCTTCTGACACTCCACGTTGTACAGTACACCCGTGATGGCTCACCGAGCCCTCGCTACCGAACCCCCGGCCGACATCAATCTGTGGGGCGATCTGAGTGAGCACACCAACCGACGGGCCATCCTCACTCGCCATCCCGATGGATCCAGAGCGCGCGTTCACCGCAATCGCGAACAGTCGCCGCCGGCGTGTCTTACTTTCCCTCTCACAGTCCACAAGAGGGATTTCTGCCGGTGATCTGGCTATTGAGATCGCGGCCATCGAACATGCGATAGATCCCAGCAAGGTCGGCAGTGACAAACGGACCTCGGTATACGTCTCGCTGATCCAAACCCATCTCGAGAAACTCGATCAGAGCGGTGCCGTCGCGTATGATGACCGTTCAAAAACGGTGACGCCGACGGACGCGACCGAACCGCTTGCCGAACACATCCGTCGACTCCAGACTGCGTGTTACAAGCCGGACTCGGAGGGCGCCTGATGGCTGACTACCAGCGTGAACTGGAGACGCTCAGAGAGATCGACTCCAACTTTCACCGGTTGTTCGAGGCTGTCAACGATGGTGACGACGTCGTTTCGATGCCGGGTGGCGATCCACTCGCAACTCTGCGGCGGGCACGGGCACAGATCGACGCCGTACTGTTCGCGTCTCACCGCGGTCGCGATGACGTCACGCTTGCTGACGACGGTGCCTGCCTGCTTCAGTGGAACCCACTGAGTGCGCCACCGCGTCGCCTCCTCTTCGAACCCGACAGCACAGGCGAGTCCTGGACAAGCCGTGAACTCGAGTGGACTGGCGCGGAGTGGCGCTCCTGTGGTAGCGACCATGTCGAGGATGTCGCGATCCGCGCGCCAGCAGCCGCCCGGCACCCTGACCCCGTCGACCCGACACCGCTCGAAACGATGGTTGAGTGGATCCGTGACAGCTGGGCGCGTCCAGATCCGCCTGCGCTCGTGTTCGCGAAGACGGCTACAACTAAACAAGGTGTGATCGTCTCTGTCGACGGCGAGCTCCGCTACCGCGAGCGCGATAGCCAACAGTGGTATCCTGCGACGATAGACGAGTTCTACCACCATCTTCGCACTCACGGACAGCCAACACTCCGACCGCTCTCAGAAACCGCACTGACTCGCCACCACTTCACTCCCAGCCCGCTCTCTCAATGACGGACGAACCACTCTCGCTTCCACCGGGCTTTGATCGTGGACTCACCAAGCTTATCGACGCGACTGAGGCGTTCCGGGACGCTCTCTCAGAAGAAGAGACACTCTCGACCGTCCAAACTGTCACCACACGGCGGCGGTTGTTCCTCGCGTTGTACGCGCTCAAAACGACCCGTCGACAGATTGGAGATACAGAGCATCCCCCGTCCCAAGACGATTATGAGGTGGTGACGTGGGATGGCCCTGCTCAGGCACTCTATCATATCGAATTACGTCTCAATCGGCTGCTTGAGGATCTCTCCATTCAGGGGTACGACCACACCTCACAAGAGCATTCGATCGAGCAAACACTCGAAACGATTCGAGACCACATCGTCATCCTTCAGGACGCACTTTTTGAGGAGTCGACGGACACCACCACGAAGCTTGAGAGGCTCTCTACTCACCGATCTGTTTATGCGGACGTGGCTGGGCGTGGGGTTGGCGATGGGCGATGGCTTGAGTATCAACTCCAGCGCGCGTTGATGCGGTGGGGGTATCGAGCAGAGACGCGCCAGCACCTGTTCGGTCTTGAGGTCGATGTCGTCGCCAGCCGGAAGCCAAAACAACAGAAGCCGACTGATTGGATTGTCGCTCAGTGTAAAGACTGGACAAGCGACACGATCACGCCATCGACAATCTTCCGGTTGTGTACGGTCGCGTTTGCCTGTCGGGCAATGCCGATCCTCTGTCACACAACTGAGATCACACCTCGGGCTGAAGAACTCGCCCGTCATTTCGAAGTTCGAATTCTCGATCTGCGGGATCTTGAACGGGGTGCGCTTCCTGCGCCTCAAGTGTACAAGCCGACGACTGAACTCAACGAATGGCCTCCACAGTACAACGCTCGTGTTGATCGGGGCACTCTCCCCGCGATGTTCTCCTACGGAGAACCTGGCAAACGGTTCAGCTACGTTCCTGGCTTCACTCCTGTGGGGATGGACTACGGCTACGAACCGATTGATACCGATCGAGACGACGATACGCATCCCGCAGCCGGGCACTAACTCCCTGACTTGCCCGCGTTCCGCGGGATTGAGCGCGCCCTCTCACAGCATGGCTACGAGGACGCAGTTCAACTCGTGAAGGCCTTCAACTTCATCACGTCCGTCCAAAACCGGTACCAGTTCTCTGGATGATCGCTTTCTGACGCACTGGCCGCAGAGGCTACGGACATCATTCGTCGTTGACCTCGACAGAGCTCTACTGGTCACTGACTCGCTGGTCTGTCTGTGAGAACGCCTCTGTCGCCATATCGGCGCGCTCAGCCGCCTCGATGTGCTGGTAGGCCTCTCGGACTTGTTCCTCGCTGTTGTCGAGATACCGAGCAGCTGCGGCGTAGCCGAACTGTCGAACGAGGACCTCACCAACGCCCCGCCGGCCGCCGTGGAGTTCGAGATAATCGCCATCGAGTGAGAGATCCAGTTCGTCGCGACGCTTCGTGATCGCATCGTTGTTCCAGAGCCGCTCCATGATCGAACGTGCGCCGTCCGTGGTGAGCGGCTTCGGCGCGTCGAGGTGGTGCTCGGCGGCGACGATCAGGTCGGGAGTACCTGCCCGGACGCGTTCAATCTCATCATCGTCGAGACCGGCATTGGTGAGCCCCTTGGTGACGTGTGAGGCGAGCGACGGCCGGTGGAGCGTCGTAAACACCGGCCACGAGTCCGGCACGTCCAGTACCTCGGCGTACCGGCGTAGGGGACCGATGACGGGCTTGGGGAGTGACGCCTCCTTCCACTCGCGACTCTTCCGGAACACGGTGACGCTGCTGTCCGCGAACGACAGGTCACGCCAGCGAATCCCGTTGCGACCCTCGCGGTCCTCCTTCGGCGCGGAAAGGAACTCCGAGCCACGTAGGCCGGTGTAGGCGACGACGTATACGAGCGCCTGCTCACGGCACCGTTGGTACGCCTCGAACCGTGCCTGCTGTTTGGCCTGCCACAACTTACTCTCAGGGTCACCGCAATCAGTGTGGGGAACTTCGATCGCACCGAACTCGTCGAACGCTTCAGAGACCCGCCGGTCGACGAACTGCGTGATCAGATCGCGGTGGATCGGCTCCCACGCCTGCTGGTCGCCTGGGCGTCGGCCGTCGTTCTTGGGGAGCGGGTCTTCGGCATCCGATTCGCGGGCGTGGTGCCGTGGGAGATAGCCCTGGGCGTGCGCCCAGCCGCACCATGACGCGACGTGCGCGTAGTAGGTGAGAACCGTGCCGGCGGCGTACCCGGCGGTCGAGAGATATCGTGCATAGTCCGAGAAGACCGTTGTGTCGAGGTCCTCGAATCGGACCGTGTCGCCGTCGACGACGCCAGCCCACGACTCCGGCGGCGTGGCGTTCGCCGAATCGGCCGTCTTGCCGAGACACCAGCGTCGGAATCGATGTAGCTCGCGCTCGGCGTCGGTTCGGTACGCGCCCTGCTCGCCGGCGTCACCTTTCCCTTTGTCAGTGAGGTACTTCGTGAACGTGTCGTCGATCGGCGTCTCGACGGAGCGGCGGCCCGTCATTGGGCCTCCGGAGTGTGGGGGTTGTGCCGTCGGACCGCCGCTGTAGACTCCGCGATCCGGCTGGAGCAACTGTGTGAGAAAGAGTCGGCCATAATTCTGAATCTGGCTCGTTTGAGGCCACGGGTGGGGGTCACTAAGAACTTACTCTGTCTTACTCAGCTAAGACAAAGTAAATTTTTTCGGCCGCTACGTGATTCTGTGAGAGCTTATCGGACGATATCGGCTGCGAGAGCCCATTTTAGCGGCACGGGTTCAATATTATATTGTATATCGCTATATCATTTTCCGATCCCGGCGGAACCCCACTCAACCCCCCTTCTCTTCCCGTGGGATAGCCCCGCCTTCTGGCAAATTCTAGTGGTGATTACTACTTCCACACCGGTCTGGCTACGCTTATGTCTCCGGAATCAGTTGTTTCATCCGGATGTCCATTGAACACACCACATCCCGAAACGCAGCGGAGGCGGGCGAGTGATGGCGGTTCGGAAGTCCAAGATTCCCGATACATGGGCCAAGCGAGAGACAGCCGCAAACCAGAACTCGAAGACTGCCCGAGAGAGGATAAAGCGTGACCTGAATCGTGATCGGTCAGCTCTCGTTCAACAGACCGACATCAACGCGTTCACAGTCTACGCGCAGGGGTCGTACAAGAACTACACAAACACGAGAGGATCGAGCGACCTCGATCTGATCGTACAACTCAGATCCCCGTGGAAGCGGGATCTCAGTGATCTCACCGCTGAGCAGCGGGAACGGTACCACGATGAGAACTCCCCGGCTGATTACGGCTACGACGACGGCTTTCGTGATAGTGTTGTTCAAGCCCTGCGTCAGTTCTATCGCGAAAACCGGCTGAAGGACCCTATCGAGAACTCTGGAAAGGCGATTGAGATATCGGGCCGTCATAACCCGCTCCCCATCGACGTTGACGTGGTCGCCGCTCAGGAGTACCGCATCTACCACACCTATCCCGAGGATGGAGACCCCGAATACACAGAGGGGATGATGTTCAAGCCCCTCATGGGTAACGAGTGGTGGAGTAACTTCCCGAAAGTACACTACGAAAACGGGAACGCGAAACACGACAACTTCCGCGAGACCGTGCGGATGTTCAAAAACGCGCGGGGTCACTACAACGACAACCACTGGTTCACCCTCGACACGCCCTCCTACTACATCGAGTGCCTGATCTACAACGTCCCCGATCGTATTCTGAAAACGTCCGATTTTACCGACCGGTTCGATGACGTGCTCTCGTGGTTCGAACGAGAAAGCACGGACCTCACTGACTTCGATCAGGTGTCAGAGATGGAGGCCCTATTCGGTGACGAGAACACTCAATGGAACACCGACGAGGCTGAGAAGTACATTGGGAAGATGCGGGCAATGTTCGACGACCTCTAATGCGCGGGGCACACGGATTCTCGACAGACCAGCCACGACGCCGCCGTGTCGCCCTCTTTGGGTTCGGTGCAGCGGGTGTCCTGATAGCCGATAATTTCGGTCCGGTACTCGCCTCACTCACGGGTTACGATTTCTTCGATAACGTGACAATCTCGTTCGTTCTCGCGTCGACAGTCGTGTACCTCATCGTGTCGAGGGGGCTATGGAACTACCGCCCTATATCGATGGTGATCGGTTCACCGCCGGATCTTAATGGTGAATGGACCGGCCACCTCTACACGGACACAGATGAGTACGATGACGAGGATGTAGTTGCTGTCAACGAACTCGGATACGGCCTCGTGAAAATGGAAGCGACTCTGCGAATTAAACAGTCGTGGGACCGGATTTTTGTTGAGTTGGACGGCCCAAACACGACCTCAGAGAGCACGGGTGCGACCATCCTCTTCAACGACGGATCACCCACACTGACCTACAACTACGATAACGGAGGCGATGACTTCCACGACGAGTTGGATCAGCACGCTGGGACGACCACGGTTGAGTACAACCCCGCGACAGAAACGCTCGAAGGGACGTACTATACGGGTCCAAACCGGGAGAACCACGGCCGCCTCGTGGTAGAGCGCGTATCCTGAGGTCGGAAACGGTCTCTGTTCCGAACCACTTCTTTTTTCACCGTCTGTCCGTGGTTCTCCCCTTTTAGGTCCCTATTCATCGTCGGTTCCATGAACGCACGCCGACTACCGACCGCCGATCTTCCCGATCTCGTTCCGGGCGTCGCGATCGTCGACATCGACGAAGACCTTGGTGTTACGCCAGTCCAAGCGCTGCTACTCGATCGCGTCCTCAGCGGTGACGGTCCCACGTTCTGGGTCGATGGCGCGAACCGAGCGAACACGACCCGGCTCTGCGAACTCGCGCGGCCGACCGTGTCCTCGACCGGATCGAAGTCGCTTGCGGGTTCACCGCGTACCAATACACGTCGCTACTCGACCGGCTCGCCGGGCGGCTGGAGACCCGAGATTCGCCCTCGCACCGATGTGGATGGCAATCATGATCGAGCAGGAGAAGCGGATTTCCGAGTTGGAAGATCAGGTCGAAGTAGACTGAGTACGTGTGGAGATTAGTAAGCGTGGGCTTTGTTGAAATGATTGGTAGCTGATAGTTCGCTGAGGCTGTGCTACATACAGAGCGCGAGTCGGTCACGATGGAAAATTAGTTCAACTGGAGGAACGCAGATACGTGGGAACGCATCTCACCTTTGCATGGCCCTCCAGCGCCTAGGCAAGCGTGTCTGGCTTGACAGTCCCACGCTTGCAGGAGTCAGAATGGTGCTGTTCACGATCGGCGTGTCCGCCGGCTACGCCGAATCGACGGCGCAGTGCTACCGATTGCTGACGTTCGGCCACCGAGACGACGGGGCCTTGATCACAAATCTATAGCCGGATTAGCAACCAATTCAGATCCAAGTGTCTGAGTCTTCGCTCTGCTTATGAAGCTTGTTCGAGGCTGAAAGGGCGTTTTTCCTCACAGCCTGCTTTGTCACTCCGCGGGTAGTGTGCCAGTCCGAGGCAAGGGGGCTCGTGCTATCGGAATCATGTACGTAGCGTCCTTCCTTTCGATCATATGAGAGGGGCTGTTCCTCAACGATCCAGTAATCTAATGCCTCTGCACAAGACCCCAGTTCAGCAACTAATATCGCCAATTCTGCCTGCGCTACGTACCGTCCCACCTGCAACGGCGTCAGCTCAAACTCTTCCCCTTCTATCGGATGTATAGTGTCGTTAGCTGTCTCCGCGCTGAGGTGAACCTGCCCCGTACCGTCACTCCGATAGAGGACGAAAAGACTGCAGAGCAACTCATCTTTGAAGTAGCGTTCTGCAGTGAGCGTAATCGTCGGGGGGTCTCCTTGGTGCTGATTCACCTCAACAGAACCGAATCCGGTCATAGCACTACGTAATGCTTTCAGACACGGGCCGTATCTCGAATCTTCCCTAAGATCCTGCTCTTCGTGCGCATCCGTCACTCTCGCTGGTCTGAATCCGATATCCAGTACGTTGATCACCGCCTCCCCGGCATCACGGACAGCGGCCAGTCTTCTGTCTACATGAACCATGAGTTCCTGTATGGGGTGGGTGGACAAGTATCTGTTGCTACCTATAGTTGAAAGATTACTGATTAGGTGCCTTATTTGCTTCTCTGGCGGGTATTTAGAGAGATACCTCGAACTATAGGTAGAATTAAGTTCCATCGGATCACTACCTATAGTTGGGACTCCCAGCCGATCTGTGATGCGGCCCGGGTCCAACGGGCCGCCATCTGGAAGCCCACAGAAACGGGGGACTCCCTAAATGCAATGACCTCAGATGACCTATGGGGCGGGGAGCATTTGTCTCCACCGCTCTCCCAGACGACCGAGGACCCCGGAGGCGATGCCTCCGATGATCCTACAGATGCACAGGGCAGCAATCAGCACCAATCGGAGACTCCCGCTCCGCGCAAGCTCCCGACCGACACGCGCGCGGCCATCTGGTCCGTTGGCGAGCGGCCGGACGGCTACGAGACTGCGGACTGGCGCGACGACGAGATCCCAGATCTGTATCTTCCGGCCGAGGAGAAGAGCAAGAATCAGTTGGGGGAGGACCAATGAGTACGCATCCGCGGTCCGGCGCATCAAGCGGAGACTGGCCGCGCTGGTCGCTGCACGCGGAGGAGCAGTTCACCGACAAACGCGGCGATTCGCGCTCTCATGATGAGGTCGCATCGCTCGCGGCACGGGTTCGAGTCTGGCGACCGAATGACGATGACCCGTACTCGGAGGCCGACGAGGTAAGATACTACCGCTCTGGCGAGATGGACGATGGAGTCCTACTCGTCATCAAGCGCGGCACGATTCTGACCGCTCGCCCGGTCAGTGACACGGACTTCTTCCCCCGACACTTCGATCAGTGCTCGGGGTGTGGCGGCGTTCACGAGATGGTGTTCGGCGATGAGTGCCCGTACTGTACGCCGACACTCCGCGGTCTCACGGAGGAGTAAGATCATGATTCAGGAAGCAGCAGTCATCGGCAGCATCGGAACGGTTGAAATGACCCTCGCGGGCAGCCTCGGTGCGTTCGCGGCGGGAGCGATCGTCGGCGGATGCATCGTCGGCATCGCTATCGCTGGGACGACATACGCACTCTCGGAGTAGTTACGGAGCCACTCACCACCGTTTTTCTAAACATGATCGGCGAACACTGCGAGGTTTCAGCGTCCGGCTGGCACACGCAGCACGTCCTGCTTGTGTGTGAGGCGCTGCTTGATAAGGAGTACAGCACGGATGATCCCCCACCGCGCGTGGCGCACGCCTAGGAGTTTGGACGAGTACTGTTCGACAGCTCGGACATCCCACTACGTGCCCACGAGATCAAGGACTACGATTCGCTGACCGATTCCGTCGCGGGGACGCCCCACGCATTCGAGTACTGGTTGCGATGCAGGGCGACGACGAGTGGGTCCCGGACTGGTCAGCGGTTACTCCTGACCAGTAGCGCGGGACCGCTGTGTCTCGCTCCAACTGAACTACCGCTGGAGCCGGCTGGCCTGACACCTCCGTCTAGGTCAGATAGGGCTACACGGCCGATTATCGTCGAGCCTGCTGTACGGTATAACCAACACACGGCGGCAGGACAGCCGGGTTCGACCGGCGCGCCGTGGAGTCGAGCGCTCGCTATCCGGGCAACAAATGGGAAGAAATGAGTTGGCCGGCCAGTTGTGCCGCTATTGATCAGATTTCTGATATTCTCCGGCGTGTGATCTTCGCGACGCCCCCGATCGAGTAAAGCAGTTCGAGTTCGTGATGCATTCAGCCTCTGTATCTCGCACGCAGATCATATCAGATCTTAAATATTTCAACAGAGCCTAAGCGTGTTTTTAGTCAAATTCGAGGTGCTGATGGATTCGTGCGGGTAGAGTGTTGCTACGATGAGGATCTACCTCCCATCCGTGTTTTTCGAGTTCCTCAGTGAGGGGGCAAACATGCTTGTCACCCACGAGAACGAGTACGGAATCATGACCTCGCTCGTTACACCTTTCAGTGATGGTGTTAGCCATCTTTTTGTCGCGGGCACCGGTGTTCGCATAGCTAATTAGAAGCGAGGAATATACAAAAGGAAGAAGCACTCCGAGTAACAGTGTCAGTATCCAGATTGGGATTGAAGTTGTAATTGTAAAGATTCCGGGGAAACCGATAGAAAAAGTGTTAGCCATGAAAGTGTATAGAAATTGGAACACAAATGTCGTTAGCAAAATGCCGAGAGTCAGATTCACTGTCCTGAGGCTATAGGAATCGAATATCTCCCGCGTTTCAAGATCAATGGTATCGTCGAAATACAGATCTTCACACCTCGCTTCTTTTCCGATTTCATAGCCGGAACTGACTGGTATTTTAGAATAGAGATGACCAACAAACAGGTAACATATTTTGAGAGTTAGGATTCCAATTACGTAGAGGTTGTACCGAATACGAAGAGGGTGAGGGGTGATCGTCCCACTTCGACCTTCGCAGTAGAGGGCCTGATATTGCTCGGTGTCACGGTCCATCAACGATTTACGATCCGTTGCGAAGATGTGCCATTCACCTTGTACAACAGCTTTCTTTGACATGTCGTAACGCAGGCAGGAGATGTTAATAAATACCCACCCGCGCGTTCGACCAGCCAGATGGATACACCTGCTACAACGTCGATCCCACGCGGCAACTTCGATATTGCCTCGAAACAGACACGCCGGCGGGACCGGACCGTAGTATCTGCGACCTCCAGACACACCACCTAGACGTCTAGTTGTAAAACACTCTAATTCACGACCCCCACATATACTATCAAGGAGATTCCATCGCGGATATGACCGCGAGTCCTAACCTAAGCTCTCGGATGCGTGATGAGATTGATCGAGTCTATACATTTCCAATCAAATGCGGTAAACTAGGATTCGATTGTGAGAACTCGACAGTCCTGGTAAACCATCACGATGATGGAACGGCAACGGTCATACTTAATGACCCACCAGGACGACACGGATATTATGACAATTATCCAGAAGTAACGGAAGACGAACCCAAGTATCAGGCAAAGAGTGAACTTGCGACCGATTTGGTGGACTCGGCGGAAACAATTCTTGATGAATATGACCCTCAAACAAGTAGCTGGACAGCCAATAGTGGGAACCGGTCTTTGAGAGATATTTACGTCGAGGTCGATAGTGATGAAGTCGATGAAATTCTGATCAAAATGTGGCAAATTCTTGTGGAATTCAAACCGAAATATCTCGACTATCTCAGACAGTACGAGCCCGATGAATTAGTCTCTCCAGATGCCTCTCTCAAGGAGAAAGTCGATGAGATTGCTGGTGGTCTAGATCAACCGTATAAACACGACTCAGAGTAGGATCAAGAGTGTCAGTTCGTATGATCGATATACTGTTGTTCCCATTCAGTCCGCGCCTTGATCTCTCTGGTGCCCCGACGAGTAGTAGTATACTCGTTGGTCCGTCGATCACGCTGGCTTTTCTCGACCAGCCCCTTCTCGACAAGCGTGTCGAGATTTGGATACAGTCGGCCATGGTGGATTTCTTTTTCGTAGTAGTCTTCGAGTTCGTCTTTGATCGCGAGCCCGTGGGGGTCCTCAAGCCCCGCAACAACATACAGGAGATCGCGCTGAAAGCCAGTGAGATCGTACATCGTTCATGATTCGAGTTATATTCATGAAATACTATCGATTTCTGGCATATCGGAAGTAACGATCCACCTGGCGGGCGACCGTTGTATTTGGTACAAGGGTGAACTATGCGATAGTAGAGAGAAGAGTCCGATAGAGAACAGACGTACCAACTCGTCACGAGCGTGGCGGAATCCGGATTTTGTCACCAACCTCGTATAGATAGCCCTTCAGGAGTAACTGCTCAAGGATATCGCGCGCATCAACAGGCTCGATTCCCTGACCTGCCAGGTATGTGATCGCCGTCTCATGAGTCAGCGAGTCGGTCTCGCCCAACTCCTCGAAATACGCCTCAAGGTAATCAAGGACGTCTTCCTCGGCTGGTGCGATCGGCCGCCGCGAATTCGGCATTGCCAGCACCTATGAAACGAAGGTAGTAGGGTATTGGGGTCACCATTGGAACCACCTCACGCCGCTTTCCCAGTATTCTTCGAACGTTTATCTGTTCCACCCGCGTAATAATATGTGGTGTGTTCACATGAAACTCGCACTAATCGGGGTCGGACAGGCGGGCGGGAAGGTGGTCGACGAGTTCTTGGCCTACGACGCTCGCACGGGTGCGGATATTGTTCGTGGAGCGATTGCTGTCAACACGGCGAAAGCAGACCTCCAGGGCATCGACCACCTCTCGCCGGATCGTCGGATCCTGATCGGGCAGTCGCGAGTGAAAGGCCACGGCGTGGGCGCCGATAACGAACTTGGCGCGGAGGTGGCCGAGGAAGACATCGGCGAGATCCAAGGGGCGCTTGACTCGGTACCGGTCCACGAGATCGACGCGTTTCTGGTCGTCGCCGGGCTTGGTGGGGGGACCGGATCGGGTGGAGCGCCCGTGATCGCTAAGAACCTCAAACAGATCTACACCGAACCCGTGTACGGCCTGGGCATTCTTCCTGGTAGCGATGAGGGTGGGATCTACACGCTGAATGCTGCCCGATCGCTCAAAACGTTCGTCGATGAGGTAGATAACCTCATGCTGTTCGACAACGACGCATGGCGGAGTTCGGGCGAGTCCGTTGGCGAAGGGTTCGACGCAATCAACGAGGAGCTTGTCCAACGATTCGGCGTGCTCTTCAGTGCGGGCGAAATAACCAAGGGAAGTGACATCGCCGAGAGCGTGGTCGACTCTTCGGAGATCATCAATACGCTCAAAGGCGGCGGGATCTCCTCGCTGGGCTACGCCGACGTCGCAGTCGATGAACCAGAGCGGACGGGGTTGCTCTCGCGACTCCGCGGCGAGTCGGACAATAGGATCGACAGCACGGAGGCCACCAACCGGATCACGAGTCTCGTGCGGAATGCGACCCTCGGCCGGCTCACACTACCATGTGAGGTAAACGGCACCGAACGGGCGCTGCTTGTCGTCGCCGGACCACTGGTGTATCTCAATCGGAAGGGAATCGAGCACGGTCGCAAGTGGCTCGAAGAGCAGACCGGATCGATGGAGGTCCGCGGTGGTGACTACCCGCGCCGCGGAGAGGGGACCGTCGCAGCGCTCGTGCTGCTCGGTGGGGTGACGAACGTCCCACGGGTGAAAGAGCTCCAACAGGTCGCGATCGAAGCACAGCAGAATCTCGGTGAGATAACCGACGAAAGCGAGGATAAATTCTCGGAACTGATGGATAGTGATGGAGAGTTGGAGTCACTGTTTTGAGGCGTCAAAATCGACCTGGTGACGCTGAGAAATACTTTCGCCCCGCTCGCCCGAAGTATAAGTTACAGCGTGTGTGATTTCGAGGTGAGGGAGCACGGCTGGGCAGTCTCACTGACTGAACCAGCTCTAAAACAGTGTCACACGCTCCCTCTCCCCCTGAAGTAACTCCCGAGTTCGTGAGTATGACCCCTGATGGCTCAGAGACAGTCCGTGGCGACTGCTCGTTCTGTGGCGAGGCAGTCACGGGTCGGCACGCAATCATCCACTATGAGACCGCTGGCGGCGATCCGGGCGTGTGGGCCGAATGTCCAAGCTGTGGCGAAATTGTCGACCCCAATAATGCTCAGTAAACAGTTCATTCAGCAGATCGTCAGGCTCGAGACGCTATCGACAGCGCACCACGAGTGCCGTCACTGTGGATACACCGTGGAGAAAGATGTCGACGAATGTCCACAGTGTGGCTCTCACGAGATTGTGGCCTACGATCTCGAGTGATTGCTGAAGCGCTCACAGTTAGTGGAGTAGGGTCAATTTCTTATGTATCAACCGAGCGCTCAAGAGGCTCCAATTGTTACATAAGGCATGGGTCAGCCGTTACCACCCACCTCACTCCCGAAGTATCTCGCAGAGGGGCTCCCGAAGCAAGATACGGAGACACTTCAGGAGATACAGCACTACGTTGGGGCACTCATCGAGTACCGCGACCAGCCAGTCAACACCGACGAACTTCCCGATACAGCCGAGCCTATCGATGAGCCCGACAATTCAGAAAAAGGAACGGTCGTCAAAGAGAAAGTCACCTGTGGCGACGCGAGCTGTAAATGCGTCAGCGGGAACCCCGTAGATATGCACGGGCCGTATCTCTATCGCTACTATCGTGAGAACGGGACGATGAAATCAGAGTACGTCGGCAAACCAGAAGGTGAGTAGGTGTGGATTGAGACGGTGGAGGTGTCGGTGACACCGGTCAAATAAAAAGTCGCTAGTACAAGGACGTTACAGCGCCCGCGAGTCGCGTTCGACGATGCTGGCAAACGCGACATTTTCTTGGACTTGCTCGACCTCGACTATCGGCGCATGACCTGGTTGTCCGCTGGGGACGATCACGACGTAGCCCCGTTCAACCTTCGCGATGCCATCGCCTTGATCGCCGGTCGTCTCGATCGTCACGTCGCGGACCTCACCCTCATCCACAGGAGGACCTTCCGACGTCGGAGCCGCTTCCTGGGCAGTCGAGTGGTGTTGGTCTTGCTGGGTCTTCTGTTCAACAGTCCAAGATATGGCATATTGTTGATCTGATTATGTTTTCAACTCACAATCGATTAGCCAATAATCTAGCATAGAAGCAAGTACAACCAGTACGGAAGTTGGATGACTCCCTCACCGAGAGCCTCAATTGGTTGTCTGCCGCGAACTGTGTCACCAACGAGGAGGAAGCCAAGTGGCACGTTGTACGCTTCTTTGAACTCTCGAATCGCTTTGAGCGAGTCCTCACGCTCGCGTGACTGATACGCTAGCCCAATCGGGACGGGAGTGCCATCCACCTCGAAGACAAAATCGACCTCACCCCCCCGGCCACGCCAGTACTGGACAGCTGGCGGTTGATCATTACCTTGTACAGCGTTGATCCCGTAGGCAAACCGCATCGTATGGTCGAACGCGGCGACACGAGCAAGGTCAGCCTCACGGTCGAAATTACTGCGGACGGTCGAGGCGTCGCCGTCGGCGAGCGCTGTCGTCAGCCCTGTGTCACGGAGATACAGTCGCACCGATCGGGGGCGGCTGTTGTCGTACTCGGTTACACCAGTCAACAGGTACAACTCTGCCAACGCGGGCAGGTAGCTGTCAGCGATCGTCCGCCGGTCAACGTCAAACAGTTCGACGAGGTCCTGATACCGGAACGGCTCAGCCCCGCGATTCCGAGCGGCGAGCGCACAGAGGCGTTCGAGATCCGCGATCGTTTGAATTGATTCGAAGCCGGGGACCTCTTGATACAGGGCATCGCGAACGTCCTCGCGCAGCTGTGCGTAGTCATCTTCCGTCAGATCTGCTGCGGACTCGGCGGCGCCGTCGAGGTCATAGCTGATGGTGCCACCCATCGCGAGGTAGTCGACAACCTGTGACTGGATGCGTCGTTCGACGTCTGCAACCTTTTCGTACTTCTGCCGAAGCTCTGCGACGAGTGACTCGGTCTCGCCACTCTGGAGAGCCGCTGGCAGGCTGTTCTCCCCGGTTCGAAGAGAGGTGGGGCTCACGCGAGTGTCTTCTTCCTCAAGATCTGGATACAGCGTGAAGAGGTAGTCCCGGAACTTCTCAGGGAGAATGGGCTGGATATCGTAGTCTTCGGCCGGCATCGCGATGCTTTCGAGTTCCCGTTCGACTTGAATGCCGGCGCTGGCGGTCAAGACGACGTGTCGTCCCGGGACGTCCTCGAGCAATTCTGCGACGGGGACGCCCCACCCGTCGATGGTCGGCTTGTTCGGATGCTCGATCTGGTGAACATCGTCGATTAGGATGAAGTGTGGGTGGTCTGCTTCGATGCGGCCGAGAACCCTGCTCTCGTAGTACCGAACTGCGCGTCGTAGCTGTTCGTCCGACTGGAGTTGGTAGAGCGGATCGGCGTCGAAGGGAAGATAGAGGAATCGTTCCGGATCGTCGCCAGTCTCGATGCGATGGTGAATGAACTGGTGGAGGAGCGTGGTTTTGCCGACCCCCCGCCGTCCAACGAGGCCGAGAAGCGGTTGGTCCTCGAACTGGCTGCCGGACTCGTCGGGACGGGCGAGATGATAGAAATCGCTTTTTTGCCGTGCCGGGAGTGAGAATGCTTCTGTCCCGTGTTCCCACCACGGATTATGGTCGTGAAGCGCCCGGACGAGAGCGTCACCAGCGTCGATAGGCATGGGTTTGTTGACTAACCCACGACGCCCTTCGCAATGATTGTTTCGACTTAATACTCGACAGTATAGAGGCGGTTACTTACTAATAATCCATCTTCTAGAGTATAGTATTCTACAAACACGCTACAAAGAACACTCTGATGGGTCTTTTCTCTCTAATATCTGCTCTATCTTGCTCATTGGCGAAGCATTTATCACATCTTGGAGCACACTAATGAGTGTGAAGGTGGATAAAGACGCATCGTAATGATGGTTACTCCCCCTTCGTTTCCGGGGCGAGCGCACACACTATCGGCAACCACCCGTTGGCTGTCCGGGGAATGGCAGGCCACACAGATACCATGGATACGATGTACGCGGACATAGAGGACGGGAAGCGTCACGATATCGCAGTCGAATTCATCACTCGGCGAACCATCGACTGCGACGGAGAACACGTCCACCGCTTGCTGGTCGTCGATCAATCGGGGAAGCAGTTCACGGTACTCGCCACGCCTGGCAGCGAGGCACTCCTAGGCCTGAAAACCGGGGCAACCCACCGCATCTCGGGGCTGCTGGGCGCTGCCCCTGTCACCTCAGCAGACGACATCAGGGCTGAGTGTCCTGATTGCGGGGGACAGCTTCGACCAGGACAGGTCGTCGATGCAGCTGGAGCAGCCGTCACGCAAGCCGCGTCACAGCTCTCTCTCGACGAACCGTTCGGAATCATCGATGCCAGTGCGACGGTCCGTCGCGTTCGGGAGAACCGGTCGCTCATCGACGACTGGACGCCGATGGACGACGACAGGTCGGTCACCCCACCCGACTACGTCTGTGAGTCCTGTGGGCGCCACGTCGACGCGTACGAACTTCGGGAGACCGCCGAGGCCGATCAGATGCTCGAAAATCAGGTGATGGAGAGCGCATCACCGGCGCCAGCAAGTGCGGACATGGCGAGCCCGGAGACGGTCGGTCTCGCCGCTGGCGGGGCGAAAGACGTGGCCAACTTTCGGGAAAACGTCGCAAACAGGTATACGCCACAGCCGGAGGCGATCAGCGACGAGGGGCTGTTCTACGATTATCACTTTGAGACGGGCACGCGGACCGAATCGGAGGCCCTGTTCGCGCCGCGCTACGCGGCTGCCGTGAGTGACCACCCGATCAGTGGGGAGACCGAACGCTACCTGTCGGTGGGGCTGGATTCGACTCTCTCGGCCGACGAGTTCGAGCGGCCGCGGCTGGATCTCGTCGCCGTCCTCGACGTCTCCGGGTCGATGGACAGCTCCTTCGACGCGTACTACTACGATGAACACGGCCGCAAGCGCGAGGCCGAGGACGCAGCGTCGACGAAACTCGACGCAGCGACACAGTCGCTGTGCGCGCTTACCGAGCAGCTCCACCCCGAGGACCGCTTAGGCGTTGTCCTCTACAACCACCGTGCCCACGTCGCGAAACCGCTCCGTGATGTCGGAACGACTGATATGCCGGCGATCCGTCGCCACATCCGCGAAATCGCTGCTGGCGGCAGTACGAACCTCGCGGACGGGTTCGAGGCGGCCGTCGACATGTTAGTCGAGGAGGCGCCCAACCCTGACGTCGAGCGCCGTGTCGTCTTCATGACCGACATGATGCCGAACACGGGAGCAACCGGGGACAGCGAACTGACGCAGCTGTTCGCGGACGCGGCTGCCGAGGGCGTCCACACAACGTTCGTCGGCATGGGACTGGACGCGAACGCGGAACTCGCTGACACCTTGTCGGGTATCCGCGGAGCGAACCACTACTTCATCCACTCGGCCGCAGAGTTTGAGCGTCGGCTGGGCGAGGAGTTCGATTACATGGTTACCCCGCTGGTGTACGATCTGAACCTTGACCTCGACGCGGACGGCTACGAGACCGAGGCGGTTCACGGATCGCCGTCCGCGGACGCCGCGACCGACCGTCTGATGCACGTCGGGACGCTGTTCCCCTCCGCTAAGCAGGACGGCGAGGCTCGGGGGGGCGTCGTTCTCATTCGCCTCGAGCAGACGAGCCCAGATGCCGATCTCGATCTGGTCGCCTCGTGGACGGAACGGGACGGTGGCGAGTACACCGAGCGCGTCACTGTCGACGTTCCTGACGAGTCCGGGACGTACGCGCACGAAGGCGTCCGGAAGGCGGTTGCGCTGGCCCGGTACGCTCGTGAACTCCGGACGTGGACGGCGGACATTCATGACCGCGCTGACGGCGCGACCGGTGTCGACGACTGGCTACTCCCTAACCAGCGCGGCCAGCACGAGCGTGAGTCCGTGCCGCTGGTCGTTCCTGACCGATACACTGAGCGGTTCGACCAGCTTCGCAGCTACCTTGTTGACGAGATGGCGGCTGTGGATGATGCGTCGATACAACAGGAGGTGGAACTTTTGGAGACACTGTGTCAGCAGGCGGCCGCGACGCCACAGGAGGTGCGTGACTGATGCTCCTGTTCGCGTTCGACCGGGACTGGACCGTTGACGTGAATCCACATCCCCGCCATGACGCTGTCCCGCTAGAGTGGGTACGCCATCTCGCCCACGAAATGCCACACGCGGTCTACGCCATCGGGAACCAGACGCTGGCTGCGGAAGCCGCGATTCTGGGTGTCGTCGACATCGTCGGTCGCCACCCCGACAATTGGGACGAGTGGCTTGGCGAGAAACAACCCGACGGCCGGTACGAGCAGTTCCCGCTTCGGCGCGAGCGTCTGTCACTCATCGCCGACCTCCACCCGGACGCGGACGGCTACGTCGTTGTTGACGACCTCGATCTGAGTGGTGTTGACGGGTGGGACCACTACCATGCGTGGGAGTTCGTCCCCGCAGTCAAACAGGGACAGATTCATTCCGACCTCCCGTGGGTTCGTGATATCGTGACCGACGGTGGGCTCCCTACGTCCGCCGGGATCATGCCGTCGGACGCGTCGATGCTCTCGTCGTTTCTCGACGACTACACCGATGCGGCCGGATTTGAGATCACGTACATAGATGATGGGACTGAACGAAAGCGGCTCTGTCATGACGTGTCGATGGATGCTGTGGCACTCGAACGACCCTCGATAGCGCCAGCACTCCAGTGTACCCCGCTCGCACCAGACAGTGACCAGTTCACGGTCCCCGTCGACGCGATTGAGTTGCTTTCCGTGGTTGAACCGCCCCCGGAGCTGTACACGGCTGACGCAGAGACGCCTGCCGAGGAAGCACTGGGACTTCGCCGCCTCGCCAGTACGCATCCTAAGGAAGTCCGTGTTTCATCGCTTCTCTCGATTTTAGACCGCACCGACGGTGATAGGAGACAAGATGAAAACGCACTCCGAGCCCTACGTCAAGTGGCCACGGTACGCCCAACAGAGTGTACACCAGCCATTCCAATCCTCCAGACGTTACTGGCAGAAGAAGGCCGCTCCGCACAGGTGGATGTGCTGGCTACCCTCAGAACCATCGGCGATACCGATCCAGGGGCAATTGTTCCACTCGCTGACGATATTGTTCCATATCTGGATTCAAATATACTCTCTGTCCGACGTGAAGCGACCAGATGTGTTGCTACAATTGCTAATGAATGTCCTGAGGACGCCGTGGACGCAATTCCGGCGCTCACAGCGATCATCGAAGATGAGGCTAATTCACTCCCGCACGCGGTGTATGCGCTATCGCGGATCTCACGTGAGTATCCAGAAGCAGTGAAACCAGTTGCTGAACCACTCGGCGAAGTCATCCTTGATGACTCGCTGTCGGACACTGTCCGGTTGAACGCGACTGCTGGGCTCGGTCGGGTCGTCGGTGAACACCCGAGCATTGCCGTCGAGATCGTTGACGATGTTGCAACCCTGTTTAGCGCTGAGAATCCACAGCTCCGGAATAACGCAATCGCGCTGATTGGCGATGTGGCGATTATTCACACCGACGTCGTTGAGCCGTATACTGAGGCGATCGCTCCCTTGCTAACGGTCGATGACACGTACACTCGAATTAACGCAAGTGGTGCGCTGAGCCGCGTCGCTGACGACTTCCCAGAATCGGTTGCGCACGTCACGCCGACGTTTATTGAGCTGCTGTCGGATGACGATCCACGGGTCCGTGAGAACGGCTGCTGGGCACTTGGGTATCTCTCTGCCAAAGAAGCGATCTCGGAGCTTGAAGATCGCGCTCGTGGGGATGACAACGCAGATGTCCGCAAGCGGGCATCATGGGCGCTCGCCCAGATCAACCAGTGATGCTTGTCTCAATGGTCCGATCGCTAGCCCGGTCGAAAGCGTTCACGGGTACAGAATGCTACGATCTGACAGGCACCGTAATTCTATGACAATTGAGAATAACGCATCGGGGTGTCTCCTTGGGTTGGTGTATTCTGGCGGTGCTATTTTGATGGGTCGACGCAGACTTGTTTAGATATGACTGACGACGAACGGAATCTCTCTGAACTGATGGATGATCATCTGCCGACAGGATGGAACAGTAGCGATGCGAAGACCGAGCAGATCACTCGGGTTGTCGAGGTATTCCTAACTGAAACCGATCCGAACCAGCCCACTCATGAACGGCGGAAAGAGGCACAGCAGCGAGTTGCGGCAGAGATAGACGTTGAAGACCAAACCGTACAGAGCAAGTGTGGGCGAGAGACCTGGTCAGACACGGTCGACGCGGAGGCCGATTTTCATCGTGATCACTTCGACCCAGCGCTGGAGCAGATTGAGCGAGATTGGCGCGAGAGTCGACTGAGCGATGATGTGGATGAGACCTACTGGGACCTCGTTGAACAGAAGCAAATCACCGGCAATCAGTTTCTTGACCAACCTTCCGAGGAGACGCTAGCGGAGTTTCTGGAAATGCTGTGGACGCTGCGCCCGGCGCCAAGCGTCGACTGGATTGCGTCGAACTGGATTTCACCTGACTACACGCCCGAGGAGGTCTCCAAGATCTTCGAGAGGGCAATTCGAGAGGAGCGCATCGACCCCGTCGTCGAGATCAACAGGTTCGGAGTCTCGACGGGTTCCGAAGCGCTCCGGGCCTTAGCGCCGATGAAGTTCCCAATTCTGAATGAACCAACCGCGGAGGGGATGGAGTCGCTCGGATACACACCACCGGATCCACAGGAAGCTCCTCCCGCCGAGTATGTCACGTTCGCCACGAACGTCACAGAAGCAATCGACCGATTCGACTTGGTCAAAATTGCGGAATCTTCCCAAGACGTGTTCGTGCCTGAGTGGGCAACAGACCTCCAAGTCGTGGAGCATCTCTTTTATCACCATACCTCAGAAGAGAATGATTTTGATTTCGCGCAGTGGTTGCCCTGTAGTACACGTGTCGACCAAGCGCCATACTACTGGGTCAACCAAGCGCCTCCCGAAGATGGGGAAACAGTGACACTAGAAGCTAGCTCTGGTGGCGATTTCGATACTGAAGTCGGTCGGTTGACAGTCGATGATACAGTGTTCCATCACTACGACGGGTCAATCCTTGGATACTCAACGGTGACTGAGGAACCGACGAGTGTTGAGGCCAATGGAACCCCCATTTGCCGGACTACGGCCATCTTTACGGCGTTTAATGCCCCAGTGGCGGCGTCGCAGATTCTCAAATACCTGCGCAGCGGTACCGGCGAGAATACCCAGTACGAACCAGTTGACGACGCGGATCTCCGGGATGGATATCTCTACAACCTAACGGAAACAACGGGCAAGTACATCCTCAGCCAAGTCAACGAGCGATCAGCTGATGATCAGCTAGAGCGGCTCAAGGCGCGACTGGTTGAGACGGAGTTTGACATAGATCTCCCCGCACAACTGTACTTTCATAAAGAGGAGCGACCGCGGCTTAAGCAGCAGATCGACGCAGCGCTGAACTCCGGGAAGTATCTCATTTTCACTGGACCGCCCGGGACCGGAAAGAGCAAGCTCGCAAAGCACGTAGCCGAGCAAGCAGCGGCCCAGCACGAGAGGGTAATCGATGACTACCTTTTTACAACTGCCACGGCAGAGTGGACGACATTCGATACGGTCGGTGGCTACGTCCCCGATCAGACTGGCGACAAACTCGAATTTGACCCTCGACTCTTCCTCCGGTGCTTTCGAGATGATGACGGACAGATTCAAAACAGGTGGCTTGTCGTAGACGAACTGAATCGTGCCAATATCGACAAGGCGATCGGGCCGTTGTTTTCCGTGCTGGCGGGAGACTCTGTCCAGTTGCCCTACGAGGACGACGGGCGCATCCAGATTGACTGGGTGGATAAGGAAACGGACCTCCCAGCGATTGCAACCGACGAGAATCGCTATCCAGTCACGCCGAACTGGTGGCTGATTGGAACGATGAACACTATCGACAAAACGTCACTATACGACCTCTCATTCGCATTTATGCGCCGATTCAGTTTCGTCCACGTTGGGGTGCCGGATTTGACCGTTGACGGCGACAAGACGGTGGTCTCACGAATGCTTCTTGACCCGGACCACGAGGGACAAAACTACTCGACGACGTGGACTCGAGATCGACCAGAGCTACAGGATACTCTTAAGGAGTACCACGAGGAGCTGTCAGTTATCTGGGCGATTGTCAATGACTATCGCTCAATCGGGCCAGCGATCGTCTTGGATATCCTCCTCCACCTACACGCCCATGAGGGAGGCGACGCGTCGACGCCACTCACTTCGGCACTGCTCAGTCTCGTGTTTCCACAGATGGAGGGACTCCGAGAGCGAGATCAACGGCAGCTACTGGATGATCTCGCAGACGGCCGGCCACTCCAAGCCGAGGACAGGACGGCTGAACCGATCGATGTCGAACTGCGGATCGATATGCCCTACCTCCGCCGGAAGGCCTACGATATGTTCGGCCTGGATAAGTAACAGTAGGGGTGTAAGATGACTACAACGCCCCCCGACGAGCTGGGTTCGCTCATCACTCCAGAGTTGATAAGCTACCTCGGTGCCGGAACAATGAATCCACAGCGGTTGGCTACCTCCGTTGACTATGCTGGTCTAAATATCGAGAATCTCAATCAGCTCAAACAGCTACACTTCGTGCTTTACAGTGACGTGGTCCAGTACGTCGAGCGGCTTGAGGAGCGACTTCGTCGCGTGAAGACCGAACAACAACAACACGATGAGGTCACTCATGGTGAGGTGCGCGGTCCGATCCAGTGGCAACAGACCTTCCAGCAACGTCCACAAACCGGCGACAAGACGCTGTTCGTTATCAGTAATCCGGCCATTGAGCTCGACATTCCCGAGAACCGGGTCGTCAAGAAGTTGCTTGCGACAATCGCAGCCCCACTTCGTGAGGACATTGAGAACGCCGATCGATCGTGGCGGTCTATGTGGGATGACGCCGACATCGTCGATTTTCAGCGCACTTTGGAGAGTAACGTCTACCTCAACCAACTCCCACCAGCCGATACGATCGAGATCACTGACCAAGATCTGGCTACGACGCGCCGCTCACGCCACCGGCTTTACTCAAAGGCCGCTGAGCTGTATCGACTATACGAGGATCTCTTGAACGATCGCTACGATGAGCCCGACGTACAGAAGCTGTTCCGTGAGACGATAGTTACCCCCACCAAAGACTACGTCCTGTTCGAACTATTCTGCGTGTTGTCCGAGATTCGCCGACTCCAACGCGACCACGACGAACTCGCACTCCAGCGTATCGAACCCGGTATGGATGAACTCGCACTGATGGAGAACGACCGGCGACGCGTCGCCGTGTACTACGATCAAGGCGGGCCACTGGACTTCTTCACTGCGCACTTTGACGCCGCGGAGTTACGACGGGACTGGGACGTTCCGACACCGATGATTCGCCGTGCCGAGGCGCTCGAACGACACGAGTCGCTTGTTGAGTCATTTCTCGAATCAGGCAAGCAGCACAGTTACTACAGCGGTCGACCCGACCTGCTCGTCGTCGAGTATGAAAAAACGGACGACAGCGAGCGACTTGATCGCGTTCGCCTGGGGGAAGCTAAGTACACCCGGTCACAGTCGACGTTCGCGACGGGCTTGCGGGAGCTCTTGGAGTACGTCCACTTCGCTCAGGAGGCCGGCCAAGATGGGTACGTCTTTGACGACCAACTCGACACCGCCGACATGGATGCCATCCTCTTCACCGACGGCGTTAAGACGACGCTGGACGCGGTAGACGGTGTTGAACACCGACGAGCTGCTGCCGTACGTGATCTCTTCGAGTGAGCTCGATGAACTAGCGGTTTAGACCCGCCAAGTTGGAAGCGAGGGCGTCCATTCTCCCAGTAAATCGCCTCACTGTGTATAGCGGTCGCGACCGTCGGGAAATATCATTCTGTAAGAGAGAAGGATTAGCTCGTGGCGCGGTCGGCCACGTCGGTCAGCTGTTCGCGAGCGGCTTCGACGTCGGAGTAGAGTTCGAGTACGTCCTGGATGAGTCGACGGTCCTCCTTGTTCTCGCGCCAGAACGCGATGACATCGCGACGCTCGCGGAGCTCAGCACTTGTGGGATCGCCGTCGGCGAGCGACTGTTCGCGCCTCCGTTCCGGGCACTAAGGGCTGTAATTCTATTTTGTCGCTCCCCGGGAGGGCGCGGGCGCATAGATGTCTGGCGTTATCCATAAAAATCGAAGGCGAGTATACCTGCTAGATATGCGGAGAATCATTCGAGACGAATGGCAAAACCGTGACCTATATAGGGTAAACCAGTTTTTCGCTGAAACGTTCATTTCACGTCGATCCATTTGTGAAATGGATGTTGAGAACCGGAGAAGGACCCGATACCGCTGAGGTGGAGGCGACGCTACAGGAGCTCCCACCCTCTGTGGTATCATCGGGCCGCATATCGGCGCACTCATGGCGAGGTATGCCAACGGCTGAGAGCACTATCGGGCGACTATCCTCACCCCGGCAGCATTGAGACTGAATAGTATGAGTGTCCACTGGAAATAGATGAACCAGTGTGAAGGACACTATCTGGCGAGGATAATCACTACACTTTCAAATGGGTGACTGAACTTCTTTATACTAAATGACGGATGAGCCAGCCGTTCTCGATTTGATGGACTCAGATCCCACGTACTCTTCTGATCTTGGCGGTGCGTTTACTGATGACAGCAAACAATTACTGACAGAGCTTGACGATGATTGTATAGATCTCGTCGTTACCTCTCCTCCGTTTGCCTTACAGCACAAAAAGGAGTACGGAAATGAGGATCAAGAAGGGTACAACGACTGGTTCATGGAGTTTGCCAAAGAGGTACATCGTGTTCTAGCGCCCCATGGCAGCTTCGTCATCGAGATTGGTGGCGCATTCCAGAAGGGGTGGCCGAAGCGCTCACCTTACCAGTTCCAGCTCCTCACCCGCCTCGTCGAAGAGGGTGATTTCGACCTCGCACAGGATTTCTACTGGTACAACCCGGCAAAACTCCCCAACCCGATCGAATGGGTAAATGTTCGGAAAATCCGCGTTACCGACGCTGTCACCCACATCTGGTGGCTCTCAAAGGACGTCAACAAGGACTCTGCGGTCAAGGAAGGAGAACATCCACACCCGGAGGCAAGCAACCAGCGCGTGCTCCAAGAATACAGCGAGAGTCACAAGGAACTGCTCGAAACGGGGGAGTATAACGACGGAAAGCGGGGCTCTGGGTGGGATATTGACGCAGAATCGTTCGCAAACGTGAATGATGGAGCCATCCCGGATAACTTGATTGAGGGCTTCGAAGCCGAGGATGTGCTCGACCGATACGACGAGATATCTGCGATGGAGTTCATCGAGCTCATCTCTGATGAGGACCCCGAGGACCTCTCGGCGGGAGACTTGCTTCGGATCCTCGGTATGGGTGGATCGACACCCGACAACCTTGTCGAGGCATCTAACACGGCCAGTAATACGCATTACCTCCGAATGTGTCGTGAGTTCGACTTCGACCACCACCCTGCACGATTTCCTCGGAAAATCCCCGAGTTCTTCATCAACTTCCTCACGCCAAACCCACCATACGATGAGTGGGATCGAGGCGAACTGGACCGTCCGGTCGTGTTAGACATCTTCGCTGGCAGTAACCTGACTGGCAAAGTCGCAGAAACAAATGGGCGGTATTGGCTCGGGTTCGAGAAAGAGGAGCAGTACGTTCAGACGTCGCAGTTCCGATTTATGGAGGAAGACGACATTCGTGACTCTCTAAACGATGAGTCAAACAATTTCGGTGAGTTCGCTGAGGTTGGCGACGACTAGACGAGGTTAGGAGTCGGATGCGGAGCCCGTCTCCTCGCCAAATTCATCTAAGCCGAGTTGAGTATCGTTGAACTTCCGTTCGACCTCCATGCCAGTAAGAAACCGCACTTCAGAGGCTTCGAGATACTTTGCGTCTTTCTCGAAGGAAAGCCAATATCGGCCGAAATCCTCTGCAGTCTTCCCCGTGATATTGGACCCGCCGAATATATCCAGCACAACCGGCTTATCGAGATACCCGCGTTCCCAATCATCGTACGGTGGGTTGGGGGTAAGGAACTTCACGAAGAACTCCGGAATCTCTTTTGGAAAACGTGCTGGATGCTTGTCTAACCCCGCCCGCTCACACATCTTATCGTAGTGGGTCTGGCTGCCTGTGTTCGTCGCCGAAATCATATTATCAGGAATTGCGCCCCCTGAATCGGTGAAAAACCCCTCTTCGCTAATATTGTGGCCTGACGGACGCTTTCCAGCGTTGTATTCGCCTTTCTCCATGAGATCTTGCTGGCTCTCACTATAATCCGTCAGTACTCGGCGATTATCCGCCTCTGGAATCGGTTGACTGTTTGGTTCAGTCGCACTATCAGTAGAGATGTTCAGTGCGAGCCACCAGATATGCGTCACTGCATCACTCGCCCGGATACGTCTCCGGTTGACCCACTCTGCGGGCGACGGGAGTTTCGCTGGATTGTGCCAGTAGAAATCCTGAGCGAGCTTGAAGCCCACCTCATCGTTAGTGAGTTCGGTGAGAAGCTCGAACTGGTAAGTCGATCGCGAAGGTTCTCCCTTGTTGAATGCGCCGCCAATTTCGATGACGAAGCTGCCATGGGGGGCCAGAACTCGCTTGACCTCCTCAGCGAATTCGAGAAACCACGATTGGTAATCCTGATCATCTTCGTCCCAATCGTCGCCGTACTCTTTCTGGTGAGCAAGCTCGAACGGTGGTGAAGTTACCACGATATCAATCGAATTTGACGGCAGATCTTCGAGGAGATCACGACTGTCCCCGAGATAAGCCGCTCCGTTGTCCGTCGAATAGGCCGCGGAGTGAGAGAGGAGATCCGTTACCGGCGACGGCGAAGTCATATCGAGAAATCTCTCTCGACAGTAGTAAGTGGAGCGACTTTCCGTATTACTTGTTTAATTGGGAACTGTTCTCTATCTTGCATGGCTCTTTATTCTGTGAAGTCTGTTAGATCTCCCTTCTCGGATTCTGACTCCTGAAATCGTTCGAAATCATCCTCAAACTCTTGTACCATACTTTGGGCCGCGCCTGTGTCCTTCTCGATTCCGAATGAGCGGCCGCGGAAGGGCCCGTCGTCGGGGATCTCCTTGGTTCGGCGAATGGAATGGAGCTGGGCTTCAAGCGCTTCGTTCAGTACAGCTGGATTCTCATCGTATGCCGGATCTGGCTGTCTGCTCAGCTTCAAAATCGTGTATGGCTCGTTTTGCATAATCCGGGCAGCCATCTGGGTTGCATCCTCGCGAAACCCAGACCGGGCGACATAGAGGATAGTATTAGCATTCGTGAGCCGAGCGGTTGTCGTGACGCTTGCAATCTGTGTCGGCGTTACCTTCGACCGTGAGGCAGAACAGTGGATCAACCACCGCGTTAACGTTGGGTTCGCATCATCCATGATGACATCCGTGGTTGCCTCGTTCGTCCCGTTATCGTCGGTTCGTCGCCCAACATACGTCAGCCCTAATTGTCGCCCAAGTCGGACTCCAAGCGCTGTGAGTGCGGTCTCCTCTTCGGATGAGCTTCCATCATCGAGTGCGTTTTTGAGCTCAGTGAAATTGAGTCGAAGCGCCTCTCGTGGGATTCCCGTTCGATCGGCGTACTGTTCTAGTATTGGTTCAAGAACTTCAGCACCGAATGCTTCAGTCGTCTCGATAAGGTTTGGTGAGCCACGCTGGGAGGTAACTTCGAGATATCCAACCGCTGCGAGTGGGTCAAGAATGTTCTCCGTGATTTTCGCTTGCGGGATGTCTTGATCGTGGATATTCGTTGCCAGCTTTCTGACTTCCGTATTCTCGATTGCTTCGTCAGGGTTGATCACCGCTAGTGCTCGGAGAAACGCCCGCTGTTCATCGGTGAGTTCTTCGAGCGCTTCGAGCTCCTCCGCAGTAAGCCCCAGTATCTCGTTGAGCCTGCTCGTGTTTATCTCGTAGTACGGACTTCCTGTGTCGAGAATCCCTGCTTCAGCGAGCCAGCCACGCATCTGACTCCAGTGATTCGACGTCTCTCCAACCCTGATGTCGTAATAGCGATTGAGAGCGTCCTTGATATCGTCTGCCGTCGTATCCTGCCCGGCAGATTTGAGGTCTCGAATTATGTCAACCACTTGCCGCCCGTGGAGGTTCAGCAGAATATGCCGGGCGAATTCTCGATACAGCTGGTCTTCGTCGTCCTTGAGGTCGTACAGCCGCTCGCCGAGATCGGTGAAGTAGAAATCGTCCGTAACGAGCTGATACCCCTGGCCCTTGAGTCCGAGGACGACGAGTCGTGCTCGCTCATCGGAGGTTCCAGAGTTTTCGAAGAAGCACTCAGCAACGACTGACTTGAACTTCGCTTCTTCACCCTCGTGTTCTGCGACCAGGTTGAGGACCGCAGCGAGCTTCGTGTACCCCCCAGTATCGACATCGAGCTGCGCCGGGCTAAACGCATCTCCAAAGGGGAGATCAGATTCGTTCCCCACCATATGTAATTGTAGATTGATTTGTAACCACTGTATTAGTAGTGTCGTCGGGAGGGGGCAGGAGCGAAGACGGCCCTCTGAGAAGCCGTCGTGTTCAGCTCATCCTACAGACATTTTTATATGATGAGCTGAATAGGTAGGACAGCTCAATGAGTCGATATAATGACGGCCAGGCGTCATCCCCTACGGACCTGATGGCGACGACGGAGCCGAGCCAAGTGACGGATCTCTTGGGTGCTGAAAGGCCACAGTACGTCACGACAGCTGGGAACGAGAGTGTCAAGGTTCAGCCGTCTGTCGAGGCTGTTGGTGGGAACCCGATCCAAGGGGCTGCATACGCCGGTGATAGTCGATCGCTACTGGAAGCGGTTGAGGACGAATCGATCGATCTCGTGGTTACTTCGCCACCGTTTGCGCTCCAACGGAAGAAGGAATACGGGAACAAGTCCCCTGAAGAATACGTCGACTGGTTCCTTGACTTTGCTGAGCGGGCCTACAGCGCGCTTGCTGCTGATGGCTCACTCGTGATCGATATCGGCGGCGGTTGGCAGAAGGGCCAACCGCTTCGCTCACACTATCACTTCAAACTCCTCACGGCGCTCACGGACGATGACGGGCTCCTCACCGACCGTATTGGTGAAAGCTTCAATCTCGCTCAGGACTTCTACTGGTATAATCCAGCCAAGCTCCCAACGCCCGCCCAGTGGGTAACTATCGAGCGGATTCGGGTCAAGGACGCTGTGAATCACGTCTGGTGGCTCTCGAAGGGAAATGCTCGAGAGAAGCCGGATAATCGGCGGGTACTCAAAGAGTATAGCGATGCACAGAAGCGGCTCATCGAGACGGGATACGATGCCAAGACCCGTCCGAGCGAGCACAAAATTAGTGATACCTTCGACAAACCAGCCGAAGACGGGGCAATTCGTCCCAACTTCAGAAACGCAATCGACGATGAAACGGTCGACGAGAGTCCGTCGGAGCTGCTCGAAAAACTCGATGTGCCGGAGAATCTCTTGGAGGTCATTCTCGAGGAGGGGTTGACCGAGGAGCTCGTTCAAACACTGGGGGGCGCCTATACTGAGGACAACGTACTCGAGATCGCGAACACGCGTTCACAAACTCCATATCTCCAAGCCTGCAAAGAGACGGACACCGATATTCATCCAGCTCGGTTCCCTCGTGAGCTCCCGAAATTCTTCATTCAGTTTTTGACTGAGCCTGGAGACACGGTGTTGGACATCTTTGCTGGGAGTAACACCACTGGACAGATGGCCCAACAGACCGGGAGAAAGTGGCTCGCGTTTGACGCTGAGGAGCGTTACTTGGAGGGCTCCAGGTACCGGTTCCAAGAACCCGCAGAGATTTCTTCGGCAGCGCCGTCCACGCCGGTCGCGAATACAGATTAACCCCCTGACGACTATCCTGGGTTTAACTCTTACTTCTGGATTTCGAGGAACGAGAGCATACACTCCTGGGGAAGAAGCCCTCCGTGGTAGTAACGATCGCCGCTGTACCCCTGCTTGCTGAAGTACTGGCGCGGATCAGCGAGGATCTGGATATCCGTGTCGAGATAGTCGAGTCCGGGCGTGTTCGTAGAGATGTGTACGCCGTTGGAAAGCCCACTCAGGTCATCCCCTGCGACACGGCGATACTTCACCTCACTGTCGGGGGCCTTTGAGGGAACGGCCTCGGTGGTCGTCCCTTCCGGAAGGAGAACAAATCCGTGGTCAGTAACGACGTAGATTCGGTCCCAGTTCTTGTTATCGAGCTTGTCCCGAATCATCGCCGCAAGATCGTTGACGTAGTCGTCAAAGTGATGGACCATCTCGCCGATCTCGCCTTCGCCAACTTCGTCGATCTCCTTATCGTAGTAAGCAATGTGATGATGACCCCATCCAGAATCCCGATTGTCGGGGACTTCCCAGCCTTCGTCGCTGAGGAAGTCAACCCGCCGCTGTTTGGTCGAGAGCGATCGCTCCCCCTGGAAAGGTGTAAGCGCCCCATTGTACATGTCAACAGAAAATCGGAACGCCCGCCCAGGCGTGAGTGCGGCCATCCCGAACTTCGTCTCGGAGGGAAGCGTCGAGAGGCGGGTTTCGTGGGTGACGTCGAAGGAATCGGTGAGTGCTTCGGCGAGTCGCTGACCGAGGTCGAACCGTAATGCGTCGATCAGCAAGACGGCAACGGTCCCGGCCTTCTCGAACTCGTCTTCATGATCGGTCCACCACTCATACGCTGAGTCCTTATCAGCTAGGGGGTTCTTGACCTGCATCGACGCCTCAACCTCGTTGGCAAGCGTGTCGAGATACTCCCGATACCGATCGCCGAGCAACTCGTCCCGAAGGGTCGGTAACGTTGTCTTCGCTGGGTGGGCAGCCGGGATCCCTGTCTCGGGAGTACCTGTCAGCTGGAGTCGGAGCACTTCGTCATCAATCTGCCAACTTCCGTCTTCCGAGTCCGCATACGCCGTGAACGGATCATCGTCACTGGTTCGATTCTCCCAAGCTTCGAACTGATGTTGCAATCGTGCGAGGTGCTCTGCTTGGGCCCAGATATTGCGCCAGCTGGTATGCTCAGGATAAACAGTCAGTGCGGTCTGTCTCGTCTGTGCATGATCAATACAAGTGGCGAGATCACCGGCCTCGAACCGATCGTGCCACACCTCCCAAAGAGCTTCATCGAGGGCGCGGTCGACTGGACAGTCAGCGTACTCCCAGACATCATCGAGACTCTGGATGACATCCGACCAGTACTCTACATCCAGATACTGCTCGGCCCGAGCCCTGGTCCCACCCATGTTGAGCAGCTCCGTCAGGGGGCTGTATGCAGATTCGCCATACCCCTCCTCGAACAGTGAGGCGTCGACGCCACTCTGATGGAGTGCCTGAGCGACAGCCCAGCGCCGGACCGTTTCCGTAATCTCGTCCGGGCCGGCATCGGCTGAAATTGGAACGTCGTCGTTGAGTCTGCGACGAACATCAGCGACTGTCTCTGGATCTCGACTGATTTCCGGCCAGCCATCCCGAAGGAGGTGGTCGATCAACTTCCCGCCACCCTTCGTGATAATCTCCTCGCGGAGAGCGTCGTACTGGGGGATCCCCCGCTGTTGGAACTTCTGCTTAATCAGGTCGGCGACCTCCGCCCGCGTAGTGGCGTCGTGCCGCTCGACGTCGAAGATGTCCCAGGGTTTGACCGCATAGAGATCGGCCGTGAGTTCTTCGATACTGCAGGCTACTTCACCACCAGTTTCCCGGATATCGCGGAACCAATCACGCCCCGCTTTCGCCTCGGGGACGTACCACACGACTGGTCGGTCCATCTCGCGTTCTTCCTCAACGGCGTCAGTTCGAAGGTCGAGGGGGAACTCATCGGCGGCCCGAAAGCCAATGTCCATCTTCTGTGTTGCATCCTTGACGATGTCCGCGAGATAGCCGCCGTCGTCCCACCACACAACTCTGACCGCTGCGGTGTGACTGTCTGGGAAAGCCTGTTGGAGCTGTTGTCGTGCTTCGTCAGTCAGTGAGTGAGTTGGCTGCTGTTTCATTGAGTCTCCTCCGTGTCGATGACGACGATCGTTCCATCGTCATAGCTCGAAATTTGTTGCCAGAGTTCGTGTTCAGGCGGGGTATCACCACACTCATTCTCCTCGAGGATTGCGCGTCCTTGCTTGAGCAGTTGTGTTGCGCGATCGGTGGTCGGGATCGTGGTCCCGCTGACGGCCTGGCTGATCTGCTGGGTAACGAACCCATCGTGGCATTCATCGAGGGCTTCGTTGACATCGCTGAGTTGGTCATATATCGAGGTACCGTTCTGCCCGGTATCAAGGAGTTCGCGGCCGTTAGCGAGCGTTTCAGCGTTTTTTCGTAGATCGCCGTCGGCAAAGGCTTCCTCGGGCAGGGGTTCGTCAGCGGCCGCAGCGTCGTCGATAACGGCCTGGAGTGTCTGGAATTCCACCTGCGGATACGACTCACTTACTCGCTCAATGTCCGCACTCAGGGCTCGGTTCTGTAGTGCGTCGGTGAGGTCTGCACGTAGTGTCTGAACCTCCTCAGCGGTCGCTTCCTCACCCGTTAGCTGTCTGTAGAGCTCCTGGAGCGTTTCGACTCTGAAGGCCCTAGCTTCCTCGAGATGGGACTCTAGCGTGTCAGCGCTCGGGAGCTGTGAGCCGCTCGTGCTTGTGCTGAGATGTCCCGTGATCGTCGCTGTCGGGTAGTGCTTTGTGAGCCACGCGCTAATGTCGGCTGCCCGGTCCCAGAGCGGATCCATCGTGTCGTCATCAGTCGTGAACAGGGGAGCAGCTTCGGAATACCGCTCGGCCTGCTCGACGACGGATTCGTTAGTCAGGTAATCCGCGTCCAACGCTTCACCAGCGAAGGCCGGCCTGAGAGCATCCTCGAGGGCGTCGAGCGAATGGCGGCTGTCGAATTCGAGGCTCGTCCGTGCGATGACGGTGTTGAATGCGTCTGGGTGCTCGGTGGCCCACTCTTTCAGTCCGTCCAGCAGCTCCTGGGTATCATCGGTCTCCGGTTTCTCACCGACCAGTGCCGCATAGACGTCACTCAGGTCCTCCGGCGGGGGTGATGGATCAAATACGATGATCGCGTCTTCGAACAGCGTTGTCCGGGTGATGGTGCGGGCGATCGTTCGAGTATCAGTTAGTCGCTCACCATCCGCACGGAGAGCGATTCTATTGTCGGCAACCAACACGAACAGCAGCGTTTGGAGCGCTTCGAGGGGAGTGCCGAGGAACGCCCCGCCCCGGCCGTTGATCGTCTCTAAGATCCGGTTCCCAGTGACTCGCTCGTCATCTGTGAACCGATCGAGTTCGAGAAACTCCATCGCCCAGCCGTTATTAATGGTCCGTGGGATCGGATTCACGCCCAGCTCGTCTGCATCATCCTCGCTCAGGGGCCATGAACCCCCTTCATGGAAGAATTCAATGAGGTCCTGGAGATCCTCGAGTTGAAGGCTATGGTCGATGTTTTTCCGGTTCGGGAACTTCTCGTCAACAGCAGTTACAACTGCGGTATCGATGTCTTCGAGGTAGGTACCGTAGGCGGCCTCCCGCTGCGGGAGATACACTACAGCTCCGTCGAGCCGTTCGTCTAGTTCGTCTTCGACCTCTTGCTGCATGTCCTGTTGTTGGAGTCGATGCTCCGGGCTTGGGTCAGCCATCCCGCTCAGCACCCGCTGCATCCCGATCAGTTCTCGCACCTGCCGGCGAATCGTCTCGGTGAGTTCGACCGTGACCAAGACGTCTTCACGTCCGGTCGGCCCGCTATGGGCGTCTTGCCACTGTGGTCGCTGGCTACTAATCGTCTCAGAATCATGGACCAACAGTCGGATGACGATCGTGTCGTACTCCTCAGTAACGGAGTCCGGAATCGAGCGGTCGACGACGTACCGGACGGTGTACTCGATCCCACTACGGTCGCCGAAGGTCCCTATCTGGGTCCCTTCATGATCCGGGAGTCGGGTCGGATCGGACTCTTGGATAAGCTCCTGGATGTTGTTCTGGACCTGGTGTTCAGGGAGGTCAGTGGCTTCCTGTTGGACTTCCTGCCAGAATTGGATGTCCTCTTCCGAGAGGATCGTATAGGTCGGTTCGGCAGTTTCGGTGCTCTTCCGAATCAGATTCTTCCGGGCCATCGCCTCGAGCTGAGTCTCGACCTCTCCGGAACGTGCGTCGAGATCCGTGTCGACATCACTGGCTAAAAGTCGTGTCAGGTTGTCCGCAGTGCGGGGAATAGTGTCGACCTGACTGAGCAAGAACAGCGCCTTAGCTGTTCGAGTGGCGGTTTGATTTTCAAGCGTGTTCTCAACTCGGTTGATCAGGTCTGTCGCCCAGCTGGAGATGAGTTCGGTGTCAGCGTTGATGATGTCGAACAGTTCGTCCCAGGGGACGACGACGCCCGGCGGCTGGCTTGCCCAACCGTGCTTGACGAACAGCGAACGAACTCGGGCAAGGAGGGCACGGCCCTGAATATAGTCGCGGTCAGTGTCTCGGTCGCCCTCGATCAGCCCCTGCATTGAATCTCGAAGGAGCCACAGGTCTAGATCGCGGAAGGGGTAGGCTTCGACCGAGTCGTTGTGATCCGGTGGGGTGGCTTCTTCGGCAATTTCTGGCTCGATCTCCGGGGCGCCGTCAAGGAGACCGGATTTGATGTAGTCGGCTCCGTCTGACGATTTCTGTAGCCAACGTTTCCGGACGATGGTCTCGGTGTCGGCACCCTCGAGTTTGACCTCCTGGGCGTACCACGCTTCGTCGTCGACATCGCCAATGAAGTTCTGCTGCATGTCCCGCATCGGCCATTGGCCCGTGCCGAGGATGGGCGGGTTGAGCCCGTCGATGAGGGTGGTGACGGTCTCGACGACCTCCTCGTACCGTCGCTGCTGGTCGCCGACGTAGATCGCGATTTCGTCCAGCCCGATCAGGAACTGGTGGGTCTCACCGTCGCGTTCGAGATGGCGTTTCGTCCGGTGGAGGCGGTCAACGAGGTCGTTGGGGCCGAACGATTCGGGCTTGATCGCAGCCGCCGCATCATCGATCCGTGCGTCAACGGCGGCCGCAGAGTTCAACCCGGCCGCGGCGGCGCCGTCGAGCTCAGGGATTGCCTGCTGGAGCCACGGTCGGAGGGAGGCTGGCCGGTCGACGACCTCGTCAAGTGTCAGCCCCTCATATTCATGGCTCGAGAGGGCGTCCCACAGGTCGTGTTCGATGTCGAGTTGCCAGCAAAACTCCAGGAGCCACGGGAGAGAGGTGTGGTATCCACGGCGCCGTCCGAGCTCTTCATACAGGATCAGCGGGAGTTTGGTGTCGTCCCGATCCCGGTCAAGGAGGTTCAGGAATAGCGGCTGTAGGTGATCGATGTGAGAGTCAGCAAGCGCATCTCGGAACTCCTTGAAGCCGGTTGTTTTGTGTGCGAGCTCGTGAGCGTATTCTTCCAGACCGTCCAGCTCGCCGGTGGCGACGCCGATGAGTTTCAGCAGATGGGACTTCCCAGAGCCGAAGGTCGCATGAACGTACCGGAACCGATGGTCGACATCATCGTTAGCGACGATCGCAGCGGTTTCCCGCAGCACGCGCCTGGCGCTTTTTGTCTCGTAGAACTCATCGATGTCGCGTTCGATCTGGTCGGTCTTGTCGACCTTCTGGATCGGCTCAAGTTCGCGAGTCGGTTGGCGGTCCGCCGGGAATAGGTCAGCCAGTGTATCAAATTCAGACATCGGTCAGGTACCCCGCAGTCACTTTGTTGCCGATTCGGTGCGCCGGGTAGTAGTGGCGCGCACGCTCGTCGAAGAAGCTCAAACGACCACCAGTAACCGACCCTGGGAAGGGGATTCCAACAGTGGTGTTGACGTTTTTGCGGTCGAGCTCATCGAGTAACTCCGAGGCTCGGGTGAACGGGTACAGACTCCCGAGATTCAGGAGGACAAGCACTGATGAGCGGTCGTTGGTTACCCTGCCATCCTCGATGTAGTCGGCGATGAGTCCATCGACCAACTCCGAGGCGAGGTTTCGCTTGAGTGTGTCCTCGACGGCGGCCGCCTCCACACGCTCGAGGGGGCCGAGATCAACGGTAGTCTCGAATGCTGTCGTTTCAGGCAGGAGAGCATCCAGTCGGACGGGCGTTACGCTTACAGCATTGCCGTCGGTGTCTGTGGCATCCTCCCAGTTGGCGAGGGCACCGTCAGGTGTGGTCGCCCACGCCTCAAGCCGGTTGGTAACTTGGTTCTCAATCTCCGGTTCGACGGGAACCATGACGAAGGGATTCCGGATCCCTCGTCGTTCGCCACGGGCGAAGTCGACCAACTCCGTAGCGAACTGGACGAGTGGATTAGTCGCCGGTTTGCTCATCGGACGATCACCCCACCGTCGGCGTCGATTAGGTCTAGGTCCATATCCTCCTCTTCGAGTTCCTCGATTTGTGCACGAAGCGCGTCAGCATCATCAGGCAGGAGGCCGACACCGGTCAGCTCACCGGGCACCTCACCGTCGACCAGTCGGTCGACCGTCGCGAGCTGCTCTCGGCGCTGCTCGACCGTCTCCGTCGAGAGGGCATCCCAGTCGAGACGGCCATCAAGTCGGCCCAGTGTCGTCGTCAGGGCGCTCGTGTTGTTCGTGCTTGGCTCCGGGTCGGTCAGGTCCTCGACCACAGTCATGATGTGTTCGACGGTAGTGTGGAAGGTTCGAAGCGGGTCGAGATAGGTGACTCTGAACCCGTCCCTGACTGTCGTGGGGAGCTCCATTGGCTGTTGGAGCCACGGATGCCCCTCGAGATCCGCTTGGAGTGTGTCGACTGTCGTTTTGGCTTGCTGGTCACTCCACGCCTTCTCAAGAGCCTCTAGGGTGGGTCGGCGTGCATCGAGGTCGTCAACGAACGCGGTCCATCCGTCGTCGGTCCACCAGTCCGTCTCGCTGGCCGTTTCGACCTGGTCGGCCAGGATCGTGAGTTGATCGTGGACATCGTCGCTGAACCACTCCACCTCGCGGAGTTCAGGCCGGGTGAGGCCTTCCAGTTGTAGGAGGAAAGGAAGGCGTTCGTCCCAGTGAGTCTCGGCCATCGTCAAGATGTCATCGTGTTCCTCTGCCGCCTCGATCATCTCCTCAAGCTCAGCCGTCTCGACACTGGTAACGTCCTCGCGTCGCTCTGTGGCTGCATCCTCGATCGCTTCGGCTTCGGTGGCGAGACGCTCAACGAACGTCTTGACGCCCGCCGTTTCGAACGTGGTGTCGGCTTTGACACCGACGTTGCTTGCGAGGCCGCTCGCCCGACTCTCGATGTTCTCGAGCCACTCGGCGGCGTTGATGTAGCCCTGATTTTCGCTTTCGGTCGGCTCAATGATGTTGTGTTCAACGAAAACGTCCTTCGCTCGCTTTCCAGTAGGAACCGTCGAGAGGGTAAGAGAAGTGTGTCTGCGGGGGCTGAGTAGGGCGTCAAGCTCGGCCGGGTCATCGTCGATCGTTGTGACTCTGAACACTCCTGCCCGGCAAAGGCCCCAGAGTACGGCGATCAGTGCGGGGGATGGATCATGGCCGCTGTTGGATTCAACACTAAAGAGCGGTTCCTCCTCGGTGACCCGATCCAGGATCGTGGCCACGTCGACGCCAGGCTCACTCTGTTGGATTTGGGTCCCGACCCGTTTCCGAACCTCAAATGCGATGTCGCTGAATGTTGCGAAATCACCTGTCGACTGCTCCGGAACGCCAATGGTCTCGGCCCACCCTGGAAGCGCATCATCGTCGTCGAGTTGGCGGAGTTCATCCAGGTGTGCCTCACTCACCCTGGCCAAGTCCGGGTGGAAGTAATCCGGGTAGATTTCACTAATGTACTCTGACAGCGCGTTCGGGAACGTCGAGAGGTCGTCAGCTTGGACGGTGAACTCCCCGTTGGCCAGTGCCGAACGTAGCTTGTCAACGACGCGGTTGGCAGCATCTCTCCGGTCCCGGACGACTGATTCGGGCGGGTTCGTCCGACGTGTCGCCTTCTCGAGGGCCCACCACTCGCACAGCTGGGTGCGGAGTTCACCGACACCCTCCGTCTCCAGCAGCCAGTAGAGTTTGTCCTGCGCGATTCGGTCGGTGTCGACGTCCGGCCGCAGTCCGCGGACGACGACATCGACGTCGAAGACCGGATCTTCACTGTCGCTGTAGCCGGTCTCGAGGTCGGTGCCATCGATCTGGAAGGCGTAGCCGACCGGATAAGCGGTCTCATCGTCGCCATCGGTACCCCACTCGTAGCTTACCGGCAGGTCGAGTTCGGCGATGATATCGCCCCACAGGCGGTTGTCCAGCGTGTCGATGATCTCATTCCAGTCGGGCTGAGTCTCGAGCTCGTTAGCCTCAGCGATAAGTTGCTGCTCTTCCCGATCCGTGAGCCGGAGATCGGATCCGTCGGTGCTGGTGTCCGGGCGGATATACTTCTCAAGGCTTCCCTCCAAGGAGTTCCGCACTCGGTTTTGAACGTTCGAGCGAATGTCTCCCTCGAGGTCGTCCATGACCGCGGTTGCGAGATTTGAGTCGGTCTGGGGGATCATCTCGGGGACATAGGACAACAGCAGGACGGCTTTGGCCACTTTGACGTCAAACTTGTCTGTCTCTGGATCGTCCTCGATGTCGGCGATGACGTCGGTCTTGTCTGGAATGATGTCCTGTAGCTCGTACTGGACGAGGTCGTAGAAATCGACCAAGCTAATGACCGGCATGTCACTGTCCTTGTCGGCCCACTCTGTACGCAATCCTGCCACTAGGGACAGCACAGCTCGAGCCGTCCCCGAGAAGATGGACTTCGTGGCATCGGATAGCTGGTTCCGGAGGTTCGAGAGGATCTCCATGAACAGCGCCGGCTGATACGGAAGCAGCGGGTAGTACTGGATGAACTGCTCATTATCGAGAGAATCGAGTGGTGGCGCTGTGTTCTGGGTGACCTCGCGATAGGTGAGCATGATATTGGGATCGACCGTTGCCGTGAGTGCGTTAGACTCGATCCACTCTGTGCCCTCTTCGGATTTGGCGAGCAGGCGCTGTTGGACGATTTCCCCGACGTGGCGGCTCGGGAGCTCGTACTGCTGTGGGAATCGATCTTTGAGGATTCCAAAGTTGAGCTGCTTGACAGCGAGACCGGGCTGAACGTCCTCGATGTTCGACTGGGCGGTGACGACGGAGATGATGTTGCCCTCGCCGACGTCTTTGATCCCCTCCGCGAGCGCATTCAGTTCGGACAGCCGCTGATAGTTCCCCCCGATGAAGAGGGTAACCTCGTCCATCAGGAGGGCGATCTTCACCGGACGGTCATGTTCATCCTCGAGTTCCTGTCTGTACGACTCGATTTTCTGGACGGCGAGTTCTTGGCCGATCTTCTTGTTCTGGATGTCCTCTAGGTTGTCAACCATCCCCGTCGCTCGCTCGGTGAGATCCGGGAGCAGGATGTCCGAGAGGATCTGGTACTGTCGGACGTCGTCCCAATCATACGCTGGGTCGGTGACGCCTTCGTCGCCAAGGATCTGGTTGAGGAGCTGCTCGCGCTGGTTCCAGACCGCCTGGGTGTCGAACAGCCCGCCACTACGCTGGAATTCCTCCTCAAAGAAGGCGACATCTAGTCGATCGGCGAAACCCCGCTGTTTGTAGACTTCCTGGAGGACGATCTCACTGAAGCTCTGTTCGCGAACGCCCTGGTACTGAAGCAAGTTAATCGAGATCGGGACGATGAGCGTCTCGTCATGCATCGCCTCCCATGCCTCGCCTAGCGCCGGTTCGGCATTGTTGTCGTCGAAGCGGTCCCAGACAGCTTGACTGCCGGCAGCTTCGACTTGCTCGGTGTCGACCAGTAGGTCCAGCGCAGTCAGAAGGTGGCTCTTTCCGCTACCGTAGTAGCCATAGAGCCAGTGGTTCCGCTCGTCGGCGTCGGGGGTTTCCTCGTGGAAGTGGCTGAAGAGGTCCTCCAGGAAGGTGACGGTGGCTTCCGTAAGATGATAGTCATCCAAGTAGCGACGATACTGGGCATCACGCCGCTCAGCTGCGTCCTCCATCTCGAGGTCTCGGTCGATGCGGATCGATTCTTCGAACTGCGGGTCGGGGTCGTCGAATAGATGGTCGTCGTCGATCATTCTGTCTCTCCGAGTTTAGCGTAGAAATCGTCGACCGGTTCATACCATAACCGCCCGTGGGACTCATGCGTGGACCACCGGGTGGATTCTGCGAGCCGGTTGCTTTGAGGGCTCCAGAATGATTCGGGCTGAAAGAGGTACCGCCATCCGAGCGGGTTCATGAGCCACTCGTCATCCAGCTGTTGCCAGGACCAGTACGCAGCCACCTCCAAGGGAACGTCGCCGATACTCGGCACATCGCCGTCGGTTCCCTGCTTAGACTGAATCACGCCGACCGATCGCAGGGTGCCCCGAAAGTTCGTCCCCCAGCGATCTTTCGTCGACTCTGAGAAGTCCAGCTGAGAGCCGTCGGTATGCCGGAACTCATCAAGGAATCCGATAATCTGCTCGTTTGAGAAATCAAGCGCGCTGACGCTCCGGCGTTGGAGTTGCTGGAGATACTCATGGAGAACATAGCGGACGACAGCATCCTCGGCGACGAGATAGCAGAACAACACCTGTAGCTGGTCCCGCTCTTTGCGGCATGCACCGAGGATATCTGGCAAGTGCTTGAGTGGTGGGAGGCCACCACCGCCTTCCTGTAATCGGGGTTTGATTGCGTTGTACGCCCGACGCGATCCCTCAATGGTGAGTCGGCCCGCTTCGCGGCGTTCCAGCCACTGCTCGTTCGTCGTCGTCCAATCTCCGCATTCGTTGTACAACTCGACAATCGCGCGGGTCTGCTCCAGATCCAGGCTTGCAGCGACGAGCCCGATATGCGTCTCGTCCGGACTGAACTGGCCGTTCAGGGATCGGATCTCGGAATCGTCTCCCTGCGGCCGGCCGTTTGCCATGGACAGAAATGGAGAGAGGTGCCCACTTAGATGTTCTTGTACTGATTTATTCCAACACATCGGGCACATCCGCCCTCTTGCCATGCGAAGGTTCATGTAGCCTGCGTTGAGGGTAGTATACAATTGTGTCTGGGTCCGATTCATCTCCGCGGAAAGCCCAACTCGACAAGGCAGAGCGCGAGCATCTCGAGGACGTCGTCACCGATCTCCGGGAGCTCGTCGAACGTGAGATCGAGTACGAGCTCGAACATCAGTATGATCTGAGCGCTAAGGAGGGTGGTGAGGAGCTCTCTGGGGAAGCGGAGACGGTACGAGAGCAGTTAGTCGAGGCGATCGAGTACGAAAATCCGGGCGAGAAGTCGTGGCAGTGGGCCTACGATCAGTACGTGACCGGCGTCGGCTACACGCTCGTGAATCGGCTGGCAGCGCTCCGGTGTATGGAGGTGCGTGGCTTTCTCGACCAACCAGTCACCCAGATCGGCGACTCCGGACTGACGCCGGCAGCGGAACAAGTTCTCGGCGAACGGTTCGATGTCGGGCCCGACGACGCGCTCATCGTTGCCTTCGAGGATGCGTGTGAGCGGCTCGACGACGAGATCGAGCTCCTCTTCGATACGAGCTCGCCGTACACGGTGTTGGATATCGATCCGGATCTCTTCGAAGACGCGGTTGCGGAGCTCAACGAGATTCCGGACGCGGTGTGGCGCGCCGACGACGTGCTCGGGTGGGTGTACGAGTACTACAACCGCCCGGTCGTCGAGGCGCTCGACGCCAAGAACTCGCTCGAACCCGAGGACGTGGGGCCGGCGAATCAGTTCTACACGCCGCACTGGGTCGTGCGCATGCTCGCGGACAACTCCCTCGGGAAGCTGTATCTCGAAGCGACTGAGCAGGAAGACGCCATCCCCGAGCCCGACGCCCTCCCTCCCGACGAGCGGAAGAACCGCCTCGTCACGCCGGAGGACTCTCCCAGCGTTCCGGAGCTCTGTACCTACCTCATTCCCGACGAGGAGCCCGGCGACGCCCCCGAGTTCGACCACCCGCGCGAGCTGCGCGTCATCGACCCCGCCTGCGGCAGCGGGCACTTCCTCCTCTACGCGTTCGACATTCTGGAGCGGATCTGGTGGGCCGAGACCGACCTCGATCGAGCAGAGATTCCGGCGAAGGTGTTGGAGCACAACCTCTACGGCGTCGACATCGATCTGCGCTCCTGTCAGCTCTCGGCGTTCAATCTCTACCTCAAGGCTCGCACTCGCGCCGAGGAGGAGGAGGAGGAGGACGGGACCTTCGAGATGCCCAACGTCGGCATCGTCTGTGCCGACGCCCGCGTCGCCGAAGTCGAGGAGGCCGTCGACGTGCTGGACGAGATCACCGGCGAAGGGAGCGATCTTCGGGAGGCACTCGACGACATCATCGAGACGTTCCAGCACACCGAGGCGCTCGGGAGCTTACTGGACGTGAGCGGGACGCTCGAAGAAGCGTTCGACGCCAGCAAGACACAGACCGAGCTGGGAGATTACAACGAGGGCGCACACCAGTCGCTCAATTCGTTCCTGAAGGCGCTTCGGCGGGCCGTTGCGGATCGAACGGGCGACTCGTTTGGCGAGCAGAACCTCCGGAGCTTCCTGAATCTGCTGGTGGTGCTGACCCAGGAGTACGATACGGCGTTGATGAATCCGCCGTATGGATCCCGTGGTAGAATGCCGAAACCAGTTCGTGAGTATTCTGAAGGGCACTACGAATATCTTCAGGAGTACTACATCAATTTCTTTGAAGTATGTGATCGGCTAGTCACTGCTGACGGACGAATTGGGATGCTCGTCCCTTGGTCATTCCTGTTCAATCAAACGTTTGAGTCATTCCGTTCCGATTTCATCGGTGAACGTGGTTCGTTCGATTTCCTCTCTGAATTTGGGTACGGGATTTTGGATAATGCGACGGTCGGAACTGTTGGGACTGTCGTTCGAAGCGGTGCACGAGAAGGTACCACAGGGACGTTCATCCGGTTACATGACTGTGAGAAGGGAGAGAAAGAGCCCGTCTATCTTGATACCGCATTCGGAGAACCACAAAGCTCTGTGGACAGGTACTTCAAAGTTGATCTAGACGAGTTCGATCAAATTCCGGGGACTCCGATCTGTTACTCGCTTCCATCTGAGGTTCGAAATCTTCACGATACAGACATGAAGATTGATCCCGAGGTACCAGGGATTCCTGGGGAAGGGATCGGCGACGTGAAGCAGGGACTTGCAACTGCTGATAATGATCGGTTCCTTCGGAAACAATGGGAAGCTAGAGACGATGTCTTTAGACCTTTCACTAACGCCGGAGGGGATGTCTGGACGCTACCAGAAGTTGACGAAGTCATCAATTGGACCGACGATGGTGCTGAGGTTGACCGGGCCCCAAACTCAGTCCTTCGGAATATGTCGTACCAGACACGTGAGGGTTTGACTTGGGCGTATATAAAGCGAACTGGGCGTCGATTCGGATATTACCCGTCTGGTGGACTATTCGGGCACGCAAGCAATATGTTGTTCACCGATGATGTCGACCCATGGCTCCTTCTCGGAGCATTGAATTCCGATGTTTTTCACGGCATCATGCTATGTCTAACACCAGAACGAAAGTGGGAATCTGGATATATTGGGATGTTGCCGTGGTTCAGCGAGCTAGAAAATCACGACGAACTTCGTGAGAATACGCAGAAACAGTATGACCTCTTCGTTAAGCAGAACGTTCACAACATGGGTAGCCCCTATTATATCGGACCAAAACTCCTTCCTGAGCACGCCGTATCCGGATTCTTCTACACACATCCCCACATCGAGACGCTTTCGATCAAACCAACAGAGCTGTTCGAGACTGCCGATGAGGATCAGTCTCTTTCGGCAGCTGCGCGAAAGGGGGAGGAGATTCGGCGGCGGCGGCAGCAGCGGATCGAATCCCTCGCAAACGAAATCAATGAAGTACTCGGTGATACACTCAATATAAATTCCACCTCCCTCGAAAAAATCAGGAAAGAAATCTTCCTTAGGACAGTCGAAAGTCCAGAAGATCGAGAGGTAGCAGACCCGGAGTCGATCGACGACATCCCCGAGAATTTTGACGGAATGACCAAGGATCTGCTCCTTCACTTCACTCTTCACGCCGTCCGTGAGAGCGACGATGGCATCATCCCCCTCTCTGCGGTCAAGGGCGAGGACGACCTCCTCACCCACATCGAGGCGGAGTTCGAACGCGTCTGGGGCGACCACGCTGACGCCCGCCTCGCGGAAGTCGACGACGTGCTCGGGAGTCGGAGCGCCGCCGAAGAGGCCTATCCCAACCTCCGAGCCTGGCTTGAAGAGGATCTCTTTGCGTATCACGTCACGAAGTTCGATCGGACGCCCATCCTCTGGCAGCTCACCACTGACCGACTCGTTTCTGACACCGAGGGCGAGGGCTTCCGCTGCCTCGTTGACTATCACCAGCTGGACGAGGGGGTGTTCGATCGACTACAAAACCGCTATCTCGACCCGCGGAAAGAGCTCCTGCGAGATCGTCGAAACACCGCGAATCGCCGTCGAAACAACGACTCACTATCTTCGAGCGAGCAGTCCGAGGCCGCTAAAGAGTACACCCGCTACCAGAGTGGAATCGAACAGATCCAGGCATTTGAGGAGTGCATGGCCGAGCTCGTACAGCCCGCTCCCCGGAGCTTATCCGACGACAATCGGGAGACCGCCGCTGAGGCCGCCGATCGGGTCGCCGAGTTCCGGGACCGGACCGAACGGCGGCTGGCGGCCGTCGACGACCTCGCCGCGATGGACGACGTCGACATGGGCGAGCTGTTCACCGGGAACTTCTACGGGAAGATCGAAGACAACCGTGCGGAGTGGATCGACGCGCTAGATGACCTCGAAACGGCCTTCGAGGCCTACGCCGAAGACACGAGCGAACCTGTCGAAGCCCATCTGTACGACCTGTTCGACTACTTCGCAGACGACCTCCTCGGAAGTTCACACTTCGCGAGCAATGGGATCCTCTACATGACGTACTACTTCGAAAAACTCGAGGGGGCTGATCAGACCAGCCTCGATGAAGGAAGCATTTCGGAGGAACAACGGCTGATCTCCCAGCTCGCGAGCGACGTGGATGAGTACATTAGCCTCGGGGAGAATATCTCACACTCCTGTGGAGCGCTCTCTAGCGAGATCTCTGATGAATGGGCGGATCGAGCGCTCTCGGAGATCACGACCGCTGGCTACCAGCCGAACCACAAACACGGCGTTGCGATCAACATCACACCCCTCGCAGAACAGCAGATCGTCCCGAAGACCGTCGACGACAACGTCCTCTAACAAGCGATGTACGAACCTGGAGATCGCGTTCGGATCAACGACCAGCCCGCGGAGGTCATCCGCACCGACAGAGTCGGCGACATTGAGTATCTCCGCGCCTATATCGAAGGCGTCGGGCCGAAGACTGTCTCCATCGCTGATGTCGATATCACGCCGATCGACAGTCAGGTAGAGGCCCTCCCGGAGAACGTCGATCAGTTCCACCCCGACCACGAGGCCGTCGACGCCGACCGCTTCGACCTCCGGATGGAGGCACTGAACCTGACGATCGCCCACGAGCAGGGCCAACTCCTCTCTATCTCGAACTCGCTGGTCCGGCTGGAACCGTACCAACTGGCCTGCGTGAATCAGGTAATGGAGTCACTCCGGCAGCGGGCACTCATCGCTGACGACGTTGGCCTAGGCAAGACCATCGAGGCAGGACTCATCCTCAAAGAGCTCCAAGCCCGAAACCGTGCTGACAGCGTCCTGTTTGTCGTCCCCGCTCACCTGCAGAAGAAGTGGGTCCGGGATATGAACCGCTTTTTCGACATCGATCTGACCCTCGCCGACCGAGCCTGGGTGGAGGGCGAGCGACGCCGACTGGGCGACGCGGCTAACATCTGGGACCAAGACGATGTCCAACTCATCACGAGCATGGCGTTCCTCCGCCAAGATGAGTTTCAACCCGCTCTGGAGGACGCCTTCCGAGATGTCGTCATCATCGACGAGGCTCACAAGGCCGCCAAGCGAGGAGAGAGCCCCTCTGTAACCTCTCAAATGGCCGAACGCGTCACTCGAAACTCCGAGTCGGCGCTGCTGTTGAGTGCGACGCCGCATGATGGCAAGGGCGACGGCTTTCGCTCACTCATCAGTTATCTCGATCCGCTGCTTGTCGCAGAAGATCAGGAGCTGAGTCGCGAGACCGTTGAGCAGGTGATGATCCGGCGTGGGAAACAGACCATCTACGATGACAACGGCGAACGGATCTTTCCCAACCGAGAAGTGAAGACGATGCAGGTGTCGATGACGCCTGCCGAGGAACAGCTGTACGATGGCGTCACGGAGTACGTCCAAGAGGTGTACAACCGATCTGAGCAGCTCAACGAGCCCGCTGTGGGCTTCGCGATGGCGTTGATGCAAAAGCGGCTGGTCTCCAGTGTGGGCGCGATTCGAGAGACACTGCGCCGACGGCTCCAAGGGTTGTTGGAGGAAGGCGGCGCTAACCGGGAGCTCTCGGAGGAGGCAGAGGCCTATCTCGACGGCCAAGACTTAGAGGAGGCTGACCAACAGGCGGCCGAGCAAGATCTGGAGACCCTGACCGTCGTCAAGGGCGATGACGCACTCCGGACGGAGATAGAGATGTTACAGGACCTGGTGAGTCAGGCAGAATCCATCCCCGTCGACACGAAGGCCCAGCAGGTCAAACGTTACATCCAGCAACTACTGGAGGAGAATCCCGAAGAGAAGCTACTGCTGTTTACAGAGTATCGTGATACACTCGATTATCTGTTAGCGGAGGTTTCCGACCAGCCTTGGGCCGACGAGATTCTCACGATCCACGGCGATGTCGACAAGGACGAGCGGCAGCAGATCGAAGACCAATTCAACCACGGCGAACCGCGGCTGCTGTTCGCGACGGATGCAGCGAGTGAGGGGATCGACCTCCAGCACAGTTGCCACATCATGGTGAACTACGAACTCCCGTGGAACCCGAATCGTTTGGAGCAGCGGATTGGGCGGATCCACCGCTATGGACAGGACAAGGAGGTGAAGGTCTGGAATTTCCAGTTCGCTGGCACTCGGGAAGGAGAGATTTTCGAGCTGTTACAAGAGAAAGTCGAGAATATCCGTTCGAAGGTCGGTTCGACGGCAGACGTGCTGGGGATGCTCGACGATATCGACATCGACAACTTGATCATGCGATCAGTTCAGGACGAAGAGCCACCTGAAGCCACCGCCGCAGAGTTAGAGTCGCTCATGGAGGAGCGCGAACAAACCCTGCTGGAGTGGTACGATCGAAGTCTAATCGACCCAAGCACCTTCGACGCAGAGAGCCGGCAGCGCATTCAGGACGTAATCGATGAGTCCGCAGATGTCTTCGGGACAGAGGCAGATATCCGGGCCTTCGTCGATCGAGGCCTGGAGACCTTCGGCGGGCGCCTCGAGAAGCGCGGGACCCAGCTGTACGACGCCCATGTACCGGCCGTGCTGTCGGACTCCGGTGGTGAGTCGACGCGTGGGCCAGTAACCTTCTCCCGAGACTTCGCGATGGAGCATAAGGATATCGAGTATCTTTCTCCCGATGACTCTCTCGTCCGACGGCTGCGCGAACAGTTGTTGACTGCCGAGGATGGGTTAGTCGGGTTGAAGCTGCTGCCGTTTGTCGATCAGCCTGGGATCACCTTCGTCTATAGAGTTGGGTTCGAGGACGGGACAGGTGAGACCATCCAAGAGGAGATCGTCCCGGTCTTCGTCGATCTGGGGAGTCACAGTCCTCGCCGGCCCGTCGGCGAGCAGGTGTTAGAAGCCGACACGATTCGGGCCAAGCCCGATAGTGGAACAATTCGGGAGTTGCTCAGCGATCGGGAGATCCTTGAGAACGCTGCGGAAGAGTACGTGGCCAACGTGTTGTCGACGACGAAGCAGGAGATCAAGACCGACCGGGAGACCGAGGTCGAACAGGAGCGGGAGACCCTAGAGGCCTATGCGGCGGCCGAGCGCGAACGAATTGAGGCGTTCATCTCGGAGTACCAACAGCAGGCTGCGGCCGGTCAGGACATGGAGATCTCGATTCGAGGACAACGGCGTCGGCTGGAGCAACTCGATGAACGAGTTTCAGAACGGAGAACCGAGCTCAAACGGCGCCGGCAGGTGATCTCACTTGAGCCCGAAGTGGAGGGGTACTGTCTGACGTTGCCGATCGAGTGAGGGTAGATCAGACGGAGATTTTCTGTTTGTTGGCTCTGTTGGAATCCTCAGCAGGAGATATGTTCTGACCCGGCTGTAGTGGCTCTGTTGAAATCCTCTTTTTCAGACATATTCTCGCCTGAATTATCCGGTCAATGAGAGCTGCGTATTGACCACCGAGGATTCTACCAGTTCAGAGAGGTGTTCCGATAGCCGTGCGAGATACAGCGCATATTTAACAGAACCAATTCCTAAGACAACATATGACTGATGTATTAACTGAGTATTCTTCAGTTCCACCAACAACAATTTGTCGTAGCAATTCTCTGTCCTACTAAGATGGATTTTGAACAGGAGGAGGTTCTATCCAACCTCCGGCAGATCGACGAATACGATTTTGAGGAATTTATCGCCAAGTTGTGGAATCTATATGGGTGGGAAACAGAGGTTACATCCGGCTCAAATGACCGTGGAATTGATGTTATTGCTGAGAAAGATAGTCCATTCGAGCAGAAGCATCTGATACAAGTGAAGCGATGGGGAAGCAAAAACAAAGTCGGAGGGCCCGAAATCCAACAGTACAGCAGCCTTCTCCGTAGAGGGGATGGTATTGACGCCGTCGTAGTTGTGACAACCAGTTCATTTTCACGTCAAGCAAAAGAATTAGCTGATGAACTAAACGTGAAACTTGTTGATGGCTTCGATCTTTATGAAGTTCTCTCTGAGGTAGGTGCAGATAATCTTGTGAAGCAATACACTGGACTCGGTCACGTGCGTACTGATTCAAAAGGTGGTGGGAATTCTAACAGGAAACAATCAAACACCCATTTAGAACAGGACGTACTCAGTGTCAGTCGATCACATCGACAGCCGCGTAATCTCGTCTGATGGCGATGAATCAGATGGAACTGGTCGTGGCGCGTCTTC
>NZ_VCNL01000001.1 GCF_007671685.1 Halorubrum salsamenti | reverse complement strand
GAAGTACTGGAGTGAGCGATCCTCTGGGAACCGCGGTTCGCCGCCTGCCCATTCATTCGGGAGCATACTCCCACTATCCGGCCCACGGACAGTCTGTCCGTGGGCTCTTTTCATGTGTAGCGAGCGATAGCGGTGGCGCTCACACGCGACCGCGTTTCATTCGGTAGCGATCTCAATATTGAGATATTCTCCCATAAGTTTATGCGCTTTGTCGATGAAGCGAACGTAACCATGCCTGTTCCGACACAGTCCGGTCGCGAGTACGCGGTACGCGTGTCCGATCGCGGGCGGCCGTCGGTTCGTGACGGAGAGGTCGGGGAACAGGTGATCTCGCTGCTGTTCGGAACGGGGATCGAAGAGTGGCGACGCGGGTGGCGTCGAACTGCCGGGACGCTACCGGACCGGGAAGCGATCGTTTCTGCAAGCGATCTCACCCGTGGTGCCGCGACGGCGACGCAGGTCGTCCCGGACCGGGGGCTCGCGTACACTGTGCTCGGTGCACCGGTCGACGTTGAGCAGATCCTTGAGGCGGTCACAGGCCACTTCGTGGAGGCTCGTGATCTCGAACTCACCGTGATCATCGACGATATCGAACCGTTGTTGGCCGAACACGGCCGAGACGCGGTGAGCGAATTTCTCGACGAATTACGCGTCCGACTTGGTGACTGCCAGAGCACTGTCGTGATCGGCTGTTCGTTCACGGAGCGGACCGCGTCGTCGGTCGCGTCGGTGTTCGATCCGGTCCACGACGTCGAACGGATCGAACACTCGGTCGCCGCGGCTCTCGAGAGGCTTCGAGGGGAGGATCCGACGACGTTCGGGTACGTTCGCCGTCACTGGGCGGAGGCGCGGACTGGCATCGAACGGTGTGAGCGGAACTATCCGCAGGCGAAGCAGGTTCATGCGGTGCTTTCCGAGCCGGAGACGACGCCGCGGACGCTCGGGACGGCGCTGTCAGGGCTGGTCTCGCTCGGTGTCCTGGACACGTGGAGCGAGACCGTCGGCCCGACGCGGTATGACCTCACCGCGTACAAGCCGGCGCGCATGTGGGCGGTCGGGGCGACGCTTGCGACTGCAGCGGATTTGGCCGACGGAGACGACGGCTCAGTTGACGACTGACGTTGGATTCGACCCCTCACTCGCCGGTATCGGTCTCGTCGCCTCCCGCGGTGGGTTCGGGAACCTCGAGGTCGTGTGAGACCACGGTGCCGTCGGGTTCGAGGGTTACCGTTCCGAGCGTCGCCGTCTCACCGGTTCGGAAGCGATCGGCGACGGACTCGAACACGGACTGCCGATCGAGTCGTTCCCAGACCGCCTCGGCGACGAGCGACTGGAACTCTTCCGGGTCGGTCCAGCCGGCGTCGACGTCGGAGGGAACCCCCACGACGAACTCGAACTCTGCTTCGGTGAGATGAATCCCGACCCCGAACGTGTCTGCGCACATACGTCGCCGTTCGGTCCCTTTTTTCAAAGTCTCGTCGGACGCGACGAGACCGCTCGTCGGCGGCTCCGTCGCGGGCTCGGGTCCGGGTGAGCTGTGCATGAGTCAGTACTGGGTCGTCCAGAAACCGGTAACCGGGTGCGATGGGAACCGGAGAACCGAACCGAATGTTGACGGGTCCGCGCGTCCCGCCGGCTGTTGGGCTCGTGGTCGCGGTGGCCGCCGTGAGCGGTGGGGCGATTCTCGTTCGCCTCAGCGACGCCCCGAGCTCGGTCGCCGCGTTCTATCGGGTGCTGTTCACGACGCTGCCGCTGGTTCCCGTTGCGCTCTGGCGCTATCGGACGCAACTCGCCCGCGTCACTCGCAGGGACCTCGGATTCGCGACGCTCTCGGGGGTCGCGCTCGCGTTGCACTTCGCCGCGTGGTTCGAGAGCCTCGCCTGGACGAGCGTCGCCGCGAGCGTCACGCTCGTTCAAGCGCAGCCGGTGTTCGTCGCGCTCGGGGCGTGGCTCCTGTTGCGCGAACGCGTGACTTCCCGGATGATCGTCGGCATCGCGGTCAGACCGGGCCTGTTGGGTCACACTGTGATCAACTGGACGCTCGCGCACCTCGAGTCGAGCGTCGTCTCGGTGTCGTTGCTCGGCGAACCGATCGGCGCGACGCTCCTCGCGTTCGTGTTCCTCGCAGAGGCTCCCACGGCGCTCACGCTTGTGGGTGGTGTCGTCGTGCTCGCTGGAATCTCTCTCACTGCGACCGAAAGCGAGGCGTAACTGCTTCGGCCGGCGGGAGGACGTTCTCGATGCCGATATTTACGGATTAACCTTCAAATGCGATTGGCGCTGGGTTCTCTGTATGCACCGGCGTTCCGTCGTGACGTACGTCGGCGACGATCCGGACGTGCGGGCGCGCGTGTCACGTGCGATCGAGACTGCCTGGGGCGGCCCGCGGGCTCCGGACTACCGAGCGATAGCGACGGATCTGTTGACGGGGGCGGCCGAAGACACCGATCTGCAGCCGCTCGCTGACGCCTGCGGTGTCGTCACGACCACCGAGGCCGTCGCGGAGGCGTCGGTCGCCGACCGGCTTGCGGCGACGCCGAAGAGCGTTCCCGTGATCGTCGTTCTTGAGACGGCGACGACCGAGGAGTTCCGCACCGTGCTCCGGGCCGACGCCGCAGATGTAGTCAGCGGGTCGGTGCCGGAGGGGACTGTATCGGGCTCCGACACCGACCCGCTGGTCGACCGGCTGCGCGACGCGGTGGAGGCGGAACGGGTGCAGTTCGCGTCGGACGACGCCGCCCGGCTCCGCGAGGTGCTGTTGGACGCCGGGTCGACCCTGATGAGCACGCGATCCGACGAGGTCGACACGAAGATCAGTTGGACCATGGAGAACGTCGGCGAGCACGCCGCTCTCGACCGGATCGTCTGTTATCTTCAAGAGGGAGAGACGTTCGACCCGGCGTACGTTTGGTGTCCCGACGGGTGTGACGCCGCACCCCGTCCGCTCGACGAGTTCCCGGGTGCCAATCGGATTTCGACGTTTGAGAACGTCGTCCGGCCGTCGGTTCCGTCGGAGTCGGCAGACCTCTCTGGAGATGAGAACGACGCGTTGGACGGGGAGACGCGCGAGCCGCCGGCGACCGTCCACGTTCCGCTCGTCGCCGACTGGGATCTGATCGGGGTGTTAGCCATCAGAGCGGATGCGCGTCGCGTGTGGACCGACGAGGAGATTGATCTCTACCGAACGTTCGCCGATCTGATCGCGTACACCATCGCGCGCAACGATCGACGGTTGGAACTCCGGCGTCGAACCGAGCAGCTTGAGCAGTTCAGCACGGTCGTTTCACACGACCTCAGAAACCCGCTCAACGTGCTTTCCGGGTATTTGGACCTGATCGAAGCCGAGATCTCTCCGTCGACGTACGAGCCGATGGATCGGGCGGTGACACGGATGGAAGCGCTCATTGACAACCTCCTCATGTTGGCGAAACGCGGAGAGGCGATCGGAGAGACTGAGCCGACTTCGGTGGTCGGCGTCGCCGAGGAGGCTTGGCAGACGGTTCGCGCGCCCGACGCGACGCTGACGATCACCGACGACGTCGGCCGAGTGCGCGCGGACCCAACCCGACTCCGGCAGCTGTTCGAGAATCTCTTCCGGAACGCCGTCGACCACGCCGGTCCGAGCGTCTCCATCGAGATCGGTCCCCGGACGGGTGGCGTCGGCGACGGGATGTACATCGCCGACGACGGGCCAGGTGTCCCGCCTGACGTACGCAGTTCCCTTTTCGATCCCGGGTTCTCGACCGCCGACAGCTCCGGCATCGGCCTCGCCATCGTCGACCGCATCGTCGACGCTCACGGCTGGGAAGTCGATGTCCACAACGACGGCGGCGCGGTGTTTGAGGTCTCCTTCGAGGTCGAGACGGCGACGACGCCCGTCTGAAGCTTCACCGACGGCTCTGCCGCGAGCCTGAGACGCCGGAGCTACGGCTCGAACCGATCGACTGTCCGCCGGTGTCGATCCCGAAACATCCCTTCGAACCCGATCTTCGCGAACGGGCCGGCCGCGTCCCCGATCGGACCGAACGGAAGCCGGTACGCGACGGTATCGACCAACAGCGTCTCCTCACCGTCAGCGTGGAACGCGTGCGTGTGCTCCCACGTCCGGAACGGCCCACCGGACATCTCGTCGACGAAGCGGGCGTGATCGCCGAGGGCGGTCTCATCGTCGGGATCTCGCTCGGTGATCCGGGAGGTCCACCGCTGTCGCGGACCGACGCCGAACGGCCGTATCGACATCCGTATCTCTGACCCCTCGGCGAGCACGTCCGGGTCTGGCTCCCCATTCGGTCCTTCGACGCCGGCGACACGCAGGTGCATCCAAGCGGGGGTGAGCTCGCGGAGCCCGTCGATCGTGGAGTGAAACGCCCACACCTCGTCGATGGGGGCCGGCACGCGGGTCGTTCGTCGATACGTCGGCATACCGCTGTTACGATTCGAACGGGCAAAAACCCGTCTTCGGCGGTGGTTCGCGGGGTCGACATGGTCGCGTTCCGCCGACCGAAACCCGAATACGGCCGCGTCTCCATCGGATCGGTAATGGAACGAGGCGCGCTCGACATCGCGGATCTGGCTGGCTCGTTCGATCTTCAAGCCACCGTCGAGAGCGGACAGAGCTACCTCTGGAACCGCGCCGACGGCGGGACCTACGAGGACCTCCACGCCCACGGCGGCGACGCGTGGTACGAGACGGTCGTCGACCCGATACCCGGCGTTGTCGACGAACGGGTCCCCGTGCGGGTGCGACAGGAGGGAGGCGTCCGCGACGGGACTCTCCACTGGGAGTCGTCGGTGGACGCCGTTCCCCTCTTGGAACACCTGTTCCGCCTCGATGACGACCTCGACGCGATTCTCGACGCGACGCCGGACCTCCCGCTCCTCGAACGGGCGTACGACGCCTACGAGGGGATGCGTCTCACGCGCGACCCGGTCTTCCCGTGTCTGATCTCCTTCATCTGCTCGGCGCAGATGCGCGTCGCGCGGATCCACGGGATGCAGCGGCGTCTCCGGGAGACGTACGGCGACGCCGTCACGCTCGACGGCGAGGAGTACCGCGCGTTCCCGACCCCGGACCGGCTCGCGTCGCGAACCGAGGAGGAGCTCCGCGACCTCTCCCTCGGGTACCGCGCCCCCTACGTGCAGCGGACCGCGGAGATGATCGCGAGCGGTGAGGCGCATCCGCGGGAGGCGGCAGACCTCCCGTACGAGGAGGCGCGCGAGTCGCTGACGCGGTTCGTCGGCGTCGGCGACAAGGTCGCGGACTGCGTGCTGTTGTTCTCACTCGGCTTCCTCGAAGCGGTCCCGCTCGACACGTGGATTCAGACGACGATCGAGGAGTACTACCCGGACTGTGAGCGCGGGAACTACGCCGACACGTCGCGCGCGATCCGGGAGCGGTTCGGCGGAGAGTTTGCCGGGTACGCGCAAACGTACGTGTTTTATCACCTCCGCGCGGGCGGCGAGTAGCCCGTCGCGTGTCGCTCGTCCGGGGAGGATTTTGCGTCGGCGACCTGTCGGCCGAACTTTCATACCGATTGGCGTGGTACTGGGGCTCGTGATGGACTGTCGAGTCGTCGTTGAGGCCGCCGTTCCGGTGTACGACGTGGAGACCGCCGACGAAGCGGTTCGGATCGCCATCTCGAAGACGGGCGAGATGCTGAACCCGGACCTCAACTACGTCGAGATCGAGACCGGAAGCCGCACGTCGCCCGGCGGCGAGGAACTCTCGCCCGCGTTCGTCGCCGCCGACGAGGCCCTCGTCGCGCTCCGGCTTCGGATGGACGTGTTCAACGTCGACCGCGAGGAGCACGCGAGCCGCGTCGCCCGCAAGGAGATCGGGCAGCGGCTCCGGAACATCCCGTTGAAGGTGCTCAGCGTCGAGGAGATCGAGGGCGACTCCGCGGAACAGTCGTCGACGGACGGCTCGGAGAGCGGCGACTCGGCGTCCGGCGACGCGACCGACCTCGACGACGACGCGGCTGCTCCCGACGATGACCCGACCGACGCTTGGGACTGACGCGTCGCGGCCGGCTTCTACGACTGCCCTTCTTGACCGGTTCGGTGGCCACTCCACACCCGTTCGGTGTCGATATCTCTACCCGGCACCCTCCGCACGACGACGTAGCCACTAGGAACGTACCGATCGGTCGGCAAGCGGCGACGAAGATTCAGTCTGCGGTCGGGGCCAGCGGCTCCGACTCGGACTCGTCCATCGGCTCGGTGATTCCTTCGGTCAGCTTAAAAACAGCGGCTTTGTGGTCGGTCTTCGATTTGTGAATCGATGTCGGTTTGACGCCGAGTTCCTCATAGGCGTCGAGATCAATGTTCTCGTCCCAGAACTCGCACTGCTTTCGTACTTCCGCGAGGAGGCCGTGAAGGTGAATGAGCTCCTGCTTCTTCATGAGTACCAGTTCTTTGCTACCGGAGGCTTATATTATTATCCTGAGCCACGTTACCATGATCTGTCCAAAGCTCCCCGTTTTCGGGCCGGAGACGCGTCTTTTCGCGTTATCGATCAGGAAGGTTTCTCGTTTGCGGCAGCCCACCGACTGGTGACTGTCGAGAGATCGCGAGCCCCGGTTCAGTCCGAATCGTGGGGTCAGTCCGAATCGTGTCGTCCTCGCACGCGCTCGATCGGTGAACCGGTGGCCGGGCTACTGGAACTGTTTGACGGCTTCGAGGTCGCGTTCGGTCCGCATGAACTCCGTCAGCCGTCGCGTCGCGTGACAGTCGGGACAGCTGAAATTTGAACGAAGGCTCTGTAGGTCCGCGGGGTTATCCTGCCAATCTTTGTTGCACTCCGGACAGACGAGTCTGACGAACGCATCCACCATGAGACGACGTACACGCGGCCGGGTTAAAAACGTACGTGGCGGGTGGATACTGCTCTCAGCTGTGATCCGCGGGGGCTCGGACGGTTTCGAGTGCTCGTCGGTGATCAGGCGGTTAGCCCCTCGCTCGCGTCGAGAAGCTCCTTGTACCGGTTCCGGATTGTGACTTCGGAGATATCGGCGACCGCCGACACCTCGCTCTGGGTCACCTTCTCGTTCGAGAGGAGCGCGGCCGCGTAGACCGCGGATGCGGCGAGCCCGACCGGAGACTTCCCGCTCGTGATCCCCGCCTGCTTCGCCCCGTCGAGCAGTTCACGGGCGAGCCGCTGGGTCTCTTCCGAGAGGTCGAGCCGCGAGACGAACCGGGGGACGTAGCTCTCGGGGTCGGCGGGCTTGATCTCCAGTTTGAGCTCCCGGATCACGTACCGGTACGTCCGGGTGAGCTCCATCTTATCGACCCGCGAGACGGCGGTGAACTCGTCGAGACTTCGGGGGTTCCCGGCCTGTCGCGCGGCGGCGTACAGCGCCGCGGTCGCGACGCCCTCGATGGAGCGCCCCGGTAGGAGGTCCTCGCTCAGCGCGCGGCGGTAGATGACCGAGGCGGTCTCGCGGACGTTGTCCGGGAGGCCGAGCGCGCTGGCCATGCGGTCGATCTCGCCGAGCGCCTGTTTCAGGTTCCGCTCTTTGGAGTCGCGGGTGCGGAAGCGCTCGTTCCAGGTGCGGAGGCGCTGCATCTTCTCGCGCTGGCGGCTGGACAGCGACTTGCCGTAGGCGTCTTTGTCCTGCCAGCCGATGTTCGTCGAGAGCCCCTTGTCGTGCATCATGTTCGTCGTCGGGGCGCCCACGCGTGACTTGCTGTCGCGCTCGCTGGAGTCGAACGCGCGCCACTCCGGCCCGCGGTCGATCCCGTCTTGCTCGACGACGAGTCCGCAGTCGGTACAGACCGTCTCGCCGTGCTCCGTGTCGGTCACGAGGTTTCCGTCGCACTCGGGACAGGTCGTTGTCCGGTCTCCCACCGATTCCGACTCGTCGGTCGTCGATTCGGCCGACTCCGTGGTTCGGTCTCGCTCTGTCTCGCCGTCGTAGCCGCGTATGTGTGTCTCAGTCATGGTGTTCATGGTGTTCTCACCGATCGAACTCCCGACAGAAATACTGGCGCCGGGTTCGCCGATTTGTTAACCAATAGTAAGTCTCCAGAGTATATAAATGTTTCTCCCTATATCTCAGTTATGAGATGATAAATCGCCAGGAACTCCGGTATACGTCGGGATGCCGACCGACGTTTCCTCCGCTGACTCGTCAGATGGGACTGAGATGTTCGATGAAGATATATAAATTATGGTGGCCGCACTCCCTCTCGCGTCGTGGCCGATTCTCGCAGATGGGGGCGGTGTCGCGCTCGGCGCACGACCCGGGTCGTGCCGAGGGTGTCACCGACGGGAAGGCCTCGACTGAAGAATGTCGACGGACGGGTGATGGCGGGGTACCGGTCTCGCGGTCAGTCCCACGTGATCCAGACGAGAAACAGGAGTCCGACGGTCTGGAGGACATGCAACGCCATCATCCCTCGCCACGCGATGGCGGGAACGTCGGAGGCGAACCACACGGACAGCATGGGATCGACCAGATAGATGTACAGCGCGAACGCGTTCTCCCCGAGCAGAAACACGCCGAACATCGCTAGCCCGAGGGCGTGTTTCGAGCGGAACTGCGCGTAGTTCCGCCCCCAGACCCAGACGAGCGCGAGAAGTAGGGCGACGTTCACCCCCACTGCGATTCGCGCCACGTCGAACCAGAGACTCATCGTACACCTGCTATCGGCGGGGCGGGTATAACGACTTTCCCAAATTCGTTCCGAATACGACCCGCAACGCGGCGGCTGCGGGTCCGAACTACCGATCCGTCAGTCGTCATCTGTCTGTTCCATGATCGTTTCGATAGTCTCCCAGTGCTGGCGCGCCCGCGTGGTCGGCAGGTAGACGGCGCCGTACTCGTCCCCGCTGCGCTCGACGATGTCGTTGTCCATCAGGACGTCGAGGTGGTGGCGAACGGTCTTGTAGTCCAGATCGAGATCCTCGGCGAGCTGGTTCGCGTTCCGCGGGCGGTCGTCGAGCGCCCGTAGTAGCCGGACGCGGTTCGCTCCGCCCCGCGTTCCGGTTAGCACGTACCAGAGTGCCGCTTCCATCGTATTCCGATCGTCGGCGCGCCACCTAACTCCACCGCTCCCGGAGGGGATCTCGGGTGAACCTCGTCCGTTCCGACCGCTCCCGCCCCGCGCCCGGCTACCGATTCCGGCTCACCGGGAACGCCACCCGGTCCGGGTGTTCGTTAAACCGGGTGAGGATCCGCTCGTACAGCCGGTTCTTGACGCGCTGTCCCCGACGCGGGTGCGTGAGGTACCGGACGCGAAGCTCCACCCACGACTCGTCCTGTTTCACGTTCACCGTCGGTCGGTCGTACACTTCCAGCTCCACCGGCGTCTCGGCGAGCGCCTCGCGGTACGCCGCGATCCCCGCGGCCATCTCCTCGCCGAGGAGGTCAGTCGCCTCCTCGGCCATGACCCCTCGCGCGAAGTCGAGATCGGTCTCGTAGGCGACCTGGACGGCGACCTCGTTCCACACGTACGGGGAGCCGCCCCCGCCGAAGTTGACCACGTTCGATGAGAGCACGACGCTGTTCGGCACCGTCACCACTCGCCCCGAGGGCTGGTTCGTCGTCACCAGCTCGCCGTTGATCTCCCACAGCGTCGTCACGAGGAAGTCGACGCCGATCACGTCGCCCTTCGCGTCGTCGATCCGGACGCGGTCGCCGACGCCGTACGGCTGTTTGACCGTGATGTACACCCACGCGATGAGCGACAGCAGCGGCTGCTGGAGCGCGAAGGTGATCGCGAAGCCGATCACCCCGAGCGAGAAGAGGAGCCCGAGCCAGTTCTCCGTCAACACGGCGAGCGTCGCGACCGTCCCCACGAACCCGAACGCGAGGCGCAACACGTTCCGCGTGTTGTACGCGCGCCGCTTGTTCGCCGACCGCATCAGCAACTGGACGGAGAGGAGATACGAGCCGTACAGCACGCCGAACACGGCGACGACAAGCAGCGCCCGGCCGACGACGAGCGTCGCCGGGTAGCCGAACGGGTCGGGCCAGTCGCCGAGCGCTCCCGTCGTCGTCACGAGGCCGCCGGCGGCGCCGGCGACGACGCCGAGGCCGATGGCGCCGAACCCGAGCGGTCGTCTCACGGTGGTCGGTCGCGGCCGACCGGCAAAACGGTTGTGACGGCGGAACGGCTCCGGACCGGACGTCGGAGACGCCCCGAATCCCGGCCCGGCTACTCCGTCGCGACCCGCGCCAGCGCGCCCGCGAGGACCTCCGTCGCCGCGGCGCAGTCGCTCCAGTCGGTCCACTCGCGCGGACTGTGCGAGATCCCGCCGCGCGAGGGCGCGAACAGCAGGGAGGAGTCGGTGACGGCTGCCACCCGCATCGCGTCGTGAGCGGCGCCGGAGTGAAGGTCTATCGCGGTCCGTCCCGCCGCCTCGGCCGCGGCGTGCGCCGCGTCGCGGAGCCGGTCGCTCATCGGCGTCGGCGCCACGTCGAAGGGTCGCTCGAAGGTCGTCTCGACGCCGCGCTCGCGCTCCAGTCGCGCGAGCGACTCGCGCGCGGCGGCGACGATCGCCTCCGTCGACCCCGCGGTCACGTCTCGCACGTCGACCCCCGCCTCGACGCGACCGGGGACGACGTTGGTCGCGTTCGGCGAGACGGACAGCGACCCCACCGTGCCGACCGCGGAGTCGCTCGATTTGTCCGCGACCTCGTTCGCGGCCGCCTCCACGTCGAGCACGAACTCGCTCGCGGCCGCGAGCGCGTCGGTCCGGTCCCCCATCGCCGTCGCGCCCGCGTGGTTCGCCTCCCCCTCGATCGTCGCCTCGCAGTGGGTGATCCCGGTGATCGTCGTCACGACACCGGCGTCGGCGCCCGCCTCCTCTAAGACCGTGTCCTGCTCGACGTGCAGCTCGTAAAACGCCGCCCACGACGCCGGATCGATCGCGTCGTCGCCGCGGTAGCCGATCCGGTCGAGCGCCTCGCCGAGCGTCTCACCCGCGTCGTTTTCGAACGCGAGCGCCTCGTCGAGGTCGGTCGCCCCGGTCGCGACGCTCGACCCGAGCAGTCCGTTCCCGAACGTCGCGCCCTCCTCCTCGGTGAAGCTCGCGACGGCGACCGGGCGCGCCGGCTCGACGCCGGCGTCCCGAATCGCGCGCACCGCCTCCAGCGCCGCGTACACGCCGAGCGGGCCGTCGAAGATCCCGCCCTCGGGGACGCTGTCGAGGTGGCTCCCGCTCGCGGCGGGCGCCGCGTCGGGATCCGCGGAGTCGGGGACCCACGTCCCGACGAGGTTGCCGACCGCGTCGACGGCGACCGAGAGGTCGGCGTCCTCGAACCGCTCGACCAGCCGGTCCCGCGCCGCCCGGTTCGCCTCGGTTCCGGTCAGATTCGTTCGCCCGCGCTTCTCGGGGTCGTCGTCCGCGATCCGTCCGAACGCCGCGTTCGCCTCCAGATCCGCGCGGAGTCGGTCGGCGTCGACTGGGAGGTCCATGCCCGGATCGGGTGCCGCCGGCTCAAAACGGTTCGTGGTGGGGGCGCGTCGGATTCCTCCCACGGCTGAAGCCGTGGGCTTCCTCCGTGTTCATCTGTGAGACTACCACTGCGGCCAAAGACACTTATCTTCGGCCTGAGTGATCGGAGGCGATGTCCCCGATACTACTGCAGGGAGGAGGAGCCGGCGTGCTCTTTCTCCTGTTCGGCCTCCTCGTGTTTCTCGTACAGATCGGCATCATCGTCTGGATCTATTCCGACGCCCAACAGCGCAGCGACCAGCCCGCGTTCCTGTGGGCGATCGTCGCGTTCCTCGCGCCGCTTCTGGGCCTCGTGTTGTACCTGATAATCGGCCGGAATCAGTACTGAAACGGGAGCGCTGTCGGTATTCCATTCTTCGACACGGCGTCGCATGAAATAGTCGTTGGCTGGAGACTTCCTCCTGCTCGACTGCGGGAGTACGTCTCTCAGTGTGGTGGTGTGGTCATTTATAAGTCGGATCGGGGTGTTGCTGTTGGTGGTTTATAAGTGATCGACGGCTCTGCGGTGATGCTCTCCAAAGCCCCAGCCGTGAGGCGGGCGCACGCTCACTGCGCTCCTCACTCAGTCGCTATCGCTCCTTCGTTGCGGTGCTTACGTCTCCTGCGCCCGCCTCACGGCCGCCCCTTTGAGCCCCACCCAACCGCACAGCCTCACACCTCCCCAGCCTCGCCGCGGCCGCCTCTGGCGGCCGCGGGCTCCCTCGCACGCCCTCCTCGTGGCCGCCGGTGGCGGCCACTCGGTGGCGCGCGCCACCGCACTCGTTCTTGATAAGCGATCGTCGCCGTCGCTCACGCCTATTTAAATACTGAACCGCGACCGGTGATCTGCAATACCCACTCCCGTCGTCACCCGCCGCTGTTCCTGTAGTGGCCGCTCCGAGTCGAAATTGTCTCTCGTATGATTTCCACGGATCTGGACCGACAAAAGCGACAGACGCCGACGAGCCGTCTTAAACTCCTTTAAGAACGGTCGTCGCCCCGACCGTCTCCGCGACCACCCATGCGATAAACAGGAGGTACGCGATCAGCAGGACCGACGACTCCCGCTGGGTGAGCGACAGGTCCGTTCGGAGCGTCGCGAACAGTAACACGGTCGCGACGGTGAGCACACCGAACATCGGAACGGCGGTCGAGAAGTTCACGTCGACGCTCCCGACGATCAGTACCCCGACCGGGATGGCGACAAGCAGATCGAACGTGTTCGACCCCAGCACGTTCCCGAGGCTCGTCCCGCCGCGTCCTTCGCGAGCGGTTCGGACGCTCACGAGGGCGTCCGGGAGGCTCGTCGCGGCCGCGACGATCGTGATGCCGGCGAGGAACTCGGGGATGCCGAACGTCGATCCGAGCGACTCGACCGACCCGACCAGTCGCTCGACGGCGACGCCGATGACGAGCAGGCCGACCGCGAGCCGTCCCCACTCGCGGCGGATGCCGACGCCATCCCGCACTCGATCGATCGCCGCGTCGTCGACGTCTTGGTACTGGATGAACAGGTAAAGCCCGTACAGCGCCAGCGGGATCGCCGCGACGGGGCGGGTCAGCTCCCCCACGATCGGGTCCGACGAGACGGGGAAGTAGATGACCGCGAGCGAGAAGGTGACGACCAGCGCCGACACCGCGATCATGTAGAACTGCGCCTCCTTGTACACGATCGCGCGGCTGGCCTCGAGGTCGCCGTCGGCGCCGAACCCCGACAGTCCGGGGATGACGAGGATGTTGAAGATGGCGGAGCCGACGAGCGCGCCCACGCCCATGTCGAAGACGCCGGTGGCCGCGGTCACGACGACGCTCGCGAACTCCGGGAAGCTCGACCCGACGGCGACGACGATCGACCCCTGCACCACCGCCGGCAGGCCGTAGTACCCCGAGAGCGTCTCGGCGGCCTCCTCTAACCAGTCGCTCCCGATCCAGATGGCGCCGGTCGCGACGGCGATCACGGCGACGTGGACGATCGGTGCGTCCGGGAGGATCCCACCGAGCATCGATTATCTCACGTGTCGCCCGGCGAGGTCCCACAGCCGGTCGGCGATCGCGTCGTCAAGCGCCTCGGGGCGGACGCGCCACTCCCAGTTGCCGTCGAGCGTGCCCGGCTCGTTGAACCGCGACTCGCTCCCGAGCCCGAGCAGGTCCTGCACCGTCGTCATCGCCAGCACCGCCTCCGAGGCCCACACATCGTCGATGATCTCCCACTCCGGCGGGCGGTCGCCCTCGGCGCCGACGTTGAACCGGAAACACTCGCGCTGGCGCTCGGGGAGGTCCTCGAAGTAGCCGACCCACGTGTCCGTGTCGTGAGTCGACGTGTAGCCGACGACCCCCTCGGGGTAGTGCATCGGCTGGTACTGGTTCCCCTCCTCGCACCAGTCGGCGTACTGCGGGACGCGCATCCCGGGGAAGCCGAACTCCGCCATTAGCTCGTCCATCGCCGGCTCCTCGAACCCGAGGTCCTCGGCGATGAAGGGCGCTTGCCCGAGTTCGCGCTCGACGGTCTCGAACAGGTCGCGTCCCGGTCCCTCGCGCCACTCGCCGGCGGCCGGGTCGTCGCGGTCGGCCGGGATCGCCCAGTACTTCACGAACCCGAGGAAGTGGTCGAGCCGCGCCACGTCGGCGAGCTCGAACAGCCGCCGGAACCGGGCGATCCACCAGTCGTAGTCGCGCTCCGCGAGCCGGCCCCAGTCGTAGACGGGGTTCCCCCAGCGCTGACCGCTGTCCCCGGCATTGGGTGGGACCCCCGCCACCGCCGCGGGACGGTTCCCGTCGTCGAGTCGGAACGCCTCGGGGTTCGCCCACACGTCCGCGGAGTCGAGCGCGACGTAGATGGGCACGTCGCCGACGATCGACACGCCCTCCTCGTCGGCGACCGCCCGGAGGTCGCGCCACTGCCGGTCGAACGTCCACTGGAGGAACTCCCGGAACCGGACCTCGGTCGCGTGTCGCTCGCGGGCGTCGGCGAGCGCCTCGGGCTCTCGCGTCCGGAGCGGATCCGGCCACTCGACCCACACGTCTTCGTCTCTCGCGTCCGATAGCGCACGGAACAGCGCGTAGTCGTCGAGCCACGGCTCGCCCTCGCGGTAGTCGTCGAACTCGGGCGCCGCCTCGCCCGCGCCGGTCTCGCCTGTTCCGGCCTCGCCTGTTCCGGCCTCGCCTGTTCCGGCCTCGTCGAACCGTTCGAACGCGGTCCGCAACAGCGGCTCCTTGTACTCGCGGACCGCCTCGTAATCGACCCGATCGTCCGGGAAGTCGGGGACGGGTTCGAGGTCCGACTCGTCGAGCCAGCCGTCGTCGACGAGCCCGTCGAGGTCGATCAGGAGGGGGTTGCCGGCGAACGCGGAGGGCGACTGGTACGGGGACTCCCCGGCGGCGTCCATCGTCGGGCCGAGCGGGCAGACCTGCCAGTGGCCGATATCGGCGTCGCCGAGGAACGAGAGGAACGCCTCCGCGCCGTCGCCGAGGTCGCCGATGCCGTGTCTCCCCGGGAGCGAGGTGACGTGACAGAACACGCCGCCGGAGCGGTCGAGTCGCATGGGTTCCCCTGCGACCCCCACCGACTCAAGCGTTGTGTCCACGGGGCCCCGGCAAGCGGGTCAGCGCACCGACTCACCGACCGCCTCACCGACCGTCTCAGCGCCCCGTTTCCCGGACGACCGCCACGTCGTCGACGCGGACCCGTTCGGTCCCGTCGCCGTCGACGACCACGCAGGGCTCGTCGGTCACGAGGTTCCGGTCGCCGTGGTCGACGCCGACCGCGACGCTCGCCGGTTCGGGCGCGAAGTTGAGGACGACCACCAGTGACTCCTCGTCGTCGCTCCGGCGGAACGCCACCACGTCGTCGGGATGCACGTCACCGCTGGCGACGATCGGTCGCTCCGCGAGGTCGCCGCTAGCGACGTGGTACCCCACCCGGTCGAGGTCGCCCTCGAGTCCGAGCGCCGGGTGTTCGGCGCGGACCGCGATCAGCCGCTCGTAGCGGTCGCGAATCCCTTCGCGGGCGTGCTCCCACGCGATCGCGTCGCGCCGGCCGCGCTGGCCGATCTCCTGGCCGGCGTACACCATCGGCACGCCGGGCAGCGTGAATATCGCCGCCCCCGCCGCGGCCGCGGCGGCGTCGCCGCACTCGACCCGGTAACGCGTCTCGTCGTGGTTCTCGATGTACTGGAGGAACTCGGCGTGGTCCGGGAAGCCGATGTCGGCGCGCTGGTCGATCGCGTCCAGAAGCGACGTGGCGGGGTCGACGCCCCGCCCGATCTGCCGGAGCTGAAAGTACAGCGTCGCGTCGAAGTGGACGTCGAACATCCCCTCGTGGAAGCCGGGGATGTACGGGATCGTCTCGTCCATCAGCAGGAACTCCCGGTCGATGTCCTTCACCCGGTCGCGGAGCTCCCGCCAGAAGGAGTCGGGGACCGCCCACGCCATGTCGCAGCGGAACCCGTCGACGAGGGGCGCCCACTCGTCGATCACGTCGAGGAGGAACCGTCGAACCTCGAGGTTCGAGTGGTTCAGGTTCGCTATCAGCTCCCAGTCGAAGTACGTCCCCGGCTCGCCGGAGTCCTGCCACTCGTAGCGGTCGCGGTACTGGGAGTCCGGATTCCGGTAGGCGTCCTCGAACCACTCGTGGTCGCGCGCGGTGTGGTTGGCGACGAAATCGAACAGCACCCGCATCCCGTGGTCGTGAGCCGTCTCGACCAGCGCCTCGTAGTCGTCGCGGTCGCCGAGGTCCTCGGCCACGTCGAAGAAGTCGGTGATGTTGTAGCCGTGCGGCTTCCCGTCGTGCTGGAGGACCGGCGTGAGCCACAGCGTGTCGACGCCCAGATCGGCGATCGCGGGAATTCGCTCCGAGATCGCGTCGAACGTCTCTCCCTCCCCTTCGTCGGCGAACGTCCGAACGTACACCTCGTAGACCGTCGCGTCGCGCGTCCACGTCGGGGGGTCGTTGAGTCGGACCGTCTCGAAGGTGGAGCGGTTCGGGCCGTCGACGCGCCCGCCGTTTCCCCCTCGTTCCGCGTCGTCGTCGATCCGGTCGACCGCGACCGCGTCGGCGACGCTGACGCGCGGCTCCTGCCCGGGCTCCGCGGCGACCGCGACCCCGTGAACGCGCAGGCGGCCCGCGGCGGCGGCCGCGGGTATCCGAAGCTCTCGCCCGTCATCGCTCGTCCGGAGCGCGTCGCGCGGGTTCGTCCGCCCCTCCGCGATAGCGCTCGCGATATCGCGGTCATCGATGACCAACGACACCCGCAAGTCGTCCGCGTCGAGCGATGATCCGGGATTCGGCGTTGGCGTCGCTCGGACGACGATCTCGTCGTCTGCGGTCTCGTCGCCGCCGGCCTCGCCCGACTCCACGCTCGCGTCGAGCCGAACGCGCGGCCGTCCCACGCCCTCGTCGCCGCGCGGCTCGGCGTAGTCGACCGGGGCGTCGCCGGCGGTTCGGTCGCGGATCGCCGTCCCGCTCCCGCCCTCGACGTCGACGCCCTCGTAGCTCGACGGGAACGCGCGGATCGTCAGTTGGTGGTCGCCGTCCGGAGCGTCGAGCCCGACCCGATAGCGTCCGGGCACGTCAGGGGTGAACTCGGTCACCGAGTCGGGTCCGACCGTCGCCTCGCTGTCCGGCGGCGCGTCGACGACGCGCCACTCGTAGGACCCGCTCGGGTCCGGATCTCGCGGCGCAAGCTCCGTGGTCTCGCCCGTTGCGAGGAATCTCGGGGGTCCGGGATGGTGCATGTCACACCCATCGGCACCCGGGGTCTTCGTTGTTGCTCCTCGACACAGCTCCGCCGGCCGTCGCCGCCGATCGAACACGCGCGTCGCGGATCGCAGACGGCCTCGTTCGTCAAGGCTTTCACTTCGGGAATCGCAGGGATCCCATGCGACTGCGAACCGCTCTCACCGAACACGAACGTCGACGCGGCGAGCGCTACCCGGCGGAGCGTCCCACGACCGCCGGCGCGTTCACGGGCGACGACGGTCGGCTGGTCCACGTCGGACCGAACGGGACCGTCCACGACTGTTCGTACTCCCTGTCGGGCGTCGGCGGCGCCGACCGGCTCCGCATGGGGATCACGGCCGGGCGGGGCGTCCGGTGGTTCGACGATCTGACGACGACTCGCCAGCACTACGACGGCGACACGCCGCTCGTCGAGACGGAGTACGACGCCGGCCGCTACACCATACACCAGTTCGACCTTGTCGTGAGCGACACCCACCTCACCCACGTCGAGCTGCGCGGCGCTCCGCCGGCAGGAGCGGAACTCGTCGCGGCCTGCGCGTTCTCGCCGGACATGGTCGAGGGCCGCGTCGGCAACCTGGTCCACGAGGAGGCCGGCCCCGAGGCCGGGAGCGTCGTCGAGGTGTACCACCGCACCGAACACGACTTCCTCACCGCCTCCACGGGGCTGTCGGCCGCGCACGGCCAGCGGCTCCGCACCGTCTCCGAGCTGCTCGGCGAGAACGGCGAGGGGTTCCCCCACCGCGGCGAGATCGACCAGCGCGAGGACTCCCGGCTCACCCCCGACGTGGTCGTCCGCGCGCCGTTCGAGCGCGACGGACGGACCGAGCGCGTCACGCTCGCGAGCCGCGCCGTCCTCGACAGGCGGGAAACTCGCGAAACGGTCGACGACGCCAAGGACGCGATCACGGACGGTCCCGATCGCCAGCGCCGCATCGAGGAGCTGTCGCGGATCGCGACCGCGTACCCCGACGCCGACGACCTCCGCGAGGCGGCCGAGGGCCGCGGCCCGACCGTCCCCGAGGACGTGCCGCGACGGTCGGTGGTCGCGAGCGACCTCCGTGCGCTCGACCTGCTCACCGCCGAGTCCGGCGCGCGGATCGCCGCCCCGGAGTTCGACCCCTTCTACTCCACGTCCGGCGGCTACGGATACACGTGGTTCCGCGACGAGGCGGAGACGTCGCTGGCGCTGCTCGGCGCGAGCGACGAGCTCGGCTTGGACGCCGACGAGGAGCTGCTCGCGACCGCCTCCTTCTTCTGTCGGACGCAGGACGCCGACGGCTCGTGGCCCCACCGGGTGTGGGCCGACTCCGGCAAGGTCGCGCCCGGCTGGGCGAACGCCCGGATCGAGGGCGCGAACGGCACTGCGGGGCCGAACGACCAACTCGACCAGCCCGCGTCCGTCGTCGCCTTCCTCGCTCGGCTCCGCCGGACCACGGACCTCCCCCCGGAGTGGCGCGACCGCGTCGACGACACCATCGCGGACGCCCTCGCGTTCCTCCGCGAGACGACCGAGGACGACGGGCTCCCCCGCCGCTGCCAGAACTGCTGGGAGAACGCGCTCGGCCGGTTCACCCACACCGGCGCGACGTACCTCCGCGCGTTCGCCGCCGCGGCGCGCGCCCCTCTGCCCGACGACGTGCGAGCCGACGCCGCCGACGCGGCCGACGCCGCCTTCATCGGCCTGTACGACCGGTGGAACCCGGACACGGAGCGGTTCCCGCAGCGCGCGAGCGCGGAGAGCCGCGACGACCGCCCGGACGCCAGTACGTTCGCGCTCGCGAGCGCGGCGACCGAGTACGCGGCGCTGCGCGACGAACGCGGTGAGGACGGGCGAGTCGCTACCGGGGGAACCGCTCCCGAGGTCGACTTCGACGCCTTCCTCGACCGCGTGACGACGCACGTGTTGACGACGATCGCCGAGCTCCGCCGCGAGACGGCCGACGTGGAGGGGCTCGTCAGGTTCACGGGCGACGACTGGCGCACCGCGGAGCAGGGCGCCGCGAAGGTGTGGTCGATCGCGACGCTGTGGGGGTCGACGGCCGCCGCCGAGCTGGGCGGGCTCGTCCGCGAACGGGACGGGGACGCCCACGAGCTGTTCGGCGCCGCGCGCGACCTCTACGCGCTGTGCGAGCCCGACGGGCCGTTCGTCAACGACGCCGGACTCATCGCCGAGCAGGCGTTCGACGACGGCGACCTCGACGGCGCGACTCCCATCGCGTGGTCGCACGCCCTCCGGATCGACGCGACGGTGACGCTCGCGAGATACGGGGCGCTCCCGGTCCCGCACGACGAGCCGCGGGGGCCGGACGAGGCCCCCCACTGGACGACCGGCCGGAAGTTCGGCGTCGGCACGCCCGCCGACCACGAGGCCGCCGACCCCGTGCCGGTCTGGTTCACGCTGACCGAGGGCGCGCTCACCGAGGCGCGGTTCCCCCGGATCGACGTGATGAACGTCCGGACGTTCGACTTCCTCGTCGCCGACCCGGAGACGGGGTACACGGTTCGCACCTTCGACGAGACGAGCCACGTGACGGCGACGGAGACGGTCGAACGGACCACGGAGCCGACCGTCGACGACGCCCTCGCGTACACGCAGACGATCCGCGAGACCGGCGACGGCCACGGCCACAGCTGGACTCTCACCGTCGAGTACGCGGTCGACACCGACGGCGACGCGATCCTCGCGGACGTGACGTTCGAGGGGGGTCGCGAGTACGACGTGTACGCCCTCGTCGACACCACGGTCACGAACGTCGGGACGAACGACCGCGGCGACCGCGTCGGCGACTCGGACGGGTACCACCTGCTCGCGCGCAACGACGACGCCGCCGATCGCGATCCGGGGAAGCTCGTCGACGACGAGGGCGACTCCTTCGAGGTCGCGCTCGCGCTGGACAGCAACGACGGCTTCGACTGGGCGAGCGTCCTCGCGGCAGGGGGCGACGCGGCTGACGCGCTGTTCGCCGACGGCGACCGCGGCGACGGGACCGAGACCGCCACCGGAAACGTCGTGCTCGCCGGGCTGGTCGGGAGCGGCACCGAGGTGTCGGACGCGGTCGCGCTCGGGTTCGCCGAGAACGCCGACACCGCGGCCGCCCTCGGCGAGGCGCGCGGCGCCGTCTCCCGCGGCTTCGCGGACGTCTCCGAATCGTACGTCGAGACCTGGCGCGGGTGGCTCGCCGACCGGGATTACCCCGCCTCCGTGACCGGCGATACGGACCTGGAGACCCAGTACCGGTTCGCGCTGATGACGCTCGCGGCCGTCGAGGACAAGCGCCACGACGGCGCGGGGATCGCCAGCCCGTCGGTGCCGTGGGGCGAGACGGAGTACGCCGCCGAGGACCGCGGCTACGGCTACAACTTCGTCTGGTCGCGCGACCTCTATCAGGTGTTCACCGCCCTGATCGAGGTCGGAGAGATCGAGCGCGGCGCGAACGCGCTCGCGTACCTGTACAACACCCAGCAGGACGACGACGGGTTCCTCCCGCAGAACACCTACATCGACGGGCGCACGCGATGGGGCGGCGAGCAGATGGACAACATCGCCTTCCCGTCGGTGATGGCGTGGCAGCTGTACGAGCACGGGGTCTCACCCGCCGACGCGGACTACACCTACGATCAGGTCCGGCGCTCGCTCGGCTACATCGCCGCGAACGGACCGGAGACGGCCCAAGAGCGCTGGGAGGAGGAGGCCGGCTTCTCGCCGTCGAGCATCGCCGCCGAGATCGCGGGGCTCGTCTGCGGCGCCGCGCTCGCGGTCGCCGAGGCCGACCGGATCGAGGCGGGCGGCGCCACCGGTGAGGGGCCCGCCGAATCCCCGGACTCCCTCCGCGCCGACGCCCTCGCGTGGCTCGCGCTCGCGGACGACTGGGCGGCCCGCGTCGAGGAGTGGTGCGCGACGACCGCCGGCACCGAGCGACACGGCGAGACCCCCTACTACGTTCGGATCACGGCCGACGGGAATCCCGAGTCCGGCCGCCCCCGGACGATCGCCAACGACGGCCCCACCTACGACGAGCGGGAGATCGTCGACGGCGGCTTCCTCGAACTGGTCCGGCTCGGCGTGAAGCCCGCCGACGACGACGCGGTCCGCAACTCCGTCTCGGTCGTCGACGACTCGATCCGCGTCGACACGCCGTACGGTCCCGCGTGGTACCGGTACGTCGGCGACGCGTACGGCGAGATCGCGCGCGGCGACCCCGGCGGCCCGTGGGCTGGGGACGGCGACGGCCGGGGGCGGCTCTGGCCGATCTTCACCGGCGAGCGCGGCGAGTACGAGCTTCGCGCCCGGGCCGACGGCCCGGACGCCTTCGGCGGCACCGACGAGGACGCGTTGGAGCCCGACGCCCTCTTGGAGACGATGGCCGAGTTCGGAAACTCCGGGCGGATGCTCCCCGAGCAGGTGTGGGACCGCGAGCACCCGACCGACTACGGCTGGGAGTTCGGCGAAGGGACCGGGGGGGCCACCCCGCTCGCGTGGTCGATGGCCGGCTTCATCCGGCTCGCACACGGCGTCGAGGCGGGCGAACCGGTCGAGACGCCGACCGTCGTCCGCGACCGCTACGTCGAGCGCGCTCGCTCCGCGGCGCCCACCCTCGACGCGACCGCGGAGTACATCGACGACGCCCTCGTCGTCGCCGGCGAGACGACCGCAGACACCGTCGCGGTGTACACCCCGAGCGGATCCGTGCTTGCGACGCCGGAAGACGGCGAGTACGAAATCAACCTCGATCCGGCGCTCGACGCGAAGACGATCGTCGTCGCCGCCGCGAACACTGAGGATGCTGCGGACACCGACGCCGACGCGACCCTCGCCGAATTCTCGGGCGCCGGCACCGCGGTCGAGCGGCTCCGGCTGTAGCTGAGCGGGGTTTTTAAATCGGTTCTGTGGAACCGATCGGCCGCTGATGGCTGCTTCGTGACCGATAGCGGGAGTGAGTGTAGTACGTCGTGAGAGTAGCCGTTTATAAGTCGGATTGTGGTGTTGCTGTCGGCTGTTTATAAGGGATCGACGGCTTTGCGGTGAAGACTTCCAAAGCCCCAGCCGGCGAGGCGGGCGCACGCTCGCTGCGCGCTTCGGTCGCTCGTGCTGCTCGCTCCCTGCAGTGCTTACGTCACCTGCGCCCGCCTCGCCGGCTGCCCCTTTGAATCCCACCCGTACAGCACCGCAACCGCACCTCACGCCTCCCCAGCCTCGCGGTTCGCGCTCTCCGAGCGCTCACCGCGTCCCTCGCACGCGCTGACTCGCGGCCGCCGGGGGCGGCCGCTCGCAGGCGCGCGCCAACCGCAACCCTCGTTTATAAGCGATCGATGCCGTGGCTCAGGTCTATTTAAATAACTAAATCGATACCACCGAACTGCAATACCCACTCCCGCTATCACTCGGCGCTGTTGCCGTACTGACCACGGCGAGTCGACGGATTCCGCCGGAAATGCGGTAGATCCGTTGTCAACGATCGGAGGGCACTCATCCGAGTGCGGCCACGTCGACTTCGACGGCCCGCTCGTTACCGATGTCGAGTTCGACGCGGTCGACCACCGACTCCCGAACCGTCTCTCGCCACGACTCGACGGCCTCGGTGTGTCGCTTCCGGCGGGTCTCCACGTCGGCGTCCGGGTGATCGGTCATCGTCTCGTCGACCTCCGGGTACGGGGGCACGTCCGAGACGAGGTCGCGGGGGTCGACGTGTATCGGGGCGGGGTCGTCGGAGCTTCTCTCCTCACCCGCGTCCGGCTCTCCGACCGTCCCCGCTCCGAGGCTGTGCAGTCGGGCGCGCATCCGCCCCGAGAAGGGCGGCGTCACGCGGAGCACGACCTCGCGGTCGCTCCGAAGGGCCGCTTCCAGCGCGGTCGCCACGTCGCCCCGGTGGACCGCGATCGACCGGATCCGGTCGGGAGCGCCGGACGGTGGCGGGTCACCGTCAGTCATCGCTCGCCGACCACTCCGCGTCCGAGAGGGTGCGCTGGACGGCCTCCTCGCCGACCGCGCCGGCGAGGTGTTCGAACCCGGCGCGGACGCCGCGGTCTTTCGCGTTCGCGACGAGACGCGAGACGATGAACTCCGGCGTCGACTTCCCGACCGTCCCGAAGCGCGGCTGGTAGTCGACGCGCAGCTCCAACTCGTTCGTGAGCCCTTCCGCGAAGATCCCGTCGATCCGGGCGGCGTCGGGAAGCGGGCTCAGGTCCTCTGCGAGGTGCGTGACGTACACCCCGAGCGCGCCCCGATCCACGGTGAGCGTCACGAGCCCGTTCAGCAGGTCAGCCGCCCGCCCCGGCTCCGTGATCGCCTCGAACTCGTCGACGAGCATCAGAGTCCGGCCGTCTTCGACCAGCGGCGGGACCACCGACTTCAGCGTCGACTCCAGCACGCCGGCGTTGAAGGAGGCGTGCCGCCGGTGGAACACGATCCGGTCGAACGCGCCGACTTCCGCCTCCTCTGCCGGCACCGGGAGCCCCATCGACGCCAAAAGCGCCACCGCACACACCGTCTCCAACAGGGTGGTCTTCCCGCCCGAGTTCGCGCCCGTGAGGACGCTCACGCGGTCGCCGGTCGGTGGCGCCTCGGCGTTTGCGACGCCGAGATCCCCCGTCAGCGAGTGGGTTCCGATCGCGTACGACACCGGCTGGACCTCGCCGTCGATGAAGAGGTTGCGGGCGTTGCGCACGGCCACGCCGTCGTCGACGAAGGTCGGGCGAGTCAGGTCGAACGCGACCGCGAACCGCGCGAGCGACAGCAGGAACGCGGCGTCGGAGACGGCCGAGACCGAGCCGGCGACGGTGCCGGCGCCGCCTTCTTCGTCGCCTTCGCCGTCGCCACCGTCTCCCCCGTCCTCCGCTCCGCTCCCGCCTCGCATCCCGCCGATCCGCTCCCGGATGTCGGCGGCGACGGTCTCCTCGCGCTCCGCGACCGCCTCCTCTAGCTCCGCCACCAGATCGCGGAGCGTGGCGGAGACGAAGTCGGCGGCGTCGAGCGCGTCGTCCGGCGCGACCGATCGCACGGTCGCCGGGTCGACGCCGGTCTCGCTCGCGACGTGGTCGATCGTCGCGGCCTCCAGCGCCTCGAAGTCGCGCAGGGAGCCGTCTCGGACGGCGTCGAGTACGTCGAACGCGGAGTTGGCCAGCTCCTCGGCGGCGTCGAGCTGGTCGCGCCGCCGGTCCAACTCGTCGTCCGCGCCGCGCGCGATCTCGATCTCGCCGTCGCCGCCGGCGCCCGTCGGATCGATCGCGCCTCGCACGTCGGCGAGGGCGTCGGCGGCGTCGCGCAGGCTCTCCCCGTCCAGCGTCCCGATGTCCTCGAAGGGGGCCTCCGTGAGGCCGACCTCGCGCAGCGCGACGGCGGTCTCGACGGCCGCCAGGTCCGAGCCGTCGGCGTCGTCGTAGTCGTCGAACGCCTCGGTCACACGCTCGCGCTCGCCGTCGTCGAGCGACGCCCACGCGTCGCGGGCGGCGACCACGTCGTCGAGACGAGATTCGACCGCGTCTCGGTCGGTGAGCGGCGTCAGCACTCGGATCCGGTCGGCGGCGTGGGCGGTCAGCGCGTGGCTCGCCGCCAGCGCGAGGAGGTCGTCGTACACCGAGCGCGTGTCGCCGGTCGCGAGGACGTCCATGCCGGCCTCGCCGTTGGCCCGGCGGAGGATCCGGGTGGCTCGCCCGCGGTGGAGCCCGGCGTCGACGAGCGCCCGCACGTCGGCCGCTTCGATCGCCTCGACCGCCCGTTCGGTCCCGAGCGACTCCGCGAGCCGCTCGCTCGTCTTCGGGCCGATCCCCCAGTAGTCCTCCAGTCGCATACGCGGTACTGTCCCCCCGGCGTCTTGGCGTTTTCGTCGAGGCGCATCGCTCGGACCGACGCTCTCTCAGCTCACCGCGACTGCCGGTAGATCAGGTTCCGCTGGATGTCGTTGGCTCCCTCGTAGATCACCGGGATGCGCACGTCGCGGTAGACCCGGGCGATCCGGCGGTCGGTGAGGATCGAGCGCCCGCCGTGGAGCTTCATCCCCTTCTCGGCGCAGTCGGTCGCGACCTCGGTCGATTTGGTCTTCGCCAAGGCGGCCCAGTAGCCGGCGTCCTCGTTGTCCGCGACCTTCTCGCAGGCGCGCCAGTTGAGCGCCCGCGCCGACTCGAAGCCGATCCGCATGTCCGAGAGGGTGTGTTGAACCGCCTGGAACTCGTTGACGGTGCGCCCGAAGGCGTTGCGCCCGTGGACGAACTCCTCCGCCTCCTCGATGGCGGCGGCGGCGAGCCCGAGCCCGTGGCCGCCGACGACGACGCGGCCGTGGTTGAAGAAGTCGGCGAGCACGTAGAAGCCGCCGCCCTCGCTGCCGACGACGTTCTCCTCGGGGACGAAGCAGTCCTCGAAGACGATGTGGCCCTGCTTGGAGGCGCGCATCCCCATCTTCTCCGGGATGTGCTCCGCTTCGTACCCGTCGGAATCGGTCTCGACGATGAACAGCGTGTAGTTGGAGTAGCGGTCCTCACCGTCGCCCGTCTTGGCGTAGACGGTGAGCCAGTCGGCCTCGACCGCGTTGCCGACCCAGTACTTCTCTCCGGTGAGTTCGTACCCCCCCTCGACCTTCTCGGCCTTCGTCGTCATCCCCGCGAGGTCGGAGCCGGTCTCCGGTTCGGAGACGGCCAGCCCCGAAATCTGGTCGTTCCCCGCCACCGGGCGGAGGTACTCCTCCTTCTGTTCGTCGGTGCCGTACTGCTCGACCATCTCGCAGCCGAAGCTCGCGAGCTGGAGGGTGAGCGCGATGCCGGCGTCGGCGCGGTAGAACTCCTCTGCGATCGCGAGCACCTGCGCGAGGTCGTACCCCTTCCCGCCGTACTCCTCGCCGATGTCCTGCGCGACGAGCCCGGCGTCCATCCCCGCCTCGAGTATCTCCCAGGGGTACTCGCCCGACTCGTAGTACGCCTCGGCGTTCGGTGCGATGTACTCGTCGGCGAACTCACGGGCTTCGGCCTTCACGTCGCGTGCGTGCTCCGGAACGACGCTATCGTCGAGCAGATCCATGTCTTAACTGCGAACTCGGTGGCCAAAACGTCCGTGGAACAACGGAGAACGTCGGGACCGTTTATTCGCTGTCGGTGTCGTTCATTGTGTCGTCGCCGTCGTCGTTCGTTGTGTCGTCGCCGTCGTCGTTCGTTGCGTCGTCGCCGTCGTCGCGCTTCGGCGTTCCATCGGCGTCGCGCTTGGCCGCCGTCTCGTCGCTTTCGGCATCCCCCTCACCGCCGGCGTCACTCTCACCGCCGTCGTCGGTGATTTCGCTGTCGGTGGATTCCCCGGCTGCTTTTTCGTCTCGGCCGTTCGACGGTGATCCCGCTGTCGACGGCTCATCCGAATCGATCGCTTCGGTCGCTTCGGTCGCTTCGGTTGACTCATCCGGTTCGGTCGGTTCATCTGACTCGTCCGGTTCGGTCGGTTCGGCCGGCTCGAACCCGGCCGTCTCCAGATCGGCGTCGCTCCGGGGGTCGTGTCCGCGCTCGCGGAGGATCTGACGCACCGCTTCCCGGTCGACGGTCCCCGACAGCGTGCGGGGGAGATCGTCGGCGTACGCGACCGACTTCGGGATCTTGAATCCTGCGAGCCGATCTCGGGCGAACGAGACGAGCCGCTCCTCGTCCACGAGCGGGGGCACATCGCTCTCGGTCGGTCCGTCGTCGTCTCCATCTCCGCCGTCTGCCGCATCGCCGCTCGCCGCTCCGTCGTGTGCACCGCTATCGGCTGCACCGGCCTCGTCCCCACCCCCGGCGTCGCTCTCGTCTCCGACCGTCGCGTCGTCTCGAAACCGGTCGCCGACTGCCAGCAGCGCGGAGACGCGCTCGCCCCACACGTCGTCATCGATCCCGACCACGGCGGCGTCATCGATCGCGGGGAACTCCCGGAGCACGTCGACCACTTCGCCGGGTTCGACGTTCTCGCCGCCGGTGATGATCCGGTCGTCGAGCCGGTTGAGCACGTAGAGGGACCCCTCGTCGTCGAAGCGACCCACGTCGCCGGTGTGGAGACCGTGCGGGCCGAACGATGACCGGTCGAGCGCGCTATCGGGGCCCTCCGATGTGCCGTCAATGTATCCCGGAGTCACCGTCGGGCCGTCAATGACGATCTCGCCGGCCTCCCCGGGTTCGACCGGTGTCCCGTCCTCGTCGACGACCGTCACGTCGGTACCGAACAGGGGTCGGCCGACGGTGCCGAGTCGGTCCCTCGTCTGTCGGGGCGTCGCGGTCGTGATCTGGGAGGCCGACTCGGTCATCCCGTAAGTCGGATACACCGGGACCGAGTAGTCGCGACAGCGCTCGATCAGTTCGTCCGGGGCCGGCGCCCCGCCGAGCAACACCACGCGGAGCGTGTCCGAGAGGGTTCCCCGCCTGTCGAGCATCCGCTGGAGCATCGTCGGGACCAGCGAGATGCCGGTCACGTCGTAGGTGTCGATGTCGTCGGCGGTGCCGCCCGGGTCGAACCCCTCGCGGAGAACCAGGGTCGTCCCGTACAGCACGGAGCGGTACACCGGGGCGAGCCCGCCCATGTGGTGGAGCGATAGCGACACGAGCCACCGGTCCCCGTGCTCGACGCCGAGCCGGAACGCGGAGGCGACCGCCGAGCTGTAGATGTTGCCCGCGGTGAGCGGCACCGGTTTGGGATCGCCCGTCGTCCCCGAGGTGAACAGGATACAGAGGACGTCCGAGTCCATCCACTCCGGCGGATCGACCGGCTCCGGATCGACGCCGTGTACCGCCGTGACATCCTCTGCTCCAGGATCGTCGACGGAGAGCACCGGAACGTCGGCGGCGACATCGCATTCGTCGACGGCGCCCAGCGCGGCTCCCTCCGTCGGCTCCGCGCACACAACTGCATCGAGATCGGCTCGCCCGACGCGCTCGGCGAGCTCCCGCTCGGTGAGTTCCTGCCCCAGCGGGACCAACGTCGCCCCGATCCGCATCGCGGCGTGGACGAGCCCCACCGTGCCGACGTACGGCGGCGTGAGCACGCCCAGCCTGTCGTCCGCCTCGATGCCGTGAGCGACGAGCCGGCCGGCGGTCTCGGAGACGAGCCGGTCGAGGTCGGTGTAGGTCCACGCCTCTCCGTCCTCGGCCCGGATCAGCGCGGTGTGGTCCGGCGAGGAGACGACGCGGTGTGAGAGCCAGTCGCGCATCGTCGTCACCGGATCTGCGGGCGTCGTCTACTCATCGGCGGGCTGACGCACCGTCAGTACCGGCACGTCGGAGGTTCGGACGACCCGCTCCGTGACGCTGCCGAGCAGGTAGCGGTCGAGCCCCTTCCGGCCGTGGGTTCCCATCACGATCACGTCGATGCCGTTCTCGTCGGCGTAGTCGCGGATCGACTGGTACGCGGTGCCCGTGGCGATCGTCGTCTCGCAGTCGACGCCCGCCTCCGTGGCGGCGTCGGCGACGCGGTTCGTGGCCTCTTTCCCCTCGGATTCGAGCGCTTCGACGACGATATCGGCGCCCGCTTCGAGCGTCGAGTACGCCGCGCCGTCGACGACGTAGAGGGCGTGAAGGCGGGCGTCGTAGTGTCGGGCGAGATCGATCGCGTGCTCGATCGCGGCGTCCGACGCCGGACTACCGTCGGTCGGCACGAGAATCTGGGAGTACATCTCGTCGCAGGCTACGGCCGGTATCGATTAAAAACCCGATCACGGCGGGGCGTCAGACGCGCCGCTCTTCCGATGGGGGCTCCGATCGCGGTCCTAGCGGAAACCCATCGCTTCGATCTGCTCTTGATACCGGTTTCGGATGGTGACCTCGGTGACCTGCGCGACGTCGGCGACCTCGCGCTGGGTCTTCTTCTCGTTACACAGGAGCGACGCGGCGTAGATGGCGGCGGCGGCGAACCCCGTGGGCGACTTCCCGGAGAGGAGTCCCTGCTCGGCGGAGACGTCGATGATCTCCGTCGCCTTCGACTGGACCTCCTCGCTGAGCTCCAGCGAGGACGCGAACCGCGGAACGAACTGCTTCGGGTCGACGGGCTTCAGCTCCAATCCGAGCTCTTGGGAGATGTAGCGATACGTGCGCCCGATCTCCTTTTGCGGGACGCGCGACACGTCGGCGACCTCGTCGAGCGATCGGGGAATCCCCTCCTGCCGGCAGGCGGCGTAGAGGGCGGCGGTGGAGACGCCCTCGATCGAGCGCCCGCGGATCAGGTCCTCGTTGAGCGCGCGGCGATAGATGACCGAGGCGACCTCGCGTACCGATCGGGGGACGCCCAGCGCGCTCGCCATGCGGTCGATCTCCGAGAGCGCGAACTGGAGGTTGCGCTCGCCCGCGTCCTTCGTCCGGATCCGCTCCTGCCACTTGCGCAGCCGGTGCATCTGCGACCGCTTCTCCGAGGAGAGCGACCGCCCGTACGCGTCCTTGTCCTTCCAGTCGATCGTCGTCGTCAGCCCCTTGTCGTGCATCGTCTCGGTGATGGGGGCGCCGACGCGCGACTTCGACTGCCGCTCCGAGTGGTTGAACGCGCGCCACTCCGGCCCGCGGTCGATGTTCCGTTCGTCCAGCACCAGGCCGCAGTCCTCGCAGACGAGCTCTTGGTCGGCGTCGGTGACAATTTCGGTCGAATCGCATTCTGGACAGGAAACCGCTTCCTCGTCCGACTCTTGCTCAGTCTCCCGCTCCTGTTGGCGCTGGCGGCTCGGACGTTCCATTATAAGGTTTCTGGTTACTCCCGCATTTAAACCTTTGTCCGAGCTCACGGATCGGTCCCGTCGCCTCGATCCGCAGTACTGCGATCAAAACGGCCGTTCGGGCCCTGTACGGCGAGTTCGAGTTTCAATCTCCTTCCGCCACACCGCGGAATTCGGTCCGGCGTGGCGTCAGAATAAACACGAAACGTGACTGGTGGTGTATTACTACTAAACATTTGACAAACCTTTTGTATTACTAATGCATATAGGGATGTATGAGCACGACGCAGTCCGACGGGATCGAAGCGACGCTCCGCGGCTGTCGCCCGGCCGAAATTGACCCCATCGTCGTCGACGCCGCCGACCTCGAAAGCACTGCCCCCGAACACCTCCGCGACCTCAAGGCCGAGTTCTCCGCCCGCGGCTACCAGCCCGCGACCCTCTCCGTCGCGGCCCGGTTCGACGGCGGCGACACCCTCGCCACCCAGCGCGAGGCCGACCGGCTCCGCGAGTTCGTCCGCGCCGCGTCGTTCCTCGGCGCCGGCCGGATAGAGATCCGGCTCGACGAGGTGGCCGACCGGGACGCGGCCGAGCCGGCGCTGTCGGCGCTCGCCGAGCGCGCGCGCCGCGAGGGCGTCGAACTCGTCCGCGTCGACGACGGATCGGCCGCCGCCTGACGGATGGCGTCGAAGCGTTCGCTCGCGACCAAGCTCGGCGTCGTCGCCGGCTTCGAAGCCCCCAGCGCCGCCCTCGAACAGTACCCGACACCCCCCGATCTGGCGGCGCACGTCGTCCACCTCGCGGATCTCCACGGCGACATCGACGGCCGGACCGTCCTCGATCTCGGCACCGGGACGGGGATGCTCGCGCTGGCGGCCGCCCTCCGGGGTCCCGCGCGTGTGTTCGGGATCGAAATCGACCGTCGCGCGCTCTCGACGGCGACCGAGAACGAGCGACGGGTCGCCGCGAGCGCGCCCGTCCACTGGCTCCAGGGCGACGCGACGCGGCTCCCGCTCGACGTACCCGACCCGGTGACCGTCGTGATGAACCCGCCGTTCGGCGCGCAGGACGGGAACCGGAACGCCGATCGCGGGTTCCTCGCGGCCGCGAGCCGCGTCGCGGCGGTCTCCTACTCGGTCCACAACGCCGGCAGCCGCGAGTTCGTCGAGGCGTTCGCGGCCGACAACGGCGGCGAGGTCACCCACGCGTTCGCCGCCGACTTCGCGATCGAGGCGCAGTTCGACCACCACACCGACGCCGCCCGCGAGATCGACACCGAAGTGTACCGGATCGAGTGGGCCTGACGACGCGCGTTCGGGGTCGCCGGCGCGGTTTTCGCTCGTTGAATTCATTTAAATACTGGGCTGGTGACCCACCTCGGCCCGATTTTGGTCAGTACAGAGGACTCACGAATCACTCGGTGTAGGTTGTATGGTACCCAGTGTCGGGGATTCTTGGTAATCTTTGAACAAGACACTTACCAATTCCTGAGTTTCTTCAGTTAGTGACTTCCCATACCCGCCGTGCGGTACTGGCGACTCTCACCAGTGTAGGCCTTGCTGGCTGTATAACCTCTGATGACTCGGAACCACCAAGTGAAGACGAACTACCGGATCAGTGCCCCACATCTCTTGACCTTGATGTTCCGTGGCCACGAGATATATATATACGCTCTGTGAGAGGATTCGTTACACGATACGAGGCCGTGGGTGAGTTTGTTACAGCTTACGAAGAAGCATATCAGGTTGAAAAATATGCTCAATTACGATTCAAATCTGGTGATTTCAGTACGCGGTTGAATCAAGATCCAGAGAAGGTTGCCGATGGATTTCACGTAACGGTCAGTTATAGTGGATCAGTATACACTGAAATGACCCTGGATTTAGAGGCATCCAAAGTTGATTCTGATGGCATCCCAAAAGATACATCCAGAATAGATATAGATGAGATTGAAGACCAGAAACTCCAAGAAGTATTAAAATCAGCCGCAGATACGGGCTATGAAGAATATATTACCTCTTCTACGGATCACTACAGACAATTGATTGAAAACCTTCCACCAGATGCTTCACCCAATGACTCTCGGACAGGAGCATATTTTGATGTCAATGGGACACCTGTCCTGCTCGTTATATATCCACACGGTGGTTCTGTCGCTGACTACCCCTGGACACCTGTCCAATATTATGTCACAGAGTACGTTATTCGGCGAACCTCCGGGGAAAACGAATCACCTCGGGATGGAACAGTGGTTGAATGTCGTCTCCCAGAGTAAATGTGAATGACGAGTTGATCTCCACTTGGATCAGTCAATACGCACCCTTCATCGACCGGCTGTTTCAGTCGATAACCTGTCTGAAAAAGTGGGTTTCCACAGCACCCCGTCACCTCACTGGCGCCCCTCGTACGTCTCTCGCTCCGCGATCCGCACCCGCGTCTCCCCGCGCTCCGCGAACACCGCGTCGCTCTCTCGGACGAGCGTGACTCCTCGCAGCGTCACCGACTCGTTCGTCGCCGGAAGCGGGGCCGTTTCGTTCCCTCCGTCGCTTTCGACCCGCAGTTCGAACCCCCCGTCGACGGCGGCCACGGTGACGTTCCGACCGTCTATCCGGGGCTCCGCCCGCGCCGGATCGCTCGTGAACAGCGTCGAGCGCGTCTCGTCGCGCACCGCGTCGACCCGATAGGTCGGCCCGCCGTTCGCCGCCACCCAGCCGACGCGCTGGACCCAGACGGTCTCGCGCCACCCGGTTCCGCCCACGTCGATCGCGCGGTACCCCCAGAAGGCGAGGTTCCCCTTCGAGACCGCCGTGGTCCAGATCTCCCGGTCGGCGTTCGCCACGATCACCCCGGAGGTGTTGACGCTCGTCGACAGGCCGAACGCCTCCACGTCGACGACGCTCACCACCCGGTTCTCCACGTTCTCGGCGTACGTCACCTGATACCCCTCGACCTCGATCGGGTCGCCCGGGAGGTCGTCGTCGTCGACGGCGACGAGGTTCGGGGCGATCCCCGGCCCGGCCACGACCGCCAGCGCCGAAACGAGTAACAGGAGACCGACGGCAGCGGGCGTCACGGACCGGACGCCCTCTCTGACCGTCTCCGGCTCCGGAACGGCGGAGTCTGGACGGATCGGATCGTCGCGGCCGGCGACCGCGAGCGCGACGATCGCCGCGAGGACCGCTAGCAGGCCGAGCCCGATCGCGCGGTACATCTCGTACTGCTCGTTCCCGAGGTACCAGTAGACGGCCCAGAGCCGTCGAGACGCACCGAACAGCAGGACCGCGCCGAACGCGACGAGCGCGGTCGTCCGCGACTGCGGGTCGATCCGCCCGGTCCCCGTGCTCTCCGCGCCGCCCGCTCTCTCCGCACCGCCCGCGTTCTCTGCGCCGCCCGCGCTCTCCGCGCTCCGCCGCCGCCGTCGGACGAGCCACACCGCGGCGAGGGTCCCGGCGATCAGCCCGATCGCGTGCCCCTGTATCGCGATGTTCGCCCAGTTCGGCGCGCCGTACGACCCGCTCGCCTCCGAGACGACGACCGGGTTCCGGAGCGCCCGGTAGGTCACGTTCACCAGCGTTGCCCCCGTGAGCGCGGCGATCGTTCTGATCGGGTAGAAGACGAGCGCGAATCCCCACAGCGCGAACACTACCCCTGAGAAGCCGATCACCGGCCCGAGTGCGAACAGCGACGACAGGACGCCGAACGACAGCATTGCCCCCGGAACGACGACGAACGCCCGGACGTAGGGGTTCGCGGCGAGCGATCTGCGGCCGCGCGATTCGACCGCGAGCGACTCTCGGATCGACGCGCGGGAGGGGAACGAGATGGCTGCGACCGCGCCGGAAAGCGACTCGATCGATGGCGGCGAGCCGACCGACGGCAGCACCGATCGCACCGTTCCGGTCCCGCCGTCGGCGTCGCGGCCGCCGGGGAAGTGCCCGTAGGCGTACTCGGCCAGCGCGCCGGCGACGAGCGTCGACAGGAGGTTCCCGGTGATGTGGCCCCGCCCCGAGTGCGCGAGCCCCGACCAGAGCATTCCCTCGGGGTAGAAGTACGACCACGACCGGAACGGGATCACGACGGGACGGGCCGGGTTTTCCAGCCCGCTCTGCACGAACAGGTACACCGCGACGACCGCGGCGATCGCGACGAGCGTCCCCCACGGGACGCCGAGAAGGAACCGGGAGCGAAGCGTCCGCGTCCACGCTCCTCTCGGTCGGTCAGCCGTATAAACGACCGTGAGCGCGACGGCGACGAGGACGCCGCCGGCGACGAGGTGGGCGGCGTCGGACGAAAGCGCCTCCGCGACCATGTGGGTGAGGGAGCGGCCGAGCGCTTAAGAGTTCGCGGGTCACTTTCGATCGCAGTCGCGTCAGCCGCGAGCGGGTCCGCCGCTTCGGCCCACTACCGGCTCAGATTTTGTTCTCCGCGTCGTCGGCGAGCTCCTCCATCCGCTTGCCGACGCGGCCGGCGGGAGAGAACTCGTCTTCGCTCATCGCGTTCGCGAGGGCGTTACCGAGCACGAACACGGCGTGTTTGTGTTCGCTCTTCGATTTGTGGACGTGGGAGGGATCGACGTCGAGCTCGTCGTACGGATCGAAAAGCGAACCGTCCACGGTCTCGTGGTTGCGGAAGTGCTCCATGATCGTCACCATCTGCTCGTGGAGTTCGAGAAGCTCGTCTTTGTGCATGCCTGTTGATACGGGTCGTATACCCTTTAAGCGTTGTTGAGGGGTATACGCACGGTTCTGTAGCGTTTCGACTCACGTCCACCCAAACGACGCGGGAACGAATCGGAAACGACTCGGGGACGACGCGGGGACGATGTGGAAACGATCCGGGGCGAAACGCGGGGCGAAGCGGACCGGAAAACGGCGGGGCGAAGCGGACCGGAAAACGGCGGGGCGAACCGGTGTCGGACGGGGAGATCGAAGCCAGGCGAAGCGGAAGCGTCCCCTCAGAAGACGTACTCGTCTTCGTGGCCCATCATGCCCTCGTCCTCGAACCCGCTGGAGTCTTCGTCGTCTCGCGGACCGCTCGTCTTGAACGCCTTTATGCCCGTCGACAGGAGCTCTTCGACCGCCTCCTCGCGGTTGAGGAACTCCCCCTGCTCGACCATCTGAGCGATCTGCATCTCTAAGTGCTCCGGCACGGTTATCTCTACTTGTGGCATTTCCTGCCCGGGAGTAATGGGAATGGGTATATAAATATGGCGTCGATGATACGGTTATTAGAAACCCATTTCGGCAGTTATTAGAATCTTAATTCTATATTTTGAAAATCTCTTTTCATATTCCCCATATCGTGATGTATATCCAATATGTCTTCGAAGCGCTCCTCCGGCTGCGTTCGTCGCCCGCCGTCGCGAGAGCGACATCCATAGGTGACGCCGGGACGTACGGGGGATCATGACCGAAGCCGGCGCATCCGACGCCGACGCCCGCGCAGACGCGGACGCCGCCGATGCCGACGCCGCTGACCCCGCCGCGATCGAGGACCTCACGGACCTCTACCGCGAGTACGGTGAGGACCGACTCCCGCCGGGACAGCGCGAAACCGACCGCTTCCCGGTGCTCTCGAAAAGCGGGACGCCCGCGTGGGACCCGGAGACGTTCGAGTTCGAAGTCTGGGGGGCGGTCGAGAACTCGCTCGCGTATTCGCTGTCCGAGTTTCGCGACCTCCCGTCGGTGACCCAGCGGCAGGACTTCCACTGCGTGACCGGTTGGAGCAAGTTCGACTGCGCGTTCACCGGGGTCGAGTTCGGAGCGATCGTCGACCTCGCTGGCGTGCGCGACGACGCCGACCACGTCCTGTTCCACGCGCTCGACGGCTACACGACGAACCTCTCGCTGGAGGAGTGCGCCCGCGAGGGCGTTCTGTTCGCGTACGGGTTCGACGGCGGCGACCTCCCCGCCGACCACGGCGGTCCGATCCGGGTCGTCACGCCACACAAGTACGCGTATAAGGGGGCCAAGTGGGTCTCCGGCGTCGAGTTCCTCACGGAGAAGGAACTCGGCTACTGGGAGAAGCGCGGCTACAGCGACACCGCGAACCCGTGGAACGAGGAGCGGTACAGCTGAACTCCCTCGGGGTCCGGCGACGACGTCCTTGGCGTCCCGACGGCCTGTCGGTCCCCACGATAGTCAGGATAAAGGTTCCCCGGACCTGACCCGACATCAATGGAACGGGTGCGTTCGTCCCCGGCGTCGACCCTCGTTAGCCGCACGACCGGGATCGATGCACCCGCGTTCGCGGCCGCGTTCGACGCCCTCCCGGCGCCCCGAACGGCGTGGAACGCCCCGGACGACGCGCTCGTGCTCGCCAGCGGCGCGGCCGCGACCCTGACCGCGAGCGGCCCGGACCGGTTCGCCGAGATCCGGGCCGGCGCCGACGACCTGTTCGACTCCGGCGACGTTCACGCCGGGACCGAGGCCGCCCGTCCCCGGCTGTTCGGCGGGTTCGCCTTCCACGAGGGCGGCTGCGACGGCGACCCGTGGGGGCCGTTCCCCGAGGCGCGGTTCGTCCTCCCGCGCGTGCAGGTCACGTTCGCGGACAACGGCGCGTGGCTCACGGTGAACGCGGTCGGCGACGACGCCCGCCCCGACGCGGTCGAGGAGCGACTCGCGGAGGAGTGCGATCGGATCGCGGGGCTCGCGGGACCCTCGGCAGAGGACCGACCGCCGCGGCCCGGGATCGCCGCGACCCGCCGGACGACCAGCCGCGAGGCGTGGCGCGAGAGCGTCGAGGCCGCGGTCGATCGGATCCGCGGGGGCGATCTGCAGAAGGTGGTGCTCGCGCAGGCGCTGGAGGCGGACCTCGCCGCGGAAGTCCCGCGGGCGGCGACGCTGGACCGGCTCGCGGAGAAGTATCCGGACTGCCACCGCTACTACTTCGAGCCGGACGCCAGCGGAAGCGCCTTCTTCGGCGCGACGCCGGAGCGGCTGGTCGCGCTGCGCGGCCGCACCGTCGAGACCGACGCGCTCGCGGGGACGACCGGTCGCGGGGAGACGCCGGCCGAGGACGAGTGGCTCGCGCAGGAGCTTCTCGACGACGCCAAGAACGTCCACGAACACGAGCTCGTCGCTCATACCGTCCGCGAGCAGCTGGACCCGTTCGCGGCCTCCGTCTCGGCGGGCGAGCGCCGCGTCCGGCGGCTCGCCACGGTCCAACACCTCCACACCCCGATCACGGCCGAGCTGAACGCGGACCGCCACGTCCTCGACCTCGTCGAGGCGCTCCATCCCACCCCCGCGGTCGGCGGTCTCCCGCCGGACCGCGCGCTCGAAACGATCCACGACACGGAGCCGTTCGACCGCGGCTGGTACGCCGCGCCGGTCGGGTGGATCGACGCCGCCGGCAACGGCGCGTTCGCGGTCGCGATCCGGTCCGCGGTGACGACGCCCCGCCGCGCCACACTCTTCGCCGGCGTCGGGCTCGTCGCCGACTCCGACCCCGACCGCGAGTGGGACGAGGTCCAGCTCAAGTACCGGCCGATCCTCGACGAGCTGGAAGGAGCGGACTGAAGGGGCGCTCCCGGAGGGGGCGCCGAACACCGCCGCCCCTCACTGGAACATCTTCAGCGGCTCCGCCTGCGAGCTCTCCTCGGTCGCCTCCTGCATCCGCTTCGCGAACGCCTGCTTCGCGTTTCGGATCTCTTCCGCCTGATCGACGAGCCCCTCGGTGGGCGTCTCCGTCCCGGCGATCGGATCGATGCCGTCGCGGATGAGGATCCGCGCCGCCTCCGGGTCGGGGAACTGCGGGTCGGACTCGACGATGAGCCCGACGGCGTCGCGGCCGTGCTCTAGCGACTCCGCGAGCATCGCGCCGGTCGGGCCGGAGACGAGCCCCGACTCCGGCGGGTCTTCGACCTCCGCGCGCGAGAGCGCGTCGCCGCCGTTCCCGGTCGCGACGCCGTACAGGTCGGGCGGCGCCTCGTCCTTCTCGCGGCCGAGCCCGGAGAGGAAGATCGGGAACGTCACGGTCTCTGCGAACCAGCTCTCCAGACAGCCGGCGACCTCGGTCGCGGCGCCGGGGCTCACCGGTACGTCGCTGCGGAGGGCGACGAGGTCGAGCTCCTCGTCGGCGTACAGCCGCACGGGCGTCGTCAGCGCCCGGTCGTCCTCGCGGTAGACGGCCACCCGCGGGAGCCCGTCGCAGTGGACGTTCGCGTAGTGGACCATCTCGTGGGTCTCGATCATGTGGTCGGTCGCGATCTTGCCGACGAGGCCGACCCCGGGAAACCCCTCGACCAGCGACGGCTCGTCCAGCGACACCTCGTCGTCGAGTACGGATATGCGTGCCATGCGCTCGCGTACACCGGGCAGCGACCTAAAGGTGGGGCGCGAGGAGGCGATCGCGCGTGGCGCCGGCTCGCCCCCGTCCCGAAACCGACTAACCGCCCGGCGCGCAAGAGGCGCCATGAATCCGTTAGAGCGGTACGAGCCGCTCGTCGACGACGTCGCGGCGTTCCGCGCGGCCTGCGACCGGCCGCTGCCGTCGGTCGTCCGCGTGAACGAGATGGCGGCCTCGCCGGCCCGCGTCCGCGAGGCCTTCGACGACGAGGGCGTGGCCTACGACCCCGTCGACTGGCACGACGGTCTCTTTCGACTCCCGGACGGCAACCCCGGCGGGAACTGGCCGTACGTCCACGGCTGGACCCACGGGCAGGAGGAGGTCTCCGTCTTGCCCGGTCTCGCGCTCGACCCGCAGCCCGGAGAGCGCGTCTGGGACGCCTGCGCGGCGCCCGGGAGCAAGACCACCCAGATCGCGGACGCGATGGACGACGAGGGGACGGTCGTCGCCAACGACAACAACCTCGGGCGGCTCTCCGCGCTCCGGCACAACGCCGAGCGCCTCGGGATCACGAACGCGATCGTCACGAACCAGGACGCGCGCAACTTCTCGACGAAGCCGCTCGCGTTCGACGAGTTCGACCGGGCCCTCGTCGACGCCCCCTGCTCCTGTGAGGGCACCTGCCGCAAGAACCCGGACGTGGTCGACCAGTGGACCCTCGATCACGTCCACGCGGTCGCCGGGATCCAGAAGGGGATCCTGGCGCGCGCGGTGCAGGCGACTCGCCCCGGCGGCACCGTCGTCTACTCCACCTGCACGTTCGCGCCCGAGGAGAACGAGGCGGTGCTCGACCACGTCTTGGAGGCGGAGGACTGCGAGATCGTCGAGTTCGACCTCCCGCTCGACACGGTCCCCGGCGTGACCGAGTGGGAGGGGGAGACGTACGACGAGTCGGTGAGGCGCGCGCACCGCGTCTACCCGCACCACAACGACACGGGCGGGTTCTTCTGTGCGAAGCTTCGTGTCGGCGGCGACGAGACCGCGGCCGACGACGAGGAGGTGGGCGCATGAGCGACGATGCGAACGCCGACGGCGCTCCCACCAACGACGGCCAGCAGTTCGACCGCCTCCCCGAAACCCCCGCCGACCGCGAGGTCGAGGGGCGAGCGAGCCGCGAGGAGGTAATCGACTGGTGGGAGGAGCGGTTCGGGATCGAGCCGAGCGTCTTCGAGGGGTACAGCTTCTGGGAGAAGGGCGCGGGGAAGGTCTGGATCTTCAACGGCGAGGCGACGGACCCCAGCGAAGTGGAGGCGATCGGGATGACTTTCCTCCGGACGCGACAGGAACACTGGAAGCCGACGACCCGGGCGGCCACCCGGTTCGGCGATCTCGCGACGAAGAACGTCATCGAACTCGATCCCGAGCGCGCTGTGACCTTTATGGCCGGCGACGACCAGGACCTCCCCGAGTGGAACGGCGACTGGGGGTACCTGATCGCGACCCACGAGATAGCCGGCGAGCAGGAGCCGATCGGCGTCGGACTGTACCTCTACGACGAATTGCGGTCGGTGGTGCCGAAGGGGAGCCGCGCGGACCTGCCGATCGTGGAGTGACGGACCGCGGCGATGAATCGTTTTGTTATTTATAAATGGTTAATTCCCGCTCGGCCATACGCGGGTGGCTACTGATCGACGGTGACCACCTCCAAAGCCCCAGCCGCGAGGCGGGCACACGCTCGTTGCGCTCCTCAGTCGTTCGCTCCGCTCACTCCCTGCGGTGCTTACGTCGCCTGTGCCCGCCTCGCGGCTGCCCCTTTGAGTCTCACCCGACCGCGACCGCACAGCACCTCACACCTCCCCAGCCTCGTCAGTCGCCTCCGCTTCGCTCCGGCGACTGACTCCCTCGCGCGTGCCCCTCGCGCCCGCTGGGCGCTCGGCGGCACGCGCCACCGTACTGGTTTAAATACGCTATTCCGATTTCTCCCGCACCGTCCCGCCGCCGAGCCCCTCCCACTCGACTCGGTAGCCGAGCCGCGAGAGCGCGGCGCTGGCGTCGTCGATCCCGTGGTCGTCGAGGACCGCCTCGGCGGCCGCCAGATCCATCCCCGCCTCGATCCCCTCGCCCGCCGCCTCCAACACCGCGGGCCGCACGAGCGTCCGACCGATCCGCTCGTGGTCGGGGAACGACTTGTCCTCGATCGCCTCGACGCTGACTCCCCGGTCGGCGGCGAGGTCGTCGAGCCCGATCGCGTCGGCGTCGGGCGAGAGCGACGCGGGAAGCTCGGCGGCCGCGTCGGCGACGAACTCGGCCTCGTACTCGCGGAGCACGTCGACGATCGCCTTCACGCGGACGGTCCCCGAGTAGCTCACCACGCGGTGGTCGCGCGCGGCGATCTCCTCGCCGACGCCGAGGCTCTCGTCGACGGCGACCAGGAGGTCCACGTCCTCCACGTCGGCGAGCTGGGAGAGCTTCTTCTCGACGTACTCGGGGGTCCAAAAGCCCATCACCTCGAAGAACAGCCGGAAGTCGGCGTGGTCGTAGTCGAACGCGAAGTCCGGGATCATCACCCGGGTTCCGGTCTCGAGCGGCTCCGGCTCGCGCACGAGGGTCCAGTCGAGGTCGAGCCCGCGGAACCGCCCGGCGAAGTCGGCCTCGACCCCGCTGTCGAAGTCGGGCTCCGCGACCGGCTCGACGCCCGGCACCGTCACGTCGCCGTCGGAGAGGCGCATGGTGCGCTCGCGGCCGCGGTCGTCGATCGTCGCCTCTAGCGACCAGTCCGCCGACTCCGCGACGGTCCGGAGCAGTCGCGCGAACGCGGTCCCGTAGCGACGGGTGCGCGAGAATAAGGCGTCCGGGCCGGTGACCACCAGCTCCCGTCCCTCGGGGGTCTTCTCCAGCTCGTACATCAGACGCAGGCGCTTGACGGCGGAGACGATCCGCTTCGGGTCGTTCGACCGCACCCGGACCTCGGTGGCGTCGAAGAGGGCGGTCTGGGCCAGGGAGAGGTCGTACTGTTCGAGGAGGGCGTCGGGGTCCCAACGCACGTCGGCGTCCACGAGGACTTCGTTGACGTCGCGGTCGGCGTACAGCGACGCCTCGACGTCTCCCGAGTCGATCCCGAGCGCGTCGGCGGCGCGGTCGACCGCGGTCTCGCGCTCGGACTCGCTCGCGACGCCCACCGCCTCCGCGGCCTCGAACGCGGCCCGCCGGACGCGACGCGGCGGGACCGGGGCTCGCGTCTCGAAGGCGCACTCGCGCTCGACTAAGGCGGCGAGCCCCCGGACGAGCTTGAAGTCGCCGCCGGAGCGCTCGTCGCCGGCGTCGGCCTCCAGCGCCGCCAGCGTGTCGTCGAGGTCGCCGCGCCGCTCCCCGACGTGCGCCTCGAAGGTCCCGAGCACCCGCGCCGCGAGCGGGCGGTGCTCGCGGGTCGCGAAGCGCGGGCGGTAGCCGCCGCCCGCGCGGGAGACGCGCAGGAGGTCCTTGCGTAGCACGCTCCCGTGGTACGGTCCGGTCGACCTAAAACGGGCGGATCCGGTCGGCGATCGCGAGGAGTGTCCGAGAGCGAATCAGTCGTCGGCGTGCCCCGTCTCCGGCGTGAACGTGACGCCGCCAATCTCGATCTCGTCCGGCACGCGGCTGGCGTCGTGGGTGCCGACCGGGGGCACGTTAACCGCCGCGGCGGCGGACGCGTCGAGGTCGGTCGCCGCCGTTTCCGCGTCTATCGCCGTCATCTCGCCGTCCGCGTCTCGCGCGTCTTGGTCGATGCGCATCGAGCAGAACTCCGCGCCGCACATCGAGCAGAACCGGGCCTCTTTGTAGTTGTCTCCGGGGAGCGTCTGGTCGTGGTAGGACCGCGCGCGCTCGGGATCGAGCGCGAGGTCGAACTGTCGGGCCCAGTCGAACTCGTAGCGCGCCTCCGAGAGGGCGTCGTCCCAGTCGCGCGCACCCGGGAGCCCGTTGGCGACGTCGGCGGCGTGAGCCGCGATTCGATACGCCGCGAGACCGTCTCGCACGTCCTCCGCGTCGGGGAGACCGAGGTGCTCTTTCGGCGTGACGTAGCAGAGCATCGCCGCGCCCGCACGCGCCGCCTCGGTCGCGCCGATCGCGCTCGTGATGTGGTCGTAGCCGGGAGCGATGTCGGTCACGAGGGGGCCGAGCACGTAGAACGGCGCGCCGTCGCACGCCTCCTGCTGTCGGTCGACGTTGTCGGCGATCTCGTCCATCGGGACGTGCCCGGGCCCCTCCACCATCACCTGCACGCCGTGGTCCCACGCGACGCGGGTGAGTTCGCCGAGGGTGTCGAGCTCGGCGAACTGCGCCTCGTCGCTCGCGTCGGCGAGACAGCCGGGACGGAGCCCGTCGCCGAGCGATACCGTCACGTCGTGTTCCGCGAGGATCTCGCAGATCTCCTCGAACTTCGCGTACAGCGGGTTCTGCATCCCGTTCTCCTCGATCCACTGCGCGAGGATCGAGCCGCCGCGCGAGACGATCCCGGTCTTGCGGCCGTCGGTCAGCGGCAGGTGCTCCAGCAGCACGCCCGCGTGGATCGTCATGTAGTCGACGCCCTGTTCGGCCTGTTTCTCGATCACGTCCAGCAGTAGCTCGTGGGTGATCTCGGCGGGGTCGGCCGCTCGCTTGACCGCCTCGTATATCGGGACCGTTCCGATCGGCACCGGCGAGTACGCGACGTTCGCCGCGCGGGTCTCGTCCAAGCGCTCGCCCGTCGAGAGGTCCATGACGGTGTCGGCGCCGTAGTGGACGGCGGCGTGGAGCTTCCGGAGCTCGGCGTCGAGGTCGCTGGTCTCCTCGCTGTTGCCGATGTTGGCGTTGACCTTCGTCGAGAACTCCCTCCCGATGATCATCGGATCGAGCGCGTCGTGGGCGTGGTTGTTCGGGATCACGGCCTGCCCGTCGGCGACCTGCCGACGGACGAACTCGGGGTCGCGATTCTCGCGCTCTGCCACGCGCTCCATCGCGGGCGTGATCTCCCCGTCTCGGGCTCGCTGGATCTGGGTCATCGTTAGTGATTACTTAGTAATACCACTAGTTAATATACTCTGGGGTAGACGGTTCGACGACGCTCTACGGGACGCGGGTGCGACACGCTTAACCCCGAAACCCGTCGATCGAAGGGTAATGAGTACAGACGCGGCAGGTGACACGGACGCCGAGAGCGATGGCGGCGACGCCGGAGCGGAGTCCGGCACCGGAGAGTCCGACGCCGAGCCCGAGGCCTTCGTCCGGACCTGCGAGCACCTCGTCGACCGGATCCTCGCGGGAGAGATCGACCGCGACGATCTGGAGTCCGCCAAGCTCGACGCCTGCTCGGAGTTCGGCTCCCCGAAAGTCCCGAAGAACACCGAGATTCTGGACCACGCGCCCACGGAGGCCCGCGACGACGTGATCGAGGTCGTTCAGCGGAAGCCGGTCCGGACCGCCTCCGGCGTCTCGCCGGTGGCGATCATGACCTCGCCGAAGCTCTGCCCGCACGGGAAGTGCCTCTACTGTCCCGGCGGGCCGGCCTCGGAGTTCTCCTCGGCGCAGTCGTACACGGGCCACGAGCCCGCCGCGGCACGGGGCGAGCAGAACGACTACGACCCGTACGGGCAGGTCACGCTCCGGCTCGAACAGCTCCGGAAGATCGGTCACCCGGTCGACAAAGTGGAGCTCATCCTGATGGGCGGGACGATGACCGCGCGCTCGCACGACTACCAGGAGTGGTTCGTGAAGCGCGCCTTACAGGCGATGAACGACTACGACCTCGAGAAGGAGCCCGAGCCCGCCGAGGAGGAGTCGTTCGCTCCCGCTCCCGAGGAGACCGAGTTCGAGTACCTCGAGGACGTGATCGCCGAGAACGAGACCAACGAGATCCGCAACATCGGCACTACCTTCGAGACGAAGCCGGACTGGTGCGACCCCGAGCAGATCGACCGCATGCTCGATCTGGGCGGCACCAAAGTCGAGGTCGGCGTCCAGACCACCTACGAGCGGATCAACCGCGAGATGCACCGCGGGCACGGCAACGAGGCCTCCCGCAACGCCAACCGCCGGCTCCGCGACGCCGCGTTCAAGGTCGGCTTCCACATGATGCCGGGCCAGCCCGGGATGACGCGGGAGATGTGTGTCGAGGACTTCCGGCAGCTGTTCGAGAACCCCGACTGGCGGCCGGACTACCTCAAGATCTACCCGACCCTCGTCGTCGAGGGGACCCGCGTGTACGACCGGTGGCGGCAGGACTCGTTCGAGCCGCTCTCGAACGAGGAGGCGGCCGACGTGGTCGCGGAGGCGATGGACCACATCCCGAAGTACACGCGGCTCCAGCGCGTCCAGCGCGACATCCCCGCCGACTTCATCGAGGGCGGCGTCTGGAAGTCGAACCTCCGGCAGCTCGCCGACCAGCGGGCCGAGGAGAAGGGGATCACCCAGCGCGACATCCGCGCCCGCGAGGTCGGCCACAACGACGCCGATCCGGACCCGGACGACGTGGAACTCGACGTGACCACCTACGAGGCCGGCGGCGGGACGGAACACTTCATCTCCTTCGAGGACCCCGTTCGCGACCTGCTCGTCGGGTTCTGTCGCCTGCGGTTCCCCTCCTTCGCGCCCGGCCAGCCCGGCGCCCCCGGTACCGAGGACGACGCGATCCGGCGCGAGCTGGCGGACGCCGCGCTGATCCGCGAACTCCACGTGTACGGCAGCGAGGTCGCCATCGGCGGCGACGGCGACTGGCAGCACCGGGGGTACGGGACGAAGCTCCTCGAACGCGCCGAGGAACTCGCCCGCGACGCCGGCTACCGCAAGATGGCGATCATCTCCGGCATCGGCGCCCGCGAGTACTACCGGAATAAACTCGGCTACCACCAGGACGGGCCGTACGTCTCGAAGCGGCTGTAGGCGACTCCGGGCGCGATCGCTCGGCCGCCCGTCCGCACAACGACACGCCTTTTTCCGGGCCGGCTGTCTCCTTGGAGTATGGACCAGAAGCGGGAGCTGTCGAGCATCGACCTCGGCGCGCTCGTCACCGAGCTCAATCGGTACGAGGGCGCGAAGGTCGACAAGGCGTACCTCTACGACGACGACCTGCTCCGGCTGAAGCTCCGCGACTTCGACCGCGGACGGGTCGAGCTCATGATCGAGGTGGGCGACGTCAAACGCGCTCACGTCGCGGACGCCGAACACGTCGCCGACGCGCCCGGGCGGCCGCCGAACTTCGCGAAGATGCTGCGCAACCGCATGTCCGGCGCCGACTTCGCGGGCGTCGAGCAGTACGAGTTCGACCGGATCCTCACGTTCGAGTTCGAGCGCGAGGACCAGAACACGACGCTCGTCGCCGAGCTGTTCGGGCAGGGGAACGTCGCCGCGCTCGACGAGACCGGCGAGGTCGTCGGGTCTCTGTCGACGGTCCGGCTCAAGTCCCGAACCGTCGCGCCCGGCTCGCGGTACGAGTACCCGGCCTCGCGGCTCAACCCGCTCGACGTCAGCCTCGGCGGATTTAAAAGGCACATGCGCGAGTCCGACAGCGACGTGGTGCGGACGCTGGCGACCCAGCTCAACCTCGGCGGGCTTTACGCCGAGGAGGTGTGCACTCGCGCGGGCGTCGAGAAGACGCTCCCCGTCGACGAGGCCACCGACGATCACCTTCGCGCGCTCCACGAGGCGCTCGAACGAATCGGCGAGCGGCTCCGCTCCGGCGACATCGACCCGCGGGTGTACGAGGAGGAACTCGACGGAGGGGACGGAGACGGGGAGGCCGAGTCGGACGAGGAGCGTGACCCTCGCGTCGTCGACGTCACCCCCTTCCCGCTCTCCGAACACGAGGGGCTCCCGAGCGTCGGCTTCGACTCCTTCAACGCCGCCGTCGACGAGTACTTCTACCGGCTCGAAAGCGAAGATACCGAGGCCGGCGAGGCCCCCGCGGACGCGAGCGCCTCTCGCCCCGACTTCGAGGAGGAGATCGCCAAACAGGAGCGGATCATCGAACAGCAGAAAGGGGCGATCGACGGGTTCGAGGAGCAGGCCGAGGCGGAGCGAGAGCGCGCGGAACTGCTGTACGCTCAGTACGACCTCGTCGACGAGGTGCTCTCGACGGTGCGGGAGGCCCGCGAGAACGACGTGCCTTGGGACGAGATCTCGGAGACCCTCGACGCGGGCGCGGAGCGCGGGATCCCGGCGGCGGAGGCGGTCGTCGACGTCGACGGCGGCGAGGGAACGGTGACGGTCGAGCTCGACGACGAGGGCGACGACGGGGGAACGACCCGGGTCGAGCTCGACGCGAGCGCGGGCGTGGAGGTCAACGCCGACCGCCTCTATCAGGAGGCCAAGCGGATCGAGGGGAAGAAGGAGGGCGCGATGGAGGCGATCGAGTCGACCCGGAAAGAGCTGGAGGCGGTCAAGGAGCGGAAGGCCGAGTGGGAGGCGAAGGAGGCGACCGACGACGGGAGTGACGGGGACGGCGGCGACGGTGAGGGAGGAGACGGCGACGGCGAAGCGGAGTACGAGACCGACTGGCTCTCGCGCTCCTCCATCCCGATTCGGAGCCCGGACGACTGGTTCGAGCGGTTCCGCTGGTTCCGGACCTCGACGGGGTACCTCGTCATCGGCGGGCGCAACGCCGACCAGAACGAGGAGCTGGTGAAAAAGTACATGGGCAAACACGACCGGTTCTTCCACACGCAGGCGCACGGGGGGCCGGTGACGCTCTTAAAAGCCGCGGGGCCCTCGGAGTCGGCCGATCCGGTCGACTTCTCGGAGGAGACCCTGCGGGAGGCCGCGCAGTTCGCCGTCTCCTACTCGTCGGACTGGAAGGACGGGCGCGGCGCGGGCGACGCGTACATGGTCGAGCCCGATCAGGTGTCGAAGACGCCCGAGAGCGGCGAGTACATCGAGAAGGGGAGCTTCGTGATCCGCGGCGACCGCACCTACTTCGAGGACGTTCCCTGTCGGATCGCCGTCGGCGTCCAGTGCGAGCCGGTCACGCGCGCCATCGGCGGGCCGCCCTCGGCCATCGTCGACCGCGCGGCGTCGAGCGTCACGCTGGAGCCGGGGATGTACGCGCAGAACGACGCCGCGATGATGGTGTACCGCGAGCTGAAGGAGCGGTTCGCCGACCAGTCGTTCGTGCGGAAGGTGGCCAGCGCCGACCAGCTGCAGGAGTTCCTCCCCTCGGGCGGCTCCGATATCGTGGACTGAGAATTCGGCTGCCGAGTCGGCCGAACCCCTCTCCCGCCCGGAGCGCGACCCTTTCAAGCCTTCGTCCCCGACTCCGCCCATGAGCTTCGAGGCGCTGCCGGACGGCTGGCGGGTATGGAACGAGGAGCCGAGCGGCCGGGCGATCCTCGTGTACCGCCCGGACGCCTTCGGCGGCGACGACCTCCCGTCCGAGTGTCTCCCGACGATCTACCTGACGAACGGCGCGCGCAATTCCCGTCCCGGGTCGGGCCAGTACGCCACCGACGAGTGGCACGTCGTCCTCTTCTTAGAGCCCGAGATCGAGGCGGTTTCGGAGACGTACGAGGGCCGCGAGGCGGGCGCGGCCGCAGCCGTCGACGTCGCGGAGCGGTTCGCCGCCGGCGACGTGGACTACCGGGCCGCCTACCAGGTGCCGCGGGAGGCGTACTTCGAGCGGTTGGACGAGTACGTCGGCGGAGACTGAGAGGGTCGCCGCGGGAGGGATGTGACCCCTATCGCGTCGGGGAACTAGCCGCGTCCGATCCACACCTATGCATACTTCTGCAGTTTAAACGGACCATTGTGCCACGAACACGAGGGTTTTTATCGACTCACGCCCCACCGACGAGTATATGCAAGCCGGTGGGGACAACACCGCTGACGAGCCGCGAGAGAAGTGCGGCGTCGTCGGCGTCTCGCTCGCTGACCGCGAGGCCGCGCGACCGCTGTACTACGCGCTGTACGCGCTCCAACACCGGGGACAGGAGTCCGCGGGGATCGTCACGCACGACGGGTTCCAACAGCACAGCCACGTCGAGCGCGGGCTCGTCGGCGACGCGTTCGACGAGGGCGACCTGGAGTCGCTGTCCGGCGGCACCGGCATCGGTCACGTCCGGTACCCGACCGCCGGCAGCCTCGACAAGAGCTGCGCGCAGCCCTTCTCGGTCTCGTTCAAGTCCGGATCGCTCGGGCTCTCGCACAACGGGAACCTCGTCAACGCCGACGAGGTGCGCGAGGAGCTCGCGGCGGCGGGCCACGCGTTCACCTCCGACGGCGACACCGAGGTGATCGCCCACGACCTCGCGCGCAACCTCCTCGAAGAGGACCTCGTGCGGGCGGTCAAACACACGATGAACCGCATCCACGGCTCCTACTCGCTGGCGATCACCCACGACGACACGGTGCTCGGGGTGCGAGACCCCCTCGGGAACCGCCCGCTGTGTCTCGGGAAGATCGACGGCGGCTACGTGCTCGCCAGCGAGTCGGCCGCGATCGACACCCTCGACGGGGAGCTGATCCGCGACGTTCGTCCGGGCGAGCTGGTCGTTCTGGATCCCGACGGAAGCGGCTACGACACGTATCAGCTGGTCGAACGCGAGTCGACCGCCCACTGCTTCTTCGAACACGTCTACTTCGCCCGTCCCGACTCCGTGATCGACGAGAACCTCGTGTACGAGGTGCGCCGGAAGCTCGGCCGGAAGCTCTGGGAGGAGTCCGGCGTCGAGTCGGACGTGGTGATGCCCGTTCCGGACTCGGGGCGGGCGTTCGCCTCCGGCTACGCCGACGCCGCCGGCGAGACGACCGAGGACGGAGAACCACGCCCCGAGAGCGACGTCGGCATCGAGTTCGCCGAGGGGCTGATGAAGAACCGCTACGTCGGCCGCACGTTCATCATGCCGACCCAAGACGAGCGGGAGCGCGCGGTCCGACTGAAGCTCAACCCGATCAGGTCGACCGTCGAGGGCAAGTCGGTCACCATCATCGACGACTCGATCGTTCGGGGGACCACCTCGACCCAGCTCGTCGAGCTGGTCCGCGAGGCGGGCGCGGAGGAGGTCCACCTCCGGATCGGCGCGCCGGCCATTATCGCGCCCTGCTACTTCGGCATCGACATGGCGACCCGCGAGGAGCTGATCGCCGCCGACGCCTCCACCGAAGAGATCCGGGAGGAGGTCGGCGCGGACTCGCTGTCGTACCTCTCGATCGACGCGGTCGCCGACGCGCTCGGGGAGAGCCGCGCTGACCTCTGTCTGGGGTGCGTCACCGGGGAGTACCCGTTCGACGTGGAGGGAGAGGAGGCGGACCGCGATATCGAGGGGACCGCGCCCGGCGCGACGCCGGCCGACGACTGATCGGGCCGTCGTCCCGTATCTCGATCGCGTTTCGTCCCGCATCCCGGCCGCGTTTCGTCCCGCGTCCCGGCCGCGTTCCGTCCGCCGTCGCGTTCTCGCGGCCCGGGCGGTGGAATCGGGAATTTAAATACGCCCACGCCGGGAGATACGCGTATGACATCCGACGCCGACGAGACGACGATGAGTCGCCGCGGACTCTTCAGGGCCGGCGCCGCGGGGGCCGCCGCCGCGACGGGCCTCGCTGCCGGCTCCGGCGGGGTAGCGGCCCAGTACGACGGCTGGCTGGACGACGTCGACAACTACGACGGCACCTACGACTACACCGGGCAGGACGAGGTCACGGTCGACGTCGGCGCGGTCGACGGCCTCAAGTTCGGGCCGGCGGCGATCCTGATCGATCCCGGGACGACGGTCGTCTGGGAGTGGACCGGCCAGGGGGGCGGCCACAACGTCGTCGCCGAGGACGGGACGTTCGACAGCGGCGAGACGGTCAGCGAGGAGGGGTACACCTTCGAGTACACCTTCGCCGACGCCGAAGACGGCGACACGTTCAACTACGCCTGCACCCCGCACGAGGCGGTCGGGATGAAGGGCGCGGTCGCGGTCGGATCGGTCGACGACGACCTCGTGACGCCCGGCGGTGACGAGGGCGACGGGGGCGACGGCGGGTCGGGCGGAAACCAAACTGACGGCGGGAACGCGACCGACGGCGGGAACGCGTCCGACGGCGGGTCCGGTGGCCGCGATCTCACCGCCAGCGACATCGGCGCGCTCGCGCTCGGCTTCGGCTTCGCCGGCGCGCTGCTCGTCCCGCTGTTCTACGCCGCCCACAAGATGGCGAACGAGGAATAGCGCGAGCCGTCGACCGGCTGTTGCCTTCCGCGTCAGTGTTCTTTCCGCGTCAGAAGACGTGATGCAGCATGAGGTAGACGCCGATCCCCATCGTGAAGGAGATCAGCCAGAGGGCCGCGGCGACGGAGCCGACCTGCGCGTGCCGGGTGTGGTACAGATCCTCGTACGGGCGGGTGGCGGCGAGCAGCAGTGCGTAGAAGACGAACGGGACGCAGGCGATCGCGAGCAGGACGTGGATCGCGAGGAACGGGAGGTAGACGTAGGTGTAGACGGTCTCCGGGCCGGGGAACTCGACGGTCCCGACGAGGATCAGCCGGTAGAGGTAGCTGACGAGGAACGCGACGAACAGCCCGAACGACGAGAGCATGAGCGCCTTGTGGCGACCGACGTTCCCCCGGGAGATCGCCCGCCAGCCGAGCAGGATGGTGGTGATCGCGGCGGCGGAGATCGCGGCGTTGAGATGTGGGAGTGCGGCGAGGACGGCGTCGCTCGCGCGGGGAAGCACGTTGCTCGGAATCGCGCCGCCGACGGCGCCGAACACGAGCGCGAGCGCGGCAGCAGACAGGAGAGCGGTCAGCAACGGGACGTTCTCGCGGGCCCATTCGGACATGTTGCGATCGGTGGGACGCCACTCCCAAACGCGTGCCGGTTTCGACGACCCGGTCCCGGCGGGTGGCTCGTCGCGTGCGTCCTCTCGATCGGTGGCAACCTCCGTCACGGTCCGGCCGAATGGAAGGGCTTTTAATTAGGGGAAGGGTACGTGGAGACGCGACAGAACACCGCGAGCGTGGGTAGCCAAGCCAGGCCAACGGCGCAGCGTTGAGGGCGCTGTCCTGTAGAGGTCCGCCGGTTCAAATCCGGTCCCACGCATCGCACGGGGTACACCCCCACGATGCACGGTGTTGTCTCTACGACAGCACCCACGCATAATTCCTTTCGGTCGCTACGCGACGAGCGACGACTGTACTCGATTCTGTTCGGTAACGCGACGGATACTTCCAAAGCCCCAGCCGCTCGCTTATAAATAGTGACTATCGATCGCCGGTGAACACCTCCAAAGCCCCAGCCTTGTCGCTCGCTTCGTCGCCGGCGCTGCGCGCCGGCTGCATGAGGGACCGGAGGTCCCTCTCTGCTCGCGACTCCCTCGCGCGTGCTGCTCGCGTCCCACGGGGACGCTCACAGGCACGCGCCACCGTCCCGTCATTTATAAACAACATCAGTGGTCTCGATCCGCATCGCCCGCGCGAACTGCCACCCTTTTAGTCCCGCGCCGCCGGAGTGAGGCGTAATGAGTACGGACGCGACCCCCGAGTACGATTACGAGGAGCTGGGGCTCGTCGCCGGGCTGGAGATCCACCAGCAGCTCGACACGGCGACGAAGCTGTTCTGCGACTCCCCGACCGTCGAACGCGACCCCGAGGAGTCCGACCGCGAGATCAACCGCCGCCTCCATCCGACGAAGAGCGAACTCGGCGAACTCGACGACGCCGCGATGGAGGAGAGCCGCGTCGACCGCGAGTTCACCTATCTCGCGTACGACACCACCTGCCTCGTCGAGGAGGACGACGAGCCGCCGCGCCGCGTCGATAGCGAGGCCCTCTCCGTGGCGCTCCAGATCGCCGACCTCCTCGACATCTCCGTGGTCGATCAGGCGCACGTCATGCGCAAGCTCGTCATCGACGGCTCGAACACCTCCGGGTTCCAGCGTTCGATCCTGCTCGGACAGGCGGGCGAGATCGAGACGAGCGAGGGACGCGTCTCGATCGCGGACCTCATGCTCGAAGAGGAGTCGGCAAAGCGCGTCGAGGAGACCGAGGAGGGCGTCGTCTACTCGCTCGACCGGCTCGGCGTCCCCCTCGTCGAGATCGGGACGGGTCCGGACATTCGGAGCCCCGAGGGCGCTCGCGAGGCCGCTGCGCGCATCGGGATGCTGCTCCGGTCGACCGGCGCGGTCAAGCGCGGGCTCGGCACGATCCGGCAGGACGTGAACGTCTCCATCGCCGACGGCGCCCGCGTCGAGGTGAAAGGGGTACAGGACCTGCAGGGCATCGAGGACATCGTCCGCGGCGAGGTCGGACGGCAGGCCGAACTGCTCGAAATCCGCGACGAACTCCGCGAGCGCGACGCGAGCGTCGGCGAGGTCTCTGACGTGACCGACACCTTCGCCGACACCGAGTCGGGCGTCATCCGCGGCGCGCTCGACGCGGGCGGGAAGGTCACCGCGGTCCCCCTGTTCGGCTTCGACGGGCTCGTCGGCCGCGAGATCCAGCCGGACCGCCGGCTCGGCACCGAGCTGTCCGACCACGCCAAGCGCCACGGCGCGGGCGGCATCTTCCACACCGACGAGCTGCCGGCGTACGGCGTGACCGAGGCGGAGGTCGACGCCCTCCGCGACGCGGTCGGCGCCGGCGAGGGCGACGCGGTCGCCATCGTCGCGGCCGACCCGGAGACCGCCGACCTCGCGATCGAGGCGGCCGCCGAGCGTGCGGAGACCGCGATCGAGGGCGTCCCCGAGGAGACCCGCGGCGCGAACGACGACGGGACGACGCGGTACCTCCGGCCCCTGCCGGGCGCGGCGCGGATGTACCCCGAGACGGACGTGCCGCCGGTCGAGCCGGACCCCTCCGACGTGGACCGGCCGGAACTCCTCGACGAGAAGGCCGAGCGGTACGCCGACGAGTTCGGGCTCGACGCCGGCCTCGCCGAGCAGGTCGCGTTCGGCCAGCGGTTCCCCCTGTTCGAGACCGCGGTCGACCGCGGCGTCGACCCCACCTTCGCCGCGTCGACGCTGGAGTCGACGACGACGGAGATCCGCCGGGAGGGGGCGCCCGTCGAGAACCTGACCGACGAGCAGTTCCTCGACCTGTTCGACCTCGTCGAGGACGGCGACCTCGCGAAGGAGGGCGTTCCGGAAGTGTTGACGACGCTCGCCGAGAACCCCGAGCTGTCGGCGGCCGAGGCGGTCGAGGAGGCCGGGCTCTCGGGCGTGAGCGAGGACGAGGTCCGAGAGGCCGTGGTGGAGGTCGTCGAGCGCAACGCCGATCAGATCGAGGAGGAGGGGATGGGCGCCTTCTCCGGCCTGATGGGTGAGGCGATGGGCGCGCTCCGCGGGAAGGCCGACGGCGAGGTCGTCTCCGACGTGCTCCGCGAGGAGATCGGCAAGCGGTCGTAGATCTCGGCGTGTGGTGTGGCTGTCTATACGCGATCGATGACTCGACGGTGAAGACCTCCAAAGCCCCAGTCGCGACGACTCGCGCGCTTTGCTGTCGTTCGAAAGGCGCTGCGCGCCTTTCGTGATGTCGTCAGAACGCAAAGCGTTCTGACTGCTAGCCAGAAATCACCGATTTCTGGCGATGACGAGAGAGCAAAGCTCTCTCGAACCACGCTCCTCGCTCGCGTTGCTCGCTGCGGTGCTTGCTGCAGCGTGCTTCGCCCTCGCGACTGCCCCTCTGAGTCCCACCCGCCCGCACCGCACAGCCTCACACCTCCCCAGCCTCGTCAGTCGCCTCCGCGTTGCTCCGGCGACTGACTCCCTCGCGCGTGCTCCTCGCGCCCTGGGGGCGCTCGGAGGCACGCGCCACCGCACCTCTGTCAATAAGTGACCGCCCTTCTCCCAATTATGCTTAAAAATGCCGCCGTTGCCCCAGCGAGAACGCTTCCTCAGTCCGTCAGCTCCTCGATCAGCGTGTCGAGGTCGTACGTCGCCGGCGCGCGCGGCTCGTCGCGCAGGGTGGCGATCGTGAACGTCGAGTTCGTGCGCTCGACCTCCGGGATCGCCTCGAAGTCGCTGATGAGGCGCTCGACGGTGTCCGACGACGACAGTCGCGCGAGGACGACGAAGTCGGTCTCGCCCATCGTGAAGAACGCCTCCGTCACGCCCTCCACGGCGAGCAGTTCCTCAGCGAACTCCTCGTAGGGCCCCTCGTAGCTCGCGAGCACCTCGACGATCACCGTGACGCCGAGCCCGAGCGCCTCGTGGTCGAGGTCGTACAGGTCGTTCTCGATCACGCCGTCCTCCCGGAGGTTGTTCAGCCGGTAGTGGATCGTCGACACCGGAATGTCGGTCTCTTCGTGGAGCCGCTCGGGGCTCCCGGTGCCGAGGTCCGAGATCGCCTTCAACAGCCGCACGTCGCGCTCGTCCATACCTCCCGTTTGCGTGATGGTCTGTTATATATTGCGACCGATATAGTTGAAGCAGAATTCAAAATTAGCACTCATTTCGGGGACCGAATCGCATCTGATTCGTATGTCTGATTGTTCATCCCAGACCAGCGAGAGATCGAGAGTATAGTTTAACTATCTCTTCCAATTTCGGATAGATAGTCAATGAATCTGCGGAACTTCATTTCCACTCCCGAATCGATCGTTGCCGCCTTCGTCCTCCTCGCGACCCTGTGGGGCACCTCCTTCGTCGCCATCGAGGCCGGACTGCACTACTTCCCGCCGCTGCTGTTCGCCGGCGTGCGCTACGCCGTCGCCGGCGCGATCGTGTTGGGCTTCGCCGCGGTCACGTCCGGGAGGTCGGTCCCCCGGGGCCGCGACGAGTGGCTCGGCGTCGCCGTCGCCGGCGCCTTCGTGATCGCCGCGTACCACGGCCTGCTGTACGTCGCCGAACTCCACATCTCGGGCGGGGTCGCCGCCGTGGTCGTGAGCCTCGCGCCGGTGCTGACCGCTACGTTCGCGGCCGTCCTCCTCCCGAACGAGCGGCTCGGACCCTTCGAGATCGGCGGGTTCGCGCTCGGGATCCTCGGCGTGATCGTGATCGCCGACCCGACGGAGGCGGGGCTCGGCAGCACCGCCCTGCTCGGGGTCGGGCTCGCGTTCGCCGGCGCGGTCGCCTTCTCGCTGGGCGCGGTGCTGCTCCGCCCGCTCCGCACCGACCTCCCGATCGCCGCGCTGCAGGGGTGGGCGATGGTCTCCGGCGCCGGCATGCTGCTCGGCGGCGCCGCCCTGCTCGGCGAGTCGCCCGGGGCGATAGTCTGGAACGCGACGTCGATCGCCTCGCTGTCGTACCTCACGCTGCTGTCGGGCGTCGTCGCGTTCCTGATCTACTTCGCGCTGCTCGACGAGGTCGGCCCGGCCCAGCTCCACCTCGTCGGCTACGCGGAGCCGGTCGTCGCCGCGGTCGGGAGCTGGGTCCTGCTCGGCAGCCTGATCGAGGCGGAGGCGATCATCGGCTTCGTCGCGATCCTCGCCGGCTTCCTCGTGCTCGAACGCCACGAGATCGCCGCCTACGTCGGCATCGAGGACGTTCTCCGAGCGCGCTGACGACGGTAGACAAGCTTCTTAGACGCTGACATCTTCCGTCAGCCCCGCCCGGAGGTCTCGTCCGAAGTAGTGGCCGAGCAGCGCCAGCACCAGCCCCAGCCCGCCGCCGACGGCGAGCAGCGGGAGCCCCCACTGCTGGAGGTAGTCGACCCCTATCGGGAGGAAGCCGATCCCGAGGACGCTTGTCACGCCAGTCCCGGCGCCAGCCGCGGCGCCGGCAATTCCCGTTTCCACGTATCTGCGCGCCGAGAAGACCAGCCCGACGAGGAACGTCGCGAGGAACACGCCGGCGGCGGAGCCGATCGTGCCGCCGATGAGGGGAATCGCCCCACCGGCGAACACCCCGAGCGCGACGGCGACGAGCGCGACGAGGAACGCCTTTCCGGAGAACCAGCGGCCGTCCAATCCGACGCGACCGCCTCCGGAACCGCCCCCGCTTTGGCTCGTCCCGGAGACGCCCTCGGCGTCCGACGCGGCGCTCGCGGCCGAACCGGAGTCGCCCTCGCCGCCCGCGAGGTCGTCGTCGAGGAGGTCGTCGAGGTCGTCCATCGGATCGCCGTCGGACGCCTCCCGCTCCTTGGAGGGTTGCATGTCCGAGAGTTCGCCCGTGAGACCTTGTGTCTTGCGCCGAGCCCGGGTCGGAGACTCGATCGCCGGATCCGCCGCTGTCCCGTGCGACTCGGTAACGCTCGTCGTTTCACCGGAAACCCGGTGTCTCCGATGGACCCGACGTACCCGGTTCGGGCTGGGACAGGGAGGCGCGGGCGCCGACCCGGAACGGCTTTGCGCGTCCGCGCCGACCCCGACCACATGGACACGCGTCGCGCGCTGCTCGACGCCCTCGGCGACGGCCCGGTCTCCGGTCCCGCGCTCGCCGAAGAACTCGGCGTGTCGCGGGCGGCGATCTGGAAGGCCGTCGAGTCGCTCCGCGAGGAGGGGTTCGCGGTCGAGTCGACCTCGGAGGGGTACGCCGCGCCCGAACGACCCGGCTACTCCGCCGCCGGCATCGAGTTCGGGCTCGACGCGCCCTACGAGATCGAGTATCGCGACAGGCTCCCCTCGACCAACGACCGCGCCCGCGAACTGGCGGCCGAGGGGGCCGACGGCGTCGCGGTCGTCGCCGACGAGCAGACCGGCGGCAGAGGGCGGCTCGACCGCGAGTGGGTCGCGCCCAGCGGCGGCGTCTGGCTCTCGCTCGTGGTCCGGCCCGACGTGCCGCCGGCCCGCGCCCCGCTTTTCACCCTCGCCGCCGCGGTCGCGACCGCAGACGCCTGCCGGGAGGCGGGCGTCGACGCCCACATCAAGTGGCCGAACGACGTGCTCGTGGGCGGGATCGGAAGCGACGGCGACGGCGACGCCTCCGACGGCCGCGGCGGCCGCAAGCTCGCCGGGATCCTCACGGAGATGGAGGGGGAGGCCGACCGGGTCTCGTGGCTCGTCGCGGGGATCGGCGTCAACGCCAACACCGACGCCGAGACGCTTCCGGCGGGCGCGACCTCCCTACTGGAGGAACTCGGCGAACCCGTCGACAGGCGCCGGTTCGTCGCGACCCTCCTCGAACGCTTCGCGGCGCTCGCGGGGACGCCGGATCGGATGGACCGGGTCCTGCCGGCGTGGCGCGAGCGAGCGAGTACCCTCGGCCGTCGGGTCCGCGTCGACACCCCGAACGGCCCGGTGACGGGCACCGCAGTCGACGTGGAACCGCCGGGTGCGCTCGCCATCGACACGGACGACGGGACCCGTCGGGTCCACGCCGGCGACTGCGAGCACCTGCGCGACGCCGACGAGTGAGGACCGATCGCGGGACGCCCGTCTCGCGACTGTCGCTTAGCTCTGTCCCGTCGCTTCGGGCTCCCCATCGGCCGGCGTCTCGCTTTCGGCCGGGGCCTCGCTTTCGACGGCCCCGCCCTCCGGAATCTCGCCGTCCAGCCGCACCGTCAACACGGGGACGCTCGACCCGCGAACCACCTTCTCGGCGACGCTCCCGAGGAGGAGCCGGTCGATTCCGCCGCGGCCGTGCGTCCCCATCACGATCAGGTCACAGTCGTTGCCCTCGGCGTACCGGATGATCTCCTTACTCGGGGACCCCTCCGCGACCGCCGTCTCGACGCCGAGATCGGTCTCGGCCGCGAGCGACTCGACCTCCGCGACCGCCTCGTTCGCGTCGTCTCGCAGGAGGTCGCCGACTCCCTCCCAGGAACTCTCCATCGGCATCCCCGCGTAGCTCGCCGTGTCGACCACGTACAGCGCGTGGACGCCCGCGCCGTGGACCGACGCGAGGTCGAGGGCGTGCGAGACCGCCCGCTTCCCCTCGGCGGAGCCGTCGGTCGGGACGAGGATCCGATCGTATAGACTCATACGTTCACATATACCACGGAACCGCCCGCACATAACTCTTTGCGCGTTTTGCCGGTTCTTTCGCGGCCGAATCCGTCGGAATTCGGACGAGGGGCGCGCTTAAGGCCTCACGCGCCGATACCTACCCATGACATCCGAAATTCACCTCTCGCGCGTCGAAGACGAGTTCGGCGACTACCCCTTCCCGATCGCCCGCGGGGACCTCGCCGAGTCCTGCGCCGGGACGACCGTGCTGTTCGCCGACGGCGACGCCGACCTCGGCGACCTCGTGGCCGACATCGATCAAGAGCGGTTCGAGAGCGCCGAGGACGCCGTCGCCGCGCTTCAGAACGTGCTCCCGATCGAGGCGGTCGGTGAGCCGGGGCAGTCCGACGGCGACGCCTGATTCGGCTCCGGTCGCGGGCCGCGTCAACTCCTTCGTCACCCCTACCCACGCCACGGCGCGTCTCGCATCGCTTTTTACCGTGGATCGCGCAGTGATGCCAATGAGTTATCGGATCGGCCTCGTCGGCAAGCCCTCCGTGGGGAAGTCGACGTTCTTCAACGCCGCGACCATGAACGACGTGCCCGAGGGCGCGTACCCGTTCACCACGATCGACCCGACCGTCGGCGAGGCGTACGTCCGCGTCGACTGCGCCGCCCCCGAGTTCGACGAGACCTGCACGCCGAGCGTCGGCGTCTGCCGCGAGGGGACTCGCTTCGTCCCGGTCAAGCTGGTCGACGTCGCCGGTCTCGTCCCGGGCGCCCACGAGGGGCGCGGGCTCGGCAACCAGTTCCTCACCGACCTCAACGAGACCGACGTGCTGATCCACGTCGTCGACTTCTCGGGCAAGACCGACATCGAGGGCGAGACCACCGAGGGCCACGACCCACGCGAGGACATCGACTTCCTGGAAGAGGAGCTCGACGCGTGGTACCTCGACGTGTTGGAGAAGGGTCTCGAGAAGTTCGAGACGCGGTATCACGGCGCGGACGCCGCGATCGAGGCGGAGCTCGCCGACCAGATGTCCGCGTTCGGCATCGACAAGGACCGGATGAAGCGGGTGATCCTCGCCGAGGGGCTCGAGCTCGACCCCGAGACGTGGGACGAGACGGACAAGGCCGACCTCGCCCGCGAGATCCGCAAGCGCACGAAGCCGATGGTCGTCGCCGCCAACAAGATGGACACCCCCGAGGCCCAGGCGAACTGGGAGGAGATCACGACCGACCCCGACTACGACCACCTCTCCTTCGTCCCCGCGAGCGCCCACGCCGAGAAGGCCCTGAAGAACGCGGACGACGCCGGCGTCGTCGATTACACTCCCGGCGACGGTGACTTCGAAGTCGTCGGCGACGTCTCCGGCGAACAGGAGGCGGGGCTCGATCAGATCGGCGAGTTCGTCGCCGAGTACGAGGGAACCGGCGTGCAGGGCGCGCTCGAATCGGCGGTCTTCGACGTGCTCGGCTGTATCGCCGTCTTCCCCGGCTCCGCGAACGGGAGCAAAGACGAGAAGGGCGTCTTCCGCGACTGCTTCCTCCTCCCCGGGGGGGCGACGACCGAGGACTTCGCGTTCCACATCCACTCGGACATCGGCGAGGGGCTCCTCCACGGCACCGACTGTCGGAGCGGCCGACAGGTGGGGGCCGACCACGAGCTCTCCCACCGCGACGTGATCGAGCTGATCTCGACGAAGCAGGCGGCGCCGTAGGTCGGTACCGCCGTCGCTCAGTCGTCGCCGTCGACGCTCGGAACTCCCTCCGCCGACCCGACCGGCGTCGCCGAGTCGGGAAGGTCGGCGAGCCCGAGCCGATCGAGCAGCCGGGGCGTCGGCCGGCCCTCCCGGTCCCAGCCGCGATATGCGTAGTACGTGTCCAAGAGGTCCTCGAACGCGTCGGGATCGAGGCCGTCGTCGACTCCCGTCGCGCCCTCGCGCCCCTCGTCCGTTTCGCCCGCGCCTCGAGTTCCCCGCGTCAGCGCTTCCGGGAGCCCGTCGTCGCCGCGGTCGAACCCCTCTCGGAGGTTGAACAGGCGCGTGAGCGTCCACACGCGCTCGCCGAGCAGCCGGAGGTCGTCTGGGTCCCGCTCGTCGCCGAGGGCCGCGAACCACTCGGCGGCCGCCGCCGACCCGAAGCTCTCGGCGAGGAAGTCGTCGCCGACGAGACACCACAGCGCGGCCCGCCGGTCCTGCTCGTCGGCGACGACGGCCGCGCGCTCGGCGGGGCTCCACCCCGGATCGGCCACCGCCTCGGTCTCGACCGGTCGGGCGCGTCGGTGGCAGCCGCCCCGGTCGCCCGTCGCGAACGCCAGCGCCATCGTCGCCGCGCCGCGCGGGTCGTAGGAGGCCAGCTCCATCCCCTTCACGGTCGGCACGAGGTCGGTCCCGCCGAACCGCTCCGCGGCGGCCGCCACCCCGTCCGCGAGCGCGTCGCCGAGGGGGGTCGATCGGGCCGCGATCTCCTCGATCAGCGCGCGCGCGGCCGCCTCGTCGCCGAACGAGAGCCCGCGGTCGACGCCGTGATCGGCGGGGTCGATCAGCCCCGCGTCGATCGCGCGGACCGCCCACGCGACCGCGTTGCCGGCGGAGATCACGTCGATCCCGAGGCGGTCGCAGACGCCGCCGAGAGCCGCGACCGCATCGAAGTCGTCGATCCCGAGCCCCGCGCCGAGCGCGATCGGCGTCCCGCCGCGCGGAACGGTGTCCTCATGGTCGTCGGAGTCGTCGTCGCGTGAACCGTCTCCGTCGTCCGCCGGCACCCTGAACCCGCCCGGTACCGGGTCGTCGGAGCGCTCGCGCCCGGTCGCGCGCTCGCTTGCCCGCTCGACGCCGATCTCCTCGGCGCCGTCGAAGCGGCGCGACTGCCAGCCGCGGGTCGGGAGTACGCCGGTCTCGTCGCCGAACCCGACGGTCTCTAAGGTGTCGCCCGCGGCGAGCCACCGGCCGGCGTCGCTGTCGGCGAACGCCTCCTCGTCGCGCTCGCGGAGGTCGCGGAGCGCGGCCGGGACCTCGGGCGCCGGGTCGCGGGCGACGACCGCCTTGAGCCCCTTCCCGCCCATCACCGCGCCGGCACCGCCCCGACCCGCGTGGTGGTCGCCGCCGTCGGAGGCGATCGTCGCGTATCGGACCCCCGCCTCGCCGGCCGGGCCGACGCAGGCGACGGCCGCGTCCGGGAACCGCGCGTCGGTCTCGGCCGCGTCGAGCCCGCGGAGGTCGCCCGCGGGCTCGATCGTCGCCTCCCCGCCGTCGATCGAGAGAGCCACCGGCTCGTCGGCCGCCCCCTCGATCACGACTCCGAGGTGGTCATCGAGCGAACCGGCGAGCCGGGACGCGAACGACCCGCCGCCGTAGGAGTCGAGGAACGTCCCCGTGAGGGGTGATTTCGTCACCGCCGCGTAGCGGGGCTCACCGGGGAGGTATCCGGTCAGGGGGCCGACGACGAACGCGAGCCGGTTCGCCGGCGACGCCGGGTCGACGCTCGGTTCCATCTCGTAGAGGTACCGCGCGCCGAGCCCCTTCCCGCCGACGTAGCGCGCGAGCCACTCCTCGGGGACCGGCTCGCTGCGCACGCGCTCCGCGGAGAGGTCGACGCGGAGCATCCGGTCGGGAACCGTCATCGTGACTCACCTCGCGGACGAGCGGGATTAAACCACACGCCGGGGGCAAACAGCCCCGGTCCGACCTCCCGCCCCGACCGACGGGCTTTCGCCCACGGCCGTCCACGGATCCGGACATGAACGATGTCGTCGACGCCCTCGACGCGACCGGGGGGACGACCTGTCTCGTCGGCGCCGGCGGGAAGAAGACCACCCTCTACGCGCTCGCCGGACGGCTCGACCGGGCGGTGCTCACCGCGACGGTCCGGATCCCCATCTTCGACCGAGAAGTCGCCGCGGTGCGCGTCGCCGAGGACCCCGTAGCCGCGATCGACGAGATCGCGTCGAGCGGAGGAGAGGACGCGGTGAGCGGAGGAGAGGAGTCCGAGGGGGACGCCGAGCCGACGGGCGGCGCCGGGGCGTTCCCGCTCGGACTGGTGCCGGAGCGCGAACGCGACGACCGGTATCGAGGGTACGATCCCGCGGTCGTCGACGAGATCGGGGCCGCGCACGACGGGCCGGTCCTCGTGAAGGCCGACGGCGCGCGGACGCGCCTTCTGAAGGCCCCGAACGAGCGCGAGCCGCAGGTCCCGGCGGGCGCGGACCGCGTGATTCCGGTGGCGAGCGTCGGCGCGGTCGGGGAGCCGCTGACGGCGGAAACGGTCCACCGCCCCGAGCGCGTCGCGGCGATCACGGACGCCGCGGTCGGCGACGAGATCACGCCCGAACTGGTCGGTCGCGTCCTCGCACACGAGCGGGGCGGTTTAAAAGGTATCCCGGACGATGCGACCGCGATACCGCTCGTGAACGCCGTCGACGACGCCGACGACGAGGCGACGGCGCGGGAGATCGCTCGGGTCGTTCACGAGCGGGCGGACGTGTCGCGGGTCGTCCTCGCGCGGATGATCGAGGAGGAGATCGTGGGCGTCGTCGAGTGAGACCGCGAACGCCGTCGACTGAAACCCGGCCCGTCCCCATGTAGCGAGGCCATCTCGTTCTGTCGAAGGCACTTATAAGGACACTCCGCGCCTATCCGACCCATGGAACGTACCGTGACGGTGGTGCCGGAGGCGGGCCTGCACGCGCGGCCGGCCTCGAAGCTGGTACAGACGGCGACCCGGTTCGACGCCGACGTGTCGATCGGTCGCGCGGACGACGGCGACGACGGGCTCGTCCGCGCCGACAGCATGCTCTCGGTGAGCGGGCTGAACGTCGGCCGCGACGAGTCGGTCCGCGTCGTCGCCGAGGGCGCGGAGGCGGCCGACGCGCTCGACGCGGTCTGCGATCTGCTGACGAGCGAGGTCGAAGAAGAGGAAGACGAGAGGAGCGAGAGCGACGACGCCGAGAGCGCCGCCGACGGCGGTGACCCGACGTGAGGACGCTCACCGGCGTCGGGAGCACTCCCCTGTCGGGCGTCGGCGCGGCGCGCTGGTACCGCCCCGAAGCCGGGCTGACGCTCCCCGACCGCCCCGACCCGTCCGCCGTCGACGCCGACGCCGAGCTGGCGCGGTTCGCCGACGCCCGCGACGCGGCCCGCGAGTCGATCCGGGACGCCCGCGACCGGGCGGCCGAGCGCGTCGGCGAGGAGGAGGCGGCGGTGTTCGAGGCGCACGAGCAGTTCCTCGACGACCCGGAGCTCGTCGGGGACATCGAGGCGGCCGTCGGGGACGGGACGCCGGCCGAACACGCCGTGCACGACCGGTTCGCGGCCGCGATCGAACAGTTCGAGGCGCTGGACGGACCGATGGCCGAGCGCGCCGACGACCTGCGGGACGTGCGGGACCGGCTGCTTCGAGCCCTTTTAAATACTCGAACAGACACCGACGCCGACGACGGCGCCGCTCTCGCCGACCTCGGCGACCTCCCGGCGGGGACCGTGCTGCTGGCCGAGCGGCTCACCCCGAGCGACACCGCGGAGCTGGACCCGGACGCGGTCGCCGGGATCGCGACCGTCTCCGGCGGCCGGACGGCCCACGCGGCGATCATCGCGCGGTCGCTGTCGATCCCGGCTGTCGTCGGGGTCGGTGAGCCGCTTCGCGAGGTCGAGGACGGCGCCGAACTGCTCGTCGACGGGACCGACGGGCGGGTCGTCGTCGACCCCGACGCGGCGACCCGCGGAGGGGTCGGCTCGGCCGCGGCACCCGTGGTGACCGAACGCGTCTCCACCGCCGACGGCCGGTCGATCGAGGTGGCGGCGAACGTCGGGAGCGAGGCGGAGATCGCCCCCGCGACCGAGCGCGGCGCCGACGGAATCGGGCTGTTCCGGTCGGAGTTCCTCTTTTACGACCGCGAGACGCCCCCGACCGAGGAGGACCAGTACGAGGCGGTGACCGCCGCGCTGTCGGCGTTCCCCGACGACCGGGTCGTCGTCCGCACGCTCGATATCGGCGGCGACAAGCGGGTGCCGTATCTCGATCTGCCGGACGAGGCGAACCCCTTCCTCGGACGGCGGGGGATCCGGCTCTCGCTCGGCGAGCACCGCGACCTGTTCGAGACGCAGCTCCGGGCGCTGTTGCGCGCGGCGGCCCACGAGGGCGGCGAGGGGCTCGCGGTGATGTTCCCGCTCGTCTCCCGGATCGAGGAGGTCGAAGACGCGATCTCTGCGGTCGAGTCGGTCGCCGCCGACCTCGACGGAGAGGGCGTCGACCACGCGGTCCCCGAGCTGGGCGCGATGGTCGAGACGCCGGCCGCGGTCTTCCTCGCGGACCGGCTCGCCGAGCGACTCGACTTCCTGAGTATCGGGACGAACGACCTCACTCAGTACGTGATGGCGGCCGACCGCGAGAACGACGGGGTCGACGCGTATCACGACCCCCTCCACCCCGCGGTGTTGCGCGCGATCGACCGCACCGTGTCGGCCGCGGCGGGGACCGACGCGTGGGTCGGAATGTGCGGCGAGATGGCCGGCGATCCGGCGCTCACGGAGCTGCTCGTCGGACTCGGGCTCGACGAGCTCAGTATGAGCGCGGTGACCGTACCGGCGGTGAAAAACCGGGTCAGCGAGATCGACTCGGCGGAGGCGACGGCGCTCGCCGACGAGGCGCTCGCCCGCGAGACCCGGACCGAGGTTCGGGACGTACTCGGCGTCGACGGGGAGTGAGCGCCCGCGGTCCTCCCGCTAGAGCTTCTCCATTCCCCGAGCCGCCTCGGCCTGCTCGCGGACCGAGTCGAGCGTGGCGGACGGGTCGGTGGCGGCGACGGCCGCGTTGACCGCGCCCTCCAGCACCGGCGCGTCGGCGATGACGGCCTCCGCGTCGCTCATCTCGACGGCGACGTCGGCGTTCATCACCGCGCTCCCCAGGTCGACGAGGACGACGACCCCGTCGCCGTCGTCGGCGGCGTCGATGGCGTCTCCGATCGCGTCCGGGACGGTGCCGATCCCCCCCCGTCCGTCGCCGCCGACGGGCTCGATGCGGGTGTCGCCGGCCATCTCGGCGGCGACCTCGACGATCCCCTCGGCGGCGCGCTCACTGTGTGAGACGACGGCGAGGCCGACCATCAGTCGCCTCCCTCGCCGGCGTCGGGCGCGTCCGCCGCGTCGCCCGCGCCGCCCTCCGCCGCCTCGTCCGGAATCGTCGGCGAGGTCGCGTCGACGTCGGGGGTCTCGGCGTCGAGGGCGGCGGCGGCGACCGCGAGCAGCTCTTCGAGGATGTACAGCGTGCTCGTCGCACCGGGGTCCTGATGCCCCACCGACCGCCAGCCGAGGTAGGAGGCGCGGCCCTTCTTGGCCCGGATCGGGACCGTGAACGCGACGCCGCGCTCGGCCGCGTCGACCGCCTTCGCGAGCGCTTCGAGCGGCGGGAGGCCGTCCGTCTCGACCGACTTCTTGAACGTGTGGACCGCCGGGGTCAGCGCGTCGACCATCGTCTGGTCGCCCACCCGGGCGTCGCCGCGGTCCTCGACCTTCTCCAGGTAGGTCTCGGCGAACGCCACGGCGTTCTCGGCGGTGACCCCGCCGTCGAGCTCGGCGCTCGCGAACACGAGCGACCCGCCGAACAGGGGACCGGAGGCCCCGCCGACCTCGGCCATGAGCGTTTTCCCGACCGTCTTACAGACCGCTTGGGGGTCGGGATCGTCGAGGTCGCGGGCCGCCTCGGCGGCGGCCGCCCACCCGCGGGCCATGTTCCCGCCGTGGTCGGCGTCGCCGATGGCGGAGTCGAGTTCGGTGAGGTGCGCGCGCTCGTCTTCGATGCGCTCGGCGACCGCCTCGACGGCCGCGACGACGGCGGCGCCGTCGGAGGCGGCCTCGATCGGCTCGTCTCCGCTCATCGCGTCCGGGTGAGCGCGGGGGTGTCGGCCGGCGCGCCGAGCAGCTCCTTCAGCTCGTCGTCGACGGCGCAGACGGTGATCGACGCGCCGGCCATGTCGAGCGAGGTCATGTAGTCGCCGACCCACGCGTCCCACGCCTCCAGGTCGCGCTCGCCGAGCAGCTCCTGCAGCCGGCGGTTGACGACGAACAGCTCCATTTGCGGGGTCCCGCCCATCCCGTTGACGACCGTGAGCACCTCCTGGCCGGAATCGAGGTCGAGGTCGTCGAGGACGGCCTCCGTCAGCGCGTCGGTGATCTCGTCGGCGGGCATCTGCTCGGTGCGCTCGGTGCCGGGTTCGCCGTGGATCCCGATCCCGAGTTCGATCTCGTCGTCGCCCAGATCGAAGGTGGGTTCGCCCTTCTCGGGAGTGACACACGAGGTGAGCGCGGTGCCCATCGTGCCGACGTTGTCGATCACCTTCTCCGCGACGCGTTTGACCTCCGAGAGGTCGGCGCCCTCGGCGGCCTTCGCGCCGGCGGCCTTGTGGACGAGGATCGTCCCGCAGACGCCGCGGCGCCCGGAGGTGTACAGCGAGTCCTCGACGGCCACGTCGTCGTTCACCACGACGCTCTCGACCTCGACGCCCTCCATCTCGGCGAGCTCGATGGCGGTCTCGAAGTTCATCACGTCGCCCTCGTAGTTCTTGATGATCGCGAGGACGCCGTCGCCCGCGTCGCAGGCGTCGATCAGTTCCTCGAACTCGTCGGCGGTCGGCGAGGAGAACACGTCGCCCGCGGCCGCCCCGTCGAGCATGCCGTCGCCGATGTAGCCCGCGTGGGTCGGCTCGTGGCCGCTCCCGCCGCCCGTCACGAGCGCGACCTTCCCGTCTACCGGCGCGTCGTCGCGCACGACCACCTGCGTGTCGGGGAGCCGTCGGAGCCGGTCCGGGTACGCCGCGGTCATCCCGTCCAGCATCTCGTCGACGACGTCGTCCGGGTCGTTGATCAGCTTCTTCATAATCAACGTCAATGACACTCTCTGTTCCATTAAAGATGTTCCCCCGGGGGGTCAGCGGTCGTCGATGGAGCGGTCGTCTCGCCGCAGCGACGCCTACCCGTCCAGTTCGTCGACGATCCGATCGCGGATGTCCCCGGCGTCGACGGGCGCCCACGCCTCGATGTCGTAGGTCACGTCGGCGAGGACCTCCAGCCGCTCCGCGTCGCCCGCTCCGATCGCGGTCACCGCGTCTTCGGACAGCCGCTCTACCACCGCCTCGGAGAGCGTCTCGCGGTCCACGTCGCGCTCGGGAACGTCGAGGATGTGCGGGAGGTCCTCGGCGTCCGCCGGCAGCGAGGGGAACGCCGCCGGGCCGACCGCGAGGGCGACCGCGTCGGCGTTGTCGGTGTCACCCTCCTCGTCGAGGCCGGCGGGATCAGCCACCGCTTCCGGCGCGCCCCCCGCTCCGGCCTCAGAGAGCGCCGCGGGCGGCGCGGGGACGAGCGCGTACTCCGCGACCGCGACGTCGATGGCGGCGGCGATGGCGTCGTCGTCGACCTCGGAGCGCCGTTTGAAAGCGAGCTCCGAGAGCGCCTCCGACAGCTCCTCGCGGGTGAGCCACTCGAACAGGTCGACGACGCCGGCGAGGTCGTCGCGGGCGGCGACGCTGGGAGCGTCGCCCTCGGACCCGTCGGGCCGGTCTCCCATCGGTCAGTCCTCCCCCGGCGCCGCGTCGGCGCTCGGGTCCGCGGGTCGCACGCGGTCGGCCTCCCCCGGCTTTCGGCTCGCCCGTCTCGAGCCTCCCTCCCGCACGGCCGCGAGGTCGGCCCGCGCCGCGTCGGCGACCTCGGCGGGCGTGACGGGAGCGTCGCGCCACGCCGGCAGGCGGGTGTCCGGTCCCGGCTCGCCGAGCGCGTCGGCGTACGTCTCGACCTGATCGCGTTCGGCCGTGCGGTCGTAGTCGAGGTCGTTGAACGCGGCGTCCGTCTCGTAGCCGCGGATCAGCCCGCCGGCCGCCTCGCGGTAGCGGTCGGCGAGCGCGTCGTACTCGACCGCGACGCCGGCGCCCTCGACCGCGCGCAGGGTCGCCTCGCCGACCGCCCGACTCATGTCGGCGAGCCCGGTCGGGCCGTCGACGGAGCGGTGGTCGTGCTCGTACCGCCCCAGATCCACCTGCGCGCTCTCGGCGAAGCCGGCGTGCGCGAACGCCTCGCCGAGGGTCCCGACCTCCAGCCCCCAGCCGCGCTGGACGCGGAGCCGCGAGACGAGGTCGGTCGTCGCCGCGAACTCCCCGGCGAGCGCGTAGCGGAACGCGTCGAGGTACTCCAGAACACCGGGATCGCGGCGCTCGGTCGCGTCGGCGAGCGCGCGGACCAGCGGTCTGAAGAACAGCCGGAACAGCCGCCCGTACAGCGACCCGTCCTCGACGCGGGCGTAGTACCCCTTCGAGAAGTCGTGACCGCGCGCGAGCGGGAACAGCAATCGGTTGACGAAGGCGGGCGAGTAGGTCTTCGTGTCGGCGTCGTGGACGACGACGAACTCCTCCTCCAAGGCGCGGCCGAGCCCGAGCCACACGTCTCGGCCCTTCCCGCGGTCCCCGTCGAGCCCGCGAGCCGCGAGCAGATCCGTGAGCCGCGGCCCGCCGCACCAGAGCGGCTCCACGCTCACGTCGAAGCCGTCGAGCCAGTCGGCGAAGGGCCCGACGCGCTCGGCGGGGGCGCGGAGGGGAACGACGACGCGGGCGGGATCGACCGTCTCCAGCGCCGTCAGGACCCGATCGGCCGCGAGCGTCCCGTACTCGCGCTCCGTCATCGGCACGACGACCGCCGCTCGGCCGGTCGGGGCGTCCGGCCGGTGGTCGGTCAACGCGTGCAGCGTGGTCACGCGCTCTTGAACGTACTCCATCTATCCGTTACACGGGCGGGACGCCCTAAATAGGTGCGATACCCGTGCTCCCGTGCCGGTCCGGCGGGGAGCCGTCGATCGAACCGCGGGGAGGACCGGTCAGGCCGCGTGCTCCGTGTCCGCGGCGCCCCCGGGAACCCGACCGAGCCGCTCCAGAACCGCGTACGCGACGACGACGAGCGCGAGTCCCCCCGCGAGCGAGAGGAACACCGCGTCGTAGCCGGCGCCGGCCTCGATCGCCTCGCCGACGACCCACGAGCCGGCCGCCTGCGTCGTCATCATCCCGGCGGAGAAGACGGCGTACGCCGACGCCCGCGACTCGTCCGGCAGCGACGCGAGCAGGTAGGTGTCGCCGGCGGGAAACAGCATGTGGATCGTGAAGCCGACGACGACGCTGGCGGCGACGACTGCGGCCACCCCCGAGGAGGCGACCACGAGGACGACGCCGCCGAGGAACGTCGACACGATCCCGAGCAGGTACGGGATATGCGGGAGCCGGTCGGCGAGGTCGCCGGAGACGAGGAACGCCGGGACGCCCGCGGCGAAGATCACCGTCAGCAGGTTCCGCGCGGTCGACGGCGGAAGCCCCTTGTCGATCATGTACAGCTCGTAGAAGTTGAACAGGCCCTGCCAGACGAAGCTCGTGAGTCCCATCAGCACGACGCCCGCCAGAATCAGTTTCCACTCCGTGAGCACGCCGGCGACGAAGTCGGTGTCGCCCGCGCCGGCGTTCGGGAGGTCCGTCCGACGGGCGAAAGCGGCGAAGACGACGGTGGAGGCGGCGGCGGCGGCGGCGAGCCCGTAGAAGGCGAACCGCCAGTCGTACCAGAGCGCGACCGTGACGACCGGCGCGGCGGCGACGGCGGCGAGCTGGCTCGCCATCCCGTGGACGCCCATCACGCGCCCGACACGGGTCGGGAACAGCTCCGCGATGAGCGGGTTCGCGGCGACGAAGTAGACGCCGGACGCCAAGCCGATCGCGAACGTGGCGAGCATCAGCGTCGGCACGCCCGGCGCGAGCGCGACGCCGAGCGCGCCGAGCGTCAGCATCGCCCCCGAGACGAGGACCACGAACTGCCGGGAGAAACGCGTGAGCGCCCAGCCCGCCGGGAGCCGCGGGGCCGCCGAGCCGAGCCACGCGAGCGTGACGATCAGTCCCGCGGTCCCCTCGCCGATCGCGAACTCGCCGATGAACTCGCCCACGAGCGGTGCGAACACGACCCGCGCGAAGTTGGCGAGGAAGACGATCGCACACAGCGACCCGAACAGCCGACTCCGTGACACGGGCGTCGTTGTCGGCGGCGGGAGACAAGGGTTGCGAAAGCGACCCGTCCGATCGATCCGAGGTGTCCGACCGGCGTCGTACGGGGTTTTTATACGGTCACGCGATCAACTTCGAGCCATGAAATCGACGCGGAAGGGGCTTCGCGACGGCGACCTGTTCAAGGACACCTACGAGCGGCTGAACTGTGCCGACTGCGAGAAAGTCCTTAAAAAGAAGAACGACCCGGACGAGGTGTTCTCCGTCCGCGTCTGCCCCGAGTGCGAGGCCACGTTTAAAGAGCTGCGCTGACGCCTCTCGGTCTCTCGTCGCACCGTCATCGAAACCGGCGTCACCGCTCCCCCGCTTTTCTCGTTCGCCCGAGTGTTCCCTCTTCTCTCCCGGTACGGGAGGTCTACGACCCGATCGCGTCGCTGATCGACGCCAGTACGGGGGCCGCCTCCTCGGTGACCAGTTCGATCCACCGGTACGTCCCGAACGCCTCGACGACGGCGCGAACCCGGGGATCGCTCCGCGCCAGCGCGGCGTCCCGCTCGTCGAACAGAGACCGGAACCGGCCCCCGAGCCAGCGCGCCAGCGGGTTCGGGTTCGTCGAGAGCAGTTCCACCGACCGGATCGCGGCGTCGCGGGCATCCTCGATATCGGCGGTGTCCGCCGGAAACATCGTCTCCCCGCCCTCGATCCGTACAGCGAGGGCGTCGAGCGCGCGGAGCCGAACCCGAGCGAGCGCCGTTCGGGTGAGCGCCGTCGCCGGGTGATCCGGGGTCCAGTCGTCGATCGGGACCGGATCGAACCGGAGGTCCTCGAAGGTCCGGTAGCTCGCGCGAGACAGGAGCGAGACGCTGGGCGCGTCGCGCGCGACCGGCCGGTCGTCGAGGAACGCGTCCGCCCCGGGAATCCCTCTGAGTCGGTCGGTGTCGCCGCCGTGAAGCTCCCGAAGCCGGTCGCCGATCGCGCCCCCGAGACGCTCGGCCGCCCGGCGAAGCGGCGCGTCGACCGCCTGGGGCTCCGCGAGCGACTCCCGGTATCGGTCGCGGAGGTGCCGACCGACCTCGACGTGCGACTGCACCCGTTCGATGTCGCCGACGGTCTCCCCGGCTCGAAGGGGGTTCGCGCTGTCCGCGACGCCCGCGGACCCGCCGACGAGGTCCCGGCGGCGCGCCGTGTCGAGCCGGCGCTCGATCGGGCCGTACACCCCCGCTCCGGCGAGGGGGTCCGACGCGGTCCCGGGGAGAGTCTCCAGCGTCTCGGCGGCCCGATTCCGGACGGTCCCCACATCCGCGGTCACCGCTCCCGGGTCGCCCTCGGTCGTCACGCCCGCCCACGTGCCGGCCGCGGTCGCGGCGTGGCCGCGCGCGGTCGCAAAGCGCTCCGCTCGCCGGTGCGGCGTGAGCGACTCCCCGGGCGCGGGGAGCGCGTCGCGGGCGGCGTCGCGCGCCCCCGTGATCCGCTCGCGGATCGCCCCGTTCGGGAGCGTCTCCGCAGTCAGCGGGTCGGGGACCGGTCCGAGCAGTCGGTCGACGCGGTCGGCGAGCGCCGCCGAGACCTCGGTCTCGATCGAGACGGGGACGAGCCGCGGGCGGTCGGGAACGGGCGTCCCGATCGCTCTCGACGCCCCGCTCGTGTCGAGCGACGGGGGGTCGTCCCAGAACCCTCGGCCGCGGTCGCGGTCGCCGTCGAGACAGCCGCCGAACGCCAGCGCGCCGGCGGCCGCCAGCGCGCCGCGGCGGGTGAGGCGTCGCGTCACGAGCCGTCACCCCCGGTCTCGCCGCTCGTCGCTTCGGCGTCCGCCGCCCCGTCGTCGCCGGTCTCGCCGTCCCCGGTCTCGCCGTCCCCGGTCCCGCCGAGCGCCGCGTCGCTCCCCGGGACGGTCGCGTTCGCGTCGATCCGGTCGTACCCCGTCCCGACGGCCCGGCAGGGGGAGTGCCCGCTCGATCCGGACCCGGAGAGCGGCGACCGAAGCGCGGCGGGCAGCCGGAAGAGGAGCCCGACCGCGTCGCGCGCGTCGGCCTCGCAGGCCGCGTCGGGCGGTCGGAGCTCGCGGCAGTACCCGTACTCGACGTGGCCCGGCTCCCACGAGACCGACCGGATCCGGAACCGGTAACACGACCTGATCCCGGCGCGGGCGACGAACACCGTCTCCGTCTCGTAGTCGGTGTCGTCGAGGAACGACCGGACCCGCGAGCGGTCCGCCTCGGCGACGCCCGGGGCGACCGTCAGCTCGGCCGCCCGGTCGGCGTTCGTCACGAGTTCGCGCCCGATCGGGGCGGGGTCGGTGTCGCCGGTCTCGTCGTTCTCGCTGTCAGCGTCGCCATCACCGTCGCTCTCGACGGCGAGGTCGACGAGGGCCGCCTCGCCGCCGGGGTTCCGGACCTTCAGCACGGTCGGATCGCCGTCTCTGCCAGCGGTCGATGTCGATTCGGACGCCGGACCCGAGTCGTCGCCACGTCGCGTCTCGGTGCCGAGACAGCCGCCGAGCGCGAGCGCACCGAGCGACGCGCTCCGGAGGAGGGCTCGCCGCGTGGGGGACATGACGCCGGCTTGGGCCGGTCCCGACAAACGTCTTTTGCCGGCCCGGTCGTCGCCCGATACTCACTCGAACACCGCGTCGAACGCCGACGCGCCGAGGGGGTCGAAGGTTCCGGCGGCGACGTTCTCGCGGAGGTGGTCGACGTCGCTCGCGCCGACGAGCGAGGAGGTGACCCCCGGCGCGCTCCGAGCGAAGTTGAGCGCGCGCTGGGCCGGGGTCTCGCCCGCGAGCGTGGCGTCGACGTCGGCCGGGATCGCGCCCTCGACGGCGAGTTCGCCCTGTCCGATGCTCGCGCTCGTCACCACGGAGAGCCCGGCCTCGTGGGCGAACTCCAGGGTGGAGATCGGCTCCGCGTCGGGGTCGCCGTCGGAGTCGCCGCCGGGCGAGCGCTGGTTCCGCCGCGTGAACGCGTCCGCCATCGCGACGTTGAAGGGGAGTTGGACCGCCTCGAACCCGTGGTCGTCGCCGGGACCGACCGCCTCGCCGGCGGCCTCGGCCCGCGAGAGCACCTCGGCGAGCGAGAGGTACCGCTCGTCGCCCTCGGCGACGCGGAACGCGTCCCACGTCGCGACGCCGTAGGCCCCGACGTCGCCCGCGGCGCGCCGGCGCTCCAGGAGCTCGAAGGCGGCCTCGAGTTGATCGTACACCGCGTCCCGCGAGCGCGTCGCCAGCTGCGTCTCCGGGTTGTGGACGTAGTAGCAGTCGACCGCGTCGAGCCCGAGCCGGTCCAGCGACCGGTCGAGCGACCACTCCAGGTACTCCGGCGCGATCGCGTGCGCCCCGTTTGCGAGGTCGTCGGGCGCGACGATCCCGGGCTCGACGAACCGCTCGCGGACGAATTCGGCGGGGTCGTCGGGGCGGTCGCCGTCGAACGGGAGGAACCCGCCCTTCGTCGCCACGACGACCGCGTCGCGGTCGATCGGGGAGTTCCGGAGCGCCTCGCCGACGACGCGCTCGGCGCGCCCGCACCGGTAGTTGACGGCGGTGTCGACGTGGTTCACGCCGGAGCGGAGCGCGAGGCCGATCGCCTCGCGGTAGGCGTCGTCGACGGCGAGGGTGGGGTCGCCGAGGTAGGTGCCGATCCCGATACTGGAGGCCACGCCCGGGCCGAACCGCCGGAAGTAGGTGCGCCCGAAGGCGTCGCCGAACTCGTCGCGGTAGTCCCAGAGGGCCTCGCGGGTCGCCATATGCGTCCGGGTAGTCTCCTTGCGGGTAAAAGTCGCGCGGGAAGCCGTCTCGCGGGGATCACCCCTCGCTCGTCGTCACCCGGTAGCGGTCGCCCCGGAACTCGTACGTCCGGACGTCGTCGAGCCTGAACGGCGGGATCGAGTCGCTGAACTCCTCCAGTCGGACCCGGTCGGCGTCGCGTTCCCGGCTCAGCGCGACGGCGTCGCGCAACTGGTCATTCCGAACGACCTGCTCGACGATGACTCGCTCCGCGTCGGCCTCGGTGTCGTCGGTGCGTTCGAGGACGAACGCGTCCGGTCGGTCGTCCTCGCCGTCGGGCTCGCCACGCGTCGACCGGGCGACGAGCGTCTCACCGTCCCACTCGGTCTCCGCGATCGCCGCCGTCGGCGTCAACCGCAGCGGGTCGGCGTCCAGTTCGAACCCCGCCGCGAGTGCGATGGGATCCTCGTAGGAGCCGGCCGCGAACCACCCGTCGGTCCCGAACGCGTAGTGCCCGCCGCCGAGGCCGGCGAGCGTGAGCGATTCCGTCCCCTCCACGCGCTCGACCGAGTCGCCGTCGCCGACGCGACCGGTCGCTACCGTTACGGTCCACGTGTGGTCGTCGCCGGCCGCCAGCGGTGTCAGCGGCTCCGGCCAGGACTCCGGGGCGATGTAGTACCAGTCGCCGTCCACGCGCTTGTACAGCTGCCAGTGATAGTAGTTGGTCTCGAACCGCCGTTCGCTCCGGTTTCGGAGCGTGAACTCGGCCGGTCGGTCCGGCTGGACCGACTGGGTCTCCGGAACGAGAACGATCGGCAGCGCCTCGGGATCGACCGCCTCGTAGCAGACGACCCGTTCGGCGCTCTCGAACGGCGGGCACGCGTCCGAGGCGGTGTCCTCGGGGAACTCCGGGACCGACTGGGCCGAGTCGGACGGCGTCGTTTCGCCGTCGTCTCCCGTCGTCGCGTCGCCTTCGTCCGTGTCGTTCGACTCGCCCGGCCCGTCTACACAGCCGGCGAGGAGGACGCCACCGGTCGCACAGATGGACGACAGGACGCGTCTTCGGGAGGGCCGAACCCGTCTTCGGGAGGGCTGAACCATGTCGTTTCGCTCCCGACGGTATCGGCATATGTCTTCTGTCCCGATCGCCGCGGAAGCGGCCCCTCACCGAACAGCCGTCTCGTGTCGCGTTCGGTCGCGTTCGAAGGACGTGTCAGACGCTCGCATGACGCCGACGCAACGACTATACGTCGTCCGAGAGACCCTGAACCAATGGGCTCGCTCACCGACCACCTGTCCGATCTCGTCGAGGACGCCGACGCGGTGCTGCTGTTCTCGCCGACCAGTTCGTTCCACGATCGGTTCGAGGACGGCGACACGGAGGTCATCGTCGTCGCGCCAGACAACGACGTCGACGCCGAGGTGTTCGTCGAGCTCCCGCTTCCGTTCGACAACGTCAAAGACCGGATCCGGTTCGGGCTCGAGGGGGCGATGGACGCCGACCTCGTTTCCGAGGGCGACGAGGTCGTCTGTATCGCGTCCGTCTTCGACGGCGGGTCGGACGCGGTGATCCGCGTCACCGTCGACGAGACGGTCCACACCGGGATCTACGACCTCTTCGTCAACTCGCGGGCCGAGCCGAGCGTGATCCGCGACGTGTTCGAGGTCGCGATCGAACTCGGACAGAAGGGACAGAAGGGGAAGCCGGTGGGCGCGCTGTTCGTCGTCGGCGACGCGGGAAAGGTGATGAACAAGTCCCGCCCGCTGTCGTACAACCCCTTCGAGAAGTCGCACGTCCACGTCGGCGACCCCATCGTCAACGTGATGTTAAAGGAGTTCTCGCGGCTCGACGGCGCGTTCGTCGTCTCCGACTCCGGGAAGATAGTCTCCGCGTACCGCTACCTCGAACCCGGCGCGGAGGGCGTCGACATCCCGAAGGGGCTCGGCGCGCGCCACATGTCCGGCGCCGCGATCACCCGCGACACCAACTCGACGTCCATCGTGCTCTCCGAGTCGGACGGGCTCGTGCGGGCGTTTAAGGCGGGAGAACTCGTCTTGGAGATCGATCCGGAGGAGTACTGATCCCCATGTCAGCGGTACCGACGCCCCTCTCCGAGTTCGCCGCGGGGGTCCCGGAGCGGATCTGGCTCGCCCTGTTCGTGCTGCTGTTCGGGCTGGTGGCGGCGTACATCGTCGGCGTGATCAACCGCCGCCTGCTGACGCGCGCCGGGGTCCCGGAGGTGATCGAGGGGACCGCCTTCGAGCGCACCGCCCGCGAGTTCGACACCTCGACGGTGCGGATCTTAGCGAAGCTGTCGAGCTACTTCATCCTCGCCGTCGCCGTCATCGTCGCACTCACGGTCGCCGAAGTGAACTACCTCGAACAGTTCTGGTCGGGCGTCGCCGCGTTCCTCCCGCGGCTCTTCGTCGCCGTCGTCGTCCTCATCGTCGGGATCGTCGTCGGCGACAAGGCGGAGCTGCTCGTCGCCGAGCGGCTCCGCGGGATCAAGCTCCCCGAACTCGGCGTGCTGCCGCCGCTCGTGAAGTACAGCGTCGTGTACGTCGCCGCCCTGATCGCGCTCGGACAGGTCGGGGTCCAGACCCTCGCGCTGATCGTGCTGTTGGGGGCATTCGCGCTCGCGGTCGTCCTCTTCGCCGCGCTCGCGACGAAGGACCTCGTCGCGAGCGCGGCGGCCGGAGTGTTCCTCCTGCTCCGGCAGCCGTACGTGATCGGCGACGAGGTGCGTGTCGCCGGCGAGCGCGGCATCGTGCAGGAGGTCGACCTGTTCGTCACTCGCATCGAGGCCGACGGCGAGGAGCACGTGGTGCCGAACCACTCGGTGTTCCGCGACGGCATCGTCCTCATTCGAGAGTAGCGACCGACCCGAATGCAGACCCCCCGTGGCTTCCTCCTCCCGCCCCGTTCCCACGCTGTGGGAGCAGCTATCACGATATAACCCCGTGGGCGACCGACCGTCACCCATGAGCCACGACGCCACCGCCGCCTGCGACGGTTGGGACGGCAGCGAGTGCGAGGGGACGGTCCACTGTCCGCCGCGCTGTCCGCGCTTCGTGGACAAGCAGGGGGCTCGGTGGACGCTCCGCCCCGCGATGCGCGAGGACGCCGCGGCCCTCTCGGAGATGTACGAGGGGTTCGGGACGGCGGACCGCGCGCAGGGACTCCCGCCGGTGACCCGGAGCCGCCGGGCCGACTGGATCGAGTCGATGCTCGCCGAGGGGAGCAACGTCGTCGCCGAGCGCGACGGCGAGCTGTTCGGTCACGCCATGTACACGCCGACCGACGCGGCCCGCCCCGAACTCGCCGTCTTCGTCCATCCCGAGATGCAGGGGCGCGGCGTGGGGACGGAGCTCTGTAAACACGTCATCGCCGACGCCGCCGCCGGGGGGCGCGAGGGGCTCGAGCTCCACGTCGAGAGCGGGAATCGGGTCGCGCGGAGCGTCTACCGGTCGGTCGGCTTCGAACTCGTCGACCGCAGGGGCGACCTCCGAATGTCGCTCGACCTCGACGACCCGATCGCGACCGAGGTCCGCTGGCCGCCGCTCGCACGCGAGGGGCCGGCCGAGCCGCTCCCGCGGGAGCCGATCCCGATCGAATTCGACGGGGCGCGAGTCGTCGGCGCCGACGACTAGGGGCGGTCGGTTCCGTCGAAACACCCAGAAAGAGACGCGGTCGTTCCGGTCCCGGTCGACACAGAGACAGCGGTGAGCGATTGCGGGAGTACGTGAACCACTGTGAGCATCGGTTATTTATAAGTGAACGAGCGGTGTTTCTGGCGGCGATTTATCGCCGTCGACAACGCGGTGAACACCCCAAAGCCCCAGCCGTGAGGCGGGCGCCCCTTCGAGTCCCACCCGCCCGCAACCGCACCGCAGCCTCACGCTTCCCCAGCCTCGTCGGCCCCCGTCGCTTCGCTCCGGTCGGCCGACTCCCTCGCACGGCGCTCTCGTCGGCGGCTTCGCCGCCGGCTGTCAGAGGGACCTTCGGTCCCTCGCTACTCGCGCCCTCTGGGCGCTCGGAGACGCGCGCCACCGCCGCGCCGCGCTCATTTATAAGTGATCGGCGAACTCGCTCGCGGCTGTTTAAACGTCGTCTCGCCACCACCAGACTGCAACATCAACTCCCAATATCGATCAAGAGACCATCGTTCAACGACCAGCCGTTTAACACAAAATACATCCGAAGACGGGGATTTCAACGGACCCAGACATTCAGATCGTGTGACGCACGGGGGATCCTCCCGAACACGTACCGCCCCGACCGCAACGATTACGCCCGGCCGACTCCACGCTACCGTAGCCGTGGAGGACGCCATCGAGTGGCTGCGGAACCGACCGTTCTACGAGGGACAGATCGCGGAGCATCGCCGCCTGCCCGCCCGCGAGCCGGCGTACCGCGATATCGACCTCGCCCCCCGGATGGCCGACGCGCTCGCGAAGGAGGGGATCGACCGCCTCTACCGCCACCAGGCCGAGGCGATCGAGGCGGTCCGCGACGGCGACGACGCCGTGCTCGCCACCGAGACCGCGAGCGGGAAGTCGCTGGCGTACACCGTCCCCGCCTTCGAGGCGGCGATGGACCACGGGGGCCGGACCCTCTACGTCGGCCCCCAGAACGCGCTGATCGCGGATCAGGAGGAGGGCCTGAGCGACTTCGCTCACGGGCTCGGCTTCGGCAGCGGCGTCTCCGTCGAGTCGTACACCGGGCGGCTCTCGCGGTCGGAGAAGCGGGAGGTGCGCGACCGGGAGCCGACCGTGTTGCTGTCGAACCCGGACATGCTCCACTACGCGCTGCTCCCGTACGCCGGGCGCCTGTGGGACTGGTTCTTCTCGTCGCTGGAGTACGTCGTGATCGACGAGGTCCACAGCTACCGCGGCGTGTTCGGCTCGCAGGTCGCGCTGACGCTGCGCCGGCTCGCGCGGACTTGCGAGCGGTTCGGGTCGAGCCCGCAGTTCGTCTGCTGTTCGGCGACGATCAACAACCCCGTCGAACACGTCGCGACCGTGACCGGCCGCGACCCGGAGGGGATCGCCCTGATCGACGAGGACGCGTCGGGCCGCGGCCCCCGCGACTGGGTGCTGTGGAACCCCCCGGAGTACGACGACGACTGGCGGGAGCGCGGGAGCGGCCGCCGGAAGTCGAGCCACGCGGAGAGCAAGCGCCTCTTCTGTGATTTGGTGACGGCGGGCGAACAGACCTTGGCGTTCACGCGGGCCAGACAGACCGCGGAGCAGTACGCGACGGACAGCGCGAGCGACCTCCGGGAGCGGGGCGAGCGCGACCTCGCGGGGACGGTCGGCGCGTATCAGGCCGCCCTGACCGACGACCGGCGCCGCGAGATCGAGGCGGACCTCCACTCCGGCGACCTCCGCGGCGTCTGGTCGACGAGCGCCCTCGAACTCGGCGTCGACGTGGGCGGGCTCGACGCCGTTATCCTGGACGGCTACCCCGGCACGCGGATGTCGGCGTACCAGCGCGCGGGACGGGCGGGCCGCGGCGACGACCCGGCCCTCGTGGTGATGGTCGGCGGCGAGGACCAGCTCGACCAGTACCTGATGCGTAACCCGAGCGACTTCTTCGAGGCGCCGCCGGAAGACGCGATCTGCGACCCCGAGAACGGTCAACTGCTCCCCGGCCACGTCGCCTGCGCGGCCGACGAGAGCTGGCTCTCGCCCGACGACGAGCGGTTCTTCGGCGAGCCGTTCCCGAGCGTCGTCGCCGATCTGACCGACGAGGGGACTCTGGAGAGGCGTGAGGTCGCCGAGGGGATCCGGTGGACGCACGCCGGCTCGTCGAGCCCGCAGCAGTCGGTGAGCCTGCGGACCGCGGGGGACCGCGAGGTCGATCTGATCGACGCCTCGCGAAACGAGACGGTCGCCTCGCTCGGCTTCGCCGACGCGCTCCGGGACGCCCATCCCGGCGCGATCTACCACCAGCAGGGCCGGACCTACGAGGTGACGGAGCTCGACCTCGACCGCGACGTGGCCGAGCTGCAGTCGTCGTGGGCCGACTACTACACCCGGCCGCTCACCGAGAAGGACATCGTCGTGAACGAAGATCTCGGCGAGCGCGAGCTGTCGGCCCGCCCGGATGTACCCGTCAGATTCGCCGACGTGACCGTCACGGAGCGGATTACGGGGTTCGTCCGGAAGGACGCCAAGACCGGCGAATCGCTCGGCGAGTCGACGCTCGACCTCCCGGAGACGACGCTGCGGACGAAGGCGCTGTATTTCCCGGTGCCGGAGGATATCGAGTCGGAGATGCGCGCGCTCGGGAGTCGGAACTCGGACGGTGGCTCGGAGACGGCGACCGACGGCGGAGAGAGCGCGCCGGGCGGCGAACACGCCTTCAACGGCGGGATCCACGCGGCCGAACACGGGATCATCTCGCTGTTCCCGTTCCACCTCCTGTGTGACCGCGCCGACGTGGGCGGCATCTCGACACCGTACCACCCGCACACCGACGCGCCCGCGGTGTTCGTCTACGACGGCCACCCCGGCGGCGTCGGACTCACGCGCCGCGGTCACGAGCGGATCGAGGAGCTGATGGCCCGCACTGCGCGGCTGATCGACTCCTGCGACTGCGAAGGCGGCTGTCCGGCCTGCGTCCAGTCGCCGCACTGCGGGAACGCCAACGACCCGCTCGCGAAGCCGCCGGCGGTGCGGCTGCTGGAGGCGCTGACGGGCCGCGACGCGGAACCCTGACGACCCACCCAAAACCACTTGCTGCCGGCCACCGACCGATCCGTCGATGGGAATCGATCTCGACGACGCGGCGGATCCCGCGGCCCGGGCGATGGAGTGGCTCGTGTTGGGAGCGGCGTACTTCCTGCTCATCCTGTTTCTCATCGGCGTGTTCGACCTGTTCGTCTCGCTGTACCTGTTGGTCGCCGCCGGCGAGTTCACTGATCCGAACGAGGTCGTCGGGCTCCTCGACAGCGTGCTGCTCCTGCTGATCATCGTCGAGGTCCACCGGACGCTGCTGGCGTACGCCAAGGGGAAGCCCGTCCTCCGAATCGTCGTCAGCGCGTCGATTATCGCGGTCGCCCGGCGCGCCATCAGCTTCCGGCTGGAGGACTACGGCACGGGCGAGGAGACGATCCTCGCGGCGCTCGCGATCTCGGTGCTGGTCCTCGCGCTCACCGTCGGGTACTTCCTCCTCGATCGGGTGGAGGTCCCCGGCAGACCGGAGCTGTGAGTCGCCCGGACCTCCGGAGTCCGTGATCCGACCGCCGTCGGTGGTTTCACGGTCCTCGCACCCCTGTGGATCCCATGGAGCTGTTCTGGCACCGCCGGGACCTCAGAGTCGCCGACAACGTCGGGCTCGCGGCCGCGACGGGGACGCGCGAGGGCGATCGGGGACCGGCCGCACCCGTCTTCGTCTTCGACCCGGACGTGCTCGACCACGCGAGCGACGTGCGGGTCCGCCGCCTGCTCGACGGGCTCGCGGCGCTGCGGGGCGACTACCGCGAGCGCGGCAGCGACCTGCTCGTCGCCCGCGGCGACCCCGAGACCGTCCTCCCCGAGCTGGCCGACGCGCTCGACGCCGACCGCGTCGTCTGGAACCGGGACTACTCGGGGCTCGCTCGCGAGCGCGACGCCGGCGTCCGCACGGCCCTCAACGACGCCGAAATCGGGCGCGAGGCGCACCACGACGCGGTCCTTCATGACCCGGACTCGATCCGGACCAACGCCGGCGATCCCTACTCGGTGTACTCCTACTACTGGAAGAAGTGGACCGACCGCGAGACGGACGATCCGGCGCCGACGCCGGAGGCGAGCGACCTCGTCGATGCGGGCGACCTGACGGCAGCAGTGGGGACCGACGACGGCACCGAAACCGACCGCGTCGCCGTCGGCGACCTGCCCGCGCCCGCCGATCTGGGGTTCGCGGAGCCGGACGCCGAGGTGGGCCCCGCCGGCACCGCGGCGGCCCGCGACCGGCTCGACGCGTTCCTCGACGAGGCGGTGTTCGCCTACGAGGCGGAGCGCGACTACCCCGCCCGCGAGGCGACCTCCCGGCTCTCGGCCTTCCTGAAGTACGGCGAAATCGGGATCCGGGAGGCGTACGAGGCGACCGAGCGCGCGCTGGCGGCGGCCGAGTCCGGAGACCGCCCCGAGGAGCGCGTCGAGAGCGTCGCGGAGTTCCAGCAACAGCTCGCGTGGCGGGAGTTCTACGCGCAGGTGTTGTACCACAACCCCGAGGTGGTCACCGAGAACTACAAGACGTACGAGGAGGGGATCGCGTGGCGCGACGACCCCGAGGAGATCGCGGCGTGGAAGCGCGGCGAGACGGGGTACCCAATCGTCGACGCCGGGATGCGACAGCTCCGCGAGGAGGCGTTCGTGCACAACCGCGTGCGGATGATCGTCGCCTCCTTCCTCACGAAGGACCTGCTCGCGGACTGGCGGCACGGCTACGGCCACTTCCGAGAGAAACTGGTCGACCACGACACCGCCAACGACAACGGCGGCTGGCAGTGGGCGGCCTCCACCGGAACCGACGCCCAGCCCTACTTCCGAATTTTCAATCCGATGACGCAGGGGGAGCGCTACGATCCCGACGCGAAGTATATTACGGAGTACGTCCCCGAACTGCGTGGGCTCGACGCCGACCTGATCCACGAGTGGCACGAGCTATCGCCCACCCAGCGCGCGAACGCGGCGCCCGACTACCCCGCGCCGATCGTCGATCACTCCGACCGCCGCGAGGAGGCGTTGGCGATGTACAAGCGAGCGCGCGGCGAGGATCCGGAAGAGTAGCGGGTCACCGCGGTCGGCGGTGTTGACGCGGTTGCCGATCAGCCGTCGTCGGCCGAGGGCTCGCCTTCGGGCTCAACGGAGCAGCGGAGTCCGGAGGCTTGGTGTGAGGAACATCTGTACAGGCACAACCGTGCGAGGATCGCGAAGGGAAGCTCACCGAACCGGGGGCCGACCTATTCGGATCCGAACACCCCGGCGAACAGTTGTAGTTCCGCCTTCCGAAGGTGGGCGTGAAAGGTCGGGGCCGCGATATCCAGTGTTTCGGCGACCTCCTCGGCCGTACTCTGACGTGGCCAGTCAAAGTACCCCGCCTGATACGCCGCCGTGATCGCTTCCCGCTGCCGGTCGGTGAGGGATCTGAACAGTTCGTTTGGGTCCTCGGCCGGTTGCAGGGTCCGTTCGTGTTCTGTAACCGACTCGATTTTCAGTCTCCAGACGGCTCCGCGAAGTTGTGCGACGACCTCGTGAAGATCGGCGTCCGGTGGCGCCTCAACGACGACCCGACCCGTACCCTGATCGGCCCGGGCCGAACGGATCAAGGCACCCGTCGCGACGATCGCGTCCACGAGCGATGTGTCGGCGATCACACACTCCACGCGGTTCCACTGACCTTTGTCGCTCACGATGCGGGCCTCCTCGACCGTCGTTTCGAGAGCGGCGAAGACTTCCGATGCTGGCGCACCCTCGACATCGAGGTACAAAAGCCAGTTTTCCTCGAGCCGGATGTGGCTCACCATCCTGAGCGCGCAGTCGAGCTCTTCAGATATCCGCAGGAGAACCGATCGAGGGTCCTCGATCTGAAACGCGAGCTCGACGACGGTATCGGCAACCATGAGCGCCCGACGCCTGAGTGCGGTGATGAGAAATCCGATCACCCCGCCCAACGCCGCCAGACCCGCCCGCTCCTGCTTGCCATACGCATCCCGCCGGTCGGATCGAACTACTAGTACTCCGCTTGCGGCCGTTTCGTGGCTCAACGGGATTGCAAGAGCGGAGCCGACGGTGCCGCCGCCACCCACCGTGGCTCGGACGATATTCGTCTCGAACGCAGCTTGAGCCACGCTCGATGGCCGTCGGTGTTCACTTGCGGTGGAAGATTCCAATTCGGGCGTTAGATCTCCACCTCCGACAGAGAACCGACGTTGGAGCGACTCCCCGTCGACGTCTGGGGCGTATATCCCGGCGCTCTCGTACAGGTCCGAGGATGTCAGTCGGTCACAGACGGTCTCTTCGACCGTCTCTCGTGACGGGCACTCGACGACCTCCTGCGTGAGTCCGAATAGGAGTTCGGCGATCGCGGTTAAGGTGGTGTCCGTATCCCGGTTCGAGGGAGGAGCCATTTCATGCTCCTCTCCTCCCGTCGGTTCGTTCAGGATCACCAGAGCGGCCGAGGCTTGCCGATACCTGATCGGCGTGGCGACGAAGGTGACGATCCGTTCGCGAGTGTCAGGTCCGCTGAGCCGGAACTCGGTTACCTCGACGGCATTCCCCGTCTTAAGTACCTGATCGATCCGGCGCCGGATCTGCTCACAGTCCCGGTCGTGGACGAAGTCCCCGAGCGGCCGACCGAGAACCGCTTGTCGATTTTCCGCGCCCACGAACTCGACGGCAGCCGCGTTACAATGGAGGAACTCTCTGTTCTGCGCAACCACGGCGATGGGGGCTGATGCGGTGTCGATCGATTGCCGATCTCGAATCCCCCCGTGAACACGAACGGTCTCGTCGCTCTCACTGGGGTGGCCCGCGGCACTCCGACGAACGGCACAGATGATCTCGTCACCGGTCGTCCGCATCGATACTTCGACGGGCTCTGCACTGTTTCCCGGTCTGTGCGCGACCGCATCGCTCCGCCATACACCCTGTTCTTGCACCTGCTCGAGGACTTCCGCGGCGGGCATAGACGGGTTCTCGATCGCGTAGAGGCTGGGCCATGCCCGCCCGACGAGGGATGCCGCCGTCTCGTACCCATGGATGGTAGCGAGCGACTCGCTGGCGTACACGTAGTCGGTCCCCTTGAGGATTCCCACGCCCTCGAAAGACGGTTCCGGACCCCAAACTTGTGCCTGTCGCGTTTGGTTTAACATAAGTGACGCGGGTCTCCACCGTCGGTTGCGGCTCGTAAAGCGAGCGAGTGGGCGCCTTCGCACTGAACGGACCGCCTACGAGAAGCCGGAGATAGTCCCGTGGGGAAGGCCTCTTTCCAGTGCGTACTGGCTCGGAGCCGGCGGACGGGGTGTTCAATTTTCGCGGTGGGACGGTCACGGTCCGTCGGATCCGAACACCGATCATCGACCGGAATTCCCCTGCGGCCACACACCGTCTTTGGCTCGGAATACGTGGGTTGAGCTAGAGGAATTTTCATGGGGATCCATTTACTTTTTGAAAAGATTGGTATAAATATATTAGCATAGTAACGTCTCTGTACCTGTATGTTTGATAACGTATCACAAGGATATTCGAGTTGATTTCCCCGAAGCCGCCGTATCCGGATAATTAAACGACTGGCCTAACGAAATCGGTTTGAAATAATGCTTGACTGACAACACCCGCATCTCGGTCGCTGCCGTCCGGAATCCTCGCTGGACGCGGATGACTCCGGCGCCGCACGATACCGCTTTTGACCGGTAGGCTCGACGTCGCGACGGAGCGACATGAGTGGCTGTCATCAGCCCCGATACCGGTCAAGCGGCTTCCGGACCGCCGACGTAGGCGGGTCCCCGTTCACCCGTTGTTCCAGCTGAGCGTCCCGCCTACGTTGTCTGACGGCCCCTCTTGTTGGTACGCCCACGTTTCCCATGGGTTGTCGAAGTACGCGACGTCCTCGATGTCCTGACCGAGATCCTGATCGGTTCCCAGGCCGATGAAGAACCCCGCGACGCCGCCGACGAGGAGCCAGCCGGCGTACAGGCCCTGATAGATCGGACCGAAGACGCGGCTCTGTGTGACGTGGAGTTGCTCGTGTCGATACAGCGCGCCCCGGTTCCCTTGGAGGTTGCTGATGACGTTTCCTTGCGTGAGCGCGTAGTCGCTTTTCACGGCGAACCCCCCGTCGTAGATGTGATGATTCGACCGGCGACTGTCCGCTTCGGCGTATCCTCCTCCGCCGTGGAAGGTCCAGTTGACGAAGTGTACTAGCAGGCCGAGTGACGTCCCGGGGAGCCCCCACGTCGAATCGGCGAGGAACGCGGCGAATCCGGAGCCATCGCTCCATCGGTACGTCTGCGTGGCACCACTAATGTACCCGTTCAAAGCCCCGACGACGCCGCCGATCACGGCGCCGGTGACCGCGGAGAACCCGAGAATGCCGAAGGCGGCACCACCCGTCAGCGCTCCGAGCGTGCCCCCAGCGACACCCAGCAGGCCGGCTTCAAGCCCGCGGAGCATGCTCTGCCCGAGGCTCTCACCCTGCGTCAAACCGTACACCGTCCCGCCGACGAATCCGACCGCGAACCCGGCCGCGGCACCAATTGCAACCGCGGCGAGGAAGGCGAACTTTCCGGTCGGATCCTTGAACCGCACGGGATTGTTCACGGCGTAACTATAGGCGTTCAGGCCTTGCGGATGTCGGAGTGCCGGCTGCGGGTTCTCGATGACGAACCAGTCTGGCGTGAGGAACCGTCCGAGTTCGGGCGCGTAGTATCGGTCGCCGAACTGCGCGATCCCGAGGTCCGTGTCGGTGTCTAGCCCGAGGTAGCGGTTATGGCTACTCCCCGATCGCATCGTTCGACCGAACGGCGAGTACACCTGCTGGTGAACGACCGAGCCGGTGTCGTCGCAGGCGGCGACGATCGACCCGAGGTGATCGGTGAGGACGTGGACGGCCTGCGCGTCACTGTCCTCCTCCGGGATCGTCTTCACGCCGACTGTGAGATCCCCGAGCTTGACGGTGAGTCTCTCGCCGTCCGGCCTGTCCTCGTAGCGATCGCCGACGTACGTCGTCGTCCTCGTCTCCTCGCCGGTATCGACGGTCTTCTCCACCCGGGTACCCTCGGCGTCGTACTCAAACGTGACGACCCGTCCGTCCGCTGTCTCGGCCTTGACGAGCCGATCGAAGATGTCGTATTCGAGGGTCTCCAAGTCGTCGCACGTCGTCACACGTCCCGCGGCGTCGTAGGAAATCGACGTCGGATCGTCGTCACCGGCGAACGTGACGTCCGTGAGTCGCCCCGCGTGTGCGGGGTCGCTGTACTCCATCGGCCCAGCCATCGACTCGTCATTCCGCGTGAGATCGCCCGTGGGGGTATACGCGTACTCGTCCCGGGCATCCGGCGAGCCTCCCGGACCACCGACGCGTCGTTCCGCGGCGGTGAGTCTGAACAGCCGGTCGTACTCGAAGTGCCGATGGAGCGTCTCCGATGGGAACTCGTCCGTGATATCGGTAACGTTCCCTCCGTCATCGTACTCGAACTCGAGCGACCGGAGGACGCCCCCGGCTCCGTCCCGGAGCGTCGCAGCGGTCATGTCTTGGTCGGTCCCGTCGTACGAATACGAGCACGAAGCGGCCCCGCTGAATGCGATGGTCGTCGGCCGTTCGTGTGCGTCGTAGGTGACGTCGTCGACGAAACCGGACGCCGAGACCGGCGAGCCGTGGTCGCCGTACGCGTAGCTCACTCGCGTGCCGTCGGGATACGTGATCGCGTTCTGGTCGCCCTGAATGCCGTACTCGTGTTCCAGCGTGTACGTGTCGCCGCCGTCCAGGTCGACCGTCCGCATCGTCTGCCGGCCGGCCGCATCGTATCCGAAGGAGACGGTGACATCCCCGTCGGTCGACTCGACGAGTTGGGTCCGGTCGTACGTCTTCGTGCGCATCGTCGTGGGATCGCTCGGATCGGTCTCATCGGTCGCCTCAACGAGCCGACCCTGCGCGTCGTACTCCATCGCTAGGCGTTGCCCGAGGGCGTCCGTCCGGAGCCGGCGATTGTCATCGGCATCGTACCAGAACGTCCGCTGCCCCGCGTCGGCGTGCTCGATGCGGATCGGATGGCCCGGGCCGGCGTAGGTATACGTCGTTGACGTACGGCCCGTCGCGTCGGTAATCGCGACGATCCGTCCCCTGAGGTCGCGATCGTACCGAGTACCGTTCACGTCGCCGTCTCCGGTCGGTCGTTCGACTCCGACGAGTTCGCCATGTGCGTTCAACCGCTCAACGATCGGCGAGTCGTCGGCCGAGACACCGGGCTCCCAGCGCTCCGTCCGATCCGGATAGTGGTCGATTCGGACCGTGGTCCCGTCGGGTCGCTCAACGCGCGTCACCGAGTCCGAGCCGTTATACTGGTACGCAACCTCGCCGTCCGTCGACAGGTTCGGGTGGTACGCCAGCGAGTCGACGAGGACGTTCGGGTATTCACACGCCGTCTCCCCGCGGACGTTGTACGCCGACCGGTGGCCGACGATCCACCGCTTTGACCCGTCGGCGGCATCGTCGCCACGCCGGACCTGCTGGAGGCGGTTCCCGCGGCCGTCATAGTACTCCCGGGCCACGTCCACGTCCGTGAGTGTCTCCGGGGCTGTGTCCGAGAGGTCCTCGACCGTTGTCCCTCCGGTCCGCGGTTCGTAACTCGTCGCACTCGGCGGGGTCGGTGGGTCGGAAGTCGGGTCGCCCCAGTCGACGCGAAAGGCCCCAGTCAGTTCGAGCGTCCCATCGCTCGCCGTCTCGTGTTTGGCACGCAAACGTCCGATCGGCGAGTATTCGAACGTCGCCTCCGCGCCGTGGGCGTACTCGATCGACGCCGGCTGGCCGGTCCGACGGTCGTACGACGCGGACACCGATGCCTCGTCGTCCGTCCCGACCGCCTGCCGCAGCCGCTGGGGGTATCCGTCGTCGTCGTACTCGATACGGTGCTCAGCCCCGAGTGACGTGCGGAGGCCGACCGTCCGGCCTGCGTGGTCGAACTCAACGGCGTTCGAATCCCGATAGTATCCCTCGCCGTCGTGGGTGAGACCCCAGTCGGACTCGATCTCATCGGCATATCCCGCTGGGAGTGCCCAGTCGGCGAGGACGAGTTCGCGTTCGCGCGTGAGGAGGCCGGTCGTCGCCTCGCCCTTCGGGAGTCCGACGAACGGGTCGCCGTCATAGAATCGGAGGGTGTGCGACCGGAGACGGCCGTCTCGGTCCCTGACCTCCTCGCTCGCGCGAAGCCCCACGAGCCACTCGGACTCGTTGGTGACGTACGTCATCGTGCGGTCGAGCACGATCGCCTCCGAAGGGTCCTCGTCGGCGAACCGACTCCGGCGCACCCGTCTCGTCACGTTCCCGTACGCATCGTACTCGTAGTCTGCAGCGTCGACCCGATCCGGAGCGTCCGGGTCGTGCAGCCGTGTCTCCGTCCGTCGCAACTCCGGTACGTGGACGAGGTCATCCCCGTCGGCGTACGCGAGCCGTGCCTCGTACGTCATCGTCGCGCTCTTCGTCCGCGTTCGCGTCCCGTCGTCAGCGATCTCGTACGTGACCGTCTCTTGAGGACGCCCGTGAAGGGCCCCGGCCGCGGCACGCTCTTGCGGAGAGAAGCCCGACGATCCGCCGGGGGCGGCCGTCCCACCCTGATGGAACGTCGTCTCTTGGAGCACCGTCGGCACGTGATCGTCACCCTCGACCTCGAGTTCAACCCGCTCAAACCCGCGAAACTCGCCCGACTCGGCGTCGAACGTCCCATCGTGGTATCGGAGCTCCGACCGTCGGGTACCGTCCGTCACCGTGTCCGTTTCCACGTAGGCGTCCACAACTTGCACCGGGAACGGTAGATACGATTCCCAGTCCTCGCCGGCCTCGCGATCGCGGCGTCGTTCCGCGGTTGTGGTTGTGTACTCGATTCGCGTCCGGAGGCCGGTTCCGTCGTCGATCCCCGCCAGCAGGTACGGTTTCGTCGCTCCACCGAGGTCGAGGTGACGGTACGAGCCGCCGCCCGCGGTGTCTCGATCCGGGTCGCTCCAGACGAGTCCCTGCATCCCATTCCCGTTGAGGTCCGTCAGGTGGAGTGCGTCCTCGTTCGGCGGCGGGACGAACGGGACCTCGAAGCGTCTACTCCACCCCGTTCCCGTCCGGTTCAGCCAGTAGTAGATCGTGTCGTCGTCGACGTACAGCAGGTCAGTCGTCCCATCCCGGTCGAGGTCCGCGAGGTACAGGCGGTCGTAATCGAACCCTCCCGGAATCGATGGCGGAGTTTCCATCTCGACCCGGTCGCCCCAGACACCGCGCCCGTAGTGAGGCCAGTACGCGATGTGGCCGGATTCAACGATCGCGATATCCGACAGGCCGTCGCCCGTGAAGTCCGCGACGTGTATGCGGTCCGACCCGAGGTCGACCTCGGGCAGTGGCCCGACCTCGTCGTACTTCGACACGGCGTGGGCTGGTGACCACCCCTCACCGGCCCGGTTGTATGCGAGCAAGTAGCCGCCCGGCCCGGACTGGAGAAGATCGACGGTCCCGTCTCCATCGAGGTCCACGACGCGCGAGTCCGTCGCGGACAGGTCGAGTGCCATCGTCTGGTGGTACATCGTCGGCCGGTCGACCCACGAACCGTCACCGGCGTTTCGGACGGTGGTTCCGATCCCCCGCTCCATCCGGAAGAGATCGACCGCCCCGTCGCCGTTGAGGTCGCCGAGCGAGACGCCAGCGCGTCCGAGCTCCATCCCGAACGGTGAGATCGGGACAGACCGGCGCGTGCCGAACGTGCCGTCCCCCTGATTCGGCCAGAAGTGATGGCCGTCCCTGCCGGTCTCGAGGACATCCGGGAGCCCGTCGCCGGTCATATCGACGAGCGTCGTCGACGGATCGTCCAGTGACGGGAGCCCGTCCGGTGAGCCCACGCGGTCGAAGCTCGCATCGTCCGCGTCGTGCCCGGTGTACGACAGTTGGACCGGCGGGATCGTCTCCGTTTCGCCGTCCGGGCCGTACCCGGTCTTTTCGATCTCCGTCAGGAGCGAGACCCCGGAGCCGTCCGCCTGTTCGTACGTGAAGGTCCACCGGGCGATCCGCGGGCTATCGAGGCTGTCACTCCGCAGTTCGATCGCGGAACAACGCCGCGCCGTCGTCACCTCAAAACCGCCACGACCGTCCCGGAGGACGTCCGGGCGGGACTCGTACTCGAACTCGACCGCGTAGATCCCCCACGTGATGCGCGACAGATATGCGGCGTTGCGGTGGTGGTCGTACTCGTACGAGACGACGTTCCCGGCCGTGTCCTCGCGCTCGGCCAACAACCACGACAGCACGCGATCGCCCTCGTCGTCTGTGACCCGACTCGTGGCCGTCGTTCCGAGTTCGTACTGCTCACCGGTCGGCGTTCGGATGATCCATCCACCGCCGTCGCCGCGACTGATGTGTCGTCCGTCCTCGTCGCTCCGCGGACGATACCGGCCGTCGCCGACCGGCACAAGAACCGCGGTTCCCAGCGCGAACTCGTCGGTACCGTCGTACGCAGGGACGCCGTCGTCCGTCCGTCGCGTGATCGCCATCGATCCCGCGACCGACCAGCCCATCCCGAACACGTCGTTGCCCGCGCCGGTCGAGTAGTCCAGCGAGAGGTCCGGCTTCGGGCCGTCCGGCACGTCCGGGACCTCGATCGGAACCGAGTAGTTTCCCGTCCCCTTCAGCAGGTCGGGCTGGAACCGCTCTCCGAGGCCGTTCACCTCGCCACCGCCTTCGGGCAGCGACACGATCTCGTCAAGAACGCCTGACGTTGCTTCCATGATTACCTCGAATACTGGAAGTCGTACTCGGTCAAGACGAGGAGCTGCTCAATCGCGTCCGCCTCTAGGCCGCCGTCGCTGTCCGCGAGGGCGCTCCCGTCCGGCGGTGTGATCGATACCTCCCACTCACCGAGGACGGCGGAGGGGAGAACGCTTCCGAGACGTGTCCCGCTGTCCGTGACTTGTCCGTCGGCGTCCGTGGTCACCGATACCGACTCGCTCCCTGGCAATGACACCGACAGGTCGACGTTCGAGGCGTCGACGCCCTCGGCCGTCTCGAGGACGAGCGAGAGTGTGTCCAGTTTGAACGACTCTTGGGTCTGTGGCATGTGGTCATCGGTGACTTCGAACGTCATCGTGGCGTCGTCGAGCATCGCGTACCACGACTCCGGGAAGTCGTATCGCAACTGGAAGTCTTTCGCCCCCGTGAGTTCGCCGGGGAGCGGCTGTCGGGATTCCACCTCCTTCGCCAGTCCCGGGTCGTACTGTGCCTCGTAGTACACCACGAGCCGGATATCGCGAATGCGGTCGAAGTCGAAGTTGTTCGCGCGTTGCGGGAGGTCGACGTGCCAGGTCGTCGCGACGCCGTGGCCCTCAAATAGGCCGTACTCCTCCGGGTCAACGCGGAACAGAATGTGGTCCTGTCGCTCCTCGTACCCCGAAAGCGCGAGCGTGTCCACCGCGTGGATGCGGACGTCCGCCTCGCCGTTCTCCTGACGGTACCGCGAGAACCCGCCCGCTCGGAGCGTCCCTCGCACGCCCGTCGAGGGGATGATGCCCGCGATCTCGAGTTCGACCGCCTGAACACGCTGGGCGTGGAACCCTGGGTGCCGTCGGTCGAAGTCGTAGAGCAAGGTCTCGAACGACAGCTCGCCGGTCTGCTGGAACTGGTGGAACTGGAAGGGGTAGTCGTTCGCGACCGAGATGACGTCCTTCAATCGCGACGTCTTTCCGCCGGTCTCGGTGACGAGTCGATGCGTGAATCCGTCGATGTCCGTCAACAGCGCGTCCGACCCCAACAGCCCGCCTTCCTCACCGATCCCGTAATCGGACCCGATGATCGAGTGGTCGGTGTCGTTCTCGAAGTTGTACGCTCGCTCCATCAGCTTCGCGACCTCGACCGCACGGTCGTGGTACGTCTGCGCGATGTCGCGCATGAACTCTGCCATCTGCGTCCACAGCTCCGGCGTGAACGTCTCGTTCTCGAACGCGCGCAGCGAGTCCCGCGCGAGTTCCGCGCGTTTCTTCGCCGCTTCCTTCTCCAACCGCGCCGCCTCCTGGCGGTGCTTCGCGACGTCGAGGCGTTCCTCGGCCACCTGTTTCGATTCCCGGAGTTCCTCCGCGTCGTTCTCGAGCCGCTCCAACTGGTACTCGTAGGACTTCTGACCACTGAGATACGTTTCTGCGGCCGCCCGTTTCCCCGCGGAGCCGGAGATCGACTCACCGCTCTCGAACTTCTCCGCCATCTTCCGGATCTCGTTTTCGTCCCACCCGGACCGTCCTGCTGCCGCCGCGGACTCCGCCCGATACTGGTACCAGCCCGCAGTCTGGTACTTGTTCTTCTCGTCCTGGGCGTTCTGCCGCCGTGTCTCGGCGAGGTCGCGTGACTCTTCGTACACCTCCGTTTCGTCCTTGCTCGCCTCGTAGCGTTCGCGGGAGACTTCGACCTTCTTCTCGGCCATCTCGGCGGTCTGTTCGAGTTCACGCCGCCGCGCCTCCTCCCGTTCGGCGCGGGACTTGAAGTCGATATACGACCGCTCGGCCTGGATGCCTTGCTTCGCCAGCGTCCGCGCGACCTGCCGCAGGTACTCGAACGTGTGCGTCGGGATGAAGGTCGACCCCCAGAAATCCAGGCCGGCGTTGAGGTTCTGCCAGCGTGCCCACGTGATGAGTATCGGGTACATGATCGAGGGGTTGGCCTCGACCGAGCTCGGGTCCGCTAAGTTCTCGATGACAGTAGTCGCCTCCCGGCTCGGCTTCTGGAACGCGTCCTTCTGGTACAACGGCGACTGGGGCACTGAACCCTGATTCGTGAGGAGCTTGCGATAGATCTGCATCGCCTTCTCGAGGTCGTTCTCGCGGTACACGGAGTCGCCCCATTGCCGGACGTTCTTCGCGAGCTTTCCCCAGAGATTCGTTGCCTCCAGTTCGCGGTTCAGGTACTCGTAGTCCGCCGCTTTCAGGTAGTACTCCTCGGCCCGTTCGTACTCGCCGAGCTGTCGGTGACAGTCACCCAGCCCAACCGGGACGGCGAACGCGTAGACGTGTGTGAGGTACACGGATTGGCCGGCAGGATGCTCCGGCCACACGAGGAGGTCTTCGAGACCTGTCGCGTCGACCCGGGGGCGGAGGATCGTTTCCATCGCCTGTTCGGGATCCGGGCGGCTTCCGTGCTCCCAGACCAGCGCTCGGACCTCACTCCCGACCTTGACCCCCAATTCCCAGGTGTCCGACCCGGTGTCAGCCGGGGCCGGAATCCCTGCCATGCTCCCGTCCGACCAGCGGATGTTCAGCCGCTCGGGATCCTGCTCCTCGAGAAACGAGAGTGACGTCAGATCCATCGTCGGCTGAATCGACCCGGGATCCACGACGGCGGACGACGACGGCCCGCGTTCTTGGGGGCCGGTCCTCTCTCCCGGGAGTATCTCCGATGATGACGGCAGTTCGCCGATGATGGGCTCTATCGAGGATTCCGTGAGCGGCAATCTCCCGCCGCCTTCTGTTCCGCCCCCGTTCTCGACCGTGTTTTCGTAGGCGCTCCTCGCCTCCTCGAAGTGTTCCGACGCCTGTCCGTGCTCACCGAGATGCGAGAGGGTTGCGCCCCGGTTGTGCCGTGCCTGTGAGAGGGCGACTTCGTCGCCGACATCCGCGAAGAGCGATTCGGCCCGTGCGGCGGCCTCGTCTGCTCTCTGTTCGTCGTTCGCTATCGTCAACGCGGTACTCAAGTTGAGCGCAGCGGTTCCAGCGGTCTCCTTTTCTGCAGTCGTAGCCGGGTCGTCAAGCTCGTCAAGGACCCCTCGAAAGAGCTCGATGGCGCTCGCGGTTGCTCCGCTGTTGAGCTTCTCGATCCCCGAGCGGATGTCCGAATCGAGGTCCGCGAGCGGGGGGTCGTCTTTGGTGTACCCGACGTCTTCGAGATTGAGTTCTGATGATGGGATCTCGGTCTCGGGCGAGACGACCGGCGACTCGAGCTTGAAGTCAATCCGCCGGATGTCCTCGGCGAGCTGGAGCCCCGTTTCAGCAATCGCGCGGTAGACCTCCTCCCCCATCGGAAGCGTTGTATCGTCGTATCCCGCGTGCCAGGGGGCAGAGTCGCGGGGGTCGACGAGTTCGAACACGAGCGATCGGACCTGCTCATATTTTTCGATCGCCTTTCGGTACTCGGCCCGTGCGTACGCGTCACGGGCGTCTTCAAGCGTGGACCGAATTTCGGTGATACGACTGAGAGACGTGTTATCAACGGTTTCGATCGGGGATTCCTGAGAGAGGATCCCGACGGTCGATACGTAATTTGCGGGGAATTGTGGCCCAGTCATGGTCGTTCCCGTAATCAGGATATACAGGCCCGACCGACACGTATCCTCGCGCTAAGTGTATAGCGTGTCGCGCACGTCCGACGTCTCGTCGCCCGACCGTCGCTGTGTAGGATAGGACGGTCAGAGCTGGCGGAGTCGACCTCTCGCGGAGTGAACCGCCTCGGGATCGAGCCCCGAGGCGCTCGCCTCGTTCATCCGTCGATCTGGCGGATCAACAGTCGCGGTGAAACCCGATGTTTCTCACCTCGATCCAATGCACAACTCAGAGCCGACCGCCTCACCACTCGGCCGCTCCAGCAACTCGTCGAAACGCTCGCGACTGAGGCGGCGATCCGCACTCAGGCGCCGGCACCGGAGCCGACGGCTTTCAGAGGCGATTCGCGCCTCGCTGCGGGCGTCGACGCCGACCCGGTTTAAAATAGCGCCTCGCTCTCGTCGAGGACGCGCGCCGGGCCGCCGACCTCCCAGACGTCGGTGTCGATCCCGATCTCGCTGATTCTGCTCTCGACTTCGTCGACGTGGTCGGCGAGCGTGTTGACGTACACCGAGGCGCCGGTGTCCGTCGAGAAGTAGACGGGGACGCCCTCCTCGCGGAGGTCGCGGACCGCGTTGAACACGGCGATCGTCTCGGGCTGCCAGTACACCCACCCCGCGGGGCCGGTCATGGTGGTGGCGGTTAAGGAGAGCGAGTCGTGCTCGGCGGTCTCGAAGATCCGGTCGAAGTCGCCCGCGCGGAGCGCGTCGGTCATCTCGACGAGCTGGTCCTGCACGTGGGCGGTCCGCGCCTGCATCATGTGGCTCGCGGCGGCCTCGCGGTGGGCCTCCTCCGTCTCCTTATACGCGGGAACGTGCGCGGCGACGATCTTGAGGTCCTCCTCGGGGTCGAAGCCGTCGTCGCTCACGCCCACGTCGAGTCGGTAGGAGCGACAGTCCTCGTCGTTGAGCCCGGCGTCGAGCCGAGAGTACGCGCCCGTGACCGCGCGGGCCGCGGAGGAGGAGCCGCGGCGGGCGACCGTGGAGACCTCGGGAAGGGTCAGATCGAGGCCGGCGGCCTCGGTGAGCGCGAGCGCGGCGGCCGCGAAGCCCGACGAGGAGGAGCCGAAGCCGATGTTCGACGGGAAGGAGTTCTCGCTCTCCAGCCGGACGGCGGCGTCGACGCCGGCCAGTTCGCGGACGTGCTCGACGACCATGTCGATGCGCTCGGCGGCGCGCCCGTCGACCTCCTCGTCGCCGATGACGTAGGTGTCCTCGCTCGCGTCGGGCTGCCACTCGACGGTGGTCGTCGTCGCGGTCGGGGCGGTACAGAGGCTGATGCTGTCGTGGTACGGGAGTCGCAGTTCCTCGTCGCGCATCCCGTGGTACTTGACGAGCCCCTGAATCGGGTGGGCTCGCGCGGTGGCCTTCTCGGTCATACCTCGGGAAGCGTCCGGCGGGGGATTAGTCGTTGCGATGAGCGGGAGGAAAGCGACGCCCGTCGGGGAGGGCTCAGTACGTCTCGACGTCGAGCCCGTCGATGCGCTCGAAGTGATCGCGATTTCGAGTCACGACAGGCTCGTCGTTCAACAACGCGGTCGCTCCGATGATGCAGTCCTCTCTGTCGATCTCATCGCCCCGAGCGCGAAGCGAGCCGGAAATCTTTCCGGCCTTTCGCATCACGGTCTCGTCGGCGACGACCGCGTGGCGCGTGTCGAGTACGTCGAGGATCGCCTGTCGACGCTCCTCCGGAGCGTTCAACTGTGGGACTGCTTCGTACAGTTCGAGTACCGTTATCGAGGAGAGCTTTTCCGGGCGGTTCTCTCGTTCGATGAGATCGAGGTATTGGATCGCGCCCTTGTCGTCGTGTAAAACATCAATGATAAACGTCGTGTCCTCGATCATTCGTCGCTTCGTACGTCCGAATCCAGGCGTTCGCGCCGATCGCGGGAACGGGATCGCCCCTCTTCGACAAGGGATTCGAGTTCGTCGGCTTCGTCCTCGCTGAGAATTCCCGCGACTTCCGTCCACGATCGCTCGCCGGCGATCCGCTTGACCACGTCTGAAAACGACTCGCCCTCCCGCTTGTGTGCCTTGAGCCGCTCGTAGGCCTCCTCGTCGAGCGAGATCGTTTTCGTCGCCATCACAGTACACAGTTGCGTGTGTATATTTATAAATGTCAGCGACGGTTTCACCTCGCCTCAGCCGCCTTCCGTCCCCGCGACGGCGACGCGATCGAGGGGAACCCTTTTTGACGGGTCGGCGGGTACACCGCGCTATGACCGAGTACACCGTCGAGTTCGTCGGCACCGACGAGACGATCGAGGTGGCCGACACGGAGACGATCCTCAGCTGCTGTATCGACGAGGGGATCGCTCAGGAGTACTCCTGCCGCGTCGGGATGTGTCTCGCGTGCTCCGCGGAGATCGTCGAGGGCGAGGTGACCCAGCCGGCGGCGCGCGGGCTCACCGACGACGAGTCCGAGGAGTACGCGCTCACCTGCATGGCGCGCCCGCAGTCCGACCTGAAGCTCGACCGCGGGAAGTACCCGCCGAGCATCGAGGACGACGCGGCGACGGACGTGGGTGGCGAAGACGGTGCAGCGGCCGACGACGACTGAGACGTACTTTGCGGGCGCGGCGTTCTTTTTAACCGAAACGCGATCTGTCCCGGATTAGTCGATCATTTATAAACTGCTGTTCGCAAGTCGGCGGTGAAGACCTCCAAAGCCCCAGTCGTTGAGGGCTGCGCACGCTCGTTGCGCGCTTCAGTCGCTCACTTCGTTCGCTCCTTCCAGTGCTTACGTCGCCTGCGCAGCCCTCAACGACTGCCCCTTTGAGTCCCACCCCGCACTGCACCGCACAGCCTCACGCCTCCCCAGCCTCGTCAGTCGCCCTCCGCGTTGCTTCGGGCGACTGACTCCCTCGCGCGTGCTGACTCGCGGCCGCCTTCGGCGGCCACTCGCAGGCACGCGCCGACCACCTCGTTTACTTATAAATGCTCGTCGTTCACTTCTCGAACCCGTTCTCAGCGACGAGCGTTCGGACGCCGACGTACGCCACCGCGGCGATACCGACGTACGCGACCACCAGCGCGGTCGTCGTCGCGTCGGCGCTGTCGATCGCGAGCCGCGCGACCGCGTTCGCGGGGCCGCCGGCCATCGCCGTGGCGCCGCCGAAGAGGGCCAGCACGCCGATCGAGTAGAGGAACTGGGCGGCGCGCCGGTCGGGCGCCAGCGCGGAGATGGCGAGCGCGAGCGCGACGACGAGGGCGGTGAGCGCGGTCATGAGGACGAGGATCGAGGGGACGTTGGCGACCGGCGTCCCGTTCGCGCGGAGGAGGAGCAGCCACAGGAGCGCCTGTCCGGGGGCGATCGCGATCGCCGCCAGCGCCTTCCCGTCGACGATCTCCCCGAGGGTGACGGGCGCGACGCGCAGCAGCTCGAAGGTCCCCTCGTCGATCTCCTCGGTGATCGAGTCGACCACGAGCGACCCCGAGATGAAGACGGGGAGGAAGACGAGCACCGGTATCAACACGGTGTACGTGAACGTGAAGTACGGGCTGGTGCCGGTGCGCTCCGGGAGAGGAAGCGGTGACTCGCTCAGATAGCCGGCTCGGTCCGCGCGCTCCTGTCGCTCGTAGGTCCGGAGGAGATCGCGGAGCTGGACGACGATCACGGTGGTCTCGACCGTCGCGTCCGGAGCGGTCACGGTGGCCGAGATCCCGCCGTCGTCGTTCCGGTTCGCGACCGCCACCGCGTCGGCGGCGTTGCGGTCGAAGGCGAGCCGCGCCGCGCCGGCGTCCTCGTAGCGCGTGACCGAGGCCCCGTCGACCTCGCTCGCGGCGCGTTCGAGGTCGCTCACGGCGTCGCCGGCGCCCGCCACCTCGACCTCCGCGCCGCCGAGCGAGCCGGGGTCGTACATCGAGACGAGCCCGACCACGAGGAACGACGAGAACGCGGCGATGAACAGCTGGATCGCGATCGCGAGCAGGATCGTCTTCTCCGCGCGCAGCCCCGACAGCTCTCGGCCGGCGATCGTCAGTCGGCTGTCGCGGTTACGCATAGAGGCGCACCACCCCGAAGTTGTAGGCCGCGTGGATCAGCGTCGCCAGCGCCAGCGTCAGGACGTAGTACGTCCGGCTCCGGCTCGCGCCCACCGCGGCGACGGTCGTCGCGAACCCGTGGAGCAGGAGGGGCGCGAAGAACAGCCCCGCGATCGCGAGCGGCGGGAGCCCCTCCAGTCCCGCCACGCTCCCGAAGGCGGCGCGGCCCACGTACAGCTCCGTGAGCCCGACCGCCTGCACGACCGCGGTGGCCTTCTCCGCGAGGAAGAAGCCGACCGCGGAGGCGCTCCCGACCGCGACGGCGACCCGATCGGTCCGGGCGAAGGCGCCGCGCTCGAACCCGGCGTAGAGATGGACGCTCTTCGCGAGCTCCTCGATGAACGCGATCGTCACGAGAAGCACGGGGATCGACACCGTCACCGGGAGCGCGAACAGCAACGCGACGGCAAGCAGCTCCGCGACGAACACGAAGGGGATCGTACAGGCCGTGAGGACCGCGACCGACGCGAGCGCGCGGAGTCGTTCTCGTCGCGATCTGCCCGAGTCCGAGCCCGCGTTCCCGACCGACCGGAGCCGCACCGCCAGCGCGTCGAGGAACTTCCGCCCGACCGGCTTCTGGGCGAACATGTCCTCCTCGCGGTACACCCCGAGTCCGAGCCCGAACAGGAGCGCCGCCCCGATCGTCATCGGCCCGGTCGAGAAGAGGACCTCGCCGACTCCGACCGCCTCGCCCTGCAGGTCGAAGACGACCAGCGTCAGCGGCGAGACGAGCGCCACGGGCGTGACGTTCGTGAAGATCGCCGGCACGAACGCGTACGTCGTGAGGAGGACGCTCACGCCCACCGTCACGAAGGTGAGCTCCTTGAACGACCGCGCGAACATCGCGCCGACGAACGTCGCCGCGAGGAAGGTCAACGCCACCGGAAGCACGGCGATCACGGAGAGCGCCCCGCCGCCGACGGCGACCGCGATGAGCGTCGTGACGAGCGCCGCGACAGCGACGTACGGGAGCGTCTTCCCCGCGACGATGTCGACCGGCGAGAGCGGGGTGACGAGCAGGGGCTCGCCGCGCCGGTTCGTCCGCTCGTCGAGGACCGACGAGCCGTACGCCTGAATGAGGAAGTTCATCGGGACGAGGAAGACGAACGCTAAGAGCAGCGAGACGAACGGGAAGGGCGGCGAGATCGACCCCGGCGACCCGACCGTGTCGGCGCCGAACGTCCCGCCGCCGACCGAGGGGACCGCGAATCCGCCGTCGTCCTCGTCCTCGCTCGCGGCGTCGTCCCCGGAGGGTCCGCCGCTGTCGCCCTCGGTACTTCCGCCGTCGCCCTCGGTACTTCCGCCGTCGCCCTCGGTACTTCCGCCGTCGCCCTCGGTACTTCCGCCGTCGGAACCGCCACCGCTCCCGGAGCCGTCGCTCTCGGAGCCGTTGTTTCCGGAACCGTCGTCGCTCCCGGATCCGTCGCTCTCGGAGCCGTCGCCCCCGTCGGACCCGCCGAGCGTCGAGCCGTCGTCGAGTCCGCTCGTCCGACCGACGTACTGAAGCGTGACGGTGACCGGGAACGCGGCGGTCCGGTTCTCCTCGGCGGCCATCAGCCGCTCGTTGTGCGCCTCGACGGCCTCCCGGAACTCGGCGGCCGCGGCCTCTCCTTTTCGCGTGTCGCTGGCGCGGACGGCGACGGTCTCGACCGTTCCGCTCTGCCCCCCGTCGAACACGACGAGGTCGGCCGTCTCGCCGAGGACCGCGCCGTCGACGGGGACGGGCGTCAGCGCCGGCGCCTCCTCGACGGCGTCCGCGTACGGGGAGTCGCCGTCGACGGCGACGCGGTACACGTCGCGGTCGACGTCGAGCCCGACCACGCCGGCCGCGAGCCCCCCGCCGAGGACGCCGCCGGCGACGAGCAGGAGCGCCAGCGCTGCGAGGAGGGTCCGGCGGTCGACGCCGCCGCCCGCCCGAACCGTCTCCCAGCGAGCGACCCGGAGGATCCGCCGGAGTCGGTCGATCACTCGGCCCCCTCCGGCGGCTCCGTCGCTCGGGTCGCGTCCCCTGACGGCTCTGCGTCCCCGTCGTCGGAGCCGTCGACGGCGGCTCCGCCCCCGGTGTACCGCCCCGGCATCTGTCGCCCGACGATGTCGAGGAACACGTCCTCCAGGCTCGGCTCGCGGGTGCGGATGTCGACGACCTCGCCGCCAGCCGCGGCGGCGGCCTCGCGGACCGCCTCGACCGCGTCCATCGTCGGCACGGTGGTGCGGAAGCGGTCGCCGACCTCCTCGGTCGCGGCGTCGAGGCCTTCGACGACCTCGGCCAGTCGGTCGGTGTCGGGCGCGACGTCGGTGAACACGCGGTAGGTCGTCTCGCCGTGTCGCTCGCGGATCCCGTCGACGCTGCCGCGGGCGACGATCCGGCCCTCGTTCATCACCGCGACGCGGTCGCAGACGGACTCGACGTGATAGAGGTTGTGCGCCGAGAAGACGACGGTCTTTCCGGTCTCGCGCAGCTCGCGAGTGAACTCCAGCACGGAGTTCGTCGTCACCGGGTCGAGCCCCGAGGCCGGCTCGTCGTACACAAGCACGTCGGGGTCGTTGACGAGCGACCGGGCGATGGCGACTTTCCGTTTCATCCCCTTCGACATGTCACCGAGCCGGCGCTCGCGGTGGTCGAGCTCCAGCCGGTCGAGCGCGGTCTCGATCCGCTCGTTCGCGGCCTCGCGCGGCACGTCGTACAGGTCGGCGAAGAACCGCAGGTAGGACAGCGGCGTCATCTCCTCGTATAAGGGCGACTCCTCGGGGAGAAACCCCAACTGCCGGCGCATCTCCGGGTCGTCGGAGGCGAAGCCGGCGACCTCGACCTCGCCGTCGGTGGGGTCGACGAGTCCGGCGAGCACCTTCAGCGTCGTCGTCTTCCCGGCGCCGTTCGGGCCGACGATCCCGAACACCTCGCCCGCTTCGACGGAGAAGGTGCTGTCGACGACGGCGGCGAACTCCCCGTACGTCTTCCGCAGCCCCTCCACTTCGATCATGCGCTCGGGTCCGCCGTCGGGCGGGTTAAAGCCACGCCCGCGGCTATCACCCGCGAGAACGCGGCGGGCGGGACGAGGAGTACCGACCCGTCAGTCGTCGTCCCAGGCGTCGCCGGCGGCGGCGGAGCGGCGGCCACCCTTGCCGGTACCCTTACGGCGTCCCTTCGAGAACACCCTCCGTATGAGCGATCGACGGGGGGCCACGGCGGGGCGCGACGACGCGCCGGACGGGGCAGGCGGCGCCGCCGCGCCCGATCACCCGGGGGAGACGGCGGAGGACGCCGTGTCTGCAGATCCGGACGGAGCCGCCGGGAACGGCGGGGGCGCCGCGCTCGACCCCGCGGTCGCGGCGACGACCCGCGAGGAGCTTCACACCACGTTCGACTACCAGGTCGAGCGGCTCCGCGAGATCGACAACAAGGCGATCGAGATCCTGAAGGCGAACCTGTTGCTCATCGGGATCGTCGTCACCGGCGGTTCGATCGTGGTCCAGACGACGGTGGACCTCGCGGTCTTCCTGAACCCCTTCACCGTGGTCGGCGGCCTCCTTCTGCTCGCGTCGACCGGACTGGCCGCGGTCACCTACACCGCCTCCGACCTCCGCGGCGGGCTGGACATCAAGGCCGTCGACGCCGTGATCGCCGGCGAGCGCGGGGAGGGGGAGGAAACGCGGAGCGCGGCCGACGGCGACGCCGAGTTCGACGAGCGGCTCCTCCGGAGCTACGCCGAGTGGATCGACTACAACGCGCGCGTCACCGCGGTCAACGACCTGCTGGCGACGGTGACGGTGCTGCTGATCTTCGTCGCCTTCGTCTACGTGATCGCCGGCGTCGTCGTGGGAGCGGCGGGCCTCTCTGCGGTCGAGTCGTGGACCTCGTTCGCCGTTCTCACGGTCTTGTCGGGCGCGTTCACGTGGGTCTCCGCGCACATGGACCACCTCGGACCCGAGACCACGCACCCCTCGGCCTCGTTCGCGGGGATCCCGCTCTCGAAGGGCGGAGACAGGCGGCAGGCGTGGTCGTCGCTGCGGGCCATGCTCGGGCGCGCGCCCACCGAGGAGGAAGAGCGCGGTATCGGGGCGATCGACACCGAGGTCGGGGAGGCAGCGAGTCCCGACGCCGAGGAGCCGGAGCGATAGGCCGGGAGCGACAGGCCGGGAGCGATATCGGGACCGGTCGGTACGCGGGCCGCGAAAGCCGAGAGAAAACCGCGCCGGATTCGACGGGCGTTACTCCTCTTCTTCCTCTTCCTCGACGGGAACTCGTCCTCGTTCCCAGACGCCCTTCGCCGATGTGTCGTTCGGTGCCGTGTGCGAGACGTCTTTCATGGTGTCGCGATCGTTTGCCATCTTGGAGCAGGATAGCGAGGATCCCCGTATTAACCCTTCGTGGAAAGAGATAATGAGTCTTGATACCATATAAGGTATTAATATCCCACCGTTCTATATTCGTCGTCCTCGCTGTGTGGCGCGGTTCCCAATTTCGTCAATCTCTAGAAATAATTATGTAGGATGGAGCCGGCGTTCTCGATATGGGATACGTCGTTCGAATGCCAAAACTCGGCTTAGAGATGAAGGAGGGGGTACTGCTCGACTGGGCGGTCGACGAGGGCGACTCCGTCGACGCCGACGACGTCGTCGCGGAGATCGAATCCGAGAAGACGAGCGCGGAGGTGGAGTCCCGCGAGGAGGGCGTCCTCCGGCATACGTTCCTCGACGAGGGGGACGCGGTGCCCCCGGGAACGCCGATCGGAATCATCGCCGCCCCCGACGCGGACGTCTCCGACCTCGTCGCCGAGGCCGAATCCGAACTCGACGACGCGGCACCGACGCCCGACGAGAGCGCCGCCGCGGCTGAGGAGTCCGCGGAGTCAGCGACTGAGAGCCGATCCACGGGGGCCTCGACCGGCGGCTCCGCGAGCGGCAAAGCGACTCCACGAGCGCGAAAGCGCGCCGAGGAACTCGGCGTCGACCTCGGCGCCGTCTCCGGGAGCGGGCCGGAGGGAGCGATCACGGCCGACGACGTCGAGGCCGCAGAGAGCGGTACCGAGGAGGTGAAAGCGAGCCCGAGAGCGAAACGGCGGGCGGAGGACCTCGGCGTCGACCTCGCCGGCGTCTCGGGGAGCGGTCCCGGTGGCGCCGTCACGGCGGATGACGTCGAGGCGGCGGCCGAATCGGCGGGCGGATCGGCCGGCGACGACGCCGGCGGGGCCACGAGAACCCTCGCCGAGGAGCGCACGTTCGGCGGGATGCGGCGGTCCATCGCCGACCGGCTCGGCGAGAGCTATCGCAACGCCGTCCACGTCACGGAACACCGCGAGCCCGACGCCGCCGCCCTCCTCGCGGCGGCCGACGCCGCCGACGAGGCGCTCGAAACGGACGTCTCCATGCCGGACGTGCTGCTCGTCGCGCTGTCGGCGGCGCTCGACGACCACCCCGCGTTCAACGCGACGTTCGAGGAGGAGACGCACCGCCTCTACGAGGAGCACAACGTCTGCGTGGCCGTCGACATCGACGAGGGACTCGTCACGCCGGTGGTCCCGGACGTCGGGGCGAAGTCGCTGTCGGAGATCGCCGAGACGCGCCGCGAGGTCACGGGGCGGACCCTCGACGGCGACTACACGATGGACGACCTCCGCGGCGGGACGTTCACGGTCACGAACCTGGGCGTGCTCGGCGTCGAGTCGTTCGACCCCATCATCAATCCGCCGCAGATCGCCATCCTCGGCGTGAACGCGGTCAGCGAACGCGTCACCATGGCGGACGGCGCGCCCGAGTCGCGCCGTGTGCTCCCGTTGGACCTATCCTTCGACCACCGCGTGGTCGACGGGGCGGACGCCGCGCGGTTCCTTCAGTCGCTCGTCGGCCACATCGAGGACCCGTGGCCGCTGCTCCCCGAGGGGGTGACCCCGGCGGACGCCGGGACCGACCGCCCGCCGCGTCTCGCGACGGCCACCACCGACGAGGGGATGGCGGGGACGGCGCGTGCCCCCGGCCTCGATCACGGATACGGCGCGGACGACGGCGCCCCGTCGCCGGTGGATCTGTTCCTCTCGTCGCTGTCCGCGTGCCTGTCGCTGTCCGTCCGTTATCAGGCCGACCTCCGAGACATCGATGTCGGGTCGATCGAGGTGACCGCGGACGGGGAACCGGCCACGGGGTCGGTGGAGCGCATCGACGTGACCGTCGCGATCGACGCGCCGGAGGCGGCGGACGAGACGCTCGACCGCGTCGTCGAACTCGGCGAGCGGTCCTGTCACGTGGCGGAGCTACTCCGCGAGGACCTCCCGATGGAGCTGTCGTGGGAGCGCGCCTGACGGCGGCGAGCGAGCCTCCGTGACTACTCGCCGATCGTCGGCGCGCGCTCGAAGACCGCGTCGAGGTCCACGATCCGCGGGCCGTCCGCGACCGGTCGGACCGCGATCGTAGTGTCTTGGACCGCGAGCTCGCGCTCGCCGTCCGCGCTGACGACCGCCTCGTCGACCGCGAAGGTCCGCTCCGCGTCGGGGTCGAGTCGCCCCCAGTCGGCGACGCCGACGTCCTCCACGACGCCCGGCGTCGTGATCGCCGACACCGTCAGATCGGCGTCCGGGTCCAGATCGAGCGCGATCCCCCGGGGCGTACCGGGCGCGAGGTGCGTGCACGCGCCGGCGATCCCCGAGAGACCGATGTCGCCGCGGCTCGCTCGGGAGACCATCCCGCCGAGGAAGTCGTCCGGGTCCAAAATCGCGCGGGTTCCCACGAACGAGCGGTCGACGAGCCCGACGGTCGCCAGTCCGCGCACGGAGCGTCCGTCGGCGGCCTCGGCCGTTACGGTCGTGTGGCGCGTCGCGACCGCGTCGGCAGGGGCCGCTCCGGTGGCGACGAACGCCGCCGCGGCGCCCGCGACCGTCCCGTCGGCCATCGTCGGCACGACGTTGTTCGTCCCCGTCGAAACGGCGATCACGGGGACGTCGCCGATCTCGACGGCGAGATCGCGAGTGGTGCCGTCACCGCCGAACGTCACCACTGCGTCGGCCGTCTCGCGGAACGCGGCCGCGGCGCGACGGGTGTCGGCGCCGGTCCCCTCGACCTCGACGTCGAGCACGTCGACGCCTGACCGGTCGGCCTCCTCGACGGCGCGTTGGCCGATGCGGCTCGAATCGGGGGCGAAGACCGCGTCCACGGGCTCGTCGACGGCGTCGAGCCCGGCGAGCACGCACTCGGCCGCGCGCCGCTTCCCGTAGGTGTCGCTGACGCTCGCGCTCCCGGTCAGCCGGCGGACGTCCCTGCCGGCCGCCGGGTTCACGACGACGCCGACGGTAGGCGTCGGCACCGCTCAGACCACCTGATGGATGGCGCTCCTGACGTCGTCACCGTCGGGGACGACCTCGTCCTCGAGCGGCGTGCTGAACGGGACGTGGGTGTCGGGCACGCCGACCCGCTGGAGCGGGGCGTCGAGGCTGAAGAACTCGTCTTCGACCATCCGCGAGACGACCTCGGCGTGGACGCCGTACGAGACCGGGCTCTCGTCGGCGATCACCATCCGCCCCGTTTTCCGGATACTGTCCGCGAGCGTCTCCGTGTCCAGCGGATACAGCGACCGCAGGTCGACGACCTCGACGTCGACCTCGCCCGCGAGGTCGTCGGCGACGGAGAGCGACTCGCCGACGAGCCGCTGCGTCGCCACGACCGTGACGTCGCTCCCCTCGCGCTCGACCGCCGCCTCGCCGATCGGGGCCGTGTAGCTCGGATCGGTCGGGACCTCGCCGTCCTGCTCGTACATCAGCTTGTTCTCGAAGAAGAACACCGGGTCGTTCGAGCGGATGGCGGACTTCAACAGCCCCTTGGCCGCTTTCGGCGTCCCGGGCGTGACCGCCTTCAGGCCCGGGAAGTGGGCGAACCACGTGTGCGGCGTGCCGGAGTGCTGGCTGGCCGCGCCCATGCCGCCGCCTTCCGTCGTCCGGACGGTGATCGGCATCTCGGCTTTCCCGCCGAACATGTACCGCATCTTCGCCATCTGGTTCATGATCTGTTCGCCCGCCACGCCGAGGAAGTCCGAGAACATCACCTCGACGACGGGGCGGGTGCCGCTGGCGGCGGCCCCGACGCCCGCCCCGACGAACCCGGCTTCGCTGATCGGGGTGTCGCGGACGCGCTCGTCGCCGTACTCCTCGTAGAGCCCGTCGGTGACCTCGAAGACGCCGCCGTAGTTGCCGACGTCTTCGCCCATCACGAAGACGTCCTCGTCGCGGTCCATCTCCTCGCGGAGCGCGGCGCGGATCGCCTCGCGAACGGTCATCGATTCTGTGCTGTCGGCGGACGGGGTGTCGGGTTGCGTGCTCATTGGGGGTCACCTCCGCGACCGTCGGTGCGGAGCGCGTTCGCGAACCGTTCGATCTCCGGGACTGGCTCGCCGAACATGTCGTCGTACGCCTCCTCCGGGGTCGGCTCGTCGGCCTCCCGAGCGAACTCGACCGCCTCCTCGATCTCGGCTTCGACCTCCGCGCGGAGGTCGTCGAGTTCCGACTCGGCGAGTTCGCCTCGGTCGATCAGTTGCTCGGTGAACGCGTCGATGGGATCGCGCTGCTGCCACCGTTCGACGTCTTCCTCGGTGCGGTACGGCTGGGGATCGCCTTCGAAGTGGCCGCGATAGCGGTACGTCTCCGCCTCGATGAACGTCGGGCCGTCGCCGGCGATGGCGCGCTTGCGGGCCTCCTCGACGGCCTCGTTGACGGCGGTGACGTCCATCCCGTCGACGGTGAAGCCGGGAATGTTGTACGACTCGGCCGTCTCGCTGAGGTTCTCGACGTTGTGCTGTTCCTCGACCGGCGTCCCCTCGCCGAAGTGGTTGTTCTCGACGAGGAACACCGCCGGGAGGTCCCACGTCGCGGCGAGGTTGATCGCCTCGTGGATCTGCCCCTGCGCGACGGCGCCGTCCCCGAGGAACGCGAGCGCGACGCGGTCCTCGTCGTGGTACTGGCAGGTCAGCGCGGCGCCCGCCGCCAGCGGCGGGCCCGCCCCGACGATCCCGTTCGCGCCGAGCATGTTGGCGTCGACGTCGGCGATGTGCATCGACCCGCCCTTCCCGTTGCAGTACCCATCGCGCTTCCCGAGCAGTTCGGCCATCATCCGCCGCGGGTCGAGCCCCTTGGCGATACAGTGCCCGTGACCGCGGTGCGTGCTCGTGATGAAGTCCTCCTCGTCGAGGGCGGCACACGCCCCGACGGCGACGGCCTCCTCACCGATGTAGAGGTGTACGAACCCCGGGATGTCGCCGTCGGCGAACAGGTCGCCCGCCGTGCTGTCGAACTCGCGGATCAGCAACATCCGACGGAGCGCCTCCTCCCGCCCGTCCGAATCCTTCATCGATATTAATGTCATACACACCGGTATCGTCACCAACTCCAAATAAATTTTTTGTCAGTTATCATGTCACAGTAACGGATCCGAGCCGCACAGCACGGGTGACTGACGCTGGTCGGGATCCCACGCCTGTCGGCCGCGAGCTCACGTCTGTCGGCCGGAGGATCGGATCCGACGGCCGAAGGACCGGCTAGTTCTCGTACCCTTCCTCGAACGGGTCGATCTCCTCGCTACCCGGCTCCTCCTCGTCGCGGGAAAACCCCGGCCCCGCCGTCGCCAGCTCGAAGACGAGCCCGTCGGGGTCGCTGAAGTAGATGCTCTTGAAGTAGGTCCGGTCTTTCACCTCCGAGACGCGCACGTCCCGCTCGCGGAGGTGCTCCTGCCACTCGCGGAGCGTCTCCTCGTCTTCGACGCCGAACGCGAAGTGGTGGCTCGCGCCCGGCCCGGGCGCGCCCTGCGAGTTCGGGTACTCGAAGTAGGTGACGTTGGTCCCCGGCTCGCCCGTCGGCGTGGACGAGAAGTAGTAGTGGGGCGTCCCCGGGTCGTCGTAGTTCTGCGTCCGCTTGACGGTGTACCAGCCGAGCACGTCCTCGTAGAACGCGACGGTCTCGTCCATGTCGGTGCAGATGTTCGTCACGTGGTGCAGTCCGGTGGTGGGCGGGGCGTCGGTCATGTCTGTCCGATCGGTTGTCGGGAGGGCAGTTAGTCGTACTGGCGGCTCGAAAACGGACGGAACGGCCTCTGTGTGGTTCGGAAAAGGACGATTCGCTTAGAACAGCCCGAGACCCACCGCGTACGGCCACGCGGTGCCGCCGACGGCCAGCAGCGCGAGCGCGGCGCCGGCGCCGTAGACGTTCTTGAGGAAGCTCGTCATCTCGCTCTGCTTCTCCTCCGGATCCTCGATGGACCAGAAGTCGTGCATCGTCACGGCGGAGGCGAGCAGGAAGACGGCGAGCCCGCCGGCCGCGAGGACGGGAAACGCGCCGGCCGCGACCCCGAGCCCGCCGAGGACCAAGACGAGTCCGGAGGCGATCACGGAGAAACGCGGCGCCGGGAGGCCCTTGAACTCGGCGTAGCCGGCCATGGTGTCGACGTCCATGAAGTGGTTGAGACCCATGAACGCGAGCGTGACGCCGAACAGCAGACGACCGAGCAGGAACAGTTCACCCGCGAAGGGGGAGTCGAATTGAAGCGGTATCGTCGCGATCTCAGCTAACATCGTGTAACTACGTATACGGACGTAACCTATTTATCGCTTCCCGGACAAAAGGGTAAGCAGGTAACCCCGATGTCATCGCAGGAACTCGCCGGCTCCGAACCGGCGGAAACGACCGACGCAGAGCCCGACGCGGACACGTCTTCCGCCCCGGACACGCCGTGTCCAGTCGTCGACTCGCTCGAACAGATCGGCTCGCGCTGGCGGCTCGTCGTCCTCCACGAGCTGTTGAACGGCGAGTCGCGGTTCAACGAGCTGAAGCGCGAGACCGACGCGAACGCGCGAACGCTCTCGCGCGTGCTCGACGATCTACAGGAAACCGGCTTCGTCGACCGCCGGCTGGAGGAGGAGTCGCCGGTGGCGACCTACTACAGCCTCACGCCGAAGGGCGAGTCGCTCGCGCCCGTCTTCGAGGAGATCGACGAGTGGGCCCACGAGTGGCTCGCCGAGTGCAGCGGGTAGGGACTCGTTGACGGGGTAGTCGATCGTTTATATACTGTGTCGCCATCGGCGGCCCGCTCGTGGGGCCTCAACGGCGAAACGCACACCACCCTCCGACCCGTAGGGATCGGCGTGTACGCCGGTCTGAAGAACACCCCGTGTTGCCTCTGCGGCCGCGACGAGACCCACACCCGGATCGCGGTGCCGCCGCGGGCGCTCCGGCTGATGGCGAACGGCGGACCGATCGCGTGGCGCGACGTGGTCGGCGCGGTGACGCTCCGGTTCTGCGCCGACGACTGGGCGCTCGTGAGCGACCTCGCGATCGAGATGGACGCGCACCCGCTCTCGCGGTGTAACGCGGCGCACGTCTCGCTCGACCTCCGCGAGGACCACGAGGCGCTGCTGTCCGCGACGAAGGACGAGACGGACCAGACGGAACTGGAGGCGCGGCTCGGATCGGAGGCCGAGGCGACGCTCGACGCCGTCGACGACCCCTACACCGAGGAGCGCGACGTGGTCGAGGCGATCGTGGTGTTGCGCGCGCTGGAGGAACTCGGCGTGCGGGACTCCCCGGGCGACACGGTGGCGCTCTGATCCCCTAACTGCACCCGTCTACCACCGGACCTCGAACCCGTCGAGCCCCTCCGGCTCCTCGTACGTCGCGTCCACGCCGTCGACGTCGGCCGCCTTGCTCCCCGTCTCGCACCACGCGACCATCTCCTCGACGGCCGCCTCGGGCCCCTCGAAGACGGCCTCGACGCGCCCGTCGTCGAGGTTGCGAACCCAGCCGTCGACGCCCTTCTCCCGGGCGGTGTCGCGAGTCGTCGCACGGTAGTAGACGCCCTGTACGCGCCCCGAGACGTACACGTGTGCTCGCGTTCGGTCGGTCATCGGTGGAGGCTGCGTCCGCCGCCGATTTAAAAACCGCGGGGCCGTCGCGGGAGAGCGGCGCCGACCGCGACCCGCAACCGACGACTTCTAACTCCTTCCGGCCGATATCGGTGGTATGGACTTGTTCGGAACCGCGGGGATCCGCGGCAGCGCCGAGACCCGCGTCACGCCCGAGCTCGCGCTGGCCGTCGGCCGCGCGGTCGCGGCGGAGGTACGGGAGGCCGGAGAGGGCGAAAAGACCGCCGAGGTCGTGCTCGCTCGCGACGGGCGCGTGACCGGCCCGGCGATCGCGGCCGCGATGGAGTCGGGGCTCGCCTCGGGCGGCGTCCGGGTGCTCCGCGCCGGGCGGCTGCCGACGCCGGCGCTCGCGCACGCTTCACAGGGCCGGTACGGCGTGATGCTCACGGCCTCGCACAACCCGCCGGCCGACAACGGGATCAAGCTGTTCCGTGACGGCAGCGAGTTCGACCGCGAGGCCGAGCGCGCCGTCGAGGAGCGCGTCGCGGGCGATGAGCCGCCCGCGGCGTGGGACGAGTGGACCGAGACGGAGCGCGTCGACACCCTCGGCGGCTACCTCGACGCGGTCCGCGCGTACGCGGAGGGGTTCGGGGGCGACCTCGACGGCCTCCGGGTCGCGGTCGACTGCGGGAACGGGATGTCCGCGCCCGCGACGCCGACGGTCCTGCGGGAGCTGGGCGCCGAGGTCGTCACGCTCAACGGGAACGTCGACGGCCACTTCCCCGGCCGCGGGAGCAAGCCGACCCCCGAGACCCTGCGGGACCTCCGGGCGTTCGTCGCCGACGCCAACGACGGCGTGACCGCTCCCGGTCGCCCGAGCGCGGGCGACGATGGAGCCGACAGAAACGACGGTGACGACACCGAGGGGTTCGCCTTCGGGATCGGCCACGACGGCGACTCCGACCGCATCGTGATCGTCGACGCCGACGGCGACGTGGTCCACGAGGACACCGTCCTCGCGCTGCTCGCGGAGCGGTACGCCCGCGAGAGCGACGCCGCCGACCCGGTGGTCGTGACGACGCCGAACGCCTCGGGCCGGATCGACGAGCGCGTCCGCGAGGCCGGCGGCCGGGTCGACCGCGTCCGGCTCGGCGCGCTCCACGAGGGAATCGCGGCGGTGCGCGCGGCGAGCTCCCCCGGCGACGACACCCGCGTCGTCTTCGCCGCAGAGCCGTGGAAGCACATTCACGTCGGCTTCGGCGAGTGGATCGACGGGGTCGCCTCGGCGGCCGTGATCGCCCGCCTCGTCGCCGAGTCGGGGCTCGACGCGCTCCGCGAGCCGATCGCGGAGCGCCCGTACCGAAAGGTCAGCGTCGGCTGCCCGGACGAGGCCAAGCCCGACGTGATGGACCGGCTGGAGACGACCCTGCCCGACGCGTTCCCGGACGCGACGGTCGACACCGACCACGGGGTCCGGCTGGAGTTCCCGGACGCGTCGTGGACGCTGGTACGTCCCTCCGGCACGGAGCCGTACGTTCGGGTGTACGCCGAGAGCGACGAGGTCGACGAGCTGATCCCGAGCGTCGAGGCCGTCGTCGAGGACGCGGTGGCCGCGGTCGGCGGCGAGTAGCCGTCCGTACCGGTGAGGGCGGTAGCGCTTGCTTCCTCCGGAAATCACCTGACCGTTCCTGATACACCGCGAACGTGCGTACGACACCCGGCCGATCGTAGCGAATAGGCGGCGATGGGTCCGCGAGATAGCGCGAATATGCAATCTCGGGGCGGAAAGAGCGACGAATTTATGCCGTGTTCCGTTCCCGTTGTAGGTGACATGGCATCCGACTTCGAACGGCGGCGGTTCCTCAAGGCGGCGAGCGCGGCGGGCCTCGTCGGCCTCGCGGGTTGTAGCGGCGGGCCCAGCGGCGACGGGTCCGACGGCTCCGACGGTAACGACTCGGACGACGGGTCCGACGGTTCCGACGGCGCCGACGGGACGGACGGCGAAGACGGATCCGACGGCTCGGACGGCGAGAGCGGTCCGGCGGCGAACATCGGGATGGTCTACGCGACCGGTGGCCTCGGTGACGGGTCGTTCAACGATCAGGCCCAAGAGGGAGCGTTACAGGCGGAAGAGGAACTGGACATCATGTTCCAGGAGGCACAGCCCGACGAAGTGGCGCAGTTCAGCACGTTCCAGCAGCAGTTCGCGGAGTCGACCGACCCGAACTACGATCTGGTAAGCTGTATCGGGTTCCTCCAGGCGGACTCGCTGGCGGACACGGCCGAGTCGTACCCGGACCAGGACTTCATGATCGTCGACTCGGTCGTCGAGGGAGACAACGTCGCGAGCTACACGTTCAAAGAACACGAGGGGTCGTACCTCGCGGGCCTGATGGCGAGCCTGCTCACCACCCAAGACTTCTCGGCGGGCGCGGGTTCGACTGCGGGCGACTCCACCAACGTCGGGTTCGTCGGCGGCGTCGAGTCCGACCTGATCCAGAAGTTCCAGGCCGGCTTCGAGGAGGGCGTCTCCGCCGGGAGCGACGACGTCGACGTCAGCGTCAACTACACCGGCAGCTTCAACGACCCCGCGGCGGGTCGCGAGGCGGCGACCGCGATGTACAACAGCGGCGCCGACATCGTCTTCCACGCGTCGGGCAACACCGGTACCGGCGTCTTCCAGGCCGCGCAGGAACAGGAGAAGTTCGCGATCGGCGTCGACCGCGACCAGTCGATCACCCGGCCCGACTACGCCGACGTCATCCTCGGGAGCATGGTCAAGCGGGTCGACACGGCCGTCTACAACGCGATCGAGGCGACCATCGACGACGAACTGCCCGGCGGATCGAACGTCGCGCTCGGCCTCGACAACGAGGGCGTCGCGCTCGTCTACGGCGACCAGATCGGCTCCGAGATCCCCGAAGACGTCAAAGACGAGGTCTCGACCGCACGCGAGGAGATCATCGCCGGGGACATCTCCGTCCCCTCCGAAGTGTAGCGGTCCCACGGACCGACGCCACCGACGGTCGCTTCGCGCGCCGACCGCTCCGCGCTCCGATCGGGGTATCGGCCGTTCACCGTTCCGCTCGGACCGGACCATATCCAAACATATTCAGTCACCCTTGAACCAGAGGGTACTAGACCAATGGCCACAGCCGTCCACCTCGACGGGATCACGAAGCGATTTCCCGGGGTCGTGGCGAACGATGACGTCGACCTCGAAGTCGAACGTGGCACCGTCCACGCCCTCCTCGGTGAGAACGGGGCGGGCAAGACGACGTTGATGAACGTTCTCTACGGCCTTTACGAACCGACGTCGGGAGAGGTTCGGCTCGGCGGGGAACCGCACGTGTTCGGCTCGCCGCGAGACGCGATCGACGCCGGAATCGGGATGATCCACCAGCACTTCATGCTCGTGGACCCGATGACCGTCACCGAGAACATCACGCTCGGCAACGAGCCGCGGAAGTGGGGCGGGATCGCTATCGACCGGACGGAAGCGCGCGAGGCCGTCGTCGAACTCGCCGACCGCTACGGGTTTGATATCGACCCGGACGCGCGGATCGAGGACGTCTCCGTCGGCGAGCAACAGCGCGTCGAGATCCTGAAGGCGCTGTACCGCGGCGCCGACACGCTGATCCTCGACGAACCGACCGCCGTGCTGACTCCCCAAGAGGTCGACGAGCTGTTCGACGTGCTCGACGAGCTCACCGACCAAGGGAAGACGATCATCTTCATCACCCACAAGCTCGGCGAGGCGATGCGTGCGGCCGACGAGATCTCCGTCCTCCGAGACGGAAAGAAGGTCGGGACCGTCGACGCGGACGCGACCACTCAAGAAGAGCTCGCGGAGCTGATGGTCGGCCGCGAGGTCCTCTTGGACGTCGACCACGGGACCGCGGAAACGGGCGCGGTCGTCGCCGCAGTCTCGGACGTTGTCGTCGAGAACGACCGCGGGGTTCGGGCGGTCAACGACGTTTCCTTCGAGGTCCGAGGCGGCGAGGTGTTCGGGATCGCCGGCGTGGACGGCAACGGCCAGTCCGAACTCGTCGAGGCGGTGACCGGCCTCCGGAATCCCGACGCGGGCGAGATCCGTTTCGGCGGCGAGGACGTCACGACCGCGTCGCGGCGGCAGCGGATCGACGCCGGGATGGCGTACGTCCCCGAGGACCGCCAGGAGCGCGGACTGGTGATGGAGTTCGACTTAGTCGAAAACGGACTGCTCGGCAGCCAACACGGCGACGAACTCGTCTCTAACGGCCGGATAGACTGGTCGAAAACGCGAGGGCACGCCGAGGCGATCATCGACGAGTACGACGTCCGACCGCCGGACGCCGACTCCGACGCGGAGTCGCTCTCCGGCGGCAACCAACAGAAGTTCATCGTCGGCCGAGAGTTCGAGCGCGACCCCGAACTGGTCGTCGCCTCGCACCCGACGCGGGGCGTCGACGTCGGATCGATCGAGTTCATCCACGAGCGACTCCTCGAGCTCCGCCAGCAGGGCGTGGCGATCCTCCTCGTCTCCTCGAAGCTGGAGGAGGTACAGGGGCTCTCGGACCGCTTGGCCGTCGTCTACGAGGGCGAATTCATCGACGTGGTCGACCCGGACGAGACGACCGAGGAGGAACTCGGCCTGCTGATGGCCGGAGAGCGGCCGGGAGACGACGATGGGGAAGGCGGAACGAAGGCGACGGGGAGCGAAAGTGCGGACGAGACGGAACGGGACAAACCAGCGGACCCCACGGACGCCGCGGACGGTGAGCGAGCGTGAGCGCCGCCGACCGCGCACGTGACGCACTCTCCCGTCTCGTCGACGCGTCCGCGACCGAGCGGATTCTGATCAGCACGGCGGCGCTCGTCCTCTCCATCCTCATCGGTGCGGTGCTGGTACTCGTGGCCGGTCGAATGACGACGTGTACCGCCGGCGAAGCGGTGTACTACCTCGGTATGGGGTTCTGTTACGACCCCGTCGTCGTCTTCGACCGCCTCTTCCTCGGAGCGCTCGGCGACCCGTTCAGCGGTAGCTGGTCGCCGAACGGCCAGTTCGCGGTCACGCTCCGGGAGACGACGCTTCTGATCTTCACCGGGCTCTCGGTCGCGTTAGCGTTCCGCGCCGGGATCTTCAACATCGGGACGCAGGGACAGATGGTCGTCGGCGCGCTGGCGACCGCTCTCGGCGTTCTCTGGGCGTCGTCGCTCGTGTCGGGAGCCCTCGGAACCGTCGTGTTGATCCCGTTCGGGCTCCTCGTCGGCGCGGTGTTCGGCGGCCTCTACGGGGCTGTTCCCGGCCTGCTGAAGGCGTACGCCGACGCCAACGAGGTGATCACGACGATCATGCTCAACTTCATCGCCACCGGCGTCGCGCTGTATCTGGTCAGCGGGATCTTCAAAGACCCCGAGAGCGCCGCGAACCAGACCGTTCCGCTCCCGGAGTTCGCACAGTTTCCGGCCCTGCTGTTCGGCGGCCGACAGGACTTCTCGATCGTCGCGCTCGCTTTCGGTCTCCTCGCCATCGCCGCGCTGTACTACGTCCTCGAACACACTGCCTTCGGATACGACGTCCGCACGAGCGGCGTCCAGCCCGAGGCGGCCGAGTACGGGGGCGTCGACGCCAAGCGCACCGTCGTCGCGAGCCTGACCCTCTCGGGCGCGCTCGGCGGTATCGCCGGTGCGATGTACGTGATGATGGTACTTGGGACGTTCCAGACGGGGATCCCCTCCTACGGCTTCGACGGGATCACCGTCTCGATCCTCGCCGGCAACAATCCGCTCGGCGTCGGTATCGCCGCGCTGCTGTTCGGCGTGCTGAAGAGCGGGACGACGGTCGTCCAGTTCGCGACCGACGTCCCGCCGCAGCTCGTTGGAGTCCTCCGCGGGCTCATCATCCTCTTCGTGGCGATGCCGGAGTTCTTCCGGCTGATGGCCCGCGGACTGCCGGGCACGGGATCGAAGTCGAAGGCGGTCGCGACCGACGGCGGCACTGCGGGCGACCGAGGAGGCGAGACCGATGAGTGACACACCCACGGACCGCGACGACACGGATACCGCCACCGAAAACGCCGACAGCGAGAGTTTCTTCGAGCGGTACACGACCCGCGCGCTCGTCGCCGGCGTGACGGTCGCCGCCGTCATCGCGCTGCTTCTCGCCGGGATGCTGTTCCCGGACTCGCTCGCCGGGACGCTCTCGGACGCACTCACGAGTCGGAACACGCTCGCGTCGGCACTGCGGCTGTCGGTGCCGATCGCGTTCGCCGCCCTCGGCGGGATCTTCGCGGAGAAGTCCGGCGTGATCAACATCGGGCTGGAAGGACTCCTGATTATCTCGGCGTTCAGCGCCATCTACGTCGCCGACATCACCGGTGGGGTGTGGATCGGCTTCGCCGGTGGGGTCGTCGCGAGCACGCTGCTCGCGGCGCTGTTCGCCGTCGTGACGATCGGGTTCCGCGCGGACCAGATCATCGCCGGGCTCGCGGTCTGGCTCATCGCGCTCGGGCTCGCGCCGTTCGCCTCGCAGGTGATCTACGGCAGCCCGAACACGCCGACCGTCGCGACGACGAACTCCATCACGGTGCCGGTGCTCGCCGACCTCCCGTTCTTCGGCGCGCTGTTCTCGGCGTCGCCGTCGGTGTACATGCTGTTCGCCGCCGTCTTCGGCTCGTGGTACGTCTTCGAGCGGACGGCGTTCGGACGGTGGATCCGCGCCAGCGGCGAGAACCCGAAGGCGCTCGACACCGCCGGCGTGAGTGTCACCCGCGTCCGGTACGCGGCGGTGCTGATCTCGGGCGTGCTCGCGGGGATGGGCGGTGCGGCGCTGTCGCTCGACCTCGGCCAGTTCACCGGTAACGGCCCGACGATGGTCAACGGGAAGGGGTTCATCGCCATCGTGGCGTACCTGTTCGGCAACTACAACCCGGTCGGGGCGTTCTTCTCGACGATGCTGTTCGCGGGGCTGGACGCGGTTCAGACCGTGCTCCAGCTACAGGGGATCGGGATCCCTCGCCAGCTCATCCGGATCACGCCGTTCGTGGTGGTGATAATCGTGCTCGCGTTGGTTGGCCGGACGCAGCTCCCGGAGGCGGCCGGGGAGCACTACGAGACCGAGGACTGAGGGAAACCTCGACTCGCCCGTCCGAGATTCCCAGCCCTCGTGTCGTCGGACAGGCGACCGAATCGGGAACAAAGAGTTTTGCCACAGGGGCGACCACGCACGTGGTATGAGCATCGACGAGTACGACGTCGTCGTGGCGGGCGCCGGGACCGCCGGCTGTTACGCGGCCGCGACGATCGCGAACGAGGGGCTCGACGTCGTCATCGTCGAGCGGAAGGACGCGGAGGAGGCCGGTCACATCGCCTGTGGCGACGCGCTGAAAGGCGCCGACGCCTTCCCGGAGGCGATCCCGAAAGACCGGCTGGAACCGGCGTTCACGAACACGGGCGTCGACCACGGACGCTTCGAGATCCCGCAGGAGGACACGGTGCTGGAGATCCCCGTGCCGGGCGAGCTCGCCGTCATCGACCGCTGGGAGTACGGGCGACAGATCATCTCCGGCGCGGAGGACGCGGGCGTCGACTTCCACTACGACACCGTGATCAACGACGTGGTCCAGACCGCCGACGGGCGGGTCACGGGACTGCGCGCCAAGCGCGAGGGCGACCCGGTCACCTACGAGGCCGACCTCGTCATCGACGGCGCCGGATCGCTGTCGCTGCTGCAGGACAAGGCTGACTTCGAGGGGACGACCTTCGACACCAACGTGCGGTACTCGCAGTTCTGTTCGGCGTACCGCGAGATCGTCGAGGTGCCGGAGCCGGTCGAGTGGGACGACGCCCTCGTGTTCAAAGCGACCGACCGCGCCGCGGGCTACCTCTGGTACTTCCCGCGGACGAGCACGGAGATCAACGTCGGGCTCGGCTTCCAGATGAACGAGGAGCCGATGCAGCTCGTCGAGGCGCTGAAACGCGACCTCCGGAACCGCTCCGAGTTCGATGGCGCGGAGGTCACGGACAAGCTCGGCGCCGCGCTGCCGACCCGCCGCCCGTACGACTCGGCGGTCGCGCCGGGATACATGGCGGTCGGCGACGCCGCGGGCCACGTCAACCCGACGACCGGGGGCGGCATCGCCGGCGCGGCGTACGCGGGCAAGTACGCCGGCGAGCAGGCGGTGAAGGCGGTCTCCGACGGCGACGTGAGCGAGGAGAACCTCTGGCGGTACAACACCCGCGTCATGGACCACTTCGGCGGCCGATACGCCGGCCTCGACGTGTACAACGTGCTCGCGACCGCGGTGGACGTCGACGACCTGATGGGCCTGCTCGCGGCGCTACCGGGCGAGAAGCTCGCGGAGGCGCTGTACGAGGGGTCGACCTCCATGTCCTTCGGACTGAAGCTGAAGGCGGCGGTCAAGAGCTTCGGCTACTGGGGGACGATCCGGAACTTCTACCAGACGAAGACGCTCGCCGACGAACTGCTCGATCACTACGACGCGTACCCCACCAGCCCCGCCGCGATGGCGAACTGGACCGGCGAGCGCGACGCGATCATGGACCGGATCTACGAAACGACCGGCGCGGACGCGAAGTACTGAACCGGACCCGTACGTCGTTTCTGTCCCTTCGACGCTTTGAGCCTCCAGCGTGTGCGATCCCGGTCTCGGTCACTACAGGAACGACGGCGATCGGTAGCGGGAGTGAGTGTTGCAGATCTGCGGCGGCGGTTCAGTATTTAAATAGCCGCAAACGACAGCGACGATCGCTTATAAACACAAGTGCGGTCGGCGAGCGAGCCCGCGAGGCTGGGGAGGTATGAGGCTGCGGTTGAGGTGCCGTGCGGGTGGGACTCAAAGGGGCAGCCGAGCGCGGCTGGGGCTTTGGAGGTCTTCTCCGCAGCAGCGTCGATCACGGATAAACCACTAACAGCAACACCCCGATCCGACTTATAAACGACCAACCAACCGCACTGAGAGACGTACTCCCCCATCGCTCATCGCTGCGTCCGACCCGCTCAGGGCCGCGTCTCGGCGACGCGCCGGATCGCCCCGGCGAGCACGTCGATCCCGATCGCGATGTCGTCTTCGACCACGTCGAACGTGCTCGTGTGATGGCCGCCGGGGTGGTCGGTGCCGACGCCGACGTAGCAGGCGAGCCCGCCGCGCCGCTGGACCGACTGCATCAGATAGGTGGCGTCCTCGGAGCCGCCCAGATCGGCGCTGTCGACGATCTCCGTGACGCCGGCGACACCGCCGGCGACATCGCCGACGATCCCGGCGAGCGCGTCGTCGCTCGTCGCGCTCGGCGCCTCCCCCTTCGTCGAGACCTCGACCTCGCAGTCGTGCATCTCCGCGGCCGACTCCAGAACCCGGTCGGCGTGGTCGGACATGTAGTCGGCCAGTTCGGTCGTCGCGCCCCGGAGCTCGCCTTCGATGAGCGACTCCTCCGGGATGACGTTCGTCGCGGTGCCGCCGCCGACGAGCCCGGCGTTCACCCGGGTCGGCCCGTCGGCGTGGCGAGGGATCGCGTAGAGGTTCTGAACCGCGGCCGCCATCGCCTGCACCGCGTTTCGCCCCTGCTCGGGGCGCGCGCCCGCGTGGGACGGCTCGCCGGTGAACTCCGCGAGGAAGTGCCGGACCGCGAGGAACCCGTCGACGCCGCAGACGACCTCGCCGGAGGGGTGATCGAGGCCGACGTGGACCGCGTAGAGGTAGTCAACGTCGTCGAGGTGGCCCGACTCCGCCATCGGCTTGCCGCCCGCGACCTGCTCTTCGCCCGGCTGGAAGAACACCTTGAGAGTGCCGGAGAAGTCGGAGTCGAGCACCGCGTCGAGGGTCCCGAGCCCCATCGTCGCGTGCGCGTCGTGGCCGCAGGCGTGCATGTACCCCTCTCGCTCCGAGCGGAACCCCTCGGCGGCGGGGACGTGGTCGTCGTCTTCGGACTCGGTCACCGGGAGCGCGTCGATGTCGACCCGGAGCCCGATCACGGGGCCGGGACCGCGCTCGGCGACCGCGACGCAGCCGGTGTAGCCGCCCGAGAGCCGGTCGACGATCTCCGGCTCCGCGCCCGCGTCGCGTGCTCGCCGTTCCCACTCCGCCAGCTCCTCGTCGTCGGGGACGTTCATGCGGTCGTCGGTCGCCAGCGCGTCCGGACCGACGTACAGGTCCGTGAGGTCGCGCTCGCGCAGTTCCGTCACGATCCGAGCGGTCGTGTAGAACTCGCGCCACGCCGGCTCGGGGTGGCGGTGCAGGTCGCGGCGGAACGCGCGGTACGCGTCGTCGTCGAGAGCGCTCATACCGGCGGGAGGCCGCGACCGGGCTTAAACGATCGCGTGGCGGGTACCGACGCCGGTGGTCACCGGCGCGGGGCGGCGAATCGGCGTCGGTCCGATCTGCTCAGTCCCGGCGGTGGCCGAGCGGCTTCTTCTGGTCGACCTCGACCTCGACGTGGAGCGAGTCGGGGAAGTCGCGGGCGACGACCTCGCGAGCGATGTCGTCGGACCCGTGGATCTCCATCGAGCGCTTGTACACGTCGTAGCTCCACGGCGAGAACTCGTCGCCGGCGCGGAGCTGTTTATAAAGCGGAACGCGGACGGTATCGGCGGGCGTGGAGTGCGGGCCCTTACACTCAGCGCCCTTGCGTTCGAGCGTCGATTTGAGCTCCTGAACGGTCTCGGCGAGCACGTCGCGGTCGCCGGACGCGAAGGAGAGTTTCGTGACGAAGGTCATGGCTGGGGGTCGTCCGTGCATGGTGGCCCGAGGAGTAAAAACGCATCTACCGAGCGTGGGACGCTACATCCAACGCCGAGAGTGACGTATAAAAATCCCAGCGGCGACCGATTAACGCCGCGCAAATCGGCCGAAGAGGGCCGTAACGGCCGGTGCGTTTGCGACTCCGACACCCTCTTTAGGGGTGGTGGCTTACCTGACGGTAATGACGGTCGAAGCGACCAGCGCTGGAGCCATCCTCTTCCGCGACACCCGCGGCGAACGGGAGTACTTGCTCCTGAAGAGCCGGCCGGGGGACTGGGAGTTCCCCAAAGGCGGGGTCGAGGGGGACGAGGAGCTCCAGCAGACGGCGATACGGGAAGTCGGCGAGGAGGCCGGGATCGAGGATTTCCGGCTGATCGACGGCTTCCGAAAGGAGTACGACTACGTGTTTGAGGCGAACGGCGACACCATCCACAAGACGGTGCACCTGTTCATCGCGCGCTCGTTCGAGGCGAGCGCCGAGATCTCGAACGAGCACCGCGACCTGCAGTGGCGCGACTACGACCAGGCGCTCAACACGATCACCCAGACAGGGCCCCGAGAGATCCTCGAGGACGCCCACGACTACCTCGACGAGCGGAAGGACGAGGAGAGCGGCGACTACGTCTGAGCGGTCGGCCCGGTTCGAGCGGTCGGCCGGGGCTGAGCGGTCGCCCCGGTTCGAGACGACCCACCCTGTCCAGCGGTTCGTTTTTAAGCGATCCCGCACTACCGCAACCGTGACTCCGGACGCCGAGTTCGGCTACGAGCTTCTGGTCTGTCGGTACGCCGAGCTGGCGTGGCACCCGAGCGACGGCTCCCGTCCCGCGTTCGTCGCCCGCCAGCTCGGTACCGAGGAGCGCCGCTGGGACACGGTCGTGATCGAGGTCGACCCGGCGGCGTTCGCGGCCCGCCGCGCGTTCGGCGACCGGTCTATCGACTCGGACCTCCTCCACGTCGTGCGCCACGCTCCCGCCGAGTGGGCGTGGTACCGCGACGCGCTGCCACATCCCGGCTACCCGTGGCGCTACGTCAGGCGGGCGGTCCACCGCGCCGCGGGCCGTGACCTGATCGAGAAGCGACGCCGGAACAACCGGATCCAGCTCCGCCGGGTGCGACCGTACCCGGACTGGGTCGAGCGGATCGTCGCGGTCGAGAACAAGCCGGACCTCGACCGATCCGCGGCCGACCGCCTCGCAGACCAGCTCGCCCACGACGTCGAGACCGCCCTCGCGGACGAGGCGTGGCTCGCCACCGAGACGACCGGCGACCGCGTCGAGCCCGCGCTCCTCCGCGAGATGCCCGTCGAGGCCGGTATCCTCGCGACCGACTTCTCCGAAGGCGTCGACGCCGACGCGGCCGACGTGGCGTGGCACCCGAGCGATCTGGGTCCCGCCGAGCACGAGCGCCGCGATCCCGAGACCGAGACGCTCCGGCTGGAGATCGCCGAGCGCGCCTACGGGAAGGGGTGGCGCTCCTTCGCCGACACGATGCGACCGGACTGCCGCCACTTCCGGCTCCGCCGCGAGGGGCAGGCGGTCGTCCCGCACTGCGCGGCGAAAGAGAAACTCCCGACCGGGCGGGAGTGTTCGGGCTCGTGCTCGTCGTTCTCGCCCGAGCCGCCCCAGTGGCGGACGAAGGGGTGGCCGATCGAGGGCGGTCCCGGGAAGGGGCTCGAACTGGTCCTCGACCGGCGGCGGGAGCGGGAGCGCGACCGGGTCGCCGAAGGCGACGGCGACTGACCTGCCCCGCGACGATTGACCGGCCTCGCGACGATTGACCTGCCCCGCGACGATTGACGCCCCGCGACAACCCCCCTACGTCAGCGCCGCCGCCAGCTTCTCTATCGGATGCGGCGGCTCGGGGGCACTGCGGTCGCGTTCCTTCAGCTGGCTCCGGCAGGAGGCGCCGGGGGCGACGACCTCGTCGCCGTCGCTCTCCTCGACCTGGTCGAAGAGGACCCGGCCGATCGCCTTGCTCATCGAGTAGTGCTCGGCCTCGTAGCCGAACGACCCCGCCATCCCGCAACAGGAGGAGTCGAGCGGGTCGACCCCGTACCCCGCGCGCCGGAGCACGCCGACCGCGTGATGGTCCTTCTTCGTCGCCTTCTGGTGGCAGTGGCCGTGGTAGGTGAGCGACTCCGTGGGCGCGTCGAGGGCGAGCGCCTCGTCGAGTCGGTGGGCGTCGACGTACTCCATGACGCCGTAGGTGTTCGTCGAGACCGTCGCCACGTCGACGTCGGGCACGTCGCTGGCGTCGCCGTCGAGCAGGTCGTGGTAGTCGCTCTGGAGCATCACGGCGTCGGTCGGCTCGACGACGACCACCTCCCAGCCGTCCCGCACGTCCGGCGCGAGCGTCTCGACGGCGTCCGCGGCGGCCCGTCGCGACTTGTCGAGCATCCCCTTCGAGTGCGGCGGACGCCCGCTCCCGTCCACGTCCGGAATCGCGACGTGGCAGTTCGCGGCCTCTAACACGCGCACCGCGGCCTTCCCCGCGCCGGGGTTCGTGTAGGTGGTGTACACGTCGGGGAACAGCAGCACGTTCCGGTCGGCCTCTGCGCGGGGGACCCCGGCGCCGCCGCGGGCCTCGAACCAGTCGGTCAGGCTCTCCGAGCGGAACGTGGGGAGGTCGCGCTCCCTCGCGATCCCGAGGACCTTCTCGGTGACGAGGCCGGCGCCGGGAAGCTTTCCGGGGAGGTTCGAGAGCGGCGCGAGCGTCGAGCCGAGCGGCGCCAACCGCTCGAAGTTCCCGAGCAGTCGCGTCCGGAGGTCGATCCCGTGCTCCTCGTGGTGGGCGTGTTCGACCTCGGCCTTGAGCTTCGCCATGTCGACGCCGCTCGGACAGTCGACCTCACAGCCCTTACAGCCGACGCACAGATCCATCACCTCGGTAACGAACTCCTCGCCGGTCGGGTCGTCTGGGAGCTCGCCGTTCATCGCTCCGCGGAGCATGTTCGCCCGGCCGCGGGTCGCCTGTATCTCCTCCTCGGAGGCGCGATAGGTGGGACACATCACGCCGCCGGTGGTCTCCTGCGGTCCTCGACAGCCCCCGCAGCCGTGACAGAGCTCGACCATCCCCTGCATCCCGTTGTCGATCGCCCACTCCATCGCGGGGTCGAAGCCGGCGTCGTACTCGTACTCCGCGTCGAACCGGAGGTTCTCGCGCATGTCGAAGTCGCCGCAGACGTTCCCCGGATTGAGCAGCCAGTCGGGGTCGAACGCGGTCTTCAACTCGCGGAAGGCGTGCCACAGGTCCTCGCCGTACAGCTTCCGGTTCCACTGGGTCCGGGCTCGGCCGTCCCCGTGCTCGCCGGAGACCGACCCGCCGAGCCGGACCACGGCGTCGGTGACGCGGTCGGCGATGTCGACCATCGCGTCCACGTCGTCGACGTCCTTCGTGTTGATCAGCGGTCGGACGTGGAGCACGCCCGGTCCGGCGTGCGCGTAGAACGTCGCGAAGGTGTCGTTGTCCTCGAGGATCTGCTGGAACTCGCGGGTGTACTCGGGGAGGTGTTCCGGCGGGATCGCGCAGTCCTCGATGAACGAGATGTGTTTCTCGTCGGTGGTGCGCGAGAGCAGGATCGGGAGCCCGGACTTGCGCATCTTCCAGAACCGGTCGCGCTTTTCCGGGTCGTGCGCCTCCATCGCGTCGACCGCGCGGCGCGGCTGGCTCGTCGTCTCCGCGGCGCCCTCTCGCGGGTCGGCCTCGGTCTCGGGGACGGTCGCGTCGGCGGCGCTCGCGCTGCCGCCGCCCACCCGATCTGCGATCAGGTCCGCGACCTTCCGTTTCCCCTCGGCGTCGCTCTCGGCGTAGAACTCGACGAGGAGCACCGAGTCGGTCCCGTCGGGTAACAGCCCGACGACCTCCTCGAACTCCGGCGTGTCCGCGGCGAGCCCCAAGAGCACGTCGTCCATCACCTCGACGGCGGCGGGGTCGTGTTCGAGGATGGGCGACACGTCCTCCATCGCGTCGAGGAGGTCGTCGTAGGTGAGCAGCGCCACAGCCTTCGTCTCCGGGACCTCGACGAGCGAGACGGTCGCCGCCGTCACCGTCGCGAGGGTCCCCTCGCTGCCGGCCATGAGCCGCCCGAGGTTAACGACGCCCGCCTCGCCGTACTCGCCGCGGTACTCGGCGATCAGCCGGTCGAGGTTGTAGCCGGAGACGTTCCGCTTCATCTCCGGGTAGCGCTCGTCGACCGCGTCGGCCTCCTCGTCGAGCATCCGAACGATCTCGGCGTGGATCCGCGGCAGGAGGTCGTCGGCGTCCGGGTCCGCGGACTCGCGCAGGTCCTCGACGGCGACCTCCCCGAACGTCGTCACCGTCCCGTCCGCGAGCACGACCTCCACCTCCTCGACGTAGTGGTCCGTCTTCCCGTACTTCAGCGAGTGCGACCCGGTGGAGTTGTTGCCGATCGCGCCGCCGATCGCCGACTTGTCGCGCCACGCCGGGTCGGGCGCGAACTTCAGTCCGTGGGGCTCGACCGCGGCGTTGAGGTCGCCGACGTACGCCCCCGCCTGCGCCTGGGCGATCTCCGCCTCCGGGTCCGTCGACAGCACCCCGTCCATCGACTCGGTGAGGTCGAGGACGACCGCCTCGTTGACGGTCTGGCCCGCGAGCGACGTGCCGCCCCCGCGGGGTAACACCGGAATTCCCTCCTCGTAGCAGTACTCGTGGACCGCGGCCACGTCCGCCGTCGACTCCGGCAGCACGACCCCGATCGGCGTGACCTCGTACGCCGAGGCGTCGGTCGCGTACAGCCGCTTCGAGTAGTCGTCGAACCGCACGTCGCCGTCGACCCGGGCCTCCAGCGCCTCGACGAGGTCCGGGCGCTCCACCGTCCCGCCCGTGTAGTCGAAGTCGCCTCCCTCCCGCGGATCCGGCTCCGACGTGTTGGTCGCCATGCGAACCCCTCACGTCCGAGCCGTGAAAAACCTCTCCCAGTCGTCAATCGCGGGAACCGGCTCTCTCAGACCGCGGTGGGAAGCCGGACGCGAGGGGTATCTGAACACACGGACGACCGGCGACGTCGTCGGCGATCCGTCTGACGGACGTCGTTCGACAACGAACGCTTAATAGGCGCGCTCGTGACCGTATCGTATATGAACGCTGCTCCGGAGGAGATCACGTCTCTCGTCGGTCGCGAGGTGTACTCGAACAACGGCGTCTTCGTCGGCGAGATCGAGGACGTACGCCTCGATCTGGACGCGCAGGCGGTGACCGGGCTCGCGCTCGCGGAACTCAACCACGAGCTGTTCGCGGGTCGCGTCGGCGGGAACACGGGCGTCATCCTCCCGTACCGTTGGGTCCGGGCCGTCGGCGACGTCGTGCTGGTAAACGACATCATCGAACGGCTCGACACCGGGAGCGACGAGTCCGAGGCCGAGACGGAAGTCGAGGTCTAGCGACGAGGGGCCGACTCGACTGACCGCGCGGATGAGCCGAGGGCGTCAGAAGGGAAGCGCGTCCCGCAGACTGGTCAGGAGCCCGCCGCCTTCCCGCCGCCTGCGGTCGAACACCGGGTACAGCGCGTCGAGGAGCTCCGTCTCATTTTCGAACCGGCTCTGTGGCACTTCGTCGAGCGCCTCGTTGAGCGTGATCGTCCGATCCTTGGAGTCGTAGGGAATCTCGTGGTCGCCGAGGGCGTCGCGGACCTCTTCGGCCGTCGCCGGGAACGATACGTCCGCCTCCTCGATCCGTTCGTCGAGCACGGCAATACCGAACTCGATCGCGTCCGGCTCCGAGGGTCCGCCGCCACCGGGTGGGCGCGCTGACATTGGAGCGTGGTACTCGCTCGGAGGGTTTTAAACCCATGCTCGGAGCGCGGGCGACCCTCCGTCGTCGCCTATCCGTCAGGGCGTACTCACTCCGGGATCGACTCCTCCGGCGGCGCCGCGTCGAGGACCGCCAGCTCGATCCCGTCGCCGGCTCGGTCGAACGCGGCGACCGCGTCGTCGTCGTACGGCGGGACGGCAACGAGCACGACCGCCGCGAGATCGTCCGTCTTCGACACGCCGAGGAATCCGTCCGGGTGCGAGACGAACCGCGCTCCGCCTCGGCCGACGGGCGTCCCGATATCGACGCCGAACACCGCGTTCACCGACCCGCCGACCCCCGCCGGCGTGAAGTGGGTCAACACCGGCGTCGCCGGGTCGAGGCCGGTGTCCTCGTCGAACTCACCGGCCCGCGTGGCCGAGAGCCGCAGGCTCGTCGCGTCGGGGTCGCGCTCGGCGGCTCGATCGAGCAACACCGTCAACAGGTCGCGCGTGACGTGAATCACGAGCGAACGGGCGTCGACACGGTCAGATCCCGAGCGCCGAGCGCAGGGTTCGCGCGTACAGCCGGGGGGCCTTGCGGCGCGACCCGGAGAGCGCGTCCTCGACGGCGAGCGCGGCCCGTTCCTCCACGCCGACGCCGTGGCCCACACGTACCCGATCCGGGGTCAGCCCCGAGAGCGCATCCGTCGGCGGCGTCAGGCGGAGCATCGGGTGGACGCCGAGCCGCTCTCGCCGTCCGCGGAAGTACGAGGCGGAGCCGAGCGACTCGGGGACGATCAGCGTCTCCCCGTCGAAGAAACCGACCTCCTGCCACGGCGGGACCGTCGAGTCGCGGAGCCGGAACGCCTCGAACCCCGAGTCCGCCAGCCGCGAGCCGAACCGTTCGACGGGCGCGTCGAGCTCGTCCGCGACGCCGGTCATCCACTCGGCGACGTAGACGGGCGCGTCGTGTCGGGCCGCGATCTCCGCGCTGTCGCGCTTGTGGCGGTCGAGGCCGATCACGACGCCGGCGACCGTACCGAGATCCGCCAAGAGGTCGTCGACGCCGGGGGCGTCGACCGGGTCGAACACCCAGACGTCGTCGGTCTCGCTCCCCTCGTTCGGGACCGCGACCGCGTGGCTCGCGCGCTCCATCGACTCGCCCGGGTACGCGATCCAGCCGACGCCGCGGCCGAAGCGATCGATCTCGTGGAGATCCGCGTCGCCGTCAGCTTTCATTCCCATAACACGTATTCGGCCCGGATCCTTTTCAACCCGTCTCCGCCGGAACCGCTGACACGACGTATCGCCGCCGATCTACCCCGAGAACTCCGATTCGCTCACCCGGACGATCACCGTCTCGTCGACGTCGCGGAGGTCGTACTCGGGCGTCTCGCCCTGCGTCCGACGGACGTAGAGGGGTTCGACCGGCCGGCCGTCGACGAGCCCGAACACCTTCAGGCGTTGGTCGGTCTCCTCGGGCGGGACCGCGCCGTCGCGCACCTCGCGGGCGAGGTCGCGAGAGAGCCACTCGTCGGGAGAAACAGAGGGCTCGCGGACGAGCGCCTCGTCGACGAAGCGCACGAGGTACCAGTTGAGGTCGTTTAAAAGCGACACCGCCGCGCCGAGGCTCACGGTGTCGACGGCGACGCTGTTCTCGAAGGGCTCCTCGATGTCGTAGGTCGCGAGCGCGTCCCGGGCCGTCTCGCGGGACAGCAGCTCGTAGGTGAGGTTCACGTCGGAGTCGCCGAGGAGACACACCCGCGTCACACGCTATCGGACTCGGCCGCTCCACAAATCGGTTGCGGTCGGCGGGGTCCGTCCGCGGTCGATGACCGACGCCCGACTCAGAACGTCGACACGTCGCCGTCGATGACGCTGCGGGTCACGTCGGTGACGTTCGCCAGCTCCTCGTCGACGATGGCGGCGACCTCCTCCTCGATGTCGTCGACCTCGAGCCCCTCCTCGGTGACGAGCTGCGCGTCGGCGACGTGAGGCTCGTCGATCGGGCGCCCGATCTGCGAGAGCAGGCGGACCTGCAGGTCGCGGATCCCGTCGACCTCGTCGGTGACGGACTCCGCGATCCGGGTCGACAGGAGGTTGTAGATCTTCCCGATGTGGTTGACGGGGTTCTTCCCGGAGGTCGCCTCCATCGACATGGGGCGGTTCGGCGTGATGAGCCCGTTCGCGCGGTTGCCGCGTCCCACGGAGCCGTCGTCGCCCTGCTCGGCGGAGGTGCCGGTGACGGTGAGGTAGACGGAGCCCTCGTCGTAGTCGTCGGCGGTGTTGACGTCGACGTGGACCTCCCGGTCCGTGCGCGCCTCGGCCAGTTCGGTGACGAACTCGCGTACGTCGGCGACGGCGTCGTCGTACTCGTCGAGGTCGTCCACGTACTGATCGACCATCGCGGCCGCGACGGTGATGTCGATCCGGTCGCCCTCGCGTTTGCCCATGATCTTCACGTCCGGGCCGAGCTCGGGATGGTCGGAGTGGTAGGTCGTGTTGAGTTCTCGCTCGGCCTCGTAGACGATGGCCTCCGTCTCCGTCAGGGGCGCGTGGCCGACGCCGAAGGAGGTGTCGTTGGCCATCGGCACCTGCTGGGTGTCCTCGCCGAACACGTCCTGCAGATCGCCCGATCCCTCGCCGAGCTTCACGTCGACGATCACGTCGGTGCCGTACTCCAGCTCCGGGATCGCCTCGGAGAGGTAGTCGCGGGCCGCGGCGAGCGCGGTCGAGTCGACCGGGAGCTGCTCGCCCTCGTACTCCTTCGTGGCACGGCCGACGATGAGCACGTAGAGCGGTTCGACGACCTCGCCGCCGCCGTAGGCGGGCGCGGCGCGGCCCGCGACGAGCTGCGTCTCGTCGGTGTTGTAGTGGAGCACCTTCCCGACGCGGTCCAAGTAGAGCTGCGAGAGCGCACGCGACACCGACTCCGCGATACCGTCGCAGATCGAGTCCGGGTGTCCGACACCCTTTCGCTCGACGATCTCGACCTCCTGGTCCTCGACCGCCCGCCGATCGAGGCGGCTGACCTGTATGTTCCGGTCCATTACGCTTCGGTACTTGGCCGGCGGCAGTATAACTTGCGGAAACCTCCCGGGAGCGTCTAATGCTCTCTAGTTATCTTATGGCAGAATTTGCAGCTACTTCGTTGCCTCGTAGGCTTCGGCCATCACGTCGAGCGCCTCTCGGAGCTCGCTCTCGTCGGTCGCGTACGAGATCCGGGCGTGGCCGCGCCCGCCCTCGCCGAACGCCTCGCCCGGCACGACGACCACGCCGCGGTCGAGACACTCGTCGACGAACCCCTCGGGCACCCGCGGCATCGCGTAGAACGCCCCCTGCGGCGTCGGGCAGTCGATCCCGATGTCGTCGAAGCCGTCGAGCAGGAGGTCGCGGCGGCGCTCGAAGGAGGCGGTCATCTCGTCGACGACGCCGCGGTCGCCGCGCAGTGCGGCCTCGGCGGCGTACTGGGCGGGCGCCGACGCGCAGGCCTGCGCGTACTGGTGGACCCGCAGCATCCGGTCGACGCGCTCTGCGGAGCCGTACACCCACCCGAGCCGCCAGCCCGTCATCGAGAACAGCTTCGAGGCGGAGTTGACGACCACGACGCTGTCGGTCTCGGCGAACTCCATCGGCGAGTGGTGGTCCCCGTCGAAGACGGTGTACTCGTACACCTCGTCGGAGACGCAGAGCACGTCGTGTTCGTCGGCGATCCGCGCGAACTCTCGGACGTCTTCCTCGTCGGAGACCGCGCCGGTGGGGTTGCCGGGCGAGTTCACCACGAACGCCGCGGTGTCGTCGGTGATAGCGTCCTCGATAGCGTCCGGGTCGATCGTCAGGTCGTCGCGCAGCGGGACCGGGACCGGCTCCGCGCCCGTCAGCTTCGTCAGCGCGTCGTAGGAGACGAACCCCGGGTCCGGGATCAGCACCTCGTCGCCGGCGTCGACGTGTGCCTCCAGGGCGATATGAAGGGCTTCGCTGCCGCCCGCGGTCGCGATCACGTTGCCCGGGTCGAGGTCGACGCCCTGGTCCGTCCGGTGTTTCTCGGCGATCGCCTCGCGCAGCGATCGGGTTCCTTTGTTCTCGGTGTAGGCGTCGGCCTTTCCGGCCTCGATGGCGTCGACCGCCGCCCGTCGCGCGTGGTCCGGCGTCGGGAAGTCGGGCTGTCCGAGCCCGAGGTTGATCGCGTCGTCGCCGGCCGCCTCGAACACCTCGCGGATCCCGCTGATCGAGATCCGCTCGACCCTGTCGGAGAAGTTCGGCATATCCGTTCGGGAGCGCCGCCGGGAGTTAGTTCTTGTCACGTCGTTCCGTGCCCCGAGTCGACCGCCCTCTCCGCTCCCACACCGGTCGCCGTTCGTCGCCTCCGGGACGCCGGACCCGGCCGTCCCCGTCGACCGGGAGCGCGAACCGCCCGCGGAGCACGCTGAGCACCTCTTCGGGCGTCGCGCGGAGCAGCGCGTCGTCGACCGCGCGGAGACGGAGCTGGGGGCGTCCGTCGCCCTCCGGCACCTTGATCGCCTCGATCAGACCGCGCTTTACGAGGGCCCGCCGGTCGTCGGTGAGGTCCTGTCCGGCGGCGATCCCGACGCCCCCTCCGTCCGCATCGCCTCCCTGCCCACCGTCATCGACGCCCCCGTCGCCGATCCACCGTCGCAGGTCCCACAGCAGGTGGTCGTGACGCGCCGCCAGCGCGACGAGGAGCGTCCGGTCGGTGAGATCGCCGGTCCGCCCGACCGCGCCGTACGGGAGCGCGTCGAGCACGGCCGCAACGTCGTCGGCGAACCTGTCGTCGAGCGTCTCGCTGGCGGCCGCGAGCAGACGGCTGCGGGCGGGCATGGCGACGCTCGCGGACGAAGCCGCCGCGAACCGCTCGCGCACCGCTCCGGCCCCGGGTACGGCGCGCTCCGGCGCCTCCTCGGTGACGATCGCTCGACCCCCTTTCGGCCCGGCGACCGCGTCGACGCGGTCCGACGACGCGAACAGGACCCGATCGGTCCCGGCCCCGTCCGTGACTGTCCGAAGTTCGATTTCCCCCTCCGCGACCGCCTCGGCGACCGCGGTGCCGAAGACGAACGCCCGGCCGAGCGCGTCGACGACCCCCGGACGACAGGCGACCCGCCACGCACCTCCAGTCGTGCGTTCCCTCGCGGCGAGTATCGGCGGGAGAAGCGCCAGCGGAATCCCGACGGCGACGACCTCGGACCGACCGGCGAGCGCCGATTCGATCGCGTCGGCCAGCCCGTCGTCGGCCTCGGCGAGCGCGGCGGCGACCGCGGAGGCGCCCTCGCCGTCGTGGTTCGAAGTGTCGTCACCGGCCGTCGGCGAAGCCATACGCTCCGTGGCGGCGGCGTCGGAAAGAACGTTGCGCCGTTTCGGCTAGGGCGCTCGACCGAACACCAGGTACCCGGTGTGGCCGACGCCCGCAGTGGAGGGGCGGGAGCCGCGGTCGGAGAAGTCCATCTCGCGCTGGATCGTTTCGAGCGTCTCGACGCCCTCGAAGCCGGCCTCGCGGGCGGCGAGGGCGGCCTCGCGGGTCCCCTCGACGAACGGGGAGTACACGGCGAGGCGGCCACCGGACGCGAGCAGGTCGTCCGCGCGCTCGACGACCGCCGGGGCGTCGCCCGTGTCGAGCGTTAACACGTCGAAGGGGTCCTCGTCGGCGAGCGCGTCCAGCTCCTCGGTGAGGTCGCCGGTGCGGACCTCGACGCGGTCCGCCACGCCGGCGGTCGCCATGTTCCCGCGGGCGACGTCGGCGAAGTCGGGATCGATCTCGTAGCTGGTCACGTCGGCGCCGGCGCGACCGAGGTACGCCGCGAGGATTCCCGTCCCCGTGCCGGCGTCGAGCACGCGGTCGCCGCCGGAGGCGCCGGTGTGACCCATCACGAGCCCCACGTCGCGGGGCATCATCGGCGCGCCGGTGCGTTCGAGGTGGTTGAAGAGATCCGGGCCGCGGAGTTCGCGGACCTCGAAGGCGGTGCCGAGGTGGGTCTCGACGGTGTCGCCGCCCTCGACGTCGACGGGGACTTCGAGCACGCCGAGGTCGGTGCCGAACTCCTCGCCCGGCTCCAGCAGGTACTCCCGGTCCTCGTGGACCAACAGGTACGCGGCGTCGGTCACGCCGGATCAGTCACTCCAGCTCCGCGATCGCGGCCGCGAGGTCGCCGTCGACGTTCTCCAAGGCCTCGCGGGCCGTCGACTTCGGCACCTCGGCGCGCTCGGCGACGAGCGCCACGTCCTCGTCGGGGATGGCGTCGGTCACGCCGGCGTCGCGTTCCGTCGCGTCGACCGACCCCTCGCCGCTCTCGACCGCCGAGGGACTCCCGCCGGCGCCGGCGTCGGCGACCGAGTCGGGCGAGCCGACGATCTGGTAGGTCTCCTGCCCCTGGGCGTCCATCTTGGTCACCTGGGCGCCGTCGAAGACGAGGTCGTCGCCGTCGGCCGTCTCGATGACGACCCGCTCGGCGTCGAGCTCCTCGACGTCGATCCCCATCTGTTTCATCATCTGTTTCATCTTTCGCGGGTTCATGCCGCCTCCTCCGAACATACGCCCGAATTCGGCGGGACAGCACAAAAAGGGTGGCGACACGGGTCGACGGCGTCGCTCGGGGGCGCTCGGGATCGCCCGGAGTTCCCCTCCCGGCGAGCGCGACCGAGAAAGCGGGTTTCATACGTCCACGAACCCGAGGTCAGATGTGTATCTCGCCGATCACACGTGGCCGGAGCTCGGGGAGGCGCTGTCGGACGGATCCGTCGCGCTCGTCCCGCTCGGCTCCACGGAACAGCACGGACCGCACCTGCCGCTGGCGACCGACCACCTGATCGCCGAGGCGCTCGCGACCGCGGCCGCCGAGGAGACCGGCGCCGTTCGCACCCCCACGGTCACCGTCGGCGTCAGCCCGCACCACCGGCAGTTCCCGGGGACGATGTGGGTCGACCCGCCGGAGTTCCGCGACTACGTCGAGTCGTTCACGCGGAACCTCGCGTATCACGGCGTCGACCGCGTCGTGTTCGTGAACGCCCACGGCGGCAACGTCCAGCACCTCCGGGAGGTCGGGCGCCGGCTCCACGAGGACGAGACGGCCTACGCGATCGAGTGGATGTGGGACGAGTCGATCCCGGACCTCGTCGACGACTTATTCGAGCACAACGGTCCGCACGCCGGCCCGAAGGAGACCGCGATGATCACCCACATCGCCCCGGAGCTGGTCGACGCGGACCGGCTGGAGGACGCCCGCGACGACGGGCTCGTCCACCTCGACGAGTCGGACGCGGTGGTCCACGGCGCCCGGACGTTCTACGACTCGATCGACAACTCCGCGAACGGGGCGTTCGGCGACCCGACCGACGTAACCGAAGAGAAGGCGGAGCGACTGTTCGAGGCCGCGAGCGACCAGCTCGTTCAGTTGGTCGAGTGGCTCGACGCCCGCGACCGCGCGGAGCTGCTGCCGAAGGGTCGGGTCAGGTAACTCCCTCCGTTCCCCCTCGAACTACCCGTCGCGTCCCCGAAGAAGCGGATCGAGCGCGTCGTCGAGCTCCCCGCGACGCCCGTCGAGAACTCCGAACCGCTCGTCGCGGCGGCGTTCCAGCCACCGCAGCAGGCGGGCGGCCCAGTCGAGCTTCCGCGCCTTCATCGGGTTCACGTTCGGGTCGTCGAAATCCCACCCCGGGAAGACGAGGCGCCCGGCGCCGACGTGGTCGGCGAGGAAGGCGGCGCGGTCGCCGTCGGTGAACCCGCCGAGGTTCCGGACCGGGCCGACGGGGGCCGCCTGCGTCGTCGCGAGCGTCGCCTCGTCTGCGAACCGGGGGAGCCACTCGCGGACCGCGAGGACGTTGTCGCCGTGGGCGTGGGCCGCGACCGGAACGCCCTCGCGGGTGAGTTCGGCCGCGGTGTCGGGGTTCTTGTCCAGGTCGGTCACCATGCAGTCGACGGCGACCCCCCGGTCGCGGAGGGCGTCGGCGGCGGTGGAGGCGGCGACCACTACGTCGGCGGCGCGGGCGACCTCGACCTCGTCGCTGAGGCACGGGGCGGCGCCCGCCACCGCCACCGTCTCGCCGCGCCAGTCGCCGAGTCGGTCGAGGGGGAACGGGGTCGCGATATCGGCGGCGAGGTCGCGAGCGCGTTCGTCGGCCGCCCGGTCGAAGCCGAAGTCGGCGAGGATCGCCTCGTAAACGGGTTCGAAGGTCTCGAAGTTCATTGGTTCCCCCTCACTGTCGACGCGCCGACACCGCGTCTCGACCCTGACGCCGGGCGGCGCAGCCGCTGGCGGGGTAGAATATGGTATGGGCCGGAGTAGCACAGAGTACCCCTACCCGCGTGCCCCTCCGGCGTCCACTGAACGGGTTGTCTGCACGACGGCATAAACTTTCTCTTACTTGGAAGTGTTATCGATCGGTTCCAGTCCCGCGTCGAGCGCGGCTGACACGCCCGAAACGGACGATCGAACCGCGGACAGCCCGGCCGGCGTTCCGACGAGGAGCCCGGCTCCGCCGTCGGCACCGGTGCGGTCGGGTTTCCCCCCGTCGGTGGCGGAGGGCTGGACCGCGGCCTCGTGGGCGGCGGAGCCGGCGAGGGCGAACGCCGCGCCGACGCCGGACTCGGCGGTCGCCGCCCGGAGCGCGCCGACGGCCTCGTCGGCGAGCCCGCGCAGCTCGTAGGTGCGGACGACCGCGTCGCCGGCGACGGACCGGTCGGCGTCGAGCCGGTCGAGGTGGCGCTCCGCCTCTCGGACGGTCGTCACGTCGAGCTCCTCGACGGCGACCTCGCCGGCTTCGGCCCCGCCCACCGAGCGGACCCGGTCCCGGGCGAACTCGGCGCCGACCAGCGCCGCGTCGCGCGTCTCGGCCACGTCGTGGGTGCGGATCACGTGGGCGCCGCGCTCGACCGCCATCGAGGTGGCGGCGAGCGACACGGGGAGGGCCTCCTCGGTGCTCCGACCCGCGATCGTCTTGAGGAAGCTCTTGCGGTTGATCGAGACGAGCAGCGGGCGGCCGTACCCCCGGAACTCCCGCAGGCGGCGGAACGTCTCGCGGTCGTCCGCGTGCGTTTTGGCCTCCGACCAGCCGCCGAAGGCGGGGTCGAGGATCGTCTTGTCGGTGAACCCGTTCATCGACAGCGCCTCGTAGATGTCGTCGACGTCCTCGATGGCTCCCGGTCGTTCCAGATCCGGCGGCGAGGCCATCTTGGAGACCGCCGCGTCGTGTTCGCGGCAGACGCGAGGCATCTCGGGGTCGGCGAAGCCGCAGATGTCGTTGACCATGTCGAACCCCTGCGAGAGCGCCGCGTCGGCGACCTCGTGATACCGCGTCTCGATCGACCAGACGGCGTCGCCCGAGGTCGACTCCAGCGTCTCGACCGCGGTATCGAGTCGATCCAGCTCCTGCTCGGCCGAGAGCACGTCCAGGTCCTTGTTGGCCGATTCGAGGCCCACGTCGACGATGTCGGCGCCCTCGCCGATCAGCTCCTCGTCGACGTACTCGGCGGCCTCGCCGGGGTCGTCGTACACGCTGGGGTCGTACGGCGACTCCGCGGAGACGTTGAGCACGCCCATGATCCGGGGAGGGTGGTCGTCGCCGATCCCGAGCCCCGCGGCGTCCACGTTTCGCATACGCTCACCACGGGCGCGAGCGACATAAACGGGACGAGTACCCGACGCGCTCGCCGGGGGATCGGTGGCGACAACCGTTTATAAATCACCGGCGGTGCGGTGGCGCGTGCCTCCGAGTGGCCGAGAGGCCACGAGGAGCACGCGCGAGGGACGCGGCGACCGGAGCGAAGCGAAGGGAGCCGCGAGGCTGGGGAGGTGTGAGGCTGTGGTGCCGTGGGGATGGACTCGAAGGGGCAGCCGCGAGGACGGCGCACGCTCGCTGTGCGCTTCGGTCGTTCGCTTCACTCACTCCCTCCAGTGCTTGCGTCGCCTGCCCCGTCCTCGCGGCTGGGGCTTTGGCGATGTTCACGGTCGCTCCGTCAAGTACCATTTATAAATAAACGGCCGGAGATCCGACGACGATCACGACTTATATAGAATCAAGGAGAATACCTGCGCCTTTAGGCGCAGGATGAATCCGACAACTCCTGCACAACCCACCGGCGATAGCAGGGCCGGATATTCCACGGCAACCACCACTATTAACAAAACAGCACTCATAACCAGTTATGAAGCCAGAAAATGAGTCGAACCATCCGAACCTTCGAGGCTACTATCACGAATCAGCAACAGGTTCGTGACGACCTCAACCAACTCGGATGGGCCGCCTCAAAACTCTGGAACGTCGGTCGCTACTATACACAAGAACAGTGGGATGAAACGGGCGAGATCCCCGATGACGGGGAACTCAAAGCCGAACTCAAAAGCCACGAACGCTACACGGGCTTACATTCTCAATCCAGTCAGCGCGTTCTCGAAGAACTCGCTGAAGCGTTCAACGGTTGGTTCGGCAAGCGTCGGAACGGCGACGACCGTGCCCGACCGCCCGGCTACCGCAAACACGGAGACTCCCACCCACGTTCAACCGTGTCGTTCAAAGCGGCTGGCTTCAAGCACGACGCACAGTTCACTCGTGTCCGCCTCTCGAAAGGCCGCAACCTGAAAGAACACCGCTCAGACTTCATTTTGTGTGAGTACCAGACTCGCCCGGATGTTGACCTGACCGAGTGGGACATTCAACAGGTTCGCGCGATCTACAAGCGCGACGAGTGGCGGCTTCAATTCGTCTGTCGCACCGTCATCGACCCGGAACCACCGGGCGATGAAGTGGCCGGTGTTGACCTCGGGATTTGCAACTTCGCCGCCGTCTCGTTCGGCGGTGAATCGGTGTTGTATCCCGGTGGCGCACTCAAAGAGGACGAATACTACTTCACGAAGAAGAAGGCTAAGTGCGACGATTCCTCGTCTCGTGAGGCCACCCGTCTTGACCGGACGCGGACTGGTCGTCGGACACACTTCTTGCACGCGCTCTCGAAAGCGATTGTCGAGGAGTGCATCGAACGAGATGTCGGGACTCTTGTCGTTGGCGACCTCGGCGGGATCCGAGAGGACGACGAGAACGGCGAGTCTCGGAATTGGGGCGACCACGGTAATCTTGATTTGCACGGATGGGCGTTTGACCGTTTCACGGCGCTAGTTGACTACAAGGCGGAAGCCGAAGGCATCGACGTGGAATTGGTGTCGGAACGCGATACGTCGAAGTCGTGTTCAGCATGTGGTCACACGGATGACAACCAGCGTGTCGAACGTGGGTTGTACGTATGTGAGAAGTGCAATACGGTTGCGAACGCGGACGTGAACGGTGCGGAGAACATTCGACAAAAGGTACTCCCGAGTCTCGCCACGGATGGCGGCGATAGGGATAACGGCTGGTTGGCACAGCCAGCGGTTCACTTGTTCGACCGTAGTGAGGGCCGTTTCGCCCCACGAGAACAGGTTGCTAACCGCGAACCATAATATCCCAACTCAGCGGTGCGGTACCGTGGGATTCCCGCGTCTTCAGGCGCGGGAGGATGTCAAAGCTCAAACGCCAGCGAGTCACCGACCTCGACGCCCCGCCTGTCGGTCCACTCGTAAGGAACTTCCAGCACGTACTGGCCCGAGCCGTCGTACTCCTGCTCGCTCCCGTCCTCGTTCGGTCCCGGTTCCGGCGCGTTGTGGATCCGAGTGATCGTCCTCTCAGCGTCGACGTAGACGATGTCGATCCCGAAGTCCATGTCCGGCATGATGAACGTCAGCGAGTCGCGCGGCTCCGGGAACACGAACAGCATCCCGGCGTTCTCGGGGAGGGAGGGGGCGTCGCTGAGGCCGCGGCCTCGGTCGTCCCCCGTTCTTGCGATCGCGGCCCGCACCGCACCCAGATCGTCGCCCTCGGCGTCTCGGACCGTGACCGTGGTCGCGTCGTAGTCGGCGTACCTCCCGGAGGGCCAGTCGGAGGGGAGGTCGTCGGTGACGGTGTCGGTCTCGCCGTCGCCACCCGCCTCGTCGTCTCCGTCACTGCCGTCGCCGCTCCCGTCGTCGCCGCTCCCGTCGTCGCCGCTCCCGTCGTCGCCGCTCCCGTCGTCGCCGCTCCCGTCGTCGCCGCTCCCGCCCCCCTCGTCTGCCGTCGGCGCGCTCCCCCCGCAGCCCGCGAGCCCGCCGATCGACGCGACACCCGCCGCCGCGAGAACTTTCCGTCGTCGCATTGACGGGGGTACGGACCGCGCCCGTATATGCCTCGCGAACGGGGCGTTCGTCCCCGGAAGGACGCGCTTTTATCCGCGCCTCGCGTAACCTCGCGCATGGCGAAAGTGAGCGTCGGCCTCCGCGGATGGCGGTTCGACGAGGACGAGATATTCACCGACGACGAGGAGCTGAAGCCCCTCGACGAGATCCCCGAGGAGCCCCGGGAGCGCCTCGTCAGGCTCGTCAGCCTCGTCGAGGAGCCCTGCGACGTCTGTTACCTCGAACACGGCGAGGCGGAGGTTCACCGCTGTAATCAGGCCGAGATCGTCTACGGCGAGCCGAAGGGGGAGGTACTGCTCTGTCCCGAACACGAGCCGGACCTGATCTACTGGTTCCGCGAGGAGGGCGGCAGCGAGCACGCCGGCTCCCTCGAGTTCGGCGACCGGTTCCACGAGTGGGTCGCCGCGGGCAACGAGGCTCCCGAGGGGTACGGTTCCGTCGAGCACGTCGAGGAGGACCCCGACGGACTTCCGGACCTACCGGACCAGCAGGACATCCAGGAGCGCGTCGAGCAGGACTTCGACGGCGACCGGATCGACATCCTCGAACTCGCCGGCGAGACGGACGACGAGGAAGAGGACAAGCTGAGCGAGGACGACTTCGAAGACGTCGATCTCTCGACCGACTACCCGTCGAACCGATGAGCGGAGCCGACGAGGGCGACGGCGCCGACCGCACCGACGACGCGACCGCCGATAGCCCCGACACCGACGCCGCTACCGACGCCGACTCGCAGACCCGCCGCAAGCCGGTCGTGGTCGTCGTCGAGCCGGAGACGCCCGGAAACGTCGGTACCATCGCCCGAGCGATGAAGAACTTCGGGCTCACGGACCTCAAGCTGGTCGATCCGCCGGAACTGAAAGAGGACGGCGAGGCGTACGGATTCGCCGGCCACGCCCGCGAGGACGTGCTCCCGAACGCCGACGAGGTGACCTTCGACGAGATCGTCGCGAACTACCACACGGTCGGCACCACCGCGATCACCGGCGAGGACGACCAGAGCCACGAGCGGTACCCGTTTAAGACGCCCACGGAACTGCGAACGTCGCTGGAGACCGTGGACGCGCCCACCGCCATCGTCTTCGGCCGAGAGGGACGCGGACTCAACAACGAGGAGCTCTCGCGGCTCGACGAGGTGTGCTCGATCCCGGCCGACGACGACTACCCCGTCTTGAACCTCGGGCAGGCCGCCACGGTCCTGCTGTACGAGCTCCGCGATCTCACCGTCGGCGAGACCCAGCTCCCCGACACCGCGGTCACGCGCGCCCCCGAGGCCGACGTGGAGCGCTTCCACGAGTATTTCGGCGACTTCCTCGAGGCCACCGGTCAGCGCGAACACGTACGGGAGAAGAACGCACTGCTGATGCGCCGGCTGCTCGGGCGCGCGCACCCGACCGAACGCGAGATCCACTCGCTGCTCGGCACGTTCCGCAAGGCGAACGCGAAGCTGGAACACGCCGACCACCTCGCGTCGAAGTACGACGAGCCCGTCTACCCGCGAGAGTGACCGTGGACGGAGACCTCGCCGACGGCGATCCCTCTGCCGGCGATCATCCCGGCGACGATCCCTCCGCCGGCGATCATCCCGGCGACGATCCCTCCGCCGGCGACGTCCGGGCCGGCGTCAGAGACGTGTCGCCGCTGCTGCTCGGCATCGCTCCGTTCGCGCTGGTCGCCGGCATCGCCGCCGTCGACGCCGGGCTCGGACTCGCGGAGGCGGTCGGGATGTCGGTGATCGTGTTCGCGGGGGCGTCTCAGCTCGCCGCGATCGATCTGATCGGGTCGAACGCGCCGTTCGCGGTCGTGGTCGGCACCGCGGTCGTGATCAACGTCCGGATGGTGATGTACTCGGCCTCGATCGCGCCGCACTTCGCGGACTACGGCCGCAGGTTCCGGGCGGGCCTCGCGTACCTGCTCACCGATCAGGCGTACGCGCTCTCGGTCGCGGAGTTCGAGGCGAACCCGGAGCGCAGCCGGTGGCGCTACTACCTCGGCGCGGCCGCGGCGCTGTGGGTCGTCTGGCAGATCGGGACGGTGATCGGCGTCGTCGTCGGCGCCAGCGTCCCCGACGCGTGGGGGCTGACCTTCGCGGTCCCGCTGGTGTTCCTCGCGCTCCTCGTTCCTGCGATGAAGGACCGACCGACGACCGCTGCGGGCGTCGCCGGCGGAGCCGTCGCGGTCGTCGCCGCGGGGCTCCCCTTGAACCTCGGGCTGCTCACGGGAGCCGTCTCCGGCATCGCCGTCGGCCTGCTGACGGAGGTGTTCGGCGAGTGACGGGCGGGTCCGCCCTCTTCGGCGGCTCGCTCGGGATCTGGCTCGCCATCCTCCTCATCGGGCTCGCGACGTACGGGTTCCGGCTCTCCTTCATCCACCTGTTCGGGCGGATCGACGAGGTGCCATCCCGGATCAAACGCCCCCTCCGATACGTTCCGCCGGCGGTGCTCGCGGCGCTCGTGCTCCCGGACCTCGTGACGATTCGCCCCTCGGTCGCGGCCACGCTCGTCGACGAGCGACTGATCGCCGGCGTCGTCGCCGGCGCGGTCGCGTGGCGTACGGAGAACGTAACGGCGACCATCGGCGTCGGGATGGTCACGCTGTGGCTGTTCCGGTTCGTCGTGTTCGCCTGAGGGCGACGATCGCCTGCCTCTCCCACCGGTCACGCGATCCGGTCGGCGTACCGGCGAGCAAGGAGGAACGCGGCGACCGCGCAGGCGACGGCGAACGGAACGACCGTACTGACGCTCACGAGACCGCGAGCCGGGGGTATCGCGTAGGAGACCGCGGCGGCGACGAGGAGCGCGTAGCCGAACGCGGCGACCGCGAGCAGGAGCGGTCGAGCCCGCGGGGAGCGCCAGAGGCGCGCCCACGTCTCGATTCCGGCGATGGCGCCGGCGACGAGCCCGACCGGGAGCCCGACGATCGCGGAAAACGCGATCCGAGCCGCGAGGAGGTCGGTGAGCAGCGCGGCGACGGCGAGGAACGTCGTGAGCGCGACGCCGAGCGCCGCGACGGGACGGGCGTTCATACGGCTCCATCGCCGCCGAACGGGTTAAAAGAGCAGGCGGATCCTCACGCGACGAACTTCAGCAGGTCGTCGCGGTTGTGCTCGTGGAACCGGGTCCGGAGACACTCCTCTAACGCCTCGATATCGCCGCGCTTCGCGCAGATCGGGGCGATCCGGTCGGACCACTGCTGCCACGGCGGGTACAGCCCGAGCCGGTCACAGATCTCGTCGAGCCGCTCGTCGAGGTCGTCGATCTTGTCGGTCTTGTTGACGGCGACGATGGGCTCGACGCCGACGTCCTCCAGGAAGCCGAACATCTCCACGTCGTGTGGAATGTTCCCGCGCTCGGCGTGGCGGTCGATGATGTCGACGGCGGCCTTCCCGTCCATCACGACGACGCCCGCCAGAATCGAGTCGGCGTTCTCCTCCAAGTAGCGGACGATGTTCGTCTTGATCGCCTCGCGGTGCTCCTCCTCGACGCCGGACATGAACCCGAACCCGGGCAGGTCCGTGAACATGAAGCTCTCGCTGGCCCAGTCGAAGTGGTTCGGCTGGCGGGTGACCCCCGGCTTGCCGCCGGTCGAGAAGTCGTGGCCCGTCAGCTCGCGCATCAGCGTGGACTTGCCGACGTTCGAGCGTCCCACGAGGACGACCTCGGCGTCGCGGTCCGGCCGGTCTTCGAACATATCCGTACGTGAGCGGTTGAGCGGTTTAAAAGGCGCGTCGCGAGACGCGTCGGCAGTCGTCGCCGAGGCGGTTTCAGTACGCGAGGTCGTCGCCGCCGACTGCACCGGCGTCGTTACCGGCCGACTCCGTGTCGATCCGGTCGTTCACGCTCGCGAACGCGGAGCCGAACATCCGGAACACGGCGACCTGTCCGTAGAACTGGACGAAGGGAACGAGCAGGAGGCCGATGACCGTCACCGAGAGCACCGCCGTGATGATCCACGTGATCATCGCGACGACGATGGGCATCAGCACCGCGACGAGGTACTCCGTGCTGAACAGCGTGGGCTTCAGCAGGTCGATGTCGAACGCGGCGCCCATCTCGCCGCGGGCCGCGTACGCCGTCAGACCGGCCGGGACCGCGTAGTAAATGAGGAACAGCACGGGGATGAACGCCAGCGCGAGCAGGAAGCCGACGATCCCGATGAGCGCACCCGCGTCCCCGCCGACGCCGGCGCCGGCCCCGAACACGACCGTCACGAGGACCGTGTACACGATCAGCGGGACGATGGTGTACGCGAGGGTGATCACCGACCCGATTACCCCCTTCATTAGGAGGTCGCCCCACTCGTCGAACTCCGGCGGCACGTCCGCTCCGCCGATCGTCTGTTCGAGCACGCGAACGAGATACCCGACGATGACGAACGCCGGAAGGAGAAGCACTGAGAGGAAGCCCAGCACGCCCCCGATGATGATTCGTCCGATCCAGTCACCGCGAACGGGATACGAGAGTCCGTCTTCGAGCATAGATGATTTCACACCCATCTGATATATAAACATCCCGGTAATTCACCGATCGAGAGGTGAAAGCGCGACGGACGCCGGGTCGAGGAGTACTTGTCGGTGCGCTTCCTGTTTCGATCATGGACAAACAGGCCGTCCGCGAGGCCGTCTGGGACGCCTTCGAGGAGCGCGGCGAAGCCCGGTTCCCGTTTCCGCCTCACGACCGGATCCCGAACTTCGCGGGCGCCGACGCGGCGTGCGACCGCCTGACTGAGACCGACGCGTGGGCGACGGCGACGACGCTGAAGTGCAATCCGGACGCGCCACAGCTCCCCGTGCGGCGCGCCGCGCTCCGGGACGGAAAGACGGTGTACGTCGCCCAGCCGCGGCTCCGCGACCCGGACCCGTTCCTCCGGCTCGACCTGGACGCGATCGAGGCCGACGACGCCGCTATCGACGACGCCACCACCGTCTCGGGTATCTCGGCGCACGGGACCCCGGTCCCGCCGGAGGACGTGCCGCACGTCGATCTCGTGATCGCCGGCTCCGTGGGCGTCACGACCGACGGCGCCCGGATCGGGAAGGGTGAGGGGTACAGCGACTTAGAGTGGGGCGTACTCAGCGAGCTCGGCGCCGTCGACAGCGAGGCGCTCCGCGCCTCTGGCAGTCGAACGCGGTCCGACGACGACGCGACCGCCGTGGCGACCACGGTTCACGGGTTGTCGGTACTCGACGGCCCGGAATCACCGATCGCCGACCCGGCAGACCTCCCTGCGCCCGACGCGCACGACGTACCGCTCGATCTGGTGGTGACTCCCGAACGGACGATTCGGACCGAGACGCCCTACGCGCGCCCGGAGGGAATCGACTGGGACGCGCTCGACGACGAGAAACTGGACGCGATTCCGGTGTTGTCAGAGCGTGCGCCGGGGAGGGAGTGAACTGTGGCGGGGCACCGAGGACAACTGACCGGTTCCGTTTTCAGTCCGCCCGCGGCGCCGGAGCCGACCGTTCCGTCCGGTGGTCGGCGACGTGGCCGCACTCCGGGCACACGATAGTGCGCTCGTCGCCGTCGCTGACGACGAGCCACCCCTCGGAAACGGGGTTCTCGAAGCTGCACTCCGCACAGAACAGGACCGACTTTCCGCGGGAGGACCGGGGACTGCCGACGTCTGACCGGGAACTGCTGGCGTCTGCGTTCATGGTTCATCTCAGTATCCGGAGGTATAAGGGTCTTTTTCGACCTGATCGTTCGGTATGATCCGCATTCACATGCTCATACCGTCCAAAGATTCGTACGGAATAGATCGAACGTTCCGGTATTTCGAAGTGAGGTGATCGCAATCGCCCTCGATCGCTTCCCTTTCGGACGGAGGGAGAAAGCCGGAGCTACCGCGCGAGCGGCATGTTGTAGCTCGTCTCCTCCTCCATCACGAGCTCCCACGTCGCCTCGCACTCGCAGGACACCTGCTCGAAGACGCTCGGGTCCTGTCGCTTGTCGAAGTCCTTGATCGCGGTCTGGACGCGGTCGTCGCACTCGCCGCAGTTGTGCGCGCCGCGATCGGAGCCGTGCCCGACCGGGTCGGAGACGACGATGGCGTCGACGTCGGCGGTCTCCGCGAGGACGTGCGCGACCGACCAGAGCCACGGCGGGCGGTACCCGCCCTCGAAGAACAGCTCGTCGACCATCGTGTAGCGCTGGACGTTCGTCGGGTTCATCGAGACGGTGTGACAGCCCTCCACGTCGGCGCAGCGCCGGATCGAGTCGATCATGTCGGCGGCGGCCTCGGGCTCCGCGAGGAAGGGCGGCTTCATCAGGAGGTACGCCTTGATCCCCACGTCTGCGTCGAACTCGGCGTCCGCGGCGGCCGCCTCCGCGCAGGCGTCCTCGAAGTCGGCGAAGTCGAAGTACTTGTTCACGCAGTCGTGGCGGACGCGGTCGGTCGCGGTCTCCAGCCCGACCGCCACGTCGGTCGCGATCCCGTGGTCCGCGAAGTCGCCGATCTTCTCCCGGCTCACGAAGTCCGGCAGCGACTCGACGACGATGCGGTCCCGGTCCGCGAACGTCTCGGCGATGGCTCGCCGGGTCTCCGCGGGCACCTCGCGCTCGTCGAGGAACGAGCCGGAGGTGTAGATCTTGATCAGCTCGGCCGGTTCGTCCGCCTCCTCGCGCTCGTGGTCGAGGCAGACCTCGATCTGGTTCATGAGGGCCTCGTGGCTCACGCTGCCGCCCTCGACCGACTCCGCGACGTAGCCGCACATGGTGCAGCCACCGGCGCGGGCCCAGCGACAGCCGCCCGTGTTGAGGATTATCGTGAGGGAGTTCACGACCCCGTCGGGCGTGTTGTCCTCGTCGATCCACACGCGGGTGGGCTGGGTCGGGTCGTACGTCTCCGAGCGCTCGGCGCGGATGTCGCGCATCACGGCGTTGTGCGCGTCCATCCCGCGCCCCTGCTCGTACGCGTCGGGGCTCGGCTTGCTCATTACCGGAGGAAGCGGACGAGCGCGTAAAGCCGTGTCGTCATTGCGAGCGCCGGGCCCGGGACGCGTCGACCGCACCGATCGCATTGGTCGCGGCGAGAGCGACCAACCCGATCGCCGCCCCGGCCGCGTTGACGGCGGCGTCGCGCCACGCGAACGACCGCCACGGGATCGGCGCCTGCACGAGCTCGATCCCGAACCCGAACGCGACCGCCGCGCCGGCGGCGAGGAGGAGCCCGCGTCGACCTCGGCCGATCGCGCGGCTCGCGAGAACCGTCAGGATCGCGTAGCCGACGAGGTGGAAGGGGTCGGTGAGCCCGACGTCGAGGGGGAGCGCGTCGACGAGTCCGGCGGCGCCGACGCCGCCTCCGCCGCTCGCGCCCTCCGCCCCGCCGCCGGGCGCGACCCACGACACCGGGATCACCGACGCGACGAGGACCGCCAGCGCGAACGCGGCGGTACCGAGCCGCGGGCCGCTTCGCACCCCCCGGTCGGAGTGGCCGTCGCCGCCGCCGTCGCGTTCGCGGTCGGTCCCGTTCACGCGCCCTCGTTCGCGGCCCGTGAAGTTAGCCGTCACGGAGCGGTCGCGGGGTGACGCGTCCGGAGACGACACCGTTGCCCGCGCTGCTCTCGCCGAAACCGCTCGGAAGCACGGCCACCGACTCGAGCGTGCGGAGGTGGAGCAAACGCCGTTCTGTCGGGGGTTTTCGGCGTGTTCCTCGGTTCTATCGCTTATATATCGCGGCGGCGACCTCGGGGTTGTCGACGTAACTGATATCGGCTACGTCGAGAGGTGAACAACTAACCCACTACGGCGCTTCTATAATGAACGAGCATTACATGACTGAAATGGGCGGCTACAGAGACCGAGTTGCACAGGTCGATCTCGGGGACGGAGCGGTCGACTACCGCGGAATCGACGAGGAGGACGCGGAGAAGTACATCGGCGCGCGCGGGCTCGGGGTCAAGTACGTCTTCGACGCCGGCCCGGACGTCGACCCGCTGGGGCCGGACAACCGGCTCGCGATCATGACCGGGCCCCTCACGGGGACCCAGACCGTGATGAGCGGACGGATCGCGTTCGTCACCAAGTCCCCGCTGACGGGGACGGTCACCGACTCGCACCACGGCGGCTGGTCCGGCGCGCGGCTCAAGTGGTCCGGGCTCGACGGGATCCTGCTCGACGGCGCGAGCGACGACCCCGTCTACCTGTTCGTCCAGGACGGCGACGTCGAGGTACGCGACGCCTCCCACCTCTGGGGACAGGGCGTCCACGACACGATCGACCAGATCGGCGAGGAGGTCGACGGGAAGGTCGGTCGCGACGTCTCCGTGATGGCGATCGGCCAGGGCGGCGAGAACCAGGTGCGCTACGGCTGCGTGATCAACGAGGACGACCGCGCCTCGGGACGGGGCGGCACGGGCGCCGTGATGGGCGCGAAGAACGTGAAAGCGGTCGTCGTGAAGAGCGGCACCGATATGCCGAAGCCGGCCGACCCCGAGACGTTCCAGGAGGGGTACCAGCAGTCGATGGAGGTCATCCGGGAGTCCGATGTGACCGCGCCCAACGAGGGCGGGCTCTCGATGTACGGGACGAACGTCCTGATGAACGCGACCGAGGAGATGGACGGCCTCCCGTCGAAGAACGCGAAGTACACCTCGACCGAGGCGTACAACGAGGCAGAGGGGGTCGACATCGAGGCGGAGCGCGTCTCCGGCGAGAACGTCCGCGAGAACATCCTCGTCGACGAGCCGACCTGTCACTCCTGTCCGGTGGCGTGTAAGAAGGAGGTCGAGGTCGACGTCACGCACAAAGGCGAGGACATGAACGTCCGCACGGAGTCGTACGAGTACGAGTCCGCGTGGGCGCTCGGACCGAACTCGGGCCACTCCGACCGCGACGAGATCGCGCTCATGCTCCAGCGGTGTAACGACCTCGGCATCGACACCATCGAGGCCGGCAACATGATGGCGATGGCGATGGAGATGAGCGAGGAGGGCAAGCTCGACGGCGTCGGCCACCTCGACTGGGGCGACTCCGAGACGATGATCGACCTCATCGACGAGATCGGCCACCGCTCCTCGGACCTCGGCGACCTCCTCGCGGAGGGCCCCGAGCGCGTCGCCGACGCGAAGGACGCTCACGGCAACAAGCTCTCCGTCAAGGGCCAGACGATGGCCGCCTACGATCCGCGCTGCATGAAGGGGATGGGGATCGCGTACGCGACCTCCAACCGCGGCGCCTGCCACCTGCGCGGCTACACGCCGGCCGCCGAGATCCTCGGCATCCCGGAGAAGGTCGACCCGTACGAGTGGGAGGGCAAGGGCGAACTCACCGCCACCTTCCAGAACCTGCACGCCGTCTCCGACTCCTTCGACATCTGCAAGTTCAGCGCGTTCGCGGAGGGGATCGAGGAGTACGTGCTCCAGTACAACGGCATGACCGGCCGCGACGTCACCGAGGACGAGCTGTTCGAGGCCGGCGAGCGGGTGTACAACCTCGAGCGCTACTACAACAACCTCGTCGGATTCGACGGCGCGGACGACACGCTTCCGAACCGCTTCATCGACGGGCACCCGGACGCCATCCCCGGCACGGGCGCCAGCGAGGGCGAGCTCGCGGAGCTCGACGAGATGAAGGCCGAGTACTACGAGACCCGCGACTGGGTCGACGGCGTCGTCCCCGACGAGAAGCTCGACGAGCTCGGGATCGACATCGGCCCCGGAACCGGCGTCTCCGCCGGCGACTCCGCGGCCCCCGCCGACGACTGATCGACGGTCGGGTCTCGACCGCCGCTCGCGTTTATTTTTAAGTAGCCCGCGACGGTAGCGCCGCGTATGGCGCACGACCCGCTCTCTCCCTCCGAAGCCCTCCGAACGCCGGTCGGGACGGCGGTGGCCGTCGTCTCGCTCCTCGCGTTCGTCTACTCGTTCGTGATCGCACACCTCCTCCTCGGCGCTCTCGTCGGGATCGCGCTACCGGTCGGTCTGTACCTCAGCTACCGGCTGTTCGCCGCGCTCGACGCGCTCGCCGACGCCGCCCAGCGGATCGCAGACGCCCGCGAGCGCGAGGCCGACGCGGCGTCCCGGTTCGGCTCCGCGACCGAGGACGACTCCGCGACCGAGGACGACTCCGCGACCGAACGCGACATCGGGGGGTCGCGGTCGTCGGAACGGATCAGCGAGCGCGAGCGCTAGAAGGAGCTCCCACCACGCACGGTTCTGCTGAACGACGGCGGGAGTGGGTGTAGTCCGTCGTGAGAGTGGTCATTTATAAGTGGGCTAGCGGTGTCGCTGTCGGCTGTTTATCCGTGATCGACGACGCGGAGAACACCGCCAAAGCCCCAGCCGCGAGCCGCGAGGCGCGAAGCGCCGCTGGCAGCCGGCGGCAACGCCGCCGGCGACTGCCCCGTTGAGCCCCACCCACCCGACCGCACCGCACAGCCTCACACCTCCCCAGCCTCGCGGTTCGCGCTCTCCGAGCGCTCACCGCGTCCCTCGCGGGCTGGCTCGCGGCCGCCGATGGCGGTCGCTCGCAGGCGCGCCGACCGCATCGTTCTTTATAAGCGATCGTCGCCGTCGCTCACGGCGCTTTAAATCCTGAATCGTTGCCGTCGATCCGCACTACCGATTCCCGAAACCGTTCGCGCTGAGGACTTCAACGGGGCGCTCTCCCTAGAACTCGAAGCCGACGGCGTCGCGGTCGGGCCGGATCGGACTCATCGGGTACGGCGGCGACGCCTCGGGGTCATTGAACGGCCGGGGAGCCACGTCGTTCGGCCCGTCGGGGTAGAACAGCGCGGCGAGCGTCTGGATCGCGGTCCGGCCGCTGGCGAGTTCGAACTGGCCGCCGCCGTACAGGTCGATCCCGCGTTCCTCGCAGTACGCGATCGTCTCGAACAGCGACTCGAGGGTGCCGAACCGAGAGGGTTTGACGTTACACCACCCCGGCTCGACCGGAAGCGATTCGAGGCTCTCGACGCCGTCGATCGGGTAGTCGAATGAGAGCCGGTCGGCCTGCGGCTCGACGAGCGGGCGGGTTTCGGGCGTGAACGCCGGGTCCTCCACGATCGCGGCCGGGAACGCGGCGAACACGTCCCGGTACAGTTCGGGGTCGGCCTCGACGTCGACGTCGGTGTCCTCGTACCAGCCCTTCAGGTCGAGGATCCGGACCGCGTCGGTCTCCCTGAGAGCCGTGAACGCCTCCTCCGGCCAGTCGGGCGTCGGGTCGAGCTTGAACTCCAACTCGTCGTCGAGCGCGAGCAGCTCCTCGACGCGGTCCGTCGTCGGCGGCTCCCCGAGCCGCGTCGAGACGACGAACCGGACCGGGTCGGGCTCGACCTCCAGGTACTCGCCGAGCGACTCCTCGCGCTGCCGGAGCGCCAGATCGAGGGCGGCGCTCTCGACCGCCCACCGGCGGTAGTTGCGGAAGTACTCCCGCTCGGGGGGCTTGTGCGCGAACAGGTCGATCTCGTCGAGGCGCGCCGACAGCTCGTCGATCGTCCACTCGCCCTCGACGTCGATCGGGTCGGTCCCGACGAGCGCGTCGTGGTCCTCGGTCTCGTAGGTCACGTCCTCGCCGCGACCGATGACGCCGTCCCCGGTGAGGCGGAACTCGGTGGTCGTGCGCTCGAAGCCGCTCGTCGTCTCGCCGGTGTACCGTCGGCGCTCAACCGACTCGATCGTCACCGATAGGTCCGCGATCCGCTCGTACGCGCTCATGACGTACTCGACGGCCCGCAGGGACTTAAACGGGAGACGCCGTCGGCGATCTCGCGAGGTCAGACACCCCCGCCCGCGTCGCGAAGCCGGAGCCGGAGCGTGGCGACCCGCGTCGCGAGCGCCCAGAACAGCGGGATCACGGTGAGTGCGACGGCGCCGGCCGCCGCGACCTGCAGCACGGTCGTCGTGAACCACGGCTCGGCGTCGGGGTAGGGGATCGACGTGTGAGTCACCTCGCCGATCACGGGGACGAAGTAGTCCATCAGCAGATCGACGGTGTACCACGCGGCCGCGACCGCCACCGCCTTCAGCGGGAAGTCGGTGATCCGGTGGAGCACGAACGCCTGTACGACCATCCCGAGGTGGCTCACGAACAGGAACGCGTACATCGCGGGCCCGGAGTTCGCGAGGAACGCCGGGTAGAAGGCGACGAGCACGTACGGGGTCCAGAGCCCGAGCTTGACGTTCCCGAAGAAGGCGAGCGTCGCGAGCGTGTCGCTCGTCCGGCCGAGCCCCCACGCCGCGAGCGCGAGCGCGATCAGCAGCGTCGCGCCGGGGCTGTCGGGGATGAACGCCCACATCTCGACCGGGAGCTCGCGGAACTGGAACCGGTAGTACCAGAATCCGAACGCGGTGCCGAGGAGGTTGATCGCGACGATGACCCAGACGAATCGGAAGGCGACGTCTTCCAGCGCCTTCGGGAGCGGGGCGAGCCACCGCGGCAGCGACTCGCGGTCCGGGGGATCGCGGCCGAGCGCGCCGACGATGTCCATACGGTCGGCTCGAACCGACCGGTCAAAGCCGTGGCGGTCGCAGATCGGTGGAGGCGGGAGTCGCGGGAACCCCGGACGAAAAGGGCTATGGGTCCCCGGCGGGAAGGCGACGGTATGCGCCCGCGAACGCTGCTCGCGCTGCTCCTCGTCGTCCCCCTCGTGGACGCGCTGTTCCTGATCGTCGTCGCGACGCGGCTGGGGTGGGCGATCACGGTCGCGCTCGTCGTGTTGACGGCCGTCCTCGGGATGCTCCTGCTGCGTGCCGAGGGGCGCGCGACACTCGCGCGGGTCCAGCGCAAGCTGGCCCGCGGCGAGCCCCCGACCGACGAACTGCTCGACGGCGGCCTCCTGATCGCCGCCGGCGCGTTCCTGCTCACGCCGGGACTCGTCACCGACGCGGTCGGGTTCCTGCTCGCGCTCCCGCTCTCGCGGGTCCCGATCCGCATGGCCCTCAAGAAGTACGTCGTGATCCCGTACCTCGACAGCGAGACCAACGGGTTCACCACCGGTAACGTCTACATCGGCGGGTTCCCGGGCGGCGACGGCGACGGTGCCGGCACCGGATTCACGATGGGCGGCGGCGCGTTCGGCGGCGGCAACTTCGACGAAGGCGAGTTCGGTGGCGGCGGCGACTTCGACGGCCAGGAGTCCACCGGCGACGGCCCTAGCGACGCCTCCGACGGCGACCGGTTCGACGATCCGGACCACGCGGACGACGTCGTCGACGTGGATTTCACGGTCGAAGACGAGGAACCGGACCGATCAGACTGACGCCCCGCCTCCGACGCGCTCTCCCCTCCGCGTGAGCCGTTTCCGACGGAATCTGAAACCGGCTGACTGCGGTCGATTCGCGAAAGGAAACCCTTAAAATCCTACCAGCGCAACGAACGAATGCGCTCACCTGGGCCAATAGCTCAGTCAGGTTGAGCGCTCGGCTGATAACCGGGAGGTCCACGGTTCAAATCCGTGTTGGCCCACCTACAACGTCCACGGTCTTTGGCCGTGGCGTGTTAGGGGCCGGGAACTCCCCAGCCACCTAATTCCGTCCTAACTCTCAATAGTTAGAACCCTCTGTAGCAGTATGGTTCAACCGTAATTTCCACGCACCCTCTCTATATCACGGATTTTTGGTTAGCCTCCCCCCGTCATCGCGCCCTGACTCGTGGTTGTTCTTCAGTTGGTATTGACCGTTATTTTGTCAATCCCAATATTCAGAATGGATCATACCTTAGTGGTATATCATCCACTACTGAATGACTGTTATCGAGGAAACTCTCATTTGGTTACAAATCACGTTGCTGTACGTCGCCGAGTCGGAGGTCGCCGACCCGACGTAGCCGAGCGCGTCGACGCCCGGCGTCGTGGTTGTGTCGCTCACGGTCGCGCCCGAGGTCGTCCACTCGCTCGAGTCGAGTGCCGAGGCGGAGTTCTCGCCGTCTTCAGCGTCGAGGCGGGGGAACTCGTTACGCTCGTCGAAGTCGATGTCGGTCGCCGTCAGCGTGACCGGGTTGTCGTTCGACTCGTTCAGCGAGGCCGGCAGGTTTGCCGCCTCGCCGCTGTCGTCGTAGTACTCGAGCGCGCTGTCGAAGTCCGCGTTCGACCACTCGTCGACCGTCACCTCGGTCTCGATCGCCGGGTTCGGCGTCTTCGCGTCCGAACCCCAGCCGATCCCGCCGGCCGCCGCGACCGGCATCGCGACCATCGGCGTGAGGACCGTCAGCGCCAGCAGCGCAGCGAGTCCCGTCTTCTTGATGTTCATACCGTTCCTCCGTAGCTTCCGCTAAGTGTCTGTGTCATGTTCTGAGAACGGGCGTTTTCGCCGCCCGGGGCGTAGTTACTCGTCTCTCGAAGGACTACAACGTACTCGCGAAACGCCTCTCCGACCACGATCCCGTCCGGGTCCCAGCTCACGCAACGGCTCCCCGCACGCGGGTGAGGATCCCGGCGAGTCTCCCGCCGGGTCGCTCCTCGCGGATCACGTCGTCGCGAACACCGACGATCTCCGTGAGGTCGTCCCGGAGCTGCGCCGTCGTCTCCGCGTCGCCGCGGAGGACGATTTCCGCATCGTCTGCGGTCATGTCTCCCCTCCGTAGTTCGACCAGTCTGTCCACCGCTTCCCGCCGTCGTCGGGCTCTTTCTCAGAGTCCCGCTCGTCGTCGTTCATGCCTTCGACAGCCGAACCGATCCGTCGGCCCGACACGTGCACGTCGCGACGCCGGCGCCTAAGTCACAGAAAATAAGGAGGTTTCTCGGCGTATCTAAGAGACTCTGGTGGGTTCTGCCGATTTATACCTCAACCGGTTGGTGAAGGAATATGGGCATTCAGGGCCGGTTCGCCGACTGTCGCACCGCACAGGAAGGAGACGGGAGTGTCACGGTGACGATCTCGCGTCCACTCGCGGAGGAGTGGGAGATCGAACAGGGTGACCAGATTCCGTTCTATGCTGAAGAAGGGTCTGATATAGCCGAGATCCGGCGTCCGGGAGGATCTCCAAAATAACGGCTCTGTTGAAATCCTCAGAAAGTGATATATTCTGCCCCGGTCGCGGTCAGTACAGGTGATCCACATACCAACACACAGTACCGATCTACCTACATTGTGTCAGAAACCCCGTGCGAGGTACAGAGTATAGATTCAGAATCAAAGACGTGCCGGTCGAGTCGTTAAGCGACGTACAGCACGGCGAAAACGGAACGATCGGGAATTGTCCGCAAATGGGTAGTTCTACCGTCTGGTCAAGTACCATTCGTATCCGTATCCCACAGTAGCCCCTATTGGGGCGATAACAGAGAGAACAATCACACTCCCGAATAGAGCGATTAGAGCAGTAAGGAACAGGAATTCGGAGACCCCACCACCGAGTCCGCCAGCGGAACTCTGACTCAGAGAGAGCATAATGCCCAGCAAAACTGCGTATATGAAGAGCGACCCGATCGCTGAAACGATACCTGCAACGGCACCGTAGCGCGGGTCTGGTTCATCTGGCATCATCACACGCCAAACGACGGCCGTTACGAGGAGCGCGACGACCGGTGTGACGATCATCCCGAGGAAGATGATCTCACCCACTCCCGTGCGATACTCCGCTAGGCTCACGGAGTCGAACCCTCGGGCCCTGAACGTCTGAACGAAGTTCCAGAGGTTAACCAGAACGGCAGCGAGGAACGCCGACCCACCGGCAGCGAGGCCAGCCCCTACATCTCGCCGAGACAGACCGAGATAGTCGGTCATACTCTGATCGGAGAATTCTTGCGGTTTCTCGGTCATAAAGGTGTGACGACAGATCACCCCGACTGACACCACTCACTCACGACCGACTCGCGCTCTCTATTCAGCAGAGGTGTCGTGTCAGACCTGAAGATTTCAACAGAGCCAAACGACGGTATGAGCGGGTCAGTTGGACTCATCCACCGCAGCGTTCGCCCGACTCTATGGAATGGTATGTGAATTGCTCAATAACGATCTTAAAAGTTGTCTAAGCTGTTCTTGTTCTCTCTACTCCCGTTATGGTGTCGGCAGATGAACCTCGATTGTTGTCCCTCGATCGAATTCTGTGACTTCGATCTTCCCATCTAACGTTGTGATGATCCAATAACACAGCCACAGTCCAAGCCCCTGTCCGTGGACGAGTGGTGTCTCTTCGCCTGTCTCTAAGACACCCCGTTCTGTATTCGGAAGTCCCGGTCCGTCATCGCGTATTTGACAGATTACCTGCAGATCGGACACATGCACATCAATTTCGATAGATGCAGGACTCCCCCCATGCTTCGCGGCGTTGTCCACAAGTTCAAATAACGCCACTTCGACGCGTGGAAGCGTCTCCGCGATCGCTTTGTCCGGCGCGTCAACAGTTATTGAGACATCCGCATACCGTGTTTCACACTCAGTGACGATACGATCGACCAGCGGCATGATGTCCGTCGGTTCCAACTCGGGCGAAATATCGCGGTTTTCCTCTATTTGCTGTGCGGATTCTGTCAGGTCAAGCAACCGCGTCGCAGCTGCCCTGATAACTGTCGCTTTGGTAGCCTGCTCTCCGTCCATGTCTTCGGCAAGCATATCGGCCCACCCTCGGATCACAGTCATCTCGTTTCGTACGTTGTGCCGGAGCACTCGGTTGATCACGCTGATGAGTCCTTCGCGCTGACGACGTCCCGTTGCATCACGGATCAGTAGCTGTATCCCGACGATGTCGTCCTCTGAGCGTTCCGACTCGGGCACGCCCCCGTCGTAGACTGGGACACCGCGAATATCCGTGTAGACGATGTCACCCGATTTCGTTTTTAGTGGCAGATCTTGGGCTTCGGCCGGCTCCCCGCTCAGTATCTGTGAGCGATTTTTCAACGCCCGCTCGCTGGTCTGTGCGTCCGGATGGGTGATCGTTATCGGTTGACCGATCAGTTCCGCCGGCGAATAGCCCAACAGGTCCCGGACGCCTTCAGAGGCATACGTGAACATTCCGTCGGTATCGAAGCGAAAGACGGAGTCGAAATTGGCGTCGATGACGGCTCGGTATATCTCTCGCTGTTCGTTCAACCGTTCTTCGCGCTGTGTGAGTTCTCGTTCGTATCGTCGTCGCTCGATGGCTTGCCCGCCGAGTCGCGCGACCAGTTCAACGAAGAACCGCTCTGCGTCAACGAAGGGATCGTCGCGTGGCTCCGTATCGGCAAAGCACGCCGTCCCATACACCTCACCATCGACGATGACTTTTGCGCCGATGTACGCGCCTAAATCAAACGTCTCAATAGCGGTGTCGGAGATCTCTGGGGACGCATGAGCGTCTTCGATGGCGAGTTGGCTATCGATTTCGATGGTTCGACGACAGTACGCTTTGTTGAGCGGACAGCTCTCGCCGGGCTGGATCAACGGGTGATCTCCGGTCGCGTGAAGGATTTTCTGCGTACCGTCAATAATACGCGTGAAAAAGCCCACAGAGAGGTCGAGAAATTCAGTACCCGTAGTGAGTGCCTGCTTAATTTGAGTCTCAAATTCGGTGTTCGGATCGGCAAATATCTCGTAGATTTGGTCTCGATACGCGACGGACTCCATATCGGAACACACCTAGTCAACTCGTATGAAAGTTGTGTGGCCCAATCAGCTCGCACTATCTCCTCGTAAATTCGGGTGTACATCGCCGAAAAGAGTTCAGGTGCAAGATACGCGCGTTGTATCTCGCACGAATATCGGGACACCTCCTTGAGCTGGTAGAATCCTCGACGCTCAATACGCGGTTCTCATCGACCGGGTGTTTCAGCCGATAATGTGTCTGAATAATAGGATTTCAACAGAGCCACAATTCCCTATCGAGTCGAGGTTTCCGGAAACCGTCTTTGAGTACCTCTCTGGAACAGGCCCAATGGTTAACCACCGGGAGAATGAAATGGAACCTCATGCGTAAATCATCACTAATCCTGATTGTGGGCGTGATCGTATTCGTCCTCCCAATTCCGGGAACGTTCATTCTCGGTGGGATACTCGTTATCGTGGGAGCTATCGCCCGTGCCCTTGGGGAATAAGAACGCGGGGCTCTGTCGAAATACTCAGAGATTGATACGTACTGATTGCTAAATACAGGGGACTCACGTACCGATCATTCCACTGAATAAATTGTTTCCAGTCAAGAGGATACTACGAGACATACAGAATGAGTTCAGGTGCCGTAATCGTAGTAACTCAGATGTTCTCTAATTTTAGCAACGAATCTCAGCACGGATATCACTAAGACGCCTTATTCGGAGGCGTACGAATCGGTAGTTCGACGACGAAGACTGAACCGTTAGGATTGTTGTCTTCGATCCACACGTCGCCACCGAATTGGTCGGTTAAGAGATAGACGAGATACAGACCAATCCCAGATCCGGGACTGTCTAAGCCCTTTTCTCCCTTCCCGAAGATCTGTTCTTTCTGGTTGTCGGGAATGCCAGGTCCATTATCTGCAATCCGGCAACGAACTTTCTCAGGATCCTCTTCACAGGTAACAGTGATCTCAGGGGTTTCTTTGTCGTTGTGTCGGACCGCATTTTCGAGGATATTCCGAAAGAGCGATGAGAGCATCTCGTTTGCCTGTACCGACACGTCAGAGAGCTCACCCGCTACCTGAAACTGAGCGCTCGGGAACGAATCTCGTACTGCAGCGAGTTCTGCGTCCAGAAGCGGCTTGAGTTTGACTTCTTCCAATTCAGCAGTTCCATCGTCTGAAAGAGATTCAATGAAATCACGTGCGACCTCTGTGATTTGGATTACGTGCTGGGACTTCTGTAACACTCGGTTCAGAGCATCTTCCCCGTCTTCATCGATATGATCTTCGAGGATCTTGGCCCATCCGAAAATAACGGTCATATCGTTCCGGATGTCGTGCCGAACCACGCGGTTCAGGGCTTCGAGCTGATCGGTTTTCTCTTCGAGCCGCTGGCGATACGACTCGCGCTCTGTTACGTCGATAACTGTCACTAACTGGCCGGTCATCACCTCACCAGCTAAGAATGGCGTGCTTGAGACGTCATAGTACCGTGTACCGTCGTCTCGCATAATCGCCAGCACATCTTGTTTTGTGAGATGATCGGCAAGTGCTGGATTCACAGTATCGAGCGGTTTGCCAAACGATTCCTCAAGTGCCGGAAAGAGTCTGCGAGCTGCTTGGTTATAATCCCGAATACAGTTCTCCTGATCGAGGAAGATCGCCGGCTTGTCTGACTCTCCGGTGAGTCGGATCCCCTCAAACCGCTGTCTGTAGAAGAAGAGTGTTCCAACGGCGAAGAGCGCGACGCCAGGCGGCTCATACATTAACGGGAGCAGCCAGTCAACTTGACCGCCAATGATCGTTGCAACAGCTGGCAGTCCTGAAAGGCCAACGAGAACGACGAGCGGGCGACTGTCACTACCGGTATGATAGAATCGCTCCATAAGGACGAAGAACCCAACAGCGATGGCGGCATATGAGAGTCCTAAGACGATCCAGTAGAGCAGTTCGTGGTGGATAACGAGATGAGGAAATGGCTCAGTGACCCATTCGGTCGTAAAATAGAGATTGTGAAGTGGATTCGTGACCTTGAGTGCGGTGAAAAAGAGGAATGTCCCGAGGATGAGATTCCGGAACGGAGCCTGTCTCGGTGGACGGCCGGTATAGGCAGCACAAAAGTAGAGCCACGACCCGACAGCAACGAACGCAAACACAAATCCCAGTATATAGAACGCAAGTTTCCCCGAATGCGTCGGTGCGAGTAGGTAACCGAGATACCCACCAGACCACAGAGCGACGGAACCGAGGAAGACAACGAACCCCTCTCGTGTCCCCGGATGCTGGATCTTCCGTGCTTGAGGAATTGCCGCCACACAGGCAATCGCAGATAGCGCGAAAATTATGATGTGACCGATAAGAAGTGGCTCAAGCATTCAGATACACAGTAGTCATCAGGCATTCAAAATAACTGTTTGGAAATATACTCCGACATTGGTCAATTTGACCTGCTCACAGTCAATAGGCAGCTCTCATTGACCGGCTGTTTCAGGTGAGAATCTATCTGAAGAAGAGGATTTCAACAGAGCCTCGGCAACTGATACAGAGCCTCTGGTGAGTATAGAGAGTGTAGCTACTGCGGTCAGGGCGGGATTGGTGCTTACCATGTTGTTCTTTTAACTAATTTGGCTAGGATCAGCTGAAACCTGTCCTGTGTCATATAGAACATATTGAATAGAAGTGGTAACAAATAACATATCATGGTCGCGGTGATATGGCTTATCGAAGGGGTGCGAAAGCGATCTCGTCGAGCGATGGCTGGACTGTTCGCTGGTGTGAGCATCTTGGCGTCCCAGTCCGCGGCCAACCTTCTAGCCAGCGCCGGTGATCTATTCGATCTCGGCTCTAGTCTATTTATCGGCTACCAGGCGCTCGGCGGCGGGAATGCCGTCGTCGGTGCCATTCTTACGTACGTGTTCTTCGGATATCTCGTATACGCCTACACCCCAGAATTGTACATCGGAAAATTCGGCGACATCGTCGAGGCACAGGTTTTTCGAGCACTCACTGCGGTCGCGACACTCTATTTCGGACTCCTCATCGGTCGGATAACTGGGAGCGTTCCAGATGGGGGCCCGTTTGTCTACCTCCCCCAAGACGATGGGAACATAATGGCAGCCTTTCTCGCCGGTTTCGTGGTCAGTACAGTCATTTTTAGTGGCTATATACACCTGCTCAGGGATGAGAGTCTGTTCGACACGTCAGGTGACATTTTCAAGACGTTCGATCTGTTTAGTACCAGGCCATTACATGAGGAAGTTGAGAAGATTGAGAAACTCCCGCGTCGTCGTCGCCACTTGTACGTCGCACTCAACGAGAGTTTAGTCGGCGCGCTCTACGTGACTCCGGCCGTTTTTCTTGGTATAACACTGGCCGCTGTTGGGCTTCTGTCACCGATACCAGAAGGACTTGTTGTTGTGGCCGTTCTCGGGAACTATAACCCACTCAGCGGTCGGCTGCCCGGTTCGGTCGCCGACACTGTCGGTAGCGACATCGACTTCAGAATCGCCGACAATGTCATGGACTCTTTCCAGAATCGGAAGGGAATGGTTCTGTTATGGCCTTGTATTCTAGGTATGCTGGTCAGCGGGCTCACCCTAGTCTTTAGCATCTTTATTTTCGCATATATCGGGAAATTGTTTTTTGATACCTGGCTTGGATTTGTCGCAATTCCCGATGTATTGGGTGACCAGTTCTTTTCACGGATAGGCGGCCTCGTAGGGCGTCTGTGGGTTGGTGTGGGAGTTATTATGAGTCTGATGACGTACGTTGTCTACAGCCTACTGTACTGGTTCCGGCAACTCCAACGGCTGCCTGCATACGTCACGTTCTGGCAGGCCCACTGGCAGAATGAGTCCAGTTCGCCTCCTGTGCCGTCGGTGACGCGGCCTCCCGGCTTGTTCTTGCCCGGGAACGCTCTCTTATTGGGATTGGGACTGGTGGCCTGGCTGACCGTCAACGGCGGTCCGTTGATAGGATGGATCGGATTTGGTGTTGTCTGGCCCGTCCTGGTCGGAATCGTCGTCTGGTCGGTTCGTGCTGGCTATCGTCACTCACCGCAACCACTTCGGGGCGAGGGACGGGCCATCCTCGCTGCGTTCGGAATCCAGTTCGTATCCTTTAGTATCGTGTTTACCCTTTTTACCCAGCAGTCACCCTGGTTGATACTCGGATTCCCGCTGCTCCTCGTCAGCCTCACCTATCTCCCCGAATTCATTGTGTACAGCGAGCGTCGGCAGGGGATGGCGCATTATCTCGACTTGATCTACGCGACCGGAATCCTTGCTGTCTCGCTGTTCGCAGTGGAATCTCTCCGTTCGCTCCCACTTGTCGTGTATCTCATCGTCGCTGGCATCTTACTGGTGTGGATGTTGCAAAAGATAATCGAACCTTCCCCTGCTGATTCGTCGGCAGGGGAGTGACGTCACGAGCGGGTCCATAGGCGGTAGGTTCTCCGGTTGAGAAGTTCAACAACGTATTCCGCTGGAGTGGCGTGACTACAGTTATTTTGGCTCTGTTGAAATCCCCTTCTTCAGATACATTCTCACCTGAAATAGCCAGTCGCTGAAGAGTGCGTATTGAGCACCGAGAGTTCTACCAATTTGGGTAGGTATTTCGATAGTCTTGCGAGATACAACGCGCATATGGCACGGGCTGAAGCTCGATCCCGAAGAGTAGTGATCGGTTAGTACAGTCTATGAAGATTTCAGTAGAGTGGGCAGCTACTTATGTAGGGCAACACGAATTGCAAAAACTGTGTCTCGAAGAGGTCCAGCATTCGTCGAGTCCGAATCGGAACTATTCGCAGATATCGATCGTAAACAGAGTCATGGAGACATCTCCACAAAGACTGCGGAAGCCTTCATCGAATTATACGAATTTGCGAAGGAGATCGGCGATGACGTTTCCATCGGAGAGGCAAAAAACGCAAATTTCCAAGTCCGGGTGGATGCTCACCTCGGCGATTACCAGAACAACCCTAGTGTGTTTACAGCGAATGTGAACGGGGACCTGAAGATCTGGCCGGCCAGAATGATAATGGATAACGCTCCGGATTTTAGTGTAGTCGAGTGGGACGAGGAAGACTACTACGAATTTGAAAGGGCATTTCAGTCACTCAAGGGAGTTTCACCGGACACGACAACTGTACAGTTCGAAACAATCGGATCAGATGGTGATGTAGACGAATTCAAAGCCATTGTTGAAGAGTTTGTCTCCACGTGTCGAGAGAAAGCAAAATAACCGCCTCTGTTGAACTCTCTTCGGTCGGACAGGAACCGCGTGCTGTATACAGGTCTCTGTATCTCGCACCTCACTACTGACAGAAACTGAGGAGATCTCCTGGGCGATGCTGAATGCAGTGCGCGTCTTGCACGGAGTATCGACCTGAACCCACCGGTCACAACATTCGCTTAGTCAACATGGTCCCGATGTCTTATCAGTTCACTGGCTAAAATCTGAAACAGTGGTAAAATAAAGGGTATATGTAACAGCGGAGAGCGGGCCTCATTCCGATAATCCGAGCTGTTCGAAGACCTCTTGCTGGTCAAAGTAAACCCGATACTCTTGTATCCTACCGTTTGCGACGTAGCAGTGAGCCATCTCCTGAATCTCGACTTCGTGTCCCGTAGGCGGGATACCCTCGAATTCGCCCTCGTGGGTCATCGTCAGCTTCGCTTCGTACATCACTCGATTATCGTCGGCCAAGAGATCGATAATTGATACGTGGAAATCGGGGAAGCCAGCCACTACCCCGCGCATGAACGCCTCCAGTTCGTCACGGCCATGGACGGAACCTCCAGGTGCCGTTGGATTCTGAACAACGACAGATTCCGATACGAGTTCTGGTATCGCCGAGTAATCCTTTTCATTCCATGCTTCCACATACGCTTTCACGAGTTGTTCGGACTCCGTCGTAGCTTGTGCCATCGGTGTACCCCGGTGAGAATTGAGACCGGCATTACAAAGCCTTACTTCGTAGGAATCTTCCCATAGTCTGGGAACTGATAGTTTCTCCCCCACACCTCCGATTGTTTTGTTACTCGCCATGGCCTCGATATGGGAGCCGCTCAGTTCAAAAGACAGACCACGCATCCGCTATTGGTACCTCGGCGGTTTCTCGGTGGTTTTTTGCTGCTATCTGTGTTACTGTTTATCATGGAGGGCGCATTGGAGGACATCCGATTCCTGGCAAGTTCGGAGAACCGCATTCGCGTTTTGAGTGCGCTCACCCATGGGTCCGCCTCTCGACGTCAGTTGCAAGAGGAGACAGGGGTCCCCCGATCCTCAGCAGCGCGAGTTCTTGAAGAAGCTGAAACACGTGGGTGGGTTGGCTCAACCGGGAGCGAATACTGGATTACAGGGAGCGGAGAGGCCATGATCACGGAGATATCTCGGTCAATTGAGGCCACAAAGGGCGTTCAGCATCTCGGGAAGGCAGTTGAGTGGCTCCCAGAACCAGTCCAAACCATCGATTATTGCCATTTCAAAGACGCCCGGATCACGTTGCCAACCCAAGAGAATCCAACTGCTGCGTTCGATCAGGGGCTGGATCGAATCAGAGACGCGAACGTGTACCGAGGGCTAACCCAGAATTCACTACCGCAGTACATGCGCGCGATCGGTGATCAAGTCAAGGCAGATAGCCTCGAATTCGAGGCTGTTATCGAAGAGAGTTTCCTTGACGTCCTCCGAAACGACAGAGAGCGGGCCGATCCTTGGTCAGTGATTGCCGACCAAGTGTGGGTCTACGACGGCCACGTACCAATAAACATGCATCTCATCGACGATATTGCGCTAATCTGGTTATGCGGAGAAGACGAGGACGGAAATGAGGTGGTGCCGAAGGGACTCCTCGAATCCGAAAATCCCCGTGTCGTATCGTGGGCGGAATCGTTTTACGAGGAGTATGTGGATGCGGCAAGACCGTTAACCCCGGATCTGTTCACGATATAGATACCCCGTTTTGTTCCAACAGGCCGAGCGATAATCGTCGTAAATTGAGAGCGGTGGTTCTGTCGGTTTAAGTGGTACAGCTGACCGTTCTTACCTCGTCTGTAGTTACTTTTCTGCTGCATACATCTTCTGTATCTCGCACGTGGCTTCTGATGGAATGTGGGTAGATCGGTGATATACATCGGTAGGTGGATCTCCTGTATTGACCGCATCCGGATCAGAATGTGTCACCCGTTGAGGATTTCAACAGAGCCGTTGCCGAGGATTCTAAAGATTCGAATTTTACGCGAACCCCGCCTCCTCGAAGGCGTCGTTCACAACCTCGGGTGTCGGCGCGTTCAGGTAGGGCTCGATCGCCTGGAAGGAATCCCACCCGCCGACCTGCATGACCACGCGCGGGTTCACCTGCTTATCGACGAGGAGCCGCTGCGCGAATCGGCGCCGGAGATCGTGGCTCGACACGTGGAGAAAGTCCTCGTCGCCGGTCGCGTCGGCCGCGCGTTCGGCCGTGCGTTTGACCACCGCCCGGATCCCGCTCTCGGAGAGGTCGACGATCGGATCGTGGCGCCCGACGTCCTCCGAGCGCACGTACCGATGGATATAGCCCTCGACCTCCCGCGGGAGGTAGGCGTCGCGAGGTTTCCCGCCGCTCCCGGTCGTGTCTTTCCCCTCTGGCACGCGGAGCCGGAAGTGGTCACCGTCGGGAGCCCGCTTCACGTGTTTCGGTGCGACCTGCGGGATCTCGAACGCGCGGAGCCCGACGAACCCACTGAGCTGTATCACGAGGTCGTCGCGGTGGCCTCCCGCAGCGCGCCGGAGTTCCTCGATCTCATCATCCGTGAGCCAACACTTGTACTGGTCCCCCTTGCCGGTCGCCTCTAAGTGCATGTGAACTTCCAAAAGAAGGTAGCACTTAGTACGGCAGAACCGACGAGTTCCTCACCGCGATCGGAGCGAATTCGGGGGGTTCGTTGACTTGGTCAAGGTCGAGTGGGACAAGGGAACGAAGCGGTACTCTCTCGTCGGGGTCGACCATTCCGAGTCAGTTCCCGAACAGCTCTGATTCGAAGGCTTCGGACACAGACGGCCCGCTGAACGCGAACTCCCAATTTCGAACAGTAGTGTGATGACACACTATATTTATTGGTCGTGTCCCCGTACTCCCGCGTATGAGTAGCGATAGCGTTGATTCCGAGAGTAAGGTCTCGGGGAACCAGGCGAACATCCCCGCCCACATCCGCCGAGAACTGGAGATCGACGACGGCGACAAACTCCGCTGGCAGATCGAGGACGACGGCACGCTCCGCGTGCGGGTCGTCCAACAGCGCAGCGGAACGTTCAGCGACTTCGACGGATACGACGGCGACCAGCAGACCACCGTCGAGAGCGAACACGACGCTTGGGGCGTCGACACCGAGTAGATGCCCCGCGCGCTCGTCGACACGACGGTTCTCTTCGCGGCGGCGTACCGCCGCGATAGCGCACACGATGACGCGCTCCCGATCCTCAGGGGGATCGACACCGCCGACCTCCCGGAAGCGGTGATCCTCGATTACGTGCTCGCGGAAACGCTCAACGGCCTGACGACGCACGCGGGCCACGACGCCGCCGTCGACTTCCTCGACCGGGTGGAGGAGAACACACGATTCCATGTCGACTCCCTGACGACGGACGCGTTCGCGACGGCGAAAGCCCTCTTCCGGCAGCACGAACGGTTCTCGTTCGTCGACGCCTGTATCGTCGCGTACATGCAAGCGGAGGGACTCGGGTACCTCTACGCGTTCGACGACGACTTCGACGCCGCCGAGGACGTCTACCGCCTCGACGTCGAAACCAACCCGTATCAATCGGAGTGACCGGGACGCGGCCCGCGTTCCGCGAACCTCCTTCACACACCGGACGAGTGTTCCGACGGTTCGACCATCCGGAACACCGTTCGGAACGCGCCTAATTCGAGGTCTTCGCGAAGTACGACAGCGAGGACACCGTGTTCTACTGCGACCCGCCGTATGTCGGGTATGAGGACTATATCTCCAGTTCGACCCTATCGCACCCGTATTTCTCCATCACCTGCTCGATGAGCCGTACAACCGTATTTGCGGAGAAGTTGGTTTCGAGATACAGATCGGTGTCCGGGATCTTCCGCGGCTTTACCAGCTCCGACTGCCGGCCCTCCGTCACGAAGTAGCTCCGCTTGCGGCCCTCGATCTCCGTGATCGGCTCGTGGTCGTCGACGTTGCGAAGGATCTGCGTCACCGCCGTGGTGAGCGTGTCCGCCCAGGTGTCCACGTCGTAGCTCTCGCCGAAGAGCTTGAGCACGGAGGGCGTGGTTCCGGTGTAGTCGTCGATCGCGGTGGAGTCGCTCGACGCCGGTTCTTCGGCGAGTTCCTCTCGGGTGGTGTTCTGCAGGAGCTTGTTGATCGTCTCCGCGAAGTCCTGATACGCGCCTTGGAGGAAGACGAACTTCTCGCTCTGCTTATCGTACGCGTACTGCTCGGCGACCTCGTGGACGCCGTGCTCGGCGGTAGAGAGGGTCTTGTCGGGGGTCGGTGTCCACATGTCGAGCAGTTCGATGTCGCGGTTGCCCCGGCTGTACTGGCGGAGAGTGTTGTCGATGTCGGTGGACTTGCCGATCTTGATGTCCATGATTTTGAGCCCAGAGTATTCGAGGTGAGGCCGTCTCTCCTCGCCCCTCCGCCACCCTACGCCGCCCGCTTCTCCAGTTCGCCGGTGAGTCCGGCGGCGTCGAACTCGTGGTCGGGCCGGATCGCGACGAAGTCGAGGAACTGCCGAGCGGCCAGGATCTCGTCGGTCGAGTAGCTGTCGAGCGCGGCGTCGACGGCGTCGGGTGCGCCGATCAGGGGTTCCAGCGCGGCGAGCGCGCTCGCGAGGTCGTACGACCGCGCCGACTCGCGACCCTCCTCGCTCACGCTCGTCGCGTCGATGACGTAGAGGTCGCCGTCGCGCACGAGGACGTTCTCGGCGCGGAGGTCCCCGTGGGCGAGCCCGGCGTCGTGGATCGTCCGGAGCGTGGCGAACAGCGCCGGGGCGAGCGCGGCCACGTCCTCGGCGTCGAGCTCGTCGAGCGTCCGGAACTCGGGGAGGTACTCCAACACGAGGACGCCGAGGTCGCCGACCTCCAGCGCCTCGATCGGCTCCGGGGCGTTGACGCCGATCTCGCGGACCTTCTGCGTCGCCTCCAGTTCGTGACGCGCCATCTCGTAGGGAGTCTCGTAGCGTTCGAAAAAGCCCTCGGTGCCCGCAGAGAAGGCGCCGAGGTTGCGTCCGGTGGTGAACAGCGCGTGGACGAGCGTGTTCTGGCGGGTGATCACCTTCACGAACAGGTCGTCGTCGATCACCATCGGGGTCGACAGCCAGTTGTCGGCGTCGAGGAACCGCACCCGCATCTCGTCGCGGTCGTACCGGTCCGCCAGCTCGCGGACGACCCGCTCGATATCGGGCCAGTCCACGCGACCGCGCACGATCCGGCGGAGCTCCATGGAGGGTCCGAGGCGACCGCGACTGATAAATGGTCACGTCGACCGAATGGAGCGCCTCGTCTCCCCGTGAAAAACGATCACGGTCGTTCGTATCGTTTATGCCAGCGCGTCGCAATTCTTGCCCATGGACTTCGAGCTGCCCGCGGAACACCGGATGATCCGCGACACCGTGCGGGACTTTTGCGAGTCCGAGATCCGGCCGATCGCGCAGGAGATCGAGGACGACCACCGGTTCCCCGAGGAGGTGTTCGCCGACCTGAACGACCTCGACGTGATGGGCGTGCCGATCTCGGAGGAGTACGGCGGGCTCGGCGGCGACCAGCTCATGTACGCCTTGGTCACCGAGGAGCTGGGCCGCGTCTCCGGGGGAATCGGGCTCTCGTACGCCGCCCACACCTCCCTCGGGGCGAAGCCGATCGAGCTGTTCGGGACGCTGGAACAGAAGGAGGAATGGCTCCGGCCGCTCGCCGAGGGCGGCGAGCTCGGCGCGTGGGCGCTCACGGAGCCCGGCAGCGGCTCCGACGCCTCGGACATGGACACGACCGCCGAGTACGACGCCGACGCCGGCGAGTACGTGCTGAACGGGACGAAGCAGTTCATCACGAACGCGAACGTCGCCAACAGCGTGCTGGTGAAGGCCGTCACCGACCCCGACGCGGGCTACGACGGCATCTCCACGTTCATCGTCGATCCCGCTGACGACGGGTTCGAGGTGACGACGGTCTGGGACAAGATGGGGCTCAACTGCTCGCCCACCTGCGAGATCTCGCTGGACGACGTGCGGATCCCGGAGGACCGGTTGCTCGGCGAGGAGGGCGAGGGGTGGACGCAGACGATGAAGACGCTCGACGGCGGCCGGATCTCCATCGCGGCGCTCTCGGTGGGGCTCGCGCAGGGCGCCTACGAGGCCGCCAAGGAGTACGCCGGCGAGCGCGAGCAGTTCGGCAAGCCGATCGCGAAGTTCGACGCGATCCGCGACAAGGTAGTCCACATGCACCGCCAGACCGAGCGCGCCCGCCTGCTCACGCACAAGGCGGCGACGACGTACGACGCCGGCGAGTCCGTCACTCGAGAATCCGCGCTGGCGAAGCTCGACGCCAGCGAGGCCGCCCGCGAGGTGGCCGAGGAGGCGGTCCAGACGCTCGGCGGCTACGGCTACACGACCGACTTCGCGCCCCAGCGCTTCTACCGTGACGCGAAGCTGATGGAGATCGGCGAGGGGACGAGCGAGATCCAACACGTCGTGTTGGGCCGCGAGCTCGGGCTGTAGACGGACGTCATTTATATCGGTTTTTCAACGGAGCCTCCGTCCCTTATAAATCGCGCCACGCGCCGAGGAACCGCTGGACGGCGGTGAGGTGGCCGACGGCTGCGAACAGCGCGAGCAGGAGCCCGACGACGGTCAGGCCGGCGACGATCGGCGCGGAGTACGCCGCGGCGGCGACGCCGACGATCCCCATCAGCGCGAGCCGGTCGGCACGCCCGAGCAGCCCGCCGTACTCGCGGCCGATGCCGACGGCCTGAATCTGGGTCCCCATGTACGAGGTCATCAGCACGCCGGTCACCGCGGCGAAGCCGAGCGCGTACGCCTCGATCCCGACCGTGAACCCGGCGATCACCGCGATGTCGGCGTAGCGGTCGAGGACGTGATCGAGGAGGTCGCCGCCGTCGGAGGAGACCTCGAGGTGGCGCGCGAGCGCGCCGTCGACGAGGTCGAGCCAGCCGTTGAGCAGGACGCAGACCGCCCCGGCGAGATAAAAGGCGGGCTCGCCGACCGCGAACGCGCCGGCGGCCGCCACCGCGACGCCGAACGCGAGGACGCTCACCTGGTCCGGAGAGAGCCCGATCTTGGCCGCGGCGCGCACCCACGGCCCGAGCAGGCGGTCGGCGACGGAACGGTACTGGTCGAGGGTCATCTATCGATCCGACGGTCGCGGCGGGCTCATATATAATCCATGAAGTCGACGGTCCCCGCGCTCGGCTCGCGATCGCCCTCGATCGCCGCGCGGATCGCGTCGGCCACGGCCGCCGGGTCCCGGTCGGTGGTGTCGATCTCGTAGACGTTCTCGGTCCCGTGTTCGGCGACCGCCTCCGAGAGGATCACGTCGAGCGCCTCGCTCTCTGCGTTTTCCTCGGCAGTCGGTGCGGGTTCGCCGCGCTCGCGAAGCCGCGTCTCGACCGTCTCCGGGTGACACCGGAGGACGACCACGCGGTCGACGTCGAACCGGTGCGCGAGGTGGGAGTCGAGCACGCCGGACCAGTCGCCGAGGCGGTCGCGGACCGCGTCGAGGTCGGCGACGAGCGTGTCCCGGTCGGCGTCGCGCTCGGTCCAGAGGCCGTCGTCCCGCTTGATGCGGTCGTTGAGGTGGATGACGTCGTACTCGTCCGCGAGGAGGGCCGTCGCCGTCGACTTCCCGGTCCCGGGAGTGCCGGTGACGGCGACGCGGATTGGGGAGTCAGCTTCGTCGCGCTCGGTCCCGCTCACGCTCGAACACCCAACCCGAGGTCCGCGAGCGTCTCGTTGAGCCGGTCGACGGCCTCGCGGGTCCCCTCGCGCGTGCCGGTCGAGATCCGGACGTGGTTCGGGAGCCCGAAGGAGGTGCAGTCGCGGATGATCACGCCGCGCTCCTGGGCCGCCTCGGCGACCCGCTCCGCGTCGCCGACCTCGGCGAGCACGAAGTTTCCGGCCGATTCGACGGTCGGGGCGTCCAGCTCGTCCGCGATGTACTCGCGCGCCCAGCGCGCCGTCTCGACCGACTCCGCGACGTGCCCCTCGTCGTCGAGGGCCGCGAGCGCGGCCCGGCACCCAAGTTCGCTCGCCGCGAAGGGGGTGTTGACCCGGGCGTACGCCTCGCCCCACGCCTCCGGGACGACGCTGTACCCGATCCGGAGCCCGGCGAGGCCGTACGCCTTCGAGAAGGTGCGGAGCACCGCCACGTCGTCGCGCTCGGTCGTCAGCGGGATCGCGCTGTCGACCTCGGCGAACTCCCCGTACGCCTCGTCGACGACGACGAGCGTCTCCTCCGCGGTCGCGTCCGCGATCGCCCGCACCTCGTCGAGCGGCATCACCGAGCCCGAGGGGTTGTGCGGCGAGGTGAGGTAGACGATCCGCTCGCCGCCGTAGGCGGTCAGCACCGTCTCGGCGTCCTGCGCGAAGCCGTCGTCGGGAGAGAGCGCGTACTCGGAGACCTCGCCGTGGTGGTAGCGGGCGGACATGGCGTAGTAGGCGAAGCCGGGCTCCGGGACGAGCACCTCGTCGCCGGGCTCTAACGCCGCCCGCGAGAGGTAGTCGATCGAGCCGTCGGCGCCGGGCGAGACCCACACCTGCTCGGTCGGCACGTCCCACTTCTCGGCCAGCCTCTCGGTGAGGTCGGTGTGCGAGGACTTCGGGTACTGGTGGACGCGGTCGGCGTGCTCGCGGAGCGCCTCGACGGCCGCCGGGCTCGGGCCGTGCGGGTTCTCGTTCGAGGAGAGCTTGATGAGGTCGTCGGGGTCGAGCCCGCGGTCGCGGGCGACCTCCTCGACGCCTCGACCCGGCACGTACGGCGAGTGATCGGAGAGATCCCGTGGTTGCATGCGCGTGGATCCGGGCGGGGCGCTCTTAAGACTGGCCGAACCGCTCGTTCACCGGAAACGCGGTGTGCGACCGGGCGGCACGGGACAAGGGCGGGGCGGGGCGGAGGCGGGAAGAGAGCGGGAGGACGTGACCGTCGCGTTCTCAGGGGACCCGCACGTCGTGTTCGAGCGTCCCGACGCCCTCGACCTCGACCTCGACGGTGTCGCCGTCCGAGAGGGCGCCGACGCCCTCGGGCGTGCCGGTCGAGATCACGTCGCCCGGCTCCAGCGTGAGGTAGGCGGTGATCTCCTCGATCAGCGTCGGCACGTCGAACATGAGGTACGAGCGGTCGCTCGACTGCTTCGTCTCGCCGTTGACGCGGAGCTCGACGCTCGCGTCGTCCGGCACCTCGTCGGGGGTCGCCATCACCGGACCGAGCGGCGCGGCGCCGTCGAACGCCTTGCCCCGTACCCAGTTCTGCTCGCGGTTCTGGTCGTCGCGGTTCGACACGTCGTTCATGCAGGTGAAGCCGGCGACGACGTCCATCGCGTCGTCGGCGTCGACGTCCTTGCACTGTTCGCCGATGACGACCGCGATCTCGGCCTCCCAGTCGATCCGGTCTTTCCCCGGGGGAACCGTGATCTCGCCGCCGTGGCTCGCCAGCGCGTTCGGCGGCTTTAAAAAGAGGAGCGGTCGGTCCGGCACCTCGTTGTCGAGCTCGGCGGCGTGGTCGGCGTAGTTGCGGCCGATACAGACGATCTTCGTCGGCTCCGCGGGCGGGAGCACGTCGATCGCGGGGTCGTCGAGCGCGTACTCGTCGCCCGCGAAGGCGACGGTGTCGGTCTCGGGGTCGTAGGTCCCCTCGCGGATCGAGCCGGCCGGGTCGCGGAACCGTGCGTGGTGCATGTCTCCCGGATCGGGCGGCCGCCCGAAAAGCGTTCCCGGAGAGGCAAACGGGACGGGGCTACCGCTCCCGTTCGACCGCGGGCTCGGCGTCGAACTCAGAATCGTCGTCGATCCGCGACCGCGGGTCGGACGCCGGTCCCGCGCCTCCGCCGCCGAACACCTCTCGCCGGGCGCAGTCGACGCAGTAGTGGTTGCGGCGAATCGAATGGGTACGAACCGGGACGCCGGCGACGACCGTCTCGTCGCGCCGCCGCCTGACGAGTCCGCGGTCGAACGCCTCGCCGCAGACGACACACGGCTCGTCGACGGACTCGGGCGGGCGAATCACGCGGTGATCCACCGTCTTCTGTCGGCCGAACGTCGTGATCCCGTGGCGGCGGTCGAGGCGTCGGCGGACCGCCGGAGCCGTGCCGAGGCCGAGCAGCGAGAACGCGAGCCCGATCAGCGCGACGGGCGGCGAACCGCTCGTCGACCCGACCACCACGATCCAGCCGCCGATCAGCAACAGCACCCCGGTCAACAGGTACGCGGAGACGGTCTCCGTTCGCCCCGTGTCGTCGACGCTCGACGGGAGACGGGCGGGCGTCGCGTCGCCTCGAACGAGCCGGCGCCGCTCGGCCAGCTTGGAGTAGTGCCACCAGCCGTACAGGAGGTTCCCGATGCCGCTGGTGATGAAAAACAAGAGGACGTGGACGCCGACCGATCCGATCCCCCTGTCGACGAGGAGGACGCGGTCGCCGTCGTCTCGCTCGATCTCCCACCCGGCGTTGAGGTGGTCCTGAACGCGACGGCGAAAGGCCCGAGCGCTCTCTTCCCCGGATGACGCCGAGGGAGGCGGGGACCGGTCCGCTCCGCTCGATCGCCCGGACGCGGTCGCGGTGGCTCCGCCGCTCGACCGCGACGCGCCGCAGTTCGAACAGAAGCGATCGTCGTCGTCGAACCGCTCGCCACACGCGGCGCAGTACGCGGGATCGGACGGGTCGCCGAGGTCGGTGCCGCAGTCGGGACAGAAGCTCGCACCGGCCGGCACCGCCTCGCCACAGCTCGGACACGCGGTCGGAGGGCCGCCCGGATCGATGGTCTCGGAGGGCATTCACCGAGGATTCGCACTCACCGCTGTTAATTGCTTTCGCCGACGGGCGAGGTGACCGCGGCGTCGACTTTTATTACGACTCGCTGAGACGTACCACGCGTACCATGGAACTCACCTGGCACGGCCACTCCACGTGGCACGTCGTCGTCGACGACACGGAACTCCTGATCGATCCGTTCTTCGACAACCCGAAGACCGACGTCGACCCGGAGGAACTCGACCCAGACTACCTCCTCTTGACCCACGGCCACTCGGACCACATCGGCGACGTGGACCGGTACGAGGACGCGACGGTGGTCGCCACCCCGGAGCTGACGGGGTACGTCCAGGACAACTTCGGCCACGAGGACGCCGTCGGCGGCATGGGGATGAACATCGGCGGCACCGTCGAGTGCGGCGACGCGTGGGTGACGATGGTCCGCGCGGACCACTCGAACGGGATCGACACCGGCTACGGCACTTCCGCCGGGATGCCCGCCGGCTTCGTGATCGGCGACAAGAAGCCGACCCAGGAGTCCGACCCCGACTGCACGACGTTCTACCACGCGGGCGACACCGGCCTGATGTCCGAGATGGTCGACGTGATCGCGCCGTACCTCGAACCGGACGCCGCCGCGCTCCCCGCGGGCGACCACTTCACGATGGGCCCCGCCGGGGCCGGCATCGCCGCCGACTGGGTGGGCGCCGACGTGGTGTTCCCGATGCACTACGACTCGTTCGGGCCGATCGAAATCGAGACGCGGGAGTTCGTCAACGAGGTGAAGGCGGCCGGCGCCGCGGCCGAGCCCGTCGTCCTCGAGGGCGACGAGACGTACGTGCTGGAGTAGTCGGTCCGACACGCGGCAGTGATTTTTTCCCGCGACGACGACAGAGAGCCGCGGGACTCGGACTCTCGATCGGCGACTGCGTCGCCGCCTTCTCACGATCGTAGAATACTATTTAGATGTGAATAAATATTATACGAATGGCGGTAGATTCCGATGATCTCCAAGGGCACAAAGTTACTTCACAGATTTAAATTAATAATAAATCAGAAGTCTTCTAAATAAAAGACTGTTACCGTCGGAATGGTACGCCATGTCAACCGCAGATATGCGGGCTGTGATCCGCGGGGAAGGCGGACGATTCGTCTACATCGTCTCCGCGCTCGCAGCGCTCAACGGACTCCTGTTCGGGTTCGACACCGGGATCATCTCCGGAGCCATCCTCTTCATCGACACGGCCTTCGAGCTGACGCCGCTGGTGGAGGGGATCGTCGTCAGCGGCGCGATGGTCGGGGCGGCGGCCGGCGCGGCCGTCGGCGGGCAGATCTCGGATCGCATCGGCCGCAAGCGGTTCATCCTGTTGTCGGCCGTCGTGTTCTTCCTCGGCTCGTTCCTCATGGCGGTCGCGCCGACCGTCGAGGTGCTCGTCGCGGGGCGGATGATCGACGGGATCGCCATCGGCTTCGCGTCGATCGTCGGGCCCCTGTACATCTCCGAGATCGCGCCGCCCTCGGTCCGGGGCGGCCTCACGTCGCTGAACCAGCTGATGGTCACCGTGGGGATCCTCTCGTCGTACTTCGTCAACTACGCCTTCTCCGGCTCCGGCTCGTGGCGGATCATGCTCGGCGCGGGGATGGTCCCCGCCGTCGTGCTCGCGGTCGGCATGCTCCGGATGCCCGAGAGCCCCCGGTGGCTCTACGAGCGGGGCCGGACGGACGAGGCCCGCGCGGTGCTCCGCCGCACGCGCGACGGGGACATCGAGTCGGAGCTCTCCGAGATCGAGGCGACCGTCGAGGCGCAGTCCGGGAACGGGGTCCGCGACCTGCTCAGCCCGTGGATGCGCCCGGCGCTGGTCGTCGGGCTCGGGCTCGCGATCTTCCAGCAGATCACCGGGATCAACGCCGTGATGTACTACGCGCCGACGATACTGGAGTCGACCGCGTTCGGGAGCTCGCAGTCGATCCTCGCGTCGGTGTTCATCGGGACCGTCAACGTCGCGATGACGGTCGTCGCGATCCTCCTCGTCGACCGCGTCGGGCGGCGCCCCCTCCTGCTCGTCGGGACCGGGGGGATGATCGGGTCGCTCACCGTCGCCGGCCTCGTCTTCCAGTTCGCCGACCCGACCGGCGGGCTCGGCTGGCTCGCGACGCTCACGCTCGTGTCGTTCGTCGCGTTCTTCGCGATCGGGCTCGGGCCGGTGTTCTGGCTGCTCATCTCCGAGATCTACCCGCTCGCCGTTCGCGGGAGCGCGATGGGGATCGTGACGGTCGCCAACTGGCTCGCGAACCTCGCCGTGGCGCTGTCGTTCCCCGTGCTGCTCGACGGGATCGGCACGCCGGCGACGTTCTGGCTGTTCGGCGTCTGTAGCGTCGTCGCGCTGCTGTTCACCTACCGCACCGTCCCCGAGACCAAGGGCCGGACGCTGGAGGCGATCGAGGCCGACCTCCGGAGCGCGACCGGGGGCGCGGCGGACGTTCCGGGAGACGACTGAGCCGGTAGACGGTGACTGAGCGCGTCGGCGATAAGCGCGCCGTGGCTCGATCGCGCCGACGTGCCGATGCCGATAACCTTTATCCTCGCCAGACCGAACCGGAGAACGACTATGGCAGACATCGAGACATCCACCGTTTCCGAGGAGGGCTACGCCTGCACGAGTCAGGTCGGCGAGTTCGACCTGCAGATCGACGCGACCGACGAGACGGGGCCGAACCCGAACGCCGCGCTCGTCGCGACGTACGCCTCCTGTTACCTCCCCGCGTTCCGAGTCGGCGGGAGCCAGCGCGGCGAGGAGGAGCTCGGCAAGGTACAGATCGACGCGAGCGCGGAACTTGACGACGACGACGATCTGGAGTCCATCTCCTTCGACGTACACGTCGAGGCCGACCTCGACGACGAGACCGCGGCCGACATCGCCGAGCGCGCCGAGGGCATCTGTCACGTCCACAGCGCGCTTCGCGACGGTCTCCACGCCGACATCAGCGTCTACCCCGGCGCGTTCTGAGCCGGCGTCGCAAGCGGTTCGACGGTCGCAGCGATTTTTCGCCCGGCTAACCGAACTCGGGAGCCGCAGGACCGCTCTCGACCGCCTCGTCGCGTCGGCTCTCGGGGACTCCGAGGCCGTCGTCCCCGACGTCGACCCCGGTAGCGTGTCGACTCTCCGACACGCTACCCGGTTCCGTGTGGCATTTCAGAGCGTCTCCGTCACGCCGACGCGTACGCGACGACGGCGCTGGAGGCGACGTACCCGATCGCCGCCACGACGACGGCCGCGACGAGTGCGACCGCGAACTCCCGGGCGATCGCGAACGCGAGCACGAACCCGGCCATGCCGACCGCGTTCGCGCACAGTAGCCGGAGCGTCCGGTAAGACGGTTCCCGGGGAGACATACCCGACGTATGGAGTCGCAGACCAAAAAGCCACGAGTTGGGTCGGTGAGCCGCCGTCGATGACGACGCCCCGCGGAACGGTTTTGAGGACCGCGCCGGAAAACCGCGTATGGTCGCGATGGAATCCGACTCGGAGCTCGACCGCGGCGACGCCGCGCCGCCGTTCGAGCTACCGGGCACCGACGGCGAGACGTACACGCTCGACTCGTTCGACGCTGACGCCCTGCTCCTGGTGTTCACCTGCAACCACTGCCCGTACGCGCAGGCGAAGTTCGACCTCCTCAGCGATCTGGCGGCGAAGTACGACGACCTGGCCGTCGTGGGGATCAATCCGAACGATGAGGAGGAGTACTCCGACGACTCCTTCGAGACGATGCGCGAGCGCGTCGCCGACGGAACGATCGCGTACGACGCGTACCTCCGCGACGAGACCGCCGCGGTCGCGGACGCGTACGGCGCGGTCTGTACCCCCGACCCGTTCCTGTTCGGCCGCGACGACGACGAGTTCCGACTCCGGTACCACGGTCGGCTCGACGACGCGCTCAACCCCGAGGACGAGCCGACCGAGTTCTACATCCGAGACGCCGTCGACGCCGTCCTCGCGGGCGAGGAAGTCGAGGTCCCGGACCGCCCCTCGCGAGGCTGTTCGATCAAGTGGCCCGACGAGTGAGGGGAAGGCGGGAACGAGCGGTGGCAGTGGTTTTTAACTCACCCGTTTAATTCGCCGAAATTCGCCGAAAATCGGCGTTACGGCGTCCCCGGTTTATGTTTCTCACGGCCGTTTCGCCGAGCGCAATGTCAGTCCCGAAAACTCTGATCGCGGTGTTCGCAGTCTTGCTCGTCGCCGGAAGCGGTGCCGCGGTGACGGGCTTCGCACAGACGGATGCCGGAGCGTCCTCGGCGTCCGTGTCTGACCTGGAACTGGACGCGACGCTGGACAACGAAACGGTCGCGGTGACGATGGTCGACGACGGTGCGCCCGTGGAGAACGCCTCGATCACCGTCGAAGGCAACGAAGGGGTCACCGTCACTACCGACGCGGACGGAACCGCGGTCGTCAACCGGTCGGCGCTCACCGAAGACGGCGAGGCGCTCGAGGAGATCGAGGTCGAGTACGAGTCCGACCACGCGGAGGGCGAACTCGAGTACGTCGTCGCCGACGGCTCGCTGACGCTCGTCGAAGAGAAGTACGAGTACGAGGTCGAGGAAGGCGACGACGACGAGCGCGACGACGAGCGCGACGACGAACGCGAAGAGGACGAGGAAGCCGACGATGACGGCGATGAGGAAGGCGAGGAAGAGTCCGAGGAAGACGAGGATGAAGAGGCAGATGACGACGACTAACCACACCTAAGCCTCCTGCTCCTCTGAGGCGGTGCACACTTTCTCGATCGCCGGCTCGCCCCAGATTCGATGCCGGTTCGTCTCGAATGTGACGCCGATTCGTCCCGGATGCGATCCTACAAGTCGGTACGGCGGGGAGCGTGTCCATGGCACGCGTCACGGTCTGGAACGAGTACCGTCACGAACGGGAGAACGACGCGGTCGCCGACGTGTACCCCGACGGGATCCACGCGGTCATCGCGGAGGCTCTCCGCGAGGCCGGCCACGAGGTCCGTACCGCGACCCTCGACGAGGGACCGGACCACGGGCTCACCGAGGAGGTCTTAGACGACACCGACGTGCTCACGTGGTGGGGCCACGCGGCCCACGACGAGGTGCGCGACGAGGTCGTCGACCGGGTCCACGAGCGCGTCCTCGACGGGATGGGCCTGTTGGTGCTCCACTCGGCGCACTACTCGAAGATCTTCAAGCGGCTGATGGGCACCAGCTGCTCGCTCAAGTGGCGGGAGGCCGCCGAGACCGAGCGGCTGTGGGCCGTCGAGCCGAGCCACCCCATCGCCGACGGGATCGGCGAGTACATCGAACTGGAGGAGACGGAGATGTACGGCGAGCGGTTCGACGTTCCCGCGCCGGACGCGCTCGTGTTCAACTCCTGGTTCGCCGGCGGAGAGGTCTTCCGCTCCGGCTGCTGTTACCGCCGCGGCAACGGGCGAGTGTTCTACTTCCGCCCCGGTCACGAGACGTATCCGATTTATTACGACGACGACGTGCGGCAGGTGCTCCGGAACGCGGTCGCGTGGGCCGAACCGGGGGACGGTCCAACGCCCGACTTCGGCAACGCCGACCCGATCGAGGAGATCGACACCGACGACGACCGGACGGTCCACTGATCGGGGAGTCGGCCGATCGAGGGATGCGCAGAACCGGCCGCCTGCGGCGCAGTCAGGCGTCCTCCGCGATCTCGGCCGGCCGGACGGGATCGAGCCCGCGCCGGTCCAGTTCGGCCTCGATCTCGTCGGTCCGAGGCGCGATGACCTTCGGCTCGTGGCTGTCGGTGCCGACGCTCACCCGGAGGCCGGCGTCGACGAGGCGGTCGAGGAAGGCGGGCGCCGGGTGGAACTCCCCGTAGTCGTCGAGCAGGCGCCCGGCGTTGATCTCCGGGACGGTCCGCGAGTCCCGGAACGCCTCGACGACCGCGGCGTAGTGGTCCTCGGTCGCGAACCCGCGGAGGTGCGGGTTGCGCTCGATCAGGTCCGGGTGCGCGGCGATCGCGAACAGCTCGGCGTCGATCAGCGCGACCAGCTTCTCGAAGTACCGGTCGACGAGCGCCCGCCGCTCGTCGGCCGGCTTGTCGGCGAAGTGCGAGCGCGTGTGGACGTTCGCGCCGTCGAGGTCGTGGACGCTCCCGATCGCGTAGTCGAACCCGGCCTCGTCGAGGAAGTCCGCGATCGCCGCCTCGTGGTCGGGGTCGTAGTCCATCTCCACGGCGTCGAACACGTCGACTTCGACACTGGGGTCGCCGCGGAGTCCCTCGATCGCCTCCCGTCGCCGCTCGTGGGTCAGATCGAGGTTGAATCCGAGTACGCGCTTGAACCGCTCCGCGCTCGGGTCGGGCGAGACGTTGCAGTGGTCGGCGATCCCCACCCCGTCGACTCCCGCGTCGGCGGCGGCGTCCACCATCTGGCGGAGGAACGCGCCGTCCGAGTAGTTCGAATGGACGTGGTAGTCGTGCACACCCCGAGTTCGGTCCGGACCAACTCGTAGTTTCGGGTCGGGTGCGAGTTCGTCCCACGGGCGTTCTGTCAGCCGCCTCGCGTCGGGACGCGTCCGGCCGCCCCCGCGTCAGTACCCCGTCCCGAGCGCCCGGTTCGCGACGAGCACGGCGAACGTGACCCCGAACAGGGCCGCCAGGATCGAGAAGGAGACGCCCCAGCCGAACAGGTCGGCGGCGAGTCCCACGCCGACGGAGCCCGCTGAGCCGATCACGGTGTACACCGTCCGGACGAGCCCGAACCCGGCGCCGCGCTCCGCGTCGTCGAGCGCGTCCATGAACCGCGGGTCGATCGCCGAGAAGAAGCTCGCGCCGGAGCCGGCCAACAGCACCGCGACCGCGACGCCGGCGATCCCCGGGCCGAGGACGAAGGCGGCGGTACCGATCGCTCCCGCGAGCATCGCCGCGCCGATGGCGGCGTCGCGGCCCACGCTGTCCGACAGTCGCCCGAGCCCCACCTGCGCGACGGCGCGGACGACGAAGAACGCCGAGAACACCCCGGCGGCGGCCGACGGCGAGTACCCGCGGAACTCGACGAGAAAGGTGGGGAGGAAGGACATCACGCCCTGGACCACGTATGTGCCGATCATCGCGACGAACAGCGGGAGGAGGACGCTCGGCCGCGAGAGGAGCTCGACGAGCGGAGCGAGCGCGAACCGCTCCCGCATCGGCTGGTCGGGGCGCCGGGGCGCTGTCGGGCGGACGCGCCACGCGAACAGCAGGAACACCGGCGCGCCGACCAGCGCGGCCAGCGCGACCGCGGGTCGCCAGCCGAGCCGGACGCCGACCCACGCGGCGGCGACGGGCGCCACGAGCCCGGCGAGCGGCCCGCCGACCGAGTGAAGCCCGAACGCGGTCCCGATGTCGTCGAAGGTCCGGGAGAGCAGCGTCGTCGCCACGGCGTAGTGGAGCCCGGCGACGAGCCCCAGGCACACCGCCGCGAGTACGAACGCGGGGAAGACGGGCGCGACCGCGAGGACGACGCTCATCGCCGCGGTGCCGCCGACGGCGACGAGGATGACGCGCCGCTCGCCGTACCGGTCCGCGAGCACGCCGCTCGGGAACTGGGCGGCGCCGTACGCCAGCCACATCCCGGAGAGCGCGACCCCGATGGCGGTGTTCGACACCCCGAAATCGTCGACGATCAGCGGGACGACGGGGCTGATCGCCAACCTGGCGAAGTACGTCACCAGGAACGCGAGCATACACAGCGACAGCACCGTGTGGCGGTACTGCCAGCTCATCCGACCGTCACTGGCGACTCGTCGGTCCGGTTCGGGGTCAACGCTTTCGGTTCCGGGCGGAACCGCACCGGTCCGCCGTCGTTGCACCCGCGCTCACTCGTCGAAGGTGCCGGCGGTGAGGTATCGCTCGCCGCTGTCCCAGAAGACGGTGACGACGAGGGGCTCCTCGCCGGCGAACGCGCCCGATTCTCGGAGTTCGGCGGCGACGTCTTTGGCCGCGAGGTTGGAGGCCCCGGAGGACTGCCCGACGAGCATCCCCTCCTCGCGCGCGAGCCGGCGGCACTCGGCCTCGGCGTCCTCGATGTCGACCGTGTGCACCCCGTCGAGCAGGTCCGTGTCGAGGTTCGGCGCGACGAACCCCGGTCCCATCCCCTGGAACTCGTCGGTTCCGGGCTCGCCGCCGGAGAGGACGGCGTTGTCGCTCGGCTCGACCGCGTCGATCCGCACGTCGGGGAACGCCTCCCGGAGGCGACGCCCGATCCCCGTGAGGGTGCCGCCGGTGCCGACGCCCGCGACGAGGGCGTCGACGGTGCGGTCATCCACCTGATCGAGGATCTCCGGCCCGGTGGTCTCGTAGTGCGCCCGCGGGTTCGCGGGGTTCTCGAACTGGCGGAGCTGGACCATCCCCTCCTCGCGTTCGAGCGCGTCGGCGCGCTCTTTGGCGTCGGAGATGTCGCCGTCGACGAGCTCCACGTCGGCGCCGTACGCGCGCATGAGCCGACGGCGCTCGATCGACTTGCCGTCCGGCATCACGAGCGTCACCTCGTACCCCTTCACCGCGCCGACCACCGCCAGCCCGATTCCCGTGTTGCCGGAGGTGGGCTCGACGATCCCGTCGCCGGGCGTCAGGTCGCCGGACTCCTCTGCGGCCTCGACCATGTACAGCGCCGGGCGGTCCTTCGCGGAGCCGCCTGGGTTGCGCGACTCGACCTTCGCCGCCACCGTCGTCCCGGGCGGCGAGCCGACTCGCACGAGCGGCGAACCGAGCGTGTCCAACGCGTCGTCGTCCATGAGCGATCGGAGGAGGGCGCCACTCAAATGCCCCGCGGACTGCGGCAAGTTGCGTCCGGCAAGTCGCGTCCGGCAAGTCGGAGCAGGCGGACCCCTCCGAGTCGTTGCCACCGACGCGGCGTTTACAAGCGTCGCCGGCGTACAGCCGGGTATGACGCTCGAAACGCTCGATCCCGACTTCGGTGACGCCCCGGCCTCCCCCGACGCCGACGAGTTCGATCCCGCCGTACTCGACGCGCTCGGAGCCCGCGACTACCGGTTCAAGGTCTGGGGCGGCGACTGGTGCGGCGACTGTCAGCGACAGCTTCCGGCGTTCGGCGCGGCGCTCGCCGCGGCCGGCGTCCCCGACGACCGGATCGAGGACTTCCCGGTGACGAAGGGTCCGAACGGCAAGGAGGGCGAGGGCGTCGACGAGTACGGGATCGAACTGATCCCGACGGTCGTCGTCGAGACCGCCGACGGCGAGGAGGTCGCGCGGTTCGTCGAGGAGGAGGACGTTTCGATCGCCGAGTACCTCGCGCGGCGGCTCGCTGACGTGGACGTTCGGGCTTGAGACGGCCCGAGACGATCTCGAAGCCCGACGGGGCTCTCTAACGACGCGGGTGTAACCTCCGTCAGAACCGACGATCCGCCTACAGAACTGAACGAAGAGCGGATTCAATAGGGTCGGCGCTCGGGGATCGGCGATCGGAGACCGACGTTCACGGGTCCAGCAGCTTCGACTCCGCCTTCCGGAGGTGTTCGAGCAGCGTCGTCTTCGACACGTCGAGGTCGGCGGCGAGCTCTCGCGTCGACGCCTCTCGGGGCCACTCGTAGTACCCCGCCTCGCGGGCGTGTTCGTACACCTCTCGCTGGGTCGTGGTGAGCGTGTCGAGGCGCTGCTCGCGGGGAGACCGCCCCGGTCGCCCCGAGGATGACATCGACTGCACGGTCACTTCCGCGCCGGAGTCCGCCTGCACCGCGTCGAGCGACTCCCGGATCTCCGTCCGCTCGCCGACGAAGCACACCTGCCACTCCTCGCGGCCGTCCTCGATCCGGACCGGAGCGCTGTGCACGAACCCGTGTTCCAGAAGCGTCGGGCACACCATGTCCGCGGGGTCGTACTCCAAAAAGAACTCGCGCACGACGTTCCCCGGCGCGTCTCGGGCGCGTCCGAACCGCTCTTGCAGTTCCAGGAGGTCTCCCGCGTGGTCGGACGCGCGGATCGCGTCGAGCAGCTCCTCGACCTCCTCGTTCGTGTCCGCGAAGGCGGTGAACAGCCCGTTCACCGAATTCGGCGCGTCGCCGTCCGCCTTCGGGGTGTTGTAGATCGCGTGGGCGAGGACGCCGCCGTCGGTCCGGCTCGTCGCCTCGATCGCCCAGCAGTTCGGGTGCCACAGGTCGAGCGTGAGCCGAGTTCCGGACCACTCCTCCGCCCCGTTCGGGTCGGTGATAGCCATGATACCCTCCCTGTGGCATCGCATCACAAAGACTCTGCCGACCATGGTCGGGTGGGATATTTGGACGTGGCGGCGGAAACGAACGCCCATGTCGGACCCGTATCAACACTACATCGACGGCGAGTGGATCTCGGGCGCGGGCTCGGAGACCTTCGAGAGCGAGAACCCGGCGACCGGAGAGACGCTCGGGACGTTCGAGCGCGGGACGCCGGAGGACGTCGAGGCCGCGGTCGACGCCGCCGACGAGGCGTTCGAGGAGTGGCGCGAGCTCTCCCGGATCCAGCGCGCGGAGTACCTCTGGGACGTGTACCACGAGCTGCGCGAGCGGACGGACGAGCTCGGACGGGTAGTCACGAAGGAGTGCGGCAAGGAGATCTCGGAGGGGAAGGCGGACGTAGTCGAGGCCGCGCACATGGTCGAGTGGGCCGCGGGCGACGCGCGCCACCCGAAGGGCGACATCGTCCCCTCGGAGATTCCGGCGAAGGACGCGTACATGCGCCGGAAACCCCGCGGCGTCACCGGCTGTATCACTCCGTGGAACTTCCCGGTCGCGATCCCGTACTGGCACATGGCCATCGCGCTGGTCGAGGGCAACACCGTCGTGTTCAAGCCCGCCGAGCAGACCCCGTGGTGCGCGCAGATCATCGCGGAGATGTTCGACGACGCCGGGATCCCCGACGGCGTGTTCAACATGGTACAGGGGTTCGGCGACGCCGGCAACGCGATCGTCGAGCACGAGGACGTCGATACCGTCGTCTTCACCGGCTCCGCCGAGGTCGGCCATCACATTCAGGACAAGCTCGGCGGCGTCGCCGGCAAGCGTGTCGCGTGCGAGATGGGGGGCAAGAACGCGATCGTCGTCACCGAGGCGGCGGACCTCGACATCGCGGTCCACTCCGCGGTGATGTCCTCGTTTAAGACGACGGGCCAGCGCTGCGTCTCCTCCGAGCGCCTGATCGTCCACACGGACGTGTACGACGAGTTCAAAGAGCGGTTCGTCGAGGTCGCAGAATCCGTCGCCGTCGGAGATCCGTTAAACGAAGACACGTTCATGGGACCGCTCATCGAGGCCGAACACTTCGAGAAGGTGTCCGAGTACAACGACCTCGCCCGCAAGGAGGGCGTGAACGTGCTCGTCGATCGGACCGAGCTCGACGCCGACGAGATACCCGACGGCCACGAGGACGGCCACTGGATCGGCCCGTTCGTCTACGAGGCCGACCCCGACGCCGACCTCCGGTGTACCCACGAGGAGGTGTTCGGGCCGCACGTCGCGCTCTTGGAGTACGACGGCGACATCGAGCGCGCGGTCGAGCTCCAGAACGAAACCGACTACGGGCTCGCCGGGGCGATCGTCTCCGAGGACTACCGGCAGATCAACTACTACCGCGACCGCGCCGAGCTCGGGCTGGCGTACGGCAACCTCCCCTGTATCGGCGCGGAGGTCCAGCTCCCCTTCGGCGGCGTGAAGAAGTCCGGGAACGGCTACCCCTCGGCCCGTGAGGCCATCGAGGCGGTCACCGACCGCACCGCGTGGACCCTCAACAACTCGAAGAAGATCGAGATGGCGCAGGGGCTCTCCGCGGACATCAAGACGAAGGACGACTAGACGTCGCCGTCGGAGCTTAGTCCCCGTTCCGAAGCGATTTCAGGGCCGCGAGCGCCGCCGCCGGCGACGGGGCGTCCGCCAGCGCGCCGTCGGCGACGAGCCGCTCTCGGGGGCGCCCCACCGGTTGCGAGACCGACTCCGTCCCAAGGAGGTCGGCCTCGGAGAGGTCCCGTTTTATCCGAGTGAACGTCGCCGCGCTCCCGAGCCCGGCGTCCTCGCAGGCGCGCCGCAGGTCGCGGTCGAGCGCGCCGCGACGCGCGCCGGCGGCGTACGCCCGGAGGCGCGCCTCGCCGCGGTCCGGGGGATCGGAGCCCGCCGCGTCCTCGTCGATCAGCCGCACGGCCTCGTCCGCGACGTCGCTCCCGCACCGGTCCCGGAGCGCCCCGTACAGCCGGTGACGGCTCGGGGTGCGGAGCCGAACCGTCCCCGCGTCCGCGACGAGAGCGTCGTAGCGGTCGCGGAGCGTCGCGTCGGCGCCGATCCGGCACCACCGCTCCGTGTCACCGTCGCGCTCGCCCGCCGCCGCGACGAGCACGCAGCCGTCGGACCGCCCCGCGAGGACGGCGTTCGGCTGCGGCTCGGCGAGCGTCCGAAGGTCCCAGACGCCCGCTTCCGCGAGCGCCGCGAGCCGGCTGGCCGGGTGAAACCGATCGGTGAGCGCGTCGACCGCCCGACCACTCGCCAGCACCGTAAGCGTCGGGAGGTCGGTGGCCGGCGAGAGCGGGTCATCGGCCGTCTGCGCGGCCTGTGCGGCCGAACGCAACGCGTCGAGGTCCGGATCGACCGCCGCGGGAGCGGCGTCTCGGTAGGCCGAGACGAGGGCCGCCAGAAGTGACGGATCGGGGTCGACGGCGATCGGATCCGCGAACGACCCGATCGAGATCGTCCCGTCCGCGAGCGGGAGGGTCGGGGAGCGGGGAGACGTCACTGCTCGGAGTCACCGTCCCAGTCAAAATAAGCGTGGTGGCAGACGGGTGAATATCCCGAGGCGTCTCCGTCTGGGGGTCGCCGGTCAGCCGCTACTCGCCGGTCAGGCCACCTGTACGCGGGTGACGTGGCCGCCGCAGCCGCACTGCTCGACGTACTCGGGGTCGAGGTCGTACTCCCGCTCGATCGCGTCGTAGAGGAACTCATCGGGATGCCCGAGGTCCCCGTGCGTGACTAGGTTGACGTGGTTGCCCGCCGTCGTGTGGTCGATGGCGGCCAGCGCGTCGCGGACCGCCAGGTCAGCGTCGTCCGCGTACTTCGGCTTCTCGAGGTTCGCCGACCAGGAGTTGTCGTGTACCTCGTCGGTGATCGGTTCGGCGGTCTCGTCGTGGGCGTGGGCGTCTGTGTCGCTCATGAGTGGTATGTCTGGGGGTTCGGCGCCGGTTCCGCGTCGGTATCGGCGTCGAGGTCCGCGCCGCTGTCGGCGTCCGCGTCGGTCTCATCGGTCGGTTCAGTCTCGGCGTCCGCGTCGGTCTCATCGGTCGTCTCGGGGGCGTTCGCGTCGTCGTCGAGCGGTCGATTCGGGAGGTCGTCGACGAACTCGCGCACCACGGTCCGCTCGACCCGCTGGAGCGTCTCGCTGCACGTCGACTTCGCGATCCCGACGTGGTCGGCGACCTCGGTCAGCGTGGACTGACGCGGCACCTCGTAGTACCCCAACTCCACGGCCGCGAGCAGGAGCTCCTGTTGGCGGTCCGTCAACAGCCGCACCGGGTCGACGCGCTGGCGGACGCGCTCGACCTCGTAGTCGAGCCCCATCTCGTCGAACCGCTTGCCGAGGGCCGCGACGCGCTCGTGCTCGCCGGTGACGTCGACCTCCGCTACGCCGTTCTCGATGTCGAGCGGCATCTCGATCGGGAGCCCCGAGCGCTTCGCGGCGGCCAGAAGCAGCGGGGCGGTCGTCTCGATCCGGACGGTCGCGACCCCGTCGCCCCGAGCCATCACCGACACCTTCGAGAGCGCCTCGTGATCTCTCATCTCCGCGAGCACGGGGTCGACGTCGCGGGCCGTCAGCCTGATAAGCGCGAAGCCGGCGCTCTCGTCCGGCACCGCGGTGAGTACGCGGAACCCGGCGTCCGGGAAGTCGCGCGACACGTCGGCTATCCACGGTCCGTCGGGTAAATCGACCAGCAAGCGTGCCTGTGGCATGGGTGATCAGTGAGTGGGGTCGGGGGTCGTCATCGGCGTGCGGTCAGTACGGGTTCGAATCGATCGGCTTCGCGGTTCGAGACGCTACTCAACGTAGATCGCGCCCTTCATGCCGACCGCCTCGTGCGGCGTGCAGACGTAGGTGTAGGTGCCGGCCTCCTCGAAGGTGTGCTCGAAGGTGTGGCCCTCCTCGCCGACGGTGTCGCTCTCGAACGCCCCGTCGGAGGCCGAGACGTTGTGGTCGCCGCCCTGCCCGGTCCACTCCCAGACGACGGTCGTGCCGGACGAGATCGCCACCGCGGCCGGGCCGAACGTGAGTCCGTCGTTGGCGCCGACGTCGACGGTCACCTCGTCGGCGTCCCGCATGTCGACGGTGCCGTCGTAGTTGCTCACGTTGTCGAAGAACCCGTCGTAGTTCGGCTCCTCGGAGAGGGTCTCTCCCCCGCCGCTGCCGCCGTCGCTTCCGTCGGAGCCGTCCGACCCATCCGAACCGTCGGAGCCGTCGCTTCCGTCGGAGCCGTCGCTACTCCCATCGCCGCCGTCGCCGCCGCTACATCCGGCCAGCGCAACGGTGGCGCCGACCGCAGCAGTCGTCTGAACGAACGTCCGCCGGTCGAGTGTGCGTCGGGTCATGCGACTCGACGTAGGGTAGTAGGGGGAATACATTCGGCGGGTATTCCCGGAGCGTCGGGGCGCCCACCGAACTGTTCGGTCCGGAGTATAAAAGGGCGGGCGCGGGGCCTCGCCGCGTCGCGCTCACTTCCGTCCGATCGTGACGCGCCACTCGTCGTCGACGCGCTCGGTCTCGTGGCCGAACTCCCGGTCGGCCAGCACGTCGTAGAGGGGCGCCGGCTCGAAACCGCTGACGAGGAGAGGGGACTCGTTCGGGCCGAGGGAGCTCACCGCTCGCCTTCCTCGTCGGTCGCGTCTGCGTCGCCGGTTCCGCCGGTCACGTCCGCGTCGCCGTCAGCCACCCAGATCGCCGTGACGACCGCGTCGTCGGTCTCGACCGTCTCGTGGGCGTAGCCGCGGTCGTCGAGCTTCGGGTAGAGGAACTGCGGCGCGCGGTCGTTGCGCTGGACCAGCACGGCCTCGTTGGGGAGGTCGGCGAGCAGTTCGAGCGTCTGTCGGAGCGGCTCCGGCGGGCCGAGATCCCGGACGTCGAGCGTCTCGACGGGCCGGTCCGCCGGCGCGTCCGTCCGTTCGAGCGCGGCCGTTTCCAGTTCCATACGCGTCGATCGGGTCCCCACCCCCGCGTAGTTTGTTCCGAACGTGTTCGCACGCGACCACGGTGGCGACCGGGACGGGCCCGCTCACACGCGAGGCGTCCGCCTCGGCTCGCTCTCTTCCTCAGTGGAGCATATCTATCAGGAAGATCGAGAGGAACCCGACGAAAAACAGCGTCGTCGACACCGGCGTTTCGGGGACCTTTCCGGCCTTCACAAGCAGTTCCTCGGTGACGAGATACAACAGTGCAGCGGAACCGAAGGCGAGAATAACCGCGATCGGAGCGCCGGTCACGCCTCCCAGTGCCAGTACACTGACGCTCACCCCTGACGCGAGTAGCAGCCCGAACATCGCCGGGACCGCGAGTTTCCGAGCCATGCCCATATCCTGCGGGAGCGCGACGACGCCGGCGACCCCGAGAAAGAGCACCTCGATCGCCAGTGCCACGGCGATGATGACGCCGGTATCGGGGTTATCGAGGAAGGAGACCCCGATCAGGACCCCGTCGATAGTCATATCGATACCGACGACGATGAGGAGCCCGGCAGCACTCGCGTACTGTCCGCCGATATTGCGCTTATCGATGGTCTTGCTCAGTCGGTGGATCCCCAGCATCGTCGCGACCCCGATGGCGAACCCGAGGACGACTATCTGCGGGGCTCGTCCGTGTACGTCCGGCAGTAGCTCGGCGGTGACCGCGGCGGTAACCACCCCGGCCGCGAAGTGTTGGATATTGCTCTCCATCTGTGGGTTCGGAGGGCGGTAGACGGCGATCACGCCGCCGACTAAGCCGGCCACGACCGCGAGCGCCGTGTACGACAGCGCCTGCACCAGTACCATACGAGTCGAATCCTAACCGAAGCAACAAGAGTGTTGATAGGCCGGCGTGGCGACGCAGGTACAGCGCCGATCGATGACGGGAGCGAGTGTCGCGGTCTGTCGGCAGTGATGCGGTATTTGAATAGCCGTGAACGGCTGCGACGATCAGTTATAAAGAACGGTGCGGTGGCGTCGCCGGCGGCGGAGCCGCCGGTTCGGTTGTCCGGGTCTTTGGAAGCACCACCTCGGAATCGTCGACCACTTATAAATCACCGCCAGCCACACCCCAGTTCGACTTATAAACAACCACGCTACAAAGCGACGTGCACAGCCCGTTCTAGATCCGCTTCGCGCGCATCGCGACGGCGGCGACGACGACGCCGAGCGCGACCCACCCGAGCAGGATGCCGACCAGCACGCCGACTGACAGCCCCCCTTCAAGCGCGGCCGCGAGCCCGGCGCCGCCCGCGTCGGTCGGCGCGAGCGCGAGGAGCCGGTAGGTCGAGACCGGGTTGGCCGCGACCGCGACCGAGACGAACCCGCTCGCGCCGTCGAGCGCGGCGAGCACCCCCATCGCGAGCAGGTCGTGGACCAGCGCGACCCACGCCCACACGAGCAGCGCGCCCGCGAGCGCCATCGTCGAGGTGGGCGCGAGCGCGGAGATCGCCACCCCGATCCCGAGCAGCGCGACGGCGACGGCGACGGTCGCGAACAGGAACCACGCGAACGTCGGCCAGCCGGCGAGCCCGTACTCGCGGAGCAGTAGCAGGCCGGGGGCGCCGAAGCCGAGCACGATCGCGGAGCCGAGGACGGCCGCGCGCCCGGCGAACACCCCGATCGCCGTCTCGGCGCGCGAGACCGGCAGCGTCAGGACGACGCCGAGGCGCCCGCGCTCGGCCGCGCCGACGACCGCGCCGTGACCGAACGCCAGCGCCGCCAGCGGGACGAGGAACGTCGCCAGCTCGACGTAGCTCGCGACCACCGGCTCGTAGCCGGTCGGCGCGACCCCGGAGCCGCTGAACGTCGCCAGCAGGAGCCCGAACGCCGCGAAGACGACCGTCAGGCCGACCGTCCACCCGCGGCGGGTCGTCAGCCGCGTCTCCCGCCGCGCGATCCGCGCGACGGTCCCGGGCCGCGGGAGCGGGATGGAGACGGTGTCGGCGTCGGTCGCGTTGGCGGTTTCGGTCTCACCGGGCGCGTTCGCGTCGGTCGTCGCGGACTCGTCGGTCGTCGCCCGGCCCGCTCCGCTCGCCGCGGGCGCTCCGTCGAGGGCGAACCCGCCGTCCGTGGTGGGCTCGGTCTGCGCCGCGTCGCCGTCGCACTCGCCGGCCCCGGCGGCACCCTTCTCAGGCATCGCGACCACCCCCGGTGAGCGAGACGAACGCGCCCTCGAGCCCGTCCTCGTAGTCCGCGCCCAGCTCGTCGGGCGTCCCCTCGGCGACCAGCCGGCCGTCGTCGAGGACGCCGACGCGGTCGCAGACGCGCTCGGCCTCCCGGAGCGCGTGGGTCGCCATCAGGAGCGTCACGTCGGTCTCCTCGCGGACGCGAGTCAGCACGTCCCGGAGCGCGGCGACCCCGTTCGGGTCGAGCCCGGCGGTCGGCTCGTCGAGCAGGAGCACGGACGGGTTCGCGAGCAACGCGGCCGCGAGCCCGAGCCGTCGACGCATCCCCTTCGAGTAGCCGTCGATGGGGCGGTCGATCGCGTCGGCGAGCCCGACCGTCGCCGCGGCACCGGCGATCCGCTCGGCGGCGTCCTCGGGGCTCGCGCCGATCCCGCGCACGTCGGCGTGGAACTCCAGCGTCTCGCGGCCCGTCTCGCCCGGCGGGAAGCCGGGGTCCTCGGGGAGGACGCCGATCGACTCACGGATACGCCACCCCAGCTCCCGCACGTCGCGGTCGCCGACCGTGATCGATCCCTCGTCGGGGCGGTCGTGGCCGGCGATCAGTCCGAACAGGGTGGACTTGCCGGCGCCGTTGGTTCCCACGAGGCCGTACGCGTCGCCGGACTCGACCGTGAAGTCGACCCCGTCGAGCGCCGGCACGTCGCCGTATCGCCTGTGAACGTCGGTGATTTCGATGCGCATGGTTACTGGTGGTGGTCGTCTCCGGGCTCGTCGTCGTACTCCGCGGCCGCGTCGACGGCCGCGGCGTACGGGCGATACGGCTCGATGTCGTGAGTGGGGCTCGCGAGCGGTCGGTGGTCGATGATCCCGGCGCTCTCCACGGCGGGGAACCGGCTCTCGACCAACCGGATCGCGTCGAACGCGGGGCTGTCGGCGAACACGGCCGCGGCCGGGTGCTCCTGGACCAGCCGCTCGGCCGCGCCGGCGGGCCGGTGTCGCGCGTCGCTGATCCCGTCGTCGTCGGTGTCGGCGACGCGGGCGTCCGACCAGTAGTTCCCGCGGTCGGTGCCGTTCCACGCCACGAGGTCGCGGGTCGTCGTCAGCACCTGCTCGTCGTTGGTCACGAAGCTGTTGCCGGCGACCGCGGTCCCCTCCGTGCCCGCGGAGTGGTGGACTCCAACGCCGTTCGCGTACAGGAGGTTCCCGCGCAGTTCGTTGTGCTGGGCGTTGTAGAGGAAGACGCCGTTGCCGTTGGCGACGAGGTCGTTGTCGCGGATCACGGAGCGGTCGATCTCCTTGAGCAGGATCCCGTGACCGCTCTTGCCGCGGTTCGCGACCGCGGTGTTGTTGACCAACTCGATGTCCTCGCTGACCATCAGCGCGTACCCCACGTCGTTCTCGAAGGCGACGTTGTCCGCGAGGCGGTTGGTGTCGGAGTACATGTAGTGGACGCCGTACCGCAGGTCCCACATCGTGTTCCCGGTCGCCTCGACGTTCGAGGCCCACGAGTAGTAGATCCCGTCGCGCACGTCGGTGATATCGGTGTTCCGGACCTCGGTGCCGTTCGTCTCCCAGAGGTTGATCCCGTTGCCGCGGTTCGCGAACCGCGGGGCCTCAGTCCCCTCGATCCGCGAGTCCGCGATCGTCACCCGGTCGGCGCCGTTGACCCAGACCCCGAACGCGGCGTCGGTGAGGTACAGATCCGCGAGGGTCGTCCCCGTGGCGTTCTCGGCGACGTACACCGCGGCGTCCTGCGATTCGAGGTCCTCGCCGGTGTCGTCGATCCAGACGCCCTCGACCGTCGCGTTCGGCGCGCGCACGTCGATCGTCGTGTCCTCGCCGCCCCCGTCGATCAGGGCGCCGTGGGTCGACTCCGCTCGGATCGTCACGCCGGGCTCGTCGACGACGACCGTCTCCGCGGGCTCGAAGACGCCAGAGAGTTCGATCGCGTCGCCCGGGCCCGCGGCGTCGACCGCGGCGGACAGGTCGTCGTAGGTCTCGGGACCGGCGTCGTCGGCCTCGCCGTCGGCCGACTCCTCAGCGTCGCTCCCGTCGCGCAGGACCGTCGCGGTCCCCGCGTCGGTCGGTCGGTCCGGGTCGTACGTCGGCGGGTCGACGACCGGCTCGCTGTCGTTTCCGGCGTCCGCCGCGTCGCTCCCGGCGACCCCCGCGCCGGCCGCCGCGACGACGCCGCCGAGGACGACCGCGAGCACGACGGCGGCGGCGACGAAGGCGGCGCGCGCCGAGACCAGCCCGCCGATCGACGGGAGCCGGGACATCAGTTCACCTCCGTGGTCGACTCGTCTGTGGTCCGAGTCGGTTCGTCCGTCGGCGATTCGCCGGAGATCGGCCCGGCCGTTTCCGGCCCGGGAGATTCGGCGGCCGGTCCGAGGTCCTCGGGGTCGCCGTCCCCGTCGCTACCGCCGCCCCGACCCTCCGAGAGCCGGGCGCGGACCAGTCCGAGGGCCTCGCCGATCGTGACCCGCGAACCGCGGAGCAGGAACGCGACGACCAAGAGGAGGAAGCCGCCCCCGGCGAGGTAGCCGCCGGGACCGAACCACGCCACCCCGCTGATGTTGGCGATCTCGTAGCCGCCGAGAAGCGGCGGGGTGAACTCCTCGACCCCGACGACCGGCGCGTCCTCTCCGAGCGCGTGACCGGCCTGGTACAGCCGGTACTGCACGATCACGAAGGTCCCCACGAACGCCACCGTCGCCCCGATCAGCTGGCCGAGCAGCCCCAGACGGAGCTTCCGGTCGGTCGGCGCGAGCGCGACGAACACGCCCGCGGCGGCCACCGCGAGGAACACGACCGGCCCGAGGATCCACTCCGGCGCGGCGATCGCGTTCGGGTGGACCGCGTAGTTCGGGTCGACGAACACCGGGTCCGGGTAGTAGAACCCGACGTAGTGATTCAGCGCCTGCACCTCGGCGTAGTCGCCGCCGAGTCGCGGGTACGCGTACAGCTCGACGAGCAGCCCGTCCGGGTACTGGGGCGCCTCGAAGGCGATCTTCCAGACGGGCACCAGCAGGGCGACGACGAACATCGCCGCCGCCGTTATCGGAAGCGCCCGCCTGAGTTCCGTCAGTCGGTCGAGTGAGGCTGTCATGGTGTGGGGATGGGGTAGAGGGGGTGGATCGGTCGGATGGGTCGACTGTCTATTCGTTCGGCTCGACGAGGATCCGCGAGCGCATCTCCAGGTGGAGCGCGCTACAGAAGTACGCGCAGTACGCCCAGAACACGCCGGGCTGATCGGCCGTGAACGTCACCTCGCGGGTGTCCTGCGGCGCTAACGCGAGGTTGATGTCGTACTCCGGGATCGCGATCGAGTGGATCACGTCGCTCGTGGTCTCGATGTTCGATATCTTGAGGTGGACCTCGTCGCCCTCCTGCAGCGTGACCTCGGGGAAGGCGTACTCGTTGCGGCGCGCCCACATCTCGATCTCGACGGTGCTGTCGTCGACCCGCTCGAAGGACTCCTCGCCCTCGGCGACGTAGTCGATCTCGTAGTCGTCCGTGTCCCACGTCTTCGCCGGCTCGATCTTGTCCTTGTGGACGATGCTGGCGTCGTGCGGCTCGGGGTACGACGGCTTGTCCTTGATCAGCTGCATGCCGGCCTCGTCGTCGCCGATGTAGAACATCTGGTCGTTCTCGGGGTGGATCGGCCCGACCGGGAGGAACCGGTCCTTCGAGAGCTTGTTCAGCGAGACCAGGTAGTCCCCCTGCGGCGACGCCGTGTACGACTCCGCGGCGATGAGGTGGCCGGGATTGTAATGCACGTCGTGCTTCTCGATGATCGGCTCCTCAGAGCCGGCCTCGGCCTCGACGGCGGCCTCGTAGTCCCACTTGGCGACCTGCGAGTCGATGAACAGGGTCGTGTACGCGTGGCCCCGGTCGTCGTAGGCGGTGTGGAGCGGTCCCATCCCGACGCGAGGCTGGCCGACGATGGACTCCTGCGGGTCGTCGACCTCGGCGATCGCCTCGATGTCGATGACCGTACAGGTCGGGTCCAGCTTCCCGGAGGCGATGGCGTAGTTCCCGTCGGGCGTCACGCTGACCCCGTGCGGGCTCTTCGGCGTCGCCACGTACCGGACGATCGGGCGGTCGCCCTCGTTCAGCGAGCTGTCCATCGTCCCGTCGACGACGGGCACGCCGCTGATCTCCTCGTAGTTCCCGGCCTCGACGGCGTCCCAGATCGCGGGGATGTCGAACGCCTTCACGTAGTCGCGGTCCGACCGAGCCATCTCGGACTCCGTGACGCCCTCCTCGCTGTTGTAGCCGGTCGCGAAGAACCAGCGGCCCTCCTTGCCGCCGTCGCCGTTGTCCATGTTGCCGTCGACCTCGACCTGCCACTCGACGTCCATCGTCTCCGGGTCGATGGCGGTGAGGACGGAGCCGTACTCGTCGGGGCTCTGCACGTCGCGCCCGTCGTTCGGCATCGGTACGCGGAACTCGCCGACGCCGAACACCAGCTGCGTGTCGGGCAGCTGCATACACGCGCCGTGGACGCCCTGACAGTTCGGGACGTTCGTGATCGCGTCGGTCTCGAAGTACTCCAGGTCGACCCGGGCCATCCGCCCGTTCGCCTTGTCGTTGACGAACAGCCAGCGTCCGTCGTAGTCGTTGTCGGTCTGGGAGACGCGCGGGTGGTGGGTGTCCCCCCACACGTGGCCGTCGCCCTCCTCCTCGAGCATCCGACTCGTCTTCGCGTCGTGGCCGTAGCCGCGCGCGCTCTCCGCCTGGAACACCGGAATCCGCATCAGCTCCCGCATCGACGGGAGCCCGACGACGCGGATCTCACCGGTGTGACCGCCGGAGAGGAACCCGTAGTACTCGTCGTGCTCGCCCGGTGCGACCGAGTGTTCGCCGCTGGCGGCCGCGCCGCCCGAGTCGCTGCTCTCCTCGTCCGCGAGGATACTCGTACAGCCGGCGAGCCCGCTCATGGCCCCGACGGCGGCGCCGGCCTTCATGAAGTCGCGACGCCCGAGCTCCAGCCGCGGGAGATCGAGCGTCGGCCGCTTCGCCGCGGTCGCGTCGGTCCCCTCCGCGGTCGAGGCGATGTCGCGCTCGTGGTCGGTCAGCAGGTGTTCGATCGTCCGTCCGTCGACGATCTCCGGCTCGTCGTCCGCCGTCTCGGCGTCGTTCGCATCCGCTTTCGCCGACTGCTCGTCGCGTTGTTCGTCCGTTCGTGCCGTCCGCTCGTCGCTCGCGTTCGGATCTGTAGTCATTGTTGGGTGGTGGCGTCGGCTTCGTCGCCGCCGTCGCGTTCCGTTCGGACCGTTCGAGCGAGCCGCTCGATCGCCGGCTCGCCGAGCACCGTCCGGAGCTCGTCGGCGAACTCCGGAACCAGCCGCTCTCGTGCGGCCTCGACGTCGAACCGGTAGCGGTGCCGCGTTCCGCCGCGGTACCGCTCCGACTCGCGCTCGACGAACCCCTTCTCGACGAGTCGGTCGACGGTCCGCTTGACCGTCGTGTACGCGACGTCGTCGCCGCGGCCCTCGACCGCGTCGAGCAGGTCGCGGGCCGTGAGGGGGGCGTCGGCGCGTCGCAGGACGGCGAGGAGCTCGCGTTCCCGCGGTCCGAGCTGTGTCCACTGGGTCATGGGTGACCGGAGCCGAACCGATGGGTTCGACCCCGCTACTGATCACTACGGTCGAACCCTCCGGATAGCTGGCGGCGAACTGTTCGGGGGTTTAAGTACCGTCCCCGAACGCCTGCGAGAAGAGCGTGTCCGTCACGGTTCGGAGGTGTTCCGAGACCGTGGACTTCGCGAGATCGAGGTCCGCGGCGATCTCCGCGGCCGATGCGCCGTCGCCGTTGAAGTATCCCCGCTCGGCGGCGACGGTCGCGATCTCCGCCTGTCGGTCCGTCACGCCCGCGAGGTCGATCGGGACGACGTCGCGACAGGAGTCGTCCGCCGCGCTCCGGTCTCCCCGGTCGACGCACAGCCGACGCAGTTCCACGCCGAGTCCGGCGGCCTCGCACTCGTCGACGATCGCCTGCAGCTCCTCGTGACCCGTCAGCACGAACGAGACGAGGAGCTCTCCGTCGTCCATCTCGGTCCGACGCGGAGAAACCGGGAAGTTCGCGAACGCCGACGGGAGCCCGGCGCACGAGCAGCCCTCGCAGACGCCGTTGACGGTGGGGTGAGAGGACTGCTCCGCGGTCGACGGCGAAGGCGGTTCCGCGATCGACGGCGACGACGGGCGGGCGGGGACATCGGCGCCCCCTTCGGCCTCCGGCGCGTCGATCGCGACGCCGCCGTCGGTCGCGGGGCGCTCGCAGGTGATCTCGTAGCGGCCGTGCGCCTCGCCGGCGAAATCGACGAGGTCGAGCCCGCTCGGTGGGTCCTCGGGCGGGTCGGGAGCGACGAACTCGACGCGGGCGTCGTCCGCGTCGACTCGGAACTCCTCGACCCTGGTGTCGGACGAGAGCGCGGCCACGGGACAGCCCTCGCAGGCCGAGACGGCGAGTTCGACGTGGATCCCGTTGGTCATACTCGCACGTAGGGTCTCGACGAGCCATATAACGGCGAGGGGTTTCCAGCACGATGAAAACGCTCGCAGAGAGTCGAAGCCGCTCCCGAGCCGCGTTCCCTCGCAGTCATTCCCGGCGGATTGGCTTTTCAACCCTCACGGGTGGTACAAAGTCGGACGCCGCCGCTCGAACTCCCGCTCGGCCTCGGTACGTCCGGACTCGACGGCGACGCGGAGTGCCGCGACACGGTGACACGACCCTTATAAACTCGTTCGCGCGGCGTCCAGCCGCGCCTGCAGTTCCGCGTCCGCCCGGTCGACGAGCCGATCGAGCGGCTCGTCGAGGTACGTCGCCCACTGGTCGATGAACCCCGAACGCCCGAGCATCCGAACGACCTGGTACACCGGGCGCCGCTCGGAGAACCCCGGCGGAAGCTCCCCCGCTCGGTCGCGGTAGCCTTTATAAAGGGATGTCACGTACCGTTCTGGCCCCTCGCTGTCGAACCCGTTGAGGAGCTGATCCTCCGCGCGGACGAGGTCGCGGGCCGGGTCGCCGACGTGTGAGAGCTCCCAGTCGATCGGGACGATCCCGTCGGGGGCGGCGTCCGGCTCGAATTTCCCGGTGTCGACCACGAACAGGTTCGGCTTCGCCACGTCGCCGTGAAGCAGCGCGGCCGGGGCGCCGTCGAGCCGGTTCCGGTTCGCCTCGACGCAGTCGAACACGGCGTCGTAGTGGTCGGCCAGTCGCTCCGAGGTGCCGATCTCGCGGGTCCGCTCTATCGTCGCGCGGAGCACGTCCGGCCACGGAGCCGGGTCGAGATCGAGCCCGCCACGCGGGTCGCTCCCGACGATCTCCCCGTGGGCCTCGAACCGCTCCGCGTGGAGGGTCGCGAGCGTCGCGCCGACGCGCCGGAGGAGCGCCTCTCGGCGCGCGTTATCGGTGTCCTCCCAGACGCCGAGCAGCTCGCGCCCCGGCGCCGGCGCGGTGACGAGGTACGGTATCGGCGCGTCCGGGTCGGCGGCCAACACCTCGGGGCCCGAGACCGACCGCTCTGCATCGAGGTACCGGAGGACGGCCAGCTCGCGGGCGATCCGGGTACCGTCGTCGTCGACCGCGACCTTACAGAACGCGCGCCCCCCGTCGTCGAAGGCGACGCCGACCGTCTCGTTGGCGCCGTTCCACGAGGGACCGACCCCGAACGTCCGGTCCACGAGTCGCTCCGGAAACGCCTCACTGAGAGCGGTCGCGACCCTCTCGTCCATGCTCGCGTGTCACGCGCACCGGATGTTAAGGCTGCTGTCACGCTTGTTAACACGAATTGGTAGAATACGGTTATAGAGCGCCAGAATCGGCGGGTATCGGGAATGACCGACAGCCTCATAACTGTTGTCGGGTTATCAGAACTCCGTGGTTGACGACTCTATCGACGGTCGGATCGGATTTGAGACAGACGGGCGGACGCTGTGTATCCGCGACGCCCTCGAGGGCGAGGAGTTCCCGCTTCGTTTCGACCGCGAGCCGCAGCCGCAGCCGGCCCTGCCCGACCTGTTTCACGTCCCCGTCGATCGGGCCGTCAGCTTCGAGGCCGAGTCGGTCTCGATCCCCGCCTACTCGTCTGTCTTCCTCCGCGACGCCGACGGGGAGTTGGTCGCGCGGCTCGACGACTCGATGGACTTTCCGCGAGGGACGTACTTCCTCGAGATCAACGGCGTGACGAAGGCGTTCGTTCGGATACCGGACGTAGCGATCTCGGCGACTGGGGCGACCGATTTGGGAGCCGTCGAACTGACCTTCGACCGCTCAACGACCGTCACGGTCGGCGCGCGATCGCTGCACACCCGCCCGGAAGCGACGATCACCGTTCCCGACGATCCGACCGCACTTGCCGAGGCGGTATCCGTGCTCGGCTCGTCGATCAAGGAGTTCACCCCCGAGCGCTCGTGGCCGACGCTCCGGGGGTACCCGCCGCGGGTCCGCGTCGGCGACGAACTCGACATCCCGAGCCCCCTCGTCGCCCCCGACACCGGCGTCGAGGTTGTAGTTCGACCCACGTACGCGGACGTGTACCGGCTCTCCACGCTCGCGTACTACCTCGGCGCGCGGGTCGTCGTCGGCGACGCGCCGGCGATCCGACTCGACACCGGCTACGTCGAGTCGCTCCCGACCGAGGGCGTCGCGCTTGAGGAGCGTGTCGAGGAACTACTCCGGACGTGGTTCTTCCTTGATACGCTGGCCCGGACGGAAGGGTACGTCAAGTCCGACCGACACGAGTACGAGCAGGTCGGTTCGGAACTTCCCTTTTACCCGCCGAATTTGGCCGACAGCTCGATGAGCGAGCGGCTGATGGAGTACTTGGAGGTCGATCCGGAGACCGTCGAGCCGTACGCGCCCGAGTGGCCGACTGAAGCGGTACTCCGTCCAGTTGCCGAGGCCGCGGAGCTACTGCCGCATCTCGCGCACGTACTCGCTCCGATTCGCGTTCGGGGATCGTCGGATTCGACGGCTGACGCCCCGGTCGCGCTCGGGATGTCTCCGTGGCTGAACCACGAAGAAGGCAATTCGGACGCCGACGCGGTTCCGACGCCGGGCGATACGCCGGTTCCGTGGGGAACGGCGGTACTGACCACAGACGGTCACGAAAACCGGCTCGAAAGAACGACGACGGCACGCGGGGAGATCCGAGTCGTCGCTTTGTGCGATTCCGCGGAGCGTGCACGGAGGCTCCGTTACGCTCTCTCGGACCCGGAGGTTCCGGGTGGGGTCGGCGAATGGGAGGTGATAAGCGATCCCGACGCGGATACCGTTACTGCGGTCCTGTCGGACCCGGGGGTCGACGTTGCGTACTGCGGCTTACCGGTCGAAGACGACCGAATCATCGCTGCCGACGGGGCGGTCTCGATCGATGGTCTTCGCGGGGCACCGGCACTCGCGGTCTTCGAGAACACTGTCAACCCCGTGTTCGGTGTCTCAACCGTCGAGAACGGAGGACTGTCATCAATCCACACCGAGGCCACTCTCAATGCCGGACTGTTTCGATCGCTTATTGGCCTCTTGTGTTATGGAGTTTCGACGTCCGCAAGCGTCGCTCTGTCCGGGACCGAGGATGCGACTCGAACGCGGATCGTTGGCGATCCGGGCTTCGAAATCGCGTCCCATAATTTCCTCGTGATGCAGATTATCCGTGTTTGGTCGGAAAATCCCGCGTCACACCGTATCGAGCGCGGATCCGTTCTCTCGCTATCGGCACGGGCCGGAATCGAACAGAACCAGTTGTTCGATGAGTTTCAGCCGATGGACGAACTGTCTGGGAGACTGGGGATCAACGGACCGACGCTCGACTCATCGGATATTCTTGCGCTGCTCAATCAGAGCGAGTCGATCGTTCGTCTGAACGGTCATCTCCTGTTGCCGGAAGACGTCGAGACCGAAGCCGACATCGAGGAGCTGGCTCGTCGACACCTCTCCAGCGACAACGAGCCGAGCGATCGCGTGTATGAGCGTTGCTCCGAGTGACGAAGCCGGAACCGCCGATGGGATCGCCACGACCGAGGGATTTTATTTCCCCTGCCGACCAACCGTCACGTATGCCCCAGATCCACCTCGACGAGGAGACGGTCGAGCGGCTTGACGCGCTCCGGATGGACGACGAGGAGTACGACGAGATCGTCCGCGAGCTCATCAACATCTACGAGGCCGAGGAGCTGACGCTGTTCCGCGGGAGCGAATAACTGCCTCGACCTCGTTCCCGGGCTTCCGCCGTCGCCGGCGTCACCGGCCTCGCTCCGCCCCGCACCCGTCCCTTATTCCTGATACGCGACCCGCACCTGCTCCCACTTGCCGACCTCTTCGAGGTGCGCCTGTAGCTGGTCGGCGTACTCCTGGACGAGCCGCTCGGCCGCGTCGAGCTCCTCGTCGGAGGGGCCGTCGTCCCCGCCGCCGAGCCCGAGCGCGCCCTTGATCGAGTCGACGAGCCCGCCGCCGGAGCCGCCGCTCCCGCCGTCACCGCCGGGGGCGCCGCCCATCGCCGCGACCTGCGACCGGACGTTCTCCAGCTCCGGCATGATCGCCGGGAGGCTGGAGGTGTCGGCGACGATCCGGGCGTCGTCGGGGTCGTCGGCGTCCTCGATCTCGAACTCGGTCGCGGTCATGATCAGCCCCCACTCCTGACTGGAGAACCGCGAGGCCGACACTCGGTCGGTGAACTGATTGTCGACGGTCATGCGCTCGCCGACGATCGCGTCGGTCCATTCGCTCATACCCACCCCTTCGACGGTGGCGGTAAAAGCACCTTCCCTCGATCGCCGGTCCGGTCGCCAGCCGGCACGTCCGCCAGGGCATCCGCCCGACCACCCGTCGGTTCTCATCCCGACGGAGTTCGCGAGGGCATTTATACCACCCACGGCGTCGATCCGGTATGACCGATCGAACGCGTCGTGAGGCGCTTGCGGCGGCCGGAGCCATCGCAGCCGCGTCGCTCGCGGGCTGTGCCGACGCCGTCGTCCCGGGCGGCAACGAGGACAGCGATCCGGAACCGATCGACCGGAGGGGCGAGGAGCGGGTGACGGTCGCCGTCGGCGCCGACGCCGGGTTCGCCTTCGCGCCCGCGAACGTCGTGGTCGACGCCGGAACGACGGTCGTCTGGGAGTGGACGGGCGCGGGCGGCGCGCACAACGTGGTCGACAAGGGCGGCGCCTTCGAGTCCGAACTCACCGGTGAGGAGGGGTACGCCTTCGAGCACGCGTTCGCTGAGTCGGGCGTCTTCGAGTACGTCTGCACGCCGCATCAGACGCGCGGGATGGAGGGAAGGATCGAAGTCGTGGAGTGAGTCGGAGAGGGGGTCACTCACCGCCTCGCCGTCGAGCTACGGCAGGTCGTCGAAGGCGTCGCCGGCGAGGCCGGGACCGCTCGGAACCGGTACCGAGCCCTCCGAGACCGGACAGGGATCCGGAGCGAGGTCCGCGTCGAGCAGCGAGCCGGTGGCCAGCCCGCAAGGGGGCACATCGGGGATCGCGGCGGCGACGTGGACCGCGGCGGTGCGCGCGACGACCGCGTCGACCGTGGTGGTAACGACCGGCTCGACGCCGGCCGCTCGGGCACGCTTTGACGCCGCCAGCGTCCGGTCCGGCCCACCGAGCGCCATCGGCTTCAGGACGACGGCGTCGGCCGCGCCGGCGTCGAGGACGGCGTCGAGCCCGCGGCTCGCGAGCGACTCGTCGAGGGCGATCGGCACGTCGATCTGGCGCTCTCGGAGCGCGGCCGCCCCGTCGAGGTCGTCGGCCGGCAGCGGCTGTTCGAGGTACGCGAGATCGAGCGTTGCGAGCCGCTCGACCGCCTCTCGGGCCGTCTCCCGGTCCCACGCCCCGTTCGCGTCGGCTCGGAGAGCGACGTCGTCACCGACCGCCCGCCGAACGGCTCGAAGGCGCTCGACGTCGGCATCGAGGCTCCGAGCGCCGATCTTTATTTTCAGGCAGTCGAACCCCCTCTCGGCCGCGGTCTCGGCCGCGTCGACGGTGGCTTCCGGGTCGGCGTCTCCGATCGTCGCGTTGACCGGGACCGTCTCGGCGGGCGCCGGAAACCCCTCGATCCGGGCGAGGTGCTCGGCGAGCGAGCACCCGGCGTCGCTGGCGGTCGCGTCCGCGAGCGCCAGCGAGAGACCGTGGCGCGCGGCGGGCGTCTCAGCGGGGTCGAGTCGAGAGAGCGCGTCGTCTGCGATCGCTTCGTCGCCGCCGTCGTCACCCGCGGTTCCGACCTCGCGAAGCGCCGCCTCACAGGCCGACCGCGACTCGGTCCAGCCGGGAAGCGGCGTCGCCTCGCCGAGTCCGGGGACGGAAACCGACTCGCCGTCGACGCCGGGGCCGACGGCGACGAGGAACCCCTCGCGCCGATCGATGGGGCCGCGTGCGGTTCGGAGGGGGCTCGCCAGTCCGAGCGAGAAGGGGCGGAGCCGCATCGGGTCAGACCGCGAGCCCGACGGCGAACGCGACCGCGTACGCCGCGAGGAGCTTCCCGGTCGATTCGAGGGCCGGGTTGAGCGCGTCGCCGGCGGTCTCGGTCAGCACGGTGCGGGCGACGCCGACCGCGAGCGGGAGGGTGAGCAGGGGTAAGAGTACGGCGAGCCCGTACCCCTCGGCGAGGAACCAGAAGGGGGAGAGGTACGCGAGCGCGAGCAGCGCGAGGAACTGGCCCCGCGAGAACCGGTAGCCGAACCGGACCGCGAGGGTGCGTTTGCCCGTCTCCGCGTCCTCCTCCAAGTCGCGGACGTTGTTGACGACGAGGATGTTCGTCGACAGCGCGGCGATCGGGAGGCTCGCGACGACGGCCGCGAGGGTGACGGTCCCCTCGGGGAGCCACAAGGGGAACGCCTCGCCCGCGAGCGCGGCGGCCTGCACGTAGTAGGTGCCCGCGACGGCGATCACGCCGAAGAAGACGAACACGAACAGGTCGCCGAGCCCGTGGTAGCCGAGCGGGTAGGGGCCGCCCGTGTACGCGATCCCGGCCGCGACCGAGGCGAGCCCGATCACGAGGATCGGGATCCCGCCCACGTACACGAGGTAAGTTCCGACGAGGACCGCGGCGGCGAACGTGAGCCACATCGCCCGCTTCACCTCACCGGGCTCGATGAGGCCGCTGGCGACGACGCGGGTGAATCCCTCGCGGTCGTCGGTGTCCGCGCCCTGAATCGCGTCGTAGTAGTCGTTCGCGAAGTTGGTGCCGACCTGGATCAGCGCCGCGCCGACGAGCGCCGCGAGCGCGGGTAGCGGGGCGAACGCCCCGTCTCGAACCGCGAGCCCGACGCCGACGATCACCGGCGCCGCCGCGGCGGGGAGCGTCTGCGGCCGCGCGGCGATCACCCACGCTCTCCGCCGCGACACTTCGGTACTCATTGTCGCCGGTAGGGTCGTGCCGTCCCTTAATCTTACCATCCGAGCGAGCCGAGCCGGCGGCTCCGACCGACAGATACGACTGGGATCGGAGCGTACCGTGCGCATGAGCGACGCGACGGGGAGCGACGAAGGCGGGATCGACGCGCGCTACGAGGAGATCGACGGGGAGCGACGCCTCACCTTCTCGGCCGACGGGAGGGACGCGACCGTCGCCCAGAACGTCGACGGCTACGCGATGCTGAAGGTTCGACCGGGACCGACCGGCGACGAGTTAGAGCGGTACTACGGCTTCGACATGGCGCTCGACCACGCCGCCGAACTGCTCGGCGTCGCCGTCGCCGACCTCCCGGTTCCCGAGGCCGCCGCCGACATGGGGATGTGACCCCGTTCCTCGCCCTCAGATCCCGAACGTCGCGCGCAGCATGTCCCGGCTTCCGGGACCGAGGCCGACCGCGAGTACCGTGATGAGCAACAGCAGCGTGTAACGCGGCGACTCGTCGAACATCTCGCCGTTGAACACCCAGACGACGAACGTCGCCGCCGCGAGCTTCACCAGCAGGAACGGCCACGCGTCCCCCGTGACCGAGACGATCGACTGCGGGAGCAGCCGGCCGGTCCAGTCGACGATCAGCGCGTTGACGACGTGTTTCGGGACGAGGTTCGCCGTTCCCGTCAGCGCCGGCATCCAGTTGAGCCCGATCACGTTGGCGACGCCGTCGATCGCGTGCCCCCAGATGATGACGATCCCGGCGACGCCGGTCCCCTGCCGGACCTCGGGCACGTACGCGGTCGCGAGCTTCCACGTGACCGCGGTCGCCGCGGTCGCGATCCCCAGCGTCAAGACGAGGATGATCGGGTAGAACTGGACGTAGTCGGTCGCGGCCGAGAGGTACGAGAGGTACCCGAACGCGACCGCGAGCGCGACGGCGCCCATCGCGAACAGGGGGCGGGCGTAGTCGTCGACCACGCCCCGCCCTTCGAGCGAGTACGCCGCGAGGACGCACGCGAGCGTGACGCCGAAGACGGTGAAGTAGATGAACGGGCTGATCAACAGCGCACTCGCCGGGAACGGTATCAGCGGCTCCACGCCCGCGCGCATCGCGGCGACCCCCGAGTCCTCGACGGTTCGGAGGGCGCCGCCGAGCAGCATGAACGGGAACAGCGCGTAGAAGAAGCGCAACTCGGTGCCGATATCCAGCCGGCGGAGGAGGAAGACGACGCCGATCAGCATCGCCAGCAGGATGACGACGTAGCTCACGGTCGAGACCGTGGTGTACCCCGGCTCCGCGACGACCTCGCCGGCCTGGACAGCCGCCGAACACGCCGACGAGCTCCCGAGCAGCTCGGTCCCGCCCGCGTCGCGGACGGCGCACTGTGCGCCCTGTCCGTCGGCCGCGACCGGCCCCCAGAAGTACCGCCACAGGAATCGGTCGTACACGATCCGCGGAAAGACGGCCGACCCGACAGCGAGAAGCGCCGCGACGGCGCCGACGACCGCCGCCCACGCGCTCTCCGGCGACAGCCCGAACCGCTCCTCGACCCGTGTGCTCATGCTCTTCGTTGAGGGAGTCCCCGAATTGAGGGTTCCGGTCCGGCGTCGTCGCGTCGCCGGGGGAGGCGCTCAAACTGCCGGTCCGTCCGCCTCGTAATCGGTACTGAGGATGATCATCGTCTGCGACCGCGAAAACCCCTCCATCTCCGCGACGCGATCGAACATCAGCTCGCGGAGGCTGTCCGTGTCCGCGGCGACGACCTTGAGCATCACGTCCCACTCGCCGGTGGTCAGGTGGATCTCACGGACGCCGTCGATCTCGCGGAGCTGCTCCAAGGCGTCCTCCTCTCGTCCCTGTTCGACCCGGAGACCGACGAAGGCGCTGACGCCGTAACCGACCGCCTTCGGGTCGATCGACGCGTGGTATCCCTCGATGACGCCCGCATCCTCCATGCGGTTCACCCGGTCGTGGACGGTCGCGCTGGACATGTCGATGCGGCGAGCGACCTCCGAGAACGGCGTCCGGGCGTCCTCCTGCAGAATCCGGAGGATCGCGCGGTCCGTCTCGTCGAGTTCCATGCGTGTCATACGTTGTCAGCGGCCTTTGCACTTCCGGCGCCGACAGTGCCGAATTCATCAACGAGCGGACGTGTCACCGACCATATCGGCGTTCGAGGCCTCGGCATCTGCGGCCTCGTCGTTCGGTACCTCGTCGTCGGGCGTCGCGAAGGTCCCCTTGCGGATGGCGGCCTCCGCCTCGGCGAGCGCCTCGGCGGCGTCGAACGAGTCGATCGCGTCGCGACGCGTCGCGGGGGACGCGTCGGCGAGGTCCCGCGCGTGGGCCGTGACGTTCGGCACCGCTCGGATCAGGTTGTCGATGATCGGGACATCGGCGGTGCGGGGCGACCGGCTGCCGGGGTTCAGGTCGATCACGATCTCCGTTTTCCCCATCGCGTCGAGCGCCTCGGCGCGGTCGCCGTCCTCCAGCGGGACGACGACCACGTCGGCCGCTTCGATCCCGTCGGCGTCGACCGTGCCGCGGGCGTGGTCCAGTCCGGGGATCTCCCCGTCCCCCGCGAGGCCCTTCACCTCGTCGGCGCCGTGTTCGCGGAGGTGGTCGGCGATCCGGCGGGCGCGCTCGTCGGTGTGGTTGAAGAGATTCACCTCGACGTCGGCGTCGACCGCCTCCGCGAGGTCGACGGTCTCCGCGGGTGCGAGCGCCGCGACGTTGCCGTTCACCGAGAGCACCGGGCGCTCGGCCGAGAGCAACGTCGCCGCCGCGGCGCGGGCGGCGGCGTCCGCGCTCGGGAGCGTCCGCTCGCCGAGGAGGTAGTCGAACGCCTCGCCGCGCCCCTGCGCGATCAGCCCCTGTTTCGAGGTGATCCCCTTCTCGACGCCCGCCTCGATCCGGTGGCGCGTCACCAGCGACGCGTAGCGCGGGTGATCCTCGGGAATCTCCGTCTCCGTCATACCCGAGCGAGGCGGCGCGCCGATTAAAATGAACCGTTCGCGGCCGGAGTGTGCGCCCTCGGTACCCACCTACACAAATGTTAACATGGGCTACTGCGTAGCAACACGTGTGATGGAACGGACTGGCAAGTATACGGTCGTGAGAGCGTGCAACGACCACGGAGCGATCACGCTCCGTGAATATCCACGCAACGGGACGCTGTACGTCGTCGAGTACGACGATCCCGACGTGGAAGCCGAGCTGTCGTCGCTCGACGCCGGGTCGGTCGTCGAGCTCGACCTCCGACGGGCGGGTCGCCGGGGTAACGCGTGGTGTGCGGAGTCCGCGCGACCGGTCGACCCGGCGTAACGCGCGGTCAATCCGTTCGCTTCGCCGTCCCCGCTTTTCATTCGCGACTCCGTTGAAACACTCGATCCCTGGCAGATCTCCGTCTCTATGGCGATCGGTACCGGTACGGCGATGGGCGACTGCGGGAGTTGGTCTTGCAGATCGGCGTCTGCGTAACCGTATTTAAATAGCCGTGAGCGACGGCGACGATCGCTTATCAAGAACGAGTGCGGTGGCGCGTGCCTCCGAGCGCCCACCGGGCGCGAGGAGCACGCGCGAGGGACGCGGTGAGCGCTCGCAGAGCGCGAATCGCGAGGTTGGGGAGGTCTGAGGTGCTGTGCGGTGCGGCAGGGTGGGACTCAAAGGGGCGGCCGCAAGGACGAAGCTCGGCGACGCAAGGACCGCAGGAACGAGCGCAGCGAGTGACGAGGACCGCAGCGAGCCGCGCGAGTCCTCGCGGCCGGGGCTTTGGAGGCCGTCACCACGGCATCGATCACTTATAAACCACCAACAGCAACACCCCGATCCGACTTATAAACGACCACACCACCACACTGAGAGACGTACTCCCGCTATCGATCGAGAAGCAGTCTTCGGAGACTTGCCGTTTCGGACGAGAATACGCCTGCAGAATGGGGCCTCAACCGACCGATCGAATCCGATCCGCGCTCACCTCCATCGGCTCCGCGTAGCGAGCGATCGGGTCGCCGTCGGGTCGGTCGAACCCGTTCGCCTCGAACAGCGTGTTCGCTCGGAAGTCGACGGTCGCCTCCCGCAGCGTCCACGGGTCGTGAGCGATCTCTCCGCGGTACAGCCGGTTCCCCGCGGCGTAGAACCGGTAGTTCTCGGCAAGGAAGGCGTCGAGCGACCCCGGCTCGGCGGCGAACCGCTCGCCGGTCGGCTCGTAGGTCGCGTCGAACCGCGCGTGCGGAACGCCGGAGTGAGTCCGGTGACTGGTGAACCGAACGGGACCGTCCCCGCCTCCCGAGCGGCCGGCGGTCCCGGACCGAACCACGTCCATCTCCGCGCGGTAGTACGGGAGCGCGAACAGCCGCCGCGCGACCGCGACGCCGATCCGGTCGTCCGCGTCGAGGTTGTAGAAGTAGACGCCCGGGCCGTCGGGTCCCTCGACGTAGGTCCGGAGGTTGAGCTCCGGGAACGAGAGCCCGACTGGCGCCCCGCGCGGGCGGATGTCATCCATCACGAAGGCGACGACGCTCAGGTACGCGTCGCCCTCGTGGGTGGCGATCGAGAGCCGGTCGGGCAGCGTCTCGGACACGACGACGGGATCGACCGGCCAGTGGCAGAACAGCCCGTCGCGCCACGTCATCTCCAGCCAGCGCCGTTCGAGCATACGGACGGGAGGGACGCCGGCGGGTTAACCCGCACGCCGGGCCGGAGAAGGGCGGAACGCTAGGAGACGTCTCTGTCGCCGCCGTCCGCGGCGTCCTTCCACTCGCCGACACCCGAGGGGTCGAGGTGGACGTGGACGTCACCGACGTCCTCCAGCTCTCGGAGCCCCGTGACCAGTTCCGTCTCGACGTCGTGAGCCTCCCGGAGCGTCATGCCGCCGTCGACCTCGACGTGGACCTCGACCTCGAGGTCGGTGCCGTCGTAGTACACCGTCAGGTCGTGGACGCCCTCGACGGCGGGGTTCTCGCGGAGCGCGGCGGTGACGCGCTTCCGGTCGGCGGCGGGCGGCGCCGCGCCCACGAGGTAGGTGACGTTCTCGCGGGCGATCTCGACCCCCTGATAGACGACGAGGACGCTGACGAGCGCCCCGGCGACCGGATCGAGGATCGGGAACCCGAGCAGGACGCCGAACACGCCGACCAACGCGGCGATCGTCGTGTAGATATCGTTGAGGCAGTCGGCCGCGAGCGCGGTCAGCGCGGTCGACCCCAGCGTCGCGTTCACGCGGTCGGTGTACCAGTAGAGGAGGTACATGTCGGCCATTGCGAACAGCAGCGCGGCGACGAGGACGGGGCTCGCGGCGACCTCGATCGGCCCCACGAGTCCGAGTACCGACTCGCGGAGGAGTAACAGCCCGAGCACCACGATGGTCGAGCCCACGAACAGCGCGGTCAGCGGCTCGATCCGCTGGTGGCCGTGCGGGTGGGTCTCGTCGGCGTCGTCGTATCGCGACCCGCCCCAGACGAACACGACCGCGCTGGCGACGAGGTCGGCGACGGAGTGGGCCGCGTCCGCGAGGAGGGCGATACTACCGAACGCCAGCCCCGCCGCCCCCTCGGCGGCGATCTTCACCGCGTTGCCGATGACGTTCACCCCCGCGGCGCGTTGGAACCGCGCCTTCTCGCCGCTCTCCCACGGGCCCCACATACGTGTCGGTCGTCATCCCCCGGCCTTAAGAACCTCGTCGTCGGAATCACCGCGGTTCGGACGCCGCGTGCCGGACGCCGCGAGCGTCGTGTTCCCAACGCCGCGCTCCCGGCGCTGCGGTGGCCCGTGGGGTATCAGAACTGATTGTCGGCAGTAGACGTTTAAATATCTCGGCGGTGAACGCCTTCGTATGAAACACGGCGAGCGCGGCCAAAGCGAGGTGATCGGGGTCGTGCTCCTGTTGGCGATCACGATCGGCGCCGTGACGGTGACGGTGGCGACCGGGAGCGCGGCGCTCGGGCTGGTCACCGACGAGGCCCGCTCGGCGAGCGTGGAGAACGGGATGTCACAGCTCAGCTCGCAGTCGAGCCTCGTCGCGCTCGGCGAGACGGACGCGCGCCGGTTCGACCTCGGTTCCGTCGACGGCGGACAGCTCCGCCTCGACGAGAGCGCGGGGCGCGTCGAGGTACGCATCGAGAACGGGACCGACACCACCGTCACGTACAACGGGTCGATCGGGACGCTGGCGTACGTCGGTGACCGGCGCACCGTGGCGTTGCAGGGCGGGGGCGTCTGGGCGACGGAAGGCGGTCGCGGGCAGATGATCTCGCCGCCGGAGTACCACTACCGCGGTGAGACGCTCACCTTCCCGATCGTTCGGCTGACCGGAGCGGAGTCGTCGCCCGCGAGCGGGACCGGCGTCGTCCGCCGGACCGCGGGCAATTCCAGCGCAGTCGCCGAGACCGAGAACCCCCTCCGGAACGGGACGGTCGTCGTCGAAGTCGAGAGCGAGTACTACGAGGGGTGGTACGACTTCTTCGTCCAACGCGCCGACGGCACGGTGACGAAGGACGACGCGAACCGGACGGCGACGGCCCGGCTGGTGGTGCCGGAGGAGGTGAGTTTCGATCGGGCGATCACGCTCGAAGGGGAGTACACACACAAAAGCAACAACAACGGGCTCAGCGAATCGAAGTACACCGAGCAAGCGGTTCATCGTTCGCCCGCGTCGATGATCGAATCCAACCTACAGGACAGTGCGGATTCCAGCAATTTGTCGAACTGTTTCGACTCGGGAAGCGCCTGTACGAGCGGCACGTACTACGCGTCCGGCGATGTCGCCGTCGACGAGCGAGTCGAGTTCGACACGAGCGACGGCGACATCGAGATCGCGGTCGACGGAGACCTCGATCTCGGCGGGAATGAACTTGAGATCGCGAACGAGGGCGATGGGGTCGTTCGGTACTACGTCAACGGATCCGTGTTCGCGAACGGCGACGCGACGGTCGGGACGACCGGCGCGTCCATCGAAGCGCGTCGGAATCAGTTCTACGTCCGAGAGGGGTTTCTCGAAGACGGCCCCGGCCAGGGGAACGTCGACATCGACGCCGTCGTCTACGCTCCCAACTCGGACACAGATCTCGCCGGAAACGTCAGGCTCCGCGGCGGCTTCGTGTTCAACAGTTTGGCCACGAGGAGCAACGCGTTCACCGTTGAGCAAGACGAGGCACTCGAGGATATCGAGATCCGGATCACCGGCGGTCCGGGGCAGAACCCGCTCACCTACCTTCACGTGAGCGAGAACGTGGTCGAGATCGACTTCGATCGGTGAGGCCGACTTCGCTCCGTGAGGTCGGATTCGATCGATCTCGTGTGAGACTGACGGAATCGACTACCGATCCGAGCGAACGTCGGGCGGTAAGCCCGTCGTAACGACTAAGAACGAAACGCTCCTCGGTTACGGTAATGAACGACGAGTTTTTCGCCCGAGGTGGTTCCCGTGGGCGTCGAGATTAAGGAAACGGAGGTGAGCGACGAGGACTTTGAGGAGATGAAAGGGTTTGTGAGAGATTATCTCGCAGCCAGCGTCGAGAGCGAGGAGGACGGCGGTCGGATGCGCTGGTACCCCTGGCACTCCGCGGACTACCGGTTCAACCACATCCTCAACGTCGTCGACCTGGCGACCGAAATCGCCGAAAGCGAGGGCGCGGACGTGGACGTGGTCCGCGTGGCTGCGGTGTTCCACGACGTAGCGAAACTGGAGGCCGAACAAGACGTACACGCCGAAGCCGGCGCGCGCGTCGCCCGCGAGTACTTACAGAGCCGCGGCAACTATCCGGAGTCGTTCATCGAGGAGGTGTGCGGCGCAGTCGTCGACCACTCGTACACCGGCGACCTCACGGACGTGTCCCTAGAGAGTCGGTGTCTGATGGAAGCCGACCTGCTGGACAAGGTCGGCGCGAACGGCGCCGTGTTAATGTTACTCCGGATGGGGTACGAATCGCGGACCCACATGGACTCCGCGAAGATGGTCGATCGGGTGCTCCAGCGCGCCTACGACCACACCGATCGCGTCGTCTCCGACACCGCCGAGAGCATCGCCCACCAGCGCATCAAGCGCGTGAAGTGGTTGCGAGAGTGGCTCGAAGAGGAGGTTTCGCGGATGGACGCCGACGGCGTCACCGATCGCTGATCCGATGCCGCCGATCCGGGCGTCTTCGGTCGCCGCCGCTCAGGCGTCGGGATCGACCTTCGGGAGCACCGTCTCCAAGTACCGACGGATCCCCCTCTGGGTGTCGTCAGTCCACTCGCGGTCGGTCGTCGTCGCCCAGCGTAACATTCCGCCGATCGCGAGCGTCTGAAGCGTCGACGCGACCTCGGCGGGCAGGACCGCGTCGTCGGACGCGTCGGTTCGTTCTCCGGCTCGCGTCGCCTCTCGCACCTCGGCCGCCGCCTCCCGGACCGTGCGTTCGAGGAACGAACCGAACACCCGGTCGCTGCGGTCGAAGTGGTCGCGGTAGGCGTCGTCGGTTGCGGCCTGCGTGCGAAGCTCGATAATGGCGGTCATGAACCGCCCGTCTGGTCCGTATTCCCCGTGGATCGAGTCGGGATCGGTCGTCGCCGCGACGTACGTGTCGAGCCGCTCGCGTGGCGTCATATCGAACGCGCCCGCGGAGACAGACGCTTCGAAGCCGTCGAGCAAAAAGCCGAGCAGGTCGACTAACAGCTCGTCTTTCCCGTCGTAGTGGTGATAGACGAGCGAGGGGCTCTTGTCGAACTCCTCGCCGATCCGGCTGATCGTGAGGTCGGCGTATCCGTGCTCGCAGAGCGCGCGGAACGCCGCTCCGAGGATCGCCTGCCGGGTGTCGGCCGGCTCCGCGAAGGGGTCCTTCATGGACTACCTACCGGGACCGAGTATATATCGATCCTGATTGAACGTTCATTCAACACGCTTATGTTGCGAGCGTCCGACACGAACGTATGACTCGATCCGGTGCAATCGACGGGCGGTCTGGCGGTCGCTGCGGCGTCGCAGCCGGGGGATCCGACGTCGGAGGGCGGAGATGAGCCGGGCCGCACGGATCGGCACGCTGGTCCTCGCGTTCGTCGCTGCCGGAGCGCTCGTCGCCGGCGTCGCGCTCTCCGGTGCGGCCGCGCCCGCGACGGGCGACACACCCGACCGCGGGCAGGCAGCGTTGGCGGGGAGCGGGGCGTCCGTTGAACAGACAAACGGATCCGGTGCGAGCCAGGTCCGCGGATCTCCGGATATCGACATGTTCCTCTCTCAGCCGACGGTCCCGTCCGGCGGGGAGTCGACGGTCACGGTCGACCTTCTCAACTCCGGAGAGATGCAAATGGGGAACCAACTCGATCCCAGGGTGACGACGGCGCGTAGTGTCAAAGTTGAAGCGGAGGCCGAGGACGATCGCCTCTCCGTCACCTCAGGAGAAGCGGCGATCGGAGACGTCCCGACTGGCGTTCCAACAGCAGTTCCTATCAGCGTTTCCGTTCCGGATGACGTGAGTGACGGCGAGTACGATATCGAGGTCACGGCGCGATACCGGTATACTCGAACAATCGTACCGAGTCAGGACAACCACTACGACTCACCGGGGACGGAGAGCGTTGACGTCACGATCGTCGTCGACGACGGCGCGCGGTTCGCGATCCTCGACACCGAGACGGACGCGCAGGTCGGCGGGAGCGGCGACGTGACCGCGACGCTTCGGAACGTCGGCGACGAGGCCGCCCGCGACGCGGTCGTCACCGGGACCGCGACCGGCAGCGGCGCCGTGATCGGCGGCGACGGCAGCGGCGAGGCGTTCGTCGGGAACTGGGAGCCCGGCGAGAACCGGACCGTGACGTTCGACTCGACCGTCTCGCCGGACTTCGGCGGCGGAGCGTACGCGTTCGTCTCGACGGTCGACTACCGCGACCGCGACGGGATCGAGGAGACGGCCCCCTCCTCGCGAGCGGGCGTCGTCCCCGCCCCCGAGCAGTCGTTCTCGGTCGAGGACGTCGAGGGCACCCTCGAAGTCGGCTACTCGGGAACCGTCTCCGGGACGCTCGCGAACGAGGGACCGCTCGACGTCGACGACGCGGTGTTGGTCGCTGACCCGCAGAGCCAGCGGGTGAGCCTCGGCGAGAGCCGGTACGCGCTCCCCGACATCCCGGCCGGCGAGTCGGTCGAGTTCTCCTTCGACGCGGACGTGAACGGCAACGCCGACCCCGGACCGCGACAGTTCCGGTTCACGACCGAGTACACGAGCGGCGACTCGACGATCGCGGTCGACGAGACCCGTCGGATCGAGGTCGCGCCGCGCCAGCCCGAGTTCGACCTCGTCGCCGACAACACGACGGTGCCGGCCGGCGAGACGCGGCGGATCTCCTTCGAGATCACGAACCAGCGGCCCGAGACGCTCTCGTCGATCAACGCGGGGCTGTACGCCGACAGCCCGCTTTCGGCCCCCAACGACGAGGCGTTCGTCGACGAGCTCGAACCCGGCGAGTCGACGGATATCTGGTTCGAGGTGTCGGCCGCGCCCGGCGCCAGCGTCGAGACCCACCCGATCGAACTCGACTTCCGGTACAACGACGAGCGGGGCAACGACCGGATCTCGGACGTGAGCCAGTACCCGATCGAGGTGACCGAGTCCACCGACGACGGGGGGCTCCCGATCACGGCGCTCGTCGTCGGCCTGCTCGTCGTGGTCGCCGGCGCGGGAGCGGTCGTCTGGTACCGGCGGCGGTAGCCGGATGACGGACACCACACCCGAGCGACCGCGCGAGCGGCGTCCGCCGCTGGCCGGTGACCGACGCGACCGCCGGAGGCGACCGTGACCGCCGCCGACCGGTTCGTCGAACGGGTCGACGAGTTCGTCACCGAGCGGCCGGGCGCGGTGATCGCCGTCTTCCTCCTGATCAGCGTCGTCGCCGTCGGCGGGCTCGGCGGTATCGAGACGAGCGCCGGCGCCGACCAGTTCACGCAGGACATCCCGGCCCAGCAGGCGTTAGACGACATCGACGAGGAGTTCGAGACATCCATCGGCGGGTCGGCCACCGCCGCGCAGGTGATCGTCACCGACGACAACGTGCTCTCCCGGCCGACGCTGATACGGATCTTGGAGACCCAAGAGCGACTGGAGTCGCGGTCGACGCTCCGGGTGGGGTCGACGTCGAGCCACGCGGACGCGATCGCTCGCCGGCTCGACCCGACGGCGGAGACCGCCGCCCAGCGGCGTGACGCGGTGGCGGAGGCGAGCCCGCGGGAGCTTCGGGGGGCCATCGCCGACGCCGACGCGGCGGGCGCGGTGGCGGCGCAGGTGTCGGTGGACTACAACCCGACCGCCCAGACCGCCGACGCCGCCATCGTCGGGATCACCTACGACGTGCCCGACGCGGCGACGACCGCCCGGGTGACGGAGCTCCAGACGCGCAGCGTCGGCGTCGTCGACTCGGTACCGGGCAACGAGGCCGGCGACAACGCGATCCTCTTCGGCGACGGCGTGCTCCAGTCGGAGATCACCGCGCTGCTCGGCGACACCGCGATCATCGTGTTCCCCGCAGCGCTGCTGTTGATTCTGGGCTTTCTCGTGTTCGCCTACCGCGATCCGATCGACATGGGTATCGGGCTCGTGGCGCTCCTGATGGCGCTGCTGTGGACGTTCGGGTTCATGGGGTACGCACAGATACCGTTCTCCGACTCGCTCGTCACCGTCTTCCCGCTGTTGCTCGCGGTCGGGATCGACTTCGGGATCCACATCGTCAACCGCTACCGCGAGGAGCGGGGCGAAGGGTTGGGGATCGCGGCCGCGATGCGGACGACGACCGACCAGCTGCTCATCGCGTTCCTGCTCGTGACGATCACCACCGTGTTCGGGCTCGTCTCGAACGTGGCCAGCCCCTTCGAACCCAACCGGGACTTCGGGATCGTCGCCGCCGCCGGGATCGTGTTCACGCTCGTCGTCTTCGGGATCTTCCTGCCCGCCGCGAAGGTGCTCGCGGACCGCTGGCGCGAGCGCCTCCCGATCCCCGAGTTCGGCACGACCGCGCTCGGCGCGGGCGACTCGCGGCTCGGCCGCGTGCTGCGCGTCGGCGTCGACCTCTCGCGAGTCGCGCCGGTCGTCGTCGTCGCCGTGCTCCTCGTCGGCGGCGCGGTCGGGGGCGCGTACGGCACCGGGGTGAACACGGAGTTCTCCGAGGAGGCGTTCTTCCCGGACGAGGACCGGCTGGAGACCTACTCGAACCTCCCCGAGCCGTTCGCGCCGACCGACTACACGTTCCTGCGCGTGCTCACGCTGTTCGAGGAGGAGTTCGAGCAGGACTTCGTCGGGAGCGTGACGCTGTACGTCGACCAGTCGGTGCGAGACGACGACGCCTTAGAGCTGATCGACCGGACCACGCGCAACCCGCCCGACACCTTCGCGACGACCGACGAGCGGCGCGCGGCCTCGACCAGCGTCGTGACCGTCATCGAGGACCAGGCGGCGCGAGACCCCGAATTCGCCGCCGTCGTCAACCGCAACGATCGGCTCGGGACCGGAGTGCCCGACCGCAACGTCGACGAGGTGTACGACGCCCTGCTCGACTCCCCGGCCGAGGGGCAGGCCCGCGGCTACCTCGCGGCGGACCGCGGAAGCGCGCGGATCGACTACACGATCCGACCGGGCGTCGACAACTCCGAGGCGGTCGCGGACGTGCGCGACCTCGCCGAGCGCACCCCGCTGGAAGCGGTGCCGACCGGGAGCCTCGTCGTCAACGAGGCCGTGATCGATCGGCTCACCGAGTCCGCGATCCGGAGCCTCTTCGCCGCGTTCGCGCTCACGGCGGTCTTCCTCGCGCTGTCGTACGCCTACCTGGAGGGGAAGGCCGTCTACGGCCTGCTCAACCTCGTGCCCGTGCTCGTCACGGTCGGGCTGCTGGTGGGGTCGATGCGGCTGTTCTCGATTCCGCTGACGCCGATCAACGCCCCGATCCTCTCGGTGTCGATCGGGCTCGGAGTGGATTACACCGTCCACTTCGTCCACCGGTTCGTCGACGAGTACAAGGCGGGACACGCGATCGACGAGGCGCTGGACATCACCATCGCCGGCACCGGCGGCGCGCTCACCGGGAGCATGCTCACGACCGTCTGCGGGCTCGGCGTCCTGTGGCTCGCCGTGATCCCCCTGCTCCGCGATTTCGGCGTGCTGCTCGCGCTGGGCGTGCTGTACGCCTACCTCTACTCGATCCTGCTCGTCCCCTCGCTCGTCGTCGTCTGGGACCGGTACGGGGACCGGGTCGGACTCGGGCTCGACGGGGGACTCCGCGAGACGTCGGGCGAACGCGCGGACTAGTCGCTCGTCGATCTCTCGTCCTCACCGACGCGCTCGACCGGCTGTTAGAGACGGAGACGCCGGAGGACACCGCGGAATACGTCGAACTCGGCCGTCATCATCGACGACCCCGAGGAGCCGGACCCCACTGTCGAGCGCGAACGGGATTCGTAGCGCGCGATCTGTAGACCGCCTCCGCGAGAGCGTCCGCGAGCCCGATCAGCCGGCCCGCGAGCCCGATCAGCCGGCCCGCGAACCTCAAGCTTCAATGCGCGCGGCCGACTCCACCGTGTATGAGCGACCAACAGCTTCGCAAGGAGGCGCACGACCTCGACGTCACCGTCTGGGTCGGGAAACACGGTATCGACTCGGTCGTCGACGAGCTCGACGACCAGCTCGACGACCGAAAGCTCGTGAAGGTGAAGTTCCTCCGCGCCGCGCGGGGCGGGACCACGACCGATGAGCTCGCCGCGGAACTGGCTGACGCCGTCGACGCGGATCTGATCGAGACCCGCGGCAACACGGCGGTGCTTCACTGATGGGCGCCGCGGCCGACGGAGCCGCGGTCGTCGCGGTCGCGGGCACGCTGGAACCGTACCTCGGCCCGCTGACCGGGCTCGTCGTCGACGCCGCGATCTTCCTCCTCGTCGTCGTCGCGACGTACGTGCTTTATAAGTCCGTTATCGCGCCGCTGACGGCGCGACTGTTCGACAGACAGGGGCTCGACGAGCACGCCCGGCGCCCGCTCCAGAAGCTCGTGGCGTTCGTCGTGCTGTTCGCGGGCGTCACCGTCGCGTTCGGAGCGGCGGGGTATCAGGGGTTCCTCCGCTCGCTGGCGACGATCGCGGCCGCGGCGACGCTCGCGATCGGCTTCGCGCTGCAGGACGTGATCAAGAACTTCGTCGCGGGCGTCTTCATCTACACGGACAAGCCGTTCCGCATCGGCGACTGGATCGAGTGGCAGGGGAACTCGGGGGTCGTCGAGGACATCTCCCTCCGGGTCACCCGCGTTCGGACGTTCGACAACGAGCTGCTCACGGTGCCGAACCACGCCCTGACGAGCGACGTGGTGAAGAACCCGGTCGCGAAGAAGACGCTGCGGCTGAAGTTCGTCTTCGGGATCGACTACGAGGACGACGTGGAGAAAGCGACCGACATCATCGTCGAGGAGGCCGAGAAGAGCGACGCGATCCTGGACGACCCCGCGCCCTCGGTCCGGCTGACCGAACTGGCCGACTCGTACGTCGGCCTGCAGTCGCGGATCTGGATCGAGGACCCCTCGCGGGCCGACTTCGTGAAGGCCCGCGCCGACTACGTGAAGGCCGTCAAGCAGCGGTTCGACGAGGAGGGCATCTCGATCCCGTTCCCGCAGCGCACCGTCTCGGGGCGGAACGAGTGGGCCGAGCCCTCGTCGTTCGGCGGGAAGTCGTAGGCGCCCGTCGAACGCGATCTCGCGCGGCGATCCGGTCGTCTCCCGATAGTAACGAACTTGAGGGTCGGGTCTCTGGTTGCGCCCATGCATGTGGTCGTCATCGGGGCCGGCGAGGTCGGGACGAGCATCGCTGCGAGCCTCGCGTCGGACCACGAGGTCGTCGTCGTCGACGTCGACCCCGACCGCGCGGAACAGCTCAAGTACGAACTCGACGTGCTCACGATCGCCGGCGACGGGACCACCTCGGAGATCCAGACGGCGGCCGACGTCGGACGGGCCGACATGGTGATCGCCTGCACCGACAACGACCAGACGAACCTCGTCGCCTGCGGGGCCGCGAAGACGCTCGGCGAGGGGTTCACCATCGCCCGCGTGAAGAGCACGGACTTCCTCCGGACGTGGGAGGGGAACGAGGGCGCCTTCGGCGTCGACTTCATGGTGTGTACCGACCTCCTGACCGCGGAGAACATCGTCCGCGTCATCGGCCTCCCCGCCGCCATCGACGTCGACCCGTTCGCGAGCGGGCTGGTCCAGATGGCCGAGTTCGAGATCGACGAGGAGAGTCCGGTCGCGGGACAGACCGTCTCCCAGGCCGACCGCTTCGAGTCGCTCACCTTTGTCGGTCTGTTCCGCGACGGGGAGATGACGATCCCGCGCGGGGACACCGGTATCAAGGCCGGCGATCGGGCTGTCGTGATCGGGAGCCCGGAGAGCGTTCAGGCGTTCGCGACCGACGTCGCGCCGGAGACGACCCCCGGCCGCGCCGACGAGATCGTCGTCGTGGGGGGGAGCGAGATCGGGTACCAGACCGCCCGACTGCTCGAAGAGCGCGACTTCAAACCGCGGCTGATTGAGCGCGACGCCGACCGCGCGCGGTGGCTGGCGGAGAATCTCCCGAACACGGTCGTGATGGAACACGACGCCACCGACACCGAGTTCCTCTCCCGCGAGCACGTCGACGACGCGGACATCCTCGTCACCGCGCTCGGGTCCGACGAGCAGAACCTGCTCGTCTCCGTGCTCGCCAAGCGGCTGGGCGTCGACCGGGTGATCGCGGTGGTGGACAGCCCCGACTACGTCACCGTCTTCGAGGAGATCGGCATCGACATCGCGATCAACCCCCGCACCGTGACCGCCGAGGAGATCACGCGGTTCACCTACGAGAGCGTCGCGGAGAACATCGCCGTCCTCGAAAACGACCAGGCCGAGGTCCTCGAACTCGAACTCACCGAAGGGTGCGGGCTCACCGGCCGGCCGATCTCGGAGATCGTCGCCGACAGCGACGTGCGGTTCGTCATCGGCGCGATCACCCGCGATCACAAACTCGTCACCCCCCGCGGAGACACCGTGCTCCGGGCCGGCGACCACGTCATCCTGTTCGTGGAGTCCGACTCCGTGAGCGAGATCACCTCGATGGCGTGAAAGGACCGTGACCACCACGATCCGGGTCGGTTGGCGGGCCAGCGTCGGACTCACCGGCGACGTCCTCGCGGCCCTCCCGATCCCGCTCGCGTTCCCGCTGCTGATCGCCCTCTACTACGGCGAGTCCCCCCTCCCCTTCCTCGCGGCGATCGCGGTCTCGCTCGCGCTCGGCGCGGCGTTCCGGTCGGTGCAGGACCCGGCGGTCGACCTCGGGCCCCGCGAGGCGTTCCTCGCGGTGGCGCTGATCTGGTTCCTCGTCGCCGCGGTCGGCGCGATCCCGTTCGTCGTCGCGGGCGTGGGGACGGTCGCGCACCCGGTGAACGCGCTGTTCGAGGCGATGAGCGGGCTGACGACGACGGGCGCGACCGTCCTGCGGGACTTCTCGATCCACTCCCGGTCCGTGATGATGTGGCGACAGGTGATCCAGTGGCTCGGGGGACTCGGTATCCTCATCCTCGCGACCGCGGTGCTCTCCGAGATCGGGGTCGGTGGCGCCCAGCTGATGGAGTCGGAGTCGCAGACCCAAGACGTCAACAAGCTCACGCCGAAGATCTCGCAGACGGCGCGGCTCATCTGGGGGATCTACTTCGGGCTCACGGGGCTCGCGATCGCCGTCTACTTCCTGCTCGGACTCGCCGTCGACCCGCAGATGGACCTGTACAACGCGGTCGCGCACGCGTTCACGTCGGTCGCGACGGCCGGATTCTCGCCGGAGCCGCTCTCCGTCGGCGCGTTCCACCCGCTCATCCAGTGGGCCGTCGTCCCGTTCATGGTGATCGGCTCGACGAGCTTCGTCCTCATCTACTTCGCCATCAACGGGGAGCCGATGCGCCTGTTGCGGAACGAGGAGTTCCACTTCTACCTCGGCGCGATGGGGACGCTCGCGTCGATCGTCGCCGTCGGCCTGTTCCTCGATCCCACGATCACCTTCGGCGCCGAGGCGACGATCCGCCACGCCGTCTTCAACGTCGCGTCGATCGTGACGACGACGGGGTACGCCAGCACCGACTACGTGCTGTGGGCGCCCGCGGCGAAGCACATGCTGTTCATGGGGATGTTCGTCGGCGGAATGGTCGGGTCGACCACCTGCTCGATCAAGTCGCTGCGGTGGCTGGTCGCGCTGAAGTCGTTCCGCCGGAACCTCTACACCGCGATCCACCCGGAGTCCGTTCGGCCGGTCCGGATCTCGGGCAAGCCGGTCGACGAGGGGGCGATCCGCGACATCTACGCGTACCTCCTCCTGTCGCTCGTCATCTTCTTCCTGCTCGCCGTGGTCATCGTCGTCGACGCCGAGCGCGCGAATCTCCGCGTGGACGAGTTCGAGGCGCTCGGCGCGGCGGCGACGACGTTCCTCAACATCGGCCCGGCGTTCGGCGACGCGGGACCGTACGGGACGTTCGCGACCTTCCCGATGAGCACTCGGGCCGTGATGATCGTCCTCATGTGGATCGGACGGATCGAGATCATCCCGGTGCTCGTGCTGTTCACGAAGGCGTTCTGGACGTCGTAGCGTCCCTCGGCGGTCAAGTCTCGAGCGACGGAGTCGGCGTCGTTGTATCCGCTTTTTAAATCGGGTCCTCAAACCGAATGCGCATTATAGGCGATCGATGCCGGGAGTAGATGTAGTACGCCGTGAGTGAGGCGGTTTATAAGGAAATATCGGTGTTGCCGTTGGCTGTTTATAAATGGTTGAGGCTGCTGGGATGACGACCGCCAAAGCCCCAGTCGCGAGGCGGACGCACGCTCGCTGTGCTCCTCGTCACTCGCTTCGATCGTTCCTGCGGTGTCGCCGGCGGCTTCGCCGCCGGCTTTCCGTGGCGCGTAGCGCCACGCTACTTACGTCGCCTGCGTCCGCCTCGCGACTGCCCCTTTGAGTCCCACCCACAGCACCCGCACTTCACTCCTCCCCAACCTCGCCGCTCACGTCCTGCGGGCGTTCGCGGCGTCCCTCGCGGGCTGGCTCGCGGCCGCCGATCTGCGATACCTACTCTCGCTATCGATCGCAGCCGTCCCGGTCGGATCGGAAGCGTATCCGAGGATACCACCGACGGATGACTTTTAAAAAGCCTTGGACCCCTACCGACGGCTTCTTATCGCATCGGAAAGCTACGGCTCACATCGGAACCTCTGAGGGACACTCGTGACGCGAACGACGGTCAACACGCGGGCGACGCTGAGCTACACCGGGAGCGTCGTTAAATACCTCTCGGCGTCGATGAGCGTCCCGCTCGTCGTGGCGCTGATCTACGGGGAGGACGCGGTCGCGTTCGCGGTCTCGCTGGCGATCGGCGTCGCGCTCGGCGCGGGAATGGAACGGCTCGACGACGAGCCGGATCTCGGACCGCGTGACGCGCTCGCGGTCGTCTCGCTCGCGTGGCTCATGGCCGCGATCGTCGGAGCGGTCCCGTACGTCATCGCCGGGTACGGGACCGCCTCGGCGCTCGGGCACCCGGTGAACGCGCTGTTCGAGTCGATGAGCGGATTCACCACGACCGGCGCGACGGCGACCGCGGAGATCAGCTTCGAGCAACACTCGCACGCCGTGTTGATGTGGCGGCAGCTCACGCAGTGGCTCGGCGGGATGGGGATCATCGTGCTGATGGTCGCGATCCTCCCGCAGCTGGCGGTCAACGGCGCGGAGCTGATGAAATCGGAGGCGCCGGGCCCGGGACTCCAGAAGCTCACGCCGCGGATCGCCGAGACGGCGCGGGCGCTCTGGCTGATCTACGCCGGATTCACGGCCGCGTTGATCGCGATCCTGTTCGGACTCGGGCTCACGCCGCTCGCGCCGAACATGGACCTGTACAACGCGATCGCTCACGGCTTCTCGACGCTCCCGACCGGCGGATTCTCGCCGCAGGCGGAGAGCATCGCGGCGTTCTCGCCCGTGGTCCAGTGGGTGTTCGTCCCCTTCATGGTGATCGCCGGAGTGAACTTCGCGCTGTTCTGGTTCGTGCTCCGCGACGACCCGACGCGGATGTTCGAGAACACCGAGTTCCGCATGTACCTCGGGCTGGTGACCGGGTTCGCGGCGGTGCTCGCGGTCGGGCTGTTCTACGGCGGTGCCCCCGTCACCGAAATCGGAGGGGTCACCGAGGGCGTCACGGAGAACGCGCTCAGACAGGGCGCCTTTCAGATCGCCTCGCTGCTGAACTCGACCGGGTTCGCGACCGCGGACTTCGCGCAGTGGGACACCCAGACGCAGTTCCTCCTTCTGTTCGCGATGTTTCTCGGCGGCTCGGCGGGTTCGACCGGCGGCGGGATCAAGATCATCCGGTGGCTCATCCTGTTGAAGACGCTTCGCCGGGAGCTGTACACGACGGCGAACCCCGACGTCGTCCGGCCGGTACGACTCGGCGGCGAGGTCGTCGACGAAGACGTGATCCGCGGTATCCTGGTGTTCACGCTCCTGTACTTCCTGCTGTTCGCGCTCGCGGCCGTGTTCATCGAAATCGACACGGCGCGGGTCGGAGAGGCGCTCACCGGTACGGAGGCGTTCGCGGCCTCGCTGGCGACGATCGGGAACATCGGACCGGGCCTCGGTCCGCTCGGTCCCTTCGGGAGCTACGAGTTCCTGCCGAACACGACGAAGCTGTTGATGATCGGGCTGATGTGGGTCGGTCGGCTGGAGATCGTTCCCGTGCTCGCGCTGTTCGTCACCGGAATCGACGAGCGCTGACGGTCCGCGTTCGAGAGCACCAGCGACGCGCTCTAACCGCGGGAGACGAGACTTGGACTCAGCTAACGACGCGACGTCTGAGAGCGTATCTTCTTAACTGGCGAGGCTATGAGTGTTGGTATGACGAGCACTGACCAACCGGTGGAACGGGACCTGCTCGACCACGTTCTCCTGCCGGTCGCCCACGAGGAGGACGCGCTGGCGACGGCGCGCGCGCTCGAACCCTATCGCCCGGAGCGCGTGACCGCCCTCCACGTCGTCGAGAAGGGCGGCGGCACTCCCGACAAGTCGCCGGTCGAACAGTCCGAGGAGCTCGCGGCCGAGTCGTACGCCGCGGTCCGAACCGTGTTCCCCGACGCCGACGACCACACCGCGTACGCCCGCGACGTCGTGGAAGCCATCTTCGACGCCGTCGACGAGGTCGGTGCGAGCGCCATCGCCTACCGCTCGCGGGACGGCAACCGCCTGCTGCAGTTCCTCTCCGGTGACCTCTCGCTCAAGCTCGTGACGAAGTCGCACGTACCCGTAATCGCGCTCCCGCCCGAGGGATCGACCGAATGAGCGACGAGGAGCTGGCAAAGGACCTCGGCCCCCTCGCCGCGCTCACGATCGGGATCGGGACGATGATCGGTGCCGGGATCTTCGTCCTCCCCGGTACCGCGGTCGCCCGGGCCGGGCCGCTCGCGGCGGCCACGTTCGTCCTCGGCGGCGTGATCGCGCTGTTCACCGCGCTGTCCGCCTCCGAACTCGGCACCGCGATGCCGAAGTCGGGCGGCGCGTACTTCTACGTCAACCGCGCGCTCGGGCCGCTGTTCGGCTCCGTCGCGGGGTGGGCGAACTGGCTCGGACTCGCGTTCGCCTCCGCCTTCTACATGTACGGCTTCGGCGAGTACGTCAACGCGCTCGTCGGGCTCGGCCCCGTCGGGGTCGGCCCGCTGACGCTGGAGGCGGCGCAGGTGATCGGGCTCGCCGGCGCGCTGCTTTTCATCGCGGTCAACTACTTCGGCGCGAAGGAGACGGGCGGACTCCAGATCGTCATCGTGATGTCGCTTTTGGGCATCCTCGCCGTGTTCACCGTCGTCGGCATGCTGAACGCCGACATGGAGTCGCTGCGACCGATCGCGCCGCCGGGAACGACGAGCCAGGTACTCCCGGTGACGGGGATCATCTTCGTCTCGTATCTCGGGTTCGTGCAGATCACCTCGGTCGCCGAGGAGATCAAAAACCCCGGGCGGAACCTCCCGCTCGCGGTCCTCGGCTCGGTCGTCATCGTCACGGTCGTGTACGCGCTGTTCCTCGTCGTGCTGCTCGCGGCGGTGCCGAACGAGCTCGTCGCGAACAACGAGACCGCGGTCGTCGACGCCGCGCGTCTCCTCTTCGGCAACTACGAGGTGTTCGGCTACTCGCTGGGCGCCGTCGGCGCCGGCATGCTGCTGATCGGCGGACTGCTCGCGACCGCCTCGTCGGCGAACGCCTCGATCCTCTCGTCGTCGCGGATCAACTTCGCGATGGGCCGAGAGAAGATCGTCACCCCGAAGCTCAACGAGATCCACAGCCGGTTCGGAACCCCCTACAAGTCGATCGCGCTCACCGGCGCGCTCATCCTCGTGTTCCTCGTCGCCGGCGGCGTCGAGTCGCTGTCGACGATGGGGTCCGTGCTCCACCTCATCGTCTACGGGCTGCTTAACCTCGCGCTCATCGTGATGCGCGAGTCGGAGGTCGAGGGGTACGACCCCGACTTCGAGGTCCCCTTCTACCCGGCCGTCCCGATTATCGGGACGGTGTCGTCGTTCGCGTTGATCGCCTACATCGAGCCGACGATCATCCTGATCTCGTTCGGACTCGTCGCCTTCGCCGTGCTTTGGTACCTGCTGTACGCCCGCACCCGCGTCGAGGCCCGCGGCGTGTTGGGGACGTGGATCCTCGACCGCTCCGACGAGCTGCCCAAGCCCGCCGTGTCGGCGGCCACGTCGGTCCAGCCGAGCGGCGACGACTACCGCGTGATGGTGCCGCTCGCGAATCCGGCGACCGAGGAGCACCTGATCACGCTCGCGTCGGCCATCGCCAAGCAGCGGAACGGGACGGTCGTCGCGGTCAACATCGCGAACGTCCCCGACCAGACGTCGCTGGAGGCCGCCCGCGACCGCGGCGCTCACGAGGCGGCACACGACCTCCTCGACGCGGCCCGAGACGACGCCGAGACGTTCGGCGTCGACGTGGAGACGCACGTCGTCCTCTCGCACCGCGTGTTCGAGGAGGTGTTCGACGCCGCCAAGACGTACGGCGCCGATCTCACCGTGATGGGCTGGGGCGAGGACTCCCACGGCGCGCCGGGGCGCGCGGAGACGGCGGTCGACGAGCTCGCGCACTCGCTCCCCTCCGACTTCCTCGTGTTCCGCGACCGCGGGTTCGACCCCTCGCGGATCCTCGTGCCGACCGCCGGCGGGCCGTCTTCGGATCTGTCCGGCGCGGTCGCCAAGATGCTCCAGACGGAGTTCGACGGCGAGGTCACCCTCCTTCACGTCGCCGACGACGAGGACGCCGGAAGGCGGTTCCTCACCGAGTGGGCCGCCGAGCACGACCTCTCCGACGCGACGCTGCGGATCGAGAGCGGAGACGTGGAAGCCGCTATCGACCGAGCCGCACGCGACGCCACGATGCTGATCATCGGCGCGACTCAGAAGGGACTGCTCTCGCGGTTGGTCCGCGGATCGCTCGTGTTGCAGGTGCTCGAGGACGTGGAGTGCTCCGTGCTGCTCGCGGAGAAGCGCGACGAACGCGGCATCCGTGCTCGGCTGTTCGGGAGCGGCTCCCGGGCGAACGTAGAGGACGGTGACGCCACCGACACCGCCGAGGCGGAGGACGCGGGCGCCGTCGCCGAGGCGGAGGACGCGAGCGCCGTCGCCGAGGCGAGGAGCGACGACGAGGTCACGCGGGTGGACGAGTGAGCGGAGCGGACGGATGAGCGGAACGGACGAACGAGCGAGGAGACGTTCGCCGAGGACCGAGGGACCGTGTTCGGGATGACGATCGGCGCCGGCGCGCCGACGGAGACCGAGGGACCGACGGTCATGGTCGCGGTGTCGAACCCGCGGACCGAGAGCGCGCTCGTCGCCCTCGCCGGCGCGCTCGCCCGGCACGAGGGCGGGCGCGTGCTCGCGACGCACGTCGTGACGGTTCCGGATCAGACGTCGCTCGAGAAGGCGGCGGAGGACCGGGAGAAGCTCGACCGGTCCTCCGAGGAGCTGCTCGACGCCGCCGTCGCCGACGCGGCCGCCTTCAACGTGCCGATAGAGACGAAGACGGTCCTCTCGCACCGCGGGATCGAGGAGGTGTTCGACGCGGCGCGGACGAACGACGCGGACACCGTCGTGATGGGGTACGGCGGGACGCGGTTCGCTGGCGGGCGCGTCGAGGGGTCGCTGGACGAACTCACCCACGACCTCCCGTGCGACTTCCTCGTCCTGGACGGCCGGCGGCTGGACCCCTCGGACGTGCTCGTGCCGACCGCCGGCGGCCCCTCCTCCGACCTCTCCGCGGAAGTCGCGACGGCGCTCCGGGACGTCGCCGGGGCGGACGTCTCGCTGCTGCACGTCGTCGAGTCGGGCGCCGAGGCGGCCGGCCGTGAGTTCCTCGTCGACTGGGCGGACGGCCACGGGTTGGGCGACGCCGACCTGCGAATCGAGACGGGCGACGTCGACGACGCGATCGGCCGTCTCGGTGGGGGGTACGACCTCGTTATCGTCGGCGCGACGGAGCGCGGGCTGCTCTCGCGGATCGTCCGCGGATCGCTGGCGTACGACGCCATCGAACGCCTCGACACGCCGGTGTTGCTCGCGGAGCGACCGTCCTCGCGGTCGCTCCGCGAGCGGCTGTTCGGCGGGCACTGAGAGCGTCCGCTGCGGTGGACCCGGCCCGTGTTTCCGCGCGGAGCGGTAGGCTTTCGGTGGTCGCTTCTGAAACGCCGTCACATGTATTTGGTCGTCGTGGGCGCGGGCGACATCGGGACGCCGCTCGTCAAGCTCGCGACCGAGAGCGGCAACGAGGTCGTCGTCATCGAGCGCGACGAGGAACGGGCGGAGCGGGCGTCCCGAGGGTACGACTGTCTCGTCATCAACGACGACGCGACATCGAAGGAGACGTTACAGGACGCCGGGGCCGACCGCGCCGACGCCCTCATCTCGACGACGGATCAGGACGCGACGAACATCATGGTCTGTCTGCTGGCACAGGAGCTGTCCGTCCCGAACATCGTCTCGGTCGTCCACAACCCCGAGCATATGAACGTGTTCGAACAGATCGGGGTCAACACGATGCAGAACCCCCAGAGCCTTATCGCGGAGTACCTCTACCGGGCGGTGAGCCGACCGTCGGTTGTCGACTTCATGCACATCGGCGAGGAGGCGGAGGTGTTCGAGATCACCGTCGGGCCCGAGGCGCCGATCGCCGGGAAGACGCTGCGCGAGGCTGACGAGGCGGGCCTGATCGGCGGACAGACGCTGATCGTCGCCGTCGAGCGCGACGGGACAGACACTCCGATAACACCGCGGGGAAACACGCGAATCGAGGCGGGCGACCTGCTCACGGTGTACTCGGGAAGCGGCGTGACTCCCGAGGTGACGGACGTGTTCGGTCACCCGGAGGACCACGGCTGAGATGGCCGAACGGAACGGCGGCCGACTCCCGTCCGATCTGGCTGTGATCGCCCGGGACATCGGCTCGCTCCTCCTGATGGAGGCGGGGCTGATGACCGTCACCGTTATCGTCGCCCTCGGGTTTCGGGAACTCCACGCGGCGCTCGGCTTCCTCGTCGCGGGCGGGGTGACCGCCCTCGTCGGCGGCCTCGCTAACCGGCGGTTCGCCGACGCCCCGGAGCCGAAGATGAAACACGGGATGGTGATCGCCGCCGGCGGGTGGCTCATGGTCGCCGCCTTCGGCGCCCTCCCGCTGTTTCTGACGGCGTGGGTGACGCCGCCCGCCGTCATGGACGCGTTCGTTCCGGCCGCCGCGGACACGTCGTCGTGGGAACCGATCGGGGTCGGCGGGGCCACGACGCTCTCCAGTCTCGGTTACTTCCGCGACCCCCTGCACGCCTTCTTCGAGAGCATGAGCGGCTGGACCGGGAGCGGCCTGACGATGGCGGTCCACGAGCCGTCGCTGCCGCGGGCGGTGCAGTGGTGGCGGTCGTTCATCCAGTGGGTCGGCGGCGTGGGCGTCATCGTCCTCACCGTCTCCATCCTCTCGCGTCCCGGCAGCGGGAGCTACGCGCTCTACCGGAGCGAGGCCCGAGAGCGGAAGATCCACCCGAGCGTCGTCTCGACGGTCCGGACCGTCTGGAAGCTCGTGGTCGGCTACACGCTGCTGTCGTTCGCGGCGCTGTTCGTCGCGATCCGCGCGAGCGGGAGCGACTACGCCGAGTCGCTCTCGCTCGGCGAGACCGCCTGGCAGGCGCTCAACCACGCCATGACCGGACTGACGACCGGCGGGTTCTCCGTCACGGACGACTCGATCGCGACGTACGGCTCGCCGCTGGTCGAGGCCGTGCTGCTGCCGATCATGATCCTCGGCGCGATCGCGTTTCCCGTCCATTACGTCGTCCTCAGGGATCGGAGTCTGCGCGAGCTGGTAGGTGATCTCCAGACTCGGTGGCTGTTTACCCTGCTCGGGGCCGGAGTCGCCGCGCTCTCGGTGCAGAACGTCGCGTCCGTTCCGGTGGCTACCGACGCGTTCGCGACGGAGTCGTTCCTCGCGTTTCCGGTGCCGCTCCTCGACGGAGCGGGACTCGATGCGGTCCGGGACTCGACGTTCCAGTGGATCAGCGCGATGACCGCCACCGGTTTCCAGTCGGCGCCGATCGGGAACTGGGTCGCCGGCGCGAAGGTGTTGGTCGTCGGGGCGATGGTACTCGGCGGCGCCGCCGGGTCCACGGTCGGCGGTATCAAGATCGTTCGGGCGTACACGGTCGCGCGGGGGATCATCTGGCAGTTCTCCCGCGTGTTCCTCCCGAGTAACGCCGTCGTCACCGCGCGCATCGGCGATCGGACGCTGGACCGCGAGACGATGGAACGCGAGTTCGGAGAGGCCGCCATCGTCACCCTGCTGTGGCTCGTCGCGCTCGTCGTCGGGAGCCTCGTGCTCGTCAACGTCGCCGGTCCGGAGTTCGACTACGCCGACGCGCTGTTCGAGGTCGCCAGCGCACAGGGGAACGTCGGCCTCTCGTCCGGGATCACCGGGCCGTCGATGTCGCCGGTGGCGGAGGCGATGTTCCTCTTCAACATGTGGATCGGGCGGCTGGAGATCATTCCGGTGCTGGTGTTCATCCGAGCCGGGATCCGGGGGCTGAACCCGTAGCACCCGGGTAACCCGTCGGAACCGACCGCCTCCGTCTCTCGTTCACTCCTCTTGTGCTTGTACCGTTCCCATGAACGACCAGTGCACCTTGCGGCTCCCGTCCGGCTGGGGCTCCTCCGTGACGTGGTAGAGGTAGGGGCCGTGCGGGCAGTCGTCGCAGCCGTCGGCACACCGGAACTGCTTCACGACCTCGGTGTACCCCTCGTGTTCAGTGACTCGGAGAATGTCGTCGTTGGCTTCCGCTTCGACGGGAAGCTCCGCCTCCCCGTGGAAGTGGAGCAGCTCCTGCGCGTGAACGATCGCCTTCCGAAGCTCATCGGGCGTGCAACCGGTCAGCGCGTCGACGATCGTCGGCGGTAATCCTTCGGGCGGCGTCGGACGCTCCGAGGAGTCGGCCATAGTCGGGGATTGATTCCGAGCGCATATAATGGATCCGTGGGATGATCGGACCGTGAGAGTCTCCAATCATAATGAATATTTATACGGGACCGGCGGGTAGCTGCCGGCATGTACGACGACGAGGAGCTCTCCGAGATCCGCGAGGCCCACGCGGAGTGGGAGGCGGAGACGCTCGATCCGGCCCTCGACAGCCACGGCGAGCGAAAGGACCGGTTCGCGACGGTGTCGAACCACGAAGTTGATCGCTTATATACGCCCGCGGACGTGGCCGACATCGACTACGAGTCGGACCTCGGCTTCCCAGGAGAGGAGCCGTACACCCGCGGCGTCTACCCGACGATGTACCGCGGGCGGACGTGGACGATGCGGCAGTTCGCCGGCTTCGGCACCGCAGAGGAGACGAACGAGCGCTTCCACTACCTGATCGACGAGGGCCAGACCGGGCTCTCGACCGCCTTCGACATGCCCTCGCTGATGGGGCTCGACTCCGACGACCCGATGTCGCTCGGCGAGGTCGGCAAGGAGGGCGTCGCCGTCGACACGCTCCGGGACATGGAGGTGCTGTTCGACGGCATCGACGTGGGCGAGGTGTCCACCTCCTTCACGATCAACCCGAGCGCGCCCGTGATCTACGCGATGTACGTCGCCATCGCGGACCGGCAGGGCGTGCCGCGCGAGGAGGTCCGGGGAACCCTCCAGAACGACATGCTCAAGGAGTTCATCGCGCAGAAGGAGTGGGTGGTCCCGCCGGAGCCATCCCTCGATATCGTGACGGACACGATCGAGTTCGCGGTGGAGGAGACCCCCAAGTTCAAACCCATCTCGGTGTCGGGGTACCACATCCGCGAGGCGGGGTCGACGGCGGTCCAGGAGCTCGCGTTCACCCTCGCCGACGGGTTCGCGTACGTCGAGGACTGCCTCGACCGCGGGCTCGACGTCGACGCGTTCGCCCCGCAGCTCTCCTTCTTCTTCAACTCGCACAACTCGGTCTTCGAGGAGGTGGCGAAGTTCCGCGCCGCCCGCCGGATCTACGCGCGGATCATGGACGAGTGGTACGACGCGGAGGCCGACGCCTCGAAGCGGCTCAAGTTCCACACGCAGACCGCGGGCCAGTCGCTGACGGCCCAACAGCCTTTGAATAACGTCGTCCGCGTCACGCTCCAGGCGCTCGCGGGCGTGCTCGGCGGCACCCAGAGCCTCCACACCAACTCCTTCGACGAGGCGCTGGCGCTCCCCTCCGAGCAGGCCGTCCGGGTCGCGCTCCGCACCCAGCAGATCATCGCCGAGGAGTCGGGCGCGGCCGACATCGTCGACCCGCTCGGCGGGTCGTTCGCGGTGGAGGCGCTCACCGACGAGGTCGAGGCGGAGGCGACCGCGTACATCGAGGAGATCAGGGAGATGGGCGACGGCTCCGTCCGCGACGGCGTGCTCCGCGGGATCGAGGAGGGGTACTTCCACCGCGAGATCCAGCAGGCCTCCTACGAGTACCAGGAGCGCGTCGACAGCGGCGAGGAAACCGTGGTCGGCGTCAACGCCTACGAGATCGACGACGACACGCGCCCGGACCTGCTCCACGTCGACGAGACGACGCGGGAGCGACAGCTCGACCGGCTCGAATCGGTGAAAGCGGAGCGCGACGACGACGCGGTCGAGGCGGCCCTCGACGACTTGCAGGGGGCGATCGACGCCGACGAGAACGTGATGCCGGCGATCGTCGCGGCGGTGAAGGAGTACGCCACGATGGGCGAAATCATGGCGGTGTTCGAGGCGGAGTACGGAACCTACCGGGAGCGGGTCGGCGTGGCGTAAGCGAATGAAGCGCCGTTGAACACCTCCGGTTCGCACGTCTGTCAGTCCGAAAGGGTTGGTCGATGTGGACCGCTTCTTGATCGATAGCGGGAGTAGGTATATCGGTGCGGTTGATTGGTCGTTTATAAGTCGGGTCGCGGTGTTGCTGTCGGCTGTTTATAAGCGATCGACGGCTTTGCGGTGAGGGTCTCCAAAGCCCCAGCCGCGAGGGCTCGCGCGCCTTGTTGTGCTCCTCGCTCAGTCGCTAGCGCTCCCTCGCTGCGGTGCTTACTGCGGCGTGCTTCGCCCTCGCGACTGCCCCTTTGAGTCCTCCAGCACCGCAACCGCAGCCTCACGCCTCCCCAGCCTCGTCGGCCGGCACTTATAAGCGCCGGCCGACTCCCTCGCGCGGCGCCGTTCGCGGCCTGTCGGCCGCTCACGGGCGCGCGCCACCGCAGACCCATTTATAAGCGACCGTCGCTGTCGCTCACAGTCGTTTAAATACGTCATCACCGCCCCCGATCTGCAACACTCACTCCCGCTATCGATCAAGAAGCACGCTTGGGAGAACGGTCGTTTCGGACGATTCTCTGTCTGAAGAGGAGGATTTCAACGGACCTCATCGATTGTAAATGACCTCAGCTACGTCGCTTCAGCGTCGACGTCTGGTTCTTCGGGCTCTGGCTCATCATCATCTGAACCCTTCGGCTCCGAGTCCTCGGCATCGGACTCATCGTCAGAACTCTCACCGCCGGACTCGGCGTCGTCCTCGGCTGCGTCCTCGTCGGCTGCGTCGTCCTCGTCGGGGTCGGCCATCGTTTCCGAGTCCGCCCGTTCGTCGTCCGTCGCTTCAGAGTCCGACTTAACGTCGTCCGTGGAGTCGTCGCCGCCATCGCTATCGGCCCCCTCTTCTCCAGCTCCACCCTCGTCGCCGCCGGTCTCCTGAACGAGCTTCATCTCGCCGCGGGCGCGGAGGGTGCCGTCGATCTCGGCGCCGTCGTGCACGACGAGGTCGCCGGCGGAGACGTCGCCGAGGACCCGCGCGCCGGCCTCCACGGTGACGGTTCCGCCGCGCGTGGTGACGTCGCCGTGGATCGTCGTGTCCGCGCCGACCGTGATCCCCTCGCGGGCGCGCAGGGAGCCGAACACCTCGTCGCGCTCGCCGACGCGGATCGACTCCGCCCGGAGGTTGCCGTGGAGCCGACAGTCGTCGCCGACGGTCGCGGGCGTCGAGACGCGCCACGCGTCGTCGGAGATCTCGGCGCCGCGCGGGACCAGCAGGGGGTCTCGCACTTCCTCGCCGTCGGCGAGCGCCTCCGCGAGGTCGTCGGCCGCGTCGGTCTCGCCGAGCCGTAAGAGCTGAGAGAGGACGATGAAGTAGAAGACGAGGGTGGGGACGGGGTTCCGGATGACGATCCACCCGTTCGCCTCGAACCCCTCCTCGATCGTCACGTCGTCGCCGATGTCGAGGTCGCCGGAGACCATCAGCCGGCCGGTGACGGTCACCCGCTCGCCGAGGTACGCGTCCTCGCCGACGAGGACGTTGCCGTCGACGGAACACCAGGTGTCCAACCGGCAGTCGCCCTCGGCCTCGATGTCGTTTTCGACGCTCACGCGCTCGCCCAGCGCGACGTTGCGACCGCGGAGCCCGAACTCCACGGTCGACTGGCCGCCCACGAGCACGTCGCCGTCGGTGACGAGGTCGTGCTCCTCGACGGTCGTCCCGGACGGGACGGCGAGCTCCTCTATCGGACCGCCTCCCCTCAGCGACACACCGGGAGAACTCCCTCCGCCCGTATAAACCGTGTGGGGTCGTCCGACGCGCGTCGGACGCGGACGGGCAGTGCGCGGAACACGACGGTCGGTCCGCCCCGGTTCCGTGTGGGGGGCGTTGCCGAACCGTCGCGGTGTCACTACCCTTATGAGGCCGGCGCGGAAGGCTCAGGCATGGGATTCGGATCGTACGACGAGAGCGAGCAGAAGGATCAGGACGTAGATACCGACGACGACAGCGCCGTGAACGTCCACGAGAACGACCACGACGGCGAGGTCTCCATCGAGGGCGGCGCGTCGACCGACGACCTCGTCGGCCGGCTCTCGGAGATGAAAGACGACGAGGACGACGAGTAGGTCGCCCGTCGCCCCGAACGCGGGAGAGCGCTGGAGAACGGTTTTCGGGTCGATCGCGGCCGTGTCACGCCCCTTTTATCCGGTCGCAGCCTACCTCCCTCCATGAGCACCGACCTGACGTTCACCGATGACGGCGTCGACGTCGTCTACGAGGGCACCGAGTTCGAACTCGAAAAGGACCTGATCGAGGAGGCGACCGGGAAGGGGTACCGCGACGTCACCGATCACGAAGTGTTACAGATCGTCGCCGAGGAGCCCGATCTCGACGGCGAGCCGGTACGGATCGGCGACGTCCTGTAGGTCGCGACATAGACGGACCGGACGCGCGACGGCGAGACCTGTTACCGAGGCGAAAAGTGTGCGACACGATGCCAATGCGGTACGATTTTACGCTCCGACGAGGTTGAGCGAGTATGAATCCGAGCGACGTTCTCTCCGCGCTCGTCAGCTCGAAGCTCAGGGTCGCGCTCCTCGGGGTGCTCGTCCTCGGCGGAACCGTCGGCGGCGCCTTCGCTCTCGGAGTGCTCGGCGTGCCGAGCGTCGCCGCCGTCGACAACACGTTCGGCGACGTGACGAACGAGACCACGGAGATCGAGACGGATCTCGTCGTTTCGAACCCGAACCCCGTCGGCGTCGGCCTCGACGGCGTCTCGGTGAACTACACGGTCTCGATGAACGACATCGAGATGGCGCAGGGCGGCCGGGAGGGCGTGCAGATCGGCACCGGGAACTCCACACTGAACCTCGAGACGCGGCTGCGAAACGACGGGATTCCGCCGTGGTGGGTGAGCCACGTCCGCAACGGCGAGCGGACGACCCTCGACATCGACGCGACCGCCACTTCGGAACGCCTCGGCCGAGGCGTCGACTTCTCGCGGAGCCGTGAGATCCGGACGGATCTGCTCGGCGCGTTCAACTCCGACGAGACGCGGCCCGTGAACGCCGACAGCCCGCTGACGGACGACCCCGTCCTCTACGTCAACGAGACGCGGGGCGAGTGGGGGACCGTCAGCGAGTCGGAGACGCCGATCGAGATGGCGTTTACGGTGTACAACCCGAACATCGAGCCGTACGCCGTCACGGAGATCGGCTACGACATCACCATGAACGGGGTGGAGATGGGATCGGGACAGACCGATGAGGGGTACGTGATCCCCTCGCAGAGCACCGAGACGGTCGAGTTCACGACGGCGCTCCAGAACCGCCACCTCGACGACTGGTGGGTCACCCACCTCGACGAGGACGTTCGCGGACACCAGGTGACGGGCCTCCGGATCGAGTTCTACGCCGTGATCGAGTTCCCGGGCGGCGGGGAGGCCACCGTCCCGCTCGACGCGCTCACCTACGAGGAGACGATCGAGACGGACATCTTCGGCGAGGGCGACGACGTGCGGAACGGGACCGACCCGTCAGGGGACGGGTCCGGCACCGAAGACGGCGGAAACGAGACCGACGACGGCGCGTCTGACGGCGGCAACACGACCGATAGTGAAAGCGGAACCGACGACAGCGACGGCGACACCACCGAAAACGAGACCGACGACGGTTCGGATGACGGAACGGAGAACGAGACTGACGACGGCGATGATGACGACGGCGTGTTACCGTTATAACGGCTTCTGGTCGACTGCGCTCGATTTTGGCAGCCGATCGATCGAAGTGGAGTCGCACGCCGAGTTCTTCTGTCCTCAGCCAGTTTCGAACAGGTCGGCCACAGATCGCCGGCATCCAAGCGCGATTATTCGCGGACGGATAATTGTGGACGTACGCACCGCTCAGCGTTTGGGAACTGAGATAATGGGGCCGGAGGGATTTGAACCCCCGATCGACTGATATCTCCGGTGCGCCTCGGAACTCCAGAGGGTCGTCAACACGACCGATGATCAGTCGGCCGCTCGGTATATCAGTCTGGAGTGTCGTCCCGGGCGCAAGCCTCTGGAGTCAGTCGCCATGCCTGGCTTGGCCACAGCCCCGCGTGATCTCGCATCAGTTGGTTGCCGAAACGCGGATAAAGGGGTTTCGATCGCGAGCGATCGGGCGACGGGACGGCCGAGCGGGCCGGACGAGACGAAGCGAGGCGGACCGGAGACGACGAGGCCGCGCGGTCACTCCTCTCGGTCGTCGGCGCTCCAGTCGCACTCCTGACACTTGTAGCCCGTGACGAACTCGGTGACGCTCGGCATGTAGCCGACCGAGATGACGTCGCTACCGCACTCGGGACAGTCGCGGTCGGCGTCCGCGATCGATTCGGCTTCGAGGACCGACTCGCCCTCGACCAACTCCGCGAGCTTCTCGGGCGTCACCATCCGCCCCTGCACAACGCGATTGGACATACCCACCGTTCACCGCCGAGCACCTAAACACCGGCGACACGCGGGGCGGGAGCTGATCTCGTCGACCGCGTCTCCCTCGGCCCCCGATCTAGTCAGTGCCTACAGCCACGGCGCCCGGGAGTCGTCGTCCGCGAAGGGGTCCGTGCCGTCCCCGTCGTCGCTCGGGGTCGAGGAGTCGCCGCCGTTGGCGATCACCGCCACGTCGTCGTCGACGATGGGGCCGGGCGCGGTCGGCGCGTCGAGCGGCGGTTCGGTCGAATCCGGGTCTCCGCCGTCGTCCGCGTCGCCGTCGGCGTCCGTGTCGCCGTCGACGTCGTTCGCGCCGTCGGCGTCGTCTCCGGCGGCAGCGTCGGGATCGTCCGGGTCGTCGCCGGCGCCTTCGCCCGCGGGACCGTCCGCCGGTCCGGCGTTCGGGTCGTAGGCGAACAGGGTCGTCACGCCGAGCACCGCCAGCGCGATGGGCGCCTCGGTCTGCATGAGGTCGAAGGGGCCGAGCAGGATCGGCAGCGCGAGCACGCCCAGCGCGACGGCCGAGCCGAACCGGAACCGGTCGATGTCCACGCGGCCGCGGAGGTGCGGCGACAGCAGCGCGATCGCCAGCGCGAACGCGACGCCGACGCCGGCCGCGGCGGCGCCGTTGAGGACGTACTCCGGGGAGGTCCGGAGGGCGAACCCGGACGGCTCGAAGCTGGCCACGAGCCCGAGCGAGATGATGACGCCGGGGCTCGGCAGGTACTCGCCGATCTCCGAGCTCGCGGTCTTGGCGGCGATCGTGAGGATCACCAGCCCGGCGAAGCGCTCGAAGACGGGGAGGTTCAGGAACCCCCTGAACGTGGGAGCGAAGGCGGCCTCAATCGCGGCGAGCGGGACGATGACCGCGCCGATCAGCAGCACGGAGACGACCATCTGCCGGCGGCTGCCGTCCATCTCCGCGAGGATCACCGCGGCGGTCGCTGAGCCGCCGAAGATGAGGATCCCCGTCTCGATCACGCCCGTCGCCGTCGTCAGGACGCCGGCGACGACGAGGGCGGGGAAGATCCCGTCGACGAGCGGCAGCACCATCACGGTCGCGAGCAGCTTCGTCGCGCTCCCGACCTGCTGTTCCAGCCGGAGGGCGATCGGGTGACGTGAGACGCTCATTCAGGGGCGATAACCCTGACCGACGGGTACACGGTAGGAAGCGGGCGACCGGCGATAGCCGAGGGCCCGGAGTGCGGAGTCGAATCCGCGAGCGGCCCGACGAGCCCATGTAAAGCGTTTGCGCGAATTGCCGGCTGTAAAGCGGGCGCCGAGGTTGAGGATCGGCTGGCCGGCGGTACGCGCATTCACGGGACTGTCGGAGTCCATACCTCATATATCCGTTTCGGTTGCGTTAAAGGTTGTGTGAGACGTGCCCGCACGGGGCGAGAGATCGGTACACGGCCTTTATAAGCAACTCATGGATGTATCGGCGGAGATACGGTGTAGGTGACGATTCCTCGGAGACGCGCCGACATCGATGAGCGATCCGTGTCCGATCGGTTCGCCGTCGGGCGAACGGAGCGGGAACGCCGATCGAATCGGGTATCGGAGCGAGCACTCAAACGGACGACCGACTTTCGACCGCCAGACTGCTACTCGTCGGCGCTACCGAACCGTGTCGACGGCCGTGACTCCGAACGCGGAGCGTCGATGCCTCCGGAGAGGGGGCGCGCAACACCGGACTCGTCACGCAAACAGAACTCGGCGCGCAACTCAACGCCGATCAATATCGATCCACGAGAATGCATATTACGTGAATGTGGATGACAACGACGTACACGTCCGTGCTGACTCGCAACGCTTTTTATCGGCGACTCACGACGGTTTATATGGCGACAGACTCCGGTCGATTCTCAGCGAAGCTCGATGTCCCGGAAGCGTTGACGTTCGACGACGTACTGTTAAAGCCCAAAGAGAGCCGCGTCGAGCCAGACGACGCGGACCTCTCCGCGCGCGTCTCGAAGAACGTCGAGCTCACCGTCCCGGTCCTCTCGGCGGCGATGGACACGGTCACCGAGAGCGACCTCGCGATCGCGATGGCCCGCGAGGGCGGACTCGGCGTGCTCCACCGCAACATGACCGTCGAGGAGACGGCCGCGGAGGTCGGTCGCGTCAAGCGCGCGCACGAACTCGTCATCCGCCGCGAGAACGTCGTGACCGTCTCCCCCGACGACACGGTTCGCGAGGCCGACGCCGTGATGGAGCGTCAGGGCGTCTCCGGCGCCCCGGTCGTCGACGGGGACGACACGGTCTTAGGGATCATCTCGGGCACCGACATCCGCCCCTACCTGGAGGTCGGCGAGGACGACGCCGTTCGCGAGGCCATGACCGACGAGGTCATCACCGCGCCCGAGGAGGTCGACGCCCGCGAGGCGCTCGAACTGATGTACGACCACAAGATCGAGCGCGTCCCGATAGTCGACGACGACGACCGGCTCGTCGGGCTCGTCACGATGCAGGGAATCTTACAGCGCCGCGAGCACGAGGAGGCCGCCCGCGACGAGGACGGTCGCCTGCTCGCCGGCGTCGCGGTCGGCCCCTTCGAGGAGGAGCGAGCGATCGCGGCCGACGAGGCCGACGTCGACGTGATCTTCATCGACTGCGCGCACGCCCACAACCTCAACGTGCTCGACTCGGCGCGGGCGATCAAAGAGACCGTCGAGGCCGACGTGGTCGTCGGCAACGTCGGGACGCGCGAGGCCGCCGAGGCCGCCGTCGACTTCGCGGACGGGCTGAAGGTCGGCATCGGTCCGGGCTCGATCTGCACCACCCGCGTGGTGAGCGGCGCGGGGATGCCCCAGATGACCGCCGTCTCGCAGGTGGCCGACGTGGCATCCGAACACGGCGTCCCGGTGATCGCCGACGGCGGGATCCGCTACTCCGGCGACGCGATCAAGGCGCTCGCCGCAGGCGCGAGCGCGGTCATGCTCGGCTCCTACTTCGCTGGCACCGACGAGGCGCCCGGCCGCGTCATCACGATGCAGGGGAAAAAGTACAAGCAGTACCGCGGGATGGGGTCGGTCGGCGCGATGAAGTCCGGCGGCGGCGACCGCTACCTCAAGGAGGAGGACGAAGACGAGGAGTTCGTCCCGGAGGGCGTCGAGGCCGCGACCCCGTACAAGGGGAGCCTCGCCTCCGAGCTCCATCAGCTCACGGGCGGCATCTGCTCCGGGATGGGGTACGTCGGCGCCGGGACCGTCCCCGAGCTGCACGAGCGCGCCGAGTTCGTCCGCGTCTCCAGCGCCGGACAGACCGAGGGACACCCCCACGACGTGATGATCACCGACGAGGCGCCCAACTACAGCCCGGACGAGTGACGCGGCGGTAACGGCATCGCGTTCCGGGGTCGAACGATCTCGAAACCGGTGACGCGGACCCGAAGAGGTATTTTAATATAGTCCGCGCAGAGACGAAACGTGTGAGCGAATACGTCGTCGCTCGGGTCATCCATGAGTGAGCAACCGCCGCTGGTCCTCGTGGTTGAGGACGAACCTGACTTGGCCGACCTGTACGCCGCGTGGCTCGGCGACGAGTATCGCGTCCGGACCGCGTACGGCGGCCAGGAGGCGTTAGACGAGCTCGACGAGGCCGACGACGAGGTCGACGCGATCCTGTTGGATCGACGGATGCCGGGGCTCTCCGGCGACGAGGTCCTCGCCGCGGTCCGGGAGCGCGGCATCGACTGCCGCGTCGCGATGGTGACCGCGGTCGAGCCCGACTTCGACATCCTGAAGATGGGATTCGACGACTACCTCGTGAAACCGGTCACCAGCGACACCCTCTGCGAGACGGTCGAAGGGCTGCTCCGCCGCGGAGAGTACGACACCGAGATGCAGGAGCTGTTCTCCCTGACCTCCAAGAAGGCGATGCTGGAGACTGAAAAAAGCGCCACCGAGCTCGCGGACAACGAGGAGTACCAGCGGCTCACCGACCGGATCGACGAACTCCGGTCGCGGGCCGACCAGTCGCTGGAGGCGGTGACCGAGGACGACGACTTCGAGAAGCTGTTTCAGGAATTCGACGACGACGTCGGCGCCGATATCGACGAGTGACGCCGCACCGCGCGACTTTTTAAGTACGGTCCGGCCGAACCCGCAGATCGAATGCGCGTTCGCGATCTCCCGCTCTCGGAGCGGTTCGTCGACCACTTCGCCGACCGAGGGATCCGCGAGCTGTACCCGCCGCAGGCCGCCGCGGTCGACGCCGGCGTCTGCGAGGGCGAGAACGTCGTCGCCGCGGTGCCGACCGCTTCCGGGAAGACGTTCGTCGCCGAGCTGGCGCTGCTGACCGCCGATGGACCGGGACTGTACGTCTGCCCGCTCCGAGCGCTCGCCCGCGAGAAGTACGAGGCGTTCGCGGCGCTGCCCGGCGTCGACGCCGCGATCTCGACCGGCGACTTCGACGCGTCCGGGGAGGCGCTCGCGGGCAACGACGTGGTGGTCGCCACGAGCGAGAAGGTCGACTCCGCGATCCGCAACGGCGCGTCGTGGGTCGACGAGCTCGCCTGCGTCGCCGTCGACGAGGTCCACCTCCTCGGCGCGGAGCGCCGCGGCCCGACCCTCGAAGTGACTCTCGCGACGCTCCGCCGTCGGAACCCCGAACTACAGGTCGTCGCGCTGTCCGCGACGGTCGACAACCCGGAGGCGATCGCGGAGTGGCTGGACGCGACCCTCGTGGAGTCCGCGTGGCGCCCGGTCGACCTCCGAACCGGGGTCGCCGTCGGCGGGGACGTGACGTTCGACGACGGGACGGAGCTGGCGGTCGAGGTCGGAGACGACGCCAGCGAGGGCGACGCCAACGACGAACGCAGTGACGACGACTCGCCCGACGACACCGAGGTCACCGCCGCCCTCGTCGCCGACGCGGTCGATCGGGGCGGTCAGTGCCTCGCGTTCGTCCGGTCGCGGACCGAGGCGGTCGCACTGGCCGAGCGGCTCGCGGACGACGGGCTCGCCGAGCGCCTGGGAGTCGAGTCGGCGGCCGCGGCCGCGGGCGACGAGGCGGCCGACGTGGACGGCACCGCGACCGGCCGGCAGCTGGCCGACTGCCTGCGGTCCGGGGTCGCCTTCCACCACGCAGGGCTCCGCGCCGGACACCGGGCGGTCGTCGAGGAGGCGTTCCGCGACCGCGAACTCGCCTGCATCTGCGCGACGCCGACGCTGGCCGCCGGCGTCAACGTCCCCGCGCGGCGGGTCGTGGTCCGCGACCAGAAGCGATACGCGGGGTCGGCGATGGAGTGGCTCCCCACGCTGGAAGTCCACCAGATGTGCGGGCGCGCCGGCCGCCCCGGACTGGACCCGTACGGGGAGGCCGTGCTCGTCGGCGACGCGGACACCGAGTCCGAACTCGTCGAGCGGTACGTCGAGGGGGAGCCGGAAGCGGTCGAATCGACGCTCGCCGACCCGGCGTCGCTCCGAACGCACGTCCTCTCGGCGGTCGCGACCGGATTCGCGGAGACGGAGGCCGAGATCCTCGACGTGTTCGAGGGGACGTTCTACGCCCGAGAGGCGGGCGCCGGCGGGCTGGCCGACGCGGTCGCCGTCGCGGTCGACGACCTCGTCTCCGGGGAGCTAGTCCGCCGGGAGACGGGCGAGGGCGGCGTCGAGGCGTACCGGCTGACCGCCACCCCGGTCGGGGAGACGGCCTCGAAGCAGTACGTCAGACCGGAGACCGCAGAACGGATCGTCTCAGGAATCCGGACCGCGGCGGAAATGTCGAACGCGACGACGCTCACCGTCTTCGAGGTGATCTGCGACACGCCCGACATGCAGGACACCTACCTCGGAAACGCCGAACGAGCCGATATCTACCGGTTCGCCCGGGCGAACGCGGGGACCCTGACGACGGCGATGGACGAGACGGACGACTTCGAGGAGTGGCTGGAGTCGGTGAAGACGGCGCGGATCCTCGACGAGTGGATCGGCGGCGCGACCGTCGAGGAACTGGTGGAGTCGTACCGGATCGGGCCGGGCGACCTCGACTCCCGCGTCGAGCGCGCCGAGTGGCTGTTGAGCGCGGCCGAGGCGCTCGCCGAGACGATCGGCGTGCGCGTGCCGGCGGCCGCGAGGGCGCGCTCGCGGCTGTGACGCGGTAAAAGGGAGCGGACGGACGCCGATCAGTCGGCGGGCTCGACGGCCCGGTGGAAGGGAGTCCGCGCGATCGTCTGCCGAAGGTCCGCGAGGGAGTCGCGGCCGGCGTCGCCGGCGACGGCCATCACCGCGAACACCTCCTGCCGGGAGATCTTCACGCCCGTCTCGGTGAGCGCGTCCTCGGGGCGGGAGCTGAGCTCGCGGAGGGTGCCGACCGCGAGCAGGTACGGGACGGTCCACGCCTCCATCGTGTTCCCGTTCGAGAGCGGCATCGTCTCCAAGTACGCTTGCGCGTCGTCGAGGAACGAGCGGGCGTACTCGGCGGTTCGGTCGACGACGCGAGCGGACGACTCGCGGTTGTCGGGGTGGACGACGCGCTCCTGGTCGACCCCTTCGTCGGCGAGCCACTCGGCGGGGAGGTAGACGTTGTTCTCCTCGGTGTAGTCGTCGTACACGTCCTTCGAGACGTTCACGAGCTGGAGGAGGAGCCCGAACTCCTCGGCGGTGTCACGCAGCTGTCGCGCGCGGTCCTCCGTGATGTCGCCGCGGGTGAGCAGGTTCGTGATGAGATTCCCGACCGTCCCCGCGGCGTAGTAGCAGTACTGCTCCAACTCGTCGCGGTCGTCGATGCGGAGTCCGCCCTCGGTGGCGTGGCGGTCGACGAACATCGCCATCCCGTCGACCATCTCCAACACGGGGGGGACGATCGCCTCGCGGGCCGCGGGCTCGAACTCCGAAAACGTCGCCACGATCGTCGGAACCTCGGCGACGACCTCCCAGTCGTCGTTGCGCTCCGCGGGCGCCGGGAGCCACTCGTCGACCGCGTCGCGGAACGCCGCGATGTCGGTGTCGTCGTCGGGATCGATCGCGCGACGGTACGTCCGCAACACGTCGCTTTGGGCTTCGGGGGGGATGTGTCCGGCGTCTTCGACGGTGTCGGCGACCCGACAGAGGAGGTACCCCACGCAGATGTGCGAGGCCATCGGCTCCTCCAACACGTCGACCGTTAGCGCGAAGGTCCGGGAAACGCCCTGAACCGCCTCGTGACACCACTGGAGGTCGGGCTCTACAGGACCGTGTTCTCGTCCGCTCATTCGGTTACGGACACTTACGGCACAACGCATAAAAAGCCTCGTGGAACGTCGGGGGACGCCCGCGTAGCCGGTCGCGGCCCCACGGTGTCCGCTTTTCGCTCGCCTCGCGTTCTGCTCGACGCCGGAGGCGTGTACAACCGTGTAGAAACGGATAAGTTCCCGTGCGGACACCCACGATCATGGACTTCACTCTCTCCGGAGAGCAGCGTCAGATCCGGGACACGGTCGCGGAGTTCGTCGACGAGGAGGTCGTCCCGCGCGCGCCCGAGATCGACGAGACCGACGAGTTCCCGGCCGACCTGATCGACGAGATGGCGGAGTTGGGGCTCATGGGGATGCCGTTCCCGGTCGAGTACGAGGGCGCCGGGCTCGACTACCACAGCTACGCGATCGGGCTCGCGGAGATCGCGCGCGGCTCCGGCGGGCTCGGGACGGTCGTCGCAGCCCACACGTCGCTCGCGGGCAACATGCTGTACGAGTTCGGCGACGAGCGACAGAAGGAGGAGTACCTCACCGCCTTGAACACCGGCGAGGACATCGGCGCCTTCGCGCTCTCCGAGGCCGAGGCGGGCTCGGACGTACCGGCGATGACCACTAGGGCTGAGCGCGACGGCGACGGCTATCTCGTCGACGGCGGCAAACTGTGGATCTCGAACGGCTCCGTCGCCGACACGGTAACGCTGTTCGCGAAGACCGACCCCGACGCGGGCCGGAAGGGGATCTCCTCGTTCGTCGTCCGGCCCGAGGAGGACGACGGGTTCGTCGTGGAGGGGACCGAGGACAAGCTCGGCGACAAGGGGTGTCCGACCGCCGAGCTCCGGTTCGACGACATGTGGATCCCGGAGGACCGGTTGCTCGGCGAGGAGGGCGAGGGGTTCGTGCAGGCGCTGAAGACGCTGAACGGCGGCCGGATCACCATCGCGGCGCGCTCGGTCGGGATCGCGCGGGCCTCCCTCGACGAGGCGACCGAGTACGCGCAGGAACGCGAGCAGTTCGACCGCGCCATCGCCGATTTCCAGGCGATCCGGCACAAGCTCGCCGACATGGACACGAAGGTCCGCGCCGCCGAGCTGTTGATGCACGAGGCGGCCGACCTGAAGATGCGCGGCGAGGACTACATCAAGGAGGCCGCGCAGGCGAAGCTGTACGCCTCCGAGATCTCCCGCGAGGTCGCCAACGAGGGCATCCAGATCCACGGCGGCTACGGCTACACGAAGGACTTCCCCGCGGAGCGGTTCTACCGCGACGCGAAGCTGAACGAGATTTACGAGGGGACCAGCGAGGTCCTGCGGAACACGATCGCCCAACAGCTTCTCGACGAGTAGGGCGGCACGAGCGATGCGGACGGCGCGGACGACGCGTTACTTCTTGGCGTCGTCCGCGTCGTTGTCGGCGTTGTCCACCTCGTCCTCGTCGTCTTTTTCGCCCTTTTCGTCCTTTTCGTTCCCTCCCATGTCCGAGGGGTTGCGGTCCACCGCGTACTCGCCGGTGTCGATCCGCTCGGCCGGCTCGGAGTAGTCGCGGTCGCTTCCCGAGAAGTCCGGGCGGATCACGCCGTCGTCCGGGATATCCGACCGGTCCTCGTCGGCCTCGGCGCCCTCGTCGCCATCGTCGAGGGATTCGCTGTCGTCGACGCCGGAGGTCGGCCCCTCGCCGTCGTCAGGGGTCGGTTCGTCGGCCTGCCCGGTTGGTCTGTCGACCGGACCCGCGTCCGCCACGTCGCCCTCGAACCACTCGAACCGGTCCCGTCGCTCGCGGTGCTCCGCGACGGCGACTCGGAGCCGCTCCCGAAGCGTCTCGCGGAGGTCGACCGCCTCGTCGGTCGCGAAGTCGACGGCGGCGGCGTCGGCACCGGCGATGGAGCTGCTGCCGGCGGTGTCGGCGACGATCGTCGCCACGTCCCAGCGGCGCTGGAAGACGGTTCGGGTGTCGATGACGTTCTGGATCCGGTAGTAGGGAACGACCGTCACCGTGCGGCTCCAGAACCCGTTCCGGGTGAGGAGGTGGTCCTCGCCGAGCCAGTAGCCGCGGTGCTTCCACTTCAGGTGGGCGGCCGGCGGCACGGCGAGCAGGAGCGCGGCCGGGGCGTACCACGGGGCGCCGGCGCCGAGGTACCAGTCGGTCCCGAACGCGACCGCGACGAGGACGCCGACGACGATCGCGTACCGGAACGCGTACCGCCAGCGGATCCGCTTGGGCGGGCGGTGAAACCGCGGGTCGCCGAACGACTCGACCTCGCGCGCCAGTCGATACACCCGGTCGGTCGTCGCGATCGGGACGGCCGCCTGGCTCCCCTGATCGCCGCCCTGTCCGGGGGCGTAGCCGGCGGTCTCGATCGAGAGGCTCGCGTAGCCGAGCGCCCGCTTCGCCGGGTTATCGGCGATCCGGAGCGTCTGCACCTTCTCCGTGGGGATCGAGCCGCTGTACCGGCGGAACAGCCCCCGCTCGTACCGGAGCTCGTCGCCGGCGCGGGAGAGACGGAACCCGTAGTAGTTCGAGAAGGCGATTCCCGCGCCGAGCACCCACGACACGAGGAACAGCGCGCCGACGCCGACGATCGCGGTCGCGGTGAGCGCGATCGCCGACGCGTCCGGAATGAAGCTTGAAAGCACCGGGACGGATCCGGAGCTCAAGAAGGCCAACAGCCCGATGAGCCGACCGTCGAACGACAGCGCTCCCACTAAGGCGAGCTCGCCCGGCGAGATCGCGAACAGCTCCTCCTCGGCGGGACCGACCCCACTCCCGGCGCCCGTCGCGCCGCTCGCCTCGCTTCCCGCTCGGTCCGCACCCTCGCCGCGCGTCTCCGTGCCGGACCCGGCCGACTTGCGGCGCTGGACCTCGCGCTGGAGCCGTGTCGCCTCCTCGGGGGTGACGAAGCGGATCGACCCCTCGGTGCTGGAGCCGCCGGCGGTCTCTAAGTCCACCGCGGAGACGCCGATCGCGCGCTGGAGCACGCTCCGGCTCACGTCGACGTTCTGGATCCGTCGATAGGGGATCTCCCGCTCGCGTCGGGAGATCACGCCGGAGGAGATGTCGAGGGTGTCCTCGGTCAGCTCGTAGTCGAACCGCCGGTAGTACGCGACCTCGTACGCGAGCGCCGCGACGACGACCGCGACGGCGACGGCGGTCGCGGCCGCGAACCCCCAGTCGGGGTTGTTGTTCACGACGAAAAAGAGGATCACGACGATCCCGGACACCTTCTGGAGCGCGCGGTACGGGACCGACTGGGGCGCGAGCTTCACACCGCGTCCTCCCCGTCCGCGCGGATGGCCAGTCGCTTCAGCTCCTCGCGGAGGTCGCTCGCCCCGTCGGGCGTGAGCCCGGGAATCCGAACGTCCGCGCCGCGTGAGCCGGCCGTGTACACCACGCAGGAGGCGAGCCCGACGCCGCGCTCGACGGGACCGCGCCGGGAGTCGACGTGCTGGATCCGCACCAGCGGCACCGTCGTCCGGACCTGCGTGACCACGCCGCGGTCGAGGTACAGCGCGTCCTCCCGGATCTCGTAGCTCCAGCGACGGTACCGGAGGAGCGCGTGTCCCACGCCGAGGATGAGGAAGGCGGCACCGGCGGCGATCGGCACCCACTCCGGGAGCCGATCGAAGTAGACCGCGCCGGCGAACGGTGCCGTCAACACCGCCGCGATGAGAACCGCACGGAGGACCCACACGACCTGAACGCGAGGGTGAAGCGTCTGTGTCGTCATCGACGCACCTCCAACGCGCGTCCGAGTGTCATGGGCCGTCGTTGTCGGCGCCCACGTATAAGTCCGGGCGGAAAACGACGGGGGCGACCGCCGTCGATCCGCTGTCGACGACGCGCCGTCACCCCGCTGCCGGCTCGCCGGTTCGGTATGAGTGTTATCCTCTGACACTGGCGATAATTGCCGAAACCGATATCACCCGTGCCCGAGTCGAGCCGACCATGGCGGACGACCCGTTCGAGAACATGCTCGCACAGATGGACCGCGCGGAGGAGTACGCCGACGTGGACCACGGTATCTTCGAGCGGCTCAAACACCCGGAGCGCACGCTCAAGGTCACCCTCCCGGTGGAGCTGGACTCCGGCGAGGTCGAGGTGTTCGAGGGGTACCGCTGCCAGTTCGACAGCGCCCGCGGCCCATTTAAAGGCGGCGTCAGGTTCCACCCGTCGGTCACCCAGCGCGAGGTCGAGGCGCTCGCCGGGTGGATGACGTGGAAGACGGCGCTGGTCGATCTCCCGTACGGCGGCGCGAAGGGGGGCGTCATCTGCGAGCCGAAGGACCTCACCCAGAACGACTTGGAGAACCTGACCCGGCGGTACACCGAGGGAATTCGCCGGATGATCGGTCCCGAGACCGACGTGCCCGCGCCGGACATGAACACGAACCCGCAGACGATGGCGTGGATGATGGACACCTACTCGATGTACGAGGGCCACACCGTCCCGCAGGTCGTCACCGGGAAGCCGCTGGAAATCGGCGGGACTCCGGGCCGCGTCGCCGCGACCGGCCGCGGCGTCTCCATCGTCACCGAGCGGCTCTTCGACTACCTCGACCGCGATCTCTCGGACGCCACCGTGGCGATCCAGGGGTTCGGCAACGTCGGATCGAACGCGGCTCGGCTCCTCGACGAGTCCGGCGCGCGGATCGTCGCCACCTCCGACGTGACCGGCGCCGCCTACGACCCCGACGGGCTCGACGTGGCGGCGCTCGGGGCCCACGTCGACGCCGGCGGCCTGATCGACGAGTACGTCGCCGGAGAGCCCCGAGCGATGCCCGAGGACCGGCGCACCAGCGGGGGGAACCAGTGGGACGACCCGGACCAGATCACGAACGAGGAGCTGTTGACCCTCGACGTCGACGTGTTGATCCCCGCCGCGGTCGAGGGCGTGATCACCGCGGACAACGTCCACAACCTGCAGGCCTCCGTGATCGTCGAGGCGGCAAACGGGCCGACGACGGTCGCCGCCGACGAGGTGCTCACGGAGCGAGACGTCCAGGTCGTCCCCGACATCCTCGCGAACGCCGGCGGGGTCATCGTCTCGTACCTCGAGTGGGTCCAGAACGCGCAGGAGTTCTCGTGGCCGCTGGAGACGGTCAACGCCGAGCTGGAGCGGCGCATCGGTACGGCCTTCGACCAGACGATCGACCAGTTCGACCAGAAGGAGCTCCCGGACCTCCGTACCGCCGCGTACACGCTCGCGCTGGAACGCACCGCGAGCGCCCACGAGTACCGCGGGCTGTTCCCGTAAGCGGCGATCGATAGCGGGAGTTGGTCTTGCAGATCGGCGTCTGCGTAACCGTATTTAAATAGCCATGAGCGACGGCGACGATCGCTTATAACTGACGAGTGCGGTGGCGCGTGCCTCCGAGCGCCCACCGGGCGCGAGGAGCACGCGCGAGGGACGCGGTGAGCGCTCGCAGAGCGCGAATCGCGAGGTTGGGGAGGTGTGAGGCTGCGGTGCTGTGCGGGTGGGACTCAAAGGGGCGGCCGCGAGGACGAAGCACGGCGACGCAAGGACCGCAGGAACGAGCAACGCGAGTGACGAGGACCGCAGCGAGCCGCGCGAGTCCTCGCGGCCGGGGCTTTGGAGGTCGTCACCACAGCGTCGAATACTTATAAACCACCAACAGCAACACCCCGATCCGACTTATAAATGACCACACCACCACACTGAGAGACGTACTCCCGTCATCGCTCGCCGCTCTGTCTGCAGAGACTACCGCTCGACGGTGTCGCCGACGAACACGTCCTCGTGGAGCGTCTCGGTGACGGCGTCCGCGAGGGCCCGGAGGTTCTCCGTGTCCTCGCGGTTGTACGAGACGAGGGTGTCGAGCGCGTCGTCGTCGCCGCGCTCGTACTCGCGCCAGAGTCGGACGGCGTCCCGCCCCGAGATGTCCGGGCGGTCGCGGTCGATCCCGATCTCCTTCTCGATCGGCTTCAGCCCGCCGGAGAGCCCGATCCGCTTGCAGGGGTACATGAGATCGAGATGGGGCGTGTCGATCTCGATGTCGAAGGAGGTCTCTAAGAACGGCACGTCGAACCGCGCGCCGTTGAACGTCGCGAGCAGGCTGGCGTCGGCGAACCGCTCGCGGAGGCGCTCCGCGGTGAGGTCCTCGCCGGCGACGAGCGTCGTCGTCTCGCCGGCTTGGTGGAAGCTCACCGTCGTCACCTGATTGCGATGCTCGTCCAGTCCGGTCGTCTCGATGTCGAAGAAGCAGGTCTCCTCGCGGAAGTTCTCGTAGAGCCGCCAGCGCTCCCCGCTCGGGAAGGCGCGGTCGAAGTAGGCGGCGTCGCCGTCGTCGAGGCGCGTCAGCGCCTCGGCGATGAACGACTCGATCCGGTCGGCGATGGTCGATCCGACGCCCGGCACGTCGACCGCGGGGTCGAACGTCTCCCACGTGGTGACGCCCTCGCGCCAGAGCCGGCGCTCCGTCGTCTCGCCGACCCCCTCGACCGGGATAAAGCTGTTCTCGATGCGCATACTCGACCGCGGCGGCGAGCGGGCAAAAACCCGACGGGAGGCGGCGGCGCGATTTATGCCGACGCGGGCCGAAGGGGCGGCTACGCATGTGCGGCCGCTACACTCTCTTTACTCCCGCCACCGACCTCGAAGCCCGGTTCGACGCCGACTTCGCGGGCGTCGAGCCGAGCTACAACTGCGCGCCCGGCCAGGACCTCCCGGTGATCGCCGACGAGGACCCGACCGCTGCGACGCGGATGGAGTGGGGGCTCACTCCCTCGTGGGCCGCCGAGTCGTTCGACCTGATCAACGCCCGCGCGGAGACGGTCCGCGAGAAGCGGAGCTTCGCCGACGCCTTCGAGCGCCGGCGGTGTCTCGTCCCCGCGGACGGCTTCTACGAGTGGGTTGATGGAGAGGCGGGATCGGGCGACAAGACGCCCTACCGCGTCGCCTTCGAGGACGACCGCCCGTTCGCGATGGCGGGGCTCTACGAGCGGTGGGAGCCGCCTGAGCCGGAGACGACGCAGACGGGGCTCGGCGCGTTCGGCGGCGGGGCGGGCGAGGAGGACGACTCGGACGACACCGGCGAGCTCATCGATACGTTCACGGTCGTCACCACCGAGCCGAACGACCTCGTCGCCGACCTCCATCACCGGATGGCGGTGATCCTCGATCCGGACGAGGAGGAGACGTGGCTCCGGGGCGACCCCGACGAGGCCGCCGCGCTGCTCGGCCCCCATCCGGCCGACGAGATGACGGTCCATCCGGTCTCGACGCGCGTGAACTCCCCCGGCGTCGACACGCCGGAGCTGATCGAACCGATCGGGTGACGGTCCCGCGACGTGTCCGTTCGAAGGAATCTTTTTATTCCTGTTAACTGAACGAGGAGTAGATGCTCTCTGCCCTCCAAGTCGGCCTTCCCGGCGGTCCGGAACTGTTCGTCGTCCTCCTCCTCGCCACGGTGGTTGCCGTCCCGGTGGTGTTCGCGTCCCTGTTCATCTACCTGGACGCGGTGGACCGGAACAGCGGCCACGCGCTCGCGTGGACGGTCGCCGCGCTTCTCGGCGGCGTCGTGGTCTGGACGCTTTACTTCGCCGTCCGCGACGAGGTCGGCGGGAACGGGCTGACCGTGAGCCGCCGTCCGCGACGAGGTCGGCGGGAACGGGCTGACCGTGAGCCGCCGTCCGTGACTCCGGTCCGGTGACGCCCTGCGGTCGGGCCGGGTACCGCGACCGCTCTCAGCGCGCCACCAGATCGACGACCGTCTCGTCGTCGACGACCACGTTGTACGCCCCCTCGTCGTCGTTCCAGAGCACGAGCCCGTTCTCGACGAAGACCACCGATCCGTAGTCGGCCGTTCGGAGGTCGTCGTTGAGCACGGTCTCGCGCGTACAGACGAGGTAGTGGTCCACCGTCTGCGAGCCGTCGCCGACGCGGTAGAGGGCGTTGTCGCCGTCGCTGAGGTCGTGGCTCAGCTTCACGGCGAGGTGGTTCACGCGGTCGGTGACGTGGTCTTCGGAGTCGGCCATGCGCGCGCAGCGACCGCCGCTGGCCCGCACGTCGACCCGTCGTTTTCCGTCCGGACGGAGGATCGCGTACGCGAACTGGACGTCGACGTTGACGAACTCGCCCGGCTCGTCCGCGGAGCCCCGCTCGGCGGCCTCGTCGAGCCGTCGCTGGAACGGCGGGACATCGAGGTCGTCGGCCACGTCGAAGGACCACCCGCCGTCCGAGGGGGTCGCGTTCGGCCAGAGCCGGAGGGTGGGCGAGTACGTCTCGACGCCGCTCTCGGGCGTCGCGACCGCGCGCTCCACCTCGCGGAGCCCCATGGCGGTGTTGCGGTCGGCGGGCGCGAACGCGACGACGCTCCCGTCGTCGGCGAGTCCGCCGAGCGCGGCATCGGCGACCGCGATCGGGTCGTCGAGTTCCGAGAGGACGTTCCCGAACACGACCAGATCGAACTCGTCGGCGGCGTCGTCGCCCTCGGCGGTGCCGCCCCCCGCCGTCCCGCCGTCGAGTCCGAGGAACGACTCCGCCGTCTCCTCGTGGATCGTCGACCGGAAGTTCCGCCCCGTCTCGTCGAGCACGTGGTCGAGCACGTCGGCGGCCGCGCTCGGCTCGACGGCGTGGTAGTCGACGACGGCGTCGTCAGGGAGGTAATCGTGTAGGCCGAGGGCGGGGCCGCCGACGCCCGCGCCCACGTCGAGGACGCGGAGGGTCCGGTCGAGCAGCCCGTTCTCCACGAGGTCGTCGAGGACGTAGCCGATCGTCGCGTAGTAAGCCGGCAGGTGGTAGACCGCGTAGCCGAGCGCCGCGACCCGGTCGTACGCCACGTCGTTCCCGTAGAGGTAGTCGTCCTTCAGCCGGCGCACCGCCTCGCGGAGCTCGTCGCCGGACTCCCCGCGGTGCCAGTTCGCGCCGAACTCCCGGACGAGCAGGTCTTCGAGGGCGAACGAGTACTCCTCGGGGAACGCCGTCGGCGCCCAGCCGGGATCGGGGACGGGCTCCTCGGGGACGGGCTCGAAGGCGCCGTCGTCGCGCTCGCGGAGCCGGAGGTCGAACGCCTCCTCGCGGAGCGTCTCGCGGACGACGGCGGGGTGGGCGCTCCCCTCGATGTACTCCGCGATCTCCTCGGGGTCGATCGGTCTGACGTTGCGCAGGTAGTTGGCGTTGTTCCGGACGGCCTCTCTGTCTATCATGAAATCACTGGCGTCGGCTGTCGCGTCACTCGTGTCGCTCCCGCTCCTCGCGGTCGCCGCGGGCGCGCTCGTACAGGGCTGCGAACGCCTCCGGGTCGGCGTCGGCGATCTCGCGGGCCGCCGCGGCCACGTCGTCGGCGCCGTCGAAGGCGCGCTGGATCTCGGCGTACACCTCGGGCGCCCCCTCGGTGACGGTGTCCGCGACCTCGTCGAGCGCGGCCGAGACAGGAGTGTGGAACTCCTCGCGCACGTCGCCGCCCGCGAGCCGCCACGCGAGCACGGCCGCGTGCGCGCCGGCCTGCACCGTCTCCATCGCCTCGTCGTGTTCCGCGGGCGTCGTCTCGAACACCTCGTTGCCGCCGGCCTCGATCGCGGCGGTGATCCCCTCGACGACCGGTCCGGCCTCGTCGACGACCGCGGCGACGTTGCCGGGGACGCGCGGCGGCGCGAACAGCGGGTGGTAGCTCGCGCGCTCGCGGTCCGGGGCGTGCTCGCGCATCGCTGCGACCGCGTCGGTCATCTCCCCGGAGACGTCGAGGATCGCCCGCTCCGCGCGGGGCGCGTACGCCTCGACGGCGGCGGGGACCGCCGACATCGGCACCGCGAGACACACCGCGTCGTGGACGGTGTCGCCGTCGGTCGGAACCGCCTCCGCGTCGCGCGCGGCGGCCGCGTCAGCGGCGACGTCGGGGTCGCGGTCCGCGAACGCCACGGTCGCGTCGACCGGCGACTCGTCGGCCGACACGGTGTCGGCGATCCAGCGGCCGATCTCGCCGGCGCCCACCACGAGGATGTCCATCTGTCGTCCGTACTGAAGGGACGGGCGCGTTAAAAGGGCTCGACTCGGACGGCCGAACCGCCCGTCTCGGGCCGCGTCGGGCTCGCGTCGCGGGCGGGAGTCACTCCGACGGCGACCGCCCGGTCCCGCCGCCGAGCCCGAGGAACCCGTCGCCCGGCGCGATCGCTTTCACGGCCGGGAACAGCGTTAGCGCGATGGCGAGTTCGAGCCCGCCGACCGCGAGGAACGCGGGCGTGTAGCCGAACGTCTCGGTCGCGCTCCCGCCGATGAGGAAGCCCGCGAGGAAGCCGAGCGAGCCGAACACATTGAACAGCCCCATCGCCGCGCCGCGGGCCTCGGGCTCGACGAGGTCCGTGACGAGCGCCATCGTCGCCGGCGCCATCAGCGCGCCGCAGACGCCGACGAGCACCATGAGCGCGGCCGCGAGGTGATACACCGGCGCCACGCCGACGCCGATCGTGACGATCCCGTACGCGATCGACCCGATCACGACGGGAAGGAAGCGGCCGACCCGGTCCGACAGCGAGCCGAACGGGGCCTGTAGCACCGCGAAGGGGACGAAGAAGAGCGCGAGCGTCGCCCCCGCGGCCCCCGCCGAGAGGCCGAACGTCGCGGGGTCCTGAAAGTAGTAGACGCCGACGAGCGCGAAGAAGCCGGCCGTGAGTCGGTCGACGAAGCCGAACGCGAGCGGGACCAAGAGGCCGCGGGTCGTCCGCGCCCGGGCGAGCACGTCGCGGAAGCCCACGTCGCCGTCCGAATCGCCTCCGCTCGGAGTCCTCGATCGGTCGGTGACGACCCGGTCGTCGACGGTGGCCGCGAGCAGTCCCGACCCGGCGAGCACCGCGGCGCCGGCGTACACGGGGTAAAAGGCGTTCAGGTCGGCGAGCGCGCCGCCCACGACCGAGCCGACCGCTGCGCCGAGCCCGATCGCGACCCCGGCGGCCCCCATGTTTCGCCCGTTGCCGCCCCGGAGGTCCATCAGCGAGGTGATCGCCAGCGAGAAGGCGCCGATGGTGAGCGCGCCGCCCACGACCCGGACCGCGAGCGCCGCCCGGAAGCCGAACCCGAACTCGGGGACCGCGGCGAGCGCGACGTACGAGGCCGCGCCCCCGAGCGCGCCGGCGACGATCAGGGGTGCCCGCCGCCCGAGCGCGTCGCTCGCGGCGCCCCAGACGACCGCGAAGGTCACGAACGCGCCGAACTCCGCGACGAGGAACCACATCCCGGCGTCGATCCCGGCGGGCGCGCCGAGCGCGACCACTAGGTCCGGCACTCCGGGGTACAAGAGCACCTGCGAGATCAACACGGCGAGCACGACGGCGCCCAGCCGCCGCCGCTCGCCGCGGTCGTCCTCCGTCATCTACTTATAAAACGTGCCGAACGGTCAAAAGGCCGACGCTCGGGGGAACCGTGACTGACGCCGCGTGTGTCCCCACCTACAGCGCCGAGTCGATCGCCGTCGCGATGGAGTCCGCGTCGTACCCGTCGACCGCCTCGCCGTTCACGAAGATCGTCGGCGTCCCCTCGAGCCCCATCGACAGGCCCTCGCTCCGGTCGCTCGCGGACGCCTCGCCGTACGCCGCGAACCGCGCGTCGGCGATGGCCGCGCAGGGGTCCGCGCCGGCGGTCTCCGCGGCGGCGCCGATCGCCTCCCCGCTGTAGTTCCCCTGCGACTCGTAGGCGGCCGACGAGAACGCGAAGTACGCCTCGTTCCCCTGCCGCTCGCCGACCCCGCGGGCCGCGCTGGCGACGGGGACCGCCCACGTCTCGTTGACGGGGATCGGGAAGTCCCACTGCTCGTACCGGACGTCGCCGGGCTCGACGAACTCCTCGCGGATCGTCGGGAACTCCTCCAGCTTGTACGTCGCGCAGTGCGGACACGTGAAGTCCTCGAACGCCTGCACGACCACGTCGGCGTCCGGGTTACCGAGGGTCGGTCGGTAGCCGAGGTCCGGGTCCTCCGGTTCGGTCAGATCGCAGTCGTACTGGCCGGGATCGAGGTCGACGCCGCTGATGTCGAGGCCGTCGTTTCCGCCGCCACCGCTTCCGTCTCCGTCGGCCCCGCCTCCGCCGCTTCCGCCGCCGAGACAGCCGGCCGCGCCGATGACACCGACCGAGGCCGCGCCCGCGAGAAGGGACCGCCGCGTGTGTTCCATACCGCCGATCCGGACGCAGCGCACTTAACCGCACCGAGAGGGGTAATCGGCGGGCCGCGACGGGACGCGTCCGCGGCTGGCCACCGGGGACGCGTCCGAACGTTTTTGCCGCCGCCTCGCGACCCTGAGGTATGAGCGACTGGGACCTCGACCTGCGCGACGCCGAAGAGCAGATGGACGAGGCGTTCGCGGCCGCCGGCGACGTCGTCCTCGGCGTCCTCGACGGGACCACCGACCCCGACGAGTGGGTCCGCAGCGTCGACTACGGGAACACCCTCGTGTTGTCCGTCGACGGCGACCTCAACGAGCTCGCCGCGGGGTTCGCTCGCGAGGTCAAGGACATGGGCGGCGAGCTGATGCACTTCCGCGGGTTCCTCGTCGTCGCGCCGCCCGGCGTGAACATCGACACCGATCGACTGAGCGAGTAGCGGGCGTCGAGGGCGCCGCGGCGGGGCCGCGATCGGAGTTCACCCCGCAGAGACACCTCCGATCCGTTTCTCGCCGTTGACACGAGCAAAAGAGGTATGCCGCCGGGGTGAGACGAGAACCGTATGAAAGCAGTCGTACTTGCCGGAGGTTACGCGACGAGGCTCTGGCCGATCACCGAGACCCGACCGAAGATGTTCCTGCCGGTCGGCGAGAACACCGTCATCGACGAGATCTTCGAGGACTTGGAGGCGGACGACCGCGTCGACGAGGTGTTCGTCTCGACGAACGAGCGCTTCGCCGACGCGTTCGCCGACTACCTCGCCGACAGCCCGTTCGAGAAGCCGACCCTCTCGGTCGAGGAGACCGTCGAAGAGGACGAGAAGTTCGGCGTCGTCGGGGCGCTCGCGCAGCTTGTCGAGCGCGAGGGCGTCGACGACGACCTCATCGTCGTCGCCGGCGACAACATGATCAGCTTCGATCTGGCCGACTTCGCCGACTTCTTCGAGAGCAAGGGGTCGCCGACGCTGGCGGCCTACGACGTTGGCGACCGCGAGCGCGCCAAGTCGTACGGGCTCGTCGAACTCGACGGCGACGAGGTCGTGAACTTCCAGGAGAAGCCCGACGACCCCAAATCGACGCTCGTCTCCATCGCCTGTTACGCGTTCCCGGCCGAGACGCTCCCCGACCTCGAAACGTACCTCTCGGACGGCAACAACCCCGACGAGCCGGGCTGGTTCCTCCAGTGGCTTCAGGGGCGCGGCGCGGTGCACGCGTACACCTTCGACGGCGCGTGGTTCGACATCGGCACCGCCGACAGCTACCTCGACGCGGTCGAGTACGCGCTCGACGGCGGGACGCTCGTCGCCGCCGACGCGACCGTCGAGAACTCCGACCTCGGCGACGTGGTCCACGTCATGTCGGGCGCGACCGTCACCGACTCGACGATCGAACGTTCGGTCGTCTTCCCGGACGCGACGATCGCGGACTCGAAGATCCGAAACTCCGTGCTCGACGAAGGAGTCACGCTGGAGAACGTGGACCTCACCGGCGCGCTGATCGGCTCGTACACCTCGATCACCGAGGGCGACGAGTTCTAGCGCGCGGTCGTCGATCGCCGGGCGTCCGGCTTCCGATTTTTCCGCCCGTCACTTCCCCGCAGAGCTTCCGGCCTGTCGGTGCGTGTGGTGGAAGCAGTCGAACGCGGCGTCCGGGTCGGCGTCCGGATCGACCGGCTGGAAACACACGCGCCGGTACCGCTCGTTGTCGAGCAGGTTGACGACGAACCCGTCGTCGTGGCGCGACACCGACGCGTACGGGTCGCCGCAGGCGGGGCAGGTCTCCGGCGGGTCCTCGGGGACGTACATGGTTGGAGTCCCGGTTGGCTCCCGTTACGACCCGGGGAAAGAAAATCGCTCCGCCGGTCTCACGGAAACGGTTCCGCCGGTCTCACGACCCGTTCCCGCCGTCGCCGCCGCCCTCGACGCCGAGCGCGTCGAACAGCTTCCGGCGGACGGCCTCCTCGGTGAGGTGAAGCAGGGTGTCCCGGTTGTCGCCGCTCGACTCGATCCCGGTGAAGATGCCGAGCGGGATTTCGAGCGACCCCTGCGTCGAGTGGCCGGCGGCGTCGCCCATCTCGGAGAACGCCTCGTCGAGGACGTTGCCGATGTTCAGCCGGATGTCCTTCGAGCGCGCCGCGAGGTAGATGGTGTCGTCGGCGATCCCCAGCACGGCGGTCGTCGTGATCCCCTCCAGATTGAGGAGGTGTTGGGCCGCCTGCGCGAGCGCCTCGCGGTCGCGGATGAACCCGGCCGTCGAGAAGAGGTGGCTCCCCTGCACCTCGCGGTTCTGGATCGCCTCCGCGAGCACGTCCAGCGTCTCGGGACTCATCGACGGCGACTCCACCTGTTCGAGCGTGTCGTGGTTCGCGAACGGGTGCAGGTAGGCGGCCGCCGTCAGGTCCGCGGGCGTCGTGTCCCGCTTGAAGTCGAGCGTCTCGGCGCGGATCCCGTAGAGGAGGGCGGTCGCGACCGCCTCGGTCGGCGACTGGTCGAACTCCTGGAGGTACTTCGTGAGGATCGTCGACGTCGAGGAGACGTTGGTCCGCACGTCGATGAACCGGGCGTCGAAGGGGACCTCGGCCTCGAGGTGGTCGAGGTAGATGTCGATGTCCACGTCGAAGTCGAAGCCGTCCTCGGCCGACTTCGCGAGGTCGACCGCGGCGACCGTTCCGTACTCCGAGAGGTCGGGGGCCTCGGAGCGCGCCAGCAGATCGATCCCGAGGAGGTTGACGAACGCCCGGTTCTCCTGGTGGCCCACGTCGCCGGTGTAGAGGATGTCCGCGTCGACGCCGAACGCGTCCGCGATGGCCTGTAGCGCGGTCGCCGACGCGATGGAGTCCGGCTCCGGGTTGTCGTGGGTCAGGATCGCCATCCGGCCGTCCCCCTCTTCGATGATCTCCGCGAGCTGACGCGCCATGTACTCCAGCTCGCCGGTCTCGAGCGACTGGAGCGCGCTGTCGGCGATCACCGTCGAGGGGTTGATCACCACGTCGGCGCCGCGCTCGCGCAGTTCGTCCTCGCTGACGGGATCCGAGGCGCGGACGACGACGTAGTGGTCGCCGCCGGTGTCGCGCACCGCCGAGACGGCCGCCTTGTTGGCCTCGACGTCGCTCGCGAGAATCAGCACGATGTCCCGGTCGTCGAGCGCCTCGACCACGTCCGAGTCGGCGATGTCCTGCACGCGAGCGTTGAGGTCCTGGTCGCGGAGCGCCTCGACCCGGCTCTCGTCGCGGTCGAGGATGAGCACGTCCTTGCCGCGGCTAGTCAGGTCCTCCGCGACGGCGTGCCCGACGCTCCCACAGCCGAGGATCGCGTATCGCGTTCGCGCCGATCCGGATGCCGCACTACTCATTGCCTGTGATTTCCGCGGGACGACACTTAACGAGTGCGCTCTCGGCGTGACGAGGCCCCTGCGTGGCCGTCGTCGGGGAGCCCTCCCGCCCGCCGGCGGTTGCGGACGAGGTCGATCACGAGTAGCGCGGCGCCCGGGTCAGTCCGCCCGTCGAACGACTTGGCGTCGTCGCGACCGTCGAGAGCGTCGTGAATGCCGTTTCCATCCGTCTACTTTCTGCCGATCGACACACTCCGCTCGCCGTCGAATGAAAAGGTCTTTTACGTCGACACGGGTACGAGTCAGTGAGGGCCGGTAGCTCAGTTAGGGAGAGCGACGGACTCTTAATCCGTCGGTCGCGTGTTCAAATCGCGCCCGGCCCGCTTTTTCACCGAACGATTCCGAGTCGCGTAGATCGCATGATGGCGAGTCTACCGCCTCTAAATCGGCTCGAATCTCCGAGCGAGTTCGTTCGGTAACTGAACGTGCCCCGAAGCCGTCTGGCATCTAAGTCATAGTTGACGCCCACTACAGCATCAGTGATGGGTGCCGCCGATCGTGACACAGCTCAGTCCGATCACGACAGGTCGTCGTTGCTACCGACGACCGGAATGCCCCATGTCTGCGACGGCAGGCCGAAATATGGAACTCGAGAAAAGCGAGTTACTCAGGCGTCCTCTGGGGTGTCCGCCTGTTCTTCGTCGCTGTCCTCGCCGCTGGAGTTCTCGTCTTCGCCGTCTTCATCGTCGGTACCGTCTTCGCTGTCCTCTCCGTCTTCACCGTCTTCGCCATCGTCACCGTCCGTACCGTCTTCGCCGTCCTCTCCGTCTTCACCGTCTTCGCCATCGTCACCGTCCGTACCGTCTTCACTATCCTCTCCGTCCGTATCGTCGGCGCCATCGTCACCGTCCGTACCGTCTTCGCCGTCCGTGCCGTCTTCGCCATCGTCACCATCTGTTCCGTCTTCGCCGTCTGTTCCGTCTTCGCCATCGTCACCGTCCGTATCGTCGGCGCCATCGTCACCGTCCATACCCTCGTCGCCGTCGTCACCGTCCATACCCTCGTCGCCGTCGTCGCCGTCAGCCGGGGGCCCTTCGCTCGGCGTTTCGACGACGATGATCGCGTCCTGTCCGAAATCGTTCGTGAAGATGCTGTGGATATACGCGCCCGGCGGACCCGCGGCCCGGACTTCGAACTGAACGTCCGTCGAGCTCTCGCCGTCGAGGTCGACGGTCCGGGTCTCGACGAGATCGCCGTCAAACCGGAACTCGACCGGCTGTTCGATGGCGAAGTCGTTGGGGTTCGAGACCGTTGCGTTCACCGCGACGGTGTCTTCCACGTTCACGGATTCGGGTGCGGTGAGCCCCGTGACCCTGAACGAGGCGATCTCGTCGACGATCCGGATCTGGGCCGGTTCCCCTTCTTCGCGCGTGTACACGCCGTGGATGTACGCGTCGGAAGCGACCTCCGACGTGTTGACCGACGTCGTGAAGTTCGTCGACTCGCCGGCGTCGAGGCTGACCTCCTCGCGGGCCGTCACGTTACCGTCGAACCGGTACTCCACGGTCTGTGTGTCCGCCACGTCGTTGGGGTTCTCGATCGTCGCGCCGACGTTCAGCGTGTCGCCCCGTTCGGTGACTTCGGAGGCACTCAGGCCAGACACGTCGAACGATTCGCCGGTGGTCTCGGCGGTTTCGAGGGTGACGTTCGCCGAGTCAGTGATCGCCGTGCCGTTGTCGACGTACGGCCCGTCCGCCGACCCGTTGCTCGCGACGAAGTCGTAGCTCTCGGTCGCGTTCGTGTCGCGATGCGGCATCGCGATCAGCGTCTCGTCTTCGGTCAGCTCCGTTCGATCGAACGTCGCTCCCGGAACGCCGTCGAACAGCGTGACCGTTACGTTCTCGTTTTCTCCCGGTTCGAGGTATTCCGAGACGCCGATCACGCTCCCCGTGGCGTCCCCGTCGAGCAGACTGTCGTTGTGGATCACCACGAATCCGCCGTCGGACGTGTTCACCGAGTCGACGGTTACCGACGTACCGTCGGTCATCTGATCGGAAAACGCTACTGTGGCGCTGGTGTTCGTCGATGACTCGACCTGTGGCCGCAGCTCTTGGGCTCCGACCATCCCCACGACGGAGCTCATCATCACCGCAGCTAGTACGACTGCGATAAGTTTTCTTGTTGAAACTTCCATGCGTATCATAACACTGTCCCACTATCAAAAAGTGTTTGCCAACTTTCATTTATCGGAGACTGTACGGATCCCATGTGATTTAGATATTATTTGATGATGATTCTGCATGTTCCACGACACGCTGTCCGAGACGGGTCCGTGAGAGTCAGGGGCTATCGGAGAGGAGCGGACGGGACCGGAGAGACTGAAATCGACGAGAGTTGGCGGGGAAGAGAGGAGGGCGGCGACTGTCCGAGACCTCACCCCTCGACGCCTTCGATCCGCGCACCGCACTCCGGACAGACCTCGTCGGCACACGAGACGGCGAGGTCGCACTCCGGACAGAACCGTCGATCGCAGGCGGGATCGCCCATGCCCGCGTGTCCGCACGGATGCCTCATAAGTCCGACGGCGGCCTCCGTCCCACACCACTCGCCTCAGAAAGCGCTTCGAACCGAAACCGCTTTTGAACGGGTACGCGCCGTTCCGGTGTGAGCAACGCGGGCGCGAGCAACGGGCCGAAGCGATCGCAGTTCTGGGCGCTCTATCTCACTCGGTTCGCCGAGGGGTTCGGGTTCATCACCCTGCTGACCCTGCTACCGACGTATATCAACACGTTGGACCCCCAGTCGGCGACCGTGCTCGGCGTCACCATCTCGGCCGGATTCATCATCGGGATGTACACCACGGGGTTCACCCTCGCGCAGACCGTCGCCGTGATCCCCCTGGCGTGGGCCGGCGATCGACTCGACAAGCGGCTCGTACTCCTCGCCGTCCTCGGGACCGGTGCGGGCGTGTACACCCTGTTCCCGCTGGTCGACTCCTCGGGCTCGTTTATCCTCGTCAGGGCGCTACAGGGGTTCGTCGTCACCGGCGCAGGGCTGATGACGCTCTCGCTGGTCGGGCAGATCGCCGACGTGGGCACGCGTGCGGACAGGATCGGAAAAGCGAACGCCGCCGCCTTCGCCGCCTCCATCGTCGGGTCGCTCGGCGCGGGCGCGGTGTACGATGCGGTCGGATTCGGGCCGGTGTTCGCCATCATCACGGCGCTGATGGTGGTCGCGTGGCTGATCACGTGGGGCGTCCTCGATCCGGATCCGACCCGTGTCGAGGGGTTCCCGTTCACCGACCTCGCGGTCAACCGGAAGATCCTCACGATCTCGACGTTCCGCGCGCAGTACGCCTTCGCGGTGACGACGGTGCGGACGTGGATCCCGATCTACGCGGGCACGGAACTGGCTGCGGGCGGACTCGCGGTCGGCGCGACCGCGGTCGCGGTGACGGTCACCGCCGAGAAGGCGACCAACATGGTCGGGCAGCTGTTCACCGGCCGCCTCTCGGACGGATACGGTCGCTCGTTGTTCGTCTTCGCCGGCGGAGGGGCCTACGGGGTGATCGCGGTCCTGATCCCCTTCGCGCCGGCCGCCGGCGCGCTCCTCGGCACCGACGTGACGGTCCCGGTTCTCGGGGAGTTGCCGCCCGCGTACCTGCCGCTCGTCGCCTTCTCGGGACTTCTCGGCGTCGCCGACTCCTTCCGCGAGCCGGCGAGCATGGCGCTGTTCGCGGACGAGGGCACCGACGACGGCGGCGTCGCGTCCAGCTTCGGCATCCGCGAACTGGTCTGGCGGCCGGGCTCGGTGGCGGGACCGCTGATCGCAGGCTGGCTGATGGTCGAGGTGAGCATGGCGTCCGTCTTCTACGTCGGCGGCGCGTTCGCGATCACCGGAGTCCTCGCATTCCTCGCGGTGCTCGCGCACGACCACGGCCGAGCGGCGCTGACGGCGTGGTAGGAACACGGCTCTCGGAACCGGGAGACGCGAGGCCTACCGCTTCCTGAGTGCGGCCCGGTAGTGTGGGCCGTCCCCGGTTCCCTCGCGATCGATCGCCGCGACCTCCCATCCCGTCCCGAGGGCCGCCTCGCGGAGCCGATCCGGTGAGAACAGCCTGAAGTGGAGGGTCGGATCCGTCTCCCCGTCGTACGCAAACCACATGACGCGGTGCGCGAGCCCCGGCGTCGGGTCCTCGCGGTACCCGAGGAGGTCCGCGGCCCCGGAGTGGTCCGGGTCGTAACAGTCGATCACGGCGGTCGCATCGGAGGTCGTCACGAACGCCAGATCGCCGAGGAACGACGAGAGCCCGCGCATCGAACCCGCCAGTCCGATCTGCGTGCCGATCGCGAGCGCCGATGCGAACCGGTCCCGCTCGAACGCGTCGCGGAGAGCGAACATGTCGCCCTCGCGAGCGTCCGCGACGCCGCGATCGCGCATCGTCTCGACGAGCGCCGGACTGGTCTCGACCGCGACAGTCTCGAACCGGTCTTGAAACCACAGGGCGTGGCGCCCAGCGCCGGCGCCGAGGTCGACGAGCGACCCCGCCAGCCGCGACGCCAGCCACGATCCCGCATCGCTCCCCGGGTCGAACGCGTCGAAGTAGAACGCCTCGATCGGGTGTTCGCGCGTCGCTTCCCCGTCGCCCTGTCGGAGGGGTTCGGTCCGATCGCCGCGGTGGTGATCGCGGATCGCGCGTCCGAAGGCGTCGATCATGAGCCGAGCCTGTCGGCCCGGCCTGAAAAACGGTTCGTGGGATCGCCTCGCAGTCGCACGGCCGCAGTCGTGCGCTCGTCGGCTGGTTGGCCGGTCGTCGGCCGCCGCTCAGTCGCCGCCTTCGATCGACGACCCGCCGGCCGACTCGACGACCCGCTTCGTCTCGCTGTCCACGCTGATCCCCTCCCAGTCGTCGTCGGTGTGGAACCCCTCGCGTTCCTTCGCGCCGGGCGCGACGCGGATGAACTCGGCCCGGTCGCGGGCGCGCTCGAGCGTGTGTCCGCCGCAGTACGAAAGTCCCGAGCGGATCCCCTGACAGAACTCCTCGGCGACCGTCGCGACCGGCCCCTTGTACGGCGTCAGCGCCTCGACGCCCTCGTCGGCTCCCACGTCCGATCCCTTGTCGTCGCGGTCCTCGGCGGCGGCGGTCGTCGCCATCCCGCGCGACCGCTTGTAGCGCGTCCCGTCGACCTCGACGACCGCGCCCGGCGCCTCCTCCGTGCCGGCGAAGAGGCTGCCGAGCATCACGGTGTCGGCGCCCGCCATCAGCGCCTTCACCGCGTCGCCGGAGGTGCGGATCCCGCCGTCGGCGCAGATCGTCGCGTCGAGGTCCTCGGCCGCGGTCGCGCAGTCGTCGACCGCGGTCAGCTGCGGCACGCCGGCCCCGGCGACTTTCCGCGTGGTACAGTGCGATCCCGGTCCGATACCGACCTTCACGCAGTCGGCGCCGGCGGCCGCGAGGTCCTCGACGCCCGCGGGCGTGGCGACGTTACCGGCGACCAGATCCGTCTCCGGGAACTCGTCGGAGATCTCCTCGACAGCCGTGATCGTTCGTTCGAGGTGCCCGTGCGCGACGTCGACGACGAGGGCGTCCACGTCGGCCGCGACGAGGGCGGCGCTCCGGGCAACGTAGTCCTCGTTGACGCCCACCGCGGCGGCGACCCGCTCGCCGGCCGCGGCCGCTTCCTCGACCTGCGTCGCCTGCTCGTCGACGGTGAGAAAGCGGTGGAGGACGCCGATCCCGCCGGCGCGGGAGAGCTCGATCGCTAGCTCCGCCTCCGTGACGGTGTCCATCGCGGCCGAGACGAGTGGAGTCTCCAGTTCGACGCCCGGCGTGAGTCGCGTCGAGAGGTCCACGTCGCTCCGGCTGTCGACTGACGACCGCTGCGGGACGAGCAGCACGTCCCCGTAGCTCAGCCCGGTTCGTAGATCGTTCATACCCCTACCGAGGGGAGAGATACTCACTGATAAATCTCTCGGCGGTCGATCGACGATCGATCGGGACGGTCCGCCGCTTTCCCGGCGGTTAGAACCCTTGCTCGGACAGCGCGTCCTCCAGCGCCGCGAGGACGTACTCGACGTTCTTCGGGCGGGCCGAGTAGCCCATACAGCCGATCCGCCAGATGTCGCCTTCGAGGTCGCCGAGCCCGGACGCGATCTCCAGGTCGTACTCCTCGAGGAGGTAGTCGATAACGGCGCCGTCGTCGATCCCGTCCGGAACCCGCACCGCGTTCAGGCTCGGGAGCCAGTACTCGTCGGGAGCGTTCATCTCGAGGCCCATCTCTTGGAGCCCCGCCTTCAGGTCGCCCGCGACCTCTCGGTGGCGCGCCCACCGCTGTTCGATCCCCTCCTCGGCGACGAGCCGGAGCGCCTCGCGGATCGCGTACACGTTCGTGATCGGCGCGGTGTGGTGGTACGAGCGGTCGTCGCCCCAGTATCCCTCGAGCAGGGAGAGGTCGAGGTACCACGACCGAGGCTGTTCGTCGCGGTCGAGCACCTTGTCCATCGCGCGGTCGCTGAGCGTGAGCGGGCTCGCGCCGGGCGGACACGAGAGGCACTTCTGCGGGCCGGAGTAGGCGGCGTCGATCCCCCACTCGTCGACGCGCAGCTCGACGCCGCCAAGCGACGTGACGGTGTCGGCGATCACGAACGCGTCGTGGTCGTGCGCGATGTCGGTCAGCTCGGGGACGTTCGGCTGGAGGACCCCGGTCGAGGTCTCCGCGTGGACGAACCCGAACACGTCCGGCTGGTGCTCGTCGAACGCGCGCTCCACGTCGACCGGGTCGAGGGGCTCGCCCCACGGCGCGTCGACCTCGACGACATCGCCGCCCGCGCGCTCGGCCATCGACTTCATCCGCCCGCCGAAGTAGCCGTTCGTCGGGACTAACATTGTGTCGCCCGGCTCGACGAGGTTGCCGATGGCCGCTTCCATCGACGCCGACCCGGTCCCCGACACCGGGATAGTCCACCGGTTATCGGTTCGGAACGTGTAGCGCAACAGCTCTTGGACCTCGTCCATGATCTCGACGAACGAGGGGTCGAGGTGGCCGACGAGCGGCGTGCTCATCGCCTTGAGCACGCGCGGGTGGACGTCGCTCGGTCCCGGTCCCATTAGCGTCCGATCCGGCGGTGTCAGCTCTCCTACGTCCGGTGCGTCGTGTTTCGACTCGGTCAGCGCGGATGAGTCACCCATGGAGTGAGCTACCCGGAGCAGCATGAAAAACACGACGGAACCCGAGAGCCAGGCCGGAGACCGACGGCCCTCCGGGTCTCGCCGGTCACTCGTCGTCGACGAAGTCCGGCTCCGTCCGCTTCTCGTCGCGTTCGGCGACGAGGTGGTCGACGAACGCGTCGATATCGACGTCGCCGCGCTGATTCTCGAAGCGGTCGCGGACCGAGACGGTGCCCGCCTCCTGCTCGTCCTCGCCCACGATGACCATGTACGGGAGCCGGTCGTCGTGGCCGGCGCGGATCTTGCGGCCGACCGTCCAGTCGCGGTCCTCGACCTCGACGCGGAAGCCGGCGTCCTCCAGCTCGTTTTTCACGCGGTGCGCGTAGCCGAGCGTCTCGTCGGAGACGGGGAGGATGCGGACCTGCTCGGGCGCGAGCCACAGCGGGAAGTCGCCGTCGAAGTGCTCGATGAGCACCATGAAGAAGCGCTCGTAGCTCCCGTACAGCGCGCGGTGGATCATCACCGGCTGGTGGTCCTCGTTGTCCTCGCCCGTGTAGGTGAGATCGAACCGGTCGGGCATGTTGAAGTCGAGCTGGACCGTCGGACCGTCCCAGACGCGTCCGAGGGCGTCCTCGAAGCCGAAGTCGATCTTCGGGCCGTAGAAGGCGCCGTCGCCGGGCTCGACGTCGTAGTCGTAGCCGCCCGATTCGAGCACGTCGCGGAGCTGCTCCTCGGCGGACTCCCAGATCTCGTCGCCGCCGACGGACTTGTCGGGGCGGGTCGCTAATGCGACCTCGACGTCCAGATCGAGCGTCTCGACGACCTCGAAGATCATCTCGATCACCGACTCGATCTCCTGACGTATCTGGTCCGGCCGGACGAACAGGTGCCCGTCGTCGATGGTGAACGACCAGACGCGCGAGAGCCCCGAGAGCTCGCCGCGCTGCTCTTTCCGATACACCTTCCCGTTCTCGAAGTAGCGCTGCGGGAGGTCGCGGTACGACCACGACTGCTGGTCGAATATCGTCGCGTGACCCGGGCAGTTCATCGGCTTGAGGCCGTACTCCTCGTCGTTCACGTCGAGGAGGAACATGTCCTCTTTGTAGTTCTCGTAGTGGCCGGATTTCTTCCACAGCTCCGTTCGGAACACGTGGGGCGTCTCGACCTCCTCGTAGCCGTGCTCGCGGTTGAGCTCGTTCGCGAAGTCCGACAGCTCGCGGAGCACGGTCTTGCCCGGCGGGTGGTACAGCGGGAGGCCGGGGCCGGTCACCGTCGGGATCGAGAAGAGGTTCATCTCCTGTCCGATCTTCCGGTGGTCGCGCTCTAACGCCTCCTCGCGCAGTTCGAGGTGCTCTTCGAGGTCGGACTCGGAGGCGAACGCCGTCCCGTACACGCGGGTGAGCGTGTCGTTGTCCTCGTCGCCGCGCCAGTAGGCGGCGGAGACCTCCAACAGGGTCGCCGCGCCAATCTCGCCCGTCGACTCGACGTGGGGGCCCTGACAGAGGTCCCGCCAGCCGTCCTGCACGTAGAAGGTGACCTCCTCGTCGTCGGCCTCCTCCGCTAAGATCTGCAGTTTGTACTCGTTGTCGGCGTAGATCTCCGTGGCCTCCTCGCGGGATCGGACCTCGCGCTCGATGTCGTAGTCGGCCGCGATGATGTCGTCCATCTCGTCTTCGATGGCGTCGAGGTCGTCCTCGTCGAGGTCGACGTCCGCCACGTCGTAGTAGAACCCGTCGTCGGTCGGGGGGCCGATGGTGAGCGTCGCCTCGGGGTGGAGCCGCTGGAGGGCCTGCGCGAACACGTGGGCAGCGGAGTGGCGCAGCACCGTGAGGTACTCGTCGGACTGGTCCGTGACGATCTCGATCCGCGCGCCGTCGTGGACCTCCGCGTGCTTTTCGACGAGTTCGCCGTCGATCTTCCCCGCGACCGTGTCGCGACCGAGCCCGGGGCCGATCTCGAAGGCGACATCTTCGACTGTCGCCCCCGCCGGAACGTCCAGCTCTGATCCGTCCGGAAGGACGACCGTCACGTCGGCCTGCGCATCGGTCTCGCTCATACCTCTTCGGAACCGGACGAGGGGCATAAGTTTGTTCGATCCACGGCACGCCGTCACGTCCGCGATCCGGTCGGTTCCCCCCGGATCGTTACTCTCCCGAGTCCCGGCAACGCCCGCCGCCGCCGGTGACAAGAGGCGGCCGACACAGCCATGGAAACACGCAAAAGGGCCGGCAACGATTGCGCGGATATGACGACCCATCGGGAGCCCCTGTCGTCGGTGTTGGAGACGGTCGGGGAGACGCCGCTCGTCCGGGTACACGACTCCCCGGACGAGGTGCCGGTGTACGCGAAGCTGGAGTCGTTCAACCCCGGTGCGAGCGTCAAGGACCGCATCGGGAAGTACATGCTCGAACGCATGCTCGAACGCGGCGACGTTGGGGAGGGCGGCACCGTCGTCGAGCCGACCGCGGGTAACACCGGGATCGGGATCGCGGTCGCGGCCAGGCAGCTGGGGCTGAACGCGGTGTTCGTCGTCCCCGAGCGGTTCTCCGTGGAGAAACAGCAGCTCATGCGTGCGCTCGGCGCCGAGGTGGTCAACACCCCGAGCGAGGACGGGATGGGGTTCGCCATCGATCGCGCCCACGAGATCGCCGAGGAGCTCGACGACGCGGTCGTTCCTCAGCAGTTCTCGAACCCGCTCAACGCCGAGGCGCACTACGCGACCACCGCCCCCGAGATCGGCGACGCGCTCGACGACAGGGTCGGTGCCGTCGTCGCCGGCTGCGGCACCGCCGGGACGCTGATGGGGATGGCCCGCTACTTCCGCGAGCGGCATCCCGACACCCACGTCGTCGCCGTCGAGCCCGCCGGTTCCGCGTACCGCGAGTTCCTCGGCGAGGAGGTCGACCACGAGGAGTACAAGACCGAGGGGATCGGCACCCACGACATCGAGCGGAACGAGCTGTTCGACCCGGAGCTCGTCGACGACATTCGGGCTATCCCCGACCGTGAGGTCCACGGGGAGATGGGTCGGCTCGCGGCCGAGGAGGGACAGCTCGTCGCCTCCTCCGCGGCCGCGAACGCGATCGCGGCCAAGCGGGTCGCTCGCGGGATCCGCGACGGCGAGATCGACGCCCCCTACGAGACGGTCGCCACCGTGTTCGCCGACTCCTCAGAGCGATACCTCTCGAAGGGCGTGTACCGCTCCTTCGAGGAGTGGGAAGGATAGGGATCGAGGCGTCGTCTGATTCGCTTCGCTACCCGCGAAGCCGCCCGTGTTCGACTTTCATACACCGGTCCTGAACGACTTCGATCCCGTCGGCCTCCGCCTCCGCGGCCGCCTCGTCGTGGCTGATCCCCAACTGGAGCCACGCCGCGCCCGCGTCGCCGCGCTCCGCGTGTCGCTCGCGCACGGCGCCGAGGACCTCCGGCACCTCCCCGCTCGGGCGGAACACGTTCACGAGGTCCACGTCGGCCTCCACCTCGGCCAGTTCGTCGTACGCCGTCTCGCCGAGCACCTCGTCGGCGAAGGGGTTCACCGGGATCACGTGGTACCCGTGCTGCTGGAGGTACGCCGGCACGTCGTGGGCGGCCTTCCCGGGCGTCGTCGAGCAGCCGATTACGGCGATCGTGTCGGCGTCGAGCAGTCGATCGAGCCTCTCGTCTTCGGTGATGGACATAGTCGCGGATACGCGGTCGCGACGATTAAACTCCCCGCCAGCTAAAGTGCCCGGCAGTCAGGCCAGCCGGATCTCCGGTTCGCCGTCCTCGGGAACGGTGATGATGCCGTCGAAGAGCTGTTTGAGGGTGTTCATCGCCTGCTCGTCGTGGGAGGTCGAGTCGATACTGAACAGTCCGAGCCCGCTCACGCTCTGGATCCGCCCGGTGAACACGTGGAGGAATCGGAACACCGTCTGGAGGTCAGAGTACATCAGCAACGTCGACAGCGAGTGTACCATCACGCGGTTCTCTTCGATCCCGCGGTCCCCGAAGGCCTGCAGGAACTCCGAGAGCTTGATCCCGATGCCCGTCATATCCACGGGCGAAGAGGCGTACTTGATCCGGTCGGACTCGCGAGCGTCGTTGACCCCCTGCTGGCGGGTGACGCAGTCGACGACCGCGACGGGCTTCCCCTCGTAGGGCGTCCGCTTTTCGTAGTCTTTCAGGACGCGGTCGGCGCCGTCCTTGGTGGTGACGACGATCGCGCCGTCGCCGCGATCGGTCCCGGTCGCCAACAGGTCCATCATCAGCGATCGCTTTCCGGTGAGCGGCGGCCCGGTGAGAAGGAGGTTCGTCCCGGGATCGACCTCCTCGTCGAAGTGTGGCCTCAGGTCATACATAGGCGTACCTCGGCGACGACAGAACCGACTCGGGCCACTCGTTCGGCGGTGACGCCGTACGACCAGAACACATCTACTACGGAAACCATGCCCGGTCCCGATAATATTCTTTTTGATCGCCCGTGGCACCGTGGCCATCGGCGCCGACCCGAAGCGATTTCGAATCGCGGGACTTAACATCCTCACCGAAGTAGCGAAGCGTACGGGCGCTTAGCTCAGTCTGGATAGAGTGCTTGGCTTCGGACCAAGCTGTCGCGGGTTCAAATCCTGCAGCGCCCATTCGTTTTCATGATGATTAGGATTCCACACGGCTACCTTTGCTGATTTGGATGACGGAGAGTTTCACTATGAGACGGTACTGTCGGCAGTGCGGATGGAACGAGAGACGTCGTCTCACGGCCACCATCGCCGCAAATGACTCTTTAACTGGAATTAGGCGCTAAGTCCCCTTCCTCAAGGAGCAACGCAGGGAGCGAAGCGACCGAGTAGCGCAGTAGGGAGGGGATACAGCGTCCTCAGAAATCTTTGATTTCTGGTGTGCGAACGAGACGCTGCGCGTCTCGTCAACGCCTCACGATTCTCAAACACGTTCACCGCTCGGCCCACAGGCCACCCACCTTTATGTCTATCCAAAGTCTATACGTCGATGATGGATAGGTTTGAAATCGAAGGAGAAGAAGTCCTCGACGGAACCGCAAAACCTTCGGGGAACAGTGCCCACGTCATCGTCCCCAAACGCTGGCGCGGGGCCGACGTGAAAGTCGTCCGCGTCTCCGATCCCGACCCAGACGAATAGTCCATGCACTACAACTACAAGTATCGACTCACCCCGCCAGAAGCCCTCGAAGAGGAGCTTCTGTACCACGTCGATACTTGTAGACAACTCTACAACCACGTCCTCCACCTGCTCAACGAGGCAGACAACATTCCCGCCCGCTACGAGGTTCAGGGGCGACTCCCCGACCTCAAATCGTGGTGGAACGACCTCGGAGATGTCCACTCGAAAGTTCTCCAGATGGTTGTCAAGCGCGTCTACGACAACCTCTCTACGCTCAAAGCACAGAAGGAGAATGGACGCACCGTGGGAATGCTCAAGTGGAAACCACCTCGGGAGTATCGGTCGCTCACCTACAACCAGTCCGGCTTCGAACTCAAGAATACGAGTGGTCGGCCCACGCCGTGGTTGAGCAAGATCGGCGAGATTCCGATTCGTCTCCACCGAGACATCCCCGAGAACGCGATCATCAAACAGGTCGCGGTCAAACGCGAACCCACGGGCGAGTGGTATGCCACGTTCGGCATCGACGTGGACGAGGATACACCAGAGAAGCCGCAGAATCCCGAGCGGGTCGTCGGCATCGACGTGGGAATCCTCAAGTACGCACACGACACCGACGGGTACGCCATCGAGAGTCCCAATTTCAGCGAGGAACGTGAGCGACTCGAACGCGCACAACGCGACCTCACGCGGAAGGAACACGGCTCTGCAAATTGGGAGAAACAACGGCAGATCGTGGCCGAATGCCACGCCGACCTCAAGCGGAAGCGTCGGGACTTCCTTCACAAGTTGTCGAACTACTACGCCTGCGAGTACGACCTCGTGGCGGTTGAGGACTTGGACGCGAAGGGCTTGATCGAACTGCCGGGCAACTCACGCAACCGGGCAGGAGCGGCGTGGGGGACGTTTCTCCGGATGCTCGAATACAAGTGCGAGCGCAAGGGGACGCACTTTGTCGCAGTTGACCCGAAAGATACGACGAAAGAGTGCGCGTCCTGCGGTGTCAAGACGGAGAAGCCGCTGTGGGTGCGCGAACACTCGTGTCCGTCGTGTGGGTTCGAGGCGGACAGGGACGCGAATGCGGCGTGGAACATCCTTTCTCGCGGTCTCGAAGACATAGGAGTGGGATACTCCGAATCAACGCCTGTGGAGACTGCGCTCCCTACGGACACCAATTCGGTGTCTGCAAAGCGCGTCGTGGAAACAGGAAGCCCCACCCTCAAGGAGCGAACCGCGTCAGCGGTGAGCGAGTAGGGTGGGGTAGTTCACGTTCACTCCTCGGTAGGGAACACCTCGTGAAGCGTGTGATGGGAGTCCCCGAGATCGGCGAGGAACGACTCGCCCGAGTCGGCGAGTCGAGCTAGCGATCGCTCTGCGTCCCGAACGGCCACGAGGCGCCCTCGAGTGTATGCATATTCCGGGTCGTCCGTGTCGAGGGCTGCGACTGTCTCCTCTAAGTCGACGAGTGCGGCGTCGAGATGTCGTTGGAGTTCCGCTACGGACTCGGCTGCCGCGAGGGCGGCGATCGGCGTGTCTTCGTCGAGTTTGTCACCGAGTTCCTGTTCTGCGTGGCGTCGAACGGCGTCGTCCGAGGTTCCGAGAGTGTTCATAAGCCCGAGCCGCAGGGCTTCGATTTCGTCACAGCTCATCGTGGGTCGAAGTCTGATCGTAGGTCATAGCGTTTGGTGAACGAGGTCGCTAACGATTCGGTCCCGCTCGACGGCGGAGACGATTCGGTCGGCGTCTTCGTCGTCGCCGGTGCCGTACCACACCCCATCGGGATACTGCGCGACGATCGGGCCGTCGCCGCACTGATCGAAACACGACGATCGCGTGACGTGAACGTCTGAGTCGGCGTCTCGGGCGGCCTGACGGAGGTTTTCCAGAACGGCTGGTGAACCGTCCGCCGCGCACGTCTGGTTCGTACAGACGGCGAGGTGTGTCTCGGGAGCGTCGTGGGTGTGCGGTTCGTCGGCGACGTCGTCACGGTCTTCGTGTGCCTGCTGGTGGGTCAGTGCGCGGAGCATCGCGCGTGCCCCACCCTCGTCTTCCTCGTACCCGTCGAGTTCGACTTTGTACTTGCACGTGTCACACGACATGTCGACCGAGTCGGTCCGCGCCGCCTGCCACCGGTCTGAAAGAACGTCCAGCAGCCGGGTGTCCGTTCCGAGCGGGTCGCCGGCAGCGGCGTCGACGTACGGGTACTCCGCGTCGAACTCCGCGGCTCCGTCGCGGATCCGCCCGGTCAAGACGCCGTCGCCGAGCATGTACGGCAGCACGACGATCGCGTCCGGTCGCGTCTTCGCGACGTCGTGGAGCACCTCGCCGAGGAGCGGTTCGGTGACACCGATGAACCCGGCTTCGACCCGGTCGAACGAGCGACCCTCGTACAGGAGTCTGGCGAGTTTGTGCACGTCCGCGTTCGAGTCCGGGTCCGAGGAGCCGCGGGCACAGACCACGACGGCGACGTCGTCGTCGTCGCGGTCGACCCCCAACTCCGCCTCCACGTCCCGCGCCCGGTCGTCGAGGAGGTCGAGTATCGCCGGATGGATACCGAGGTGCGCGCCCGCGTGGAAGGTGACGCCCGGGTGTTCGCTCCGCGCTCGCTTCACGGCGAGCGGGAGGTCGTTTTTGACGTGACTGGCCGCGAAAAGCGACAGCGGCACCATCGTTATCCGCGACGAACTGTGCGCGAGTGTGCCGATGGCGTCGGGGATCGACGGTTCCGCGAGTTCGAGGAACGCGGCGTCGGTCGAGACGCCGAGACGGTCCTCGAGACCGGCCGCGAGTTCGCGCACCGCCTCGTTCGACTTGTCCCGACGAGAGCCGTGGCCGACGAGCAGCGCGGTCTCCTCGTCGCCGATTCCGACGGCGTCTGCCGCCCGGCTCATGAGCCTCCTCCGTCCGTGTCGGTCGCTTCGATGAGGCTCCCGACATCGAGACCCGCGGCCCGCTCGACGCTTCGGAGCGTCTTTCGGCGACGGTTCGTCGCGAACAGCCCGCTATCGCCGGCCCCCTCGTAGACCCACTCGGCGAACGCGGTCGTGTCGCCGTCTGCGACTCCGAACCAGTGGCCGCCCGACGAGGACGGTTGCGGTTCCTCGGAGTCGAACCCCGCCGCGTCGAGCGTCGTCCGGATCCGCTTCAACAGCCGGGAGTCGTCGTGGACGAACGAGATGCCGACCGCGGCGCTCGACTCGCGGAAGCAGACGACGCCGCACGCCTCCAACAGCCCGCGAAGCAGCTCTCGACGGTGGTCGCGGAGGGCGTCGAACCGATATCCGCCGGAGTCCGATCCCACCGGCAGTCCGAGCGCCGCGGCGGCGTTCGCGGCCAGCGTCGGATCGATGATCTGCACCGTGTACTCGTCGGCCTGCCGGGTGACTGCCGTGTCGTGAGCGAAGTCGCGTTCGGCGATCCGGTGATCGACGGTTCCGCCGCCAGCGATCGCGGACAGACGACGCGCCGCGTCCTCATCGACGACTTCGATCTCGATCCCTCGATCGGTCACTTGGCCGCCGCCGGCGACGTGGCCCCAGAAATAGGCCGTCTCCGGGTGTCGGGCGAGCATGTCGTCCGGCGTCGTCTCGACGGCGCTCATGCCTCCCCCTCGCGTTCCTCGACGGTGATCGCGTCCAGCGGACAGGCCGCCGCGGCCGCCTGCGCCTCGTCGATGCGCCCGTCACGGAACGTCGCGGCGACCTCGTCGGCGGTGCGCTCGACCGGGTCCACGGCGTCTGTGAGGTCGAAGCCGACGAGCCCCCCGTCGGCCTCGACGAACCGGTCGTCGCGGACGAGGCAGGCGAAGACGCCGTCGCAGGCGTTCAGATCGACGGAGACGCGGTACGTCGTCCCGGTGTCGAGGCGCTCAGTAGTCATACTTGCTCTCGTAGCCGCGCGGGGTGATCATCCGGCCGTCCCAGACGTACGTCTCCTCGTTGCCGACGAGCAGCGTGGTCGTCATGTCGACGAGGTCGGTCTCGCCGAGCGACTTCAGCCCGCCGAGTTCGACGATTTCGACGGCCTCGTCGTCGCGCCCGGCGCCGTGGACGACGCCCACCGGCGTGTCGGCCGGTCGGTGTTCCAAGAGGATCTCGCAGGCCGTCTCGAAGTTCTCGCGTCGCTTCCGGCTCCACGGGTTGTATATCGCGATCGTGAACCCCTCGGCCGCGACCGCGTGGAGTCGCGACTCGATGTCCGCCATCGGCGTGAGGTGGTCCGACAGCGAGATCGACACCGAGTCGTTGACGAGCGGCGCGCCGGCGCGGGCGGCACACGACTGCGCGGCCGGGACGCCGGGGACGACCTCGAAGTCGAGCGCCGACGCCGTCGCGCCCTTCGACTCGATGATCTCGAGCGCGAGCCCGCCGAGCGCGTACACGTTCGGATCGCCGGAGCCGACGATGGCGACGTCGTTGCCCGCGAGCGCTCGGTCGACCGCCTCTTCGGTCCGAGAGACCTCGCCGCACATCGGCGTGTCGTACAGCTCGTCGGCGGCCTCGGTGACGTCGTCCGGAATCAGGTCTATGTACGTCGTGTACCCGACGATGTGGTCCGCCTCCAGCAGCGTCGCCCGGGCGCGCTGGGTCATCCCCTCCGGCTGCCCGGGACCGAGTCCGACGGCGAACAGCCGCCCCGGGTCGGCGTCGAAGTCGTCGGCAGTCGCTCCGACCTTCTCGTCCGTCGCCGCGGATTTCGAGGCACCGCACGAGGAGGAGCCGCTGGAGTCGCTCGCGCCGCACGACGGCGACGACGCGCTCGTGTTCTCCGTCGCCGCTCCGCCGTCGCTCACCGCGTCGTTCGCTGCGCGGCCACCGTCGCTCGCCGCGTCGTTCGCTGCGCGGCCACCGTCGCTCGCCGCGTCCCCGTCGATCACCGTCTCGGGATCGCTGTCGCCGCAGTTCGAGCTCGATTCGTCCGTCGATCCGCAGGTGGTGTCACTCATTGTCAGAAGTCGTCGACGTCTCGCCCGCCACGCGGGGTGACGAGGAACCGGTCGTAGTCGTTCTCCCAGACTTCCGTCTCGTGGGTGCCGACGACCAGGGACGTGCCCATGCCGCCGACCTCGTCGTCGTGGTCGGTCGCCTCGCCCAGCGTCGTCAGCGTGTACGTCTCGTCGTCCAGGTTGCGGCCGGCCTCGCCGCGGCCGGCGTCGTTGACGATCGCGACGGGGGCGTCGTCGGTGCGGTGTTCCCGGAGCACCTCGATCGCGCGCTCGTAGTCGCGCCAGCAGTTGTAGAGGACGATCGTGAACCCCGACACCGCCGCGGCGCGGAGCTTCTCCGCGATCTCCTCCCAGCCGCGCCACTTGTCCGACAGCGAGATCGTACAGAAGTCGTTCGAGAGCGGCGCGCCGACCATCGCGGCACCGCCGAGCGCGGCCGTCACGCCGGGCACGATCTCGATCGGGACGTCGTCGGCGTCGTCCTCGTCGGCCATCAGATAGACGAGGTCGGACTTCCCGTACACGTTGGGATCGCCGCCGGAGACGTGCGCCACGTCCTGTCCGGCGCGGACGCGCTCGAATGCCTCGCGGGCGAGTTCGATCTGCTGTCCCATCGAGGACCGCACGATCTCGACGGTCTCGCCGTCGGGATGGGTGCCGACGTTTCCGGCCGTCCAGTCGGCGTCGTCGACCGAGCCGACCGCGGCACCGCCGTCCGTGGCGGCGGCCTCCTCCGTCCGCGACTCGGGCGGGATGGTCCCGTCCCGCCGGAGGAACTCCTGGTAGAGGTTCGACGCGATGACGCAGTCGGCGTGGCGTATCACGTCGCGGGCCCGCTGCGTCATCGCGTGCGGGAGTCCCGGGCCGATACCGACGACGTACAGCGTTCCCATGCCGTCCGGCGCGTCGTCCGCGCCGCCGGGCGCCGAGCCGTTCCCGGTCATCGCCCCACCGCCACGGTCACTTCGTTTTCGTAGCTGGTCTTCTCCGCGACGAGTTCGTGGTCGGCGCCGCCGGCGATAGCGCTCGCCTCGGCGACGCCCGGCCAGCCGATGAGCTCCTTCGCCTTCGACGGCGTCGGTCCCTCGAACTCGAGCAGAGTCTCCTTGTCGAACGCGACGACCCCGACGTCACGCGTCGCGGCCGCGGCGAGAAGCCCCTCCTCGTCGGCCTTTCGCGTCGCGGTGGCGACGAACTCGACGTCGGCCCAGTCCCGATCGATCTCGGCGAGTGCTCGGTCCCACGCGTCGAGGAAGCGGTCTTCGTCCGCGCCGGAGACCGAGCCCGTACCGAGTACGACCCCGTCGTCGAGGTTTCGTTTGAGGACCGTCACGTCGTCGTCGACCACCACCGCACGCGGCCCGTCGAGCCGTTCGACCGGGCCGAGCTCGTCGTCGAGGACGGCGAGGTTCGTCGCGACCGTGGAATCGCCGTTGACGACGTGTGCGGACAGCGCCTTCGCCTGCTTCTCGACGCCCTGTTTGTCCGCCGCCTCCGAGGCGGTGGTCATGGCCGGCACGGCGCCGAGCGTCGCGAGGTCGTCCGCAACTTGATTGGCGCCGTGGTGACCGCCGGTGATCGGGATCGCCCACGTGAGCTCCTCGTCGACCACGACGATCGCGGGGTCGTCCCACTTGTCGTCGAGCAGCGGCGCGGTCTTCCGCATGGCGATCCCGGAGGCCATCAGTCCGACGAAGCAGTCGTACTCGCCCCAGTGCTCGGCGAACACGTCGCCGTGGTACTCGATCACGTCGATCGACTCGTAGCGGTCGCCGATCCCCTCGACGATCTCCGTGGCGGTGTCGAGCTTCCGCTCGAAGCTGATGACCGCGATCTCCTCCGCCACTTCGCCGTCCGAGTCCGCCGTCGAACAGTGCCCGCCGCCGGAGTCGTCGCCTTCGGTGCTACTCGCGTTCGTCCCGCCGTCGCTGTCGGTGCTCATCAGTCGTCGGCCTCCGTTTCGGTCGTCTCCGCGGCGTCTCCGGCGCTATTCGATCCGTCGCTCCCCGCGTCCGCCGCTCCGCCGTTCGCCCAGTCGCCGTAGAGGAACGACCGCTCGTATCCCGCACCCGTCGCGGCCTCGCCGATGAGGACCATCGCGGACGCGCGGTAGCCGGCCGCCTCCACCTTCTCGCCGATGTCGGCGATCGATCCGGTGATCACGTCCTCGTCGTCCCACGAGGCGTGATAGACGACCGCGACCGGCGTCTCCGGGTCGACGCCGTCGCGGTCGAGCAGGCGGTCCATCGTGTCACTCACCGCGTGGGTGCCGAGGTAGATACAGGTCGTCACGTCGCCCATCTCGACGAACTCGGCGACGTGGTCGTCCTCCGCGTCGAGCGTCTTTCCCCGCGGACGCGTGAACGCGACGTGGTTCGCGACGCCGTTCAGCGTGAGCTGGGTGCGCAGCGTCGCCGCCGCCGCGAACGACGAGGTGACGCCGGGAACGATGTACGCCGGGACGCCCTCGCGTTCGAGCGCGTCGATCTGCTCGAGGGCGGCGCCGTACACCGCGGGGTCGCCGCTGTGGAGTCTGACGACGGTTCGTCCGTTCTCGTGGGCGTCCCGCATCAGCGGGATCAGCTCTTCGAGGTCCTTGCCCACGGAGTTCACCAGCTCCGCGTCCGCGCAGTGTTCCTCTAAGAGCGCGCTGGATACCAGCGACCCGGCGTGGACGACGAGGTCGGCCTCGTCGACCAGTTCCTTGCCGCGCACGGTGAGGAGGCCGGGGTCGCCCGGGCCGGCACCGACGAACGGAATTCCGTCTTGGTCCTCGCCGGCGGTGTACTCGTGGACCCGCGGGTCGAGTTCGCCCGCCGTCCGGTCGCCAACGGCGTCGATGGCCGCCCGCGAATCGACCGGTTCGTCAGTCATCGCCCACCTCTGCGTCGGCGGTCGCGGAGACGCGGCCGTTCGCGTCCGCGTCGGCCGCGAACTCGTCGGTCGCCCGCGACGTCTCGAGACCGCGGCGTTCGGCGTACGCGAGCGTGTAGTAGTCGCGGTCCGCGACCGTCTCGGCGTCTCCGGTGACGACCGTCTCGCCCGCTTCCATGAACAGCCGCCGCCCGAACCGCACGTCGTAGCCCGCCCGGTCGAGTTTGCGGGCCGTCTCGGGGGCGTCGGTCACTTTGAACAGGACCATCCTGTCGGGCCCGGTAGGTGCGCGTCCGCCGGCGGCCTCGCGGAGCGCGAGCCCGGCGCCGGCCTCGATCTCGACGTCGAGCGCGGTCGCGAACGCCGTCATCGCGCTGATCCCGGGCACGATCTCCACGTCGACGTCGGGATGGAACGCGTCGAGCGTCCGGCTGAGGTGTCCGAACGTGGAGTACACGTTCGGGTCGCCGAGCGTGACGAACGCGACGTCGCCGGCGCGCGCTTCGGGGGCGATCTCGGCCGCGGCCTCCTTCCACGCCTCGCGCAGCCGCTCCTCGTCGCTCGTCATCGGGAAATCGAGGTCCCCGATCCGGCTCTCCGGGACGTGTTCGGTCGCGACCGCCCGCGAGAGTCGACCCGGAGAGTACACCACGTCGACTCCGTCGAGGATCTCCCGTCCGCGAACGGAGATCAGGTCGGGATCGCCGGGACCGAGTCCCACGCCGTACAGGGTCATTCGACGCCCCCGATCCGGACCGTCCGAGTCATTCGCTATCACCCGGTTCGTCACTGGACCCCGGCTCGCCGACGAGCATGTACACCGGGTTGTCGGCGTCGAAGCTCGTCGCGCCCGCGAGGTCGTAGCCGGTCGCCATCTGGAGGCACAGCGCCTCGTCGAGGAGGTCGCGGTCGCGGAAGGCCCGAGCCGCTTCACCCGCGACCTCGAGACGGGACACGTTCATGACTACCCGATCGTAGTCGGCGGCGACGGCGTCGTCGAGAACGCGCTCGTAGTTTCGCGATCCCCCGAGGAACACCACGTCGCCGTCGTCCGGAAGCCGCTCCGGCGCCTCGGCGTTGACGAGCCGCACGTCGGCGTCGTACTCGTTCGCGGCGAGGTTCGCTCGGGTGGTTTCGAGCCGTTCCGCTTTCCGTTCGAGCGCCGTCACCCGCCCCGCGCGGCGAGCGGCCTCGATCGTTACCGCGCCGGTACAGGAGCCGACCTCGACGAAGTGGTCGTCGGGACCGAGCGCGAGCTTTCGCGCCAACACCGCACGGACCTCCGGCTTGGTCGGGCCCGCTTTCGCGTCGTTCGGGAGTTTTGTCGCCTGCATTCGCGATGTACAAGTGTACCGCGTCACAAAACAATTTTGGTTGTATTAAGAAAAGTCAATTTTACGGATAGGCGCTGAGGATCGCACTCAGCACAAGTAAACAGTGAAATAGACAACAAGACTTTATTTGTGGCATCTGAACATCCGGTAATGGGAGACTCAGCGGGCGAAGGATCGCCGGACGTCCTCGAGAACAAGCGGAGCGCGACGCGCTACCAGGTGCTCGTCGAGATCGCGGCCCGACAGCCCGCGGTGAGTCAGGGTGAGATCGCCGACACGATCGGCGTGACCTCGCAGGCGGTCAGCGATTACGTCCGGGACCTGGTCGAGTCGGGCTACGTCGAGAAGGGCGGCCGCGGTCGGTACGAAGTGACGAAGGAGGGGGTCGACTGGCTCATCTCCCGGACCGACGACCTCGAGACGTACCTCGAACGGGTGAATTCCGACGTCCTCGGCAGCGTCGAGGTCGACGCTGCCATCGCGCTCGACGACGTGGCGGAAGGGAGAGAGGTCGGACTGGTGATGCGAGAGGGTGTTCTCCACGCCAACCCCGCCGGCGGCACGGCGACCGCGGTCACCGTCACGAGCGCCGAAAAGGGCGAGGCCGTCGGCGTCGCCGACTTCGAGGGCGTCGTGGACTACGACACGGGAAGCGTCTCGGTGTTGCCCGTCCCGACCGTCACCGATGACGACCGCCTGAATTCGGACATGGTCTCGACACACGTCCCGGACGAGGGACTCGTTGCGGTCGCCGGGACGGAGGCGTATGCGCTCGTTTCTCAGAGCGACGTCGACCCGGACATCAGGTTCGGGACCGCAGAGGGCGTCGCCGAGGCGGGGATGCTCGGCCTCGACGTTCTCCTGGTCGCGGTGACCGACGAGATCCCGCGACACACCTCCAAACTCCGCGATAAGAACGTTCCCCACCGGGTGCTCGATTCGGACGCGTTCTAGCCCTCTGCGGGCTGTTCAGCCGGTCGTCGTCGGCTCCGTCGCGGTGGTATCGTCCGCAGCGGCGCCGAACGTCTCGGCCATGAGCGTCGGCACGTCGCCCACCGTTACCTCCGCGAACCACTCGTCGTTCGGTTGGACGACGACGGCGACGCCGTCTTCGCTACACATCCCGAGGCAGGACGTCTCCGCGACGGCGACCTCCGACCAGTAGCGATCGCGTTCGCGAAGCCAGTCGCGGACGGCGTCGGCGACATCAACGCCGTCGACGGCGGCGCAGGCGGCGTATTCCGTCCGGTCGTTGGTACAGACGAGGACGGTCGCGCTCACCCCGCGCTCGTGCATCTGTTCCGTCCGTCGATCCATCAGTCGGTTCCCCTCGCGGCCGCCGACAGCGAGTCGGTGGTCTGTGGACCGACACGTCGGTCGAGATGGTGGAAGGCGACGGCGATCAGCGCCCAGAGGCCGGCCTGCGAGAAGCCGACGAGCCATCGGAACGCCGCCGTCAGCCCGGCGGACCCTTCGCCGCCGGTCAGCGTGGGCGGGGCGACGACCGACAGGAGGGCGAGCGCCGCCAGCGGAAGGACCGCGACGAACACGCCGACGCCCCGCCCCCGTGTACGGCTCGTGCAGGCGTATCCGAGCACGCTCGCCGCCGCGACGATGATACCGACACCGATCAGACCGATATAGATCGGAACGCGAACCGACGACCCGTACAGCGGCGCCATCGCGGGCGTGGCCGGGGGAAATACGGTCCACGGGGCGACGGACACCGCGAGGAAGCCGGCCGCGCCGAGGACGTACGGCTTCGACTCCTCGCCTGGAAGCGCCGGCTCGAACAGGTAATACGCGACACCGAAGGCGGCCCCCAACAGGACACCCCACAGGACGCCACCGCCGGCGCTCACGACCGCCGTCATGGTCTCGCCCGCGGGATGTGCCGCCTCGTGTCCGTGGCCATCGCCGTGAACCGCGACGTGTTCCAGATACCCGATAACGGGAGAGATGACGAGCCACATGAACAGCCCGTACACGAGCCCGGCGAGGGCCCCCGCGGCAACGCCGGACCGAAGTCGCTCGATCATCAGTGACAGATGATTCCGGCCCCGTGTCTGAAGTCGTGTAACGCCTCGTGGACGAGCGGGTCCTGCATGAACAAGAGGGTAAAGCCCAGTGCCGCGACGAGCGCGACCGCGGTGAGCGCGGTCAGCGGATCGAACTGTGCGCCGGCCGTAGCGAACCGGTCGGCGACGGTGTCTGTGTTCGTCGACATAAATCCAACTTGGAGAAAGTAAACTTGTGTTGTAAAACTTACGCTCCTCGGAAAATCTAGTGGTCTCCGAGCACGGATTCCGGTGAGAGCGCGGCGAGCGGGGTCCGCCTCGCGTCCGTCGTCTCGCACACGATGTCGAGAACGCCGGCCCTCGACTCTCCCGCGTCGACGACGAGCACGGACGCGTCCGTTTCCGCGATCCGTTCGGCCGCTTGCCGGGTCGCAGTCGTCGGACTGCCCCTCGCGACGTTCGCGCGACCGTCGGAGACGAGCACGACCGTCGCCGCGGCCGGCTCTTTCCGCTCGATAAGCGCCGCGGCTTTGCGGAGTCCGTCCGGAAGCGGCGTCCGATCCGCAGTCGGGAGCTCCTTCAACTGGCGCGCGGCCAGCGATACGCTCGTCGTCGGCGGGAGGAGCATCTCGGCCCCGTCGCCGCCGAACGAAACCAGCGCCACCTCGTCCCGCTCGGTGTACGCGTCGCGCAGCAGTTCCAACGCCACGCCCTTCGCGGAGCGCATCGCGGGCGCCATCGACGCGCTGGCGTCCGTGACGAACACCGTGAGCGTGTCGGCGTCGCCCGCTCGAACCGCCTGTCGGAGGTCGGTATCGGCCGGTCGTGATCGGCCGTTCCGCGCCGCCGCCCGGACGGTTGCTACCGGGTCCACGGACTCTGTCCCGTCTGCGCGTTCCGTTCGCACTGTCGGCCCGCGACCCTCGGGAGACGGCGCCGCCGCGTGTCGGCCGCCGCCCGCTCCCGTCGCGGCACTGCGACTCGCGGGCGAGGGGACCTCCGGTGCCGCCGCGTCGGCGACCCCCGCGCGAGCGCCTCCGGGAGGGATCGGTGCGGCCTCGTCGTCGCCGTCGGACTCGGGCGCCTCCCCGTCCGCCCTGTCGCCGTGGTCCGCAGCCGCCGCGTTGCTCGGCGATCGTTCGGAGTCGTCGGTATCTCGCGAGCCGGACCCACCGTGAGCGCCGGACCGATCGGGGTCGGATCCGTCGGGATCGCGCTCGGCAGATCCGCCCTCGCCGTCCGCGTCAGAGCGACTCTCCTCCTCGACTGACCCTCCGTCGCCCCCGGACCCTCGATCCGGCTCGCTCTCGTCCGGCTCGCTCTCGTCCGGCTCGCTCTCGTCCGGCTCGCTCTCGTCCGGCTCGCTCTCGTCCGGCCCGGGATCCGTCCCGTCACCGTCCCCCTGCGGATCGGTGTCGTCCTCTGGATCGCGGTCGCCCTCGGCAGCGTCGTCGCCGAAGTGATCGTCCACCACCTCATCCGGGTCGACCGCCTCCTCGAACGGACGGCTCTGTAATCGATGGCTCAGCGCGTACTCGGCGGCGTCCGCCACGTCCGACTCGATGACCTTCGGGCGTCCGTCGAGCGCGGCGAACGCCCGGGCGGCCCGAGCGACGGCGAAATCGGCGCGGTGGCCGTCGACGTCCGCGTCGCGGCAGAGCTCGGCGATGTCGCGCTTGAACCCCTCGGGAATCGCGGGGCAGCGGTCGCGGGCCTCGTGAACGCGCTCCCGGAGGGCCGCCGTCTCCGCCGCGAACTCCGCGCGGAGGTCCCGGCCGCCGCCGTCGTCGACCACTCGGTCCAGAATCTCGACGCGCTCGTCGATCTCGTCGCTCCCCGTGACGTCGACGCAGAGGTCGAAGCGGTCGCGCAGCTGGGGTCGAAGCTCCCCCTCCTCCGGATTCATCGTCCCGATCAGCGTGAAGTCGGCGGGGTGGGTGACGCTGACGCCGTCGCGCTCCACCCGGTTCGTCCCCATCGCGGCCGCGTCAAGCAGCACGTCGATCAGGTGGTCCGGAAGCAGGTTGACCTCGTCGACGTAGAGGACACCGCGGTTGGCGCGGGCGAGCAGTCCCGGGTCGAACTCGGCGTCGCCGTCGAGCGCGTCGGAGACGGAGAGCGTCCCGACCACTCGGTCGCGGGTCGCACCGAGCGGGAGCGTCACGAGCGGAGCCGGTCTCGTTTCCACTGGCGGATCCTCGCGATCGCGGCACGACGCACACTGGCCGCTCGCGGAATGGTCGCCCGTGGTCCCGGTTGCGTTCGTTGGCGGACACCCGTACGGGCAATCGGCGACGACCGTCTGTTCGGGTAACAGGTCCGCGAGCGCCCTGACAGACGTCGATTTGGCAGTCCCCTTTTCGCCCCTGAGGAGGGCGCCGCCGAGACTCGGTTCGACCGCTAACGCGAGAAGCACTCGTTTGAGATCCGCTTGACCGACGACCGCCGGCAGGGGGGTGGAAACTTTTTTGTTTGTCCCCAAATCAACCATACTTGTGTTATTACAGAGGAGGTTTAATAACTTGTGACGGAAATCGGCCTCTACACGGCGACGGAGAACGAGCTGGGAGCGGTCCAGACGGCCGCAGAGCAGCTCACGGGAATCGATCTCGTCGTTCGGTCCGACAGCGACCTCGACGAGCAGCGCGACGTGGCGTCGTTCGTGGACGAGCTCAGAGACGCGGCCGCGGTCGTCCTCTGGCTCCACGGCGGGCAAGACAGCATGCCGGCGTACGAGTTCGCGGTCGATGAGCTCCGTGACGCCGGCGTGCCGCTCGTCGTGAAAGCGACGGGCGACGCCTTCGCACTGGAGGACACCACCGTCGCACCGGCCGATCGGGAGACGGTCTCCGAGTACCTCGACTACGGCGGGACGGTCAACATCTCGAACGGGATGCGGTTCCTCGCTCGGGAGTACGGCGACGGCGAGGTCGCGAGTGGGATCGACGACCCGATCGAACTCCCGACGGAGGGCGTCTACCACCCCGATTACCCCGGCGCGGACTACGAGGAACTGATCGCGACGTTCGACGCGGACGCGCCGACGGTCGGCGTCTGGTTCTACGAGTCCCACTGGACACACGAGAACGTCCGGTACGTCGACGCGCAGGTCCGCCGAGTGGAAGCGCTCGGCGCGAACGTGCTGCCCGTGTTCTGTAATCCCGTCAGCGACGAGGCGAACCAAGAGGACGCGAAGTGGACGGCCGAGCACTACTTCACCGACGGTCGAGGCGACCCGATCGTCGACGCCGTCCTCTCGTCGTTCATGTTCTCGCTGTCGATGAGCGATCGCGGGCGCGACGCCGCGGACGAGGGCGCCGACGCGGAGAGCGTGTTCCTCGACGATCTCGGTGTCCCGGTGATCCAGACCGTGACGACGATGCGCTCGCGTTCCCGGTACGAATCGAGCGATACCGGCGTGATGGGCTTCGAACTCGCGCTCTCGGTCGCGCTCCCCGAGTTCGACGGGAACGTCATCACGCATCCGATCTCGGGGAAAGAGCGCACGGACGACGCCGCGGGCATCGGCTCAGCGCCCAAACAGCACTTCCCGATCGAGGACCGCGTCGACCACGCCGCGCGGCTCGCGGTCAACTGGGCGAAGCTCCGGCACACGCCGAATGAGGAGAAGAAGGTCGCGGTCGTGCTGCACAACTACCCGCCGAGCGACGACGGGATCGGGACCGCGTTCGGCCTCGACTCACCCGAATCGACCGTCAACTTGCTGGAGGAGCTCAACGGTCGGGGGTACGATCTCGGTACGCAAACCGCCCGCGACGCGACAGCCGCCGCCGACGAGACGGGTGCCGGTCCGATCGCCGACGGGGAGGAGCTCATCGACGTCCTCACCGGCCAGCTCACGCTCGACGACCGGTGGGTCGCGCCGGCCGACGTGCGCGACCGCAGCGTCGACACGGTGTCGCCAGCGCGGTACGCCGAGTGGTTCGACGCGGCGAGCGACCGATTCAGCGACGGCGTTCTCGAGGAGTGGGGCGACCCTCCCGACCGGCCGTTCGCGGTCCCGGGCGTCGAGTTCGGAAACGTCCTCGTCACCGTCCAGCCGCCGCGCGGGTTCGGGATGGACCCGGAGAAGGTGTACCACGACTCCGATCTGTGGCCGCCGCACGACTACGTCGCCTTCTACGGGTGGCTCCGTAACGAATTCGCCGCGGACGCAGTGGTTCACCTCGGCACGCACGGCTCGTTGGAGTGGTTGCCGGGCAAGACGGTCGGGCTCGGCTCCGGCTCGGCGCCGGACGGCCTGATCGACGACCTCCCGAACGTCTACCCGTACATCGTGAACAACCCCGGCGAGGGGACCCAAGCGAAGCGCCGCTCGTACGCCGCCGTCGTTGACTACCTGACCCCGGTGATGCGTCGCGCTGGCAGCTACGACGAGCTGGCCGAACTGGAGGACCTCGCCCGCCGATACCGCGAGGCGGGCGGCACCGAGGTCCGCACCGACGAGGGCGCCCGACTGGGGGAACTCATCCGGGAGACGGTCGACGACCTCGACCTCGCCGTCGAGCTGGGGATCGCGGGCGACATGGACGAGCGGGCGGACGTTCGCGGGCCGGACGCGGCCGGCTCGACGCTCGCGGAGGGCGAGGTCGCGGGCGACGAACTCGCCACCGACGAGCTCGTCGAGCGGATCCACGCGTACCTGACCGACGTGAAGAACACCCAGATCCGGTTGGGCCTTCACACGATGGGCGAGCCACCGGTCGACGACCGCCTCGTGGAGTACCTCGTCGCGCTCACCCGGCTGGAGAACCCCGGCGGTCCGAGCCTCCGCGAGTCGGTCGCCGGCGTGCTCGGCGTCGATTACGAGCGGATGCTCGACGCCCCGGGTGAGTACGACGAGACGCTGGGCATGACCTACGGTGAGGCCGCGGACGAGGTGTACGAGACGAGCAAGGAGCTCGTCCGGACGCTGGCCGCCCACGGCTTCGACGTGCCCGAGTCGGAATCGGACGCCGACGCGGACGACGAGACGACGATCAACCTGCTGATCGTCGGTATCGACCCGCTCGGCGACGCCCGCGTCCGCGGCGGCGCCCACGACGACCTCCGGGACGCGCTGCGGTTCATCGCCGAGGAAGCCGCGCCTCGCGTTCGCGGTGCCGAAGCGGAGATCCCGCGCACGGCCGACGCGCTGGCCGGCGAGTACGTCCCGCCGGGCGGCTCCGGGGCGCCCACTCGCGGGGGCGTCGACCTGCTTCCAACCGGGCGGAACTTCTACACCCTCGACCCGCGGAAGGTGCCCGCCAAGGCCGCGTGGGACGTCGGCCGCGAGATCGCCGCCGACACGCTCGCCCGCCATCGCGACGAGGAAGGCGAATACCCCGAAGAGATCGGCGTCGTCGCGTGGGGGACGCCGACCGTTCGGACTCGCGGCGAGACGATCGCGCAGGTGCTCGCCACGATGGGCGTCGAGCCCGTCTGGACCGACGCGGGGCGGGTCGACGACGTAGAGCCGATTCCGCTCGACGAGCTGGATCGCCCCCGCGTCGACGCCACGACCCGCGTCTCCGGCCTGTTCAGGGACGCGTTCCCGCAGGCCGCGAGCGTCATCCACGACGCGGTCGACGCGGTGGTCGACCTCGACGAGCCGCACGAGATGAACTACGTGAAGAAACACGTCGAGGAGGAGGCCGAGGCGCTGGCCGCCGACGGCCACGACGACCCCGAGGCGGCCGCGAGACACCGCGTGTTCACGACGCGCCCCGGCGGCTACGGCGCGGGAACCAACAAGGCCGTCGACGAGGGGAACTGGGACGACGCCGCGGACCTGGCGGACGTGTACGTCCAGTGGGGCGGCTACGCGCTCGGTTCCCGGGGCACCGCCTCCGCGGCGCACGACGCGTTCGAGCGTCGGCTCGGCAACGTCGAGGCGACGGTGAAGATCGAGGACACGATGGAACAGGACGAGTTCGACTCCTCCGACTGGTACGCGTTCCACGGCGGGTTCATCACCGCCGTCACCGAGGTGGCCGGCGAGGAACCGGCGTCGTACGTGGGCGACTCATCCGACCCCGACAACGTCGACGTCTACACGAACGAGGAGAAGGTTCGGAAGGCCATGCGCGCGCGAGTTCTCAACCCCGACTGGCTCGACTCGATGGAGGAACACGGCTACAAGGGCGCGGGCGACCTCTCGAAGACGGTCGACGTGGCGCTCGGATGGGACGCGACGACCGGCGTCGTCTCCGACCGCCTCTGGCGGGACGTCGCCGAGAAGTACGCCCTCGACGACGACCGGGCCGACTGGATGCGCGACGTCAACCCGTGGGCGTTAGAGTCGATCACGGACACGCTCCTGGAGGCGATCGACCGCGGGCTCTGGGACGCCGACGAGGAGGCCGTCAGAGCGCTGCGGGACCGCAACCTCACCGTCGACGGCGACATCGAGGAACGCGCGTCGCGCGGCTCGATGGAGGTGACCGGCGATGACGACTGACGGAAGTGATTCCGCGGAGTATGCCGACCTCGGCGCGACGACCGAGGACGCGATGGCCATCGCCGAGACGAGCATGGACCGCGTCCACGAGCTCGTCGCGCAGGAGACGCCGACCGACCGACTGCGTGCGAAGGCCGTCCACGCCACCGGCGACCCAGAGTTCGCACATCTGATGCGGTTCGCGAACGACCCGGTTGCGGCCGGGGCGGAGGCCGTGCTCGACGAGCGACCGATCGTGACCGACATCACGATGGTCGAGTCGGGGATCACGGGACGCGGGCACGACTGCGAGGTCAGGAAAGCGATCGGTAACGGCGCGGAACTCGCCGCGGAGACCGGGATGACCCGGACCGCGGCGAGCGTGCTCGAACTCGACGAGCGCGGCGTCTACGACGACGCGATAGCCGTCGTCGGCAACGCGCCGACCGCCGCGCTCGCGCTCGCCGACTGCATCGAACAGGGAACGCGGCCGGCGGTCGTCGTCGCGACGCCGGTCGGGTTCGTGAAGGCCGCGGAGAGTCGGAAGCGTGTACGCGAGGTCGCCGAGGCACACGAGGTCGCCGCGGTCACGAACGTCGGTCGACGCGGCGGGTCCGGGGTGGCGGCCGGCCTCACCAACGAACTCGTCCACGCCGCCAGCGACGTCCGAAACGGCGAGACGACGCTCGACGCGCTCCGCGGTGAGAGCCCGTGACGGACGAGTACGACCTCGACGAGGGCCCGGACCCGGCGGCGTACGCCGCGGACCGTCCGGAGCCCGACCGGGGGGCCGAGTCGGTGACGACCGTCCACGCCGTCGGCATCGGACCCGGAAACCCTGAGTACCTCGTGCCGAGAAGCGAGCGTGCGATCCGGGAGGCGGACGTCGTCGTCGGGTTCGAGACGGTCGTCGAGTTCGTCCGCGATCGCACCGACGCAGAGTGCCTGACATGCGGGTATCGCGACGAGGCGGACGCACTCGCCACTTTCGCCGATCGCGTGGCCCACGGAGAGCGGGGCACTGCGGTCCTGATGGGCGATCCGAACCACTCCGGCTACCAGTTCGTCGGGAAGGTCGAACGAGCGGTCGACGACGCGACCGGTGGGTCGGTCGACGTACGTGTCGTCCCGGGGATATCTTCGTTACAGGTCGCGGCCAGTCGAGCGCGCACGCCCATGGAAGATACGGCCTTCGTCACGCTCCACAAGAGCGGCGACCTCACCGACGGCATAGACCGGCTTCGCCGCAACGTTGGGAAGCGTCACCTGCTCGCGTTGCCTCGTCCCTTCGACTGGATGCCCGGCGACATCGCCGCTGACCTGCTTGAGCACGGCGGCGATCCGGAAGCAGACGCGCTCGTCTGCGAGCGACTCACCCGCGACGACGAACACATCACCCGAACGACGCTTCGCGCTCTCGCCGGACACGCAGGTGGTGACGAGCCGGGTGACTCGCCGTTCTCCGATCTGTCCGTGCTGGTCGTTCGGCGGTAGCGAAACGAACCAACGGAACCGGGCCGGCCCGCGATCGGCCCTAGACGGTTTGAAGAGAGAAGGGGGGTGAAGCGAGTTAGTTTCGTCCGCTGCCGTCCGTAGCCACGGGTTCCGCGTCGGCAACGAGATCGGGACTCGGCGTCGAGAGCTTCGAGTTCGCGCGGGCGCGCTCGACCGCGACGGCGATCGCATCGGTGATGACGTCGTCCGCCCCGAACGGGTCGGCGTAGTCGATCCCGCCGCGATGTAGCTCGAGCTGTTCGGGGATTCGGTCTCGAGTCGCTTCACAGTCGCCGACGAACAGCGGACACGCCACCGCGTGGTCGGCCTCGAGCGTGTACCGCGCGCATTCGACGGCCGGACTCTGGAGGAGATACGCGGTTCGGACTTCGTCGAACTCGGCCCGTAAACGGGCCGCATGGAACGCGGCAGCCGTTCGCGCATGGTCGTCACGGCTGTTCCCGAGGGCGACGAGCACGAGTGCGTCGGCGTCGCTCGACGCTTCGGCTCGGTTCCGGATCGCTTCGGTCACGGCTTGGCGCTTCCCGATCGGGTCGCAGTATCGCACCTCACCGGAAAGCCGGCTCAACGCTCTGGGAACGTCTTTCAGCGTCTCGTGGGTGTGTGCAAAACACATCGGAACCGCGTAGACTCGGTCTCCACGAACGTCCGATAGCGACTCTCTGAGTTCCGATTCGGGTTCCACCTCGTACGTCGCAGTAGTGACCGTGTCGACGATACCACCGTTCCGTAACCGATCGGCGTGCTGCTCCGCGACCGATTGCACCTCGTTCCGCCCGACGAGGACTAGTGTTTCTCGTGGCATATGTACAATTTTCGTTGTCCTACTACAAATGGACTTGTTACAGGGGTAGCGGGCTTCAGGTAAATAAGTTATCCACGTGTTTCTCCGTGGGGCGAGGTTCTGATGACACGGGTCCTTGCGAACGTATCCGAGATCTATCGGGACTTACGGCTCGTTGTCATTGACTCTTCCCCGCCCGTCGATCTCCGAACGGTTGGTTTCGATCGCTCGGACGAGCCAGTGGACGGTCACACCGATGCCGACGACGGCGAGTAGGTGAACGATCACCCGAAACAGGTACTCCCCAAGGGTCAGCCCATGGCCAGTATGCAGTACGACGCTCGATATTAAACTCATAAATGAAGGTAGGGTTCGGTGAACTCGGCTACGTCGTCTGAACGCCTCGGTACGACAACACGGCCCCGACGATGAAGACGATCGTCGCCAAGTAGATCGGTCCGAGATGTGTCACCCAATCGTGAGTGAACGCATCTCCCGTCCAATGCATCGGTAACGCGAGCGCCAGGCCGACGACGGCGCTGACGATCGCCGTCGCCCACGCCCACGTGAGCCGCTGGCGCACGCCGTACCACGAGAGGCTCGTGACGGCGATACCCGTCGAGATGATGAACGCAGCGGTGGCGACGTGGAGGTGACTGATGTAGTACGCCACCGTCGGATCGAGCTCGCCCCGCGTCATCCCGGCCAGCGTACTAACGCCGAGTTCGAAGCCGCTCCCCGCGAAATTCAGCACGAGAAACACGACACCGTAGCCGACGAACCCGATCCCGGCGAAGGCCATCAACAGTGCTCCGTTCCGGAGCCGTGACTCGTACTGGACCTGTTCCCCTCGTTCGTCCACGACTGATTTATCTGTCGCCATAGTATTCACTTGGTTGCCCCGAGTGAGACGCTTTTGACACCGTACTTGTCACACGCGTTGGCCGCCCGCTCCGAGATGAGTTCGTACCGTTCGGTCTCTCGGACCTCCGTCACTGAGAAGCCAGCAGCTTCGATGAACGTCGTGTAGCTATCGATCTGTTCGGCACCGCCGATACAGGCGGCCCACAGACCCGCGTCGGACTTGATACTCTCCGGCAGCCGTTGTTCACTGATGATGTCGGACAGAGCCGACCGTCCGCCCGGTTTGAGCACCCGGTTAGCCTCCTCGAAGACTGTCAGCTTCTCGGCGGAGAGGTTAATCACGCCGTTCGAGATCACAGCGTCGAACGAGGCGTCCTCGAACGGGAGGACCTCGATATAGCCTTCGCGGAAGGTGAGGTTGTGGAAGCCGTTGTCCGCTGCGAGGTCGTTGGTCTTCTCGACCTGCTCTGTGGTCATGTCGATGCCTGTCACTGCACCCGTCTCAGTTACGTGCAGCCCGGCGACAAAGGCGTCCATCCGCGAGCCGCTACCGAGATCGAGCACGTCCTCACCCGGTTCGAGCTCTGCCAAGTCGAAGTCGTAGCCGACACCCGCGAACGAGTCGATCGCCGCGTCCGGAACGTAGTCGAGCTCGTCGGCGTCGTGCCCGAGGCGGACGGCGAGATCGCGGCCCGTTTCGAAGTGAAACTCGGCGTCGGCGGACTCCGCGACGTCCCGGTACGTCGACTTGGCCTCGCGTTCGAGTTTGTCCGTGCCGAGTGCTTCGCTCATCGGTGGTCACCGGTTAGTCGTCTCCGGCCATCTCGGCGGGAGTGGCGACGGTCATCTCGACGTCCTGAGCGAGTGAGACGAGCGTGTAGACGGGTGCCCGCCGTGCCCACTCGTCGATCTGGTCCTGATCGAGGTCTTCGCCGTCTATCTCCACGTCGGCGGTTAGGTCCTCGAACACCGAGTCGGCCTCTTTGAGTTCTGTGAGGCTGAAGAGAACCGCTGGATCGAAATCGGCCCGGACGCGCGTCTGGAGGTGGTCGATGTCCACGTCGTTGGCGGCGGCGTTGATGGTGATGCCGACGTTGATACAGGCGGCTAGCGCCGATAGCGCCGCTTCGATCGGCTCCATCCGGTCGGTCGCGCCGATCCACCCACCAGCGTCCAGCACTTCCTTCCAGCCGCCGTAGGGAATCGTGTACTCGCGCGTGTCGCGAGCGATCGTCTCGTCTCCGAGATCGTAGCTATCGATCGTTGCCAGGCTGTGAGCGGCCGTCCCCTCGTAGGTCGCGGACGCCTCGAGCCCGAGTTGGACCGCTTCGGGGTTCTCGGCTGCGTGTGCGGCGAATCCTTCGAGTGTTTCGAGGTCGATACCGTGCGCGGTTTGCCGGTCGTCGGTCATATCGGTTCCCCCCTGCCAGCGACGATACGGCGGCGAAGATACTGTAGTTAATTTGTGACGGTTCGCCGGGAACTGCCGGTCTGGCAGTCACTGAAAAACCATCACCCCCTGCGACCCGAGGACGGTCGGGACCGAACGTCTCCTCACCCGACACCGGGACGGATTCCTCGGAAGAGGCCGATATTTCAGCGGCCTACGCGTCGATCAGATCCAGCATTGACATCCTCCTCCGCGTTCACGCGGAGGAATCCCGAGCGGTGGGAGTTTCAGGTTCGCAACCATGACTCCGCCACTTTGCGGGAACCCGTCTAACCCAGTCGTCGTAGTCGGTAGCTGGCTGGCGGTGCCAAACCGCCGGTACTCCTATCCTCGGCGTCGTTTACAGAGGTTCGACGGGATGAGCCTCTGACGCGTACGTTTCGCACATCGACTGTGCCCACTCACGGATAGCCGCTACGTCGGTGTCGATCAATATGTGGACCGTGCCGCTGTCTCGTTCGTAACAAGTGATGGCGGCACGCTCATCAAGAAGGCTGGTTCCGTACGGGGGAAGGGCATCGTGCTCCAGAACGGTGAAATTGTCCTGTTGCATCATTTCTACGCTGCGCTCCGGGTACGTCGAAAGAAAGTACGTATGGCTCTCCGGTCGAGCCACCAAGACCACGTCAACCCCCTCATCGATCAGTTGAACGAGAACCTCGAAACACGGCTCCATCAAGGCAATCTCGGGACGGATTAATCGAAGGTCGGTCGTCTCCTTGAGAAGCGACTCGAATCGGTCGATCGGGCGGTACGGCGAATCGGGTTCGGCAACTGTGATGGTCATCGCGTCCCACGTCTCGACGGGAAACTCGCTGACCTCGTCAGGAAGCCAGTGCCAGATGTCACGCAGTTTCCGCTCTGTTTCGACCTGTTCGATCAGGTCCTCCATTCCTGAGGCGATCACCTCTCCGAGCCGGGTCGCCGTGTACTGGTACCCGTCTTTGCGGATCCAGACCCGATTTTCGAACTCCTCCAACGTCCGCCGTATCGTGGAGGACGAAACGCCGGCCAGCTCACAGAGTTCAGAGCGACTCCGAGGACGCTCTGTCAGCGCGACGAGCGTCGGGACGCGGTGTTCGGACCGCGCGAGATACGCGATGTCACCGATTGGTGACTCCGCATCATAATGTGGTATGCTATCGTGACCCATAAGACAACTACGCATACGAGCCTGAAAACGATTTATCTCACCTACACGGACTCCGTTGAACTCCTCTTCGGCAGATATGTTTTCGACCGAGATCGCCGTTTACTGAAGGTTACGTAGTGATCATTTGAGATAATATGGGGTTTAATAACAATTCACACATATGGATGCTGTGGGCACACGTTGTTCACAATATCGTCGCGCTCGCAATTACCGACCCCACGCTAACTGTTCCGCACGCAGACACCGATTACGAACCGCTGACGCTGGCAGGGCGCACTTTGAGTGTCCGAGATGGTCATTCAACCATCACATTCGAGGGAATGAGACCATGCGCAAGAAAGAACTCGTTCAGATTCACGCTCTGCTTCTGGAAGTCACACACTATTTGATCGAGAATGACGACATGCCAGCCGAGAGGGTTTCCGCGTATTACGCACTTGATGTGCGTCCGTCAAGTATCCACAAGTCGAAACAGGACCATTACGACGCGATCACGGTTCTCGGCGACACAATCGAACGGTGGACCGAACAGACGCACTCTAATACCCTAGACCATCCAGTGAATTGACTCCGAACTGGGACATTCTTTTTGAGGAGTTCGAGAGGGCCGTTCTGGTTGTATCACACGCGAGGGAGGACAGCAGGCCCGAATCGGCCGAAAAGACAGTCTCGACCGGCCGGCGCTGGCCGTCTCACTCGCTGTTCGACGGACGTCGTGTTCCTTCGGTTCCGTTGGTTACGACGGGTGGGATTCAGTTCCGTCTGTCTCAACCCGTCCGTGTCGTTCATCGATCTCATCGAGCATGTCGAGCGTTTTGCGGATCGATGCCCGGACCGCGTCGCTTCGGTTGACGAACTTTCCCTCGTCACCGACGTGCTCGTCGAGGTCGTCAAGCAATTCCTGTGGGATCTCGACGCTGACCTTCGGCATACGCTCGTATTCACAGAGGAATATCTTCAGCGTGTCGCACAGCACACCGGACTCGTTCGCGGATCTCTCTACTACACGACAGAGCCTTGGCGTGGGGTGGGTCTGCGGAAATCCACAGCAACGAACACCGTTTGATCCGGGAACAGTCAGTACAGACTGTGAAGTTACCAGAGAGACCTGTTGTTCGGGCTTATTGAACGGATGCGCTGCGTGCAACACAGACAGAGAGCATTGGCTGCAACACAGACAGAGAGCATTGGCTGCAACACAGACAGAGAGCATTGGCTGGGCGCGTGAGTGGCTGAAAAAACAGATTTCCGGCCATCGCTACAAACGAGGGCAGAAGTAGTCGTTAGTTGCGGACGAGGTTCGTCGCGCGGGGTCCCTTGGGTGACGATTCGATATCGAACTCGATCTCCTGACCCTCTTCGAGGTCCGGCTGGCTGTTCAGCATAATTCAAGGTGGAGCCTCCGACCTCAAGGAGCGAGTGTAGCGAGCGAGTAGGTCGGAGAGGAAACCGACTGAGGACGACGCAACCGCACGACAGTAGCCACCCGACTCCCGAGAGTATAAGTACCGTCAAGTAGTAATCTGAAATATGGAGGTGCGTCGAACCGCGCCGGTCAAACTCATCGTTCCCGATAAGCGACGCGACGACCTCCACCAGTCAGCCCGCCAGTTCCTTTACTGTGCGAACCGCGCCGCCGACTTCTGTTGGGACGGTCGCTCCTACACAAACTGCGTTACGGCGAACTCAACTGCGCGTGACGCGCTCTACGCGGAGCTGCGGGAGGAAACTGACCTCACTGCGAACCTCGTCCAAGAAGCGATTCGCCGCGCCGTCCAAGCGACGAAAGGTGTCGTTGAACGGTGGAAACAAGGGAAGCGTGTGAGCCAACCAGAGTTCACGTCGTGGAGTATGGTCTACGACAAGCGGAGTGCGACGTTCTACCGGAACAAAGTTTCACTCTCAACCGTCAACGGGCGCGTTGAGTGCGAGTTTGAACTCCCGGCGGACAGCCCGACGCCCTACGAACAGTACGTTCTTTCGGACGAGTACGAGTTCCGGGCGAGTACACTCCAATACGACAAGGCGACCGACGAGTTCTACTTCCACATCACGACTCGGAAGGACGATGATGACGATGACGAGGTTTCGGAAGATACCGGGCACCAAACAGTCCTCGGTATCGACCTCGGCGTCAACAGCCTCGCCGTCTCTTCGACCGGCGCGTTCTGGCAAGGTGACGATTACGACCATTGGTGCCGTGAGTTCGAGAAGCGGCGTAGTGAGATGCAACAGCGTGGCACGCAGGCCGCACACAATGCCCTGCTTCGCCTCGGAAAGCGCGAAGAAGCATGGCGAAAACAGTACATCCACACCGTCGCCAACGAAATCGTCGAGGAAGCCGTCGAACACGACTGCGACGTGATCGTGTTCGAGGACTTAACGGACATCCGTGAGCGACTTCCATACGCGAAGTGGCACCACGTCTGGGCGTTCCGACGCCTCGCCGAGTACGTCGAGTACAAAGCGCCAGAACAAGGCGTCTCCGTGGAGCAAGTTGAGCCGAACCACACGTCCCAACGCTGTTCTCGGACGGACTGTGGGTTCACGCATGAAGACAACCGCCACGGCGAACACTTTGAGTGCCAGAAGTGCGGCTATGAGGTCAACGCGGACTACAATGCAGCGAAGAATATCGGGGTGCGATACGCCCGGAAACAGAGACACAGCCTCCGTTCCTCGCCCAAGTCGGGGAGCGGAGACGCACCAGTAGACGTGCGTGTGAATGGTGGGACGGTGAACGGCGAGAGTTACCAGCCTATTGCTGGCGACTGATTGCCGGGAGTCCACATCAAAGCCCCACCCTCAACGAGCGAGGCCGCAAGGCCGAGCGAAGTAGGGTGGGGTAGTTTACACGAGACTCTCCCGAAGAACCGCGGTTCAACAAAGCTGGTCGAAGCAAACGCGTATCGATCGATGGGTCACGAGAACTCCGGCCGCTCTGCGTACGCAATCGGATCGCGTGACCCGGCGTTCCGGAACGCTTCGAGCCGGAACGCACACGCGTCACACGTCCCGCACGCCGGCTCCTCGTCCCGGTAACACGACCACGTCATGTCGTACGGCACCCCAAGTTCCAACCCGCGCTCCGCGATCTCCGTTTTCGACCACTCGACGAACGGCGCTTTCAACTCGATCTCCGTCTCCGGTTTCGTCCCGACGTCGATCACGTTCTGAAAGGCGTCGAAAAAGGCCGGGCGACAGTCGGGATACCCGGAGAAGTCCTCCGAATGCGCGCCGATAAACACGGCCGATGAGTCGGTCGCCTCCGCGTACGACGTCGCCATCGACAACAGATTCGCGTTCCGGAACGGAACGTACGACGTCGGAATCTCGTCACTCTCCATATCCGCGTCGGCCACGTCCATCTCCTCGTCCGTCAGGCTCGACGCGCCGATCTGGGAGAGATGCCCCGTTTCGATGTGCAGGAAGTCAGCCGCGTCAACCTCCTCAGCAAGCGCTTTCGCACACTCGTACTCCTTGTCTTCGGTGCGCTGTCCGTACGACGTGTGGAGGAAGTACGGCTCGTACCCCTGCTTTATCGCCTCGTAGACGGCCGTCGCACTATCCATCCCGCCGGACACCAGAATCACCGCGCTTTTGTTGCTCATGTCTGCTCAGTTGCGTCGGATTTGTTGTCGCTCTGTGCACCACGCCGACTGTGACGCTCCCATCGCGTTGGGGGCACCACGCTACCCCGACCGGACTGGTCCAGTACAACGCTCATGTTCCCGGTGCGTCGTTCCATAGGTCCACGTGCAGTCGCGGCGTGTACCGGTAGCCGTACTCCGTCGCCAGCTCGGCGACCTCGCTTCGCGTCCCGTCGAGTTGCTCGCGCGTCATGCCCTCCGGCATCAACAACACGTCGTCGTCCGCCACGGTCGTCGACGTCGCCGCCCGCACTCGATCAACCAAGTCCGTGATCTCTGGGAGGTCCGTCTCGTCCGTCACGACGAACTTGAGCTGCGTCTCGTAGTCGTCGACCATCCGGGAGAGCGCGTCCATATCGATCCGGTTCTGTTCGTGTTGCTCTTCGAATTCGCCGTCGCCTTTCGGGTCACGATCCGGCGTCGGCGTGCTGCTTGCCAACTTCGGGCTGATACTCGCCAGATCGATGGGAGCATCCCGGTAGATCGTTCCGTTCGTCTCCACCGTCGTGTGGTACCCTTCAGCGGCCAGCCGTTCGAGGAGCTCGACTGACTCCTCGTGAATGAGTGGCTCCCCGCCCGTGAGCACGACGTGGTCGGCCTGCTCGTGGGAGTGGACTTCCTCGATGATCGAGTCGACGTCGCGCCACGCCCCAGTCGGCTCCCACGAGGTATGGTACGAATCGCAGAACCAACACCGCAGATTACACCCTGACGTTCGCACAAACACGGACGGAACACCTGCAAGCGTTCCCTCGCCCTGCAGCGAGTAGAACACCTCGTTGATCGGGAGGCCCTCACCAGCCGCATCAGCGTCCGTTACGGGCTCCTCGATATCGCTAGCGACCGGCATCAGTAGGCCGCACAGAGCTCGCCGGTTTCGCTCACCGACACCGACACGTCCGAGACGGTGTCCGGGAACTCGTCGAGCATGCGTTGTTCGAGGAGGACGCTCATCACCTCGGCCGTCGGTGGGTGGTCCAACACGACGAGGGCGTCGCCGTCGCCGGACGCCTCGAACGCGTCGACGAGCGGGTCGCCCTCCTCAACGAGGAACCGGTGGTCCCACGCGTCGATGACGTCCGTGACGTCGCCTTTGTCGACGACCCAGCCCTCATCGGTGAGTTGGCCGGTCACTTCGACGGTGATCTCGTAGTTGTGGCCGTGCGGCCGCGAGCACTTCCCGTCGTGATGCAGGATTCGATGGCCCGAGCTGATTCGAACCGGGTTATTCTCCCCGATCAGCAGCGTTCGTTGGCCTGCTTTCCGAAGCACATCTGCTTCGGATTCGTCTCTCGATATACTTTGAGCCATACTCGGAGAATATCTGGAGAATGTATAAATATTGAGTTTCGTTACTCAATCGATGAAACAGCAAAATCTTGTCGCCCACCGGAATCCACAGTCGAAAGAGAACGTCCGCGACGCTCGTGACGAATTCGATCCGGCGGCAACCCAGCGATTCAACGCCGCTATGCTCGGGTTGCGGTATCGGACAACAATCGAAAGCCGCTGGAGATAATAAAGGGACTACGGGATTAGCTGAAGTCGTACGTCTCCTGGTAGATCGCGCTTCCACTCGGATCGTGGATTATCCGGACTACAGACTCTCCGGCGGGACTGATACTGGTGACATTTACGCTCTTCTGTTGACCACTTTCCCAAGGTCCGTCACCAAAGCCATCGGTCCCTCTCTCACCGTCAATCGAAATCGTGAGATCCGATGCTTCAATCGATTGTCCGCCAGTTTTGGTTATGTTGACGTGTGACGTATTATTCCCGTCAATTGTGAAGCTCGCCTGTGGCGCAGTGTCTCCTAATTGGTCGCCGAGTCCGAGAACGAACGTCCCGATAACGGCGGCCAGAATCACGGTAATTGCGACCATGAGAATGACGCCGATGACGGGGCTCACTGCACGGTCTTCCGCGTTGGATTGATTGGTTGGTTTCATTGTTTGAACCCAGCGGTTCACCGGGGAACGGAGTAACCCATTCCGATCGGTTGCTGGCTAATTATAAAGACGGAAAGGCCGCTTATGTATTTAATGGCATGAATATCAGGGGTGAAAATTGGGGTGGTAGAGTCAAAACAGTTGATATGTACTCCAGATCTATCGGACCCATGGCCCAAGCCTCTCCCGGATTTACAGCGATCGGGCGTGCCCGGACCCATGGGAGATGTCCTCGATTTCTGCACCTTGATTACGCCGCAATCGTGCACCTCACACGGTTCAAATCGAACACATATCTAGTTCTCGGCGAATTAAATCCGGCGACGATCCAGCGGTTCAACACCCGGTACAGGGCACAGATAGAAAGTCGATGGAGATGAGATGTATTTCAAAACGGATGCGTGTTACCGCGCTAGCAGCAGCAGCTAGGCCGGGATATCAACGGTATCTTGATAGATTGCACTACCACTGGGGTCATGGATAAGCCGAACGGTAGCTCCATCAGTTCCATTAGAGACTCCGTGCGGTATCGATTTTGAAGCCCCTGACTTCCAAGTAGAATTACCACTAAATGTTTCAGCATCCTGTCGGTCGCCGTTGACCGAGAGAGTAAGATCGGATTTGTCAATATCCTGTCCGGCTGTCTTCGCGATCGTTATACTACTGTTGTTAACGGTTTCAACTGTGAAGCTCGCCTGCGGCGCAGTGTCTCCCAACTGGTCGCCGAGTCCGAGTACGAACGTCCCGATGACGGCCGCCAGAATCACAGTGATTGCGACCATGAGGATGACGCCGATAACGGGACTCACTGCACGGTCTTCCGCGTTGGATTGATTGGTTGGTTTCATCGTTTGAATCCAGCGGTTCACCGAGAAACGGACTGTCCGTTCCGATCGGTTGCTGGCTAGGTGCAGGGAAGGGGAGTTCGCTTATGTAGTTAATGGCATGAATATCAGAGGTGAAATTTGAGAGGGTAGAGTCAACTTCGTTGACGTGTGTTCGGGACTCATAGAGCCCACCAGTCCCTCTCCCGGACCTATCCTCTCCGAGGGCTTCCGAGTCTAGGCCGCGAAAGACACGTTCAGGCACTACGCACCGAAGTTTGAAGACCCGATCTGACCGGGGAAAGCGACGCAGCTACCGGGTCGGCCGCGTTCAGAGCGCTCCGCGGAGAGCCCGGGTCACCCTACGAGCCGCAGTATCAGTCATCCTGTTCGGAACCGGCGATCAGTTGCGAGCGGTCGGCCGTGACGGAACGGGCGTGTCGCCTGCCGAGGGTCTCGACGGGACAGTAATAAGACAATTAACGCGTCCCCGCAACTAGCCGGTATGAACGGCGAGGGCGACGTCCGGATGGACTCGACGGTGCTTCCGGACTCGAAATCAATCGAGATCCTTCATATCGACGACGACGCCGACTTCGCCGACCTCGTCTCTACCTTCCTCGAACGCGAACGCGACGCCTTTAGCGTCCGCACCGAAACGGACCCCCGAGACGCGCTCGACGCGCTCGACGAGGACGGGTCGGCTATTGACTGCATCGTGAGCGACTACGACATGCCGGCGTTGGACGGCTTGGAGGTCTTAGAGCGCGTCCGCGATTCCCGTCCGGACCTCCCGTTCATCCTCTTCACCGGGAAGGGAAGCGAGGAGATCGCGAGCGAGGCCATCACGGCGGGCGTCACGGACTACCTCCAGAAGGAAGGCGGGACCGAGCAGTACGGCGTCCTTGCCAATCGCGTCCAGAACGCCGTCGAGGGGTACTGGGCTGAGCGGTACATGAATCGCGGCCTCGAAGCCATCGAGACCGCCCGGGACGGGATCAGCATCCTTGACAGTGACGGTCGAATCGAGTACGTGAACACCGCCTACGCGGAGATTCTCGGATATGACCGCGAGGAGCTCGTCGGCCGTCACTGGGAGTCGCTCTACGGTGACGACGAGGACGTCGATCACGTCTACGATGTGGTTCTCCCGGAGGCGCGTGGCGGGCAGTGGGACGGTACCACATCGTTCGTCCGGGCGGACGGCGAGACGATCGACGTCGAGCACACGCTCTCGTACACCGACGACGACTCGCTGATCTGTACGCTCACTCGGTCGGAAGCGGCCGACGCAAACGCGTCGAACGTCTCGGCGAAAGTGCGGGCGATGGACGAGGCGCCGATCGGGATCGCACTCACCGACCCCGATCGGGAGGACAATCCGATCATCTACGTGAACGACGAGTTCACGGCGCTCACCGGCTACGAGAGAGACGAGGCCGTCGGGCGGAACTGCCGGTTCCTCCAGGGCGACGCGACCGACGACGAGCGGGTCGCAACCCTCCGAGAGGCGATCGACAATCGGGAGCCGGTGACGGTCGAACTGCGGAACTACCGGAAGGACGGCACGGAGTTCTGGAACCGCGTCCGCATCGCTCCGATCTTCGACGCCGACGGCGACCTCGATCTGTTCGTCGGGTTTCAGGACGATATCACGGAGCGCAAACGGTACGAACGGCAGTTGGAGTCAACCTCCGCGCGTCTCGAAGCGCTCTTCGAGCACTCGCCGGACATGTTCGCGGTCCACGACATCGACGGCACAATCCGGGACGTCAACCAGCGGCTCTGCGACGAACTCGGGTACAGCGAGCCGGAACTCCTCGGGCGGAAGGTCTGGGACATCGACCCCCTGGCCGACCCGGACCGTGCGTCGTCGTTCTGGGAGACGCTCCCGCCGAATTCACCTCACCGGTTCGAGGCCGAACTCGAGCGGAAGGACGGGTCCACGTTCCCGATCGAGGTCCACCTCATTCGGCTCAACCTCGACGGCGAGGACCGCTTCGTGGCGATGGACCGAGACGTGAGCGAACAGAAGCGGCGCGAGCGCGCCCTCGTCCAGCAGAACGAGCGGTTAGATCGGTTCACGAGCGTCGTGAGCCACGACCTGCGAAACCCGCTGCGGGTCGCGGAGGGGAACCTCGAACTGCTGCGAGACGACTGCGACGGCGACCGCGTCGACAAGATCGGCGACGCGTTGGGGCGCATGGACGCCCTGATCGAGGACCTACTGACGCTCGCGCAGGCTGGCGAGGAGGCGATGGATATCGGAACGGTCCCGTTGTCGGACCTCGCTCGGACGTGCTGGGGATCGCTGCCGACGGAGGACGCGACGCTCGCGGTCGAGACGCGGCGCACCGTCGAGGCGGACCGCGACCAGCTCCAGCAGCTCGTGTCGAACCTCCTCCAGAACGCCGTCGACCACGGCGGTCCGGACGTGACGGTGACGGTCGGCGACACCGACGACGGCTTTTATATCGCCGACGACGGGGTCGGACTCCCCGAATCGGAACGCGCGGACGTGTTCGAAGCGGGATACACGACCGCCGAGGACGGGACGGGATTCGGACTCGGAATCGTCAAAGAGATCGTCGACCGACACGACTGGACGATCACCGCGACGAACGGCCCCGACGGCGGCGCCCGCTTCGAGATCGACACCACGTGACCGCGCCCGTCTGCCCTTATAAATGCGGTGTCGCGGACGGCCTCGTCGGGCCCCGCCGAGCGACCGCGTTCCCGGGTCAGTCGGCGGCGTCCGGCACGCCCGTCGATCCCGAACCCCCGCCGAGCGTCGGCGGCAACTCGCCGTCGTACCCCTCGGGAACGTACGGGCAGAGCGGGTCGCTCTCCAGCGGGTCCCCCGTCGTCGCGAACGCCCGCGAACGGCTCCCGCCGCACACCTGCCGGAACTCGCAGGCGCCGCACTTCCCCTTCAGCCGGTCCGGCTCGCGGAGGGACTCGAACAGCTTCGAGTTGCGATAGATGTCGACGACCGACCGGTCCCGGACGTTGCCGGCGGACTCCGGCAGGAACCCGGACGGGTACGTCTCGCCGGTGTGGCTCACGAACGCGAATCCGCGGCCCGCGGTGATGCCGCCGCGCCGCCGGACCGCACCCTCGTCTCCGTCGGACTGGAGTCCGACCCGGCGATAGAAGGGCGCCTCGGTCGTCTTGACGCCGAACGGCTCCGCCTCGGCGACGCCGTGGAGCCACTCCATCACGTCCTCGGCCCGCTCCGGCGGGATGGGATCGAGGATCCGGCCCCGACCGACGGGGACGAGGAAGAACACGCTCCAGAGGACCGCGCCGAGGTCCCGCACGCGGTCGCGGATCGCGGGAAGTTCGTCGACGGTCTCCGCGCAGACGGTCGTGTTGACCTGCAGCGGCAGTCCCGCGTCGGACGCCGCCTCCGCCGCCCCAAGCGTGCTCTCGAAGCTCTCCTCGCCGCGGAACCGGTCGTGGCTCTCGCGCGTCGCGCCGTCGAGGCTCAGTGCCATCCGCCGGATTCCGGCGTCGGAGAGGCTCTCGACCCGGTCGGGCGTTAGCGACCGCGTCCCGCTGGGGGTGATCGTCATGCGGAGCCCCTGGTCGTCGCCGTACGAGACCAGCTCCAGTAGGTCGTCTCTGGCGAGCGGGTCGCCGCCGGAGAGCACGACGAGCTGGCCGTCGCCGAACGACGCCGCGTCGTCGAGGAGCCGCTTCCCCTCCTCGGTCGTCAGCTCGTCGGGGTGACGGGCCGGCTTCGCGTCGGCGCGACAGTGACGACAGGCGAGCCCGCACGCCTGCGTCACCTCCCAGATGAGAACCAGCGGCCGCCGGTCCGTGTCGAGATCGTCGAACATCGGCTTACTCGTGCTTTCGTTCCCATCCGTTTGGGTACTGTCCCGAACGTGTTCACCCTTGAACCGGTCCTGATAGGCCGTCCCGAGCAGCTCCCCGAGGAGCACCGGTTTGATACCGTCACCCGCCGAAAGCGACGTATGACCGACTCCGTCCTCGTCGCGATGGACGACTCGCCGCTGGGCCGCGAGGCGCTCGCGGTCGCCCTCGAAACGTTCCCGGACGCACGGGTCACCGTCGTCCACGTCGCCTTTCCCGACTTCGACATGCTCCCCGAAGACACGGAGGAAGCCTTCGGCGCCTCGCTCGACGAGCTCGACGACGTGGGCGACGAGACCGCGGCGTCGGTGTTCGAGACGGTCCGCGAGGTCGCCGACGGCCGCGACGTGGCGGTCACCTTCCTCACGGGCGAGCCGGAGCGCCGAATCGCCGAGTACGCAGACGAGGGGGAGTTCGATCACGTCGTGCTCGGCACCCACGGTCGCTCGGGGCTCTCGCGGGCCCTGATCGGAAGCGTCGCCGAGGCCGTCACACGGGAGACCGCTGTGCCGACGACGCTGGTGAAGTGAGCGAACCGGGTCCGCTCCTGAGGGACGGAACCGGCACGCGCGATCCTCCCACCGGACAATAAATCGATATAGCGATATACAATATATCTGGCGTCCCTCGAACACGAGATCCGTCGTGTTCTCGACGACGAAATACGGTGACGACGATTCGCGGTCCGATCGCTATCCCAACAACTGGTACACGTTTGCTTCGTACGTCTCGCGGACCTGATCGCCCCAGTTGTGGGTGTACGTGTCGATCACGTCGTCGGCGACGTCGCCCCGGAGGTACTTGACGACGCCGCGGTCGCCGGTCCGATCCCGGAGGTGCGTCGTGAAGAAATGCCGGAAGTAGTGCGGTGTGACGTTCTCGGCGGCGCCGCCGCCCGTGCGGTACCACCCCGCGTCGCGGGCGTAGCGCTCGACGACGTGTCTGACCGCCTGCGGATCGAGCCGCTCGCCCCACCCCTCCGCGGTGCCGACGAACAGCGGTTCCGCGTCCGAGGCGCCGTCCGGACGCACGGCGAGCCACCGCTTCAGCGTCCGCTCCAGCTCGTCGTCGACCGGAATCACGGTGGCACGCTTGCGCTTGTTCGACGCGGTGCGGACCGCTCCGTTCAGCTCCTCGCCCACCGCCGCGTCCGGGGTGACGTACAGCGAATTCGGCCGGTCCGCGAGGGCCGGTCGCGACCCGAGCTCGAACGCCTCTCTGACCTCCTCGTCGTCGATCGCGAGATCGCGGAGATCGAGGTTACAGAGCTCTCCGACCCGCATTCCGGTCTTCAACAGCGTGACGACGAGCGCGCGGTGGAGAGGATGCCGAATCCCGGCGACGAACTCGCGCATCGCCGGGATCGACACGTCTCGCCGCGCGGGGTCCTTATCGACCGTCTCGTCCATCTCCTCCATCACCAGCGTCATCGGGTTCCCCTCGAAGACGCCGACCTCGGTCATGTACCCGTAAAACCGATGCAGATACGCCGCGTACGTCGCCACCGTGCTGTCGGCCACGTCGCCGCGCAGCGAGTGGACGAACGCCATGCAGTCGCGGTGAGTAGCCGAGTCCGGTGTCGTCTCTTGGTCGAGAAACGATTCGAACTGACGGAGCACACGTTCATAGGAGTCGCGGGTCCGCTCGGTCTTCCCGTGATAGGTGAGGTCCTCGATGAAGTACCCGATCGGGTCGTCGACCTCGGCGGGGGCTCGCGTGCTACTCATCGATCAGCGTGTATCCCCCTTCCCGACCGTTGTACCGGACGCGGTTGCGATCCTGGAGCGAATCGAGCGCGTCCTCCAAGCGACCCTCGAAGTCGTCGAACACGTCGTCGACGAGCTCCTCCCACGAGAGCACCCCGTCGGCGAGCGCCGCTTCGACCCGCCTTTCGAGGTCGCTACCCCTGGGGTCAGACCCCGACGGATCGGGTTCGACGGGATTTCCGCCCCCGTCGATCGAGAACCCACGTCTCCCGGCCTGTACCATGGTTCTGACGAACTCGCTTTGAGACATTCCCAACTCGTCGGCGTGGTCCTGCCAGATCGCCTTCTGGTCTTCGGGAACGTACGTCTTCACGGAGCGGCGGTCGTCGCTCATCTCTCGATCCGGGCTTCTCGGGCCGCCACCTTCAATCTATCCCACAATTCGGGATAAGTGACCTTATACAGTACTGTAGTGCTGTGAAAGCCACCGAAAATACAATGTACCTCATTTTCTAGTACTAGACAGATCAATATATAGTACTAGAAACATAGATATAAATATCACCGACCGATTGAACCGATCTGGCTCCTCGTTCGTCGGCGGATAATGTACGAGTGGCGGCAGATCAATCGGGCGGTGGCAACGAGGGGATCAGCTTGGTCGCCTCCGATCGCCGGCGAGCGATGTTCGTCTCGTGCGGCGCCACCGTCGTCGAGTCCGATCGGCAGCTACCCGTTACGCGTGCAGTGTCCGATACGCACTGCCCCTGCAGCCCGACCGTGGTGGCTCCATCGGGTGGGCCGCGGCGTCGCGTTCGACTCACGGCAGTCAGCTGCAGCCAGTCCGGATCGACGTGCCCGGTCCCGCGTTTCTTCGGAGCGTCGATACCGCTCAGCTGCCACTGACGGGAGTCGCGTCTTCAACATGGGTGAGCGCGTCACGACGCCGCAACGGCCTGTCACGACGCGAGCATCCGGTCACTCGGTCGCTCTCTCCCGCACCGGTTTGGGGTGCGTGGGTGCGATCGATCGCCAACGAGTATATCACATACCGCTATAGACAGTGCAGGAGTCAGATCCGGATCTCCGAGGACGACTCTTCGACCGCGAGGGCGTCGAGCGCGCGCTTGACGATGGGATCGTGTTCGGCCGCGTTCTGCATCAGCACGGTCTCGCTGGGGAAGAGGTGTTCCCCGACGACGAGCCCGTGTTCGCGGGCCGTCGACCCGGTGACCGTGAGGTAGACGCCGAGCCCGGTCCGGGCGATGGCGGCCTCCTCCTCCTCGTTCGGGTTCGGATAGACGAACTCGGCGCCCTCCAGCGCGTCCGTTCCCAACACGGCGGTGACGAGCCGTTCGTATCGCGGCGAGATACACAGCGGGCCCTCGTACTCCGAGACGAACTCCCGATCGAGGTCGACTCCCGGTTCGATCCCCTCCGGCCGACCCATCAGCGTGTGATAGACGGTGTCTCCGAGCCCGTTCACCACGCGGACGTCGGTGTCGACGGGGTCGATCCGCTCGTTGATGTCGGCGATCTGGCCGAGACCCTCCGGTCGGATCCCGACGACCTCCTCCAAGACGAGGTCGGCGGAATCGAATCCGAGCGCGAACTCGTGGGTCCGAAGGGCTCGGAACGGCTCCTCGCGACCGACGAGTTTCAGCGTCACCTCGCCGAGGTCGACGGTGGCCGCGTCGAAAACGATTCGTCGGGGTTTACCGTTCCGGTCGTCCCGCAGGAGCGTGAACTCGGGCTGGTACGGGTCGTCGGGATCGGAGTACTCAGTCAGCCGCTCGTACGGGCCGTCTTCGGCGTCGACGCGCCCCTTCGTGACGGCCTTTTCGTACCGAAGGGTGTTGCTCACGCGGTCCGCGAGCCCGTCGAGCCGGTCGTCGGGGCCGACGGCCGCGATCCGTTCGAGGACCGCTTCGAGCGGTCGGCCTTTCCGCGGCACGGCGACCGGTACCGGTTCGCTCATTACCGGACGTGGACCGCCGCGGGTAAAACGGGTTGCGCTTTTCGTTCGGGACGAGCGCGCCGTCGTGAGTCCGTGTCGGCCCCGAATTACGGACCGAAGGCCTCGTTGAGCCGCTCTCTGAACGCTTCGAGCTCTTCGAGGTGGTCGTTGATCGCGTCGAGTTCCGCCTCCACGTCGTCGAGGTCCTCGCCGAGCCGGTCCTCGATGTCGGTCAGCCGGGTGTCGACCTCCGCGAGGTCGTCCCAGAGGTCGTCGAACTCCTCGTCGAACCGCCCCATGCGGGCCTCTACGTCGTCAACCCGGTCCTCGGTCGCCTCCAGCCCCGCGGCGGCGTCGTCGACCTCCTCGTACAGCGTCTCCACGTCGTCGCCCAGGTCGTCGACCGTCTCGTCGAGGCCGGTCGTCTCGTCGTCGAGCCGCGACACGTCGTCGGTGACGCCGTCGACGGTCTCCTCGACGTTCGCGACCGACTCCTCGACGCCGGAAACGTCCGATTCCACGCCCTCGACCCGATCGTCGACGCCCTCGACGCGCTCGGAGACGCCCTCGACTTCGTCGGTCACCGACGCCACCGACTCGTCGACCTGCGAGACCGCCTCGCGCAAGTCGTTCCGGTCAGCGTCGGCGGACGCGAGCCGGTCGTCGATCGCGGCCATCTCGGACTCGACCGCGTCGACCTTCTCGTCGAGGTCGTCGAGAATCTCGCGGGCGGTCCCCTCGCCGTCGATGAACTCCGCGAGCGCGTCGGCGTACGCCTCGATGTCGGCGACGCTCGACTGGAGGCGGGCGATCCGCACGTCGACGCTGTGGGGAACGCCAACGTCGAGTTCGGAGCGGAGGGTTTCGAGGTCGTCGTCGTTCACGTCGCCGGCGCGGATCTCCGAGGCGAGCGCCGCGGCGAGGCCCTCCTTCGGGACGGATTCGCGGGCTTCCGGCTCGGACTCCGCCGGCTCGTCTTCGTCGCCGGTCCCTGACGCGTCCTCCGCCTCGTCGATCACCGACTCGTCTGCATCGGACTCGGCCGCCTCGGGCTCGTCCGCCGCGGACTCCTCGTCGTGCGAGGTGACCGCGGCGGTTCCCGCGACGACCTCCCTCGGTTCGGGGGCCTCTGTGTCGCGGGGTTCCTCGCCGCTTTCGGCGGCCTCAGACGCTTCCCCGGCCGGTTCGTCGGCGACGGCTTCGGGCTCGTCTGACTCGGAGGACTCCGAGCCCTCGGCCGCGAGCGGCTCCTCCATCCCGGGGAGCGTCGCTCTGTCGCCCGAGAGCACCTCCCTGACGGCGTCGGTGTCGCCGGCGCCGAGGACGTCTTCGATCTCCTCGCCGACCGGGACGTGTTCGATCACCGGCGTTCCGAGGAAGCCGTCGAGCTCGGGGTCGTCGTCGCGGATGCCGAACACCGTCTCGATCTCCTCGTCGGGATCGATCACGCGCTCGAACTCCACGCGGTGGTCCTTGTAGGCGGTCCAGTTCTCGCTCTCGTACTCCGGGTGGAACCCGATCCGGTCCATCGGGAACGATTCGGGGATCCGGTCGACGATGCGCACGCGCACGGGGTCCTCGCGGGTCGAGGAGAGTTCGTACATCACCGCGGGCACGGGGAACGCGTCGTCCGTGAAGGACTTCTCGACGCGTATACCGTCCTCGTCGACGGTCGTCATCGCTTCTGCCGTCCGTTCGCTCATACGGAGACCCTCCCGGAGCAGGGGCTTAAATTCCACGGGCCGGGTTTCGTCGTTGATAACCACCGATCGGTGAAAAAACGCGATGTCGGCCCTATCGAAGTCGAAAAACTACAGATCGATCCGGTCACCGATCTCGACAATTTCCAGCCGATTCGGATGCGAGCGACTGCGGGTGTGCTCGTGGAGCGCGGTCGGGTCCGCGGTCAGCCCCTTCCACATGTCCCAGTGGGTCGGGACGAGACGGTCGAGCGAGAGGTCCTCGGCGGCGGCCGCGATCTCGTTTTCGTCGCTGTACCACTTCGTCTCGACCTCCTCGCCCGTCTCCTTGTCCGGAACCCTACCGACGGATCCGAACGCGAGGATTCCGAGATCGATATCGAACTCGTCGGCGAGCGTCGAGAACGACTCCGAGGGCTTGCTGTCGCCGGCGTGGAACAGGGTCCCCGACTCGTGTTCGATCACGTAGCCGACCGGGTGCGTCGCGTCGGCGTCCTGCGTTTCGACGACGTGAACGGTGAACTCGCCGACCTTCAGTTCGTCGCCCTCGGTCACTTCGAGGAACGCCTCCTCGTCGACGTCCCAGTTTTCTGTCCAGCGCTCCTCCTCGCGGGCGACCGCGAGCGAGTCGTCGGGCGCGACGAAGTCGGCGTCGGTGTTCGCGAGGATCGGCGCCTGCGAGGGGCCGTGGACGTGGTCCGTGTGCTCGTGGGTCGCCAGCACGGCGTCCGCCTCGTCGATGTCGTCGGGGGCGAACGGGACCGGGATCATCCGGACCGTGCGCGGCGGGTCGCCGGTCCCGACGTAGGGGTCGATCCAGAGGACCGTTCCCTCGCTCCCCTTGATCGCGAAGCCGTTACAGCCCAGGTACCACAGCGCCACCGTGTCGGGATCGGCGTCCGTCACCGCGCGCGGCAGCCAATCCCCCCAGTCGGAGTCGGTCATGTGTCTCGCTGCGAGGGCGCGAAGGGTAATGATTCCGGAGTTTGCCGGAATAGTGACCTGCAGAGGACGACAGTAGTCTGTCCGGGAGGCATCACATAAATCGCATGCCGCTATACAAAATTCGATCGACTGAAGACGGGCACGTACAGGATAATCGCTTGGATTATAATGGTTTTAACCCCCGTCAATCGATAATAGCGACTCTGTTGAAATCCTCTTCTTCAGATATATTCTTGCCTGAAACAGCCGGTCGCTGAAGAGTGCTAATTCAGCACTGGGAATCAGCCATTTTCACCGTATCGTTTCCACCGAATCCAATATTAATGTCAATTTCTTCCTCTATCTGCTGTTTATCGCGGCCTACACAGTCCATAGTCGCTGTAAGGGTCTCTACCTCGGTTCCATCGAGAAACAGGGAAACGGTATATGACATTCCCTTCGGCACGTTTGAGATGGCAGTTGATTCAGTGTGTACGTACGGGTCTGCTCCGCTTGCACTCGGCAGGTCATACGTCTTCTCGAAATCCGACCGCCCGGTAACCCGGATCTCGATTCGAGCTTCGTAGGCTTCGTCTGTATAATTACGGAGCCGGAATCCAAGTGTCCCGACGAACGGTACTGATGTACAGCCAGCAAGCCCTATGAGGCCGATTAGACCGCCAGATCTGAGAAATTGCCGGCGTGACGGATCGCACATTTATTTTTCACTGATCTACAGGAACACAAAGGCTTTCTGATAAACCTATAATCTATACTAAACTTTCTATGTTCATCTGTACTGAGCGATTCGTGAGTTCCCTGTATTGACCGCAACCGGGTCAGAATATGTCACCTGTTGAGGATTTCAACATAGCCATTCTCGCCTAAAACAGCCGGTTGATGAGAGCTGCTTATTGAATCCGGTTACGCGTCCTGTTCATCTCAAACCTCGCTGAAACCTCGTCCGATCAAGTACCCAACTACTGTAATCACGCCAGATACGATTGCTCCGGTGACAAGTGGAAATATGAAAGCGGTCGGGTTTGCCATGATTGGGATGAACAGATTGAGTGTGAAACCAAAACATGGACCGAATGTGAGTATCCAATTCCCAACGAGATCTGCACCCTGAAACGCTCGCAAGACAACGATAATAGTAATAAAGAGCGCACCACCGTAGACAATAGCCGATTGTACTGAAGTCGAGGGTTCCAAGTCCCAGACTCGCAACCCAGTCAACGTCCCAAGAACAAAGAGAAACGCGGCTATAGCCACTATAATCTCACTTGTTCGCTTGTTCAAGAGCATATAAATTTGTCTTGTCTTACATTACGTATGCCTTGTGGGTCAAACTGGGATGGTCTAAGCGATCTGCGAGTTTCCTGTACTGAACGAACTACGCATCTCTATTCGAGATCGCATCTGTAACTTACTGGATTCCTCGCGAGATGAATCGAGATAGCTGCTGCTAATCTGTTGAAGACGGCGCTATCACTTGGTTTCATCGGTGAATTGTACCTGCCATTTTTATACTCCAGAGATACTGGTTTCTGTCAAAGTGTCAGCACCCACGAGCGCCCCACCGGGAAGCAAAATCGGCTTCTACAAGAACTGGAAGCCGGATCCGGACGAGTACGACGAGGCGTTCAGTAGGGTCACGTTCGAGTTCGTTCTTTCGTACAAGCAAGATGACCGTCCTCGCGTTGCCAAACTGGCCGCCGAGACATCCATCAGTATCTACGACTTCGAAGACGACGATTCGCAGCCGACGTTCGATGAACGCGCGGATTGGCACCACAACACCGTCTCGATGAACATATGGATCCGGGCGCACGCCTACCGGATCGCACGCGACTGGCAAGAGACGAAACTGGCCAGATGGTTCGACGAGAACCAGCACCTTGCCCGCGAGTTCGGGTTCGCTGACGACGGCGAGGGCCTCAATCGCTTCCAAGCCGACCCACCGTCGCAGTCCCGGCTGTGGGAAGTGTGGAACGAGGAGTTCACGCCGGTCGTCCGCGAAGCGTCGAAGCGACTCGCCAAGAAGTTGTTCCTCAAAGCATACGAACATGCGCTGCCACTGCCGAACCCCACGTTCGAGCGGGAGGACCGCGAGATCGAGAGCGAATGCGGCGAGCAGCGGCTCGTTCGCGAGAAGACGAAGGAGGTCTGGCAGCAGGCGAAGCCGTTCGTCACAGACTCTTTCTACCTGAAGCGGGCGGAGAACTGGCAGGTTCACGAGAACGCATTCTGGGAGCAACACACGTTCATGGGCATGCGCGAAGACATGTTTGCGCAGTCCGGCCAGCACTCTTTTGCAATTGACTCTGGGCGCGACCGGACACCCTCCGCGTCGAACCACCGCCACCAAGTCAAGAAGCTCTCCGTTGAGGAGACGCGAGAGATGCTCCGGAACACGACCCGCGCGCTGATCACTCGGGCGCGGCACAACGGAGAACTTGACCGGAGAATCTCAGTCGCCATCGACATCACGAAGGGAAACCCGTTCACGGGCGACCGCGACGGCCACGAAGACGTGATCCTCGGCTACAAGAACGCGGAGTACCACTACCAATGGGCGACGATTCAGGTCGTCGGCATGGACGTTCCCTTGGTCCTCGACGCTATTCCGGTCGAACGCGGCGACACGAGAGCCGAAATCGTGGACGACCTCCTCGGGAATGCGACCGACATGCTCACCAACATCTCGCTGGCCATGATGGACCGAGAGTTCGACAACGACGATGTGAAAGACGTTTGCAGCAACCACAGCATCTACTACCTCAATCCAGCTCGGAAACACGCCTCCGAGAAGGCCACCTGCACGCAACTCCGCGATGCGGGGAGGAAGGTGAAGGTCGAAGAACAGGGATCGCTCACAGGGTCAAACCGAAAGCGGATGTACCTCCCCGCGAGGAACCGCGAGTTATTCGCGACCGACGAGACGCCCGATCCCGACGACGAGCCGGACACACGGCAAGAACTCGTCAGCGAGTTCGCGGACATCGGTGGCGATTCCGAGGAACGGGGCGAGATGTTCAGCGACCTACTGGACGATCTCCATGAGGAGGAAGGCGAACTGCGTGGGAACGAAGACGACACTCGGGCATACGCGTTGTTCGAGACGAACCACCCTGACCTCGACGGACTCTCCGACGCCGACAAACAGACGCAGCTCCAGCAGGTTCGGAGTGTCGTCAGTCGTTACTCAGCGCGGTGGGGCATCGAGAACGGCTACAAGAAGTTGAAGAAGTTCCGCGTCCGCACGACATCGAAGGACCCGCAGTACCGCTTCTTCAACTTCGCATTCGCGTGCGTCCTCTACAATGTCTGGCGGCTCGTTGACCTCCTGGTGAAGATTGCTCTGGAGGATGACCCCGACTACGCACCACGCGTCGACGCCAACCAGTTCCTCACGCTCGCGAAGCAGTTCTACGGCCTCGAACCGCCAGACTGACACCCTTTTCCCTCGTGTTCTCCCTCGCTGAATAGCCACAGGCTTCATTTTATACCCCGATTTTTGACGTTAATAGCGGATCCGTGAGCGGTGATCGGCGTCAACCGTCGTCCCGCCCGTGTGGAGAGTTACTTCTGCCAATCAGTGCCGCAAAAAATTGGGCCGATTCTACCGATGATTTACTTAAATGCCTGCCTTCTACGATCGAGCGCGAGTCCGAATGTGATACAGAAACGCCGGAACGGCGAGTCGCGAAAACCGAAGGAGAACGTCTACTTCCCGCCGAACTCCCACTCGGCGTCGAGTTCGCGGTGGGCGAAGGGGAGCGCGTCCTCGCCGCTGTAGCTCGCGACGAGGTGGCCGTCGCCCTCCAGGTAGTACTTGTAGGTGGTGAGCCCCTCCAGTCCGACCGGACCACGCGCGTGGATCTTGCCGGTCGAGATGCCGACCTCGGCGCCGAGCCCGTAGCGGTAACCGTCGGCGAAGCGCGTCGACGCGTTGTGGAAGACGCTCGCGGCGTCGATACCGGTCATGAACGCGTCGGCGGCCGCCCGGTCCTCCGTGACGATGGACTCGGTGTGTTTCGAGCCGTGCGCGTTGACGTGCTCGACCGCCTCGTACACGTCGTCGACGAGCTTGATCGACAGTTCGAGGTCGCCGTACTCCGTGTCCCAGTCGTCGTCCGTCGCCGCGCCGACGTCGACGACTTCGCGAGTGGCTTCGTCCCCGCGGAGCTCGACGCCCGCCGCCTCGTAGCGATCGACGAGGTCCGGGAGGAGTTCGGACGCGACCGAGTCGTTCACGAGGAGCGTCTCGACCGCGTTACACACCGCCGGGTACTGGACCTTCGCGTCGAAGGCGACGTCGGCGGCCATCTCCAAGTCGGCGTCGTCGTCGACGTAGACGTGACAGATCCCCTCCGTGTGACCGAGTACGGGGATCTGGGTGTTGTCTTGGATGTACGAGACGAAATCGGAGGAGCCCCGCGGCATCACCAGATCGACCTGGTCGTCGAGTTCGAGGAGCCGATCGACCTCCTCGTGGGCCTCGACGAGCCCCGCCCAGCCGTCGGGAAGGTCCGCGGTCGCCTCGCGGATCACTCGGTGGAGCTCGCGGTTCGACTCGCTCGCCTCGCTACCTCCCTTGAGGATGACGGCGTTGCCGGACTTCAGCGCGAGCGCCGCGATCTGGACGAGCGCGTCCGGCCGCGACTCGAACACGGTCGCGACCACGCCGATCGGCACCGACACGCGGAACAGCTCCAGCCCCTCGTCGAGCTCCCGAGCGGCGAGCGTCCGGCCGAGCGGGTCCTCCTGTTCGGCGACCGACTCAACCATCCCGGCGATGTCGTCGAGCTTCGCGGCGTCGAGCTTCAGGCGGTCGACGAGCGCCTGCGTGTACTCGCCGCGCTCCAGCATCTCCTCGGCCGTCTCGACGTCCCGCGCGTTCGCGTCGAGGATCGCCGACTCGTTCGCGCGGAGCGCGTCGGCGATCGACCGGAGCGCGTCGTTCCGCGTCGACTCGTCGGCGTTGGCGAGCCGCAGGGCGGCGCGCTGTGACTCCTCGGCCAGTTCGTCGGTGTCGCGTTCGATATCGGTCGTCTCACTCATTCGTCTCACCCGCTGTCGGCACGAATAGCGTGCCCGTCGGTTTACCGGCTGCGATCCGATCTAGCACGTCCGGAGTGGCGGAGCCGGCGATCACGGCAGGGGTGCCGTTCTCGGCCACGTCTCGGGCGCCCTCCACCTTCGTTCGGATCCCGCCGAAGTCGGTGGCCGTGCTGTCACCGATCAGCTCCCGGACCGCGTCGTAGTTCGTCCCGACGGCCTCGATGGCGGTCGCCTCCGGGTCGCGCTTGGGGTTCCCCGTGTACACGGCGTCGACGTCGGTGAGCGTGACCAGCAGGTCGACGTCGAGCGCGATCGCCGCGGACGCCGACAGCATGTCGTTGTCGCCGATCCGGAGCTCGTCGGTCGCCACTGCGTCGTTCTCGTTGATAACGGGCACGACGCCCCACTCCAGCAGGGTCTCGACGGTCTTCGTGAAGTTGTCGAACCGCTCTGGCGCGTCGAGGTCGGCGCCGGTCACGAGGATCTGTGCGACCGGCTGTTCGTATCGGTCGAAGCTCTGCGTGTAGTGGCGCATCAGGAGGCTCTGGCCGACAGTCGAGAGCGCCTGGCGCTCGTCGATGATGTCGCTCCCACGGTCGATGTCGACGTCGACGATCCCCTCGCCGTTGCCGAGCCGGCCGATACCGGCGCCGACGGCGCCCGAGGAGACGAGGACGACCTCCTTGCCGCGCCGGCGCAGGTCCATCACGTCGGCGACGAGCTTGTCGAGCTTCACCCGGTCGAGTCGCGACTCCTCGTCGGTCAGGGAGTTGGTCCCCGCCTTCACCACCACGCGGTCGGCCTCCGCGGCCGCGGCCCGCGCGCGGTCGACGGCGTCCGAGTCCAACTCTCCGACCGCGACGCCGTCACTCGTCATCGAACGCCTCGGCCAGCTCCCGCGAGCGCCTCTCGGCCGCCGCGACGGCGTCGACCACCGCCTCGTCGGCGTCGCTGTCCCAGAGGACCTCCATCCCCTCTATCGTCGTCCCGTTCGGCGAACAGACCGCGTCGATGAGCTCGTCGACGCTCCGGTCGTCCCGGAGCACGGTCTCGGCCGCGCCCTTGAACGTCTGGGCGGCTAGCGTCTCGGCCTGCTCGGGGTCGAGTCCGCCGTCGATCCCGGCGTCCTTCACCGCGTCGATGAGGTAGAAGGCGAACGCGGGGCCGCTCCCGTTGACCGCGGTCGAGATGTCCATCAGCGACTCGTCGACCTCGACGAACTCGCCGGCGTCGTCCAGCATGGCCCGGACCTCGTCGGTGAGGCCCTCGTTCGTCGCCGCCGCCGCCATGTCACCGGTCTCGGCCGCGAGGTTGGGCATGATCCGGACCACGCTCGCCGCGGTTCGCTCCGCGACGAACTCGCGGGGAAGCCCCGCGGCCAGCGTCACGAGCTGCTGGTCGGCGCCCAGTTCGAGGTCCGCGAGGACGTGCTCGGCGACGTCCGGCTTCACGGCGAGGACGGCGACGTCGGCCTCTTTCGCCGCGGCGACGTCGTCCGTCGTCACGTCGACGACGTCCTCGACGGCGGCGAGCGCGTCGGGATCGAGGTCGATCGCCGTCAGGTGATACGAGTCGGTTCTCGCGAGGCCACGCAACAGGGCACTCCCCATGTTCCCGCAGCCGATGACGCTCACGCGTGTCATATTACCTGAAGGGAGTACACTCACGAACATACCAACTGCGGTTTGAACAAGATTGCCGCCGGGGGGTCGAAGGGGTTTACGGGCGGGGGATCGGAGAATCAGACCAGCCGTTCGTACAGCGACCGGTACCGCTCGGCGATCGCGTCGAGCGAGAACGACCCGCTGCGCGCCGCCGCGTTCGCTCCGAGTCGTTCCCGGAGCGCGGGATCGGAGAGTCGGCGGATCGCGTCGGCGAACGCCGCGGTCTCGTCGTCCCCGGCGGCGGGATCGATTTTCAAACAGTCCTCGCCGTCGTCGAGCCACGAGAACGTCTCGATGTCGCGGACGACCACGGCCTTCCCGGCGGTCATCGCCTCCAGCAGCGCGATCCCCTCGTTCTCCTCGTGGGTCGGGAAGAGGAACACGTCGCCGGCGGCGAACGCCCCCCGGATGTCGTCGACGAAGCCCGTAAAGGTGCAGTTGTCCGGCGACTCCTCGATGAGGCGTGTGGTCTCGCGGCCTTTTAAGGAGAGGTCGAGCGGCCCGAACCACGCGAAGTCGACCTCGGGCAGTTCGTTGGCCAGATCGACGAACGTCTCCAACCCCTTCCGCTTGATCACGTGGCCGACGAGGAAGACGGTCGGCGGGTCGAGGTCGTAGCGCTCGCGGTATTCGTCCTCCAGCGACTCGAAGCCGGCGAGCTTCTCGCGGTCGACGCCGTTCGAGATGACGGTCGTCGGCGCGTCGGCGTACCCCTCGATCACGCCCCGGTTGTACTCGGAGGGACAGACCAGCGCGTCGGCGAGCCCGTACGCCCGACTGAGATACGGCTTGAGGGGTTTCGCGAGCGCGTTGGTGAATCGGAAGCTGTCGCCGAAGTCCTCCGCGGTGACGTGCGTGTGCGCGACCACGGGGATCCCGCGGTCGCTCGCGCGCTTCGCGTGCCACACCGAGCGCGGCCCCATCAGGTTGCAGTGGAGCACGTCGGCGTCGAGCGTGGGTTGGGTCGTGTACGCGATCCCCTCGCGGTCGAGCATCTTCCGCTGGTGGACGACGGACTCGTGGATACCCCCGGTGACGCGGTCCTCGAACTCGAAGTAGTGGCTTACCTTCATCGGTGGGGGGCCGAGCGCGTTCGGGCGGCGGGGACGGCTACTCCACTTCCAGCCACGGGACCTCCATCAGCGGCGGGATGTACGTCTCGATGTGGTGTTCCCACACGCCCTCCTCGCCGAACGCCTCGCCGTGGTCGGCGGTGACGACCACCGTGCCGTCGAGCTCCTCGACGAGTTCGGCGACGGACTCCAACGCGATCCGGAGGTTCTCCTCGTAGAGCTTGAGCGCGGTCACACGGGTGCCGTCTTTCACGAGGTCCTTCGGATCGAGCTCCAGCCACAGCCCCGCCTTCTGGGCGAACTCGCTGTCGTCGAGCCGGCTCTCGATCTTCGGCCGGACCGAGTCGCTGAGCGACGAGAGGAGGCCGCCGCCGTCGGCCGCGTCGCCCCCCTCGGCCTCCTCCTCTTCCTGCCGTTTGATCCCCTTCTGAATCTGCTTGAGCTTCTGGCCCTTCCCGCGCGAGAGGTACGGCGCGTGCGGCTGCATGTAGTGGAGCACGGTTCGGTCGGCGCGCTCGACGGCGCCGAGGTTGTTCCGGTACGCCTCCGCGAGCCCCTCCGGCGGGACGGTGCCCAGGTCGTCGTCCCAGCCGGTCTTCCAGACGTCGTGGATATCGCTGATGTGGTCGGAGGCGGTCCACTCGTAGTCGCAGCTCGCGCCCCACTTCAGCTCGTTCAGCGGAATTCCCAGGTCGTTGATGAAGGGGTTCCCCGAGAAGTACGCGATGTCGTGGTCGCCGGTGAACGTTCGGTAGGCCCACTCCGGCGTCGACGATCCGATGGTCCGGCGCTTCTCTAAGTCGCCGTCGAGGTACTCGTCGTACACGTCCTCGAACACGTCGTAGCGGCACGCGTCCAACACCAGACAGTAGTCCCACTCCGATTCGAGGAACCGCTGATCGTCCATAAGTACGCCACCGTATCCCGCCGACGGTTGTATTCTTGTTGGTGCCGTCTCGGGAGGGGTATCCGGCGTGAAACCCCGCTTAGCAGCGGTTAAACGACGTTCCCACGCTCCCCGACCGGTCACGTTCGGGCCTGCTCGGCGAGTGAGAACCGATCAGACGTTTCAAGTCCGCCAGCGTGTCATCTCTCCTATGGACGGGAGCCAGCGGAGGGGACTTGTCATCGGCGGGATCGCTGCGATCGCGGTCCTCGCCGTCCTCTTCGTCGTTGTCGGGGCGGACCGCGTGATCGAGACGCTGCTTTCGGCGGACCCGGCCCTGGTCTCGGCGACGTTCGGGTTCGCGCTCTGCTGGCTGATCGCGTGGAGCCTCATGCTCCGGACCGTGCTCGGCTCGCTCGACGTCCCCCTCTCCGTCGCCACGTCCTTCCTCGTGTACTCCGGAGCCGTCTTCGCCAACAACGTCACCCCGTTCGGGCAGGCGGGCGGCGAACCGGTGGCCGCGGCGCTCATCTCTCGGGCCTCCGGCTCGCGCTACGAGTCGGGCCTCGTGGGAATCGCCAGCGTCGACGTGCTCAACGTCGTCCCCTCCATCTCGCTCGTGCTCCTCGGCGTCGGCTACTACGCCACGACCGCCGCGGTCGGCGAGCGCCTCGAAGTCGCCGTCGGCGTCGCCGTCGCGCTGATCGCGGCGATCGTCACTGGGATCGGCGTCGGCTGGCGGTACCGGCGGGTCGTCGTCGACCGCCTCCCGAGCGCGGTCGGCGGGGTCGCGGGGCGCCTGGACCGCTTCGACGACGACGCCGTCGAGGCCGGGATCGCCAACCGGCTGCGGAACTTCTTCGAGGACATCGAGCGCGTCGGGACGAGCCCCGGGCGACTCGCCGCCGCGGTCGGGCTCTCGCTCTCCGGCTGGCTGTTCCAGGCGGCCGCGCTCACGGTCGCGTTCGCCGCCGTCGGCCATCAGGTGTCGCCGGTGGTCCCGATTTTCGCCGTCCCGCTGGCGTACGTCGCGGGCGCGACCCCGCTGCCCGGCGGGCTCGGCGGGATCGAAGCGGCGTTCGTCGCGCTGCTCGTCCCGACGACCGGCGTCCCGGCGTCCGCGGTCACCGCCGCCGTGCTCGTCTTCCGCGGCGGCGTCTACTGGATGCCGATGGCGATCGGCGGCGTGTCGGCGTCGGTGCTCGGCGTCCGGACGGTCCGATGAGTTCGCGACCGCGCTGGCCGGACGCGGAGCGTTTGTTGATTCCGCGTTTGCGGGCGTTCACTCCAGGTAACCGAGGTCCTCCAACTGCGACTCGATACCCCGGGAGAGGTCCTCCGGGTCCGACTCGTCTTCCGTTCCTCGCTCCGACAGCGCCTCCACATGGCGCTCCATCGCCTCCGAGAACCGGTTCCGTAGCGGCTCCTGATCTCCCGAGAGCTGTCCCCCGTCCGGGCCGAACAGGTACTCCCTGCCGTCCTCGGATCTGACGTATCGGTGTGTGCCGTCGACGAGGACTCGCCATCGCGTGGTCGGCTCACTGGCCCGTCCGGTGTGTGGGACGTAGTCCTCGACGAGGGCGACCTCCTCGCTACACAACGCCGCCGTCGGCGGCAGTTCGGGATCGGTGACGAGATCGGATATCCCCGTCAGCTTCGCGGGGTCCGAAACCCGTTCCGGAGCGTCCTGACCGGGCTGTTTGACGATGAGCGGGACATCCGTGTTGACCCCCCGTGTGGAGTGTGGGGGCGTCCCGTCGCGGTCGAGGTCCCCGAGGTTCTTCCCGTGATCGGAGGCGATCACCACGAGCGTGTCGTCGTACCTCCCGGTCTCTTTCAGTATCGACAGCAACTGGCCGAGCTTTCGGTCCTGGTACCGCAGGCTCGCGTCGTAGAACTCGAGGACACGTTCGCGTCGTTCCGGCGGTAGGTCGTTCCGGCCGAGGACGTACGCGAGGAGTTTCGTGTTCAACAGCCGCGGCTCGATCGGCCCGGGCGGCGAGAGGTCAAGCGCCTCGAAGGCGTCTTTCGGGGGGAAGTAGGGACTGTGTGCCTCCATGAGGTTCAAGAAGGTGAACGCCGGCGGTTCGTCGCCGGCGGTCGCTCGCAGCCACCTGGTCGCACGGTTAACGAGATTCGACGTGAACAACCGTCGTTTTAGCAGGAACACGGGCTGGCGGGCGGCCTGTGCGAGCAGCCCGTGTGCCGCCGAGTACAGTCGGTCCCGCGTCGTCGAGATGTCGGTGTCCCCGTCGACCCCGATCTCGAGGTCCCACTCGACGTACTCGTCGAACCCTCTGTCGATCCCGGACAGCGAGCCGACCCACGGGTTGTTCGAGAATCCGGCGGTCCGGTATCCGTCGGCCGAAAGCCGTTCCGTGAGCGTCTCGATCGACTCGGGGAGCCGCAACGACCGGTCGGAGAAGCCGTTCGTGACGCCGTGCTCGCTCGGAAACAGGCCGGTGAACATCGAACAGTGCGAGGGTAACGTCCAGGGTGCCGCCGTGTACGCATGTTCGAACAGCGTTGCCTCCGATGCGAGCTGGTCGAGGTTCGGGGTCGTCGTACGACCGTGTCCGTATGCGGAGACGCGGTCCCGACGAACCGAGTCGAGAATGACGAACAAGACGTCGGGGTTCTTCATACGGGCGTGGAATCCCGGTATCGGCTTCGTTATGGACTGATTGACGGCGTTACCTCGTCCCAGATCGGGCGAGAACGCGCGTCACGTGTCGCCAGTCCTCGGCTGCGTCGGCGGCCGTGAAGCGGCTTCGAACGCCGTGGGCGTTCGCGCCAAGCCGAGCCCGTCGCTCCGGACTTCTCAGCAGTCCATCGATGGCCGTTGCGAATCCCTCGACGGTCGTCGGGTCAACGATCTGACCGTTCCAGTCGTCGACGATCAGGTCGGCGACGTTTCCGACGGCGGGCGCTACGGGGACGGTTCCGCTGGCCATCGCCTCGATCAGCGTCAACGGAAGCGCATCGCGTTCCGATGTCAGCGCGAATATCGACGCGTCGGCGTACCACGGGGCCGGATCGTCGATCCAGCCCGGCGTGTCGATCACGTCCTCGAGTTCGTGGTGTGCGATCCGCTTTGTGACGGCGACCGAGAGCGGCCCGTCTCCAATGATGACCGCCCGTACCGAGGGATACCGTTCGGCGACTGCCGCGACCACGTCGACGAACAGCACCGGTCGCTTTTCAGCCGTCAATCGGCCGACCCAGAGCAGGTCGTAGGGACGCTCGACGTCGTCTCTTCGGGGGAATCGATCGGCTTCGACCGGGTTCGCCAGGATCGCGGTTCGGTTCCGCGGGACGCCAACCAACCGGTGGAGCCGACGTCTGTGTGTAGGTCCGGGAACCGTCACCGCGTCGAATCGACGGATGAGCCACCTGACCGGGCGACCGTACCACGCGCGGGCGTGCACGTCGATGTCGCAGCCGATAATTCCGAGGTGAGCCGGAATCCCGTTCAATCGAGCGGCGAGAAGTCCGAGGCACCCGTGTGGGAAGAGGGACACGGAGACGACGGCGTCGTAATCTCCCCTGATCGACTCGACTACGGTAAGCAGGGATACCAAGAAGAGGTCTAGGAGACGAACGCCCGTCGAGGGTGGTGCGAGCTGCCTGAACCCGGATACCTCCGGATTTGGACGGGTGCAGACGAGCGTGGTCGTGTCGACGACGTCGGCCAAAGGGGTAATATGCCGCTCTATCTTCTCGATGTTCGTCGGCCCGTACACGGCCAGCACCCGATCGATGTCGTGTTCGACCTCTGAACCGGTCGATTCGGAGTCCGAGGCTGGTATGGGATCGTTCTGCCACTTATCAGATCGGTAGACTCCGTCAGTCGTCGCCATCGTCTCGGGGTTGCGAGCGGTCGGCCATCGTTAGGATGTTGCTACTTCCGGCTCTTCCTCCGTACACACATCGCCGCGCTGATCACGTCCGGTGGTGCGGGAGCGATCGCCGTTCACGGCGGCGTGGCTGTCAAGGGGCGAACCGCCACTGCGGGTCAATTCGACCCCCTTTCGTCGCATACCAAAGTATGAATCGGCTGTTATACCCTCGTTAATACGATCTTAACTCTCGGATCGACCGGATCAGACGCGTCGCGTCAAGTCCACTCACGAATCATACTCCGAGATAACAGTACCACTCAGTATCATTATCTCCGGAGACATTCACGGAACGATGAACATGTAATTAACGATACGTTTATCCGGGTTAGGTGGAGATTACCACCCGCATGGCACGCAAGCTGGTAAGCGAGGACGTCGATAGCGACAGGTACAGCCAAGCCGAAGAATCGGACGCGGAGCAGACAGAAACCGGCGGCCGGTTGCTAAACAGACGCGATTACGTGAAACTGAGCGCGGCGACGGCGGGGACGGTGCTCGCGTCATCCGGATTGGGATCGGCCGCAGTCACGCGGCACGGGATCCGGTTCGACCGCGTCGTGAATGCGGTCGACGATCTCGGTATGGATCCGAACGGTAACGATCCGATCGATAGCGCGTTAAGCGATGCGCACGAGACCGGGACGCTCATCGAGTTCCCGGAGGGCGATTACAGGGTCAACGACGAGCTCGTGATCGGTCCCCGCAGTAGTAAAAGCCGATTCGGAATGGTTGGACTGGGAGATTCGCACAAAGACGTACAGTTCCACTTCCCGAACGCGGACACCTCAGGGTCGGGTTTCTGGTTCATTCACCAGAAGGGCGGGGAAGACTGCGTCCTCGCTAATTTCTCCATCCAGATGACGGATGACGATGTCACGTCGATCAACGTTCGATTCGACTGTGCGGACGGCGGGCTCATTCAGGACGTCGAGTGGCTTGGCTTCGTCCCGTCAAAACGACACTCGTACGGACAGTTACTGACCTGTCATATTCCTAGTGATGCGGGCGGATCGGCTGACGGCGTTAACACGCTCCGTCGGGTGACGATCGGCCGAGGAGGTGCATATCTCGGTGGTCATTATGCTGATACCGGAGATAACCCTGGTACGACGTATATCCGGGTGTATCCCAACCACATCGGTGAGATTGTCGTGGAGGACGCACACCTCGAACAATCGGGCGGGAATGCACTGCGATCGACCATGACTACAGAAGGTGGCGTCGTAACCGTCAAAGGAGGGCTGTTCAAAAACAATGACCTCTCAAACATCCGTCTCCAAGGGGGAAATCACCCCACTAAGGTTTCGACAGTCACGGGCGCTCGCATCGTCGTGGACCACGGCGATGCTCCGAGACCGACCCACGGAACCAACTTTTATCACGGGAACGGAGTTCTCATCGACTCTACAGAGGGTGATTCCGGAGTGGTTTTCGAAGGCTGTGAGTTCGAATGCAACGAGGTAGATCTTAACTCGGGGTACAAACCCTGGGGCCTGATCCGTCTGACCAATACGGGTGGTTCGAACCCGGGCGGCTTCACGATGCGTAACTGCCAGATATACAATGCGACTCGTAATCAAACCCTCTGGATACAGTCTCGAAAGTCTGGGGCTGACGATCCCTCCGGAGTCACGTTGGAGTCCGTCGACGTAACCGTCGATAATGACTACCAAACCGAAGGCTCAGTCTGTACTATCGGGGATGACAGAGACGGATCACGCATCTCGAACTGCTGTATCCACGCGCCTAACGGATCCATCGATGGAGTCGTTTTCAAGGGGTCTTCCGATGTCGTCGTTGAGGACTCGAACGTTAACGTCAGTGGAAAAGCCGTCGATCTGATGGACAGCGACGGGAACGTTCGGAATCTCACTCGAGACGGTTCGTGTTCGCTGTCGACATCTGGTGATTTAGATAACGAAGACGGCACAGACGATGAGACCAGTGATAGCGGAGCCGAAGACGACGGATCCACCGAAGGGTGGCACTCGTTCGTGATCCGCGGCGTCGATTCGAGCACGCGGAGTGAATACGAGTTCATCGTCGACGGGGATGCACGCGAGAACACGGACCTAAGCGAGTACGGAACGGTTAGCACGGTTGAGTCGCTCGATGATGGGACAGTTCGAGTCGCGGGTTCGATATACTCGGGCGTTGACGCCTTCGACTACGACGGGAGCGTCGTGAGCTACACCGCCGGCACGGACATGGAGTTTGAACGCGACGGTGAGACGATCACCCGCGAAGCAGTCGTCGATGGCGAGCGGACCACAGAAGAAACCGATAGTGACTCCACCGACACCGAAGGGTGGCACTCGTTCGTGATCCGCGGCGTCGATTCGAGCACGCGGAGTGAATACGAGTTCATCGTCGACGGGGATGCACGCGAGAACACGGACCTAAGCGAGTACGGAACGGTTAGCACGGTTGAGTCACTCGATGATGGGACAGTTCGAGTCGCGGGTTCGATATACTCGGGCGTTGACGCCTTCGACTACGACGGGAGCGTCGTGAGCTACACCGCCGGCACGGACATGGAGTTTGAACGCGACGGTGAGACGATCACCCGCGAAGCAATCGTCGATCGGAAGTTCGAACGCTCTCTGCGGGTCGTCGGCACCGGATCCACGTCTACGTACGAACTTGTTACCGACGGAGATATCGCCACCGCTCCGGCTTGTAATGAGGCGTGTATAGACACAATCTCCGGAAGTAGGGCCGGTGGAGAGGTGTCTTCGGGAGCCGTCAAGTTCCTGTTCAACGGGACGGTCGCTGAGTTCTCACTTGAGGGCGAGGCCGGCGTCTATCTCGATGGCAAGCAGGTCGACCCCGAACTCCTCGGGACCGACGCCGATCCCGTCCTCGATAACTGGTTTACGGTTGACGGCGTTGACAGTGAGACCTCATACCAGTTTTCTGTTTCGGGGAGCCTCCACAAGTCACCGGATCTCGGTCCCGTTGAGGCCGACGACGTGATCAGTGACGGGATGGTCATCGGATCCGTGACCGACGAAGTCGACGGATACCGATTTAGCGGCGAGTTGACGATGATGCGCATCCAAGGGACCGCTGACCTCGAATTCAACGAGACGTAACTGACCGTGGCCCGATCGTAACACGTCGGGTTAGCGAAACTCCATCCGGGTGTACGCATCGAGCGTCGTCTCCCCGGATTCGACATCGGCGATTGCCGAGGTCATCGTAATCAGATTATAGATCTGCTGTCTGTTACACGACCCTCGATCGGCTCCGATTCGAGCGATCTCGGCTTCAATTAGCGTGTCTCTGACCCCATCGCAGTTACGTAGCTGTGCGAGCAGGAGCTTGGCAAGGTTCTCGTCGTAGTTGGAGAACACCTCCCGACGATATATTGGCTGAACGGTCCCCTTGACGCTCGGATGTGATGCGAGAAACGAAAGCCCCCTCTGGATGAACGGATAGAGCGTAGAATCCATAGGGACGTGGAAGTTGGCGTCTTTGAGTTGCGTCGCCTCCGGACAGAGTCGACTCAGGAACTCCCGATAGAACTGGTTGTGTCTTTTCTGTTCGGTCGGAACTGACATCACTTCGGTGAAAAACGGAAGCGAATAGAACGGTGTTGTTGACCAAAAGAAGGCGCGGTTGCGGTCCTCACCCTCATTAAGCCAGTTGAATCCCCGTTCACGGATCTTGTACCCGACATACATGTGGTCAGGATCTGACTCCGGATACGAATTAATCAGCGAGGAGACCGAATCGCGTATCTCAGCCTCCGAGACACCAGTCATTCTGATCACCCGCTCCAGTGAAAAGACGATGCTTTCGACCTCTATCAGATGCGACACGAGTTCGTCGACGTCGCCGATGGAGTGAGAAGGTGATAGGTCGGGAACGGCCTTGTCGCCTCCATCGCCAGTCACGTAGGTGATGTCTTGACCGTACTCCTCTCGAAGTCGACGAAAGAAGCGCAGCGTCTGCGCGTTGGTGAACGGGTTCATCCCTCCCTTCAACGACAACAGCTGACGGAAGTCGTCCGTATCGGGCGGTGAAAGGTCGATCCTGTGCCAGTCGACGTCTAACAGGTCCGCCGCTCTTCGAGCGACTGTCACATCGCTCGTCGAATCGATCGGCTCGTTATCCGATCTGCTGGCGAAGGTCACCGCTTCAAACGACGTCCCACTGGCTCGGTACCCCGCTGCGACGGACCGAGAGTCAAGTCCGCCGCTCAATGAGACGACAGTCGAGGTTGCAGCAGACCCTCGACGCTCACACGCCCGTTTGAACGACTCGGCCGCTGCATCGGCGTTCCGTTCTATCGATCGGTCGTGGTTCCGAACACCCCCGAAATTGAACTGGTGGACCCGTTCGCGCTGTCCCCGCGAATCCGACGGATAGCGGATGAGAGATCCTCCCTCGAGTTTATCGACGTGCTTCCAGAGCGTGCGGTGGCCGAGCGTAAAACCGAACAATAGGCACTGCGCGACGCCCAACTCGTCAATCGAGATGTCTCCGAGGAACTCACGGAGAAACTTGTTCTCACGAGTAATGACGACCTCACCGTTCCGTTCGTAGACATAGAGCGGTAAGCGACCGAAAACATCGTTTACCACCGCGAAGTCTCCCGAATCGGTATCGAGCGCGTACACGACGAACTCACCATCACAGCTGCCAACCCAGTCTTGCAGCCACTCTTCCCGGCCACGTAAGGCCATCTCACCGACGGTAGAGAGATCGTCTGCTGTGATCGTCGTTCCGTAAATCGCTCCCTCAAGACAGACCAACAAGTTATCCTCCTCGATGGTTCGGATCGGATAGCTCGGATAGCTCGTTTCGCCTATCTTGATGTGTTCTTGGTCAAATAAGAGATTCGTCGTGTAGTCAGCGGTGTGCTGTGACCTACTAATGGTATCATGAAAATGTGAGGTGACCTCATCCGGTGAGACGGATGAACAGCTTTCCTGTTCGGATAAGCTCGTATCGTCCTGTGAGAGCCAAACCGTGATTCCGGGCATAATATGTATTGGCTGTGATTGATGCTTTGTTACAACAGTCCTATACGCTCCCGTTGACGGTATCGACCCTACTATTCGAGTGTCGACAGTGTTCGACTGTATCGTCTTTTTATTCTCTGTGCAGATTTGAATGTAAATGGTCCGCCGGCCGCCAAGCAGAGGTATAAATACGTCTTGGGATCGAACGGATAGTACGCTAGCGAGATCAGGAGATATTTGATCGACTCCCGATAGTATCCGTTTACCAGTCCGGAGAACGCAAGTGTTCTCGAGAGTCCCGCAACGAATCTTCGTTCCGCAAGTAGTCCCCGTTCGGCCGCGAGATCTCGGTGTTTCTCAAGAAACCGGGGGTAAGACACGTCCCGCTTCTGTTCGAAGTCATCACTGATCCGGTGATTTGCATCGATCCGACGCTCAACGAGTACTTCGTCTTCGGATCCGAACCGACAGTGCTGAGCGAGACGGAGATACCACTCTCGGTCCTGCCAGCTCGGAAACGACTCGTCAAGTAATCCCGCCTCCGAAATGACGTCAGCCTTAGCCATAACCCGCGAGAACGATCCGACAATGCCGCCACGTAGCAGCTTCCCGACTGCGTCTCCCTCTACGGACGAGCGGACCACACCGATCTGATTACCCGCTTCGTCTACAGTCCGGCTGCTGACCGTCACAACCCCAAGGTCATCCGGACCGTTCTCAAAACGGCTGACCTGTCTATCCGTCTTTCGTGTTAGCCAACGATCGTCATCGTCCAGAAACGAGATGAGATCACCGCTCGCTCGCCGAATTCCCGTATTTCGGGCCGCGTTTGCACCTCGGTTTTCTTCGTGGCGAACGACACGCATACTGGAGAGCGACTCCGTGTTCGTCTCTTTCAGAGCTACCGTTGCAGGTTCGGATGAATGGTCATCTACCACGATGAGTTCGATGGCTGGATACGACTGCTCCGTTACGCTATGGACTGCCTCCCTCAGCTTTTTTGGTCGATTATACGTCGGCAGAATGACGCTGACCAGAGGGCGGTCCGCGGACGACTGATCGCCATCCGACATCACGACTCCGACTTGAATGACGGGTCGTTTAGTTAATATTGTACTTCTGGAATATCGACCACCTAATAAATAGCTCAGGTCCCGTACCGCCAACTCAGATGGTGGACCAGCGTCGCAGACGAGCCCTCGAGTCCCTCACGGCCGGCCTCGTTGCATTAAGCGGGTGTAACATGTTTGGTGGTGATCGGTCTGATGGTTCGGGGACCGACGATGACGGGCCGGGAGGCTCGACGGCCGGAGGCAAAGATGTCAGTGAATTCAACGCTGACAAGTATGACGTCGAGTTCGATCGTGTCGTCAACGCAGTCGACGACCTCGGCATGGATCCGTCCGGCAAGACGCCCATCGACGACGCTCTGTCGGATGCTTTTGAAACGGGGACACGGATCGAGTTTCCGCCGGGCGACTACACCGTCACCGAGGAGGCGGCGACCGACCCGCCTCGGAACCCGTCACGGTTCGGCATGGTCGGCTTGGGAGAGTCACACAGGGATGTTCGGTTCCACTTCCCGAACGCCGATAACGAGAAGGGATTCTGGTTCGTGTACCAAGTGGGAGGGGAGGACGTCCTTCTGGCTAACTTCTCGATCGATATGACTGATGACCTGAAGACCTCTGTGAGTATACGGTTCGATCCCAACGACGGCGGTCTCATCGAGGACGTCGAGTGGACCGGATTCGTTCCTCCACAGACCAGAAGCTATGGGCAACTCCTGCGATGTAACGTTCTCGCAAGTGCCGGTGCGGACCGCAAGGGAGTCAACACGATTCGGCGTGTGACGATCGGTCGGGGTGGAACGTGGTTCGGTGGTCATGAACACCGAACCGGGACCTCACCGGGAACGACGTACGCTCGTCACTACCCAGGCCACATCGGAGAGGTGGTCTACGAGGACGTTCACTTCGAACAGTGTGGCGGTAACGCACTTCGGTCTACGAACAACGAGGGTGTAATCACGATAAAAGGCGGTCTCTTCAGGAACAACGACGTCTCAAGTATCCGTCTTCAGGGGGGAAAACACCCTGAAAAGGTTTCGACGGTAACCGGTACCAAGGTGGTCATGGACCACGATGATATCCGGTACCCGACGGCTGGGACTCAGCCCTACCACGGAGCCGGGATCGTAGTTGACTCCTATATTGGGGAGTCGGGTGTTGTATTTGAGGACTGTGAGATCGAATATCGTAATATTAATCTTGCAAATAGTCACTACAGACCGTGGGGTGTTGTACGTCTCACAAACACGGGGAAGTCGAATCCGGGAGGATTTACGATGCGTAATTGTCGAATAAAAAACGATACAAATGCACAGACGATTTGGCTTCAGTCGGTGAATAACGGTGCCGGGGAACCGTATGGTGTGACCCTGGAGAATCTCGACATAACGGTCACTTCGGAGACGCAATCCGAGGGAGCGGTATGCCTGATAGGCGGTGGGCGTGACGGGTCACGAATCTCGAACTGCTGTATTCTCGCTCAAAACGGGAACTTCGACGGTGTCCACGTGAACGACTGTGACAACGTGATCGTCGCGGAATCGAATATTTTTGTCAGCGGACAGCCGGTCTCCATGTTCAACACGAGCGGAGATGTCAGAAACATAACCAAGAACAGTTCTTGTGACGACAAAAGCGCGAGTAACGACGTGGCTGGCCCCCAGTTCCGGGGTGAACGCCAGCGACCGACTCGTCGGTGAGAATCCCGAGCGAGCGAGATCACGCGACTCCACCAGCGCATTACTCGAGGTTACCCGAATCCGCCGATAACCGGGGCGCCTCGGTGAACGACTCCGGTCGACGTTCGAGTATCACCCCGTGGTTCCGCCTCGTGTTGAACGGATTAATCAGTAGTGTCCCGTCCGGGGTCGTCGCTAAGAACGCGTACGCGTTCGCCGTCGGCACCGACGGCAATACCGTGCCGAGCGTTGTTGACCGTTCAAACTCTGCCAACTGATACCACTGTTCGTATCCGGACCGTTGTGAGGCGGCAATCACCCTAACCGGCCGTGATTGGTTTCCGTCGGTCCCCGGACCGGTGGTGTCCATTCCCGTCGTCGACGCGGTCGAGAGCACGACCCAGATCGTTCCGTCCGCCCGAATCGTCTCCGCGTAGAATACCGGTGCGTCGACAGCCCCGACGACCTCCGGAACGGGCTGGCCTATGGGCGTCTCGTCCGCGGACGGAATCTCGTCCCGTGGGAGGCGAAGAATCTCGATCCGCGGAGCGTACGAGCAGTCCATTCCCCAAAGCACCGCGTCCGGCGTGAACGCCAGTCCGACAGCCCGCCAGGTCTGGCTTCCCGTACCGACGGCCCGGAACTCGCCGTCTACGAACCGTCCGATCGCGCTTTCGTCGTCGGTGTCGCCCGTGGTCCCCCAGAGCGAACCGGTGTAGGGATCGCGGAACACGCCGTGGAAGTGCCGCACGTCGGACCGACGCACGAACGTCGACCAGCGCCGCCCGTCCTCGCTGACCAGCACCTTCGCTGCCTCGTCGCCGAGCGGGTACTCGGCGAGGAAGATGCGATCGCCGTGACGACAGACGGCCGTCGGGAGTACCCCCATCGGACCGGACGACTCGGGAAGCCGATGGACCAGCCGCCACGACCGTCCGCAGTCGGTCGATCGGAACACTTCGTTTCCGGCGGTCGCCAGGAGCCGCTCGTCCCCGATCGGCCAGAGGTTCGTCGTCGTGACCGAGCCGGTGACGCGGTCGAGTACCGGCCCGACGACGGGCGCGTCGGAGAGCCGGGCGACGGCGTCCGACGCCGGGAGCGACCCGACCCGCTCGAACCCGCGAGGCCGACTCCAGGTACCGGTCGACAGTCCGCGCGTCGCGTGGACGACCCCGTCCGCGACGCCGCCGAGCTTCAGTCCGGTCATCCGGCCCCACCGGTCGCCGTCTCGTTGTTTCGCGGCGTAACGTAGTAGAGATCGAACTCGCCGTTGTCGTGGACGTGGTGGACGCCGGACCGACTGCCGATCGACTCGAGCATCGACTCCGAGTAGCGGAGCTCACGATACGCGGTCACCTCTCGGTCGATGTCGCTCCGTGATACGGGTAGGTATCTGGCCTCGTCCGCCGCTCCCTCGAGCAGCAACCGGAGGTCGTCGTCGCCTCTGGTGGACACGCCCGTACTAACCGCGGGGCGAGTGTACAGTCCGACGCCCGGCACTAGGGCGTCGAATTCCCGTCCCGGACCTCGTCGGATACCGCTCCACTGGACGTCTTCGCCGCGGTACTCGATCGCCGCCTCGTAGCCGCTCATGTGCTGGTCAGTCACGTGGTGTGAGGCGTTATACATGTACGGCGACGCGAACAGCGTTAACAGCGACAACACCAGCGCGACGGCCAGGAGTCCGAGCGCGAGCGGCTTTGCCACGGCCAACCACCGCCCCGTCGGAATCAGCGTCCCGAGACGGTGGATCATGGCGGCGCCGAGAACGGCGACGAACACCATCGCGAACCCGTAGTGCCTGAAAAAGAGGTGAGAAACCGGGCCCATGAAGTGCGCCAGGAAGAACGGACCGAGAACGAGGCCCGCGGACCCGAAGTAGGTGACGACGGACCGGCCCCTGTGTTCGACCTCGGTAGCCCGTTCGCTTCGATCGGTGCCGACGAGGGGGGTCCGAAGCGACACCACGACCGCGAGGGTTCCGAGCAGCGAGTACACCGCCGGCACTAAAAAGAGCTTCACGAACAGTTCGAAGAGGGTCGCCTCGACTGACCGCGCCGAGTCGACTTGGCTCCCGACGTTCCCCCCGCCGGCCTGTGCAGCTCCGAAGAGGGTGTCATACGTCGCTAACATGACTCGTTCACCGACATCGAACACTCTGCCGAACTGAACGACCCACACCACCCAGCAGACGCCGATGAACACGAACACGCCGTAGACGGGGCGGAGATTCGAAACGAACAGGTTGCGACGGTTCCGGAAGACCAGGTGTAACACCACGAGGGTTCCGAGAAGGATGACGACGTTCAGCGCGAGCTGTGGGTGAGTGATCACTAAAACGGCACCGAGAACCGCGATCACGATATTCCACGCGCCGATACGCCCAATCAGCGGTCCGTCCTTTGGTTTGCTCGTGAGATGTTTCACCAAGGCGTACAAGAACACCGGGAAAAACAACGTTGCCATCGAATAAGTGTGGAAGTACAGTCCGCTGCTGATCTGATTTATCGGTAACATCATGAATCCGGAAAACGCTGCAATGACGGTCAGGCGGCCGTCCTCAAAGAGCGCCTTCGCGACGAGCGGGATGAAAGCCACATGGAGCGCGAAGTACAGCGCCGCAAAGAGGATCATTGCTCGTTCGATGGGAAGTCCCATCGAATCGGCCAACAGCGTGGTCGTGCTATGTCCGCCGGGATAAAAGAGGTCGCCGAACCGCATCCGTCCCGACATCAGATCGGCGGCCCAGCCGAGGTGGGTCATCGAATCGGCGCGGCCGTAGAACCGGTAGCTGCGAATGACCGGGAGTGAACCGATCGCGATCGCGGTCAGGGCTCCGAGCCCCACCGACACCCCGGCGATCCGATCGCGACACGACGCCAGCGTGACTGTCGCCGCGGAGAGAAAGCCGATCGAGACGCCGACCCAGAAGATCAGCGGCGTCCCCGCGTACACCGACACCTCGTAGCCCGTCGCCGGCGACTGCCACGCGACGATCGTGCCGATAGCGACAGCGATGAACCCGACGGCGAGGAGCAGCTTCCGCCACACCCGGTTCGAGCCGCCGCGATCGGGCCCCGTGCGTACGCTCATTGGGACACCTCGGAGTTCGGGAGAAATTGTTAACTGCGTCTTAATCCCCCAATGCGGCTCGGAAGACGGATTCGAGCCGAAACGACGCTCACCGCCCGTCGCCCATATTTTGCCGAGCCTCGTCTCGTTCGTTCAGGTACTCCGACAGGGCCAGACACATCCACGCTTGGTTCCACCGAATGTACGGGGTCTTATCGGTCACGAATCGGCCGATCCGCCGGTAAAAGTACCCCTCCGGGTCGTACAGTCGATCCAGTGTCCACTCGAGGACGTCTCTGGCGAGTGCAGCGTCCTCCGCGTTGTCGCGATCCGTGAACGTGACGAGTGCCTGCGCGGCGGCATGGATATCGTAGGGACGTGACTGGTCGTCCTCGAACTTCGGCGCCCCGTCGTCCTCGAAGTGATTTTCGCGGTGGAATCGCATCCCCCGTTCGTACGCCTCCCTGACCGGGTCATCTCGGTCTCGACTGTGGGCGTACCGCCTGAGGCTCTCGAGAACAAATCCCGTATGGAAGTTGTCGTACCCCAAGTGTGAATCCGACGCCGGGACGGAGTAGTGCCAGCCGCCCACCTCGGTCTGCGCGTCGACGACGAACGCGAACAGCTCCTGTGCGCGGTTGAGGAATGTTTCGTCGTCGACTCGCTGACCCACTCGCCAGAGGAGGTCAGCCGCGAGAGCGTTCGCGTTGACCGCCACGTACGAGTCGTACGGCGTGTACGTGAGGACCTCATACCCGTTGACGGACTCCGTCCCGATGTCTTCGAGGAGGAATGTGGCCGCGTCGTGAGCCACCGCAAGCGACCGATCGAAGCCCGTCAAGTCGTAATGGCGGAGGAACGGACGGGTACAGAACACGGTGACGACCCCGCACGGGTGAGTCGCCGGGAGGAAGAACTTCGTCGAGTTCTGCCAGTCGAAGTTGTAGCCCCACGACGAGCGATCGAACGCCGGCGACCGGTTGTCCGAGAGCCACTCCAGCAACCGTTCAGCCTCTCTGAGGGCGGCGTTCTCGCCCGTCCGTTCGTACTCGTTCAGGTACGCGCTGGCGAACAGGCCCACCCCCTTCGGATTCCGTTGCTCGGGGATGCCGAGGTACGGCCTGAGGTTCAGCGGGAACTTCTGGACGCCGTGGATCGACAACAGCCGGAGCAGCCAGTGTCGAGAGAGCGCGGAGAGAATCGGACTGTTCAGTCCATCGTACGGGTCGTACCCGGAATAGTCGCGCTCCCGGGCCCACGCGAGGGCGTTTCGGCAGACGGCCGCCGTGTCGTACCCCGCGACTACCGGACCAGATTGAGAGCCGAAACCACCGCGTTCAGACATATCAAACACGCCATCTACGTCGCCCGTAGAGATATCGGAGCCTTCTCGACTCCTGTCCGCTGCCATCGGACCCTCCCATTCCGGCCCAGTCACCACCTCATTCGCGTTCGTCCCGATCGCGGACTCCGCCCGCGGTCGATCGGCGGGACCGTCCGTGCGATGTGCGTCCTGCCCCATTCGTCCGTCTCTTGGATCGGCGTCAGTAAGTTATGGAGCGGTTTCCCCGGCCCGTCTCGTCTCGACCCCGATCGTATCCGGCTGGATCGTCATGGGCCGAACGAAACTATTCCGCTCGGTGCAGATCGGGGCGTTCGGCCGCCCCCGAACGTGAGCCGAGCGCCGGGTTCTCGGGGTTCTCGATCAACGCTCGAACGAGCGAGGACGCCTCTTCGCGGACTTGGAAGCATCGCTCCCGGTCCGGCATCCGCTCCGTGGTTCCGACGGAGGCCAGATACGAGGCGATTTCGTCGGGGTCGCGAGAGTGAACGATCAGCCCGTCCTCGACCATCGACCGGTCAACCGACAGCAGCGGTCCGGGGAAGAAAGAGACGGCCGGCTTCCCCATACAGGCCGCTTCCCGTGCCATCGTTCCCGACCCGGTCAGGACGCCGTCGGAATGCCAGGCGAGCTGGAGGCCGTCAAGCGCACCGTCTGGGACGTGTACACGGTCGTCCGGATACGGCTCTGCATGCGGTCGGTCTCCGGACCTGCGCGGAAGGTAAACGACGTTGGCCTCCGCCGCCGTGAGCGCTTCCAGTAGCTGGGGAACGAGCGACTCTTCCTCGTCGACGTAGGCCGCACCCAGCGCCTCGGGGCGGAGTACAACGTAGGTCTCGAAGGGGAGCCTCTCGGTGAACGACTCGTCGGGCTCGAAGTTCGCAACGTAGATGTCCTCCTTGTAGCCGTCGTACGTGTGGATCTGGCTCGGATCTGTTCCCCATCGCGTCAGCTCCGAAGTTTGGAACGCCGACGGGACGACGTGATGGGTTGCGGTCGCCCTGAACCGACAGAACGACCGCTCGACGAGCGGCGCGTCGACGTACGCCGTGATATCGTTGTCGGTGAAGTGGATCGACGGAATCCCTCGTGCTCGCGACGCCAACACACACATCGCGTTTCGGGCCGACAGCGACACGTCCGCGGTCGGCGCCTGCACGGCGACCTGGAGTGTGCGAAGCGGAACGGCCGCCGTCCGCAGGGTGACGCTCTCGAAATCACGGCCCAGCGTCTCAAAATCGAACCCCGCCTCGCGGGCGAGGTCGACGGTCTCAGTCTTCTTCCGAACGGTCGTCCGGAACGTGATGTCCGACAGACCGTCCAGTAGTCCCTGAAAAAGGAACGGATGTGACGGACTTATCAGATCGAGCCAGACGTTTGTTCGGGTCATTTCGGACCCCATCCACGGGGGATCCGTTCGTTCGCACCGACAGAGCGGACGCTGTCGGTGGTCACCGATTCGCAAAGACGCCTTGTGTCTCGTGGGTCGATCGGATACATTGTTCGTCTCGATCAGGGACTACCGCGGGCTGTGTCCCATCCCTGCAACGTACCGGTTGAAACAGCGACACGCACTTTGTTATGGACGACTTCATCGCTGCGAGTGACCGCTCCAGACGCTGTCGAAAGTGGGTTCGCGGCTGAGTTCGACACCGCGGACCGCACTCTCCGACGGGAGTCTGAGTCCGGACGTCCGGATCGATATCGTCCCCCTATTCGACGTCTACCCAGACGTGAACCGATCGGTACGCGGTTTCAGGCCCCGGGTCGGTCGGCGGGTCACCCCGGTACAGGAAGAATCGGAGTCGGACGCTATCACCCGTTATCGATCGACTCACACTGTGACTCTCGGTAACGGAATTCCCCGGGTCGACGGTCACCGTGAACGCACCGGCGTCCTCGATGGCAGTTACCGTTCCACCTTGAACTCGCTCGAAGCGCGCCACAACGGAGTACTCAGTGGGTTCGCCCTCGTTGTTCTCGATGAGAACGGCCAGCTCGGTACTCTCGCCGACCGCGAGGTCGTTCGGGTAGTCGTCGGTAACGAACTCGCCGTCCCGATCGCTTCCGACGGAAAAGTCGGTGAACGTTGCGCCTTCCTGCGGGACGGCGAAGGCTATCCCGACGGCTCCGATGGCCAGCAGTACGCTGACCACGAGCACGACGTTGACCACGGCGGCCCCAGTCGAATCGTCCGTTACCGCCGTCGTGATCTCTCCGATCCACCTCCCGATCGGGACTTCGAAGCGGTCGCGTTCGGATAGCCGTGACCGTCGGTGTCCGCCGACGAGAGCCATACCCGCCGAAAAGACGGCCGCGACGGCGACTGTCGGACCGACGACCTGTCCGAGAACGAGGTCGAACGCGAACGCGAACAGCGGGAGCAGCCCGACACTCGTCCCCACTGAGATCGCGGCACGCTCAACGAGGCCGACCCGCGAGCTCTCATCGTTCTCCGTCGACCCGTCTTCGGCCGGTCGTCCCGGGAACAGCACCGTACTGAGTGTGAACCCCGGTAGGAACAGCAGTACCGGCGCGAGGAGGACAACCCGGATCGGTGACTGGAGTCCGACCCACTGGAATGGGAGGACCGCCGCGGTGTAGCCGAGGACCGCGATAACGTCCCACGAGAGTATTCGATTGGATGAACTATTAATCATCTATTCGTTCTATTGGTCTCGTCTCTCTCAACCCGCCCGTCTCGACGATTCCTCGTCGGACGAGAGGGTTGACAGACCGACGTCGGTGCTGGATCCGGTCTCGTGCGCGAGGTCGACGACGGCACTATCTGTGACCGTTGTTCAGACCGATATGGACTTCGTTAGGCGGTTTATAAAGAGCAGGGAGAATACCCGCGCCTTTAGGCGCGGGATGAATCCGACACTCTGACCGCTAATCCACCGACGACGCTCCAGCCGGATATTCAACGCCCGGTCGTTGGTTTCAATACTTCTCATAACTAGTTATCTGAACCTGACTCCTCTGACCGAGACACAGATACTCTCCGGAGATGATTCCGGCACGTGATCGCGTTGCCGATCGTAGCGTTTGCCGGCTCCGCTCCGTCGCGGTTACCGGCCCGCTTCACGTCGTTGGTCGTCGCTATTCGGAAGATCTGACGACCGACAGTATCAGCAACGACACGCTCGCGCTGCTTCTCACGCGTACACGTCTCGCGTCCGTTTGGCAATTCGATCCCAGTCGAGACTCTGAGCCGCCTTCCGGTTCCGTCGCCCCATCTCTCGTAGCCGATCGCGATCGTCGACCGCCTTCCGGAGCGCGACTCGGAGCCCGTCGGGATCGCCGGGGTCATAGAGATATCCGCCATCGGGTCCGATCAGTCCGGGGAGACACCCCATCACCGGCGCCACGACGGCGCGGCCGAACGTCATCGCCAGGACCGCGCTCCCGGAGGTGAGTACCGAGTCGAAGGGGAGGACCACCGCGTCCGTAGCCCGCATATACACCTGTATCTCGTCTTCGGGAACGTATTCGAGGACCGTGTGTACCCGATCGTCGTCGGCGCTGGCCTCGCGCACGCGATCCGACACGTCTTCGTTCCACGGATTTCCGACGACGAGGAGCCTCGCATCTCCGGGAACGTGTTCGAACGTCTCGATCAGCTCCGGGACGTTCTTGTAGGGCCGTATCAGCCCGAAGAAGGCGACGACCGGGACGTCTGAAGGGAGGTCGAGACGCTCGCGGGCCGTCGACTGCGACACGTCGTTCTCGTAGACATCCGCGAAGTTGCCGTGGGCCACGACGCGGATGCGGTCCGAGACTCGTTCGGGAAGCCGGTACGTCTCCGCGACCAACGCGCCCGCCGCTTCGCAGTGGACGACGAGCCTGTCGGCGAGCCACGCGACCGCGTGTCTGATCACGAGTTCGCTGCGCGGGGCACTCCGTTCGTGATCCAAGAGGTTGTGGACGGTCCAGACGAGCCGGACCCCGAGCGTCCGCAACAGAATAAGCTCGAAACACAGCCTCACGCCGAGCAGCACGGCGAATACGGCGGGAAACCGGCGTTTGGTGATGACGAAGCGGTGGAGCCAGTGGAGGTGGAGGACGTCCGGCACCCCGTGACGACGGACGCCCGCGAGAAGCGGAAACGCCCAGCCGCCGTTTGTCGTCGAGACGTCGACGCCACGGGCCTCTAACGCGTCGATCAGCTCGGACTGATACGGGTTCGACTCCCTGTAATCCGGGCACATCAGCACCGTGATCCGATCGTCGTCGGAGTCGGTCATCGCCACCGTTCGGTCGCGTTTTCGGGTGCCATACGAGCGACGAGACGGAGTACGAATATTGTTATGGGCTTTTGAACGATCAGAAGTCACCGTTTCGCCGTGTTCGTCCCGATGGCTCCGAAATCGACGGCCGACCGGGCGATGGACGGGCGGATCGAACGGTTCTGGCACGTTTAAGATGCGTTTACTCTTGGTCGGACGATTCGAAGATTCCGTATGGAATTCCAACACGAACGCATCGATGACGACCCTCCCTGCGGTCGACTCGGATTCTGCCTCACGCCCGACCTCACTGGCAACGGACGGCCCGACGTACTCGTCGGGGGAATGGGCGAGAAGAAGCCGGTGAACATACTCGGCAAACGGGTCATACTCCGGTACCTGCCGGTTGTCGGAGCCGCGATCAAACGTCTTGAATCCAACGTGTTCTGGTACGAGAACCCCGGTTGGGAGCGCCACGAGGTCGCACGGGCCCCCGACCTCTCGGTCGGCGGATCGATCGGTGACCTCGACGGCGACGGGACGCCCGAACTCGTGGTCGGGCAGAACGGCGGGAGCGACCTCTACTGGTTCGAGATCCCGTCGAATCCGCGACGGACCTGGACCCGCCACTTGATCACCGACGAGTTCCGGAAGTACCACGACACGGCGATCGCCGACATAGACGACGACGGCGAGCCGGAAGTCGTCGTCCTCTCACAGCAGAGCGAGACGGTCTGCTACTACGACGTCCCCGAAGACCCCTCCGTCTCTCCCTGGCCCGACGATCACCGACACGTGATCGCCGAGGGCCTGAACGTCGAAGGCGTCGCCGTAACCGACCTCGACGACGACGGGACGACCGAACTCATCGCCGGACCGAACGTGTTTCGGCGGAACGGGTCCGCGGACGAGTGGGACCGCGAGCGCCTCGGTGACGACTGGCAGTGGACGCGGGTTGGTGTCGCGGACCTCGACGGCGACGGCGACGCGGAGATCGTTGTGACCGAAGGTGACCTCCCGTACCAAGGGGACCGGCGGGGGCGACTCGGCGTGTTCGATCCGCCGGACTGGTCCGTGACGACGCTCGATGACGACCTGTATAATCCACACACGATCCAGATCGAAGACTTCGACGACGACGGCCGGCCCGACCTGCTCGTCGCCGAGATGGGTCTGGGCGGGGAAGCGGATCCGCGGATGTTCGTCTACCGGAACACCGACGAGGGATTCGACCGCGTCGAGATCGAGCGCGGTATCGCGACCCACGAAGCGAAGGCCGTCGACGTCACCGGCGGCGGCTCGCTCGATATCGTCGGGAAATCGTGGGGTCCCGACTGCCACGTCGACGTCTGGTACCGACGGGATTGATCGGCTCCCCGGGAGAGGTGAGTCCGCTTGACGGGGGTCGCCCCCGCTACAGGCTCACGTTGTCGGCGACGATCCGCACCGAGTCCCCGGGCCGGAGGTCGAACGCGCCGTCGCCGCGCCCGTCGTTCACGTCGCACTCGACGTAGCCGTGGCTCCCGACGGTGACGAGCCGCTCGCCCGGGTCGACCGCGCCGAACGTCTCGGCGACCGGGGTGAGGTCCTCGTTGATCCGGACCCAGTCGCGGCCGCGGATCAGCTCGCCCGGGACGTTGGTGACGACGTTGCCGAACCGGTCGATCGCGAGCACCTCGCCCTCGACGGCGACCGGGTCGCCCGCGTCGTCGCGCTCGACGCTCGGCTCCGGGAGGACGAGGTCGACCGGGTCGGTCGCCGGCGAGAGGTCGTCCATCGACGTGAGCACCTCGGAGACCTCCCCGGGCGTGGCCTCCGCCGGGGCGCCGTCGAGCGCCACCCGGATTCGGGCCGCGGTCGGCGCGAACACGTCGCGACCGTGGAACGTCTCGCTCGCCGGCTCGTCGACGTCGACGACGAACGCCTCGATCGCTGTCTCCTCCCCTCCCATCGCTTCCCCTACCCCTTCCATCGCTTCTTCTTTCCCTTTCTTCTCCCCCGCGAGCGCCCGAGCCGGCGGCATCGCGAGCCCGTTGTCGGGAGCGACGAGGACGTGCGAGCCGGCGCGCACGACCAGCGCGTCGCGGTCGGTGCCGACGCCCGGATCGATCACCGCGCAGTGGACGGCCGGCGGGAACTCGGGGAGCACGAACCGGAGCCAGAAGGCGGCCGCCCGCGGATCGCCGCGCGGCAGGTCGTGAGCGACGTCGATCAGTTCGGCGTCGGTGTGGCGTCGAATCACTCCCTTCATCGCGGCCGGGTACGGCGAACCGAAGTCGGAGGCGAGCGTGATCATAGACGATCGGCGGTTCGGCTCGCTCTTAAAAGGACGGTGGAGCGGACGGGAATTCACAGCGGGAGTGGCGGCGAGCGGCCGCCGGCTACGCGTCGGACGGCTCGTTCCCTATCGAATCGGTCTCGGCGATCCGGCGAATGCGCTCGACGCCGTCGACCTCGCGGATCACCTCGACGACGGCGTCGGGGACGAGATCGGTCCAGTCGCGGCCGTGGATCATCCGCTCGCGAAGCTCGGTCCCCTCCAGCACGTCGCGGCGGAACATCGGCGACTGGCGCACCTCGACGCCTGCCTCCTCGAACAGCCGAACGACGAGCGGGTTGTTCGAGTACGCCACGTCGAACCGCGGGGTCATGCTCTGGACGTGGCTCACCCACACGGAGTTGCGGTCGAGGTCCTCGATGGGAACGACGTAGGTGGTGACGTCGAGTTCTTGGACGGCCTTCGTCACCATCATCACGCGTTCGCCGGCCGTGAACGGGTTCCGGGTGGTGTGGGAGTCCCCGGCCGAACCGATCCCCAACACGAGCTCGTCGACCTCGGCCGCGATCTCCTCGACCATGTGTCGGTGGCCGTCGTGAAACGGTTGATACCGCCCGATGTAGAACCCGCGCATGGATCCACGTAGCGGGAGCCTCGTTTATAAACCTCGTGGGAGCCGGCAACAGGTGATATCGCGTGATATGGACCGTATAGCGCTTGTTCTTGGAATTGTACACCGATCGTCCGCGGGGAGAAAGTATATCAGTTGCCGACCCTTCGTTTTTCGTAGCGAAACCGATTCTATGAGCAACGAAAAGGACGCGAACGACCCGCCGACCGAGGACCCCGAGGAGCCGGACGAGTCCGGCGTCGGGACCCCGGACTCGACGGGGAACGGCGAGGACGCCCGCGACGACGGCGCCCGCGCACCGGCGGACGACGGCGTCGACGCGCCCGACGGTGCCGGCGATCCGACCTCCGAGGAGGAGTCGGTCGCCGATGAACCGGCCGAGCCCGACGAGGTCTGGGACGACGGGGTCGTCGTCGACGAACCCGAATCGGACGGCGCCGGGACGGGCCCCGAGGAAGCGAACGGCGCCACCCCCGAGGGTGTCACCGAAGCGAACGAGGGCGGCGGCATCGACGAGCTCGGCAGCTCCGTCGAGGTCGAGGGCGCCGAGATCGAGGAGGACCCCGACGAGGACGACCTCCTCGGCGGCCTCAAGATCGACACGACCGCCGAACTCGAAATACCCGACCGCCTCGTCGACCAGGTCATCGGGCAGGAGCACGCCCGCGACGTGATCATCAAGGCGGCCAAGCAGCGCCGCCACGTGATGATGATCGGCTCACCCGGGACCGGGAAGTCGATGCTCGCGAAGGCGATGTCCGAGCTGCTCCCGAAAGAGGAGCTGCAGGACGTGCTGGTCTACCACAACCCGGACGACGGCAACAAGCCGAAGGTCCGGACGGTCCCCGCCGGTAAGGGCGACCAGATCGTCGACGCGCACCGCGAGGAGGCGCGCAAGCGCAACCAGATGCGGTCGCTGTTGATGTGGATAATCATCGCCGTCGTGCTGGGCTACGCGCTCATCATCGTCGGCCAGATCCTCGTCGGCATCATCGCCGCCGGGGTCGTCTACCTCGTCTTCCGCTACCTGAACCGCGGGTCGGACGCGATGATCCCGAACCTGCTGGTGAACAACGGCGACACGAAGACCGCGCCGTTCCGCGACGCGACCGGCGCGCACGCCGGCGCGCTGCTCGGCGACGTCCGGCACGACCCGTTCCAGTCCGGCGGGATGGAGACGCCCAGCCACGACCGCGTCGAGGCGGGCGCCATCCACAAGGCGAACAAGGGCGTGCTGTTCGTCGACGAGATCAACACGCTCGACATCCGCAGCCAGCAGCACCTCATGACGGCGATCCAGGAGGGCGAGTTCTCGATCACGGGCCAGTCCGAGCGCTCCTCGGGCGCGATGGTCCAGACCGAGCCCGTCCCGACCGACTTCGTCATGATCGCGGCCGGGAACCTCGACGCGATGGAGAACATGCACCCGGCGCTCCGCAGCCGTATCAAGGGGTACGGCTACGAGGTGTACATGGAGGACACCATCGAGGACACCCCCGAGATGCGTCGGAAGTACGTCCGGTTCATCGCCCAAGAGGTCGCGAAGGACGGTCGCCTGCCGGAGTTCTCGGCCGATGCCATCGAGGAGGTCATCCTCGAGGCCAAGCGCCGCTCCGGCCGGAAGGGCCACCTCACCCTCCTGTTCCGGAACCTCGGCGGGCTCGTCCGCGTCGCCGGCGACATCGCCCGCGGCGAGGACGCCGAGCTGACCACCCGCGATCACGTGCTGCAGGCGAAGGGGCGCTCGCGCTCCATCGAACAGCAGCTCGCGGACGACTTCATCGAGCGCCGGAAGGACTACGAGCTGCAGGTCTCCGACGGCTACGTCGTCGGCCGCGTCAACGGGCTCGCCGTGATGGGCGAGGACTCCGGGATCATGCTCCCGGTGATGGCCGAGGTCGCGCCCTCGCAGGGGCCCGGCGAAGTGATCGCCACGGGTCAGCTGAAGGAGATGGCACAGGAGTCGGTGTCGAACGTCTCCGCGATCATCAAGAAGTTCTCCGACGAGAACATCTCGGAGATGGACATCCACATCCAGTTCGTGCAGGCGGGCCAGCAGGGCGTCGACGGCGACTCCGCGTCCATCACGGTCGCGACCGCGGTCATCTCCGCGCTGGAGAACGTCGGCGTCGACCAGAGCCTCGCGATGACGGGCTCGCTGTCGGTGCGGGGCGACGTGCTCCCCGTCGGCGGCGTCACCCACAAGATCGAGGCGGCCGCGAAGGCCGGCTGTACCCGGGTCATCATCCCGCAGGCGAACGAGCAGGACGTGATGATCGAAGACGAGTACGAGGACATGATCGAGGTCATCCCGGTCTCGCACATCAGCGAGGTCCTCGACATCGCCCTGGAGGGCGAGACCGAGAAGGACTCGCTCGTCTCCCGGCTGAAGTCGATCACGGGGTCGACGCTGAAGGAGGGGAGCGTCTCCGGTCCCTCCAGCCCGAGCCCGCAGTAGGGTAGCGTCCCCCAACCGCTCCGATGTCCGACTGGGCGACGTTCGCGGCCTGCGTCGTCGCCCTGACGCTGCTGCTCCTGTTCTTCGCCCGCCGCTCTCGACGCCTCCTCGAGAGCGCCCGGCTCGTCGATTCGCGGAGCGACGTCGCCGGTGTCGACCGCGACGATGACGCCGGCTCGCCCTCGAACGCCGACCGGCGGGACCAGCGAGACCGACCGATCCTCACGACGCGCCTGTTGCTAGCCAACGCGGCCGCCTCGCAGGCGCTCGCACTGGCCGTCCTCGTCGCGATCGCGTGGTGGGCCGCAGTGCCGGCGTCGGCGTTCGGGATCGGCGGGGCGCACCCGACGCTCGGCGCGCCGGCGGTCGCCTCTCTCGGGAGCCCCGGGCTCGTCGCCCTCGGCGTCGGCGCGGGGCTCGTCTTGGCCGCCGGCAACGAGGCGGCCGCGCGGCTGGGCGCCCGGGCCGGCGTCGCGCCCTCGACGCGGCTCCGCGAGGCGATGGCACCCACCGGGTCCGACGAGTGGGTCCTGCTCTTAGCCGTCTCGCTCCCGGTCGTTGCGGTCTTCGAGGAGGCGCTGTTCCGCGGCGCGCTGGTGGGTGCGCTCGCGGTCGGCTTCGCGACTGACCCGTGGCTCCTCGTCGCCGCCTCGTCGGTCGCGTTCGGACTCGGTCACGGCGCGCAGGGGTGGCTCGGGATCGCCGTTGCCGTCGGGCTCGGCCTCGCGCTCGCGGGGCTGTTCGTCGCCACCGGCAGCCTCCTCGCGGTCGTCGTCGCGCACTACGTCGTCAACGTGGTGGAGTTCCTCGCCCACGAGGCCTCGGAACCCGTTCCGTGGGGACCTGAGCGGGACGGCGCGAAGTGAGGACGCCTCCATCCCCTTTTTAATCCGCCGGAGCCAACGCCTGACGATGAGCGGGAAACCGACCGTCGGCGAGTACATGACCCGCGACGTCGAAACCGTGAGCCCCGACGAGACGGTGGAGTCGGTCGCACGACGCATGGCGGAAAGCGACGGCCACAACGGGTTCCCCGTCACGCAGGGCCGGACGGTCGAGGGGTTCGTCTCGGCCGCTGACCTCCTGCTCGCCGACGACGAGGCCCCCGTCTTCACCGTGATGTCCGACGACCTCATCGTGGCGCACCCGGACATGAAGGTGACCGACGCCGCGCGCGTCATCCTCCGGTCCGGGATCCAGCGGCTCCCGGTCGTCGACGACGCGGACAACCTCGTCGGGATCATCTCGAACACGGACGTGGTCCGCTCGCAGATCGAGCGCGCCACGCCGAGCAAGGTGGGCAAACTGATGCGCACGCTCGAACAGATCCACGGCGTCGGGCTCTCCGAGGAGCGCCGCGAGGTGGAACTCACCGACCTCACGCCGACGCAGGCCCGCGTGTACGCCGACGAGCTGGAGGGGCGGAAGTACGAGCTGGAGCGCGGGCTGGCGGAGCCGCTCGTCGTCATCGACAACGGCGGGACGCTCCACCTCGCCGACGGCCACCACCGCGTGATGGCGGCCCACGAGGCGGGGATCGACGAGATGGACGCGTACGTGATCGTTCCCGATCACCCCGTCGATCTCGGGATGGCCAAAACCGCCGAGAAGGAGGGACTCGACGATATCACCGACATCGAAGTCGTCGACTACGCGCGCCATCCCCTCGTGGAGACGACGAAGCGGTTGCAGTGAGCTCGCCGCGATTTTTCCGTCCTTACACCGACGACAGGTTTTTGAGATCCCGCAACGAAGTGTGGCGTATGAGATCCCGAATCAAGGGCGCGCTGTCCCGAGCGAAGTACGCGGCGGTTGGGGCGGCGGTCGGCGCCGCCGTCGGCGGACTGGTCAGCCGAAACGCGGCGAGCACCGGCGGCGCGCTCGGCGGGCTCGCGGGTGCGACGCTCGCCGACGTGCGGAGCAACCCCGACGGCGTCTTCGCGGAGTTCCGGTCCGACGGTGACGACGCGAACGACGCCGACGACGCGGCCGCGACGATCGAACTGGCCGACGAGTAGCAGCAGCGGTTCCGTTTTTCACGCCGAGTAGCCCCGCCGTCGTTTCGGGAACGCCTATACGACCGGACGAAGTAGCCACGGGCAATGACCGACACCGACGACAGCGCGGACGCCGGCTGGTTCGCGGGCGGCTCGCCGGCCGGCTCCGAGGCGACGGACGACGAGTCGGCGCTCCGCGCCCGGATCCTCGACGGCGAGGCCGACCAGCCGCGCGACTGGCCCGGACTCGCGGTGGACTCCGGGTTCGCGGGCTCGAGCGACTACTACTACGACCGCCTCCACGAGGCGACCGTGGCCGCGACCCGCGAGGCGGTCCGCGAGCGCGAGCGCGCCGACGACCAGCAGCTGATCCACGCCGTGCGGGCGATGGACGACTGCGAGCGCACCGCCAACGAGCTGGCCGAGCGCGCCGCGGAGTGGGCCGGGAGCCTGTTCGACGACGCCGAACCGGGGATCGAGGGCGCTCGCGCCGTGGCGGAGCGCGAGCCCGACGGCGAGCTGGAGCGGCGCGCCGTCTCGCTCGCGGCGCGCGTCGTCGACCTCGCCGCGGAGCGCGACGCGCTCGCCGAGACGATCGACCGGATCGCTCCGGCGGTGGCGCCGAACCTCGCCGAGATGGCCGGTCCGGAGCTCGCGGCGCGGCTGATCGCGCTCGCGGGCGGACTGGAGCCGCTCGCGAAGAAGCCCTCGGGGACCGTGCAGGTGCTCGGCGCGGAGGACGCCCTGTTCGCGCACCTCTCCGGGCGCGCTCCCTCGCCGAAACACGGGATCATCTACACGCACGAGTACGTGCGGAACACGCGACCCGAGGACCGGGGATCGGCTTCGCGGGCGCTCGCGGGCAAGCTGACGCTCGCGGCCCGAGTGGACCACTACTCGGGCGAGCGCCGCGAGACGCTCCACGAGGAGCTCCGCGAGCGGATGGCGACGATCCGAGCGCGTGCGGAGGAGGGGGACGGTAGCGGAGACGGTGGGAGCGACGGCGGCGGCGACACCGACGCCGACACGGAGGGCGACGCATGACCGACCCCGACCTGCCGGCGGGTGTCGAGCGCCGCGAGATCGACGGGGAGACTCGGCTGGCGACCAGCGGCCCGCCGGTGTACGGCGAGCCGACGGCGGACGGGTGGCGCGCGTGGGACCCCGGCCGCTCGAAGCTCGGAGGGATGTTCGAGCTCGGGTTCGAGACGGGGCTGTCCGGCGGCGAGGCGGTGCTCTACCTCGGCGCGGCCAGCGGGACGACCGTCAGCCACGTCGCGGACTTCGCGGGGCCGACGTACGCGGTGGAGTTCGCGCCGCGGCCGGCGCGGGACCTCGTCGAGGCGGCCGAGCCCCGGGAGCGGCTGTTCCCGCTTTTAAAGGACGCGCGGACGCCGACCCGCTACGCGCACGTCGTCGAGAGCGACGTGGACGCGATCGTGCAGGACGTGGCGACGCGCGGGCAGGCCGAGGTCGCCGTTCGCAACGCGCGGTTCCTCGCCGACGACGGGCGGTTGCTACTGGCGATCAAGGCGCGCAGCGAAGACGTGACGGCGGCCCCGGAGACGGTGTTCGAGAGCGCGCTCGACCGGCTTCGGGAGGCTTACGAGATCCTGGAGACGGGGCGGCTCGACCGGTTCCACGAGGACCACCTCGGCGTCGTGGCGACGCCGAAGCGAGATTAAGGGAGCGACAGGCCGTGAGGACGGTCGACGCCGGAACCGTCCGATTTACCACGTCGGCGGCGAGAAGCCGGCGTCCTCCAAGATCGGCTTCCAGCGCTTCTGAACGGAAAGTCGGGAGACGTCCATCGCGTCGGCGACGGCGGACTGCGACCGCTCCTGGCCGCGGATCAGCGCGGCGGCGTAGAGGCTGGCGGCCGCGGCGACGCGCTTCCCCCGCTCGTCATCGGGGGCGCGCGACAGGAACAGGTCCGTCGCCGTCGACAGCGTCTCCTCGTCGAGGTCGAGCGTCGCGCACGCGTCGTCGAGCCGGTCGATCCACGCCGCGTTGTCGACGCGATCGCTCGCTCGGTACATGCCCGCAGTTGGGCGCACCGGCTTAAAAAGGTCGCGCGGGAGATCTGGAGTGCTCGGGAGCGACTCCCCTCGGTCGTCGCTCTCAAGTCCGCGCCGCCCGTAGAGCGGGTATGTCGACGCACGCGTGGACCGAAACGGAGGTTCGCGACCTCCACGACGACTTGGTGTCGCTGTACGAGCCGGTTGACCGCGTCGCCGAACACGGCGCCGACCCGACCGCCGAGCCCGGCGAGGGGGTCCGGCAGCTCGTGACGACGATTCTCTCGCAGAACGTCGCTGACGAGAACACGAGCCGGGCCACGGAGGCGCTGTTCGACCGGTACGACGACTTCGCGGCGATCGAGGCGGCCGACCACGAGGCGCTGAAGGAGACGATCCGCGTGGCGGGGCTCGCCGACCAGAAGGCCGCCCGGATCCAGCGCGCGCTGGCCGCGATCCGCGAGGAGACCGGCGGCGCGTACTCGCTGGCGTTCCTCGACGCGATGGCGACCGACGACGCGAAAGACTGGCTCACGGAGATCAAAGGCGTGGGACCGAAGACGGCAAGCGTCGTGTTGAACTTCCACTTCGGAAAGCCGACGATGGCGGTCGACACCCACGTCGAGCGCGTCTCTAAGCGGTTCGGGTTGGTACCGGAGTCGGTGTCGAATCAGGCGGCTCACGACGCGCTCGACGAGCTGGTTCCCGACGAGTTGATCTACCCGCTTCACGTCCTGCTGATCCGGCACGGCCGAGAGCACTGCTCGGCTCGCGGCGCCGACTGCGACAACCCGGTGTGTGAGGCGTACTGCGACTGCGAGTACTGTTGATACGCGGTGACGGGGGTTGTTAGCGGCTGTTTATACGTCGATCAGGGTGTCGATCGCGTCTCAGTCGATCGCTTAGAAACGGTTGAGCGCAGATCGACGGCGAACACCTCCAAAGCCCCAGCCGCGAGGGCGACGCACGCTCGCTGCGCGCTTCGGTCGCTCACTTCGTTCCTCCCTGCAGTGCTTACGTCGCCTGCGCCGCCCTCGCGGCTGCCCCTTTGAGTCCCACCCACCCGCACGGCACCGCACCTCACGCCTCCCCAGCCTCGTCACCGGACTGCGTCCGGTTGCAAGCGAGAGCTCCGCTCTCGCCCTGTCGCTGGCGGCTACCGCCGCCAGCGACTCCCTCGCGCGTGCTCCTCACACCCTTCGGGTGCTCGCAGGCACGCGCCACCGCAGATATGTACGCGTGTCGCCGTCGACGGTTCGTCAGGTTCTTGAGTCGGTTTCGCCTACGCTCGGTCGCGCGCGGGTTGCCGAGCCAGGCCAAAGGCGTAGCGCTTAGGACGCTATCCCGTAGGGGTCCGCCGGTTCGAATCCGGTCCCGCGCATTTTGCGGCGAGCAACCCGTGAGCCGCAAATGGGTGCAGGGTTCGAACCCTGGAAGTCGCGCGCAACGAGCGGAGCGAGTGAGCACGTCTTCCTCCGGTTCGAATCCGGTCCCGCACACATTGACGCGAACGGGTGAGCCTCGACCATTTTTATAAGTGATTTCGGGAGATGTCGGGCCGTCGATCCCAGCCACCGGAGCCGCGACAACTCTTGCCGGTGACGAGGTTCCCGCACAAACGCGGCCGCTATCGGAGACCCCCGACAGAGCTGGCCGACGAGGACCGGGTTAAGACGACACGGGGAGATGAGCGGGTATGGACACCGAATTCGCGTACTGGGTGCCGAACGTCAGCGGCGGGCTGGTCGTCTCGGACTGGGAGACGGAGACGGACTGGACGTACGACTACAACCTCGATCTCGCCCGCACGGCGGAGTCGGTCGGATTCGACTACGCGCTCGCACAGGCTCGGTTCTTCGGCAGCTACGGCGCGGACAAACAGCTGGAGGCGCTGTCGATCGCCAACGCGCTCGCGGCGCAGACCGACGAGCTACACGTGATCGGGGCGGTCCACCCCGGCCTGTGGGAGCCCGGCCCGCTGGCGAACTTCATCTCGACCGCCGATCGCATCAGCGACGGGCGGTTCTCGATCAACGTCGTCTCCGGCTGGTTCAAGGGGGAGTTCACCGGCTTCGGCCAGCCGTGGCTCGAACACGACGAGCGGTACGCCCGCTCGTCGGAGTTCATAGAGGTGCTGAAAGCGCTGTGGACCGAGGAGCGCGCGACCTACGACGGTCGGTTCTACACGATCGGGAAGGGGATCGACGGGTTCGAGGGCGCGCCGCTAGAGCCCAAACCGATCCAGGACCCGTACCCGCAGGTGTTCCAGGGCGGGAACTCGCAGGCCGCACGGGAGATGGCCGCGAAACACGCCGACGTGCTCTTCATCAACGGCGGGAGCCTCCAGGAGATCCGCGCCGTCATCGACGACGTCGAGGAGTACGCCGAGGAGTTCGGCACGGAGCCGCCGCGGTTCGCCGCGAACGCGTTCGTCATCCAGCGCGACACCGAAGAGGAGGCGAAGGAGGTCCTGGAGGGGATCATCGAGAACGCCACCGACGAGGCGGTCGACGCGTTCAAAGACCAGGTGAAGGAGGCCGGCCAGTCGTCGGATGAGGGCGAAGGGATGTGGGCCGACTCCGACTTCGAGGACCTCGTGCAGTACAACGACGGCTTCAAGACCGGACTCATCGGGACCGACGACCAGATCGTCGACCGGGTCCGGAAACTCGACGCGATCGGGATCGACATCGTCCTCGCGGGGTTCCTCGACTTCGAGAAGGAACTCGAACGCTTCGGCGAGACGATCATCCCGGCGATCGACGAGGCCGACCCGCTCGATCCCGACGAGGTCGACGCGGTCGACGAGATCGAGGAAGTCGGCGGTGCGAAGGTGGCCCGATAGATGGCGGACCGGACTCTCCTCGGGATCGTCGGCAGCGTCTCCGCCGACTCTCGAACGCGAACCGCGGTCGAGGTCGCGTTGGACGCGGCGGCAGAGCGACACGCCGTCGAGACCGACGTACTCCACCTCGCCGACTACGACCTCGAAACCGCCGACGGTCGCGGCATCGACAACTACGAGGGCGACACCGCCGAGGCGCTCGACCGGATCGTCGAGGCCGACGCCTACGTCGTCGGAACGCCGGTGTACCGCGGCTCGTACTCGGGTGCCCTCAAGAACCTCCTCGACATGGTTCCGCGAGGCCAGTGGCAGGGCGACGCCGCCCCCTTCGAGAACGCGGCGGTCGGGCTCGTCGCGACCGGCGCGACGGACCACCACTTCCTCGCGGTCGATCAGGAGCTCCGCCCGGCGTTCGCGTTCTTCGGTGCACACGCAGTGGGCGGTGCCACCTACGCGGACGCCGACCAGTTCGAGGAGGGGACGATCGACGACGCCGACCTCCGCGACCGCCTCGAACTGCTGGGCGAGGCCACGGTCGAACTGTCGGTGGCGATCGACGACGCCGACGCGCTCGGAGAGATCGGACCCGCCATCTGAGGCCCTTCGCCCCGCGCTCACGCCGCGAGCGTCACTCCGCCGCCGTCGACACCCGCACCACCTGCTTGCCGATGTTGTCGCCCGCAAAGAGCCCGAGGAAGGCGTCGGGGGCGTTCTCTAACCCCTCTACGACCGTCTCGCGGTGTTGGAGCTCACCGCTCGCGACCCAGCGCGCGAGTCGCTCGCTCGCCTCGCCGAATCGGGTCGCGAAGTCGGCGACGAGCAGCCCCTCGACCCGCGCTCGCACCGCGATGAGCTGCGGGAGCTTCCGCGGCCCGGTCGGGACCTCCTCGTCGTTGTAGTGCGCGATCTGCCCGCAGACCGCGACTCGCGCGTCGAGGTTCAGTTCCGTGAACACGGCGTCCGTGATGGGGCCGCCGACGTTGTCGAAGTACACGTCCACGCCGTCGGGCGCGGCCTCGTCGAGCGCGGCGCGATAGTCGTCGGTCGCCTTGTAGTTGATCGCGGCGTCGAAACCGAGCTCGTCGGTGAGCCACGCCGTCTTCTCGTCGCTGCCGGCGAATCCGACCACGCGACAGCCGTTCCGCTTGGCGATCTGGCCGACGACCGACCCGACCGCGCCCGCGGCGCCGGAGACGACGACGGTGTCGCCGGGTTTCGGCTCCCCGACCTCCAGCAGGCCGAAGTAGGCGGTCCGGCCGGGCATGCCGAGGACGCCGAGGTACGCCTCCGGGTCCGCGACCGTCGGATCGACCGGCGCGACGTCGTCGGCGTCGAGGGTCGCGTAGTCGGCCCACCGCCCCTCGCCCGTCACGAGATCGCCCTCGGCGTACGCGTCGCTCGCGCTCTCGACCACTTCGCCGACGATGCCGCCTTTGAGCGCGTCGCCCACGTCCCACGGCTCGGCGTACGACTCGGCGTCGCGCATCCGCCCGCGCATGTACGGGTCGACCGAGAGGAATCGCGTCCGAACGAGGAGTTCGCCGGTGGCGGGGGAGGGTACGTCCGTCTCGCGCAGTTCGAAGCAGTCCATGTCGGGTTCGCCGTCGGGCCGCTCGGCGAACAGCCACTCGCGGTTGGTGTTCGTCACGGTCGTCGTTGACGGCTGCGACGCAATAGCGTTTGGACGCCAGCAGCCGTCGGGAGGGTTTAGTCCTCTCCCAGCGGGAACGCCAACCGGTCGTCCCTCTGCTCGACTGCGGTCCCAAACGGTTCAGAACGCTCTGCGAGGGTATCGCGTACCCACTCGGCGATATCGTCGTCCGCGAGCGTCGCCGCCTCGTCGGCGATCGCGATCGGCTCGACGGCCAGCTCGTCGAGGTCGCCGTCGCGCACGACCAGTTCGAAGAGGGCGGTCCGCTTGTTTCGGACGCCCTCGCGGTCCTGATAGCTGATGTAGTCGTCGACGAAGTCCGCCGCGTCGTAGATGATCGGGCGCCCCTGGTACACCTCGACGCCTTGGAGGACGTGCGCGCTGTGGCCGTGGACCACGTCGACGCCCTGCTCGACGAGCCACCGGCCGAACCGCTCGTGGACCGCCCGGGGTTCGGTCTCCCAGTTCGGCCCCCAGTGGAGCGAGGCGACGACGAGGTCGGGGTCGTGTTCCGCCGCGCTGTCGAGGAGTCCCTCGACGAGCGAGCGGGTCGCGGGCACGGCGGGATCGAGCGTCGCGAACGCGGTCCCCGGCTTCGACGCCCCCGCCGAGAACTCCTCGGCTTGGTCGGTGAGGCCGAACGCCGCGACGGTCAGGTCGTCCGCTTCGAAGGTCGCGGGTTCGAGCGCCGACTCGACGTCGGTGCCGGCGCCGGCGTGTGCGATCCCCGCCTCGGTCAAGTGCGACTCGGTGTCCCGGAGCGCGGGCTCGCCGTAGTCGAGGACGTGGTTGTTCGCGAGCGAGACGAACGAGGCGCCCGCGGCCTCCAGGGCCGGCACGGCGAACGAGGGGGCCGCCCGGAAGTAGAACCCCTTGTCCGGCCAACGCGTCCCGCGATCGGAGACGCAACACTCCAGGTTCCCGACCAGCCCGTCGAGTTCCTGCAGCCGTGGCAGCGTCGAGCCCCAGACGTTCTCGGAGTCGTCGTCGGCCCACCGCTCGTTGACGCTCCGGCCGAGCATCAGGTCGCCGACGAATCCGATCCGGGTCGCGTCGCTCCCGCCGGAGCCGTCTGCGTCGTCATCCGCCTCGCCCGCGTCCGAGCCGCCGTCGCCCTCGGCCGAGCCGTCGCCGGTCGCTTCTCGAGTTCCGCCGTCTGCAGTCGGTGGCGTGGCGGCGCACCCGGCGAGTCCGACGAGTCCGGCGACACCAGATGCCAGCAGGGTCCGGCGCGTTCGCATCGGTCCCGGATTTGGCGAGCGCCGACTTTAACCTGCGGTACGCGACGACTCAGTCACCCTCAAAACGGAACCCGATGACCGGCGACCGCGATCAGTACTCGATCGCCGCGGAGTACCGGTCCAACACGAGCACGAACGCCGCGCCGGCGACCGCCGCCAGCGCGAACCGCGGCGCGGCGGCCCGCCACGACTCGCCGCTCTCCGCCAACCGGATGGAGACCTCGGCGAGGGGCGCCCGAAGCGCGCCCACGACGAGACTCACGAGAAACGCCAGCGTCGCGGCCCGGGCGCGGGCGAGCGCGTATCGAACCGTGTGGGCGATCGTGAACAGGCCGACGACGCCGCCGACGAGGAACGTCGCGACCGGCGGAAGCGTTGCGACGAGCGCGTCGCTCCCGTTCCCGCGCGCGACCGCGACGAGCCCGTCGACCGCCCGGCTCACGGTCCCCGACATGTACTCGTACTGGCCGAGCACGACGAGCAGCAGCGACCCGGAGATCCCCGGCAGCACCATCGCGCTGACCGCGACCGCCCCGGCGACGAAGACGACCGGCAGCGAACTGCCGAGGCCGGTCGAAGCGAATCCCGACGCGAGAAACGCGAGGAGGAAGCCGGCGACGGCCGCCGCCTTCCGACGCGGCGTATCGAGCGCGACCCCGCCGAGCAACACAGCCGCGCTCGCCGCGATCAGCCCGAAGAAGAACCCGTAGGTCGCGACCGGACGGGTCGCTAAGAGGTAGTTGACGCCGCTCAACACGACGATCACGGCCGTTCCGATCCCCGCGCCGAGTACGAACAGGAAGGCGCCGTCGATCTCGTGGAACGCGGCGCGCGCGTCCGGGATGTTCGCGGGACGCACGCCCGCGAGTAGCCGTCGGAGCCGCGCGGGATCGATCGCGGTGACCGCCGCGATCAGCCGCTCGTAGATGCCGACGATAAGCGCGATGGTGCCGCCGGAGACGCCGGGGACCGCGTCCGCGCTACCCATCGCGACGCCCTTCAGGTACAGCGTCGCCCAGTCCCGGAGGCCGACCATGGCGAGTTACGCGCTCGCCCCGTCGAGGGCGGTCAACTCGGCGGTGGCCGAGTCCCCGGCCAGCGAGGCGGTCTCGTTACCGGAGCCGCCGTCGTCACTGCTTCCGTCACCGCTCCCGCCGTCGTTCTGGTCGATCGGACACTCGGGGTCGCCGCTTGGGCAGTCGATGACCTCCTCTTCGAGTTCGACCGTCGCCGCCGCGTCGTCCGCGCCGACGACTTGCCCCTCGGTCACCGCGACCTGCCCGACGCGCTGGGTCGTGTAGCGGTCGTCGCCGGTGGTCGCCTCAGTGGTGACGTTGTACGGACCGGCCGCGCGGACGCTCGTGTTCGTGTAGCCGTTGTCGGGGCCGAACTCGTCGTAGCCCGTCGTCGAGTACGGGACCGTCAGCTCGAAGTTCCCGTTCTCGTCCGCCTCGGCGTACTGGGTGTACTCGAACGTCTGGCCGGTGGGCTTTTCGAGTTCGACGGTCGCTTCGACCTCCTGTCCGGGCTCGGCGCCCGAGCCCTCGATCGTCGCGCCCGGCACGCGTTCGAACGTCTTCACGAAGTCGTCTTGGAACGCCTGCAGGACCGACTCGCCGAGAACGTTCTGGACGTCGACGCCGAGCTGCTGGAGGATCTGCACCTGTCGCGCCGAGGGCGACTGTCCCTGCGACTGCGACGCGTGGACCAGCCGGTGGTGCTCTAAGGCTTCGACGCGCTCCGACGGGAGGTTGCCGATCCCGCCGAGCTGGGCGCTCCCGTCTTCCTCCACGTACGCGCGGGCGGCCGAGACGTTGTCGAACTGTCGGATCGTCGCCCTCGGATCGCTCGGGAGCGTGTCGACCTCCACCTGCTCGCCGCTCGCGGTCTGGGCGCTCTGCGTCTCCCAGTCGACGACGACCGGCTCGGGGTCGACCGCGCTGCCGTAGTGCTCGTACAGGCGGATCATCTGGCTCTCGTGATACCGTTGGGTGTTCACCTGCATCACCGTCTGGAACCCGCCCTGCTCCGTCTGCTGGTAGAGGACGCGGTTGAAGTCCGATCGGGTCTCGTTGCCCGAGTAGAACGTGACGGGCGCGCCGAACTTGGAGTTCGGCGAGGCCATCTGCCAGTCGACCATCACGTAGCGAGTGTTCTCGCCTTCGGTGCTCTGGCTGGCGAGTACCTCGCGAGACGCCTCCTCGCTGGGTGCGAGCAGGTAGTCAGCGGCGGCGCCCGCGTTCTGCTGGAACGGGTTCGCGTTCGGGATGCGCTCGGCGCGCGTGGTAATCCAGTGACCGTAGTCCCACCACGATTGCACGCCGTAGGCGCCCTCCGGGTACTCGAAGTCGCCGTCGGCGGGGCGCTCGTAGGTGCCGTACAGCTCCATGGGGTTGTCGGCGCCTTCGAGTTCGCCCGGCGTGGGCGTCTCGTCGTTCATCCACTGGAGGCTTCCGTCCCACTGCGTGACGCTGCCGGGGCCGGTGTTCGCGCCCGCGGCCCACACCGGCGTCGCCATCGCGACCAGCGGGACGATCAGGACGACGACGAGGACGAGCGTCCCCATCACCTGCCATCCCTCGATGTCGCGGGCGTCGTCGAGCGTGTGAAGCCGGAGGAAGTTGACCGCCACCTGGACGAAGTACGCCGCGCCGACCGCGACGATCACCGCGAGGTAGTAGTTGAAGCGAACCTGCGTGAACGCGGCGCTCCCGATGAACGCCGCCCACACGACGAAGTAGAGCTCCTCCGAGTCGTACTCGACGAGGAACGTCGCGCCGACGAGCAAGGCCGCGGCGATGGCGAGCCCGATCACCTGCCAGCTCACGCCGACGACGCCGCCGACGGCGTCGTACAGTTGGGGGACCGCGTAGACGGAGCCGACCACGGCAAGTGCGGCCGGGATGTACAGCGTGTGGTTCGTGTCGTCGGAGCGATAGAGGGGACGCGCGACGATGTAGAGGACGGCTATGAGGGCGAGGAAGAAGGCGAGACCGTACTGCGAGAGGACGAAGTCGGCGAAGGAGGCGTCTTGGAGGGGGGGTTGGGCCTCGCCGATGGTGCGAGCGCCGGCGCTGGCCGAGAAGCCGACGGTGTTGAGGAGACTCCCCGTGAGCGTTGACCACAGAGAGGGGACCGCGAGCCAGACGATGCCGGCAGAGGCGAGGATGAGACCGCCGACGGCCGGCGGGTACGTCGTGGCGTCGAGGTCGCGCGACTCCCACTGACGGGCGAGCCACGCGAGGAAGACCGCGCCGAGCGCGACGACGAGCGGGAGGACGATCTGGAGGAACGAGTACTCGCTCACCGCGAACGAGAACGTGTCGAGCGGGATGACCTGCATCAGGCCGGCGACGATCATCGATACCGCGCCCGCGAAGGCGGTGGGTTCCGGGCTCTTCCCGTGGAACACATCGCTGGGGATCTTGACCGCGAGGAAGATTCCGGTAAACCCGACCATCAGAATGCCGGGCTGCCACGTCCATATATAAAGGCCGAGCGCGACGCCCGCGGCCGCCGCGTACGCAGCGGGACGCCTGAGGGCGGTCCAGTCGCGGTCGACGACGAGCTCCCAGACCGGTGCCTCACGCTCGGCGACCGCGAAGGCGACGAGGAACGCGAGGACGGCGAAACTCTGGAAGAGGACCTCGGCCGCGCTGTGGTCCGGGAACCCGACGAGACTGTAACTGAAGAAGGTCCCCGGGAGGAGCGCGAGCACGATGACCGCGCCGAGAGCCGCGAAACGGTCGACGAACCGACGCGCGATGAAGTAGGTCGGGATCGCGACGAGGGCGCCAGCGATGGGCGCCATAACGAGCATGACCTCTTCGGCGCCGCCCATGATCGGGCGGGCGATCCAGATACCGACCGCCATGATGTGGTCCCAGAGGGTGCCGAACTGGCCGGCCTGATTCCCGATCGGGAACCCGGTCCACACGTCGAACGGCATCCGGTTCGGGTAGTTCTCCATGATGTACATCGTTTCGCGGAGATGGTACCACGGGTCGTTGCCGCGGAAGTACACCTGGCCGTTCTGGACGAAGTTCCCGTACGACTGGAGGCGGGTCCACAGCATGAAGGCCAGTGCACCGAGAAGAACCGGGACGTGGTACCACCGTGCGAGGAGGTCAGCGGGGGACCGATCCGACGCCGCCGGTGGATCGTTCGAGTCACTCATTACGTGAAAACGACTGGCAAAACGCGCATAAGGCTTGTGATAAAGCCAGCAACCGGAGGCGGAAGGTCTAAGCGCTCCGGTCGGGGAGTATGCCTCCGTGAAGGTCTCCGTCGTCCTCTGTACGTACACGCTCGACATGTACGATCACTTCCGCGAGGCCGCCGACAGTGTCCTCGCGCAGACGCACGACGATGTCGAGCTCGTCGTGATCGTCGACGGGACGCCCGAGGTGTACGAGCGCGTCGTGGATGAGTACGGCGACCGCGACGATATCGTGATCGAGTGCAACGACGAGAACGTCGGGCTCTTGGAGAGTCGGAATCGCGGGGCCGAGATCGCGTCTGGCGATGTCGTCGCGTTCATCGACGACGACGCGATCGCCGACGAGGGGTGGGTCGAACGGCTGGTCCGGGCGTACGAAGAGGAGGACGCGATCGCGGCCGGCGGGAAGATGACGCCCGAGTGGGTCGCAGGGAAGCCGTCGTTCCTCCCCGAAGAGTTCTACTGGCTGATCGGCGTGACGCATCGCGGATTCGCCGACGGGCCGGGCGAGGTGCGGAACACGTTCGGATCGAACATCTCGTTCCGGGCGGACGTGTTCGCGGAGTTAGGCGGGTTCGATACCGATATTGGGGGGCGGAAAGGCGACGCGAATCTGCAGGGCGGGGAGACGGAGCTGTGCGCACGGATGCGAGAGGAGTATGGGCGGGGAGTGTGGTACGACCCGGAGGCCGAGGTAGCCCACAAGGTGTTCGAGTACCGGACGGAGTTCCGGTGGCTGGTCGACCGCGCGTTCTGGCAGGGGTACTCGAAGCGGGCGATGGAGTCGTTCGTCGACGACGAGAGTGGTGAAGAAGATGAATTCATTCAGATGCTTTTGACGGAGTCTGCTCCGAGGCGACTCCGCAACATCGTGGGATCATTCCCAATGGTGAGCTTATTACAATTTTTTGTACTCTGTTTATTAACCGCGTCTGTGGGATTGGGGTATATCTTTGGGATCGTTCGCTATTCGACATAATTGTGATTGGAGGTGTCAGACACCCCGTTGTTGGTTCTCGATTGATTGTTTTTGATAGATCTCATATATCTTAATATAAATATAACAAGAGTAGAGATAATACAATCTGCTGGCAAACAAGGGTCTGCAGTAATAGCTAGTTTGATTTGGATACAATCAGATTTTGTATGATTCTAGCAACTCGACCGGCTGCACCTCCATCTTCGTTGAGAGCGTATTCTCTCCCAAATCTAGGCTGTTGGTTAGTATAACGTGCTACACTTTTGGGGCTATCTTTCATTTCTTCAATACATTCTCGCGCTTCGGCTCGATTCGTAACCTCGGTAAATCCATTTTGCTCCGAAAACTCTTCGATTGGTGGCTTTTCAGCTGAAACATCAAGAATCACAACTGGTCGATTCAATAAGCTTGCTTCAAGCACTACTGTCGACCGGAGCGCTAAAACAACATCGGATGCAAACAATAAATCATGAATATCATCACTCTCAACGACTTGGACATTTGGAATATCCGAAGCTGCTTTTTTGTGAAGTTCTGTATCCTCTCTCGGGTGCGGACGAAGAAGTAATTCCACGTTCGGTAGGTCACGAACTGCCCCGATAGCCGTTTGGACTAAATTGGAACGTATCGTATCATCAAAGGGTTGGGAAGCGAGAAGCACAGTAAATGTTCCACAGTCAATAGAGACAGAGAGTTGCTCACGGATTTGAGATTGATCTTTCGCAGAATAGCGAGCTAAATGGTCAAATTGTGGTGCACCAGTAATCTTGATTCGCTCACGCTCAACGCCCTTCCTCTCCATCACTTCTTGCCACCGTTCACCCCAGACAGCGATCTGATCTGAAACAGGGACATATCTCCGAGACGGGAGATCTACACCGTGTTGGACCAATAGTGTCGGAACGCCTTTATTTTCTGCAGCCGTTGCCACTGTTCGTGTCGGGAGGGGTCCGTCATTTTTCAGAAGAACTGACTGTGGTTGTTCAGCTCTGAGCATATTCTGCATCATATGAACATACCGGGCGACTCTGGGATATTGAAGGGCAGCATACAGCCATCCGCGGGATTGTAGTGCGGGTGTGAGGTTGACTCCGCTGATACTGTGTGGCTTCTGGTCAGAAAATGGTTGAGCAGAGTCTGGGTTCCTCGCCAATTGTCTCACTATTTTAATTTCCTCCTTGTACGATGTGAGTGAACTATACTTCGCTAACGGGACAACTGGCACATTCAAGTTGGACAAAGAGGTTGAGATATCTTGTCCAGTATTCGTAAAACCATGTGCATGTGTAACTACCGTGGTGTTCACACGGTCATCAAGCGCGTCGACGACTGGTTCAACGACATTGATATTGTTTTTTGTAAACACGAATAAAACAAGATCCGAATCGTGTGATGGCCTGTTACCCCGCATTCGTGAGATGAACTCAGACCCCCAATCAAGTGGTCGAAGAACACTCGGACCAATTGATCTAAAAGTTCGATCTTTAATACGACTTGCTGTTATTGATTTCGTGTACTCCTGAACCTCAATATTTTCAGCAGTAGCTACGGCTTCAGGGACACCGGGTATTATTTCCCCGGATCCGAGGGGGATCCATTCATAAACAGGAACCGGGTTAGAGTAAACTACTACCTCTGTTGGTTGCTCCGTTTGGAGAATATTTTTAATTGTTTTAGTTTGCCTGATAAGCTCGTACCCAAACAGATCAATAAACGTATTTTGGATAAGCGGCCCAATGTCAATTCCATCATAAATGAATTGATCGGCAAGCCATTCACGGAGCTTATCAAACTCTTCGTCTGTCGCGATATTATTAGGCTGATAGTCCGAGCCCATCACCACTGTTCCCGTATCGATCTGGTTGTACGCTTCATTGTTGAACGTGACAATACGGGACGCACCTACCAACTGTCTGGATGGAATATCAGAATGATCTGTTAGAATTATTTTCATTTTAAAAAGAATGTGTCTATTGTAATGGTGTTGTTGGCTTAGACGGTTCGAAGCGTATTTAGGTATGACGGTGCTGTCCAGCGGTATGTCGACACACGTTGCGATCTGCTTGACTAGCAGAGGAAATTACGCCCGCACAGGCACGCTTCTCCATGCGCTAGATAGTGACCCAGATACTCAGTTAGACATCATCGTTGCCGGTGCATCTATGATCCGAAAATATGGTACTTTGTCTGAGTTGTTGCGTGAAGACGGGCTCGAGATAGAGCGCGAGCTATACAACGTATTGGAGGGGGGAACACCTGTCGCCTCTGCGAAAACAACTGGTCTTGGAATGATCGAATTTACCTCCGTACTTGATGAACTTGATCCAGACGGAGTGATCACTATCGCAGATAGGTACGAAACGATGTCTGTTACTCTGGCTGCGTCGTATCTGAATATCCCGGTCATTCACACACAAGGTGGAGAAATTACTGGATCCATTGATGAAAAGGTGCGCCACGCGACGACGAAGATGGCGGATTACCACTTTGTATCCACAGAAAAAAGTGTAGATGTTGTTGAGGGGTTAGGTGAGGAAACTGATCGGGTGTTTCTTACTGGCTGTCCCTCGATCGATCTTGTTGAGGATATTGAACAAAATGATGACAATCGATACGATCCACAGGAAGACTACGCAGGTGTCGGAGCCCAGATTGATATAGATGAGGATTATCTCGTCGTTCAGTATCATCCAGTCGCAACAGAGTATATGAGCGAATATGACCGGACATGGGAGCTAATCAACGCAGTGGATGATCTTGATGTACAAGCGTTCTGGTTTTGGCCAAACATGGACGCTGGCACGAATCAGGTTTCGAAGGCGATCCGTGAATACCGAGATCAGCGATCTCCAGACGATGTCCGGTTCTACATTAATATGCATCCTGATGATTATCTGACGCTTGTGAGCAATTCAGCATGTATGGTTGGGAACTCAAGTGTTGGGATCAGAGAATGTTCGTATCTAGGGAAGCCGACAGTGAATATTGGCGGCCGCCAACAGATGCGTGAGCGGGGGCCAAACGTCCTCGATGTGGACTGTAATACAGAGGATATTAAAAAAGGTATTGAGCAGCAACTCTCTGTTGGTCCATATGAGAGGTCAACCCTCTATGGAAATGGAAATACAGGTGAAAAAATGAAGGAAATTATCAGCCAGACCGACCTGACAATGAAACAGCCAATGAAGCCAGAGCAGTTAAATCTATAGTATGTGCGACAGATCGTATGTAGCCCTTATCCCTGCGAGAGGTGGGTCAAAGGGTATCGAAAATAAAAACATCGTGGATGTTGCTGGAAGACCACTCATAGCACATTCAATCGAGGCTGCGCAGCAATCAGAAAGTATTGACGATGTTGTCGTCAGTACGGACAGCCAAGAGATCGCTGATACAGCAGTAGAGTGTGGGGCTACGGTTCCATATCTCCGCCCAGATGAGCTCGCGACTGATGAGGCGCCAACAGAACCAGTCATTAGACATGCCTTAGAACACGAATCTGCCGATAAGTGGACTCACGTTGTTCTTCTTCAGCCAACCTCACCACTTCGAACAGCGGATGATATCGAGAACGCGATTATGACATTCGAAGAGTCTAACGGGACTTCGTTGGTCTCCGTTTATGAGGATCATAGTTACCGCTGGGAGAAGCACCCAGATGGAGCCGTTCGAAAAAATTATAACGATGACCGGAAGCGCCGACAGGATAAATCCCCAGAGTATGTGGAAAATGGGGCCATCTATATCACGGCAAGCCCAGCATTTCTAGCTACGGAGAGTCTTCAAGCGGGAAAAACAGTGCTCTATACTATGCCGGAGAAGCGGTCTGTTGACGTTGACACTCATTTCGATCTTTGGCTAGTACGGAAACTTATTCCTCGTCTCAACGAGCAGGAAAAGACGAAATGAGCGACACCAACTCAATCGAGGGTATCTTTGCTGACTCAACTGGCCCGTACATCATCGCAGAGGCGGGAGTGAACTATCTTGGGCGGATAGACCTCGCGAAGGTATTTATTGAAGAGGCAGCAGCAGCAGGTGCAGATGCGATCAAGTTCCAAACCCATATTCCCGAAGCGGAGATGTCTGCTCCAGGAATGGAGAGTCTCGATATGGAGGATCTCTATGAGCGGATGTCTGAACAGGCATTGAGTATCGAAGAACACCGAACACTACAGCAGTATTGCCAAAGTAAAGGAATTGATTTCTTATCAACTCCATTCTCGCCGGAGGCTGTGAAACTTCTTGATGAGATTGACACTCCCGCGTACAAAATTGGATCTGGAGAAGTAACAAACTACCATATACTCAAAATTGCGGCGAAAACCGGAAAGCCACTCCTTGTCTCGACTGGCATGCACTCTATGTCTGCAATTGAGGATGCAGCTGAGTTCATCAGTCAATACACCGACCGCGTTGCGTTCTTCTATTGTGTGTCCGAATATCCTACCCCTATTGAGAACGTCAATTTGGGAGCGATACAGGAAATGAAGGATGCTCTGAACGCGCCAATTGGCTTTTCAGACCATACTCAAGGAATTGAAGCGTCAGTTGTTGCCCTTGCTCAAGGAGCCGATATCATTGAGAAACACTTCACGATTGATCGCCGCTTGCCCGGCGGTGATCAGGAGGTATCGATCGAACCGGACGAACTCGGTGAGCTTGTTGAGTATGCCAATGTTGTCGTTGAGACACGTGGAAACCGTGTACCACCGACTGAAACGGAAGCTGGAATCGCGGAGTGGGCGAGGCACAGTATTGTTTCAAAAACAGTCATTCCTCAGGGTGCTGAATTGACTGAATCCAATATTACAACGAAACGGCCCGGTACCGGAATCCCCGCATCCGAATTTTTCGAGATCCTTGGTAAAACAACAACAACACAGATTGAAGCAGATAGCATTATTGACCGAACCGATCTCGAATAGACCCGTCGTACTGACCTTAGCACTTTACCGTTCGTTAACATAGCCTAAGTCCGCAAGCCGCTGTTTCACATCAGTTGTTGATTGTCGTGTGTCCCATTCTTTAGGCGAGTACTCTCTCGAATCATTACAATAATAAACGTCCCACGGAACTCGACGAACTTCCGGGACTGGGGTACCAACTGGATGACCCCAAATGCCAAACTCTCCTAAGGCGTTTCCGTGATCTGCAGTGACCACAACTGTTCCATCGACATTTTCCATTAGTAACTCGACATAGTCAAATACATACCGTAGATTGTCCCAATATGCACTCCGAATTTTCTCAATATCTGTTGTTTCACCTAGCTTAATACTTGTCCAGATATCCTCGTTTGTGTCTTCACCCACACCGCCAAACGCTGACCGGTCGATATACCCGATAGTGTCCTCTTCGGCGATAAACGGATAGTGTGGCTGCATATAGTGAAGGATAACTCGTTCATACGCCTGCTCTCGAGCCACGCTAATCCCACGGTCCGTAATGGGTTCTGGAGGGACTGTTCCTAACTGATCATCCCACCCATACTGCCAAACTTCATCAAGCATGCCAAACTGGGAAGCATGGTATTCTCGAGAGAATGGGTTCCCCGTGATATATGCCGTATCTGAATTGTCTCTCGACTCAAACGTATTTGTGAGCCATTCAGGGGATGCCCCACCAACAGACCAGACGGAATCACACTCACCCACTACATCTTCGTACATGTCGACTCGACAAGCGTCTAAGACAACGAGAATATCCCACTCTCGTTGGTACACAGACTCACCAGAAATAAACGGAGAGGTGACTCGTGAGATCGCGCTATGAGCAAGATCCAACCCAATTTGTGGAACTGCTCTGAGTCCAGCTCGAGCGTACCAATCCTGCGATTTATCGACGAAATCAGATAAGGACATTCTTGGCCGAACTCTCATAGAACATTCATAGTTATAACCCCATGGTTGATACGACGTATAACGCCCTGCAAAATGCCAGAGATTAGTGTCGTTCTTCCCACCTATAATGAAGCGAATGCCATACAGGATGCGTTGGATGGACTTGCGGAACAAACGTTTCGTGATTTCGAAGTGGTGGTCGTAGATGATGGATCTACTGATGGTACAGTAGATATTATTACCTCAGAAGATCGACTCGATATTACACTAATTGAAAGAAACAAATCTGGACTCCCATCTGCGTTGAATCGTGGGATTCGTGAGGCAAACGGGGTGTATATCGCCCGCCAAGACGCAGACGATCGATCTCACCCGAAGCGATTTGAACGACAAATCGAAGTTTTACAAGAGAACGAGTCTCTGGCTCTTCTCGGGACGGGCGCAATCTTAGAGTATGCTGACGGACGGCGTTCTCAACGTCACGTATTGGAGTCCGTGACTCGCGACCAGTTACTGGCTGGCAACCGGTTCATTCACGGTTCTGTACTGATACGTAAACGTGTTGTAGAATGTGTTGGTGGTTACGATGAGGACTTTCGATATACTGAGGACTATGACCTTTGGCTACGGATTGCTGAGAATTATTCTATTGGAAATGTCAACGAGCCACTCTACAGACTCAGGATGCGGGATTCTAGCATCTATGGTTCGGCTCTCCGAGAGGTGCTACTTTACGGCCAATTTGCCCGGTTACGAGCTACTGGGGAAGTTACTGAGGAACAACGATCTGCATTCCGTGATGGAGATCTGGATCAGTTGTATCAACAGTTGACTGAACAACAAAAGCGTGAGATACATATGAGTCTATTATTAGAACATATTAGATATGATGATAACGATGCTGCTCAAACAGAGGGAAAGAACGCAATTGAACTAGGATTTACCGTAATGATTCTGTTGCTAATCGTGCTAACATATATGCCTCGAAGAGTACAAAATTTGGCGCTGTATGTTGGGAGAGTTATCAAGAACAGTTGGGTGCGGTATCGGAATATATCCACAGACTCACAATACGTCCACACTGAGCAGGTCTGAAGCCATACTTCTCTCGTTGATCGCGGTGACCGCTATAATTCAACCGAGGGACTGGCGAGTAGCTGTCGGCGGCGATCGGTCGTTGACGCGACGATGCGATCACTCTCTATACCGGTTTCTCGGTTAATAATTACCGGTGGAACTGGTTGTGAAGAGGCCGGTCACAGGGACGACCCGAACCGCGAGGACCGTCCACGCTGCCCGGCGAATCATATTGATAAACTCCTTGTAAGATCACCACCAGAGGCCACGCCTGCCTCAGCGGGGCCTCACCACGTATTCGTAGTACAGGTAACGCTAGACGTTCTGTAACAGCAGACTCACCACGACACGCAGAAAACGATCTGTCCCATCCAGCATCGTTTTCGTCACTATCGCTTGTGCGGGTACCGACTCTCGCTCTACAAACCTAACTCAAAGCGGTCGCTACTACTGTTGAGTCCGACGATTTCTGATATAAACCAGTTGATGATTGCTCTTCCTCATCCCACATCTTTATTCAAATACCATTAACACAGAAACACGTGATTTGAACCCGCAGAACTAATAAGAGTGGTAGAGAGAACATTTCAGTAGACGATGCTAGATAAAATATCCTACGCTGCTTCTGAGATTGCAGAGAATTATCATCGGAGTATGTGGTGGAGAAATCGTATTACCGCGCGGATCATTGCACCTGTACATCAGAAACTTACCTCAGACTCTGATCGGAATCGTGTCATGGATGAGGAGTGGGATAATCTCATCATTCTTGACGCATGTCGTCTCGATCTCTTCGAAGAGACAATTGATACCGGCCAATTTGACGAATATCGGCATGTTTGGAGCCGAGGCAGTAAGACCGACGAATGGACCTACAACAATTTCATCGATGAGGAGTTGGTCGCGTTAAGTTAGAGGATGAGGCGGACGAGTTCTGAGTGTCTATGACAGAATTCGACCGCCTCAGCGAACGTATCGCCTGGATCGACTTGTCGTTTGTGGAGCGAGATCGAACGCCGCGCTGGGTGATTGAAGTAGGGATCCGCTGTCATTTGGCCGGTATGTCACTACGCGAGGTAAGTAAGCATCTCGAAAGGTTTGGGATCGATCGCAGTCACGTCGCTATCCATCACTGGGTTCATAAAGCCGATCTACAGCCGATCTCGACCGTCTCCGAGGATCAACTCGCGGTTGATGAAAAGATGATCCGCCTCCACGGCCAGAAGTTCTGGCTGTACGGCGCGGTTGATCCACAGACGAACGAGATCCTTCACGTAAGTCTCTATCCGACCGCAAACAAACAGACGACGCGATGGTTTCTCACCGAGCTACACCGGCGCTATCAGCTCAACAACGTCGAATTTCTCGTCGATGACGCAGACTATCTCGGCTCAGTCCTCGCTGAAGACGGCTATCGATTTCAAGTCATTCGACATGGAAATCGGAATGCTATCGAACGTGTCTTTTGGGAAATAGAACGACGAACATCATCGTTTGCGAATAGTTTCAGCAATGTCGCGTTCGAGACAGCTCAAAATTGGCTCGAAGCCCTCGCAGTCTACCACAATTCACGCCAAACTTAACGCGACCGAGGAGTTCGGTGATACGGTTTATATCACCGCGAACCCGGTTACCTCGAAAGTTGTTCCAAATCAGTTCCACCACCTCGAAGAACTTTGGCGCGATCGCTTCGATAAAGAACAACAAACTGTCCCACCAGCCGAAGTCGCAGACGCAGCGCGGGAGATTCATGACGAATATCCAGATAAACGTCTGATCATCCATTTCATTCAGCCACATATTCCGTTCCCACGAACACCCGAACTTGTGTTCCAAGATTGGAACCCTGAAAACGTGCTCAAGGAAGGAACCACAATTCATGACAACGACTCTAGTCCAGACACCGTATGGGAAGCTCTTGAGGCAGGAGAAGTGACCCGAGACAAGGCGTGGAACGGCTACCAGAACAATCTTGAGTGGGGATTTGAAGCAGCTAGAGCACTAGCGAATGACCTCTCCGGCTGGACAGTGATTACATCCGACCACGGGAATATGCTTGGAGATCGGATTTGGCCAATTCCTATCAAATTATATGGGCATCCGCGAGGACTTCGGACAGAATCACTGACCAAAATGCCATGGGGAGTGATTAAGAATGGTTCCCGGCGGGATGTCACAGACGATGGTAGTACTGAAGCGTACCATGAGGCGACAGAAAAGATGAAGGAAAAGCTCGCTGTGTTGGGATATCGGGACGAATGACGAAGAGTCGTCTACCACGGGGAAATTTACGATAGCTGAGACGGGAGATTCGACTGTATAACCCGTCGGAAATTCATCGATATTATGAACAGAGTGAGAAAGTAGATCCCGGCACCAACTGATATAATGAACAGAACTACCGCAATATTTTGTACGCCGATAGTCGAGGACTCGATTAGGAGTCGGAGCAAATACACACAAATTCCCATAACTCCAGCTGCGAAAATTTGTTCTCCGATTGCTTTCCAGGGAGTGATGAAGCTGAGTTGACTTTGGAGCGTTCGATATCCAAATACCACCCCGAGTGCAGTTGATATGACACTGGCAATTGCTGCTCCGACCCACCCAATCCAGACGATGAGGATGGTATTACCTATTGTATTAGCGACAATAAATACGAGATTGACTCGGAACGAAAGATCGGGGCGATCGATGGCACTCAGACCATTAAGCAGTTGGCGTTGATAGCCGTGGAGGAGACAGGCAAGAACTAAGAATCCGAAGACTGAGACACCCTGCGTAAATTCTTGCCCGTAAATTTGTAGGATTCTGTCACCGAGAACTATGGCACCGACGAAACCCGGGATGATGAGTAGTCCACCAAACGAGAGCCCGTCAGTAAGGTATGCTGCAACTTGCTGCCTATCTCCTTTAGCATCTGATCGGCTAATCTCGGGGAATAGGGCTGATCGAACAGCACCACCGAAGATTGTAAGAAATGTTGCTAGACTCCAAGAGACTGAATAAACTCCAACTAGTGCCGGTGAGGTGAATACTCCCAAGAGCAATATATCCATGTTACGGAAGGATCGAGATTCTAGTGCCCCAAGCCAAGAGTATTTTGCGTAGTCATAGAGGCGTTTGAAATGGTAGCGGCTTGGCAGAGTGGGTGATGTAGAAACATACAAAATCCCTACGACACTGGCCAGTATCCAACCGGCTGCTTGGCCGATAAACATGCCTGATAGTCCGAGGCCGACAATTACTAGCCCAATCTGAATAGCAGCCCGCGATCCGGTTTGAAGTGGCTCAAGAATACCGGAGATATGAACCATCTGATCACCTTCCAGTAGAGAAACGATCATTGACTTTAGCAGCTGAGCACATAAGAGAAGAACGACGAAGACCGCAACTGGACGGCCAACGTACGACTCTATGAGTCCATTGAGGAGAAGCACCGCTACGGAAATCACCACAGCAAATGTGATTATTGTAATCGTTCCCGCGGTGGCGTATTCCGAGATGTCGTCGCCCTCGCTGATCCGCTTTCTGACCGCGTTAGAGACTCCGAGATCGCCAGTGAGTTTTAGCCAGGAAACAAGAGCAATTGTAGTTGCGAAGTATCCGAGAATCTCTGCACCAAGCTCACGGGCGAAATATAATGTCGCGATGAACCCGAGTGCTGAACTCAGCAATTTCGATACGAAAACGATGATAGAGGTCTGTCCGATTCTCATTGTTGAGATGGCTCGTAGTAGGTGTTGCATGATTAGCTGGAAACTGTCGACATATAACTCCACTCACTACGATCGGTGTCCCTGGAGGAGCACCGCTGGAAAGGAGCGAAATCTACACAACTAAGCACGTCGTTTATCCATCTAGTGTATGGTACTATGAGTTGTGACAAGCCTAATATTGCAGTTGTGGTTCTCGACACGCTTCGAAAGGACTCGTTCGACGATAATTTCGACTGGCTCAACGGACAAAGGTACGGAAATGCATGGTCGACATCGCATGGTACTATCCCCGCACACGCCTCACTTTTTACTGGCTACTACTCCAGTGAGGTGAACATGACGTTCGCGAGTCGAATGTTCGATTGTGACACGCCGACGCTCCCGGAGCTACTCTCGGAATCAGGCTATCACGTCCGAGGTTTTTCTTGCAACACGAACATCACGCCTGCGTTTAATTGGAACCGGGGGTTCGACGAACTCAGTGGCCCCTCCCACATCCCGGGCTTTGAAACAGACATCCTTGACTGGAAGCAATTCATTGAGACCGTCGACGGTGACGGGCCGTTGCGATACCTGAAGGCGATTTCTGCGTGCTTCGCGCGTGACTGCAAGACACTTCCGTCGCTCAAGGCTGGACTCAATCTCAAGCTGGAGGATGCCGGAATTGGCCGTTATGGAGACATGGGCGGCGGCGAAGCAATAGAATGGATTCGTTCCTCTTCCTTCGACACGTCAGGAGAGTTCGTGTTTCTCAATCTCATGGAGGCGCATGGCCCTTACGAAGCGCCCGGGGGGTGGGCAACGACCGACCCAGTCGATACGGATGGCGTCAGAACAGCGCTTGATGGCTACGATCGACCACTCGATGATGTCAGGCAAGCCTACGAAGACGAGGTGCGCTATCTCTCTCACATCTACGAGCAAATCTTCGACGAGCTTACCGAGACGATGGATATGATAGTTACTCTCAGCGACCACGGTGAGGCATTCGGCGAACAGGGCGTGTACCAGCACCTTGTAGGCCTTCAGACGGAGCTCTGCCATGTTCCGATCGTTGTGTCTGGTGACGCCGCTACCCGGGTAAAAGAGACCGAGAACCCAGTGTCGCTCATCGATGTGTTCCAGACCGTTCTCGATTTTGCGAGTGTCGATAGGCCATCGGGAACGCGCGGTGTTTCCCTCTTTGACGACACTCTTAATGATCCAAGGCTAACGCAATATCACGGCCTTGTCTCTCGGTCAAGGGAACGAATGGAGCGTGAGGGAGTTCCAACAAACCTGATCGATTCGCTTGACCAATGCCTTTCTGGTGTCGTCACCCGAAACGGATATCAATTTCAGACGCCAGATTCCGATGGGTTCCGGATTGCGGGTGCGCCGGATGAAGATGGTGAATCGGTGCTCGCTTCACTTAAAAAGTCGCTCGTTGACGTGAAGTCAACCGATGTCTCCGAAGACGTTTCAAAAAACGTTGAGCAACACCTCCGCGACCTCGGCTACGCGTAACTTGATCCGCATCTATTATTCACGTAATTGTTCTGTTGAATCCGCAGAACGCGTCGGAATCGGGTTACTCTCTACTCGGTTCAGGACCGCTGCCGAGAGAATTCAGAGATGGAATCTTGGCAGAGAGCGAGAGGATACAGATCACTGGGTATTTCGTTACAATTCATTGACAATAAAGAGCGAGATAAACGCGCATTCAGAGATCGTGGTCCCCGCGCGGTCATCGGATTCAACAGAGCAGCACAGATAGTAGTCAACTCACTCACAGTCTCAATAACGCCGCCATTCAGATAGAGCAGATACAGGTGATTGATCGTCTCTTATTGCCCACTGAGAAACCATTAAAGCTAATTCTCTTGAATATAGAACAGGTTGGCGTCTGTTTGTATCGAGATTCATTCAGCTTTCGACTGTATCTGCGAGGATCAATCAAATAGACATGATACAGAGAAACATAACATATATGTGTAAATACATGATCATGAAGTTTATGCGCTTTCGCATTGGTCCGGCGTCTCGGCTCGAATCTACTCCTTCTCCTGTTGAGTTCGATGGAGACCCATACATTCTCACCAAAACTCCCAATGGTGACCCTCAACTGCTTGATGCGGTGTGTCCACATCAGGGCGGAACGATTGAGCCTGGGAGTGAGGAGTGTCTCACCTGCCATCAGCACGGGTGGAAATTCGATCCCGAGACAGGTGATAGCTTGAATATTCCCGGGGAGTCTGTTACATCCTATCCCGTCTACGAATCAGATGGCAATCTTTACGCGGACCTCCCAGACAGAACCCCGTCATTCGGTGGGTTTTCGGTTGACATAACGGACGAACTGCCGAACATCACACTTGTCTCCCACGCAGCGCTACTCGTCGAATACGGCGACTTCTCGCTGCTTATGGATCCCTGGATCGACGGCCACGCCTTCCTTGGCGGATGGACGCAGTACCCGCCGCCAACCCATGACGTTGAGACGCTGGCGAATGACATCGACGCACTCTGGATAACACATGAACACTCTGACCACCTCCATCCACCTACGCTTGAAAAATTCGACGCCGACATACCCGTCTATGTACCTGAATTGAATTATCAACGCCTGGCCTCCCGACTAGAGGACGTTGGATTGACGAACGTTCACAGCCTGCCAACTGGCTCCGCGTACGAACTCGCCGATAACCTCGAGGCAGTCTGTTTCGAATCCGAGAGCACATGGAACGACAGTATCCTACTGCTCAACTGTGGTGGATTCCGCATATTGAACGTCAACGACGCAGGCGTAAACTGGAACGTGTATAACGAGGTCAACTCGGTTGACCTCATTGCCTCCGGGTTTTCGTTCGGTGCATCTGATTATCCCATCATGTGGGATCACCTCTCCGAGGCAGAGACAGAACAGATGATCCACAACCGAAACGAGGGTCAACTTGACAAGTGCGAACAACTCGTCGAAATGTTCGATCCGAACTACTTTCTCCCATTCGCAAAATTCTTCGAACTGGTGCCGCCGTCACACGCAGATTATCGAGCACAAATCCAGCGAAATCGGCCACGCGATGTCATAACACGACTTGGAGACTACTCCGTCAACGTACTGGACCTGATTCCTGGGGAGAAATGGACAGGGCGCACAGAGGAAATCTCTCGACGTCCGGAACGGGAGTCGTTCTTCACCACCAAGACGACTGAGCGTATCGTCGAGGCGGCCTACGAGTCTCGTAGTCGATTCATCGACGAGGAATTCGTAATAACACATGAGGAACTCGCAGCGTATTTTGAGTCACTCCAAGGCTCGACACTCGCTTCAAAGATCGGCAACCATGCGTTGTCAATAGGGCTTAGTGGCGACGGAAGGCAGCTCACAGCATTAATCTCATTTTCCGACGGTCAAATATCGTACAAGCCGACCGACTCTTTGGTATCGCATTCAGAGGTCGATTCACAGACCCATGTCATCATGGAGTGTCCTGGTCGACTAGTCCAATACGTCATCCGAAACGATCTCTCGTGGGATGAAATCCGCATCGGCTACTGGGCGACGTTTAGCCGGTCACCTGACGAATACAACCTGGCGTTCTGGAGACTCCTTCATGCTCCGTGGGAAGCCCGCGCCGACGTGTACAACGTTACCGAAGGATACGATATCGAGACCGGCCTATCCGGTGAATCGGTGGCCGATCTCATCGAACGCCAGGACGTTCAGGACATTCTCGATGAGTATGGTCTGTTCTGTTCTGGCTGTCCGAACGCGATTGGCGAGGATATTCTCGAAGCGGCTCGAATCCACGGATTGAGCCAGCAGCAAGTAGAATCACTCGTCGCCAATGTTGAACAGGCTATTGACTCCTCGCGCTAAATGGAGGCGGTTTTGAGATAGGGTCGAAGGATGAGTCGGTTAAAAGATCGAGTGTTTTATGCTCCGTTTCGACCGTCTTAGCGGCGATAGTGGTTGGATCGAGTTAGATTTCCTGGTGCGAGAGGCGAGACTTGAGCCGGCGATGAAGTTCGGAATCCGACATCATTTGGCTGGACGATCACTTTCGGATTCTGTTTCAGTAATGAGTGGCTAGGTGTCGAGGGTCAGTAATTGCTGAACTGACTCATTTATGCTCTCCTGTGGAGCCCAGTTTAACCCGTCTGACACCGCGGAAATATCCACCCCGAACTCCTCAACCATCGTCTCTCCACTCCGCGGATTCTCGACTAACTCCACGTCCACGTCGATCCCGCGCTCCTCTAGCGCCGCCTCCCGAACGATCTCCGCGACTTCCATCACGCTCATATCTTCGTCACTAGCAATTTCGTACGTCCCGGTCCCAGTCTCTCCCCGGTCTAACTGCTCCAACAGCCGCTCCGCGCTTCGGACGTACACCCGCGCCACGTCCTTCACGTGGACGAAGTTGCGCGCCTGCGTCCCGGGTTCGTAGACGGTCAGCGTCTCCCCCGACAGCGCTCGATCGACGAAGAAGTTGATCACGGTCGGCTTGCTCACCTCCGTCCCGTCGACGACGTGCTCGCCGTAGAGGTTCGACTTCAGGAAGCAGTGTGCCGGGAACGCGCCGTCCGCGAACGTCTCGACCGCGCGCTCACCCAACAACTTCGTCCGCCCGTACCAGTTCAACGGGTCGCGCGCCTGATCGGCCGTGATGGGGAACGACTGCGGGTCTCCCAACACCGCCATGCTGAACGGGAAGGCTAACGCGGCGCCCGTCTTCCGACAGAACCACGCCACGTTGTTCGTCCCCGTGACGTTCACCTCGTAGGCGAGGTCGGCGTTCTCCTCGCAGTCGTCGACCCCGCTTATCGCTGCGAGGTGACAGACCACGTCGGCGCCGTCGAGCGCGTCCTCCAGCCGGTTGCGATTCCGGATGTCGACGTGCTCGATCTCGACGTCGCCGATCGCGTCGACCTGCGCGCGGTACCCGTTGTCGAGCGCGATCAGCTCCCAGTCGGGATGCGCCTCGCGCAGCTCGACGACGACCCGACTGCCGATGTATCCGGCCGCGCCGGTGACCGCGATCGTCGGGGTCGACTCCTCGTCGTGAGGTTCCGTCGTCGCCTCGGTGTCGGTCTCGCTATCGGGTTTGTGGTCCGTCATGCGGTCACCTCTTCGCGCGCGTCTCCGCGAAGCTCGTCGGCGATGTCTCGGATCCCCTCTCGGAGCGTCCACTCCGTCTCGAAGCCGGTTGCGGCCAGCCGATCGAAATTCACGTGGTAGGAGGGGCCGGGCTGTTCGTCCTCGAGGTAGGTCACGTCCAGCTCGCGGTCCAGCTCCTCGCGGACGATCTCCGCGATCTCGCTGATCCGGTAGTTCCCGTCGTTCGACCCGACGTTGTACACGCGCTCGGGCCACGAGTCGGGCTCCAGCGCCGCCGCCGCGTACGCCCGTGCGGCGTCGCGCACGTGGATGAACGGTCGCCAGTTCGACCCGTCGCCGTAGACCGTCAGGGGCCGATCGGTGAGCCCGCGGAACACGAAGTGGTTCACCACGAGGTTGAACCGGACCCCGGGCGACCAGCCGTAGTTCGTGCTCATCCGCAGCGCAGTCCCGTCGAGATCGTATTTCTCGACGGCCTCCGCCAGCAGTTCCTCAGAGGCGACCTTCGACTCGGCGTAGGGGTTCAGCGGGTTCTGCGTCGTCGCCTCGTCGATGTCCGTACTCGCGGCGCGCCCGTAGTTGTTACACGACGAGGCGACGACGACGTTCTCGACGTCGAACTTCCCCGCGGCCGTGAGCACGTTCTCGGTCCCGTCGCGGTTCACCGCGAACGTCTCGGCCTTCCGGTCGTGCGTCGACGCCGCTCCGGTGATCGCCGCGAGGTGGATCACGGCGTCGACGCCGCGGGTGGCGTTCTCGACGACGCCGTACTCTCGCACGTCGCCGCGGCGGAACCGGAGATCGTCGCGGATGCTTCCCGCGAGGTTCGCTGGCGACCCCGACGACAGGGAGTCGAGAACGACTACGTCGCCGACGCGTTCGTCGGCCAGCAGTTGCGGAATCAGCGCGCTCCCGATGTAGCCGCAGCCGCCGGTGACGAGGACGCTCGTCTCGCCTTCCGACCGCTCACTCATCGGTCAGCACGCCGGGTAGGAATCGGTCCTCGTGGGCCGCGATCCGATCCTGCTCCTCGACGAGCGTCCCGAGCACGTCGCGGATCCCGGCTTCCAGCTCCTGTCGCTGGCCGCCGACCAGATCGAGGAACCGATCGTTCTCCATTTCCATTTTGTGTTCCTCGTCCTCGTTGCGCGGGTTCTCGTAGTGTTTCACCTCGGCGTCGAGGTCGAACTCGTCGCCGACCTCGGCGATCGTCTCTGCCAGCTCGACGATGGCGACCGGTCGGGTGACCTGATTATAAATGTCGATCCCGTCGTCGCCGGAGTGGCCCTCTTCGACGAGCCGCACGAGGCTCTCGACGGTGTCTTCTAAACTCACCATCGGCTTGCGCTGTTCGCCCTTGCCGTAGACGGTGATCGGGTAGCCCGCCACGGCCTGCGCACAGAAGCGATTGACGACCGTGCCGAAGTAGTAGTCGAAGTCGAACCGCGTCGGGCTGTCGTGAGCTTGGGTCTCATCGGTCTCGGTCCCGTAGACGATCGCGGTCCGAACCTCGCTCATCGGGAACTCGAACTGCGACTCCGCGAGCCGCATGTTCGCCGCGTCGAACGACTTCGTCTGGTGGTACCAGCTCCCGCCCATCGCCGGGAACGGGACCTCGTCGTTACCGCCCTTCCGTTCGACCTCCAGCCCGCCTTCCGGGATCGGGAAGTGCGGCGCGCCGTAGATCCCCGTCGTCGTCGTCTCGATGAAGTGCGTGTCGTGGAGGCCCGCTTCGTGGAGCCCGTGGAGTAGGTTGAGATTCATCGAGACGTTGTTCCGCTGAGTGTACAGCGCGCGCTCGCCGTTGATCGACGAGTAGGGCGCGCTCGGCTGTGCGGCCGCGTGCAGCACGGTGTCCGGCTCGTGCGTCTCCAACAGCTGGAGCACGAAGTCGCGGTCGGCGAGGTCGCCCTCGACGAGGCTGAGGTTCTCGATCGCGTCGAACCGTCCCTCCGGATCGTCGATTCGCGTCGCCGACACGCTGCCGGATTCGGCGACCCAATCGCGCCGCGCGAAGTTGTCGACACAGACGATCCGTTCGTCGAGGCGGTCCGCCAGTCGAAGCGCGGTCGGCCACCCGAGGTACCCGTCTGCACCGGTAAGTAGGACAGTCATCGTTACTCGGACATCGAGTAACTTAGACTAAAGGCTTTCTGATTAGCGCGCGGGATATCTCATGAGCCGGAGCGCGCTTGTTTATTGCGTTTCGGAACGGCTCTCGTGTCGCCAGAGGAGATCGAAGTACTGCCAGAGCCCGGCCACGAACGAGGGGTTCTCGGTGACCGCTGCCTGGCGGTGGTGGTTCGGAATTTCCTCCTGTTCGACCATCAGTAGGCCTTGGCCGCCGTCGTACTCGAGACTCGGATCGACGAATGTTCCGCGCCACGGAAGCACTCGATCGCTGATACGGACGGATACGGAGGGGAACTCCGCTGCAAGAAGATTCCGGATCTCACCTTGTCGCCGCTCGTTCTCCGCCGAGAGGTGTTCGGGCGCGAGCAGCAGTGCGTCGATGTCGACGCCGCGCTCGATAGCGTCGCGCATGGCCGGCTTCACGGCGTCGATATACCCGAAGCTCTTCGTGAGGACGTGTACGGACTTCTCGGCCTCATCAAAAAGACGGCGCGTCTCGCGCTCGCTCGGTTCGCCGACGTCGACGACGTGGAACAGGTCTTCGGTCGGGCTGAGGTCGTCGACACCCCTGTCTCGAACCGGCGCGTACGCGTCCACGAACGACTCTTCGACCGCCTCGACGTCCTCGCGGAACCGCTCGTACGCGTGCCGTCTATTCGCGACGGCCCGCTCAGCGATCTCTGACGGGTCGTGCGGCTGATATCGTTTCGGTCGGCCCGGAATGACTTTCACGTACCCCGCCTCTGACAACGAATCGAGCACGCCGTAGATCCTGGCTTTCGGGATGCCGGTCGCCTCGGCGAGATCGGGTGCCGTCGTCCGGCCCAAAAGCAGTAGTTCCTCCAGTGCCGCGGCCTCGTACTCCGTGAGATCGAGCAACGAAAGGAAACCGTCGCCGGAATCGGACATGCCCGCCCGTCGTCGCCGCCTCCGTAAGTACGTACTGGTGCGTCGGAACAGTTATATTGTATCGCTCTAGAGAGTTACTCAGAAGATGAGTAACCAAACGTCCTCCGACGAAGACGACGCTCACCTCGCGGACATTCCCGACGGAGCGGGCTGTACAGAAATCTGGGAACACCTCTCGGACGGACGCGACGAAGAGCCCTCTGGAGACTAGCCACGATACGAGCGTCGGCGGCGTCCGGAATCACTACCGAGCTCATCGAGCTTTTCGCCGACCCACCGAGCAACCTCGTGATGACCGGCTTCGACACGTTCACGCCGCGATCTTCCACGCGTGTCACCTCGTCCAACCCTCTGACCGCGGCGAGTACGAACTCCCCGACGCGATCGATCTGCTCATCCAGTCTGGCCGCACCATCGACGCGATCCGGCTCGACGGCTGGCGCATCGACGTGGGCTATCCCGAAGACCGCGACCGCGCCGAAGAGCGCCTCGACGAGCTGCCCGAGGAGGACGACGACGCGGAAGCGGAAGTAGACGAAGCCGCGGTCGACGCCTGATCGGTCGGCCGCCGCAGCGATACACACCCCTCGTTTCGTCTGTTCACGCTAGTAGCGAGGATGGGAGTCTGTTGGGCAGACACCCCTCGTTTCGTCTGTTCTTCTGGTAGAACGATGGGCACTCTACGAGTAGCGAACGATAGGCACTCCACGAGTAGTATCGATCACACCCCTCATTTCGTCTGTTCTGTGTCACGGAGTTCGGGTGCTGATCCACCCGCCGGCTATAACGAAGAAACAAACGAAACAAAGTAAACAGACGAACGCCAATTTTAAGTCAGCAAGTAGTGTTACACGGAATACCAACGATGTCTGAAGATCTCTTTACCGAGATGACTGAGACCCTCTTTGAGGACAAATCCATTCTCTCGGAGGAGTATCGGCCGGACGTTATTGTCGAACGAGACGACGAAATTGACGCATATCGATCGGCACTCAAAGACGTGCTTTTCGGCCGAAATCCCGCAAACGTGTTCATTTATGGAAAAACCGGTGTCGGAAAGACGGCCGTCACGGAGTACATGATGAGTGCCCTCCAGACTGAAGTGAAGCGGCGGGATGAAGCCGAGGAACTCCACGTTCACTTCCGAAACTGTAACGACGACAGCGTGTACAGAACGGTTCGATCGCTTATAAATAGTATCCGCGGAGATGACGGAGAGACGTTTCCGGAAACCGGCCTTTCAACGTCACACGCTCTCGAAACGCTGTACGATGAAATGGAGACACGTGGCGGCACATTTCTGTTCATTCTCGACGAGATCGATCACCTTTCTGACCCAGATTCACTACTGTACGAACTCCCTCGTGCGCGAGCGAACGGCCATCTCGATGCAGCACGCGTCGGCGTGATCGGGATCAGTAACAACTACACGTTTCGCTCGTCGCTGAGCCCGAAAGTCAAGGACACGCTGATGGAGAAGGAACTCGCCTTTTCGCCGTACGACGCAGACGAACTCCAGTCGATCCTCACTGCCAGAGCCGAGAAGGCCCTCCTTGACGGTGCATGTGAGGACTCCGCGATTAGACTCGCAGCGGCAAAGGCCGCGAAAGACACCGGGAGCGCACGACAGGCGATCGACCTCCTCCGCGAGGGCGGCGATGTCGCCGAAGAACAGGGAGCGACGGCGATCACCGACGACCATATCGAAGTGGCTGCGACGCGTGTCCAGCGAGGTCGTGTCCAAGACAAGTTGCGCGACCAGACCATGCACGGACAACTCATCTTAGAGTCGCTCGCACGAATCGAGGTCGACGGGGACATTCCCGCACGGTCAAAAGAGATCCAGGCGGTGTACGAACGCGTCGCACGAAACTGGGGTCACGATCCACTGACCACGCTAAAGAGCATCCAGAACCATCTCGCGGATCTCACGATGCTCGGATTTCTCGACCGCACTGAACAGAATGAGGGGCGTGCGGGCGGTGTCCACTATCGGTACGAGCTCGCGTTGGACCCCGAAATAATCTTAGAGACGCGTGAGTCGATCGAGAACCAACCGTAGCCAGCGTTTAAACGGAGGAACAGACGAAACGAGGGGTGTCGAAGGCCGAGAAACGGTAGCCGCCTCTAGCTGAAGAAGAACAGACGAAACGAGGGGTGTATCTGACGAAAAGGAGCCTACGGACTCCAGAAACGAGAACAGACGAAACGAGGGGTGTCCGAGAGCCGCAGAGTCGCTGGCAAGCAGGCTTACATCACGACAAAGGTGGCCGTCGGTACTACGAGTACCACCCGATCTCGATCCGGAGATCACCCACACGTTCTCGAGACGCTCGAAGTGATCGACGTTCGTCGTCAGGACCGGAACGTGCTGTGCGCAAGCGGTCGCACCGCTGTACACGTCGTGTCGGTCATCGAGTCACTGCCCGCGTCCCGAAGATCCGCAACGACGCTGATCCTGATGGCTGCTACCGATCCAAACGCAAATTTTTCCGAGTGGCGACGGAACACGACTCCCGATCATGGATGTGACCGAGGGCACAGTTCGAGAGACCTGCACGGACGCGGTTTTCGAGCGCGGAGAGAACTATCTCGCCGAGGGCCGTATCCGTGAGATACACCGCGTCGACGCCGCCGTAACCGCCGTCGTGAGCGGCAGTCGCCAGTACGACGTTCGCGTCGACCTCGCCGCCGACGGGTTCGACCCGTGGTGCGAGTGTCCGTACGACGGACCGGGAGCGTGCAAGCACGTCGTCGCCGTGTTGCTCCGCTGTCTCGACGATGTCCCGCCGGACGAGGGCGACCGGCTCGACGCCGCGCTCGACGCCGCGGACCCCGGCGATCTACGAGCGTTCCTCCGTGAGACGTTGGCGACCGACGCTGACCTCCGCGAGCGGTTCTTCGCCCGGTTCGGCGAACCCTCGACGCGCTCTGTCGACGAGCTGCGCGCCGCTATCGATCGGCGGTTCGAGGAGACGAACCCCGAGTACTACGTCGTCTTCGAGCCGATCGACTTCTCGGAGTGGTTCGATCTCGCGACCGAGTACCGCGAGCAGGGCCGGGAGGCGTCGGCGGCCGCGGTGTATCGGGCGCTCGTCGAGTCGCTCGACGACAACATGGAGCGCGTCGACGGCGCGTACGACCACTTCTCACAGGCGTTCGCGCGAGCGCTCGACGGATACGTCGACTGCGCCGCGGCCGCAGGGCGCAAGGCCGACGGAGCCACAGACGCCGTCGCCTTCCTCGAGGAGCGGGTGGAGTCGGGAACGCAGTATCTCGCGGACCAGTTCGAGCGTGCGGCGACCGAACTACGGGGAGAGCTGGCAGATGGATCAGACAGCTGAACGAGTTCGACACGGTCAACGCGATCGGCTTCGGATTCCGTGACTCGTCGCGCGGGAACGCCGCATGCATGACGTCCAACTCCTCATCGGCCATCCCGCAAACGGAGATGGCCGATCCTCGCTTTCGTACGCGTCCAGCACGTCCCTCTTAAAAAGCCCCTTCGGGGACGCGAAAGGTCCGCGTGGTGTCTCTGTCGCCACGAACGACATCGACCTCGACGAGACCCAGCGAGGTGAAGATGCGGCTCCAGTCTCGGTAGTACAGGGGAGTGTCGCTGTCGACGTAGTTCACGTCCGGGTCGGACGGCGCGGAGTCGCGTATCGGCCTCTCGATCTCGGCCGTGACGAGGAGGGTGTCGGTGATCCGAGCCACTTCCGCGAAGACCCACTCGACGTCGGGATGGAGGTGCTGTAGCGTTTCGACCGAGTACACCGCGTCGAACTGTCCGTCGTCGAACTCCTCGACGACGTCCTCTATCGAGCCGCAGTGAAACGTCCCGTCGGCGGCGAGTGCGGGATAGGTCTCTCGCATCGTGTCGAACGCCTCGGGGTTGATGTCGACGCCCGAGAGATTCTCGAAGCCGTGGTCGGCGAGGTGCGCGAGATGCCGGCCGGACCCGCACCCGAGTTCGAGAACCGTCGCGTCACGGTGAAGGTGTTCACTGAGGGTCTCGCGGATCACCGTACTCGTCTCGTTCGGACCGTAATGCGCGTAGTACGCTGGCGAGTATTCGCCCGCCCGATTTGTCCACGTGTTTCGGACGGTATCAGGATCCACGTCTCACGACTCGGGCAAAGATGTAAAACGCCGTCGAACGCGTTCGCCGCTCTCGAAGGGTCAGTGACCCACGACTGCAGTCGTTGACTTCCGCCTTGTCTCCCCGTGAGTACAGCCTCGCGACCGACTAGCGGCGGGTTGGATCCAGCCCCAGATCCGACCCGTCGCGCTCGCTACGTAGCGCTACTCCACCGTCACGCTCTTCGCCAGATTCCGCGGCTTGTCGATCGACCGCCCCTTCTCGTTAGCGACGTGGTACGCGAACAGCTGCAGGTAGACGTTCGCCACCAAGGGCTCGACGACGCCCACGTCGGGCACCTCGAACGACACGTCCAGCGTCCCGAATTCCTCACCGGCGGACACACATCCGAGCGCCGGCGCTCCGCGCGTCTGAGCCTCGGTGACGTTGTTCATCGTCTCGTCGGCCCGAGCACCATCTGTCAACACGGCCAGTACGGGCGTGTCGGGCGTCACCAGCGCAAGGGGCCCGTGCTTCAGCTCCCCCGCGGCGAACCCCTCGGCGTGGTCGTACGAAATTTCCTTGAGCTTCAACGCGCCTTCCAGCGCCACGGGCACCCCCAGCGCGCGCCCGACGAAGAAGAACGCCTCGCTGTCCCGGTACTCCCGAGCGGCCTCCCGTACCTGTTTCTCCTCGTCGAGCACCTGTTGGACCGCGCCCGGCAGCCCCTGCAGGTCCTCCAACACGGAGCGCGCGTCGGCGGCCGCCAAGGCCCCCCGGTCGCGGCCCACGGCGACCGCGAGCATCGCGAGCGTCGCAACCTGCGAGGCGAACGTCTTCGTCGCGGCCACGCCGATCTCCGGGCCGGCCCGGATGAACGCGGTGCCGTCGACCTCCCGCGTCACCGTGCTTCCGAGGGTGTTCGTCACCGCGAACGTCCGCGCGCCCGCGGCGTTCGCGCGTCGGACCGCCCCGAGCGTGTCGGCCGTCTCACCGCTCTGGGTCACGGCGACGACCAGCGTCCGGTCCGGGGTGCGGCCCGCGCCGAACTCGTACTCGCTGGCGATCTCGACGGTCGCGCGCACTCCCGCGAGTTCCTCGAACAGCTGCGCGGCGTACCGACCCGCGTAGTAGGAGGTCCCGCAGGCGACGATCCGGATCTCCTCGAGATCCGCGAGAAAGCCCGGCGGGAACGACACGTCCAGATCCACGTCGCCGCCGTCCACGTCGAGCCTCCCGGCGAGGGTCTGCCGGAGCGACTCGGGCTGTTCGTGGATCTCCTTGCGCATGTAGTGTTCGTACCCGCCCTTCTCGGCGGCGTCGGCCTCCCACGTCACGGTCTCGGTCTCGCGTTCGACCGGCTCCCCGCTAGCAAAAATCTCGACGCCGTCGGGCGAGAGCGCCGCCACGTCACCGTCTTCGAGGTAGGTCACGTCGCGGGTGTGCTCCAAGAAGGCGGTCACGTCGCTGGCGACGAACGCCGCGTCCTCGCCGCGGCCCAACACGAGCGGGCTCCCGCGGCGCGCGACGACGATCCGGTCGTCGCCCTCGCGGACCGCGCAGATCGCGTAGCTCCCCTCCAGCCGGTCCTCGACGCGCCGGACCGCGGCCAGCAGGTCGGCGTCCCCGTCGCCGTCGACACCTGTCAGCTCCTCTTCGATCAGGTGCGGGATGACCTCGGTGTCCGTCTCGCTCGTGAACTCGTGGTCGGACAGCTCCCGTTTGAGCGCCTCGTAGTTTTCGACGATCCCGTTGTGGACGACCGCCACGTCCCCGACGCAGTCCGTGTGCGGGTGCGCGTTGGCGTCGGTCGGCGGCCCGTGCGTGCTCCAGCGCGTGTGGCCGACGCCGAGCGTCGCGTCGGGCACGTCCGGCACCGACAGCGCGCCGACCTCGCCCGACCGCTTCGCGACGGTGAGCCCGCTGGCCGCGCCCACGAGCGCGACGCCCGCGGAGTCGTACCCGCGGTACTCCAGGTTTTTCAGGCCGCGGTGGACGATCTCGCCGACGCTTCCGGGCGTGTCGTCGTCCGCCGCCTCACCGGTTACGCCACCGTCAGTCGCGTGTATCTCGCCGATGTAGCCGATGATCCCACACATAGTTACCCCCTCCGGACGACCGCGCCGGACTCAACGCGCCCGTCGATCACGACTCCCGCGTCGGCCCGTACGCCGTCGCCGACCACGGCGCCGTCGGCGAGCGTCGCGCCGCCGCCGATCGACGCGTTGTCGCCCACGACGCCGCCGAGTTCCACGTCGCGATGGACCGCGTCGCCCACGACGACGGTCGCGGGACCGCCAGCGATCGTGGCGTTCGGCCCGATTCGCGCGTTGCCGGCGACGATCGCGTCGCGGACGACGGCCCCGGCACCGATCACGGCGTCGGGGAGGATCACCGAATTCTCGACGACTGCCCCCGCCTCGACCGTCGCGTTGCTCCCGATCGCGGTGCTCCCCCCGACCGTGACGTTCGGTCCGATTCGGACGTTGCCCGCGAGCGCCACGTCGTCGGCGACGGTCACCGACTCGCGGAGGGTCGGGGGCGCAGATGCCGACTCCGGGGACTCGCCGATCAGCCCGGCGTTGACTTCCAACAGGTCCCAGAGGTTCGACACGTCGAGCCAGCGGCCGTCGTACCCGACCGCGGTCAGGTCGCCGTCCGCCGCGAGCTCGTTGAGCGTCGCCGTGATCGCCAGTTCCCCCGTCGCGTGCGTCTCGCGGATCGCGTCGAACACGGCCGGCGAGAAGGCGTAGACGCCGGCGTTGATCCGATTCGTCTCGACCGGCCCTTCGGGCTTCTCGTCGATCCCCGTCACGCGATCGTCGTCGAGACTCACCACGCCATATTCGCGCGGGTGTTCCGCGGTCGTGACCACCATCGCCGGGTGGTCGCCGTCGCGCGCGAGGTCGCGGACCCGCGAGACGACCGCGGCGTCGACGATCCGATCGCCGTTGAGGACCACGAACGGGCCGTCGACGACGGGCTCGGCCTGCAACACGGCGTGGCCGGTCCCCAGTTGCGTCGACTGTTCGACGTACTCGATCGTCACGTCCCAGTCGTCGCCGTCGCCGAAGTGGTTCCGGATGCGCTCCTGTCTGTACCCGACGACGAGTGCGACCCGGTCGATTCCGGCCGCGGTGACGGCCTCGACGACGTGTTCCAACAGCGGTCGGTTCGCCACGGGGACCATCGGCTTCGGCCGTCGGTTCGTCAGCGGTTCTAACCGCCGTCCCTCGCCCGCAGCGAGGATCACCGCGGTCACGGGGTCGTCGCTCATGTCGCAACCGTCGCCCGCCCGCGGTTTAAATCGCTCGCGGTAGGTCAGCGATCCGAGAGCCGATCGCGCGTCAGCACCTCGCCGGGATTGGTCGTCTCGCCCGCACCCAGTTTGACGCCGGCGTTTAGCGACGTATTAATCCCCGTCTTCGCGCCGTCGCCGACGATCGCGCCGAGCTTCCGCCGGCCGGTGTCGACGCGGTCGCCCTTGACAGTCAGCCGAACGTTCGCGTCGTCGTGGCGGAGGTTGGCGACGTTCGTGCCGGCGCCGAAGTTCGCGCCGCGTCCCAAAACGGAGTCGCCGACGTACGAGAGGTGTCCGACCGACGCGTCGGCCATGAGCACCGAGTTCTTCACCTCGACCGAGTGGCCGACGTGGACGCCGGGCCCTACCACGGTCGATCCCCGGACGTACGCGTTCGGGCCCACCTCCGCGCCCTCGCGGATCAGCGCAGGCCCCTCGACGTAGGCACCAGATCGTACCTGCGCCCCCTCCTCGACGACGACCGGACCGTGCAGGTGAACGCCCTCTTCGACCGTGCCGGCGACGGCGTCGTCCGAGTCGTCCAGCTCCGCGAGCGCCAGCTCGTTGGCTTCCAGCAGCTCCCACGGCCGGCCGACGTCGAGCCACGTGCCCTCGTAGGGCGCCACGTCGATCCGGTGGCCGTCGTCGAGTAGGAGCTCGATCGTCGTCGTGATCTCGTACTCGCCGCGCTCGCTCTCGGGGGTCCCGTCGATGTACTCGAAGACATCGGGATCGAACGCGTAGCAGCCGACGTTCGCGAGGCTCGTCGGCGGGTCGTCGGGCTTCTCGACGATCCCCGCGAGCGAGCCGTCGGCGGCCGTCGAGAGCACGCCGTACGCCCGGGGGTCCGTGACCTCGGTCGCGGCGACCGCCGTCCCGTCGGCCTCGGCGAGCGCCCGTGGGAGCGACGCGTCCACGACCACGTCGCCGTTGAGCACGAGGAAGTCGTCGTCGACGACGGGTTCGGCCTGCGCCACGGCGTGGGCCGTCCCCAACGCCTCCGTTTGTTCGACGTAGCGGATCGGGTGGCCTCGGTACGACTCGCCGATACTCTCGCGAATCGCCTCGCCGCGGTAGCCGGTGACGACGACGAACTCGTCGACGACATCGGTAGCGGTGTCGAACACCCGTTCGAGCAGCGACCGGTCACCGACCGGCAGGAGGGGTTTCGGGCGACGGTCCGTCAGCGGCCGCATGCGAGTCCCGCGGCCGGCCGCGAGCACGACTCCGTACATGTCCGGGGTCGACGTCGGGGTGGGATTTATCGGCTGCGGTCGTCGCCGGCCCGATCGAGGGTCTTCAGAACGCGCGGACCGTCGAGACGGACATCCAGTCGGTCGTCCGGCGACGAGGGTAATCGCGATCACTTGGTTCCGACGCGACAGGGGAGATGTCCACGAGACAGAGCCAGTCTCGACGCCACGGGTACGGCGCCGATAGCTGGAGTACCCGGGTTATTAATGACATTACGATGCCCCCCCGAGTGCCAACCACGGATACAGATGATGCCGACTGGGGAACCCGAGCACCACGAACCGTCGATCCGCGCGACGATCGTTCGGTACGACGACCGCTCCGACGAGTGCACGCTTCACCCGGAGGACCCCGACGAGGACAGGCAGCTGACGGAGTGGATCACGGCCGAGTCCGGGTACTACTTCGCGATCGCGTCCTGTCGCTGACGGTCGCGATCGCGTCCTGTCGCTGACGGCGGCGGCCATCGCGGCTCCCGCTTTTGCTCGGCGGACGCCTCGCCGAGCGACCTATTCGACGACGACGTTGACGACCGCACCGAACAGAACCGCGAGCGCGCCGAAGTAGAGCCACAGGAGGAACAGCAGCACGATCCCGAGGAAGCCGTACGCCCGGTACTGGCCGGCGACCGTCGAGTACAGGTGGAACAGGGTCTCCAAGACGACCAGCCCAACGACGGCGGTAACGGTTCCGGGCAGGACCTCTCGCAGCGACACGCGTCGGGGCGGTAAGACGTAGTAGACCGGCAGCAACGCGACCAGTAGCCCGAGGAAGAGCACTGCGACGCCGACCGCTCTCGACGGAACGAACCGTTCGACGGCCGGGAGCCCGAGGACCAACTGCGCGCCAACGAGCAGGGCGATTCCGACCGCGATCGTCGTCATCACCGTCGTCGCGTTGAGGAGCTGTCTCCCGAGCGGCGTCACTTCCTCCGAGCCGTATATCCGGTCGAACGCGAGGTCGATCGCCCGGAACACCTTGAGGGCGCTCCAGGCGAGCGCGAGGGTCCCGACCACCGTAGCGCCCGCGATACCCGACTGGTCGGTCAGCGCCGCGCTGACCACCGTTGCCCCCTCCGGTGAGAGGTACGACTCGAACAGCGCGAGCACGCCCGCGGCGAACCGTTCGCCCCCGACCGCGGAGCCGATCGCGACAGCGAGAACGAGGGCCGGCACGACGGAGAAGAACGCGAAGAACGCGATACCGCCGGCCAGAAACGACAGCTCGCTCTCGCGACCGACCGCGACGATCGACCGGCCGAGCACGACGATCGAACGGACGGCCTCGATGACGGACGTTGCGTCGCGTCGCACGGTCGCTCGAGACGTGCGAGGAGTATCGTTAGTCGGGACGTAGTCGAACGGACGCGGTGATCACTGCCGGCCGATCGAGTAGTCGGTCGATAACGAAACCGGCAGCGGGGGTGGACGGTGGATCCCGTCGTCTCACGTCGGCTCCCGCTGTCGGCCGTCCGGATTCGCGGGCCGACGGGCGCTCCCCTCTACGCCGCCGCGATCGCGCGTTCGGGCGGGACCGTCACACGGTGTCGACGGCGACGAACCCGTCGCTGCGAACGGTCACGTCGTAACCCGCGTGGACGAACGAGACCGTCACCGGGGGCTGGGTAGACGCGCTCGCGCAGAGGACGTTGAGCGGTTCGGGGTCGACCGTCTCGGCCAGCGTCGGAATCCCGTTCGGCTCGGTGTCGTCGGCGTCGCTCAGTGCCTCGACGACGCCGACTATCGGGGGAACGTCGTCCCAGTCGTATCGTCTGCTGACGAGGTGATCATCGGTCATGTTGGCGACCGTTCGATCCAGTCGGAGGGGCCCTTGATTCGACTCGTGTACCGTCCCACAGTGTTCGCGATTGGCCATGAATAAAAATAGCTCTGTTGGAATCCGATGGAAAAGACATTCAATAAAAATGATATTCGGTGAATCGGCCCTTCACACCGGACTCCAGAGTCCTGACCGAGAACGCGCGATGGAGCGAACGAAGGTATTCGACGACGGCGAGGGAAAACGGGTCGTCAGCTCCGAGGAGGGAACAGATCGGGATGGTCACAGGAGCCAAGAACGGGGAAGCGTACGTGTTCCCGGAGCGCGGAATCGGGGATACGGAGGCGCCGAGGCGCACGAGGCGAGTACGCCAACGTGATCGCGCAGTTCGCCGACCACGTGGCCGACGCCCTCGTCGCCGCGACCGGATGGAGCCGACGGTCGACTTCGAAACCGGGGTCCTGCGCGTGTGTGAGCCGTATCGGTAACTCGAAATTGCGGTCAGTAACGCGAGATCAGTGACGCAAAATCGCGGTCTCGACCCGCGGCGTCCGCCCGTCCGACCTGGTCACCCGCTCCCTTCACTTGCTCCCTTCACTCGCGAGGTGGTGGTTCATGACCGTACGGATCCCGTCGACGACGGCTTCGCAGTCGACGCTGCGGATCTCCGCGGTCCGTTTCCGAACGGTCTGATTGCGGATCTCCCACTCCCGGACGAACTCGGACTCGATCCCGTTCGTTCTGATCCGCTCGACGAGGCGCTCGACGTCAGTCTCGTCGGTGCCGGTCACCTCTTCGGGAGTGATAACTCCTCGACGAAGCGCGCAGACGACCACGCCGGAACTGACGTCTCCTTCCGCCAGCTCTCGTTCCCACGTCGTGATCCAGTTGCCGATTCGGGCCATCTGTTGGAGCTCACAGAGGAGGCTCCGGAGCGCACCGAGCTCCCCGCGGTCGAACGACGGGGAGTGCATGAGATCGATACACGCGTAAGGGAACACGGTCATGTTATACGCGTCGTACCGTTCCGCCTCCGTCCGGTTCGCCATCGACATGTTGTGGTTCAAGAGCCGGGAGTACTCCATGGCGTTACACGTCTGGCGGAAGTCGTACTCGAAGACGTCAACGAACTCGTCGTACCGCGGTGCGGCCGCGATCGAGGTCTCGATCTCGGTCCAGAGATCGGCGAGGAAATCGATCACGGCCGCGTCGACGTCGTCCCGAGTCGGCTCGCTGTCCGACTGCGCCGAGTCAGCGGTCGAAGCCGTCCGAAACGGGATCCGACGCGCGACGTCGAACGTCGCTCTCTCGCCGTTCCGCTCGGCGAGATCGTCGAGGACCGTAACGAGGATCGTCAGGAGCGTCTTCGATTCGAACACCTCCTCTTTCGCGCCGGCGGGGACCGACGACAGCGTGAACTCGTCGAAGAGGTTATGGATCCATTTCCAGAGGAACACGTCGCGTTCGCCGAGGACCCGATCGTACCGCTCCGCGAACGTCTGTACCGTCGGCGGAAGGTCGACGTCGGCGATCGTCCGCTCGTAGTCGTTCCGACTCGGCGTCTCGGCCGGCATCTGCACGGCGGTCTCCCCCAGAGGCTTGTGTGCCATAGCCGTTAATATATGAATAACCGCCTTAACTGTTTGGTTCAAGATACCGATGAGTTAATTAAAGAGATATTCTGTGAATATCATGGATACTCTCATATTTTAAATGGTATTTTTAAAACCTCTATATCGGCGGTTTCAGCCCTACTGTGTGGTTTCTACTCGATAAGTAAAAATTAAATATGATATTATCGGCGCCGAAACCGGGTTCTGTCAACTCAATATATAAATTCGAGAGCATATTGGGGTGTTTATCAGCACTGCCGCACGTTATCGGGTGTGTCTAACGACGGATCTGATGAGGGGGAAACAGATCTGACTGATTTCGGACCCGTGGGAACCGAGTCGTTTCGGCAGATCGCGGAGTTTCTCGACCGGACGCACGCGGGGTTGCTCGTCGTCGACAGCGCTTCGACCGTGATCGCTTGGAACGAGGCGGTCACCGATCTGCTCGGTATCGACGGGGACCCCTCGGAGTACGACGTGAGCCGGATCGCCCCACCGACGGGAGCGGAGATCGCTACCGCCGTCGAGGAGGCGTTCCGCACCGGCGATATCGCGGATTTCGAAGTCGCCCTCGACCGGGGCGGGTCGTTCGAGATAACGGTGATCCCCGTCGAGGACGCGGTCGCGCTGGCCGTCCGAGACGTCAGCGAGCGCGTCTCGATGCGGCGGGAGCTCCAGCGCTCGAGTCGGATCCTCGAGACCCTCGACGACGGCGTGTTCGTCCTCGACGAAGCGTTCGTCATCACCATGGTCAACGACGCGGTGACGGCGATGACGGGCTACAGCCGCGAAGAGCTCGTCGGCTCTCACGCGTCGATGCTGGCCAACTCCGAAACTATCTCGATGGCCGACACGATCATCGAGCGACTCCGCGGAGAGGGCTCGGATATCGGCGTCATCGAGTCGACGATCCGGACGGCCGACGGCGAGGACCTCCCGATCGAGACGCAGTTCTCGACCGTCGAGTTCGCGAGCGGTCGCCAACAGCGCGTCGGTATTATCAGGGACTTAACCGACCGTCTCCGGAGCGAGCGGACGCTCCGCGAGCTGAATCGGTCGGCCCGTCGACTCCTCCGAGCGGACACGGACCGGGCGGTCTACGAGACGATCATCGACGTCGCCGCGGCGGTCTGGCCGGATGCGACGCTCGTCGTGTATTCGTTCGACGAAGTCGAATCCGTGCTCGAACCGGTCGTCGCGTCGGGTGACCTCCCCGAGCCGCGCGGCCCGGGAAGCACCGTTTGGGAGGAGTTCCTGACGGGAGAAGACGGAGTGAAAATCCCGGACGACAGGGACGACTTCGCGGAACCGGACGACGACGATACGATGCGCCCGAGCGGTCGCGTCGTCGAACGAGTCGAGGGGGACTCGACGTCTCCCGCTCGGACGTTATACGCGACCCTCGATGAGTACGGACTCCTCTACGTCGAGGTCTCGGGCGATCCGGAGGTGAGTAACGCCAAGGAATCGGTGGAGCTGTTGGCGGCCAACGCGGTCGCGGCGCTCGGGCGCGTGGAGCGCGAGGCGGAGCTCTCGCATCAGAGCGACGCCCTCACGGAACGGAACCAGACGCTCCGGCGGCTCCACGACCTCAACGACCTGATCCGACGCGTCAACGCGGCGCTCGTCGACGCCGACACGCTTCAGGAGGTCGGCGATGCCGTCTGTGAACTGCTCGTCGACGCCGACCCGGTCCAGTTCGCCTGGTTCGGAGAGACGTATCTCACGGGCGGTGACCTCGAACCGATCGCTCGAGGCGGGAGAGACGAGGGATACCTCGACGACCTCCGCTTTACCGCCGCTAACGGTCGAGACGACTCGTCCGAGTTCCGGAACGAGCCGACCCGCCGCGCGCTCGACACCGCGGAGGTGGTCGCCGTTCCCGACGTCTCGAAGCGGCTGCACGAGTCTCCCTGGCGAGAGCGTGCGCTCGTGTACGGATACCGCTCCGTCATCGCCGTTCCGCTGGCGTACAACGACCTCGAGTACGGGGTCCTCTCGGTGTACGCCGATCGGAGCGGAGCGTTCGACGCCGAGTTCGGCGAGCTGCTCGTGGAACTCGGGAACACCGTCGCCGACGCCATCAACAGCATCGAAACGAGACGGTCGCTTCGGAGCGAGTCGGCCGTCGAACTCGAGGTACACGTCGACGCTCCGGACGCGCTTCTCGTCCGGATCGCGTCCGCGCTCTCGGAGCCGATGCGAGTCGACGGAACGGTGCCACAGGGGGGCGATCGGTCCCTGGTGTACGTCGACTCCGACGTCGACCCCGAGTCGGATCTCTCGACGGTCCCCGGCGTCGATTCGGTCCGACGACCCGACGGTGAGTCGGGTTCGCAAGCGGAGCTCTCGGTCAGCGAACAGACCGTCGTCGATCGACTGGCGACTCACGGAGCGACCGTCGAGCGTCTCCTCGCGACACCGTCCGGTATCGACGTCGCGGTCACGCTCCCGCGGACCGCAGACGTCCGGTCGTTCGTGGAGGCTCTCGGCGACCGGTACGACGCGGTCGAACTGCTCTCTCGCCGGGACGCAGAGCGGACCGAACCGGAGTCCGTCGAGTCGTCTGCGGTCCTCGACCGGCTCACTGACAGGCAACGCGAGGCGGCGCGGACCGCACACCTGGCGGGCTACTTCGAGTGGCCGCGGACGAACACGGGCGAGGAGGTCGCGTCCGCGATGGGGATCACGCAGCCGACGTTCAACAGGCACCTCCGAACGACCGAGCGGAAGCTCTTTTCGGCCCTGTTCGAGGGACAGCCGAACGGGGAGACCTGATCGAAGTTCGCCCGACGGCGGGAAACGGATTCCGCGATCCGGCCGCGTCGCCTGCGTATCCGCTTTCCCCGGACTCTCGTCCGTCTCGGACCGACACTACGTATGTAGTACCGGACCAGTTGACATGCTACACTCGTTGAAGTAACGTCGATGCCCGCGTGGCCGTTTCGAACAAACGGGCACACATGGAACTCGATACGGCCGATGACCTCTGCTGGCGCATCGTAAAGACGGTAGCCGACGAACGCGGCGTCGAGCCACACGAGATAGACCACCGGCTTCAGGACATCGTCGACGTCGAGTCTCTGGCACGGCTCGCCGATCAGGCGTGGACGTCCGATCACATCGACCTGTCCGTTTCGTTTCGGATGGCCGGCTGTTTCGTGACCGTCACCGGCGACGAGACCGTACGAGCGACATACCCGGAGTAAATCGCGACCACACCGATAGCGACGGGCTCAGACCCGTCGGACCGAGAACCCCGCTTGGCGCCACCGATCGGCGTCCAGTATCCCCTTCGTGTCGACCACGTTCGATTCCGCCATTCGCTCCGCTAACCGGTTCGGATCCAACTCCTCGAACTCGTCGTGATCGGTCGTGATCACGAGCGCGTGTGCGCCCGTCACGGCCGTGGTCGCGTCTTCGAGATTCAGCGTCGGGTCCTCGACGTACGGATCGTGGACCGCGACCTCGACGCGACCGGCTCCCCCGTCCGTCGCCGGCTTCAGCTGTTTCGATCCGTGCTGGAGCTCGCGGGCGAGTTTGAGCCCCGGGCTCATTCGGGTGTCGTCGACGTTTCCTTTGTACGCAGCGCCGAACACGGCGACGCGCTTCCCGTCGAGCTCCGGCAGCAGCTCTTCGAGGAGCTCGACGACGAATCCGACCATCCCGTCGTTCACCCGCCGCGCGGCCGCGATCAGGTCGAGGTTATCGGAGCCGTCTCCGAGGAACCACGGGTCGATCGGGAGGCAGTGGCCGCCGACGCCCGGCCCGGGCCGGAGGAGGTTCACCCGCGGGTGACCGTTCGCCATCTCGATCGCCTCGCGGGAGTCGATCCCGTAATCGTGGGCGAGCCGGGCGATCTCGTTCGCCAATCCGACGTTCACGTCTCGGAACGTGTTCTGAATGAGCTTGACGAACTCGGCGGTCGTCGGCCCGTCGGTCGTCCGGATCTCCCCGTCGACGAACGACTCGTACAGCGCCACCGACGCCGCCGTGGCCTCGTCGGTCATCCCGCCGACGATGCGGTCGTTCGCCCGGAGCTCCGCGATGATGTTGCCGGGGAGGACCGTCTCCGGGCAGTGGGCCAGCCCGAACTCATCGTCCGCGCTCAGCCCCGACTCCTCTAAGATCGGTCGCATCTGCGAGGCGGTCGTTCCCGGCGGGACCGTCGACTCGAGGATGACCGTGTCCCCCTCGCGGAGGACGGGGCGGATAGCCCTCGACGCGGCCCGGATGTACTCCAGATCGGCCCGCCGCTCGGCCTCGTCGAACGGCGTCGGGACGCAGACGAGGTGGTACTCCGCGGGCCGCACCTCGTCGACGACCGTCAGGCCGCCGCCGTCGAGCGCGCGCGAGACGAACTCGGAGAGGCCCGGTTCGTTCAGGCTGACGTCGCCGCCGCGGAGGGTCGCGACGAGACCCTCGTCGACGTCGTAGCCGCGGACGTCGTGGCCCGAGTTGGCGAGCATCGCGGCCGTCGGCAGCCCGATGTACCCCAGCCCGTGGACGCAGACGGTGCTCATTGCGGCACCTCCTTCGATCGGGCGTCCAACGGAAGCGCCCGCAGGATCCGCTCGGCGGCGTCGCCGTCACCGAACGGGTTCTCCCAGTCGTCCGCGCCGAGCATCTCCGCGACGCTCCGCTCGATCCGCTCCGGGTCACAGGAGCTGAGTCGGTTCGCTCCCACGTCGACGGTCTCGGAGCGCTCGGTGTTGTCCCGCATCGTCACGCAGGGGACGCCGAGGATACAGGCCTCCTCTTGGACCCCGCCGGAGTCGGTCAGAATGAGGTCGGCCGACGACGCCGCCCGCAGGAAGTCGAGGTACTCCAGCGGCTCCACCGCCCGGACGCGCGGCGGGAGGTCGATGCCGAACTCCTCGACGCGGCTCCGGGACCGGGGATGCATCGGGTAGATCACGTCGACGTCGTGGGCGTCGCCGGCACGCTGGGCACCCGCGAGGAGGCCTCTGAACCGCTCTTCGTCGTCGACGTTCTCCGCTCTGTGGGCCGTCATCAGGAAGAACCGCGAGCCGTCGAGACCCAGGTCCGCGACGGCCGTGCTCTTCTCGCGGGCGATGTCGAGGTTCCGCTCGATCGCGTCGACCACGGTGTTTCCCGTAACGGTGATCCGGAACGCGGAGATCCCCTCGCGGAGGAGGTACCCCTTGCTGCGGTCGGTCGGCGCGAAGTGGTAGTCCGCGACGTGGTCGGCGAGTACCCGGTTCGTCTCCTCGGGCATCTCTCGGTCGAAGCTCCGGAGTCCCGCCTCGACGTGGCCCAGTTCGGTGTCCATCTTGCTGGCGGCGATCGCGCCGGCGAGCACGCTGTTGGTGTCTCCCTGGACCAGTACGACGTCGGGCGCGGCCTCGGTGAGAGCGCGTTCGACCCCGACGAGCATCTCCGCGGTCTGTTCCCCGTGAGACCCGGAGCCGACGGCCAGCTCGTAGTCCGGGTCCGGCAGGTCGAGCTGGTCGAAGAACACCGAGTCGAGGCTGTCGGAGTAGTGCTGTCCGGTGTGGATGATCACGTACTCGATCCGTCGCCGCTGGCACGCCTGGATAACGGGTGCGAGCTTGATGATCTCTGGCCGCGTTCCGAGGACGAAGGCGACTTCGGTCATTCGGCTTCCCCCTCCGTCGGTCGGGCCACTTCACCGCCGTCTTGGAAGACGGGGAACCGCTGGCCGCCTCCGACCTCTCGGTCGGCGTCCACCTCCGGTCCCGGCTCCGGTGGCTCGGGGACGGACCGAACGAGGCCGTCGTTCTCCGACACGTCGAACCACATTCCGAGGGTCAACAGCAGGCCGCCGATGGCCGCGACGGAGACCGACATCATACCGCCGAGGAACGCGTCGACGCCCGCCGACGCGAGGGCGTAGGCCCCCCCGAAGATCCCGGTGAGCGTGACCGTCGCTCCCAGCGCGTAGCAGACGACTAACGGGTGGAACTGCCGGAGGACGTACGACCGCCCGATGCGTTCGACGAAGTTCCGGGCCAGAAGCGCCGAGAGTCGCGGCACGAACGTCGAGTACCGGATGCTGCTCGTCTCGTCGCCGTACACCGAGGGGTGGGAGATGTCGGCGATCTCCTCTCGGTCGAGGTTAAGCGCGAACAGGAGGTGGTTGAGGAAGCCGTACTCGTCGTAGAGCCGCTCGAATCGGACCCGTCTGAGGGCGTCGTTCGAGATCGCCGTGAAACCGTTCTGCGGGTCGGAGACCTCCCAGTACCCGCTGGAGACGCGGGTCAGAAGCGTCAAGACGACGTTTCCGAACAGCCGCCAGCGCGACATCCGCTCGTAGTCTCGCCGGGAGCTGAGCCGGTTCCCCTTCGCGTAGGTCACCTCGCCCGCGGCGACCGGGGCGACGATCCGTTCGAGGTGGGCCGGGTCCATCTGTCCGTCACCGTCCATCACGGCGATGACGTCGACCCCGTCGTCGAGCGCGCGCGAGTAGCCGGTCTTTACCGCCGCTCCGGCGCCGCGGTTCCGATCGTGTTGGATCGTGACGACGTGCGGCGGGCCGGCACCGCGGCCGAGAGACGACTCGGCGGCCCGACCGTTGACTCGCTGGGCGCAGTCGCGGAGTTCTGCCCACGTCCCGTCGGTCGACGCGTCGTCGACCGCGTAAACCCGGTCGACGTATCTCGGCATCGTCTCGATCACCTCGCCGACGTGTCCCGCCTCGTTGTACGCGGGAACGACGACCCCGACGCTCCGTCCGTCGTACATCGTCAGGTCCTCCCCCCGTGTCGGGTCGCGGTCGGTCCGACTGGTCGGGTCCGGAACTGCCGTCGGCGTTGGTCGGCGTCTCTGACGTTGGATACGATCATGGGTTGGGGTGATGCCCCCGCGTGCGAGGTCGGACGCGGCGCGGGGTGACTGGCTGAATAGCCGTCGGAAGCGGGCTTCGTTATACACTGCATCACTCGGTCGGCCGGTGGACGGGGGCTCACAGATCGACGTACTGATCCTCCCAGTCCCGCCGCGCCTGAAGCGCCTCGAACCCCTTCTCGGTCACCTGATAGAAGTTGGTCCGGCGGTCGATCTCCCCCTTCTCGACGTAGCCCTTCTTCACCAGCGTGTCGAGGTTCGGATACAGCCGTCCGTGGGTGATGTCGTCCATCACCGTCTCGAGCTCAGCTTTGATCTCCTGGCCCGACGGGTCCGTCTCCCCGACGACCACGTAGAGGAGGTCTCGTTGGAAGCTAGTCAGTTCGAAAAGGGGATCAGTCATGTTGCGACAGTGGCCCCCCCAAGAGTTTCGTTATGTACGCATAAACGGGAACGTCAGGGGGGACTACCGCGGTTGAACGCGGGTGCGGCACGGGTTCGGCGCGGGTGGTGCGAGCGACGAGCGACGGCCGGGACGCCGGGCCACGAGACGGGAGCGACGACCGGGGATGGGCTCGTCGCGGACGGCTGTTCGCCTCGGCTAATCCGCGATATGGACGTGATAACAAATTGAGTGAGGCATCATGTGTTTGCCATCAGCCCGTCCCCGCCGGGAGAGAGGGGGCGAAAGTTGCCGTCCGATCACGAGACTACCCCATGAACTCGACGGAGGAACTCACGAAAGACGAAGTGTTCGAGGTATTGAGCAGTTCACGACGCCGGCAGATCCTGTACCACCTGCATCGGCGCGGCGGACGTGCGGACCTTCGTTCCCTAGCCCGGGACACGGCGGCGGACGAGACGGACGAGACGGACGAACCGGTCGACAGCGACGTGGTTAAGCGGTTCTACATCTCGCTGTACCAGACCCACATTCCGAAGCTGGAACAGGTCGGGCTGGTGGAGTACGACGGCGACGAGAAGACCGTCACGCTCACCGATCGGGTCGCGGACGTCGCTCACGTGCTGAACGAGGACACCGGGCCGGACCGCCAGTGGGCGCTCTACTACGGCGCGCTCGCGCTGGTCGGCGTAGCGATCGGCGTCGCCCAGCTCCTGAGTGCGATTTCGGCGGTGCTGAGCCTGCTGTTCGCCGGCTCCGTCCTGTCGCTGGCGGTGTTCCAGTACTACGAGACGACCGTCAAACGCGGGGAGTACTCGTTCCTCGAACAGTTAGTGAACGACTGAGACGTTCGGCGGGGCGAGAGGAGGGGAGAGAAAAGCCCGGAGGGTACTCCGCGGTCAGTTCAGGTATTGGACTCCGATGATGGCGAGGATGCCGACGACGCACAGCACGGTCCAGGCGGCCGCCGGCACGGCCGAAAGGGCGCCGATCCCGAGCGTCCCGAGTCCGACGAGAGCGACGACGGTGGCGGCGATCGCAGGCGTAAGCCAGCGCCGATCTGGGTCCGAGCTCCCGCTTTCGTCGTCGTCGACGGGGTCCATATAAGCCAACAGCTGGGACACCGAGTCCTGCAGTTCGATCGTCCCGCGGTTCTTGTCGTACTCGACGACCCCTAGCGAGTCCATCTTCGGGAGGTGACACTGGTAGAGGCCGATGTACACCCGCTTCCGCTGGTCGGACGAGAGTTCCCGGACGGTGATGTCGTTCTCGTCCGCCGCGATGTGCTCGGCGACCTCGTTGAGTTCCGCGTACCCGTCGTTCGCGCGGAGGTACTGAATGATGCTGCGCCGGCGGCTGTTCTTCAAGAGATCGAAGATCTCGCCCTTTTCGAGGGCCGACCCGTTCGATCGGGACGACTTCCCGATCTCCTCTAAGTTCGATACGTCGTCGGTCGATGTCTCGGAATCGGTCTTGAGTTGATCCCCGCTAAGTGACCCCGAATTTCCCGCACTCATGGACCCACCCACACGGTACACTACCTTGTATATAATGATATTAACGGGTTCTAACAGTTCGGGAACACCGACAACCGGCGGTCACGGTGTTCCGTCGCTGACCGGCGGCTCGATCGGCGTCGACGCCGCTGTGATCCGATCGGTTCGCTCCGCGTTCCGACCGGTTCGGCGATCGGCGGTTCTGTTAGCAGACGTATACTATTCTTTCGACCTCGTGTGGGGGCTATAATGACATACCGTGTCGCGATAATCGGGACCGGAGAGAACCCCGAAACGCGGGATAGAGACGGCTTCGCGATGGCGTATCGCCACGCCGCCGGGTACCAGCGGCTCGATTCGTGTTCGCTCGTCGCCTGCGCGGATATCGTCCCGGAGAACGCCGAGGCGTTCGCCGAACATCACGGGCTCGACGCCGTCTACGAGGACCACGAAGTCATGCTCGAAGAGGCCGAGCCCGACATCGTGAGCATCTGCGTGCCGCCGGCGATTCACGCCGACCTCGTCGTCGACAGCGCGTCCGCGCCCTCGGTCGACGCGGTCCACTGCGAGAAGCCCATGGCGACGGCGTGGGAGGACTGCCGACGCATGGTGGACGTCTGCGACCGCGAGGGCGTCCAGCTGACGATCGACCACCAGCGCCGAATGGCCGAGCCGGTCCTGCGGGCGAAGGAACTGCTCGACGACGGGGAGATCGGCGATCTCAAGCGCTTGGAGTGGTCCGAGGTGAACCTCTTCGACGCCGGCTCGCACCTCTTCGACCTCTGTGACCTCTTCGTGGACGGCGCGCGCGCGGAGTGGGCGCTCGCGGCGATCGACTGCTCGCACGAGAACCGGTGGTTCGGCGCCCTCAACGAGACGCGGTCGATCGCCCAGTGGCGGTACGCCGACGGCACTCTCGGCGTCGCGTCGACGGCGGAGGACGGGGTGACCAGCGTCGACGCCTACCTCCGAGTCGTCGGCGAGGACGGGACCATAGAGGTCCAAGCCGACGACGGGACGCCGCTCCGGGTCCGGACCGACGGAAAGTGGCGGACCGTCGACACCGACGAGAGCGTGTACGGTCCAACGCCCGGGCTCGCTCGCGCGGCCCTCAGTACGGTCACCGGGGTTCTGCCGGGCGTGACGTGGCCTGCGGACCCGCCGACCCACTACGACAAGGCGATCGAACACCTCGTCGACGCGCTGGCGACCGACACGGAGCCGGCCTTTTCCGGCCGGCGCGCCCTCCGCGGTACCGAACTGGTGTTCGCGAGCTGGGAGTCCGCGCGACAGCGCGGCCGCGTCCACCTCCCGCTGGAGATAGAGGGTAATCCCCTCGAAGAAATGTACGAGGCCGAACAGCTCGGCGGGATGGACGACTGGCCCGACAACGAGTAACTGAACGCGGTCAGTCGGTTTATCGCGGTCGAATCCCGACGCAGACACCTCTCATCTGACCGGATATTCATTTTTCCCCGGATGTATCAAAAACCGAATACTTATTGCGGTTAGCATAGGATTAACGGCCGCAATGGCACACAAGCTGGCACACAGGCTGCAGTCGACGGGGGGAGAACCTCCTGATAACGGTCGCGACGAGTCCGGATCCACCGGCGTCACGCGCCGGGGATACGCCCGCCTCAGCGGGGCGGCGATCGCGACGCTCGCGACGCTTACCGGTCGGACGAACGGGACCGTCGCGGCGTCGGCGGACGACGTCGACGACTCGGAACGACGGATCCGGATCCGCGGGTCGGGGACCCCGTCCACGTACGAGGTGACCGTCGGCGGGGAACTCGTCGCGGACGATGAAACGAGCCGGGTCACGGGCCACATCTCGGGGTCCACCGCGGAGGGCGCGGTCACGAGCGACGACCGCGGCTACCGGTTCCGCGGCGAACTCCACGACGTCACCGTCGACGGTGACGCCGAGGTCTCGCTCGACGGGGAGGCGTTCGGACGGTAACCGGACCGCGCGGAGAGCCACTTTCGACTCCGGTACTGGCTCCGACCGCGTCGGTAGGAGGCGGATCCCTCGATACTCCATCTATAACTACCCCCGACCGACGGGTCCGTGATCACATGTGGCCATGGGAGCACGTGCTGTTCGCTTACGTGTGTTACTCGATGTACGTTCACGGCAGGTATCGGTTGCGACCGGGGGACCTCCCCGCGGTCGCGCTCGCGTTCGGCGCTGTGCTCCCGGACCTGATCGACAAACCGCTCGCCTGGGAGTTCAACGTGTTCGGGACGGGGTACGCGGTCGCTCACTCGGTGTTCCTCGGCGTCCCGGCGGCGTTCGTCGTGTACGCGCTCGCCGAGCGTCGGCGCGCGGGGGCGGTCGGCGGCGCCTTCCTGATCGGGTACGTGCTCCACCTCGTCGGCGACGTGCTCCCGGCGTCGCTGTCGCGCGGGCGACTCGAGCCCTCTCCGGTTCTGTGGCCGATCGCCGAGCCCCTCCCGTCGCCCGACCGCGGCTCCTTCGTCGAGGGCGTCTACGGGCTGTTGACCGAGTACGCCGCGCAACTACTCACGTTGGAGGTCACCCCGGTCATCGCGCTCCAACTCGGCTCGGTCGTGTTCGGGGCCGCGCTGTGGCTGGCCGACGGACGGCCCGGTCTCTCGCTGGTTACGGGTCCGTTTCGGCGGGCGTTCAAGCGGATTCGAGCCTGAAGCTGTCGGCCCGATCGGGTTCTCGGCGGGCCGCGCGGAGGGGGTCGGGGCGCTCGCGGTCAGTCGATCCGGTTGAGCGTCGCCCGACCGCGGTAGACCGCCGCTTCGGGGTCCGACGGGTGGTCGTCCTCGAACACGAGCCAGTCGACGTCGGTCTCCCGCGAGGCCCGGAGAACCCGTTCGAGGTCGAGGAGTCCCTCGCCGGGCGGGACCGATCGGAACGCCGGCGGGAAGCGACGCGTTCGCTCGACGTCGGCGATGTGGATCAGCGACAGCCGGTCCCCGAGCAGTTCGAACACGTCGACCGGATCGTACCCGCCGGCGGTGACCCACCCGACGTCGATCTCGAAGGTGAGTTCGTCGGTGCGAGACACGAGCCGACCGAACCCGGTCGTCTCCACGGTTCGGTCATCTCCGCGGACGGTCAGGTCAAGCGCTTCGGCCACCTGCTCCCAGACCAAGCCAGGAGACGGGAGGTTCGCGGGAATCCCGAGCCCGAACCGGTCGAGAAGCGGGAGGAACGGGTCCTTCGAGGTGTGATACGAGAGTTCGAGTCCGTAGCTGTCCACCCGGTTCGAGAGCCCGTCGAGCCGCCTCGCGAGCGCGTCCACGTGCGTCGTCGTCCGGAAGTAGCCGGCGCCGAGGTGGGGGATGACGAGGTGGTCACAGCCGACGCGGTGACAGCGGTCGGCGATCGACTCCAGGTCCTCCTCCAGCAGGCCCAGGTCGGCGTGCGCGGCCACGGGCTCGACGCCCGTCTCGTCGAGGACCTCCCGGACCGCGTAGGGGTCCGACTCGAGGAACGCGCCGGCGAACTCTACCCCCTCGAAGCCGGCGTTGGCCACCCGTCGGACCGTTTCGGGTAGGGGCTCGTCGATGTTCCGGAGCGTGTGCAGCTGTATCGCCGGGCGCGGGCGCGTCTCCGCCTCCCGTTCCGCTGATTCTGACCGGCTCATTGTCCGGAGTCCGGTCCGTCGACCGGAAGTAATGGGCCGCATATCCGCGTGCGAATTGACCGACGACCGCCGTCGGCCGCCTCCCGATAGATGTCGGTCAGCGCCCCGGCCGCCTGCGCCCAGCTCTGCGACCGAGCGTGGCAGTGGTTCGCACACCCGATCGACTCGAGGTCCGGATGGTCGTACGCCCGCCGCAGCGCCTCCGCAAGGGCGTCGTCGTCGCTCGGATCGTAGAGGAGCTCGTTCTCGGGCGGCACCGTCTCCGGGAGACAGCCGATCGCGGGCGCGATCACCGGGCGACCGTACGAGAGCCCGAGGTGCGCCGTCCCCGAGTTGAGGATCCGGCGATACGGTAACGCGAGCGCGTCGGCGGCGTTCAGGAAGTACTGGATCCGCTCGTCCGAGACGAATTCGAGGCGGGTCTCGATCCGCGGGTCGCTCCGCGCGAGCGCCGCGATCTGCGCCTCGATCCGCTCGTCGTGCGGGTTCCCGACCAGCCACAGCTCCGCGTCCGGCGCGTCGAGGTCGGCGAACGCCTCGACGAGGTCCGGGACGCCCTTGTACTCGCGGATCAGCCCGAAGAAGAGGACCACGAAGGCGTCGTCGTCGATCCCGAGGTCGCGCCTGGCCGCCCCGCGGGACACGTCGTTCTCGTAGGCCGCGACGAAGTTCCCGTCGGGGACCACGTGCATCTCGTCGGCCTCCGGGACGCGGTACGCCGCGGCGACCGCGTCGGCCGCGGCGGTGCACTTGACCGTGACCGCGTCGGCGACCGCGAACACGAACTCGTTGACGACCCGCTCCGTTCGGGGGTACAGCTCCTCGTGGTGGCGCTCGTTGTGGACGGTCCGGACGACGCCGACGCCGAGCAGGGAGACGAGTGCGACCTCGATCAGGAACGCGGCCGCCCGGAGAAACGAGACCAGCGCGTTCGCGGGGCCGAACCCCGTCCCGGTCGTCACGTAGTAGTCGTAGATCCAGTCGAGCTGCATCGCGTCGGCGTCCGGGTTCGCGAGGACCGCGCGCGTGAGGGGGAAGAACAGCGGGAGCGACGGCGTCCGGACCTCGACGCCGGCCTCGCGGAGCGCGTCCGCGAGCAGCGTCATGTACGCGTTCTCCGGGTACCAGCTCCCGCTCATCAACAGCAGCGTGAGGTCGTCGCCGTCGGTCATCGGTCTCGGGACCGGCCGAGTGGCTCCTCGACGGACGGTCCGCCAGTAGTGAACTGCGACGCGCGAGGATCGGTCTCTAGGAGTGTCACGACGTATCGGCGGAGACCGCCAATCCGAATAAGTATAAATTGCTTTGTTGGATACTGTTTAGTTAACTAGTTTAATAGATGACCAGTTTCTTGATTTAAATGTTATCCCGGCGTCAAGAACTGCTCACTGAGACGCTAGAGACCGCGAATCTCGAATATCGGGGCAGACAGCGACGCGGCTTACGTACCGAGGCGGAAGAGCGGGTTAGCCACATTCGACCCTTTCGCCTTGCTTCCGCCTTCGGAGCGACGCTATCCCCTCGCCTTCCGTGGATTCGACAGCGCGGGGCACACGCGATACCGGATCTCGATCCCGGAAGGGAACGTCCCGATCCGCGCGTCCGGGCGTTACAAGCGCCATAACAATCCCTTCATCAGCCGGATATCGGGTATGAATCGTTCCAGCAAAGCCGCCGTGCGCCTCGGGCCGACCGGGCACGGCGCTCCATGAAGGACCGCCTCCGGGAACTCGTCGAGCGCGCCGTCCCGTCGGGCTCCGTCGTCCAGCGAACCGTCAAAAGCGGGATCTGGGTGACGGCGACGAAGCTGGCGGTCCGGCTGTCTCAGATCCTGATGCTGATCGTCCTCGCGCGGCTGCTCTCCCCGCGCGCCTTCGGACTGATGGGCATCGCCCTGCTCGTCCTCTCCGGGATCAGGCGGTTCACCGACATCGGAATCAACGCGGCCCTCATCCAAGACAAAAAGGAGAACGTCGACGAGTACCTCAACACGACGTGGACCCTCGAGGCCGTTCGCGGCCTCCTCATCTTCGGCGTGTTGGCCGTCGCGGCACCGTTCATCGCCGGGATTTTCGACGAACCGAACGCGACGAACCTCATCCGGGTACTCGGCCTGAGCCCGCTGCTGTACGGGTTCCGCAATCCCGGCATCGTCTACTTCCAGAAGGACCTCTCCTTTCACAAGGACTTCGTCTTCAAGTCGAGCGGGTCGGTCGTGCAGTTCGTGGTCGGCGTCGGGTACGCGCTGTACTCGCCGACCGTCTGGGCGCTCGTGTTCGCGACCGTCAGCAAGTCCTTTTTCAAGTTTCTCCTCTCGTACGTCCTCCACGACTACCGCCCGAGGCCGGCCTTCGATATCGCCGTCGCGCGGCGGCTCATCGACTACGGCAAGTGGATCACCGGCGCGTCGATCATCGGGTTCGTCTACAGCGAGGGCGACGACGCGTTCGTCGGCTGGTTCCTCTCCGCGACCGCCCTCGGATTTTACCAGTACGCCTACCGGATCGCGGACATGCCCGCGTCCGAGGCCGCCGGAATCATCTCGGAGATCACGTTTCCTGCGTACTCCCAGCTTCAGGGCGACATCGACGAGCTCCGCGGGGCGCTGCTCCAGACGACCCGACTGACCGCGTTCATCGCGTTTCCGCTGTCGTTCGGCATCGCCCTCGTGGCGCCGAGCTTCGTCCCCGCCGTCCTCGGCGACGAGTGGCGCCCGATGATCGTGGCGATGCAGATACTCGCGATGTACGGACTCCTACACGCGATCACGCGGAACTTCGGTGCCATCTGGAAGGCGCTCGACCGCCCGGACCTTATCGTCAAGACCGGGCTGATCCGCGTGGCGTGTATCGCCGCGTTCATCTGGCCGGCGACGGCGAGGTGGGGGATCGAGGGGACCGCGCTGGTCGTCGTCGGGGTGTACGTCTTCCCGATGCTCCCGCTGGACGTGTACCTCTCGGCGCGGATGGTCAAGGCCCGACAGAGACAGCTGTACGCCGAATACGCCTACCCGTTCGTCGCCGCCTCGGCCATGTTCGTCACCCTGTGGTACGTGGCGCTCGCGACGGACCTGACTCCGATCGTCGAGTTCCTCGTGTTGATCCCGTCGGGCGCGGTCGTGTACTTCGCGGCCGCGTTCCTGCTCGAACGGCAGTTCGACTGGGGGATCGAGCGCAACCTGCGGATGATCAGCGACGGGATCAGAGGATAGCGGCTCGGCGGCCTGCCGACCGATAGGGGGGAACAGTGAAGGGAACGAGGCGAGTCGTCGGGGTATGCCGATCATCGAGGTGTCGGGCGTCGCCGTCGTCTTCCTGCTCATCCTCGCCGTGCTGGTGGCGTTCGTCACCGAAGTCGTGCCCAACGACGTCACCGCGATCGGCGTCGTCGCCGCGCTCGTCGTCCTCGAACCGTGGACCGGCGTCGGCGCACGGGACGCCATCTCGGGGTTCGCGAACCCCGCGACGGTCACCATCATCGCGATGTACATGCTCAGCGCCGGCGTCCAGAACACGGGGGTGGTCGAACGGCTCGGCGTCTCCCTCGCGGAGTTCACCGCCGGGCGGGAGTACCGCGCGCTCGTCGCCACCGTCTGCACGACCGGCCCCATCGCGGGATTCGTGAACAACACGCCGGTCGTCGCCGTCTTCATCCCGATGGTCACCGGGCTCGCCGAGAGCTCGAAGCTGAGCCCCTCGAAGCTCCTCCTCCCGCTGTCGTACGCCGCCATTCTCGGCGGCACGCTCACCCTCATCGGGACCTCCACGAACATCCTCGCCAGCGACTTCGCGCGCCTCCTCATCGACGGCCGCGACGGCATCGGGATGTTCGAGTTCACGGGGCTCGGAGCCGTCCTGCTCGCCGTCGGGATCGCGTACCTGTTGACCGTCGGCTGGCGGCTGACCCCGGCTCGCGTCCCCGTGGACAGCGACCCCGTCTCGGAGTTCGACCTCGACGACTACCTCACGCACCTGTACGTTCGACCGGGATCGGCCGCCGTCGGCCTGTCCGTCGAGGCGTTCGACGACGCGTACCCGGAGGTCCGCATCCTGCAGATCCGACGCGACGGCGAGGCGTACGCCGGCCCGCACTCCGACCGAGTCATCGAGGCGGGCGACGGCGTCGTCGTCCACGGCCCTCTGCAGGCGGTCGCCCGGTTCCGCGAGGAGGCGAAACTCGGGAAGCGACCCCGTGAGACGGTGACCGAAGACACGTTCGAGTCGGCGGCCACCGACGGCATGCTCGCGAAGGCAGTCGTCTCTGAGCAGTCGCCGTTTGTCGGCGAGACCGTCGGCGAGACGGGCCTCCACGACTACCACGAGACGAGCGTGCTCGCCGTGCGCCGGGGCGGTGAGCTGTTCCGCACGGACCTCGCCGATCGCACGCTGGAGGTAGGGGATCTGCTGTTGGTCCGGACGACGCCCGCGTCCGTCCGGTACTTCACCGACACCGGCGACCTCGTCGTCGCCGACGAGCGCGCGTTCGACCGGTTGGCCGACGCGGACATCGACGAGGTCGCCCCCCTCTCGCCGAAGACCCCGATCGCCGTCGGAGTCCTCGTCGGCGTCGTCGCGCTGGCCGCCCTCGACATGCTCCCGATCGTGATCGCGGCGCTGGCCGGCGTCGTCGCGATGGTGGTCACCGGCTGCCTGACGACCGCCGACGCCTACGACGCCGTCTCGTGGAACGTTATCTTCCTCCTGGCCGGGGTCATCCCGCTCGGGATCGCGCTGGAGTCCACGGGCGGCGCGGCCGTCGTCTCGGAGTTCCTCGTCGCGACCGACGAGTTCCTCCCGACCGTGGGCGTCATGTTCGTCCTGTACGCCGTCTCCGGCCTGCTGGCGAGCGTTATCACGCCGGTGGCGACGGCCGTGCTGATGATCCCGGTCGGCGTCTCAACGGCCGCTCGGCTCGGCGCCAACGAGTTCGCGTTCCTGCTCGCGGTGATGTTCGCGTCCGCGACGTCGTTCATGACCCCGGTCGGCTACCAGACGAACCTCATGGTGTACGGGCCCGGCGGCTACGAGTTCGCCGACTTCCTGCGGGTCGGCGGCCCGCTCCAGCTGCTCCTCGCCGTCGTCGCGACGGCCGGTATCGCCGTCATCTGGGGCGTCTGACCGCTTCGGGTGTCGCCTCCGTGGCTCTACGGAGCGAGCAGCGATTCGAGCCGGTCCCGTAAGTCGGCTCTGTGAACCGTTTCAGTCGCGACGTCCCTCCCACCGGTCCCCAGCTCTTTGAATCCCGTCCCGGTCGGGACGAGGACGACGGACTCGTCGGCGGAGAGCTCTCCCCGCTCCGCGAGGCGCGAGACCCCCGCCAGCGTCGCCGCTGACGCGGGCTCGACGCAGAAGCCGCCGTCGACGGCGAACCGGCGCTGCGCGGTGCGTATCTCGTCGTCGGTGACGGAGACGACGGCACCGTCAGTGTCGCGAACCGCGGCGAGCGCGCGAGCGCCGCTCGGCGGGTCCGGGTTCCCGATCGAGTGAGCGATCGTGTCGCCGGTCTCGTCGGATGACATGGGCGTCGGATCCGTCGCACCGTCTTCGAACGCCCTCGTCAGCGGATCGGCGGCGGCGGTCTGGACGAGACACAGGCGCGGCGACTCGTCGATCAGCCCCGCGCTCTCGAGGTCTCGGATCCCGAGCCAGACGCCCGAGGCGAACCCGCCGGAACTCGCCGGCAGCGCGATCACGTCCGGCGTCTCCGGGGCGAGGGAGTCGCATATCTCGAACAGCGCCGTTTTGTACCCGCTGATACGGGTCGGCGCGTCGCTCACGAGAACGTCGATCGGGAGCCGTTCGGACAGGTCGAGCGCGTCCCCGTACAGCGCTCCGTACTCGCCGCTGACTTGCGCGATAGTCGGCTCGTACTGAGCGATGAGCTCCAGCCGTACCGACGAGGTCCCCTCCGGGACGAACACGAGACACTCCCGGTCGAGACTCGTCGCGTGAGCGGCGGTGCTGATAGCCATGTTCCCGTACGAGACCGTGCCGACGACGTCGTCGCCGGTCGCGATCGTGTGCGGGACCGCCACCGCGCTCCCGCGGTCCTTGTACGCGCCGGTCGGGTTTTCGCCCTCGTCTTTGACGAACACCCGACCGCCGGCGACGTCGTCGAGTCCCGGACTCCTGACGAGCGGCGTGCCGCCCGCGGCCCGCGCGACGCCCTCCGGCCGATCGATCGGCAGCAGCGCCTCGTACCGCCACATTCCGTCCCGGTTTCGACAGTCGTCCCACGAGAACGCGGTCGGCCGCGCGTCGACCCAAAGCGGTTCCCCGCAGGCACACCGGACGCGAGCGGTATCCTCGTAGCGCTCTCCACAGCGGTAACAGCTCAGCGAAAAGGACATGGCGACGCTGCGGCGGCGAGCAAGATATACGTTTTCGTGCTCTCCGTGAGACGTCATCACCTTCGCTGGGCGCTGCAGACGCGGACGAGTGGGTGTTTCCCGCGCTCGCTGTGTCGGCCGAATCGATTATAACCCGTATAATAATACGTCGGTCAGCAGTATTATGATAAAATGAATTACAAGACCGTGGCGGAACTGAATGAGGATGCGCGCCGCCTCGCGAAGAAGCTCCCTCAGGAGATCGATCTGGTAGCCGGAATACCCAGAAGTGGCCTCTTGGCCGCGAATCTCCTGTGTCTCCACCTCGACGTTCCGATGACAGATATCGACGGGCTCTGCGAAGGGCGGCTGTTCGACACCGGGTCCAGGTTCGAACACCGCGACTCCTTCGACGAGTTCGATTCGGTGTTCGTCGTCGACGACTCCGTGTTAACGGGCGGGCAGATGTCGGAAACTCGCGAGCGGGTCGCCGAGCACGACTTTCCGTTTGATACCACGTTCGGTGCCGTGTATATCTCCTCGCGGGGTCACCGATACGTCGACTACTGGAGCGAGACCGTCTCCTCACCGCGCATATTCGAGTGGAACATTCTCCATCACACGAGGCTGACGGACTTCTGTGTGGACATCGACGGGGTCCTCTGTCGCGACCCGACTCCGGAGGAGAACGACGACGGGCGGAACTACCGCGAGTTCCTCAGAACCGTCGAACCGAACGTCACCCCGAAGCGGCCTATCGGCTGGCTCGTGACCTCAAGACTGGAGAAATACCGCCCCGAGACCGAGAGGTGGTTAGACAAACACGGGATCGAGTACGACACGCTCGTCATGATGGACCTGCCGGATATGGAGACTCGGCAGAAACGGGGCAATTACGGGCAGTACAAAGCGGACGCGTATGATTCGGCCGACGCGGATCTCTTCATCGAGAGCAACCCGAGCCAAGCAGCGGAGATCTGTCGGAAGACGAACCGTCCGGTGTTCTGCTACGACACGAACGAGATGCTGAACCCTTCGATCGTCGGGCGGTCACGCCGAAGCGTTACCGAGGGCGTGTCCAACATCAAACAGGAACCGGTGATGTTTCCAGCGAGAGCGGCCTATCACCTCTCTTCTCGGTGTTACCACTGGGTTCTGCGATCGCGAAAATCTGAGAACGGGTGAACCGACGGGCCGGATCCGGAACGCGCCCCTCGCAACGGCCTTCTCCGAGTTTGACCGCGCACGAGCGACACCGGGAACCGTGGACGACCCCGACCGCGATTCACCTCCGGCCGTCACCGGTCTCGAAGCACGATTTCGCCCGGACCGACGGTCGCGCCGGTCGACAGCGTCACGCCGGCGTCGATGGTGCTGTTAATTCCCGTTTTCACGTCGTCGCCGCAGACGATCCCGAACTTGCGGCGCTCGGTGCTCTCGCGTCGCCCCTTGACCGTCAGCCGGACCGGTTCGCCGTCGTGACGGAGGTTCGCGACGGTCGTCCCGGCACCGAGGTTGACGTCTCGACCGAGGACGCTGTCCCCGAGGTAGGAGAGATGGGGGACGTGCGAGCCCGCCATCACGACGCTGTTTTTCACCTCGACGGCGTGCCCGACCTTCGCGTCCGGGCCGAGGTACGTCGCCCCCCGAACGTACGCGTTCGGTCCGACGTGGGCGCCCGAACTCACGTAGACGGGTCCCTCGATGACGGCGCCCGGTTCGATCGTCGCGCCCCGCTCGACGGTGACGCGTCCGCGGAGTTCGGCGTCGGACGAGACGTCGCCGGCGAGTTCGCCGTCCGCCTCCGGGAGCTTCCACTCGTTCGCCGCGAGCAGCTCCCACGGCCGACCGACGTCGAGCCAGCGCTCGAACGGGACCGCGGTCACGTCGAACGACTCGCAGGTCCGCTGGAGCACGTCCGTCAGTTCCAGCTCTCCGCGGTCGCTCTCCTCGACGTCGAGCCACGGGAGCGCGGCCTCGGGGAAGACGTAGGCGCCGGCGTTCACGAGCTCCGACGGCGGGTTCGCGGGCTTCTCGACGACGCCGTGAACGCGGTCGCCGTCGGTCTCCAGCACCCCGTACGCGGAGGGGTCGTCCACGCGGAAGGAGCCGACGGCCGGGCCCGACTCGAACAGGTCCCGAAGCGAGTCGTCGTAGAGGACGTCGCCGTTCAGCACCGCGAACGGCCCGTCGCGGAGCGCGTCTCGGGCGGCGCGGACGGCGTCGGCGGTCCCGCGCCGTACGGGCTGGTCCACGAACTCGACGGGGACGGGCCACTCCCGGTTCCCGAGCGCCTCGCGGACCGCCTCGGCCTCGTACCCGACCACGACGACGACCCGCGAGGCGCCGGCGGCTATCGCCCCGTCGATACAGTGCCCGACGAGCGGCTCCCCGGCGACGGGGAGCATCGGTTTCGGGAGCCTGTCCGTCAGCGGGCGCATCCGAGTCCCCTCGCCGGCCGCGAGTACGACGGTTTGCACGACTGGACCACTCCGGAGCGGGGACAAAGCTATTCTCCGACTATAGCCGGGATTCGCGGGGGGCTGTCCTCACGTCGAGGCCGTCTCGGCGGCGGTCTCGACGAGCGATCGCACCGTCGAGAGCAGCTCCGTCGCGGTCTCCGGGTCGCGGGCCTCGGCGGTCAGTCGGATCAGCGGCTGCGTCCCAGACGGCCGGATCAGGAACCAGCCGTCCGCGGTCTCGACTCGAACGCCGTCGAGGGCGGTGACCTCGTCGTACCGCTCGCGGACGAGCCCGTCGACCGCGTCCATCACGGCGTCCTTGGCGTCCGTCTCGACGGTCGCGCGACGGATGGGGTACCGATCGATCCGCGCGAGCCGGTCCGAGATCGGCTCCGCCGCGGCGAGGGCGGCGAGCTTCACGGCGGCGAGCGGCCCGTCGGGACAGAGCGTCTCCTCGGGGAAGATCCACGCGCCGGAGGGCTCGCCGCCGAACGCGACGGCGGGGTCGCGGGCCCGCTCCGCGACGTACACGTCGCCGACGCGCGTGTGGACGACCTCCGCCCCGACCGCCTCCAGGGCGTCGTCGACCGCGAGGCTCGTGTTGACCGGGGCGGCGACCCGGTCCCCGGATCCGGCCTCCTCGCGCCCGAAGAGCGCGAGCAACAGGTCGCCCGGAACGAACTCGCCGTCGTCCGCCACGGCCATCATCCGGTCCGCGTCGCCGTCGTGGGCGATCCCGAGGTCGGCGTCGACGGCGGGAACCGTCGCCGCGAGCGTCTCGCACGTCTCCGCCGTCGGCTCGCTCGGGCGGGCGGGGAACCTGCCGTCCGGCTGCGCGTTGAGCGTCTCGACGTCGGCGCCGAGCTCGTACAGCGCTTCGGCCGTGACGCCGCCCGTGCCGTTCCCGACGTCGACGACGACCGACAGGGACGAGAGGTCGGCGTCGCCCGCCGCCGCGTCGCGTCGCCCGGCCTCGACGAGCGCCTCGCGGTGGCGAGCGGTCGCGTCGTCCCAGGTCCGGCGTCTCCCCTGCTCGTCCCACTCCGCGAGGTCGAAGTCGGCCTCGCGGATCCGCTCGGCGACCTCGTCCTGCCGTGCCGTCGAGAACGCCTGTCCCGAGGGGGTCCAGAGCTTGAGGCCGTTGTCCTCCGGCGGGTTGTGCGAGGCGGTCACCACGACGCCGGCGTCGGCCTCTCGGGAGGCGATCCCGCGGGCGACCGTCGGCGTCGCCGCCACCCCGGCGTCGACGACGTCGGTTCCCGTCTCCTGGAGGCCGGCGACGAGGGCGTCCCGGAGAGTCCGTCCGGAGTCGCGCGCGTCTCGCCCCACCAGCACTCGGTCGGCGTCCGTTCCGACGGCCCGTCCCACGTCCAGCGCGACCGACGCGGTGATCGACTCGCCGACACGACCCCTGATCCCGCTCGTTCCGAACATAGGGTGACAACCGTCCGAGCGAATATGTAGCCGTCGACCGTTTTCGACGGTGTGTCCGCCGATAGTCCGGGAGTAACGCGTCGAGCACCGCCCGGCCGCCCCGCCGAGGCGGTTAGTCTGCGTATAGTAAGGCGTCGCGGAGCGGTCGTCTCCGACGAGATGAGATTCGACCACCAAACGATCGACGATTCTCCCCCGTGCGGGCGCCTCTTCGTGTGTGAGCCCGTCGACCTCGTCGGCGACGGCCTCCCGGACCTCATCGTCGGCGGGATGGGCTCCGAGGACCTCCCGGTGTTGGGGGACCGGACGATCCCCCTCGTTGGACGGCTGTTCCGGCGGCTCGAGAACGACCTCTTCTGGTACGAGAACCCCGGGCACGGGAACCACGACGGGGACGCGGCGTGGACCCGGCACACGATCTCGTCGGCGTCGGACCTCCACGCGCTCGGCGCGGCGCTCGGCGACGTGAACGGTGACGGGCGGCTCGACCTCATCGTCGGTCAGGGGTTCGGCGGGAGCGACGTGTACTGGTTCGAACAGCCGGTCGACCCCCGAGAGCAGTGGACGAAACACCTGATCGCGGACGACTTCTCGAAGTACCACGACCTCGCGTTCGGCGACGTCGACAACGACGGGGAGCCCGAGGTCGTCGGCGCGTCACAGGAGAGCGAGGCGGTCTTCTACTACGACGTCCCCGACGACCCCGCGCGCTCGCCGTGGCCGAGCGACTGTCTCACGGTGGTGAGCCGGAACACCAACGTCGAGGGGCTCGCGATCGCCGATCTCGACGGCGACGGCGACAACGAGCTCGTCGCGGGAACGGCGATATATCGGCAGGTCGACGGAGGCGCGGCCGACGAGGGCGTGGCTGACGGGGGCGTGGCCGGCGAGGACGCGGCCGGCGAGGACGCGACGGGCGGAACCGCAGCCGACCCGACCGCCTCGATCTCCGAGGACGCCTCCGACGTGTCGGACGGGTGGACCCGAGAACACGTCGTCACGGGCTGGGACTGGACGCGGGTCGCCGTCGGCGACGTGGACGACGACGGCGACCCGGAGGTGGTGTTCGCGGAGGGCGACTCGCCGCTGCTCGGCGAACACATGGGCCGCGTCGGGTGGTTCGACCCGCCCGATTGGGACGCGCACATCCTCCGCGACGACCTGTACTGTCCGCACACGGTTCAGATAGCCGACTTCGACGGCAACGGCTCGCTCGACGTGTACGTCGCCGAGATGGGGCTCGGGGAGAACGACGAGACCGCCCAGCACATCCTGTTCCGGAATCGGGGCGGCGGGGAGTTCAGGGAGACCGTCGTCGAGAGCGGGGTGCCGACCCACGAGGGGAAGGCCGTCGACGTCGACGGGAACGGTCGGCCCGACCTCCTCGGGAAGTCGTTCGAACCGCACGCACACGTCGACGTCTGGTACAATCGCCCGTAAGATGCTCGGACTCACGCCCCTCCGCGACCGACTGCCGGGCTTTGTACCCGGGGCGACCGACGCCGGCGAAGGCCCGGGCGCCGGAGCCGATCGGGACGCCGACCGACCGCTCGTCACCGTGGTTATCACGACGTACAACCGGCCCTCGTACCTGCGCGACTCCGTCGAAAGCGTGCTCGAACAGACGTACGAGCCGATCGAGCTCGTCGTCGTCGACGACTGCTCCGACACCCCCGCGAGCGAGACGCTGGCGGACGTCGACACCGGCTCGCTGGCCGGGTATCGGTGCGTCCGGCACGGGACGAACCGCGGCGTCAACGCCGCGCGGAACACCGGCATCGAGGCCGGATCCGGGGCGTACGTCGCCTTCCTCGACGACGACGACCGGTGGGTCCCGGAGAAGGTGGAGCGACACGTGGAGACGTTCGAGGCGGCCGGCGAAGACGTCGGCGTCGTGTACTCGGGGACGAAGGCCATCCGCGAGGACGGCGCCCGCGAGGAGCTGCCGCCGCGGATCGACGGCGACCTGACGAAGGCGCTGCTGTGTCGGAACGTGGTCGGGTCGATGTCCGTCGTGATGGTCCGGGGCGACCTCGCGAGGGAGATCCCGTTCGACGAGGAGTTCGAGGCGTGGGCCGATCTGGAGTGGTTCGTTCGGGTCTCCCAGCGGGCCGCGTTCGTCCGGCTCCCCGAGCCGCTCGTCGTCTACGAGTACACGTCGCACGGCCGACTGAGCGACGACTTCGAGAAGAAGCGGCGCGGCTACGACAGCTTCCTCGACCGGTTCGACGACGTCGCGGCGGCGTACGGGCGCCCCTTCCATCGGAAGATGCGCGCGTGGGCCGCGTTCCGAGTCGGGTCGTCGGCGCTGTACACAGGCAACTACGGCGACGCCCGTCGGCTCCTGTTCACCGCGGTCGCGCGGTACCCGTTTGAGCCCCGGTTCTTCACGTACCTGCTCGCGTCGCTCGGGGGGCGGTCCACGCACCTCCTCGCGCGCGGGATCTCCCGGTCGCTCGGGTGAGCGGCGCGGCTCGGTGACCGTCCCGTCTGTCGGGTCAGTGGCGTCGATCGACGCTCCGGCCGTTAGCCGACGCCTACCTTTGGGTCCCTGCGCGAAACGGGCTCGCATGTCGTTCGATGACCGGGGGAACGCGCCGCTCGCCGGCCGGCTTCCCCTGGATCTTCTGCTCGTCTCGCTCGTCTCGGTCGGGGTCGTCGCGCTCGCCGCCGCGGGGAGCGGGGGCGGTGTCGTTCGCCAGGCACTCGGCGGCGCGTTCGTGGTCTTCTGTCCGGGGTACGCGCTGGTCTCCGCGCTGTTGCCGCAGCGGACCTCGAGCGTCCCGGAGCGCCTCTCCACGCTCGGGTTCCGCCGGGGAGAGACGCTCTCCCTCTCCGGACTCGAACGGGTCGTGTCGTCGATCGCGGTCAGCGTGATCCTCGTCCCCTGCGTCGGCTTCCTCCTGCACTACACCCAGTGGGGGATCCGCCCGGAGACGATGGTCCCGGGCGTCGCCGCCGCGACGGTCGCCCTCTCCGTGCTCGCCGCGATTCGGCGGCTTCGGCTCCCGCCGGACGAGCGGTTCGCGGTCGCCTCGCTCGCGCTGCCCACCCGATTGAACGACTGGGTTCGCGAGCCGAACCGTCCCGTCTACACCGCCCTCAACGTCTTCCTCGTCGTCGGCCTCGTCGTCGCCGTCGCCGGTATCGGGCTCGCCGCGGCGACGGCGACGAACGGCGAGCGGTACACCGAGCTGTACGTCCTCGGCGACGACCCGGATACCGGGGCGGCGATCGCGGACGAGTACCCGCAGGGGCTCGACTCCGGTGAGGAGGCGTCGATTCGCGTCGGGATCGAGAACCGCGAAGCGACCGCGCAGACGTATACGGTGGTGGCGCAGCTACAGCGCTTGAGCGACGGCGGCGGGGAGGATCGCGTCGTCGAGCGGTCGGAGATCGATCGGTTCGACGCGCAACTGCGGCCGGGGGAATCGGTGGAACGAACGCGGACGTTCGAGCCGACGATGGAGGGTGACGGACTTCGGATCGCCTTCCTGTTGTACGTCGACGCACCGCCGACGTCCCCGGCCAGCGAGAACGCGTACCGGTCGGTGCACGTCTGGGTCGACGTGGGTGACGCGAGCGCGACGGGGCCGAGCGCGTAGCTGACGAACGGGAACCGACAGTGCCGTTGGAACCCCTTTTCAGACACCTCTCAGTCCGAAACGACTCGTCGCCGGAGACCGCTTCTCGATCGATTGCGGGAGTGAGCGTTGCAGTTCGTCGGTTGCGGTGTGGTATTTAAACGACTGCGAGCGACAGCGACGATCGCTTATAAACAGCCGCCAGCAATACCGCTCGACTACTTATAAACAACCACTCACCCAGCCCGACACACTCACTCCAGCCGCTCGGAGATGAACTCCAGAAGCGCTTCTATCTGGTCGTCGCCGCGGCAGGCGATCGAATCGCGTCCTCGGTTGTATTCGATCACGTTCGCGTCTGTCAACATCGGCAGATGCGAGTGACGCATTTCGACCGACGCCCGGCTCCCCTCAGAGTCGGCCGACCGTTCGTGCGATTCGATCGCAAGAATATTGATATGAAATCACACACGTTCTAGACGGATAAGGAAGGATATTCACTCCGATACTCACACGATATCCGAATCCGCCCTCTCTCCGAGCCGGCGCCGGGGTCTCCCGCGCCGGAGCCGATATCCTCCCGCGGCGATAGGCGGCGCCTACTCGGTCCGCGCCGCGTCGACGGCGTTCGGTTGTCACCGCTTAACAATTATTTGGCTGGATAACGGTAATGTCATGCACTGCCCTTCCACCGTTGCGAACGCGACGATCGCGATCTCGACGATCGGGTCGTTCCGGCCGGCCGGGGCGAACGAGGTGACCGAGCGATGACCGGTATCACGGAGATCAAAAACGCTCGGGTCGTCACGCCCTCGGGAGTCGTCGAGGGCGGACGCGTCGTGATCGCCGGCGACCGGATCGTCCGGGTCGACCGGGGACCCGCCAACGGCTCGTCCGGACCGACGACCGTCGACGCCGACGACCGAGTCGTGATGCCCGGGATCGTCGACCTCCACGGCGACGACATCGAGCACCACCGCGCCCCCAGAGGGGGTGCCAGCGTCGACGTTCGAACCGCCCTCACGGCGGCCGATCGGGCGAATCTGCTCAACGGGATCACGACCAAGTTCCACGCGGTCGCGTTCGAAGAATCGCCTGACGACGGCCGAACGCTCCGGACCGCCGAGGAGATCGCCGCCGAGATCAGCCGGGAGGAGTACACCCTCGGCGACAACCGGCTGCACGCCAGGTGCGAGCTGGCGGGCGAGAGCGCCGACGCCGTCGAAGGCGTCATCGAGCGGTTCGGGATCGACCTCCTCTCGGTGATGCACCACGCGCCCGGCGACGGGCAGTACGACGACGAGGAGTTCGAGCGCCACTACGTCGAAGACCGGAACTGGCCGGCGGAGTCCGTCGATGACGTGATCGAGACGCGGCAGTCGCTGGACCGAGCCGACCGCGACGACCGCATCCGCCGGATCGTCGGTCTGGCGCGGAGCGCGGGCGTGCCGCTGGCGTCCCACGACGACGAGTCCCCGCGCGACGTGGAGCGGATGGCGGACCACGGCACCGACATCAGCGAGTACCCGCTCACCCGCGAGGCCGCGCGGCGCGCGACCGACCTCGGCCTCGCCACCGTGATGGGGGCCCCGAACCTGGTCCGCGGCGGGAGCCTCTGGGACAACCTCAGCGCGCGCGACGCGGTCGACGACGGGCTCGTCGACGTGCTGTGTGCCGACTACCACCCGCCGTCGCTGCTCGCGGCCCCGTTCGTCGACACCGGCGAATCGCTTTCGACGCGCGTGAACCGCGTCACCCGCAACCCCGCGGAAGCCGCCGGACTCGGCGACAGGGGACGGATCGAGGAGGGTGCACGCGCGGACCTGATCGTGGTCGATCCGAGCGGAACGCCGACCGTCGACCGCGTGTTCGTCGCCGGTACGGAGGCCATCCGGGCGGACCGCACCGCGACGGTCGAACGCCGGACGCCGCCGGCCGGCTCGTGAACACGACGGCTTGCGACGGCCGACGAACCTCCCCGGCGCGGACGCTCAGCTGACGGAACGGGCGTACCGAAAAGGCGAGGACCGGTACCACAGCGGAGGCGGGCCGCCCGGGGTCATGGACGTTCACGTCCGACTGCGGTACGATTCCCGATTGGACCGAGGGAGACTTTGCTATATATCATCTAAAACCGATATGGCGTACTTATCACGCAACAGATGAAAATCACGCGATCCGACGCGTCGTCGGTTGGTCCGATTCTAGCCTCGTCCCGTGCGTCGACTTGTCCAAAAATAGACGTTTCGAGGGTCGAACCCGGTGGTAGCCGGAGCATCAGAGATACAGATCGACACTGTTTATAAAAGTGAGTCGCTACACCGGACAAGGCACACATTCATGACTACTTCCGAAGCGGAATGCCGACGAACGAGGGTTTCAACTGCCGAGTCACCGGGTACCCGGATTTCGATGGAGGACGACACCTCCGCGACCGTCGCGGTCGTACGGGCCGTCGCCGAGGCCGAGGGGGCGTCTCCGGGCGATCTCTCTCTACTGAGCGACGTGATCGATCCCGAGGCGCTCGACGAACTGTTCGAGGACGATCGCCCCGGCCGATCCGGCGTCTTCTTCTCGTTCGACTACTGCGGCTACGCCGTCACGGTCACCGACGACGCGGTCACGCTGGACCCCCGGTGACGGCCGCGTAGCGCTCGACCGGCGGTTCGGGGGGCCGCCGTCTCGCGCTTCAATCGCCGCTCGGGAGCCGATCGATCGGACCGCCCGACACCCGATCGGTAGGACGGTCCTAACGGATGCGGCCGGGCCCGCAGTGAGCCCGTCTCGAGGTATGCCGGGCGAAAGGTTCCGCATTACAATCAGTCCCGGCGCCACAGGCAGGGCATGGCTCGATCTTATTTCGGAGCCCCTCACCGGAGCCGGGCATCCGTTCGCACCGCGGACGCTAATCGCTCGCAGCCGATTCGGGGGGTCGCGTTGCGCTCATGAACTCGTTCGAACAGGCGGTCGTCCTCGCGGCGGGCGAGGGGAAACGCATCCGGCCGCTGACCCGATACCAGCCGAAGCCGATGCTCCGCGTCGCGGGCCGGCCGATACTGGAGTACCCGCTCGACGCCCTCGCGGCGTTCGGCGTCGAGGAGGTCGCGATGGTCGTCGGCCACGCGAAGACGCGGATCCAGAACCACTTCGGCGACGACTACCGCGGCCTCGACCTCACGTACCTGACCCAACAGAGCCAACTGGGGAGCGGCCACGCCCTTCAGGTCGCCGCTGGCCACGTGGCCGGCGACTTTCTCGTCGTAAACGGAGACAACGTCATCGACGAGGCGATGGTGCGCGGGACCGCGGAGCGATACGCGGAGGCGAACGCGACCGCCGCGCTGGCCGTGACCTCGGCGACGGACGCGACCGAGTACGGCACGGTCGGCGTCCGCGACGGCCTCGTCGACCGGATCGACGAGAGCGACGACAGCGGGTCCGGACGGGCCAACACCGGCGTGTACGCGTTCGACGAGACGATCTTCGGCGCGCTCGACCGGACCGGGTTCGAAAACGGCGAGCGACCCCTCACCGCCGCGATCGCCGAGCTGCGGGGGCCCGTGGTCGCCGCCGCACCGAACGGCGTCTGGTTCGACTCCTCGTACCCGTGGGACCTGCTGGAGACCAACGAGACGCTGCTGTACTCGCACCCGGAGCTCGTCGCCGCGGACCGGCCCGTCGACGACTCCGCCCGGGTCCACGAGTCGGCGGTGATCGGCGACCACGTCCTCGTCGGCCCCGACTGCAAGGTATCGGCCGGCGCGGTCGTCCGGAGCGGGACGTGCCTGCACGCGAGCACGACCGTCGGAGAGAACGCCGTCTTGGAGGGGTCTATCGTCGGTCCGGACGCCCGGATCGGCGCGGGGACGGTCCTTCGGGACACGATCGTCGGCGGCGGCGCGACGATCGGTGACGGGACGGTCTCGCCCGGCCGCTCGGCGACGCTCGTCTTAGACGGCGTCGAGTACACCGACCGCCGGCTCGGCGGCATCGTCGCGGACCGAGCGACGGTCGGGTCGAACGTCACGATCACCCCCGGCTGTCGGGTCGGACCGCGCGCGACGGTCGGGTCCGGCGTCGCGCTCAGACACGACGTTCCCGAGGGCGCGGAGGTGATGGGCTGATGTGCGGCATCACCGCTCGCGTCGGGACGGGCGACGCGGTCGACGAGCTCCTCTCGGGGCTCCGCAACCTCGAATACCGCGGCTACGACTCCGCCGGGGTCGCCACGGTCACGCCGGACGGGATCGACGTGATCAAGCGCTCCGGCGAGATCGACGCGCTGTGCGAGGCTGTCGAGGCGACCTCGGTGCGCGGCGCGACCGGGATCGGTCACACCCGGTGGTCGACGCACGGCCCGCCGACGGACGCGAACGCCCACCCCCACACCGACTGTCTGGGGCAGGTCGCGGTCGTCCACAACGGGATCATCGACAACTACACCGAACTCAGAGACGAGCTCTCGACCCACGAGTTCACGAGCGACACGGACACCGAAGTCGTGCCGCACCTGATCGAGGAGCTGCTCTCGGCCGGCTACTCGCCGGAGCAGGCGTTCCGCCGCGCGGTCGACAGGATCTCCGGGAGCTACGCGATCGCCGCGGTCTTCGAGGGGAGCGACGCCGTGTACGGGACCCGGTCCGGCTCCCCGCTGGTGCTCGGCCGGTCCGACGACAGCTGCTACCTCGCGAGCGACGTGCCGGCCTTCCTGGAGTACACCGACGAGGTCGTCTACCTGCAGGACGGCGACGTCGTCGTCATGGACCCGGACGGCTACGAGATCACCGACACCGACGGCGTCGCCGTCGAGCGCGAGGTCGAGACCGTCGACTGGGACCCCGACGACGCGGGAAAGGGCGGCTACGACCACTACATGCTCAAGGAGATCTACGAGCAGCCGACCGCGCTCCGGCAGTCGATCCGTGGGCGGAGCGACCCGCTCGAGGGACGCGCCGAACTGGAGGAGCTCGCGGGCGACGCCTTCGAGGGGATCGAGTCGGTCCACCTCGTCGCGATGGGCACCTCGTACCACGCGGCGCTGTACACGCAGACGCTGCTCGCCGACCGGGGGATCCCCGCGCAGGCGTTCCTGTCGGGCGAGTACGGGTCGAGCCCGCCGCCGACGGACGAGCGGACGCTCGTGATCGCGGTCACCCAGAGCGGGGAGACCGCCGACACGCTGTCGGCCGTCCGGAGCATCCAAGGGACGGGCGCGCACACGCTGGCGGTGACGAACGTCGTCGGGTCGACGATCACCCGCGAGTGCGAGGACACCGTCTACATCCGCGCCGGCCCGGAGATCGGCGTGGCGGCGACCAAGTCGTTCTCCTCGCAGGTGGCGACGCTGGTCCTGTTGAGCGAGCGGCTGAGCCACGACATCGTCGGCGGGACCCCGCGGGCGACCGCGGAGCTCCTGGAGGCGCTCACGGTGCTGCCGGACGACGTCCAGCGCATCCTCGACGAGTCGACGGCGGAGGACGTCGCCGCCGAGTACCACGACAGCGACTCGTACTTCTTCATCGGTCGGGGCGTCGGCCACCCGGTGTCGCTGGAGGGCGCGCTGAAGTTCAAGGAGATCACCTACGACCACGCCGAGGGGTTCTCGGCGGCGGAGCTCAAACACGGGCCGCTGGCGCTCGTCACCGAGAACACGCCGGTGTTCGCCGTGTTTACCGGCCGCGACGACACCAAGACGCTGCACAACGTCAAGGAGATCCGCGCCCGCGGCGCGCCCGTGGTCGCGGTGGCCGCCGAGGGGACCGACCGGATCGAGGAGTACGCCGATCACGTCCTCGAGATTCCGGACACGCATCCCGACGTGGCGGGCGTCCTCGCGAACGTCCAACTCCAGCTCGTCTCGTACCTCGCCGCGGACGAGCTCTCTCGACCGATCGACAAGCCGCGGAACCTGGCGAAGAGCGTCACCGTCGAGTGACGCGGCCCCCGCTTCCAGCAGTTTAATATCACTAGCCAACGAAGAAGGGGTAGGGACACCGGTCGCAAAACCGCAAACCAGCTTGTGTGCCAGCACCTGTGTTTTGCAACGTCCGGGTCCCTTTTTAAGCACTGAGCGACCGCCACGCCGGTCGTCGCGGCCGGCGAGTTCGACGCAGATCCTCCGATTCCGTCCCCGAAAGGCACCGCCTACTAAACCCGGCGTCGGGCGAACCGGGAGCTATCATGGACGCACAGCGTGTGCTCGTTACTGGAGGCGGCGGATTCATCGGCGGCGCGCTCGTCGACTCGCTCCGCGGTGACGCCGAGGTCCGCGTGCTCGACGTGGACCCGGGGTCCGACGTGCCGGACGACGTCCGGGCGATCGAAGGCGACATCCGGGACCGGGAGGTCCTCGACGAGGCGGTCGCCGGAGTCGACGCGGTGTTCCATCAGGCCGCCCTCGTGAGCGTCGCCGACTCGGTGGACCGCCCCCTGGAGAGCCACTCCGTCAACGCGACCGGCACGCTGCGCGTGCTGGAGGCCGCCCGGACCCACGACGCGCGCGTCGTTCTGGCGTCGAGCGCCGCGATCTACGGCGACCCCGACGGCGTCCCCGTCCCGGAGACGGCGACGCTCGATCCCGCCTCGCCGTACGGGCTCCAGAAGCTCGCGAGCGACCACTACGCCCGGCTGTACCACGACCTGTACGACGTGGAGACGGTCGCGCTCCGATACTTCAACGTGTACGGCCCCGGCCAGACCGGCGGCGACTACGCCGGCGTCATCGACACGTTCCTCGAACAGGCGCGGCGCGGCGATCCCCTGACGGTCCACGGAGACGGCGAGCAGACCCGCGACTTCGTCCACGTCGACGACGTGGTTCGGGCGAACCGCCTCGCGGCCGAGACCGACGAGGTGGGGGTCGGCTACAACGTCGGCACGGGCGAGTCGGCGACGATCACCGAACTCGCCGAGCGCGTGCGGGAGGCCGTCGGGAGCGACTCGGAAATCGTCCACACCGACGCCCGCGAGGGCGATGTCCGACACAGCAGGGCGGACATCTCGCGAGCGCGCGAGCGTCTCGGCTACGAGCCGACCGTCGGCCTCGCGGCGGGACTCGACACGCTCACCTCGGAGGAGTAGGGCGACGGCTCGGTCGCCGAGTCCTCCGCCGCCACGGGAACCGGCGCCCGTGACGGCTTAGCGACTCCGTAACAATACCCTCGAGGGCGGTACGCCGGGACAGTGACACGCCGCGTCCGATCGGGACGGGCGATCGCCCCGACCATGAACCCACAGCTCGCTTCGATCCGCCGCCAACCGACCGGTCGGCCGCCCGGTCGAGGACAGCCCACCGAACGACACCCGATCCGGCGGTCCTCACCGACTCGGCCGCCCTCGCCGACGCGATAACGGATGGCGGACGATTCCCCACGCGTCGTCGTCGTCTCCCAGCACTACCCGCCCGATCGGTCCGGCAACGCCTCGCGGGTAGGCGACACCTGTGTGCACCTCGCCGAGGGCGACTGGGACGTCACGGTGGTGGCCCCGCCGCCCGCGTTCCCCCACGGGCAGTTCTCCCGCACTTGGAAACGCAAAACTTCGCGCACGGTCGACGGCGTCACCGCGCATCGGCTCTGGGCGTGGCAGCCGGCGACGGAGGACCCCGGCTTCCTGGCTCGGATGGCCTACTACGTCCTGTTCCCGCTGCACGCGCTGCTTTGGCTGCTGTTCAATCACCGCGAGTACGACGCGATCGTCACCTCCTCTCCGCCGATCTTCACCGGGCTTGCCGGACTCCCGTTCGGCCTGCTGACGGACACGCCGTGGATCGTCGACGTCCGCGACCTCTGGATCGACGCCGCCGTCGGTCTCGGATTCATCGACGAAGGGAGCGTGGTTGAGCGCGCCAGCAGGTGGTACGAGGGGATCGTCCTCCGGACAGCGGACCGCGTCACCGTCACGACCACGGTGCTCGGCGAGGACCTCGTCGACCGGTACGGCGTCGACGAGCGGTCCGTTCGTCACCTGCCGAACGGGGTCGACACCGAGACGTTCCGGCCGGACGGAGCGAACCGGGAGCCGACCATCGTCTACGCCGGGAACGTCGGCCACGCGCAGGATCTGGCCGCCTGTATCCGCGCCATGTCGTCGGTCTCGTCGCCGGGCGCACTACTCCGGATCGTCGGCGGCGGCGACACGAGAGACCGGCTGGAGCGGCTGGTCGCCGAGGAGGAGGTGGGCGACCGCGTCGAGTTCACCGGGCTCGTCCCCCGGGAGACGATCCCGGAGGTCCTCGACGGGGCCATGATCGGCGTCGCCCCGCTGAAACGCGACGACACGCTGGAGTACGCGGTGCCGACGAAGGCGTACGAATACATGGCCTGCGAGCTCCCGGTCGTCGCCACCGGTATCGGGGAGGTCGAGACGCTGATCGACGAGTCGGGCGGCGGCCTGTTCGTCGACAACGACCCGGAACGGCTCGCGGTCGCCTTCGACGACCTGCTGTCGGACGCGGAGCGTCGGGACGCGCTCGGCGACAGCGGACGGGCGCATATGGTCGAGCGGTACGACCGCGGGGCCGTCGCTCGCGAACTCGGCCGGATACTCGACGAGGTCACCGGCCGATGAGCGACCCGTTCCGAACGCCCGCGGAGCGACGCGGGGCCGGCGGAGAGACGCCGGCCGAATCGGAGTGGGACCGCGGCGGTTCGGACCTCAAACGCGACGGCTCGGATGACGGGCGAGGCCTGCTCCGACGGCCCGGAGAGTGGTCGGTCGCGTCTCACACGGTCTACAACATGAAGCCGATCCAGCTCGCCGGGATCGTCGAACGTCGGCTCCGACACGCCGTCGTTCCACGGCTCCCGATCGACTTCGACGAGCGGTACGACCGACGGGTCCCCGACGATCTCTCCATCACGCCCGACCCGATCCGCGCCAATCTCGATCGGCTCCGGGAGAGCCTCTCCGAAACCGAGCGCGCGGACTACCGCGCGGCGGCCGACGAGGCGGCGGACGGTCGGTACACGTACCTCGACCGGACGATATCGTTCGGCGACCGCATCGACTGGGACCACGAGGGGATCGACGAGGAGCCGCTCTTCTGGCGGCTGAAGCTCGCCTCGTTCGAGGGGTTCGAGTGGCTCGTACTCGGCCACGAGTCGCCGGCGAGGCTCGACGGCGTCCGGTCGCGGCTCGAGGCGCAGGCGTACGACTGGAGCGGGTCGTGCCCGATCGGCGAGGAGGCCTACCTCCGCCGCTCGTGGACGCCCCACTCGGTGTCGCTTCGGATACTCGGCTGGTCCCGCTACGTCGCCTGGTGCGACGGCGACGACGAGGCCGAGGCCCCCGATCGACTGGTGCGGATGATCTACCGGAACGCCCTGTTCCTCGCGAACCACGTCGAACACGAGATCGGCGGCAACCACCTGATCGAGAACGCCGCGGCGCTGATCGTTGCGGGCGTGCTCTTCCGGGACCACGACACCGGATGGGTGCGGACGGGGCGAGACCTGTTCAAACGCGCCGGAAACCGACAGTTCCTCGCCGACGGCGGGCATTTCGAGCGGAGCCCGATGTACCACGTCACGGTCCTCCGGCGGTACGCGACCGCGACCGACCTCCTGTCGGCGGTCGGGCTCCCGACGACCGCGGTCGGGACGGTTGCCGAACACGCCATGGGGTTCCTCTCGTCGCTCGTCGAGCCCTCGGGGGAAATCCCGCTGTTGAACGACTCGGTCCGCGGGGAGGCGATCCGCGCGGCCTCCTGTCTGGCGTACTGTCGGGCCTGCTCGCTGACGCCGTCGTCGCGCTCGCGACACCACCCCGATGGCTCCGGGTATCGGACGCTCTCCACGGGCGACGGGACTCTCCTCTTCGACGTCGGCGACGTGGGACCGCCGCATCTCCCGGCGCACTCGCACAACGACCAACTCGGCGTCCTGCTGTGGATCGACGGCCGACAGGTGCTCGCGGACACCGGCGTGTACGACTACGGGGCGAACGCGCGCAGGCAGTACGCCCGCAGTGTCGCCGCCCACAACACCGCGCAGTACGACGGGGTCGAGCCAATTCCGACCGGCGGCAGCTACATGCTGGGCAAGCGCACGAGCGTCACCGTCGACGCCGACGAGAGCGACCGGATCGCCGCCAGCCACGCCCGGAACTCGTTCGGTGCCCCCTCGTACGAACACCGCCGATCGATATCGACGATGGCGGCGGTGTCGGGAGCGGCGTCGGTATCGGGTGGGAAGGCGGCGTCGGGGTCGGCGTCGGGCTGGCGGATCACCGACCGCGTCACGGGCGATCCGGACGCGACGTACACGGTCCGCTACCACTTCCATCCGGACGTCGACGTGCGGGGATCGCCCGTGACGCCCCCCGACGCGGCGCCGGACGCCGATCCCGGCCCCGACAGCGAGCTTCGGTCCGGGACGGACGGCTTCGCGATCCGCGCGGACGGGGAGCGGCTCGGGTCGATTCGGTTCCCCGGAACGGAGCGCGTGCGACTCACGGCGTCCCCATACTTCCCCGAGTACGGCCGGGAGCTGCTCCGGCCGATGATCGCGGTCACGAAGCCGACGGACGGCGAGGTGCGGTCGCTGCTGTCGATCGACTCGGCGGACGGGTAGGCGGGACTCGGCGGACGAGTAGGTGGAACTCGAAGGATGAGGCTCCGTTACGGCCGTGATCGATGGTTCATTCCGCCCGCCTGCGGTCGACAGCGGACGAACGATTTAGCATTGCGTTTCGGTATTGTCAGATGGTTTCCCTTGGAGAAACGGCGGGAGTTCGTACAGATGCGTATAGATGAGTTCGAGAAGCGGTTCGATCTCTTCCCATTGAGGCCCTTTCTGTATCGTCTTCTCGGCCTCGTTCCAGTTGATGTATCCGGCCGCTTCGAGTTTGGGGAGATGGGAATGATACAGTAGGACGCGTCTTCTCTGAGCCCTGAACTGCGGAATGTCGGTATAGCAGACGCGCTCCCCTTCCGCGTCCGCTTGCTCGTAGAGTTCGAACAGCAACCGACGGCGACCGGCGTGAGACAACGCATTCAGTGCGCGATCCGTCTCCTCCGAGTTAGGCCTGTACCCCAGCATAGCACACATGTTAACTAATGACTATAATATTCTATGGTAATTATACAAACTTGTTGATAAATAAATAAGCAGCCGTTAGTAGCTATATATTCGCTCTGTCCTGTGCCTAAAAAAGCGCAACAACGTCCACGGCGGGTAGTCAACATCTCGGGGGGGGAACCGGACGAGAGCCGCCGATCAGTCGAGGTCCGTCATCAGCCGCCGAAGAAACGCCTCCAACTGTCGTCCCACCACCTCGGGCGCGTTCTCTCTCGCGACGCGATCGCGGCCGCGCTGCCCGTATCGGCGTCGGGCCTCGGGGTCCGCAAGGAGATCGGAGACGGCCTCGCGAAGCGCTCCGGTCTCCCCCGGGTCGATCAGAAACCCGCTCTCGCCGTCTCGGACCTGTTCGCGCATCCCGTACGCGTCGTTCGCGACGACCGGGAGCCCGGCCTCCTGCGCCTCCAGCACGACGCGCGGGTAGCCGTCGAGGTACGAGACGTAGACGAACACGTCCGCCAGCGCGTAGAGGTCGGCGACGCCGTCGACGAACCCCAGCGCGCGGATCCGCCGCCGAACGTTCGAGTCGTCGACGCGCTCGTCGAGCGTCGCCCGGAACTCCGATGCGTACTCGCCGCCGCCGGCGACGACGTACGCGAGGTCCGGGTCGGCTTCGAGCAGCGGGAGAACCTCCTCCAGCGCCGTCTCGACCCCGCGGAGCTTCGCCCGGTACTTCAGGTTCGTCACCGTCAGCAGGACGCGGTCCGCGTCGACCCCGAACCGGTCGCCGTCGTCTGACGGCGCGATCGTCCCAGTGCCTCCTTCCGCCTCCGTGCCTTCTTCCGCCCTCCCTCCTCCCCCCGGCGCCGGCACGGGCACCTTCCCGACGCGGTCCGGAGGACAGCCGGTCCGCCGGCGGACGACCTCCCCGAGCTGGTCGGAGACGACGACGAACCCGCTCGCGCGGGAGAAGACGAACTCGTCGACCCCGAGGATCGCTCGGTAGGCCGCGACGCGCCCCCACTCCCCGTCGGCCTTCGCCTCCCGGGTCCCGTTCTCGAACCGCAGCCACGTGTCGCCCACGAGCCGGTCGACGACCGGGACGCCACGTCGGTCCGCCAGCAGCGTGACCAGCGCGCCCATCGCCTCGTAGCAGTCGAGCAGGACCGCGTCGGGGTCGTGCGCCGCGAGCGCGCGCCGCGTCCGCCGGACGGTGGCCACGGACCGCGAGGGAAGCGACCCGCCGTCGTCGACGCTGACGACGGCCACGTCGAGGGCCGTCTCGCGGAGCGGCTCCACGACCTCCTCGGGTCGGTGGGAGGTGAAGACGAGGAGGGAGAGGTCGGTCGCCTGCTCACCCGTCGAATCCCTCATTCGATCGCCCCCTCGTGGAGCTGTCGGACCCGCTCGGCGTGGGCCTCCCACGTCCACCCTCGTTCGAGGAGCCTGTCGCGGCCCGCTCGCCCCATCGCTCGGGTGCGGTTCCGGTCCGCGAGCAGCGACCGGAGCCCGGCCTCCAGCCCGTCGACGTCGACCGGATCGACCAGCAGTCCGGTCTCGCCGTCGACCACCTGCTCCGGGACCCCACCGACAGACGACGCCAACACGGCGGTCTCGCTCGCCATCGCCTCGTAGATGACGGTGGGTCGGCCCTCCGTGTGGCTCGGCAGCCACAGCACGTCGGCGAGCGCGAACCACCGGCGGAGCGCGACCGGCGGGAGGCCGTCGAACACGAGCCGCGGGGACCGTCCCGTGTCAGCGAGCGCGTCGCGCACCTCGTCGGCGAGGTCGCCGCCGTGGCCGACGAAGACGAACGTCGCGTCCGGGTCGTCGACGCGCCGGACGACGTCGATCGCCTCCTCGACGCCCTTGCGCTTCAGGAACTGCCCGACGAAGAGGACCACCGTCGCGTCGGAGTCGACGCCCAGTTCGCGCCGGAGCTCCTCGCGCCGGTCGACCGGGAAGCGCTCCGGGTCGGCGCCGAGCGGGACCGTCGAGACCTTCGCGGGGTCGGTCAGTTCGCCCGCGCGCTCGGCGAGCGCGTCGCTCACGCAGAGGACGCCGGTCGCCTCCCTCACGGTCTCGCGGACGCGCTCGCGGACCCCCCGCGCGAGGTCGTCGTACGAGTTGAGGATCGTCCCGTGGGCGACGACGAACAGCGGGAGGTCGTGCTCGCGGACGTACGGGAGAATCCCGTAGCCGTCGAGATAGATGTGACAGGCGTGGACCACGTCGGGGGTCTCGAACGCTCGGTCCGCGTACGGGGGAACCCGTCGGGCGAACGAGTCGCCGGCGAGCCCGTAGAAGAACCGCTTCGGGAGCAGGTACCAGAACCGGGGGTGACGGACCTCGTACGCCCCCCAGTCTTCGACGGTCGGGATCGACCCGTACTCGGCGTACGGACCGATCGGCGGGGCGAACGGTCGGGGCGACACCACGTTCAAGTCGGTGCCGGCCTCCGCGAGCGAGCGGAGGATGCGGTGGTTGAACAGGCCGGTGTAGCGCTCGATCGTGTCCGGGTGGTTGACGGCGCTCGCGAGGATGGTGTACATTCGAAACGGCTCGACTGCCCCTCCGTCTGGGGCCGATAAAGGTATCCGCCGGCTATCGGCGGATCGAGGCTCTCTCCGTCGGTCGACACCGATTCCCGGTCTCCTCCGCGTGACCACTGGCGGTCGGTTCGACTCCTCGTCCGCGGATTAGCGTCTTCGTAACGAAGCGTCTCGGAGCGCTCTACTCCGATATCTAGCACCGCGGCCCCACCGGTCGCGCCCGACCAACGCCCGCTCATCAATGATCCGCTCATACCTCTCGGCCGCACGGAATCACGCCGCCATCGAAACCCAGCGCCTGCGCCTCGCGCTCGCGCGGTCGCCGTCGGTCCTCGACGTATCGCCGCCGGACGGCGCCGCGTCGAGCGACCTGAACGTGCTGTTCCTCTGTTACGGGAACATCTGTCGGAGCCCCCTCGCGGAGCGATACCTCGAATCGGTGGCCGCAGACCGGGGGATCGACGGGCTCTCCGTCGACTCCGCCGGACTCCGAACGACGGCCGGCCGCGCCAGCCCGGACGACGCGGTTCAGGTGGCCGACGAGCTCGGCGTCGACCTCTCCGACCATCGCTCGAAGCCGGTCACGGCCGAGCAGCTCGAACGGAGCGATCTCATCGTGGTGATGGACCTTCTCAACTACCACGACCTCCGTCGGGGGTTCGGCGACCTCGACGACAAGACGCGGTTCCTCGGGATCTTTTCGGGCGAGGGATACGAGATCAGCGACCCGTACGGGAAGGGGCTCGACGGGTTCCGAACCCTGTACGTCGACGTGGTCCGGGCGGTGGACGGGCTCGCCGAGACGCTGGAGTCCGAGCGATGACCGCCGACCGGCCGGCGGCGGTCGTCCCGGCGATCGGCACTCAGAGCAGCGTCGTCGCGGTGCGGTCGCTCGCCCGTGCGGGAGTCGCGCCCGTCCTCGCGTCCGACGGCCAGCGGTCCCCGGCGCTCTCGTCGAAGCACCGTGCGGAGGCCGTCGACGTCCCCGACCCGACCGAGTCGATGCGCGGGTACGCGGACGCGCTGGTCGACCTCGCCGCGCGCGACGACGTGACGACGGTCCTCCCGCTGCGCGAGGCGGACGCGTACGCGCTCGCGTCGCGGCGCGAGGAGCTCTCGACGCACCTCGACCCCGTGTGGCCCGACTTCGACACGCTCCGGAGCGCGCAGGACCGACGGGCCCTCTTTTCGATCGCCGAGGGCCTCGACATCCCGGTCCCGCGAACGCGACCGCTCACCGACTGGCCGGACGACGACGGGCCGCTGGTCGTCAAACCGCGGTACACCATCGTGGTGGACGAGGACGGCGGGGGCTCTCACGAGCCCGACGTCCGGCTCCTCGACGCCGGGGAGCGACCGCCGGTCCAGTCGGTCGTCGACGAGATGGGCCACGTGCCCGTCACACAGGAGTTCGTGCCGAGCGACGGGGAGTACGGCTTCTTCGCGCTGATGGACCGCGGCGAGCCGGTCGCGACGTTCCAGCACCGCCGGATCCGGAGCTTCACCTACTCCGGCGGCGCGAGCGTCTACCGGGAGGCGGTCGACGGGGCGGAACTGCGCGAGCACGGCACCGCCCTCCTGTCGGCGCTGGACTGGCACGGCCCGGCGATGGTGGAGTTCCGGCGCGACGCGCGCGACGGCTCCTTCAGGCTCATGGAGATCAACCCCCGGTTTTGGGGGTCGCTGGCGCTTCCGGTTCACGCCGGCGTCGACTTCCCGCGTCACTACGCCGCCCTCGCCGCCGGGCAGCGTCCGGAGGGAGGCTTGCCCGAATACCGGGTCGGCGTCGGCTCGCACCTTCTCAGCGGGGAGTTCGCGTACCTCTACAACGTGCTTCGGGCCGACGGCCACGGCGACCCGCCTCCGATCGGCCGCGAGGTCGCCGCGCTGGCGACCTCGCTGTACCGGAATCCCAACTTCGATCTGCTCTCGCTCGACGACCCGCTACCGTTCGTCGCCGACGGGATCGGGATGGCCGCGACGCTCGGGTCGCGGGTCGTCGACGCGGTCCGCCGGTGAGCGCTGCGCTCAGTCGGCCGAGTACATCCCGAGCGCCCAGTGGCGACCGGTGAACACCGCGCTGTTGGCGACGTTGCCGTCGGCGACGCAGAGCCAGCGGCCGTCGACGTACCACGGGTCGACGTGGTGCATCCGGCCGGAGTTCCAGCCGAACCGCGCGCCCGTCCCTTCGAGGATCGGCGACTCCGGTCGATCCTCGTCGGCGTACGTTTCCGGTCCCAGATCCGTGACCTCGAACGCGCGGACGGCCTCGCCGTACCGCCGCTCGCAGTCCTGGAAGAAGACGACGACGCCGTCGGAGCCGACGATCGGCCGCCCGCCGGGCCGGAACGCGGCGGGGCGCCCGGTGACGACCGGGTTGTCCCCGTGCGGCACCCAGTCGTCGGCGACGAGCGAGTCGCTGTGGTAGGCCCGGATTCCGGCCACGTCTCCGTCGCCGACGAGCAGCCACCAGCGGTCGCGCCACCTGAACAGGACCGTGTCGTCGGTGCGGTGGTCCGCGGACACGAGCGTCGCGCGGGGCTCCCACTCCCCGGGGAAGTCCGTCGCCTCGTAGAGCCGAATCGACCGGCCATGCGATCCGCCCTCCTCGGGCACCATGTAGCGCGTTCCCTCCCACTCGAACACGTAGGGGAAAGAGAGGTGCTCGCCGGTGTTCAACACGGCGCGGTCGTACTCCCAGCGGAGCCCGTCGGGGCTGGTCGCGTGCCCGATGACGGCGTCCGGGTCGCGGGCGTAGTTGCACACCTCGAAGAAGAGGTGCCAGCGGTCCGGTCCGGGAAGCATGAACGGGTCCGCGACGAAGTCCACCGACCCGAAGTCCGTCACGTCCTCCGCGGTGAACGCCGGATTCCGCGCGGCCGGGATCTCCGCGGGTGTCAGGGGCAGGTCCGTCTCGTCGCGCGCCCCCGGTCCGAGCGAGGTCGCCGGCGCGGCGGCCGCGGGATCGACCGCCGACCGGTCGACCGCGGCGGGGTCGACGTCGGGACGCAGCAGGTCCGGGACCGTGTGGTTGACCAGCTTCCCCGCCGATCGCGCGGCGGAGAGGACGAACGGGACTCGCCGCAGCGCCTCTAACCGGTCGCTCACGGCGACGCCTCCATCCGGTCGCTCATCGGTAGGGTTTCCGTGTACGCGGCCAGATCACGGTTGTACGTGGCGGCCGACTCGCCTCCGTCGGCCGCGTCTTGGCTGCGGAACAGCCAGTCGGCCGCAGCGGACAGGTGCTCCTCGTCGCTTCCGGTGTCCGCGAACGCCGGGAGCCGCCGGCGCGCGGCGTGGGCGACGGATCGACCGCGCGAGACCCCGGCAGAGAGACCGAGAGGGGTTCCGGTGCTTCCGTCGAACATGTCGGTCACGCCGCCGGGACGGGGCGATTGTCGGGGTCCGTCGACCGGGTTCGGTCTGCCGTCCGAACCCGATCCGCCGACCGGGTTCGATCGCCGCGCGGTGGTGTTTCCATGTCTGTGTCCGTCGGGACCACCGGCTATGTATATACGTCCGCTAATCCAGCAGCGGCGCGATGTCGGGGTGCGTGCGGGCAGGATCGGTATCGGCGAGCCAGCCGGAGTACGCGCGTTCACGCACCGCCTGCCACGCCGGGTGTCGGGCGAGCACCAGCACCGGGATCGCGTCGAGGTCGAGGGCCTTAGCGATCATCAGCCGGTGGTAGCCGTCCCGGTGATATACGGTGCCGTCCGCCCCGATACAGATCAGCGGGTCGAAGTTGTGGTGATAGCCGATCCGGCGGATGTCCATGCCCGGGAACCCGTTCGTCCCGTTCTCGGACCGCACGTATCCGTCTTGCCGGATGCTCTCGTAGAGCCGGTCCACGTAGCGACACCGGTGATCGATGAACTCCTCCTCGGAGCTGTATCCCCAGATGTCCTCTCCCTTCGCGAAGTACTCCCGGCGGGGATACCGGACGTACTCCGTGTCCCCCCAGTCGAGTTCGCCGACGAACCGCTGTTCGAGTCCCCGACACTCCCACTTCTCGGAGAGCGGCAGCGAGTCGCTCTCCCAGTCGCCGCCGCGGACCGTCCCGAGCCCGAGGGTCTTGGAGACGCCCCACGTGTATCGAGTGATCTCCGACGGCGAGACGAAGATCGGTTCGTACAATCTCGTCGGGGCGTCGTACCGTAGCCGGTGGCTGACGGCCCGACCGCGGTTCAACAGCGGCCACAGCACCGGAGACCCGCGCCACGCGAGGTAGTTCACGCCCTCCCGGACCATCGTCAGCGTGCCCTGCGAGCGCCGGACCCGTTCCACCTCTCCCAAGAGCCCGATCATACCGAGTGTGCCGCTGCTACCCACATATATATAGAGATCATAGAGGGGGTACGCCGCGATATCCGTCCGGTTACCTCGTGGGCGGAACTCGGTCGGCGACGGCACCGCTCGTCGGAGTCGCTTCGCTCGGAGCGGTTCTGGTCGTGCCCTCCGTCAGTCGCCCGTTCCCGCGCCGACATCCGACGAGTTTGGCACCGGGCCGGTCGCGATCGAGTCGACGACGTCGTTCGGCACGTCGACGTCGATGGCCCGCACGGCGAGCCGTTCGAGCTCTCCGTCGAACGGCCCGTTCCGGTTCCCGAAGTTCACGTACAGCGAGATCGTGGACGGCTCCGAGCTCCAGTAGTGGATACCGGCACCGAACTCGGCGTTGAACGAGCGGATCTCGTCGGCGGTCACGCTCGCGTTGTCCATGATCGCGATGTTGCCGCTCCCGTTTCCGGCGCCGTTGTTCCCGAGCGCGGTGACGGTCCCGACCGCGTACTCGGTGTCCCGTCCGAAACGGAACCCCTGATCGCCGTTCGACTGGGCGACGACGTCGTCGAGGCGTACCGTCGCGGTCTCCTCGGTCTCCATCGGGACGTCGTTCCGCTGGTACCCGAGCTGCTCGTTGTTCGCTATCCGCACCCGTCGGAACGTCGCTTCGACCACGTGGGCGGTCGTCTTCGTTCCCCAGCCGTTCTCCTCGAGGACGCAGTCCTCGACGAGGGTCGTTCCCCCGGAGCAGTCGATCCCGTAGACGTCGCAGTCGTACGCGTGGGAGTTCCGGACGACGACGGGCGGCAGAGCCGGACCGACGTTGTCGTACGTGTCGATCCCGAACCCGTGTTTTCCGGCGCCGCTGGCGGTGCATCGGTCCGCGACGCAGCCGCCCTGGAGGAAGGTGAAACACTCGGTGTTGGCGTCGACGCTCCGCACGTCGCGGAACGTGACGTCGACGGTCGACTCGTCGCTTGTGGCCTCGCTCACGCCGAGGTTCAGCCCGTTCTTGTCGTTTTCGGGATCCGCGGGCTGCTCGTGTCGGTTGCCGTCGACCGTGAGGTCTCGGATGACGTGCCCGACGATCCCTCCCTCCGGCTTCCAGGAGAACAGCCCGTGGTTGTCCTCGTGGCCGCCGGCGAGCCGGACCACGGAGCCCTCGCCGTCGCCGCGGAAGGTCACGTCGTCGGGGAGGTCGTCGCCGCGGACCTCGATCGCCTTCGCCCCTTCGGCCGTCCTGTCGTCCGCCGACACGAGCGTCGTCCCGGTCGGGAAGTAGACGGTGCCGCCCTCACCGACCGCGTCGATCGCGTCCCGGACCGCCTGCGTGTCGTCGGTCGTCCCGTCGACGGCGGCTCCGAAGTCGCGGATGTCCAAGACCGCGTCGTCGCGCGTGTCGGGATCGGATTCGGCCCCGGAACCGCTGTCCCTCGCGTTACAGCCCGCCAGCGCCACGGCTGAGAGGGACAAGAGAGAGAGCGCACGGCGGCGAGATACCATTGGCGTCGTTTGGGGACAGCGAGGGATAGTTAAGAGGAGGCAAACACCCAGACCGCGGGTTCGACGCCTCGGAGGCGTTGGACGCTCGTCGACCGGTTAGATATCTCGCTTCCGCATCGCCGTCGCGTTCGACGTGTCGTTCACGCAGAGGTGGACGGCGTCGACCTTCCCGCGAACGCGGAGTACGTGAGTGTAGCTCGCCGAGTCCCCCGACACGGTCGTGCTCTCCGCGGCGACCGTTCGGCCGTTGCGTTTGAGCGTCGAGACGACCGCGTCGAGGTCGCCGTCGCCGTCGGTCACCGCCCAGTCGACGTCGAACCGCGTCCACTTGTTCCCGCTCCGATCGGTGACCTCGAACCGATCGACCGTCGGTGCGTCGTTCCCGTCCGCGTCCTCGCGCGTCGCGAACGGGACGGCCTCCCCGGAAACGGTCGCGTTGTCCCCGTCGGCGACGGCGCGGAACTCGTACGCGCCGCCCGGGTTGAGTCCCGACACGATGTGCGTGAATTCCGACGGCGAACCGAGCGTCTCGCCGCCCACGGCCGTCCAGGCGTCCGTGTCCGCGGCGCGCAGTTCGAAGCGCACGCGGACCTCATCATCTCCGCCGAGGTCCCGGAGGTCGCCGGCGAGCGTCGCTCCGTCGGCCGTCAGGTCCCGGGCCTCCAGCGAGACGACCTCGGGGTCGTTGTCGACGGTCACCGAGACCGTCGCGCCGGCGGTCGACCCGTCGTCGCTCGTCGCGCGCGCCTCGAGCGAGACGTCGCCCGCGGCGACGTCGGTGGAGTCCCACGTCGCCTCGTGGGTGTCGCTCTCGGCGTCGTAGGTCGTCGCCGTCCAGGAGCCGCCGGCGGCTCGGTACTCGACGGTCACGCCCTCGCTGGACCCGGCGCCGTCCGCGGCCTCGATCCGCACCGGAACGCTCCCGCCGACCGTGTCCCCGTCGACGGGACCCCGCCAGGACACCGTCGGCTGCGCAGCGTCGGACTCGAGTTGGACCGTTCCGCCGTCGGTCGCGACGCCGAGCACGTCCGTCTGGAACGCGCCCGGGTCGAAGGAGCCGAGCCCGACCCACCCGTCGGCGTGGTCCGCGTCGGTGGTGTCGACGTCCCAGCCGTCGGGTTCGGACTCGGTCGCCTCCCACACTTTGACCCGGAGGCGGTCGCCCTCGGCACGGAACCGGCGGTAGAAGAACGTCCCCTCTGCGGGCGTGCCGAACCGTGCCAGCGTCTCCATCCCGTCGGCGGAGTACTTGGCCAGCCTGAACCCGTCCTCGGCGTCCTCCAGTTCGATCCAGTAGCCGAGCTCCTCCCCGCCGGCGTACGACGACCGGAGGTGCACCCGGGCGTGGTACCCGCGGTCCCCGTCGGCGTCGAACGACGGAACCCGGACCCTGTCCAGGACCTCGACGTCCGAGGGGGTGCCGACGGCGTCCCAGGAGATCGCCCGCCGGGCCACGTCCGTGCCGTCGTGGTCGTACCGGAGCGCGTGCCCGCCCTCGTACTCGTCGCCCGCGACGACGCCCCAGTCGCTGGCGTCGGCGTCCCACCGCGGGGTCCAGGCCTCGAACGGCGAGTCGTCGGTCGACCCGTCGTCGGTCGTCCCGTCGTCACTACCGGCGTCACTTTTGGCGCCGGTCCACGCGCCGACCTGATCGGCGGTCGGAACGGCGTCGAGGTCGGTCTTCAGATCGCTCGCGACCGTCCCGAACGAGATGTGCTGATCGTTCGAGACCGCCCCGTCCTCGTTGTTCGCGTGGTAGTAGGTCCCGACGCGGCTCCCGCTCCCGTCAGAGCTGGCGCGCAGGCCGGCCCCGCCGGTCTGGCCGTTGATCCAGAGCGTCGCGTCGCCGGCCTCCAACACCGACTCGTGGGTGAGGTACAGCCCGCCGCGAACGTCCGGCCCGTTGTCGACGAACACGAGCTCCGAGCCCGCCGGGACCCGGTAGACTCCGTCCTCCGTCAGCCGCATGCAGTCCACGTTGTCCTCGGCGACGATCCGGTCGAAGACGACGGTCGCGCCCTCTCCGCTCGTGTTCTGGAAGGTGTGACCCTCGTTGCTCGCCAGCCGACAGCGCCGGTACACCATGTGTTCGCTCCCGACCGAGCACTTGGTCGCGCCCGCGCCCTCGTTGTCGCGGAGCACGCAGTCCTCGGCCACGGCCTTTCCCCCCGACAGGTCCATGCCGTAGTACCCCCCACCGAAGCCGTTTCCACGAGAGAGACAGCGCTCGAACCGGACGGGCGGGTCCTGGAACGGGTCGTAGCTGGTCTCCATCCCGAACCCGTGCTGTCGGTTGTTCTCGGCCGTGCAGTTCACGACCGTCGTTCCCGCGGCGCCGACGTCGATGCCGTTGCCGTAGCAGTTCGTCGCCCGCACGTCGCGGACCGTGATGTCCACGTTGCCCTCGGCGCCGGATTCCGGGCTCCGAACCTGGACCGCCGAGGCGACGTTCGGGTCGCCGTCGACGCTGTCGAGTCCCCCGTCGAGCGTCAGGTGCTCCAGCACGAAACCTTCGAGGCCCTCGTCTCCGGGGTCGACGCTGACCATGAACACGTTCCGTCCGTCGTTACCGCCGGCGTACTCGATCCGGCTCTCCCTGCCGTTGCCGTAGAGCCGGACGCCGTCGTTCGACGAATCGACGTCGATGATGCTGTCCCATCCCGTCACGAGGTAGGAGCTCCCGGTCGCGGGGACGTACACCTCGTCGCCGTCGCCCGCCGCGTCGATCGCGTCTTGGATCGCGGCGGTGTCGTCGGTCGAGCCGTCCCCGACCGCGCCGAAATCTTGGACGTTCAGGACCGTCATAGCGATCCGTCGCTGAAGTCGGTCCAGAAGAGCTCGCCGGTGTCCGTCGTCGCGCCCGTCGACCCGCTGACCGACGCCCCGCCGATCAGGAGACTCGCTGCAGTTGCGCTGCCGAGCTTAACGTACTGCCGCCGGGTAAGTCGCCGTTTCCGGCCATCGTCAGATGACGTCGTAGAGCGGTCGCTACCGCCGTTGTGTGCCAGCTTGTGTGCCATTGCGGATGGTAATCCAAGGTTAACCGCAATAAGTATATCGTTACTTATATGTTCATCACTTGATGACTGTTCATCTCACTAACCGGATCGACGGAGAGGCGGTTTCGGCGTCGAGGTGCGGCTTTGCGGGGAATTCTCCCAGTCCGTGGAGCAGTTAGGACGATATTAAGGCGCTGTTAACGAGGTGTTATCTCGTTTTCGCTCGGATCCGGTTGGGGATCTCGCCGTCGGCTCCGGCTGTTCCGTTCCCTCCGGCCGTCTCGTTGCCTCCGGCCGCCATGTCAGTATCGTCCGTCCCGCTGTCGGCTTCGGCGGGCGCCGATCCGGACTCGACCAGGTACACGTTCACTTCCCCGTTGTCGTACACGCGGTTGACAGATCGATCGACTTCGAGTCGTTCGAAGTCCTCGGGGACGAACCGCCACTGCTCGCGGTAGTCCGGGAACCGCTCCGGATACGTGATCCGTCCCGCCCGCGGCAACAGCAGATACCTGTCGTCGTCGTAGCTCTGGCCGAGCCGCTCGTTAACGGTGTAGTTGTAGTGATCCGGGGGTGACGCTCCTTCCCAGCGGATCGTTTCGTCCGGTTGGTTTGTCCCGTAGTAGTAGTGATAAAAGCGGTAGTGGCGGATCCCCTGCTCGTCGATGAGGTGGTCCGAGTCCCGGTTCTCGAACAGCCACTCCGTCCCGTCGAGTTCCATCTCGGTGACCTGGTGGTTCTTGTCGAACACAATGGGGGATGTGAACATTCCGAACACGGACAGCATGATCGTCACCAACAACAGCCCGGCGAACACGACGCTGACGACGGTGCGCACCTCGATCCTGTCCGACCGCCGCCAGACGAGATGAAACAGCGCCCCGACGAACGACGCGGCGAACAGCTTCCCGAACAGGAGCGGCCGACCGAACCCGGCGATGAGGTCGTTCGTCAGGAACAGCGTCGCCATCAGTCCGAACAAAAACGTCGTGCTCCCGTACGCGAACGTGAAGACGGCCGGTCGTTCGTTCCGGTAGTACCACAGCATGACCGCGATACCGAAGAACGTCGACGCCAGTCCGAAGACCAGCAGGTCGACGCCGTACTGGATGAGCGCGACCTTGAGCAGGTCGATCAGGTCGGGCGACGTGCGCTCGACCGTCTCGGTGGTGGACTGGAGGGGGGAAGAGCCGCCGGTCGGGCCCAGAAAGTCGTCGACGACGTTCCGGAACCGAACGATGATCCCGGTGTACTTCACGTACCAGGAAACGAACAGTACGGTCGCCAGCGAGGTGACGTTCGGGAGTCCGCTCCACTGCGTCCGTATCACCGGGACCCTGTTGAAGACGCTGTAGGTGCCGAGGGCGACCAGCGCGAAGGCGGCCGTCAGCGGATGGTACACCACGACGCCGGCGATCGCTATCAACACCAGCGCGCGGACGGGGACCGCGTGCGAACCCCGCTCCTTGACGAGGAGGTAGAGGAGGAACGGGGCGAGGAGGACGCTCAGGACGAACGGGACGGCCGTCACGTGGGCCGAGCCGCCGATCGGAACCAGCACGACGGGCAGACAGAACGCCCGCCGTCGGGCGTCGTCGAACAGGTGATCGACTAACAGCGCCATCGAGCCGAGGTAGACGGCGAGGAACACGGGCGACAGGAGGTTGATCGTGTTCACCTCCGGCAGCCCGGTCGCGGCCGACAGCGCCTGGGTGAGGATGTGGGTCGGGGGGTAGATGTTCAGGGCGATCCCGAGCTCAGGGAGGTCTCGCAGAAGCCCGAGATGCGTCAGCACGTCGCCCCGACCGTACACCGGATATCCGCGGACGTACGGAAGCAGCACTAAGACGAATCCGGGAACGACGACGAGCGCCGCCCCGGGAAGCAGGTCCGCCGCGTCACGTCCGTCGGCGGTCCCGGCCAGCAGCACGACGAGCTGGCCGACGAACATCGCCGCTACCAGGAACACCCAGAAGAGCGTCGGGTACGCGCGGTATATCGAGACCTCGTAGCCGGTCGCGGACGGGACCCGGTAGAGGAACCACACCGCCCCCAACAGACACGCGGTCCCGACGGCCGCCAACCACTTCGTCCACAGCGTCCCGGTGTCGTCGTACATGTCGTATCGAAATCCGGCGGCCCGCGGGGTCACAGGCGACAGCGCCCGCGGGCGGTACCTGTCCCGACACAGTGACCTAGTCCGTGTAGTAATACCCGAGATAACGCTCGGTCCCTCGGTACCGGACCGCGATCGCGGCCGCATCACGGACCGCGTCAGCGCCGCAGTGCCGGGTTCGGCGGCGATCGGCGCTGTCTCCGGCGGGGTCTCCGGCGCGGCCGACGCTGACTCTGGACCGGTCGCCACGACCCGCCGGTTAGCGCTGATATAACAACCCGTGTCGAGGCGGTACCCCGCTCAATGGCTTCCGAACACCGCGACGGGTTCCTCGTGACGCTGATCGCGTGGCTGCTCGCGTCGCTCGGCGTGTTGGTCGCGCTCGACGCGTTCACTCCGCAGAACTTCTTCGTCGTCTCCTTCATCGGCCTGCTGTCGGTCATGCAGCTGTACGCGCCGACGGAGAGCGGCGAGCGGTGGTGGCTCCCGCTCCGGGCGCTCGTCGCGGTCTGTTTCGCGGTGTTCGGATACGTCGTCTACCTCCGGGTCACGACCGTTATTTAAGCCCGAAGGCCCTGGGGCCCACTCGGAGGCACCACCGCCTTACTCGGAACGAGCCGCGTTCGGGTCGATTTCGATCGCGCCACTGCTGTCGATCCAGACGTACGCCCCGTCGTACGTAAACGAGACGGCGACGTTTCCGTTCGCCGCGGCCCGTTCGGAGGTCAGGAGGCCGTCCAGCGCTTCGACGTCGAGGGTGTCGTACAGACTCGGCATCTCCATCGTGTTCCGTCCGGTCGCGGCCGCGACCGCCTCCATGACGGCCATACTTGGGGATCCGGAACTGTCCCACGCGGCCTGAACGGTATCCGACGGCTCACTATCTTCCACGTCTCCCGCTTGGTTCACGGTATTGAAAGTCATATCCATTCGAGTGCTGATCTCAGTCGTCCATCCCGTCTGCGTCGTCGCTCCCCGGGGATGTGTCAGCCACTATATGCTGCATCACGGCGCCGAGGGGAAGAACGTTTGTAAGGACACGGGTGACAGACCGGCTCGCTATTCGCCGTTGAGCCACGCGAACATCGCTTTCAGCACGACCACGAGGCTGTTGTTGTCGCCGGCGCCCCAGATCGCGGTCTCGTCGCGTTCGCCCGGCGGGTGCTCTCCGTCGCCGTCCACCACCACGCTCGCGAGCGTCCGACTGCGATCGACCATCAGGAGCCGCCCGGCGGGGACCCCGCTCCACGTCCGGGAAGACTCGAAGCCGCACCCGTCCGGCAGGCGATCGCCGCTCCCCTCCGTCGCCGAGAAATCCATCCCGCATACCCGGACGGCGACGCCACGGTCCGTCGCGCTCCGGAGGGCGCTGGCGACGTCGTCGGTCAGGAGGGCGTCGAGCGTCACGAGGACGACTTCCTCGCTCGCGCCGTCGACGAACTCCACGACCCGGTCCGACACCATCTCCCGCCCCGTGACCGTCCAGACGCCGCGCTGTTCCGCGTTCGGTGTCACCGGCTCGATCCCGTCGAGCGCCTCCGTCAGCGCGTCCGCCCGGTGCGTGTACTCCCGGCGGAACCGTCGACCGGTGGTCTCCGCCGACACCGCGGTGAACCGCTTTGGCGTGGACTGCTGAACGTCGACGAGACCGTGCTCTCGGAGTTCGGCGGTCGCGTCGTAGACGCGCGTACGGGGGACCTCCGCCAGCGCGCTCACGTCCTTGGCGGTCCCCTCGCCGAGACCGGCCAGCGCGACGAACGTCCTGGCCGCGTAGGTACTCAGGCCGAACGCTTCGAGCTGGTCGACGGCGGTCGATCGCGGGTCGTCCGAATTGTTGAAACTCATCTGAAGGGGCGTCCTCTCGGTCGAAGACTACCCGAGGGGTAGTCGGGCACGCGGGCGCAGAGTGGTTGGGACCCTATCTGAACCCGTGTGCCATCGACCGTTTCGTGTCCCCGGGATATATTCTTATTGTGATTATATGAGTTAATTCGGATCGGATCTGACCCCGACGAGATCGCTGTGGTGACCACTGGCGCCGATCGGGCGCCGATCTCTCTCCTCTCCATGACGCCTCTTCGGAGCCCGGAGCGCCGCGATAGGGGACGATCATGGAGTCACCGCGTGTGCGGTTCGGCGCCGATGGGGGTTCAGAAGGGGAAGTGATTTTCACGTGGGAGATCAAATCCGCAGTAGCTACTCAATTGTCAGTAGCGGAATGGTTGGGACCCATGAATGATCTATCGAATCACGAACAAGCGATCGAGTTGCTCCAAGAGCTCGGACTTAAAGAGTACGAGGCCAAGGCGTTCGTCGCTCTCACTCGGCTCCCGACGGGGACCGCGAAGGAGATCAGCGAGATCTCCGAGGTTCCCCGCACGCGGGTCTACGACGCGGTCCGAGTCTTGGAAACGAAGGGGTTAGTCGAGATCCAGCACGCGAACCCGCAGCGGTTCCGCGCCGTCTCCATCGACGAGGCGGCCGAGACGCTCAGGCGCGAGTACGAGGAACGCACCGATTCGCTCCGGGCGACGCTCCGGACGATCGAACCGGCGGCCCCGTCCGAGGAGACGGAGGTCACCCACGAGGTGTGGTCGCTGTCCGGGGACTCGGCGATAACCAGCCGGACCCGACAGCTCGTCGACGAGTCCGGCGACGAGGTCATTCTCGTGATCGGCGACGAGTCGGCGTACACCCCGAAGCTACAGGAACGCCTGCAGGCCGCCGGGGATCGAGACGTCAGCGTCGTGATCGGGATCACGGACGAGCCGCTGCGAGAGCGCGTCGAACGCGAACTCCCCGGCGCGAAGGTGTTCGCCTCCGGGCTGGAGTGGCTGAGTAGCTCGGCCGAGACCGGCGACGAGACGGTGATCCGCCGGCTCCTCCTCGTCGACCGCAACACGATCCTCGTGAGTTCGTTTCACGAGGACTTGGGGATCGGCCACGATCACGAGCAGGCGGTGTTCGGGAGGGGGTTCGACAACGGGCTCGTCGCGATCGTTCGCCGGCTGATGTACACCGGGCTCCTCTCGAACGGGGACGCGTGACCGAGGTCCCGTGATTGTGGATCTGTGACCGAGGTCGAGACCTCGCCGAAGCGGTCTCGAGGTCGCCGTCGACACGCGTTAGGCGGCGTATACCCTTACACCGAGGATCCGATCGGGGGCTCATGCAAGCAGTGGTACTCGCGGCGGGGAAGGGGACTCGGCTTCGACCGCTCACCGACGACAAGCCCAAGGTGCTCGTCGAGGTCAACGGGACGCCGCTGATCGAGGACGTCTTCGAGAACCTGATCGACGCCGGCGCGAGCGAACTCGTCATCGTCGTCGGCTACAAGGCCGAGCAGATCATCGACCGCTACGGCGACGAGTATCGCGACGTGCCGATCACGTACGCGCACCAGCGCGAGCAGTTAGGCCTCGCACACGCCATCCTCCAAGCCGAACCCCACGTCGACGGCAACTTCATGCTGATGCTCGGGGATAACGTGTTCCGCGGCAACCTCGCCGATGTCACCAACCGCCAGCAGGAAGCGCGCGCCGACGCCGCGTTTCTCGTCGAGGAGGTGCCCTACGAGGAGGCGTCTCGGTACGGCGTCCTCGACACCAACGAGTACGGGGAGGTCGTCGAGGTCGTCGAGAAGCCCGAGGACCCGCCGAGCAACCTCGTGATGACCGGCTTCTACACGTTCACGCCCGCGATCTTCCACGCGTGCCATCTCGTCCAGCCCTCCGATCGAGGCGAGTACGAGCTCCCCGACGCGATCGATCTGCTCATCCAGTCCGGCCGCACCATCGACGCGATCCGGCTCGACGGCTGGCGCATCGACGTGGGCTATCCCGAAGACCGCGACCGCGCCGAAGAGCGCCTCGACGAACTGGCCGAGACCGATGCCGAGAGCGAAGACGACACGGAGAGCGAGGCGAACGCGGACGAGGCTATCGTCGACGGGTAGACGATCCGACGCCGACGCAGAGCGGCTGAAGGTGAAACCCGGTTCGTCCCGGCCGAACCAAACCGAAGCGGTAATCCACCTGTCCTAACGACATACGCCCATGCACGATCAGCGCGTCTTGGTCACGGGCGGGGCGGGGTTCATCGGGTCGAACCTCGCGAACCGGCTCGCGGCCGACAACGACGTGATCGCGGTCGACGACACCTACCTCGGGACGCCCGAGAACCTCGACGACGACGTGGAGTTCGTCGAGGCCTCGGTGCTCGACGACGACTTCCCCGCGGACGTCGACGTTCTGTTCCACCTCGCCGCGCTCTCCTCGCGGAACATGCACGAGACCGATCCCCAGCGCGGCTGCCGCGTCAACGTCGAGGGGTTCGTCAACGCCGTCGAGCGCGCCCGAAAAGAGGGCTGCGAGACCGTCGTCTACGCGTCGACCTCCTCGATCTACGGGAGCCGCACCGAGCCCTCTCCCGTCGACATGGACGTGGAAGCCCACACCGCCTACGAGGCCTCCAAGCTCGCCCGCGAGCGCTACGCCGAGTACTACGCCAACCACCACGACATGGCGATGGCGGGACTCCGCTTCTTCTCCGTCTACCAAGGCTTCGCCGGCAACGAGGAGCACAAAGGCGAGTACGCGAACACGGTGGCGCAGTTCGCGGACGCGATCGCGAACGGCGAGGCACCCGAGCTGTTCGGCGACGGCAGCCAGACGCGCGACTTCACGCACGTCTCGGACGTGGCGCGCGCCTGCGAGCTCGCGGCCGACCACGAGCTGACGGGTGTGTACAACGTCGGCACCCAGGAGTCCTACTCGTTCAACGAGATGGTAACCATGATCAACGACGCGCTCGGCACCGATATCGATCCCGAGTACATCGAGTGTCCCTTCGACGGCTACGTCCACGACACCATGGCCGACTACTCGACGTTCCACGAGGCCACCGGCTGGGAGCCCGAAGTCGGCTTCGAGGAGGGCGTCGAACTCGTCTGTGAACCCTACCTCGACGACGAGAACTGAACCCTCTCAGCGCGCGATTCGGCGTCGATCGGAAAAACGGCTACCGGTACCGAAACGGAGCGGTTCCGCCGAGCGTTACATGTAGCCGAGGTCGCGCAGGCGCTCCATCAGGTCCTCCTTGTCCTGGGCGCGGCCGGCGCGCTCGGTCGTGTCTTCGAGGTTCTGGAGCCACGCGGGCTCCTCGGTCGTTTTCTCCGTACTGACCTCGCTGCCCAGCGAGCGGAACCCGGCGAAGTACTTCGGCGAGATCGGCACGTCCTCCTGCGTGACGCCCTCGGGAAGGTCGTCGTCGGCCTGCGGGATGTACCCCTCGTCGGGGAACGCCTCGACGGTGTCGGGGACGACGTAGTTCCAGAAGGCGTCCCACACGTCGGCCTCGGCGAACTGCAGGATGGGCTGGATGCGGTCGTGCGGCGGGAAGAGATCGGGATCGTGACGCGGCGAGAAGAACGTCTCGTCCGCACGCGCCTCCTGTTCGTCCCAGCGAACTCCCGAAATCACGCCGTCGATGTCGTGTTCTTCGAGGGCGTTGTTGAGCGCGACCGTCTTCAGCAGGTGGTTCCCGACGTAGGTGTCGAGCAGGAACGGGAACGTGTCTTCTTCGAACTCGAGGATGTCGCGAATGTGGTGCTGGTTCTGCTCGTTCAGCTCGGCGACCGGGATGTCGTCGCCGGGTTCGAGGCCGTGTTCGTCGACGTACGCGCCCACGTCCTCGTTGCGGGCGTACACGAGGTCGATATCCCACTCGTCGGCCCAGTGTTCGACGAAGTCGGTGATGTCGTCGAAATGCTGGAAGTGGTCGATGAAGACGGCGGTCGGCTTCTCGTAGCCGTACTCCTCGGCGACCTGGTTGATGAAGTACAGCGTCAGCGTGGAGTCCTTCCCGCCCGTCCACATCACCGCCGGGGTGTCGTACTGCTCTAACCCGCGACGCGTGACCTCGATCGCCTTCTCGAGTTTGTGTTGCAGCGACGGGTAGTCCGCCGGATCCTCGCCCTCGCCGTCGGCGTAGTCGACGTCGACGCTCGCCGGGAAGTCGTCGGTCATACGCCGGATATGTCTGTGCCGAGGGGAATAGGCCTTCTGAATCGGCGCGGCTTGCCAGCGCACGGGAACTGCGGCGCGATTCGCCGCGGACGGCCGGCTGGGGCATAAATCGCCAGAACACAAGGGATATGTCGACTCGAAGTCACTCCCTGTCCATGGGACTGTTCGATCGGCTGCGCGGCGGCGACGACGAGCGCGTGGTCTTCCTCGGCATCGACGGCGTACCGTACGACCTCGTCCAGGATCACCCCGACGTCTTCGAGAACCTGACCGACATCGCCGAGTCGGGCTCGGCGGGTCGGTTGGAAAGCATCGTGCCGCCCGAGTCGAGCGCGTGCTGGCCGAGCCTCACGACGGGGAAAAACCCCGGAGCGACCGGCGTGTACGGCTTTCAGGACCGCGAGATCGACTCCTACGAGACGTACGTCCCGATGGGGAAACACGTGTCGGCGACGCGGCTGTGGGACCGCGTCACCGACGACGGCCGCGACGCGACCGTGCTCAACGTCCCCGTCACGTTCCCCCCGTCGAGCCGGATCCAGCGCCAGGTCTCCGGATTCCTCTCTCCCTCGCTCGACGCGGCCGCGAGCGACGACTCGGTCCGACGGGTGCTGGAGGACCGCGACTATCAGATCGACGTGAACGCGAAGCTCGGCCACGAGGACGACAAGACCGAGTTCATCGAGAACGCGCACGCGACGCTCGACGCCCGCTACGACGTGTTCACTCACTACCTCGATCAGGACGACTGGGACCTCTTCTTCGGCGTCTTCATGAGCACCGACCGGGTCAACCACTTCCTGTTCGGCGACTACGAGAACGACGGGGAGAACAAGGACGCCTTCCTCGACTTCTACCGGACCCTCGACGAGTACATCGGCGAGATCCGCGACGCGCTCGACGACGACACGACCCTGATCGTCGCCTCCGACCACGGGTTCACCGAGCTGGAGTGGGAGGTGAACTGCAACCAGTTCCTCGCCGACGAGGGGTGGCTCTCGTACGACGGCGACGACCACGACTCGCTCACCGACATCGACGACGAAACCCGGGCGTACTCGCTTATTCCCGGCCGGTTTTTCCTCAATCTGGAGGGCCGCGAGCCGGAGGGCGTCGTTCCCGAGTCGGAGTACGAGGCGGTCCGCGAGGAGCTCATCGACGACCTCGAATCGCTCACCGGTCCCGACGGCCGGCAGGTGTGCAAGCGGATCGTGAAAGGCGAGACCGTCTTCGACGGCGACCACGACGAGATCGCGCCCGACCTCGTGGTCGTCCCCGCGGACGGCTTCGACCTGAAGTCCGGCTTCGGTGGCAAAGCGGCCGTCTTCACCGAAGGCCCCCGCAACGGGATGCATAAGTTCGAGAACTCGCTGCTGTACTCGACCGACCCCGACCTCGACGTCGCGGGCTCGAACCTCTTCGACGTGACGCCGACGATCCTCGATCTGATGGACGTCGAGCACGACGGCGACTTCGACGGCGACAGCCTCCTGAACGCGTAGCTGACCGTTCCGCGCGGCCGCATCGCGGTTTTTTTAAATACGTCGTCGGCTTTGCAGGCGAAGCGTTCGCCGAGCGGCTCTCTGAGGGGCGGTTAACTACCCCTTAGCTAAATGTCACTACGAGACATAGTCACGATCAAAGTAACCGGACGGAGCGGGCCGCCCGACACGCCAACTGACACATTCCATGTCACACAGCATCTGTACATCGGAAGCGAACGAGGGATTGGCGTACTTTCAGCGCCTCTGGCGAACGCTGTTAGCGCCCAACACCGACCCAAGAACCAGACTCGAACGCCTGTTTGAAACCGAAACCGAAGAGCTCGACCTGAACTGTGCGTTTCTGTCGCATATCGATCTCGAAAACGAGACGGAACGCTTCGAGATCGTATATGGCTCCCACGAGGACCTCAACTCGGGGACCTCCGTCCCGCTCTCCGAAACCTACTGTCGGAAGACCATCACGGACCCGGAAGGGACAATGGCCGTCAGTGACGCCCTCGCCGAAGGGTGGGACGGTGATCCGGCATACGAGACATTCGGGTTAGGAAGTTATCTCGGGACGACGGTCTCGGTCGACGGCGAACTCTACGGAACGCTCTGTTTTGCGGACACCGACGCCCGTGATGAGCCGATCAGCGACAGAGAGAAAGCCCTCGTCGAGATGCACAGCCAGTGGGTGGGGTACACGATGACCCACTGGGACGAGCCGCTGTTTCGGGAGACGCGCATCGATACGATCGAGGGGCGCACCGTTTCCTCGGAAGCCATCGACTCGATGATGGACGCACTCAAAAGTCGCGTGAGACGCACCCTTCTCGTGACGCTGTTAGACACCACCGAGACCAGTATCGCCGCCCTCGAGCGACGGTTGAACGACGAGGAGGACCGAGTAGCGCTGTACCACATTCACGTCCCCAAATTAGCCGACGCCGGATACATCGCGTGGGACACTGAGGCGGACACCATCTCCAAGGGACCGAAGTTCTCCGAGGTGGAACCACTCGTTCAACTGCTGAAAGAGTATAACACGGGAGTCCCCGAGTAGGCGTCTGCAGTGACCGTTCGATCGGTTCTGTCAGACCGTTCAGTAGTGCAATCACGTTTCAGTGACCGGCTGTTTCGGACGCGACTGCGTTTGAAAAGGGGAATCTCGACGGGACGACGTCGTCGAACGCATCCCACAAGAGGGGAACGCGTACGCGACTTCGGGTTCCGGAGTCGACCGCGGTCGCTTAACCATCGATCGCGGGCGGCGAGAGGGCGAACGCGTCAGGCCGCCGCAGTCCCGCTGATACGCCGGTAAAACGCCACAGAGTACGTCGCGTAGAACGCGCCGGCCACCCCGGTCAGGAGGACGTAGCCGAGCGCGATCGCGGCGACGACCGCCGGGGTCGGCTCGATCGAGACGATCTCCGCGAACGGGGAGCCCGCGGGCTGCTGGGGACCGAAGACGAGCGATCCGGCCGCGGCCAACACGCCGACCAGCACGCCGCCGGTCGTGAGCAGCACCGTGTAGCCGAACACGCTGAGGAGGTTCGATCGGACGAGCCCCGCGCTGCGGCGGAACCCGTCGACGAGCTCGGTATCGTCGAGGACGACGGCGTGGGCGTAAAACTGGATGAAGAAGGTGACGAGGAGATACACCAGAACGAGCCCGACCGCGACGATGCCGACGACCGCGAGCAGCGTCGGATCGAATCCGAGAGCCGGCGCGTCGACGCCCGTGCCGGCGCCGCCCATCCCGCCACCAGTTCCGCCGTCCATCCCGGCGACCGACCCGCCGATAACCACGATGATCACGCCCATGAACACGATGAACCCGAACACCATGTTCACCGCGAGCAGGACGAAGTAGCCTAAGAGTAGCGGGACGTAGTTCGCCTTCCCGACCGCGAGCAGCGTTCCGAGACGCGTCTTGCCCGCGACCGCTTCGTCGGCCATGCCGAGCAGACCGCCCTGGAAGAACGGGAGGACGAGGATCATCACGCCGAACGTGACGAGCGAGATCACCGACGCGAGCACCGGGCTGGTCGACTCCACGAGCAGGTTCGGGAGTTGAAAGAGCCCGTACAGCGCCGTGATGAGCACGAGTATCGGGTTGCGAACGACGCCACTGGCTGCCGGGCGGAGGGATTGGAGGGCCGCCATATTCGGGTATCTCTCCCGGGGCACATAAATCAAGAGGGAGAGGCGCGAGAGGCCCCGGCTACCAGGTGAGTCCCTCGTAGGTGAGCCCCGCTCGCCGCTCGATCACCCGCCGGCCGTCGATCACGACCGGATCCGCCATCGCGTCGAACGCGTCGTCGAGCGCCGCGAACTCGTCCCAGTCGGTGACGACGAGCGCCGCGCTCGCCCCGTCGAGCGCGGCCGCGGCCGAGTCCGCGTACTCGATGTCGGGGAACCGCTCGCGGGTGTTCTCGGCAGCGACGGGGTCGTAGCCCACTACGTCTGCGCTCCGGTCTTGCAGCCCCTCGATGATCGGGATCGCGCGGGAGTTCCGGACGTCGTCGGTGCCGGGTTTAAAGGCGAGCCCGAGCACCGCGACGCGCCCGCCCGCGACGTCGGCGTGGGCGTCGAGCAGTTCGAGCATGCGCTCCGGCTGGCCGTCGTTCACCGCGACCGCGGCGTCGAGGAGCGCGGGCTCGTAGCCCGCCTCGCGGGCCGCGGCGCGGATGGCGTCGACGTCTTTGGGGAAGCACGATCCGCCCCAACCCACCCCCGAGCGTAGGAACTTCGCCCCGATCCGGTCGTCGAGTCCGACCGCGTCCATCACCTCGTAGGCGTCGATCCCGAACCGCTTGCAGATGTTTCCGAGGTCGTTCGACAGCGAGATCTTCGACGCGAGGAAGGCGTTGTTGGCGTACTTGATCATCACCGCCGTCTCGGGGTCGGTCCGGATGACCGGCACGTCCGCGTCGGTCGCCGCGACGAGCGGCTCGTACAGCGTCTCCAACCGCTCCGTGGCCCACTCGGACTCGGTCCCGAAGACGATCTTGTCCGGGTGCCGGAAGTCGTCGACGGCGGTTCCCTCGCGGAGGAACTCCGGGTTGGTCGCGAGTTCGACGCGGTCCGCGGCGTCGCCCGCGCCCGCGTGGAGCGCCTCGCGCACCGCCCCGACCCCCGGCGGCGTGATCGTACTCTTGACGACGACGAGGTGGCGGTCGTCCGGGGTCGCCCCCGAGCCGTTCCCCTCTCCCGCCAGCGCCTCGCCGGTCATCTCCGCGGCCGCGGTGAGCGCCCCGAGGTCGATGCTCCCGTCCTCGTTCGACGGGGTGCCGATCGCGAGGAACGTCACGTCGGCGTCGGGGACGCTCTCGTACTCGGTCGTGGCTCGGAGCCGGTCGCCCGCGTGCTCGGACAGCAGGTCGTCGAGGCCGGGTTCGTGGATGGCGGCGTGCCCGTCGTTGATCGCCGCGACCACGTCCGGATCGATGTCGACGGCGGTCACGTCGTGACCCGCGTCCGCGAGGCAGGCCGCGAGGGTCGTTCCGACGTAACCGCTTCCGACGACGGTGACTCGCATACCGAAGCAAGCGACCCCCGACTCAAAGAACGTTGCGCGTCCCCGAACGCGAGACCGCCTTCGGACGATACTTACCCGCGGCCCACCCAGGCGACGATATGTCCGAGGGATCGGGGCCAGGATCGGAGGCGAGGAACACGCGGCCAGCGCGGTCGGACGACCGCGGTTGCCGCGTCGCACGCGTCACTCGCCGGAACGGCTGGCTCCTCGTTCTCGCTCTCCTCGCGGTGCCGATGGCCGTGATACCCGGCGACGACCTCACGGTCGTGAGCCTGTGGGGCTTCCTGAGCACGTCCGGCCCGGGGGTCACCGCCGGCGGCTACCCCGTGTGGGCGTACTTCCTCGAACAGCCGCGCCCGTTCGGGACGCTTCCGGCGTCGATCCGGGCGTGGCCGCTCGCGATCGGGTTTTACCTCCTCGCGGCGGCCAGCGCGACGGCGGGCGTCGCGCTCGGGCGGGAGGACCGCCGCGTCACCGGCGGGCTCCTCGCGCTCGCCGCGGCCGCGAGCCTCTGGGTCTCCGTCGGCGTCGCGACCCGGTTCGGCGTCGGGACCACGTCCGGGTGGCTCGCCGTGATTCCGATCGGCGCGCTCGCGACGCTCGCGGTCGCCGTCGCGGTCTACGGGCGCGACCTCCGGGGAATCGTCGAGGCGTGAGCCGAACGACGCGTCGCCGGTGCGGCGGTGTTTAACAACACGGGCGCGGAACCCGATTCCATGACCGATCTCGTCGGGGTGGTGACGGTGAGCGGCGTGGCGGGGATCGCGACGGGACTCGGTGCGCTCCCGGTGTTCTTCCGGGCTCGCGTCACGCACCGCGCCTACGACGCCGCGCTGGGACTCGCGGCCGGGCTGATGGTCGCGGCCAGCGTCTTCGGCCTGATCATCCCCGGGATGGAGGAGGGGACGCTCTCGGCGGTGATGACGGGGTTGCTCCTCGGTGGCATCGGCCTGCTCGCCGGGAACTACGCCATTCCGCACCTCCACGCGCAGTACCGCGAGTGGCTCCCCGAGGGGGGCGCGACCGGCGACGACGCCGCGGCGATGGCGATATCGGACGAGGGCGAGAGGCCGGACCGCGAGCTCTCGGAGTTCGCCGACCCGGTCGAGTCCGCAAACGCCGCCAACGCAGGCGATGCCGCCGACGCAGCCGACGCCGCCGCAGAGAGGGAGGTAACGCTCCGAAAGGCGCTGTTGATCGGCGGGGCGATCACCCTTCACAACGCTCCGGAGGGGCTGGCGATCGGCGTCGCGTTCGCGTCGGGGTTAGAGGAGGTCGCGCTGCTGCTGGCGGTCGTGATCGGCCTCCAGAACGTGCCCGACGGGTTCGCCTTCGCGGTGCCGATGGCGGACACCGGGATGTCGAACCTCCGAGTGCTCTGGTACACCACCCTCTCGGGAGTCGTCCCCCAGGTCGTCGCCTCCGTGTTCGGCTTCCTGCTCGTCGGGTTCGCGGCCGGGCTGTTCCCCGTCGCCTCCGGGTTCGCCGCCGGCGCGATGCTCGCGGTGGTGTTCCGGGAGCTGATCCCCTCCTCGCACGGCCACGGTCACGCCGACGCCGCGACCGGGGCGTTCCTCGTCGGCTTCGTGCTGCTCGTCGTCGTCGACGCGGTCGTCGTGGTGTGAGCCGCACAGACGCGCGACGCCTTTTCAAGCCGATACGCCGTGGCTCCGGGTATGTCCACGACCGTCGCCGCGCCCGACGCCGACCAGACGTGCGCCTACTGCGGCTCGCGGATCTTCGAGCACGACCCGATCTGCGTGCGCGACTGCGACGACGACTGCGGCTCGCCCGCCTACTTCTGTAACTACGCGTGCCTCTCGGCGCACGTCGACGAGAACGATCTGACTGCTGGCGACGCCTGTGAGTGGTCGCCGGGAGAATAAGGCGAGTCGAACGATCGGTCCCGAGAGGCGAGGCGATTCGCTACTCGTTGTCCGGGCTGCTCGGGTGGTAGTCGGTGTCGTACTGGCCCGGGTTGCCGTCGACGCGGTCGGGGTTGATCCGGCCGGCGAGCAGCATGAAGTCGAGGACGGTGCAGTACAGCATCGCCTCGACGACGGGGACGGCCCGCGGCGGGAGGACGGGGTCGTGGCGGCCGACGACCTGCACCTCCTTCTCCTCGCCCGTCTCCCAGTCCGCGGAGCGCTGCTTCTTGGGGATCGAGGTGGGCGCGTGCCACGTCGCCTCGCCGTAGATCGGTTCACCGGTCGTGATCCCGCCCTGAAGCCCGCCGTGGTCGTTGCCGACCGGGACGGGGTCGCCCTCGTCGCTCTCGACGTGGTCGAACGACTCGCCGTCGTCGAACGTCCAGTCCTCGTTGCGCTCGCTGCCCGACACGTTCACGGCGTCCGTCCCGAGCCCGAACTCGACGCCCGTGGTCGCCGGGATGGAGAACATCGCCTGCCCGAGCCGGGACGGGAAGCCGTCGAAGCGCGGCGCGCCGAGCCCGCGCGGGACGCCCCGACACTCGAAGTAGATGGAGCCGCCGATGGAGTCGCCTTCCTCCTGGTACTCCTCGATCAGCTCCTGCATCTCGGCGGCGGCCTCGGGGTCGGCACAGCGCACGTCGTTCTCCTCCGAGTTTTCCAGAAGCTGCTCGAAGCTCACCCCGTCGGCCTCCACGTCGCCGATGCGGTTGACGTGCGCTTTGATCTCCACGTCGTACTCCGAGGCGTCGAGCACCTGCTCGGCGACCGCGCCGGCCGCGACCCAGTTCACCGTCTCGCGCGCGGAGGAGCGCCCGCCGCCGCCCCAGTTGCGCGTGCCGAACTTCGCGGAGTAGGTGTAGTCGCCGTGCGAGGGACGCGGCGCGGTGACGTACGGCTCGTACTTCCCCGAGCGCGCGTCCTTGTTCTGGATCACCATGCCGATCGGCGTCCCGGTGGTGTAGCCGTCCTGCACGCCGGAGTTGACGACGACCTCGTCGGGCTCGCCCCGGGAGGTCGTGATCATCGACTGCCCCGGCTTGCGCCGGTCGAGCTGCGCCTGAATGGCTTCCTCGTCGAGCTCGACGCCGGCGGGCACGCCCGAGACCGTCACGCCCATCGCGTCGCCGTGGCTCTCGCCGTACGTCGTCACCTGGAAGAGCCGACCGAACCGGTTCCCGTTCATACGCGACCGTATGTCCGAGGGCATATAGTGGTTGCAATCCGCGCAACCGGACGGCGGGGCGGGACGCTCCGCGTCTGTCCCTCCCCCGAATCAGGGTTCCGGGCGGGCGCCCAGCTCCACTTCGACCGCCTCCTCGCTCCCGTCGCGCACGACCGTGACGCCGACCGTGTCGCCGGGACGCGTCTCGAGGGCGAGGAACTGTGAGAGGTCGGCGTTCTCGGCGATCGGCGTGTTGTCGAGCGCGACGATGGTGTCGCCGCCGGTCGGGACCGCCGCGCCCTCGACGGTCGTCTCGCCGGTCGAGCCGCGGAGGGCGCCGTCGGCGGGGCCGCCGTCGACGACCTCGGCGACGTACACGCCGCGCGCCTCGTCGAGGTCGTTGCCCGCCGCGAGCAGCGGCTCGACCGGCAAGACGCTCACGCCGAGGTAGGAGTGCTCGTAACTTCCGGTTTCGATCAACGCGGGCACCACCTCGTTCACGAGCCGCGCCGAGACGCCGAACCCGAGGTTCTCACCCTGCGTCGCGGTCGCGACCGCGATCACGGTGCCGTCGAGAGTGACGACCGGTCCCCCGCTGTTGCCGGGGTTCAGCGCCGCGTCGGTCTGGATCGCGTCGGCGATCGAGAACCGCCCACGCGCGGTCGACGACGCAGGAATCGTCCGGTTCCGGCCGCTGACGATCCCCTGCGTCGCCGACCCCTCCAGTCCGAGGGGCGCGCCGACGACGAGCACCTCTGTGCCGATTGCGGGGAGTTCGGACGCGACCGGGAGCGGATCGCCGGGGAGGTCACCGTCGAGCTCGACGACCGCGAGGTCGCTGTACGGGTCGCGGCCGACGACGGTAGCGTCGAGCCACGCCTCGTCGGCGCCCTGCACGCGGACCGTGTCCGGATCGCCGATGACGTGGTCGTTCGTGATAAGGTGGGCCTCGTCGTACAGGAATCCCGAGCCCTGTCCGGCCTCGCCGCCCTCGCTCGGGCCGAAGACCGTCTCGCGGCTCTCCACGTACGTCTGCACGCGGGCGACGGAGGGGGCGACCGCGTCGTACACCTCGTCGTAGCCGGTCCCGCTCTCGGCGTCGTCGAGCGGCGGATCGATCTGTTGGTCGCCCCCTCGGTCGGTCCCTCCGGCGTCGCTCCGGCCGTTCGCCGAGCCGCGGATCCGCCCGAGACAGCCGGCGGCCGATGCGCCCGCGAGCGCCGCGCCGATTCCGAGGACTTCGCGTCGGGTTCGCGTCATCACTTCCACTAACGGATTTGATCGATTTAAGCCGCCGGACGGGACCGGAGATGGTTTATCAGCGGCCCGCGTTGGCGTGAGCGTGCGCGATCGTCTCACCTCCGATCTGGGCGTGTACGCCCTGTCTGGCCTGTTCTCGTTGGTTGTGTTCGCCGTGGCGCTGGGGATCCTCTCGCGGACACTGCCGGACGGGCTCGGCTCCCGCCAGCTCGTCGGACTCGTGTTCGGATACCTGCTGTTTATCGGCGCGTACACCACGGCGTGGTACATCTACACGGAGATCGATAGCCGCGAAGAGATCTGAGGGGTTCACTCGGGTTCCGCCTGCCGAACGACTTTCACGTCGGCGAGCGAGGGGTCGGTATGACGTGGGACACGATCACGCTCGACATCGACGACGACAGCGACGCCGCGACGATCACCGTCGACCGCCCGGAGCAGCTCAACGCCCTCACCGTCGACACGCTCGAAGCGATCGAGGAGGCGCTCGCGGAGGCCGAGGCGGCCGACGCCCGCGCGCTCGTGCTGGCCGGCGCGGGCGACGAGGCGTTCGTCGCGGGCGCGGACATCTCCTACATGGTCGAGCTGTCGACGCCGGAGGCGCAGGCGTACGCGGAACTCGGCCACCGCGTCGCGGACGCGATCGAGTCGTTCCCGGCGCCGACGGTCGCGGCGATCGACGGCTACGCGTTCGGCGGCGGCTGTGAGATGGCGTTGGCGTGTGACCTCCGCGTCGCCGCCGAGCGCGCCGTGATCGGGCAGACGGAGATCGACCTCGGGATAATCCCCGGCTGGGGCGGGACTCAGCGACTCTCGCGGCTGGTCGGCGACGAGACCGCGAAGCGGCTCGTCTTCCTCGGCGAGCGGATCGACGCGAGCGATGCGGCCGAGATCGGACTCGTCGGCGAGGTCGTTCCGGACGACGCCTTCGACGCCCGGATCGACGATCTGGCGGGGGAGCTGGCCGCGAAGCCGGCGTTCGCGATGCGCGCGGCGAAGGAGGCGATCAACGCCGCCCGCGACGGGTCGAAGGCGGGCGGGCTCGCCTTGGAACGACGAGCGTGGTCCGGAATTTTCGGCACGCACGACCAGCGCGAGGGGATGGCGGCGTTCTTGGAGAAGCGCGATCCCGACTTCGAGTAGCGCGCCCGGTGTTCGAGCCGCACGCCCGGAGTTCCGGTAGCGCGCCCGGTGTTCGAGCCGCACGCCCGGAGTTCCGGTAGCGCGCCCGGTGTTCGAGCGGCGCGAGTCGCTCGCGGAGCGCCCGTCACGCCCCGTGCGATCGGGGTCCACGGAACCGGGGGATCGCCACGCTTTATTAATCCGCCCGAGTACCGGCGACATGGACCAGTTGCGGCAGTCGCTCCTCGACGCGCCGATCATCGAGAAAGGCGAGTACCAGTACTTCGTCCACCCGATCAGCGACGGCGTTCCCATGCTCAAACCGGAGCTCCTCCGGGAGATCGTCATCCGGATCATCCGGAAGGCGGAGCTGGAGAACGTCGACAAGATCGTTACCCCCGCGGCGATGGGGATCCACATCTCCACCGCGCTCTCTCTGATGACCGACATCCCGCTCGTGGTCATCCGCAAGCGCCAGTACGGCCTCGACGGCGAGGTCCCGCTGTTCCAGGAGACCGGCTACTCCGAGTCGGAGATGTACATCAACGACGTCGAGGAGGGCGACCGCGTCCTCGTCCTCGACGACGTGCTCTCGACGGGCGGCACGATGAAGGCGATCCTCGACGCGCTCACCAACGAGGTCGGCGCGGACGTCGTCGACGTCGTCGCCGTGATCAAGAAGGCGGGCGAGAACGAGCTGGACCAGACCGACTACAACGTGAAGACGCTGATCAACGTCACCGTCGAGGACGGCGAGGTCGTGATCGTCGACGCGCAGGGAGACGACTAGACGCCGCTCCTTCCCGAACCTACCCCTACTCACTCCGCTTCCGAAGGTCGGCGAGCACGCCGGCGGTGCCGTCCGTGTACGACTCCGCTAACACGATGTCGGCCGCGTCGCGCGCGGCCCCGTCGGCGTTGGCGACCGCGTACGACTCGCCGGCGACCGCGAAGGTTGACACGTCGTTCTCGCTGTCGCCGATCGCGACGAACTCGCCGGGGTCGATACCGAGCGCGTCGGCGACGCGTTCGAGCCCCCGGCCCTTGCTCACGCCCGTCGATTTGACGTGGTACGCGTAGCCGGTGTCGACGACCTCCACGTCGCCGCCGGCGGCCGCGGCGACCTCGCGCAGCAGGGTCTCGTCGGCGTCGAGCGACAGCGCGACCTCCGTCTCGCGCCAGCGGTTCACCGTGTCGCGGTCGCCCCAGCCGGGGTCGCCGCCGCGCTCCCGGAACGCCTCGACGACGGCCCGCGGGGCCTCGGGGTCGCCGAGGACCGCCGTCTCGCCGTCGACGTGCACGACGCCGCCGTTCTCGGCGATGACGGTCTCGGCGCGACCGAGGAAGTGCGCCAGCGCGACCGGGTACGGGAACGCCTTCCCGGTCGCGAGCACCACCGGAGCATCCCAGTGCGGCAACAGCTCGAAGACGCGCGCGTCGATCCGGCCGCTCGCCGTCGTCAGCGTCCCGTCGATGTCCAACGCGAGAGGCGGAACCATACCGGACGTGCGGCGACGACGCGCAACTGTCTTGCGTTCGCGAACGACCGGGCGGGAGACGGAAAAGGCGAGAAGAGGCGATGGAGGCGCCTCAGACCGACCACGAGAGCCGATCGAACAGCTCGCGGAACACGAGCGTCGGGAACCGCGGGACGAGTCGGCTCGGCGGCCGCCCCTTTCCGGCGCTCTGGCGGGCCGTCACCCGATCGAGCAGGCCCGCGTCCGCGAGCTCGTAGAGCACGCGCCGCACCGTGGAGGCAGACAGGTCGACCGCCTCCCGCGAGGCGATCGTCTCGGTCGCGGCGCTCACCGACGCCCGGTCGTCGTCGGTCAGGCTCACGAGCTCGTAGAGGAGTCGCCGTCGGCTCTCCGAGAGCGCGAGGACCCGTCCGAGCGCGACTCCCGGTCGCGGGACCGCCTCGATCCCCGCGTCGAGATCCGCCGGCCGCACCGTCGAGGCGCCCGCGCGCTCCGCGGTGACGGCCCCGCCGACGACCGCGGCGAGCGCGTCGTGCGCGTCGCCCTCGGCCCACTCGCTGACCTCGCGGATCTGGTCGTGGGTGAGCGCGTCGCGTCCGAGCCCGGTAGAACATCGGCTCGTCAGCAGCTCGACGAGCACGTGCCGGCGGTACGGCTCGAATGTCACCGCCTCCTCCGGTTCCCACTCGATCGCTGTCGGCTCCTCGCGGCCGAGACACACCGGGACCACCCGGTCGCTGACGGCCGTGAGCCATTCGACGACCGTCGTCGCGGTCGGCGTCTCCGGCTCGTTGACGTGGTCGACCGCGACGACCAGGTCGGGGCCGGTGTCGACGGCGTCCCGCAGCGACTCGGCCAGCTCGTCCGTACCGACCCCGTGTTCGGGGACTGCGTCGTCGCTGACCGCGTCGAGCGCGGCGTGACAGAGCCGGAACCGCGTCGACGCGCGGCGGGCGTCGACGTAGACGAACCCGGGAAGCGTCGGCTCGACCGCGCGCGTCGACGTCTGGATCGCTCGCCGCGGGCCGCTGTGGGACGCGAGACGCCGGAACAGCTCGGTGACGATCGCCGACTTCCCGCTTCCCTTCGGCCCGTGAACGTAAGCGTTCGGGGGGAGCGATCCGGCGAAGGCCGGCTCGAACACGTCGAGGAGCCGCTCGATCGCCGGCCCTCGACCGACCGGTGACCTGGTGTGTGACACCGGTGAGACGGCGTCGATGTCCACGATGACGCCGGCCCCCACATCGTAGCCGAGCCGCCGCTCGATCCGGTCGTCGATGTTCACGGGCGGCCCTCCACGGTGCTCCGATAAAACCGGTGCGAAGCTCGCCGGCGCAGTCGCCGGGGGTCCCGGGTGAGCGACCGACGCGGCCTCACCAGTGATCGGGCTTGTACCGATTGATGAGCAGCGTTGAGACGGCGAAGACGACGGCGGCGACGCCGCCGACGATCGCGCCGGCGACGACGCGTGCGCCGACCGGACCCTCCGCGGTCACCGTCACGACGAGCGCGACGATCCCCGCGACCACGAGCATGTTGCGACCGTCCCGTCTCTCGAGTCCCAGCGTGCCCACGTCCATACCCGGGACTCACGTCGAGCGACGTTAAATCCACCCCGGTCGCCCCGTCGTCCACAAATTTAACCGGTCCGCCCGCTTCTCGCGGGGTATGTCCGAACCAGAGTTCGACGAGTCGGTCGTCAGGGCCGACAAGCGGAGCAAGGCGGTCGCGTTGATCGTCGCGATCGCCGCGTTCCTCCTCGCCCGCGAGCTCGTCGTCGACGTCCAGTTCGCCTCGATCGTCGCGGCGGCCGCCGGCGTCGGCGCTCGGCTGTACATCCCGTACCACGCGAGCGTACGGGTTCCGGAGTCGGATCGGACGTCGCTCGGCGAACACCCGACGGTCGGCGCGTATCACCACGGCGCCGCCGGCGTCGGGCTGGCCGTGCTGTCGGTCGTCGCCGTCGCCGCGTTCGCGTTCACTCAAGGGTTCGTCACCTCGGTTGGTGTCGGGATCATCGCTGGTGTCGTCTCGTATGTGGTGCTCGCCTCGGTGCTTCCGGCTCAATAAAAAACCGAGCCGGCGGTTCAGGTGCCCGGCACCCAGATCGACCCGAGAACGCCCAGGATCGACAGGACCGCCAGGATCGAGGCCGTGATGAAGATCGCCGCCGCCGGCGGGTCCACGTGCGTGTCACCGTGCGCGTAGAAGACGCGCTGGAAGGCCTCGCCGATCACCGCGCCGAGCAGGCCGAACGCGCCCCCGGCGATCAGTCCGACGGTGCCGCTGAAGCCCGCGCCGGTGAACGCCGCCCACGCCGTCGCGCCCGGAAGCGTCATGTGGTGCGTGACCGGGATCCGGTCGACGCCGAGGTTCAGGAACAGCAGCGTCGCCGCACTGATACCGAACCCGAGGAACACGTTCCCGGTCTGGATCGCGGCGTACGACGCCGCCACCCCGGCGGCCACCCCGATCGCGGCGACGTGTGACCACTTGTACATGTTCGGCAGCCACGGCTCGACCGCGAGCCGGTCCTCGCTGGACTTGTCGCCGTCGCTGGGCACCTCGTTCGGCTCGCGCATCTCACCGCGCTCGAACGGTCCCATGTCGAAGAAGCCGCTCGCCTTGTCGCTGACGTTACCGATCACGGAGTAACCGAACACCGCCCGGTGGACCAGCGCGCTGGCGACGACCGTGAACGCGATCGGGTCCGTCGGGATCGCCAGGTTCCGGAGCGTCTGCTCGAGCACGATGCCGAAGACGCCGAACGCCGCACCGACCGCGAGGATGTCCGGCCGGCTCCCTAGCGCGAAGCCGATGTCCTTCCCGTTGTGGTAGTCGAAGCCGGACTCCATCGCGCCGTTCTTCGCCGCGTACGCCGCCGCCGCCGCACCGCCCGCGAAGGAGATGTGCGGCCCGAAGACCGGACCGAACCCGACGCCGACGCCCGACCCCATGGCGGCGTCGCCGCCCCACACGCCGGCGACGACGAGGAAGCCGGTGAAGATGAACGCCGGGAGCGCACCGAGCGCGGCGCCGAACGCCCCGCCGGCCGCCGCGCCGAGCCAGATGGTCGGATCGAGCAGGATGTCGAGCACCGCGCCGATCGAGCCCGCGTTCCACTGTGCGAGCGCCCCGCCCGACTGCGCGAGCAGGTCGCCCGACGCGAGCAACGCCGAAGCCTCGACGCTCATTTACTCGTCCTCCTCGTCGTCCTGCGCCCAGTTGAGGGACCGTTCCACCGCGTCGTCCCACCGGCTGTACAGCTTGTCGACCTCCGCCTGGTCCTTCTCGGGGGTGAACTCGCGGTCCACCTGCCAGTTGTCGCGGAGCTCGTCGACGGTGTCCCAGTAGCCGACGGCGAGGCCGGCGGCGTACGCCGAGCCGAGGGCGGTCGTCTCGTCCACCTCCGGTCGGGCGATCTCCGTCTGGATGATGTCCGACTGAAGCTGGCAGAGGAAGTTGTTCTTGACCGCGCCGCCGTCGACGCGGAGGCTGGTCGTCTCGACGCCGGAGTCGGCCTCCATGGCCTCGGCGACGTCGCGGGTCTGGTAGGCGATGCTCTCCAGCGTCGCCCGGACGATGTGCTCTTTGCTCGTCCCGCGGGTCATCCCGACGATGGTGCCGCGTGCGCGTCCGTCCCAGTGCGGGGCGCCGAGCCCGGTGAACGCCGGAACCATGTAGACGCCGTCGGTCGAGTCGACCGAGCGGGCCAGCTCCGCGGTCTGGGCGGCGTTGTTAATGAGGTCGACGTCCTCGAGCCACTCGATCGCGGCGCCGGTGATGAAGATGGACCCCTCCAGCGCGTACTGGACGGGCTCGCCGGACATCTGGAACCCGATGGTCGTCAGGAGCCCGTGGTCGGACTCGACGGCCTCGTTGCCCGTGTTCATCAGGTAGAACGACCCGGTGCCGTAGGTGTTCTTCGCGTCGCCCTCGTCGAAGCAGGTCTGGCCGAACAGCGCGGCCTGCTGGTCGCCCAGGGCGCCGGCGACCGGGACCTCCTCGCCGAGGAAGCCGTCGGCGTCGGTGTGCCCGTAGTAGTCCTCGTCGGAGGAGGGTCGTACCTCGGGAACCATCTCCTTCGGGACGCCGAACTCCTCGAGAAGCCCGTCGTCCCACTCTAGCTCCCGGATGTTGTACAGCATCGTCCGGGAGGCGTTGGTGACGTCGGTGATGTGGTTGCCCGTCAGGTTGTAGATGAGCCACGCGTCGATCGTCCCCATGACGAGTTCGCCGTCGCGGGCGCGGTCGCGGAGGTCGCCACCCCGAGAGCTCTGCATCTTGAGCGGCTCGGCGTTGTCGAGGATCCACTCGGTCTTGGTCGCGGAGAAGTACGCGTCGGCCTCGAGCCCGGTCTTCTCGCGGATCTCTTCGACTTTATCGGCCTCCTGAAGTTCTTCGACGCGATCGGTCGTCCGGCGGTCCTGCCACACGAGGGCGTTGTGGACCGGCCGTCCGGAGTCTTTGTCCCAGACGATCGTCGTCTCGCGCTGGTTCGTGATCCCGATCGCTTCGAGCTGGTCCGCGTCCAGCCCCGCGTCGGCGAGCCCGTCGAGGACGACCTGTTGGGTGTTCTCCCATATCTCGATGGGATCGTGCTCGACCCAACCCGGGTTGGGGTAGATCTGTTCGTGCTGTTCGTACGCGTTCGCGACGACCTGGCCCTCATGGTCGAAAACCATGAATCGGGTCCCGGTCGTCCCCTGGTCTATCGCACCGACATACTGTGTCATGTGTTGGATCCCTCCTGTGGCGCTGGTCCGCTCGCGGCGTCGGCGCCGACCGCACGACGGGCGCTGGCCGGGAGAGCCGTTCGTCCCCCGGACCGTCGATCGCGACGCCGCGTCTGCCTCGAAACCGGCCGAGCCACCGTCCGCGTCTCGGCCGATGAGACGGTGTCGACGCGGCGTCGCGATATATCTTCACGGAAGCTACCACGCCACTCGTGAACATAATGTACTACCATAATAATCTTCGTGTTAAAATCCGGGATACGCCGGGATCGAAAAAATGAGTATATAAATGAACCGGCGTCGACAACGATTGTACTACTTGAACGTCCCTGATAATTATGGGTACCCCTCACTAGGAGGTAAAGTAAAGTGGGCGGGGTCCGACCGGATCGACATGGACCAACAGGTGGACGTCGTCGTCGTCGGCGGGGGGTCGACGGGGTGCGGCGTCGTCAGGGACCTCGCGCGGCGGGGACTCGACGCGGTGCTCGTCGAGAAGGGGAACCTGACGCACGGCACAACGGGGCGAATGCACGGGCTCTTACACAGCGGGGGGCGATACGCGGTCTCCGACCAGAAGAGCGCGAGGGAGTGCATCGAGGAGAACATGGTGCTCCGCGACATCGCGGGCCACTGCGTCGAGGAGACCGGCGGGCTGTTCGTCAAGCGCCCGGAGGACTCCGAGGAGTACTTCCAGGAGAAGCTGGAGGGGTGTCGCGCCTGCGACATCCCCGTCGAGGTGATCGACGGAGAGGAGGCGCGTCGCCGCGAGCCGTACCTCGCGCGCGACGTGGAGAAGGCGATCGCCCTGCCGGACGCCGCGATCGACCCCTTCCGGCTCTGCGTCGCCAACGCGGCCGACGCCCGCGAGCACGGCGCCCGGGTCGAGACCCACGCCCCGGTGACCGACGTGCTAGTCGAGGACGGCGAGGTCGTCGGCGTCGAGGTCGAACACGAGACGGGTCCCGGCGAGCGGGTCCACCGCGAGCCCGGCGCGACCGAGGAGATCCGCGCGCGCCACGTCGTCAACGCGACCGGCGCGTGGGCGGGCAACGTCGGCGAGATGGCCGGCGTCGACGTGGAGGTACGCCCCTCGAAGGGCGTGATGACGGTGATGAACACCCGGCAGGTCGACACCGTGATCAACCGGTGTCGGCCGAAGGGTGACGCCGACATCGTCGTCCCCCACGAGACCGCCTGTATCCTGGGCACGACCGACGAAGAGGTGGACGACCCCGAGGACTACCCCGAGGAGGAGTGGGAGGTCGACCTCGTGATCGAGACGCTCTCGGAGCTGGTGCCCGCGCTGAAGGACGCCCGGACGCTCCGCTCCTTCTGGGGCGTCCGTCCCCTCTACGAACCGCCCGGAACCGGCACCGAGGACCCGACCGACATCACGCGCGACTACTTCCTGTTGGACCACGGCGACCGCGACGACCTCCCGGGGATGACCACCATCGTCGGCGGGAAGCTCACCACCTACCGCATGATGGCAGAGTCCATCTCCGACCACGTCTGCGACCTGCTCGGCCACGAGGCGACCTGCGACACCGCCGACGCGCCGCTGCCGGGATCGGAGAACCCCGCGCGCATGGAGGAGCTGATGGACGAGTTCGGGCTCCGGTCCCCGGTCGCCCGCCGCTCCGGCCAGCGCCTCGGTTCGCGCGCCGACGACGTGCTCTCCTCGTCCGACCCCAATCCCGTCGTCTGCGAGTGCGAGGGCGTCACCCGCGCCGAGGTACAGGACGCCATCGGCGAGGCGGGCAGCGACCTCAACGCGGTCCGCCTGCGCACTCGCGCCTCGATGGGGAACTGTCAGGGCGGGTTCTGCTCGCACCGGATCGCCGCGGAACTCGCGCAGGAGTACCCGGAACCGGTCGTCCGCGACGCGGAAGACGAGCTGTACCAGGAGCGCTGGAAGGGCCAGCGCCACGCGCTGTGGGGGCGCCAGCTCTCGCAGGCGATGTTGAACCACCTGCTGCACGCGACGACGATGAACCGCGACGGCGACCCGGCGAACCTCGATAGCGAGGTCGACTTCGGGGCGTTCGACTCGGGTGCCGAAACCGAATCGGCCGGGTCCGGTGGGGGCAGCGGCGGCGAATCCGGGACGGCGGCCACCGACGGTGGTCGCGCAGGCGACGACGCGACCACAGACGGCGGTCGCGCAGGCGACGACGCGACCGCAGACGGTGGGCGCGCAGGCGACGACGCGACCGCAGACGGAGGGGCCGATGGCGATCGATAGCGACGTGCTCGTCGTCGGCGGCGGGCTGGCGGCGATCACCTCGGCGGTCGCGGCGGCCCGCGAGGGCGCCGACGTGCGCTTAGTCTCCCACAAGGCGAGCACGCTCCGACAGGCCTCCGGACTGATCGACGCGCTCGGGTACGTGCCGGCCACCGACCCCGCGGAGCCGCTGCGCGAGGGGCCGCCGACGGCCGGCCGCGAGCTCGACCGCGACGAGTGGCCCGAGCCGGAGGGACCGCTCGCCGACCCCTTCGAGGCGATCGATCGGCTCCCGGAGACCCACCCCTATCGGGTCCTCGGCGCCGACGCGCTCCGCGAGGGGTTGGGCCTGTTCGACGACCTCGCGGGCGACGCGTACCGCGGGGGGCACACCGACAGCAACGCGCTCGTGCCGACGTTCGGCGGGAGCGTGAAGCCGGCTGCACGCTACCCGGCCGCCGCCGAGGCCGGGCTCGCGAGCGACGACCGGCCCACGCTGATCGTCGGGTTCCGGTCGCTCACGGAGTACGACGCGCGCGCCTTCGCCGAGCGGCTGGCGGCCGCCGGCGTCCCCTTCGACGTCGCCGGCGCGGAGGTGGAGTTCGCCGAGGCGTTCCGGGCCGACACGAAGGTCACCCGGCTCGCGAAGGCGCTCGACCACGACGAGGCGATCGACGGCGACCCCGCCCGCGAGGCGCTGGCGAAGGCGGTCGCGCCGCACCTCCACGACGTGGTCGACGAGACGGGCGGCGTCGACCGCGTCGAGCGCGTCGGCTTCCCGGCGTTCCTCGGCGATCAGGAGGGCGACGCGGTGCGCGCCGAACTGGCCGACCGGCTCGGCGCCGACGTCTTCGAGATCCCGATGGGACCGCCGAGCCTCCCGGGACTCAGGTTAGAGGACCGGCTGTACGACGCGCTCGACGAGGAGGGCGTCCGGTTCGAGACCGGCAACCCGGTCGTCGGCGTCGAGACCGAGGCGGACGGCCGGGTCGAGACGGTCGCGGTCGATCGGAAGGGACGCGAGACGCCGTACGGCGCCGACGCCTTCGTGCTCGCGACCGGAGGGCTCGTCGGCAAGGGACTCGACTCGGACCGCGAGGGCGTCCGCGAGCCCGTCTTCGACCTGCACGTCGAGCAGCCGGCGGACCGCTACGAGTGGTTCGTCGACGACGCGTTCGGCGACCAACCGTACGCGCGGTTCGGCGTCCGGATCGGCGAGGACGGGCGCGCGCTGGACGCGGACGGAGAGGCGGCGTACGACAACGTCTTCGCGGCCGGCGGGGTCGTCGGCGGCGCGGACGTGGCGCGGGAGAAGTCCGCGAGCGGGGTGTCGCTCGCGACCGCGATCGTGGCGGGGCGGCAGGCGGCGACGGAGGCAACCCAATGACACGACACACGGACGACGGAGACGCGGAGGAGGGGAACGGAACGGACGGAGAGCGCGGCGACGGGCCGGCGGCCGACACGGACCGGTCGACGCCCAGCCCCGGCGTCCCCGAGGCGGGCCGGGACGAGCAGCCGCCGATCTTCGTCCCCGACGACGGGACGGCGGCGGACGCCGGAGGCGACCTCGCCGCGGGCGACGCTCCCGCCGCGGACCGCGCCGCCACCGCCGCCACCGACGGCGGCGTCGAGAGCGCGACCGGCGGGAGCGACTCGACCGATCTCGACCCGGACGCGTACGACCCGGTCGACGTGTTCCCGGGCGGCGACCTCGACCTCCGGGAGGGCGCCGACTCCTGTTACAAGTGCACGAGCTGTGACACCTCCTGTCCGGTCGCCGAGGTCGACGAGGAGTTCCCGGGCCCGAAGTTTCAGGGCCCGGAGCAGTGGCGGCTCAAGCGCAAGGAGGACCACGACATCGACGAGTCGATCACCTCCTGTTCGAACTGCATGCGCTGTGACGACGCCTGCCCCTCCTCCGTGCCCCTCTCGCAGATGCACAACGAGGCGCGCGGGCAGTTCGTCGAGTCGCAGATGGAGAAGCTCTCGCGGGAGTACATCCGGAACCGCATCCTCTCGAACTACCGCTTCTTCGCGGCCATCGCGAGCAAGGTGCCGCGGCTGGCGAACGCCGCGACGAAGATCCCGGGCGCGATGAAGCTCGGCGAGAAGGTGCTCGGGATCGCGGGCGACCGCGAGTTCCCGGACTTCGCCACCCAGACGTTCCGCGAGTGGTGGAAGGCCCGCGGCGGCGCGCAGGTGGAGAACCCCGACAAGCGCGTCGCCTACTTCCACGGCTGCTACTCCAACTACAACACGCCCGAGGTCGGCAAGGCGATGGTGCGGGTGTACGAGCACTTCGGCTACGAGGTGCTGGTGCCCCCGCAGAAGTGCTCGGGCACGCCGATGTTCGCCAACGGCATGCTGAAGGACGCGCGCCGGCACGCCGAGACGAACGTCGAGAATCTCGTCGAGGCCATCGGCGAGGGCGCCGACGTGATCGCCTCCTGTACCTCCTGTTCGCTGTCGCTCCGGCAGGAGTACCCCGAGCTGTTCGACATCCACGGGATCGAGGACGTCTCCGAGCACACCTACGAGGCGCTGGAGTACCTCCGGATCAACGAGGACCTGGAGGGCGAACTGGCCGAGACCGAGCTCGCCGACGAGCAGGCGTTCGCCTACCACGCGCCGTGTCACGCCCGCAATCAGGGGCTCTCCCGACAGGCCGTCGAGACGTTCCGCGACGTCGACGGCGTCACCATGGAGGACGTCGGCGACTCCTGTTCGGGGATCTCCGGCACCTACGGGTGGAAGGAGGAGAAGTACGAGACGTCGATGGAGATCGGCGCGGAGATGTTCGATCACATGGAGGACGCCGAGGGCGACGTGGGGATGACCGAGTGCCCGACCTGCGCGATGCAGATGGAACACGGCACCGGCTACGAGGTCGAACACCCGCTTCAGCTGCTCGAAGACGCGGTCGGCGCGTAAGCGCTCGACTGCGGGCCGACGATCTCCCCAGATCGCCCCCGTTTTTTTAAACCGGACAGCCGCGAGCGAACGACCCCGAAGCAACGGGGCCGCGGCGGCGACGCGCCGCGCTGTCGCCGGCGAGGGAACGCTTAAAAGCGTCCGGCCGGAACGGGTGGGTATGCCGACCTTCGAGCTGAACCTGTCAGACGACGTGTACGCGGAGTTCCAGCAGCTTGCCGAACAGGAGTTCGTCTCCGAGGAGCAGGCCGCCGAGGACCTGATCGCGTCCGGAATCGAGGCGTACAACGTGAGCGTCGTCGACGACGACCCCCGCGACGAGATGCTCGACGGCGCCGAGAACAACATGTTCGACACGGCGGAGGACCCGGGAAGCCTCGAAGACGACCGGCTGTAGTCGGATTCCCCTTCGAACGACGACGCCTTTTAAACGGACGACAATCCGCTAATACCCGAGCCGTAGCACCCGGTTCGCGAGCAGCGCAGCCAGCGCGATCCCCATCACCCCGGCGAGCAGTCCGAACGCGGCCGTCCAGCCGGCGGCGTCGGAGACCGCGCCGACGACGACGCTCCCCGACGCGCCGACGACCATGTAGGCGGTCCGGACGAGCCCGAATCCCGCGCCGCGCTCGGCGTCTGAGAGGAGGTCCATGAACCGCGACTGCAGCGGCGCGCCCCACGACATCGCGAGGCCGACGAACCCGACGCCGACGACGGTGGCGGAGAGCCCGAACCCGAACTCAGCCGCCGCGACGAGCAGCCCGTAGCCGACGATCCCGGCGGCCATCGTCGCCATCACGGTCGCGTCGCGGCCGACCCGGTCGGAGACCGACCCCGTCACCGGCTGCGTCGCGCCGTGGACGAGAAAGTACAGCGAGAACAGAAGCGCCGACACCCCGGTAGACAGCCCCGTTCCGAACTCCAGGAAGCTCGGGAGGAAGGAGGCGGTGGCCTGCCACGTGAACGCCCCCATCGTCGCCAGCGCGGTCGTGTAGAGGATCCGAGGCCGGGAGAGCAGCTCGACGAGCGGTCCGAGCGCGAACCGCTCGCGTATCGCCTGATCGGGGCGGAGCGGCTCGGTGGGTCGCACCCGCCACGCGAACAGGGCGAACACGGGGACTGCGACGGCGACGCCGAGGGCGATGCCGGCGCGCCAGCCGTACCGCGACCCGACGAGCGCGGCCAGCGGCGGAGCGGCGAGTCCCGCGACCGGCCCCCCGGCGACGTGGACCCCGATGGCGCGGCCGATGTCGTCGAACTGCCGGGTGAGGAAGGTGGTCGCCACCGAGTAGTGGAGCCCCGCACCGGCGCCGAGGACGACGGCGAAGACGATGAACGCGACGATCGACGGGGAGACGGCGATGAGCAGGGAGGCGACCGCGGTGGCGCCGACGGCGGTCAGGATGACGGTTCGCTCGCCGTACCGGTCGCCGAGCACGCCGGAGGGGAACTGCGCGAGCGCGTACGCCAGCCACATTCCCGACAGCCCCAGGCCGACGGTCGCGTTCGTGACGCCGAACTCGACGCGGATCTGGGGGATCAGCGGGCTGATCACCAAGCGCGCGACCATCGTCGCGGTGAACGCGAGCGTACAGAGCGCGAGCGCGGTGTGTTTGTACCGCCAGTTCACGGTCGCCGTTCTCGACCCGGGTCAAAGCGGGTTCCGATCGCGGCCAGCCGGACCGGGTGTGGTGTGCGGTCAGACCACGAACTCGATCGGGTACTCGGTGAGGTTCTCGTAGCCGTCCTCGGTGACGACGGCGATGTCCTCGATCCGGACGCCGCCCACGTCGGGGTCGTAGAGCCCGGGCTCGACGGTGATCACGTGGCCGGGCTCCAACTCGCCCCCGCCGCTCGCGAGCCGGGGGGACTCGTGGACGTCGAGGCCGACGCCGTGGCCGGTGGAGTGGATGAACCCCGTCTCCGTCTCGGGGTCGGTTCGGAACGTCGGCTCGCCCGCGTCCTCGTACACCTCGCAGGCCGCCGCGTGGACGTCCTCGCCGGTCGCGCCCGGCTCGACCGCGTCGAGCGCGGCGTCGAGCGCGCGCTCGGTGAGGTCGTACCACTCGCGGAGCGTCTCGCTCGGCTCGCCGACGCAGAACGTCCGGGTCATGTCGGCGTTGTACTTCGTCGCCTTCGACCGCGGGAAGATGTCGACGATGATCGCCTCGTTCGCCCGGAGCGGCCCCGACCCGCGGTCGTGAGGGTCCGCGGCCTGCGCGCCGCCGGCGACGATCGTCTGGTCGAGCGCGCAGCCGTGCCGCAGCAGCGTCACCTCGATCTCCTGGGTCACCCGTTCGCTGGTGAGCGGCTCGCCCTCGTGGAGGAGGGTGCCGGGTTCGATAACGCCGTCGGCGGCGTCCTCGCCGGCCACGTCGGCGCCGGCGATCAGCTCCTCGGCGGCCCGCATCGCCGCCTCGTTGGCGCGCTGGGCCTCGCGGATCGCGTCGACCTCCTCGTCGGTCTTCACCGCCCGGACCTCGCGGATCCGGTCGTCGGTGTCGACCGCGACCTCGATCCCGCGCTCGCGGAGCGCGTCCGCGGTGCCGACCGGCCCGCGCGGCGGCATCGAGACGGAGTCGACGCCCTTGTCGCGAACGAACCGGGCGTACATGTCGTTGCGGGCCTCGCGGTCGCCGTACTCGTAGTCGTAGTCGGCGTGGCGCTCGACCGTGTCGGCGGTCGCCTCCTTGCGGGCGCGACCGTACTCCAGTCCGCCGACGAGGAGGTGGATCTCGCCGTCGGCGTACAGCGTGAGGAACGGGTCGGGACCGGTGAACCCGGAGAGGTACAGCTGGTTGGCGTCGTCCTGCGAGGCGTCGATCAGGTAGCCGTCGGTCTCGAGGTCGGCGAGCCGGTCGTCGAGTCGCGCGCGGTTCATACGACACCTGCTCGGGCGACCCCCAAATCCGTTGTCCTCGCGGCACTCTCCCCGGCGTTCGAGACGTCGCTCGCCGCGCGAAATAGATATATAGGTGGGGGTCGCCGATCGCCGATCGTATCCGCCCGTCGTTAAGGCTGACCGAAAAACCGGCAATAATCGTCGAATAGAGGCTTGTGAACCGCTCTCTCTGATGTTTTCCAAATCGAAATTCACCCGAACATTTAAATATCTTCGGCGATTACATAACGGTGAGGAAAGCCAACCGAGACGCGTCTCTCGGTCCCCTCGTTCCCTCCACTTGAACTAACCAATGAGCGAAAACGTTCGAACGTACACGGCGGAGCACACCGACGAGACCGAGTCCGAAGCCGAGACCGAGTCGGCCGACGAGGAGCTGCGCTGCCCGGAGTGCGGCGGCCAGCTCGCGACCGACACGGAACACGGCGAAACCGTCTGCGTCGACTGCGGGCTCGTCGTCGAGGAAGACGAGATCGACCGCGGGCCGGAGTGGCGCGCGTTCGACTCCAAGGAGAAGGACAGCAAGTCGCGCGTGGGCGCCCCGACGACGAACATGATGCACGACAAGGGGCTCTCGACGAACATCGGCTGGCAGGACAAAGACGCCTACGGCAAGTCGCTGTCCAGCCGCCAGCGCGAGAAGATGCAGCGCCTCCGCACCTGGAACGAGCGCTTCCGCACCCGCGACTCCAAAGAGCGGAACCTGAAACAGGCGCTCGGCGAGATCGACCGCATGGCCAGCGCGCTCGGCCTCCCGGACAACGTCCGCGAGACCGCCTCGGTCATCTACCGCCGCGCGCTCGACGAGGACCTCCTGCCCGGCCGCTCCATCGAGGGCGTGTCGACATCGTCGCTGTACGCCGCCGCGCGACAGGCCGGGACCCCGCGGAGCCTCGACGAGATTTCGGCGGTCTCCCGCGTCGAGAAGGACGAGATCGCCCGGACGTACCGCTACGTCGTCCGCGAGCTCAAGCTGGAGATCCAGCCCGCCGACCCCGAGAGCTACGTCCCCCGGTTCGCTTCCGACCTGGGCCTCTCCGACGAGGCGGAGCGCCGGGCGCGCTCGCTGCTCGACACCGCGAAGTCGCAGGGGATCCACTCGGGGAAGTCGCCCGTGGGGCTCGCCGCCGCCGCGGTCTACGCCGCCTCGCTCCTCGTCAACGAGAAGGTCACCCAGAGCGAGGTCAGCGACGTCGCGAACATCAGCGAAGTCACCATCCGGAACCGGTACCACGAGCTGCTCGAAGCCGAAGACGGCGTCGCGCTGAACTGACGCCGCCGCCCTGACCGAGACGGGGCGAGACGGCCCGAGACGGCCCGATTGAACGGACGCCGTCGACCTCCGCCGTTTTTCCGAACGCCCAAGCCGCAGCGGGCCGAGCCACGCGTATGGAGACCACTCGCCACTTCACGGCGACGACGTACGTCGTCAACGACGGCGCGACCGCGCTCCACGCGCACGAGCGCCTGGGGATCCGGCTCCCGCCGGGCGGGCACGTCGACCGCGACGAGCTTCCCCACGAGGCCGCGCTCCGGGAGGTCCGCGAGGAGACGGGGCTGGAGGCGGAGCTCGTCGCGACCGAGTCGTCGATCGAGGGGCCGAACACGCGCGGGCTCCCGGAGCCGGCCCACCTCATGCTCCACGACATCAACGTCCACGAGGACGGGTCGGTGGGCCACCAGCACGTCGATCACCTCTACTACGCCCGAGTCGGCTCCCGCGAGATCGCGCCGAACGGCGCGGACGAGGTCGACTCGGACGGCTGGCGCTGGTACACGCCGGCGGAGCTGGCCGAGAGCGACCTCCAGCGCGACGTGATCGAACTCGGGCGCGAGGCGATCGCCGCCGTCGACGGGGCGTAGCCGGGAGCGAGGGGTAACATCGATATCGAGGGCGGATCGACCGACGGCAGGCGTCAGACGACCGTCTCACGCTCCGGAAGGTATTTGGGTCGTTGAAGGCGACGTAAACGCAAATGGACGCAGAGCGAAGAGCGGAGATAACCGGGTGGGACGCCCGGGAGTTCTCGGGCGGCTTCGAGGGGCTCGGGCGTCTCGTCGACCGGGGGTTCTCCGGCGCGGTGACGAACGGCACGGGGTGGCTGTTCGTGTTCGAGGGCCGCGTCGTCGGTACCGCCGACGCCGACCTCGACGCGTTCGCGGACGCCTCTGGGACGGTTTACAAAGCACCCGACGGGGTCCTCCCGGTCTTATTCGCTATGCAGGAACAGGCCGGGGAGCCGCGGGCGCAGTACTACACGAACGACACGCCGCTCTCGGAGGCCGACCGAAAGCTCTCGCAGGGCGGGTTCACCGGCTACGTCGAGCTGTCGGAGAACGTGCTCTCCGGCGACTACTACGTCACGTACACCGCGGGCGAGTCGATGGCCGCGGCGTACGTCGGGAACTCGCGCCGGCTCGAAACCGGCGAGGACGCCTTCGAACTGGCCGACGACGAGGTCGGGATCTACACCGTCTACGAGGTCGACCTGGACGTGCGGGAGATCCCCGACCCCGACTGGGCCGGCGGCGCGACCGCCGCGGAGGCCGGAGCCGTCTCCGAAACCGAACCGACCGCCGACGAGGCCGCCGAAGACGAGGCCGCCGAAAGCGGGAGCGAAGGAGAGGGGGACGCCGACGAGACCGTCGAGGAAGAGCCCGTTCGCGACGCGGCCCCCGAGGCGGAGCCGACGGACGGAGACGCGAAGCCGAGGTCCGGCGCCCGGGACGACGGTGACGGCGGCGACGGCAACGGTGACGAGCGACGCACCGGCCGGAGCGTCGCGGAGCCGACGCCCCGTGACTCGACGCTGTCCGACGATCCGACGCCCTCGTCGCGAGAGCGGGCGGACGGAGCCACCGAGACCCGACCGACGGAGACGACCGAGGGAGCGGTCGCCGAGAGCGCGGAAACGGACCCCTCGACCGGAGACGCACCGTCTGACGCGCCCGATCCGGCCGACGCCCCCGAGTCCGAGGGCGACCGACCGGACGACGACGTGTTCTCCGAGGAAGAGCAGTGGCGCGAACAGAAGTCGATCCCCGCGCTCGACCCGTCCGAAGCGAGCGATTCGCCGGGCGGTCGGAGGCGCAAGGCAGCCGATGCGAACGGAGGCGGACGGTCCTCCCGCGAGGCGACCGACCGTCAGCGCTCCGGGAACGCCGGCCGACGCGGGAACGCGGGCTCCGCCGCCGCGAACGGCGACGACCGGTCTCCCGAGCCGCGCTCTACCGACGATCGAGACCGGGCGAACCGATCGAACCGCTCGGCCGTCTCGCAGCGTGCGGGTTCGGGCGCCGGAACGCGCGAGTCGCCCGACGAGCGGCTCGAACAGCTCCGAGCCGAACTCGAAGCCGCCGAGGAGAAGCGGGCGTCGCTGGCGGCGGAACGCGACGAGCTGGCGGCCGACCGCGACGAGATCGCCGGGGAGCGGGACGAGCTGGCGGCCGAGGTCGACCGGCTGGAGTCGGAGCTGTCGACGCTCCGCGAGGAGCGCGACCGGCTGGAGTCGGAGCTGTCGACGCTCCGCGATCGACTTCCCGAGAGCGATCGGACCATATCGCCGACGGAGGCGCGCAGCGGGACGAACCTCTTCGTCAGGTACGAGTCCAAGGGCGGCGCGACGCTCGAAGACGCCCACGAGGGGGCGGTCGACCGCGACGCGCTCCGCGAGAACCTCCGGATCGAGCACCACACGAGCTTCGAGACGGAGGGACTCGTCGTCGACGGCCGCCCGTACGAGGAGTTCTTGGAGGACACGATCGAGTACGGCTTCACCCGATGGATCGTCGAGGACCTCCCCTTCGAGGTGAGCGGCACCGGCAACCAGGGCGTGCTCCGCGATCTGTACGACGCCATCCCGGAGATCGACCGCGCGGAGATCGGCGGCTCCGTGTCGATCGCGATCCGCGAAAACGGCGAGGAGACGCGCGAGCAGCGCTCGTTCGATCTGGTGTTGCGCGACCGGATGGGGAACCCGCTGTTCGTCGCCGACCTCAACGACAGCCGCGACCCGACTGCCGAGGGGACCTTGGAGTCGCTCGTCGAGAACGGCCGCGACATCGCCGGGTCGAACGAGCCCTTCGCGGCGGCGTTCGCGGTGACGGAGAGCTTCTTCGAGCCGGGGGCGTTAGAGACCGCGAGCGACGCGGTCGGTGGCGGGCTGTTCAGCCGGTCGAAGCGCGCGAGCTTCGTGAAGCTCTCGCGCAAGCAGGGGTATCACCTCTGTTTGGTCGAGGCCCGCGACGGCGGCTTCCACATGACGGTCCCCGACCTGTAGCCGGCGGTTCCGAACCTGTTGTCGCCGAGCCGATCGGCGGACCCCGAACCGAGATCGGAGTGGGTCAAGAACGATCGAGACGGTAGGACGTAGCAGTACGGGACCGAACTGCAAAGCCCGATCCGAACGCAATTTAAATGCGATTCAAGCGCGATTAAACGAAACCTAAACGCGGTCCAAACGCGATCCGTACGTCGCCTCGCGCGAAGTCGAATCGGTTCAGCTCTCGAGTTCTGCGGCGTCGTCGATCCGCATGGAGCCGAGCTTATCGACCGTCTCGTCGAGCTTCTCGTCGAGTTCGTCGACGAACTCGTGGGTGCGCTCCGTCGTGATCGCCCCCTGGCTGGACGGCTCGATGAGGTTCTCCTCTTCGAGTACGCGCAGCGAGTAGCGGACCTTGTGATGGGGGTACCCCGTCTCGTTCGACATCTTCACGATGCCGATCGGCTCGTTCTCGATGACCATCCGCAGGACCTGGAGGTGACGTTCCAGCATGTCTACCTCCTTCTCTAGTCGATCTATCATGGCACATGTTAACTCGTCATGCCCCGGTTTAAAAGTTGCTGTCGGAGATGACCCGAAATCGCTCGACCCGACGCTTTGACGTGGCAGTAGTTAACGCGTTCGATCGTGTCGACACCGAATCGATCGCGTCGAGCCGTCCCTGTCGCGGGAGTACCTACACGAACGGGGATAGCTACGGGCGCACGTCAAGTGACCAATGCACATTCGTGGTGTATTCTCGGCTCGGGACCGTAATCGGTTTTACCTCCCGCCCGGAACCACCGGGTCGTATGACACTCACCATCGTCGGCTCCCAGCTGGGAGACGAGGGCAAGGGTGCGCTCGTCGACCGGTGGGGAGGGGACGCGGACGTCGTAGTCCGTTATCAGGGCGGCGACAACGCCGGCCACACCGTCGTCGAGGGCGGCGCGGAGTACAAGCTGTCGTTAGTGCCGAGCGGCGCGGTCCGGGGGACGACCGGTGTCCTCGGCAACGGCTGCGTCGTCAACCCGAAGACGCTGTTCACCGAGATCGACGACCTGCGCGAGCGCGGGCTGGACCCCGACGTGCGGGTCGCACGCCGGGCGCACGTCATCCTCCCGTACCACCGCGTGCTCGACGGGATCGAGGAGGAGGTCAAGGCCGACGACGACGCCGGCGACGAGGTCGGTACGACCGGCCGCGGTATCGGTCCGACCTATGAGGACAAGGCCGGACGCCGCGGGATCCGGATCGCTGACCTGCTGGATTCCGACGTGCTCCGCGAGAAGCTCGAGTACGTCGTTCCGCAGAAGCGCGCGCTCGTCGAGGACGTGTACGGGCTCGATCTCGGCGGTGACGACCGCGCCGAGGCGTTCGACGTCGACGCGATCCACGAGGAGTTCGCCGCGATCGGCGAGCGGCTCGCCGACGAGGGGATGACCGTCAACTGCTCCGACTACCTCCACCGCCGCCGCGAGGCGGGCGACGAGGTCCTCTTCGAGGGCGCGCAGGGCACCCACATCGACGTCGACCACGGGAACTACCCGTTCGTCACCTCCTCGAACCCGACCGCCGGCGCCGCGTCGGTCGGCTCCGGGCTCGGCGTCACCACGGTCGGCGACGGCGAGGTCGTCGGCATCGTGAAGGCGTACCTCTCGCGGGTCGGCGAGGGGCCGCTTCCGACGGAACTCGACGGCGACGCCGAGGAGGAGTCGCTCGCCGACGACATCCGCGAGAAGGGCGGCGAGTTCGGCACCGTCACCGGGCGCCCCCGCAGAATCGGCTGGCTCGACCTCCCCATGCTCCGCCACGCCGCGCGCGTCTCCGGCTTCACGGGCGTCGCGGTCAACCACGTCGACGTGCTCGCGGGTCTCGACGAGCTGAAAGTGTGTACGGGGTACGAACTCGATGGCGAGGAGCTCGACACCGTCCCCACCACGACCGAGCGGTGGGAACGCTGTGACCCCGTCTATGAGACCCTCGACACGTGGGAGCCGTTCGACTCGGCCGCGGTCGCCGAGGAGGGGTACGACGCGCTCCCCGAGGCGGCCCGCGAGTACCTGGAGTTCGTCGCCGACGAGATCGACACGCCGATCTACGCGGTCGGCGTCGGCCCCGACCGCGAGGAGACGGTCGAGCTGACGAACCCGTTCGACGAGTAGGGCGGTCGAGGACCCACGCCGTCAGGCGTCTATTCCTGCGGATCGATCTCGTTCAGCGCGGCCATGTCTTCGTCGGTCAGCGACAGCTCCGCGGCCGCGAGGTTCGATTCGAGGTGGTCGACGCTCGACGTGCCCGGGATCGGGAGCGTCACGTCGGAGTGATCGAGCAGCCACGCGAGCGCGACTTGTCGCGTCGTCGCGTCGCGGCGGTCGGCGACCTCCGTGAGCACCGCCGCGACGCTCTCCTCGTCGACGGCGTACATCGGTCCCCACGGAATGAAGCCGACGTCGTTGCGCTCGCAGGCGCGGAGCACGTCCTCGTCGTCGCGGTGGCCGACGTCGTACCGGTTCTGGACGGTCGCGACGTCGACGATATCGGTCGCGGTCTCCAACTGCTCGACGGAGACGTTCGAGAGCCCGACGTGGGCGATCTGCCCGGCGTCCTTCATCTCCGCGAACGCGTGGACCGACTCCTCGAAGTCGCTGTCGGGGTCCGGGCGGTGGTACTGGTAGAGGTCGATCGTGTCTGTGTCGAGTCGGTCGAGGCTACACAGCACCTGATTCCTCAGGAAGTCCGGGTCGCCGTGAGGGAGCCAGTCGCCCTCGCGGTTGCGGAGCAGCCCGGCCTTCGAGGCGACGACGACGTCGTCGGGGTCGCCGAGCGCCTCGCCGATAAGCCGCTCCGAGACGCCCGGCCCGTAGGAGTCGGCGGTGTCGACGAAGTCGACGCCGAGTTCGACGGCCCGTCGGAGGACTCGCTCGGCCGCCTCCTCGTCGGCCGGTCGCCCGATGATGTCCTCGCCCGTGATCCGCATCGCGCCGAAGCCGAGGCGGTTGACGGTCAGTTCGCCGCCGACGTCGAACGTGTCGCTCCGGCTGGTGGTGTCTGGAGCCATAGCTGTACGATCGCGCGCCACGCGGAAAGCCGTAGGGATGGCGGAAGGGAGCGCGCCGGCCCGACAGCCTGACGCCTCGACCGGTCTCTCCCGGTCCGTCGCCCGTCTTGCGCGCGTCGCTACTCATAAACCGCTCCCGCGTGATCGTGGGGTATGGACGCCGAGCGCGAGGTACTCGACGTGTTGGCGCGGAACGCCCGCGAGGACATCGACGACATCGCGGCCCAGACGGGCCTCGACGCGGAATCCGTAGCGGAGGCGATCGACGCGCTGGAGGCGGACAACGTGGTTCACGGCTACCAGGCGGTCGTCGACTGGGACCGCGTCGACGAGGGGAAGATCCGGGCGATCGTCGAGATCAACGTCGAACTCGACCGCGAGACCGGCTACGAGCAGGTCGCCGACCAGATCGCGAAGTTCCCCGCGGTCGACGCCCTCCACCTCGTCTCCGGCGACTACGACTTCGCCGTCGAGGTGCTCGGCGAGACGATGCAGGACGTCTCGCGGTTCATCTCCGAGCAGGTCGCGCCAATGCCCGAGGTCACCCAGACGGTGACTCACTACATCATGGAGACCTACAAGGACGGCGGGATCCGGTTCGAGGACGGCGACGACGACGACCGCCTCTCCGTCTCGCCATGAGGCTCTCGGACCGCGCGCGCGACCTCCCGGAGTCGGGGATCCGGAAGTTCTTCGAACTCGCGGAGGCCCGCGACGACGTGATCTCGCTGGGGGTCGGCGAGCCCGACTTCTCGGCGCCGTGGGCCGCCCGCACAGCCGCGATCGACTCGCTCGAACGCGGGAAGACCTCCTACACCTCGAACCGCGGGATGGCCCCGCTCCGCGAGCGGATCGCCGTCCACCACGAGCGCTACGACCAGTCGTACGACCCGGCCGACGAAATTCTCGTCACCACCGGCGCGAGCGAGGCGGTCGACCTCGCGCTCCGTGCGCTGGTCGATCCCGGCGACACGGTCGCGGTCCACGAGCCGACGTACATCTCGTACGGCCCGGGGATCGAACTCGCGGGCGGCGAGCAGCTGACGGTCCCCACGCGGGCCGAGGACGACTTCGCGCTCACGCGGGAGTCGCTGGAGGCGGCCGGCGCCGCCGCCGCCGACCTACTCGTCCTCTGTTACCCGAACAACCCGACCGGCGCGACCATGACCGAGGAGGAGTACGCGGAGGTCGCGGCGTTCTGCCGCGACGAGGACCTCCGGGTGATCGCCGACGAGATCTACTCCGCGCTCACCTACGGCGCCGACCACGCCTCGATCGCGACCCAGCCGGGGATGCGCGAGCGCACCGTCGTCGTCAACGGCTTCTCGAAGGCGTACGCGATGACCGGTCTTCGATTGGGGTACGCCCTCGGCCCCGCGGACGCCGTCGACGCGATGAACCGGATCCACCAGTACACGATGCTGTCGGCGCCGACGACGCCGCAGTACGCCGCGATCGAAGCGCTGGACCGCTGCGACGAGGAGGTGACCGAGATGGTCGACGAGTACAACCGCCGGCGGCGGCTGGTCGTCTCCCGGTTCAACGAGATGGGCCTCGACACCTTCGAGCCCGGCGGCGCGTTCTACGCGTTCCCGGACTGCGGCGGCGACGACGAGGTCTTCGCCGAGGAGCTGCTGGAGGCGCAGGGCGTCGCCGTCGTCCCCGGATCCGTCTTCGGCGAGGGCGGCGAGGGTCACCTCCGGGTGTCGTACGCGACCTCGATGCGCGAACTGAAGGAGGCCACCGACCGGATCGCGACGTTCGTCGAGGAGCGGGACTAACGGGGCTCAATCGGAGTTCGATCAGTCGACGGAATTCCGAGACCCTCCGACCGTCGTGTCCGCCCTCGGGCTCATCGCGTGGTCGATAGCGGGAGTGGGTGAAGCAAATCGGTAGCAACGATTCAGTATTTAAACGATCGTGAGCCCCAGCGACAATCGCTTATAAAGAACGGTGCGGTGGCGCGCCCCGGTGAGCGGCCGATAGGCCGCGAACCGCCGGTGCGAGGGAGTCGCTGGCGCGTTCCGCGCCAGCGACAGGGCGAGAGCGGAGCTCTCGCTTGCAACCGGACGCAGTCCGGTGACGAGGCTGGGGAGGTGTGAGGCTGCTGTGCGGTTGCGGGCGGGTGGGACTCAAAGGGGCAGTCGCGATTCCCGCGAGCGGAGCGAGCGGGAAGACGAGAGACAAAGTCTCTCGGAAGGACGAAGCACGGCGACGCAAGCACTGCAAGGAGCGAACGGAGTGAGCGACTGAAGCGCACAGCAAGCCGCGCGAGCCGTCGCGACTGGGGCTTTGGAGGTCCTCACCCCAACGTCGCCGGACACTTATAAACAGCCGACAGCAACACCGCGCTCCGGCTTATAAACGACCACTCTCACGTTGTACTACACCCATCCCCGCCATCGCTCCCGCTGCCAGATCAAAGAATTGTAAACCCGATCCGAATTCCTCAACGTTTGCGAATAATTATCATAGATTCGCCGAAACGGTCGCGTATGGAGTTCCAGTTAACGGACGAACAGAAGCAGCTACGCGACGAGGTCCGCCGATTCGCGGACGAGGAGATCCGGCCGGTCGCGACCGAGTACGACGTCGAGGAGGAGTACCCCTACGAAGTGATGGAGAAGGCGGCCGACATGGGGCTGCTCGCGCCGCACGTCCCGGTCGAGTACGGCGGCGTCGGCTACACGTCGCTGGAGAACGCGATCCTCACCGAGGAGCTGTTCGCCGCCGATCCCGGGATCGGCCTCTGCGTCTCCAGCGCCGGCTTCGGCGCGGAGGCGCTGATGGAGTTCGGCACCGAGGACCAGAAGGAGCGCGTCCTCCCCGAGGTGACCGCCGGCGACGCGGTGATGGGCTCGGCCATCTCGGAGCCGCAGGCGGGGTCGGACGTGACCTCGGTCGCCACCCGCGCGGAGAAGGACGGCGACGAGTGGGTGATCAACGGCTCGAAGATGTGGATCACGAACGGCACCGTCGCCGACTACTTCGTCGTCGTCTGCGAGACCGACCCCGAGATCGACGACCGCTACTCCGGCTACTCGCAGATCCTCGTCGAGGCCGACCGCGACGGGCTCACCCGCGACAAGATCACCGGGAAGCTCGGCATCCGCGCGAGCGACACCGCGGAGCTCCGGTTCGACGACGTCAGGGTGCCGGAGGAGAACCTCATCGGGCAGCGCGGGATGGGGTTCCTCCAGCTCATGCAGTTCTTCGACGAGACGCGCACCGCGGTCGCCGCGCAGGGCGTCGGGATCGCCCGCGGCGCGGCCGAGCGCGCGCTGGAGTACGCGGAGGAGCGCGAGCAGTTCGACCGCCCGATCAGCGACTTCCAGGCGATCAAACACAAGCTCGCGGAGATGCACACCAACACCGAGGCCGCGCGCTGGCTCACCTACCGCTCCGCGTGGGCCGTCGACAACGAGTCCGGCGACCTGACCGCGCTCGCGTCGATGGCCAAGGAGTTCGCCTCGCGGGTCGCCGTCGACGTCGCCGACGAGGCGGTCCAGGTCCACGGCGGCGCCGGCTACGTTAACGATCACGACGTCGAGCGGCTCTACCGCGACGCGAAGATCACCCAGATCTACGAGGGGACCACGGAGATCCAGAAGAACATCATCGCCCGCGAGCTGCTCGGCGAGGGGATGTAAGCCGGTCACCCGTCGTCGTCGACGACGGCTCCTACCGAACTCACTCCTCGTCGTACTCCATCGCGACCGAGTTGATACAGAACCGCTTCCCCGTGGGGTCGGGGCCGTCGTCGAACACGTGGCCCAGATGCGAGTCGCAGTTCGCACACCGGACCTCGGTGCGGCGCATCCCGTGGCTCGTGTCGACCGTCGTCGTCACCGACTCCTCCTCGGCGGCGTAGAAGGCGGGCCAGCCGCAGCCGGACTCGTACTTCGTCTCGGCGTCGAACAGCACCGTCCCGCAGGCCCGACAGCGGTACTCCCCGTCGTCGGGGTGGTGGTCGACGTACTCGCCGGAGAACTTCGCCTCCGTGCCGCTCTCGCGGAGCACGCGGTACTCCTCCTCGGAGAGCCGCTCGCGCCACTCCGCGTCGGTCAGTTCGTCGGGGTCGGTCGACCCCGAAACGTCGTCGGTGCCGGACTCGCCGGGTTTGCTCATACCATCGATACGGCGTCCACGCTCAAGGCGGTTGCGGCGGTCGAGCCGGAAGCCGGTCTCCCCGTCCCGCACCCACAAGCCGTATTCCGGTGGCCGCCCATCGTCGACCATGGCACGCGAAGTCACGCACGACGCGCGGGGACCGGCCAAGCTCGACGAGTCCGACATGGGCGACGACGGCATGATCTACGTCTGTCAGTGCGGCCTGTCGGACTCGAAGCCGCTCTGTGACGGCTCGCACAACGCGACCGCGGACGAAGAGGACGGCGTCGTGTACAAGTACGAGAACGACGACGCCGAGGGAGATCGGCGAGAGATCGACGAGATCGCGTACGAAGACCGGTAGGCGGACGTGAGACGGTCTCTTGTTAGCGGGGAGGCGTCCGCTCAGGACTCGACGGGGGGCTGTTCGTCGAGGAATGCGGCGATGTCTTTCGGACCGCCAGTACTGCCGGACTCGACGTAGTAGACCGCACAGGCGTTTCCGCACGCCAACGCGACGTCCCACTCCCACCCGCACGCCAGCGCGTGGCCGAGCCCACCGGTGAACCGATCGCCGCCACCGGTGTGCCGCACCGGACGCTCGACGCCGTAGTTGCTGACCCGCAGCCGATCGTCGCACGTGACGGCGACGGCCTCGTCTCTCGCGTGCATCGCCGCGGCCGTGATTCCCGTCTCCTCTCGGATCGCGGCGAGTCTGGCGAGGTCGTCGTCGAACGGTCCGGACAGGGGTGCGGCCGTCGTCCGGACTTCCTGCCGGTTGGCGGAGTAGACCACGTCGAACGTGTCTTGGAGAGCGGTCACTGCGTCGAGTAAGTCAGCGACCTCGTCGGACCGGCACCCGACGATATCCCCCGGATCGAAGACGAACGGAACTCGCGGCGCGTCCGCGTCGCTCAGCCGGTGAAACGCGCTCCCGAGCCCCTTCACGGAGCTCCAGTTACTACAGCAGACAGCGTCTCCCCCGAACACGTCCGAGAGGTCACCGACTCGGCGTAACTCCGCGAGGGTCCACTCCGCGACCTCGGAGGTCTCGACGAACATCACGTCCCGATCGCTGAAGCCGAACACGTACACGATCGCCGGGGCTCCCATCGACACGGTGGCGAACGGCAGCGATTCGAATATCGGCGCGTCGAGATGACCGTAACAGGTGACCGATCCGCCGAGTGCGTGCAGCTGTTTCGCCGTGTTGACCGCTTGTCCGCCGGGCTCGGTCGTCTCGACGGCGAACGAGAGCGACGACCGATCTCCCAGGATCTCCCGGCCGAACGCGTCACGGGTCTCGAGCGACCCGGCGGCGTCTTCGGCGACCGTACAGAAGTGGTCGATGCTTCCGTCGGGGAGCGTCGTCACCGTCGGGGACCCCGACTCAGTGAGACGTCGCTGCAGCCGATCGTAGGGCATGCTCCACTTCCCTCAGAGCACGCCCATCGCTCCGAGCCGCTCGGGGAGGTACGTGTCGGTGACGAAGTCGAGCCCGCGGCTCGCGAGCGACTGCTGTTCGGACTTCTTCCCGATGTCGAGCTGCAGTTCGATCTGTTCCTCCCAGTAGTCGGTCTGGAACCGGGGGTCCTCCAGCTCGGATTCGAGGGCGTTGATGTCGGAGTCGGCGAGCGGGTCCGAGGGGAGGTCGTACTCGACGATGTCCTCCGGCTGGATCCCGACGAACTGCGCCTCCGGCGTCGCGAGGTACTTCGAGAGGTGGGCGGACTTGATCGAGCCGTACGCCACGGAGCCGTAGATCCGGTAGGACCACGGGTCGCCGTCGGCGAAGACGGCGATGGGGACGTCGAGCTCGTCGTGGACGCGCTTCGTGATCCGGCGGGTCGCCCGCGCCGGCTGGCCCTTTAAATGGATGACGAGGCAGTTGTAGTCCTCGTCGAACCCGTTCTCGACGAGCCGGTCGCGCATCCCGCCGGTCTCGACGGCGAGTGCGAAGTCGATGTCGTCGTCGAGGAACTCGATCATGTCCGGGTTGTTCGGGATCTGATAGCCGCCCGCGCCCACGTCCTCCTGACAGTGGATCTCGCGCTCCCCGCGGCGGGTCTGCTCGCGGATGAGGAGGGGCCCCATCAGGGTCGCGCCCGACTCCTCCGGGCGCATGTGGAAGTCCTCGCGGGTGACGCCCGTGACGATCTCCAGGTCCTCCACGAGGTCGTTCGACTCGTCCTGTGAGGAGAACTGCGCCTCGTCGTTGTCCCACGACTCCGAGAGGTAGTACAGCTCACGCAGGGTCGACGAGCGGTCCTCGTCGAGCTGATCGGCGAGGAACTCGATCGTGTACGCCGCCTTCAGCAGCTTGCGCGCGCCTCGCACCGAGTTGGCGCTGCGCGTCGACGTGCGGTCGCCGTAGGTCCAGACGCCGCTTTCGGTGTCGTACTCGATGTTGCTCTTCGTCCGCGTGGGAAGCGTCATCTCCGGGATCTCCCCGTCTGCGAACTGGTCGTAGAAGTCCGCGGCCAGGTCGATCAGCTCGTCTCGTGCGTCGCTTTCGGTCGTCATTTAGTCGTTCACCGTGAGTTTCTCCGTCTCCACGCCGCCGACGCTGACCTCGAAGTCGGCGTCGCCGTCGATCGCGTACGTCAGTTCCCGCTCGTCGCCCGAGGGCACCTCGGGCTTCCACTGGACGAACCACTCGCCGTCCATGTCGACCACCGTCCCGTCGGAGAGGTCGGTCGGCTCCGTCGAGACGATGTCCGTGATCTCCAGCTGCTCGTTCACGTCCGAGTGGTTCTCGACGACGAGCGTCACCGTCTCGCCGTTCATCTCGCGCTCGACGCTGACGTTGTTCATGATCCGCGCGAGCGCGCCGTCGATGTCGGGGCGCGGCCGGCCCGTGACCTCCGAGACCTTGTCGGCCATCTCCGGGAGGATCTTGCCGAGCACGTCCTGTTTCTCCCGGCGCTGCTGCATCGAGCGCCGCTTGTTGAGGTACGACTTCAGCTCGCGGGCCGCCTCGCGCACCGCCAGTTCGATCTCGTCTTCGATCGCGGGGACGTTCGCGAGCGCGTCCTTCGACTCGCTCGTGAACGGGACGTTCGTGGAGGCGACGTGGATACTGATGACGGCCGGCCCGTTGGGGAGCCCCGACCCGCCGGGCTGGTCGAGCCCGTAGTTGCGCCAGCCGATGTTCTTGATCACGTCCGTCGTCGCGCAGGCGCCGCGCTGGTACACCAGCGGGACGCGGTTCGCGAACCGGAGGAGCTCGACCGTTCCCTCCGCCGGAATCTCGCCGCCGTAGGCGATGCCGGCCTCGACGATGAACGGGTCGCCGCCGTGGACCTCGGCGTCGCGGGTCGCCGCCGCGTAGAAGTCGGCGTCGTACTCCTTGCGGAGGCCCGCCTCGACCAGGTCGGCCGTGATCGGCGCGAGGCAGTCGGTCGGCGGCGCCAGGATGTCGGTCGTCCGCATCGCTTCGAGCAGGTCGGCCGCGGCGTCGCGGCTCCCCGCGATCGCCGTCACCTTCGGCGGGTCGTCCGGGACCGTGCGCGCCCGCGACCAGAACGCCTCGACGACGTTCCCGCGGGCGGTCTCGCCGAACGTCGCGTCGCGCTGCTCGGCGACGAACGAGGCCGCGTCCGCGACGAGTCGGTCGAGGTCGTCGCGGGGGATCCGGAACGCCTCGCCGTCGAGGTTCTCGAACCGGCGCGCGAGCGCCTCGGCCATCGCCCGCACCGCGGCGTCGTCCTTCCGGGTCGAGGTGGCGTCGTCGACGAGGGCGTAGGCGTCGGCGACGAGCGGCGACTCGCTCGCGTCCTCGCCGCCGCCGTCCTCGCCGCCGCCCGACTCGTCGCCGGCGGCCCCGGTGATCGCCCGCCACGCGGCGTCGACCGCGTTCTCGCGGACGGTCCCGCCGAACGTCTTGCCCGTGTCGCCTTCGACGGCCTCCGCGACGTTGTCGACGATCGCCGCGAGTTCGGACCGAGAGAGCCGGTCGTTGTTCGCGACCGTCTCGGCGATCCCCTCGGAGAAGGCGTTCGTCGCGTCTTTGCCCTTGTTGGCCACCGCGTTCGCGACCGCGGCCGCGACGTCGCGGTCGTCGTGGGCCCGCGGGGGCGACCACGCCAGTTCGCGGCCGTAGTACACGTCGCGGAAGTTGTCGATCACGCTGTCCGCGGTCTTCTTGCCGACCCGCGTGAACTCCTCCTGGAGGAATCCGGAGACGGAGTACGACTCGGTCGCCTCCAGCATCTTGATCAGCGCGCCCAGCTCGACGCCGTGGGGGTGCGGGCGGATCTCCTTCGTCTCCGCCGGCAGCTCGTCGGTCGCGCGCTCGAACTTCATCGGCTCGTCGAGCCCGGGCTCGCGCAGTTCGAGCCGGGCGTGGGGGTTGACGACCGCGGTGTGTTTCACGTAGTCGTGGAGCTGCTGGCGAGCGCGCATGTTCCCCTCCATCTCCAACTCGATCCGCGTGCCGTGGGGGCGGTCCCACGTCGTCTCCTCGTCCGCCTTGATCTCCGGCTCGTTCGTGTCGGTGTCGATGATGAGCTCGAAGTACTGCGCCCGGGACTGCCCCTTGGGACGCGAGGTGATCTTCGCGGGCTGGCCGGAAGTCAGCTGGGAGTACAGCACGGCCGCAGAGATCCCGATCCCCTGTTGACCGCGCGACTGCTCGCGGGCGTGGAACCGGCTGCCGTACAGGAGCTTCCCGAACACCTTCGGAAGCTGTTCCTTCGTGATGCCCGGCCCGTTGTCCTCGATGACGAGCCGGTAGTAGTCGCCCACCTCCTCGATCTCGATGTAAATGTCGGGGAGGACGCCGGCCTCCTCGGTCGCGTCTAGGGCGTTGTCGACCGCCTCCTTGACGGCGGTGACGAGCCCGCGGGCGCCCGAGTCGAACCCGAGCATGTGTTTGTTCTTCTCGAAGAACTCGGCGATGGAGATCTCGCGCTGGCCCTCGGCCAGCTCCTCCGCGATCCCCTCCTCGTCGCCGATCGTCGACTGGAAGGACGTCATTCGGTACCCTCCCCTTTCACCGAGGCACCTAAAAACGCACCGCCGGCGAGGTGAAAGTGAATCCCGACGTGAGGGCACGTCTCGTCGCCCTATTCGGGAACGCATCGCACAGCACGGAAACGTCCGGCCCGTCGACAGGTTTCTCCCCGCGACGCCCCTTCCGTGAGACATGGCAGAATGGACCGCCGAGGACATGCCGCGACTGGACGGGAAGACGGTGGTCGTCACCGGCGCGAACAGCGGGCTCGGCTACGAGGGGACGCGCGCGTTCGCCGCGAAGGGGGCCACCGTCGTGATGGCGTGCCGAAGCGTCGAGCGCGCCGAGACGGCGGCCGGCGAGATCCGCGCCGACGCCGGCGGCGACGGCGGGATCGACGGAGCACTCGACGTGCGCGAGTGCGACCTCGCCTCGCTCGACTCGGTGGCGGCCTTCGCCGAGAGCGTGAGCGACGACTACGACGCGATCGACGTCCTCTGTAACAACGCCGGCGTGATGGCAATCCCCCGGAGCGAGACCGAGGACGGCTTCGAGACGCAGCTCGGCGTCAATCACCTCGGCCACTTCTCGCTTACCGGTCGGCTGTTCTCGCTTTTAAAAGGCGCCGAAGGGGTCGACGGCGTCGCGCGCGTCGTCACGCAGTCGTCGGGCGCCCACGAGAGCGGCGAGATGGACTTCTCGGACCTCAACTGGGAGGAGTCGTACGGCAAGTGGAAGGCGTACGGCCGGAGCAAGCTCGCGAACCTGCTGTTCGCCTACGAGCTCCAGCGCCGGATCGACGCCGCGAACCGCGAGGCCGACGCCGATATCGACATCCGCAGCGTGGCCTGCCACCCGGGCTACGCCGACACCAACCTCCAGTTTCGCACCGCCGCGGAGAGCGGTAACCCCCTGATGAAGGTCGGTATGCGGCTGGCGAACGCGGTGCTCGGTCAGGACGCCGCGATCGGGGTCGAACCGATGCTGTACGCCGCGACCGCCGACGTCGACGGCGGCGCCTACATCGAGCCCGACGGGCTGTTGAACATGCGCGGGCACCCGACCGTCGGCCGATCGAACGACGCCTCCTACGACCGCGACGACGCGCGGAAACTCTGGGAATACTCGACGGAGGCCACCGGCGTGTCGTTCCGTATTTAAAGACGCGGTGGCGCTCACGAACGGATTTTAGACCCCATCAGTACCATCCCGCTCGACGGCACCGTCGCTGGGGCGTGTGATATACGCGGAACGCGTTTCGAGAGCTGTCCGAGGGCGTCGAAGCCGACCGGTTACAGTCGGGTGAGATTCGTCGCTCGCGGGCCCTTCTCGGACTCCTCGATCTCGAACTCTACTTCCTGTCCCTCCTCGAGATCCGGGCCGCCGACGTCTTCCATGTGGAAGAACACGTCGTCGTCAGCGTCGTCAGTCTCGATGAATCCGTAGCCGCCGGTGTCGTTGAAGAAGTCGACCTTACCTGTCGCCATCGCAGTTCAACGGACTCCCGACTGGGTTATAAGTGTTGTGCGGATCGCCGGCCGCAGTCGTCGACCGAAACGACAAGGACGGTACGTGAGAATACGCAACTATGTCGACCCTCCTCGTCGTCGGCGGTAGCGGATTCATCGGTCGCGAGACCTGTCGGATCGGGGTTCGCGACGGACACGATGTCCGGAGCGTCTCTCGGGGCGGTCGTCCCGCCACCGACGCGCCGTGGGTCGATCGCGTCTCGTGGACCAGCGCCGACCTGTTCCGACCGAACGCCTGGCGCGACCGGCTGGACGGTGTCGACGCCGTCATCCACGCGGTCGGCACGACGGACGAAACGCCGTCCTCGGGGGTCACCTTCGAGCGACTCAACGGCGACAGCGCCATTCTCACCGCGCTGGAAGCCGAACGCGCGGGCGTCGAGACGTACGTGTTTCTCTCGGCGGCGGTGGCGCCGCCGCGAGCCCGCCACGCGTACCTGAGCGCCAAGCGACGCGCTGAGGCGGCGATCGCCGATCTGGCGTTCGAGCAGGTCACGCTCCGTCCGGGACCGGTGTACGGCGCCGATCGCCCCCACGGCTCTCGGCTGTTGAACGCCGGGCTCCGACTCGTCGACTCCGTCTCCCCGATCGCGGATCGCCTCGGCGAGTCGCGGCCGCTCCCCGTCGAGACGGTCGCACGGGCCGCGTACCGGGCGGCAATCGATCCGGGAGAACCGCTGCTCGATGTCGAGGACATTCGGCAACTCGGTCGGTGAACCACCGATACGCGTCAGCTCACTGCTGTGCTCTCGCCATCTCCAGGGAGATGAAGAAGCCGAAGTACGCCGGGATGCCCGCGAGCATGAACATGTACAACACCCATCGTGGCGAGGCGGAAAACGCGAAATCGTACAGCAGCGACACGAGGGTCACCCAGACGACCGCGAACGCGAGATCCTGTACCATCCCGGTTCGGTTCCCCTTGACGTGAGACCGAACCCGGTCGGCGAGGCTCTCGTCTGCGTCTGGCTCGTCGAGCTGATCGGCGTCGGTCATGGGTGAAGGTCGGTGTCGAAATACGTCGGTGTTCCGGAACGGTCCAGCGTCCGAGCGACCCTCGGGTGGGGTCGCGCTCGGCGGGATTCAGTCCTCGTCGAGGTAGTCGACGACGAGGACGGGGACGTGTGTCGAACGCAGCGTCCGCTCGGTGACGCTCCCGAGCAGCGCTCGCCGGACGCCCGCGCGCCCGTGGCTCCCCATCACGATGAGGTCGATATCGTGGTTCTCGGCGTAGTCGCCGATCACTTTGTGCGGCCGACCGCCCGAGACGTGTTCGACGATATCAACGCCGCGTTCGGCTCCGCGTTCGGCGACCACGCCGGTCGCCTCGTCCGCCCGCTCTTTCAGCTCTCCCATCTCGTCGAACCGGCCCTGTTTGAGCCGGTCGACCTGTTCGGTCCCGAGACTGAAGTTCACGGAGTCGATATCGACCACGTACAGCGCGTGGACCTCGGCGTCGTACTTCTCCGCGAGGTCGAGCGCGTGGTCGACGGCGGCCTCTGCGACGTCGCTTCCGTCCGTGGGAACGAGGATTCGTTCGTACATTATCTCTCCTCCGTGGTTTCGTCGTCGTCAACTGCGCGGCCACCGTCGGCGCCCGCGTCGTCAACTGCGCGGCCACCGTCAGTCGCAACGTCCTCGCCGCCGTCGGCGACGACGTCCTCGGCGGTCTCCTGTTGCCCCATCGGTTCGGGGCTGTGACACTGCCGGACGATCCGCTTCGTTTCGAGCGACGGCTCGTCGGTCGCCATCGAGACGGCGATGGTGACGACGAACACGATCGGGAGCGTGATGAGCGCCGAGCCGATGGCGGGCATCCACTGGGCCAGCCCCGCCGACAGCGGCGCCTCGAGCGAGCCGATGTACGTCGGGACGATCTGGTTGATCATCGGGATAGACCAGAGGGTCAGTCCGGTCGTCATGCCGGCGAGCGCTCCCTGCCGGTTGGCGTTCTCCCACCACATGCCGAGGAAGAACATCGGGAACAGCACGGAGCCGGCGAGCGAGAACGCGTATCCCACGAGCGCCGCGATCGACGACGCGGGATTGAGCGCGGCCAGCGTGGTCAGCGCGCCCAGCGCGACGATCGAGAGGCGGCCGACGAGGATCTGCTGGCGCTGCGTCGCGTCCTCGTTGATGATGTTCGTGTAGATGTCGTGGCTGATCGCCGACGAACCGGCGATGAACAGCCCGGCGACGGTCGCGATGGCCGCGGCGATACCGCCCGCCGCGACGATGCCGACGAACCAGTCCGGGAGCCCGGACAGCTGCGCCGCCAGCACGACGATGACCTCGCTGGCCGCGCCCGTCATCCCGGGATCGCCGTACGTCGCACCGACGTTCTGCGTGTAGAGGTCGGTCCCGAACGCCGCGAACGCCGGAGCGCTCCAGTAGAGGATACAGATGAAGAACAGCCCCCAGACCGTCGACCAGCGGGCCGTCCGTTCGCTTTCCACAGTGTAGAACCGGACGAGCACGTGCGGCAGTCCGCAGGTGCCGACGATCAGCGAGAACGTCGTGGCGACCCAGAGGTAGTAGCTCGAGGACGCGAACGGTTCGGAGAACTCGGTCCCGAGCTGACTGATCAGCGCACCGTACTCGAGCTGCGGCAACACCGTGGAGTAGCCGTTCGTGTAGCCGACGACGAACAGCCCGACGACGAACGCGAGGATGAGAATGACGTACTGGACCGCCTGGTTCTTCGTGGCGCCCAGCATCCCGGACAGCGTCAGGTAGCCGACGGTGACGACCATCATGGCGACGACCATCACCTGGTACCCGTCGAGACCGGGGATGAGACCCCCGTAATCACCGAAGATGTACAGGCCGACGAGCGCCATCCCCTTCGCCTGCCCGATGGCGTAGACGAAGCCGATGAGGAACGTCGTCACTGCCGCGATTGCGCGCGCGGTGTCGGAGTTGAATCGGTCGCCGACGAAGTCCGGCGCCGTGTACTTCCCGAACCGGCGCAGCTGCGCGGCGAGGAAGATGAGCAGGATGAAGTACCCCGTCGTCCAGCCGACGACGTACACGAGCCCGTAGAACCCCGCGAGCGCGATGGACGCCGCCATGCCGAGGTACGAGGCGGCGGACATCCAGTTCGCCCCGATCGCCATCCCGTTCTCGACGTTCCCGATGGACCGACCGGCGACCCACATGTTCTCGGTGTCGGCGACGCGGAAGACGAAGCCGATCGTGAGGAACAGCCCCAACATCGCGATCACGAGGATCGACGGCGCCAGCTTGAACGAGATGTCGAGCGCCTCCGGAAGGAGGTCGCTCTGCAGGAGGATCGAACTCCCCGTCATTCGTCTGCCCCTCCGTCGGTCGCTGCGACGTCAGCGGTGCCGTGATCGATACCGTACTTCTCGTCGAGTGCGTCCCGCTTGCGCGAGTACCAGAACGCTAAGATTAGCGCGCTGGTCGGCGCGCCGAACGCGACGAGGAAGTAGTGGAGCGGGAACTGAAGGATCGGCATCTGGCTCGTCATCGGGCCCGGTGCGAGCCGCGTCAGGGTCACCGGTCCCCACACCGCGAGGACCCAGATGGCGAACCCCGACCAGACGATCCGCAGGTGATCGCGCATGTACGGCGTGCTCGGATTCAGGATGTTCACCTCCGCTCCGAGGTAGTCGGTGTCGTTGTGCGTCTGTGCCGCGCCCGTGGCGACGCCGCCGTCGGTGGCCGCGTCGTCCGCTGCGCGGCCCCCATCGGTCGCCGCGTCGTTCGCTGCGCGGCCCCCATCGGTCGCCGCGTCGTCCGAATTCCGTGAGCTATTGTCTGTCATGTGTTGTGGTGTGTATTGTCGTGGTCCGTTTGTGCGATTTTATCGTGATATTTATTCGTGGAGTCGCACGCGTTGTCTCTCGTCTGGTGTCTCGAAAACGGAGCCGTCGACGGCTACTCGTCCTTCGCTTTCTGCTGGATCTCTTCGACGATCTCCGGGTTGCGGAGCGTGCTGGTGTTACCCAGCTCCTTGCCGTCGGCGATGTTCTCGAGCAGGCGGCGCATGATCTTCCCGGACCGGGTCTTCGGCAGGTCGGGCGTGAACACGACCTGTTCCGGTCGGGCGATCGGGCCGATAGCGTCCTCGACGCCCGCGACGATCGCGTCGCGGAGCTCGTCGTTGCCCTCGTACCCGTCTTCGGTCGTCACGTACGCGTAGACGGCCTCGCCTTTGATGTCGTGGTCGCCGCCGACCACGGCGGCCTCGGCGACGCCCTCGACGCCGACGATGGCTGACTCGATCTCCATCGTCCCGAGCCGGTGGCCCGAGACGTTGAGAACGTCGTCGACGCGCCCGAGGACGGTGATGTAGCCGTCCTCGTCGATCTTCGCCCCGTCCTCCGGGAAGTAGACCCAGTCGTCTGGGTCGTCGCTGTCGGTGTCGGAGTACTCCGCCCAGTACTCCTCGATGTAGCGCTCGTCGTTCTTGTACAGCGTCCGGAGCATGCCGGGCCACGGCTTCTGTACCGTGAGGTAGCCGGCCTTTCCGGGCTCTACCTCGTCGCCGAGCGTGTCGAGGATCTGCACGTCGAGCCCCGGGAGCGGCGGTCCGGCCGCGCCGGGCTTCATGTCTTTCACCCCGGGCAGCGTCGTGATCATCATCCCGCCGGTCTCGGTCTGCCACCACGTGTCGACGATCGGGCACTCCTCGTCACCGATGTGCTGGTAGTACCACTTCCACGCGCGCGGGTTGATCGGCTCGCCGACCGTGCCGAGCAGCCGCAGCGAAGAGAGGTCGTGGCGGTCCGGGTACTCCGAGCCCCACTTCATGAACGCGCGGATCGCGGTGGGCGCGGTGTACAGTTGGGTCGCGTCGTGCTCCTCGACGATCTCCCAGAGTCGGTCGCGCTCCGGGTGATCGGGCGTCCCCTCGTACATCATCGTCGTCGTTCCGAGCGCGAGCGGCCCGTAGACGATGTAGGAGTGACCCGTGATCCAGCCGATGTCGGCCGAGCAGAAGTACGTGTCATCCGGCTTGATGTCGAGGACGGACTGCGAGGTCCACGACACCCACGAGAGGTAGCCGCCGGTGGTGTGTTTCACCCCCTTCGGCTTCCCGGTCGTCCCCGATGTGTACATCAGGAACAGCATGTCCTCGGCGTCGCGAGTGACCGGCTCGACCTCGGCGCCCTCGTGGTCCGCGACGAGGTCGCCGTAGTCGATCTGGTCGTCGCCGAGGTCGTGGTCGAAGTCGTCGCCGTTCGGGCCGAGCCGGTCGACGACGACCGTCGTCGTCTCGTGGTCGACGCCCGAAAGCCCCTCGTTCGCCTTGTCGAGGTGGTCGAGGGGGTCGCCGCGCCGGTAGTAGCCGTCGCAGGTGACGAGGTACTCGGAGTCCGCGGAGTTCATCCGCGTCGCGAGCGCGTCCGCCGAGAACCCGGCGAAGACGACGCTGTGGGGCGCGCCGAGCCGGGCGCACGCCAGCATCGCGATCGGCAGCTCCGGGATCATCGGCATGTACAGCGTCACCACGTCGTCCTCCTCGACGCCCCGATCGCGGAGCGCGGCCGCGAACTCGTTCACCTCGCGGTGGAGTTCCTCGTAGGTGTACGACCGGTCGTCCTCGTCGACGGGCTCGCCGACCCACTCGATCGCGACCTCGTCGCCGCGCTCGTCGAGGTGGCGGTCGATGCAGTTGGCCGACGCGTTCAGCTCGCCGCCCGTGAACCACTCGTAGAAGGGAGGGTTGCTGTCGTCGAGTACCTGGTCGTAGTCCGTCTCCCAGTCGAGCAGATCGGCGGCCGTCTCCCAGCACTCCGGCCAGTTCTCGTCGAACTCGTCGTAGACCCCGGGATCCGACACGTTCGCCTGATCGACGAACGACTCCGGCGGTTCGAACACCTCCTGCTCTGCTAATCTCGCTTCCAGTTGACCGTCTCCCTCTGTCATGGTACGCTCTGTAGCAAACCGATCTCGCCCCTTAAACGATGGCGCTAAATACGAAAAATCGTGATAGATCCGCCCCGTGAGTCGGAGCGCTCGCGCCGCTACGGAGCCGATTCCCCCCGGCGTCGAGCCCGCCGTCCGTCCTCGAAGAGCTCGTCGAGCAGCCCGCGTTGGGCCTTCCGGAGGTGGTTGTGGAACGTCGGCGAGGAGACGCCCATGGCGTCGGCGACCTCCTCGGCGGTGCTCCCCCGCGGCCAGTCGAAGTACCCGCCGTGGTACGCGGCCGACAGCGCGGCCCACTGGCGGTCGGTGAACCGGTCCGCGACCCCTTCCCGCAGCGAGTCTTCGCTCCGGGGCGACCGCGGGACCGACTCCTTGCTCGCGAGCCGCGCGTCGGCGAAGGCGGCTCGGAACCCGTCGGCGACGGGGCGGACGTCGGCGCCCTCCGGGAGGTCCGCGACGACCCGGACCCGCCCGTCCTCCGCGGTCGCGTCGCGGACGGTCGCGCCGTGTTCGGTAAGCGTCCGGACCGCCGAGCCTCCCTCCACGCGCGCGGACACGTCACAGCCGTCCTCGCGGGTCTCGATCACGCGGAGGTCCGAGACCCCGGACGCGCCGGCGACCGCGTCGGCCAGCGCCTGCGGGCGCGTTCCTTCGACAGAGAGGTAGAAGCGGGAGGCGTCGTCGACCGCCACGGTGGAGGCCAGTTCGATCCGACAGCCGAGCGCCGCGCTCGCGCGGGCGAGGAACGCCCCCTCGTCGCCGGTGTGAAACTCCACTTCAGTCACCGCGTCGGAGTGAAGCAGGTCGCGCCAGCGCCCGGCGGTTACCGCCCACCCGAGACACCGTCCGAGGGCCGCTATTTCGCGGCGTTCGACCGGTGAAACGGGAATATCCTCTCCCGAGACGACACACAGCGCGCCGTGCGTTACGTCGCGGTACCGGAGGGGGACCGCGATCGCCGGCCGGCCCGCGGTCGCCGGCGATCCCTCGGTCGCGACCGGTTCCGCCTCCTCGACCGCGTCGCGCCACGGGCCATCGCCGGTGACGCCGCGATCGATGAGCGCCTCTCGGTCGGTCCCGGCGGTGCCCGCGATCTCGACGCGGTCGCGGTCCCCCGTCCCGCGGACGACCCACGCCTCGGCCCAGCGGTCGGACGCGACCACGCCCTCTGGAACCGTTTCGAGAGGCGTCTGACGGCCGTCACCGTCGGTGAGCGCCTCGAACCCTTCGAGCGCAGTCGATGCCGAGCCGCCCTCGGGTCCGCGAGACGAACCGGCCCGATCGCCGGCGATCGCCTCGGCGATCGCCTCCCCGTCGAGCGGTCCGAGGTAGTCGTCGAGCGTCGCCATCGTCTCCCAGCCCCCGGCCTCGCGGACGGCGTGCGGGTCGACACCCCGGTCGGCGAGGAGCCGCCGCGCGAAGGTCCGCCGGAGGTCCCGGGGCGTCACGTCTGGGTCGACGAGACCGTCGGTCCGCGCCGCCGCGCGCTCCGCGGTCTCGTTCACGATCATCTGAACGCGCCGGGGCGACACGTCGACGAACGGCTCCGAGTCGGCAAGGTCGGCGCTCTCCGCGTACCGCCGCATTTCCGCCGCCAGCGACGCCGGAATCACCGTCTCGCGGTCGATCGTGCTTCGGTCTCGCAGAGCCGTCTCCGTTTCAGGGTCGTCGTCCGTTCCGGCCTCCGCCTCCGCGCTGTCCGACGGGACGGCGAGGAGTGAGAGGTCCGCCTCGCCGTCCGTCTCGCTGAGGTGTCGCGGGGAGACACGCGTGATCTCACCGGTCCGGAGCCCCGCCTCTCCGCCGAGGCGGACGACCAGCGCGGCGCGGTACGTCTCCGCCGCGGTCACGACCGCCTCGTACGCGTCTGCGTCCAGTCCCTCGACCATTCGTTTCGTTTACACACGAGAAAGCGAAGTAAGTCTTTCCCTGAGAAACACCGTTAGTCGAGCGTTCGACCGCTGTTCGGTTTCTCAATCTCGTTTATCGGTCGACTATCACTGAATCAACCGACGATCTATTTCGGGTATACATCTGTATCCGAAATAACGGTCCGACGCGACTGTCGCCGTCAGCGTGGAATATCCAGCTGTGCCATCGACCGGTGGAGTGTGAAAGGAAGTGTCGGATTCATCCCCGCGCTGAAGCGCGAGGCTTTCTCCTCGATTCTCCGTAACCGACCGGCCGGTGACGGTTCGATCGGCAGTGCCGGTTCGATCTGCCTGTGGCGATTCGGTTCCGCTCGCGTTTCGCCCACCGGTTCAGGCCGCTTCGGCGACGCCCCACGTCACGTGGTCCCACAGTCGCTCGTAACTGTAGTAGGTTATCGTCTTCACCACGTTGGCGACCAGTCCGATGTTCACGGCGTCGCTGACGTCGCCGACGACGGCCCACGCCACCAGAACGGTGATAGCCACCATGAGCGCCCGGTAGCAGAGGGTCTTCGCGAGCGCCCGCTTCCGCGCGTGGAGCGCCGAGCGCGAGACGAGAGAGCTCATGGGGCGTGAGACGGCCCACAGCGTTAAGAAACTAATAGGCGTTTCTAAAAATGTAGAAAGTAACTATTAACAGTTACTCTTTGCGAACTGCCGACTCGATCTCGCCGACGACCTCGGGATTGCGGAGAGCGCTCACGTCGCCGAACTCGTTGCCCCGCGCGATGTCCTCCAGCAGCCGGCGCATGATCTTTCCGGAACGGGTTTTCGGGAGGTCAGGGGTGAACACGATCCGATCGGGGCGCGCCACGTCGCCGACCGCCCGCGCCAGCCGCTCGCCGATCGCGTCGCGGAGGGTCCCGTCGGGTTCGACGTCGCCCCGGGTCGTCACGTACGCGACGATCTGCCCGTCGCCGTCCCCGACGACCGCGGCCTCGGTGACCCCGTCGGCCTCGACGATGGCCGACTCCAGCCCCGCGGTGTTAAAGCGATGGGTTCGGACGTTGATCACGTCGTCGACGCGGCCGAGGATCGTCACGTAGCCGTCCTCGTCGACGGTGGCGCCGTCGCCGGTGCGGTACCGCCAGCCGTCCTCGCCCTCCAGCCAGTACTCTCGCCGGTACCGCTCGTCGCCCTCGCGGAGCCCGCGAAGCATCCCGGGCCACGGCGCGGCGATCGTGAGGTACCCCGGCTCGCCGGGGTCGACGGGCTCGCCGTCCTCGTCGACGACGCGCGCGTCGATCCCCGGCAGCGGCGGGCCGACCTTCCCGGGCTTCATCGGGGTGATCCCCGGCAGCGTCGCGAGGGAGATGGCGCCCGTCTCGGTCTGCCACCACGTGTCGACGATCGGCGCCTCGCCGCCGCCGACGTGTTCTCGATACCAGCGCCACGCCTTCGGGGTGATCGACTCGCCGACGGTTCCCAGCAGGCGGATCGACGACAGGTCGTGGGCGTCGGGGTACTCCGCGCCCCACTTCATGAACGACCGGATCGCGGTCGGCGAGGTGTAGAAGACGCTGACGGCGTTGCGCTCGATCAGGTCCCACACGCGGTCGCGGTCGGGGTAGTCGGGCGACCCCTCGTAGAGGACGCTCGTGGTCCCGACGGAGAGGGGGCCGTACACGCCGTAGGAGTGGCCCGTGATCCAGCCGATGTCGGCCGCGCACCAGTAGGTGTCGTCGGGGCGCACGTCGAGCACGTTCCGGGTCGTCCACGCGACGTGCGAGAGGTAGCCGCCGGTCGCGTGCTCGACGCCCTTCGGGCGCCCCGTCGTCCCGGAGGTGTACATCACGAAGAGGAGGTCGGTGGCGTCGCGCGCGACCGGCTCGACCGTCTCCCCGTCGTGCGCCTCCACGATCGCCTCGTACTCGTGTTCGTCGTCGCCGAGGGGCACGTCGAGCGCGTCGCCGAGCCGGTCGACGACCACCGTCGCCGACAGGTCGGCGTCGGCCCGAAGCCTGGCGTTGTCCGCCTTCGACTTCTGGTTGAACGCGTCCTCCCGCCGGTAGTAGCCGTCGCAGGTGACGAGGTACTCCGAGTCTGCGGCGTCGATCCGAGTCGCGAGCGCCTCCGCGGACAGCCCCGCGAAGACGACGTTGTGGGGCGCGCCGATCCGAGCACAGGCCAGCATCGCGATCGGCAGCTCCGGGACCATCGGGAGGTACAGCGTCACCACGTCGTCCTCCTCGACCCCCAGATCGCGGAGCCCGGCCGCGAGCGCGTTCACCTCGCGGTGGAGGTCGAGGTAGGTGTACGACCGGCGCTCTCCGCGCTTGCCGAACCAGCGGATCGCGAGCTGGTTCCGGCGTTCGTCGAGGTGGCGGTCGATGCAGTTGGCCGCGGCGTTGAGCCGCCCGTCCGGGAACCACTCGTAGAAGGGCGGGTTCCCGTCGTCCAACACCGTCTCGTAGGGACGCTCCCAGTCGAGCAGGTCGGCGGCGCGGCGCCACGCCGCCGGCCCCTCCTCGACGAAGGCCTCGTATATCCCCGAGTCGCTCGCGACGGCCCGGTCGCTGAACGCGGTGGGCGGTTCGACGACGTCGTCGTCCTCGCCGGCGGCGCTTTCGTCCGTCCGCCGGCCGTCGACTCCGGCGTAATCCATGATACTACCTCACAATCGAAGGAATGTATACTTTGTCCGAACGTCCCGCACGTGGGAGGGATCGAACTGCGGCGACCCGGGCCGAACCAACGTCGACTCGGCGGGCGCGAGCCCGGCCGTCTACGTCGACTCGGCGGGCGCGAGCCCGGCCGTCTACGTCGACTCGGCGGGCGCGAGCCCGGCCGCCTTCGACCGGGCGCGGGCGACGATCGACGGCTTCGCCTCGAATGCGAGCGTGACCTGGTCGTCCGCGTACGTCTCCGCCTCGACGTGGCCGTGGTCGTGGACCCACGAGACGAGGCTCATCGCGTCGTCGGAGAGGGGGAGGACGAGCCGCTCGCGCTCCCAGTCCGGCAGCTCTGACTCGACGCGGTCGCGGAGCTCCGCGACGCCCGCGCCCGTCTTCGCCGAGACGGCGACCGGGTCCGGCGCGACCCCCGAGAGCGCGGCGCGTTTGTCCGCCAGTTCGCCCGGCGCCAGCCGGTCGACCTTGTTGAACACGGTGACGATCGGGGCCTCGTTGCGCTCGTAGAGGGTGTCGTGGCTCGTGACGAGCTTCTCGCGCATCTCCTCGACGGACTCGCTGGCGTCGACGACGAGCAGCACGAGGTCGGCGTGATACACCGAGTCGAGCGTCGACTCGAACGACTCCACGAGCCAGTGGGGGAGGTCCGCGATGAATCCGACCGTGTCGGTCAGGAGCACGTCGCGCTTCTCCATCTCGGCCCGGCGGGTGGTGGTGCCGAGGGTGGTGAACAGCATGTCCTGCGACTCGGCGGTCGTGTCGAGGTCGGGGTGGCGCTCGGCGTTCTCGTCGACATCGATCTCGGCCGCGAGCCGGCGCATCAGCGTCGACTTGCCGGCGTTGGTGTAGCCCGCGAGCGCGACCAGATCGAAGCCGGAGTCGCGGCGCTGCTCTCGGCGCGCCTCCTCCTTCTCCGCGATCGACTCCAGCTCGTCGCGGATCTCGGAGATCTGGCGTTTGATGTCGCGCTCGACGCTCTCGTCGTACTCGCCGAGCCCCATGAACCCCGGGCGCTCGTCGCGCTTCGCGAGGCTCGCCTTCGCCTCCGCGCGCGGAAGCTCGTACCGCAGCTCCGCGAGTTCGACCTGCAGCTGGGCCTTTCGGGTGTTCGCGCGCTGGCCGAAGATTTCGAGGATAAGCGCGAATCGGTCGATCACCTCGACGCCCTCGGGGAGCTCGCCCCCGATGTTGAACGTCTGGTACGGACCCACGTCGTTGTCGACGATCACGGCGTTCGCGTCGGTTCGGCGAACCAGGTCGCGGAGCTCCGCGACCTTCCCCTTCCCGAACATGAACGCGGCGTCCTCGGTGCGGGTCTGGGTGAGTTCGCCGACCACGTCGTAGCCCGCGGCGGCCGCGAGCTGAGTGATCTCCGTCAGGTCCGCCGATCCGGACTCGACGCGCTTGGCGACGACCGCGCGCCGCTCGGCGGCGGTCGGTTCGGTGTCGGTGCTCGTCCCCTCGGCGCTCCCGATCATAACAGGAGGTCGCGGGCGGCGTACGCGGCGTGGTGTGCTGCCTGCACTGTCTCGCGTTCCCCTATGCTCTCGACGTATTTAAACTCGGGTTGGAAGCTCAGCCCCACCCGCTCCGCGGGCTCCTCGTAGAACTCGCCGCCCTCGGCGACGATCGGTCCGTCGGGCGGCTCCGGGAGGTTCCCGACCGCCTCGGCCGTGAGCGCGACGGTCGCGTCGAGGGTCGGCCCCTCGCGCACCGCGGCGAAGCCCAACCCCTCGACCGAGCGGATACGGGTCGAATCGATCCGGGCGTGGACCGCGGCCGCGACCATCAGGTACCCGCCCGCCTCCTCGTGGCGGCCGCTGATGTCGACGCCGACGACCTCAGGGACGGGCGCCCGCCACCTCGGTTCGGCCGGGGCGCGGATCGGTTTCCGCGGCTGTCGTGTCCATACGCTCCGGTAGATTCCCTGACAAATTGAACGTTTCCGTGGTCGACGGCGAAGAAGTATTTAAAAGGAATCGCGGATTGCGACGATCGCTTATAAATGAGTCCGCGCTGCCGGTTCGGCTTCGCTCCGCTCGTCTATCGAGCCCGACGAGGCTTACGCCTCGTCGAACAACGCCTGACGGAGTCAGGCGAGCCTGACCCGGCTTACGCCGGATCGAACAGCGTCTCGCCCTCGACCATGTGCTCCTCGACGGTGTCCATGTCGAGCGTGAGGCCGATTCCGGGCTTCTCCGGCACCTCGATGTAGCCGTCCTCGATGACGTCCTCCTCGACGAGGTCCTCCCACCAGCCGAGCTCGTAGGAGTGGTACTCGATCGCGAGGGAGTTCGGGACGGAGGTGCCGACGTGGGCCGCCGCCATCGTCGCGATCGGGGAGGCGACGTTGTGCATCGCGACCGGGACGTAGTACTGGTTCGCCACGTCCGCGATCTTGCGGGTCTCGCGCATCCCGCCGACCTTCGGCAGGTCGGGCGCGACGATGTCGACCGCCTGGTTCTCGATGAGGCGGCGGAGCTCCGTGACGCGGTAGCGGTTCTCGCCGACCGTGATCGGCGTGATCGTGTTCTTCGTCACTTCCTCCTGCACCTCGAGGTTCTCCGGCGGGACGGGGTCCTCGAGCCACCACACGTCGTACTCCTCGATGGCGTCCGCGAGGCGCTTCGCGGAGCCGCCCGAGAACGTCCAGTGACAGTCGAAGGCCACGTCGGCCTTGTCCTTCACGCGCTCGGTGACCTTCTCGACGATCTCCGCCTTGTGACGGATCTCACCGGGGCGCAGGTGGCGGTTCGCGCGGTCCTTCTCGAAGCCGCTCGGCACGTCGAGGTCGAACTTCAGCGCGTCGTAGCCGAGTTCGTCGACGACGCGCTCGGCCTCGTCGGCGCACGCCTCGGGGTCCGCCTCCTCCTCGGTGTGGCAGTCGCAGTAGACGCGCATCTTGTCGCGGTACTTGCCGCCGAGCAGCTGGTAGGCGGGCACGTCGAGGATCTTGCCGGCCACGTCGTGCAGCGCGACCTCGATACCGGAGATGGCGGTGACGGTGACGCCCTCGATGGAGCCCTCGCCCGACATCTTCTGGATGAGGTGCTCGTAGAGGCGGTCGATGTCGAGCGGGTTCTCGCCGATCACGAACGGCTTCATGCGCTCGATGAGCTCCGGCACGCCGGCGCCCCAGTACGCTTCGCCCGTCCCAACGACGCCCGCGTCCGTGTACACGCGGACCAGCGTCCACGGGAAGTTCCCGTCGACCATCGTCGTCTGGACGTCCGTGATCTCGACGTCGCGCCCGCCGCCGCGCGACCCCGTCGTCCCCATCGTCTCGGCGGAGAGTTCCCGCATCGTGTACTCCGCGTTCGGGTCGTGAAGCGACTCGTAGTTTCGGCCCATGGCTCTCGATTCATTCGGAACAGGGTAAACGTTTATGTTCCTCTGGGGAGGGGTTCGCTCGGCGCGACCGTCGCGTTCCGCCCCGTACAAATAGGGAGTTTTTCATTGACGTACCCGCAACTGGCCGCATGGTCGAACTCACGGATTCGCTGAAGTGTCTCTTTACCGGAACTGTCGAGGAGCGAGGCGGTGAGCACGTCGTCACGATCCCCGCCACCGAGATCGAACACGGCACGGTCGAGGCGGGCGAGTCGTACCGCGTGGCGCTCATCAAACGCGAGGGGGAGAGCGAGGACACGACTGTCACAACCGACGGCGCCGCGGACCAATCCGTCGCCGGCAACGGCGCGGGGGGAAGTCCGGCGTCGACGGCGACGCGGCCGTCGAGCGACGCCGGGGTATCCGGCCCGCCCGTCTCCGAGGGCGACGTGCGAGAGGTGACGATCGAGACGCTCGGCGACAAGGGCGACGGGATCGCGAAGATCGAGCGCGGCTACGTCGTCATCGTCCCGGACTCCGAGCCGGGCGACGAGCCGACCGTCGAGATCACGAGCGTCCGCGAGAACGTCTCGTTCGCGGAAGTCGTCGAGGAGTAGCTCTCCTCTCTGACGCCGGCTACCGCGGCGCGTCCTCGGGGTCGCTCCGCGAGAACAGCTTCGTGAGGTGCGCCGGCGAGAAGAAGGTGCTCGGCCGGTCCATGTGAACGCCGATCTCGCCCGACAGCGCCCACAGCCCGGCCCGCTGGACCGGCTCGGGGAGGGAGTAACACCGGCGGATCGCCGAGCCGAGCCGAATTTCGGTGCCGATCGCGTCTCGCCACCCCGACTCGTAGTCGGCGAGCGTCGCCGGGTCCCGCGGGTCGATCGCCTCGGCCGCCACGTCGGCCGCGGTCATCCCGTAGAGGATCCCGCCGCCGGTGAACGGCTTCGTCTGGGCGGCGGCGTCGCCGATGAGGAACGCCCGGTCCGTCGTCACGCGGTCCGGCGGGCCGACGGGGATCGCCCCCGAGCAGAAGCGGTCCGTCGTCACGTCGTAGGCGCCGGTGAGCCGGTCGAACATCGCGGACACGTCGTCGCTCGGCGGCGCCGCGAGCCCGTACTCCACGCCCGCGTCGCCGCGGGGGATCCGCCACGCGAAGAACGTGGGCGCGGTGAGGTGGACGTCGACGAGGTCGCCGTCGTCGGGGGCCTCGTCGAACGCGAGCACGCCGTGGAGCAGCTCGTCCGGCTCCGGGAGGTCGAGCGACCGCCGGACGCGAGAGGTCGGGCCGTCGCAGCCGGCGATCATCCGCGCCTCGACCTCCTCCACGTCGCCCGCGGCCGTCCGGACCTCGACGACGACCCGGTCGGAACGCTCCTCGACGCCGACGACCGTGTGGTCCTCTCGCACGTCGGCGCCGGCCTCTCGCGCGCAGTCGGCGAGGGCGCGGTCGAGGCCGACGCGGTCGATCACGTTCGAGACGGGCTCGGACTTATAAAACGGGTAGGCCTGAGAGCCCGGTCCGCCGACGCGGAAGCGCGCGCCGTACACCCGGTTCTGGAGGAGTTCGTCGCGGGCGTCGTCCGGGACGTACTCCCACACGTCGTCGGAGACGTGTCCTGAGCAGGCCAGCGGAGTCCCGACCGAACCCTTCTCGAAGACGACGACATCGCGGCCGGCGGCGGCGGCGCGCCGAGCGAAGCGCGACCCCGGCGGCCCCGCGCCCACGACGACGAAATCGTGCATGAAGGGAGCGTGGTGCTGGGGATATATAATTACGACGCGGCTTACTCGAGGCGAGCGAGCAGGTTGAGAACGTAGACCGTCCGGAGCATCGTCGCGGACTGGCCGCGCGCGAACACCAGCTCGTCGCGGTCGAGCACGTGCGAGAGCACGTCCGCGGAGGCGTGTTCCGGGGCCGCCGAAATCCCGGTTTCCCGCTCGGCGACCCACTCCATCACCCGGAGGTCGGACTTGCTGTCGCCCATCACGAGCAGGAACGGGTCCCGCACGTCGAGCACGTCGAGCGCCGCCTCGACGCCCGCGACCTTGTTCAGCTCCAGCGAGCTGATCTCCGCGGCGTCGGCGCGGTAGTAGCCGACGTCTATCCGGTCGAACAGCGACGCGACCGGCTCCGGGACGTCCTCCGCTTCGGCCGGATCGTCCATCGGGTCGTCGACCACGGAACCGCCATCGCCGGCGACCGCGGAATCGGCGTCGCCGTCGGCCGCGGTCGCCTCGATCACCTCCCGAATTTCGGGGTCGGCCGCCGCGTAGTGAGCGCGCGCCCACGCGGCGCCGCGGTCCGCGAGATCGGCGTCGGTCTCGTCGAGGTCGCTCGCGTCGAGATCAGCCGCGCCGATATCGCCGGCGTCGAGGTCGTTGGCGACCCGATCCACGACCACCTCGCCGAGCAGGTCGATCAGGTGAACGAGCCCGTCGTCGATCACGGCCTCGGCGTCCGCGCCGCCGGTCTCGAAGTTCGGCTTCAGCGTGACGTTGAACTCGTTGCCCTGGAGGTGGCAGCCGCGGCGCACGTTCTCTGGCGCGCCGGGGAGGACGCGCGAGCGAACCGCGTCGAAGACCGCCCGGACCGACTCGTCGAGGTCCTCGTACAGCAGGCGCTTCGTCCGGGAGCCGTGCCCCGGCGTGAACACGCCGTTGCCGGCCTCGTAGACAATCGAGAAGCGCCCGGAGTGGACGAGCTCGTTGCCGAGTCCCTGGATCATGAACCCCTTCACGTTCTCCAGCGTCTGGCCTGTGCAGATGACGACCGGCACGCCGGTGTCGTGCAGCTCCGTCAGCATGTGGAGCGTCTCGCGTGGGATCTCGTTGTCCGTGCCCCCCGCGGACCGGAGCGTCTCGTCGACGTCCAACACCAGGGCGTTGACGGCGCGGTCGTAGCGCGCGTGCAGGTCGAGCGCGGTGAACGCCGCCTCGCGGTCGGCGTAGGCGGCGACTTCCGCGAAGGTGGCGCCCGCGGGCAGCGACTCGCGGATTCCGCGCTTCAGCCGGTCGAGCTCCTCGCCCGCGTCCTCCCAGTGTTCCAGCGCCACCCGCGAGTCGACCGGAGGGAAGAGGTCCACGAACGACTGGTGTTCCCGGAGCGTCTCCGCGTCGAACTCGTCGTACAGGCGATAGAGAATATCGTGCCGCTCCATGGTCGCCCTCCGAGCCGCGGTCCGTAAAGCGTGCCGTCTCTCCTGCGGTGGGCGGCGGCCGGCGTCGCCGCTCCGATTCGCGCCGCTACTCCGACCGCTCCCGCGCGGCCAACCACTCCAGCGCCGCGTCGAGGTCCGTCTCCGGCGGCGAGCACGTCCGGCCCTCGCAGACGTAGGCGGTCGGCTCGCCGTCGACCGCGTCGCGGTCGGCCCAGATCGGCGGGGCCTCGTCCATGCCGAGTCGGTCGAGCCACGCCGCCAGCCCGTCTTCCGTCGGGGGGCGCGGGGCGACGAGCGCGCCCGGCAGGTAGCGCTCCCCGAGCGTCTCGCGCCACGCGTCCGGCACCGACTCGGCGGCGACGGTCACCTCGATCCCGCCGGACGCGACGCGGTCGGCCGCGCGCACCAGCGAGACGTGTTCCAGCGGGCTCGCGCGGATCCGGTCCGCGTGGGTCGTCACGACCCGCTCCGCGACCTCGGCGAACTCGCGGTCGGTCCGGAAGCCGTCGAGGAGCGCGAGCGTCTCCGCCGCCACGCCGAGGCTCGACGGCGTCGACCGGTCGGTGAACTCCTGCGGCCGGGCGAAGAGGGTGTCGTCGCCGGCCGCCCCGTCGCCGGCCTGATCGCCGGTCCCGTCCGGATCCCGGGTGAAGTAGATCGTCCCGTCCTCGTCGTCGTAGAAGTCCGAACCGATCGTCTCCGCCAGATCGAGCGCGAACCCGAGCGCGTCCGGATCGCCGGTGGCGGCGTAGGCGTCGAGCGCGCCGCGCGCGAGGAACGCGTGGTCGTCGAGGTAGCCCGGTCCGCGCACGTCGCCGTCGAGCCAGCGCCGCGCGAGGGTCCCGGTCTCCGCGTCGTACAGTCGCTCGCGGCAGAACGCGAGCGCGTCGGCCGCGATCTCGGCGTACGGCTCCCCGAGGACCTGTCCGGCGGCGGCGAACGCGGAGATCGCCCGGCCGTTCCACGACGCGAGCACCTTCTCGTCGCGGGCGGGCCGCGGCCGCGACTCGCGCGCCTCGAACAGCGCGACGCGGGCTTCAGTCAAGGTCTCTCTGACGGCCTCCGTCGACATGTCGTGCTCGTCGGCGAGTTCCTCGACCGACGCCGCGATCGTCGGGACGGTGGTGCCGCGCTCGAAGTTCCCGCCGGACTCGATCCCGTATCGGTCCTTCGCGAGCGACGCCGCGGGCTCGTCGAGGACCGCGTCGACCTCCCCGGGCGTCCAGACGTAGAAGGCCCCCTCCACGTCGGCGGCGTGATCGCCCCCGTCGCTCCCGTCGGAGCCCGCGTCTCCGCGCCGACTCTCGGGCGGTCGGCTCCGGGCGTCGAGCGTGCTGAAGAAGCCGCCGTCGTCGTGGCGGAGCTCCCGGTCGATAAAGCCGAGGGTCTCGCTCGCGACGCGGGCGTACGAGGCGTCGCCGGTGAGCCGGGACGCGTCGAGGAACGCCATCGGGAGCTCCGCGTTGTCGTACAGCATCTTCTCGAAGTGCGGCACCGTCCACCGCCGGTCGACCGCGTACCGGTGGAACCCCCCGCCGATCTGGTCGTACATCCCGCCGCGGGCCATCCCGTCGAGGGTGCCCGTCGCGGCCGTGAGGGCGGCGTCGCGGCCCGTCCGCGCGTACGCCCGCATGAGCACGTCGATCCGGCCGGGCATCGGGAACTTCGCGCCCCCGCTCCCGAACCCGCCGTACTCGTCGTCGTACCCGCGGATCGCCGCGGCCGCGGCCTCCTCGAGGAGGTCGGGGCCGGGCGCCTCGGCGCCGTTCGGGTCCCCTGCAGGGTCCGCGGCGGGCTCCGGCACCGACTCCAGCTCGTCGCGGGCGCTCGTCGTCCACTGGTCGGCGCGCCGCTTCATCTCCTCGCGCTGCTCCGGGTCGCTCCACGAGTCGGCGATGCGCTCGCACAGATCGCGGAACCCCGGCTGGTTCTGCCGCGGCTCCGGCGGGAAGTAGGTCCCCACGTAGAACGGCTCGCCCTCGGGCGTACACCACGCGGAGAGGGGCCACCCGCCCCCGCCCGTGACGAGCTGCGAGACCGTCATGAAGGTGCTGTCGACGTCGGGGCGCTCCTCGCGGTCGACCTTGACGGGGACGAACTCCTCGTTGAGCACCGCGGCGACCGACTCGTCCTCGAAGCTCTCCTCGGCCATCACGTGACACCAGTGACACGAGGAGTAGCCGATCGAGACGAACACCGGCACGTCGTGTTCGCGGGCGCGCTCGAACGCCTCCTCTCCCCACGGCTGCCAGTTGACGGGGTTGTCGGCGTGCTGCTGGAGGTACGGGCTCGCCTCCCCGTCGAGGCGGTTCCGCTCGGTCGGCTGTGACATACGTCCGGTTCGGCCCGACGCGGCAAAAACCCGTCACACGAGCGTCGCCGAGGAGATCATACCACATACATGCATATCCGAGCGCAGATAGAGAGTAAAGCTTACACTACCGTGCAGTGATCGGTCGCACATGACGGAGACCGTACTCCTGGTGGGGGGCGGCGGACGCGAACACGCGATCGCCCGCGCCGTCGCGGACGACTGCGCGCTGTACGCCTGCGCGAGCAACCGGAACCCGGGGATCCGACGGCTCGCCGACGGGTTCGAGACGATCGACGAGACCGACGCCGAGGCCGTCGCGGACTACGCGACCGCGGTCGGCGCGGACCTCGCGGTGATCGGCCCCGAGTCCGCGCTCGCGGCGGGCGTCGCCGACGCGCTCGACGAGATTGGCGTGTACGCGTTCGGGCCGCAGGCGGAGGAGGCACGGTTGGAGACGGACAAGGCGTACCAGCGCGAGTTCATGGACGAGGCCGACATCCCCGGCTGCCCGGACTACGCGGTGTTCGACGACATCGAGGCCGCCTGCGACTACATCGACGGCTACGACGGCGACCTCGCGGTGAAGCCGGTCGGGCTCACCGGCGGCAAGGGCGTGAAGGTGATCGGCGATCAGGTGACGAGCGAGGAGGCGAAGGCGTACCTCCGCGACTCCGACTACGACCGGGTCGTGTTGGAGGAGCGGCTCGTCGGCGAGGAGTTCACGGTGCAGGCGTTCGTCGCGAACGGCGACCTCCGCACGACCCCCGCGGTGCAGGACCACAAGCGCGCCTACGAGGGCGACGAGGGGCCGAACACGGGCGGGATGGGCTCGTACTCGGACACGGGCCTCTCGCTGCCGTTCATGGCCGAGGGCGACTACGAGGCCGCCGTCGACGTGCTCGACGCCGTCGTCGAGGCGCTCCCCGACTACAAGGGCGTGCTCTACGGCCAGTTCATGCTCACCGACGAGGGACCGAAGGTCGTCGAGTTCAACGCGCGCTTCGGCGACCCGGAGGCGATGAACACGCTCCCGGTCTTGGAGACGCCCTTCATCGACGTGCTCACGGCCGCGCGCGACGGCGGCCCGCTTCCTGAGCTGGCCTTTACCGGCGAGGCGACGGTCTGTAAGTACGCCGTGCCGGAGGGGTATCCGACCGACCCCGACGCGGGCGCGAAGGTCGCCGTCGACGAGGAGAGCGTCGGCGACGCGCTCCTCTACTACGCCAGCGTCGACGAGCGCGACGACGGGATCTACACCACCACCTCCCGGTCGTTCGCGGTGGTCGGCCGCGGCGACTCCGTCGCGGCCGCGGAGGCGCAGGCCGAGGACGCGCTCGCCGCCGCCGGCGACCGGGTCCGCATCCGCCACGACATCGGGAAAGCCGACCTCGTCGAGCGTCGGATCGAGCACATGGCGGAGCTCCGCGAGTAGCGCGTCCCGTCAGCGACCCTTTTACCGGAGCCGCCCGAACGGCCGCTCGTGACTCACGAGGACGAGCGCGCGACGGGCGGAACGGGTCCCGCGGCGGGTGCAGAGACCGGCGCCGCGGAGACCGACTCCACGACATCCGCCGGCCCCCGCACCGACCGACTGGAGCGCCACCCGACCGGCGGGGTGCGGAACTCGCTGTGGTCGTGGCCCGACGCGAAGTCCCCGCTCGCGGTCGTCCGCAACTACGTCGTGATCGTGTTAGCGCGTATCTGCCCGAGCCTCCGGCTGAAGAACTGGCTGTTGCGCCGGATCGGCGTCACCGTCGGCGCCGGGGCCTCGTGGGGGTTGGAGTCGACCCCGGACGTGTTCTGGCCCGAGCGGATCGCGGTCGGGGACGACGCCATCGTCGGCTACGACGCCACGCTGCTCTGCCACGAGTTCCTCCAGGACGAGTACCGCCTCGGCGACGTGGTCGTCGAAGACGGCGCGATGATCGGCGCGGGCGCGATCGTCCTCCCGGGCGTCACGATCGGGGAGGGCGCGCGCGTCGCCGCCAACTCGCTCGTCGCCGAGGACGCGCCGCCCGGGACGACGGTCGCCGGCGTGCCGGCCGAGGTCGTCTCGCGGGCGGGCGAGGAGGGCGGAGAGGGAAGAGAGGGCGGTGAGAAGGACCTATCGGACGACTGATCGGATCCTCGAACTACTTCTCGGCGCCGTCAGCCGACCCGTCGGCGCCGGCTTCCGCGTCGCCGTTCTCCGCGTCGTCGGTGTCGTCGGTGTCGTCGGCTGCCGCCGCCTCCTCGGCGTCGGTGATGTGCGCCTCGGTGCTCACGCTCTCCAGGTCGACGCCGACTTCCGTCGCGACGGCGTCGAGGACGGCCCGCTGTTCGGCCATCTCGTTTTCGAGCCGCTGGACGCGCTCGGAGGTGTCGAGCACGGTCGTCTGCGTCTCCTCGACCTCGGTGCGGAGCTCGTTGATCTTCTGGTACGTGCGCTCCGCCTTGTCGGCGAGCGTCTGGATCTTCTTCGCCGTGTCGCCGAATCCCATACCGGTCGATCGCCCCCGGGATACGTGGGCCTTTCCGTTCGGCGCGCCGGGGCCACGGTCTCTCGGCGGTCTCCGCCCGCCCTCCCTGCCCGCGACGGTGGACTTTTGGCCGAACCGTTCCAGGTAACGGTATGAGCGTCGAACGCGTCCTGTTGACCAACGACGACGGGATCGACGCCGCCGGCCTCAGAGCCCTCTACGACGCGCTCGCGGTCGACTACGACGTGGTTGCGGTCGCCCCGACCGACGACCGGTCGTCGTCTGGGCGCACCCTGTCGGACGGGGTCGACGTCGCGGACCACGAGCTCGGATACGCCGTCGACGGCACCCCGGTCGACTGCGTCGTCGCGGGGCTCGACGCCTTGGTCCCGGACGCCGAGGTCGTGGTCGCGGGCTGTAACGAAGGGGCGAACCTCGGCGCGTACACGCTCGGGCGGTCGGGGACCGTCTCCGCCGCGGTCGAGGCCGCCTTCTTCGACGTGCCCGCGGTGGCGACCTCCATGTACGTCCCGGGCGGGGACGACTGGTGGAAGCGGGAGCTGGAGCCGGCGGACTTCGCGAACGCGACCCACGCGACTCGGTACCTCGTCGCGGAGGCGACCGCGTCGGGGGCGTTCGACCGCGCCGACTACCTCAACGTCAACGCCCCGATCGCGGGGGCGGACGGAGACGGCGCGCGCGACTCCCCGGCGCCGATGCGGGTCACAGCGCCCTCCCCGTGGTACGGGATGGAGGCGGCGCACGACGGCAACGGCCGCGTCACCTTCTCCGACCCGATCTGGGGGCGGATGAACGCGGGCGACGTGCCGGACCCGGTCGGCACCGACCGCCGGGCGGTCATCGACGGGGAGGTCTCCGTCTCGCCGCTGTCGGTTCCGCACGCCGCGGAGCCGGACGCGGGGCTCGACGAACTGGCGGCGGCGTACGGTCGTGCGACTGAGAACGTCCGGTGACGGGCCGGCCGAGGAACGTCCGGTGACGGGCCGGCCGAGCTACTCCTCGGCGGCGCTGACGGTGACCTTCGCCTCGCTGACCACGCGGTCGCCCATCTCGTAGCCGGGCTCGTACACCTCGTGGACGGTCCCCTCAGGCCGGTCGCTCTCGACGCGCAGCATCACCTGATGGCGGGCGGGATCGACTTCCTCGCCGGGATCGGGATCGATGGGCTCGACGCCCTCGTCGGCGAGCACCTCGTCGAACTTCTCCAGCGTCGACTCGACGCCGGGCCGGAGGTCGCTCCCGTCCTCCTGATCGAGCGCGCGCAGGAGGTCGTTGCGGACCGGCGTGATGCGCTCGACGAGGTCCTCGGAGGCCCGCTCGCGGATCTCGTCCTGCTTGCGCTTGGCGCGCTGCTTGTAGTTGCTGAAGTCGGCCTTGACGCGGGCGAGCTTGCTCGTCAGCTCCTCGACCTCCTCCTCGGCCTCGAGGAGCTCGCCGCGCGTCTCGTCGAGCTCCGCCTCCAGCGCCGCGACCTCCCGGGCGAGCGCCTCGTCGTGCTCGGCGACGGCGGCGGCGAGCGCCTCGGCGTCGGCTCGGGCGTCACCGTTCGCGTCGGCCGACTCGCCGCTCGTTGCTCGGGCGGTCGCGTCCGCGGTGCCGTTCGTCCTCGCCGCGTCGGCCGCGGCGTCGTCGGGGGACTCGACCTCGACGTCGACGGCGTCGTCGTCGCTCATGTCCGATCGAAGTCGGTCAGCGTGCATAAGCGTTGCAGAACGCGACGAGCGAGCGGGTGGGGAGACGCCGAGGGCGAGGGGGAGGACCGCCTCGTCGACGCGGTGTGACACGGGCTCTCGCGGCCCGACCGAGTGTCGCAGAACTCCGCCGCGCCCGACTCGCGGGAGTATTTAAATCGCGACTCCCAAACGGTCGTAATGACCGCGCCGAACCGGAACACGCTGTGGGCGCGCGCCCTCGTCGGCGAGCTCGTCGCCGCGGGCGTCGACGCCGTCGTGGCCTCGCCCGGGAGCCGCTCGACGCCGCTGACGATGGCCGCCGCGCGAAACGACGAGCTGCGCGTCTTCTCCCAGTTGGACGAGCGCTCGGCCGCCTACTTCGCGCTGGGCCGCGCGCGTCGGACCGGGGAGGTGACGCCGCTGATCTGCACCTCCGGCACCGCCGCCGCCAACTACCACCCCGCCGTGATGGAGGCGAGCGAGGCCCGCGTCCCCCTGCTCGCGCTCACGGCCGACCGTCCCCCGGAGCTCCGCGACTCGGGCGCGAACCAGACCGCCGACCAGGAGAAACTGTACGGCGACGCCGTTCGGTTTTATAAAGACCTGCCGGAGCCCGCGTCGAACGACCGCGCGCTCCGCTCGCTCCGGACCACCGTCGCTCGCGCCGTCGGGACCGCCGAGGGCTCCGACCCCGGGCCGGTCCACCTCAACGTTCCCTTTAAAAAGCCGTTGGAGCCGACCCGGGTCCCCGACGACGTACCCGTCGACCTCGATCCGACCGCCGAGAGCGGTCGAGACGGGCCCTACGTCGGCGTGACGCCCGGATCCCCTGAGCCGGGAGACGAGGAGCTCCAGCGGCTCGCCAACGAGCTGGCGACGACCGACCGCGGGCTGATCGTCGCCGGGCCGGCGGACCCGCCCGGGCTCGACGCCGAGGCCGTGACGGCGCTGTCGCACGCGACCGGATTCCCGATCCTCGCCGACCCGCTCTCCGGCGTCCGGTTCGGCGGTCACACCCGGGTCGCGCCCGTGATCGGCGCGTACGACGCGTACCTCTCGGCGGCGGTCGCCGGGGAGGGGGACGCCGACGCCGCAGACGACGCCGCCGGCTGGAACGATCCCGAAATCGTCCTCCGCCTCGGGGCGTCGCCCACCTCCAAGCGCCTCCGGAAGTACCTCGCCGCTACCGGCGCCGACCAGTATCAGGTCGATCCCGCCGGCCGCTGGCGCGAGGCGGAGTTCGCGGCGACCGACCTCGTCGTCGCCGAGCCGAGCCGCCTCTGTGCCCGCCTCTCCCGGCTCGTCGTCGGGGGTGACGGCGACGCCGACTGGCGCGCGCAGTGGGAGGAAGCCGACCGGGCCGCCCGAGAGATTCACGACCGAGAGGGAGACGCGGAGGTCTCGGCCGACGACGCCGACGATCCCCTCCCCTTCCACGAGGGCGACGCGCTCCGCGTCGTCGCCGACGCGCTCCCCGACCCCGCGACCCTGTTCGTCTCCAACTCGATGCCCGTCCGCGACCTCGACCGCTTCGTCGCCCCGACGACGACGAGCGTCACCGCCCTCGGCAACCGCGGCGTCTCCGGGATCGACGGGATCGTCTCCAGCGCGCTCGGCGCCGGCTCGGCGACGACCGACGACCTCACGCTCGTCGTCGGCGATCTGGCGCTGTACCACGACAGCAACGGCCTGCTCGCGCTCGACCGCTGCGACGTCGACGCGACGGTCGTGCTGATCAACAACGACGGCGGCGGGATCTTCCACGCGCTCCCGATCGAGTCGTTCGAGCCGGAGTTCACGGAGTCCTTTAAAACCCCGCACGGTATCGAGTTCGAACCGCTGGCCGACCTCCACGGGCTGGCGTACGCTCGGATCGACGCGCGACCGGACGGCGGGAACGTCGAACCCGGCGACGCGCACGCCGCGAGCGTCGCCGACGACCTCGCCGAGGCGTACGCGAAAGCCCGCGACGCGGACGGCTCGCACCTGATCGAGGTGCGGGCCGACGCCGAGTCGAGCCACCGCACCCGCGAGCGCCTCGAAGCGGCGGTCGAGCGCGCGGTCCACGGCGACGAAGCGCAGTAACTGGGCGCCGCTCAGCCGATCTCGACTATCGTTGTCGCGGTCAGGTCGTGCTCCTCCGCGGTCACCTCGCCGACGGTCCGGTACGGTCCCGGCGGCGGATCTCCCCACGTCGCCTCGTAGGTGGTCGACTCGCCCGGCTCCAGCGTCTCGCTACCGAGCACCTGCGTGAACATCCGGCCGGTACCGTATCGCCAGACGGGATCGTCGAGGGGAGACTCTCCGCCGTCCTCCTCGCCTTCCTCGCCGGTCCGGTAGGCCGCGAAGTCGGCGCGCTGACCGGTCCTGAACCGCAGCGTCTCGGGCGCGTCCCCCGCGTTTCGGACCGTCAAGGCGAGGTCGATCCCGCCGTCATCGTCTCCGTCGGCGGTGCCCTCGGTGTCGATCGCGAGCGCGGCGTCGAGCATGAGACGCTATCGCGCGCGGACCAGCTTAAACACACGTGGCGGTGGGCACGGCGTGCGGCGGCGGTGCGTTCGGCCCCTCTCCTCCCGCCGACGACGCGCCTAAGTCGCGGCTTCCCCTACGGTGTCGCGTGCAGGTCGTCGGCTACGAGTCGGGCGAGGGGTTCACCGTCGCCAGCGGCGGCGCGGTCGAGTTCGTCGAGGCGACCCCCGGCACGGAGCTCGCCTTCGGGCTCGGCGACCGCCGCTGCGCGGGGACCGTCCACGACGGCGAACACGTCGCCTGCGACGCCGACGACGCCCCCTACTGCGACGCCCACCGCCGCGTCTGGGTGTGCGCCCGCTGTACGGGGACGTGTTTAAAAGACGAGATGGACTGCCACGAGGAGCACGCGGTGTACCTCGCGGCGTTCGCGCCCGACGTGTTGAAGGTCGGCGTCACGCGTCTCTGGCGGCTGGAGACCCGGCTCCGCGAGCAGGGCGCCGACCGTGCGGCCCACATTCGGACGTACCCGGACGGCCGGATCGCGCGCGAGGTCGAGGCCGAGCTGGCGGAGCGCGACGACCTCGTCGACCGGGTGCGCGTCCCGACGAAGGTGTCGGGGTTCGGCCGCGACGTGGACGAGGCGACGTGGGAGACGCTTTTAGAGGGGTTCGACCCGATCGAGCGGTTCGCGTTCGACGACGGCCTCGACCTCGGCGAGCGCCCCGTCGCGGAGACGATGGCGGCCGGGACGGTCCGCGGCTGGAAGGGGCGCGTCCTCGTGCTCGACCGCGGCGGATCGACGTACGCGGTCGACGCTCGCGATCTCGTCGGCTACGAGCTCACCGAAGAGGTGCCCGATCGCGAGCTGCAGTCGAGTCTGGGCGCGTTCGGCGGGTGAGCCCAAAACCCCGGACCACTCCTCACTCCGCCCGCCGGAACCGGTGTCGCACCACGTCGGCGTCGTCGTCCCAGTCGAAGCTCCCGCCGTGCGCGCGCACCATCCGTTCCTTGTACGCCTCCAGCGACGGCGACCCCTCCCGCTTCGCGTCCTCGTCGGTCACGTCGCCGAGGGTGCGCTCGGTCACCTCGGTGAGCTCGAACGTCACGCCGTCGACCTCGAAGGTGTCGCCCTCCTCGCCGTACCGGTTCCCGCGGTGGAGCTGGGTCACGTCGCCGTCGAGCGCGCTCTGTTTCACGCGGTCGTTCGGAAGCAGGTCGGCCGGATCGTTCTCGGACATATTCGTCCGTTAGGAGCGGATCCGCTTATAAGCGCGGCCGCCGGCCCACAGGGACACGAACCGTGCTGACGCCCCCCGTGTTCTGCGAATCTCGAAACCACGGACAGCGCCGTACCCACGGACGTGAACACCCTTATCGGCGGCCGAGCCGAGGGATTCAAGATACTGCCGACCCCCTGATTCGACAATGCGTCAGGACCACCTCATCACCGCGACACAGCTCTCGCGGGATGACATCGAGGCGGTGCTCGACCGGGCCCGCGAGGTCGCCGACGACCCCGCCGCCTACGCGGACCGGCACGCCGGGCGCGTGCTCGCGCTCTGCTTCTTCGAGCCGAGCACGCGCACCCGGATGAGCTTCGACAGCGCGGCCAAACGCCTCGGGATCGACACCATCGACATGGGCGACGTCGGCTCCTCGTCGGTCTCGAAGGGCGAGTCGCTCTCCGATACCGTCCGCGTCATCGAGGGCTACGCGGACGCGTTGGTGCTCCGCCACCCGAGCGAGGGCGCCGCGACGCTGGCCGCCGAGCACGTCTCCGTCCCCGTCGTCAACGCGGGCGACGGCGCGGGCCAACACCCCTCACAGACCCTCCTCGATCTCCACACGATCCGCGAGAACCACGGACTCGACGACCTCACCGTCGGGATCATGGGCGATCTGAAGTACGGGCGCACCGTCCACTCGCTCGCGGCGGCGCTCACGGAGTTCGACGCCAACCAGCACTTCATCAGCCCGGAGTCGCTCCGGCTTCCCCGATCGGTCCGGTTCGACCTCCACGAGACCGGCGCGCAGGTGCGTGAACACACCGATCTGGAAGACGTGATCGACGAGCTCGACGTGCTGTACGTCACCCGGATCCAGAAGGAGCGGTTCCCCGACGAGAACGAGTACCACCGCGTCGCGGGCGAGTACCAGATCGACGCCGAGACGCTCGACGACGCCGCCGACGACCTCACCGTGATGCACCCGCTCCCGCGCGTCGACGAGATCGCGCCCGACGTGGACGAGACCGACCACGCGACGTACTTCGAGCAGGCGCACAACGGGGTCCCGGTGCGGATGGCGCTGCTCGACACCCTGCTGGAGAACGCCGAGGCCGCCGAGGGGATGGAGGTGGACCGATGAGCGAGCACGAGCTTCGCGTCTCGAAGATCCGGGACGGCACCGTGATCGACCACGTCGAGGGCGGGCAGGCGCTCAACGTGCTCGCGATTTTGGGCATCGACGGCTCCGAGGGGTTCGGCGTCTCCGTCGGGATGAACGTCCCCTCGGACCGGCTCGGTCGCAAGGACATCGTGAAAGTGGAGGAACGGGAGCTCTCGCAGTCCGAGGTCGACGTGCTCTCGCTCATCGCGCCCGAGGCGACGATCAACATCGTCCGCGACTTCGAGGTCGTCGAGAAGAACCGCGTCACCCGCCCCGACAGCGTGACGGGCGTGCTCTCGTGCCCGAACCGCAACTGCATCACGAACGCCGACGAGCCGGTCGACACCCGGTTCGACGTGGTCGCCGACGGCGTCCGCTGCGACTACTGCTCGACGATCCTCCGGGCCGACATCGCCGACCACATCGACGTGTGACGGGGCGAGGCCCGCCCGCGATCGACGAGGGCTCCGGTAGATTTTAGCGCCCGCCGCTCGACACGTCAGGTATGAGCAAGAAACTGAAGCTCGTCCTGGTCCTGTCGTTAGTTGCCCTCGCGTACTTCCTGTTCGCCGGCGACAAGGAGCCGGTCGAAGTCGAATAACCGGATCGTCACGCGATCCCTCCGCCGGATCGTTCGCCGACCACCTCCGCGGGCGGATGCCCGCCGTTTTTACCCGTCAGTCTCGTAGCGGCGCGCATGTACGGGGTCGTCACGCGCAACGCCGACGAGGTCGAGATGGAGCCGTTCGACCTCGGCTTCTACGAGGTGAAAGACGTCACGGGGCGGGCGGCCGCGCCCCTGCCGAACGCCGTGAACATGGTGTCGTGCTTCGGCGACAACGCCGCGGCGAGCGAGAATCCCGACCTCGTCCCGGTCGACGAGCACGGCGAGCCGGCGACCCGCGACCGCGACTACTTCGACTGGGCGTACATCTGCCCGACCCACTCGGAGTACCGCGAGGGACTGCTGGAGATCATCGAGGACTGCGCCGCCGAGAACGAGGACGTGCGCCTCGACGACGTGGGGTTTCCGCGAGAGGGGTTCTGTCACTGTGACCGCTGTGAGCGACTGTTCGCCGAGAGCGACCGCGAGGACTGGGACGACTGGCGCGCGGACGTAATCACCGAGTTCGTCGCCGACGCCGCCGACCGGATCCCCGGTCGGGTGTTGCTCACGCTGTACCCCGACCCCTACCCCGACCACCTGCGGGCGCGGGCCGGCCTCGACCTCGACCGGCTCGCCGAGCACGTCGACGAGTTCGTGGTCCCGCTGTACGACACCGAGTACGCCACGACCTACTGGCTGGAGACCATCGCCCGCGGGTTTCGCTCGCGGCTCGGCGGCGACTACGACGTGCACGGCGCGCCGCCGGAGACGCCGTTCTCGCTGGAGCTGTACGCGGTCGAGGTCGAGGTCGACGACCTGATCCACGCGACGGAGGTCGCGGAGCGGTACGCGAAGGACGTGTTCTTCGGCTACGACGCCAGCAACGCCGCCGCCGCGCTCCGTCGGAAGGACGCCGACGAGCGCGAGGGCGAGGTCCACCGCCCGGACTGATCGGTCTGCCGGACTGACTCCGCCGCCCCCGACGACGCGACCGGAGCCGCACGAACGAGGGTTTAAGTACCGGTGGAGCGCGAACACCGGCCAGGCCAGCACCGCGAGCCGCACGAACGAGGGTTTAAGTACCGGAGCGGCCGACCCTTACTCGACCGGCCGCCGGTGTGCGACACCACTGGTCGTCTCGCGTTCGCGTGAGGCGGCCACCTTTCAACGTCCGCACCGTAGCGGCGGTCGCCCTATAACGCTGAGCCGACGGCTCGTCGGTCGATTCTTCGAAATAACCGATAGCCGACCGCGGCGACGCCTTCGCTCCCGCGATTACGCGAGCTCCGCGATCACGTCGCCGATCCGGTCGACCGCGGCGTCGACGTCGTCGCCGTCGACGTCGAGGTGGGTGGTGAATCGCGTCGCGTGCTCGTCGAACTCCACGCAGCCGACGCCGGCGTCCTCGCAGGCCGCCGCGAGGTCGGACGCCGGGATCCCCGCCGCCTCGGTGTGCGCGACGACGATGTTCGTGTCGGGCTCGGGCGCGCGGACCCCGTCGAGGGCGTCGAGGCCGGTCGCGAGCCGCTCCGCGTTGGCGTGGTCGTCAGCGAGCCGGTCGACGTTCTCCAAGGCGAGAAGCCCCGGCGCGGCGATCATTCCCGCCTGCCGCATCCCGCCGCCGAATAGCTTGCGGACGCGTCGGGCCTCCTCGACGAACGCCTCGTCGCCCGCGACGATCGAGCCGACGGGCGCACCGAGCCCCTTCGAGAGGCAGAACGTGACCGTGTCGACGGGTGCGACGATCTCGCTCGCGTCGACGCCGAGCGCGACCGCGGCGTTGAAGACGCGCGCGCCGTCGAGGTGGACCGGCACGTCGGCGTCGCGGGCGGCCTCGGCGGCCGCCGCGATCCGCTCGACGGGGATGGCCGTCCCGCCGCGGTAGTTGTGAGTGTTCTCCAGCGACAGGAGCCCGGTGCCGGGACGGTGGAGGTCCTCCTCGACGAGGCCCTCGCGAACCGCCTCGGGCGTCGGGACGCAGCGGTCGCCCGCGTCGATCGTCCGGGTCTGGGTGCCCGAGAGCTTCGCGGCGCCCGCCAGCTCCCACCGGTAGACGTGGGACTCGCGCTCCAAGAGGAGCTCCTGTCCCGGTTCGGTGTGGACGTGGACCGCGATCTGGTTGGCCATCGTCCCCGAGGGGACGTACAGCGCGGCCTCGGTGCCGACCGCGTCGGCGGCGCGGCGCTCGAGCTCGTTGACGGTGGGGTCGTCGCGGTACACGTCGTCGCCGACCTCGGCGTCGCGGGCGGCCTCTCGCATCGCCTCGGAGGGCGTCGTGACGGTGTCGGATCGCAGGTCGATGAACTCGTCGGCTTCGGGCATTCGTTGGCGGCGATTCGTCGGCCGAGCGGAAATAGGTCGCGTTCCGGGCGGGCTCGACCGCCGCGTAGCGGCGGGAGAGCGGGTCCGCGTCCGGTCCCTTCTTAACCGACGCGGCCGATCTGCGCGGTATGGCAACGGAAGCCGCGACTGACGACGAAGCCGGCGCAGCCGACGCAGCCGACGCCCCCGACGCGTACGACGCCCTCTTGGACCGCGTCCGACGCTGGAACACGGTCGGGAGCGCCGCCGGCGTGCTCGGCTGGGACCAGCAGGTGATGATGCCCGAGGGCGGCACCCCCGCCCGATCGAAGCAGCTCTCGACGCTCTCGTCGATCCGCCACGACATGGTCACCGACGAGGAGACGGGCGAGCTGCTCGACGCGCTCGCCGACGCCGACCTCACCGACGAACAGGCGGCGGTCGTCCGCGAGGTCCGCCGCGAGTACGAGCGCGCAGACGCCGTCCCGGTCGAGCTCGTCGAGGAGATCTCCGAGACGGGCACGGAGGCGCTGCAGGCGTGGGAGGAGGCGAAAGCCGAGGACGACTTCGAGACGTTCGCGCCCTACCTGGAGAAACACGTCGAGCTGAAACGCGAGTACGCGGAGCACATCGACCCCGACCGCGACTCCTACGAGGTGCTGTTCGAGGAGTTCGAGCCGTGCCTCTCGATGGAGCGCGCGGAGGCGATCCTGACGGAACTGCGCGAGACGCTCGTCCCCATGATCGACGCGATCCGCGAGTCCGACGCCGACCTCGCCGTCGACACCTTCGAGGGGACGTTTCCCGAGGACGAGCAGGAGGCGCTCGCGCGCGAGACCCTCGAACTGGTCGGCTACGACTTCGACCGCGGCCGGCTCGACGTCTCCTCGCACCCGTTCACCGCGGGCAACCAGTTCGACTGCCGCGTGACCACCCGGTTCGACGAGTCCGACCCGCTCGGCGCGATCGGCTCGACGGTCCACGAGTTCGGCCACGCGCAGTACAACCTCGGGCTCCCGCAAGAGCAGTTCGGAACCCCGCTCGGCGAGTCGCGAGACCTGTCGGTCCACGAGTCGCAGTCGCGGCTCTGGGAGAACCACGTCGGTCGCAGCCGCGCGTTCTGGGAGCTGTTCTTACCGACCTTCCAAGAGCACTTCCCGGAGACCGACGACGCCACCGTCGAGGACGCGTATCAGGCGTTCAACCAGGTCCACGAGGACAACCTCATCCGCGTCGAGGCCGACGAGCTCACCTACCACCTCCACATCGTCGTCCGGTTCGAGATCGAGCGCGACCTGGTCCGCGGCGACCTCGCGGTCGAGGACGTGCCCGAGGTCTGGAACGACAAGTACGAGGAGTACCTCGGGATCCGCCCCGACACCGACGCCGAGGGCTGTCTGCAGGACATCCACTGGAGCCACGGCAACTTCGGCTACTTCCCGACCTACTCGCTCGGCTCCGTCATGGCCGCCCAACTGTTCGAGGCCGCAGAAAGCGAGCTCGACGACCTCGACGACAAGATCGCCGCGGGCGAGTTCGACGACCTCCGCGAGTGGCTCGGCGAGAACGTCCACCGGCACGGCTCCCGCTACGAGACGAACGAACTCGTCGAGCGCGCTACCGGCGAGGAGTTCTCGGCGGACGCCTTCACCGACTACGTCGAGGAGAAGTACGGCGAGCTGTACGGGATCTAGCTCGCACACCTCGCAGCCGGGGTTTTTACCGATACGCCGCTATGTGCAGCGCATGGTCGGCCAGGTGTCCCCGCCGAAATGGGCGACAGACGTCTTCTCGGCGTACGATCAGGTGTTTTCGGAGCTGTTCTGGTTTCTCGTGGGATTCGGAGTCGTCTATCTCGTCGGCCAGACGTTTCTCATCCCCGTTCTCACCCGCGTCGTCAGAATGCGTAACCGCAACAACCCCACGATCGAGACCGCGACGAAGACGTATCTCCGGGTACTCCTGATCGGATTCGCGACCCTCACGGGCATCGTCGCCGCCGGCTACGGACGGGTGCTCTCAGAGTCGGCGGTCATTATCGCGGCGCTCACGTTCGCGCTCGGGATCGCCGGTCAGCAGGTGTTCGGGTCGCTCATCAGCGGGATGTTTCTGGTCGCCGACCCGGATTTCAACGTCGACGACTGGATCGAGTGGCCGGGCGGGAGCGGCACGGTCGAAGCGGTCGACTTCCGCGTCACCCGGGTCCGGACGCCGGACAACGAGACTGTCTCGATCCCTAACACCGAACTCACGACCAACGCCATCACCCGGCCCTACGGTCGGAACACGTATCGAATTACGGAACAGGTGTACGTCGCCTATGACGGGGACGCCGAGCGGGCCCTGCTGACGTTACAGCAGATCGCCGCGACTCTCGAGCCGGTTCTCGGTGACCCGGCGCCGAACACGCGCCTCGTCGAACTCGGCGAGAACGCGATTACGATACAGGCGGAGTTCTGGATCGACGATCCGAGAAATCGGAGTATGCCGACGATCCGCTCTGACTTCCGCCGAGCGGTGAAACGGCGCTTCGACGAGGAGGGGATCACGCTCGCTCCCCCGTCTGCACAGTTACTCTCGGGGGAAGTGACCGTGACGGAGCGTCCGACCGGGTCGGCCGCCTCGAGCAGCGAGTGAACGTGAACGCGGCGGGTCCGGCGGACGGACGCGCGCCCCTACGACGGAACGTATCGCGGGTCGGTTCTTACGCGAAAGCGACGACGCATTCTCACACTCCCAGCCGGAAGCCGGTCATCAGGACGATGAGTCCGAGCATCGCGGCGGCCTCGAACAGCCCGACCACCAAATTCTTCTTCTCGATCGCTTCGAGCCGCGAGGCGTCCGGGTTCGGCGAGCGCGTCTCGTAGTACGCGCTCAACTGCAGGCGGTGCGGGACCGCGAGCCCGAACGCGAACAGCCCCCAGCCGACGCCGAGCGCGATCGACGACCACCGCCCCGCGAACCCGTAGCCGAGCCCCAGATCGGGCGTCAGCAGCACCGTTCCCGAAAGCACCGTCGTCAGCGAGAAGCCGACGAGGAAGAAGACCACCTTCGGGATGAGCGCGGCGTTCACCGCGGCCGCGGCCTCGTCGCCGAGCCCCCCGAGCGTCGGGCCGATGATCGCCGGGAAGATCAGCGCGAAGCCGAACCACACCGCGCCCGCGGCGACGTGCGTGTAGAAGAGCAGTTCCGTGCTCGAAAGCAGGAGGCTCGCGCCGAGAAAGACCAACGGGACGAGGAGGCTCCCGGCCGCGAACGCCGGGTTCGCCGCCTCTGCGAGGTGTTGAACGCGCTCTACGACGTTCCCGTCCGCGACGCGACTGGTCTCGTGGCTGACAGCCATGGAAGGGCGATCGATGAATTTTCTGATAAAAATTGGGGTCTCCGCAATCGATCGGGTCTCAGTGGCCCTGTGCCGCTCGGCCCCGCTACTTCTCGATGATGCTCTCCTCGACCTCCTCGCCGAAGTGGCGCGCCACGTCCTCGTAGTAGACGAGCGCCTCGTCGCCCTCCTCCAGGTCGGTGACCGCCTTCTTCCCGTCCGCGGTCGCGACCTTCACGGTCTCGGCGTTCTGGATGAGCGTCTCCACGCGGTCGGTCCCCTCCTCCGTCTCGACCTCCGCCTGAATCCGGAACATCGGGCGCTTCTCGATCTTCACGCGGCCGATGATCGCCTCGCGAGTGTGGCCGGCGGTGTCGACGACCTGCACCTCGTCGCCGCTCGTCAGCTCCGCGAGGTAGTTCGTGCCGCCCTCGGCGTTGCGGACGTACGCGTGGACGGCGCCGGCGTTCACGCGGAACGGGCGCGACTCGACGTAGGGCGACTCCGCCGTCTCGGCGTGGACGAAGAACAGCCCGCGCGACATCGACCCCACGAGCATCCCCTCGTCGTCGTCCATCAGCGAACCGGTGTCGATGCAGACGCGGTCGGCCATGCCGGTGCGCTCGACCGCGGTCACCTCGGCGTGCCGGAGGTCCAGCGTCTCGCGGTCGGCGGCGTCGCGGGCGTCGACCGCGCCGCGGATCTCGTCGGGGGAATCGGCGTCGAGGAGGACGCCGTCGGCGCCGATCTCCAGCGTCTCGAAGGCGGTCCGCGCCTCGGCGGCGGTGGTCGCGCCCGCGACGAGGTGCGTCTCCTCGCCGACCCGCGCGATCAGGTTCTCCAGCGGGATGATCGACCAGTCCTCGCCGACGATCACCGTGAACTCGGCGTCGTCGGCGGCCTCCTCGGCGAAGCGCTCGTACTCGGTGCCGAGCACCCGGACGTACACGCCCTGGGCGCGGTCGTCGCGCCGCCGGACCGTCGTGAGGTCCGCGGAGCCGGACAGGTCCTCGGGCATGTCGATCGTGCCGTCGCCCTCGCCGCCCTTCCCGACGAAGTAGGCGTCGGCCTCGGAGCCGTTCTCGGCGTCGTCGATCACGTCCGCCTCCGAGCGGAACGCGGCGACCGAGATGTCGCCGAGGTCGCGGACGCGGCCCACGTCGCCCTCGTCGACGAGCACCCAGTCCGCGCCGGCCTCGATGGCGGCCGTGATCCGTCGCTTGCGCGCCTCCCAGTCGCCGACGTCGCCGTCGGCCTTCACCCAGACCGTGCGTGTCATTGTCGGAACCTCACGGCGGGTGGGCTTGAAAACTGCGAAAGGGTCGGGCGTTGCGGGTGACGACGCGGGAGACGACAAAGCACTTACCAGTGAGATTTCATCGTCTGAATCAGACTCCCGGATGACGCCACCACGCCAGCGGCTCTCCAACGCGGGTTCCAGATATGCGGCAGCACGCGAGTCCTTCCGCGAGCGTGCCGCACCGTATCTCGGAACCGATCCGCGAGCGCTCGGCGCGTTCCGAATCGCGGTGGCGCTCCTCCTCCTCGGGGACCTGCTGGTCTATCGGCTGCCGGGGCTGAGGGCGTTCTACACGGACGGCGGCGTCCTCCCTCGCTCGACGTTCGCTGAGCTATACCCGCTGTTAGAGGCCGTCTCGGTTCACGCGATATCCGGTTCGGCGTGGGTGCAAACGGGACTGCTTGCGGTCGCGGCTTGCGTCGCCGTCTGCCTGCTCGTCGGCTATCGAACGCGGGCGGCGACGGGTCTCTCGCTCGTCCTGCTCGCGTCGCTGTACGCCCGAAACCCGTACGTGATCAACGGCGGGAACACGATTCTGGCCGTCTTCCTCTTTTTGAGTCTCTTCCTCCCGCTCGACGCCCGCTGGTCGCTCAGTGCGGGCCGCCGGAGCGGGGGCGACGATCGGGACGACGCCGACGGACGGGGAACTGACGAGCGAGAGGGCGGCGTCGACCGGAGAGTCTGTTCGGTCGGAACGGCCGTGACGCTCCTGACGCTCGTGTCGATCTACGCGGCGAACGCGGTCTCCAAGTACCGGAGCGACGCGTGGATGTCGGGCACTGCAGTCCCTCGTATCTTCCAGTTGGAGGAGTTCACCGTGGGGCTGGGACCGGTCGTCTCGGAACACACCGCGGTGCTCGCGACGGTAAACTGGCTCTGGATCGCGCTCCTTTCGGCGTCCGTTCTGCTGATCGCCGCGACCGGGTGGCTCAGGGTCGGGGTCGCCCTCGCGTTCGTCTCCGCACACCTCGGCATGGCCGCGACGATGCGGCTCGCCGTGTTCCCGTTCGTCATGGTCGCGGTCCTTCTCCTGTTTCTCCCGACCGGGGTCTGGAACGTTGTTGAGGCCGTCACGTCGAAGATCCACGGGGGCTCCCGGCCCGTGGAGGCGGAACGCACGTACCGGAGTGACGGCGGGAGCGCGACCGAGACCGACCGGAATGACGGCGGGAGCGCGACCGAAACCGCGTCTCCGATTCCGTCGGGAGTTCGCCGTGGAAGCCGGGCGGGAGCCACCCTGCTGCTCCTGGGCTTCTTCCTCGCGCTCGTGTGGTGGCAGGCCGCAGGGGTCGGGATCGTTGACCTCCCAGCGTCGGAATCCAGCGGCGAGCTGTCGGAGGTGAGCTGGTCGTTCTTCGCGCCGAACCCGCCGGACGCCTCCGGCTGGTACGTCGTCCGAGGAACGCTCGAATCCGGCGACTCGATCGACCTGCGAGACGGGCAGCCGGTCACGTACGACCGACCGCCGGACGCGGCGGAGACGTATCCGACGACCCTCTGGCATCAGTTCGGGTTCAGGATGAAGAACGCCGGAGAGCCGCGGTACCGACCGGTCGCGGCGTACGTCTGTGAGCGATCGGACCGCAACGTGGAATCCGTGACCGTCTTCCACGTCGAGCAGGCGGTCGACCCGAACGGGCCGGTGGGGGAGCCGGAAGCACAGGAACGGATCAGCGCCGCCTGCTGAGCCGGAACGCGAGCAGAGCGAGCCGTTACGCCTCGACGAACCCGCCCGCGGCGAGCGCCTCCTCGACGCTCGCGTCGTCGTGGACGACCGCCGACACGGCGCGGGCGATCCCCTCGGGGTCCTCGTGCTGGAAGATCGACCGCCCCATCGACACGCCGGCCGCGTCGCCGTCCATCGCGCCGCGGACCATCTCCACGGTGTCGCGGTCGGTCCCCTTCGAGCCGCCGGCGATGACGACCGGGAGCCGGGTCGACTCCGTGACGCGCTCGAAGGAGTCGCCGTCGCCGGAGTACCCCGTTTTTACTACGTCGGCGCCGAGCTCCTCGGCGAGCCGAACCGCGTGTCCGAGCGACTCGGGATCGGTCTCGTCGACGCCCGTGCCGCGCGCGTACGCCATCGCGAGCACGGGGAGACCGAGGCGGTCGGCGTCGGCGGTCAGCTCCGCGAGCTCCTCGATCTGGTCCGGCTCGTGGTCGGAGCCCACGTTGATGTGGAAGGAGACGGCGTCGGCGCCCGCACGGATCGCGTCCTCTGCGGTGCCGGTGACGCGCTTGTCGCTCTCGTCGGGACCGATCGTCGTCGATCCGTTGAGGTGGACGATGTAGCCCGCGTCGTTTTTGTTCTCGTGGACGCGCGGCGCGATCCCCTTCTGGGTGAGCACCGCGTCCGCGCCGCCGCGCGTCACGCCGTCGATCGTCGACTCGATATCGACGAGGCCGTCGACGGCGCCCATCGTGAGCCCGTGGTCCATCGGGACGATAAGGTATCGGTCGTTCGTGGAGATGCGGTCGAGTCGTGCCGAGAGTCCTGCTGTCATGATGGTGTCGGTCGTTGTGTGAGAGTGTGGCAATCGGAGGTAAATCGGTTTCGTTCGGGGACGTATTGGCTCGAAACGGCCATCACCGTGACTCCGCCGCCCCTGCGCGCGCGGCGAACCCCCGTTCGGCGCCCTCCTTCAGTTCCCGCGAGAGCGCCTCCAGTCGGTCGGCGACCTCGGCGGTCGAGAGATCGTTTTCGACCCCTTCGGCGACGATGTCGACGAGCGCCGAACCAACGATGATCCCGTCGGCGCCGCCGGCGACGATCCGCTCGGCGTGCTCGCCCGTCGAGATGCCGAACCCGACGGCCTTCGGCACGTCGTACTCGCGGAGCCGGTCGAGGCTCTGGGTGGTCTGGTCGGACACGTCGCTGCGCGCGCCGGTGGTCCCGAGCCGCGCCTGCACGTAGACGTAGCCGGACACCTGACTCATGATCCGGTCGAGCCGGTCGCCGACCGTGGTGGGCGCGACGATGAAGACGAGGTCCAGCCCGAACTCGTCGCAGGCCTCCCGCAGCGGGTCGGCCTCCTCGGCCGGGAGGTCGGGGACGACGAGCCCCTCGATGCCCGCCGCGGCGGCGCGCTCGACGAACGGGCGGGGGCCGTCCCCCTCACCATACTGGTAGATCAAGTTGTAGTACGTCATACAGACGAGCGGCGCCTCCACGTCCAGCTCCTCCGCGAACGCGAAGAACCGGTCGGGCGTCATCCCGGCGTCGAGCGCGCGGACCAGCGCCCCCTGAATGGTCGACCCCTCCGCGATCGGTTCCGAGAAGGGGAGCCCGAGCTCGATCACGTCCGCGCCGCCGCGGTCGAGCGCCTCGACGTACGCCTTCGAGGACTCGTAGTCCGGGTCGCCGACCGCGAGGTACGGGATGTAAGCGGGACCGTCGGCGAAGGCGGCCGCGATGGCCTCCGAGTTGCCGGTCTCTGCCGACTCCGCGCTCGGGTCCGCCATTCAGATCCCCCCCGTGAACATCGACATGTCGGGCGCCTCGTCGATGTCGCGCTTGTCCGTCTCCTCGATGGCGGCGTCGAGGTCCTTGTCGCCGCGCCCGGAGACGTTCACGACCACGCGGTCGCCCAGATCCTCGTGGTGCTCCTCTAAGAAGCCGAACGCGTGCGCCGTCTCTAAGGCGGGGATGATCCCCTCCGTGCGCGAGAGCCGGTGGAACCCCTCCAAGGCCGCGTCGTCGTCGACGGCGACCGGGCTCACGCGCCCCTCGTCGACGAGGTACGCGAGCTCGGGGCCGACGCCGGCGTAGTCGAGCCCGGAGGAGATCGAGTGGCTCTCCATGATCTGCCCGTCGGAGTCCTGCAGGAGCTTCGTGCGGGCCCCGTGGAGCACGCCCTCGTCGCCCGCGTACAGCGACGCGGAGTTCGGCGCGACGCCCGCCTCCTCGTCGACCTCCAGCGTCGAGCCGCCGGCCTCGACCGCGTGCAGGGCGACCGCCTCGTCGTCGACGAAATGGGCGAACGCGCCCATCGTGTTCGAGCCGCCGCCCGCGCAGGAGACCACGTCGGTCGGGAGGTCGCCGGTCTTCTCGATCGCCTGCTCGCGCGCCTCCTCGGAGATGACCGCCTGGAAGTCGCGGACCATCACCGGGAAGGGGTGCGGCCCGACGATCGAGCCGATGACGTAGTGCGTGTTCTCGACGGTGGTCGCCCAGTCGCGCATCGTCTCGGAGATGGCCTCCTTCAGCGTGCCCCGGCCCGCGGTGACGGGGTTCACCTCGGCGCCGTTGAGCTTCATCCGGAAGACGTTGGGGCGCTGGCGGTTGATGTCGCGCTCGCCCATGTAGATCTCGCAGGGCATGTCGAGGTGTGCGGCGGCCATCGCTGTCGCGGTACCGTGCTGACCGGCGCCCGTCTCCGCGATGATCCGCTCTTTGCCCATGTACTTCGCCAGGAGCACCTGCCCGAGCGCGTTGTTCAGCTTGTGGGCGCCGCCGTGGACGAGGTCCTCGCGTTTGAGGAACACGTCCGTGTCGTAGCGCTCGGAGAGCCGGTCGGCGCGCTGGAGGGGCGTCGGCCGGCCGCCGAAGTCCGCGAGCCGCTCGCGGAACTCGTCCATGAACCCGTCCTCGTTGTCGAGGACGTAGCGCTCGTAGGCGTCGGTCAGCTCCCCGATCGCGGGCATCAGCGCCTCCGGGACGTACTGGCCGCCGTAGCGGCCGAACTTCCCGTCGTCGCGGCCGCGCTCGCGGCCGGGCCGTCGCGCTCTCTCCGTCTCGTCCGTCGTCCGCGTGTCGGTCTCGCTCATGTCGTGTGCTCCGTAGTCACGTCTGGTGTTCCGTAGTGCGCTCCGCACGCACCAACTCGCGCGTGTTCGCCTCCACGTCGCCGTCCATGATCGCGCTCCCGACGAGGAGGGCGTCGGCGCCCGCCGCGCGCATCCGCCGAACGTCGTCGGGCGAGCCGATTCCGCTTTCGGCGATCAGAGTCACGTCGTCGGGAACGTGGGGCGCCACCGACTCGAAGGTTCCGAGATCGACGACCAGCTCGGCGAGGTCGCGGTTGTTCACGCCGACGATCGTCGCGCCCGCGTCGAGCGCGCGCTCCAACTCCTCGCGGTCGTGGACCTCGACGAGGACCTGAAAGCCGCGGTCGCGCGCGGCGTCGAGCAGGTCGGGGAGGTCGTCGCCGACGAACCGGGCGATCAGCAGGACCACGTCGCTCTCGACGGCGTCGAGCTGCGACTCCGCGACGACGAAGTCCTTTCGGAGGACGGGCACGTCGACCGCCTCGCGCACGCGTTCGAGCGTGTCGGTGCTCCCGCCGAAGTGCGCCGGCTCGGTGAGCACGCTCAGCGCGGCCGCGCCGCCGGCGACCATTCCCTCCGCGAGCGAGACAGGGTCGTCCTCGCGGGTGCCCTCGGTGGTCGGACTGGTGGGCTTCACCTCGGCGATCACGGGGACGCGTCCGTCCGTCTCTGCGCGGTCGAACGCCGCCCGCAGGTCGCGCGGATCGACGGCGACCTCGCCGGATCGGCCCTCGACCGCCCGATCGCGGACGGCCGACAGAATCGATCTGACCGCCGGGGCCAGCTCGGTTTGATCCTCCATTAGTGTACACTAATGAACGTATCTGTTCATAAGGCTTGCGGGCGCGGTCGGTTCTTCGCGGCGGACCGTTCCCCGTGTCTCGCGGTGACACTCGCGATCGCGGGTTTCGGCTCGGGCGTCTCCCGTCGATTTAACCGTCGCGGTCACGGATCGCGGGTATGGACACGACGGGAACGTCGGGCGTCTTCGCCCGCGAGGTCGACGAGATCGGACGGGCGGTCGAGGTCGGGTTCGCCGGCGGCCGCGTCATCTCGGTGTCGTTCCCGGAGACGGCGCCGGCGGACGCCGCGGGCGACCACGACCTGCTCGACCGGATCGAGACGTACCTCGGCGGCGAGCGCGACGCGTTCGACGACGTCGCGACCGGACTCACGGTGCCCACCGACCGCCGGGCGGTCCTCGAAGCGCTCGAAACGATTCCCTACGGCGAGGAGGTCTCGGTCAGTCGCCTGACGCGGCTGGCCGCGCTCGATGCCGACGACCCGGAGGATCTGGAGTTAGTCACCGGCGCGCTCCGAGAGAACCCGATTCCGATCCTCTTCCCGGACCACCGCGTGCAGGGCGGGCCGTACGCCACGCCGGGCGACGTGCGCGAGAAACTGCGGCGCGTCGAAGGGCTGTAGCTCCGTGGACCTGTAGCGCTGTAGCGACGTGAGACGCGGGCGACCCGCTACTCCCGCCCGTGCTCCTCGATGTTCTCCCAGACGACGGCCATCAGCTCGCCCGTCTTCTCGACGAGGTCGTCGACGGCGTCGCCGCAGTCGCCCGGCGCGCAGCCGAGGTCCCGGATCGCCTTCGTCGCCGACACGTGGTGGACGTGGACGAGGTCGTCGCCCTCGCGCTCGTACACGAGCGTGGTACACGGTAACATCCCCGCGAGCGTCGGGTCGATCGAGAGCGCGTCGTACGCGATCTCCGGGTGACAGACGACGATCAGCGCGGTGCGCTCCACGTCGTCGTGGCCTAACATTCCCTCGACCATCTCGTCGAGTCGGGTGACGCGGACCGTCTCGAAGTCGGCGAGCTCGTGTTCGATCTGCACGAACGGGACCGCGTCGTCGAACGGCACGTCGAGGGTCGTGTGGAGCGCCTCGTCGGCGGTCGGCGCGGGCGATTCGGCCGCAGTGTCGCTCATACGGGCGCTTCCGGAGGCGGCTGTAAAAAGTCTCCGCGCCGACCAACCCCTGCCGCTACCTCGGACGGAGCGCGTCGCTTGCCGGACGGGACGGACTTATCGGGCGGAGCCGCCTCACACCACCCATGATCGAACTCTCACGGGCCGTGTACGACGACATCGTGTACCACGCGTACGGCGGCGGCGAGGCGGAGGTCTGCGGCGTCCTCGCGGGCACCCACGGCGACGACGGGGAGCCGAGCGTCGTCACCGACACGTACCAGGCCGAGAACGTCGCGGAGACGCCTCAGATCAGGTACCTGATCGACCCCGAGGAGCAGTTCGAACTCATCGAGACGATCGAAGAGGACGGGCTCGACGTGGTCGGGTTCTACCACTCGCACCCGACCGGACCGACGCACCCGAGCGAGACGGACGCCGCGCGGGCGACGTGGCCCGGCCACTCGTACGTCATCTGCGCGCTCGACGGCTACCCGTTCGTCGGCTCGTGGCGTTGGCGCGGCGACGACGACGGGTTCGAGCAGGAGACCGTTTCCGTGCAGAGCGAGCGGTAGGACGGCTAAGGATCGTTCAGTTGTTTACAAGTAACTGACACCGGATCGGCGGCGGACACCTCCAAAGCCCAGTCGCCGGCGGCGACCTCGCACGCGCCACCGCATCGTTTACTTATAAACCGCTGCCGCTAACGCTCTCGGGTTTTAATGACGACATCGCCATCAGCGATCGCGCGGAAAAGCGGAACTCCCCGAGCGTCCGGCCTCAGTCGCTCGCTTCGATCTCCGGCTCCGCCTCGTCGTCGCCGCCGACATCGATCGCGCAGGAGGCGGTGTACTCCACGTCGTGGACCGACTCGATGGCGGGGTCGTCGCCGCAGACGGGGCAGTCGTCGCGCTTGGGGATCTCGACCTTGTCGAACTCCATGTCGAGCGCGTCGAAGAACAGCATCGAGCCGTCGAGCGTCTCGCCCTCGCCGATGATGTGTTTGACCGTCTCGGTCGCCTGCAGACAGCCGACGGTGCCCGGCAGGACGCCGAGGACGCCCGCGGTCGCGCAGTTCGGGACCATCCCGGCCGGCGGCGCCTCGGGGAACAGACAGCGGTAACACGGGGAGTCGTCGCCGCCCGCGAACGTCGTCACCTGCCCCTCGAACTTGAAGATGGAGCCGTGCGAGAAGGGGATCCCGGCGAGCGTGCAGGCGTCGTTGACGAGGTACCGCGTCGCGAAGTTGTCCGTCCCGTCGACGACGAAGTCGTAGCCGTCGATGAGGTCCTCGATGTTGTCGGGGCGGACGCGGAGCTCGTGTTTCCGCACGTCCACGTCCGGGTTGAGCTGTTCGACGAAGTCGGCGGCGGAGTCGACCTTCTTGCGGCCCACGTCGTCGTTCCCGTGGATCACCTGGCGCTGGAGGTTCGACAGCTCAACCTCGTCGTCGTCGGCGATCCCGAGAGTGCCGACGCCGGCCGCTGCGAGGTACTGGATGATCGGCGCGCCGAGCCCGCCGGCGCCGAGAACGAGCACCTCGGCGTCGAGCAGGGCCTTCTGGCCCTCGGGACCCACGTCGTCCATGATGATGTGTCTGGAGTACCGGTCGAGCTGGGTGGGGTCGAGGTCGAGATCGCTCATTCGGTACCACTTCGCACCGGAAACGCATAAGCAGGCCGCCCACCGGAGGTACTGCCGGCTTCTCGGAGGTGCGATCGCGGCCCACGATCGATCGCGTTCTGACCGGGAGTCAGCCGTTGCGCCCTGCCGGTCGTCTTCGTCTCAGACGAGGGAGGGAGGTTGCCGCCGGCGCGTCCCTTTTTGAAGTGGGCACCGAACGGGACGTATGGCCACGATCAAACTGCCGGCCGTGCTCGTCGGGGGGTCGTCGACCTCGGAAGTCGAGGTCGCCGGCGAGACGGTCCGCGAACTGTTCGAGAACCACGCGGACGAGCACGGCTCGGAACTCAGAGACAGCGTGATCGAAGACGGCGAGATCAAGGAGTTCATCAACGTGTACGTCGAGGGCACGCCCGTCGACGGCCTCGACGCGGAAGTCCCTGACGACGCGCAGGTCCGGGTCATCCCGGCGGCCAGCGGCGGACGGTAGACCGTCGGCAGCGGATACGTCACCGACGCCGACGCGGTCGACTCTCTTTATAAATAGTCCTCCCACAGCGGGATGTCGGCGTACTTGTCGCCGCGGTCGCACAGCATGAACACGACCACGTCGTCGTCCGCGATGTCGCCGGCCGCGTCGAGCCCGGCGACCGCCGCCGCGCCCCCGCCCGAGGACGTGCCCACGACGAACTGGTCGCCGACCCGGAGGTGTTCGCGGACCGTCGCCTCGTCGTGTCGGCCGAGGTCAGCGATCGGCACCGGGTCGTCCAGGTAGCGCTCGCGGAGCGCCCGCGCCCGGTCGTAGGCGTCCGACGTCGTGACGTACTCCGTCCGGTCGAGGACGGACTCGTCGTACGTGTCGGGGTGGTAGTGGTCGCCCGACTTGAGGTACTTCAGGCCGTCGATGGCGTGGAGCTGTTCGTCGGGCTCGAAGCCGACGATCTCCGCCGCGCCGTCGGTCAGGTCGGTCAGCCCGCGCCCCGTCCCGGTGATCGTCCCCCCGGTACCGACGCCGGCGACGAAGTGGGTCACCTCGCCGTCGGTCGCCTCGTAGATCTCCCGGGCGGTCGTCCGCTCGTGGGTGCCGGGGTTGTCGGGGTTCTCGTACTGGTTCGGTCGGTAGTAAGCGCCGGGGTCCGCGGCGACGATCTCCTCGCAGCGCTCGATGACGGCGTCGTAGCCGAGATTGGCGTCGACGAAGTGGATCTCCGCGCCGGCGTCGCGGACGGCGTCGACCTTCCCGCCGGCGGCGTTGTCGGGCATGACGATCTCCACGTCGTAGCCGCGGGCGTTCGCGAGCCGCGCCACCTCGCTGCCCGTGTTGCCCGAGGTCGGCTCGATGACGGTGACGCCGGGGTCGAGGTCCCCGCGCTCCTCGGCGCCGTCCAGCATCCCCTTCGCGATCCGGGACTTGACCGAGCCGCCGCCGTGCGGGGCGTCGTAGAGGTTGAACCACTCGGCTTTCGCGTACACGTCCGCGTCCGACTCGATGTCGAGATCGAGCTCTAGAAGCGGCGTCTCGAAGATCGTCGACTCGTCGACGACGTACTCGCTCATGGGTTCCGTAGATCGCAGCCCGATAAGAGTCCGACGGAAACGGTTGTCTCGACGCCTATCGCGGTCGTGCGCCGCGATCGTCCGTCCGAGATACGGGAGAAGACTGCCGGTCACGAAAGGGGTTACCGGGACAGACGCGTAACGGCCCGTATGAGCCAACCATCGTGGGACGACGTCGTCGAGATGCCCGACGAGCTCGACGACGAGACCGCCGAAGCGCTCTTGGCAGACGCGACCGAGGTACAGGACATGACCGGCGAGGTCTGTCCGTACCCGCAGGTCGAGGCGAAGAAGGCGATCTCCGGGCTCGACGCGGGCGACGTGCTGGTCCAGAAGACCGACCACGTCCCGAGCACCGAGAACGTCCCGAAGGCGGTCGGCGACGACGCGACCGCCAAGGTGTGGAAGTCGGGCGACGGTCGCTACCGCATCTTCATGCGGAAGGAGTAATCATGGTCGAAGAACTCACCCCCGAGGAAGTCAACGAGCGCGTTCAGCAGGGCGACATCCGCGTCATCGACACGCGACCGCCCGAACAGTACGAGCAGGGGCACATCCCCGGCGCGATCAACGTGCCGCTGGGCGACCTCCCCTCGCAGGTCCCCGACATCGACTGGGACGACACCGACGTGGTCTGTGCGTGCCCGGTCGGCCAGTCGTCGAAGCAGGCCGCGATGCTGATCCAGAGCTATGAGGGCGTCGAGGACGACGTGCTCGTCGCCAGCATGGCCGGCGGCTACGAGGAGTGGGACTTCGATCTGGAGGCCGGCGCGGCGGCGGACGCCTGAGCGGGCGGTCGGCTTTTTCGCGGTTTTCTCGCCTTTAAGTATCTTTGCAGCCGTGCGACATCGACGCTGATTCAGAAGTGGTACGCTGGTGCGTGGGCGCGTGCCTGAGAGCGGCCGCCTTCGGCGGCCGCGAGTCAGCGCGTGCGAGGGACGCGGCGACCGGAGAGAGCCGCGAGGCTGGGGAGGCGTGAGGCTGCAGTGCTGTGCAGGGCGGGACTCAAAGGGGCAGCCGAGAAGCCGACGTAAGCGACGCAAGCACCAACGAGGGAGCGATAGCGAGCGAGTGAGGAGCGCAGCGAGCGTACGTCGGCTTCTCGGCTGGGGCTTTGGAGGTCTTCACCGTAGCAGCGGTTTATAAGTAAGCGGTTAGAGCTTCGAAGAACCTCGCAGCCCTGAAAAATCGCGCATTACCTAGTACTATTTAAATCGCGCAGCCGACCTCGCGGTACATGTAGTGGGTCATCACGTAGACGCCGAGGATGATCCCCGCGCCGGCGAGGAAGGAGTGGACCGACAGCAGCGCGATCCCCGAGAAGAGGTTCGCGATGTTACAGCCCGCCGCGAGCCGCGAGCCGACGCCCATCAGGAGCCCGCCGACCGCGTAGTTCGGGACCCGGTTCAGCTTCGGCTTTCGGATCCGGAAGTCGCCGGAGGCGTACGCGGCGACGAAGGAGCCGACGATGAGCGACGCGATCATCACCATGTCGATGGTCAGCGAGATGTTCCCGTCGCGGAACAGGATCGATCCCCAGTACTCGACGCTCGCCACGTCGAACCCGGCGCCCGCAAGCAGGTAGCCGGCCCAGCGCGCCTCGCTGCCGGTGATCGCCCAGTGGCCGTGCACGTAGAACCAGAGGCTCGCGACGAGCGCCATCGCCACGCCCGCGGTCCGGGCGTCCCACGAGTCGCGGAGCCGGACCGTCAGCGGCCGGTCGTCGTCGCGAAGCCCGCGGACGTATTCGACGGTCCCGTCAGCGATACCTCGCAGGCCGACCGAGACGGCCGAGAGCGTCCGGGAGGCACCGACCGCCGCCTGCGCGCGGGTGTCGGCGCCCACGCCGGTCCCGCCGGAGGGGTCGTCGGGGAGCTGACTTCTCCCCTTCACGAACGCGTACGCGAGGGTGCCGAGCGCGACGGCCCCGGCTCCGATAACCGCCGGCGAAAACGGGAGGGAGAGGTACAGCGTCCGCCCCTCGAACGGGTTCAGCGTCGCGAAGTAGTACGTCTCCGCGACGGGGAACGCGAACGCGAACAGGACGTAGCCGACGAACATGAAGAGGAGCACGAGCCAGAACTGGAGGTACCCCTGTCCGGCGCGGTAGAGGGTGCCGGACGCGCAGCCGCCGGCCAGGGTCATCCCGAGCCCGAAGACGAACCCGCCGAACAGCGATCCGAGCCCCCAGGCGGGCGTCCAGAAGCCGCGGAAGTAGCCGAACGTGGCCTGCACGCTCCAGAACACGGTCATCACGGCGATCCCCGCGAGCAGCCCCTTCAGCACGCGGGTGTCTTTGAACGCGACGAAATCGCGGAAGGCGCTGACGAAGCAGAACCGCGCCTTCTGTAGCAGGACCCCGAACGACAACCCGACCGCGATAGAGACGCCGACGTAGGCGACGGGCGACAGCAACATTACCGGGACACACTACGCCCGCACCTAAAGCGTCGCTGGAGACGGTAACGGCTCCCTCGGGTCGGAGAAAGGTGCAATAATTGCCTGAACGTGACACACGGGGCAACGAACGGGGCGTCCGGCGGGCCTTTAGCCGTGAGACGCGTTGCGTGGGTATGAGCGACGACTGCGGCTGCGGGACGGCCGACGCGGACTCGCGCTCCTCGGAGGGGAGCGCGGACCCGCGCCCCGCGAAGGGAAGCGATCTGGCGAACGACGACCGCCGGAACCCCTTCGCGGAGGGGGTCGCCCGGCGGCGCCTGCTCAAGAGTTCCGGTGCGGTCGGCGCGACCGCGGCCCTCGCTGGCTGTTCCGACGGGGGAGGCGGCGGGGACGGGGACGACCCCGAGCCGACGATGTTCGTGTTCAACAACGGGGACCGAACCGTCAGCGTGATCGACACCGAGTCGGACGAGCTGCTCACCTCGGCGTTCCTCGGGACCACCGCCTCGTTCCCGGCCAACCAGTACTCCACCGGGATCGACGCCGACCACGACGTGCTCTGGCTCAACGTCTCCGGCGGCGTTCGGGGGGTCGACCAGCGGACGTTAGAGGAGGTCGCCTACGTCGAGACCGGCTACGGCCCGAACTACCCGAACGTGACCCCCGACGGGAACCACCTGCTCATCGCCTCGGGCGGGACCACCGGGATGGCGCCCGAGGGCGACGAGAACCACGCGATCTTCCGCGTCGACGCCGACCGCGACAGCGACGCCTTCGGCGAGGTGACCGCGGAGATCGAGACCGGCTACGTCGGCCCCTGCGACATGACGCTCGGGCCCGACGGCGACTACGCGTTCGTCGTCGACGTCGCCGACGAGGCGATCCGCGTGCTGAGCGTCGACCCGTTCGAGACGGTCGCGCGCGTCGACGCCGGCGAGCCGGTCACCGAGGGGAACGTCCTCCCGTTCATGTGTACCGCCGCGTTCGACGGGGAGTACCTCCTCGTCGAGAACGGGGAGGGAACCCTCGGCGGCGAGCCCGAGGTGGCCCGCGAGGGCTCCGAGAGCCTCTGGGACATCGCCGACCCCGAGAACCCCGAGGAGGTCGGGAAGATCACCCGCGACGACGGGCTCCCCGGCGCGCCGATCACGAGCGAGGTGTCCCCGGACAGCGAGGCCGCGTACCTCCTCATTCCCGGCGAGGGCGTCGGCGTGATCGACTTAGAGAGCTTCGAGTACGAGGCGACCCTCGACGTCGGCGGGAGCAGCATCTCGGCGTCGTGGGGACCGAACCGCGAGAAGCTGTACGTCCCCGTGCAGGACGCCAACCAGGTCGCCGTGATCGAGCACGCGAGCCGCGAGGTGATCGAGACGATCGGGGTCGGCGAGGCGCCCACCGGAGCCGCCGCCGGCACCGTCCGCCCGGAGGGCGACGCCGTGGCGCAGGTGCAGGCGTCGCTCGCCTCGCTCGGGATCGCGTTCGGCGAGATGGAGGCGTCGTGGTGTATGGACGACCACTGCTACTGCGGATAGATGACACGAGAACCACCGAACGACGACGAGAGCGCTACCCGAGACGCTGAGAACGCCACGCGACGCGGACTGCTGCGCGCGGCTGCGGGTGCGACCGTCGCGGGCGCGGCGAGTACGGCCGGCTGTCTCGGCGTGACGACCCCCGCCGACGTGGCGGCGCAGAACGAGGTGTCGGGGAACGTGGGTCACTTCGTCGGGCCGAGCTGGCTCGCCGACAACCGCGAGGACGCGGTCGTGCTCGACGCGCGCGACGCGGAGCGCTTCCGCGAGGAGCGCGTCTACCGCGCCCGGCGCGTGCCGTTCGACGCGATCACGAGCCGCGAGTCGACGGACGACGGCGACGTACCCGACACCGACGCGATCGCGGACGCGTTCGGCGAGATCGGCGTGTCCCCGGACGACGACGTGCTCGTCTACGGCGCGAGCGTCGGCTCCCGGGTCACCCGCGTCGCGTTCGCGCTCGCCGCGGTCGGCCACGAGGGGTCGATCCGCGTCCTCAACGGCGGGCTCTCCGCCTGGAACGGTCGCCTCGGAACGGGATCGCGGGACCGGATCTCCCCGACCGACTACGAGCCCGACCCCGCGTCTTCGGCGTGGGTCACCCGCGAGTGGCTCGCCGACCGGGTCGGGACGTTCAACGGCGACGGTCCGGGGCTCGTCGACGTGCGCGTGCCCGAGGCGTACCTCGCCGCCGCGGGCTCCGACGCCCTGAACGACGACCACGACCGCCACGGCCACCTCCCCGGCGCGGTCGACGTGCACTGGGTCGGCAACGTCGCGGGTCGCCGGATGACCGACCCCGGCCGACTGGTCCGGCTGTACGAGGTCGAGGCCGAACTGGACCGGAGCGGGACCGTCGTCGTCTACGGCGACGACAACGTGGACCCGACCTCGACGTGGGTGACGCTGAAGGCGATCGGGTTCGAGGACGTGCGGCTGTACGACGGCGGCTTCGGCGAGTGGGCGAACGTCGAGGGCGACCGCGGGCGGTACCCCGTCGAGACGGCGACGAACGCCGTGGTCCCGACGGAGGGGAGCGTCGGCGGCGACGACGGCGGCGGCGACTTCTCCTGTACGGGATGACCGGGAGCGACGGGCAGGGCGACGCCTCCTCCCCCGCCGACCGCGTCCTCGCGGTCCCCTGCGAGGGGGACGACCTCCTGGCGCTGTTCGCGCTCGACACCGGGGACCGGCTCGGCGAGGTCCCGGTCGGGAGCCACCCGGTCCACGCGACGACGTGTCGCGGGCGGACCGTCGTCGCGACCATGGGCGAGCGCGCCGTCACCGCAGTCGACCCGAGCGGCGGGGTGACCCGGATCGAGACCGGCGTGTTGGGGCCGTCGCACTTCGCGGCCGCGAACGGCGAGCTGTACGTCTCCTGTTCCGCCGGCGACGCCCTCGCCGTCGTCGATCCCGAGGCCCTGACGCTCGTCGACCGCGTCGCCGTCGGCGCGGAGCCGCACGAGATCGCTGTCGCCCCGGGCGGCGGCCGGCTCTACTCCGGGAGCCGCCGCGAGGGCGTCGTCGACGTCGTCGACACCGAGAGTCACGAGCGGATCGGCGCGATCGACGCCGGGCCGGACGCACGCGTGCAGGGCGTCGCGATCTCGCCGAACGGGGACCGAGGATACGCGGTCGACCAGCGCGGGGCGCGCGTGGTCGCCTTCGAGACCGGCGGTGACGCCGAGGGGGACGCCGCCTCCGCCGGACCGGTCCGCGTCGAGGCCGCGGTCGGCGCCGACCCGTACGACCTCGTCGCGACCGGGGACCGCGTGTTCGTCCCCGGCCGCGGCGACGGTATCGTCCACGAGTTCGACCGGGATCTGGAGCCGATCGCGGTCCACGAGGGGTTCTCCCGCCCCGTCGACGTCTTCGAAGCCGCCGGCGAGCGGTGGGTGCTCGACGCGGGCGCCGCCCGACTCCGGTCGCTCGACGGCGCGGTCGTCGAGACGCCGGCGCCCGGACTGGTCGCGACGCCGGTGGACGACGGGCGACTCGCCGTCTCGCACCACGACGACGACCGCGTGTCCCTCGTCGACGTCGAGTCCGGGACCGTCTGGTCGGCGGACTCGCCGGCGTACCCGTTCGGGTCGGTCGTGGTCTGACCGCTGCAGCGATGGCGAGGGTGAAACGCGGTGACCGGGTAGTTAGATATCGAAGTCCGGCGTGTCGAACGCGCCCTCGTCGGACTCCACGTCGTATCCCTCGATCGCGGTGAGCGCCAGGTCCAGCGTCGCCTCGGCGTCCCAGCGCCCGGTGTTGATCGCGAGGTCGTAGATGGACCGGTCGGACAGGTCGATCCCGTAGTACGACTGGTAGCGCTGCTCTTCGATCACCTCGCGGACCTGCATCTCCGATGTCATCTCCTCGCGGTCGAGGGTTCGGTCGGCGCGCACCTCGTCGGGCGCGTCGAGCCAGATCCGCATGTCGGCGCGGTTCCCGGCGATCCAGCCGGCGAGCCGCGACTCGAGGACGAACGCCTTGTTCGCGGTCCCCCACTTCTCGGCGATCCGGCGGAGCCGCCTGTCGAGCGCGCGGTCGATCTCCTCCGACTCGCCGGCCTTCGCGATCAGCTGCGAGAGGCTCATGTCGCGCTCGGCCGCGATCTCGCGGAACAGCTCGCCGCCGGAGACGTAGCCGCAGTCGAGCGCGGCCGCGATCCCCTTCACCAGCGTCGTCGCGCCGCAGCCCGGCGGCCCCGAGACGGTGACGAAGAGGTTCCGGTCGATCTCCCGTTCCGGCGTCGCCGAGGTTCCACTCATACGTGCGGCGCCACGGGCGGACCCCGGATAAACGGGGCGGTTCGCGTGAAAACGGGGCGGATCGCGGGCTCACGGACCGCTCCGCGTCGCATCCGACGTAACCGCTTTCCCGCGGCGCGCCCAGTGACCGACAGTGAGCGAACTCACGGACAGCGACTCGGACGGAGGCGGGGAGCGCTCCGAGCCGTCGGCGCGAGCGCTCCTCCGCGAGACCCTCTCGGGCGATGACGCGCCAGCCGTCGAGTTCGACCCGGAGACGGTTCCGATCCCCGACACCGACGTGCTCGGTCGGCTCTCGCCGCCGGTCCGCCGGTGGTGGGTCTCGCAGTTCGCCCCGCACGTCGACGAGAACGGCGGCCTGTTCACGCCGCCGCAGCGCGGAGCGATCCCTCACGTCGACGCCGGAGAGAACTGCCTCGTCGCCGCGCCGACTGGGAGCGGGAAGACGCTCGCCGCCTTCACCGCGGTCCTCGACGACCTCTTCGCGCGCGATCGGGCCGACGAGCTGGAGAACTCCGTCTACTGCCTGTACGTCTCCCCGCTGAAGTCGCTCGCGAACGACATCGAGCGCAACCTCGAAGCGCCGCTCGACGGGATCGCGAGAGAGCTATCGGCCGAGGGCGAGGACGAGGAAGGCGCTCCCGGCCCCGGCGTTCGCCAGGCGATCCGCCACGGCGACACGAGCGAGGGCGATCGACGAGCGATGCTGGAGGAGACGCCGCACGTGCTCAACACCACGCCGGAGACGCTGGCGATCCTGCTCAACGCGCCGCGGTTCAGAGAGAAGCTCCGCACCGTCGAGTACGTCGTCGTCGACGAGATCCACGCGCTGGCGGGGAACAAGCGCGGCACCCACCTCTCGGTGTCGCTGGAGCGGCTGACGGAGCTGGCCGACGGCTCGCCGACCCGGATCGGCTGTTCCGCGACGGTCGAGCCGCTCGACGAGGTCGCCGACTTCCTCGTCGGGCGCGAGCGCGTCGCCGGCGAGGTCGGCGAGACGGGCGGGTTCGGCCCTCGCGACTGCGAGGTCGTGGACGCCCGGTTCGGCCGCGAGTTCGATCTGCAACTCCGGACGCCGGCGGCCGATCTCGTCTACACTTCCGACTCCGTCGTCACCGACCGGTTCTACGACGCGCTCCACGAGCTGATCGAGAACCACGAGAACACGCTGGTGTTCGCGAACTCGCGGTCGGGCGCCGAGCGCACCCTCCGGGAGCTCCGCGAGCGGTTCGACTACGACGAGTCGGACTCGGGCTGTCACCACGGGAGCCTCGGCGAGGGCCAGCGCACCCGGATCGAGGAGGGGTTGAAGGCGGGCACGCTGGACGTGGTGACCACCTCGACGAGCCTCGAACTCGGCATCGACATGCCCCACCTCGATCTGGTCGTGCAGGTGGGGTCGCCGAAGTCGGTCGCGGCGCTGCTCCAGCGCGTCGGCCGCGCGGGCCACAGCCCCGGCGAGACCGTCGAGGGGCGGGTGTTCGCGCTCGACCGCGACGAGCTGGTCGAGTGCGCGGCGATGCTCGCCCGCGCCGAGGCGGGGTTCGTCGACGGCGTGTCGCTCCCCGAGGGCGCCGCCGACGTGGCCGCCCAACACGTCTACGGGATGGCGATCAACCGGGTCCGCCCCGACCGGGAGATCCGCGAGGTCCTCCGACGCGCGCATCCGTACCGCGCGTTCGGGACCGACGAGTACGAGCGGCTCATGCGGTACCTCACCGGCGACCACGAGGGGCTGGCGGACCGGAACGTCTACCCGAAGGTGTGGCGCGACGCGAACGACCCGCCGGACGGCGAGCATCACCGCGAGGAGTACCCGGTCGGCGAGACGCTCGTCGGCAAGCGCGGACGGCTCGCGCGGGTCATCTACATGACGAACGTCGGGACGATCCCCGACTCGTTCGGTTGCGACGTGGTCACCCGCGACGGCGAGCCGGTCGGGACGCTCGACGAGAACTACCTCGACACGCTCGCCCCGGGCGACGTGTTCGCGCTCGGCGGCGAGCGGTTCGCGTTTCGCTATCGCCGCGGCTCGAAGGTGTACGCCGACCGGACCGACGAGCGCCCGACGGTCCCCACGTGGTACGCCGAGCGGCTCCCGCTGTCGGCCGACCTCGCGTCCGAGGTGCTCGCGTTTCAGGCCGACCTGCTCGACCGGCTGGAGCGCGGCGGTCCCCCCGCGGTCCGCGCGTGGCTGCGGGAGCTCCCGATCGACGGGAACTCGGTGCGAGCGATCACCCGCATGTACGACGAGCAGGTCGCGTACGCGGGCGCTGAGAGCGTGTCGACCCCGTCGCGACTCGCCGTCGAGGAGGTGCTCGACCGCGACGCGTACAAGCGCCGGTTCCACGTCCACGCGACGTACGGCCGGCGGTTCAACGAGGGCCTCTCGCGGCTGGTCGCCGCCGAGTGCCGGGCCCGCACCGACGCCGAGCCGACGGTGGCGGTCGCCGACCGCGGGTTCAGCCTCGCGCTCCCGCTGAATCGCAAGGTCGACGTGGCCGGAATCCTCCGCGATTTGGACCCCGAGGCGGTCCGCGGGGACCTCCGGGCGGCGCTGCGGGGGACCGACCTCCTCCAGCGCTACTTCCGGATCAACGCGACGCGCTCGCTCATGATCCTCAAGCGGTACAAGGGACATGAGAAGTCGGCGGCCGAACAGCAGGTGTCCGCGGAGACGCTGCTCTCGCTCGCGGAGGGGCTCGACGACTTCGCGGTGATCGAGGAGACGTACCGCGAGCTGTTAGACGACCGGCTCGACGCCTCTCGGATCCGCGCGGTCGCCGAGCGGATCGACGAGGGCGACCTCTCCGTCGTCGATCAGGCCGTCGACTCGCCGACCCCGCTCGCGTTCGGGCTCGCGACGCTCGTCGATTCGGACGCGGTGCTCGCGGGCGACGAGTCGGCGGCCCTTCGAGAGTTCCACGACCGGGTGCGGACGGCGATAGACGATTCGTAGAGGCTCTTGCCGCCGTTGAATCCCTTATCACGCGACAGATTCCGCGATGGTTGCGATCGATGCAGGTGATCCACATACCGACGGGTGTCTCCGATCTATCCACACTCCGCCAGAAACTGCGTGCGAGATACAGAACGTGAGTTCGACAGCATGGCATCTACGAGCGGGAGCGGAGGTGATTTTATCCCCTTATATACCTCTTACCATTAATATTTCAAGGCGGGCACCCGAATACCGTGTCGTATGCCTCACGGACAAGACGTCGAGAACGAGAATGACCCGACAAGCGCCTCCACCTACGAGTGCTTGGAATGTGGCGCCATTGTCGAATCGGACGCCCATCCCGGCACATGTGACTGTGGCGGCGATTTCCAGAATCGCGCGAAATCACTCGAATAACTCCGATCCACTCGCAGTTGTACCGAGCTGAGGAGCAACGAGACTTGCTCTGCAAAATACGCGCCCCGTATCTCGCACGACTACTGAGACGTCTCTCTGAGCCGGGAGAGTCCTTGGCGATCAATACGAACTCTTCAGCAACCGGTCGTTTCAGTTAACCCCCTGTCGGAAAATACGGCTCAACAGGTTGGAGCTCCCCGGCCGCGGCAGCCCCGGCGGGAGCACGTCCGGGAGCCAGTCGAGGAGGGAGACGGTGTAGTGGAGGAACACGGCGAGCGCGGCGACCGACAGGAGCACTAAGAAGAGCAGGATCATGCGCTCGTCGCTGCGCACGACCGCGCTGGCGTCGGCGACGAACCGGCGGAGGGCTCGCTGCGATCGCATAGGCGGCGATACGTCTCGCGAGCGCTTAAAGAGGCAGGCGCTTCTCGCGGGCGCTTCCCGCGGGTGCGCCAAAACGAAACCGGCTCAGTCGCTCTCGGCGGTCGGTACCTGCGACCGCGACAGCGGCTCGCCGTCGACCGGCTCGTCCGGGTTCGCGTCGACCGCGGCCTCGCTCAGCCCCAGTTGGGCGTCGACGTCGGCGTCCTCGCGGACGTGGACCGTGCCGCGGTGGATCGCGATCCCGTCCGCGAGGTGGAGCCGGACCGCGTCGAGCAGCACGTCGGCCTCGAGGGGCTGCCCGCGGCGCTTGATCTCGGCGACGTCGGCGCCCGGGGGCACGTCGAAGGCGCGCTGGGCGATCACCGGTCCCTGATCGAGGTCGGTGGTCACGTAGTGGGCGGTGACGCCCGCGATGCGAACGCCCGCGTCCTTCGCCTGGCGGTACGCCTCCGCGCCGGGAAACGCCGGCAGGAGGGAGGGGTGGACGTTGATGATCCGGCCCTCGTAGCGGAAGACGACCTCCGGCGAGAGGATGCGCATGTAGCGGGCCAGGGCGATCAGGTCCACGTCGTACTCGGCCAGCAGGTCGAGGAGGCGCTCCTCGTCCGTGTTGCCGTTGCCGTCGCCCACGTCGTAGAAGGGCTTGTCGTAGCGCTCCGCGAGCGACCGGAGGTCGCCGCGGTTGCCGATCACGACCGGGATCTCGGCCTCCTCGCCGTCGTCGGCCAGATCGCCGTTGGCCTCGGCCTCCAGCAACGCCTCGGGCGCGTGGGTCTCCTTCGTGACCAGGAGCGCGATCCGACGGGCGTCGCGGTCGCTCGGGAACCGGACTTGGATGTCGACGTCGAGCTCGCGGCCGAGCTCGGCGAGCGCGCGCCGGAGCTCGCCCCGAGAGGTCTCCAGCTCGGAGGCGTCCACGCGGGTCGTCATCCGGAAGACGCCCTCGCGGACCGCCTGATCGAGGTCCTCGATGTTGATCCCCCGCTCGAACAGCAGGGAGGTGACCCGCGCGATGAGTCCGGTCTTGTCTCCTCCGACGACCGTGATTTCGGTCAGTTCGCGGGTCATGCGACGATCACCTCCGATGGTTCGAGCGGCTGCATACAGCCGATGGAGAACACGGAGGGGTTTGCCCCTTTCGCTCCGCGCCGGCCCTGCCGCCCGCACGATCGACCGGAGCATATCCACGAATGTGTATATAAATGACATTCCAAAACGGTTTTTACACACGACCCCGCACTACCGAACATGACGGCATACACCGCGACGGTGACGGTCCGCCTGAAGCGGGGCGTCCTCGATCCGGAGGCCGAGACGACCCAGCAGGCCCTCGAACGCCTCGGGTTCGAGCTGTCGGACCTCCGGTCGGCGGACCGGTTCGAAGTCGACCTCGACGCCGCCGACGCCGACGAGGCCGCCGAGCGCGCCGACGAGATGGCCGAGCGGCTGCTCGCGAACCCGACGATCCACGACTACGAGGTCGCGGTCGCGGAGCGATGACGGTCGCCGTCTCGACGACGACGATCGTCACCGGCGCGGGTCTCGCGGCCGCCCACCCGAGGTGGTCGGCGTGACGGTCGCCGTCGTCCAGTTCGGCGGTTCGAACTGCGACCGCGACGCGGTCCGCGCGCTCGAACACGTCGGCGTCGACGCCGAGCGCGTCTGGCACGAGGACGGCCTTCCGACCGACGCCGAGGGGATCGTGCTCCCCGGCGGGTTCTCCTACGGCGACTACCTCCGCGCCGGCGCGATGGCGGCTCGGTCCCCGATCATGGAGGAGGTCCGCGCCGCGGCCGCCGACGGCGTCCCCGTGATCGGCGTCTGCAACGGCGCGCAGATCGGTTCGGAGTCCGGGCTCACTCCCGGCGCGTTCACCACCAACGCCTCCGCGCGCTTCCAGTGCGAACCCGTCCACCTGCGCGTCGAGCGCGCGGACACGCCGTGGACCGCCGCCTACGACGAGGGCGACGTGATCGAGGTCCCCATCGCGCACGGCGAGGGGCGCTTCGAGATAAGCGAGGCGGCCCACGCCGACCTCGTCGCCGACGACCGCGTCCTCTTCCGCTACTGCGACGCCGACGGAAACGTCACCGACGCGGCCAACCCCAACGGCTCCACCGACAACGTCGCCGGCGTGCTGGGCGAGCGCGAGACGGTCGCCGTGCTGATGCCCCACCCGGAGCGCGCCACGCTCCCCGATCTCGGCCGGAGCACGGACGGCGCGGGGATCCTCGAAGCGTTCGCCTGACCGGCTCGACAGTTCGCCGTCCGTTCCCGCCCTCGCCGACTACCGATCGTACGCCGGATCCGCGCGATCTCGCGATTCCCCATCGACAGCGGCGGCCCCGTCGTCCGCCTCCTCGTCCGCGAGCTCTCGTTCCAGCGCCCGTTCGAACTCCGTCTCGCTGAGCTCTCCCTCCGTATACTTCCGCTTGACCCGCTCTATCGGGCCCTCGTCGACGGCGTCCTGACGGGCGTCCCGATCTTCCGTCTCGGCCGCTCCGTCGGCGGACAGCGCCCGAACTCCGACGTATGCGAGGGCGAGGAGCGCCACGAGGAACAGTAGCATGAACAGGAACGGGGCGATTCCCGGTCCGGCCGCGCCGCCCATTCCGCCCATCATTCCCATCGACCCCGCCCCGGTCGTCGCGCCCGCGGTCCCCGCGGTGGGAACCCCGGCGAGGAGCACGGCGAGCGCGACCCCGCCGAGCGCGGTGAGACCGACGGCCGCCGCGATCCGTCCGTCGTGGCCGATCGTAGTCATGCGTGATCGTTCCACGGCTACACATATATAGGGCGCGCTCGGTCTCACCGGCTCGGAGTCCGACCGTCCGATTCGGAGTCCGACGATCTGATTCGGGTTCCGACCGTCTCACTTTTTCACGTTTGCGACCGAACTCGGCCCCATGCAGGCACGCCACATCGACCACGTCAACCTCCGGATCCCCGCCGACGGCGTCGGCGACGCCCGGGAGTTCTACGGCGAGCGGCTCGGCTTCGGGATCGAGGACGGGCCGTACGCGGCCGGCGAGAAGCCCTTCTTCGACGTACGGCTGTCGGCGACTGCTGTGATCCACTGCTGGCCGACCGAGGAGTTCGAGCCGCCGACGGCGACGAACTACGACCACGTCGCCGTCGTCGTCGAGGAGTCGGCCGACGAGATCGAGGGCGAACTGGACGCGGCGGGCGTCGAGATCGAGAAGTCGCTCGACGAGCCGCTCGGCGCGGCCGGCGAGTCCCCCGCCGTGTACGTCCGGGACCCGTTCGGGTACCGTGTGGAGTTGAAAGCGCGGGTGTGAGTCTGCTCCGCCCTCGTGAGACGAGAGTTTCTCAGGAATCACACCAAACGCACCAACACACCAAACAGCTATTGGCCGACAGTACCAACAGTCGCGTATGTCGAGCGGCACTATCGATATCGACGAGTTCGAGAGCGCCGACGACGGCGAGTTCGAAACGCAGAACGACACCGAACGGATCGTGTTGTTCCTCGATCGGAACGACGACCGCGCGTGGAAGGCGGCGACGATCGCCGAGCGACTCGGGCTGGAGACGGACGCCGTCAGCGCGATCCTCTCCCGACTGAAGGAACGAGATCTCGTGCGTCACAAGAGCCCGTACTGGGCGATCACGGACGATACGGACCGGCTCCGAGCTGCGTACCGGCTCCACCGACACCACGAGGGTGCAGACGAACAGTACGGTGAGGAACGCCTCGAAGAGCTACGGACCGACGAGATGGAGGAGGTCCAGTGACTGCGTTCGAGGAGTTAGAACGCGGTGACATCGTCTGGGGAACCGATCCGCTTTCGGACAAGGGCCGTCCGATGCTCGTTCTGGGAGCGCCGCGGCTCTCTAACCACGGCGTCCAACTCATCACTGTCCTACTCTCCACGAAAACCTACCATGAAGAGTCGATCACGCTTCGAGACGACGACTACGAGGGAGACCCTCTCGGGAAGCGAAGTCACGCCCTCCCTTGGTCGATCGCGACTCTCAACAGCGCCACTGAGGTAGAACTTCGCATGACCTGCCTTGTCGACGAACGGATCGAAGATGTCGCGGCACGGACTGGCGGCTACATCGCTTCCTGAGTGGCTGATGGGGACCAGGGTGTGTTTCCGCCGGCCAAGATACGATGGCACTCGTACTGGTGTGTCAGAGTCATCAACGTTTCACTTTTAAGAGGATGCGCGACCGAAATTTCGGAAAGATGGACGAGGAGACGGTGTCGGACTACGTCGAACGCTCCCGGTCACTCGTCGAGTCGTCCCCGCAGATGGACGAGCAGAACACTCGGGCGCGGCTTATAGACCCGTTTATACGGGACGTTCTCGGCTGGGACTTCTACTCGACCGGGATCGAGATGGAGTACTCGGTCCAGATGGGGTCGTCGAAGAAGAAGGTCGACTACGCGCTGTTCGCCGACGGTTCACCGGCGGTGTTCGTCGAGGCGAAAGGCTGTGACACGACGATCAGCGATACGCACGCCGACCAACTACGGAGCTACATGCGACAGGAGTGGGTCGATTGGGGACTTCTCACGAACGGGAAGTCGTTCGTCGTGTTTCGACTTCGAAAAGATGGTGGCCACCCCGATGTAGAACGTCTCGGAGAGGCTGAGCTAGCGGACCTCACGGCGAACGACTGGATGCTCGCCGCACTGTCCGAAGAGTCGATCCAATCGGGAACCTCGACGGAGATCTATCAGCGGGTGGAACGCCGACAGAACGCGATCGCGGCGCTGTCCGAACAGAAGGACGAAATCGCGGAATCCATCCGCGAGACGGTCGTGGATCAGGTCGGAGAGGTCGTCTCACAGCCGGCGGAGTCGCTCTCGAAGACCCTCGTCGACGACTTGATCGCGGAACTGGAACGGGATCGCGAAGACGGTACTCGACCGACCACCCAGACCGGCGCCGAGAGCCCGAACTCATCGTCGACCACCGAGTCAGATAGTGCTGGAAAGTACGGAATCCAGATCGGTGCCTCTGGCAAGACGACGGGATTCTCGGGTGATACGCAAACTGAAGCGATGGCGGCCGTCGTCAATTTTCTCATAAGCGATCACGATCTGATCGACGAGCTCTCGCCGCTTCCCTTTGTCCCGGGTGAAAAGAACGCGATGTTACACGATCAGCCGGTGAATCCAACAGGGGAGGAAATGCGGTTCTACGAGGAAGTCGGCGATGGGTATTACCTGAACGCGAACCTCTCGAAAGACGCAAAAAAGCGACAACTCCGGCGGTTCGCCGACGCTTGCGGCGTCGAGATCTCCTTCGACGGCGAGTGGTAGCCTCCACCCCGAATCGGTTCGCCTCACGGAGCAACCCTCGCCCCGTTGCGTCCGTTTAAGACCCCCGAGTGACAGGATGGAGTATGAGCGAACAGCAGCCGCGGTCAGAGGGAGAGGACTCCCGAGGTCGCAACGATGCGGACCGGTTCGCAGGCGAGAAGGACGAGGACTTGCGGAGCAGAGACGTGACGGAGGGGGCGGACAAGGCCCCGCACCGCGCGATGTTCCGAGCGATGGGGTTCGACGACGAGGACCTCTCCTCGCCCATCATCGGCGTGCCGAACCCGGCGGCCGACATCACGCCGTGTAACGTCCACCTCGACGACGTGGCGGACGCCGCGATCGACGGGATCGACGCGGCGGGCGGGATGCCGATCGAGTTCGGGACGATCACCATCTCCGACGCCATCTCGATGGGGACCGAGGGGATGAAGGCGAGCCTCATCTCCCGCGAGGTGATCGCCGACTCCGTCGAGCTGGTCTCCTTCGGCGAGCGCATGGACGCGCTGGTGACCGTCGCCGGCTGTGACAAGAACCTCCCCGGGATGCTGATGGCGTCGATCCGCACCGATCTGCCCTCCGTGTTCCTCTACGGCGGCTCGATCATGCCCGGCCAACACGACGGCCGCGACGTGACCATCGTGCAGGTGTTCGAGGGCGTCGGCGCCTACGCCGAAGGCGACATGAGCGGCGAGGAGCTCGACGACCTGGAGCGCCACGCCTGCCCCGGAGCGGGCTCCTGCGGCGGGATGTTCACGGCGAACACGATGGCCTCCATCTCCGAGGCGCTCGGGATGGCGCCGCTCGGCTCCGCCTCCGCGCCCGCCGAGGACCCGGAGCGCTACGAGGTCGCCGAGCGCGCGGGCGAGCTCGCCCTGGAGTGTATCGAGGAGGACCGCCGCCCCTCGGACATCCTCTCGCGGGAGTCGTTCGAGAACGCGATCGCGCTCCAGACCGCCATCGGCGGCTCCACGAACGGCGTGCTCCACCTGCTCGCGCTGGCGGCCGAGGCCGACGTGGACCTCTCGATCGAGGACTTCGACGAGATCTCGCGGCGCACCCCGAAGATCGCGGACCTCCAGCCCGGCGGGAGCCGCGTGATGAACGACCTCCACGAGATCGGCGGCGTGCCGGTCGTGCTCCGTCGCCTGCTGGAGGCCGACCTCCTCCACGGCGACGCGATGACCGTCACCGGACGCACTCTCGCCGAGGAGCTCGACGAGCTGGAGGAGCGCGGCGCGCTTCCGGACGACGACGAGATCGAGGCCGACTTCCTCTACACCGTCGACGACCCCAAGGAGGACGAGGGCGCCATCAAGGTCCTCGACGGCAACCTCGCGCCCAACGGCTCGGTCCTGAAGGTGACCGGCGACGACGAGTTCTACCACGAGGGACCGGCCCGCGTGTTCGAGAACGAGGAGGACGCGATGGAGTACGTCCAGTCGGGCGCGGTCGACTCCGGCGACGTGATCGTGATCCGCAACGAGGGGCCGACCGGCGGCCCGGGGATGCGCGAGATGCTCGGCGTCACCGCCGCCGTCGTCGGCGCGGGCCACGAGGACGACGTGGCGCTGCTCACCGACGGCCGCTTCTCCGGCGCGACCCGCGGCCCGATGATCGGTCACGTCGCGCCCGAGGCGGCCGACGGCGGCCCGATCGGGCTCATCGAGGACGGTGACCACGTCACCGTCGACATTCCGGAGCGCGACCTCTCGGTCGGTCTCAGCGAGGAGGAGCTCGCCGAGCGACGCGAGGAGTGGAAGGCGCCGGAACCGCAGTACGAGGGCGGTATCCTCGCGAAGTACGCCCGCGACTTCGCCGGCGCGTCCGACGGCGCCGTGACGAACCCGCGCCTGACCCGCGACTTATAAGGAAGCGAACGGCCGTCTCCGAGCGTTTATAAGCGATTCCGAGCCGTCCTTCGCAGTTCTTTCCTGCTCTCCCCCCAACTCTCTCCAACTCTCACCCAACTCTCTCCTACTCTCCCGTCGCTCCACCGTCGGTGTGCGCCGTCCGGACGGATTCGGCGCGCCAGACGTTGCTCCGGCGACCGGCGCGCGACAGTTCCATCTTAACCACCGAGCCCACCGGGAGGTCTGCGACGCGCTCCCGCGCGTCCTCGTCGGCGTACTCGACGACGTGGTACGTCTCGTTGCGCGGATGTGCACGTACCGTGGTGCAATCGTGATCGTTCTGTTCGGAAATGACGGTATATGCGTCGGGTTCAGACATCTTATGCCGTTATTCTTGAACATACTACTTCAATACTGCGTATATTCACTACGGTCGTCGATCAGGTGGTAATACGAATATAAGGTGTTTGGAAGCCGAAACGACGGCGACGCGTCACGTCCGCGAATCCGCTCGCCGACGCGGGCGATTCACCGAACGACGGTCACGGGCGACGCGGAGCCCCGGACGATCTTCTCGGCGATGTTGCCGACGAGCAGTCGGTCCGCGAGACTCCCGCTGTGGCTGCCGATAATGACGACGTCGAATTCCTCGCTCGCGTCGACGACCGACCGCGCCGGATGGCCGGCCATCACCTCCGTGTCGATCTCGATCCCGCTCTCGGCGGCGATATCGCGGGCGTGTTCGAGCAGATCGCTCGCCTGTTCCCGCGCCGCCTCTTCGGTGTCGTCGGCGAGCGCGAGGCCCGCCGCCCCGCCCATCATCGAGGAGGGCTGGCCCACCACGTGGAGCACGACGATCTCCGCGTCCGGGTGCGCCTCCAGCGCGAACCGCAGCGCGCGCTCCGCCATCTCCGACTCGTCCATCGGCACCAGCACGCGGGATATCATATCCGGACTACGACGGACGCACGGATAAGTGATATGTTCTCACGGATCAATCCCGTTCCGTCTCGGGACCAGTGGCGTCCCATCTCGACATCCCGTTGCCCGAAACGGTCGCAGGTGCCGCCGGGACAGACCAGCACGCATATCTCCGCGGATACCGCACCAAGAGGCATGGAATCCAGCCGGTCGGACGACGACCCCGTCGGCGTGGCGCTGTTCGTCGACGGGCCGAACGTGTTGCGGGAGGAGTTCGACGTCGACCTCGACGACGTGCGGGTCGCGGCGGAGGCGGAGGGGCAGCTCGTGACGACGCGGCTCTACCTCGACGAGCACGCGACTCCGGGACTGATTCAGGCGGCGGAGGCCCGCGGCTTCGAGGTCGTCGTCACGAGCGGCGACGTCGACGTGAAGCTCGCGGTCGACGCCGCGCGCTTCGCGGCCGAGAGCCGGATGTCGACGCTCGCGATCGCCTCGCGGGACACCGACTTCAAGCCGGTCGTCGAGACCGCGAACGGATACGGGATCCGGACGCTCGCGATCGCGCCCGGCGAGTTCGGCCGGTCCGACGCCCTCCGAAACGCCACGACCGACTCGGTGACGCTCGACGGCAGCGAGGACGACGGGGAAGCCGACGACGAGTCGTAACCGGCGACGGACCGTCGATGGAGCGGCGCCTCCGTCCCCTAGCGATCGCGCTCGTCTCTGACCTTCCGCCGCGCCGTTATCCGCCCGAGAAGGAGCGCGCCGAACCCGCCGGTGGCGGCGGCGAGGCCGCCGAATCCGATCGCGGTCGGGAGAACGCCCACCCGCGCTATCGCGGCGTCGACGCCCACTCGGAACCAGCCGAGGTTCGGGACGACGAACAGCGCCTTGGCGGAGATCCACTCCTCGCGGACGATCGGGGCGATCCCGGCGCTCTGGTCGTACTCGCCGTTGGCGTCGCCGTAGGTGACGTACCCGTCGTAGGGAGCGGGACAGGCCGCGATCGTCGAGCAGTCGCCGTCGAGCAGCATGGGGTCGGCCCGCTCCGTCCAGTCCTCGCCGGCGGTCACCGGAAAGGCGATCCGGTGCATTATCGGCCGCTGGCCGTCGCTCGGCGGATGGAACACGACCACGTCGCCGGCGCTTCCGAACGTGGCCGGCGCGCCGGGTTCCGCCGCGCCGACGAGCCCGCCCCACGGGAACCGGTCCGTCGCCGTGACGACGACGAGGTCGCCGCGCTCGACCTCCGGGGCCATGCTTCCGCTCTCGACCGCGACGAACGGGGGCCACGCGCCCGCGACCGCGGCGACGACGACCGCGACCAACAGGACCGCAGCGGCGGGCGCGAGCAGGCCGGAGAGGTTCCGCGTCACGTACGATACCGGGGGAGGAAACGGCTTGAGGCTGTCGGCAGTGGAACTCTTTCGGGAGCGTCGTGATATCCCCGAGAGGTGCGCGATGGTAAGACCTTAGGTGGGGCCGAACAACCGTTCAGCCATGTCAGACCGACGCACCCCTCTCCACGGGGTCCACGCGGATCGCGGCGCGAAGTTCACCGACTTCGGCGGATGGCAGATGCCGGTCGAGTTCGACTCCATCAGCGAGGAGCACGCGGCGGTCCGCGATTCGCTCGGGATCTTCGACGTGTCACACATGGGTGAGATCGAGGTGTCGGGGCCGGACGCGGCCACCCTGATGAACCGGCTCACGACCAACGACGTGACCGCGCTCGACCCGGGCGACTCCCAGTACGCCGCGATCACGAACGAGGACGGCGTCATGCTCGACGACACGGTCGTCTACCGCCTCCCGGACGGGATCGAGGCGGGCGACAGCGCCGCCGCGCTCGCGGGACTCGACCGGGACCTCGACGCCGGCACCGGCGACCCCGCGTACCTCTTCGTCCCCAACGCCGGTCACGACGAGCAGATGTACGACCGGTGGGTCGACTACCGGGACAGCGAGGGGCTCGACGCCGCGGTCACGAACGCCACCGACGACTGGGCCATGCTCGCGGTGCAGGGGCCGGACGCGGCCGACGCGCTCGACGACGCGACGCCCACTGACCGGGTCGTCGATCTCTCGAAGTTCGAGGCGACGGTGGCGGCGGTCGACGAGGCGGACAGCTGGGTCGCTCGAACCGGTTACACCGGTGAAGACGGCTTCGAGGTGATGTGCCCGGCCGGCGACGCCGAGGCCGTCTGGCGGACGTTCGCCGACGCGCCGAGCGACGCGCAGCCCTGCGGGCTCGGCGCGCGCGACACCCTCCGGGTCGAGATGGGGTTCCTCCTCTCCGGGCAGGACTTCGATCCCGAGACCGAGCCGCGGAGTCCCTACGAGGCCCGGATCGGGTTCGTCGTGAAGCTCGACACGGAGTTCGTCGGTCGCGACGCCCTCGAGGCCCAGAAGGAGGAGGGCGTCGACGAGAAGTTCGTCGGGGTCCGCCTGCTCGAGCGCGGCGTCCCCCGAAACGGCTACGCCGTCACCGACGGCGACCTCACGCGGATCGGCCAGCTGACCTCCGGGACGATGAGCCCCACGCTCGACGAGCCGATCGGGTTGGGGTACCTCCACGAGCAGTACGTCGAGCCGGGCACCGAGGTGAGCGTCGTCGTGCGCGGCGATGAGAAGCGCGCCGAGGTCGTCGTTCCCCCGTTTTTAGACCGGTAACGCGTTTATAGCTCCCCCTCGACCGCCTCCGCGTGAACGCTCCGGATCACCATGTACAGGCGCCAGTGGTCGACGCCGAGTCGGTCGGCGAGGTCTCGCACCGCGTCGAGGAACCGATCGTACGCGTCGACGGTCATGGGCTCCGGATACGGACCGTCGAGGTCGGCGCCGGCGCGAGCGTCGTCGGTCAGCGCGGCGACGGTCACCCACTCGCGCTCGCCGACGACGAAGTACGCGTCGGGATCGAGGAACCACAGCAGCGCGGAGGCGACCGCCACGTCGATTCCCGGAATTCGGGTGAGCGCGTCGAGCGCGCGGTGGTGAGGGGGGTCCCCGATCTCGTCGTCCAGCGCGTCGATCGCGTCCCACATCGCGCCGCGTAGCTCTCGGGGCTCCACGTCGGAGACGGCGTCCTCGACCGCGCGCCGCTCCTCGTGATCGATGTCCGTCACGGCCCGTCGGAAGTACCAGCGGACGATCCACTCCACGTCCCGCTTGCCGTACTCGCCGGCCCGGAACGCCTCTGAGAGCGACCCGATCGCTTCCGCCTCAACCGGGTGAAAGGGGGCCGATTCTCGGTACGCCTCGACGTGGTCGGCGACGTGATTCTCGACGTCGGCGAGCGAGATGTCCATGCCGGTCGAACGGTCCCGGTCGACAAAACGGTTCGGCGGGGTCGACGAAGTCGGCGGGCGGTGACCACGCGGCCCGCCGCGGAGGATCGGACCAGTCCGAGACCGGAAATCACCGACACACTCATGCAGGAGGCATCACAGATCGTTACGTATGATCGTACGTCAAGGTGAGAACCATGTCGACTGAGGGTGACGAGCCGGTGAAGACCATCTGCCCGTACTGCGGCGTCGGCTGCGGGATCAAGGTGAACCAGGGCGACGACCCCGGCGACGTGAACTTCATGCCGTGGGGGGAGGCGCCGGTCAACGAGGGACGCGTCTGCATCAAAGGCGGCGCGGCGACGCAGGTCGTCGACCACGAGGACCGGCTCACAGAGCCTCTGATAAAGGAGGACGGCGAGTTCCGCGAGGCGTCGTGGGAGGAGGCCTATTCGCGAATCGTCTCGGAGATGGAGGGTATCCGCGACGATCACGGTCCCGACGCGATGGGCTTTTTCGGATCCTCGAAGACGATGAACGAGGAGAACTACCTCCTCCAGAAGATCGCGCGCCGGTACGGCACGAACAACGTCGACAACTGCACGCGGATGTGCCACGCCTCGACCGTGTGGGCGCTCCGGACCAGCCTCGGCGCGGGCGCGATGACGAACAGTATGGCCGACTTAGAGGAGTCCGCCGACGTGCTCTGGATCCAGGGCGCGAACCCCGGCGAGCAACACCCGATCGCCAACAGCCAGTACTTCCGGCAGGCCGTGCTGGAGGGCGCGACCGTCATCCAGGTCGACCCGCACGCCAACAAGACCACCCGGTCGTTCGAGATCGACGAGACCGAGCGGCACATGCACCTCCAGCTCAACCCCGGAGCCGACATCCCGCTTCTCAACGTCGTCCTGAAGACGATCCTCGAACGCCACGAAGAGGAGCCGGACGCGGGCTGGATCGACGAGGGGTTCATCGAGGAGCGCACCGAGGGGTTCGAGGACCTGAAGGAGACGCTCGAAGACTTCGACAAGGAGGCGGCCGCCGAGGAGGCCGGCGTCCCGCTCGAAGATATCGAGCTCGCCGCCGAGAAGTACGCGATGGCGAACAACGCCGCCATCTTCACCGGGATGGGGATGAGCCAGCACACCTGCGGCGTCGACAACGTCCAGAACGAGATCAACCTCGCGCTGATCACGGGGAACCTCGGCAAGCCCGGCACCGGCGTCAATCCCCTCCGCGGGCAGAACAACGTTCAGGGGACGAGCGACGTGGGCGCGATGCCGAACGTCCTCCCGGGCTACCAGCTCGTCGACGACGACGAGGCACGGGAGAGCGTCGAGGACGTGTGGGGGTTCGAAGTCCCCGACGAGCCCGGCCTCACCAACGTGGAGATCTCCCACGAGGCGGGCCGCTCGGTGAAGGGGCTGTACGTGATGGGCGAGAACCCGATCATGAGCGAGCCCGACGGTAACGAGGTCGAGAAGCGCCTGAAGTCGCTGGACTTCATGGTCGCACAGGACATCTTCATGACCGAGACCGCGGAGCTCGCGGACGTGGTCCTCCCGGCGACGACGTGGGCGGAGCGCGGCGGCACCGTCACCAACACCGACCGCCGGGTCCAGCGCATGCGCGGCGCCGAGAAGGTCCACGAGAACACGAAACACGACCTCGACATCCTGATGGAGGTCGGGAGCCGCCTCTTCAGCGAGGACGAGTTCCGGTTCGACGACGTGGAGGCCGTCTTCGAGGAGCTGCGCGAGGTGTGTCCGATCTACCACGGGATGACCTACGACGCGCTCGGCGAGACTGGGCTCCAGTGGCCCTGCTACGAGGAGGGCGACGAGGGCGATCAGTACCTCTACGAGGACTCGTTCGACACCGAGAGCGGGCTCGGGCAGATCGAGGGCGTCCGCCACCAGCCGCCGGCGGAGGTGCCCGACGAGGAGTATCCGCTGATCCTCACCACCGCTCGGCTCGAAGAGCACTACAACACGGGGACGATGAGTCGGCGGTCGCCGACGCTCTCGCGCCAGCACCCGGAGAACTTCGTCGACGTGCACCCGAACGACGCCGAAGAGTACGGCATCGAGGAGGGTGACATGGTGACGCTCCGGTCCCGACGCGGCGAGATCGAGGTGAAAGCGCAGGTGACCGAGGACATCAAGGAGGGCGTCGTCTGGACGACGCCGCACTTCGCGGCCGCCTCCGCGAACCGACTCACGAACGACGTACTCGACGAGCGGGCGAAGATCCCCGAGTACAAGGCCGCTGCGGCGGACATCGCGGTCACCGTCACCGACGGCGGAGAGAGAGCGAACGACGGCGGCGAGTCCCAGGACGGCGCGGAGCCGGCCGACGACTGAACGCTCGCCGTCCCGCGACCGGTTTTTTATCGGCCGAGAACGCTTCCAAGACTCATAACCGTCCCGAGAGAAGGCTTCGGTATGGTGCACGCAGATCCGACGGTCGACGGAGCCGACGTAGCCGACGGACCGGAGTCCGACCTCGCCGTCGCGCGCGCAGCGACCCCGCGGCCCATCGAGGAGGTCGCGGCCGACCTCGGGCTGACCCGCGACGAGATCGAACCCCGCGGCGACGGGATCGCGAAGCTCACGCAGTCGGCCGTCCGCTCCGCGGTCGCGGGCGAGCACGACGGAACGACCGTACTCGTCACGGGGATGACCCCGACGCCGAAGGGAGAGGGGAAGACCGTGACCTCGGTGGGGCTCGGACAGGCGCTCTCGGGGCTGGGTGAGTCCGCGGCGGTCGCGGTCCGAGAGCCCTCCCTCGGTCCCGTCTTCGGGATCAAGGGCGGCGCCGCCGGCGGCGGGTACTCGCAGGTGCTTCCGATGGAGGCGATCAACCTCCACTTCACCGGTGACATCCACGCGCTCACGGCCGCGCACAACCTGATCTCCGCGACGCTCGACAACCACCTCCATCAGGGAAACGACGCGGGTATCGACGTGCGCCGCGTCCACTGGCCGCGCGCGCTCGACGTCAACGACCGCGCGCTCCGCGAGGCCGTCGTGGGACTCGGCGGCCCCGCACGCGGCGTCCCGCGGGAGGACGAGTTCGTCATCACGGCCGCCTCGGAGCTGATGGCCGTCCTCGGGCTCGCGGAGGACCTCGCGGACCTCAAAGAGCGGATCGGTCGGATCGCGCTGGCCGAGGACGCCGACGGAAACCCGGTCACGCCCGACGACCTCGACGTCACGGGGGCCGCAACAGCACTCTTACGCGACGCGTTCCGCCCGAACCTCGTCCAGACCGTCGAGGGCGTCCCCGCGTTCGTCCACGGCGGCCCGTTCGCCAACATCGCGCACGGGACCAACACGCTCGTGGCCGACCGCGTCGGCGCGTCGCTCGCCGACTACCTCGTCACCGAGGCCGGCTTCGGGGCGGACCTCGGCGCCGAGAAGTTCGCGCACGTCGTCGCCCGCCAGGGGATCGTCCCGGACGTGGCCGTCGTCGTCGCGACGGTCCGCGGCGCGAAACGGCACGGGCTGGAGATGTGGCCGGCCGACTTCGACACGTTGGACGCGACCGACCCCGAGGCGGTCCGGGCGGGCGTCGACAACGTGAAACGCCACGTCGAGATCGTGGAGTCGTTCGGGATCCCCGCGGTCGTCGCGGTCAACGTCTTCCCGGACGACGCGGAGTCGGAACTCCTCGCCCTGGAGTCGACGCTTTCCGACGCGGGAATCGCTGTCGCGCGGTCGACCGCCTACCGCGACGGCGGCGAGGGGGCGATGACCCTCGCGGAGTTGGTCCGCGAGCGCGCCGGAACCGGGGCGTTCGAGCCGCTGTACGACCTCGACGCCCCGCTCCGCCAGAAGATCGAGACCGTCGCTCGCGAGGTGTACGGCGCCCACGGCGTCGAGTACGTCGACGGCGCCGACGAGGACCTCGACCGCGTCGAGGCGTGGGGGTACGGTGACCTCCCCGTCTGCCTCTCGAAGACGCCGTACTCCTTCGCGGACGACCCCTCGCTGACCGGCGTCCCCGAGGGATGGACGCTCACCGTCCGCGAGGTGTCGCCGTCGGCGGGCGCCGGGTTCGTCGTCGTCAAGACCGCGGACGTGATGACGATGCCGGGGCTCCCCGCCGAGCCGGCCGCGGAGGACATCGACGTCGACGCCGACGGCGACGTGAGCGGGCTGTTCTGAGGCGCGGTCCGCGATCTCGGCGTCCGGTCGTCGCCGGCGTCCTTAGTCGCCGCCGTCGATCGCCCGTTTCTCCTTCTCGACGACCTCGACGCCGGAGATTCCGGTGTCCGGGTACCCTCCGTCCTCGTCCTTCTCCGCGGCCTTCACCATGTCCCAAACGACGTTGAGACCGGTTGTCACCCCCTCCAGCGCCTCCATCTCGCAGCCGGTCTTCCCGGTCGTCTCCACGGCGACCGTCAGCTCGATCCGGTCGTCGCCGACCGCGAAGTCGGTGTCGACGTTCGTGATCGGGATCTGATGGCACATCGGGATCGTCTCCCAGGTGTGTTTGACGGCCTGCACTGCGCCCACTCGGGCGGTCGCCAGCACGTCGCCCTTCCCGACCTCGTCGCCCTCGACGGCCGCGATCGTCGATGGCGTCAGCCGGATCTCGCCGCGCGCGACCGCGCGACGGCTCGTGTCGGGCTTGTCGCCCACGTCGACCATTCTGACCTCGCCGGACGCGTCGGTGTGGGTCAGCTCGGAGGCGGAGCCGTCTTCGGGATCGTCACTCATCACGCATCGCCTCGGGAAGCCGGTCGGGTAAGTCCGTCGCCACGAGCCCGTACCCCATCTCGTCGGCCGCCGCGTCGCCGGCCAGCCCGTTGACGTACGCCCCGACCGCGGCGGCGCGGAACGGGTCGGTCACGGCCGCGAGCGCGCCGACCGCGCCCGCGAGCACGTCGCCGGTCCCGCCGACGGTCATCCCCGGGTTGCCAGTGCGGTTCAGTCGGACCGCGTCGCCGTCGGTGACCACGTCGTAGGCGCCCTTCACGAGCAGGGTGTGGCCGATCTCGTCGGCGAACGACCGGACGAGCGCCGCGCGCTCGTCGGGGTCGTCGGCGGTCTCGCCGCCCATTCCCACCAGTTCGCCCTGATGCGGCGTGCAGACCAGCTCGGCGTCCGTGTCGGTCTCGGGGACGACGCGCAGCGCGTCGGCGTCGACGACCGCGCGCCCGTCGTACCGCGACAGGAACCGCCGGACGAACTCGCTCGCGCCGTCGCCGAGCCCCGGACCGATGACGACGACGTCGTTGCCGGCGGCGAGCTCCAGCGCGCGGTCGACGTGGGCGGGACCGATCCGGTCGCCGGGAAGCCCGCGGACGATCAGGTCCGCGGAGTACCCCTGTACCGTCCGCGCGACCGTCTCCGGGCAGGCGACGCGGACGAGGTCGGCGCCCGTCCGGAGGGCCGACCGGGCCGAGAGCGAGGGCGCGCCGGTGTACGGGCCGCCCCCGATCACGAGCACCTCGCCGTTCTCCCCCTTGTGGGAGTTCGGATCGCGCGCGAGCCCGAGCAGGTCGCCGGGACCGGCGAACCGTTCCGCGGCCGCCGGGATGCCGATGTCCGCGACGGTCACGTCGGCGTCGAGCGCCGCCAGCCCGGGCTTCTCGTCGTGGAAGGTGACGACGCGGTCGGCGTCGACACGAACCGGCTCGCCGGCCTCGCTCTCGGCGGGTCCACCCGACCCGGCGCCGCTCCCGGTCGGCTCGCCGGTGTCGGCGTCGATCCCGGAGGGAACGTCGACGGCGACGACCGCGGCGTCGCTCCCGTTCACCAGCCGCGCCGCGGTGCGCTCCGGCTCTCGGAGCGCGCCCGCCACCCCGGTTCCGAGCATCGCGTCGACGATCACGTCCGGGTCGTCGAGCGCGAGATCGGCGGCGTCGGTGACGGCCTCGGTCGGAATCTCGGCGCTCTCGAGCGCCTCCCAGTTCTCGCGGGCGATCTCGGTCCGGATCGACTCGGGGCGCCCGAGCAGGCGGACGGCCACGTCGTACGCGGAGAGGAAGCGAGCCGCGACGAACGCGTCCCCGCCGTTGTTCCCGCGTCCGCAGAGCAGTTCGACGCTCGCACCGGGGTCGGCGAGCGCCCGGACTTCGCGGGCGACCGCGTTGCCGGACGACTCCATCAGCTGCTTCCGAGGGACGCCGAGGGCGGCGGCGTTGGCGTCGACCGCCGCCATCCGATCGCTGGTGATCATGGGCGGGCGTTCGCGCTCCGAGTGATTAATGGTGGGGCTGCAGGGCGACGGGCGTCTTCCCACCGGAATCGCGTCGGTCGGGAAATGAAAATGTTGATGCACGTCCGAGGGAAATCCGCGACGTAACAACCGTGGCACAGCCTGGATACGACAACGGCGCTGCGGGACGATCCGCGCGCGACGACGGCGCGACGGCGGCCGATGAGGCGATGACGGCCGCGGTCAGCGGTGGATCGGCGCAGTCGCCTGCCCCCGGTGAGTGTTCCGACGGTGGTGCGCGACAGACGACACGTCGACGGCGAGCCCTCGCATGAACATCGGATTCTTCACCGACAGCTACTTCCCCGGCATCGACGGCGTGACGTATACGATCCGCGCGTGGCGGGACCGGCTCGAGGACCGCGGCCACGAGGTGTACGTCGTCTACCCGGCGAGCAGCCACGACCCCGACGAGCGCGAGATACCGGTGCCGTCGCTGCCGAATCCCTTTTACAGCCAGTACCGAGTCCCGACCTACCGACGCCTCTCGACGCTTCCGGACCTCGACGTGGTACACTGTCACGGCCCGGCCTCCACCGGACTGATGGGCCGTCGATACGCGAAGAAGCACGACGTGACTTCCGTGTACACCCACCACACGCCCGTGGAAGACTACTTCGTTCAGGGGCTCAAGCTCGAGTTTCTAGCGGGGATCGCCGGTCGGGCGTACGTGGCCTACGAGAACCGGTTCCTCCGGTCGTTCGACTGCGTCACCGCGTCCACCTCGCGGATCCGGCGGGACGTGACGCCGCGGAAGCTCCCCGTCGGCATCGAGACCGACACGTTTCGGCCGGTGGAAGGCTCGAAGTTCGCGAGCGACGAGCCGACGGTGGGGTACAGCGGTCGGATGACCCGGAAGAAGCACGTCGACGAGATCCTCCGACTCGCCGACCGGCGGCCCGATTTGCGGTTCGAGCTGGTGGGCGAGGGGCCGGTCCGGGACGACCTCGAAGCGATCGCGCCGGCGAACGTGCAGTTCCGCGATTTCCTGCCGCGAGAGGACCTCCCGGCGTTCTACTCCGCGCTCGACGTCTTCGTCACCGCGTCGACCTGCGACACGCTCGGGCTCTCGACGCTGGAGGCGAACGCCTGCGGGACTCCGGTCGCCGCCGCCGACGTGCCCCCGTTCGACCGCACTATCGGCGACGACAACGGGGCCCGCTTCGAACACGGCGATCTCGACGATATGGAGCGCGCCGTCACCGACTGCCTCGACGGCGACAGGCCGACCCGCGCGGCGGTCGGGGGGTTCTCCGTCGAGCGAACGATAGACGACCTAGAGGAGATATACGGGGTGTCGTAGATGGGCGCGGACAACGTCGACGTCTTCCAGCGGCTGGTGTTCAGCGTGCCGGCGCTCTCGCGGCAGCTCCCCGCGATAGCGGTCCTCGCTCTGGCCTACAGCGTCGTCGCGTTCGCCGCCTTCTCGGCGTTCACGCCGCTGTCTCCGGAACCGTCGACCCTCCTTCCGATCGCCGTCCTGCTCTTCTTGCTCCCCTTCCTGTTCGCCGGAGAGCTGTTCCACCGCGTCCTCCCGCGGTATCCGCGGACGTGGAGCTTCTTCCTGGCGCTGATCAACCAGTTCGTCACGTTCGTCTACGCGTTGATCCTCTCCGGGGCCAACGACGTGGGGAACGCGTGGAGCATCGTCTGGCTCCTGTTTATCACCATCTACCTGATCAACATCCTCGCGCTCGTCCTCTCGACGGGGATCGACCGCTACAAGCGGATCCTCGTCGTCGGGCTCGCGGAGCCGGCGGCGCTGATCGCCGCGTTCTACGCGTTCGCCGGGGGGGACCTCGGGTTCACGACGTACCGGCACGTGTTCGCGTTCGCCTCGCTCCTCATCGCGGCGGCGTTCCTCGTGCTGGTGCTCGGGATCGTGGACTACCTCATCCGGAGCAACACCGACGTCTCCGCGTTCGAACTCACCTCCGGCATCCTGCGGAACGACCGCGCCTCGCTCGATCTGGGGGTCGAGGCCGAGCCCGCCGTCGAGACGCTCGCGATCGACAACGGCGACCGGCTGACCCTCGCCGCGCCGTGGGTCCACCCCGGCCCGCTCGGCGGGTTCGGCGGGGGCCAGCTGAGCGGGAACGTCATCGACGCGTTAAACGACGGCGCCGAGGGGGAAAGCGGGTTCTTCCTCCACGTCCCCTGCACGCACAAGGAGGACCTCTCGAACCCGGACGACGCCGAGACGATCCTCGACGCCGTCGCCGACCCCGATTGCGTCGCCCGTGCGTCGCGGCTGGTGCACCACGACTACGGCGAGATCGAGTTTCACGGCCGGCGGATCGGCGACAAGCAGGTGATCTACCTCCACGGCGAGGGGATCGACGACTACGACACGGGCGTGTTCATGGGCGACGTGGACGAGTCGGAGGTGCTGCTCGTGGACCTCCACAAACACGACCTCCAGAACGGCCCGGAGAAGGAGGTGTTGTACGGCTCCTCGGAGGCGGACCGGCTGAAGCGCCACTTCGACGACTTCCGCGACCGGCTCGCCGACGCGCCCCTCCGCGACTACGCGGCGGGCTTCGCGGTCCGCCGCGCGGACCAGGACGTGGCGGCGCTCGTCGAGTCGGTCGACGGGCAAGAAGTCCTGCTGATGGGGATCGACACCAACGGGATCACGCCGGACGTGCGGGAGCTGGCGGCCGACTACCGCGAGGAGTTCGACGAGGTCCTCGTCTTCTCGACGGACACCCACGCCTCGATCCACGAGCTCGCCAACACGACGCGGTCGGACACCGACGCGCTGCGCGAGGCGGTCGAGCGCGCCGCCGACGACGTGGCTCCTGCGACGGTCGGCCTGACGAGTCGGACGACTCGCCCGCTCAAGCTCCTGAAAAACGACTACAACGGGCTCGTGTTCAGCGTCAACATCCTGATCCGGCTGACGATCATCGCGCTCGCGATGCTGTACGCGCTGCTCGTCATCTGGCTGTTCTTCTGACCGGCGGGACTTTCTCTCCGTCCCGAGTACGGCCGGTATGCGAACAGTGGCGATCGATAGCGGGAGCGGGTGACGTGGATCGGTCGGTGGTTCTGTATGAGTGACCGAGTGGTGTCGCTGGCAGCTGTTTATACGCGATCGACGGCTCTCCCGTGGCGGACCTCCAGGCTGTCCCTCTGAGTTCCGCCCCGTACCACTGGAAGACGTTCCTGCTCGCTTCGCTGCGCGGGCCGCGACTTCCGCGCTCCCGCTCGTTCCACTCGCCGGACCGGGACCGCAACCGCAGCCTCACACCTCCCCAGCCTCGTCGGTCGCCCTCCGCGTCACTCCGGGCGACCGACTCCAACGAGGGACCTCCGGTCCCTCTGGCAGCCGGCGCTACGCGCCGGCGACCTCGCACCGGGACGCGCCACCGCGCCGCTTTTTTATAAGCGATCGTCGTCACTACTTACCACTATTTAAATATCGTATCACTGCCGCCAAACAGCGACACTCATTCCCGCGATTAATCGGTGGTCATCATCGACCGACACGCCCTCACCCGCTACGGGACGGCCGCGTCGGACACTTCGAACCGCGCGCCTCCGTGGCGCTTTCCCCGGCCGTGAGCGTCGGCGACGCCCTCGACGTACGCGAGGCCGAGGCACTGAGAGCCTGGTCGCCCATGTATACCGTCCGAGATACCGACTCCACTGACAAAAGCGGCCCCGTTAGATGGAGGTACATTCCCCCGTATTGACCTCCTCCCGCGCCTGAAGACGCGGGAATCCCACCACGGGATTTCAGGCCGAGTGTAGCCCTCTGGTTTCAAGACGCATACGTCTCAAGCGTCTCCTGCTGGGTTTCAGCATCGGCTTGGGTGTCTTGTGGGGCGGTCAAACGCCCCCCATCCTCAGCCGAGTCATTGCCATCCGTGTGTTCTCTTGAATGGCGCTCTCCACTGAGGTAGCGATCTGCGATATTTATCGCGCCGTTCACGTCCGCTTGGTACTCGCCCATCCAGCAAGCGTCGTTCGTACACTTGAACGTCGCCTATCGCGGACGATACCCGACCTCACCGCAAGCGTGGCACTCCTTCGACGTGTTGCGTGGGTTCACCGTCTCGACGGGGATCCCCTTCTCGACGGCTTTGTAGCGTATCTGCGCGTGGAGTTTGGCGAATCCCCATCCGTGGAGACGCCGGTTCATGAAGTCGCCGTAGTCCATCGACTCCCGTATGTACGTCAGATCCTCCAGAACGAGAACGGGATTCTCGGCGGACTCGGCGTACTCCACGATTTCGCGGGTGGCGGTGACGTGGAGATACCACGTCCCGTCCCGCTCAAACAGCTGGCTCTCGCCCATCTCCGCGTCTCCTGCGTTCAACGCTTCCAACCAGTCCCGTTGGTCGGGATTCGGTTGTGCTGGCATCCAGAGGTGGTAGTCCTCGTGGTGCGGAATTTTGACGTACCACTCGATAGCGTTCTCGGGCTTGTGGTCGATCCGTAGTCCCTCATTGGTGAAGCGGACAGGATGGTCGTCGTGGAGTTCGTCCGCGTTATATGTCGTCGTGAGTTGCGGAACGTATTGTTTGAGCGCGTTCTTCGCGTACCCACTCAGATCGTAGTTGACCGCCACATCGTTCGCTTCGGTCTGCGAGGTACATTCAGCGTCGAATGCGTCTTGAAGGGCGTGCTGGTAGGCTTCTCGCGTTTCACGGAGGGAACTCGTCGCAGAAGCCATCGAACACGACTGTGACGTGATCGCGTTCGAGAACCTGACCGGAATTCGTGAACGGATGGCGAACGCCAAGAAGTTCCACGCGTGGGCGTTCCGACGCTTATTCGAGTACGTCGAGTACAAAGCCGAAGTCATCGGCATCTCGGTCGAGCAGGTGAGTCCCGCGTACACCTCCCAGCGATGTTCGAAGTGCGGGACGACACTCCGAGAGAACCGCGAGACGCAAGAACGGTTCTGTTGCCAGAAGTGCGGTTACGAAGTGAACGCCGACTACAACGCGGCGAAGAATATCGGCCTGAAGCATCTCCGCTCGGCGCAAACGTCGTCGGGCGGAGGCGCACCCGTAAACGTGCGCTTGAATCGCGGGACGTTGAATGTGAACGGCGATTACGAGCCTGCCAGCGATGGCCAGAACAGGAGTCCACGCGAAAGCCCCACTCACAACGAAGCGAACGGCGAAGCCGTGAGCGAGTAGGGCGGGGTAGTTTACCCGAGGCTACCGGCGATCGACCGAATGTCACTCTCGATCTGCCACGGCGAGTACCGGGCTAAGGGGAAGCAGATCGCCGTGTAGACGACGACGCCGGTCGGAATCAAGACGACGAGTTCGACGAGCGGACTCACCTCGATCAGCTTGCGCACCTGCCAGAGGCCCCCGAACATACCGCCAGCAGCGACAGCCGGGTAGAACCACTCCCTGACGAGCGCCATCGAGTCGGTTTCGGTGAGCCGTGAGACGATGTACACGTCGAGGGGCAGCATCGGGAACACGTACACCCCGACGACGACGAGCGCGACGCCCTCGATACCGAACCGTTCGGCCGCCGGCCAGATCAGTATCGCGATACAAGCGACCCGGAGCGCGGAAAGCTTCGCTATCAAATCCGGGCGGTCAAGCGCCTTGTAGACGGACCCGAAGTTCCGCGTGATGGAGTGAAACAGCCCGTACAGCGCCAGTAACTGCATCGGGAGGATTATCCGCGTCCACTCTGACCCGAGGACCACCGGGACGAAACTCGGGGCGACGAGCGCGATACCGAGCGACATCGGGATCGTGACGAATCCCGTGAGGCGCGTCGTCGCGAGCAGCGCCTGACGGAACTCCGCCGGGTCGTCTTGGAGTTTCGAGTACGCGGGGAAGCTGACGCTGGCGAAGACCTCCGACACCTCCGATGACGGCGTGTCGGCGATCCGGTACGCGTACTGGTAGAATCCGAGCGCGGTCGCGGAGATGAACCAGCCGACGAAGGCGTCGTCGCCTTCCTTATACAGAAAGTAGAAGACCGACGACGCCGTGATCCACTTCCCGTAGTCGATCAGCTCTTTCGCGATCGAGACGTCGAACGACGGCCACGGTCGGTAGTCGTGGACGAAATACGAGAGTCCGAACCGGAAGACGTCCGCCGACGCGTACGCGAAGACGAGCGCCCAGACGGTCGGCGAGACGAGTGCGTAGCCGACGCCGACGAAAAACTGGACGAACCCGCCGCTGACCTTATAAATGAACTCCTTGTGGAACTCGAGGTCCTTGCGGAAGTAGACGACTCCCGGGTTTCGGAGTCCGAACAGGAGCGGACCGACCCCGATGACCCGGATCAGCGGCGTCGCGGACGGCTCGTCGAAAACGCCCGCAATGACGGGAGCGAAGGCGAAAAGCACACCGAATATCACGGCACCCCGAGCCGCCTCGAGACACCACGCTGTATCCAGATAGTCATCGATGTTTTCGGACTTGTGCTGGATGAGCGCCGTTTTCAGGCCGATTTGCGAGAAGTTCCGCGTCGCGCTCAACGATATCAGCGCGATCCCGACGAGCCCGAACTGCCGGGGCGCGAGCAGTCGAGCGAGAACGATCAACATCAGGACCTGCAGGAATCGACTCGAGAGCTTGATCCCCCCGGCCCACATCCCGCTCTGGACAGTGCGATCGAGTAACGATCCGCTTGGAATGACCTTTTCCAAGAGGGCACGGAGACGGTCCTTCACGGTCGTCTCTCGATGCGCTCAGAGTGGAACCTCATAGGTGGTCCGTGGACGGTCTGCTCATACGGTAGTCTCACTCGAACGATCGGAGTTCGCGAGAGCGGGACAAAGGTAATCACAGTGTAACTCGGTTACCGACTTCACAACTCGAGGGATACTGCTCGAGAACGCGGACCGGGATGAGGGACTCTCATCGCCACTTACCGCTGTCTCGTATAGACGAGCCAGACGAACACAAAACATAAATTATATAACTATTTCCATAAAAGCTTAGAACAATCACTAAAAATCATGTATAATGGGCGAAATAGAAGACCAAAGTAACAACCAGGCCGATTCGGTGGTCGAGATCGAACTCACCGTTCAGGACCCCGCGTATCCGTTCGTCGGCGTGTCCGAGAAAGAGCACTGTCGGGTTGAACTCGCAAACATCATCCCACGTCCGGAAGCGCAATACGCAGAGTTCTTCAACGTGTTAGGTGCGCCTCCCGCCCGAATTACGCGCCACACGGACACGTACGAGACCGTCGAAACATCGCTTCTCAGCGAATACGACGACGGTGGCTTATTCGAATTCGTCGTATCGGGGAACTGTCCGGCGTATCGGCTCGCCGAACTCGGGGCCCTCCCGCAAACCGTCGAAGGCGTCGACGGCCAGGGGCGCATCGTCGCCGAGATCCCATTGAGATACGATCCGGCAGGAGTTACAGAGCAGTTCCTCGAGGAACATCCGGAGTTCGAACTGATAGCGAAGCGGACGAGAGATACGCACGCGTCGATGTTAACTCCCTCGACGCTCCAGCAACCGGTCCTCAACGATCTGACCGATAGACAGCGGGAAGTCCTGCAGAGCGCGTTTGAGATGGGTTACTACGAGTGGCCGCGCGGCTGTACGGGACAAGACGTCGCTGACGAACTCGGGATCACGTCGGCTACCTTCTCGGAACACGTCTTCGCAGCCGAGCGCAAGATCCTCACGTTCCTGTTTGAAAATTCCGACGACGGTCGCGCGGCCGGAGACGCGTGACAGGGTGTGAGAAGCGGCCGAACGTCACTCTTCGTCGTCCGTTCCGGGCGAAACGGCGATCCACCCGTCTGCGTCGACGGTGACGTTACACCCCTCGAATGTGAACGTTACACAGCCGCTCGTGAACCGGCGTGGAGATTCGAAGAGCAGATCAAGCGCGTCGGGGTCGACCGTCTCGTAGAGCGGCCCCAGCTCATTCGGCTCCGTTCCGAGAGCGTCCGCAACCGTCTCGACGACGCGGATCGAGGTGGGCGTATCGGGTCCACGGACGAACTTCGACGTGTACGCGTTTGGCGCGATATCGGAGCACAGATCTTCAGCTTCCAGTCGAGAGTAGTTGCGTTGGGCCATGAGATCACTGTGGTTTGGCTGCTGTCCGGTAGAACAGAGCGGGCAAGTGGCCTTATGCTCCGTCCCTATCTCTGAAGGGTTGTGACGGTCCCGGCGATCCCGACACCGCCGAACGGGCGGAATCGACGCCCGACGCCCGGTCAGAGCTCGACTCCCGACGGGATCAGGCTCTCGTTGCGCAGGAGGTTCCCCTCGTGGTCGTACACGAGGAAGGTGTGTTTGTCGTAGCTGACGAGCCGCTCGCCGTCGACGTCGATCTCGACCCGATAGTGGGCGTCCTCGTCTCCCGCCGAGTCGCGAGCGGCGTGAATGAAGGGGAGTACGTCCGTGGCCGTCTCGTTGAGCTCGAGGACGAAGTCTCCAGTGTAGCGGTTCGTCACGCCGACCACGCCCTCCGGGTCGTCCTCGGTCGAGAGGGGCTCACGGAGCCGGAACGCCACGTCGACGTCGCCAGCGTCGAGGAGGTCGCCGTCGGTCCCCGAGAGCCGGTCTCGGAGGAGCCCGTCCGGTCCGTGGAAATCGATGCGGACCAGCGGCGTCGCCGGCTGGTCGGCGTCGTCGTCGACGCCCTCGACGGTCAGCTCGAAATAGTCACGCCGCATTTCCTGTCCGGTACTTTGCGGTCGTCCCGTATGAACGTAACGGGCGGATCCCCGCTGTGGGCGACTCGCCGCTGATAATCGCCGGGGGGATTTTAAACCGCCACGACGCATACGGCTCCGTAACGACGATGGCGAGTGACGCGCGCGAGGAGGACGTCGGGGACCGCATCGAGGCCCTCCGGCGGCGGCTCTCGCGGACGTGGGAAGTGCTACGGGGGTCCGACATCGACGTTCGACCCTTCAGACCGGGCGCGGACGGTCCGCTCGCCGCCTTCGCAGTCCCCGACGGGGAGCGCGAGATCGACCGGTACTGGGTGAACGCCCCGTACGCGTACGTCGTGATCACCTACGACGAGACGGAGAGCGAACACCGGTACTACGCGGTCGAGCCGGAGCTGGACCGGTTCGAGCGCGACCTCCTCGACCGCGTGGTCGACGACATCCGCGACCCGTTACTATACCGCGAGGGCACCGGACGGACCGACGAGGAGACCCTTCGGACGGAGCTTGAGGGACTGTTGGAGGGGTACGGCGTCGACGTCGGCATGGACACGTTCCACGCCCTCTCGTACTACCTCTACCGCGACTTCCGCGGCTACGGGAAGGTCGACCCCCTCCTCAACGACCGTCACATCGAAGACATCTCGTGTGACGGCTACGACCTCCCGATCTTCGTCTACCACGACGACTACACCGACATCGAGACCGACGTCTCGTTCGGGGAGTCGGAGCTCGACAACTACGTGATCCGCCTCGCCCAGCAGTCCGGGCGCCACGTCTCCGTGGGGGATCCCATGGTGGAGACGACGCTCCCGGACGGGTCGCGCGCGGAGCTCGCGCTCGGCGAGGAGGTGACCCCCCGCGGCTCCGCGTTCACGATCCGCCAGTACGCCGAGGACCCGTTCACGCCGATCGACCTGATCGAGTACGGCACGTTCTCGGTCGAGCAGATGGCGTACTTCTGGCTCTGTATCGAGCACAACAAGAGCCTCATCTTCGCGGGCGGCACCGCCTCCGGGAAGACCACCTCGATGAACGCGGTGTCGATGTTCGTCCCGCCGCGCGCGAAGGTCCTCACCATCGAGGACACCCGCGAGCTCTCCTTATACCACGACAACTGGCTCTCCTCGGTCACTCGCGAGCGCCGCTACGAGGGCGCCGACATCGACATGTACGACCTGCTCCGCTCCGCGCTGCGCCACCGCCCCGAGTACATCGTGGTCGGGGAGGTCCGCGGGGAGGAGGCGATCACCCTGTTCCAGGCGATGAACACGGGCCACACCACCTTCTCGACGATGCACGCGGACTCGATCGAGACGGTGATCAACCGGTTGGAGAACGAGCCGATCAACGTGCCGCGCGCGATGGTCCAGTCGCTCGACATGCTGTCGATCCAGACGCTGACCCGCTCGGGCGACCAGCGCGTCCGGCGCGCGAAGACGGTCGGCGAGATCGGCGGGATCGACCAGCGCACCGGAGAGCTCGACTACTCCTCGGCGTTCGAGTGGGACGCGGAGACCGACGAGTTCAGCCGGAACGACTCGTCGCTGATGGAGGAGATCGCCGACGAGCGCGGCTGGTCACGGTCGGAGCTGCTCCGCGAGGTCCGGCGGCGCGAGCGGTTCCTCGAACTGCTCCGCGGGCTCGGCGTCACCGACTACCGGGCGTTCACCGCCCTCGTCAACGAGTACTACGCCGACCCCGAGAGCGTGATGGACCGGCTCGAAGAACGGAGCGACGGCGACGGCTGTCCGAGCGAGACAGACGATCGCGCCGAGACGGACGCCGGCGACGGATGATCGCGTACCTCCCCTTGCTCGCCGCGCTCGGGTGTTGTCTGGCGCTGCTGCTGCCCGCGGTCGACGACGGGGCCGACCTGGTCGTCACCCGCGTCGCGCTGTCGCTCTTCGGTGACTACGTCGGCGAGGACGGACCGCGGCGCCGCCGTCAGCGCGACCTGATGCGCGCCGCCCACGTCGCGGGCACCCATCGGACGTACGCCGCCAAGACGCTCCTGTACGCGGGCGTGCTCGGCGTCGCCGGCAGCGTCATCGGCGTGTACGGCGCGGCCGGGCTCCTCTCGGCGCTCGAGGTGAGCGAGGCGGCCCTGGGCGAGACGCTCCCCGCGTCGATCGCGTTCGTCGCGGGGGTGACCCGGCTCACGGAGCTCGGGCTCCCCGAGCTGTTCCTCCTGTTGACGCTGGCGTCGGCGACGCTCGGCGCCGCGCTCGCGATCGGGATGTACTACGGGCGATGGGAGCTGCTCGACCAGCGCGCCCACGCCCGGGGGGCGGAGATCGACGCCACCCTCCCGCGCACCGTCGCGTTCATGTACGCGCTCTCTCGGTCGGGGATGCCGTTCCCCCGCGTGATGGACACCCTCGCGGAGAACGAGGCAGTGTACGGCGAGGCGGCGACGGAGCTGTCGGTCGCCGTCCGCGACATGAACGCCTTCGGCACCGACGCGCTCACCGCGCTCCAGCGCATCTCCCGACGCACTCCCAGCGACGACCTGGCCGACTTCGCGGAGAACCTCGCGTCCGTGCTCGGCACCGGCCAGCCCATTTCGACGTTCCTCAGCGACCAGTACGAGCTGTATCAGGAGGAGGCCGAGTCGAAACAGCAGCAGTACCTCGAACTCCTCTCCACGTTCGCGGAGGCGTACGTCACCGCCTTGGTCGCCGGCCCGCTCTTTTTCATCACCATCCTCGTCGTGATCGGGCTCGTGTTGGAGGACACGCTCCCCCTGTTGCGCGTCGTGGTCTACCTCGGCGTGCCGCTGGCGACGTTCGGGTTCGTGGTCTACGTCGACAGCGTCACGCAGGGGATCGGCGGCACCGAGACCGTCGACCTCTCGGAGGCGACCGAGGACGGATCGAAGGCGAGGAGCAACGGCGGCCCGGCCTCCGCGGGCGACGCGACGCAGACCGACGGGGGCGCGCAGACCGACGGGGGCGCGCAGACCGACGGGGGCGCGCAGACCGACGGGGGCGCGCAGACCGACGGGGGCGCACAGACCGACGGGGGCGCGACGCGCGGGTCGTCAGTGGGCGACCGCTGGACGACGAGCCGCGAGCGACTCCGGGCGTACGACGGGATCCGGTCCCTCCGTCGGTGGGTCGCCTCGCCCGTCGAGAGCGTGCTCGCGGAGCCGCGCACGGCGTTCCTCCTCTCCGTTCCGCTCGCGGTCGTCGGCCTGCTCGTGACCGCCTTCCCGATCGCCCTCGGACCGCCGACCGAGATGGTCGCGCAGGTCGAGACGCCGGTCGTCGCCGCGACCGCGCTCGTGCTCGCGAGCTACGCCGTCGTCTACGAGGCGCGCAAGCGCCGAGTCCGCCGGATCGAGTCGGCGGTCCCCGACTTCCTCGACCGGCTCGCCAGCGTCAACGAGGCCGGCACCTCCGTGGTCGGAAGCGTCCGCCGCGTCGCGGACTCGAACCTGGAGGCGCTGAGCGACGACCTGCGGCGCACCCGGCGCGACATCGACTGGGGCGCCGACGTGGGCACCGCGCTCCGGCGGCTGGAGCGACGGGTTCGGTCGCCGATGACCTCGCGGGCGGTCGCGCTGATCACGAACGCGATGCGCGCCAGCGGCGACATCGGTCCCGTGCTCCGAATCGCGGCCGACGAGTCGCGCTCGACGTGGTCGCTCCGCCGAGAGCGCCGACAGGTCATGCTGACGTATCTCCTCGTCATCTACATCTCCTTCCTCGTGTTCTTGGGGATCATCGCCTCGCTGTCGGTGTCGTTCATCCCCGCGATCGAGGAGGCGGCGATCTCCGGTTCCGGCGCCGGAACCGGCGCAAGCGACCTCCCCGGCGCGCCGGGCGGCCCCTCGGGGATCACGGACGGCCTCGGAGACATCGACGCGAGCGCCTACGAGCAGCTGTTCTTCCACGCCGCCGCGATACAGGCGGTCTGCTCCGGGCTCGTCGCCGGTCAGCTCGGTGAGGGAACGGTGAAGGACGGGGTGAAACACGTCGTCGTCCTGCTTCTGCTGACGCTCGCCGCGTTCTTCGTCATCGACCTGTTGTGAGCCACTCCCGGGCGACCGATGGCGTCGCCGTCGCTCGGCGGCCGCGGCCACCGAAGCTAAATCGGTCCGGAACGACCGGCCGATATGGACCCGGAGTCGACTCGTGATCCCGACCCGACCGGCGGGCCCGAGCGGACCGCCGACCCGCAGTCCGCCGGCGATCCCCGGTCGACGTACGACCGCATCGCCGCGCACTTCTCGAAGACGAGGGAGTACGCGTGGCCGGAGGTCGAGTCGTTTCTCGACGGACGCACCGCAGCGCGTGCGCTCGACGTCGGCTGTGGCAACGGGCGACACACGGAGTCGCTCGCCGGACGCGGGGAGGCGGTCGTCGGCGTGGACCTCAGCCGCGAACTCCTGCGCGAGGCGATCGAGCGGGCCCGAGAGCGCGGATACGACAAAACCGCGTCGTTCGTCCACGGCGACGCCGCGAGCCTGCCGGTCGCGACCGACGCGGTCGGGCTCGCCGTCTACGTCGCCACCCTCCACCACCTCCCGTCGCGCGAGGCCCGAGTCCGGAGCCTCGACGAGCTCGCGCGGGTCCTCGCGCCGGGCGGGACCGCGCTGGTGAGCGCGTGGAGCACGGCGCACGACCGGTTCGACCGGGATGAGGGGTTCGACACGACGGTCGACTGGACCCTGCCGGGCGGCGAGACGGTGCCCCGGTACTATCACATCTACTCGCCCGCGGAGTTCGAGGCCGACCTCGCGGAGAGCGCCCTCGATCTCGTCGAACTCGAACTGTCAAGCGGGAACTGCTACGCGACCGTCACCGGCCCTTCCGAGTGAGCGTCACTTCCGATACCGCCGTCGGCGGGTCAACGGGACCGCGTCGACGCGTCGACGCCGAGAGCGAACCGGAAGGCGAGAGCGGCTCGGAGACCCACGCCGATCCGGGGTCGGAAGACCCCGCGTCACGCTCTGCACGGAGGAGACGGACGCGTGGCTCGACGGGTCGTCCGACGGGAACGCAGAAGGGTAGCCAGCCGCACCGCCTACCGCGGCGGTCGAGTCACGGGTCGTCTCAGTCGGCGACCGTCTCGTGGCCGGTCCGTGCGTCCTCGGCGAGCGGCGTCACGATCTTGTAGGCCGCGTACAGCCCGAGCACTGCGATACCGGCCAGCACGACGCCCGTGCGGATCTCCGGCGAGATCAGCGGGGTCGCGACCACGTCGCCCGCCTCGTTCGTGATCGGGACGGGACTGTACGGCTGCCCCGCGATCAGTTCGACGAGCCCGAGCCCGACGATTCCGAGCAGCATCAGTCCCGCGCTCAGCGCCATCGCCGCCTTGTCGATGATATCAGTCATTGGATGTCACCTCTTAACCGAGCAGGTAGCGGAGTTTCGGGTGCTGTTCGACCACGTCGAGCTTCTCGATCACCGCGTCGAGTCCGTAGTACCGGCCGGCCGCGAGCACGATCATCGTCATGAACAACAGCAGACCCATGAAGTCGCTGTTGACGACGCCGTTTCCGAACCCGGCGTTTCCGATCCAGAACAGGACCATGAAGATGACCCCGCCGAACGCGGCCAGCCGGGTGAGCGCCCCGGCCATCAGGGCTAACCCGATCAGCGTCTCGAAGAGGGGAACGCCCGGCTCGATGAGCCACGCGAGGTTGTTCCCCATCCAGACCGGGATGCCGCCGAGCGCAGTGCCCGACATCTCCTGCATGTACATCGCCCCGTAGCTGTACGAGAACCCGCTCTCGATGATCTTCGTGATGCCGGCGTGGAAGAACCACCATCCGGTGACGACGCGCAGGAAGGCGATCCAGTACGCCGCCCATGGGCCGTCCAGTGCGAACTCGACCTCGCCGATCAGGGGGTTGCTCGATTGGTATGACATCGTCGTCACCTTACGGGTGTACGTTGGGTGGGTACCCACATATGTACCTAGAACGCTTCTATACCTTTGAAAACGGTTCTACGTACGCTGTAACGGCCCTCAATATTGTGGCTCTTTAAGTAGGGGTGTTGACGATTGTCGGCGACGAGGGGCCGTCCCGTCGTCGAGAACACGGAACGTTTATCAGAACTGTTCGGCCTACGTGTAGATGCGTCAGCGACGGACGCACTCGCGCGCCGGTGGTCTAGTGGTAGGACCTGAGCCTTCCAAGCTCATGGCCCGGGTTCAAATCCCGGCCGGCGCACTTCTCGGCGTTTCACGCCTCGAACGTCCATTCTTCGCCCTTGAGTAGTAAGTAATCAAACAAGAAGAAAATCATCCGATTCGGCTAACGAGCGTTACCCCGTCGCCGTATGGCGATTTACGCGGGTAACCAGAGAAGCCCCAAGCTCACGGGGTTATCCTAACGCCGACACGGGTGGTGATACCCATGGAACTCAAGGAAGACACCAACGAAACGGTCGAATCACCCGTTCCCCCAGTAGCCGAAGCGACCGAGGAACGACTCGAAGACTTCTCCGCGCTCCTTAGCGACGACTATCAAGAGTTCAAGGAAGACTTCATCGAGTGGCTCCTCATCGAGGGGCGGAACACCTACAAGCGACAGGGCTACTCGGACGCAACAGTCCGGACGACCCACTACAAGGTCGAGGAAGCGTACCGGTGGCTCTGGGATCGGGACGACGCGTACACGAAGGAGTTCACGCCCGAAGACGCGACGGAGCTGATCGAGTTCCTCGTTCGCCGGACCACTCACCCGGAGTCGTACGTGTACACCTTCGAGAAATCGCTGAAGCGCCTGTTCAAGTACTTCCGCGAGAAGCGGAACAATGACCTCGATGAGTGGAATCACGACGTTCCGCTCGATACGAACTCGGACACCTCTACCAAGGACAAGTTCTACCCCGAGGAGATGCGGTCGCTCTACGAAGCCGCGCTCTCCATCGGCTCCGTCAAGAGCTATCACAGCGTCAGCGCCGAGGAACGCGATCAGATCAAGGCGTATCTCGCTCAGCGGTTCGAGAAGCCCAAATCGGAGATCGGACCGGACGAGTTCGAGCAGGCGAACTCGTGGAAGTACGCATCGATCGTCTCGGTGGCATCGGACTGCGGGCTTCGACCCATCGAGGTCGGGCGCGCGAAGGTGAATTGGTTCGATCTGGACAACCGGAAGATGCTCGTCCCGAAAGAGGAATCGACGAAGAACGACGACGAATGGGAGTGCGCTCTGTCGGGCCGTTCGGTCACCGCGATCGAGAACTGGCTCTCCGAGCGGGACAGTTACGACCTCTACGACGGACGTGACGCGATGTGGCTGACCCGGAACGGGAACGGCTACAATTCGGGTTCGCTGAATCGACTGCTGGATAAGTTCATCGAGCGGGCAGAGTTTAACCAGCAGGGCCGTGACCTCTCGTGGTACTCCTTCCGGCACGGTGCGGCCTCGATGTGGGCCGAACAGGAAGGGATCTACGTTGCGAAGAACCAGCTCCGTCACAACAACGTCGAAACGACGATGCGATACACGCGCGGTTCCGTTGATGCGGCGACGAAAGCTGCCGACTCCATGTGGTGATAGCGGTCGATCAGGGCTTCCTTCACTAACCGTTTGATCGACGTCTTCTAACAGACAGAATAATGATGTTTTGGAAAAAATGTTCCCCAAATTTCCACCCTAACATCCGATTGAAAGCTCAAAGACTTAGAGTAGCGTCTTTAACCCTTTAATAAGATATTTGATAAGTTTTAAGTCAAATGGTAGCATATGTAAGAACATGAACTCGGTCAGTCCAGACGGAATTTCCCACGAAAGCGTGTTCACACTCATCGAGGGGGAGGTGGCACGATGAACGTCGGAAAGGCAGAGATGACGTCGGAGTCTAAAATTCGAACATCGATCGAAGATCAGCTCATCCCAGAGCTACACTCGATGGATGCGACCGACCAGCTTGAGGTTTCGCTGCGAGTGCCGTTCATCGCTGTGAAGCACGAGAATGCGGTGATCCACATCACGGAGTACGACGACCACATCCACATGGAAATATTCGTTCAGAATCGCGATCTCTCGTCGCTTCAACGCGACCGGGACGAAGTGACGCACCCGAAATCACCGAAATCGCCACGTCCCCACGAGACCGAATTTCACGAACACGGTGAACCGTACGAGTCGTACCGGGACCTCGTGGTGAACGCGGTTGCGATTGATTTAGGCCTGAAGTCAGATTGGTCGCTCTCTGACGCTGTCTCGGAGGGGTCAGAGCCGATCTTCACGTGTCAGGACTACGTAGGAGCGCACTCGAACACCGGCCCCGATCAGGAGACACGTGTGCCGTACCTTTGCGCTTTCCAGAAGGAGGCCTTCTTCGAGCTTGACTGACTCGGCCCGATAACGGCCTCATCGAGGGAGTGTGTTCGCGTTTGCAGATGTGGAGGGGTGATCTCGACCAACTTCTCCCGGGGTAAGTGGGTTGGAAATCACCCTCAATTCCTTATATTCTGAATCCGCTAAAATGCCATAGACAGACAGTACAAAACCAATGCGCAAGAAATAAGAATCTGGGTCCACTACTTGAGAGTGAAGGCAGGTCCCTCCGTCTCTCGTCTTCTGAGTCGAATCCCCGCGGTCCGATAATTGTGGTATATTTGATATGAACTCAACTACGCAGCGCACGCTATCGGCAACTAACACGAACAGCTCGCTGAATGCTCCCGACACGAACAACGCGACATGGTTCGATTTCTCCGACGATATCGAGGGGGAGTGGCTGGCTTCTTCGGAATGGAATCGTCCCAACAGTAAGAGCCAGTCGTCCGAAAAGGGTGCGTACTACCAGCATCTCGCGGAAATCAACCGAGGGCGTAAGCGGGGCCTGAACTGGTGGAACGATCGATATTTCAGGTTTCAAACAAACCGAGATCTGACCGAGCGAATCGCCCGGTCGATGGAGTTGCTCCCTCGGGAGGTAAACAGGGCGAAACGCTGGACCGCCTCGTTCAATCTGGAGGACTTCGGCCGAAAAAAGGAGCTGGTGATCTGCTGTCTCTGCGCCTATGTGCTGGACACCGACGCCAAGGATAACCGACGCGCCCACCCGAACGTAGACCCAACGGACAAGTCGATCACCGTAGCGGAACTGAGCGACATGTGCGGGTTTCGTGAGGACGAAATTGAGAGCATGTACGGGAAGGTTGCGTATAGAATTCGCGCGGCTGAGACACCAGATGGGGAGGAAATGGACGGGTACAATATCGACAGGGTCACCGAAAACGAAATGGCGTATCCGGATTCGTTGGATTCAGCGAGCAAATGAACCCCATCGGATGAGGGGATGGGGTATATAAATCCCTCCTCATGTACTGTGTTGGTGGAAGACGAACTGACACATCAGCCAGTACCACCCTACTCGCTGTTGGGTCACGTGTTCCACCGCATCGAGCGGGATTCGGGTAATCCCACTCACACCAAGCGATCCAGTTAGAAGTGTTCTGCTCCGTGCGTTCGGCCCCCGCCTCGATGCGGTGAATCACGTCAAGCGATCCTGTTGGGGGCGTTTCGGTCCGTGTGTTCCATCCCGCTCGATGCGGTGAATCACGTCGAGCGATCCCCTCAGACTGAATCGCTTTCTGCGAGTTAGCCAGCTTGAACGTCTTCCTGCTCAGAGAGCAGTCCGGTGGGATCGACAACACGGTCCCGGCTACCGCAGAGCATATACTGGTCGGGTGGGACTTCGATCGTATGCCAATCTCCTTGGACGACCTCGAATCTCACCTGTTCAAGTGTGCCGATATTATTCGAGACGCCGTTGACCCCACCGACTACAAGGAGTTCATCCTCCCGCTCGTCTACTATAAGTCGATCTCCGACGAGTTCGAGAAGCAGTACGCCGAGAACCTCGACGAGTACGGCGAGGACTTCGCTCGTCGGGAGAACCTCTACGACATCCCTGTCGTTCCCGAAGGCTACCTGTGGGACGACATCCGCGCCGTCAGCGACAACATCGACCAAGAGCTGAACGAAGCGTTCGATGCGCTAACCGAGGCGAACCCCGAGCTGACTGGTGTATTCCGCGCCGATTACATCGACGCCGACGCCCTCGATGACGATCGGCTCGGCCGGCTGGTCGAACACCTCTCGAAGTACGATCTCGATCGAGACAGCGTTCCGCCGGACATGCTCGGCGAGGCGTACATGGACTTGGTGCGCCACTTCGCGGAGGAAGAAGGGAAGTCCGGCGGGCAGTTCTTCACGCCTCCGCACATCGTCAACCTCTGCGTGCGGCTCGTCGATGAGTTTGAGGACGGGATGACGTTCCACGACCCGACTGTCGGCTCGGGTGGAATGCTCATCGAGGCGGCACGGTACTACCGCGAGGAGCAGGACGGCGACCCGACGAAGCTGACCTTCACGGGGCAAGAGATCAACCCCGATATCGCTGCGATTGCGAAGATGAACCTCTCCATCCACGGCCTCGATGGAGAGATACAGCGCGAAGATTCCCTCTCGAATCCCGGGTTTACGAACGAGGAACAAGACGAACTCGAACGCTTCGACCGGGTTCTCGCTAACTTCCCATTCTCCGCTAATTGGGCGAAAGACGAACTTCAGGACGACCCCTACGGACGCTTCGACTGGCACAAGAAACTCCCACGTGCCGATCGCGGAGACTACGCCTTCATTATGCACATGGCGAAGCAGTTGAAGCGTCCTGACGAGGACGGAGTCGGTGGGAAGGCAGCGGTCGTTATTCCGCACGGCGTGCTGTTCCGCAAGCACGAGTCGCGCTATCGGAAGCCGATGCTGGAGAACGACATGGTGGAGGCGATCGTTGGGCTTCCGGAGAATCTGTTCCAGAACGTCTCGATTCCCTCTGCCGTCCTCGTACTGAACACGGACAAACCCGCGGAGCGAGAGGGCGAGGTACAGTTCGTCCACGCCGCTGATGAGGCGTTCTACGAGGAGTTATCGAACCAGAGCGAACTCACCGAAGAAGGAGTTGACCACGTCGTTGAGAATGTCCGCGAATGGGCGACCGAGGAGCGTGTGAGTCGAACGGTGTCGCTCGATGAGATTCGAGAGAACGACTACAATCTGAACATCGCGCTGTACGTCGATACAACGGAGCCAGAGGAGGATATTGATGTTGAGGAGGAATTGGCGAAGTTGCGCGAACTACAGGCAGAACGGGACGAGATCGAGGCGACGATGAGCGAGCATATGGAGGCGCTGAATTATGAGTGAGGAGGCTACGTTAGATGACTTCGCTGAAGAGCAAAGGGAAGGTAATAACGAAGCAATTGAAGCTGTTCTGGAGTCCTCGGTGAAGTCAAGTCTTGATGAAACGTCGGTTGGAAAGATTCCAGAGGACTGGATAGCGACGAGGCTTGAGAACATTGCTGAGGAAACGGAATATGGTTTAACCGAATCAGCCGAGGACTATGACCCTGACAAACCTCGGTATATCCGAACGCAAGATTTTGATGACTTTGGAGGGCTAAAAGAAGATAGCAGAGCAAGCCTCTCCCACGAGAAAGCGAAAGATGGAATGCTGGAAAAAGGAGATATGCTTTTCGCTCGAAGTGGGTCGGTTGGCGCGTCTCTCGGGAAGACCTACCTCTACGATTCGGACGATGGTGACTGTTGTTTCGGGGGTTATTCAATCCGCCATCAGCTCCAAGATGCCGGATTAAACCACAAGTACATCTCGGAGTACACTTTGAGTGACCGATATTGGGATTGGGTTCGCCGCCGTGCTAAGACCACAGCACAATCAAATATCAATACAGGCGAGTACGGTTCGCTCTTACTTCCGATTCCACCACTCCCCGAACAGCGAAAAATCGCTACCGTACTCTACACGGTTGACCGGGCGATTGAGAACGCGGAAGAGATAGATGTACAGTTACAACGAGTAAAAAAAGGAGCCACACAGAAGTTATTCACCTATGGGCTAAACAACGAAGATACCCAAAGCCATCATATCGGTGACTTTCCACAGGGTTGGGAGTTCGACAAGGTTTCAAACTTAGCAGAGATTGAACGTGGGAACACTCCACGGACTTCTCACGATGAGTATTACGGAGGAGATCTTGCGTGGGTAACTCCAGATGACCTTTCCGACCTGAATGAAGAGGGGAACGGAAAGTACATCTCTGATTCAGGTCGGAAACTTACCCCAGAAGGGGTAGAAAGTTCGTCGCTCACAGTAGTTGAGCCTGACTCTGTTATGTTCACGAGTCGTTCATACGGAATCGGACGAACGGCTATTTGTACTGTTCCGGCAGCTACTAATCAGGGAATCACCGCGTTTGAGTGCGGTGAATCGCTCGATACAGAGTTCTTCTACTATTATTTTAACTACATAATGGATTACGTCGTCTCTATAAGCGGAGGCAGTACCTTCCCCGAAATCAGCAAGAGTGCAACCGGAAATATCGACGTACCTGTTCCCAGAATAGAGGAACAAAAAGAGATTGCGTCCCTTCTTTCACAGTTCGATGAGCAAATTCTACACAATCGGGAGGTGACGAGTCAACTCAAACGCCTCAAGCGCGGTCTAATGCAAGACTTCCTCTCCGGAACAGTCAGAACAACCGACACTAACATAGAGGTGCCCGACGAAATCGCACAACATGGGTAGCATCCCATCCGAGGGCGGCGTCGAACGCTCGCTTCTCTCGTGGCTCGACGGCGTCGGATGGGAGACACACGGACAGGACGGTGGACGTGGTGCGAACGTTCTCGATGAGATCTACGAACGCGACAGCCACGAGGTCATCTACTGGGATCTCCTTGGCGAGCGGCTCATCGAGATCAACGACGAGGTGACCGAGGGCAACGTCGAGAAGTTCCTCTCCTCGCTCAAACGCGACCTCGATGCGGAGAACCTCATGGATGGCAACCGAACCATCTATCGACTGCTTACCAAGGGCAAGAGCTTCTCCGTTCAGCGTGACGACGGCACGAGCGAGACGGTCTACGTCGATCTCATCGATCACGAGACTCCTGAGAACAATCGCTTTCACGCCGTCAACCAGTTCTCCATTTCCCGCGAAACGACCATCCGACCCGACGTGAATCTGTTCGTCAACGGGATTCCGCTCGTGACGATGGAGCTGAAAAGCCTCGCACAGGACAACGACTGGCACGACGCCGTCAGCGACCTCAAAGACTACGAGGACGACGTGCCTCGGCTGTTCGTCCCCGGTCTGTTCAACGTCGCCGCCGACACGATGGAACTCCGCTACGGCGCGGTCGGCGCTCCCAAGGAGTTCTACGAGCCGTGGAACGACGCGCCGGAGGTGTTCGCAGACGACAACGAGATGCGGCAGGCGGTGAGGGCGCTGTGTAACCCCGAGACGATCCTCGATCTGCTGAAGCACTTCGTCTTCTACGAGCGGCGGGCCGGCGGTGACGCGAAGATCGTTCCGCGCTACATGCAGTACTACGCGGTGAACCGTATCCTCGAACGCGTCGAAGAAGGGGAACACGACCGCGGCCTCATCTGGCACACCCAAGGGTCGGGCAAGTCGTTCACGATGCTGTACGCCGCCGAGAATCTCCTCTCTCGGAGCGACGTCGTCCGAAACCCGCAGGTCTTCATCATCGTCGATACGGACAAGCTCAACAGCCAGATGCGCGATCAGCTGGCGAACCTCACGCTCGAACAGTGGGAGGAAGCCGAGAGCATCGACCACCTACAACGCCTCATCGAGGAGGGACAGAGCCAGCTGGTTCTCACGACCATCCAGAAGTTCGAGGACGTTGACCCCGACGTACAGGGCAACGACGAGGTCGTGGTCATGTCTGACGAGGCCCACCGGTTTATGGAAGCCGACCTCGGAAGCCGCCTCGATGCGGCCTTACCCGACTGCTACCACTTCGGGTTTACCGGGACGCCCGTCCGAGAGGGAGAGCGACACGAGGATCGAAACACGTTCCGCGAGTTCTCCCCCGAGGGTGAGGACTACCTCCATCGCTACTCCGTGAAACAGGGCATCGACGACGGCCTGATCCTGCCGGTCTACTTCACGCTCCGACACGAGATGGAGTGGGACATCGATGAGGCCGGACTCGACGAGGAGTTCGAACACGAGTTCCGCGGGATGACGACTGACGAGAAGCGGGAGTTCATACAGGAAACCGTGACCAGTCGGACCATGGCGGAACTCGAACCGCGGGTGGACCGCGCCGTTGCCGAGATCGACGCCCACTACGACGAACACGTTGCCCCGAACGGCTGGAAGGGCATGGTCGTCACACCGAGCCGACGGTCGGCGGCGATGTACGGGAAACGCCTCATCGAGCGGCGGGACGAAGACGAGATCGAGGTCCTCTACACCTCCAACAAGGGCGACCCCGACCTCATCCAGCGGTTCCACACCGACTCGGAGGAGCGTGATAGCATCGTCAAGGAGTTCAAGGAAGACGGGAACCCCAAACTCCTCGTCGTCCACAACATGCTCCTGACGGGGTTCGACGCGCCGATCCTGAAGACGATGTACCTCGACCGGAACCTGAAGAACCACAATCTGATGCAGGCTATCGCTCGGACGAACCGACCCGCCGAGGGGAAAGAGAACGGCGAGATCGTGGACTTCCAGGGCGTGTTCGAGAACATCGACGAGGCGCTTGACTACGACGCCGAGACGAAGGCCTACGCCGCCCGCGACAAGGACGAGCTGTTCGACGACCTCAACGAGCAGCTGGCAAACGTGCTGGACATCTTCGACGGCATCTCGCAGACCGACTCCCAAGAGGCGACCTACGCGGCGGTCGAACGAATCAGTACCCATCCGGAGCGCCGCCAGTTCAAGCAGGGCTTCCGACGTCTCCAGAATCTCTACGAGGCCGTTGCGCCCGATGGACGCCTCGTGAGCGAAGGCATCGAGGACGACTACAAGTGGCTCAGCCGAATCCACGTTGCGTTCAAGCGTACGACAGCCGGCGAGGACGACCCCGAGGAGGACATGCGAGAGAAGACGCGCGACATCATCGGAGACAACGTGGAAATCTCCGAGATCAAGCGTGACTTCCCCACGTACAAGCTCGGAGAGGAGTACCTCGAAGACGTCGAAGGACTCGATAACCCCGGCGTGAAGGCGTCACAGATCGCCCATGCTACCCGCGAACATCTCCACCCACGGGAGAACCAGAACCCTCGGTACAAGCGCCTGAGTGAACGCGTCACCGATATCGTGGAGCGCTGGCAGGGCGACGAGATCACCGATCCCGAAGCAGTTGAGGCGCTGAAGACGGTCGAAGGAGAGGTTCTCGAAGTCGAACGTGAAGCCGAAGACGAGGGGATGGACGACGCCGAGTTCGCCATCTACACGCACCTAACGGAGGAGACGTCGGATGCGATCGATTCCGACGAGCAGGCCGAGGAGGTCGCTAACGAGATCGTCTCGCAGTTCCGTGATCGGGTTGACCGGAACTATGCCGGCTGGCAGACGAACCAGCAGACCATCGCTGAGGTCGAACGGCTTCTCCTCGATGTGCTGGTGAAACAGTACGACCTCGGGCATCTGATTAGCGACGACGACGGGTTCGTGGACGCCGTTCGGACCTACCTGATCGAGAACCATGGCTAAGTCGCAGTCTCGAACCATCGACCTGCTGGGGAACGATGTCGAGTTCGAGGTACGGAACAGTTCCGAGGCGACGAAAGCCCGCATCGATGTGGACATCCACGGTGTCACAGTCGTCGTTCCCGACTCATCGGAGGTTCGACCGTCAGAGGTTCTCCGCGAAAATGCGGCGTGGGTCATCGAGAAACAACGCGGGTTTGAGCAGTATCGGGAACAAATTCCGAGTCGCACCTTCGAGGCGGGTGAGACGTTCCCGTTACTCGGCACGGAGCGAGAGCTGATCATCGAACCGGCACGAAGCCACGAGATCACTGGCGCATCGATTCGGCTTAGAAAGAGTACGGTCGAACAGTCCACGGTCAAGCAGGTATTGGAGAACGTCTATCGGCGAAAGGCCCGGGAACACTTCTCCGAGCGGGCTGACCACTATGCGGAGCGAATGGGAGTCGAGTACGAGAAGATCGAGATACGGAATCAACGGACGAAGTGGGGAAGCTGTTCGACGACAGGGACGATCAGCCTCAACTGGCGGCTGATGATGGCTCCGCCAGAGGTCGTTGACTACATCGTCGTTCACGAGCTTGCCCATCTTCGAGAGCCGAATCACAGCTCCGAGTTCTGGTCGTTGGTTGCGGAATACGATCCGGAGTATGAGGCACACTCTGACTGGTTGACGGAGAACAGCTCCCGGCTCGTCTTTTCGGAAGACGACCTATAACATAGGCCGTCAACCTCAGTTGAATCCAGCAAATGTGGACAGCCGCATCGAGCGGGAAAATGTTGCTTGCGTCTTGGATCGGGATAGGGCACAGCTGCTACCCGAGGCTATCGAACAACGATTCCGAATAGGACCTCTCGATCCAGTATCACCCATTGTGAGTGACCCTTAACAGCGAGTCCACGGCCGTATTGTAACGAGAGTGCCCAGCCCATTCCTCATACTGCGTGCTAACAATAATAAACCAATTAGGGACATAATTAAACAATTCTAAAATAATTGTCTGAGCTATCAGCTCCCGCACCTGCGCGACCCCCGGTGACCCCCCCACCATACACAGTATATATATACAGTAGATACCCCCCAAGCACAGACCCCATGAGTGATCTACTCTCCTGTGGATCACTCGTTTAGTGTCCTGCTGAAAGTGTACACCTTTGACGTGTACCCCCCTCGATGAATTAATCCACTCGTTAGATCCACTGTGTACAGCCTGTTAGTGTAGGTACGTGGTTACCCACAGAGGAAATACAGGGTACCGACAGACGGGAGTGTAGTTAGGCCGGCGGATGTCCACGTGTCAGATCCGCGAGAGGGCATCTGATAGCCCGTCAGATCGATCGCAGATAGAGACACGAGGGAAACATTATGACGCCACGAGAAACGCTCTGTGAGCAGTCTGATAGCGTTTGTGTTTAGGTGGGTACATCTCCGACGCCAACATACCAAAACTTTACAATTGTAAAATTCTGGGGTCCCGCCCCCAGTTAGAACAATCGACCCACCCCCGCCCTGTGTGTAGTTAGTAAGCCCGTGCGAGAATTTTCGGGTATTTCATCAGGGTTCGGGTTGCTCAGCCGGTAAAATACAGCCGTATTGAGGATAACAAAACCGGACGAATGGAAGCAGTCAGCTAACTGAACAACTCCTCGGCATCAACGTCTCTTTGCGAAGCCACTTCCTCCTCATAGCTGACCTCCTCGTACTCCTCAAGCGCTTCTGAATTGCGCTGGATCTCGCGCTCTATCCGGCAAACGATCTCGTCAATGTGATCGCTACTGTCCATCGTACAACCTCGGCAAAATCAATGGACGGCTAAAGGAACACCGACTCGATGCGGTGAACCACGTGGATATTTGCCCCCGGAGTGTCCGGTCGCCGGTATGACGGTCGTTGAGCCAGAGCCGATCACAGTCGCACTCTTTCCCGACCAGATCGACCAACTGGAACAGGCCGCCGCAAACAACCAAGACGTGGACGACGCCAACGAACTACTCCAACTCGTGGTGGCTGACTACACCGGAACACTCGATCAGCTCCAACCGCCACAGTCTACTGACCCGAATGAAATCCGCGAGGTCCTCGAACACCAACAAGGTCTACTCGAAGACCTGAACGAGAAGATCGACGCGGAGGGTAACGCCGACCTCGATGAGGTGAACCAACTACTTCGCGTCTTATGGGACACTCAAGACGAGATTGCTGCTGAACTCGAACAGAATGTGATCTACTGAGCGTCACCGCTTTATTATCCACCGGACCCGACGAAGTGGGAATTAGAGTTTCAATCTCTACGAGGGTAGCTAAGCCCAGAAACGGCGGCGAACTCACCATCTGTGATCACCCGGCATCGGATCTTCTGCTTCCAAGGGGGATCTACCATTCTATCACTTCCAATTTTGAACCGAAATATCAGCTCTAATATGAAATAGGAGTAAAGAAGAAATTGGTTACATCTCTTTAAACGCTGGTTTAGTCCTACACAGAGATTTTCTGGGTATCATCGTGTCGGTTTATCCGACACTTTTTTGTCAGTCGTGTGCGATAACCCAATGGGCGCAGATTGGACGCACACCGGAAACGCCGAAAACGGGGGTCGTAGGGCACAGCGCGAGCGCTTTGCGCGAGCGGCCTTCCAAGCTCATGGCCCGGGTTCAAATCCCGGCCGGCGCATTTTCTGACTGACTCCGTCAGTCAGCGTTCGCTTCGCTCCGCTCAGCGAACTCTCGAACGAAGTGAGAGAAATCACCGAGAGGGATTTGGACCCTATCAGCCACGCGCGGTGAGCGTAGTCTCTCGAATAGTGGCGCGGGAATCACCGACGCCGGTCTCGCTCAGTCGTCGTCCGCTGCCGGCGGCTCGCTGCCTTCGACCGCCGCGGCCTCCCGCGGCCCACCCGCATGCCCCTCGTGGGCGACCGCGGTCGCCATGAGCTCCGGTGAGATGGCGGGTACCTCGTCGGGATCGACCGGGCCGTCGGCCTCGATCGCCTCCTTCGAGCGCGGGAATTCGCGGATCTCTTTGTGGATCGCGAGGCCGGCCTTCGCGCCCTGCCCCATCGCGACGGGCACCTGGTTGTGGCCGGGGGTGATGTCGCCGACAGCGAACACGCCGTCCTCGCTGGTGCGGCCGTGGTCGTCGACGTCGATCTCGCCGCTCTCGGTCAGATCGCAGCCGAGCCCCTCCGCCAGCGCGGTGTTGTAGTCGGAGCCGTACATCGGGAAGCCGCCCCGGTACTCGCGGCGGGTTCCGTCCTCGAACTCCAAGGCCTCGAGCCAGCCGGAGTCGGGGTCGTTCTCGACGCCCGCCACGTCTTCGTGGATGATATCGATCGGGTGCGCCTCCAGTTGCGCCGCGGTCTCGTCGCTCCACGTCGGCGCTTCGCCGCGGGTCAGAACGTCCACGTCGTCGGTCACGTTGAGCATGATCATCGCGACGTGGGCGGCCGCCTCGCCGTGGCCCATCACGTACACCGGTTCGTCGACGAACATGTAGGCGTCGCAGTGGAGGCAGTAGTGGAGCCCCTTGCCGGTCCGCGGGAGCGGGGGGTCCGGGCGCTCGTCGGAGAAGCCGGTCGCGAGCACGACGCGCTCGGCGACCAGCTCGGCACCGTTCGTCGAGAGCCGGAACCGGTCGTCGTCGGTGCGCTCCACGTCGGTGACGAAGCCGCGCTCGAACTCCCCGCCGTACGACTGCACCTGCTCGCGGCCGGTGGCGAGGAACTCGTTGCCGGAGGTCTCCTCGGTGACGCCGATCACGTTGTGCGTGTCGGCCATCATCGCCGCGCGGCCGCCGCCGCGATCGATCAGCACCGTTTCGTGGCCCAGTCGGGCGCCGTACAGGGCTGTCGTCAGGCCGGCCGGACCACCGCCGACAACCGCGATATCGTACTCGTCGTCGGACGAACTCATTACCGGATCGTACGCGCCGCGGCGGTTTAAAAGGAGTCGTGCTGTGCGCGCGCCGCGGCCAGCCCGTTAAGTACCGCATATCCCTTTCACGTCCGCCGGTTCCGCGGATCCCCGGAAGCTTATTACGGTTCATCGCCTCCGGTCTGGCAGTGTTCCCGCGACTCGCCGCCGCCATCGGGATCTTCCTCGTCGGCGCAGTCGCCGACATCGCCTCGACATACGTCGCCATCTCGGGCGGGCAGTACGTCGAGGGGTCGCCCGTCGGCGCCGCGTTCATCGGGACGTTCGGACTCGTCCCCGGCATGTTGCTCACCAAGGCCGCCGGGATGGTCCTCATCGGGATTCCCGTCGCGGTCGCCGGCGGGACCCGCCGGGTCGTCGCGACGCTGATGTGCGCCGGCGTCGGCGTCCTGTCGCTCGCGACCGCGGTGCGGAACGTCCTCTTCGTGGCGGGCGTCTGGCCGTGACGCGTCGCTCGCCACCGACTCGTCGCTCGTTCCGCTCCGGTCACTCACCCTTATAAAGTCTCGCGGCGGTTCGCTCGGGGAGACCGGCGTCGTCGACCGCCTCGCTCACGCGGTCGATGTCGTACGCGACGCGCCGGAGGTCGACCTCGTCGCTCTGGGTGTCGAGCACGGCGTACCCCGCGTCCGGGTCGCCGTCGCGCGGCTGGCCGACGCTCCCCGGGTTGACCACGACCCCGCCCGCGACCGCGCGCTTCCCCTGGACGTGGGTGTGTCCGAGGACGATCCCGTCGTGCTCGCCCATGTGGCGGTCCAGGTTCGGGAACTCCTCCGGGTAGACGTAGGCGTCCTCGCGCTCCGCCGCGGGGTGTGAGTGGACGAGGAGGTACCGGTCGCCCGCGAACGTCTCGGCGCGCGGGAGGCCGTCGAGCCACGCGCGCTGGTCGTCCGAGAGAGCGTTTTTCGCGTGTTCGAGACCGGCCTCGGCCATGCGGTTGGCCCGGTAGCGCTCGGGCGTGCCGACGGTGCGGTCGTGGTTGCCGCGGACGGTCATCGCGGCGACCTCGCGCACGCGCTCGACGCACTCGGCCGGCCACGGGTTGTACCCGATCACGTCGCCGGCGCAGACGATCCGGTCGACCGCCGGCATGTCGTCGAGGACGGCTTCGAGCGCGGGCAGGTTCGCGTGGACGTCCGAGATGAGCCCCACCTTCATCGGGTGGGGGTTCGGGGTCGACGCCCGAATAGGTTCGGACGTCGGGTTACCCTCCGTTCGGAATCTACTTCTCGTCGCGGGGAAAGTCACATCCCGTGACGGCGACAGTGTACTTCGACCTCGACGGGACACTCCTCGATTACGCGGTGCCCTTCGAGGAGCTCTTTGCGCGAACGCTCCCGACGGATCCGACCGAGGAGATGGTCAAGACGTACTCCGAACGGGTGCTCCGAGGGATCGAACGCGTGGAGTCGGACCCCTACGAGCGAGCCTTCGACGCCGTTCGCGAGCGATACGACCTCGATGTGAACCCGGCAGCGCTCGCGACGGAATACGTCGAACTGGAAGCCGGGGCGACGCGCCTCGCCCCCGCGGTGCGCGCACTTGTGGCGACCGTCGCGGACCGGCACGATGTCGGCGTCCTCACGAACGGCGACGGCCGAATGCAACGCCGCAAGCTCGCGGAACACGGCCTCGACGACCTCATCGACGCAGTTATCGTCTCTAACGAGGTCGGCGCTCGGAAGCCGAGCCGAGCGATCTTCGACGCGGCGAGGGAACGGCTGCCCGCGGAGACGACGGTCTACGTCGGCGACACCTACGATGAAGACATCGTCCCGGCACGCGAAGCGGGGTTCGAAACGGTCTACGTCGGCGACGAGGATCCGTCCGATCGGTCCGTGACGGCCCCTGGAACGGAGGCGTTGGCATCACTACTGGTCCCCCTGCTGACGGACGGCACTGAACGCTGATCTCCGGCGATTCCACGCCAAAAACGGCGAATTAGGCGCCGCGTGGGTCACACCACCTTCGTCGACACCGCGAGCCCGGAGCCGACCGACAGGAGAGCGGTCTCGACCGCGTCGTCGGAGCGCACCGTCCCGACGTACTCGCCGATCCCTCGGGTCTTCCCGTCGACCTCGGGGTCGGGCAGTGGCGCGCCGTCCTCGAAGTGCGCGACGAGGTCGTCGAGGTCGCTCGGCCCTCTGGTGATGTTGTCGGCGACGATCACGCCGCCCGTCCGGACCTTCGGGAGAACGGTGCGGTAGGCGTCGGCGTACCGTTCCTTCTGGTGGTCGATGAGAACGATGTCGAAGGGACCGTCGTAGCGCTCGATCGCCTCCATCGCGTCGCCCACCTCGAAGGCGACGCTGTCGGCGTACCCGCCGTCCGCGGCGAACTGGACCCCGCGTTTCGCCTCCTCCTCGTCGAACTCGGTGCAGATCACGGCGTCGGCGCCGCCGCGCAGGAACCACGTCGCGGAGTAGCCGAAGCCGGAGCCGAACTCGAAGACGCGTCCGGCGTCGGTCAGGCGAGCGAGCAGCCGGAGGACCGCGCCCGCCTCCGGTCCGATGATGGGGAAGCCCGAGTCGTCGGCGAGGGCCGCCATCTCCGCCTGCGTCGCGGTGTGCTCGGGCGCCGTCGCGGCGAGGAAGCGCTCGGTGGTGCCGGCGAGAACGTCCATGTCTGGCGTTCGACCGCGCGTCACTTGAAACCGACCGTCGGCGGGGGTCCGGGGCGTTCGGCGGTGGATCGGAGGAAACCGGCGCGGAGGCCGCCGAAAAGTGTTAAGTCCCGCTCGCGCGACCCGTTTACTAATGTACGATCCTGAGGAACTGGACGCGATCCGGGACGCCAAGGAGTCGTGGGAGGAGGGGACCTACGGCGAGACTGTCGACCGGTTCGGGGAGCGTAAGGAGTCGTTCACCACCGACACGGGCGGGCAGGAGGTCGACCCGCTGTACACGCCCGCTGATATTCCGGACCACGACTACCGCGAGGACGTCGGGAACCCGGGCGAGGAGCCGTACACGCGCGGCGTCTACTCGACGATGCACCGGGGGCGGCTCTGGACGATGCGCCAGTACGCGGGGATGGGCACCGCGGCGGAGACGAACGAGCGCTTCAACTACCTCATCGATCAGGGCTCCTCCGGGCTCTCGATGGCGTTCGACCTCCCGACGCAGATGGGGTACGACTCCGACGCGGCCATGGCCGAGGGCGAGGTGGGCCGCTCGGGCGTCGCCATCGACACCCTCGACGACTTCGAGACCGTCTTCGACGGGATCCCGCTCGACGAGGTGTCCACGTCGATGACGATCAACGCCCCCGCCGCCGTCCTCCTCGCGATGTACGTCGCGATGGGGGACGAACAGGGCGTCCCGCGCGAGGAGCTCCGGGGTACGATCCAGAACGACATCATGAAGGAGTACGTCGCGCGGAATCTCTACATCTACCCGCCCGAGCCCTCGATGCGTCTCATCACGGATATCTTCGACTTTTGCGCCGCCGAGACCCCTAACTTCAACACCATCTCCATCTCGGGGTACCACATCCGCGAGGCCGGCTCGACCGCGGCACAGGAGGTCGCGTTCACGCTCGGCAACGGGATCGAGTACGTGCAGGCCGCGATCGACGCCGGGCTCGACGTCGACGCGTTCGCCCCCCAGCTCTCCTTCTTCTTCAACGCCCACAACAACATCTTCGAGGAGGCCGCGAAGTTCCGCGCCGCCCGCCGGATGTGGGCGCAGATCATGGAGGAGCGCTTCGACGCCCAGAACCCGAAGTCGAAGCAGCTCAAGTTCCACACCCAGACCGGCGGCTCCACCCTGACCGCCCAGCAGATCGAGAACAACGTCGTCCGCGTGGCGTATCAGGCGCTCGCGGCGGTGCTCGGCGGGACGCAGAGCCTCCACACGAACGGGAAGGACGAGGCGCTCGCGCTCCCCACCGAACAGTCGGTCCGCACCGCGCTCCGCACCCAGCAGATCCTCGCGCACGAGTCGGGCGCCGCCGACACGATCGACCCGCTGGCGGGGTCGTACTACGTCGAGAACCTCACCGACGGGATCGAGGAGGACGCCTTCGAGATACTGGAGGAGGTCGACCGCCGCGGCGGAATGTTAGAGGCCGTCAAGAGCCAGTGGGTCCAGCGGCAGATCCAGGACGTGGCCTTCGAGCGCCAGCGCGAGATCGAGGACGGCGAGCGCGTCATCGTCGGCGTCAACGAATTCGAAGTCGACGAGGAGCCGGAGATGGACTTAGAGGAGGTCGATCCGGACCAGGAGCAGAACCAGCGCGAACGCCTCCGGGAGGTCAAGGCCGACCGCGACGGCGACGCCGTCGACGACGCGCTCGCGTCGCTTCGGGAGGCCGCGCGGGGCTCCGAGAACGTGATGCCGCACATCGTCGACGCCGTGAAGGCGTACGCGACGGTCCAGGAGGTCTCCGACGTGCTCCGCGACGAGTTCGGGGAGTACAAGCCGGGGCGGTAGGTCGATCGGGTACTCGCGTCGGTCCCACTCCCTCCCCTCAGTTCGCGCCGCGGACGACGTGGCCGTACTTCAGCAGCGCGACGAACACCCCGCCGCCGAAGGCGTTGCCGATCGTCGCCAGCACGAGGAACGCGAGGTAGTCGATCGGCGTGATCGCGGGCGAGACGAGTAGCCCGAACAGCACCTCGACGTTGCCCGCGATCGAGTGGGGGAGGTGGAGGAGGCCGATGGTCCCGGTGACGATCAACACGAGGAGGATCCGGGCGGTCGTGTCTTGAGCCGCCGTCACGAGCCACGCCAGCAGCCCCATCAGCCACCCGGCGAAGACGCCGCCGATGAACAGCCACGGGAGGTCGTGGTCGACGAGCTTCAGGGCGATGGTCTCGAAGGACTGGGGGTCGACGACCCCCAGCTCCGGCATCAACAGGGTCACGAGGAGGGTGAACAGGAAGCCGCCGACGACGTTCCCCGCGTACACCAGCCCCCAGAGTCGACCCAGCTGTTTGACTGAGGCCTGCCGGTCGAGGACCGGGATCACGGCCAGCGTCGTGTGCTCGGTGAACAGCTCCGAGCGGCCCAAGATCACGAACATGAAGCCGATGGAGTAGACGCTGGCGAGCAGGAGTTCGGTCGGTAGATCGCCGAAGCCACCCGGTGACAGCGTCAACACCACCGCCATCATCAGCGGGCCGAAGCCGATGTCGAGGCCGGCGGACAGCCCCGAGAGCAGCAGTCCGGAACGCTCCCGATTCATCTCGTGGAGCCCGCTCTCGAGCAGCGAGTCGAGGATGCTCCGCGAGGTCATCTGCTCCGTCGAGTCGGTCTGTGAGTCGCTCACGGGTGGAGCCCCTCTCCCCTACATCCGGATCGCACCCAAACCTTTGGATCCCGGCGGGGGAGCGGGGGGAACCGCCCCGTCCACCGCTCGGTTCTTATAAGTCGACGGCGGTCGATCCGGAACGTATGCGATTCGACCACGTCGGCGTCGCGACGCGCGACGCCGCCGACCTCGCCGACCTGTTCGACGGCCTGCTCGACGCGCCGGTCGCCCACGAGGAGACGTTCGACGGCATGGACGTCGTCTTCCTCGAACTCGACGACGGGGGGTACTTCGAGCTATTGGAACCGACCGCGGGCGGCGCGATCGACGACTACCTCGACCGCGAGGGACCGGGGATCCACCACGTCGCGCTCGCGACCGACGACGTCGCGGGGGCGCTCGACCGCGCTCGCGGGCTCGGGATCGACCTCGTCGACGAGGAGCCGCGCTCCGGTGCGTGGGGCCACGAGGTCGCCTTCCTGCACCCGCGCTCGACGGGCGGGGTGCTCGTGGAGTTCGTCGAGCACTGAGGGCGTCGTCGAACACTGAAGGCCCCTCGTGGGCGACGGTACCCGCGGTCCGCATGCGTCGACGACTCAGCCTCCTATCCGTCGACCGCCGGGTCGTGCGTCTCGTACCAGTCGAGGATCTTCTCCAGCCGGTGGATCGCGCGGTCGGGGTCCCCGATGTCGTGGTGCTCGTCGGGGTAGACCACCAGCTCGGCGTCGACGCCTCGCTTCCGAGCGGCGACGTACAGCTGCTCCGACTGCGAGGAGGGGCACCGCCAGTCCTCGCCGCCGGCCATCACTAGCAGGGGCGTCTCGATGTTCCCGGCGTCGAGGATCGCCGTCGACGCGTCGTACGCCTCGGGGTTCTCCCACGGGAGCCCGAACTCCGTCTCCAACCACGTGTGCGTGTCGTCCGTACCGAACGCCGACCGGAGGTCGTAGATGCCGTGTTCGGGCGCCGCCGCCGCGAAGAGGTCGGGCTTCCGCGTGACGAGGAACCCCTGCGCGATCCCGCCGTACGAGAAGCCGTGACCGAACACGCGGTCGGGGTCGGCCCAGCCGCGGTCCGCGAGCGACTCGACGCCCGCCGCGATGTCGTCGACCTCGGCGGTCCCCCACGCCCCGGTCAGCTCGGCGGTGAACGCCCGGCCGCGGGAGGTTCCGCCCCGGTAGTTCGAGCGGAGCACGAGGTACCCGCGGCTCGTCAGCGCGGCGTGCGCGAAGCTGAAGACGGGCTCGTCGTACGACATCGGCCCGCCGTGGATCGCCACCACCAGCGGGTGGTCGCCGTCCTCGGGGTTCACGTCCGGATCGCGGTAGAGCACGCCGTCGATCGTCCAGCCGTCCGATTCCCACTCGACGCGGCGGGCCGTCGGCATGGAGAACTCGTCGGTGAGCGACTCGTTGACGCGAGTGAGTCGCCGGAGGGAGTCGGGCTCGGTCGCCGCGTCGTCACCTGCGCGGCACCCGTCGGTCGCCGCGTCGTCACCTGCGCGGCACCCGCCGGTCGCCGCGTCGTCACCTGCGCGGCACCCGCCGGTCGCCGCGTCGATCTCGTCGACGGCGACCGCGTACAGGTCGGCTCCGTCTTCCGGGTCCGAGAGGACCGACACCGCCGTCGACACGTCTGCGGCCACGTCGAACGCCGTCATGGCGCGGTCGCGGCCCTGCGCCTCGAAGACGCGCTCCGCGGTCCCGTCGGTCGCCACGCGAACCAAGCGCGTGCTGCTCTCGTCGGCGATACGGGTGTATATCGCGCCGTCGACCCACTCGATCCCGCCGCCGCGGGCGACGGTCCGGTCGAGGTCGGCGGTGAGGGAGGCGGGGCCGTCGGCGTCCCCTCCCGTCAGGTACACCTCCGCCGGAGCGGGCGGGTCCCCCGGATCGCTCGCGACGGTCGCGATCGCCTCGCCTCCGGGTCGCCACGCCGGCGCACCGTGGGTGAGGTCGCCGTCCGTGAGCCGTTCGGCGTCGCCGCCATCCGGAGATATCGCGTAGAGGTCCCGGACGGTGGTGTCGTCGGGACGGTCGAGCCGGCAGGACGTGAACGCGATCCGGTCGTCCTCGCCCCACGCGGGGTCCATGCCGGCGACGTCTTGGAACGCGCCGCCGCCGTACGCGTCGTCGAGCCGGCGGGGGTCGCTCTCGGGGTCGTCGAGGTCCGCGAGGTCGACCACGAAGAGGTACGTCGTCACGTCGTCGGTCCACCCCGCGCCGTTCACCTTGTGCTGGAGCCGTGTCGTCTCGACGGGGCCGCCCTCCTCGCGCACCTGATCGAGGTACTCGGACTCCTCGTCGGTCGGGTCGCGCGACTCGATCACCAGCCGGTCGCCGTCGGGCGACCAGTCGAAGTCGGCCACCCCCTCGTCGCGCTCCGTGACCTGTCGGGCGTCGCCGCCCAGCGCGAGGTCGAACAGCCACACCTGCGGCCTCGGTTCGTCGTCGCCGTTTTCGAGGGACTCTCCGTCGGTTTCGTCCGCCCCGTCGGACGATTCGTCGTCCGTCACGCCCGCTGCGCTCTCCTCGTCGTCCCCGTTCTCCCCCGCCTGGCCCCGCCAGCCGACGCGTCGCTCGGCGTCGCGCTCGCGGGCCGCCAGAAACGCGAGGCGGTCGCCGTCTGGCCCCCACGTCGGGGAGGAAGCGCCGGACGCGCTCGTCAGCCGGTGCGGATCGCGGGAGCCGTCGGTCGGGACGACGAACAGCGAGTCGACCGCCTCGTCGGCGGCCTGGTCGTACTCGGTCGCGGTGAAGGCGACGCGGTCGCCCGCGGGCGAGACGGCGACCTCGCCGATCCGCGTGAGGTCGTAGTAGGCGTCCAGCGGCAGTTCCGACATGCACCCACCGTGCCGCGGGCGGAGGAAATACGTTCGGGCCGCGGAAGGCCGTCCCGACGACGGCGACCGATTTAACCGCGCGGCGGGCCGACCGCCGGCCGTGTTCCGCGACCTCTCGCGACCGATCGAGACGGGGATGCCGACGTATCCCGGCGACCCGGACGTGACGCTCGCGCCGGACGCGACCCACGAGACCGACGGCTACGCGACGAGCGAGCTTCGGACCGGGACGCACGCGGGGACGCACGTGGACGCGCCGCGGCACACGCTCTCCGAGGGGGAGGCGATCGACGAGCGCGACGCCGGAGCGTTCGCGTTCGACGCCCGCCTCGTCGATCTCCGGCCGCTGGAGCCGCGGGAGCCGATCACGGCCGAGGCGCTGCCCGACCCGGACGCCATCGACGCCGCGGTCGACCTCCTCGTCCTCCGGACCGGCTGGGCCGCTCACTGGAGAACCGACCGGTACCGCGACCATCCGTACCTGACCGAGGCGGCCGCGGAGCGGTGCCGAGAGCTCGGCGTCGGCGTCGGGCTCGACACGTTCGGACCGGACCCGACGCCGCCCGCGAAGTCGGGGGAAACCGGACCCTCCCGCGCGGACGAGCCCGACGGCACACCCGCCCACGACTCCCTTTTAAAAGACTCGCTGCCGATCGTCGAGAACCTGTGCGGACTCGACGGCCTCCCCGCGCGGTTCCGGCTGTACGCCTTCCCGCTCCGGCTCCGCGACGGGGACGGGTCGCCGGTGCGGGCGGTCGCGGAGTGGGAGGAGGCGTGAGAGTCGGTGAGGGAGGGAGGCGGCGAGCGTGCCGCCGCCAGCGGGCAAGACCAAACCCGTTTTAAGCGTCGGCGACGAACCGCGATTCAAGGTCGATATCCATGGAGATGCCACGTCGTTTCAACACGTACTGTCCACACTGTGACTCCCACCAGGAGCACGAAGTGGAGAAGGTTCGATCGGGTCGGGCGACCGGAATGAAACGCGACGCGCGCCAGCGACGCCGCGCGCTCGCGACGATCGGCAACGCCGGCGGGTACTCGAAGGTGCCCGGTGGCGACAAGCCGACCAAGAAGACCCACCTGAAGTACCGCTGCGGCGACTGCGGCAAGGCCCACATGCGCGAGGGATGGCGCGCCGGCCGGCTCACGTTCCAGGAGTAAGCATGGCGGGAAGCTTCCACCGCGTCGCCTGCGGCGACTGCGAGAACGAACAGGTCGTCTTCGGCAAAGCCTCCTCGACGGTGTCGTGCGCGGTCTGCGGCACGACCCTCGCGACCCCGACCGGCGGGGAGGCCGAGCTCCACGGCGAGATCGTCGAAACCGTTGAGGCGCGGTAACCGCCTCACCACCCCCGTATGAAGTACAGCGGCTGGCCCGAACCCGGCGAGCTGGTGGTCGGCGACGTCGACGAGATCGCCGACTTCGGCGTGTTCGTCGACCTCGACGAGTACGAGGACAAGCGCGGCCTCTGCCACATCAGCGAGGTCGCTTCCGGCTGGATCAAGAACGTCCGCGACCACGTCCGCGAGGGGCAGACGGTCGTCGCGAAGGTGCTCGACGTCGACGAGTCGTCGAACCAGATCGACCTCTCGATCAAAGACGTCAACGAACACCAGCGCAAGGACAAGATACAGGCCTGGAAGAACTCGCAGAAGGCCGACAACTGGATGCTGATCGCGCTCGGCGAGGACGTCGACGACGACCGCTACACCGAGGTCGCCAACGCCCTCCTCGTCGAGTACGACTCGCTGTACGACGCCTTCGAGGCGGCCGCTATCAGCGGCGACGAGGCGCTCGAAGACGTCGACATCGACGACGACGCCCGCGACGCGGTCGTCGAGGCCGCTCGCGACAACGTCTCCGTCCCGTACGTCGACGTGACCGGCTACGTCGACTTGGAGTCCGCGGCCCCCGACGGCGTCGACGACGTGCGCGAGGCGCTCACCGCGGCCGAGGGCAACGGCGAGATCCCGGACGGAGTCGACCTCGAGGTCGGCTACGTCGGCTCGCCCGAGTACCGGATCAAGGTCCGCGCGCCCGACTACAAGACGGCCGAGGACCAGCTCGAGGCCGCCGCGGCCCGCGCCCGCGAGGCTATCGAGGCCGCCGGCGGCATCGGCGAGTTCCACCGCGAGCGCCGCGAGGACGACGAGTAGTCGCCCGCGGTTCGCTTTTCACTCTACCTCCGAACCCGTGAAATCCGACATCCGCGTCTGCGCGAACTGGGAGACCGCCCACGACCGACCGGTGTACGCGCTCGGCGAGCGCTGCCCGGAGTGCGACGGCCCGACCGAGAACAGCGCGCCGGCGCCGTTCAGCCCCGAGGACCCCTACGGGGAGTACCGGCGGCGGGCGCGGCGGCGGGCGTCGGAGTAGCGCGAGTCCCGACGTCGCCGACGCTCCCTTTCGACGCCGAGCCGCGCGCAACACCGGAATAGCCACCCTCTTGTGAGCCCCGCCCGGAGTACCCCGGTATGGACGACATCGAGATCGACGAGGTCGCGACGCCGGAGCTCGACGACCCGGTGCTCATCGAGGGGTTGCCGGGCGTCGGCCACGTGGGAAAGCTCGCGGCCGAGCACCTGTTAGAGGAGTTCGACGGCGAGTTAGTCCGCCGCGTGTACACCACCGAGTTCCCGCCGCAGGTGAACGTCGACGGCGACGGCGTCGCGGATCTGACCTGCGCGGAGTTCCACGCGGTCGAGACCGACGGCGCCGACCTGCTCGTGTTGACCGGCGACCACCAGGCCGGCTCGAACAAGGGCCACTACACGCTCACCACGACGTTCCTCGACGTCGCCGAGGAGTTCGGCGCGACCCGCGCGTACGCGCTCGGCGGCGTGCCGACCGGCGAGCTCGTCGAGGAGTACACCGTGCTCGGCGCGGTCTCTAACGGCGATCTCGTCGACGAGCTGGAGGAGGTCGGCGTCGAGTTCCGACCGGACGAACCCGCGGGCGGCATCGTCGGCGTCTCCGGGCTCGTGCTCGGGCTCGGCGGTCGACGCGGCTTCGACGCCGCCTGCCTGATGGGCGAGACGAGCGGCTACCTCGTCGACCCGAAGAGCGCGCAGGCGGTGCTCGAAGTGCTCGCGGACCGCCTCGACTTCTCCGTCGGCTACGAGAGCTTAGAGGACCGCGCCGAGGAGATGGAGGAGGTCGTCGGCAAGATCCAGGAGATGCAGGACGGGCCGGCGGTGCCGGACGACGACCTGCGGTACATCGGGTAGTCCGTCCCCCCGATATCGACGATTCGCCACCGGTTCCGGCAGCGATAAACCGGATCCGGACTATTGTTCGTGTATGACCGACGTACGCGTCGCCGGAGTCGGGCTCACGCAGTTCGGGAGCCACCCGGACCGGACGGGCCGCGACCTCTTCGCGACGGCCGCGCTGCGGGCGTTCGAGGACGCCGGCGTCCCCCGCGAGGACGTCGACGAGCTGAACTACGGCAACTTCATGGGCGCGCTCGCCGAGCACCAGGGTCACCAGGCGCCGCTGATGGCCGAGGCGGCCGGGGTGAACTGCCCGTCGACCCGCTACGAGGAGGCGTGCGCCTCGGCCGGCGTCGCGGTCCGCGAGGCGGTCCGGACCGTCCGCGCGGGCGAGGCCGACGTGGTGTTGGCCGGCGGGATGGAGCGCATGACCAACCTCCCGACCGACGAGGTGACCGAGGGGCTCGCCATCGCCGCCGACGACCTGTTCGAGGTGCGGGCCGGAGTGACGTTCCCCGGCGCGTACGCGCTGATGGCGACCGCCTACTTCGACGCGTACGGCGGGGGGCGTCGCGATCTGGCACACGTCGCCGCGAAGAACCACGCGAACGCGGTCCCCAACGAGTACGCCCAGTACCGGAAGGAGGTGCCCGTCGAGAAGGCGCTGGACGCCCCGCCCGTCGCCGAACCGCTTCACCTCTACGACGCCTGTCCGATCACCGACGGCGCGAGCGCGCTCGTGATCGTCTCCGAGGAGTACGCCGCCGGCCACGACGTGGACGCTCCCGTCGCGGTAACGGGGACCGGACAGGGGACCGACCGGATGGCGCTCGCGGACCGCGAACACCTCGCGCGCACCCCCGCCGCCGACGACGCGGCCGACGCGGCCTACGCGGACGCCGGGGTCGGCCCAGACGACGTCGACGTGGCGGAGGTCCACGACTGCTTCACCATCGCGGAGGTGCTCGCGCTGGAGTCGCTCGGCTTCTTCGCGCACGGTGAGGGGATCGGGGCCGCCCGCGACGGAGTCACGACCGCCGGCGGTGACCTCCCCGTGAACCTCTCGGGCGGGCTGAAGGCGAAGGGCCACCCGGTCGGCGCGACCGGCGGCTCGCAGATCGCGGAACTCACCCGGCTACTGCGGGGCGACCACCCGAACAGCGAGCGCGTCGCCGACGCCGAGGTCGGCGTCGCGCACAACGCCGGCGGGACGGTGGCCAGCGCGGTCGTCCACGTGCTGGAGGTGGCGGAATGAGCGCCCCCGCGAGCAACGCGGGCTACGACGAGTGGCTCGACGCCCTCGCGGACGGCGAGGGGTACGCCCTCGTCTGCCCGGACGGACACGGATCGCTCCCGCCGCGCCGGGTGTGCCCGGAGTGCGGATCGACGGCGCTCTCCGAGGAGCCGCTCGCCGAGACCGGGACCGTCGAGACGTACAGCGTCGTCCACGTCGCCGGACCGCGGTTCGCCGACGACACCCCCTACGTGAACGCGATCGCCGAGTTCGGGCCGGTCCGTCTCACCGGCGTCCTCCGGGGGGCCGAGCCCGCGACCGACGCCGTCGAGATCGCTGACCGGGTCGCAGTCGGCGATCGAGTCGCGGTCGGCGTCGAGGAGCGCGCGACCGACGGCGATCCGCTCGTGGTCTTCCGGCCGGCGGACGGGGAGTAGGGACCGACGGTCCAAACGGTTATGCCGGCGTCACGAGTACCCCGAGTCCATGGGTGACCGCATCCGCGTGCTCCACGTCGACGACGACCCGGATCTCGCGGAGATCACGGCGTCGTTCCTCGAACGAGAGGATCCGCGGATCGCGGTCGAAACCGCCTCGAACGCCACTGAGGGGCTCGAACGCCTCGGCGACCCGGACACCGAGGTCGACTGTGTCGTCTCCGACCACGACATGCCGGGGCCGAACGGGATCGAGTTCCTCGAGGCGGTCCGCGAGCGCGACCCGGAGATCCCCTTCATCCTCTACACCGGAAAGGGGTCGGAGTCGGTCGCCAGCGAGGCGATCTCCGCGGGCGTGACCGACTACCTCCAGAAGGACGGCGGCACCGAGCAGTACGAGATCCTGGCGAACCGCGTCACCGACGCGGTCGAGAAGTGCCGGATCGAGCGCGAGGCCGACCGGACGCAGGCCCACCTGCGGGCGATCACCGACCACTCGATGGACGCGATCGTCACCATCGACGCCGACAGCCGGATCCGGTTCGCGAACCCGGCGGTCGAACGGCTGTTCGGCTACTCGCCCGCTGAGCTGGAGGGCGAGTCGCTGGGGACGCTGATGCCGGAACGGAAGCAAGAGGTGCACTACGAGGCGGTCGAGCGGTACTGCGCGACCGGTGAGCGCTCGATGGACTGGTCGGCCGTCGAGTTTCCCGGAAAGCACCGCGACGGCCGCGAGATCGCCCTGTCGATCTCCTTCGGAGAGTTCGAGGAGGACGGCGAGCGGCGGTTCGTCGGCATCATCCGGGACGTGACGGAGCGAGAGCGTCACCGGGCGTTCGTGGAGCAGTCCGGCGACATCGTCACCGCGCTCGACGCGAACGGGACGTTCCAGTACGCGAGCCCCTCGGTCGAGGGGATCCTCGGTCACGATCCGGCGGATCTGGTCGGCGAGGACGCGTTCTCGTACGTCCACCCGAAGGACCGCGAGCGGGTCGTCGAGGCGTTCTCGCGGTCGATCACCGGCGACGAGACCGAACCGACGGTCGAATACCGGCTGGAGGACGCGGACGGCGGGTACCTGTGGGTCGAGTCGGTCGGGAGCAACCGACTCGACGAACACGGAGTCGGCGGGTTCGTGATCAACACCCGCGACATCTCGGACCGCAAGCGGCGCGAGGAGAAGCTGTCGCGGCTCCGCGAGTGGACGCGAGACCTCAACTACACGCGGACGATCGAGGAGACGACACAGCTGGCCGTCGACGCCGCGGACGAAATCGTCGGAGCGGGGCTAAGCGGGATCCACCTCGTGAGCGAGACCGGAGACACGCTCGAGCCCGCCGCGCTCGCCGAGTCGGTGCCGTCGTTCTTCGACGAACAGCCCTCCTACGACCGTGACTCCCCGCCCGGGACGCGGGACGCCCTCGCGTGGGAGGCGTACCGCGGCGACGAGCCGTTCTCCGTCGGCGACCTGTCGGCGGCCGAGTCGCTCGACGAGGAGACGCCCGCCGAGAGCATCGTCCTCCATCCGATCGGCGACCACGGGCTGTTCGTCATCTCTTCGTCGGAGCCACACGCGTTCACCGAGACCGACGTGCTCATCGCGGAGATCCTCGCGAACCACCTCGAGGCCGCGTTGGACCGCGTCGCCCGTGAGACCAGCTTAGAGCGACTCCACGACGCGACGCGGAGCCTGATCCGAGCCGACTCCCCGGAAGAGATCGCCGAGCGCGTCGTCGAGGCCGCCGAGGAGGTGCTCGGGTTCTCCGTGGTCACCGTCCGGCTGTACGACGAGGACGCCGGCGGGCTCGTGCCCGTCGCGGTGTCGGAAGCGGTCGAGGAGGTGCTCCCCGAGCGGGGCGTGTTCACTCCCGACAGTGGGAGCCTCAACTGGAGGGCGTTCGAGGCGGGCGACCCCCGCGTGTACGACGACATCGAGACGGCGGGCGCGGTCGACAGCGGGACGGGACTCCGGAGTCTGATGATCCTCCCCGTCGGTGCACACGGGACCATCTCCGTCGGCGAGACCGAGCCCGGCGTGTTCGACGGGACCGACGAGCACCTCGCGCGGATCCTCGCGACCGCGGCCGAAACGGCGCTCAACGCGGCGGCGCGGACCAGCCGCCTCCACGAGCGGAGCGCGGAACTGGAGCGCCAGAACGACCGGCTGGCTGAGTTCGCCAGCGTCGTCTCCCACGACCTCCGAAACCCCCTGAACGTGGCGCAAGGGCGGGTGGAACTGGCCGGCGACGAGTGCGACAGCGAGCACCTCGACGCGGCCGCGGCCGCCCACGAGCGGATGAACACGCTGATCGCCGACCTGCTCACGCTCGCCCGCGAGGGCGAGCGGGTCAGCGAGACGGAGCCGGTTCGGCTCTCCGCCGTCGTCGAGTCCTGCTGGCAGACCGTCGAGACCGCGGACGCGACGCTGACCGTCGACGATGACCTGTGGCTCCGGGCCGACGAGAGCCGGCTCAGGCAGCTCGTCGAGAACTTAATGCGGAACGCGGTCGAACACGGGGGCGACGACGTGGCGATCGCCGTGGGCGCGCTCGGGGGCGGTGCGAATGGCGGCGACGACGTGGCGATCGCCGTGGGCGCGCTCGGGGGCGGTGCGAATGGCGGCGACGACGGAGCGGGAGGCGACGCGAGCGACGAGGTCGGCTTCTTCGTCGAGGACGACGGCCCGGGGATCCCCGAAGACGAGCGCGATCAGGTGTTCGACGTCGGCTACTCGACCTCACAGGAGGGGACCGGCTTCGGCCTGCGGATCGTCGAGCAGGTGGCGACGGCCCACGGCTGGTCGGTTCGGGTCACGGCGGGGCGTGAGGGAGGCGCCCGGTTCGAGGTGACCGGCGTGGAGCCGGCGGGCGAGTGACGTGATAGGCGGTTGTTACGAGCCGACCCCCGATCGATAGCGGGGGTGGGTGTTGCAGATCGGTGATCGCGATCCGGTATTTAAATTGTCGTAAGCGATGGCGACGATCGCTTATAAATGAACGCGGCTGTGCGGTGGCGCGTGCCTGCGAGGCCGCTTCGCGGCCGAGCAGCACCGCGCGAGGGAGTCGCTGGCGGCTACTGCCGCCAGCGACGAGGCTGGGGAGGTGTGAGGCTGTGCGGTTGCGGTGCCGGGCGGGACTCAAAGGGGCAGCCGTGAGGCCGCAGTAGGCGACGGAAGCACCGCAGCGAGCAACACGAGCGAGCAACACGAGCGAGGAGCACACCGAGCGTACTGCGGCCTCACGGCTGGGGCTTTGGAAGTGTTCACCGCAAAGCCGTCGATCGCTTATAAACAGCCGATAGCAACACCACGATCCGCCTTATAAACGACCACACTCACGACGTACGATACGTACCCACTCACGACGTGCGATACGTACCCACTCACGACGTACGATACGTACCCACTCACGACGTACGATACGTACCCACTCACGACGTGCGATACGTACTCTCGCTATCGATCACTGGCTGTCGGAACTGACCGCGTGCGACGCTGGACGCTCAGCGAACACGGATCGCAACCGTCTCAAAAACCCGAACGCCCGCCCGACCCGACTTACTCCCGGGTGAGCAGTTCGATCTCGTGGCCGTCCTGGTCCTTCGTGAACGCGTAGTTGTGGTCACACGACTCCGGATCGCGGTAGTCGACCGCCTCGCGAGTCATCAGGGTGTCCCACGCCTCGTCGAGGTCGTCGACGCGGACGCAGAGGTGGCCCCAGCCGTCGCCCATCGTGTACTCGCGGCCGTCGTAGTTGTAGGTGAGCTCCAGTTTCATCGCCTCCTTCGGCGCGTCCTCGGGGGCCATGAAGTAGTTCGCGAAGGTGTCGGCCTCCCAGCGCCCGCGCGCCTCGGTGTGCTCGAACTTGCGGGTCCAGTAGCCGAGCGCCTCGTCGGCGTCCTCGACGCGGATCATCGTGTGGTCGATGCTCCACTTCGCGCCGTAGTCGCGCTTGACGATCTCGATCTCGTGGCCGTCGGGGTCCTTCACGAACGCGTAGCGGTTCCCGCAGGACTCGGGGTCGCGGTAGTCCTCGACGCCCTCCGCCATCAGCTGATCGTACGACTCCTGAAGGGCGTCCTCCGGGACGCGCACGGCGATGTGGCCCCACGCGTCACCGATCTCGTAGGTGTGGTCGCCGTGGTTGTAGGTGAGCTCTAGGGTCGCGCCGTCCTCGTGCATCTCCTCGGGGCCGAGGTAGACGTTGGTGAAGGTGTCGGCCTCCCAGCGGCCCTTCTCCTCGTAGTTCAGGTGCGTCTGATACCAGTCGAGGCTCTCTTCGAGGTCCTCGACGCGGATCATCACGTGATCGAAGGTTCCGTCCATACCCGATCATCGGTCGCTCGCCTCAAAAGCGTACTGAAGGGGTGGGAGGCTGGCCGCGCCCCACCCGTCGCGCGGCGGGGGTCGCGACAAACCTCGTCCGCGTTTTCTTCGGTTACTTTGGGATTGATAGATATTCTCTCGGTCTGATACGTAATCCGCGGGGGGTGCCGCGGACGGCGCCGCCCGCCGATCGATGCAAGACACACGAGACCCGCCGTCGACCACGATCGACGGCATCGACGAGTCGTATCGCGCCGAACCAACTCTCGACGCGGAACCGATCCCCGAATCGAGGGGGATCGACACCGAAGCGACGGTCGCAGCCGGATCCGCTCGGACCGGAGCGACGGTCGAGAGAGACCCGACACGACCCACCGAACCGGCCGCCACCGCGGATTCGTCGCCGCCTACCGAGGCGGTGTCGACCGAACCGACCGCAACCGGACCGGTCCGATCGACCGCAACCGAACCGACCGCCCCCGGTTCCGCACTGTTACAGTCGATCGTCGGGTTCGCCTCCGGCTCCCCCTTCGTGGCGGCGATCGCCGCGATCGAGACGGTCATCGCGACCGTCCTGCTGGGCGTGCCGCTCTCGCCCGCGCCGGCCGTGGTCGGGCTCGTCGCGTTCGCGGTGTACACCGTCGACCACGTCTCCGACGCGGCGGCAGACGCCCGGTCGACACCCGAACGCGCGCGGATCGCGCGCCGGTACGGCGATCAGCTGATGGTCGCCGCCGCCGTCGCCTACGGGTTCGCCCTGGCGCTCGCGACCGTCGGCGGACCGCTCGCGCTGGGCGTCGCGCTGCTCCCGGGTGCGTTCTGGATCGCGTACGCCTCCGACTGGCTCCCGAACCTCGGGCGGGCGGTCCGATCGATCACACCTGACGGCGACTTCGGGACCGGGCTGCGGCTCCCGCGACTGAAAGAGGTGCCCGTCGTCAGCTCCGTCGTCGTCGCCTCCGGGTGGGCGCTCGCGGTCACGCTCCTCCCGCTGGCGTTCGCCGGTTCCGTGGCTCTCGGTCCCGCGTCGCCCGGCGCGGCGCCGATCGGGCCGGCCGTCGCGGTCGCGTTCGCGTACTTCCTGCTTCGGTCGTTCGTCGACGCCGAGCTCCCGAACGTCCGGGACGTGGAGGCGGACGCCGCGGCGGGCGTCGCGACGCTCCCGATCGTCCTCGGTGTCGCTCGGACTCGCCGCGTGCTGTACGGGGTCGACACCGCCACGGCGGCGACGCTGGCGGCGGCGACGGCGGCCGGGGTCCTCGCGCCGGGGGTCGCCGCGGCGCTCGGCGTCGGGATCGCGGCGTCGCTCGGGGTCACCGCGCTCGCCGGTCGCGTCGCCAACGACGCGGTGTTGGGTATCGCCCCCGACTGCAGCTACCTCGTCGTGGCGGTCGCGCTCGTGTTCGTCGCGGCGTGAGGAACCGCCGGGTCTGCTGGACCCGACGCAGGATGGGAGACCGTGGGAACCGAGCGTGAGCCGGCCTCGCTGTCTCCCGCCTCGCGACCCTGCGGGAGACGGGAATCACCGACCGCTAGAGCAAAATGATTTATATTCCGATTACGTGCAAAATAACCGTGATCGGGCTGAGCCCGCTTTCGGTCGCGCTGCTTGCCGCCGTCGTTACCGGCACGTCCGCGGCGATCCTCGCGTGGCGCGAGCGGCCGGAGGCCGGTGCGACGTGGCTGACGGTGCTGCTCGTCGGGCAGGTCTGGTGGACGACGTTCCTCGTCTTCGAGTTGGAGGCGCCGACGGTCGCGGCGAAATCGCTCTGGTACGACGTGCAGTGGCTCGGCGTGGTGGTCATTCCGGTGGGGTGGCTGCTGTTCGCGCTGGAGTACACGGGGCGAGAGCGGTACGTGACGCCGGGGTTCGTGGCGGCGCTCTTTGTCACGCCCGTCGTCACGATCGCCCTCGTGGCGGCCGGCGATCCGTGGGGGCTCATCGTCGCCGACCGCGAGGTCGCGTCGACCGCGGTCGGCTCGTTCCTCCGCGTCGACACGGGGCCGTGGTACTACGTCATCGCCGGGTACACGTACCTGCTCGGACTGTTCGGGTCGTTCCCGATCCTGCAACTCATCCGCGACGACGCGCGATCCTTCCGGGGCCAAAGCGCCGCACTGCTGGTGGGAACGGCGGCGCCGTGGGCCAGCAGTCTCCTCCACCTCACCGGGGCGTTCCCGGTCGCCGGACTCGACCCGACCCCGCTGGCGTTCGCGGTGTCGGGGGTCGCGTACCTGCTGGCGCTCTCCCGGTTCCGGCTGCTCACGCTCGCGCCGGCGCCGCGTCGTCGCGCGCGACAGCTCGTGTTCGAACACCTCCACGACCCGGCGTTCGTGATCGGGACCGAGGGGTACGTGATCGACTTGAACCAGAGCGCCGCGGACACGTTCGGCATCGACCGGCGGGCCGCAGTCGGGGAACCGGTCGACGCGGTCGTCCCGCGGTACGGCGACATCTCGGTCGAGGAGTCGGACCGGTCCCCGCTCTCGATCGTGGGGACGAACGGCCGCCATCCGTACGATATCACCGTCCGGAGTATCTCCGACGGACACGACCGGCCGACCGGCGAGGTGGTGGTGTTCCACGACGTGGGCGAGTACCTCGGGCAACAGCAGCGGCTGGACGTGCTCAACCGGGTGTTCAGACACGACGTGCGGACGGAGACGAACCTGATCCACGGGTACGCCGACCTGCTCCGCGAGGATCCGACCGACGAGCACGCGCTGACGGTGGTCAAGAAAAGCGCCTCTCGCATCCTCGACCTCAGCGAGCGCACCCGGACCGCCAGCGAGCTGTTCGATCCGATGGCGAAGTCGGCGCCGCCGGTCGCGCTCGACGCGCTCGTCGGGGAGGTGACCGCGGCGCTTCGGACCGAGTACCCGGACGCGAACGTCTCCGTCGAGGGCGACGTGCCGGCGGTCCGGGTCCCGGCGGTGTTGCGGGTGGTCGCGGAGAGCCTGTGTTCGAACGCGGTCCGGCACAACGACAGCGAGCCGCCCTCGGTGTGGCTCAGCGCCGTGACGGACGAGGGGTGGGTCGAGCTCTCCGTGGCCGACGACGGCCCCGGGATCGACGACGCGGAGCGCGAGGTCCTGAAACGCGGCACGGAGACGCCGCTGGAACACGGCAGCGGGCTGGGGCTCTGGATCGTGAAGTGGGGGGTCGATCAGGTCGGCGGGAGCGTCTCGTTCGCGGAGCGGGAGCCGCGGGGGACGGTCGTCGCGGTCTCGGTACCGATCGGGGGCGACGAGGGCGCGGCCGGTGGGAGAAACGCAGGTCGGTAGGCACTTGTCCGCCGCCGGCCATGCCGAACTATGGACACCTATCTCCCGTACGCCCTGCTCGCGATGGGCGCGTACGCTCTGGTCTCGCCGCTGATGCGCGTCGCGACGACCGGCCCCGACGCGATCCCGAGCGACGTGGCCGTCGTCGTCTCGAACTCGCTTCTCATCTGCATGGCGGTCGGCGTGCTCGCGTACACCGGACAGGGATTCACCGGGCACCTCGCCTCGCCGAAAATCGTGCACGTGCTCGCCGCCGGGGTCTTTCTCGGGATCGGAATCCTGGCGCTGTACCGCTCGCTCGCGCTCGGTCCGGTGAGCGTCGTGACGCCCATCTTCGCGATGTTCCTCGTGTTCTCCTCCGTGATCGGCTTCCTCCTCCTGGGGGAGTCGTTCACAGCGCGGAAGGCGCTGGGGATCGCCTTCGCCGTGGCGTCGGTGTACCTCGTGTCGGGTGCCTGAAGTCGGCCTCGTCGTCGCTCGTTTCGGTCTCCCGATCCGGAAAGGCCCGCCGCGTGACGAAATCCCTTTATCACCTACGGAAAAAGGGGCGTATCCGCAGTGGCCCGCCTCCCGAACCTCTTCCGCGCGCTCATCCTCTACATCGGCTTCGCCCTCGCGAAGGCGGGGGTGATCGACCGCCACCGCGTGGTCCGGACCACGGACCTCGCGTGGCCGCGGATCGTCACGGGGATCGCCCGGATGTCGAAGAACGCGGTCGACGTGGCGATGGTCGGCGTCGCCGTCGGCACCAGCGCGGTCGCCGGCGTCGGCTTCGCCGGCCCTTACTGGGGGCTCGCGTTCGCGCTCGGCGGCGGCGTCGCCGGCGGTACCATCGCCCTCGTCTCCCAGCGCTTCGGCGCGGAGGCGTACGGGGAGCTGGGCGATGCGATCCGTGCGAGTGTCCTCCTCGCGATCCTCATCACGGTCCCCGTGTCGGCCGCCTTCTGGACGTACCCGACGCGGTTTATCGACGTGTTAAGTAGCAACGAGGACGCGATCGCGTTCGGCGCCGACTACCTCCGGATCGTCGGGCTCGGCGTCCCCTTCGCGGCGCTCAACCTCGTCGGCAGCCGGGTGCTCGTCGGCTGCGACGACGCGTACACCGCGATGCAGGTCCGGGCGGGCGGCGCGCTCGCGAACATCGTGTTCAGCGCCGCGTTCATCTTCGGGCTGGGCTGGGGCGTCGAGGGCGCCGCGCTCGGCACCGTCCTCTCGAACGTGCTCGCCGTCGCCGCGTTCGCGATCGGACTCGTGCGGGGCCGGGTCCCCGGGATCGGCGAGTTCCCGATCTCGATCAGTCCGTTCGGCTCGTACGTGAACCCGGACATGCTCCGCGACCTCGTCGAGATCGGGCTCCCGGTGGGCGCGCGCAACCTCGTGTGGACCGTCGCGGAGTTCCCGATGCTCGCCATCCTCGACGTGTTCGGCGAGAACACCGTCGCCGCGTTCGTCATCGCCCGCCGCATCTGGGGGATCATGAACGCCCCCGGCTGGGGGTTCGGGCTCGCCTCCTCCAGTCTCGTCGGGCAGGAACTCGGCGGCGAGGACCCCGCGGAGGCGGAGGCGTACGCCCGCGACATCATCCGCTTCTCCGTGGCGACGTACGTGGTCTTCGCGGCGGTGACGGCCGTCTTCGCGACCGACATCGTGACGCTGTTCGCCGAGACGCCGGAGAGCCCCGAGATCCCGATCGCCGTGAACCTCGTGTACGCGGCCTGCGTCGCCGTCGTCTTCCAGGGGATCTCCGGCGGCGCCGCGGGGCCGCTCGACGCGGCCGGCGACACGAAGATCCCCTTCGCGAGCCAGTTCCTCGGAATGTTCTGCGTGTCGATCCCGCTGGCGTACGTCGGGGCCCGCGAGGCGACGCCCGCGATCGACGTGCCGGGGATCGGCGTAACGATCCCGGAGATCGCGCTCCCCGCGATCGGGCTGTGGGGGGTGTATCTCGCGTTCGTCGCCGAGACGACGATCCCCGCCGCGATCAACTACTGGCGGTTCCACTCCGGGAAGTGGAAGAAAATAAGCGAGGCGTACCGGCCGGACGCGCCTGCTGATGATTAAGACGAGAGCGTCGGGAACTCGGTAGCGAACAACGTCAAAGTGCTAGCCACTCGCTTATAAATGGTTGACGAAAAACCGATAGTGTCAGCCTCCAAGGGCCCAGCCGCTTATTTATAAATGGTTAACCACAGATCGACGACGAACACCCCTCTAAAGCCCCAGCCGGCGAGGCGGGCGCACGCTCGCTGCGCTCCTCGTCACTCGCTTCGCTCGTTCCTGCGGTGCTTACGTCGCCTGCGCCCGCCTCGCCGGCTGCCCCTTTGAGTCCCACCCGACCGCACAGCCTCACGCCTCCCCAGCCTCGCCGCGGCCGCCTCTGGCGGCCGCGGGCTCCCTCGCGCGTGCTGACTCGCGGGCCTCCGGCCCGCTCGCAGGCACGCGCCACCGCATATCTGTTTATAAATGGTCCTCGCAGTCACCCGTCGCTATCGACGTATCGACCTCACCACGCTTCGCGCAACACGCCCGCGATCGCCTCGGGCGTCGCGTCGAGTGCGGCGGGCGCGCGGTCCATCGACCAGTCGTCGGCGATGTACTCGGCGATCGCGGGGAAGTCGCCTTCCTCGACCGGGTCCAGCTCGCGGAGTCGCGAGGGGACCGGGAGGGAGTCGCGGACCGCGGCGACCTCGCTGACCACGTCCTCGGCGATCGCGGCGTCGTCGCGGCCCGCGGTCGCGACGCCGAGGCCGTTCGCGAGCGCCCGCCGGCTCGCGTCCACCTCGTCGAAGAGGTACGCGAGGACGTGCGGCGCGACCACCGCGTGGACGGCCCCCTGCTGTACGTCGTACCGGCGCGCGAACCCGTGACCGAACGCGTGGATCACCGAGATCTTCCGCCCGAGCTGGACGAGCAGCGCGCCGACCACGGCGCGGTCGGTCGCCGCGGGGTCGTCGGGGCGGTCGCCGGCGACGTGCGGGAGCGCGTCCCGCAGGAGCCGGGTCCCGTGGACCGCGGTCGCGTCGCTCACGGGCGAGGCGTCGACGGCGTACGGCGTCTCGATCCCCTTGTTGAACCCGTTCATCGCCGAGCCCGCCAGCGCCGACCGCGGGGTCGTCTCGAACAGCGCCGGGTCCACGAGGTCGATCGCGGGCATCGCGCCCTCGCCGCTGACGGTCATCGGCTGACCGGTCGGCGACGCGTCCGCGTCGAGCACCTCCAACGAGCCGCCCGTGGAGACGTCCGCGCCCGCGAACGTCGTCGGAATGACGACAACGGGGAGCGCGGGGTCGGTTCCGGGCGCGAGGTCGCCGAGCGCGTCCGCTCCCTCCTCCGCGTCCGCTCGGAGGTCGGCGATGTCCCGTCCGTCGACGTCGAGCAGCGTCGCCTGCCGCGCGATGTCGAGGCTGCTCCCGCCGCCGACCGCGACGAGGGCGTCCGCGCCGGCCTCGGCCCGCTTGTCGAGCAGGTCGAACGCGGTCTCGACGCGCTTGTCCGGGGTCGTCCCGTCGAATACCCCCGCGAGCCGGTCGCCGAGCCCCTCGCGTATCGGTCCCATCAGGTCGTCGTTGGCGCCGACGTTCGAGCCGCAGACGACGAGCGCGTCGCCGAGCCCTCGCTCTCTGAGGGCGTCACCGAGCTCGGCGACGCGGCCGCGGCCGTACCGGATCTCACAGCCCTGATAGTCGTGCTCGAAGGAGTCCGCGATCGGTAGCATCGAACGCCGGTACGCCGGGCGGCGGTTTGTAGCTGTGGGAACGAGCGGCACACTCTGGGCGTCCGTCACACGCGGTCCCGCGGGCGACCCCAAAGAGCCAACCCGCTCCGGGCCCCACGCTTCGACGATCACCGACGCCATCATGCGCTCGTTTCCATCCCTCCCCGACGTTCGCGGCTCGCAGGCCGCCGAGGGGCTCCTCACGGGTCACCTCTGGCTCCTCGAACTGATCGACGGGACGGGACTCCGATTTCGGATGGACGAGTCCGGCCTCCTCAGCTTCGGCGACCCCGAAACGACGTACTCGGGGCCGGAAGCGGTCCCGCTCGCGCTCCGGTCCGCCGTGAGGCATGTCCGAGATCGCTTCGATCGCGAAGCCCTCCGAGACGCCGTCGACGACCCCGAGGACGTGGTCTTCTTCGGCGTCGCCACCCACCATCGGGGAACTGACTACGACTGGGACCGGCTCCCGCCGTTCCTCGGATCCGACGTGTGGATCGGGAGGGGGGAGGGGTCGGAGGCGGGATCGCGAGAGGGACCGAAGGCGAAGTCGCGAGAGGGACCGAAGGCGAAGTCGCGAGAGGGACCGAAGGCGAAGTCGCGAGAGGGACCGAAGGCGGGGGCGTTCCGACCGCCCGACGCCGCCGCGTCCATCTTCGAGGGGGTCGGCCTCGATCCGGTCAACGCGGTCGAGCGCGAGGTGAACGGCCGCGACTTCGACCCAGGCGCGTACGTGATTCCCGAGTCGGCGTGGCGCGACGGTCCCGCCGCCGGGGTCGTCGTGCGCAACAAGCGCGGGGGACGCGGGAAGCTGCTCGCGGGGGGAGAGGCGACAGATGCAGACGAGAGCCGCCGAGGGGGCGACCGCGACGTTCCGCCGCTCGACGACCCCGAGGCGATCGCCGCGGCGTACGCCACCGACGAGCGATTCGAGCGCGTCGTCGACGACCTCGCCCGGCGGAAGGAGGGCGCGACCGTCGACGCGGTCGCGGACCGAGTCGTCGAGTCGATCGCGAGGGAGACGCCCGTTCGGTTCGGCGGCGGGGCGAACGCGGATCCGAGGCGGGTCCGCGCCGCGGTCATCGAACGGGCCCGGTCTGTACTCGACGGACGGTGAGTTGTCGGATTCTTTATACGGTGGCTCTCACACGCCCGCGCGCGTGCGCCGCCTTTATAACCCGGCATGGATTACCTCCACCAAGTTCTATGTCAGAGCAGAGCGAATACGGAGCCGGCCAGATCCAGGTCCTCGAGGGCCTGCAGGCCGTCCGTAAACGTCCGGCGATGTATATCGGGTCCACGGACGGTCGGGGGCTCCACCATCTCGTCTACGAGGTCGTCGACAACTCCATCGACGAGGCGCTCGCGGGGTACTGCGACGAGATCACGGTCACGATCCACGACGACAGCTCGGTTAGCGTCAGCGACGACGGCCGCGGGATCCCGGTCGACACCCACGAGAAGTACGACCGACCGGCCCTCGAAGTCATCATGACCGTCCTCCACGCCGGCGGGAAGTTCGACTCTAAGTCCTATCAGGTCTCCGGCGGGCTTCACGGCGTCGGGGTCAGCGTCGTCAACGCCCTCTCCGAGCGCCTGGAGGTCGAGGTGAAACGCGACGGCGGCGTCTACCGCCACGAGTTCGCCCGCGGCGAGCCCGCAGAAGACGGGTTCGAGCGCGTGCGCGACCTCGACGACGGCGAGGAGACGGGCACGTACATCCGGTTCTGGCCCGACGAGGATATCTTCGAGACGACCGCCTTCGAGTTCTCGACGCTGGCCAACCGCCTGCGCGAGCTCGCGTTCCTCAACTCCGGCGTCGCCGTCTCGCTGGTCGACGAGCGCGACGAGGAGTCCGCCGCCGACGCGGGCGACGAGGAGACGTTCCGCTACGAGGGCGGCATCCGCGAGTTCGTCGGCTACCTCAACGAGACGCGGACGCCGATCCACGACGAGGTCATCTACTTCGAGGACGAGCAGGACGACATCCACGTCGAGGTCGCGATGCAGGCGACCGAGGAGCTGCAGGGCTCCGTCCACGCGTTCGCGAACAACATCAACACCCGCGAGGGCGGCACCCACCTCACCGGCTTCAAGACCGCCCTGACCCGAACCGTCAACGACTACGCCAACGAGCACGGGCTCGTCAACGACCTCGACGCGAACCTCAAGGGCGAAGACGTTCGCGAGGGGCTCACGGCGGTCATCTCGGTGAAACACCCCGACCCGCAGTTCGAGGGGCAGACGAAGACGAAGCTCGGCAACAGCGAGGTCCGCGGCATCGTCGAGTCCGCGACCCACGAGAAGCTCGGCACCTTCTTCGAGGAGAACCCCGACACCGCCCGGAAGGTCGTTCACAAGGCCGCGGAGGCCGCCAGAGCGCGCAAGGCGGCGAAGAAGGCCGAGGAGCTGACCCGACGGAAGTCGGCGCTGGAGTCGACGGCGCTGCCCGGCAAGCTCGCCGACTGTCAGACCCGCGACCCCACGGAGGCGGAGCTGTTCGTCGTGGAGGGCGACTCCGCCGGCGGCTCGGCCAAGCAGGGCCGCAACCGCGAGAATCAGGCGATCCTCCCGCTTAAAGGCAAGATCCTCAACGTCGAGAAGCACCGACTCGATCGGATTCTCGAAAACGACGAGATCCGCGCGCTGATCACCGCGATCGGCGCGGGGATCGGCGAGGAGTTCGACATCGACGACGTCCGGTACAACAAGATCATCATCATGACGGACGCCGACGTCGACGGCGCCCACATCCGGACGCTCCTCCTCACTCTCCTGTACCGCCACATGAAGCCCCTCCTAGAGGCCGGCTACGTGTACGCGGCCCAGCCGCCCCTGTACCGCGTCCGGTACCGCGGCGAGACGTACGACGCGATGACCGAGGCGGAGCGCGACCGGATCGTCGCGGAGGAGTGTGACGGCGACCCGGACCAGGTCCAGCGGTTCAAGGGACTCGGCGAGATGAACCCCGACCAGCTGTGGGACACGACGATGGACCCAGAGAACCGGCGGCTCAAGCGGATCAACGTCGACGACGCGGCCGCCGCCGACCGCATGTTCAACGTGCTGATGGGTGACGCGGTCGAGCCGCGCAAGCAGTTCATCAAGGAGCACGCCACCGAGGCGGAGTGGGTGGACATATGAGCTCGGACGTGCCCGACGTCGACCCCGACGACGTCCGCGCCGCGCAGGTGACGAACGCCCGCATCGAAGACGAGATGGAGCAGTCGTACATCGACTACGCGATGTCGGTGATCGCGGGCCGCGCGCTCCCCGACGTCCGCGACGGGCTCAAACCCGTCCACCGGCGCATCCTCTTCGCGATGCACGAGGCGGGCGTCACCAGCAACTCCTCGCACCGCAAGTCCTCCTCCGTCGTCGGCGAGACGATGGGTGACTACCACCCGCACGGCGACAGCGCCATCTACGACACGCTCGCGCGGATGGCCCAGGACTTCTCGATGCGGTACCCCCTCATCGACGGGCAGGGGAACTTCGGCTCCGTGGACGGCGACCCGCCGGCGGCGATGCGGTACACGGAGGCCCGGATGGCTCCGATCGCCGAGGAGCTGCTTGCCGACATCGAGCGCGACACGGTCGACTTCACCTCCAACTACGACGACCGGCTCGAGGAGCCCGAGGTGCTCCCGTCGGCGCTCCCGCACCTGCTCGTCAACGGTTCCTCCGGGATCGCGGTCGGGATGTCGACGAACATCCCGCCGCACAACCTCGGCGAGGTGATCGACGCCACCGTCGAACTGATCGAGAGTCCCGACTGCACGGTCGAGGACCTGATGGAACACGTCAAGGGGCCCGACTTCCCGACCGGCGCGAACATCGTCGGCCGGAACGCGGTCCACAAGGCGTACAAGACGGGCCGGGGGCGGCTCCGCGTCCGCGCCGAGTTCGAGGTCGACGAGGAGGAGGGCCGGATCGTCATCTCGGAGCTCCCCTTCCAGCAGAACAAGTCCCGGCTCGTCGAGCGCATCGCCGAGGACGTCAACGAGGGGTCGATCGAGGGGATCCGCGACCTCCGCGACGAGTCCGACCGCGACGGGATCCGCGTCGTCGTCGACCTCAAACGCGACGCGATGGCCGAGGTAGTCAAGAATCAACTGCTCGAGAGTCACCTCGAACGCACCTTCGGCGTCATCAACCTCGCGCTGGTCGACGGCTCGCCGCAGGTGCTGAATCTGAAAGAGACGCTCGAACACTACGTCGAGCACCGCCGCGACGTGGTCCGGCGACGCTCCGAACACGAGCTCGAAGAGCGCGAGGACCGCGCGCACATCCTCGAAGGTCGCCTGAAGGCGCTCGAACAGGTCGACGACGTGGTCGAGACGATCCAGAACTCCGACGACCGAGACGCCGCGAAGGCGGCGCTCGAGGCCGACTACGAGTTCAGCGAGGCGCAGGCAGAACACATCGTCCGGATGCAGCTCGGGTCGCTCACCTCGCTGGAGACCCAGGAGATCGAGTCCGAGTACGAGGACGTGACCGCCCGGATCGAGCGGCTGGAGACGATCCTCGGCGACCCCGACGAGCTCGATCAGGTGATCATCAAAGAGCTCCGGGAGATCAAAGACGAGTACGACGACGAGCGCCGCACGAGCTTCATCGAGGACGTCGGCGACGTGACTCACGAGGACCTCATCCCCGAGGAGGAGTGCGTCGTCGTGATGAGCGAGGACGACTACATCAAGCGGATGTCGCTCGACACGTTCCGGGCGCAGAACCGCGGCGGGAAGGGGATCATCGGCACCGACCTGAAAGAGGGCGACCGCGTCTCCTCCGTGTTCGCCGCCAACTCCCACGACTACCTGCTCGTCTTCACCAACCGCGGGCAGATCTACGAGCTGAAGACCTACGAGATCCCGGAGATGTCCCGGACCGCCCGCGGGAAGTCCGCGGTCAACCTCATCGACCTCGACGACGGCGAGGAGATCGAGGCGGTCGTCAACACCGAGGACCTCGACGACGACGAGTTCCTCACGATGGTCACCCGCGACGGGTACATCAAGCGGACCGCCGTCGACCAGTTCGGCAACATCCGCACCACGGGGATCCGCGCGATCCGGCTGGAGGACGGCGACGAGCTCGTCGACGTCGAGGTGACGGACGGCGAGCGGGACATCGTCATCGGCAGCCGGAACGGGATGGCGATCCGGTTCGACGAGTCGGAAGCCCGCGCGATGGGCCGCACGGCCCGCGGCGTGATCGGCATCGACCTGCGCGAGGGCGACGCGGTCGCCGGCGTCGCCGCCATCGACGAGGAGTACCACAACTGGGTGCTCACCGTGACCGAGAACGGGTACGGGAAGCGGTCAGATCTGGACGAGTACCGTCTGCAGTCCCGCAACGGGAAGGGGCTGATCGACATCAAGACCGGCGACCGCAACGGCGAGGCGGTCGCCATCGAGGCGGTCACCCACGGCGACCACCTGCTCGCGATGAGCGACGACGGCCAGATCATGCGGACGCGCGTCGAGGAGATCTCGACCGTGAGCCGCAACACGAAGGGCGTCATCGTGATGAACCTCGAACCGGACGACACGGTCGCCTCCGTCGATATCGTCCCCGAGTCGGCGTACGCCGCCGACGAGGCCGTTGACGGGGAGGACGTCGAAACGACTGACGGCGACGCCGAGTAAGCGCACCGGTCGAGTCGTCCTGTTTCGGTACCCCGCGGCTCGATCGCTTTTACCGTGGCCCGGCCTCGATGAGATCCCTGGTAAGTGTTCAGTCTTCTCGGGTACAGTCGATACGGACACAGCGGCGCTCGATGGCGGGAGTGAGTGTTGCAGATCGGTTGTGGAGATGCGATATTTAAAATGACATGAGCGATCGCGACGATCGCTTATAAAAAAACGACGCGGTGGCGCGCGCCTCCGAGTGGCCGACAGGCCGCGAGGAACGCCGCGCGAGGGAGTCGCTGGCGGCGATCGCCGCCAGCGACGAGGCTGGGGCTTTGGAGGTGTTCACCCCGCCGTCGGTCGCTTATAAACAGCCGACAGCAACACCGCTCGATCACTTATAAACAACCACTCACCCAATTCGATATACTCACTCCCACTATCGATCGAGAGACAATCGTCAGCGACCAACTGCTTCGACCGAGAAGTCCCTAGAGAATAGAACACCAACAGCGCCACGCTTCGCGTCGCGTTCGCAACGGCCGGGTGTACGGGATTCAAATCCGGAAACGCCGGCGACGAGCCGGTCGACGCGGACGGTTTAGTCGAGGGGGACGACGTACCCGGAGGAAACCGACCGGATCGCCCCCCGGCGTCGCCCGCGCGTTCGAGGCGACGGTCGGGACGACCGGTCGCCACGAGGTCACAGTGACGGGTGCCGACTGGGAGGGGCAACTCGCGTGGGACGCCGGGGTCTGCGCCCTGTACGACGGGACGGTCGCCGTCGACGCCGAGACCGTCTCGGTCGCCGGCGAGTGCGTCGGTCCGCGGTAACCGAACGTTCAGGAAAATTACTTACGGTCACCGCGAAAACGGCGAGACGAGATGGACGAGTACGAGGGGATAGACGAGATCGTACACGAGCCGAGCGTGTCGTTCGCCGAGTCGACGAACGTCGCCGCGTTCATGCGCGAGTACGGGATCGACGACTACGAGGAGCTGATCGCCCGGACCACCTCAGGAATCGCGGGCGAACCTGAATCCGGCGTCGACTGGTTCTGGGACGAGATCGTCGACTACCTCGACGTCGATTTTTATACGGAGTACGACGCGGTCCGCGACGACGCCGACGGCCCGCAGTTCACCGACTGGTACCCCGGCGGCGAGATCAACGTCGCGCACAACGTCGTCGACCGACACGCCGCGGTCGACTCACCGAACCGCAACCGGGTGGCGCTGATCTGGGAGGGAGAACCCGGCGACGTCCGGGAGATCACGTTTCACGAGCTCAAACGCGAGAGCGACCGCGTCGCCAACTACCTGGAGTCGGTCGGTGTCGAGACCGGCGACACGGTCGGGCTCTACATGCCGATGGTACCCGAGGTCGTCTCGATCCTCTACGGCTGTTTAAAAGTGGGCGCGATCGCGGTGCCGATCTTCTCCGGGTTCGGCACGGAGGCGACCGCGACCCGGATCGCGGACGCCGAGCCGTCCGTCCTCTTCACGGGCGACGGATTCTACCGCCGCGGGAGCGAGGTGCGGCTGAAAGCGACCGCCGACGCGGCGATCGAGGAGGCGGGCCGCGTCGAGCACACCGTGGTGTACGACCGGCTGGGGGCGACTCCCGCGGGCGACGGGGACGCCGAGGAACCGATCCCGTGGACCCCCGACCGCGACGCCACGTGGGACGAGGCGGTCGGGTCGCAGCCGGTCGGCTACGAGACGAAGCGCCTCCCGAGCGGCCAGGAGTCCATGCTGCTGTACTCGTCGGGGACCACCGGCGAGCCGAAGGGGATCGTCCACACCCACGCTGGCGTCCTCACGCAGTGCGCGAAGGAGATCCACTTCGGCTTCGACCAGAAGCCCGCGGACCGGTTCTTCTGGGTCTCCGATATCGGCTGGATGATGGGTCCGTGGACGCTGATCGGCAACCACGCCTTCGGCGGCACCGTGGTGATGTACGAGGGCGCGCCCGACCACCCGGAGCCCGACCGGTTCTGGGAGCTGATCGACCGGCACGGCGTCACCCAGTTCGGCATCTCGCCGACCGCGATCCGGGCGCTCCGCAAGCACGGGGACGAATGGGTCGAGGGCCACGACCTCTCCTCGCTCCGCATCCTCGGATCCACCGGCGAGCCGTGGGACCCGGAGTCGTGGCGCTGGTTCTACGACGCGGTCGGCGGCGGGGAGTGCCCGATAATCAACATCTCCGGCGGCACGGAGATCTGCGGCTGCTTCCTGATGCCGATGCCGAACCAACCGCTGAAGCCCTGCACCCTCGGCGGGCCGGGACTCGGGATGGACGTCGACATCGTTGACGAGAGCGGCGAGTCGGTCAGGGAGTCGGGCGAGCGCGGGTTCCTCGTCGCGCGCGACTCCTGTCCCTCGATGACGAAGTCGCTGTGGTCGGGCGACGAGCGCTACCTCGAGGAGTACTGGTCGACGTGGGACGATCTGTGGGACCACGGCGACTTCGCGCAGAAGGATTCGGACGGGTTCTGGTTCCTCCACGGGCGCGCCGACGACGCCCTGAACGTCGCCGGCCGGAAGGTCGGTCCGGCCGAGATCGAGGGCGTGCTCATCGACCACGACGCCGTCAATCAGGCGGCCGCGGTCGGCGTCCCAGACGACACCACCGGGACCGCGGTGGTCGCGTACGTCGTGCTCGAACCCGGCGTGGAGCCGAGCGACGATCTCCGCGAGGAGCTACGGGCCTTGGTCGGCGAGGAGCACGGGAAGCCGTTCCGGCCGCGCGAGCTGCTGTTCGTCGACGCCTTCCCGAAGACGCAGTCCGGGAAGATCATCCGGCGCGCGATCGCGTCCGTTTATAACGGTGAGGACCCCGGCGACCTCTCGTCGATGGAGAACCCGGAGGCGTTAGAGGACCTGCGCGATCCGGCGTGAGGGGCCTCCGCTCAGTCGGTCGCCTCGTCTACCGCCGCTTCGAGGGCGTCGTAGTCGGGCTCCTGTCCGGAGTCGTCCGCGAGCCACCGGTACGTCACGACGCCGTCGCCGTCGATCACGAACACGGCGCGCTGTGCGACCGTGTCGACGCCGTAGCGCTCGAACGACTCGATCGCGTCGTACGCCTCGATCCCGCGGTGGGCCGGGTCGGCGACGAGCGCGAACGGGAGGTCGTACTGGGCGCGGTACGCGGCGAGCGCGTGCGGGAGGTCGGTGCTCACGCCGAACAGCGTGCAGTCGTCGCGGTCGAACTCGTCGCGGAGCGCCTCCATCTCGTCCGTGCAGGTGTTCGAGAAGGCGGCCGGGAAGAAGGCGAGCACGACCGGCTCGGCGCCGAGGTGGTCGGACAGGTCGAACGGTTCTATCTCGTCGGTCACGAGCGAAGCGGTGAAGGTCGGAGCGTCGTCGCCGACGTCGGTCATATCGATCGGTCGCGGCGGCGAGGTATCACCGTTTCGTCGTCGGCAGCGTGTTCGGCTCGGATCCGGTCCGGATCGCCTTGAACGTGGGACCGCCGCGATCGGTGGATTTGGGCGCGCTTGGGCGGTATCTGCGTCCCGTTCGTCGAGGCAAAAAGACTATAGTCGCCAGAGAGCTACGGTCGTGTAGAGATGGCAAGTGCGATTCCACTGATCGGCGGCATTCCGGCGGGCCCGGAGCTCCTCATCATCCTGCTCGTGTTGGTCCTGCTGTTCGGGGCGAACAAGATCCCGAAGCTCGCTCGATCGACCGGCCAGGCGATGGGCGAGTTCAAGAAGGGGCGTGAACAGGTCGAGGAAGAACTACAGGAGATGCAGGGCGACGAGAAAGACGAGTCGCCGATCGAGGCCGACTCCACGACCGACTCCACGATCGACGACGAGGACGACGACTTCGAGACCGAGACCGAGAAAGAGACCAGCGCGTAATCGGCTCCGCGGCGCCGACCGATCCCGCAGCGACGTTTTCTTTACCCGCCTCGGGCGCGTGGCCTAGCGGACAGGGCGAGAGGTTCCTAACCTCTCGATCGCGGGTTCGAATCCCGCCGTGCCCGCTCCTTCGCTACCGCTCAGTCGCGGACACGGCTGACCCTCACTCGCTCACTGCGCTCGCTCGCGTGGATCCCGCCGTGCCGGGTTTTTAAGTATCATCGCCGAGCCGCCGGAACGATCGGTTCGCGAGCCACACCGACACTACGCCGATCGCGAGCGTCGCGCCCGCCAGCAGGGGGCCGGGCTCGTACAGGAGCGGGGGGTGGTAGCCGACCCCGTAGTCGAGGGCGACGTTGCCGACGGCGAGCGCCAGCGCCAGCGCCAGCGCGCCGCGGGTGGTCCGGCCGAACGCCGGGAACAGCAGCGCGAGCCCGACGAAACAGAGGTGCGTCCCGAGCACGCCCCAGTAGTAGATCCACGCGTCGGGGGCTGCGAGATATTCGCCGAACGCGAGGTTCAGGGAGACGAGCGGCCAGAGGCCGAACTGGATCAGCCAGACGAACGCGACGGTCTGGAGGTACGCCAGCCCGCGAGAGACCGGGACGTCGGTCACGTGTCCCCCGCGGCGGACCGTCGGAACGAGGCTCAACAGGGCGATCCCGCCGAGCGCGACCGCGACGGCCGAGTCCGCGTACAACGGCCACAGCGGGACCGGCACCCCGCCGGCGGTCGGCGCGTAGTACCCGATCCCGACCGCGAGCATGAACCCGGTAAACCCGAGCACGACGGCGAGACTCCGCGGCGTACCGAGCAGTTCCTCGGCGATCGCGTCCCGGACGCGACGCCGGACGGGCGCGCGTCGGAGCCGACCGAGCGATCGGAGCCCTCCGGGAGCGTCGGAGCGTGTCACACCGCCCGTTTCGACCGCGACGACCTAAAGGCCGCCTTCTGCGTGCGGTCGGATCACTCCCGCTCCAGTTCCAGGTTCTGTGCCGTCGGGAGGTTCCAGCCGTACGTGACCGCGGCCAGCCGGGTTCCCACCGTCACGATCGCACACGCCGCGGCGGCGGCCCCCGCGGTCGCCCCCAGCGTTCCCACGACCCAGTACGCGCTGCCGCCGAGGACCGCACAGCTCGCGTAGAAGTCCTCGAAGAGGATGAACGGCGCCCGGTCGAGGAGGATGTCCGCGAACGCGCCGCCGCCGACGGCGTTGATCGTCGCGATCGTCACGACGCCGAACGCCGACACGCCGACCTCGGTCGCGACGATCGCGCCGGCCGTCGCGAAGGCCGCCAGTCCGATGGCGTCCGAGACGAGGGTGACCGGATGCGTCTCCGGGGTTGACAGCACGGCGTTCAGCCCGATCGCCAGGGCGACGCCGAGGAGCCCTAGCCCGATCTCGATCGGGGACTGCAGCGCGAGCGGAACGCGGGACACGAGGAGGTCGCGGGTCGCCCCACCGGCGAACGCCATCGCCAGCCCGACGATGACGATCCCCAAGAGGTCGAACTCCTCGCGGATCGCCTTCGACGACCCGACGAGTGCGAACGCGACCAAGCCGATCGTGTTCATGACGGCAAACGGGTCGCCGAACAACACCGTAACGAGGCTCTGGGTCACTGCTGCCGGCTACGAGCGCGGGAATATTGAGTGTGCCGCAGTCGCCGGAGCACATCGAAACCCTTCTCGACGCGGTGGGCGAACTCGGCGTGATGTCGTGGCTTATCCTGTTCGTCGCCGGCCTGTTCGAGATCGCGTGGGCCGTCGGGCTAGAGTACTCCGACGGCTTCTCGGAGCCGATACCGACGGCGGGCACCGTCGCCGCGCTCGTCGTCAGCATGGTGTTGCTGGGAAAGGCGGTACAGGACCTCCCGATCGGAACCGCTTACGCCGTGTGGACCGGGATCGGCGCCGTCGGAACCGCGTCGCTCGGGATCGTCCTGTTCGACGAGCCGGCGACGGGCGCTCGCCTCCTCTTTATCTCCGTGATCGTCTTCGGAATCGTCGGGCTCCACATCGTCTCCGGCGGGCACTGAGGACCCCGCGATCAAACCTGCAATGAACGACTGACGGCTGGCGAACCGCGAGGGACGTTCCAGTGAGGGAACACGGCTTCCATCCGGAGATTATCAGTCGCGGGTTTTTGCGAGACACCTTTTTCAACGATCGAAGTGTTCCCGTAAGTATGACAACCGGGGATGCCGAGCGTTCGCCCCTCCCGTCCGACGAGACGGCGGGATCGCCGGCGTCCGATCCGCCGGTGTCGGTGGGGCGGTATTCGTGGCGCTCGTTCCTCCGCGAACGCGGCCGCGACGACGCCGCGAACGAGCTGTACGCCGACATCGGTGAGGAGCCGGTCGTTCCCGCGACCGCCGTCGACGCTCACTTCGAGGAGGGCGTCGATCGAGTGGTCCGCGCTGCCGGCGTCGACGAACCGTACGAGGCCGACGGCGACACCTCCGTGCCGGGACACGGGACGCCCGAGGCGGGCACCCTCGTGGTCGGGCCCGACCACGTCGTTCTCAGCGGCGCGGCCGTCGCCCCCGCCGGGATCTCGACCGCGGCGGTGGCTCCCGATCCTGCAGAGCCGGCCGAGAAGACCACTGAAGGGGACGACGGCGACGAGGCCGACAGCGATGAGGCCGACAGCGACGAAGAAGCCGGAGACGAGGACACTGGAGACGAGACTGACAGCGACGGCGACGGTGAGGGCGGCGACGAAGAAGTCGGTGACGGGGACGGAAGCGATGAGGTCGCCGAAGCCGACGACCCAACCGAAGCGGTCGACAAGGCGGGCGAGACGAGCGAGCGCCCCGGTATCGCGGTCGACGGCGCGGGCGTCTCCGGAGTCGTGGTCGCCGCGGGCGCCGACGTGGAGTCGGTTCCGCGCCGCGCGCCGACGGGCGAGGAGTGGGACCGGATCGACATCGATCCGAGCGGTTTCCTCGGGTTCGACCCGTCAGAGACCGGCTACCGCGTGGGGGCGGCCGCGGCGGTCGGAGACGTTCTCTGGGACCTGTGTTCGGCCCGGTACAACCTCTACGAGGTGCCGGTGCTGAAGGGCTACTACACGTGGGACGACTACCGCGACGAGTACTTCCTCGACGAGGAGGGGAACCCGCCGACCGAGGAGAACGAGGAGGGGGAAGAGGAACCGCTGGAGTTCACGCACGACGACAAGGTCGAGGCGCTGGGCTTCGACCCCGATCGGACCGAGGAGCTGTTGGGGGCCGGTGGGGGCGCCGCGGCCGACCTCGCCGACCTGGTCGACGAGCGCACGGTCGACGTGAACCCGGAGATCGACGAGGACGCGTTCTTCTCGAGCGACGAGGGCGACACCACCCTCGCGAACCGGTACGACCTGGAGAAGGCGGTGCCGATGCCCAAGAAGCGCCACTTCCGCGAGATCGAGCGGTACTGGGTGAACAAGCCGTACGCGTTCGTGATCGTGTTCCGGTCGACGAAGGAGAACGAGGTGAAGTACTACGCCGTCCAGCCATACCGGACGGAGATCGAGACCGATCTGGTCGAGTTCCTCACCGGGAAGCTCCGGACCTCGATCAAGTACGCCGACGAGTCGATCGCGGGCGGCGACGAGGAGTTCCGCGAGGGCGTGATCGTCGACGAGACGCTGACGCTGCTCGACCGGTACGACCTCTACGAGCGCGCGGACGGCGACCGAGGGCCCGTCGACGACCTCGTGGACGACCTCGTCGACCGCTTCGGCTTCGACCTCACGGAGGGGATCGCCGGGCGGATCACCGAATCGCTCGGGTACGAGCCGCCGACCGAGTCGAACCCGGCGCCCGCAAAGATACTCGCCCGACCCGAGCCCGCGGTGCTCGCAGAGGATTCGAAGACCCTCTCGGAGCACCAGGTCGAGAAGCTGCTGTACTACCTCAAGCGGGACTTCATCGGCTACGAGCGGATCGACCCGATCAAGTACGACATCAACGTCGAGGACATCTCCTGTGACGGGTACAGCTCACCCGTCTTCGTCTATCACTCCGACTACGAGCAGATCATCACCAACGTCTACCACGGCACCGACGAGCTCGACGACTTCGTCGTGAAGCTCGCGCAGCGCTCCGGGAAGGGGATCTCGAAGCGGCGCCCGCAGGTGGACGCCACCCTCCCGGACGGCTCCCGCGCCCAGCTCACGCTCGGCCGCGAGGTGTCTGACCACGGGACCAACTACACGATCCGGCAGTTCAACGACGTGCCCTTTACCCCGATCGACCTGATCAACTGGAAGACGTTCTCGCTCGACGAGATGGCGTTCCTCTGGCTCTCGATCGAGAACCACAAGAGCCTGATCTTCGCGGGCGGCACCGCCTCCGGGAAGACGACGAGCCTGAACGCCGTCTCCCTCTTCATCCCCTCGAACGCGAAGATCGTCTCGATCGAGGACACCCGCGAGGTCGAACTCCCCCAGCGAAACTGGATCGCCTCCGTCACCCGTCCCTCCTTCTCCGACGACGACAAGGGCGACATCGACGAGTTCGACTTACTGGAGGCCGCGCTCCGCCAACGCCCCGACTACATCGTGATGGGCGAGATCCGCGGCGAGGAGGGCCGCACGGCCTTCCAGGTGATGTCGACCGGCCACACCACCTACACCACGTTCCACGCCGACACGGTCGGCGAGGTGCTCAAGCGGTTCACCACCGACCCGATCAACGTCTCGAAGACGATGTTCACCGCCCTCGATCTGGTCTCCGTCCAGACCTCCACGCGGGTGCAGGGCAAGAAGGTGCGCCGGAACAAGTCGCTGACCGAGATCAACCACTACGACGCCGAGAACGACGAGATAAACGTTCAGGACGTGTTCCAGTGGCAGGCGGAGACCGACGAGTTCCTCCAGATGGGCGACTCGAACACCCTCGAAGACATCATGTTCGACCGCGGGTGGAGCCGCGAGACGCTCGACGAGGAGCTGCGGAAGCGCCGCGTCGTGCTGGCGTACCTCATCGACCGGGGGCTCAACAGCTACGCGCAGGTGGCGGCGACGTTCCAGGCGTTCATCAACGATCCGGAGACGGTGCTCGCGCTGATGGCCAACGAGGAGTTAGAGCGCTCGCTGGAGGACCTCCGGGAGATGGAGTCGGTCCTGATCAACGTCGACCGCGACAAAGAGGAGATGGTGCCGCGACCGGACCCCGACGAGGCGGGCCGCGAGGAGGTCGAGCGGATCTTGGCGGAGGCCGAAGATCTGTTCGCGGAGTACCGCGGCCGGATGCCCGACTCGGTCGCCGACGCCCTGCTCGACGTCGCGCCGGCCCGCGACGTGGAGGCGGAGCCCGGATCCGACCGCGAGGCGCTCGCGCGGGCGGCCGACGAGGCCGCGGCGCTCGACGGGGAACTCCCGGCCGGGGCGGCGTCGGGTGCGGTCGACGACGTCGGCGAAACCGACGGTCCCGACGAGGGTGCTGCGCCCGACGAGGGACGCGTCGTCGCTGACGCGACACCGCCGAACGAGGAGTTCGGAGCCGGTTCGACGGCGACAGACGGTTTCACCGCCGAGAGCGACGCCGGAGGGGGAGGTGACGCGAGCGACGCGTCGGATCTGAGCGAGGGGAGCGACGCGGGGGACACGGGGGACGCGGACGGCGGCATCGACTTTGACGAACCGTTCGACGAGGGGGTCAACGTGCTCGACTCGGAGCCGGAGACGAACTCGGAGCCGACGCCAGAACCGACCCCGGAACAGACCGATTCCGGCGTCAGAGCGGACGCCGATGGCGGGGAAATCCCGGCCGAAAGCGGAGACGGGGGCGCCGAAGAAAGCGACGGCGAGAGCGAGGACGAAGCCACCGATGGCGACGGCGACATCGACGACTGGGGGTTCGGCTCCGTCGAGTCCTCGGAGGAGCGGTAATCTCATGACCCGAACGAGGTGGGTCGCGTGAGCCTCGACACCGGCGTCGGCGACGGCTCCGTCGGCGGGAACATCCTCGCGGAGCTGTTCTACCCGGTCTTCGAGCTACTGTTCGACGCCGACGGCGACTTCGTCGGCGACGTGGAGCGCAAGCTCGCGGAGGCCCGCATGCCGGACCAGGTGGAGATGTACGTCTCCCGGGCGCTCGGCGTCGGCCTGCTCGTCGGCGGGCTCCTCTGGGCGCTCGGGACGCTGACCGGCTACGGCGTGTTCTCGCTCGGGCTGATCGACCCCGAGGCGCTCTCGCTCGGCGTGCCGGCGCCCACGCCGGCGATCCAGGAGTTCCTGCGCTCGCTCGTCGTGCCCACTGCGGTCCTCGTCAGCGGGCTCGTGTTCGGATCGATCGGGTTCGCGATCGGGTTCGGCGGCGTGGTCGCGATCCCGTACTCGCGGGCGTCGGCGCGGGAACGCGAGATCAACCTCCTGCTCGCGGACTCGGTGTCGTTCATGTACGCGCTGTCGGTCGGAGGGCTCAACCAGTTGGAAATTCTGCGCGCGATGGCGACGGCGGAGGACACCTACGGCGAGGTGTCTCGCGAGTTCCAGAGCATCGTGAACGAGACCGAGTACTTCGGCACCGACTACCGGAACGCGATCCGTCAGCAGTCGCTTGAGACCCCCTCCGACGAGCTCTCGCAGTTCCTCGCGGACATGCTCTCGATCGTCAACTCCGGCGGCGACATGGAGAGCTTCCTGAAGGACAAAAAGGAGAAACACCTCCGCACGTCGAAACAGGAGCGCGAGATGACCTTAGAGACGCTGGAGCTGTTCGGCGAGATGTACATGACGCTGTCGCTGTTCCCCCTGCTTCTCATCATCATCCTCGTCATCATGGGGATGATGGGCGAGTCCGACGAACGGCTGCTGTACGCGACCGTGTACGCCCTCATCCCGCTGACCGGGGTCGGCTTCCTCGTGCTCGTCTCCACCGTCAAGCAGGACGAGCCCGGCGACGGCTACCTTCGCCCCGACGGCGGCAGCGAGCGGCTCCGACAGACAAGCAAAGAGGGGTTATTCCACTTCGGGTTGATCGAGGCGTTCGTCGGTCGGTTCGGCGTCTTCGATCGGATCCGGAACCGAGAGGGGACGTACAAGACCAAACAGATCGTCTCCGCGCCGCACATCTTCCTCCGGGATAATCCGCTGTACACGCTCGCGTTGACCGTGCCGACCGCGCTCGTCATCGTCGGCGTCACGGTCGCCTCGGGGAACGCGCCGACGGCCTTCGACGGCTGGGTGGACCGCCCGGTGTGGTCGACGTTCGTCTGGGTGTACGTCCCCGCGTACCTCGTGCTGGCGCCGCTGGCGGTGTTCCACGAGTGGAGCCAGCGGTCCAAGCGGGCGATCACGGGGAAGCTCTCCGAGAGCCTCCGGAAGCTCTCGTCCGCGAACGACACCGGACAGACGCTGCTCGAATCGGTGGAGACGGTCTCGGAGACGTCGACCGGGAAACTCGCCGAGGAGTTCGAAGTGGTCCACGCGAAGGTGAACTACGGGATGAGCCTGCGAGACGCCTTGGTGGAGTTCAACAACAAGTACGCGGTCCCGCGACTCGCCCGGACGGTGAAGCTCATCTCGGAGGCGCAGGAGGCGTCCTCGCAGATCACGGACGTGTTGACCACGGCGGCGCAGGCCTCCGAGAACCAGGACGACATCGAGCGCAATCGGATCTCCCAGACCCGGATGCAGGTGGCGATCATCGTGATGACGTACGTCACCCTGCTGGGCGTGATGGCAATTCTCCAGACGCAGTTCATCGACGTGATGGGCGGGCTCTCCTCGCAGGCGGACGGCGGGTCGGCCGGGGGCGCAGGCGGCGCCGGCTTCGGGGGCGGCGGGGGCGTCGACCCGGACGTGCTCTCGCTTCTGTTCTTCCACGCCGTGACGCTGCAGGCGATCCTCTCCGGATTCATCAGCGGATACATCCGGAACGCCGACATCGTCTCCGGCGTCAAGTTCGCCGTGGTCCTGATGACGCTCGCGTTGGGGGTGTGGATCTATGTGGGGTAGACGCACCGCGCCGAGCGATCGGCGGCGACAGACGACCGCCCGCGCGCAGACCCCGATCGACTTCGCGGTCGGCGCGAGCGTGTTCCTGTTGACGCTCGCGTTCGTGATCGCCTTCGTGCCGACGCTTTTCGACCCCTTCTCGGCGGCGTCGACCGCTTCGCCGGTAGTGAGCGACCGCGTCGCCGCCGGCGTCGCCGGCGATCTGCTCGCGGCGTCGCCGGCGGAACCCGGCGTGCTGTCGCCGGCCTGTACCGTCGCCTTCCTCGGCTCGAACGCGACGCTCGGGACCGACGCCGACTGCCACCCCGACATCGCCGCGGACCCGGCGACTCAGTTCGGGATCGACGGCGACGTACAGGTGGTGATCCACCCGCCCGACCAGCGGAATCCGAGTACGAACGCGTCGAACCTCTCGATCGCGACGCGTCACGGCCGGTTCGACGTCGAGCCCGATCGGACCACCGCCGATCCGAGCGACGTGGCCGGCGAGGACGTCACCGTCTCACAGCGGCTCGTCTCGATCGGCGGGACGCAGTACCGACTCACGGTGCGGGTGTGGTGATCATGAACACGACACACGATCGGGCACAGGCGCACACGCTGGAGGCGTTCGCGGCGGCGATCCTGCTCGTCGCGGGACTCACGTTCGCCCTGCAAGCGACCGCGGTGACCCCCTTGTCGGCCAGCACGTCGAACCAGCACATCGAGAACCAACAGCGGGCGGTCGCGACCGACCTGCTGGCGACGAGCGCCGAGAGCGGCGACCTGCAGGCGGCGATCCTGCACTGGAACCCGGAAAACGAGACGTTCGCGTCGAGTCCGGCGGAGGTCGACGGGGAGGGCTACCCGCGGGCCGACGGGCCGAACGGGTTCGACGCCGCGCTCGGCGGCTTCGGAGAGGCGCTGAATCGGACGTTCGTCGACCGACGGATCGCCGTCAACGTGGACCTCCGCCACTACAACACGTCGGCCCGCACGGAGCGGATCACGACGTCGCTGATCGACATGGGGACGCCGAGCGACAACGCGGTGAGCGCGACGCGGACGGTCGCGCTCGCCGCCGACGCGAACCTGACCGCGCCGGGGTACGAGGAAACGACGCTTCGAGGGGTGGCTGACGATGCCGATCGGGAGTTCTACGCGACCGAGACCGGGCCCGGGCCGCTGTTCGCTTACGTGGAGGTGCGCATCGTCGTATGGCGGATGTGAGCATCGGACCGCCGGACCGGGACCGCCTCTTCGGCGGGAACGCCTCCGTGGCCGACCGCGGCCAGCTCCTGCTCGTCGCGGGACTGGTGATGGCGGTCTCGCTGGTGACGCTGGTGGTGCTTTTAAATGCGACAATCTACAGCGAGAACGTCGCGACCCGCGGGATAGAATCGGCCGACGGCGAGGCGTTGGAGGTGAGAGCGACCGCGGTCGGCGGGACCGGTGAGCTGATCGACGCGACCAACCGCGCGGGACCGGAGAATCACGCCGACGCCGCCGAGACGGTCCGGGACGGGGTCGCGGACCTCGACGCGGAGGCCTCCCGATCGTACGCTGAACGGGGCGGCGTGACGCGGATCGAGCTGTTGGAGATTCGGAACGGGAGCCGGATCACGGGGGACATCGCCGGGAACGGCACGGTCGACCCGAACGCGGCGACCCTCGCCGCCGACGTCGACCGGACGCGCGGCTTCGTGCTCGACGTCGACCCGGGCTCTCTCGCAGAGACGGACGCGACCAGTGCCGTCGACGACGCGTTCCACGCCGACCTCAACGACTCGACCGGCGGGAGCCACCAAGTGTACGTGTACGACGGAACCGACGGCAACGTCACCGTCGCGGTCGGCAACGACGGCGGAGACCCGACGGTCCGGTGCGAGACGCCGCCGGACGGACGCGACCGCGTCGCCGTCGACCTGACCGACGAGCGGCTGGGCGACCGCCCCTGTCCGGGGACCTGGCCGACCACGCTCGTCGCGCCCGACGACGCTTACGAGATCGCCCTCATGAACGCGGACGCCGCCGACGGCGAGGTGACCGCGACCGTGCGGCCCGTCTCGGAGGACGCCGTCGCCTCCAATCCCGATCTCACGGCGACGCCGGCAGTGTACGAGGCCGCGATCAACCTCCGCTACCGGACCGCGGAACTCCGGTTCGAGACCGCCGTCCGGGTCGCCCCGGGTGAGCCCGATGCGTGAGCGCTCCGACTCGGGGCCGACGCGCCTCCTCGGCGACGAGCGCGGCGTGAGTGTCACCGTCGGCTACGTCCTGACGCTCGCGATCGGGGCGGTGTTGCTCTCCGGAGTCGTCATCGGCGTCGGCGGCGTCGTCGACTCCCAGACCGACCGAACCGTACAGAGCGAACTCTCCGTCCTCGGACAGACCGCGACCGCGAACGTCGAGAGCGCCGACCGGCTCGCCCGCGCGGCGGAGACCGACCGGTCGAACGCGGCCGACGCGACGAACGCCACCGTCTCGGTCTCCGTCGACCTCCCGACGCGGGTGGCGGGGGTTCCCTATCGGATCGCGGTCGACGACGACGCCGTGACGCTACGCACCGACCGCCCGGAGGCGAGGCTCGTGGTCGAGCACGCGGCACGGGTGAACGTCACGCCGGCAAGCGTTCGCGGCGGACCGATCCGGATCGAGTACGACCACGGCGGCGCGGGCACCGGCAATCTGACGGTGGTCGAACGATGACTGACCGCCGACGGTCGACCGTTTCGACCGGCGACTGCGGGCTGGCCGCGTTCGCGGGCGACAAGCGGGGCGTGAGCAACGTCGTCGGCTACGTGTTGGTGTTCTCGCTCGTCACGGTGACGATCGGAGCGGTGTTCGCGGTCGGCATCACCGGTATCGAGGACAGACAGGAGGCCGAGCGCGTCGAGAACGTCGAGCGCGCCTTCGACGTGTTCGACGACAATGTCAGGGACATCCAGCGGTACGGGGACCCGAGCCGATCGACGGAGATCCGACTCAGCGGCGGGACGCTGTCGGTCGCGGAGACGACCAGCGTGGAACTGCGAAACGCGTCCGACGGGGTGGTCAGGGGGTTCGAGTTCCGCGCCCTGACGTACGCGCACGGGGACACGTCCATCGCGTACGAGGGCGGGGCGTGGTTCCGAAGCGACGACGGCGCAGCGGTGATGCGCTCGGGGCCGCGGTTCGTCGCGGCCGACGGGCGGACGACGCTCCCGATCGTCCGGCTGTACGCGCTCGGTCCCGAGACCGTCGACCGGGACGGAACGGTGCAGATCGCGGTGGACCGACGCTCTCCGCCGAATCTCGTTCAGGTCGCCGACGCCGACGCCGACAACGGCCCCTTCGACCTCCGGATCGAGTCGACGCACGCGGACGCGTGGCGCCGGTACTTCGAGCGGACGGACGGGTTCTCGGTGAACGAAGCGACCGACACCGCCAACGGCACCGTCGTCGTGGACCTCGATCACGGCGACGAGGTGTTCATTTCGGACGCCGCAGTCGACATCCGACTCCAGCGCTGATCGGGGCTCCCGTCGGAATCCCCGAACGCACCACCTAAGCCGGCGGCGCCGCACCCTTCGGGTATGACTGAGGAGCTGTACCTCGCCGACGACACGGTGACGACCTTCGAGGCGACCGTCGACCGCGCGCTCGACGACCGGGTCGTCCTCGACCGGACGCACTTCTACCCCGCGGGCGGGGGGCAGCCTCACGACACGGGCGCGCTCCGGGTCGCGGACGGGGAGGGGGCCGACGGCGGCGATGTCGGAGACGGCAACGATGTCGCGGCCGACGGGGACGCCGACGATCGACGCTGGCGCGTTGTCGACGTCCAGAAGAAAGACGCCGTGTACCACACCCTCGAACCGGTAGATCCGAGTGCCGACACCGTCTCATCCCCGGAACCCGGGACAACCGTTGTCGGCGAGATCGACGCGGCGCGGCGGCGTGCGCACTCGCGGTACCACACCGCACAGCACCTGCTCTCCGCGCTGCTCTTGGCCGAGTTCGACGCGAAGACGACGGGAAACCAGCTCTACGACGACCACGCGCACCTCGACGCGGCCTACGATCGGTTCACCGACGGCGACCTCGCGAGGATCGAGACTCGACTCAACGAGCTCGTCGGCGACGAACGCCCCGTCCGGAGCTACGCGATGGACCGAGGAGAGGCCGAGGCGACCCTCGACACCGACCGCACCCGGATCGATCTCCTTCCCGACTCGATCGCGGAGCTCCGGATCGTCGAGATCGGCGCGGTCGGGAGGGCGGAGGTCGGCGATGGCGGCGATGCCGACGGTGACGGCGACGGCGGCGATAGCGGCGCGGAACCGTACGACCGCACCGCCTGCGCGGGGACGCACGTCGGCAACACAGCCGATATCGGCGAGATAATCGTCACCGGCCGGGAGACGAAGGGGAGCGACGAGGAGCGCGTCCGGTTCGCGCTGGCCGAGCACGTCGCCGGGGAGGAGTGAGCGGCACCGCCCCGCGATCCCGCCGCTCCTCGGCCCGCGATCCCGCCGCTCCTCGGCCCGCGATCCCGCCGTTTATATACGATCCGCGGTTGGTTCCGCCATGAAGTTCTGCGACGAGTGCGGATCGATGATGAAGTCCGGCGAGGGCGAGGACCACTGGGTATGCGGCTCCTGCGGCTACGAGATCGGACGCGAGGAGGAGGACGACCAGTGGACCACCGAGTCGCAGGTCGAGTCGGAGATCGTCGACGTGAGCGACGCGGAGGACAAGGGGCTCCCGAAGACGACGGCCCACTGTCCGGAGTGCGGGAACGACCGCGCGTACTGGTACATGCAGCAGATCCGGTCGGCCGACGAGTCCGAGACCCGATTCTTCGTCTGTACCGAGTGCGAACACAAGTGGCGCGAAGACGACCACTGAGACGGCCCGCGGTCGTCGAACGCCGCCGATCGCCGCGTCCCTTTTACTACCTCGGCGGAGAACGCCGCCCATGGACCCGCCCGTCGTTCCCCGCGAGCGTCTCGACGGCTGGCGACGCGTCGACGAGACGACGGAACGGGCGTTCGCCGCCGGCTTCGTCTCGGTCGACGCAAGCACGGTGCGGTACGAGCGCGACGGGACGGAACCGCCTCGCCCGTTCTGCTTCGCGAGTTGCCTGCGAATTCGCCCGGCGACCGCACCGAACCCCGCCCTCACCGCGCTCGTCGAGCGACAGGCCCGATCGGGATTTCGCGACCGCCTCGCCGATCGTGACATAGAGGAAGTGGAACACCGCGGCGATCGGGAGATCGCGGTCGACGATCCGAGCGCGTCGCGGGCGACGCTCTCGACGTTCCGCGGCGTCGCCCGTGTCGGCGCTGGCGGCCGGCGCGTGCCGGTCGAGGCGCTGCTCGCGGTCTGGGCGGCCGACAAGTACCTGCTCGGCGGGGGAGCGTACCCCCTCGACGGGGCGTCGTATCCGTCCGGAGGGAGCCCGTCGGACGCGCGTCGGGATCTCCTGGGGATCGTGCGGGGGATCGAGTCGCCCGCGGACCGCGACGGGAGTGATTTATAAGGGACTCCGTTTGCCTAACACGGCACCGCGCCCGCGCTTGATTCGATCGGGGACCCGTCGTCTCGGTACTCCGAGTCGTCGATCGACCCGTCGAACATCGGGAGCCGAAGCTCGTAGGCGTACAACACGTCGAACGCCGCGAACGGGTCGACCCCGTTCGCGACGGCCTCCCGCGCGGTCAGCCTGGCGCCGGCGCCGATCGTCACGATCGGATCGCCGTCGAGCGTCCCCGCCGCCTCCATTCCGAACTCGTTGCCGGCGGCGGGGTCAGTCAGCACGGAGAGGTGAACGAGCGCCTCGATCGCGGGTCCCTCGTCACCGATCGAGATCGGGTACCCCTCGCCGGCGAAGCACCGCGTCGGGGGATCGACGCGGTCGACGTCGCTCTCGGCGCCTCCGTCGTTCGAGCCGCCCGTGGCGTCGCCACCGCTCGGCGTCGCCGCCGCGCCGCCGACGAACGCCCCACCGGCAACGGCCGCCGAGACGAGCAGCAGCGCGACGGAAAGCGCGGCGAGGGGGGCGATCCCGGTCCGGGGGCGACTGGTCATCGACGAGGGGTACGCCCCGACAGATAAAAACGGCGCGGGGTCGGTTATCCTGTTTGATACTCGGAACGGTGGGAGTCGGGGAACGTCGAGAAGCGACTGCGAACACCGCTGTCGCGGTTATCCCTCGTCGAGGAGCCCGTCGACGAGCAGCTCCGCGGAGGCGACGTTCGTCGCGAGCGGGACGTCTTTCACGTCGCAGACGCGCAGGAGCGCGGAGATGTCGGGCTCGTGGGCCTGCGCGGTGAGCGGGTCGCGGAGGAAGACGACGCCGTCGATCGCGTCGTCGGCGATCATTCCGCCGATCTGGAGGTCGCCGCCGTACGGTCCCGAGGCCTGCCGGTTCACCGCCAGCCCCGTCTCGTCGGCAATGCGTTTCCCCGTTGTGCCGGTGGTGACAAGGTCGCACTCGCCGAGCGCGTCGGCGTGGGCGGTGACGAACTCGACCATCTCGTCTTTCAGCTCGTCGTGAGCGATGAGCGCGATACGCATGGGCGGAGGGTCGCCGCGGTGGTGCTTAAAAACTCTCCTCGGTGCAACGCGCCGGGCGGGTGGGTCCCGCTCAGCGGTCGCGCCGGACGGGCCTCACTTGAACCGGAACGTCTCCAGGTTCTTCGGCGCGAACGTCCGCATGTTGTAGTCGTGGTACAGCGCCGACGAGAGGTCCTGCACGGAGCGCTCGTCCCCGTGGACGCACAGCACCTTCTCGGGGCGCGGGTTCATCGTCTTCACGAAGTTCTCTAACCCCTGCCGGTCGGCGTGGCCGGAGAAGCCGTCGACGACCTCGGTCCCCATCTCCAGGGTGAGAGTGTCGCCGCGGCCGCCGCCGCCCCAGCCGTCGACCGGAATCTCGTCCCAGCCGTTCTGGATCCGGCGGCCGAGCGTCCCCTGCGCCTGGTAGCCGACGAACACGAGGTTCGAGTCCGGGTCGGGGCCGATGTGGCGGAGCCACGACATGATCGGACCGCCCTCGATCATCCCCGAGGTGGAGATGATGATGCACTCGTCGCCGTCGGCGACGTCCTGCCGCTCGTCCTCGCCGGCGTCGATGTGGTTGAACTGGTCGGCGAGGAACGGGTTCTCGTCCTCGTGGAAGATCCGGTCGCGGAGGTCGTCTCGGAGGTACTCGGGGTAGGTGGTGTGGATCGCGGTCGCCTCCCAGATCATCCCGTCGAGGTGGACGGGCATCTCCGGGATATCGCCGTTCCGCATCGCCTCCTCTAAGACGAGCATAATCTCCTGAGAGCGTCCCACGGCGAACGCGGGGATGACGACCTTCCCGCCCTGCTCGTACGTCTCGTTGATGACCTCCTTGAGCGCCTCCTCGGAGTCGGCCTGGTCGGTCTGGTAATCGTCTCGGCCGCCGTAGGTGGACTCCAAGACGAGGGTTTCGACCCGCGGGAAGTCGTTGACCGCGCCGTTGAACAGCCGGGTGTCCTCGTAGTGAATGTCCCCGGAGAAGGCGACGTTGTAGAGGCCGTCGCCGATGTGGAAGTGCGTCACCGCGCTGCCGAGGATGTGGCCCGCGTTGTGGAAGGTGAGCTTCACGTCCGGCGCGATGTCGGTCACGTCACCGTACTCCAGCGGGATGGTGTGTTTGATCGCCTCGCGGACCTGCGACGACTCGTAGGGGGGCGTGCGCCCGTCCTTAGCGGCGACGTCGAGGTAGTCGAGGGTGAGCAGGCCCATGAGGTCGCGGGTGGGCTCCGTCGTGTAGATCGGGCCGTCGTAGCCGTACTTAAAGAGAAGCGGGATGAGCGCCGAGTGGTCGAGGTGGGCGTGCGTCAGGATGACCGCGTCGAGGGTCGCGGCGCCGGCGCCGAGCGCCTCGGGGACCTGCAGATACGGCACCTCGCCCTCCGCTCCGGGCTTGTCGCCGCAGTCGATCAGGACGCGCGTTTCGGGCGTCGAGAGGATGAAGGCGGCGCGGCCGACCTCGCGACAGCAGCCGAGCGTCGTGATCCGGACCCACTCGTCGTCGGACATCTCCTCGCGGTGGATCTGCCGGCCGACGCGTTCGAGGATGTCGCGCCGCTCCTCGCGCTCGTTCTTCAGGAAGCCGCGCACGTTCGAGACTGTGGAGGACTCGATCGGGGGCGTCCGAACGACCTCGGGGGTCCAGCCGACCTGCTGGGTGATCTCTCGGAGCGTCGATCCCCGGCGGCCGATCACCATCCCGGGCTTTTCGGCCTCGATGACGACCTCGCCGGTGTCCTCGTGGAAGTCGAGGTCGGTCACGCCGGCCTCCTCCGGGATCACCGACCGGACCTCCTCCTCGGCGCGCGTCGGAGGGGCGAGGGCGCTCGGGTCCGGGCGGACGGTGATCCGCTTCCGGAGCTTGGAGGCGAGCCGTCGGATGAGATCGCCGTCGCCGGCGAACTCCTTGGGGTCGCGCGTGTACACGACCAGCTCCGGTCCCTCGTATTTCACGTCGGTGACCGTGATGTCGTTCGGAATCTCCTGTTCGATCTCTGATTTCAGGGTATCGAGTTGCTTATCGACTTGACTCATATCTCACCGCGGATCGTCGTGGTCGCCGTCGAGTCGCGCCGCGTGCGGGTACGCGGTACGACGCCGAACGGTCGACCGTGACGGGGTAGGCATAGTGGTAGTACTGTCCGTAGGTGGTTCCGTGCGGGAACAGCCAGCGAAAACCCGCTTGTCTGATGATTATCCCGGTCGTTATAAAACCCTTCGCAAATGGCAAACCCCCTGCCCGCGAACGGCGGGACATGCGTATCACGCCCGAGACGGTCAGAGACGAGCACGCGTGGGTCCGCGACCGCGCGCCGGTCGTCGTCCCCGTCGTCAACGAGACCCGCGAACGGCTCGGACGGATATTCGAGACCGAGGTGGACTCCGTCACCCCCGAGACGTACCGAAGCGAGGTCGACGCGGTGTTCGCGGACGGCGAGGTCGCGGTCAACGTCGCCGGCTGCGTCGCGCTGCTCCGCGACCTCGACGTCGCGGGCGACTACCCCGGATTCGTCGTCGACGAGGTCCTCGGTCGCGAACTCGCCGCGACCATCGCCGGCGGACGGCCCCTCTCGCTGCTCGCGCAGGCGACGTTCCACTTCGTCGACGTGCACGTGAGCGAGGACGCGACCGCCGACGGCGCGGGCGCGGCCGGCGCCGACGACCTCGACGCCGCGATCGCGGCGGGGTTCCAGACGCGGGTCCCCGGCTGGGACTGGCGGGAGGAGGAGAGCCCGTTCGCGGTTACTCCGGGTGGCGACGAGTAGCGGTCGATTCGACCGCCGCCGAGCTGCGGTCAGCTCGTGAACTTCCGGACGAGGCCGTACCCCGCGTCGAGGATCGCGTCGGGGAGGAACCGCGCGAGCACGCCGACCCGGGCGACGGTTCCCGGCTGGACCCGCGCCGGCGGCTGCGTCGCGCTCGCGGCGTTGACGATAGCGTCGGCGACCACTTCGGGCTCGACCGCGCCGGGACCGTCGCCCCCGAGCAGCTGCGTGTCCTCGAAGATCGCGTAGAACTCCTCGTAAGCGCCGGAGCGGTCGAGCCCGCTGTCGTCCGCGTCGTCCGCGCTATCGTCTCCGTCGCCGTTCCCCGCCTCCCGCTCCGCGCGCCTCGAGAAGTTCGTCCGCACGGGCCCCGGTTCGACGACGACCACGTCGATCCCGAACTCGGCGACCTCGTTGCGGAGGGCGTCAGACAGCGCCTCGATCGCGAACTTCGAGCCGCTGTAGACGCCGCCGCCGGGGAACGACACCCGCCCGGAGACGGAGGAGACGTTGACGATCGTCCCGTCGCGTTCGCGGCGCATCCCGGGGAGGACGGCCTTGATGAGCCGATGCGGGCCGTATACGTTCACGTCGAACTGCTCGTGAACCTTCGCGGTCGGCACGTCCTCGACCGGGCCGAACTGGCCGTAGCCCGCGTTGTTGATCAGCGCGTCGATCGCCCCCTCCTCGTCCAAGATGCGGTCGACGACGCGGTCCACGTCGCTCTGGTCCGTGACGTCGAGCGTCGCCAGCTCACAGCCCGCCTCGCCGAGCGTCTCGATGTCCGCGGGGTTCCGCGCGGTCGCGTACACGGTCCACCCCTCGTCGAGGAACGCGCGCGCCGCGGCGCGTCCGATGCCCGAGGAACAGCCGGTGATGAGTACCGTCTTCTGCACGCGTCGCCGGTCGGTCCCCGGCGGCATAACTCTCCCGACCGCTGGCGGGGAACGGGGACCACGCCGGCAAAAACAGAGCGCGCACGCAGACCGCCCGCCGTCGCGTTACTCCTCGTCGTCGGCGTCCGCGTCGTCGGCGTCAGCGGTGTCCGCCTCCTCGTCGTCGTTCGGGAGCAGATCGCGATCGGCGAGGATCTCCTCGATCTCGTCGGCCGACCGCTCCTCGTACTGTTCGTCCTCGACCGTGATCGTGGCGACGCCGACGCCGTCGGGCGACAGCTCGCCGTCGTTCGACTGCGCGAGGGTGTCGAGCGCGAGCGCGAGCGCCTCGTCGGTCGAGAGGCCCTCCTCGTACTCCTCTTCGAGGTAGTCCCGGAGGTCGCTCCGGTCGGAGCCGATCGAGAGCGCCTGCCACTCGTAGGGGGTCCCGGACGGGTCGGTCTCGAAGAGGCGCGGCTCGCCGTTCTCGATCCCGCCGACGATCAGCGCGACGCCGAAGGGGCGCGCGCCGCCGACCTGCGTGTACTGCTGGATGTGGTCGGTGATGTTCTTCGTCAGGGTCTCGATGCCGATCGCCTCGCCGTAGCGCAGGCGGTTCACCTGCGCCTGCCGGCGCGCGAAGTCGATGAGCTGGCGGGCGTCGGCGACGTGGCCCGCGCTCGCGACGCCGACGTGGTCGTCGGCCTTGTGCAGCTTCTCGATGCTCTCCGGCTCCATCAGCGGGGACCGGGCGCGCTTGTCCGCCGCGAGGACGACGCCGTCCTCGGCGCGAACGCCGACGCTCGCGGTCCCGCGTTTCACCGCCTCCCGGGCGTACTCGACCTGGTAGAGCCTGCCGTCGGGAGAGAAGATTGTGATTCCTCGGTCGTACGCCTGCTGTTGGGATTGTCCCTGCATGATATCACTCGGTGTCGAACGCCGCCGCGCCGACGTATCCCGACCCGGTCCGCACGTCGCGCGCGTCGCCGCGCACGACAGCGGACCGCTCGGCGTCCTCGAACGCGACGTCTCGCTGTGTCGAGTTACCGCCCGCGCGACCCATATATCTTTCCTCACAGGCACGTACCGTCCCCGAAATCCCGCGGACGCGGATCCCGACGGGGTCGCCGTCGACGTCGCTCACGCATCCGATCACCGCGCGAGCGTCGTCGACGTGGCCGTGGCGGGCCCGGACGATCGCCTCGCCCTCGCCGCCGTCGTGCGAGAAGGACAGCAGCGTGAGGTCGGCGTCGGCGCTCCCGGCGTCGCCGAGGAGGTTGCCCGCGGCGTACCACAGCGCGCGCTGGAAGCCTCGCCGTCCGAGGTCGGCGTCGGGCCACGTCTCGATCCCGACCGCGAGGTAGCGCCAGCGCGGTCGGAGGTGTTTGGGGAGGTGTTTCATCGGTCTACTCCTCGTCCGAGTCGCCGTCGAGCCGCTCGGCGACGATCACGGTCACCTGGTCGTGGACGCGCTCGACCGCGGTCACCGCGAACCCCTCGCCCGTGAACGCCTCGACGAGGGTGCCGACGGTCGCCGGGTCGTCGACCTCGGGGCCGTAGAAGGGCGCGTCGGGGTCCGGCTCCTCGAAGAACGCCACGTCGCCGAGGACGATCCGACGGGCGCCCGTGGCGGCCATCTCGCGGATCGCCTCGCGCTTCTCGTCGTCCGCGAGGTGGTGGAGCGCGAAGTTCGAGGTGACGATATCGACCCGCTGGTCGGGGTCGACCTCGGGATCGCGGAACTCGCCGTAGGTGAACTCGACGTTCGAGAGCCCGCGCTCGTCGGCCTTGCGGCGCCCCTCGTCCATCATCCCCTCGCTGACGTCCCGGGCGAGCACGCGCTCGGCATCTGGTGCGAGCGCGAGCGCGATGGCGCCGGTGCCGGCGCCCAGATCGAGGACGACGTCGTCCGGGTTCGGGTCGGCGTAGTCGACGACGAGGCCCGCGCAGGCGTGGTACTCGTCGCTCTTCGAGTCGTCGTACTCGGCCGCCTTCTCCGAGAAGCGCGCGGCGTGCTCCTCAACCGTCTTCTTCATACCTGCCCCGTCGGACCCCCGGCTCTATGAAGGCCTCGGAGCGTCGCTCCCGGTTTCGGGCCGCGATCTCGCTCCACGCGCGGATCCCCTCCCTGACCCACTCGGCGTCGAACCCGACCGCCTCCGCGGCGGCGACGACCTCGCGCGGCGCCCGGAGTTCGAGGTGCGATCGGGGGTTCGCGCTGACGACGTGGGGCGCGTCGTAGTAGGTGGCGATCTCGCGGAGCTTCCGGAGGTCGGACAGCGCCCGGACCCGCTTCCCGCCGGTCGCCCGGAACAGCGGGCCGAGGTCGAACTCGACGTGGACCCCGTTGTCGCGCGCGGCCTTCGCGAGGACGTGGTTGAAGTCCCCCGAGCCGTCCATCGGCCGGACCAACACGTCGACGCGCGGCTCCTCGACCGCGAACCGGTTGAGGCCGTCGTCGCCGCCGACGACGCAGACGACCGTGCGGCTCGACCGGTAGTTACCCACCGCGCCCGAGGCGCTCGTGGCGTCGTCGGCGTCGATCTCGACCGCGTCGACGACGTCGATCCCGTACTCCTCGCGGAGCGCGGCGGCCTCCGATGGGGATCGGCCGGGCCCGCCTCCACTCCCGGCCGGATCGAGCGCCTCCCGCGTCCGGACGACGACCCCCTCGTAGCCGTACCGCGCCGCGGTGGCGGCGTGACGGGCGGCGGTCGCGTCGCCGTCGGGGTGAGCGTGGACGGCCTCGTACATGCCCGCCCGTTTCGGCTCCGGGGGTATCGAGGTTGCGCTTCGCCGACGGGTTTTTTGAACCGCTCCCCGGAACGGCTCGCATGGCCGCGGACTTAGAGGAGAAGACGGACCGCTACGAGCGGATGCTCGCCGACGCGCTGGCGGTCGCGGAGTCACGTCCGCCCGCCGACACCCCGCTCGGCGAGGCCGCCGCCGACGTGCTGGAGATGGCCGAGTCGTACTTAGACGACGGGCGGCACTTCCGCGACGACGGCGACCCCGTCAACGCGCTCGCGTCGTACTCGTACGGCTACGGGTGGCTCGACGCCGGGGTTCGGATGGGGCTGTTCGCCGTCCCCGACGACACCGAGCTGTTCACGACCTGAGCCGAGACCGCGGCACCGCGAGACGGCGCCGCGGCGCCCGCCTCGATCGTGCACTTATAAACCTCGCGACGCCCCTCGTCGCTTCCGGGCGCGGGCGCCTTTTACGTCGAGCGCGCCAACGGGGAACCACGCATGAGTAGCGCGCTATTCGTCGTAAGCGAGGAGGGGTACTGGGCCGAGGAGTGTATCGAGCCGCTGACCACGCTCGAAGCGGAGGGCGTCGACGTGACGGTCGCGACCCCCTCGGGGTCGCCGCCGGTCGTCGACGAGCGATCGCTCGACCCGGAGGCCGCGGGGGGCGAGGAACGGGTCGCGGAGCTCCGCGAGGTCGACGAGGAGCATCCGGGACTCAACGACCCCGAACCGATCGCGACGGTCGGCGCCGACGGCTACGACGCCGTCGTGTTCCCCGGCGGCCACGGCACCGTCTGGGACGTGAACCAGGACCGGCACGCTCGCCAGCTCCTGCTCGACGCGGTCGCGGGCGAGGAGGGCGTCGCGCTCGTCGTCTGTCACGCGGTCGGCATCCTCGCGTTCACTCGCGAGGCCGACGGGACGCCCCTCGTCGAGGGGCGCTCCGTCACCGGCTTCCCGAACGCGTGGGAGGAGGACATCGTCGACGACGACGACGTGATGCCGGACGGCCGGAAGCTCCCGTACTGGGTGGAAGACGAGGTCGTCCTCGCGGGCGCCGACTGGGACGCCGAGCTCGACGCCGACACGAGCGTCACGGTCGACGGCGACCTGATCACCGCGCGCGGACCGGGCTCGTCGGCCGACGCGGCGGCGACGCTACTGGACGAGCTGTAGGCCATTTAAAAGGACCGGCCGCTACCGAATCACGAACGCCGGCTCTTCGATCCGCTCGCTCTTACACTCCGGGCACCGAGAGGGCTCGTTGATCGGGTCGTCGAAGCCGTCGAAGCCGCAGTCGCGGCACTCGGGCGGCGCGACCAGCAGCTCCGCGTCGCCGTCGACCGACCGCGAGACGTGTTCCACGTGGTCGTACACCACCGGAGTCGGCAGCGACAGCGTCTCCCCGAGGTCGCTCGCGGTCGCCGGCTCCTCCCGAAGCATGTCGGCGATGCGCTGGCGGGTCGTCTCCATGGGCCGAATTCGACGGCGACATATAAAACGCCGACGGCGCGGTCAACTTCTCTCCCCGCCTCACTCGTCGGCGTTCGGCGCCAACACCGCCAGCGCGGTGGCGTCCGCGGTCGGTTCGACCACCGCCTCGCCGTCGAACCGGGATATCCCTCTCGCGCGCGACCGCGTAGCCGCCGGCGTCGAACGAGGGCGCCTCCGCCGCCATCTCGTGGGAGAGCGGCGTGGGATCGTGGGTCGTCTCTCACTCGGCGTCTGAGGCGTCGTCGCCGTCGAGCAGCGCCGAAATCCGATCGCCGATCCGCGCCATCGTCGCGTCCGAGAGGCCGTGGCCGTCGCCCTCGTCGATCCGGAGGTCGACCGCCGCGCCGGCCCGGCGGAACACATCCGCGGTCGCACGCACGCGCTCGACCGGGGCGTACGGGTCGCCCTCGCTGCTGTCGAGCGCGACGGGCGTGCCGGCGAGGTCTCCGTTCTCAGCCGCCCCGCCGTCCTCTCCGACGATCACCGATCGCTCCGTCGGGTCCTCGCCCGGAAGCGCCGCGGAGACGACGAACGCGCCTCCGTACCGCCGCGGGCGACGGCGGAGGAACTCGCTCACGACCGCGCCGCCCTGCGAGACACCGACGAGGACGACGCGCTCGGGAGGGAGCCCGATATCGCCGGCGGCGTCGACGGCCGCGGCGACGCAGTCGACGGCCGAGGTCAGCGCCGGCTCGTTGGCGGCGATCGGCGCGTCGTGGCCGGCCGGGAACCAGTTCGAGCGGACCGCGTTCGGGGCGAGCAGCGCCGCGCCCGGGCGGTAGAACTCGTCGGCGAGGCGGAGCAGTCCCTCGGCCGTCCCGCCGCGACCGTGGACGAGCACGACCGCGACTTCCGCGGCCGCGGCCGGGGCGCCGCCGGTCTCCAACGTGGCGGCGGCGTGCGGCCCTTCGACGCCGGAGAGCGTCCGAGTCATCGGTCGGCGTCCGCTCGGGTGCTCGCGTCCCCTCCCCTCCCGATCTCGAAGTCGGGAAGCTGGCTCTCGATCAGCTCGCGGTCGTCCTCGAACCGCGGCGGGAGGTACAGCTCGGTCGCGTGGCCGGAGGCGTCGGGGTCCGCGAGTCCGGCGGTCTGCGGGCCGTCGGGCGTCGGTGCCTCCGTCGCGAGTTCGACGAGGAGCCCGCCGGGGCCGCGCACGTACAGCGAGTGGAAGAAGTGGCGGTCCTTCACCCGAGACACGTCGTAGCCGCGGTCGCGGAACAGGTCGTGCCACTCGAGCAGCGCCTCGCGGTCGGGGACGCGCACGGCGGCGTGGTGGAGCGCGCCCGGTCCCTCGCGGAGGTACGGCGCGTCCCGGTCGAGGAGGTCGACGACGGTCGCGCGGTCGCCCGGGGCGCGGTACCGGATCCGGTCGCCGGTCTCCGCCTCGTACTCGAAGCCGAGCGTGTCGAGCACGCTCGCCGTCCCGTACGGGTCCGCGGGGAGCGCGGTGACGCCGTACAGCCCGCGGATCGCGGCCGACTCGGGGACCGGATCGGACCCGGGGGTCGGGTCGCGGTTGCCGGTGTCTCCGTCGACGTCGCTGATCCACGGGTCGCCGTCCGCGTCGCTTTCGACCAGTTCGACTCGGGTGCCGGAGGGGTCGGAGACGGAGAGGACGCGGTCGCCGAATCGGTCGGAAGCGGCGGGTTCGTCAGGCCCGGCGGCGTCCCCGACCGCGACCTCTCGGTCGGCCAGTCGCTCGCGCCAGTAGCCGAGCGAGCCGGGCGGGACCGCGAAGGCGACGGCGGCGTACCCGGGCTTCCCGGCGCGGCCGGGGTCGCCGTGGGGGTCCGGGAAGACGGTGAACACCGAGCCGGGCGAGCCGGTCGCGTCGCCGAAGTAGAGGTGGTACTGGTGGGTGTCCTCGTAGTTCACGGTCCGGCGCAGGAGGCGGAGCCCGAGGGTCTCCGCGCAGAACGCGGCGTGCTCGCCGGGATCGCCGACGATCCCCGTCACGTGGTGAAGGCCGGGGGTGTCCGAGGGCATGCCTAGAGGTGGGTCGCGCCGGCGCAAACCGGTGTCGGTCGGGGAAGGAGGCAACGGAGAGGCGATCGGGTAGAGATCGCCGCCGGCCGCCTCAGGAGAGCCACAGCAGTCGAACGTTGCTCGCGGTGAGGTAGGTCCCGACGACCGTCAGCAGAATCGGCGGGTAGTAGTAGAGGAGTCCGTCGCCCTCGCGGGCGCCGCGGACGCTGACCCAGATCAGGAACAGGTACACGGCGATCTTCAGGGCGACGAGGCCGCCGAGTCCGAACGCGTCGAGCGCGAAGACGACGAGCGGGTTCGCCTCTCGGATGGCCGGGACGTACTCCAGAAAGGCGATCGTCGAGACGATGTCACCGACCCCGTACGTCGCCGTCGCGGCGATCCACAGCCAGTAGAACTGCTGTGGCCGTCGGCGGTAGGTCGGGCGTCGTCGCCGTCGATCGCGGGACCGGGACACGCCTCGACGTGTCGGGGGGACGACGTGAATCTGCCGGTTCGGTTTGGAGACGGGGAGCGGAGGCGCAGAGGGGGAGAGCGCGACGCTTCCGGATCGTTCAATGGCGCCCGCGCGGAGGGATCGGCATGGGAACGCCACTGGAGCCGCGGGAGGAGCAGGTCGAGGAGGTCCTCGACCGGCTCTACGAGGAGTACCCCGATTCGACGATCTCGCTGAACTACTCGAACCGGCTGGAACTGCTCATCGCCGTGATCCTCTCCGCGCAGTGTACCGACGAGCGCGTGAACGAGGTGTGCGCGGATCTGTTCGAGACGTACGAGACGCCCGAGGAGTACGCGAACGCGCCCCAAGAGGAGCTCGCGGAGGCGATCAACTCGATCACCTACTACAACAACAAGGCGAAGTACATCCGGTCGGCCTGCGCCGATATCGCCGAGAAACACGACGGCGAGGTCCCCGACACGATGTCGGAGCTGACCGATCTGGCGGGCGTCGGTCGTAAGACCGCCAACGTCGTGCTCCAGCACGGCCACGACGTGGTGGAGGGGATCGTCGTCGACACCCACGTCCAGCGCCTCACCCGCCGGCTCGCGATCACGGAGGAAGAGAGCCCGACGAAGATCGAACAGGACCTCCTCGACGTGGTTCCCGAGGAGGACTGGCAGCAGTTCACGCACCTCATGATCGACCACGGCCGCGCCACCTGCACCGCGATCAACCCGGAGTGCGCCGACTGCGTGCTCGCGGACGTGTGCCCCTCCGAGAAGGGCGACGGCGACGTGGACTTAGCGAGCGGCGAGGCGTGGTGAACCGGGTAGGGAGACGCAGCGGACTACCGTGTTCGGGACAGAGTACTTAAAGACCCAAACGATCGGGGGAGATCGCCGATCCGTTCCCTCTGAAAGGGAACTCGCTTCCGGGTTTATTCATACACACGGCGTATCCGTAAGTGAGGAGAGACACTATGTCCACGAAAACCACAAACGAGTTCGGCGGAGAGATCGGCGGCGTCACGCTCCTGGGGAAGGCGCACTCGCTGTCGGCGCTGTTCATCGTCCTGCTTCGGGCGACCATCGGCGGAATGATCCTGTTCGCCGGCCTCGGGAAGGTCTCGGAGTGGCCGTTCGACGCGGCCGGGTACCTCGCGAACATCGACCCCGCGAGCCCGGTCAGCGGCCTGTTCGCCGCGATGGCGTCGAACGCGGCGCTGATGGAGGTCGTCAACGTCGTCGTCCCGGTCACGCAGCTGCTCATCGGTGCGGCGCTCATCGCCGGGGCGTTCGTCCGGCTGGCCGCGTTCGGCGGCGCGATGCAGATGGCGCTGTTCTACCTCGGCGGGTGGAGCGGCGACGCGCTCGCGCTGTTCGACTCGACGCTGGTGTACGCGATCGTGTTCCTCACGGTCGCCGCGTTCGGCGCGGGCCGCGTCCTCGGCCTCGACGCCTACATCGAGCAACTGGAGGTCGGCGGGCAGGCGCTGATCGAGAAGTTCCCGGCGCTCCGGTACGTCCTCGGCTGAACGGGGACGGTATCGGGCGAGAGGAATCGGGGTGAGAGAATCGATCGGGCGCGTGAACGCGCGCCGCCGACTCGTTTTCGACACGCTGAGTCCGGCTCGGTCGGTTCGCTTTTGATGCTCGATTTGTGAATGGGAGCGACGATTTCGCGATCGATCGCGATGTGTGAGGCGATCGAATCACGGAAGACACGGACGAGGCCACAGCCGATCGTTTGGCTCTGTTGAAATCCTCAGCAAGTGATATATTTTAACCCACTCGCGGTCAGTACAGGTGCCTTAGGAATCGCTCGGTAAAGAACGATAGCAGACCGATCTGTACGAGTTATCCGGGCAGTCAGTCAGCGCCTTCCGACTCCTCGGTAGTCGTCTGTCTAACTGGGAGTATCTCCGTGTCGGGTGCGTCGAACGGACTGTCAGGTCCGGTGAGCCACGCGGAGAGGTAGACGACACTGGCGGCGACGACAGCCGGTAGCAGTTGGACCGTGAAGACGCCGTAGACAACCGTGACAGCGATCACAGCGCGAGTGAGTGTGTGGCGTTCCGCGCCGCCGTAATACACTAGCACGGCGACGACGAGCGCTGAAAGCAGGAACCCCGCTCCGATTAGAACTCGGGCCATGACTGTCCAATACGCAAGTCCACAGACGCCAATCAGCACCAGCGCCGCAACAATATAACCGCGCTTTAGGGAGGGCATGGTAACTCCTTTTCGTCCGAACATAATAAATTACAGTTATTAGTCACGAAGCACTCTTCAGTGACCGGCTGTTTCTGGTGGGAACCTGTCTGAAGAATAGGATTTCAACAGAGCCGATCGTTTATAAATCGGTGCTGACGGACCGACGGTGAACGCTTCCGAACCTCCAACCGCTCGGCCGTACGATGGAACATGTTGACTCTATTTAAAACCTCGATAAGTGACACATTCCGCAGCGGTTGCGGTCAATACAGTGGACTCACGAACCGCTCAGTACAGTAAGCTCAGTTAGAAGAATCCGAGTAGACCTGCTCCACCAATCAAAACCATGCTGACGCCCAGCAAGAGTATCAAGACCTGCTCCAAGCCGAGGGCGTTGTACCCCATAGAACCGAGTACCATGCGCTGTCTATTAGTTTTATCTCCGAGCATAGGATAGTTCGCACCTCTCATCGACCAGCTGTTTCAGGCGAGAAATCGCCTGAAGAATAGGATTCCAAGGGAGCCAAGATCTTATAAAGAGCTGATCTCGACCAACACCGCCGAAGCCCCAGCCGCGAGGCGGGCGCACGCTCGCCGCGCTCCTCGCTCGCATTGCTCGCTGCGGTGCTCGCATCGCCTGCGCCCGCCTCGCGGCTGCCCCTTCGAGTCCCACCTCGCACGGCACCTCACACCTCCCCAGCCTCGTCGGTCGCCGTCGCTTCGCTCGGCGACCGACTCCAGCGAGGGATCGAAGGTCCCTCTGGTAGTCGGCGCGTAGCGCCGGCTACCTCCCGCGTGCTCCTCGCGGCCGCCTTCGGCGGCCACTCGCAGGCACGCGCCGCCGCAGTCGTGTTTTTAAGTTCGAACCGTCGACACCGGCTCGCCGTTTCGGCTTCCAATCCTTATAAGACCGCGCGGCCGATACGGTGCGGTAATGGAACTCGGTTCGCGGGACGCGTTCGCCCGGATGGGGACCCTCGGCATCGAAGAGGAGTTCTACATCGTCGATGCCGACGGCCGCCCGACCTCGGGGACCGACGATCTCGTCTACGGCCGCGACCCCCCGGCGGAAGTCCCGGAGGGGTTCGACCACGAGCTGTTCAAGTGCACCATCGAGGCGCAGACGGAGCTGATCGAGGACCCGTCGAACGCGGCCGCCGCCCTCTCGACGGTTCGGGAGGCGCTCGTCGACCACGCCGCCGCCGACGGCTACCGGATCGCGGCCGCGGGGCTCCACCCGGCCGCGAAGTGGCGCGAACTCGACCACGCCGAGAAGCCGCGGTATCAGGCGCAGTTGGACCGGATTCAGTACCCCCAACACCGCAACACCACGGCGGGGCTCCACGTCCACGTTGGCGTCGACGACGCGGACAAGGCGGTGTGGATCGCCAACCGGCTCCGGTGGCACTGCCCGATCCTGCTCGCCCTCTCGGCGAACTCCCCGTTCTGGAACGGCTTCGACACCGGGCTCGCCTCGGCCCGCGCGAAGGTCTTCGAGAACCTCCCGAACACCGGTGTTCCATCGGCGTTCGACGACTTCGACGCCTTCCACGCTTTCGAGCGCCGGATGGTCGAGCGGGGATCCATCGACGACCGCGGCGAGCTCTGGTTCGACGTGCGCCCCCACACCGGCCACGGCACGGTCGAGGTGCGCGCGCCCGACGCCCAGCGCGACCCGGCGGTCACCCTCGCGCTCGTCGAGTACGTCCACGCGCTCGTCGTCGACTACGCCGAGCGCTACGCGGACGACGAATCTGCACCGGCCCTCCGCCGGGAGCTGTTAGACGAGAACAAGTGGCGGGCGATCCGCCACGGTCACGACGCCTCCTTCATCGCACGCGACGGCGAGGAGACGGTCTCGCTGGGCGAGGTCGTCGCCGACGAGTGCGACCGCCTCGGAATCGAGGGGATCCGAGACGTGTACGACGCCGAGAGCGGCAGTCAACGCCAGCGCCGGCTCCGTGACGAGGGCGGTCTCGACGCGCTCTGTGAGGACCTCGTGTTGTCACCGTAGGCGGGAGGACGCGAGGTTCCGTTGGAACCGAAACGACGAGAAACGCTTTTGGGCGCGCGGACCGGAGTTTCCGGTATGACCACGGACGATTCCGTCGACGACCCCGACGACGATCCCGCTTCCGACGCCGCCGACGGTCCCGGTTCCACCGCCGACGAGTCGCCGACCGAGCGGACCCGCGAGGAGCTCCGGAAGACCAAGGAGCGGCTCGGCGAGAGCGCGGACAAGGCCGTCAAGGGATTCGACGACAACGTCGTCGATCTCCTGTCGTGGCTGCTCGACACGGAGACCCGCGCGCGGATCTACGTCTACCTCCGCGATAACCCGAACAGCACCAGCGACGAAGTCGCCGACGGCACCGGGCTCTACCCGAGCACGGTCCGCGAGGCGCTCGCGGAGCTGCACGACGAGGGCACCGTCGAGCGCGACAAGCGGGAGGCGAGCGGCGCCGGCAACAACCCCTACGAGTACGAGGCGATCGCGCCGAGCGAGCTGGTACAGGGCGTCGTCGGCGACGTGCAGCGGGAGCTCAACGCCGTGTTCAACCTCGACCGCCGACTCGGCGGCGAGTCGCCCGACGGCGACGCGGAGCCGGTCCAGATCTCGGTCAACGGGGATGACGAAGAAGAGGAAGACGAGGGGGAACAAGCCGACGAGGACGGCGAGGCCGACGACGGCGACGAAGACGGGGACGACCGCTAGGCCACACCACGCGCTCCCGCTTCGAGACCTTTTAAGTCCCGTCCGCGCAATCAGTGCGCATGAACGTCGCGCTGGGTGGTACGTTCGATCCCGTTCACGACGGCCACCGGAAGCTGTTCGAACGGGCGTTCGAGCTGGGTGACGTGACCGTCGGGCTCACGTCGGACGAGCTCGCGCCGAAGACCCGACACGTCGAGCGGTACGTCCGCCCGTACGACCGCCGGAAGCGCGACCTCGAAGCCGAACTGTCCGGCCTCGCCGACGAGCACGGCCGCGAGTTCGAGGTCCGCGAGCTGACGGACCCGACCGGCATCGCCGTCGAGCCCGAGTTCGACGCACTGATCGTCTCCCCGGAGACGAGGGAGGGCGGGAAGCAGATCAACGAGATACGCCAGGAGCGCGGCCACGACCCCCTCGAACTCGTCGTGGTCGACCACGTGGCGGCCGAGGACGGCGAGCGCATCTCCTCGACCCGGATCGTCGCCGGCGAGATCGACGAACACGGCAACCTCACCCCCGACCGGGAGGGGCGGGGGGCGACTCGCCCGGAATGACGACGGACAACGACGACGACTCCGGACGCCCCGCGCTCCTCGCCCGCGTCGCCCTCGGCGAGACGGGGTTCGAACGCGCCGCGGTCTGGAGCGCGGTCGGCTTCGCGGTCTCGTACGTCGCCTTCGACGCGGTCTCGATCGGCGCCTCAACGGCGGCCGCGCTGGGGGCGACAGGGGTCCCGCAGAGCCTCGCCGCGCCCGTCGCCGGGACACTCGCGGTGCTGACCGCGGTCGGCGTCGTCGCCTTCGCCGCGGTCGGTGGGGGCGTGCTCCCCGCGGTCCTCCTCGCGTACGGCCCCTTCGCGGCGGTCCTCCTGCGGACGACCGGTCCGGAACCGTACGCGATCCCGCTTTCCGACCCCGTCCCCTTCCTCGCCGCCGTAGCCGAACCGCTCGGCGTCGCCGTCGCTGGCGCGGCCGCGGTCGGTCTCGCCGGCTACGCGATCGGGCGCGTTATCGCCGGGATCGGAGGGAATGAGAGAGAAAGCGACGCGGTCCCCGCGGAGGAGAGGGAGGAGCGGGAGGGGAAGGGGGAAAGCGCAGGCGCGGACGACTGATTCTCTTCGTTCAGCATTATACAAGGTGGAGCCTCCGACCTCAAGGAGCGAGTGTAGCGAGCGAGTAGGTCGGAGAGGAAACCGACATGGTACGACACAACCGACATACTGTGGCCACCTGACTCCCAAATAGTTAAGAACCGATAGCTCTTCATCTGAAGCATGGAGGTGCGTCGAACCGCGCCGGTCAAGCTCGTCGTTCCCGGCGAGCGACGCGACGACCTCCACGAGTCAGCTCGCCAGTTCCTTCACTGTGCGAACCATGCCGCCGAGTTCTGTTGGGACGAGCGCTCCTACACGAACTGCGTTACGGCGAACTCAACTGCGCGAGACGCGCTCTATGAGGAACTGCGAGCGGAAACTGAACTCACCGCGAACCTCGTCCAAGAGGCTATCCGACGTGCCGTCCAAGCAACGAAAGGTGTCGTTAAACGGTGGAAACAAGGGAAGCGTGTGAGCCAACCAGAGTTCACGTCGTGGAGCATGGTCTACGACAAGCGGAGTGCGACGTTCTACCGGAATAAAGTCTCGCTTTCAACCGTCAACGGGCGTGTTGAGTGCGAGTTTGAACTCCCAGCAGACAGCCCGACACCCTACGAACGGTATGTTCTTTCGGACGAGTACGAGTTCCGGGCGAGTACACTACAGTACGACAAGGCGACCGACGAGTTCTACTTCCACATTACGACCCGGAAGGACGATGACGACGAGTCCGAGGGTTCGGCAGATACCGGGCACCAAACAGTCCTCGGTATCGACCTCGGCGTCAACAGCCTTGCAGTTGCTTCGACCGGCACGTTCTGGCAGGGAGACGAGTACGACCATTGGTGCCGCGAGTTCGAGAAGCGGCGCGGTGAGATGCAACAGCGCGGTACGCAGGCCGCACACAACGCCCTGCTTCGGCTCGGGAAGCGCGAAGAAGCGTGGCGGAAACAGTACATCCACACGGTTGCCAACGAGATCGTTTCGGAAGCCGTCGAACACGACTGCAACCTGATCGTGTTCGAGGACCTAACGGACATCCGTGAGCGGCTTCCGGACGCGAAGTGGCACCACGTCTGGGCGTTCCGACGCCTCTACGAGTACATCTCCTACAAGGGGCCTGAACAAGGTGTCTCCGTGGTGGAGGTTGAGCCGAACCACACGTCCCAACGGTGTTCTCGGACAGACTGTGGGTTCACGCACGAAGCGAACCGTCAGGGAGAACAGTTCGAGTGCCAGAAGTGCGGGTACGAAGTGAACGCGGATTACAACGCGGCGAAGAATATCGGGGTGCGATACGCCCGAAAGCGGAAACACAGCCTCCGTTCCTCGCCCAAGTCGGGGAGCGGAGACGCACCAGTAGACGTGCGTATAAATGGTGGGATGTTGAACGGTGAGAGTTACCAGCCTATTGCTGGCGACTGATTGCCGGGAGTCCACATCAAAGCCCTACCCTCAAGGACCGAGGCGCAGAGCGCCGAGGGAGTAGGGTAGGGTAGTTTACTGCCCGTCGAGCGTTCCGTTAAGCACCTTCGCAGCGACGAGTATCGGGTCCCACACCGGCGAGAATGGGGGCGCGTACGCGAGATCCAGCCGCTCGACCTCGGGAACGGTCATGTCCGCCTCCAGCGCGGTCGCGAGCGTGTCGATCCGGATCGCGGCCCGGTCGGGACCGACGATGCTCCCGCCGATGAGACGTCCCGTGTCGCGGTCGGCGACGAGGGTCACGTCGGTCGGCGCCGCGCCGGGGTAGTAGCCGGACCGAGAGCCGGCGGTCACGGTCTCGCGGACCGGGTCGAAGCCGGCATCCCGGGCCGCCTCGTCCCCGACGAGTCCGACGCGGCCGGCCTCCATGTCGAAGGCCTTCACGACCGCGGTGCCCGCGATCTCGCCCACCGGCGAGGGGTCGCCGGCGACCGTGGCGCCGATCGCTCGCCCGGCTCGGTTCGCGGTGAGACCGAGCGGCATCCACGCCTCCTCGCCGGTGACGGCGTGGATCGCGGTCGCGCAGTCGCCTGCGGCGTACACGTCGGGGAGGCTCGTCCGCCCGTACTCGTCCGTGCGGATCGCGCCGCCCTCGCCGAGTTCGGCGCCGGTACCGTCGAGGAGTTCGGTGTTCGGTCGGATCCCGACGCCGACGACCGCGAGGTCGGCCTCGATCGGGTCCTCCCCCTCGATCACGACCGCCTCGATCCGGTCGTCGCCGACGAGTTCCACGACGGGAGCGTTCGTGTGGACCGTCACGCCCTTCGCGTCCAGCTCGGTCTCGACGCGCTCACCGACGGCCTCGCCGAAGTCCGAGAGGAGGTGTCCGGAGCGATGGAACAGGTGTACGTCGAGCCCGCGACCGGAGAGCGCCTCGGCCATCTCGACGCCGACGTAGCCGCCGCCGACGATCGCGGCCGTCTCGGGGGCCGGCATCGCGGCGTTGCGCTCGACGCGCTCGCGGTCGACCGCGCTCACGTCGGCGCGTTCGTGGTCGTACGCGTCCGGCTCGGCGATGTACGCGTCGATCGCGGCGGCGGCGTCCATGTTATGAAGGGTGAAGGCGCCGTCCACCCCGCGCACGTCGAAGGAGCCGGTCGAGGCGCGACCGCCCGTGGCGACGAGCAGGTCGTCGTAGGGCTGCTCGAAGGAGTCGCCCTCGGTGGTCTCGACGGCGACGGTCTCCGCGTCCGGGTCGACGCCGACGACTTTGTGGCCCCGCCGGAGGTCGATCCCGCGCTCGTCGACCTCGCTCGGCGACAGCGAGAGGAGGTTCGACATGCGCTCGACGCGCCCCTCGATGAAGTACGGCATCCCGCAGTAGGCGTACGAGATCCACCGGCCCATCTCGAAGACGACGACGTCGCGATCGGGCGCCTCGCGGCGGAACTTGCTGGCCGCGCTCAGTCCTGCCGCGTCGGCACCGACGACGACGAACGGATCGCTCATGAACGCACCGACGGCAGGAGGTCGTAAAAATCCACGCCGGGAGTGCGGATCGGGCGCCCGGAACGCCGCGCCCGCCGTCCGGTTACGCTTCGTCGGCGCTGTCGCCGTCCCCGGCGGCGTCGTCGGCGCTGTCGTTGTCGCCGTCACCGCCGTCGTCCCCGCCGTCGGCCAACCGCCCGAGCGTCTCCCGGGCGTTTTCGACGGCGGCCTCCTTCTTCGCCGGGTACGCCTCGACCTTCGCGCGGACGGTGATTCCGGGGCCGAGTCGGACCTCGCCCCGGAACGCGGCCTGCTTGTCGACGCGGAGGAACAGCGCGCAGTTGTCGTCGACCCGCTGGTCTAGCTCGTCGATAACGCGGTCGACCTCGTCGAGCCCGGAGAGCCGATCGAGTACGTGACGCATCCCGTCGGCGTTCTCGATCCGAGCCGAGAGCACGACGATCCGGTCGCCGTGGTGGCCGACGTTCTCGACGCGGTCTAGTTCGGTTTGCTCGGGGAGGAACGTCCGGAGGGCGTCCGCGACCCGCTTTTCGTCCTCTGTGGCGTACGCGAACGCCCGGAGGTCGACGTAGTGGAAGGGGACTGTAGGCATGCGGGTCGGGAAAACGGAGAGTTACTCCTCGCTCTCGACGGCGTCGAGGTCGTCCTCGGGGACGCCGGTCTCCTGACCGTCCTCGAAGCTGACCGTGTAGGTCGCGTCGCCGAACATCGTCTCCATCACCTGCGTGATCGTACCTGTCTCGCCGTCGTGCTCGCTGTGTTTGTCGTGGAGCACGACCTCGTCTTCCTTCTCGAAGCTCATGCGCCAACCTTCCGCTGGCACGCTTAAAAGCGCCCGGATTCGCGGCGATCGGCGGGAGGAGCCGGCGGCGAGAGAGACGCCGCCGCTCCCGCCCGCTTCCGTCACCACACCGCCAGAATCGCCGCCCCGAGCGACACCGTCAGCACGACGACGACGGCCGCCGTGACGACCGCGCTGTCGAGCGCGAGCGCGATGGCGACACCGGCGGCGAGCGCGAGGAACGCGGCGATCGCCCCGGGGACGCCGCCCCGCTCGATCAGCCGCTCGACCGCGTTCGCCGCGCGCTGAGACGGCGTGACCTCCGGCGTGCGCTCCGGCGGCTTCGTGAACGCCTCGTCGACGACGACCTCCTCGCGGACGGTGTCCTCGGGAGGGTCGATCCGGAGGTTCACGTACCGGGTCTCAGAGCCGTAGCCGGTGACGATCTTCAGCTTTCCCCGGACCGGTTCGGTCACGTCGTCGACGGAGACGTGGACGTGTCTCGTGGACTCGTCGTCGACGAAGTGGTTCGCCTCGTCGACCGACACGACCCGGTCGAGGTCGTCGTCGAAGTGCAGGTGGACGTGCGTGGAACGGCCCGCGTTTTCGAGCGAGACCGCGAACGGGCCGGTCGTCTCGAACCGGTTGGGCGCCCCGATCGAGTGAACCGCGTCCCCGTTCAGTTCGACGGAGAGTGTCGACACGTTCGGGTCGACGCACTCACACTAAAAAAAGATGCAGTACGGATGGAGGCTGTCAGTGCGGGACGAGGGAAGAGGGGAAGCGTGCGCGTCCTACGCCGCCGCTTCCTCGCGCATGTCCGGCGGGAGGAGGTTCGGGATACCGTCCTCGATCGGGTAGGTCTCGCCGCAGTCGGTACACGTGAGCGTCCCCGCGAGGATCTCCTCGTCGTCTCGCTCGTCGACGTCGAGATCCAGGTCGGCCTTGTCGAGCGGGCAGCAGACGACGTCCATCAGGGATTCCTTCATGCGGCGTCGTTCGCGCGGACCGTTAAAAAAGCGTGCGGGTTGACGAGCGCGTGGCCCAGAGCGTTTCTGGACGTCCCCGGAGATCCGCTCCTCGATGGCAACGACTTTGCCGGTCGGTCACGCCCGGCGAGGTATGGGGATCCCGTCGGAACGGATCGACCGGCTGTTCGCGCTCGCTCGCGAGGCCGTCGTCGACGACGAGTACGACCGCGCGCGGGAGTACGTCGCGCTCGCGCGCCGGATCGCGGAGCGGAACCGCTGCGGCGTCCCCGCCGAGTTCTCCCGGAAGACCTGCGACGACTGCGGCGTCTACCTCCGCCCGGGGAAGACGAGCCGCGTCCGTCTCCGACCCGGACGGGTCGTCGTCCGGTGTCGCGAGTGCGGGTCGACCGCGCGGTACCCGTTCGAGTGACCCGCCGCGGCCCCCAGCCCCGCCCTCGGACCGCGAAAGCGTCAGCGTTTATGGCTCGCCCCGCGTTCTCGCGACAATGAGCGTCCCCTGCGTCGCGGTCGAGCGCGAGCGCGGCGAGGCGGTCCGCGAGCGGCTCGCCGACGCCGACGCCCTCGACGGCGACCACGAGATCGCGGTCGACGGCGACACGATCTACATCCCCGTCGCGGACCCCGAGGCGGTCCCCGGCGAACTCACGACGGCGATCGTCGAGCGCGACGCCGCCGAGCGCGACCGCCCGCGGACCCCCGCCGCGATCCTCGGCTACGAGCCCTCGCTGGAGCGGCTCGGCGACATCGTCATCGTCGACGAGGACGACGACGAGCGCGCCCGCGAGATCGCCGACGCGGTGATGGCCTCCGACGTGCCCTGCGAGACGGTTCTCAACCGGGCCTCCCCGATCGAGGGCGAACTGCGCGTCCGCCGCTGGGACGTGCTAGCGGGGGACGGCACCGAGACGGTCCACCGCGAGTACGGCCACGAGTTCCTGTTGGACGTGGCCGAGGTGTACTTCTCCCCGCGGCTCGCCACCGAGCGCCACCGCGTGATCGAGCAGGTCGACCCCGACGAGACCGCGATCGACATGTTCGCCGGCGTCGGCCCCTACGCCGTCCCGATGGCGACTCGCGGCGCCGACGTGGTCGCCTGCGACCTTAACGAGCGCGCGGTCGAGTACCTCCGGGAGAACGCCGAGCGCAACGGCGTCGCAGACCGCGTGACCGCGATCGCCGGCGACGTGCGGGCGATCGCCGACGAGTACGCCGGGGCCGCCGACCGGCTCGTGATGAACCTCCCGCACTCGGCCGGCGAGTTCCTCGACACGGCCGTTCGGCTGGCGGGCGACGACTGCGTCGTCCACTACTACGACATCCAACACGAGGACGACCCGTTCGGCCCCGGGACGCGGGCGATCCGCGAGGCCGCCGGCGACGCGTACGACGTGACCGTCGAGACCGAACGCGTCGTTCGGTCGTACGCGCCACACGAGTACAACGTCTGTCTGGACGTTCGCCTCTCGCGGGCGTGAGCGAGGCGTTCCGGGAGTGGCGGCGCTGTCCGATGCAGGACCAGCGACAGCGTGAGCGCCGTCCCGCCCGGGGAACGCCGACGGGTCGGGACGGCTGCGGGCCCGTCACATGACAAGAGTCCACGGCCGCGAGACGGTCGGGCCAGAGGCGATTTCGCGCTTGGCACGTCGGAGACGTGAGTCACACGCCGGCCGTGTTGGATCGCTGATAGGGGTGACTGCCGCGCCGGGTCGCGGTGGGGGTCGCGACCGGCGGACGAGCGACGCCCGGTACGGGCTCCGACCGGGCAGACACCGTCGGGGGAGTCGATCCCCGCCATCGCGGCGCACGATCGGTGCGATCACGGGATAATCGAGGTTCGAACACGTATATGTGTTTTTTCCTTATATTCCTGTGACGATCGCTTATTCTACTCATCTATTCGGACGATATCGACCGCATTCCGGGACAGACGCCCACAGCCGATCGACTCGCGCGGAACCGGCCGGTTTCGCGTGATCTCGCTGGGCGTGGCGCCGCGGTTTCGGAACCCTTATTTTTCCGTTCGGGAATGGTAAGACGCGCGCCGGGGTAGCTCAGCTGGCAGAGCGATTCCTTCGTAAGGAATAGGTCGAGGGTTCAAATCCCTCCTCCGGCTCTTCTGACGGAACACCGTGAGTGAAGAGCCGCGGGAGAATTTTGGATCGTGGGTGAAGCGATTCAGAGCGATCGCGATCCTCTCTTCACCTCCATTTTTTGCCACGTATCTCCCTCGTCGTTTCGTGTTTCCCTCCCGAGTCGATCATTCGTCCACAGAAACACGGAGTTTTGATTATAGTCTGTAAATAATATTAGGGGCGAATCTATACACTTCGGTAGCATACCGCACGATATGCGACCGGAATCAGACACGGACGGGCGAGAACTGTACGAGTGTTTCGAATGCGGCGAGCGCTCCGAGACGGGCGGCACCTGCGAGTGCGGCGGCGAGCTCCGACACCTCGGACGGTCGAGAGACCTGTAACGAGGGCGGGCGTCACGCCTCGTCGTCGGCGTTGTCGTCGTCGTTCGCCTCGCTGTTGTCGTCGCCGTCCGACTCGCCGTTGTCGGTCGTCGCGTCGTAGTCGGGGAGCGAGAGGACGTTCTCGCGGCCGAGTCGGAACCCGTCGAGGTCACCCTCGTCTCGGAGCCCCGTCACGACCTGACTCGTCTTGGCGGCGGTCCAGTCGAGCTCCTCGGCGACCTGCTTCTGTTTCATCCGACCGCCGTTGGCCTCGACGAGCCGGATCACCTGCTCTTCGTTGCTCAACAGGTCGTCGTCGATCGGCGGCGCCGAGTCGGACCCCTCGTCGGCGTCGGTCGCGGCCGCCGCGGGCCCTGCGCCCTCCGAGGCTTCCGCGTCGTCGGCGTCGGCAGCCGACTCGCTGACGGCCGCGGCCGGCGCGTCCGACGAGCGTTCGGGACCCGAACCGCCCCGCGGTCGACGCCGGTAGCCGATCGCCGCGACGACCGCCACGAGCAGGCCGACCGCGACGAACAGGACCGGGCCGGCGGAGCGGCCTTCCGGCTCGATCGCCACGCGCGGCTGACCTTCCGTGAAGTCCTTCGGACCCTGCCAGACGACCGCGCTGTCGCGGGTCTCGGTCGGCGACGGCGACGCCTCGCCGAGCCGGTAGCCGTCCTCCCACGAGACGATGAGCGACGAGGCCTCGTCGAGGAACAGCGCGTCGATCGCGTCCCCGACGACGAGCCGGTCGCCGTCGACGGCCGCGAAGTTGCTCCACTCGAACCGATACGTGAGGACGCCGTACGACTGGGGGAGCTCGCGCCGCTCGGCGGTCACCGTGACGTTCGAGACGGCCATCTCCCTGCCCGTCGCGTTCTCGGCCGCGCCGGCCGTCGCGTTCATCCGCTCGCCGAACCGCCCCGTGTACGCGTCCGGATCGGACTCTACGTCCGCGTGGAGTTCCTCGAAGGCCTGCTTCTCGTCGTCGCTCGCGAGACGGACCCGATACTGCGTCTCCCAGACCGCGTCGCCGTCGGGCTCGACCGAGATCTCGATCAGGACGTCGTCCGGGTCGACGTCCATCTGCTCGAAGCCGCCGGCCGGGACTCCGGCAGCGCTCTGTGCGGTCCCGATCGACGCGAAACCGGCGCTGGCGACGATCGCGATGACGACGAGGAGGAGCACCGTTCGCTGCACGAACGGACAGTTACGAGGCTCGGATAAATCGCTTCCCATCTCGCGAGTGAGGGCGGGTCGCGGTCGGACCGCTCGGCGCTCGCACGCGAGCGCCAGTCCGTCCGCTCGCGGTGACCCCGCGGCGCAACCGCACTGATTCCGGCCTATCCATCGATGCCGACGACGATCCGCCGGACGAGGTCTGTCCCGTCAGTCAACGGTCCGACGAGACGCTGCGCGACCGTACCGACGGCGTTCGCGGCGTCGGCACCGGGTCCGTTCCCGTTGCCGGCGCTCGCTCCGTCACTGCCGTCGCCGCCGTCACCACCGTCGGCAGGCGGAGACGAGTCGTCGCGCGGGGGCGTCGCGTTCCCGTCGTTGGCTCCGGTCCCACGGTCGCCGTCCTTGCTCGCGTTCGCGACGTTCCCGGCGTCGCTCATCGGACTCTCGACCGCGTTCGTCGAGTCGTCGGCGGCGTTCGTCGGCTCAGTCGCGTTGCCGGTGGCGTCCGTCCCGTTACCTCGGTCCGGCGGACCGCCACCCGCGTCCGGGTTGTCGCCCGTCTCCGAACCGTTGCCGGCGCCGGGTCCGTCGCCGCGATCGGGGCCCCCGCCGGTCCGAACGTCTTCCGGCGGCCCGCGCCGCTCGGACGCCAGCGGGCCGCCCACGTCGTCGCCGGCGACGCCGCGGGCGACGGCCGCGACCTCGGGGCCGCTCGCCTCGCTCGCCCGCTGGCGGACCTCGTTGAGCCGCTCCTCGTCGAGCCGGCGGTTCTCTCTCGCCGCCTGCGGGAGCTCGCGGGCAACGTCTGCGCTCCGGTTCGCCTCGCGTTTGATCGTCTCGGCCCGAGCGCCCGTCTCCGCCATCCGCGCGGCGAACCCGCCCTGACTCAGCTCTCCGGCGTCGCGGCGCTCGCGGAGCTCCCGCTGGCGCCGCTCGATCTCGGTCAATCGCTCCTCGGTCCCGTTCAGTCGCTCGGCGATCAGTTCGGCCCGTTCCTCGGGCGTCTCCGTTCGGTTGAGCGCGACCTCGAACGCCCGCGAGTCGACCTCGCCGGAGATCTCGGCCTGCTGGACCCCGATCACCCCGGAGAGGCGCTCGCCGGGGCTGATGTCGGTCCCGTTCGTCGTCTCGTTGCCCTCGCCCGTCTCGTTCGTCGCCGCCGGGTCGTCCTGCGCGACGGCCGTTCCGACCGGGCCGGCCGCGGCGATCCCGGCGACGCCGACCAACACGACCGCGACGGCGATGAGCGCGATCCCTCGGTTCATTACCTGACGGTACGCGACGTATCCCTATATAAACCGATCTCCGTTAAGCCGGATCAACGCGGATTAAACGCGGGACGGCGGCGGGAGAGAATTTCGCGGGAGCGACCGTCTCGGCTCAGTACGACTTCGCGAAGTACGCCGTCCGCTCGGCGTCGTCGTCGCAGATCGCGCAGGTCTCGTCGTGGTCTCCCTCGGCGAGGGGGTCTTCGTCCTCGAACGGGACCATCACGATTTCGGCGGCCATCGGTTCCTTGATCGGCTCCTCGCAGTCCTCGTCGCCGCACCACGGGGCCTTCACGTAGCCGCCGTGCTGGCCGAGCGTCCCGAGGATGTCTGCGCGGTCGTCGGCCTCGCGCACCTCGCCGTCGAGGGTCTCCTCGGCGGCGGCGTACAGCTTCGCGTACACCTCGTCGAAGTGGTCGCGGACCGTCTCGACGACCCCGTCGCGGTCCTCGACGACGCTCTCGCCGTCGGGTCGGTGGACGAGGGTGAGTTCGCCGTCCTCGACCTCGTGGGGGCCGATCTCGATCCGGAGCGGGACCCCGTTGAGCTCGTGTTCGTTGAACTTGAACCCGGGGTTGCGCTCGTCGCGGTCGTCGAGTTCGACGCGGACCCCCGCGTCGTCGAGGTCGTCGGCGACGCCCTGGGCGTACTCCAACACGTCGTCTTTCGTGTCCTCCTGCCAGATGGGGACGACGACGACCTGCTCGGGGGCGACGCCGGGCGGGAGCACCAGCCCCTGCTCGTCGGAGTGGGTCATGATCAGCGCGCCGAGCGCGCGCCACGAGAGCCCCCACGAGGTGGTGTGCGCGAGCCGCTCCTCCTCGTCTTCGTCGGAGAAGGTGATGTCGAACGCCTCGGCGAACGACTGCCCGAGGTGGTGAGAGGTGCCCGCCTGCACCGATTTGCCGTCCGGCATCAGCGCCTCGACGGTCGTCGTCGTCTCCGCGCCGGGGAACTTGTCGTGGTCGGGCTTTTGCCCCTTCAGCACGGGCATCGCCAGCAGGTCCTCGTAGACGGAGGCGTACTGGTCGAGACGGGTCATCGTCTCCTCCCACGCGTCCTCCCTGGTCGCGTGCGCGGTGTGGCCCTCCTGCCAGAGGAACTCCTTCGTACGGAAGAACGGCTTCGTCTCCGTCGCCTCCCAGCGCACGACCGAACACCACTGGTTCACGCGCAGCGGGAGATCGCGGTGGCTCCGCACCCACTGGCTGATGTACGGCGTGATGATCGACTCGGAGGTGGGTCGGACCGCGAGCCGCTCTTCGAGTTCCTTGTTGCCCGCCTCGGTCACCCACGCGACCTCGGGGTCGAACCCCTCGACGATGTCCTTCTCGCGTTCGAGGTACGACTCGGGGATGAACAGCGGGAAGTAGGCGTTCTGGACCCCGGTGTCCTTGAACTTCGCGTCGAGGAACCCCTGCAGTCGCTCCCACACCGCGTACGCGCGGGGGCGGGTGACGATGAACCCGCTCATCCCCTCGGGGCCGTAGTCCGCCAGCCCCGCCTTCTGTACGACCTCGGCGTACCACTCGCCGGTGTTGTGTGACTTGGACTCGGTGATGCCGAGCTCCTGGTCGTCGTCGCTCATTGTCCTGTGAAGGGTGGGTCGCGTGCTTAAAACGTCCGAAGCCGTGCGGCCGCGTCTCGAATCCGAAACCGCCTCGTCGGCTCGTCGGCCGCCCGCCGGGTCGTTTCAAACCGCCGGAACACGGAGAAACGTTAACCCCGTCCGGGCGCCTACGCCCGGTATGGACCTGACGGGGCTGCGTCGGCACACGCCCGAGGAGGTGACCCGGGCACGTCGCGAGGCCGCCGTGCTGGCGCCCGTCATCGAACGGGACGGCGAGGCCCACCTGCTGTTCACCAAGCGCGCCGCCCACCTCGGGAGACACCCCGGACAGATGAGCTTCCCCGGCGGCGGCCGCGAGCCGATCGACCGGACGCTGACCGACACCGCGCTCCGCGAGGCCGACGAGGAGGTCGGCATGCGCCCCGACGAGGTCGACGTGGTCGGCCGGCTCGACGACACCCGGACCTCCTCCGCCTACCGGATCCGGCCGTTCGTCGGCGTCGCGCCCGACCGCGAGTACGTCCCGGACGAGTCGGAGGTCGCCGAGGTCGCGGTGCTCCCCGTCAGCGGACTGATCGACCCCGCGAACTACGAGACGGAGCGTCGCGTTGGCCACCCGGAGTACGGCGATCACCGCATCCACTTCTTCCACATCGACGGATACACCGTCTGGGGCGCGACCGGCCAGATGGTCGTACAGCTCCTCGAGCGGACGACCGACTGGCGCGCGCCCGAGGAGGTCGATCGGGTGGTCGGGGCGGACGCGGAGCTACCGATTTAAACGGTTGGAAGTAAGTCGATGACAGAATTCTCCGAATCGACGGTCACTCACTTATAAGTAACCGACGGCCGGCTCCGCCGCCGTTCGCTTATAACTGACTGAGTCGCTCGCCTCACTCAGCGGGTTCGACTTCCAGCCGCAGAGCCACGGGCGCGCCCTCGGCGAGCGCGGTCACGAGGTCGCGGTCGAGGTCCGCGGCGGCGCCGTCGCCGTCGACGAAGATCGTGCGCTCGTCGTCGGTGTAGTCGCTCGTCCGACCGACCATCGATCGATCGTCGAGGAGGGCGAGTCCGGGGTCGCCGCGGCCGACGATCTCGTCGACGTGGGCGGGATCGCCGGTGTCGACCGCGTCGTCGCCCGGCTCGCCGACCGCGAACGTCGCCGTGATCGTCGCGGCCGCGTCTCGGCACGCGTCGCGGAACGCGGCCGAGAAGTCTCGGGGCGCGCGGTCCGCTTCGACGCCGACGATGCAGTCGCCGGCGGGGGTGAGCCAGTCGTCCGTCGTGATCTCGACGGTGCTCGCGTGCTCGGCGGTGACGTGCTCGTGGCCGACGGCGCGGACGAGCTCGACGAGGGGGTCGTCGCCGGGGTCGCCGGCGGACTCGGCGTCGTTCGGATCGGCGCTCTCGGCGTCGCTCATGCCACCTCGGTCCGCGGCGCCGCGACAAGTGCCCGTCGCTTCAGACGTCGGCGCCCTCGGCGAGCGCGGGGATCAGTCGGGCGGGGTTCTTCGCGAGCACGCGGCGCATCAGGTCTTCCGAGACGTCGAGGGTGAGCACCTCCATCACGCCGACGTTCGGGTGCACGTCGGGCGCGCCGGACCCGAAGAGGACGCGGTCGGGGTGTTCTAAGACGCCGCGTTCGAGCACCTCGCGGTACCGCACGGCGCTCGTCTCGACGTACAGTCGGTCGTGCTCGTCCAACAGGTCGAGCGTCTCGTTCATCAGGTCCGCGTCGAGGGGGTAGCCGCCGAAGCTGGCGAGCACGATCGGCACGTCGTAGCCGAGCAGCTCGCGCTCGACCGCTTCCGGCGGGAACTCCCTGCCGGCGTGGACGATCACGGGGAGGTCTGCGTCCTCCAGCCGGGTGAGCACGTCCTCGTTCGGGAGGCCGTCGGCGTGCGGAACGAGGGTGAACCCGTGGAACCGGTCGTCGTAGGAGTACTGCTCGACGTCGTCGGGGCGGGCGTGGTGGTCGTCGCGCTCGGCGCGGAGGTTCTTCACTGCGGAGAGGGGACCGCTTCCCGGGTCGCGGGGGCCGTTGAGACGAGCGAACGCGACGAACGGGCGGTCGATCGAGAGGCGCGCGACCGCGTTGTTCGCGCGGAGGTAGCTCCGTCCGGGCGCGCGCCGCCCCGGGCTCGCGACCGCGCGGACGACGCCGGCCTGCAGCATCTCGCGTTCCAGCAGCTCGGGAGAGATGTCCCGTCCGTGAGTCGCGACCGACGACTCGTCGGGGTCGAGCGTCGCGCGGGTGTCGACGATCCGGAAGTCGTGTTCGAGCCCGAGCATCTACCGGCCCGTCTCGGGCGATCCGCATGTGCCTGTCGGTCTCACCGTCGCTCGCTGAGCCGCCGTCTACCGCCTCCACGCTCCCCGTTCACCGCCCTCACGGGCCAGCGGTCGAGACGATCTTCACCACGTCGCCCTCCGAGAGATCGTGACCCTCGCCGATCCGGCGCGAGGAGCGCGCGTCGACGGCGTGGAGATACCCCTCGCCGATATCGGTGTGAACCGCGTAGGCCAGGTCCGGGGGAGTCGCCCCCGTCGGAAGGAGGAACGCGTCCGGGAGGACGTTCCCGGTCCCGTCCGTCCACTTCGAGGCGTCCTGCACGGGGTAAACCGTGATCCGGTCCAGCAGGTCGTAGACGGCCGCGTTCAGCGCGGTCTGGACTCCCGTGCCGCCGTGCTCGTCCATCGCGCCGCGGATCGCCTCCAACCCCTCACGTTGGCCGTCCGAAACCTCGCCGACCACGTCGAACGTCTCGTCGCCCGGATCGTAGTCGAGGACGCCGGCCTCCGCGGCGCGGCGCAGGGCGAGCTCCCCGTCGGCCGTGGCGGGAACGACCGGCTTGTCCGTCCCCTCGCGGAGCCGGTCGACCGCCCCCTGGGGAGCGGCGTCGACCTTGTTGGCGACGACGACGATCGGCTTGGTCCGACGCCGGATCGCCCGCGCGAGATCCTCGCGGTCGGCGTCGGTCCACGCCTTCGGATCGTCGGGGTACTCCAGATCGCGGAGGACCGCCGTCACGTCGTGTTCGGTCGCGCCGAATCCGGTCAGCAGGTCGGTGACCGCCGCCTCCAGGTCGAAGTCGGGCGAGCGCGACTGCCGCTCGACGCTCTCCCAGTTGCGGTCGACGATCCCCGCGAGCCACAGGTCCATCTCCTCCTCGACGAAGTCCACGTCGTCGAGGGGATCGTGCGCACCGACCTCCACGGGCTCTCCCTCCGCGTTGGTCGCGCCCGAGGCGTCGACGACGTTGAGCACCACGTCCGCGTTCGTCAGCTCGTCGAGGAACTGGTTGCCGAGCCCCTTTCCCTCGTGAGCGCCCGGGACCAACCCGGCCACGTCGAGGAGTTCGACGGGGACGTACCGCTTCCCGTCGCGGCAGTTCTCGTTGCCGCAGCGCTCGTCGCGGTCGAGGCAGGGGCACTCGGTGCGGACGTGTGTCACGCCGCGGTTGGCGTCGATCGTCGTGAACGGGTAGTTGGCCACGTCGACGTCGGCCATCGTGGCGGCGGTGTAGAAGGTGGACTTGCCGGCGTTCGGCTTGCCCGCGAGCGCGACCGTGATCATACCCGACGGTCGCAGCCGCGCGAAAAGCGCCTTTCGGTCGGACTCCGGGAGGCGACCGACAACGGATCCACTATGCAGTTGCGGTGGCGCGTGCCGACGAGCGGCCAGCGGCCGCGAGTCGCACGCGCGAGGGACGCGGTGAGCGCTCGGAGAGCGCGAACCGCGAGGCTGGGGAGGCGTGAGGCTGCGGTGTGTGGGTGGTGGGACTCAAAGGGACAGTCGCGATCACGTATTGCCGAGCGGCTGGGGCTTTGGCGGTGTTTATCGGGAAACGGTCGATCACGTATTGCCGAGCGGCTGGGGCTTTGGCGGTGTTCACCATCGCTCTGCCAGCAACGACTTATAAGCAATCAACCGGTGGCTCGAACCCAGTCAAGACCGATCCGCCGCCAACAGCAGTTTAAAAGCTCACTTCCGAGCGACGATTCGGAGCACGTCCTCGTCGGCCAGTTCGTGCCCCTTTCCGACCTGCTGGTCGTCGTGTTTCGCGCTCGGCCCCGACACCCGCGCGAACTTGAACCGCTCGTCGAACTCCCCGCCGATCTTCGTGCAGGCGTCGCCAACCGTGTCGCCCTCGAAGAGGACCAGCGGCTCCTCGTAGTCGACGCCGCGGCCGGGCTTGTCCATGTAGATGCGGATGAGCCCGAGCTCCTCCCAGAGCCGCTCTTTGAGCCCGTCGAGCCCGAGCTCCTCCTCGGCGGAGATGAACAGCACGTCGTCGGGGTCGAGGTCGCGCTCGCGGAGCTCCTCCTTGACTGTCGGGAGGTAGCTCTTGTCGATGAGGTCCGCCTTGTTCACGGTGACCATCGAGGGGAGGTACTCGCGGTTGTCCATCACGGCGTCGACCAGCTCGTCGATCGTGAGGTCGTGGGGGATCGTCACCTTCGCGTTGACGTAGCCGTACTCGCGGAGCACCTGCTTGACGGTGTCCTCGGCGAGGCTCACGTCGTCGCTCATCGTCACCCCGATCCCGTCTTTATGCGTCTTCCGGATGTTGATGTTCGGCGGCTCCGTGTCGAGACGGATGTTGGTGTTGTACAGCTCCTCGCGGAGGCGATCGTACTGTTCGATCTCGAACACGGAGAGCATGAACACGACCAGATCCGCGGTCCGGACGACGGAGAGCACCTCCTTGCCGCCCCCGCGCCCGCCCGCGGCGCCCTCGATCAGCCCCGGAACGTCGAGGATCTGGATGTTCGCGCCGCGGTACTGCAGCATACCGGGGTTGACGTCGAGGGTCGTGAACTCGTAGGAGCCCACCTCGCTGTCGGCGTTGGTGAGGGCGTTGATGAGGGTGGACTTCCCCACGCTCGGGAACCCGACGAGCGCGACCGTGGCGTCCCCGTGTTTCTCGACGGCGTACCCGTGGCCACCGCCGGCGGAGGACTGGTTCTCCAGCTTCTCCTTCTTCTCCGCGAGCTTCGCCTTCAACCGCCCGACGTGGGCCTCCGTGGCCTTGTTGTAGGGCGTGTTGGCGATCTCCTCGCGGAGGTCCTCGATCTCGTCCTCCAGTCCCATTGGCGTACAGTCGGCCGCTCGGCTCGTTAAAGTTGTTCCTTCCGCCTCGCGGCCGCGTCATCCGTTCGCGATCCGATTTTCAGCGAGCGCTCCGCGGCTCGACGCGCGACACGCCGCTGCCGACGCGGTCGAAGGGGTCTGGCTCTATTCGGCAATTTTTCGACACGATTATATCGGCTTACCGCGACGGACGACACGTCGAATGCCCGATCCGTCGAGCCTCCGTGACAGCACGCAGATCGTCCTTCCGCGACGTGCGCTCGACGGGCTGCGAGACGGTGTCTGCGAGCAGTTCACCGTGACGGTGGTCGAAGGCGACGACCACTACCGAATCATCGGCAGTCCCGTCGAGATCAAGGCCGCGAGCGACTTCCTCGCCCGAAACGGCGTCGCAGTCGCCTGACGGTCCGTACGAGGAATTCGAAAAGGGGCCTGTCCCTACGAGACGGCGATCCACGCCGAAGCTGACGGTCTTTACTCGGAGTCGAGGGACGAGGATAATGACCCCGGGCGGGGTGAAACGTCCCGCCCGACCGAGCTACCCGACGATGCCGATGAGCAACTCGACCGCGATGAGCACGAGGAACACGAGCCCCGACGCGAACGACCCGGCAGCGACCCCGTGGGCGTTCCCGAGACCGCGGCCGCGGGCGCCGAAGTAGGCGCCGAGGAAGACGAAGCCAGTCAGCAGGAGTCCGACAGCGGCGTACACGGCGGTGAGGAGGCTTCCGGAGAGCCCTTCCGACAGTCCGAAGTTGCCGACGGCGAGGAGCGCGACCGCGCCGATGCCGACCGCGATGGCGACGAAGGTAACGGCCCAGGTCACCGGCTTCCGGGCGATCTCGCCGAGGGTCCCAGTTATCGCGTCGTACCTGCTGGTCGATCCGGCGCCGGGAGCGGTGCGCTTCCCGCCGATCTGCGCGACGGCGACGAAGGTGGCCACGACGAGCAGCCCCATCAGTGCCGTGCTCAAGAGCGTGAGTGAGACCATAGTGAGTTCGTTGTTAGCCGGTCCGTTCCCGCGTACAAATAGCCTTCGTATGTTCCGCCGATCGGCTCCGCGTCAGTCCGTCGAGTCAGCTTACCGCTGTCTTACGGTGCGCCCGCGGGCACCTCCCCCGAGAGACGCCGTCACTCTGACTGCCAAAGGATGCGTGCCTCGATCGGTTCACACAAGAGTTAACTGCGCCTTCGCTAAGGAGGGTACAAGAGCAGAGAGACGAACATGATAGATTCACTTATCCTGCAACAGGGGAGCGGCTGGCGCGCACAGGCGGAGGTCTTTGACGAGATCTTCTTCGTCTTCCTCGCGTTAGGAACCCTCGTCGGCACAATCGTCGTCGCATACACGCTGTGGAACGTGTACAAGTACCGCGATGACGGTAGCGAGCCGAAGGAGGACTTCGACGCGCCGGAGGTCGGCGAGCTCCCGACGGGACAGGGCGGTCCGAAAGCAAAGAAGCTCTTCCTGTCGTTCGGGTTGAGCGCGATCGTCGTCATCAGCCTCGTCGTGTACGCGTACGGTATCCTCCTCTACGTCGAGGAGGGACCGGACGCCGACGGAGACAACATCGAGATCACGGTCGAGGGGTACCAGTACGGCTGGGACTACGAGTACCCGAACGGCCACACCGAGACCGGTGAGCTGATCGTTCCCGCCGACACGCGGATCGACATCGCGGTGACCTCACGAGACGTGTGGCACAACTTCGGCTCGTCGGAGTTACGGATAAAATCCGACGCCATCCCCGGAGACACCAACACCAACTGGTTCTCCGTCAGTTCCGAAGAGGTCCAAGCGCAGGGCGGTGAGGCGACGTACATGGTCGAGTGCTTCGAACTCTGCGGCCCCGGCCACTCCGCGATGAACGGACAGATCACCGTCATTCCCCAAGACGAGTGGGAAACCTGGTACGAGGGTACCGGCGGTAACTCCTCCAACGTGGAGGGTGGCGCGAGTGTCAATGGCGCCGCAAACCTCAATGGCGCCGCCGTCGGAGGTGTGAGTGCATGAGCGAGCTTCCACCGACGACCTCCGTCAAGCGCTGGTTCGTCACCACGAACCACAAGGACATCGGGATTCTCTACACCATCACCGCGCTGTTCTTCCTGCTTTTCGGCGGGGTGCTCGCGCTGTTGATCCGCATGCAGCTGTGGGACCCGACGAGCCAGATCCTCTCCGGGCTGGCGTACAATGAGGCCGTCACCGCACACGGGCTTATCATGGTGTTCTGGTTCCTCTCACCGTTCGGGTTCGGCTTCGCGAACTACTTCGTTCCGCTGCAGATCGGTGCCGACGACCTCGCGTTCCCCCGCTTGAACGCGCTGTCCTACTGGATGTATCTGTTCTCCGGCATCCTGCTGGGGATCAGCTTCTTCCAAGGCGGGACGCTCGACGCCGGATGGACGATGTACGCTCCGCTCAACATCCCGATGTACACGCCGAGCATCGGGTCGACCGGGGCGGTGCTCGCGCTGTTCATGTTCGTCGTCGGCATCACGGCGTCGACGGTGAACTTCCTCACGTCCATCCATCACTCCCGCGCCGAGGGGATGGGGATCATGGACATGCCGATGTTCACCTGGTCCATGCTCGCGACGGTGTGGATGATGCTGTTCGCGTTCGCGGCGCTGCTGGCGGTCGGGCTAATCCTCGCGTCCGACCGCGTGCTCGGGAGCGTCTACTTCTCCGCGACAGAAGGGGGATCTCTGCTGTGGGGCCACCTCTTCTGGTTCTTCGGTCATCCGGAGGTGTACATCGTCTTCTTCCCGGCGCTGGGCGTGATGTTGGAGCTGTTCCAGACCTTCTCCGGACGGCGGCTCGTCGGTCGGAAGTGGGTTATCATCGCCATCTGCCTGATCTCCGTGCAGTCGTTCCTCGTCTGGATGCACCACATGTTCCTGACGACGATCAACCTGGAGATCAAGACGTTGATGATGGCGACCACCATCGGGATCTCGTTACCCTTCGACCTCGTGGTGTTCTCGCTGATCTACACCCTCATCAAGGGTCGCATCCAGTTCACGACGCCGTTCCTCTTCGCGTTCGGGGCGCTGCTGCTGTTCATCCTCGGCGGCATCACCGGGGTGTTCCTCGGCGCGATCGTCCTCGACTACGAATTCCGCGGCACCTACTGGGTGGTCGCACACTTCCACTACGTGATGTTCGGCGGCGCGACGGCGCTGTTCGGCGGGGCCTACTACTGGTTCCCGAAGGTTACCGGGAAGATGTACGACGAACTGCTCGGGAAGCTCCACTTCGTGATCTTCTTCATCAGCTTCAACATGGTCTACTTCTCGATGTTCCTCGGCTGGGAGACTCCCCGCCGGGTGTTCGAGTACAACCCCGAGTTCCAGATCTACCACCAGTTCGGGACGATCGGCGCGTTCGTCCTCGGACTGTCCTTCTTCATCATGTTCTACAACTTCGCGAAGTCCTACGTCTCCGGCGAACCCGCCGGCGACAATCCGTGGGACTACTCGCGGACCGCGGAGTGGGCGGTCTCGTCGCCCCCGCCGCTCGAGAACTGGCCGAACCGCCCCTCGTACGCCTCCGGTAAGCTGGAGTTCGTGAAGGACTACGTGCCCGACGGCGGCCCGGCGGTCAAGGCCGACGGCGACGGCAACGCCGCGACGGACGGCGGCGACACTCACGAAGAGCACATCTCGGAGTACCCGTACTGGGATAAACACCCGAGCCACGCGAGCATCTGGCCGTTCGCGCTCTCGCTGGCGCTCGGAATCATGCTGCTCGGTCTCTCCGGGTTCAGCGAGTCGGTCACCTTCGTCCTTGGCGAGACGGTGGCCCAGACGAGCGTCGAGATCGCGAACCCGATCTACCCGATACTCGCCGTCGTGGGACTGATCGGGCTGATCTGGACCGGCGTGAAGTGGGGGCTGCAGGACTTCTACGCCCCGCCCACCGAGTTCGCCGAGCGATGGCCCTTCGAAGGCGTCGAGAAGGTGAAGCTGGGGATGTGGTTCTTCCTCGCCTCGGACGTGATCGTCTTCGGCGCGTTCCTCTCCGCGGCCATCTTCGTCCGGTATAACGCCGGCTGGATGACGTGGGAGCCGCTGACGGAGTCGCTTCCCGGCCTCATCAACACGTTCGTGCTGATCACCTCCTCGTTCACGGTGATCCTCGCGCTGGTGGCCGCTCACCGCAAGAGCCGGCAGGGGCTACTCGCCTCGCTCGGCTCGACGATCGCGCTCGGCTTCGTGTTCCTCGCGATCAAGATGTGGGAGTGGAACCACGAGATCTTCGACCGCGGCGTGACGATCAACGCCAATGCCCACGGCGATCCGGTCCAGGCGTCGATCTACTACGTGACGACCGGACTCCACGGGATCCACGTGGTGATCGGTCTCCTGATCGCCATCTTCCTGTTCGTCCGGGCGTATCAGGGCCACTACCTTGACGACGAGCGGCCGATCGAGTACTTCGGCCTCTACTGGCACTTCGTCGACATCGTCTGGGTGTTCATCTTCCCGCTGTTCTACCTCTTCTGAGGTAGCGGCGGACACCTTGGGTCGACCTTTTTGCGGATTCTTCGTTACTCATCGAGCGACTCGACACACCACTGACAGAAGTCCAGCGTCGCGTCCGTGTCGCGGCCGCAGTGCGGACACGAGACGGTATCGGTGGTCGAGTCCGTTACCGGTTCGGCGGATCCGGCCCCGGCGTCGCTCCCGGTCAGCCCGTCGCGATCGGACGACGACGCGTCCGCCGCGGTTTCGGTCGCCGGCGAGCCCCGCTCGTACGCTCGGTTGTTCCGGACGGCGAGGACGTACGCGTCGACGACGCTGGCGGCGACGGCGATGAGCGCCGGGGCGATCTCGACGAGCGGCGGGCGCTCGCCGGCGACCACACGATCGACGGCAGCGTCTGGAACGACGAACACGAGCGTCGCCGTGATCAGCGCGTACCACCCGAAAGCGCGCGCCCATCGCCTGAGGTAGGCGTGGCCGAGTCCGGACACCAGAAGCGCCAGCGCGGCCGCGAGCCACGGTCGTCTCCGACGGGTCTCGGGATCGCTCATGTCGTCGGGAACGGGCGCCAGCGCCGAGAAACTACCCCTCCCTCGGAGCGTTTATGTGGCCGAGACACCGAGCAGGAGTATGTTCGGCGCGCCGACCGGGGACTTTCTGATCGGAATCGCATTCGCGATCGCCGGGGTCGGAAGCTGGGTCGTCGGACTCGGCGTCGCGTACCTCTTGTACCGGCGGTGGCGCGGTGACGGACCGCGCGACGACGAAGCGCTCGGGACCGACACCGAGTCCGCGAACGGCGAATCTGACGACGGGTCTCGGATCGAGAGCTGACCGCTCGTTTCCGTTCGGCCACGCTTTTGAGTCCGCTTCCCGGATGACCGGTATGACCGACACGGCGCTCGTCATCGGTGGAACCCGATTCATCGGCCGACACACCGTCTCCGACCTGATCGCGAACGGGTACGAGGTCGGAATGTTGAACCGGGGCACCCACGGGAATCCCTTCGCCGACGACGACCGAGTGACCCACGTCGAGGGCGACCGGAAGAACGAGCGGGATCTCCGAACCGCGAAGCTCTCTATCGAGCCCGATATCGTGATCGACTGCGTCGCTTACCAGCCGGCCGATGTGGAAACGGCCACCGACGTGTTCGCCGACGTCGACGGGTACGTGTACATCTCCTCGGGCGACAGCTACGCCGCTGAGGAGGTGCCCAAGCGCGAAGGGGAGACACCGCTTCGACCGTGCACGCCCGAGCAGGCGACCGACGATACGTCGGAGACCTATGGGAACCGGAAGGCCGAGGGCGACCGAGCCGTCTTCGCGGCCGCCGAGGAGGGGGTTCGGGCGATGGCGGTGCGTCCCTGTATCGTCTACGGCCCGTACGACTACACCGAGCGGCTCGACTACTGGATCGACCGGGTGCTCTCTCAGGACCGCGTCGTCGTTCCCGGCGACGGGCAGAACCTCTGGCACCGCGCGTACGTCGAAGACGTGGCGAGCGCGCTCCGGATCGTCGCCGAGCGCGGCGAGGCGGGGCGAGCGTACAACGTGGGCGACCGCCGGGCACTCACGCTCGAGGAGACCCTAGAGACGATCGCCGACGCGGCGGGCGTCGGCTGCGAGGTCGTCGCGGCGAGCGCCGACGCGCTGGCGGCCGGCGGCCTCGGGCCGGACGACTTCGTGTTGTACCGGGAGTACCCGCACCTGCTCGACACGTGCGCGCTCGCCGACCTCGGGTGGGAGTCGACGCCCGTCGAGGAGGCGATGGCGCGGACCGTCGCCGAGCACCGGGACGCCGACCGCGACGGCGGCGAGTGGGACCCGGGGCGCGAGGCCGAAGAGCGCGTGCTGGGCGTCAAAGAGACGCTGTAGGTCGAGGGCTCCGGAGACTCGGGCGGCGCGACTCAGTACGCCGCGTCCCACCGGGCCGGCTTGCGTCGGTTGCCACAGTCGCGACACTCCATCCGGTCCATCGTGTCGATGGCGACGTTCGTCCCCTCGCAGTTCCCGCAGAGGTAGCCGTAGCGCTGCGACAGGTCGGCGTCGGTGTACGCGACGTAAAACGGGGCGTGAGAGCCCCGGTCGCTCTCGTCAAAGGCGACGTGGACGGTCTCGCCGTCCTCCGTCTCGTAGGTACCCTCGGAAATGCCGGTCAGCCGTCCGATCTGCTTCCGGTACTCCCGTTCGTCGAACGTCTCGTCGCCGATCTCCACCGCGCGCTCGCCGTCGAGATCGTACCCCTCGCGCTCGTAGAACGCCGTTCCCGCCTCGTTGTCGACGAGGACGCGCGCCTCGATGCGGTCGACGTCGGCCGCGCGAAGCTCCGACTCCACCCGTTCTAAGAGTGCGGAGCCGATCCCCGACTCGCGGTGGTCCGGGTGGACGTGGAGCCAGTCGATCTCGCCGACGCGCTCGCGCCGGCCGACGACGTAGCTCTCGGCGAACCCGACGACGGTGTCGTCGACGACGGCCACCGGGAACACCGTGTCCTCGTCGCCGATGTCCGCACCGAGCTCGTCGGGGTCGTACCACTCGTCGATCGCCTCCTCCAGTAGCGTCTCGTCGACGGCGTGGCCGTAGGAAGCGATCAGCGATTCGCGCGCGACCGTCCGGATCGCGTCGATGTCGTCGAGCGTTGCAGATCGGAGATCCATACCGGCTCATTCACGCGCGGCTACAAAAAACACACAGGCGGAACGGGCCGGGAAAGAGGAAGAAACGAAGCCGAAACCGGGAACGGAAACGGACGCGGAAGCGCGAAATGTCGGCGGCGGTCTACGAGATGGAGTACGTCGCGGCGGCCATCAGCAGCATCGTGAGCGCGAGCGCGAGCGACATCACGTAGGTGAGCGAGCGGTTCTCCCATCGGAGGTGCTGGAAGTACCCGACGATGAGCAGGGTCTTGACCGTCGCGATCACCAGCGTGCCGCCGAGCGCCTGGGCGTAGGTGAAGTTGAGGAACTCGGCCTCGAAGAGGACGAAGTTGAGGGTTGCCGCGACCAGGAGCGCGACGTAGATCGCCGTGTACAGTTTGAGCGAGTCGTCCGACATTGCTTGCCTCTGCCTTCGTCCGTACGCTTAAAGAATTAACCATCCGGGGGACGCGATCCCGCCCGAGCGGTGCCGACCGCGGATCCCGAACCGAATATCCCGAAACGCCTATCCGCGCGACGCGCTCACCTCACACCGGTCGCAGCCGCCGACCGATGTCACCGTGGACCCGCTCGAACCGACGGACGATCTGCTCGAATCGCTGTACGTCGTCAACAAGGTCGCAAAGCAGTTCGCCGACGAGGCGACCGCCGCCTACGAGCGCGGCGACCTCACGGAGAGCAACGTCAGATCGGCTCGCAAAGACGCGCTCTACCGGACGAAGACGGCCGTCCTCTCCCGCGTCGTCGCCCACGACCCGTCTCGCGTCTCCGGGGAGTACCACGCGATCAACGGCGACGTGTGGCTCTTCCTGTCCGTCGACGGGTGGAAGTTCCACCAGCCGGCGTACGCGATCGGCGGGGAACTCACGGACGCGATCGAGACCTCGAACTCCCGGTCGGACCCACTCGACGCGCCGTACGTCCGCGACTCGACGGTCGAACGCTCGGATCGCACGTTAGAGGAGTCGCTCTCCCGGCTGGCCGACGCCGGCGTCAACGCGAACGACCACCTCGCGCGCCCGACCGTCACGAGCGAACACGACCGGATCGTCGACGTGCGGTGGTCGTTTCTCCCGTAGCGGCCGATCTTCCCGCGGCCGCCGGGGGAGCTATTGACGCCGAACCAACGCGACCGGTCGCGACGCTGTCGGATCGGGGTCTCGCGAAAAGCGAACCGCGAGCGGCGGCGGCGTTACGCTTCGACGACTTCGATGGCGCCGAGCATCCCGTTCCCTTGGTGGGGCGTACAGTAGTAGAGCTGGATCCCGGTGTTGTCGAACGACTGCTCGAACGTGTGGCCCTCCTCGTCGACGGCGTTGCCGCTATCGAAGTCGGACTCGGAGTTCTCGGCGGAGACCACGTTGTGCGCGCCGCCCTCGCCGGTCCACTCCCAGACGACGGTCGTGCTGGAGTCGATCCGGATCGCGGCCGGATCGAAGGCGAACCCCACGTCGCCGGCGCCGACCGCGACCGTGACCTCGTCCTGTCCGGTGTAGTCCATGATCTGCCCCTCGTACATCCGAGCGTCGGAGAGGTAGTCGTCGATCTCGCTCGGGACGTCGTCGGCAGCCGACCCGCCGGAGTCGCCGCCGTCGGAACCGTCGGACCCGTCGTCGCCGTCCATTCCGTCGGACCCATCAGAGCCGTCGGACCCGTCCGAACCGTCGGCTTCGCCGGATTCGTCACCGCCGCCCGAACAGCCGGCGAGCGTTCCCACGGTCAGCGCGGCTCCGGTTCCGGCGACGTACCGCCGCCTAGACAGTTTGTCAGACATCAACTTTCAGTAGGGGTTCGAGCCTTACAAACCCCTTGATGAGCCCAACGAGACGAGAACCGCTGGCCGCCGATCGGGTCCAGTACGCTCCGCCGTCGGCGGCTTTATTCGCGGTCGCCTCCGTGGTCGATCCATGCGGGAGGACGAGTTGGCGACGCGCGTGGTCGACCACTACACGGCGGTCCACGACGACCCCGAGATCCGGTTGGAGGAGCCCTACGACGCGGAGGGCCGCCGCGGGATCGTCGACGCGTACGTCCGGGTTCGCACGCCGGAGCGCGTCGATCACGTCATCGAACTCAAGGGCGACGCCGCCGTGCGACGCGCGACCGGTGCCAACGAGATACTCCGGCAGTACCGCCGGATGGAACGGTACTTCCACGCCGACGCGAGCCACGCGCTCCGGCCGAAACTCGGGCGCACCGAGCCGGGCGCGCGGTTCCGCCTCTGTTTCGCGCCGACCCCGACCTGCGTCTACCACGTCGCGACCCACCGGTCGCTGTACGGTTCCGTCGACGCGGCGGCGCGGGTCGACGACGTGCCCGCGGTTCGGACTGTCGCGTTCCTCACCGGGCTCGACGGCGACCCCGCCGATCTCGGGATGGTATCGGTCAACGGGGACGCGCCGTTCGGCTCCTCGGCGTTTTTAAAAGCCGTTCCCGACGAGTCTCGGCTGGCAGAAAGCGTTCGACGGGTCGACGACGACGTGATCGATCCGGGAAACGAAGAATAAGGCCGTCCAGAGGCTGACTCGGCGTTCAGTTCAGTACTCTTCGTACGCGAGGTTCATCATCCACTGCGAGAAGGCGTCTGCCTGCGGATCCACCTCCTCCTCGCCGATGAACGGCGAGAGCATGTCGCCGGCCATGAGCAGCGAGAAGTCTAAGTCGCGGGGAGCGGGCTCGAGGTAGTAGGTGTTGTGGCCGTCGTAAACGGTATCCGAGCGCTGGATGAGCCCGGATTCCTCTAACGCCTCCGCGATCCGGCTCCCCTTCCGCGAGGAGACGTCAAGTTCCTTCCAGAAGTCGCTCTGGTGGATGCCACCGGTCTCGCGGATGAGTTCGAGGCCGGCGTGTTCGTCCTCCGAGAGGTCGGCCTCGAGTTCGGACACACTCATACCGTATTGGGCGCCCGCGAGTCGCTTAAAACTGGCTTTCCGTGCCGTCGCCGCCGGAGGACCCGTCGACGGGCCTCCCTCGACGCCGATCGTCGGAACCGAACCCCGCCGGCAACGACACCGGCTCCGCGGGCGTCTCGCAGGGCGGACCGTCGGCGTACGCGAACTCGGGGGGCGTCTCGGAATCGGGAGCGGTCCGGATCCGCGTGAACGACCGCGTCCCGAAGCCGTCGCCGTGGAGACAAGCTCCGTACTCGTGGTCCGCGAGCGCGGCGCTCGCGCGGTCGAGCCACTCGGTTCCCGACTCGCCGGGCTCCGGTGCCAGCGCGGCCGCGACCGCCCGCGCACTGTCGGCGCGCTCCGCGCCGAACTCCCGGCGGCGCTCCGGGACCGCGAAGCGCTCGACGCCGTTGACCACGCCGCCGACGTTGCCGACGACGTGGACGCCGGGATCGAGGCGGGTGATCGCCAGCCCGCCGTCGTACGAGAGGAGGAAGGCGGCAGCGTCGTCGGCGAGCACGAGGTTGAAACCGTCGTACGACCGGGTTTCGAGGTCGTGCTCGACGGTTCGAACGGCGTCCTCCGCGGAGTCGGCCGTCAGGCAGTCGCGAACGAGCAGGCCGCGGGAGCGGTCGCTCTCGCGGTCGGCGTCGAGCCAGCGGTTCGTGACCGCGGCCACGACTCCCGACCGTGAGAGCCCGATCCACGTCCCGCCGGCCTCGGCGTCGCGGGGTGCGACGTACGCATCGTCGCCGTCGCCGTCGCTGCCGCTGTCGCCGCCATCGCCTCCGCGGAGAGCCGGTGGCTCGGACGACCGATCTAACGCCTCGTCGCGGTTCGCAGCGAGCGCGATCGGCGCGTCACCGAACGTCCGCCACGCGAGCGTGAGCGTGCACACGGCGGCGATCCGGAGCCCCACGACGAAAAACCCGCGGTCGGTAGTGGTGGTGAGTCTTTACTCACAATAAAAGAAATCTTTTGGTGGCTGGCCGCCAAAGCCGCTACATGAAAGCGATCGCCGTGTACGACGGGGCAGACGAACCGGTCGTGACAGAGAAGCCGCGGCCGGAGCCGGCGCCCGGGGAGGCGTTGGTTCGGACCCTTCGGGTCGGCGTCGACGGGACCGACCACGAGGTCATCTCCGGGAGCCACGGCGGCTCCCCCGAGGGCGAGGACCACCTCGTGTTGGGCCACGAGGCGGTCGGCGTGATCGAGGACCCGAACGACACGCCGTTCGAGGTCGGGGACGTCGTCGTGCCGACGGTCCGGCGACCCCCGAACGGGGCCAACGAGTACTTCGCGCGCGGCGAACCCGACATGGCGCCGGAGGACCGGTACCACGAGCGCGGCATCGTCGGCGCCCACGGGTTCATGGCGGAGTACTTCACCAGCCCGGCGGAGTTCCTCGTCGAGATCCCGCCGGCGCTGGCGGAGTGGGGGTTCCTCGTCGAGCCCGTCTCGATCGCGGAGAAAGCGATCGAACACGCCTACGCCAGCCGGTCGGCGTTCCACTGGGAGCCGGAGTCGGCGCTGATTCTGGGTAACGGCTCGCTCGGCCTGTTGACCGTCGCCGCCCTCGACGAGGAGTTCGACCGGATCTACTGTCTCGGCCGCCGCGAGCGCCCGGACCCGACGATCGACATCATCGAGTCGCTCGGCGCGACGTACGTCAACTCCAACGAGACGCCCGTGCCGTCGGTGCCGGAGGCCCACGAGCCGATGGACTTCGTCTTCGAGGCGACCGGCTACGCGCCCCACGCCTTCGAGACGATCGAGGCGCTCGCGCCCAACGGGGTCGGTGCGCTGCTCGGCGTCCCGGGCGACTGGGAGTTCAAGATCGACGGCGGACGGCTCCACCGCGAGTTCGTGCTCCACAACAAGGCGCTCGTCGGCAGCGTCAACTCCGGCTACGAGCACTTCGAGGCCGCCGTCGACTCGCTGTCCCGCCTCTCCGACGCGTTCCTCGATGATCTCGTCACGGGCGTACACGGCCTCGACGACTTCGAGGCCGCGTTCGCGGATGACGACACGACTATTAAAACGGCGGTCGAATTCGGCACATATGAAGAACGTTGACGACCTGATAGACAGCGCGGCCGAGCTCGCGGAACACGGCCTCTCGAAGGGCGAAATCGCCGACGAGCTGAACGTCTCCCGGGAGACCGCCAGCTGGCTCGTCGAACGCGGCGGCGGCAACGGTGCGGGCGATGAGATCGCAGCGACGACCTCGACGGCCGACATCCACGTCGACTGGTCGGCGCTGGGGCGCGACTCGACGCGGCTCCGGTACGCGGCGAGCGCGATGGCGGACCTGCTGGCCAAGCAGGGCGAGGACGTCGATCTGACGGTGGGCATCGAGAAGGCCGGTGCGCCGCTCGCGACCGCGGTCGCGAACCAGCTCGACACGGATCTGGGCACGTACGCTCCCGCGAAACACCAGTGGGACGAGGGCGACATCGACGAGCAGGGCGGCGGTTTCTCGCGGAACTTCGCCGCCATCCGCGACCGCGACTGCTACGTCGTCGACGACATCATCACCTCGGGGACGACGATGCGCGAGTCGATCGACGCGATCCGCGAGCAGGGCGGCGAGCCCGTCGCGTGCGTCGTGCTCGTCGACAAGCGCGGATACGACGAGATCGACGGCGTCCCGGTGTACTCGCTCGTCGACGTGGTCCGCGTCGACCGCGAGGAGTGAGGGTCGGAGGGAGCGCTGGGGCTCCCCGTCCTCCCGGTCACGCCGATCCCGTGCGGAACCCATTTGCGTCGCGGGCGCGTATCGCCCCTCATGACGTTCCAACCCGAAACCGACGCCGAGCCAGACGAGATCGCGGCCCGAGTCGAGGAGACCATCGCTGACAACGACGTGGTGCTTTTTATGAAGGGTAACCGTCTGATGCCGCAGTGCGGCTACTCGAAACGGGCCGTCGAGCTGATCGGCCAGCACGTCGATGAGTTCGAGACGGTCGACGTGCTGCCGGCGCTGCCGCACTACCGCGAGGCGCTCGAGTCCCACAGCGGCTGGGAAACGATCCCCCAGACGTTCGTCGACGGAGAGTTCGTCGGCGGGAGCGACGTGCTCGCGGAACTCGACGAACGCGGCGAGCTTGCCGCCGAGCTGGGCGCCGAGTAGTCGGAGACGCGCTATCGCACGTCGTGGGTATCGTCAGAACCCGCCGAAACGGCGCGCGGAACGCGCGACACCGCCACTGCCCAGGCGCATTGTAACACCGATCTTCGAAGGTCGAAGGGCAGGCGATATAAACCCACGGACCGTAGGTGGGGTAGGTGCAGCAGTCGCCGCTGCCGCCGTGCCGATCGGTTCGACCCCACCTCACCCAACTAACAATGACAGGCCGCGTGTTCAGACTTCATTCGACGCTCGAACTGCCACTCGAAGACGTGGAGACGTACTTCGAAGAAGATCCCGACCTCCCGCCGGAGATCGACGACATCGACATCACGCGTCGAAACAACACCCTCATCATCAAGGCCCTGTCCGACGACGAGAGCATCAGCAAGTACACGCCGACCGCCCAGCTGAAGGCGTCGGTCACGGAGACGCGCGTGTGGGAGGAAGAGCCCCCGCGAGCCGGCGGCCCGCAGTGGATGGACGACGAGGAGGAGGAGATCCCCTCCGAGCTCGTCGAGTTCGCCTGCTTCAAGGGCGACCGCGAGACCGTCCTCCAGAACTCCGCGCTCCAGTACCCGATGTTCCTGGTGCTTCGCAAAATTGCGACCCTCTCGGAGAAGGGGACGCTGACCGCGATCACCGAAGAGGACGGGGAGCTGGAGGCGACACGCATCGTCGAGGGCGAACCGCGTCCCGCGAGCATCGAAGTCGTCGAGAGCCCGCAGGGAGCGGGTGACGGCGACGGCGGCGTCAACTGGCGCGACAACGAGTTCATCTCGGACTGAGTTCCGGCGGAACGCCGCCCCGGTCCGACTCGTCCGAACACCAACCGATCCTTCCCGAGTTACGCCGTTCACCCGTCCAGCGACGGTGTCGCGGACCGCCGACGCTTTAGGCCGTCCGGACGTTCCCCCGTCAATGACCGACGACTGGGTAAGCCTCTTTTCGGGCGGGAAGGACTCCTCGTGGGCGCTGTACCGCGCGCTGGAGGAGGGCCTCGACGTCTCGCGGCTCCTGACGGTCCACCCCGCGGGCGACTCGTACATGTACCACACGCCGGCGACGGAGCTCGCCCGGCTGGCGGCCGAGAGCGTCGGTATCGACCTCGTCGAGGTGTCGCCAGACGATTTCGGGGCCGACGACGTCGACGACGCGGGCGCACAGGGGGACGCCGAACTGGAGCCGATGGAAGCCGCCCTCCGAGAGATCGCCGCGGGAGACGACGTCGGCCTCGCGGGCGTCACCGCGGGCGCGGTCGAGAGCGAGTACCAGACGAGCCGCATACAGGGGATGTGCGACCGACTCGGGATCGACCTGTTCGCGCCGTTGTGGCAGGAGGACCCGGTCGCGCTCGCCGAGGCGATGTTCGAGGCGGGGTTCGAGATCCGGATCGTACAGGTGGCAGCCTACGGGCTCGACGAGTCGTGGCTCGGTCGGCGGTACGACGCCGACGCGCTCGCCGAACTCGTCGACCTCCGCGAGGAGTACGGGGTCCACCCGCTCGGCGAGGGCGGAGAGTTCGAGACGTACGTCGTCGACGGGCCGCACATGGACCGGCGTATCGACATCGAGTACGACGCGGTCTGGGAGGGCGACCGCGGCCACGTCGAGATCCGGGACGCGCGGTTAGAGTAGGGTCGTTGCTCCGGACGGTCCGTGTTACGGCCAGTTGCCGGCCTGATCGTAGGCGTCGACGATCCGGTCGATCGCGACGACGTACGCCGCCGTTCGGAGGTTCGGAGCCTCGTTCGTCTCGTAGCTGTCGACCAGCCGATCGAAGGCGTCGACGATCACGCGTTCGAGCTCCTCGTTCACCCGCTCTTCCGTCCAGTAGAACCGCTGTCGGTTCTGGACCCACTCGAAGTACGAGACGGTGACGCCGCCGGCGTTCGCGAGGATGTCGGGGACGACGTACACGTCCTTGTCGGCGAGCACGTCGTCGGCGTCCGGGGTGAGCGGCCCGTTCGCGGCCTCGACGACCACGTCGGCGCGCACGTCGGCGGCGAGGTCGCTGTCGATCGCGTTCTCCAACGCGGCCGGCACGAGGAGGTCGACGTCGAGCGTCAGCAGTTCCTCGTTCGTGATCGGCTCCGCGTCGCCGTACCCGCTGACGGAGCGGGTCTCAGCCTTGTGATTTTTAACTGCGCGCGGGTCGAGCCCGTCGGGTGCGTGGATGCCCCCCGAGGAGTCGGAGACCGCGACCACGTCGGCACCGAGGTCGTCGAGCAGCGCGGCGGCGACCGAGCCTGCGTTCCCGTACCCCTGAACGGCGATCGTCGCGCCCGCGACGTCGCGGTCGAGCCAGTCGAACGCCTCTCGCGCGGCGAGCGCGACGGAGCGACCGGTCGCCTCGACGCGTCCCTCGCTGCCGCCGGAGTCGAGCGCCTTTCCGGTGATGACACCCGGGGCGGTCGTGTTCTCTAAGGTCTCGTAGGTGTCTTTGATCCAGTTCATCTCCCGCTGACCGGTGTTAACGTCGGGGGCGGGGATGTCGCGATCCTCGCCGATCAGCGGACGGAGTTCGGTCGCGAACGCGCGCGTGAGCCGCTCCAACTCGGCCTCGGAGTAGTCGGCGGGGTCGATCGCGATCCCGCCCTTCCCACCGCCGTACGGGATGTCGACGACGGCGCACTTGTACGCCATCCACCCCGACAACGCCTTCACCTCGTCGCGGGTGACGCCCGGATGATAGCGGATGCCTCCTTTGTACGGCCCTCGGTCGCCGTTGAACTGCGAGCGGTACGCCCGGACCGTCTCCAGCGACCCGTCGTCGAGCTCGAACGTGAGGTTCGTCTCCAGTACACGCTCGGGGTTCTTCAGACGAGTGACCACGCCCTGCGGCGCGTCGAGAAACGCTGCGGCGTCGTCGATCTGCTCTTGAAGGCTCTCGAAGGGATTAGCTTGGCCGGCCATACATCTGTTTCCCGAGGGGCCGAGGTTAACTGTGGCGAACGCTTCGGTTCTTGTCTCGATCGATGCCCTAGCGATCGCTCGCGGCGGCGCGCTCAGCGATCCGCTCCGCCTGAGCGATCAGGGGCGCGTCGATCATCTCGCCGTCGACCTGGAAGACGCCCCGTCCCTCCCGGTCCGCGGCGTCGCGGGCGTCGAGCACCCGCTCGGCCCACTCGACCTCTTCGCGGTCCGGCGTGAACGCCGCGTTGATCGGGTCGACCTGGGCCGGGTGAATCGCCAGCTTCCCGTCGTAGCCGAGGGTGAGCGCGAACGCGGCCTCCTCGCGGAGTCCGTCGGCGTCGGAGAAGTCGGTATACACCGTGTCGATCGCGTCGACCCCTGCCGCGCCGGCCGCGAGGACGACGTGCTCGCGGGCGTACAGCACCTCGGTCCCCTTCTCGGTGCGGGTCGCGCCCACGTCGGCCGCGAGGTCCTCGGCGCCGAAGACGAGCGCGTCGGTCGCGGGGGCCGCCGCGATCGATTCGGCCGAGAGGACCCCCGACGCGGTCTCGACCAGTGCGAACACGGCCGGGTCGAGCCCCCGGTCCGCGCAGAGCGACGCGGCCTCCTCGACGCGATCGGGCGACTCCACCTTCGGGAGCATGACCGCGTCGAGGCGGAGGTCGGTCTCGGACTGGTCTCCCGCCCCCACAAGCGCATCGAGGTCCGCCGCCGGCTCGGCGGCCGTGAGCCGGACGCACACCTCCGCATCGGGGTCGAAATCGGGGTCGGCGAGCACCCCGCGGACGCTCTCGCGGGCCTCCGCTTTCCTGCCGGGTGCGACCGCGTCCTCTAGGTCGAAGCAGATCACGTCCGCACCGGCGTCGGGGGCCTTGCGCATGAGCTCCGGGCGGTCGCCCGGCGAGAACAGCAGGCTGCGTCGTGCCATGTCGGGCGGTCCGCGTCCACCGACATAAATCGTCCCGACGGGACGCCGGAGAATCGGGCCCATCCGAACCGGACCGAGACCGGAGGAGCGGTAGCGATTTGACGCCCCCGGGAGACTGAGGCGCCATGCCCGGACGTTACTACGAGGAGTTCGCGGTCGGCGAGACGATCGAACACGCGAAGCGGCGAACGATAAGCGAGGCCGACAACCAGCGCTTCTGCGACATGACGATGAACCAGCAGCCGCTCCACCTCGACGCCGACTTCGCCGAGGGGACGCGGTTCGGCGAGCGACTGGTCAACGGGCTCTACACCATGTCGCTCGCGGTCGGCGTGTCGATCCCGGAGACGACCGACGGCACCATCGTCGCGAACCTCTCGTACGACGGTGTGGAACACCCGAACCCGGTGTTTCACGGCGACACGATCCGCGCGCGGTCGACCGTTACCGACAAGCGGGAGACGAGCGACGGCGAGCGCGGCGTCGTCACGATGCACGTGGAGGCGTTCAAGGTCGTCGAGGGCGACGACGACGTGCTCGTCTGCGAGTTCGACCGAACCGTGCTCTCGGAAAAGCGACCGGACGGCGGGAAGTAGCCGGCCGACGGCGGAGCGTCGACCGCGGGGACTCAGCCGGTCTCCTCGCCGTCGGCCAGCAACAGCCCGAGGTACGACGTGCGAACCTGCGAGTCGCCGTCGAGCCCGAGCCGGTCGAGGGCCGCCAGCGCCTCGTCGCGGGTGGCCTCGATCGCGCTCTCGTCGTCGACCTCGCGCTCGATCTCGACGAACTCACCGACGCCGTCGACCGCGTCGAGGGTGACCGTAAACCCGGCGAACGACCAGAACTCGCGGCGCTTCTCGACGACCGCGGCCGGATCGAACCCGAGCCCCGAGAGCACGCCGTCTATCGCCTCGCCGTCGTCGACGGCGGTCTCGTGTTCCACGCGCGTCTTCGACCCCTCGTCGAGGCGGGGACCCTTGTACGTGAGCTTCGCCGTCTCTGCGGGCGGCTCCTCGTCGCTCCGAGCGACGTCCGGCGAGCCGGGGACCGCCTCGACCGAGAGCGGACTCTCACGTCGAACCCGAAGCGCCTCGTCCGTCTCGGCGAAGTCGCGGTGCGGGGCGTCGTAGTACGCGTCGCGCTGGCGGCGGGCGTCGACGCGTTCGGCGCCGGCCTCGCGCAGTCGCTCTCGGACCGCGTCGACGTCGGCCGGGACCTTGATCTCGACCTCGAACATACCCGGATTCCGCCGGGCGCGTTCTTAAGCGCCGCGGGACGTGACTCCGGCGCGACGCGGTCGTCGCCGCTCCGGGTCGAACCGTGCGCCTTAAGGGTGTAACAGGAGACCTTCAGGGTATGAGCGATCAGGAGCAAGCGGACGCGGCCGAGGACGCAGACGAGGCCGAGACCGAGGGACTCGCCGACGGCGACTTCGTGCGGGTCGCGTACACGATTCGAACCGCCGATGACGACCGCGTCATCGACACCACCGACGAGGAGATCGCCGAAGACGCCGAGATCGACACCGAGGAACACGAGTTCGAGCCCCGCATCATCGCGCTGGGCGCCGGTCACGTGTTCCCGTCCGTCGAGGAGGCCTTCGTCGGCGCCGAGGTCGGCGACGAGGGCACCGTCGACGTGCCCGCCGATGACGCCTTCGGCGCGTACGACCCCGAAGAGGTCGAGACCGTCAAGGCCGACAAGATCCCCGAGGACAGCCGCTACCCCGGCGCACAGGTCCAGATCGACAATCAGCAGGGCTACCTCGAGACGATCATCGGCGGCCGCGCCCGCGTCGACTTCAACCACCCGCTGGCCGGCGAGGACCTCGAGTACGAGTACGAGATCCTCGAGCAGATCGACGACCGCGAACAGCAGGCCGCCGGCATGCTCGGGATGTACCTCCAGGAGGCGCCCGAGGTCCGGATCGAGACGGTCACCGAGGAGGAAGAGAGCGTCTCCGAGGACGACGACGGCGAGGAAGTCGTCGAGACCGAAGAGGTCGAGAAGGACGTCCTCTACGTGACGGCCACGCAGGCGATGCAGATGAACCAGCAGTGGATGTTCCAGAAACAGCAGATCGCGCAGGACCTCATGAGCCGACTCGACCTCGATCGCGTCGTCGTCGAGGAGGTCATCGAGGGCGGCGGTATGGGCGGTCTCGGCGGCATGATGGGCGGTATGGGCGGCGCCGGCGCCGGCGACATCGAGGAGGCGCTCGAAGACGTCGACGTCGACGCTGACGAGATCGTCGACGAGATCGACGAGGAGTAAGCGGACTTCCGGTCGGAGCGGTCCGACCGGCCGAACCGATCGGACTGGCGGCGCGAACGCGAACCGATCCCTTTTGAACTGCGGTCGACCCACTGAGAGACATGGAAATCGAACGTGCGCGCGACGATCTCGTCGTCGCCGCGAGCGCCGGGGGCACGACGATCGCGATCGCCCTCCTGTCCGGTGTCGCCGGCCTCGTCGACGTGCCGACCCTGCCGACACTGGCGCCGCTCGTCGTCTACGCGGGGTACCTCTTCTCACGGAAGGGAGGGCCGTACGGCTCGCTCGACCGACCGCGGAACTGGGCGGCGATCGCGGTGCTCGTCGGCGTCATCGTCGTCGGCGCGGCGTCGGTCGTGTCGGCATAAACGAACCGGCGCTGCGCCCGTGTCAAGCGATGTCGCGGCTCGTGTCAACCGACACCGCGTCGGTCAGCTTCAGCTTGAGGGGCTCTTCGAGCGCCGCGCCGCCGCGGAATTTCGGAACGATCAGGCGGTTCACGATCTCCGTGCCGGTCACGGTCGTCCGGAGGTCGAAGACCACGTCCGCGGTCTGCTCGGTGACGACGCGATTTCGTCCGTTTTCGCCTTTGAACGCGTGTATCACCGCGATTCCGCCAGCGTCGGCGACGTGTCGGCGGAGATCGGTGAGGAACGAACCGTACCGTGACCGGTCGGCCGACTCCAGCGGTTCGACGGAGTCGACGACGAGGGTGGCGCGTTCCGGGAGCTCCGCGGCGGCCGCCAGCACGTCATCGATCGGGGCCCCACGGTCCGTCTCCTCGACCACTGTCTCCCCGTCTGTTCCCTCGTCACCCTCGCCATCTCCGTCGAGCGTGAGGTTCGCCTCGACCGCGTCGGACGAGCGCACCGTCGTGAGATAGCGGCACTCCCGCGGGCGGGAGAACCGGTCCACGATCAGTTCCGACTGGCTCGCGGGATCCGCCTTCAACACGACGACGCTGCCGCTCGGAAGCCCGCCGCCGAACTCCCTGTCCAGCACAGAAATCCCGGTCGGGAGCGTCTCCATACAGTCGCTGCCGGCTCCGGAGGTTTGGCTCTGTCGGTGAGGCACGAGCGCCCGACCCGAGCCCGAACTGACGGTCACGTTCGGCGGTCCCGTCTCGGCCGTCTTCCCCGTCCCGATCGGCGTGAACGAAACCCCCGGATCACGCGATCCGCCATCGGTCCGCCCCGTACTCGTCGACGAGCCGGCGTGCCAAGTCGTCGTACGCCGCGCGTACCGGGGAGACCGACAGGGGTTCGGGTTCGCCCGGGGGAATCGGTCCGAGCACCGGACACTCGAGCAGGTCGCTCACCCCCTCCGGAACCGACTCAGCTCGAACGACGACGGCGCCGACGGGGAGACAGTTCAGCCGGCGTGCGAGCGCCGCGGTCTTGGCGGCGTCTCGGAGCGCGGCCCGCCGGAGCGGCGTCGCGATGAGACACCGGTCGGCGACCCGAAGCGGCGCCGCAGCGTCGGGTGACGCCCCCGCCGGGCAGTCGAGGAGGGTCGGCGAGTCGTCGGGGACCGTCTCAGCGAGCGCGTCGAGGACCCGCGCGGCGTCGGCGTCTGCGGGCTCGTCCGGCGCCGAAAGCACCGTCGGCGCCCGCCGATCGGGACGGATCTGCCCTTCAGTCCGGACCGCGTCGACCACGGTCGGCAGGCCGGCGGCGGGCCCGCGGTCCCCGGCGCTCGCGCTCGCCAGCCGCGCGAGGTTCGGGAGGTCCCAGTCGGCGTCGGCGGCGACGACGGGAGCGCCCCGCCGCGACAGCGCCCGCGCGAGCCCCAACGTGGTGGTCGTCTTCCCGCTTCCGCCCTTTCCGCCGGCCACGGCTATCACGGGGCGGGTTGCGTCGCTATCGCCGATAAAAGCCGGGACGGGGATCGAACGCGGACGGCGGGAAGGACGCGGACCGCGGAAGGAAAAGGAAGAGAACGGAACGGCTCAGTCCTGACAGCAGCCGCCGGCCTCGCCGCCGAAGTCGACCGCGAGCGGCTCCGAGATGGCCTCGTTCACGGCTTCGAGGGTGTCGTTCAGATCCTCCTGCGCGTCGAGGAACTCGCGCATGACGGGCATCGAGTGAAGCTCGTCTTGGGCTTCCTGTACCTTCTGGAGCCCGGAGTTCGTCGCCTGTCCGGTCTCGCGGGCCTGCATGAACTCCGCGCGGAGCTGCTCGAACTCGTCGATCTTCGCCTGGACCTCCTCGTCGCGCTGAACCGCCTCGCGGGCAGATTCGAACCGCTCGTACTCCTGTGTCTGGGCGATCCGCTCGCCGAGTTCGCGACCGAGGTCCTCGATGGCGGCCTGTTCGTCGGGGGAGGCCTGTTCGACGCTCATACCAGATCGTCGGGACGGATCGGTTTTAACCTGCCGGAGCCGGGGGTGGTCCCGAGAGCGTCGCGGTCACAGGAACCGGATCGGTTCGCTCGTGAAACGCGTCTCGGCCGTCCGGGTCACTCGACCTGCGACTCCACGAACGCGACCGCGTCGCTCAGTTCCCGCTGGCCGATTCCGTGGCCGCCCGGGTAGCTCCCGCGGGTGACGGCGGCGCCGATCTCGGCCAGCCGATCGGCCGCCGCGGTCGACCTCGACTCCGGGATCACACGGTCTCCGGCCCCCGCGCCGACGAACACCGGCTTGTCCGCGATCCCGTCCGGTTCGAGGTCGGCGTGCGTATCCGCGAGGTAGCCGTGGAGCGCGACGACCCACGCGTAGCGGTCCGGGTCCTCCAACACGAGCGAGAGGCTCGTGATAGCCCCTTGACTGAACCCGAGGAGGCCGAGCCGATCGGGGTCGAGGCCGTACGACTCGACCGCGGCCTCGACGCTCTCAACAACTAGATCGAGGCTCCGCCGGAACTCCGCTGCGTCCGGCTGGCTCGCTTCGAGGCCGCCGGCGGAGAGGTCGAGCTCGTACCACGTGTACCCGCCCTGGAGCGGGTCGGGCGCGCGCAGGCTCACGACGTGAAGCTCGTCGGGCAGGTGTCGCGCCACCGGCAGCAGGTCCTTCTCGTCGGCGCCGCGGCCGTGGAGCACGAAGACGGCGGGCGCGGGTTCGTCGTTTGATCCGTCGTCGGGTGAGACGTGGACGTGTTCGAGCGGGACGTCGGTCATGTGTCCAGCGTTCGCCGGCTCGGGGGTTGTATCCGTCGGCCGCGGCAGCGATCGGTTCGGGCGCGAGGGCGCGGCCCGCCGGCGATGGAACCGCGACTCCCGCCGATCTGCGCGTGAGTTATTTGGCAATCGCGGCGAGAGTTCGGACCATGCGTCTCCGCACCTTTGCCGCAGCGACCGTGCTGCTCCTCCTCGTCGCCGGAATCACCGCCGTACCGGCGGTTGACGCCCGCGCACCGCCGACGCCGATCTGCGGCGTCTGTGACCTCGACCGAACCGCGCCGGACGGCACCCCCGTGGTCGCCGGCGAGAGCTCCCAGACCGTCACGCTCCACGCGAACGGGTCGACGACGTGGGAGGCACGGGTCGATCTCGCGGCCGGCGGAGACGCCCTCGCGGCGAACGAGTCGCTCCGACGGGTGGTCGTCGCCGACGCCGTCCGCGACGGGATCGCGGAGCCGAGAGACGTCGACGCCCGTGTCGACGGAGACGCTCTGCTCGTCGACTACCGGGATCCGAACGCCACGGAGCGCCATCTCGGCGTCGTGGTGTTCACGCCGCTGACGCCCGCGTCTCCTTCGGTCCCGTTCGCCATCGGCGGCGAGGGGGCTCGGTACCTCGGCGCCGATCGGCTGACCGTCCGCGGGGCGCCCGGGTGGGAGGTCCGCGGCGACGCGAGCGCGGCCGGTTCCGACGGCCGCCTCGTCTGGACCCGCGACGGCGGCGGCGAGCCCGACGACCGGGGGCGGGTCTTCGTCGACGTGGATCGGGACCCCGTCGCCGTCGAGGAGGGTGCGATCCTCTCCGGCCCGCGGGCGTGGATCGGCCGACTGCTCACGAGCGACACCCTCTGAGGTCGGACGCGCCCGACGCGTGCGAACGTCACGAACGTCGCGGACGAACGCCACGGTCGAACGCGCCGTTTAACCGTCCTGCCGCACAATTCGTTCGACATGAGCGGCTCCACGGAGGGCGACCTCACCAAGACGGGGATGGCCCTGAAACACGACCGCGAGTGGGACTACGAACTCGATCGGATCGTAGAGGCGATCGAGGAGCGCGACGCCTCCAAGGTCGGCCTCCAGTTCCCCGAGGGACTCAAGCGCCGCGGCCCGAAGGTCGCCGACGACCTCCGCGAGGTGGCGCCCGACGACGTCACCTTCATGCTGTCCGGGCAGCCCTGTTACGGCGCCTGCGACCTCGACACGTACCTGATGCGTCGGACGGACGTGTTCGTCCACTTCGGCCACACGCCGATGAAGGAGTCCGACAGCATCGTCTACGTCCCGCTGTTCTCGAACGTCGACCCCTTCCCGATCATGGAGGACGCGCTCGAAGAGGAGCTCGCGCCCCCGGAAGAGGACGCCGACGTGGGTCTCGTGACGACGGCTCAGCACATGAACCGGTTCGAGGAGATGACCGACTGGCTGGAGGAGCGCGGCTACGAGGTCCACACCCGGCGGGGCGACGACCGCCTCACGAAGGAGGGGCAGGTGCTCGGCTGCAACTACGCCTCCGCGGACATCGACGCCGAGCAGGTGCTGTACGTCGGCGGCGGGAAGTTCCACCCGGTCGGGCTCGCGATGGAGCACCCCGACAAGCGCGTCGTCATCGCCGACCCGGTCAACAACGCGGTCTCGGTCGCGGAACACGACCAGTTCCTCAAGCAGCGCTACGCCTCGGTCCACAAGGCGATGGACGCCGAGAAGTGGGGCGTCATCTTCTGTACGAAGATCGGTCAGGGCCGGTGGGAGAAGGCCCAGGAGATCGTCGAGAACAACGAGAACGCCTACCTGATCACGATGGACGAGGTGACGCCGGACCGCCTCCGCAACTTCGACATGGACGCGTTCGTCAACACCGGCTGTCCCCGGATCACGACCGACGACGGCCCGCGGTTCCACAAGCCGATGCTGACGCCCGGCGAGTACGAGGCCGCGATCGGCGAGAAGCCGCTCGACTCGATCGAGTTCGACACGTTCCACGACACCTGGTAAGGGGCGCGGCACGGAGCCGCTGACACCTCGGCCGCAGCGGACCCGGTCGGTTTAGTGCTCTTCGAATGGAGAAAGTGTTTCACTCGCGAGAGTGATCCCCCCGCATGGTCCCGACACAGGTTGCGTCCCTCCTCCCCAGTATCGCTGCCGCGCTCGACCGTCCGCCGCAGTGGACCGGCGTCGAACTCCTCGGATCGGCGGTCGTCGAGTTCGCCGTGACCGCCGTGGGCGTCGTCCTCGTCGGCGTGGTCGTCTCGGCGGTCGCACCCGATTTCACCGACGACGGCGTTGAGTACCTTCGCACAGAGCCCGGAGAGGCGTTCGTGTACGGCGTCGCGGCGTACGTGGCGATCGCCGTCGCGATGTTCGTACTCGCGATCACCGTCATCGGTCTCATCGTCGTCGTCCCCGCTGTGATCGTCCTCGCGATCCTCAGCTTCGGCGGGACGGCCGTCTCCGCCATCGCCCTCGGAACGTGGACCCGATCGGCGCTCGGGAGAGATACCGCGAACGGGCGCCAGACGGCGCTCGTCGTCGGCGCGGTCGCGTGGGCGGGGATCGGACTCGTCCCCGTCCTCGGCGGGCTCGTGCGGTTCGTCGTCGGCGCGATGGGGTTCGGCTATCTCGCGCTCTGGCTCGCCAACGGACGGTTCGACCGCGATTACGGCTCCGTCGACGCCGGCGGGTACGGGGAATCCGGCGGCTCGACGCGCGGCCCGGACGTTACCGGCGACGACACCGCTGATGAGAGTTCGGACGACGAGCCCGACCGCTTCCGCAACATCGCGGCGTTGGACGCCGAACGCGAGGCGGAAGAGGACGATCGCGACTCCGACGGGAGGGCCGGCGGGACGGCCGATCGCGATCGGTAGTGCAACGGGCGCAAGGCGGCGGACGGCCGGCGATGGAGCGCAGACCGCGAGCCGGTTCCGGGCCGCTGCCGGACCCGCTCACCGCGTCGCCTCGGCCTCGCGCTCCACGTAGTCGACGGCGGCAGCGGGGGACGCCACCGCTTTCACGCCCTCGACGTCGTGCGTGTCGAGTCCAGCGACCGCGCGCCCGTGTGCGAGCGCCAGTCCGATCTCCGAGAGCGTGCCGTGCGAGCCGTCCACCGCGATCGCGGCGTCGCCGTTCATGACGACGAGCGCGTTGCGGGCGTGGCCCATTCCGGTCGCGATCGGAACCGTGACGTGTGGGTTGGCGTCCGCGCGACGATCGGTCGGCAGGATGCCGATCGCCTCCCCGCCGGCGTTCGCGGCGCCGCGACAGACGGCCGCCATCACCCCGCCGAGGCCGCCGCAGACGACCGTGTGGCCGCGATTCGCGAGTCGTTCTCCCAGCTCTTCGGCGACCGCCGCCGTCTCGAGCGAGACCGAACTCCCGCCGATGACGCTGACGCGCATACCGCTGGACGGGCGGCGGACACGTATAAAAGAGCCGGCGATCTCAACGCGGCCTGGGTGAAACCCTTTTAAGCGCTGAGCGACTCCGGACGGTATGACGTACGATACCGTCGTGTTCGACAACGACGGTGTCCTCGTGGGCCGCACGCGATTCGACGTGCTCCGGGATGCGACCCGGGACGCGTTCGAGGAGTGCGGCGTCGAGGAGCCCGATCCGGACGACGTAGAGCGCATGACCATCGGTGCGACCCCTGGAAGCGTGGGGACCGTCTGTCAGACGTACGACCTCGATCCGGGGTCGTTCTGGCGGACCCGCGACGACGTGGTCTCGAAGGCCCAACAGCAGGAGGCACGCGAGGGACGCAAGACACCCTACGACGACCTCGACGAGCTGCAGAGCCTCGAGGTGGAGATGGGAATCGTCTCCTCGAACCAGCAGGCCACCGTCGACTTCCTCGTCGATCACTTCGACGGCTTCGAGCGGTTCGGCGCCGCCTACGGCCGGGAGCCGACGATCCACTCGCTCCAGCTCCGCAAGCCGAACCCCCACTACATCGAGCAGGCGCTCGGCGACCTCGACGCCGGCAACGCGCTGTTCGTCGGCGACAACGAGTCCGACGTGCGGGCCGCCGAGAACGCCGGCATCGACTCCGCGTTCATCCGGCGGCCCCACCGCCGCGACTGGGAGCTGAACGTCTGGCCGACCTGGGAGATCGAACGGCTCTCGGACCTCCACGACATCGTCGGATAGTCGTTACCGCCGGTTACGACCCGGAAATTCCTCCGGCGGATACCGCTCTCTCAAGGTTTAACTCCGATCGGGAGCTACGCCGCCACAGTGACAGACGCCCCGCCGTGGACCGACATCTTCGGCCACGCAGAGCCGTACCCCGAGCAGGCCGACGGGATCGACGCCGCGATCGACGCCGCCGAGGACGGCGGCTTCCTCGCCTTGGAGGGCGCGTGCGGGACGGGCAAGACGATGCTCGCGCTCACCGCCGGGCTCGACCGCGTCCGCGATCCGGACTCCGAGTTCGAGCGCGTGTTCGTCCTCACGAGCGTCAAACAGCAGCTCCGCCAGTTCGAGACGGATCTGGAGACGATCAACGGGGACCTCCCCGAGGGGTACGACCCGGTGTCCGGACTCACCTTGGTCGGGAAGGCCGACGTGTGTCCGTACGCCCGCGAGAACCGCGGCGGGATCGACCGCGAGAACGTGTACGAGCGCTGCGAGGGGCTCCGCGAGCGCACCCGCAACCTCGTCGGCGACGGCGGCGCGACCACGGCCTCGAACCTCGTGAGCGAGGCGCAGAGCCAGCAGGTCGGGCTGATGGACTCGGGGTCCGCGGGGAACGCCGGTGCGAGCGGCAGTGACCCGCCCGCCGCCGACTACCTCAGCGTCGACGGCGAACCGACTCCGTATCGACCGGACACGGAGGAGTACGACGGTACCGAGTTCTGCCCCTTTTACGCCGGGTTCCTCGACGACCTCCCGGAAGACGGCGACCCCGCGGAGGCGGTCCCGTTCGACGTGACCGAACTGGGCCACGTCGGCCCGACGGAACTGGTCCGACTGGCCGCCGGTCACGGCACCTGTCCGCACTCCATCATGGGCGCGCTCGTCCCCGAGGTCGAGGTCGTCATCGGCAACTACTACCACGCGTTCGACCCCGTGACGACCGGGACGTTCACGGGCGCGCTGCTGGACGACTCGACGTTCGTCGTCTGCGACGAGGCCCACATGCTCGAACCCCGCGTGCGCGACCTCGTGAGCGACCGGGTCGCCGACGCCAGCCTCCGCGACGCGGAGAACGAGCTCACGCGCGTCGTCCAGCCGCTCTCCTTCGAGACGGCGGGCGCGGAGTCGGACGACGCCGAACTCGTGCGCGGCGAGCTGGAGGACGCCGACGTGAGCGTCGAGGAGATCGAGTCCGTCCGGGAGTTCTACGCCGACCTCCGCGGCGAACTCGACAGGCGGGTGACCGAGCGGTTGGACCACGAGCGGCCCGACTGGCGGGCGTCGATGCGAGAGCTCGACGACGACGAGGTCGCCCTCCGCGACCCGGAGGAGCCGGCCGAAGACGAGATCACGACGTGGGCGAAGCGGGAGGGATACGGCGACCGCGTCTGGGCCCGCGCGGAGCAGGTCGGCGCGGTCGTCAAGCGCGTTCTCGACTCGCTGGAAGAAGAGGATAAGAAGCGCGCCGCGCCGGGGGTCGGCCGCACCCTCAACGCGTGGTATCGGGAGGACCACGAGGAGTTCTTCCGCGCCATCGACTTGGAGCGGACGTGGGACGAGACGGCGCCGCCGGACTCGTGGCGGCGCGCGTACAACGCGAGCCTCGCGCTGTACAACTGCCTGCCGAGCGAGCCGATCGGCGACCGACTCGCGGAGTTCGGCGGGGGAGTCCTCATGAGCGCGACGCTGGAACCGATGGACGTGTTCCGCGAAGTCACCGGGCTCGATCACCTCGAAGACCGGGGTCGACCGGTCGTCGAGCGGACGTACGGTCTGTCGTTCCCCGAGGCGAACCGCGCGAGCTTCGCGGTCGACGCGCCCAAGTTCACCCACCAGAACCGCGGCGCGCCCGGCGAGGAGAACGACACGCGTCTCGCGCACCTCGACGCGACCGCGGCGGTGGCGGGCCGCGAGGGGAACGTCCTCGTCGGGACGCCGAGCTACGCGGAGGCGACATGGATGGCCGAGTCGCTCTCGGAGCGGCTCGACAAGCCGGTGCTGCTCGACGAGTCGTCGGGCGACCGTGCCACGGAGTCGCTGAAGGACGACTTCTTCTCCGGGGATGGGAAAGTGCTCGTGACGAGCCTTCGGGGGACGCTCACCGAGGGCGTCGACTACCGCGGCGACCGTCTGTCGGCCGCCGTGGTGTGTGGCGTCCCGATCATCAACACGGCGCGACCCCGGACGCGGGCGGTGATCACCGCCTACGACAGGCGCTTCGAGTCGGGATTCGAGACCGCGCTCACCGTGCCGGCGGTCCGGAAGGCCCGGCAGGCCGTCGGTCGGGTCATCCGCGGGCCGAACGAGCGCGGGGTCCGCGTCCTGCTCGACGCCCGGTACGCCCGCGAGTCGTGGAACAGCGTCCGTGAGTACCTCCCGGACCACGAGCGCGAGGAGTACCAGCCGGTGAGCCCGGACATGCTCGGGCTCGCGCTCGATCGGTTCGAGCGGCGCGCCGGCGGCGAATAACGCCTCCTTTAACTTCGATATGATGCGTCTAACTAGGACGTAACCGGCTGTAGCCGCACTCATGAGTTCCGTAACGCAGAAGCCGAAGTACCACGTCGTCTGCCGGGAGTGTCCGGTCGAGCAGCTGTTCGATACCAGCGCCGACGCCGCTGATCTGGAGAGGGAACACGCAGAAGAGACCGGTCACCGGATCGTCTTCAGTCGGGTTCGGTAGCTCACACCGCGTTCGAGTCGGCGTCGCGCGGGAAGTTCGTGAGCCGCTTAGCTCCCGATTCGGAGATGGAGCCGCTCGGGTCCTAATTCGGAGATCGCCACCGTGTCGGAGCGGCGGTAGCCGCGCTCGTCGGTGTAGGGACCGGACTCGATAGTGTACACCCGTCCCGGTGCCATGCGGGCGTGTCGGCGAGTCGCGTCGCCGCGGCTCGCGGTCCGGAATCAAGCGAATAAACGTCGGGTGACGGAACGGTGTGCCGCCGGAAAACCGGACTCGTCCCTCGTCCGCTGGTCAGTTCTCCCGGCGGGCGAACGCGAGGTTTCCGGAGACGTTCTTGATGTAGGCTTTGACCGTCTCGCCCTCCTGTGCGCCGGGGACGAAGACGGTGTACTCGCCGCGCTCGGCGACGCCGTCGCCCTTGCGGCCGGTGCCGACGATCTCGAGCTCGTACGTGTTGCCCGACTCGATCGCCTCCTCCTGGCGCTGGGTGTTCGAGGTGTTCTGCTTGGCGACGGGTCGGAACGCCCCGCAGGCCTCACAGCGGAGCATGGGCGTGCGGTTCTCCGTCTCCAGCCGAGTGTCCGGCAGACCGCACTCCGAACAGGTGACGAACGACTCGATGTACGAGTCGATCGCGGCCTGGAAGTCGCGCTCGCGGAAGTTCCCGCTGTAGCGGGCCCGACCGTCCTCGTACTGGCCGGCGGTACCGAGCTCCTGTTGGATCTTCGAGTGGACGTGTTCGGGGTCGCGGCTCAACGCGTCGGCGATCTCGGAGAGGTTCGTTAACCGGGTGAACGCGCCGTCCTTCTGCGCCTCCGGGTCCGGGACCGACAGCCGCTCGTCGGAGCCGCCGAGGTCCGGGACCTCCTCCATCGCGCGGTCGAGGCTCGATTCGTAGTCCATACCTGACGGGACGGTGGGCCGACGGAAATCGCTTCCGGGTTCGAGAGGGGTGCGAGTCAGCGTGCGTCAGTGTACGTCGGTGGACGTCAGTCCGGATTTAAAGGTACACAGAGAGAATTCCGACGAGAAGAAGGAACGCGAAAGCGTACACGAGAATGACCAGCGTGTTCCGCTTCGGGGCGTTCAGCGCCGTGCCAGGGAGGTACCGCGAAAGCGATCGGAGTGCCTCAGCCGGAACGCGGAGGATTCGAAAGCGGTCGTTCGAGTCGGTCATCGTGTCACCGCATCGAGTGACACGTTAGCAGTTCGTGCGGTTAGATATTCGGTGCGATACGGCCTTAAGAACATATTAACTATTCTACATTACCGGGTATAGAGACCGCCATTCGGACGGGAGACGAAGGCAGACTGATTCTCACTCGCGTTCGGGGCTCCGATTAACTACATGTCACCGTTCGCTCTAGATGCACGGTCACGCCGTCTCCGGACGCCGCGATTCCGATCGAGTCCCCGCAGGGAACGGACGGAAAATTGTGCGTCGCGCGCTCGCCGGAGGCGAGCGGGACGAGATCGACTGAGGTGTTGTTGGCGGTGATCTCGACCGTCGTGAGCTCCGTTCTCGCCGGGAACTGGTTGGTCACCGTCACGTCCACGTTCGCTGTCCCGTCTTCGATGGTGTGCTGCGTCACGCTGGCCGTCTCGTTTCCGTCAGTACCTTGCGTCTCGTTTACTTCCCCCGTGCTGGTTCCGTTGGTGCTCTGTGTCACGTTCGTCGTTTCGTTTCCGTCGTCGCGCTGCGTCAGGTTCGTTGTCACGTTTTCGTCGTTGCTGTACTGCGTCTGTTCGAACCCCAGGTACGCGTTCGGGTCCTCGGCGGTTTCGATGGAGACGCCCCGCTCGACCGCCGTCGCACTGAACGCGCCGCTGCTCGCCACCGCTACCGTCGCGGTGAAGAGCATGATGACGAACAGTACGTGTCGCAGTCGACTCATTCCTCATCGACCTCCGGCGGTCTGTCTCTCGCGCCGAGTCGCATTCGGCAGTAGTTGTCGTAGAAGTGCCCTACCGACGACACGGACAGCGCCGTCACGAAGAAGACGCCGAAGAGGAGCGGCGACAGCAGCGAGAACGGATACGCGCCGCTCCAGACTCCGAGCAGACAGACGGCGCTCACCGCGGAGAGCCCGAGGTAATAGACGCCCCACGGGATATCCCGGCCGGTCAGCGAGTCGACGTAGAAGTTGGCGTCCGAGGCCGCCTCCGTGAGTTCGATGACGCCGCGCCGGGAGTCGTACTCGACGAACCCGTACTCGGCCATCTTCGGCAGGTGGAACTGTCGGAGGGCGTTTCGCACGCGCTTTCGCTCGCGGTGATTGAGCGCGTCGATCTCCTTCCCGTTCTCCCAGCTCGCGACCCAGTCCGTGAGTTCCGAGACCGTGACGGACTCACCGCTCCGTCGCTTGAGGTAGTGGATCGCGTAGCGGCGACGCTGGTTACTAAGCACCTCGAAGACGTCGTCTCTGGTAAAGTCTGACTCTTGTTCCGACGACACCTCCGCGTCGCTGTCAACTGCGTTACTCACCTCCGTCTGTGCCTCAGCCATGCTCCCTCCCCCCTACACACATCTCGTCGGTAGAGTCAATTGAGTATCACTTTAGTATAGATAGCCGAAACGATGACAAAGCCCCTCTACCGCCGGTCCAAATATAGATATTCGATCTGACTAATCATTCGAACGGTTCCGTATCTGTCATCGGAAAACGGCTTCTCCCCTGAATTAACTATGTAGAAAATAGTGTCAGACATCAGTTACAGTGTTTTCCCGATTGGCGCACGATCATTAAGCTTAGAGAAAGCGACTCAGGCGGCTCGACAAAGTATCCTTGTCCGCTCATCATAGAGCCTATTCCGGATTTACAGACACTCTCTCCCGGTTTCGCTGGCGGTATATTCCAAAGTGGGTGCCGCTTCGTTAGTGGAATACGCGCCGCGGACGGCGACGATGGATCGGCGTTGGATAGTCGTCGGCGTTCGTGAACGGGCGCGTGACAACGAGGATTGAAACCCAATGGAACGACGCAAATTCGTGGTCGGAATGGGATCGCTCGCCGCCGGTGGGGCGGCTGCAATGGGTACTGGTGCACTCTCTCAGATCCGTGCAGAGCGTAACATTTCAGGAGAGATTGTTGCAGACAACGAAGCCTACCTCAAGATTAATGCCGCAGGAAGTGCCACACACGGCTTTATTGTGGAGTATAACAATGGTGGTGAAGTCAATCTTAATTTCGGTGAGAATGACCAGGCTGGTGACTACGTTAGTGGTGGCGAAGGGCTAAATCCTGACGCTGAGAATTGGTTCGACGACGCCTTCCGTGTCGTTAATACGTCAGCAGAAGAACTAGATGTATGGTTTGAGAAAGATTCGAGCAGGATTGGGTTCTACCAAGGGGCCGGATCAGGTCGAAGTTCGGTAGTGGGCTCTGGCAATAGTGTCACTCTTAGTAGTGGAGATGCTGTGGATCTTGGAGTCTACGTCAGTACGCTAGGGTTGGGCAAGAATAATGAAGGCCAACTCTTTGATGGCGATGATGACTTCGAGATCCATGCAGAGCCGAGCTAATCACTAATATATCCACTCTAAGTCACTTTCAGATAATAAGAGATCAACTGATTTTAAACTGCGATCTCAATTTTGTGTGCGTCGGGTACCAGCGCCACCCGAATCCGCTCCTCTTCGTGGTCGTCATCGGGGTAGGCGAAGGAAACGCCTTTGAGGAGCCACATGCCGAGGATGGCCTCGACGAGTTGTTCGTACCGCGGGGAGATGTAGAGATCGCCCTCGTAGTCGGCGACAAAGCAGACAGACCCGTCTCGACCACGTGCGACAGGCAGTCCTGATCGCACGGTTTCACATAAGTAAGGCCGACGAACTCACCGCTTCAGAGTCATCAAAAACGTCCAGGAGACCGCGGCCGCAATCGAACAGTAGCGGGAGGTAGATTTGAACTACCGATCTCCGGGTTATGAGCCCGGCGGAATCTCCTGGCTATCCCATCCCGCTATCGTATCAAAACCGCGTGCGAGTGTTAAGGGTTCTGATCCCGTCGCCCGTATGCGATTCGTCCACGAACCATTTATATATCGATCGGGGCGGTCGCTATCGGTCCTCAGGCGGTCTCGTCGTCGCGTGCGTTCCCCTCCGAGCCGTCGGTTGCCCCCGCGTACCGCTGCCGAATCCGGAGCGCGGCGAGCGCGCCGATCACGAACCCGACCGGTAACGCGGCGTCCGCGGGGTCGCCGGAGAGCGCTCGGCCGGCGGTCAACCCCGCCATCAAGGCGAAAAGCAGCGCCATCAGCCCGGCGATCGGGACCACGTAGCCGTCGGTGAACGGCGCTCGGTCGGGTTCATCGCTCATGCGGGTAGTTTCGGGGAGACGGGTTAAAAACCCGAGGCGGACACGGCCGAGACGATCGCCGTCGGAGCGATCGGGCCGCTTGCGGCCGAAACGATCGCGGCGTCTGCCTTGCATCGGCCGCAAACGCTTTCATGCATCATAGATAGTGATAAACTGATGCGAAAACCGCTACTGACGACGGACTTCTTGGACCGGGCGCGGCGCCATTACGCCGACGAGGAGGCCGTCCTCGCCACGGACGGGACGCGGTACACCTACGCCGAGTTGGGCGAGCGCGCGGACCGGTTCTCCGCAGCCCTCCGAGAACGCGGGATCGAGAAGGGGGACCGCGTCGCGGTGTTGGACCCGAACACCCACTATCACCTCGAGGCCGCCTACGGCGCGATGCAGCTCGGCGCGATCCACACGCCGCTGAACTACCGGCTCACGCCCGACGACTTCTCGTACATGCTTTCCGACGCCGGCGTCGACGCGATCTACGCCGACGCCGAGTACGCCGCGAACGTCGAGGCGGTCCGCGACGAGGTGCCGACCGAGACGTTCCTCACGAACGACCCCGAGGCGGTCGAAGGCGACTGGGAGTCGTTCGACGAAGCGCTCGCCGACGCGGATCCCGGCAGCTACGAGCGCCCGGAGATGGACGAAGACGACGTGATCACGATCAACTACACCTCCGGGACCACGGGCGACCCCAAGGGCGTCTGCCGCACCCACCGCGCCGAGACGCTCCACGCCTACCTGATCGCGATCCACCAGGAGATCACCGACGACGACGTCTACCTCTGGACGCTCCCGATGTTCCACGTCAACGGGTGGGGACACATCTACGCGATCACGGGGATGGGCGCCCGCCACGTCTGTACCCGGGGCGTCGACGTCGAGTCCGTCTTCGACCGGGTCCGCACCGAGGACGTGTCGTACTTCTGTGCGGCGCCGACCGTGCTCAACATGCTCGGCGATCACTACGCCGAGCACGGCGGCGCAACGACCGGCGACAACGACGTGCGGGTCGCCACCGCGGGCGCGGCGCCGCCGGAGGCGACGATCCGCACCGTCGAGGAGGAGTTCGGCTGGGACCTCAAACACGTGTACGGAGCGACCGAGACGGGGCCGCTCGTGACGACGTCGGACGCCAAGCGCCACTACGACGCCGACTCCGACGACCGGTTCGCGGTCAAGAAGACGCAGGGGATCGGCTACCTCGGCACCGACGTGCGCGTCGTGGACGAGAACGGCGAAGACGTGGCCGCCGACGGCGAGACCATCGGCGAGATCGTCGTCCGCGGCAACCAGGTGATGGACCGGTACTGGAACAAGCCCGAGGCCACCGAGGAGGCGTTCTCTGAGCGGCTAGAGGGGTACTACCACATGGGCGATCTGGCGGTCGTCGACGAGGACGGCTTCGTCTCGATCCAAGACCGGAAGAAGGACATCATCATCTCCGGCGGGGAGAACATCTCCTCGATCGAGTTAGAGGACACCCTCTTCGAACACGAGGTCGTCTCCGACGTTGCCGTCATCCCCGCGCCCGACGAGCGGTGGGGCGAGACGCCGAAGGCGTTTGTCGTCCCGGAAAGCGGCGACCCCGACGCTCCGGGCGCGACGCACGAGGAGCTCAAGGCGTTCGTCCGCGAGCGCGTCGCCGACTACAAGACTCCCGGCGAGGTGGAGTTCGTCGCCGATCTCCCGACGACGGCGACCGGGAAGATACAGAAGTACGAGCTGCGCGAGCGCGAGTGGGACGAGGAAGACCGGATGGTCGGAGAAGGGTGAGTTGAAAAATCAGCGGCGTGACCGCCCGCCTCACTCCTCGCCGAGCAGGCTCTCGACGAGTTCCTCGGGCTCGAACAGGGTGATGTCGTCGTACCCCTGCCCGGTGCCGAGGAAGAGGATCGGCTTCCCGGTGACGTACGCGACGGAGATGGCGGCGCCGCCGGAGGAGTCGGCGTCGGCCTTCGTCAGGATGGCGCCGTCGATCTCGGCGGCGTCGTTGAACTCCTTCGCGCGGTTCACCGCGTCCTGCCCCGCGACCGCCTCGTCGACGAACAGGGTCATGTCCGGGTCGACGACGCGGTCGATCTTCTCGAGCTGGGCCATCAGGTCGTCGCTCGTGTGGAGCCGGCCCGCGGTGTCGCCGAGGACCACGTCGATGTCGTTCGCTTCGGCGTACTCGACGCCGTCGTAGATGACGGCCGCGGGGTCACCGCCTTGGTCGTGGGAGATGAGTTCCCGATCGAGTCTGTCGGCGTGCTCCTGAATCTGCTCGTTGGCGCCCGCCCGGTAGGTGTCGCCGTTCGCCATCACCGAGGAGTAGCCGCGGTCGGCGAGCCACTCCGAGAGCTTCGCGATGCTCGTCGTCTTGCCGACGCCGTTGACGCCGGTGAAGACGATGGTGACCGGCTTTTCGGCCTCCGCGATCCGATCTTCGAAGTCGAACTGTCCGACGGCGATCACGTCGAGGAGGGCGTCGTGAAGCGCCGACTCGACGAGCTCGCCGGTCGTCTCGACCTGCTTACGCGACTCGCCGAGCATCTTCTCGCGGACGGTGTCGAGGATGCGCTCGGCGACGCTCATCTCCACGTCGCTTTCGAGCAGGGCCATCTCGAGGTCCCACAGCGGCTGCTCTAAGTCCTCTTCCTCGATGATGATCCGTCCGGTCGCGAACGCCTTCGCGCGCTGGAAGGTGCTGGGCTCGTTGTCGTCCTCCGAGTCGTCATCGCCGTCGTCACGCACCGCGTCTTCAATCGGCGGTCCAGCGGCGTCAGCGTCGCTCTCCGCGATCTGGTCACCGTCGGAGGACTCGGAGACAGGGCTCTCGGCCTCCGCTGACTCGTCCTGCTCCTCGGGCTCCTCTACCTCGGCGTTCTCCTCGACGTCCTCTCGGAACCCGGAGAGCTTGTCTTTCAGTCCGTCGAACACGGTCGGTCGTTACTCCTCGTCGCCCTGACCCTGCTGCATCTGCTGCATCTGCTGTTGCTGCATCTGCTGTTGCATCTGCTGGGCCTGCTGTTCGAGCTCTTGGCTCTCGTCTTCGAGCTCGTCGACCTCCTCCTGCGTCTCCTCGATGCGCTCGTCGAGCGCCTCCTGCTTGCGTCGGAGCACGTCGATCGCGTCGTCCTCGCTCTGCTCGGCGGAGTAGTTGCCGCCGAGCGAGACGATGATCTCGTCGATGTCCTGGACCTCGGCGCGCACGTAGGCGCCGCCGCCGAGCGGGACCTGCACCGTCGAGCCCGTGTCGAGGGTCTCGATGGCCTCGATCGCGTCGTCGATGTCGGACTGCTCCTGCTGGTAGTCGGCGATCTCGGCTTCGAGCGCCTCGATCTCCTCGTCGAGCGCCTGCAGCTCTTGGGAGAGCTGCTGGAGCTGCTGTTGCCCGCCGCCCATCATGCCGCGGACACCTCCTCGATCTCGATCTGGGTGCGCTTCCGGTTGTGCTGGCTCCCGACCGTGGTGTAGATGCGCTCGCGGGCGAGGTCCTCGTTCTCCGCCTCGACGTCCTTGGTGAACGGCTGGAAGCCGTCTCGACTCTGGAACCGTCCACTCACCGTGTAGGTACTCATGTTCACCGATCCGGCAGGGACAGGGAAGTATCTTCCTAAAAAGCGAGACGCGATCGATGGCGGCCCACGGCGACGGAACGCCACTGAGAGACCCACTCGGCCCGGAGATCGACTCATCGAGTGGCGATCTATTTCCTCCGGAAGCGCAGTCAGCCGGCGAGGTCGACCCGGCGGAACCGGAGAACCGCGAGGAGTACGAGCCCGGCGGTCGCCGCGAGCAGAACGGCCGCGCCGGTGGTGTTGTGGCTTAAAAGAAAGGACGGAATCGCCGGACTGAACACGGATCGGCCGATCGAGACGCGGAGCGTGCTTCGGGCTTAGTCGATGAAGCCGAGCGTCTCCTCGATCCGACCCAGTTCGGGACCGGTGGTGTCCTCACCGACGACGTACCCTTCGTCGGTGGCGACGAGCCCGGAGCCGACGAGCGGCGCGCCGTAGTTGATCGTCCCGAGGTCGGCGCGCACGTCGAGCGCCTCCTCGACGGCTTGAAGCTCCGACTCGGCCGATTTGGGGTGACAGAGCACGCCCGTGTTGTTGGCGACCGCGGCGGTGCCGACCGTCCGCACGTCGCCGAGGTCGCCGCGGACCACGGGGACGTCGAGGGTCTCTCTGATCGTCACGATCGACTCGCGGGGGAGGTCCGGGTGGACGTAGGCGCCGTAGTCGTTCGCGAGGACGACGTTCCCGGCCGCGTTGATCTCGCCGGGGAGTTCGCCCACCTCGCGGTCGGCGGCCTCGGCGATCCGCGACTGCTCCCGTTCGGTCGCCCTCGCGGAGACGAGCACGCCGTTCTCGTTGCCCGTCGCGAGGGAGCCGACGGTGTTGGCGCCGCCGACCGTCGTGAGGAGGGGCTCGGCGCCCAGCTCCTCGCCGAGCGCGTCGGCGAGCTCCTCGTCGACGTCCGGCCGGACCAACAGGAAGTCGTCGATCGCGCGGGCGAAGACGCCCACGTACGACGAGCCGGTGAAAGTCGCCCGTAACACGTTACTCGGCGTGTTCGGCTTCGACGACGGGCTCGCCGTCCTCGACGAACCGGGCCGCGCGGACGCGGACCTTGCTCGGCGGGTTCTGGCGTCCGTTCGCCCAGACGACCTCGTTGACCGAGGTGTCGAGGACGACTTCCTCCTCGTCGACGGAGAAGTGTTGCGCGAGGTGTTCGCGGACGATCTTCATCGCGAAGTCGGCACGCTCCTGGACCGGCTTGTCGTTGGCGTCGCGGAGCGGGACGGTGACGACGCGCTCCTCGAAATCACTCGTCGACATTTACTCGTCCAGGTCGTTCCGGCGCCAGTTGCGCCGCTTGGGGTTTCGCGTGACGTTCATGTCCGTCTTCATCATGACCCACGCGGGGACGCGGGTGTTCTGGCGTTCCGCCTTCGCCAGACGCTTCTTTTGGGCCTTCGACTTGTCTCCCATAGTGGCGCACACTTTCCGCGGGGCGCATAAAACCCCTTCCATACCGCGTCGCTCGGCGGCGTCGAACGTCCAGGGTCGGCGACTCGCTCTCGGCGCCCGGGCCCCGAGACACGCCGCGTCTCGGCGGGTCAGAACGTCCGCTCGCCGAGAGTCCTGTAGATCCGGTAGCAGCGCTCCAGCACGTCAACCCTGACGCTCTCGGTCTCGGTGTGCGCCTCACCGGGTTCGGAGGCCCCGCAGACGAGGGGGTCGGTGCCGGCCTCGGCGAGCCAGCCCGCGTCGGTCGCGTGGGGCTTGACGACGCGTTCGGGCGCGTCGAGGCCCAGATCGTCGTGGACCTCGCGGGCCGCGTCGAGCGCGGCGTCGGCGAAGTCGTCGTCACCGCAGGCCATCGGCGGGAGGTCCTGATCGACCTCCCACGCGACGCCGTCGACCGTCTCCGCGGCGCGGCCGATGTCGGTGCGGTCGCCGGGGACCGTGCGCTCGTCGATCGTCACCTCGCAGCGCTCCGGGATCACGTTCCACGTCTCGCCGCCGTGGACCATCGTCACCGCGAGCGACCCGGTGACGGGCTCACCGAAGACGGTCGCCTCCGGGGCGTCGAGCCCGCGGACGACGTCGATCGCGTCGCTCGCCCGATAGACCGCGTTCTCGCCGGCCTCGGGCTCGGAGGCGTGCGCCGCGGTCCCGCTCGCGACGAGCGTCGAGGCGCGCCGGCCCTTGTGCGCGACGACGACGTCGGTGACTCCCGGCTTCGAGTAGTCCGTCGACCCCTCGGCGACGACCGCGCGGTCGGGGACGAACCCCTCCTCGATCGCGTGACGCGCGCCGGTCCCGCCGACCTCCTCGCCGACGAACGAGGCGAACGCGAGCCCGCGGCCGATCGGCGGCTCGGCGTCCCGGAACGCGAGCATGCAGGCCGCCACCGCGCCCTTCATGTCCGCTGCGCCACGGCCGAAGATCCGGCCGTCGCGGCGCTCGACGACGTACTCTCCCGCGTTCCCCTCGCCGGTCGTCTGCCGGTCGGCCGGCGGGACCACGTCGTGGTGACCGACGAGCGCGAGCGTGTCGGCGTCGGGATCGTCGATCGCGCCTTTATAGGCGAGCACGTTGCCGACCGCGTCGCGTTCGACGCGCGCGTCGGTCTCCGCGCGGAGCCACTCCTCGATCGCGTCGCCGGCGGCGGTCTCGTCCTCGTGCGACGGGATCGCGACCAGCGTCTCGGTCAGGTCCGAGAGTTCGTTCATACGGTCGGGTCGACGCTCAGCCGCTTAAAAACTGAGTGTGCGGATGTCATTTATAAGCCGATCGCGGTGGCGCGCGCCTGTGAGCGCCCGAAGGGCGCGAACAGCGCCGCGCGAGGGAGTCGGCCACTCGGAGCAAAGCGGAGAGTGGCCGACGAGGCTGGGGAGGTGTGAGGCTGCGGTGCTGAGCGGGCGGGTGGGATTCAAAGGGGCAGCCGGCGAGGCGGACGCAGGCGACGCAAGCACCGCAGGGAGCGAACAACGTGAGCGACTGAGGAGCGCAGCGAGCGTGCGTCCGCCTCGCCGGCTGGGGCTTTGGAAGTCTTCACTGTCGATCCATAGTCATCGACTTATAAATGCGAGCCTACTGAGTAGACCACCTCCCCACTCGTAAGCGCGCGTGATTAATACGTCTCCGAGCCCTCGTCACGCATATGTCCGATCAGCTCGAAACCGCGACGCTCGGCGGCGGGTGCTTCTGGTGTACCGAGGCGGCGCTCGAACAGCTCGCCGGCGTCGAGTCGGTCACCTCCGGCTACGCGGGCGGCCACGTCGACGACCCGACGTACAAAGGGGTCTGCTCCGGGAACACCGGCCACGCCGAGGTCGTCCAGGTGGAGTTCGATCCCGACGTGATCGCCTACGACGAGGTGCTGGAGGCCTTCTTCGAGATCCACGATCCGACCCAGCTCAACCGACAGGGACCGGACGTTGGGTCCCAGTACCGTTCGATCGTCCTCACGCATGACGAGGAACAGCGTGAGGTCGCGGAGGCGTACGTCGAGGCGCTCGACGAGGAGTACGACGACGACGTGGTGACCGAGATCGAGCCGCTGGAGACGTTCTACCGCGCCGAGGAGCGCCATCAGGACTACTTCGCGAAGAACCCCGACGACGCCTACTGCACCTTCCACGCGAAACCGAAGATGGAGAAGGTCCGCGAGAAGTTCGAGGCGAAGGTCGCGAAGTAAGCCGTCTGGGTCGCTGTAACTTCTTCTCGACCACCGGTCGCTCGTGCATAACTAACCAACAGAGCGACAGCGACTACCTCCAAAGCCCCGGCCGCTCGGCGATACGTGATCGATGACTCGGCGGTGAACACCCCAAAGCCCCAGCCGCGACGGCTCGCGCACCTCGTTGCGCTCCTCGCTCAGTCGCTACCGCTCCTTCGCTGCGGTGCTTACGTCGGTGTGCTTCGGCCTCGCGGCCGCCCCTTTGAGTCCACCCGACCGCGACCGCCCCACACCTCACGCCTCCCCAGCCTCGCGGTTCGCGCTCTGCGAGCGCTCACCGCGTCCCTCGCACCGTCGGCTCGCGGCCCTGCGGGCCGCTCACCGGGGCGCGCCACCGCCTCGACCGTTTATAAGCCGTTATCTCGACTTCACCACCCGTTCCGATCCCGTTCGTCCGGCAACCCTCCGCCGGAACGGTAGACCTTTGCCGCCGCCGGTGCGAGCGGGCGTATGGTCTCGCTGGGACTGGTGGTGGCGCGGTTCAACGACTCCGTCACGGAGCCGATGGCCGAAGCCGCTCGCGAGGCGGCCGCCGACCGCGACGCCGTCATCGTCGACGAAGTGAGCGTGCCGGGAGCGTACGACAGCCCGCTGGCCGCCGACCGGCTCGCACGCCGAGACGACGTCGACGCCGTCGCGGTGGTCGGCGCCATCGTCACCGGCGACACCGACCACGACCACGTGATCGCGAGCGCGACCGCCGACAAGCTCACGCGGGTGAGCCTCGACCGCGACACCCCCGTCACGTTCGGCGTGAGCGGGCCGGGGATGTCCGGCGCGGAGGCGCGCGAGCGCATCGATAAGGGCGCAGACGCCGCCGAGGCGGCGATCGACCTCGCGGAGGAGTTCGAATGACCGGCGGAGACCCCCCCGAACAGAGGACACCACAATGAGCGACGCATACGACTTCTCAGAGCGGATCGGACGCGTAGAGCCCAGCGCCACGCTGGCGATATCGAACCTCGCGGCGGAGAAGGAGGCCGAGGGCGCCGACATCGTCGACCTCTCGGTCGGTGAGCCCGACTTCGACACCCCCGAGAACATCGTCGAGGCCGGCAAGGACGCCCTCGACGCGGGGCACACGGGGTACACCTCCTCGAACGGGATCCCCGAGCTGAAGGAGGCCATCGCGGCGAAGCTCCGCGGCACGGGCGTCGACGCCGACGCCGACGAGGTGATCGTCACCCCCGGCGGCAAGCAGGCGCTGTACGAGACGTTCCAGACGCTGATCGGCGAGGGCGACGAGGTCGTCCTCCTCGATCCGGCGTGGGTCTCCTACGAGGCGATGGCGAAGCTGGCCGGCGCTGACCTCTCCCGCGTCGACCTGTCGCCCCACGGGTTCCAGCTGGAGCCCGCCCTCGACGACCTCGCCGAGACGGTCTCGGACGACACCGAGCTGCTCGTCGTCAACTCCCCCTCGAACCCGACGGGCGCGGTCTTCTCCGAGACCGCGCTGGAGGGCGTCCGCGACCTCGCGGTCGAGCACGACGTCGCCGTCATCTCCGACGAGATCTACGAGCGCATCGTCTACGACGCCGAGCACGTCTCGCTCGCGAGCCTCGACGGGATGGCCGACCGCACGGTCACGATCAACGGCTTCTCGAAGGCGTTCTCGATGACCGGCTGGCGGCTCGGCTACCTCCACGCGACCGAGGAGTTCGTCGGGCAGGCCGGGAAGCTCCACTCGCACTCCGTCTCCTGCGCGGTCAACTTCGTCCAGCACGCGGGCGTGGAGGCGCTGGAGAACACCGACGAGTCCGTCGAGGAGATGCGGCGGGCGTTCGCCGACCGCCGCGACCTCCTCGTCGACCTGTTCGACGAGCACGGGATCGACGTCGACGTCGGCGACGGCGCCTTCTACATGATGATCCCCGTCGACGACGACGACCAGGCGTGGTGCGAGGCCGCCATCGAGGAGGCGTCCGTCGCGTGCGTGCCGGGCAGCGCGTTCAACGCGCCCGGCCACGCCCGGATCTCCTACGCCGCGAGCGAGGAGCGCCTGCGCGAGGCCGTCGACCGCCTCGTCTCGAACGACCTCTTATAAACGCGGGCGGTTTCGCGTCCGTTTTTCGTCTCGATCTTCAGTCCGACCTTCGGGTCGTTCTGATGGCCCAGCTCCCGATCGACGGTCCTTCTCCGGACGAGAGAGCGGATCGGCCGATAGCGGGAATCTGCGGTGCGTTTTTTATCTCCGTTCCTCAAAGTTTCAACTCGGTGGTATGATGTACGATCAGATACTGTACCCGACGGACGGGAGCACCGGATCGGAAGCGGCGGCAGCGCACGTGGCGGAACTCGCGTCGGCGTTCGACGCGACCGTCCACGTCCTGCACGTCATCGACATTCGCGGGGGCGGGCTCGGCCTGAGCGGGGCGTTCCTCGACGAGGAGAACCAGGCGATGAGCGGGCGGTCGCCCGACGAGGGGTACATCGGTAGGCACGAGGACGGCCCCGACACGGACGAGATCGAGGACGAGCTCACCGCCCAGGCGGAGGAGCTCGTCGAGACCTCGGCCGGGTCGCTCGACGGAATCGACCTGACAACCGCCGTCGAGATAGGGACGCCCCACTCGGAGATCCTCCGATACGCCGACGAGAACGACATCGATCTCGTGGTGATGGGGACGCATGGTCGAACCGGCGTCGAGCGCTACCTGCTCGGCAGCGTCACGGAGAAGGTGGTTCGGCTCTCCGATCCGCCGGTGGTGACGGTCCGAGCCGACGAGGGCGAGTGACGCCGCGAACTTTTTTAAATCGGGCGCCGCGGATGCGACGTTCCGAAACCCTTACTCCCGGTCCGGGACACCTCGACGTATGAGCGATACGTCCGAGTCGACGGGCGACGCGGAGAGGGACGTGGTGGACGACGCCGACTCGTCCGCCGGTTCCGACGCGTCCGCCGTCGACGCCGAGGAAGTCCGGCACGTCGCGGATCTGGCCCGCGTGCGGCTCGACGACGACGAAGTCGCGGAGTTCGCCGACCAGTTCGGCGACATCCTCGACTACTTCGAGGCGCTCGACGAGGTGCCCGAGACCGACCGCGAGGAGGAACTCGTCAACGTGATGCGCCCCGACCAGGTCGAGGACGGCCTCACCCAAGGAGAAGCGCTGTCGAACGCCGAGGAGACGGAAGACGGCTTCTTCGTCGGGCCGAAGGTGTCGTAATGGCGGCCGACCACAACGCCTTCATCACAGAGGAGGCGATCGAGGGCGACGACGACGCCGAGGGCCCGCTCGCGGGAACGACGGTCGCCGTCAAGGACAACATCTCCACCGAGGGGATCCGGACGACCTGCGGCTCCGAGATGCTGGCCGACTACGTCCCGCCCTACTCCGCGACGGTCGTCGACCGGCTGACCGACGCGGGCGCGACGATCGTCGGCAAGACGAACATGGACGAGTTCGGGATGGGGACGACCACGGAGACCTCCGCGTTCGGCCCCACGAAGAACCCGGCCGACCCGGAGCGCGTCCCCGGCGGCTCCTCCGGCGGGTCGGCGGCGGCGGTCGCCGCGGGCGAGACCGACGTGGCGCTCGGATCCGACACGGGCGGGTCGGTGCGCTGTCCGGCCGCGTTCTGCGGCGTCGTCGGTATCAAGCCCACCTACGGGCTCGTCTCGCGGTACGGGCTCGTCGCGTACGCGAACTCCCTCGAACAGATCGGGCCGATCGCGGGCACCGTCGAGGAGGCGGCCGCCGCGCTCGACGTGATCGCGGGCCCGGACCCGCACGACGGGACCACGCGCGACCTCGCCGACGTGGAGGGCGCAGATCCCGACGCGAGCTACGCCGCGGCCGCCGACGGCGACGCCGACGGTCTCACGGTCGGGGTCCCCACCGAACTGTTCGACGGCGCCGACGAGCGCGTCGTCGAGACGGTCGAAGCCGCGATCGCGGACCTTGAGGCGCAGGGCGCGGAGACCATCGAGATCTCGCTGCCGTCGGTCGAGCACGCGGTGCAGGCGTACTACGTCATCGCGATGGCGGAGGCGTCCTCGAACCTCGCGCGCTTCGACGGCGTGCGGTACGGGAACCGCGCCGAGTCCGACGGCAACTGGAACGAGTCGTTCGCTGAGACGCGCGACGAGGGGTTCGGCGCGGAGGTCAAACGCCGGATCCTGCTGGGCACGTACGCGCTCTCGGCGGGCTACCACGACAAGTACTACGAGAAGGCGCAGGACGCCCGCGCGTGGGTCCGTCAGGACTTCGAGGACGCCTTCGCCGACGTCGACGTGATCGCGTCGCCGACGATGCCGGTGCTCCCGTTCGAGCTCGGCGAGAGCCTCGACGACCCCCTCAGAATGTACCTCGCGGACGCGAACACGACCCCGGTGAACCTCGCGAACCTCCCCGCGATTTCGGTGCCCGCGGGCGAGGCCGACGGGCTCCCGGTCGGGCTTCAGCTCGTCGGCCCGAAGTTCGGCGAGGAGACGATCGTCCGCGCCGCGAGCGCGGTCGAAGACGCCAGCTGAGGGCCGCTTCCGCTCGTTCTTAATCCGCGTAAAACCGCGTTGAGCGTCTCGGCCGGTTATGTGCCTCGCACCCCTCGTCCCGAGCGCATCATGACCGAAACCGAATCGACGACGGACGCGTTCGATCGCGACTCCGTTCGCTCCGCCAGTCGGATCGCCATCGCGGCGCTCGCGCTGGTGGGCGTGTTGTACCTGTTCACGCTGCTGCCGGGCGTCGACCGCCTGGTCCCCCTGACGCCGATCACCTTCGCCGCGGTCGCCAGCGCGGTGGTGACGGTCGCGGTCGTCGCCCTCCTCGCGTACGCCGCGCCGAAGGTCGCCTCGCTGACGCGCGCCGCCCTCCACCGGACCGACGCCGCGGACCACGTGGAGCGCATCGCCGAGAACGGCGGCGCGATGGCGTACTGGCTCGTCGTGCTCGCGGCCGTGCTGGTCGCCCACAGCGGGCTCGCGGGCGCGGTCGTCCCCCTGCTCGACGGGTTCGCGTGGGCGTACGACGCCGCGTTCCTGCTGGCGTCGCTCGTCCCGCTCGTCTTCGTCGTGGCGCGGCTGACCGTGACCGTCGACCCGCTCTCGGAACTGGTCGCCGACCGCGTTTCGGGGTCCGAATCGGCGGGGGGAGCCGACGACGCAGACCCGGATGCGGGCGCGGGCGAGCCGGGGTCGGAGTCGGAGCCTTCCGCGGCGACCGCCGGTGAGTCCGACGAGTGCGCGGACGGGGCCACCGAGATCGACGCGGCCGGCTCGCAGGGTCACTCGATCGAGGAGCGGTGGGGCGTCGACGACGAACCCGGGGACGCGGCCGACGGCGGAGCGGACGACGAGTCGACGGGCTCCTGACGCTGATCGCGATCCGGAACGTCCATACCCGCCCCGGTGAACGGGGAGGTATGACGCTGACCGACGAGGAGCGGAGCCGGCTCGCCGACATCGTCCGGCTCCAGCCGACGAAGAACGGCGAGCTGCAGGACGCGTGGGGGCTTGAGGGGGGCAGCGAGGTCCACCAGTACTTGGAAAACCACCTCGAGGAGTACTACTACCGCGACGACGACAGCCTGATCCGGTCGACCGCCGAGGCGAACGACCTCGTCGACGTCGAGCCCGGGATCGAGGCCGACGCCGTCGCGAAAGGGGGCGCGCCGGAGACGATCCGCGTTCCCGAGCTGGAGGCCCGAGTGTTCGAGGTCGTGGCGGACCCCGACGGGCGCTCGCAGTCGGTCGTGGCCGTGCTCAACGCGGTCCGCGAGGCGTTCGACCTCGACCCCGACGTGGACGAGGTGCGGCGCGCGCTCCGGAGCCTCGAGCGCAAGAACGTCGTCGAGGTGGTGTACCGAACCGTGCCGACATTCAAACTGGCCGTCGAACGCGACGAGATCACCGTCGAGATCGCGGAGTAGCCCGTCGCCGAAGCCGACGTCCGTCCCGGCGGCGCGGCGACCGCGATGGCGTTCCGCAACGACACGTTATAAGCCGGAGGGGCGGGAACCGTCTCGGTAATGCTACAGGGGGTCAACGTCGCGCTCGGCGTCTCGGGGAGCATCGCGGCGGTGAAGGTCGTCGAACTCGCCCACGAGCTGCGCCGCCGCGGCGCGAGCGTGCGCGCCGTCATGTCCCCGGCGGCGACGAACATCGTCCACCCGTGGGCGGTCGACTTCGCGACCGACGAGCCCGTCGTCACCGAGATCACCGGCGACGTGGAACACGTTGAACTCTGCGGTCGCGACGGGTGGGCCGACGTGCTCCTGCTCGCGCCGGCGACCGCGAACACCGCGGGGAAGGTCGCCGCCGCGATCGACGACACCCCGGTCACCACCTGCGCGACGACCGCGCTCGGGGCCGACGTGCCGGTGGTGATGGCGCCGGCGATGCACGAGCCGATGTACGACCACCCGGGAGTGCTGGAGGCGCTCGACCGGCTGGAGGCGTGGGGCGTGCGGTTCGCGGCCCCCCGGATCGAGGAGGGGAAGGCGAAGATCGCCGCGGAGGACGACATCGTGACGCAGGTCGCTCGCGCGACAACTCCGCAGTCGCTCTCGGGGACCCACGTCGTCGTCACCGCGGGCGCGACCAAAGAGCGGATCGACCCGATCCGGATCCTGACGAACCGGGCGTCGGGGAAGACCGGCCGCGCGGTCGCCCGGGCGCTGTACGTCCGGGGCGCGACCGTGACGCTGGTGCAGGACGGTCCCGAGGTCCCCTACGCCGACGTGGTCGCTGTCGAGACCGCATCGGAGATGATGGAGGCGTGCCGTCGGACCGCGGCCACCGCGGACGCGCTGATCTCCGCGGCGGCCATCTCCGATTTCACCGCCGACGCGGTCGACGAGAAGATCCGGTCGGGCTCGCCGCTGTCGGTCGATCTGGAGCCGACACCGAAGCTGATCGACTCGGTGCGGGAGGCGTACCCGGACCTCCCGATCGTCGGGTTCAAGGCCGAGACCTCCGGCGACGACGACGCGATGGTCGCGGAGGCAGAGCGGATCCGCGGCCGGGTCGGGCTCGCGTTCGTCGTCGCCAACGACGCGAGCGTGATGGGCGACGACGAGACCCGCGTCCTCCTCGTCGGCGAGGCGGGGACCGAGCCCGAGGAGGCGGTCGGCTCGAAGGACGCCGTCGCGGGCCGGATCGCCGACAGACTGGCCGCGGAGCTCGGCCGATCGGCGTGACGACCGACCTGATCCGCGTAGACGGCGTCTCACCCCTCACCACCCCGAAACCATCGCGGATACAAACTGTTTTGAGTCGGTAGAGAAAGGATCGAGACAGAGATACCCATGTGCACAGAGACGGCGAAACTCGGTTCCGTCGGAGGTGTGGTGGGTGGCTGACACCGACGCCGGTAGCGACGCCACCGATGGCGAGGCCACCGGTGACAAAGCTGGCGACCGCGATGACCCCAGCGACGGTGCGGAACGCGGATCCCCGTCCGCTCCGACCGGGGGGCTCGTCGTGCCCGTCGAACCGACGCCGACCCTGCGCGCGACGATCGCGTACGCGGTCGAGGCGGCTATTGACGACGGCTTCTCGACGATCCACCTCGTAGAGATCGCGTCGTGGCGCGACGGCGACCCCGGTTCCGACGACCGAGCGTCAGCGGCCGAGCGCGTCCTCGAACGCGCCGAGGCGTGGGCGAACTCCGATCTCGACGATAGCGACGACATCGACGGGGAGCGCCCGGCGGTGACCGTCGCGACGGAGCTCATCGGCGCCGACGAGTACCTGTTCGGGCCGGACGACTACGTCCGGGTGCTCGCCGCCTACGCCGAGGAACACGGGGCCGACGCCGTGCTGCTCGACCCGGAGTACACGCCCGTCGGCAACACGACCCTGCTCCAGCCGCTGGAGTTCGCGCTGTCGAACACCTCGCTGACCGTCGAGACGGCGCCGGTGACGCGGCCGACCCGGCGCGAGCGGCTCCGGAGCGAGGCGACCGGGAAGCGGTTCGTCGCGATGTTCGGGTTCTCGCTCGCGTTCTACCTCCTGCTCGGCGACCCGCTCTACTGGTTCGACTGGGTGACGGGGATCGCGACCGCCGCGATCGTCTCGATCACCCTCTCGCGGGTGAGCATCGACGTCGAGCCCGCGGTCCCGCGGACGCCGATGCGGGTGCTCCGCGGCGTGATCTACGTCCCCGTCCTCCTCTTCGAGATCGTCAAGGCCAACGTCGAGGTCGCGCGGGTGATACTGGACCCGCGGCTCCCGATCGAACCGACGATGAACCGCGTCCGCGTGATCGTCGGCAGCGGGCTCCCGCTGATGACGATCGCGAACTCGATCACGCTGACGCCGGGGACGCTGACGGTCCGGGCCCGCGACAGCGACCTGTACGTCCACTCGCTCATCCCGTCGGCCCGCGACGGGCTCTTCGACGGCTCCCTGGAGCGCTGGACGCGGTTCGTCTACTACGGGCGGGCGTCAGCCCGGCTCCCGACGCCCCGCGAGCGCGACGACTGCGCGATCTTGCAGGGCCCGGACGCGACCGAGGAGCTGCCGATCGCCGCCGCCGACGGCGGAGAGTCGCCAGCTGACGACGAGGGAGACGACTCGGCGGTCGAACCCGACGACGAGGACCACGAGGACCAGGAGGCGGCGGAGGTGACCGACGCGTGAGTGTCGTCGACGCCGCGCTCGCCGCTGGCTACACGGTCGGCGACTTCCTGCTCCTCGCGGCCGCGGGCTTCACCGTGCTCGCGATCGGGATGCTCTATCGGGCCGTGAAGGGCCCGACGATGCAGGACCGGGTGCTCGCGGTGAACGTCCTCGGGACGAACACCGTCGTCATCCTCGCCATCCTGAGCGCCGCGCTCTCCGAGCCGACGTTCCTCGACATCGCGTTGGTGTACGCGCTGTTGAACTTCCTGATGGCCATCGCCATCTCGAAGTTCACCGTCGAGCGGGGTGGTGTGCTGTGATGGACGCGCTCGGAACCGCTCGCGTGGCGCTCGTCGTCGCCTTCACGCTGCTCGGGCTGTTCTTCACGTTCGTCTCGATGACGGGCGTCCTCCGGCTCCCCGACGTGTACTCACGGGCGCACACCGCGTCGCAGGCGGACACGCTCGGCGCCGGCTTCGGGCTGGCCGCGGTCGCGCTCGCGATCGGCTGGGAGGCCGCTGGAGTCAAGAGCGTGCTCCTGCTGTTCTTCATCTTCGTGACGAACCCGACGGCGGCCCACGCGATCGCCCGGGCCGCCTTCGAGGAGGGGACCGTGCCGTGGACCGAGGGGGACGAGCGCCGATGACGGTTCCCGGCTTTGCCTCTCCGGTCGTCGCGCAGGTCACCGCGATCGAGGCGAGCCTGCTCGCGTTCGTCGTGCTCACGGCGCTCGCGACCGCGTTCGCCAGGGACGTGCTCGCGGCGGTCATCGTCTTCGGGGCGTACAGCCTCGGAATGGCCGCGCTGTACACGTTCTACCGCGCGCCCGACGTGGCTCTGACGGAGGCCGCCATCTCCGCCGGTGTGACGACCGTCCTGCTGCTGTTGACGCTGGCGAAGACGACCCGGCTCGACCACGACGCGGTCTTCGAGTCGGTGAACCTCCCCGCCGCGGGCGCCGCCGGTCTCCTGTTCGCCGGTCTACTGCTCACTATGGGGGACATTCCGGCGATCGGATCGCCGGACGCCCCGGTCTGGTCGAACCCGGACGTGAGCCAGTGGTATCTCTCGGAGTCGTACGCACAGACCCACGTCGAGAACACCGTGATGGCCGTGCTGGCAGCGTTCCGGGGGTTCGACACGTTCGGCGAGGCGGTCGTCGTCTTCGCCGGCGGGATCGCGGCGCTGATCGTGCTCCACCGGGAGGTGTTCGCATGAGCGACGCCGTCGACGACACCGACATGGCCGACACAGCCACCGACACGCGCCCCGACGACCCGTCCGACGCCTCGGGAGGTGCCTCGTCGGACGACCAGGGCGATACCGAGTCCGACCTCCCGCCGCATCGCGCCGTGTCTCGGTCGAGGCGGCTCGACTCCGAGGAACGGCAGGGAACGCCCTACACCGAGAGTCAGGTGATCATGCCGACCGTGAAGGTGGTCACGCCGTTCGCGTTCACCTACGGTCTGTTCATCACCTTCCACGGGAGCGGATCGCCGGGAGGCGGGTTCCAGGGCGGCGCGATCATGGCCGCCGTGGTGTTCATGATCGCGTTCGCGTTCGGCATCGAGTCGACGCGCGACTGGCTCGCGAACACCGTCGTCGTCGCGCTCGCGGTCGGCGGTGCGCTCGCGTTCGCCGGCATCGGACTCGTCCCGGTCGCGCTCGGCGGGGCGTTCCTCCAGTACGACCTCCTCCCGATCCCGATCCTCGACCCCGTCAAGTACGGGATGGAGGGCGTGGAGATCGTCGGGATCGCCCCCATCGTAAGCGGCGTGCTCATGGGGCTGTTCTTCCTGCTCGCGAGCGGGTTCGACTCCGATGGAAGTGGATTCGGAAGCGGCTCCCTCGACGAGGACGGGTCGATCGACGAGAGCGAACCGATCGACGAGGGGAGTTCCCTCGAGGAGGACGCCGCCGACGCCGGAGGTGACCGATGACGGTCGCCCTCGACGCCGCGGCCGGTTCCGTTTCCGGTCTCGCTTCGGTTCTCGCGTCCGGGACCGCGACCGCCTCGGCGCTCGACGTACTGACGACGAGACACGCCTACGTCGCGTTCGCGCTGCTGTTGTGTATCGGACTCTACATGATGATCGCCAACCCCAACCTCGTGAAGAAGATAATCGGCCTCAACCTGTTCCAGACGGCGATATTCCTGCTGTTCATCACATCGGCGTACGTCGAGGGCGGCGCGATTCCGATCGTCCCCGAAGGTGCGGCAGAGACGGAGACGTTCGTCAGCCCGCTCCCGCACGTGATCGTGCTCACCGCCATCGTCGTCGGCGTGAGCCTCACCGCGGTGGGGCTCGCGCTCTGTATCCGCATCTACGACGAGTACGGGACGCTCCGAACCGACGTGCTCCGAGACCTCCTGCGCGACGAGGGGTCGCTCCCGGAGCGACCGGCGGTCGGCGGGGCCCGTGTCGACGGCCGTTCCGGAGTCGACGGCGCTCCGACCGACGAGTCCGCGGTCGCCGACGGGGGTGAGACCGATGAGTGACGTGCTCCTCCCGGTCGCCATCGCCGTGCCGATCGTGGCTGCGACGCTCCCGCTCGGGCTCGGGCTGAAGTACGAGAGCGCGGGGTGGCCGATAGCGGCGGTCGCGACGACGGTCCTCGCCGGGCTCGCGGCCGCGATCGGGATCGAGGTGGCCCGCGGCGGAGCGCTCTCGCACGCGCTCGGAACGTACGAGCCGCCGATCGGGATCGAGCTGGTGGCCGACGAGCTGTCGGTCGCGGTGCTCGCTCTGGTCGCCGCCGTCTCGCTGGCGACGCTCGCGTTCGCTCGGGTGGCCGGCCCGCGCGGCAACTCGTTTTACAGCGGGTACCTGCTGCTGGTCGGAGGACTCACCGGGCTCGTGCTCACGGGCGACCTGTTCAACATGTTCGTGTTCCTAGAGATCGTCGGGATCTCGACGTACGCGCTCATCGCGGCCGACCGGTCCGGGGCGAGCGCGTACGCCTCACTGAAGTACCTCGTGGTGGGGACGGTCGGCGCCTCGCTGTACCTGCTGGGCGTCGGCTACGCCTTCCTCGCGACGGGGACCCTGAACATGCTCGACATGCAGGTGCAGATCGTCGAGCAGGCGAGCTACGCCGACCCGCTGATCCGCGCGAGCTACGCGCTGATCGTCGCGGGGCTCGGGCTGAAGGTCGCCGTGTTCCCGATCCACGCGTGGCAGCCGGACGCCTACCAGCGCGCGCCGGACTCGGTGACGACGATCGTCGCGGCGCTCGTGTCGACCGCGAGCGCGTACGCGCTGATCCGGGTGTCGTACACCGTCTTCACGGTCGACTTCCTCGCGGCCAACGACGCGATCACGACGGTCATGCTGATCGTCGCCGGCGCGTCGATCCTCGCCGGCTCCGCGCTCGCGGCGATGCAGTCCGACCTCAAGCGGATGTTCGCGTACTCCTCGGTCGCCCAGTTCGGGATGATCGTCGCCGCGGTCGCGCTCGCGAACGAGACCGCGCTGCTCGGCGGGATCGTCCACCTCATCGGCCACGGTCTGCTGAAGTTCGGGCTGTTCCTCGGAGTCGGGCTGTTAGCGCTCGGCTACGGCGCCCGCGAACTCGACGACCTCGCGAGCGCGGCCCGGTCCGCGCCGTACACGACCGGTGCGGTCGCCCTGCTGGGGCTCGGTCTCGTCGGGATCCCGCCGTCGATCGGCTTCCTCGGGAAGTGGTACATCGGCGTCGGCGCGGCGGAGGCGAGCATGAGCGGCGGCGGGTCCGCCGGGATCGCGATCGCGGTCGTGATCTTCCTCAGCACGCTGTTCACGCTGTCGTACGTCGCGCGGGTGATCGAGCGGTTCTACTTCGCCGGCGCCGGGCTCACCGACGGCCACGGCGAAGGCGACCACGGTGACGAGCGCGTCGACGCCGGTCACGACGACGGCGGCTCCGACCACGGCGTCGCGGCCGACGGCGGTCGCGAGTCGGCGACCGGCGACGACGGCCCCCTCACGCCCGCCGAGGGGGCGCCCCGGTCGCGGTTCGTTCCGGACCGCGTGCCCTCGACCCCGCTCGCGATCCTGATCCTCGCGGCGCTGACGACGGTCGCGCTCGGCTTCGGCGGCTACGCGCTGTTCGAGTGGTTCGATCCGTTCCTCACGGAGGTGTTCGCATGACCGACGTTCCAATCACAGACCTACGTCCCCTACTGGCGGTCCTCGTCTCGTTCGTCGCGGCGTTCTTCATCGTCGCGTCGCACCGCTCGCCGAACGTCCGCGAGGGGTGGACGATCGCGGCGGCGGTCGCGAAGTTCGCGATCGTCGCCTCGATGCTGCCGGCGGTCCTCGACGGCGCCGTCTTCGAGTGGTCGCTCGGCGCGTTCCTGCCCGGCGGCATCGAGTTCGTCCTGCGCGCCGACGCGCTGGGGATGCTGTTCGCGTTCCTCGCGAGCGGGCTGTGGATCGTCACCTCCTTCTACAGCATCGGCTACATGCGCGGGAACGACGAGACCAATCAGACCCGGTACTTCGCCGCCTTCGCGGTGTCGCTGTCGGCGACGATGGGGATCGCGTTCGCGGGCAACCTCGTGACGATCTTCGTGTTCTACGAGATCCTCTCGATCGCGACGTACCCGCTCGTCGCCCACGACGAGACCGACGAGGCCCGGGCGGCGGGTCGGAAGTACCTCGCGTACACGATGTTCGGCGGGGGCGTTCTCGTGCTCGCGGGGACCGCCCTCGTCTACCTGATCGCCGGCAACGTCTCGTTCACGGCCGGCGGCATCGAGGAGCTGGCGAACGCCGACCCCGGCCTCGCGATGCTCGCCTTCTTCCTCCTCGCGATCGGGTTCGGCGTGAAGGCCGGGATCATGCCGCTCCACCAGTGGCTCCCCGAGGCGATGGTCGCGCCGACGCCCGTCTCCGGGCTGCTCCACGCGGTCGCGGTCGTCAAGTCGGGCGCGTTCGGCGTCTCCCGGGTCGTCCTCGACGTGTTCGGGCCGGAGCTCGTCTTCGACCTCTCGCTCCCCTTCGGCTTCTCGGCCGGGCTCGTCCTCTCGACAATCGGAGCGATCACGCTGACCGCGGCCTCCATCATCGCGCTGCGGAAGGACCACCTGAAACAGCGGCTCGCCTACTCGACGGTGAGCCAGCTGAGCTACATCATCCTCGGGCTCGGGCTGTTCGGGTGGTACGGGCTCGTCGGCGCGCTGCTGCACATCCCGGCGCACGCGTTCATGAAGCTCACCCTGTTCTTCTGCGCGGGGAACCTCCACGTCTCGACGCACACCGACTACATCTCCGAGATGGCGGGGATCGGCAAGCGGATGCCCCTGACCATGGGGGCCTTTACCGTCGCCTCGCTCGGGATGGCGGGGATCCCGCTGCTCGCCGGGTTCGTGAGCAAGTACTACATGCTGATCGGCGGGATACGGATGGGCGCCCGGTTCACTCCGATCGCCTACTACCTCGTCGGGGCGCTGCTGCTCTCCGGGGTGCTCAACATCGCGTACTTCTGGCCGGTGATCTACACCGCCTTCTTCGAGGCGGAGGACGCCCACGACGCGAAGCCGCTCGTCGACTTCCGGATGGGCGGCGAGTCGCGGTCGACGCTGCCGGCGACCGACGGGGGTCATCCCGGCGATGACGCCGATAGCGACGGTACTGCAGACGACGAGGCCGACATCGACGAGGTCGTCGAGAGCGCCGAGGGCGACTCGGCGGTTGACGACGAGGACACCGAATCCATCGGCGACGACGCCGAGGTCCCGGACGACTCCGACATCCCCGACGCGGAGATGGACGACCTCCCGACCGACGAGGAGGGAGTTGTCCGTCCTGACTTCGACACGAGCGACCGGGACTTCTCAGAGCCCGCCGAGCGCGTCGACACCGGCGATTACGCGGTCGACTCGCGACCCTCGGACGCCAACGTGCCGTTCGGCGTGGGGCGCGGCGACGACTCCGCGGCGGCCGGAAGCGAACCGAACGACACCGACGATGGCGACGACACGAGTCACGACGACCACGGTGACGATCACACGGATCACGCGGACCACGACGGCCACGGCCACGCCGGCGGCCCGCCCGCAGGCGGCTGGGAACGCGTCGCCGGGCTCGACGCCCTCCGCGGGCGCGAGTCGACGTGGTTCACGCTCGGGCCGATCCTCACCGCGATGAGCCTCGCGGTGCTGCTCGGCGTGATTCCCTACGAGATGGGCTTCCTGGAGCTGATCGAGCTCATCGTCGACACGCGGCTCCCCGAGGGGGTGATGCGGCCGTGAACCCGATTCTCACGTCCGTGCCGCCGTACGTGCTGCTCGCGTTCGCCGCGCTCGCCGTGCTGGCGCTCCCGCGCCGGCTCGGCCACGCGGCGGCCGCGCTGGCGACGGCGTTCACGTTCGCACAGGCCGTCCTGCTCGGCGACGGCGGGACGGGCGCGCACCTCGCGACGCAGTTCCTCGGCTTCGACGTGGTGTGGTTCAACGTCGACCAGTTCTCGCTGCTGATGGGCGTCGTCGTCGGCTTCCTCGCGACCGCGGCGGTGCTGTACGCGTACGGGACGGAGGCGCCCACGTGGGTGACCGCGTTCGCGCTGATCTACGTCTCCTCGACTGTCGGGACGATATACGCCGGCGACTGGCTCACCCTGATCTTCTTCTGGGAGCTGATGGCCGTCACCAGCACCTTGCTGGTGTGGCAGTACGGCGGCGCGGCGGTCCGGGCCGGCTACCGCTACGCCCTGTTCCACGGGATCGGCGGGACGTTCCTGCTCGGCGCGGTCGTCGTCCACGGCGCGTCGATGCTCGGCAGCGTGCCGGCCGCCGAGATCTTCCTGTTCTCGTCGACGACCGGGATCCACGCCAGCGCGACGCTGCTCGCGGCGATCGGGATCGGCGTCAACTGCGGGTTCATCTTCCTGCACACGTGGCTGCCGGACACCTACCCGCGCCCGCACGTCGCGGCGTCGGTGTTCCTCTCGGTGTTCACGACGAAGACCGCGGTGTACGTGATGTACCGCGCGTTCCCGGAGGGCGGGATGTGGCTCGCGTACCTCGGCGGGTTCATGGCCGTCTACGGTGCCTTCTTCGCGCTGCTGCAGTACGACCCGCGCCGGCTGTTGTCGTACCACATCCAGGCGCAGGTCGGCTACATGCTCGCCGGGCTCGGACTAGCGACGTACGTCGGCGAGTTCGCGGTCACCGGCGGGTTCGCGCACCTGTTCAACAACGTCCTCTACAAGAGCCTGCTGTTCATGGCGGTCGGCGTCGTGATCTACCGGACCGGCGTCGAGGACATCAGGGACATGGGCGGACTGTGGCGGGAGATGCCGGTCGCCTTTCTGCTGTACGTCGTCGGTGCGGCCTCGATTACGGCCGTTCCGGGGTTCAACGGGTTCATCTCGAAGGGGATGGTGATCGACTCCGCACACGAGGTCCACAACTACGTGCTCCTGTTGGACAGCGGGCTCCTCTGGTGGCTTCTGATCCTCGGCGGCGTGGGGACGTTCATGTCGTTCATCAAGCTCGGCTACTACGTGTTCTTCCACGGCTCCGCGACGCTGTCGCCGAAGGACGCCACCCCGTTCCAGACCGCCGGGATGGTGCTCGCCGGCGGCGCCTGCGTCTTCTTCGGGGTGTTCTACTACCAGCTGATCGAGCTGATGCCGTTCACGGAGATTATCCTCAGCGAGGATGTCTACTTCAAGCCCTACAGCATGAGCCACCTGACCGAGTCGGCGTGGCTGATGGGGACCGGCTTCGTCGGCTTCTTCGCGCTGAAGCGCCCGCTCGGGTGGCTCGCCCACCACATGCGTGACGTGGACGCCGTGACGTACCCCGCCGCGTTCTACCTCGCTCGCGGCACGATCTGGGGCGTCACCGAGCTGTGGGCCGCCGTCGACCGCGCGGTGATGAGCGCGATCGCGGCCGCCGAGTGGACCGGAATGCACCCGCGGGAGGCGCTCGGACGCGCCGGCGTCGACGTCGAGATCCGGACCGGCATCGGGCGGAGCGTCCTCTTCTTAACGCTCGCCGCCGGGGTGGCGCTGTTCGTGTTCGTGCTCGGCTAGCGCGGCGCGGACGGGTTTATAAAGACCGCTCCGAACGGACCCGTGAGTTCTTATTCCCCGAGCGGTGACGGACGGTCATGTTCACGGAGCGGTCCGACCTCGTCGCGGACGACGACCCAGTTCGGGGCTACGGCGTCGCGGTGACACCCGGCCGGGAGGGGCCGCTGGTCTTCGTCGCGGGATACGGGGAGCCTAACCGGCTGTACGCCCGCGACGGGGACCGCTTCGTCGACACGGCCTGCGGCATCGTCGCCGACGGGACCCGACACGGGATGGGCGTGTGCGCGGCGGACCTTGACGCCGACGGCTGCGAGGAGGTGTACGTCCACAACTGCACCAAGGGCGTCGACGGCGGCGGCGACCCGGACCTCCTCTTAAATCGGCTCGAGTCCGAGCGATACCGCTGGACCGACCTATTCGCGCTCGATGTGAACGCGGATCGGCTCGACGTGCGCGCCGGTCGATCGGTCGCGGCGCTCGACCGCCTCGGGACCGGCCGATACGGTGTCGCCGTCTCCGGGTACGCGGCCCCGCTCGCCTTCTACGAGATCGGCGACGACGGCGAGATCACGGACATGGCCGACGCGGTCGGGCTAGAGGTCGACGGGGGGTGTCGGTCGCTGCTCACGGTCCCACACTGCTCCGGCGAGGGCGACCTGTTCGCGGGCGTCGAGCGGGGACCGAACCGGCTGTTCCGGAACGACGGCGGCCACTACGACAACGCCGACGGCGGCGCCGCGCTCTCGGACCCGGCCGGCGACACGCGGGGGGCCGCCCTCGTCGACGAGGGCGGTCGATTCGCGTTCGCGGTCGGCAACGAGAGCGGGCCGAACCGCCTCCTCCGCAGAGCGCCCGACGGCGGGTTCGTCGACGCGGCGCCGCCCGCGCTCCGTGAGACCGGCCGCGTCCGGACCGTCGTCGCCGCGGACTTCGACAACGACGGCCGCGAAGAGCTGTTCTTCAACGCCTCGGGAGGGCCGAATCGGCTCTTCGCGCGCGGCGGCGAGAGAGCGAGCGAGGGGGCGGGCGAGACCGCCGAGGGCGACGACGCGCGCTGGCGCCGCGTCGACCCGGGACCGGCCGCCGAACCGGACGGGTTCGGAACCGGCGCGGTCGCGGCCGACCTCGACGGCGACGGCGTCCTCGAACTGATCGTGGTCCACGGCGAGGTCGCGGCCCAACCGATCTCGGTGTATAAGGACCCGACTGCGGCGGCCGCCGGATGGGTCCGCGTTCGTCCGACCACGCGGCACGGGGCGCCGGCCCGGGGCGCCGTTGTCCGGCTCGAAACGGCCGACGGCGTCCAACGCCGTACCGTCGACGCCGGCGGCGGTTGTCTCTGTCAGACCGAACCGGTGGCGCACTTCGGGCTCGGCGGGGCGACCCCGGTCCGAGTGGACGTGCGGTGGCCGGACGGCCGCGAGCGGACTCTCACCGACCCGCCGGTAAACGCGGAGCTCGCGGTCGAACACCCCTCGCGGATCGCGGCGGCGACCGGGAGGCGGCGGGGACGCGGGCGAAACGACGGAGGTAGGCGGAGTGAAGGGAGCGGCGGCCACCCCGTCGGTCGGTAAGGCGATCCGCACGGCCAGAACTGCCGCCCTTCGCAGGTTCAAGTGTCCGGAGGTGTACGGACGGGTATGGTAGATCCGACTTCCGACCTCGAAGAGGACGTCGACGAGGAGTCCGCGCCGCGCTGTGCGACCTGCGGGGAGCCGGCGCTGGGAGCCGACCGACGGACGGTGACGTGGGTCGACGGCGACGACGCGGTGCACCGGAACTTCTGCTCGGAGGCCTGTCGCGGCGAATGGACGGACGAGCGGCACTCGGTGGGGAGCTAACCGGAGGGGTGGACCGATCCGAACCGGACAGTCGATGTCGCGGCGCGGGAGGCTTTTTCACGACGGGGGTGGTATCGGTCAGTATGATATCGCTCGACGAGGCCGTGACGGCGCGACTGGAGTCGCACGGTGAACGGTTCGAGGTGCTGATCGACCCCGACGCCGCGCTCGCGATGAAACGGGGGGAGTTCGAGGGCGACTTGGAGGACGTGATCGCCGCCGAGGACGTGTTCGAGAACGCGTCGCGCGGGGATCGGCCGGCCGAGGAGGACCTAGAGACCGTGTTCGGCACGACCGATCCGCTCGAGGTCATCCCCGAGGTCGTCGAGCGCGGGGAGATCCAGATCACCGCCGAGCAGCGCGAGGAGATGATGGAACGCAAGCACAACCAGCTCGTCACCACCATCACGCGCAACGCCGTGAACCCGCAGATGGACGACTCGCCGCACCCGCCCGAGCGGATCGAGCGCGCCCTCGAAGAGGCGGGCTTTCAGGTCGACCCGATGGAGCCGGTCGAGAACCAGGTCGACGACGCCCTCGAGGCGCTCCGCCCCGTCATCCCGATCCGATTCGAGGAGGTGACGATGGCGGTCCAACTCCCCGCCGACTACGCGGGCTCCGGGCAAGCCCAGATCCGCGAGTTCGGTGACCTCGAACGCGAGGAGTGGCAGAACGACGGCTCGTGGGTGGGCGTGCTCACCTTTCCGGCCGGGCTTCAAAACGACCTGTACGACCTCGTCAACGAGGTCACGTCCGGGGAAGGCGACGCCCGCGTGATCAAGGACAAAGACGAGCTTCGGACGCGGTGAGGCGTCGACCGCGCCGCGCCCGGCGGTCGGTTTCAACGATCGCCATACGTGCCGCGGCCGAGAGCTTCATACCCGGCCGCGGACCTCTTTCTCGTCATGCACGAGCGCGCGACTGAGTTCGCGGAACGAGCGCGAGACCGACACGGCGTCGACCTCGACGTGCTGGAGTTCGACGCGGGGACGAAGACGGCGGCCGCGGCCGCCGACGCCGTCGGCTGTGACACCGCGGCGATCGCCTCCACCATCGTGGTGTCGCTCTCGGAGCCGGAGCGGGAGGCGGGTCCGGAGTCCCTCGTCGCGGCTATCACGAGCGGCGCGAATCGGCTCGATCTGGACGCGGTCGCGGAGCGGTTCGGCGCGGCCTCGGCGGCGATGGCGAATCCGGAGGAGATACGCGAGGTCGTCGGCTGGAGCATCGGTGGCGTGCCGCCGATCTGTCACGACGCCGCGCTGCCGACCGTCTTCGACCCGACGCTCGCGGGGTACGACACCGTCTACGGTGCGGCGGGGACGCCGAGCGCAGTGTTCGCGATCCCTCCCGAGCGGCTCGCGGATCTCGCTGACGCGACGACTGTCGATCTCACGGGGTAAACGGATCGCCCGCCAGGTTCGCCCGCGGAACCCACGTTGTTAATCGAACCCGCTCTCGCGCCCGAGATTTATTAAACTTCTATTGTGAAATAACAATACTTTTCTGTTAAAACGCGGTAGTGACGGGTATGGCTCACTCACGTCGATCGGTGGTGAAGCGCGGCGCGGGACTGCTGGCCGCCGGCGCGGCGACCGCTCTCGCCGGCTGTTCTGGCGCCGCGGACGAGGGCACCGCCGGGTTCGACGGCGGGTACGCCGCCTTCTTTACGCTCAACGACTGGGCGAACGCGGTCGCCGGCGACCGCGCGAGCTTCGAGAGCCCCGTCGAGGTCGGCCGTCTCGGCCACGGGTGGACGCCTGACGGCAACCTCGCCGCCGACATCGCTTCGACCGACGCGTTCGTCTACCTCGATAGCCCCGAGTTCTCGTGGGCGCAGGACCTCGCCGCGACGCTGGAGGCCGACTACGACTCCGTCGCCGTCATCGACGCGCTCGCCGACGTCGAGGACGATCTCCTCGACTGGAACCATTCGCACGAGGACGAGGAAGGTGAAGACGGACACGACGGGGAGCCCCACGACGAGGACGAGGACGGCCACGACGGCGAAGGAGACAACAACGACCGCCAGTACGATCCCCACGTCTGGGTCGATCCGGTTTTCGCGGCCGAAATGGTCGACACCATCGCGGCCGGGCTCGGCGAGGCCGATCCGGACAACGCCGAGGTCTACGCCGATAACGCGGCCGCGTACGCCGAGGAGCTCGACGGAGTCGACGCCGCGTTCGAGTCGATCGCCGAGGACGCCGCCCGCGACGTGGCCGTCATCGCGGGCCACAACTCCTTCCAGTACTTGGAGGCGCGCTACGGGTTCCGGCTCCACTCGCCGGTCGGCGTCTCGCCGCAGAACGAGCCGAGCCAGAGCGAGATCGCCGACACCATCGAGCTGGTGAACGCCGAGGGAATCGACACGATCCTCTACGACCGCTTCGAGTCGACCAGGCTCGCCGAGACGATAGTCGAGAACAGCGACGCGACGGAGACGACCGCGGTCTCGCCGGCCGGCGGCACGACGGAGGAGTGGAACGACGCCGGCTACGGCTACCTCGAACAGATGACCGAGGTCAACGTCCCCGCGTTCGAACGGGCGTTCGGCGCGTAGTGAGGGAATCGGTGAACGAGCCGCGGCCGACCCGCCGGCGCGACGACGGACTAAAAGAGCTAAACGTTCGGGCGACCCAGATCGGACACACGCAGTGACCGCAATCGTCGACCTCGACGGCGTGACGTTCTCCTACGGCGACACCGTCGCCGTGAGCGACGTCTCTCTGACGGTCGAGGAGGGCGACTTCCTCGGGCTCGTCGGGCCGAACGGCTCCGGGAAGACCACCCTGCTCCACCTCATGCTCGGACTCCACGAGCCCGACGCGGGCTCTGTGGAACTGTTCGGGCGACCGGTCGAGGAGTTCGACGACGGCGGCCGGATCGGCTACGTCTCACAGAAGGCGACCAGCCGGGGCGGCGCGATGCCGGTCACCGTCCGCGAGTGCGTTACGATGGGTCGGTTCGCGCACGCCGGCCGAGGGAGGCTCTCCGAGGCCGACCGCGTCGCCGTCGCGGACGCGATCGAGACGGTCGGCATCGACGACCTCGCCGACCGGCTCGTCTCGGAGCTGTCCGGCGGGCAGAAGCAGCGGGCGTACATCGCTCGGGCCCTGGCGAGCGACGCGGACCTCCTCGCGCTCGACGAGCCGACGGTCGGCGTCGACGCCGAGTCGCGCGACGCCTTCTACGCCCTCCTCGACGAGCTGAACGACGAGGGGATCACCATCATCCTCATCGAACACGACATCGGCGTCGTCACCGACCGCGCGAACCGCATCGCCTGTATCAACACCGAGCTGTACCACCACGGGGACACCGAGTCGTTCGTCGAGAGCGACGCCCTCGCGGAGGCGTACGGCACCACCGGACAGGTCGTCCACCACCACCACTGATGAGCGGGACCGCGACGCCGGACGGCGAGGGGGAGACCGAATCGAACGCGAACGCGAGGCCTGACCGCGGGCTCCGGCGGCGGATCGAACTCGCCGGCATCGGCCTCACCGCGTTCGTCGCGCTCGGCATGCTCGGGTTCCTCCTCCTCTACTGGGCGCAGGACCTCCCGGTCGCGAGCGATCTATACGCCGCGTTCCGGTCGTTCGGGCGGGGGATGGACGCCGCCTTCGGGACGAACGTGTTCCGGCACCCGATCATGTGGCAGTCGATGGCGGTCGGCGTGCTCGTCGGGGTCGTCGCGCCGCTCGTCGGGTCGTTCCTCGTCCACCGCGAGATGGCGCTGATCGGCGAAACGCTCGCGCACACCGCGTTCGCGGGCGTCGCGATCGGCATCCTCGTCAACGCCGCGACGGGCTGGAACGGCTCGCTGCTTCTGATCGCCTTGGTCGTCGGAATCCTCGGTGCGCTCGTGGTCCAGTGGCTCACCGAGCGCACCGACGCCTACGGCGACGTGCCGATCGCGATCATGCTCAGCGGGAGCTTCGCTGTCGGCACGCTGATCGTCAGCTACGGTCGGGGGCTGACGGCGATCAACATCGAGGGGTACCTGTTCGGGAACCTCGCGGTCGTCACGGCCGAGGGCGCGCGACTGATGGGGGCGCTGTCGATCCTCGTCGTCGCCGGGGTCGCGTTGACGTACAAACAGCTCCTGTTCATCACCTTCGACGAGCAGGCGGCCCGCGTCGCCCAGCTGAACGTCACCGGCTACAACACGCTGCTCGTGGTGATGACCGCGGTCGTCGTCGTCGGCGCGATGCAGGTGCTCGGCGTCATCCTCGTCGCCGCAATGCTCGTCGTCCCGGTCGCGGCCGCCTCCCAGATCGCCCGGAGCTTCCGCGAGACGATGTACCTCGCGGTGATCTTCGGCCAGCTGTCGGTGATCGGCGGATTCGCCGTCTCGATCGGCCTCGGGCTCCCCTCTGGAGGGTCGATCGTCGTGACGGCCATCGCGCTGTACCTCGCGAGCATCGTCGGCTCCGGCTTCTCGGTGAAGGCGATCTCGGCGCACGGGTGAGGACGGATCGAGACCGCTCGGGAAGGGACTGTCAGCGGACCGCGCCCGGTTTCCACAGACCCTTATGTACGGCTCCCGTCCGACGGGTATGGGAGATACTGAGACCTACACGGTCACCGACCCCGACGGCAACGAGGAGTCGTTCGAACTGCCCGCCGGCCTCGTCGACGTGCTCAGCCAGCAGGGCGAGGAGCCGACCCGCGTCGTCAGCGACGTCGTGGTGCAGGCGATGGCCCAGCAAGCCCACGTCATCGCTCACCACAGCGAGGGCGAGGTCCCGGACGACATCGCGGAGATGAACGACACCGCCGCGGAGCTGTTCGAGGAACGCTTCGGTCAGTCGCTCGAGGACGCGCTCGGCCACTCGCACTGATCGGTTCGCTCGATCCCTTTTAAACTGCAGTCGCTCCGGCCGACCGCTTAAGCGGCCGGGACGCGTAGTGTAAACATGGATACCGACTCGGACGCGCCGGTGCTGATCTTCGACGGCGACTGCCCGTACTGCTCGGTGGCGGCCGTCGCGCTCCGGCGGCTGGAGGGCGTCGTCGCGGTGCCGTGGGAGGCCGAGCCCGTCGGCCCGTTCCTCGACGCGCAGTTCGGCTCGCGCCCGTTCGCGATGGTGTTCGTCGACCCCGGCGAGAGGCGGGTGTACGCCGGCCGCTCGGCGGCGGAGGAGCTGGCCGAGCGCGCGGGCACCCCCGAGATCGTCGGCGGGCTGGTGCGCGACAACTACGACCGGATCGCCGGCGTCGTCGGAACTCTGTCTGGGCGGGGTCGCGACCCCGCCGACGTACACGACACCTACGATCTGACCGAGGCCGCGAGCGAGCTCGTGGACGACCTCCGTCCCGCGGCGAGCGAGCGGCCGGAGGCGCTGTCGTGAGCGGGGGCAGAGCGGGAGCGGATTCTGACGACCCGGGCGGCGGCACCTACACCCTCCTCGTCGAACTCGCGTCGCCGGCGGCGATCGAGGTCGGCGCCCTCGGGGAACATCGGTTCGAATCCGGCGTCTACGCCTACACGGGCAGCGCGCTCGGCGCCAGCGGGTTCTCCCGCGTCGACCGCCACCGTCGGACCGCTCGGGGCGAACACGACGTGCGCCACTGGCACGTCGACTACCTGCTCGGCCGCCCCGACGCCCGGATCGACCGCGTCGTTCGGAGCGTCGGCGCCGACGTGGAGTGCGCGGTCGCCGACCGACTCCCCGCGGGCCCGGTCGGCGGCTTCGGCGCGTCCGACTGCGGCTGCGGGAGCCACCTCGCCGCGGCCGGCAACGTGGGATCGGTCGACGAATCCACCGCGCTGGTCCGCGAGGCGCACGAGGACGCGGTCGCGGAGACGGACGGCTTCGTCGACGTGGTCGCCGGATCGGCGGAGGCGGTCGACGGCGGCGTCGACGACGTGAGCACGACCCGGTGAGCCGTCTGGAGGTCGCCAGCCGACCACACTGCCAACCTACAGGTCGTACCGCTCGACGATGTCGGTGAGCTGTTCGCGACGCCCCTCGATCGCCTCGTCGCGCAGCGCCTCCTCCTCCGGCGTCGGCGTCGTCAGCTCCGGGACGCTCGCCGGGTTCCCCTCGTCGTCGAGCGCGACGAACGTGAAGTAGGAGGTCGTCGTGCGGCGCTCCTCGTCGGTACGGGGGTTCTCGGCGCGCACGTCGACCTTCACGTCGAGGCTCGTGGTCCCCACGTTGAACACATACCCCTCGATGACAGCGACTTCGCCCATCTCGATGGGGGAGATGAAGTCGACGTGGTCCATCGAGGCGGTGACGACCTGTCGGTTCGAGAAGCGCATCCCGGCGATGGCGCCGCAGATGTCCATCCAGTGGAGGACCGCGCCCCCGAGTGCTCGTCCGAGGTTGTTCGTGTCGTTCGGCAACAGCAGTTCGGTCATCTCGGTGTACGACTCCGCGACTGTTGCCGTCTCGTCCATGTCGTCGGTGGGACGGCGGGCGACTTCAACCCGGTGACCGGCGTCGGGCGGCTGGCGGTACGGGGGTGCGGCTGGCGGTACAGGGGCGGGCGGCTAGCGGCGCCGAACAGGGGCGGCTAGCGGCGCCGGACAGCGGGCGGCGCGGGAAGTCAGGCCCCCTCTTGAGGGCCGTCGTCGAACCGGACCGAGTCCTGCGAGCGTCCCGCCTCGTCGATCACCTCGTCGGAGACGACGATCGGACAGTCGATCCGGACGGCGAGCGCGAGCGCGTCGGAGGGGCGCGCGTCGAAGACGAACCGTTCCGGCTCGCCGTCCTCGTACCGCTCGGCGTCAACCTTCGCGTAGAAGGTACCGTCTCGGAGGTCGTCGACCCGGACGCGGTCGATCGCTCCCCCGAACTCGGTGAGGATATCGACGAGGAGATCGTGCGTCAGCGGCCGATCGAACGGCTCGCCTTCGAGCGCCATCCCGATCGACTGGGCCTGATCGGCGCTGACGAAGATCGGGACGTACTCGTCGCGCGCGGACAGGATGACTGCCGGCACGTCGCCGCCGGGTGCGGAGCCCGCTCCGACCCCGACGACCTCGGCTTCGTGTTCCATACCGGATCGTGGCGGCGGCGACATGAATAGCTGTCCCACGCGATCGCTGGCAGCCCCGGTGACTCCTCGCTCGGGTAGCGGACCCCCTCAGCGGTCGCCCCAGTACCAGTACGCCCAGCCGATCGTGAACACGAGCGCGGCGCCGAGGAAGAATACGACTCCGGGCTCGAGCAGCGAGACGGCGTAGTCCGCCAGCGGATCGACGACGTACTCGACGGTGCCGTCGATCTCTCCGCTTCCGCCGCCGTCGGGGGAGGACTCAATAGTGGGCCCGTCCGCGGCGTCTTCGGTCGCGACGTCGCCGCCGTCGCTACCGGCGCTCCCGTCCGTGCTCCTCGACACGCGGGCGGTCGGTCCGGTCACCGAGAGGACCCGCTGGGCCGCGACCGCCGCCAGCCCGATGATCCCGTAGCCGCCGAGCAGCCGCATCAGCGCCGACTTGATCCCGCGCGACGCCTCCGAGCCGCCGGCGAAGAGCACGAGCGGCTCGTCCGCGGCCGCGTACACCTCCATCTCTCGGCCCTTCTCGGAGTAGGTCGTGTCGACGACGTCGACGAGGTCGGCGCCGTCGAGCTTCGAGAGGTGGTACTGGACGTTCTGGAGCGAGGTGTCGACGGCGTCGGCGAGCTCCGATTTGGTCGCCGGCTCGTCGTGGAGGCGCGTGAGTATCTCGCGCGCCGTCTCGGAGCCGAGCGCGGCGATGAGCTCGTCCGCGTCGTCGTCGTCGACGCCGACCACCCGGGGCTCTCTGTCTTCGGGGGTCGCGTCGGGGAGGGAGGGCAACAGCCGCGACATACCGGCCCCTCCGCGCCGTGAGGATACAAATTTGTTGGATCTTCGAGGGGGAGACGCGGGGTCACCGACTCACAAACCCTAAACGCGACGACGGAGTACGTCGTGGCAATGACAGAGACGCCAGGGGGATCCGACGGCGCGTCCCCGCCCCCGACGGCGAGCGACCCGGCGCCGACGGAAATCGACTCGGCGTCGACCGGCGGCGAGGGTGCCCCTGCGAGCGGCGCGATCGGATCGCCTCCCGACGGCGGCGACGGAGACGGCTCGGTGACGGTGGTCGGAACCGCGCACGTCTCCGAGCAGTCCGTCGACGAGGTCGAAGAGACGATCGAGCGCGAGCGGCCCGACGTGGTCGCCGTCGAGCTCGACGAGGGCCGGTACCGCCAGATGAACGGCGAGAGTCCCGACGACCTCGACGCGAGCGACCTGTTGCGGGGAAACACGGTCTTCCAGTTCCTCGCGTACTGGATGCTGTCGTACGTCCAGACGCAACTCGGCGACCGCTTCGACATCGAGCCCGGCGCCGACATGCGGGCCGCCATCGACGTCGCCGAGGGGCTCGGCATCGACGTGGCGCTAGTCGACCGGGACATCCAGACGACGATCCAGCGCTTCTGGGCCCGGATGTCGATCGCCGAGAAGTTGCGCATGGTGGGCGGGCTCGCGTTCGGCGTCACCGACTCCCGCGTGGTCGGGGTGTTGGTCGGACTGTTCGTCGGGATCATCGCCGGCCCCGTGATCGGGCTCTTCGGCGGGAGCGTCGGGGTCACCGACGCGCTGTTGACGAGCGTCACCGGCGGCGTCCTCGCCGCGGTCGCGGTCGCGATCGCCGTCGATCAGGTCGGGAAAGTCGCGCTCTCGCCCGACGGACGCCTCTACGCCGCGGCGATACTGGGCGTCTCCTCCGGAATCACCGCCGCCGCGGTCGGCGCGCTCGACGGGCTCGTCGAGACGTACCTCGGCGGCTTCGCCGTGACGGCGGTCGGGAGTCTCGGGCTCGGAATCTCGCTCGGCCTGACCCTCGGCGTGTTCGCGTCTCTCGCGATGACCGTCGTCGGGCGGGGCACCGGCGAGCCCGAACACGGCGGGATCGAGGAGCTGGGGATGGAGGACCTAACCGACACCGACGTGGTGACGATGATGATGGAGGAGTTCCGGCAGTTCTCTCCGGGCGGCGCGGAAGCGCTCATCGACGAGCGCGACGCCTTCATCTCCCACCGGCTCGTCGCCCTCCGCGAGGCCGGGTACGACGTGGTCGCCGTCGTCGGCGCGGGCCACCGCGCGGGGATCGAGGGGTATCTCTCCGATCCCGCGTCGCTCCCGCCGATGGAGGACCTCGTCGGGAAGGAGCGCGGGCGGGGACTCCCGTGGAAGAAGGCGATCGGCTACGCGATCACCGTCGGGTTCGTGGGCTTTTTCGTCCTCCTCGCGCTCGCCGGCGTGGAGAACGCGTTCCTGTTCCGGCTGTTCGGCGCGTGGTTCCTGATCAACGGCGCGTTCGCGTTCGCGTTCGCGAAGCTCGCCGGCGCGCGCTGGACCTCGGCGGGGGTCGGCGGTGCCGTCGCGTGGATGACCTCGATCAACCCGATGCTCGCTCCCGGTTGGTTCACGGGCTACGTCGAACTCCGGAGCCTGACGGTGAACGTCGGCGACATCGGGCGGCTCAACGAACTGCTCTCCGACGAGACGCAGTCGCCCTCGGAGCTGGTCTCCGCGATGCTCGACGTGCCCCTGTTCAAGCTCATCGTCGTGGTCGCGATGACGAACATCGGCAGCATCGTCGCGAGCTTCCTGTTCGCGGTGTACGTCATCCCCGCGATGTTCGGCGACGTTGGCGGCGTCGACGAGGTGGGGCGGCTCATGATCGAGGGGGCACAGACCGGCGCGGATCTGATCCGGAGCGCGGTCACGGGTGGAGCATGAGTCGGTGCCTTGCGGTGGGCATAACCCGACGCGCCGGTGAGGTGAACGCATGAGCGGAACCCTTCAAGGCCGCCGGATCGCCGGCCTCTACTTCAGCGGGACCGAGATCCGCGACCTGGTGGTCGCGTGGCTCGCGCTCGGCGTCGCGTTCACGTTCTTCTTCGTGAACGGCACCGCCGGCTTCGATCGGCTGCTCGCGGCGGGCGTCGTCCCGCCGCTGCTGGTCGGTCTGCTCACCGCGGGCGTCGCGTTCCTCCTCCACGAGATCGCTCACAAGGTCGTCGCGGTCCACTACGACCAAGTGGCCGAGTTCCGCGCGGACAACAGCATGCTGTTCCTGGCCGTGATGAGCTCGCTCCTCGGCTTCATCTTCGCCGCGCCGGGCGCGGTCCACCACAGAGGCCGACTGACGCCCGAGGAACACGGCCACATCGCGCTGGCGGGACCGGTCGTCAACCTCCTGCTCACGCTCGTGTTCCTGCCGGCGCTCCTGCTCGGTCCGGTCATCGGGAGCCCGGTGGTCACGCTGATCGGCTCTCGCGGGATCGCGATCAACGTCTTCCTCGCGGCCTTCAACCTGATCCCGTACGGCCCACTCGACGGGAAGACCGTGATCGGGTGGAGCAAGCCGGTGTGGGCCGGCTTCTTCGCCCTCTCCGTCCTGCTCACGGTCGGGCTCGTGTTCGTTCTCGGGCTCGGCTTCGGCGGGCCGTTCTGAGTCGGGCGGGGGATCCATCGCTGACGTCTCGGTCGCTCGGTGGGAACGGTGCGCTTTTGCTCCGCGGGCGTCCCTCGACACACATGACCGAGGGCGACGGCGAAGACGACGGAAACGCGAGCGGAGGCGACGCCGACGACGAACTCACCTACGCGGACGCGGGCGTCGACATCGACGCCAGCGAGGCGGCGACCGCCGCGCTGATCGGCGCGGTCGGCGAGGGAGAGGGCGACTACGCCGGTCTGCTCGACATCGGCGACCGCTACCTCGCGCTGGCGACCGACGGGGTCGGGACGAAGCTCCTCGTCGCCGAGGCGCTCGGCGACTACTCGACGGTCGGGATCGACTGCATCGCGATGAACGTCAACGACCTCGTCGCCGCCGGCGTCCGCCCCGTCGCGTTCGTCGACTACCTCGCGGTCGACGAGCCCGACGAGCGGTTCGCCGAGCAGGTCGGCGAGGGGCTCGCGCGCGGCGCCGACCTCGCCGACATGGAACTCGTCGGCGGCGAGACGGCGGTGATGCCCGACGTGATCAAAGGCCTCGATCTGGCGGGGACCTGCGCCGGGCTCGCCGCGAAAGAGGCCGTCTTCGACGGTGCGGCGCGGCCGGGAGACGCGCTGGTCGGCTGGGAGTCGTCGGGGATCCACTCGAACGGGCTCACGCTCGCGCGCGAGGCCGCGACTCGCGAGCACGCGTACACCGACCCGTGTCCGTTCGAGGGGTACGAGACGGTCGGCGAGGCCCTCTTAGAGCCGACCCGGATCTACACCGACCTCCTCGACCCGATGCGCGACCACGGCGTACGCGGCGCGGCCCACGTCACCGGCGGCGGCTGGACCAACCTGACGCGGCTCGGCGCGAACCGGTACGTCGTCGACGACGCGTTCGACCCCCAGCCGGTTTTCGAGTTCGTGCAGTCGGTGGGGGGCGTCTCCGACGAGGAGATGCACCGGACGTTCAACATGGGGACCGGCTTCGTCGCGGCGCTCGACCCCGACGCGGCCGAGTCGCTGGCCGCCGAGACCGACGGACGCGTGATCGGACGGGTGGAAGACGGGGACGGTGGCGAGGAGGGAAGCGTCGCGATCCGCGGACTAGAGTTATAAATGGACGCTAGCGTGAGGACCGTTTCTGACGGAGTTCTAAGTGTTCGCTGATAAACGGTTACTCGCGCGGTGGACCGCTTCCGATTTTCAGATGATCGCTTATAAATCCGTAACTTCGGCTCGACGGCGGACACTTCCAGAGCCTCAGCCGCTCATTTATAAATCGTTGATCACGAACCGGTGGAGCATACCTCCAAAGCCCCAGCCGCGAGGACGGCACACGCTCGCTGTCGTTCGAGACGCCAAAGGCGTCTCGTGATGACGAGAGAGCGTAGCTCTCTCGAACCACGCTCCTCACTCGGTCGCTCACTTCCTTCGCTCCCTCGTTGCGGTGCTTACGTCGTCATCAGAACGCTTCGCGTTCTGACTGGCTCACGAGAGCTTTGCTCTCGTGAACGCCTGTGCCGTCCTCGCGGCTACCCCTTTGAATCCCACCCACACCGCAACCGCAGCCTCACACCTCCCCAGCCTCGCGGCTCCCTTCGGTCGCCGCGTCCCTCGCACGCGCTCCGAGCGCCCAACGGGCGCTCGGAGGCGCGCGCCACCGCACCGCTGCGCTTGTTTATAAGCAGTCGTCGCCGTCTCGCGCGGCGTCGACCCTGTCCGCCGTCGACTCCAGCGTCTCGGCGAGTGTCCGCGCCTGCGCGGTGGAGAGGTCGATCTCGTCGGCGTGGGCGGTGAGGTCGTCGATCGCCGTGTCGTCGAGTTCGACTTGCAACGTGACGTGCTCTGGGTCCTCCCGAGGCGCGGTGACGTTCACGACGCCGGGGGCCTCGCTCTCGAACTCGTGGCCGCGGGCGCGCCCCTCCACGAGATCGAGCGTCGTGTAGGCGTTCACGCGGAGCAGTCGATCGCTCATCGGTTCGCCTCCGGGTCCGTCGAGCGCATCGTCAGTCGTCCGCCGGCGTCGGCGGCGCGTCCTCCATCGCGTCGTCCTCGGCGTACGGGTACCAAGTGCGCTTCGTGTTGTGCATCATCGGGTCCTCGTAATCGGTCTCCTCGGGCTCCACGAGGGCGTCGAGCTCGTCGTCGTCGTAGCGGGCGACGAACGCTCGGAACGACTCGCCCTCGTCGCGCTCGGCGGCGAAGCTCTCCACGAGATTCGCGAGCGCGCCCGGCACCTCGTCGACGGGCACGCGCTGGGTGACCCACCGGGCGAACTGCGGATCCTCGCCGAGCCCGCCGCCGAGCCCCACGTCGAGCGCCTCCACGGGGTCCCCGTCCTTGCGGGTCTTCATCCCGCGCAGGCTCACGTCGGCGATCTGCGGCTGGGCGCACGAGGCCGTACACCCGGAGAGGTGAATGTGGAACTCGTCGACGTCGTCGGGGAGGTCGACGTTGGCCTTCAGCCAGCGAGCGAATCGGACCTGTCGGTTCTTCGTCTCCACGATCGACAGCGAGCAGAACTCCGTGCCGGTACACGCGACCGAGCCGCGCATGAACGGCGAGGGGGAAGGCGAGTAGTGGTCGAGCAGCGGCTCGTCGAGGAACTCGTCGAGCGCGTCGTCCGGCACGTCGGTGACGACGACGTTCTGGCGCTGCGAGAGCCGGACCTCGCCGGAGCCGTACTCCTCGGCCAGGTCGGCCAGCTCGAGCACGTCGTCGGCGCCCATCCGCCCGACGAGCACGTTCAGCCCGACGAAGTTCTCTCCGTTTTTCTGGTCGTGGACGCCGATCAGGTCGTTGCGCTCGCCCTCGCCGGCGTTGTAGGTGTACTCCTCGCGAACGTCCCGGCCGGCGGTCTCCAGCTCGAAGTCGACGTACTCCTCCTGTAGCGTCTCGCGGACCTCGTCCGCGCCCCACTCGTCGACGAGGAACTTCACCCGCGCGTTGTACCGGTCCTCGCGGTCGCCGTAGTCGCGGAACAGCGCGGAGAGCCCGCCGGCCACGTCCGGCACCCGATCCGGGGGGACCCACACGTCGATGTCGCGAGCGAACCGCGGCTCGTTGCGGGCGAGCCCGCCACCGACTCTGACGTTGAATCCGACGGTGTCCTCGGTCTCGCCGCCGGCTCCGTCTCCGCCGCTGCCTCCGCCGACCGCCTTGTACGCGGGCTCGAACGCGAGGTCGTTGATGTCGCCCTGCCCGGAGCCGTCGGCGGAGCCGGTCACCGACACCTTCCACTTCCGAGGGAGGTTCGCGTGGTCGTCGTTCCCCTTGAACGTCTCGTTGAGCTCGGAGATTACGGGCCACGCGTCGATCACCTCCTGTCCGTCCTTGCCCGCGACGGGGTTCCCGACGATGTTCCGCCACGAGTCGCCGCAGGCCTGTTGGGTCGAGAGCCCGTTTTCCTCCAGCTTCTCGAAAATGGCCGGCACGTCCGACAGCTCGATCCAGTGGAGCTGGATCGACTGTCGGGTGGTGAAGTCGGCGTACGCGCCGCCGAAGATCGGGTTCACCCCGGGGCCGCGAGCGTACTCGTCGGCGATCTCGCCGACGGTTCGGAGCTGTCCCGGCTCGAGCACGCCGTTCGGGGTCCCGATCCGCATCATGAAGTACCCCTCCTGTCCGTTCCGCTGGTGGTACAGGCCCCACCACTTGAAGCGCTCGAACCACGCGTCCCGCTCGTCGTCCGGGATCGAGTCGAACCCCTCCTCGGCGAACTCGAACAGGCGGTCGCGGATCTCGTTGCCGTACACCTCCGATTTCCAGTTCTCGACGTCTGTTGGCATCGATCCGGTGTACAGCCGACGACCACATAGGCGACCGCGTCGAGTCAACCTTCCCCGGTGCTGCACCGATGTGGCATATGTTTCCGCTACCCTCAGCGTCGCACCCGGCGGACCGCGGAACGGTCGAGTTCGGTGAACTCACCACCACGTACCCGGCCGACGGGGATCCAGCCGGTGGTTCCCGTCGCCCCGCAGGCGATACACTGACCGTAGGCCCGGACCTCCACGGTCGAGCCGTCGACGCCGACCGACTGGAAGTTCTCGACGACCAGGTCGGTGAGCGCGCACTCGCACAGTTCCGGTGCGTCGAGGCGCCACAGTTCGCTGACACGCACTTCCCGGCCGTCGTTGACGGAGATCCACGCCCCGTCGTCGAGGACGCGCAGACGAGTGGTCACACCCCCAGTTCGCCCGCAACGACCCAATGCGTGACGGTGGTCGCAATCGGCGACCGTTTCGATGACGCCGCAGGATCGGGAAAACCGACGGACTGCAAGGCGATCGACCGTAAAATTAGCTTCCTGACTACCGGACACGAACTCCGGTATCCGAGAGTACTGGTCTGATTTACATGTGTGGCGATACTTATGGCTCGTACGCGCTTACGGTGGTGTGATGACCGATTCGGTCCCCGAGGCCACCGACGATCCACTCGCTGGCCCGGTCGACGACCGCGAGTATAGACAGCACGCGTCCGCGGACGTAGCGCCCGAACTCTTCGGCGATACCCCGGAGGGACGATGACGCAGCGAGGCGATCGACAAACGACCGACGACGACCGAGAAGCGGCCGAAAGCGACCAGCGAGGGGAGGTAGACCCAGAGAGAGAGGCGGACGCCGACCCCGACGACGGCACGGACCACCTCGACGACATCGAGGACGGCGCCGGCTGTACGGAGATCTGGGAGCGGCTCTCGGAGCGACGGGAGGGGTGAGGACGCGCGGGACGGCTCGACCGTCTCGGGTGAACGTCGCGTGCGACGCGGATCGCCCTACGACAGGTGCGCGGCGATGTCGGCCTCGGTGATGATGCCGACCGTCTCGCCGCCGTCGGTCACCATCACCGCCTTGTAGTGGTCAAGGAGGTTCCGGACCTCGTCGACGGTCGCGCCGGGCGCGACCGTGGGGAACGATTCGCTCATCACATCGCTGACCGGGTGATCGCCGACGTTCTCGCCGGCGTGGATCACGTCTCCCTGACTGATCGAGCCGACCGGGACGCCGTTCTGGAGCACCGGTAACTGCGAGTACGCCTCCTCTTCCATCAGCTCGACCGCCTCGCGAACCGCGTCGTCGGGAGCAACGCTTATCACCGTCTCGTTCATCAGGTCGCTCGCGCGAACGACCTTCCCCTCCGCTTCGTGGAGCGCGTTGACGATACGTCGGAGCGTCGAGAGCCGAGGGTCGACATCGCCGCCTTCGATCCGCGCGATGAGCGGCTGCGAGACGTCCGCGGCGTCGGCGAGCTCGCTCTGGGTCAGCTCCAGCGTCGTCCGCCGCTCGCGGAGGTCCTGTGGCGTCGGGAGTTCCATACGCTGAATAACTAGGGGTTATTAGAAAAGGTTTCGGCAACGACCGATATCGCGGGCGCCCTCGCCGTGTCGATAACGCCGGTAGCGACGCGCCGGCGTCGGTACGACGCGCCCGCGGCCAGCCCTCCTAGCGATCAGCCGTCAGAGCGTTCACTGCCCGGCGTCGACGTCGGCGTCCTCCTCGTCGCCCTCGGTCTCGATGACCTCGATGACCTCGAGGGGAACGTCGCGGAGCGCGCCGCCGACCTCGCTTTTCGCGATCCGCTCGGCGTGCTCCTCGCTGTCGGCGTTGAAGATGTCGATCTCCAGGAGGAGTCCGACGAGGGCGGTGTTCGCGGCGAGGAACGCGGCGTCGAACGGCTCCCCGCAGACCGGACAGCCGGTGACGCCGGGCTCGACCTCGACGTACTGCTTGTCCGTCTCGTTGAGTCGCTTGCCGGCTTCGCTGACCGCGACGCCGATGGCGTCGTCGGTCTCCTCGACGTCACGGACCAACCAGGCGGCTTCCATCGCGACTTCGTAGTTGCTCATACGCGAGCCGACGGGCCGCAGGGTTTCCTTTCTTGTGGTTCGCCCGCGGTCACGGGTCTCGATCGCACGGAGAAGGGTTGCGGCAGTCGCGGCCTACAGTCGGTCGACGATCGCCGCGGTGACCTCGTCGGTCGTCGCGTCGCCGCCGAGGTCTCCGGTGCGCGGGCCGTCGGAGAGCACGCCCTCCACGGCGTCGCGCACCCGCTGGCCCTCCTCGACGTGGCCGAGGTACTCAAGCAGCATGGCGGCCGAGAGAATCGCCGCGGTCGGGTTCGCGATCCCCTCGCCCGCGATGTCGGGCGCGGTGCCGTGGACCGGCTCGAACAGCGCGTTGTCGTGGCCCACGTTGGCCGAGGGAAGCAGACCGAGCCCGCCGACGAGCCCGGCGGCCAGATCGGAGAGCACGTCGCCGGCGAGGTTCGGACAGACGACCACGCCGTACTGGGTCGGGTCGAGCGGGAGCTTCGTCGCGAACGCGTCCATCAGCTCCTCGTCGGCGTCGACGCCGCGCTCCTCGGCGACCGCGAGCACCTCCTCGCGGAACCGGCCGTCCGTCTCGCGCATCACGTTCGCCTTGTGCGCGACCGTGAACCCCTCGTCGGGGTCGCCGGCGGGGCCTCGCTCGTCTTCGACGAACTCGCAGGCGAACTCCGCCAGCTCGCGGGAGGCCGACGAGGTGACGACCCGCGTCAGCGTCGAGAGGTCGTCGCTCAGGCGGTCCTCGTGGCCCGAGTAGACGCCCTCGGTGTTCTCGCGGAGGAAGACCACGTCCGTCTCCGGCCGGACCGCGTCGACGCCGGGGTACGCCTTGGCGGGCCGGACGTTGACGAACGAGTCGACCGCCTTGCGCAGCGGGAGGATGACGTCGGCGGCGGTCTCGCCGGCCGCGCCGAACAGCGTCGCGTCCGCGTCGGCCGCGAGCTCGTACGTCTCCGCCGGGAGCGCATCGCCGGTCCGCTCTTTCACCGCGTCACCCGCGTCGCCCTGAACGAACTCGAAGTCGACCGGGAGCGCCTCCAGCACGTCGACGGCGGCCGGAACGACCTCACGGCCGATCCCGTCGCCCTCGATGACGACGACCTCGTGGCTCACGCCTCGTCCTCCGGGATGTGCTCGGCCGGTACGTACGGGAGCGACCGTGCGGTCTCGCGGACTGCGCTCTCGTTCGCGCCCATCAGCGCCGTGGTGTCCCAGACGCCCTCGACGAGCGCCTTCCGCTGGGCGTCGTGGACCGTCGCGTCGACCACGGTGTCGCCGTAGGTGATCGTCTCCGCGGCCACGTCGATGTCGACCTCGGCGTCGGGGTTGGCCTCGACGTAGTCCTGCAGCGCCTCGATCTCCTCCTGATCCGCCGTGACGGTCGGGATACCGAGCGCGAGGCAGTTGCCCGCGAAGATCTCCGCGAAGGACTCGCCGACGACGGCGTCGATCCCCCAGCGCATCAGCGCCTGCGGAGCGTGCTCTCGCGACGAGCCGCAGCCGAAGTTGGCGTTGACGACCAGGACGTTCGCGCCCTGGTACTGCTCCTCGTTGAACGGGTGGTCCTTCTCGTTGTCGTCGTCGTCGAACCGCTGGTCGAAGAAGGAGAACTGGCCCAGCCCGTCGAAGGTGACGACCTTCATGAACCGCGCCGGGATGATCTGATCGGTGTCGATGTCGTTGCCCCGGACCGGGATCCCGGTGCCGGTGACCTCGGTGACCTTCTCCGCCGGTGCCTCGCCGGCGCTGAACTCGGGCGAGCTCATACGGTCGCCACCTCCTCCATCTCGCGGACGTCGGTGACCTCGCCGGTCACCGCCGCGGCCGCGACCATGATCGGACTCATCAGCACGGTGCGCCCGTCCTTCGAGCCCTGCCGGCCGACGAAGTTCCGGTTCGACGAGGAGGCGCTCGCCTCGTCGCCAACCAGCTGGTCGTCGTTCATACCGAGACACATCGAACAGCCGGGCTCGCGCCAGTCGAAGCCCGCCTGCTTGAAGATCTCGTCGAGCCCCTCAGCCTCGGCGGCGTCGCGGACCCGCTGGCTACCGGGGACGACCATCGCGCGCACGTCGTCGTCGACCTCGCGGCCCTCGACGAACGCCGCGGCCTCGCGGAGGTCCTTCAGCCGCGCGTTGGTACACGAGCCGAGGAACGCCACGTCGATGTCGTACCCCTCCATCGTGTCGCCGGGATCGACGCGCATGTGCTTCTGCGCGCGCCGCGCCGTGTCGCGGTCCTCTTCGGGGAGGTCGTCGGGGTCCGGGATCGGCTCGGTGATGCCCGCGGTCTGGCCCGGCGTGGTCCCCCACGTCACGGTCGGCTCGATGGCCGATCCGTCGATGGTGACCACGTCGTCGTACTCGGCGTCGTCGTCGGTCCGGATCGACTCCCAGTAGGGTTTCAGCCGCTCGAACTCCTCCGGGTCGTCGGCGAAGGCGTCCGTCTCCGCCAGCCACTCGTAGGTGGTCTCGTCGGGATTGACGTACCCCGCGCGGGCGCCGCCCTCGATCGACATGTTGCAGATGGACATCCGCCCCTCCATCCCGAGGTCCTCGATAGCCTCGCCGGCGTACTCGTACACGTAGCCGACGCCGCCGTCGGTCCCGAGCTTCCCGATGATCGTGAGGATGACGTCCTTCGCGGTGACGCCCTCACCGAGCTCGCCCGTGACCTCGATCTTGCGGACCTTCTGCTTCTCCATGGCGATACAGCCCGTCGCCAGCACGTCGCGGATCTGCGACGTGCCGATGCCGAACGCCAGCGCGCCAAACGCGCCGTGCGTCGACGTGTGCGAGTCCCCGCAGACGATCGTCATCCCCGGCTGGGTGAGCCCCTGCTCCGGCCCGATGACGTGGACGATCCCCTGATCGCCGGAGTCCGGGTCGGAGAAGTCGATACCGGAGCCGCGGACGTTCTCCTCCAGCTCCGCCATCATGTTCTCGGCGGCCTCGTCGCGGTAGGGCCGATCGCGGTTGCCGGTGGGCACGATGTGATCGACGGTCGCGTGCGTGCGCTTCGGGAACGCGACCTCCTGGTCGCGCTCTCTCAGCATGCCGAACGCCTGCGGACTGGTTACCTCGTGGACGAGGTGGAGCCCGACGAACAGCTGGTCCTGTCCGGTGGGCAGCGCCGTCACCTTGTGGCGGTCCCACACCTTGTCGTACAGGGTCCCCTCGCTCATCGGGACTCACCCGCGTGGCGCGTGGTCCGCGTGGTCTCACAGGCCCGGTTCGCGTCGCCGCGTACGCCCATCAGGCGGTCACCTCGGCGGAGTCCTCCTCGTCTTCTTGCTCCTCCTGCCACGCGAACAGGCCGCGCAGCTCCTCGCCGACGGCCTCGATCTCGTGGTTCTTCTCGGCGGTCCGGAGCTGGGTGTAGGAGGGTCGACCCGCCTGGTTCTCCGCGATCCACTCGCGGGCGAACTCGCCGTTCTGGACCTTCTCTAAGACCTCTTCCATGTTCTCGCGGGCGTGTTCGTCGACGACCACGTCGCCCTGCGTGAGCCCGCCGTACTCCGCGGTGTCGGAGACGGAGTCCCACATGCCGCCGAGCCCGTCCTCGTACATCAGATCGACGATGAGTTTCAGCTCGTTGAGGCACTCGAAGTACGCCATCTCCGGGGAGTAGCCGGCGTCGACCAGCGTCTCGTACCCCTGCTTCACGAGCGAGGTGACGCCGCCACAGAGGACGGCCTGCTCGCCGAACAGGTCGGTCTCGGTCTCCTCGCGGAACGAGGTCTCGACGACGCCGGCGCGGGTACAGCCGATCGCGGCCGCGTACGCGAGCCCCTCGTCGTGGGCGTCGCCGGTCGCGTCCTGGTAGACAGCAAGCAGACCGGGCGTCCCCTCGTCGTTCTCGTAGTTGCGGCGCACGAGGTGGCCCGGCGACTTCGGCGCGACCATCGTCACGTCGACGTCCTCGGGCGGCTGGATCTGGTTGTAGTGGATGTTGAACCCGTGCGCGAACTGGAGCGTGTCGCCCGCGTCCAGGTTCGGCTCGACGGCGTTCTCGTACACGTCCGGCTGGACCGTGTCGGGCACGAGCACGCTCACGATGTCGGCCTCGGCGGCCGCGTCGGCGGGGGTCTCCACGCGGAGCCCGTCGCTCTCGGCTGCGCTCCGGGAGGAGCTGTCCTCGCGGAGGCCGACGATCACGTCGACCCCGCTCTCGGAGAGGTTCTGCGCGTGCGCGTGGCCCTGCGAGCCGTAGCCCAGCACGGCCACGGTCTTATGGGCGATCGCCTCCTCGTCGGCGTCTTCGTCGTAGTATACAGTCGAATCGAACGTCTGCGTGTCGTCTTCGGTCATGTGTATCGTGTGAGTTCGCGTGTCAGTCGTCGTGCGTCGTCGGTTCGCCGGCCGTTCCGGGTTTCTCTCCGGGCGCCGTCGGCGTGTTCCCCCGCGCGAGGGCGGTTGGCCCCGTCCGCGCGATCTCGACGATGCCGAACCGCTCGAAGGCGCCGATCGCGTTGTCGATGCTGGCGTTGTCGCCCGTGAGTTCGACGGTGATCGTCTCCGGGCCGGCGTCGACCGTCCGGCCGTCGTACATCTCGGAGACCGCGTGGACCGCGGCGGGGTCGTCCGCCTGCACCTTCAACAGGACGAGTTCGGAGGTGACGGCGTCGCCGGCGACCTCGCCGACCGAGATGACCGGCTTCAGCTTCGCCATCTGCTTTTCGATCTGGTCGATGCCCGGGTCGGTCTCCTCGACGACCATGGTGATCCGCGAGTGGCCGTCCACGGTCGTCGGACCGACGGTGAGGCTCTCGATGTTGAACTGGCGGCGGGAGACGAGCCCGGAGACGCGCGCGAGCACGCCCGGCTCGTCCTCCACCAGCGCCGAGATGACGGCGCGGCGCGACTCGTGTTCCGCCTCGACGACGGGGTCGATGCGGATCCCTTCGAGGTTCCGGCGCCCCTCGGGGTGGTCGCGCTCCTCCGGCGCGGGCTGTTCGCTCGGTGCGGGCCGAGAGTCGGCCTCGGGAGCGCCGGCGTCGGACGCGGAGCCGCCGTCGGTCGCGGGCCGAGAGTCGTTCGAGTCACCGCTCATAGCTGGTCCTCCGCGGTGGCGAACTTCCCGTTCGCACCGCCGCTCGGCACCATCGGCAGGACGTTCTCCTCCGGATCGACGTGGAAGTCGATCACGGCCGGCCCGTCGTAGTCGAGGGCCTCCTCGACCGCGGGCGCGACCTCGTCGTAGTCGTCGACGCGGAGCCCGAGGGCGCCGAACGCCTCGGCGAGCTTGTCGAACTCGGGCATCCACGTGTAGTCCGAGGCCATGTGGCGGCCCTCGTAGAAGGCGTCCTGCCACTGACGCACCATTCCGATGTACTCGTTGTTCAGCACGGCGATCGTGACGTCGAGGTCCTCGCGGACGGCCACAGACAGCTCCTGCATCGTCATCAGGAAGGAGCCGTCGCCGTCGAAACACACCACGTCGCGGTCGGGCTCGCCCATCGCGTCGGCCGCGACGCGCGCGCCGACCGCGGCGGGCACGCCGTACCCCATCGTCCCCAGGCCGTGCGAGGAGACCCACGTCCGGGGCTCCGTGTACGTCCAGAACTGGGAGGCCCACATCTGGTGTTGGCCGACGCCGGTCGTCACGATCGTGTCGTCGTCGGTGGCCTCGTCGAACGCCTCGACGACGAACTGCGGCTTCAGCGGCTCGTCCTCGGGCGTCGCGTACGTGAGCGGGTACGTCTCCCTCCACTCCGCGCAGCGCTCGCGCCACGCCTCGGCGTCGGGCGCCTCGCGGACCGCCGCGGTCAACTGGTCGAGGACGCGCTCGGCGTCGCCGATCAGCGGGTAGTCGGCGTGGACGTTCTTCGAGATCTCGGCCGGGTCGATGTCGACGTGGACGACCTCGGCCTCCGGCGCGAACGTGTCGATCCCGCCGGTCAACCGGTCGTCGAACCGGGTACCGACCGCGATCAGGCAGTCGGTGTGGGTGATCGCCATGTTGGCGTAGCCGGTACCGTGCATCCCCGCCCACGAGAGACAGAGGTCGTCGTCCTCGGGGAACGAGCCGATGCCGGGCATCGTCGTCGTCACCGGGATCCCGTACGTCCGCGCGAAGGTGCGCGCGGCGTCGCTCGCGTCGGCTTTGATCACGCCGCCGCCGAACAGGCACACGGGTCGTTCGGCCGCCTCAATCGCGCGAGCGGCCTCCTCGACCGCGTCGGCGTCGGCGTTCGGGTCGGGGTCGGTTCCGGCCGGCGGCGTCGCCGGCCCGGGCGTCTCGTCCGTCTCGCCCTGCGTCACGTCCTTCGGCAGGTCGACGAGCGTCGGGCCGGGCCGTCCAGCGCGCGACAACTCGAACGCCTCGCCGACGGTGTCGCCGACGGTGTCCGCGCCGTGCGCGAAGTAGTTGTGCTTCGTGATCGGGCGGGTGACGCCGACCGTGTCGGTCTCCTGGAACGCGTCGTTGCCGACGAACTCGGTGGGCACCTGCCCGGTCAACGCTAACATGGCGTCGGAGTCCATGTCGGCGTCGGCGATGCCGGTAACGAGGTTGGTCGCGCCCGGTCCCGAGGTCGCCAGACAGAGGCCGGGCTCGCCGGCCACGACGCCGTAGGCGTCGGCGGCGTGGGACGCACCCTGCTCGTGGGCCATCGTCACGTGGCGGATCGAGGAGTCGTACAGCGCGTCGTAGACGGGCATGATCGCGCCGCCCTGCACGCCGAAGGCGGTCTCCGCGCCGGCGGCCTCCAGCGCGGCGACGACCGACTCGGCGCCGGTCGACACCGGTCCCGCGGTGGGACCGTCCGCGTCGCTCGGATCGTCGGCGTCGGCGTCGGCGGACTCGGCCGCGCCCTCCGCGTCGTCGTCTCGTGGCTGTGCTGCTGTGTCGCTCATTGTCGTGGTGATGTTCGGTGGTGCATCTCGCGGGTGTGAGAGTCGGTCGATCCGAACGCCGGGTCGCCGGACGAGAACGGGCTCGCCCGTCGGCGTTCGTCGATGCGTGGCGTCGGTGAGGAAGGTGTGGTGTAGGGGATTATACCCCTACAATGATCGGCGCGACGGCTCCGGCGACGTCGGCGGTCGTCGGGGTCACGGTGTGCCGTCGCATCTCGATTCCACCAACACGTCCGGGGTATAAATCCCTGTCGGGAAACGGAACCGGCGGACCGATTCCGGGGGGCGGATCGGATCGGGTGATCGCCCCCGCCAGCGAGACCGCACGGCGGTCGATCGGCAGGCTCCCCGTGCAGGGAGGCGGCCATCAGACCCGGACCTCCTCCTCGCGGTCGACGTCCGCCTCCTCGGCGAACCGCTCGACGTCGCCGGCGGTCACCTGGCGCTTGCCGGAGCCGTACTCCTTGACGCGCTTGGTGATGCGCCGGACCTCGCTGTCGCTCGGGTCGAAGCCGGCCTCCACCAGGTGCTTGCGCACGCTGTGGGTGCCGGTGTGTTTCCCGAGCACGAACTCGCGTTCGGCACCGACCATCTCCGGGGTCATCACGCCGGTCTCGAACGTGTCGGCGTTCTCGATGACGCCCGCGGCGTGGATGCCCGACTCGTGGGCGAACGCGTTCCGCCCGGTGACGGGTTTGTTCGCCGGCACCGGGATGTCCGAGGCCTCCTCGACGATCCGGGCCAGCTTGGTGATCTGGGTCGTGTCGATGCCGGTGTCGACGCCGTACACGGATTCGACCGCCATCACGACCTCCTCGTAGGCGGCGTTGCCGGCGCGCTCGCCGATCCCGTTGACCGACACCTGCGCCTGCTCCGCGCCGTTCTCGAAGCCGGTGACCGCGTTCGCCGCGGCCATCCCGAAGTCGTCGTGGGTGTGTACGTCGACGCGGGCGTCGGTCGCCTCGACGACCGCCTTCACGGTCTTCCCGAAGCTGGTCGGCATCGCCACGCCGCACGTGTCCGGGATGTTGATCCAGTCGGTGCCCGCGTCGCTGACCGCCTCGACGATCTCCCGCAGGTAGTCGGGGTCGGTCCGCGTCGCGTCCATCGGCGAGAACATGCACTCGACGCCGGCGTCTTTCACCTGCTCGACGGCGTCGATCGCGCGCTGTTTCGCCTCCTGCCGGGTCGCGTGCATCGAATCCTCCAGCTGTACGTCGCTGGTGGAGACGAACACGTGGACCATCTCGACGCCGGAGTCGATGGCGGCCTCGATGTCGCCCTCGACGACCCGCGCCAGCCCGCAGACGGTGGTGTCCGTCGCGGCGGCGATATCGCTCACGGCCTCGAACTCCGCGTCCGAGTTCACCGGGAACCCAGCCTCGATGACGTGGGTGTTCATGTCGTCCAGCGTCGCCGCTATGCGGCGTTTCTCGTCGTAGCTGAACGACGTCCGTGGTGACTGTTCACCGTCTCGTAACGTCGTGTCGAAGATCCGTACAGGACCGATATCGATGTTAGAAGCTATCGTGCCCTGGAAGAACTCGATCCGCCGGGGTGTCCGACGAAGCCTCCGTGATGTCTGTCATCGACTGACGAAAGCACGGTCGAGAACTTAACACTTGTGCCGGTTGCAAAAACGGCTCATCTGAGAGCCCCCGGGGTTCGAACGACGATCCCGAAAATCACACGACATCAACGTGATCGCATGTCCTTATACACATTATACACACATCGAGACGATCGGGGTACTGTGGTTTCGGAACCCGATTAATAAGCCGAATCGACGTTCGTTTCGTTCCGTGTGCGGTCGGCGCGCGGTCGGTGGTCCCGAAGCGGATGGCGGCACGCGCCGCCGACCCCGGTCACAGGCGCGATGCGATCGGGCGCCGAGGCGATCGAACGCCGCTCAGACCCCGAGCGCGTCCGTGATCTCGCGGCGGGCCGTGAGCAGCGCCTCGTCGGTCCGCTCGCGCGGTCGGTCCGCCTCGACGTCGACGACGGTCTCGACGGTGCCGGGCTGGCCGCCGAGCACGACGACGCGGTCCGCGAGGTACGCCGCCTCCTCCACGTCGTGGGTGACGAGCGCGACCGTCGCCCCGCGCTCGCGCCACACGTCGAGCAGGTTGTCCTGCTGCTCGTACTTCGTCAGCTGGTCGAGCGCGGAGAACGGCTCGTCGAGCAACAGCACCTCGGGCTCGTAGGCGAGCCCGCGCGCCAGCGAGACGCGCTGGGCCATCCCGCCCGAGAGCTCGCCGGGGCGGCTCTCGGCGAACCCGTCGAGGCCGACCGTCTCGATCAGCCCGTCGACGCGGTCGCGCGCAGCGGGATCGCCGGGATCGACGTCGGCCGGGAGCCCGACTGCGACGTTCTCACGCACGTCCGCCCACGCGAGCAGACGCGGCTCCTGGAACACCATGCCGACCGCGTCGCTGCCGCCGTCGCGCACGTCGACCCCGTCGACCGCCGCGCGCCCCTCGAACCGCTCTTCTAACCCCGTGAGTACGCGCAGCAGCGTCGACTTCCCGCAGCCCGAGGGGCCGACGACCGCCACGAACTCCCCGTCGTCGACCGCGAGGTCGACCTCGTCGAGCGCGACGGTGTCGCCGTAGCGCTTCGTGAGCCCGCGGACGGCGAGGGCCGGACCGTCCGTCGGCGCCGTCGAGTCGCCCGTCCGCTCCGGCGGGTCGTCCGCCTCGTCCACTTCCTCACCAGTCGACGGCACGCTTTTCCACCTCCTTGACAGCGAGATCCGAGAGGTTCCCGAAGAAGGCGAACAGCAGGATCGATCCCACGATGATGTCCGGTCGGGCGAGCACCCGCCCGTCGCTCAGCAGGAACCCGATCCCCTGGCTCGCCGCGATCAGCTCCGCGGCGACGACGAACATCCACGCCAACCCGACGCCGCCGCGGATCCCGACGAGCAGGCTCGGCACCGCGGCCGGGAACACGACCCGCCGGAGCGATTCGAACCGACCGAGGTCGTACACCTCGGCCACCTCGATCAGGTCCTCGCTCACGTTACTGATACCGGTCGAGAGGTTGAGGTAGACGGGGAAAAAGGCCCCGACGGCGATAAGGAGAACCTTCGCGCCCTCGCCGATGCCGAACCACAGCAGGAACAGCGGCACCCACGCCAGCGAGGGGATGTTCTTGAGGCTCTGTAAGAGCGGGTCGAGCAGGTCGTGCGCGAGCCCGTACAGACCGGTAATCGTTCCGAAACCGACCCCGACGCTCACGCCGAGGAGCGTCCCAAAGAACACGCGCTGGAGCGTAATGGCGATGTGGCCCCACAGCTCGCCCGTGGCCGCCATCCCGTAGAGCGTCTCGACGACGCGGAGCGGCTGGGGGAGCTGATGGGCCGCGAACACCCCCGTCGTAACCAGCAGATGCCAGACGACGACGAGCGCCGCGGGCACGACCAGCCCGAGCAGCCACTGGAACCGGTCGGCGTCCGGAAGCGCACCCACGAGTTCCGCCCCAACGTCGCCGCTCTCGGTCTCCCGCGTGGTCGCCATCTCACTCGCCTCCCGCGGCGTCGGCCGCGAACTCGGAGTCGAGCAGGTCGTCGATGCTCCCCCGAGGGTCGGCGTCGTCGTTGACGAGTCCCTCCGCTTCGAGGATCGGCGCGAGGTCCGACAACAGGTCGCGGTGGGCGTCGCCCGGAACCGGTTCCGAGAGGTCGTTCCGCTGTGTGAAAACCCGCTCTGCGACCGGTTGGGACATGTCCGACTCGCTCGCGAGGATCGACGCGGTCTCCTCGGGGTTGTCGATCGCCCACTCGCGGCCGCGCTCGTAGGCGTCGATCACGCGCCGGGCGTCCTCCGGGTGGTCCGCGAGGAACCCGTCGAGGAAGTTCAGGAACCCGTAGGTGTTGTACGCGGGCTCGCGGAAGAACAGCTCCGCGCCGTCGTGTTCCAGCTCCAACTCGGCCATGTGGGGGTCGAGCCCCGCCCACGCGTCCACGTTGCCCTGCACCAGCGAGGACTGCCCCTCGGGATGCTGGAGGTGGACGACCTCCACGTCGTCCTCGCTCAGCCCCGCGTCGTCGAGCGCCTGCAGGAGGAAGAAGTACGGGTCGGTGCCTCGGGTCGCGGCGATCCGTTTACCCTCCAGGTCGGCGACCGACTCGATGCCGCTCTCCTCGAAGGTGACGAGCGCGGTCCACTCGGGCTCGGAGTAGATGTACGGCGTCGTGATCGGGACCCCGTTCGACCGGGCCATCAGCGCCGCGATCCCGGCGGTGGAGGCGACCTCGGCCTCGCCGCTCTGGGAGTACTCGTTGGCCTGGTTGCTGCCGAGGCTCAGCACCCACTCGATCTCCACGTCGGTGTCGGCGAACGCCTCCGCCATCCACCCCTTCTCGCGTAACACGAGGCTGACCGGGTTGTAGTAGGCGTAATCGACCGTCACCGTCCGAGAGTCGCTCCCGCCAACGCAGCCGGCGAGCAGCGAGCCGCCGATCGCCGCGCCGGTTCCGCTGAGGAACTGTCTTCGCTCCATCGTACCCTCTCGTACCGGCCCCACTCATAAGGTAATATGGCTATCGAGAATATTCAACCGCACCTATGATGCCTTGTAGTTATAAATACTGGCACGTGAGAAACAGACACAGGGGCTAATCTGCCGCTTCGAAGGCTCTGTCCGCCTCATACGCGATCGAACTGCAACTCGGTCGTCGAGATCGGTCAAAGCCGCCGTTCCCGAATCCGGAACCGATTGCCGGTTTATTCGGGTCGACGCCGATTCGGCGCCTCAGTCACCGTTCGTCCACGCGGAGAAGCCGCCCTCGATCAGCGTCTCGGCCTGTCGGTCGATGTACTCGCGTTGGGTGTCGTGGACCGCCGTCTCGAAGTCGTCGCCGGCGTCGAGGCGCTCGCGAACCCGGTCTCGCTTCCAGCTCGCCGGCGTCGTCCGGTTCGCCACCCGCCACCGGAGCGGAGCGAGCCACGCGGCCGCCTCTTCCTCGGGGCAGCCCGCGGTCCGGAGCCCCGCCTCGGCGTGGTCGAGGAGGTCCGCGTACAGCGCGTCGACGTCGGTGGTTCGCTCCCCGTCGAGTCCGATCCACTCGATCTCCGCGTCGAGGCCGTCGGCGACCGCGGCGTAGAAGTTGTCGCGCGCGGTCTCCCAGTCGAGCCCGATGACGGGGTGTTCGCGCTGCGGGAGCGCCTGCATCAGCCCGGCGAACGCCCCCTGGAAGGCGATCGAGTCGCGGACGGTCGGCTGGCCCGGAATCGGTCGGAACTCGATCCGGGCGTTGGCGCTCGACCGGCTCGCGCCCTCGAAGACGGGGCGGACCCATCGCCAGTAGCTGCCGTGTTTCGTCCGGAACGTCGCGAACTCGTCGTCGAACCGGTCGGTACCGTCGGGCTCCGGCATCGGGATCAGCGTCTCGTCTGCGGCGATCCGGTCGACCGCGGTCTCGACGTCGTGAACGTCTCGCGGGAACCGTACCTTGCCCTCGTCGGTGCGCGCGTTGAGCACCGACTCGAACACGTGGATCCGGTTCTCCGTCGCGCCCTCCGCGAGGACGCGCTCGCCGCCCCAGTCGTCGTCGTACAGGTCCGGCGGGAAGAAGGGGGAGTTGACTCCGAGCGCGAGCAAGGGGCCGGCGATCCGGAGCGCGTACCGGAAGTGCCGCGGCAGGGTCTCGGCCTGCGCGACCTGGTAGTGCGGTTGGATCGAGGTGATGAGGCTCTCAGGCATCACCGTGTCCGCCGCGAGCGACACTCCGGGCGCCTCGATGACCGTCCCGCGCTGCCCGTCGTCGCCCGTGTTCGCCATCGCGTGGTACCGGACCGCGTCGCTCATGTTGACCGCGACGGTGACTCCGTCGACGTCGACGCTGTCGGTGAGGTACCCGCGGGCCGTCTCCCCCGCCGGCGGGATGGTCCAGAGGCCGTCCGAGACGAGCCGCATCCCCTCGACGCCCGCGGTGTTCTCTGCGGCCTCCAGCCGCGCCCTGACCTCCGCGAGCTGCGCCCGGAGCCCGTGGTCGGAGAGCGGCTGCGGACTCGTCGACATCTCGGCGTTGTGGAGCCCGAGTTCCTTCTCGAACCCCATCAGCTCCAGCAGTCGACGAGGGACCCGCATCAGGGCGTACTCGCCCGCACGCGACTCCTCGCTCCACCGCCCGTCGGCGACCGCGTAGAACTCGTACTCGAAGCCGACGATCGACTGGTGGTTGTCGAAGGCGCCGTCGCGGAGCGCCTGCTTGACGACCTCCGCCTCCTCCTCGGCGCGGGCATCGAATTCCTCCGGGTCGACCGCGAGCGCCTCACGGACCCCATCGGCGAGCGCGGACTCGGTGCTCATGGGACGGTCGACGACCCCGCCAACTAAAAAGGCCTACGCCCGATCGGCTGCGTGGGACCGGTCGACACGCGGCCTGGAGGCCCGCGCGGGCGCTCGGAGATGTTGTCCCGTCGAGACCGACCGACACCGTGGCGCTGCCCGTATCGGGGCGCTTTTGCCGAGCGATCGCCGACTCCGCGCATGGAGTTCGCAGCGTTCGCCGACCGGGCGGAGCGGCTGGCGGCCGAGCCCGCCGACATCGAGACGACCCGACTCGTTGCCGACCTGCTCGCGGTCGCCGAGGGGACCGACGGAAGCGACGACGGCGACGGCGGGACCGACGACGGAGGCCCCGGGGACGACGATCTCGCGACGGTCACTCGGTTCCTGCTCGGTCGCGTCTTCCCGGCGCACGACACCCGGACGCTCGACGTGGGACCGGCCCGCTGTCGCGAGGCGATCGCCCGCGCCGCCGGCCCGAACGTGACCGCCGCCGACGTGGAGGAGCGGCTGGCCGAGGCGGGCGAGATCGGCGCGGTCGCCGCCGGCTTCGAGTTCGGCGGCCAGCGCGGGCTCGACGCCTTCGGCGAGGGACGCGACCGGCTCACCGTCGCTGCGGTCGACGCGGAGCTGCGCGGGCTGGCGGCCGCCGCCGGCGACGGCAGCGAGTCCCGCAAGCGCGACGCGCTGTTCGGGCTGTTCAACCGGTGCGAGCCCGCCGAGGCGAAGGTGCTCGCCCGGCTCGTCCTCGGCGAGATGCGGCTCGGCGTCGGAGAGGGGGCCGTCCGCGACGCGATCGCGGAGGCGTTTCTCGCGGACAGGGAAGGCGGCAGTGAGACGGTCGACGGCGACGACAGCGACGACGGCGACGGTCCGACCCTTCGCGCCGATACCGAGGCGGTCGCGGCGGTCGAGCGCGCGCTCCAGGTGACCAACGACTACGGTCGCGTCGCGGTCCTCGCCCGCGACGAAGGGCTCACCGGCCTGCGCGCCGAGGGGCTGGCGGTCGGTCGACCGGTGCAGGCGATGCTCGCGCAGGCGGGAACCGCGACCGACGCGGTCGAGGCGTTCGGCGAGGTCGCCGTCGAAACCAAGTTCGACGGGGCGCGCGTGCAGATCCATTACGTGCCAGAGGATGCCGTCGACAACGGTTCCGGCGCCGATCACACCGGAAACGGCGGCCTCGGTCCGCGAGTTTACTCGCGAAACATGGACGACGTAACCGACGCGCTCCCGGAGATCGTCGAGTACGTGGAGGGACACGTCTCCGACCCGGTCATCCTCGACGGGGAAGTCGTCGCGATCGACGACGACGGCGACCCGCTCCCGTTCCAGGAGGTGTTACGGCGCTTCCGGCGGAAACACGACGTGGAACGGATGCGCGACGAGGTCGGGCTCCGGCTTCACGCGTTCGACTGCCTCCACGCGGACGGCGACGATCTGCTCGACGAGCCGCTCCGGGCCCGCCACGGCCGGCTCGTCGAAGTTCTGCCCGGTGCGGCCGCGAGCGTCGAGTTCGCTGACGGTCCGACGGCGATCGAGGCGGCTGAGGCGGCCGCGCTCGACGCGGGCCACGAGGGCGTGATGCTGAAGAACCCCGAGTCGGCGTACACGCCCGGCGACCGCGGCCGAGACTGGCTGAAGCGCAAGCCCGACGTAGAGACGCTCGACGCCGTCGTGGTCGGCGCGGAGTGGGGCGAGGGGCGCCGCGCGGAGCTGTTCGGAACCTTCCTGCTCGGCGTGCGGACGGGGAGCGATGAGTTCGCGACCATCGGCAAGGTCGCGACCGGGCTCACCGACGAGGAGCTCGCCGGCCTCACCGAGCGGCTGGAGCCTCACGTGGTGAGCGAGGAGGGGACCGAGATCACGATCCGACCCGAGGTCGTCCTCGAAGTCGGCTACGAGGAGATCCAGACCTCGCCGACCTACTCGTCGGGCTACGCCCTGCGGTTCCCGCGGTTCGTCGGCGTGCGCGAGGACAAAGCGGTCGACGACGCCGACTCGCTGGAACGCGTCGCGCGGCTCGCCGGGGACGGAGAGGAGTGAGCGTTCTCGCCGGCGACGCCGAGTGACCGGGTATCCATAGCCACGCTCAAGGCGGCTGCGGCAGATACACGCGTATGACGGTTCGCTACGACGACTTCTCGGTGGAGTGGCTCGGATACGCGACGGCGCGACTGGAGCCCGAGGACGGCCCCGTCGCCTACACGGATCCGGGACGATACGGCGTCCTCGACGACTACTGGGCCCGAGACGGCGACCTCGTCGTCGTCACCCACGATCACCACTACGACCCCGAGGGGATCCGGTCGGTCGCGCGCGAGGACGCGACGCTCGTGATATACGAGGCGGTCGACCCCGCGGGGATCGACCGCGACGTGGAGTCGATCGAGTCGCTCGCCGACGACTACGACGTGATCCGCGTCGACGACGAGGCGCGCGTCGACGTAGCGACCCCGGTCGGCGAGGTCGCGGTCTGGTCGGTCGCCGCGCACAACGACCCCGAAGGGCCCAACGCCGGACCGGACGGCTCGGTGATCCACCCGCCGGGGTTCGGCTGCGGGTTCCTGCTCGGACTCGGCGACCGCACCGTCTTCTGGCCCGGCGACTCCGACGCGCTCGACGGGTTCGCGGAGCTCGACGTCTCGGTCTACCTCGCGAACATCGCCGGCGGCGGGCTCGCTTCCGACCGGCGGGCCGCGGCGGAGCTGGCCGAGGCGATGGACCCGGACCTGGTCGTCCCTATCCACTACGACACCTTCGAGCAGTTGGAGGCGGACGGCGAGGCGTTCGCGGGCGACGTGGCCGCGCGCTCGATCCCCGTCGCGCTCGACGCGCGCTCGGCGAATCAGTGAACCAGTAAACCAGTAGCTCGACGGTTGGAAGGCCGAGAAACCGCAGCCTGCGACGGGTGCCGCCAGTTACGGTCGCCGCGCGATCAGCGCCGCCGCGAGCGCCGCGATCAGGGCGGTCACGACGCCGAACCCGGGCGCTTGGCTCTCCGAGCCGTCGCCGCCGTCCGTCGTTCCATCTGTCGTTCCGTCGTCGCCGTCCGTCGTTCCGTTCTCGTCGTCACTCGTTCCGTCTTCTCCATCACTCGTCCCGTCCTCTCCGTCGGTCGTCTCTTCGCCCTCCGTCTGCAGCTCCTCGACCGCGGTCGCGAGCGTGGTCGTCGACTCGATCACGCTCCGCGGCGCCGGCTGGTTGAGGTAGTTCACGTTCATCACGACGTAGTTGTCCTCGACCCCGGCGGTCGTGCTGGCGTACGGCTCCTCGTCGAGGATCGGCGCCTCGGGGTCGGTGACGAGGACGATCTCGGGATCGGTCTGGAGAATGACCTCGTTCGACAGCTGCGGGTAGCCGTCGCCCTCCGAGGCGGCGACGTTGTTCACCCCGCCGATCTCCATGATCGAGTTGATGAAGGTGTTGTTCGCGGCCACGTAGCCGTCGCCGAGCGGGTACAGCGCGTTCGGGCGGTCGAGGCCCGCGGTGCGGTTCTCGGCGTCGGCGACCGCCTGGTTCATCTCCGCGTTCGTCTCGGCGGCGGCCTCGCAGCTACCGACGAGGCGGCCGGTGGTCTCGGTCTTCTCCGCGATGTCTTCGACCGAGGTCGCCGCGGCGAAGTGGTACACCGTGAGATTCTGCTCGCGGAGGGACTCGGCCGTGCTCGCCGACGACGCGTTCGGGACGAGCACGAGGTCCGGCTCGGTGCCGACGACGCGCTCGACGCTGACGCCGAAACCCTCGGCCGAGACGTTCGCCCGCTCGCTGGCCCCGTCGAGGTACGCGGCGTACTGCGTCACGCCGACGACCCGGTCCTGCGCGCCGATCTCCCAGAGCGTCTGGGCGGCCGACGGGTTGGTCGTCGTGATCCGCTCGGGCCGCTCGTCGAGCGTGACCGTCGTCCCCGTGGCGTCCGTGACTTCGAGCGGGAACCCGCACGCGTCGTCCGTCTGGTGGACGCTCGGCCCGTCGGTCGGAGATTCGATCGCCGAGGTCGCCTCCGTCGTCGGCTGTGCACCCGCGGCCGGGCCCGCGACGCCGCCCACGAGGGCGGTCGCCACGAGCAGGGCCATCGCGATGACGTACCTGTCTCGCATCGCATCGACGACGACGCTCGTCCAATAAGTACTTACCTACTACAAGTTTTGTTGGAGAACGAATGAGTGCTTGGGGTCGGGCCGCGGGGTGGTCGGCGGCGTTAGCGGCGGCGTTGGTCGCCGTGATTGTCACGAGCGCCGCGATCGGTCCCGTCCGAATTCCGCCCGTTGAAGTCGTAATGGCGGTGTTAAACGCGCTCGTCGTTCCGGTTGGAGTCGAGACGACCTCGCAGGGAGTCGGGCTGCTCACGCTTCCGAACATCGACCTCGCGTACCGGTCTCCGTTCGCGTTCCCCGTCGACGAAGTCCACCAGCAGATCGTCGTCGGCGTCCGGCTCCCGCGGATCTTCATGGGCGCGCTCGTGGGGTTCGCGCTCGCGGCCGCCGGCACGGTGATGCAGGGGTTCTTCCGCAACCCGATGGCGGACCCGTCGATCATCGGGGTGTCCTCGGGCGCGGCCGTCGGCGCGGTCGCGTTCATCGTCTTCCCCGTCGCGCTGTCGGCGACCCTGACGCTCCCGGTCGTCGGCGCGGTCGATATCGGGCTTTCGCACGGCGCGGGCGTGAGCCTGTTCGCGTTCGTCGGGGCGCTCGCCGCCGCTTTCGGCGTGTACGCCATCGCGACGCGGCACGGTCGGACCCCGGTCGCGACCCTCCTCCTCGCCGGCGTCGCTATCCAGACGTTCCTCGGCGCGGTCATCTCGTACCTCCAACTACAGGCCGGCGAGTCGCTCCGCCGGATCGTCGCGTGGCTGATGGGGCACCTCTCCGGGGCCGCGTGGAGCGACGTCGCCGTCACCGCGGTCGTCGTGCCGCCGCTTTTCGTCGTTCTGTTGGCGTACGCTCGCGACCTCAACGTCATGCTGCTCGGCGAGGAGGAGGCGCAGGGGCTCGGCATCGCGGTCGAGCGCACGAAGCGGGTCCTGCTCGCCGCCTCGGCGCTGATCACGGCCGCGGGCGTCGCCTTCGCGGGGGTCATCGGCTTCGTCGGCCTGATCGTCCCGCACATGCTCCGGCTGGTCGTCGGCCCCGACCACCGCGTCCTGCTCCCGAGCGCCGCGCTCGCGGGGGGATCGTTCCTCGTCGCCGCCGACACGCTCGCGCGCGCCGGGAGCACGGAGCTCCCCGTCGGAATCGTCACCGCCGCCGTGGGCGCGCCCTTCTTTATCTACCTGCTCGTGACCCGGGAGGTGCACGAGCTGTGACGGCCGAGTCGTCCGCCGCTGAGGGTTCGGCGTCCTCCTCGACCAGCGACGCCGAGACCCCGCCGATCGAAGTCAGCGACCTCTCGGTCGCCTTCGGCGACGTGCCGGTCGTCTCGGGGGTCGACCTCCGGGTCGAGCGCGGGACACTCGTGGGGCTCGTCGGGCCGAACGGCGCGGGGAAGACGACCGTCCTCCGGGCGATCAAGGGAACGCTCTCCCCCGACGCGGGCGAGGTTCGGCTCGACGGCGACCCAGCCGAATCGCTGTCCGCGCGCGCGGCCGGACGGCGGGTCGCCAGCGTCCCGCAGGAGACGGGCCTCGCGTTCGACTTCCGAGTGCGGCAGATCGTCGAGATGGGACGGACGCCGCATCTCGGGCGGTTCGACGGTCACGGGCCCGAAGACGAGCGCGCGGTCCGCGAGGCCATGGACGCGGCGGGCGTCGCGCGCTTCGCCGACCGGGCGATCACCGAGGTCTCCGGCGGCGAGCGTCAGCGGGTCCTGCTGGCGCGGGCGCTGGCACAGGAGACCCCGTCGCTGCTGCTCGACGAGCCGACGGCGAGCCTCGACGTGAACCACGCGGTCCGAACCCTCGAACTCGTCAGAGACCTGGTCGACGACGGGCGCGCCGCGCTCGCGGCGATCCACGACCTCGACGTGGCCGCGCGGTACTGCGACGAGATCGTCGTCCTCGCGAACGGCGGCGTCCGCGCCGCCGGCCCGCCCGAGGAGGTGTTGACGGCGGCGGCGCTCCGAGACGCGTTCGACGCCGAGGCGTTCGTCGGGAGGGACCCGGCGACGGGGACACCGACGGTCACCGCGTTCGACGCGGCCGACGGGAGCGAGTCCGCGGAGCCGACGGAGTCCGCCGGCCCGCCCGACCCGCGCCGCGTTCACGTCGTCGGAACGGGTCGACCGGCGGGGCGGGTCGTCGCACGGCTGGCCGCGGCGGGCCACGCCGTCTCCGTCGGCGTCGTCCCCGAGGGCGACGCGGCCGCCGGCGTCGCGGCCGACGCGGACGCGGCGGTCGTGACGGCGCCCCCGTTCGCGGCAGTCCCTTCCGAGCGGCGGGCCGAGGCCGTCGCTCTCGCGCGGGCGGCCGACGTGACCGTCGCGGTCGGGGAGGCGGGGAAAGCGGGACAGGAGGAGATAGGGGTAGAGACGGACGGCGAAACCGAAGCGAACGCGGCGGTGTTGGCGGCCAGTGACCGGATCGCGTGCGTCGGCGATCGGTTCGACGACGGTGAACCGCTCGACGCGGTACGCGAGATCGACGGAAACGACGAGCCGAACAGGTGAGACCGGCTACGACGGTACGGTCGCTACCGGTCGTGAAAACGAGTATGAATGGCGGACAGGCGGGGTAGCCCGGCGTTCCGGCGCGGGGTATCCCGGTTGCCTTCTCCACCCCGCGACCCGACGAGCGACTGGCGTCCGGCGGTGGGCTGCTCGCTTCCGCGCCTGACCCAGTGTCGCCGACGAACCGCGACGGACCGCTCCTGCGAGCGGGCGTCACGGACCGCTGTCCCCGGCGGACGAGGCTTCCACGTTGGCTCTCGGGGCCCGCGCCGGTCAGACCGGACGCGCCCGCTGTTCGGTCCCCGCTAAAGACTACCTCACGGGTGACGAGCGGGGCCTAACCGCCCGACCTAGTCCACTTCGAGGTACACGTCACCACCTTAAGGGCCTTTCGTTCGGCGGAGAACCGATCGGTCCGGAGGCGTCGCGGAGCGTCGCTACGCCAGCAACTCCCGAGCGTACACCGCCGCGGACACCGGCATCGTAACCGACAGGGCCACTACGGCGCGGGCGTGCCACTCCAGCCAACGGTGGTCGGCGAACATCGTGGTGGGCTCGATCGCCGTCGCCCACAGCGCCGCGCTCAGCGTCGTCGCGACGCCGAGCATCACCGCGACGCCGGCGAGCGTCCCCGGATCGAGGTTGCCGCGCTCGACGGAGGCGACGACGACGGCGCCGAGCAGCGCAAACAGGGCAACGCCGGCGCCGCCAAGCGGGCCCGAGGCGTAGTACCCGGCGAGCTGGGTCGCGTACTCGCCGCCTGACACGACCGCGTACGGCGCGGCGAGCGCGAGCACGGTGACGACGCCGGCGGCGATCCCCGCCCGACGCGAGATGTCGCGGAGCTCCATGTCCGGGACTCGGTGAGGGACGGCGGTAAAAGGACCGGATCGGGGCGGGACCCGACGGCGGAACGGCACGCTCCCGTAGCGTTTTGAGTCGCCGGCGCGGAGGGGAGCACATGAGCCTCGACGTCGACCCGCCGGAGCCGCCCGAACTCGCCGCCGTCGATCCGAACGAGTACGAGGACGCGGAGGTCGCCGGCGGAGAGTACCGCCGCGACGAGCTGGAGGCGTTCCTGCGCGAGGGCGCGTGGGAAGAGGCGTTCGAGGAGTGGGCCGCCGGCAGCGACATGGACGAAGCGGACTGGCGGATCGCGCTCGACCTCGATCTGGTCTCCCGGTTCGACTTCTTCTGGGACGACTTCGCCGACCGGGTTGGGTACCACGCGCCCGGCCTCCCCGAGGACTGGAAGGAGCGAGACCTTCATCCGGATCTCGACTCGTGGGGCACCGTCTCCGCGATCAACGCGGGGCTCACGGAGCTCGGCCAGATCGTCTGCGAGACGCTGAAGGAGGAGTACATCGACTGGGAAGCGGAGTTCGAGGCGCCCGACGACCTGCCCGACTTCGAGGCGTAGGGGGCTGGACCCCCGCGACGCCCGCGGTGCCGGCCGCGCGCGCCGGTTCCCGACCCGTCAGTGCCCCCAGAGGTTCCCGTCCGGGTCGTACCGCGCGTCCATGATCCGGTCCCACTGCTCGTCGGAGAGCGCGAGGTCGGTCGCAGCGGCGTTCTCCGCGAGCTGGTCGGTCGTGCGCGCGCCGACGATGGGGACGCAGGTGAACTCGTCCCACTCCGTGAGCCACGCGAGCGCGGTCTGTGCGGGCGTCGCGTCGAGCTCGTCGGCGACCTCGCGGACCGCGTCGAGCACCTCCCAGCCGCGCTCGGAGAGGTAGAAGCGCTCGAACCGGTCGTCGAAGCTCCCCCGCGAGCCGTCCGGCGCGATCACCTGCTCGGGGTCGTCGGGGTCGGCGCGCTCGTACTTGCCGGTGAGGAATCCGCCCGCTAGCGGGGAGTACGGGCAGACGGCCAGATCCTGATCGGCGCACACGTCGAGGTACTCGCTCACGTCCTCGTAGTAGCCGGCGTGGTGGAGCGGCTGGACCACGTCGAAGCGCGCGTAGTCGTTGGCGTCGGCGGTCCACAGCGCCTTCGTCAGCTGCCACGCCGCCATCGTGGACGCGCCGAGATAGTGGACCTTCCCCTCCGAGACCAGCTCGTCGAGGACGCGCATCGTCTCCTCGATGGGCGTCTCCTCGTCCCAGCGGTGGATGTAGTAGATATCGAGGTAGTCGGTGTCGAGCCGATCGAGGGTCCCCTCGACCTGCGCCCGAATGTGCTTGCGCCCGAGCCCGGAGTCGTTGGGGCCGGGCTCGCCGCGCCCGTCGAACGGGAAGTACACCTTCGAGGCGATCACGTAGTCCTCGCGGTCGCGCTCCGCGAGCCACTCGCCGACGTACTCCTCGCTTTTCCCGTTCGGCGTCCCGTACACGTTGGCGGTGTCGATGAAGTTGATCCCGTGATCCGCCGCCGCGTCGAGGAGTTCGTGGGCCTCCTCGCGGCCCGTCTCGACGACGCCGTTCGTCTCCCGCCCGAAGCGCCACGTCCCGAAGCAGAGCTCGGAGACGCGGAGTCCCGTGTTGCCGAGCCGTCGGTAGTCCATGCTCGCACGTCTCGGCCGCGATTTATAAAGCGTGGCGACAGCGGCGGTCGGCGGAGGAGGTCGGCCGAGCGGCCGCGACGATCGCTTATAAGGAACGAGGCGGTGGCGCGCAGGTTCCCGCCGTCGACCCGCAATCAGCGACCGGTTATAAGCGATCGGCTGGAGTGTCGATAACACGGAGAAAGGCACCGGTCCCGTATCCGCTCAAAGAAAGCCTGACTGCCGTCTCTCGATGCAATAGACTTTCCGTGTGGCACGCCTCGTTCTCGTATGACGATAGCTACCGGCGATTCTGTGACGCTCGAGTACACGGGACGGCTCGACGATGAAACTGTGTTCGACACCTCCCGGCGATCCGTCGCCGAGGAGACGGGCCTCGCCGAGGCCCAGCCCGACCGAGAGTACGCGCCCCTGACGGTCGAAATCGGCGACGAACAGGTCATCGAAGGGATGGAGGAAGGCCTGATCGGCTTAGAGGCCGGGGAGACGGAGACGCTGACGATCCCGCCGGAGAAGGCCTACGGCGAGCCCAGCGACGACAATATTCAGGAGTTCGAAACCGAGGAGCTCCGAGAGATGCTCGGCGGCCAGACGCCCGAAGAGGGCGCCTACCTTGAGGCCCAGAACGGCAGCCAAGGCGAGGTCGTCCACGTCGACGAGGAGGTTGTCCGGGTGGACTTCAACCCGCGCCTCGCGGGCGAAACGCTGACGTTCGACGTCGAGATCATCGACGTCAACTGAGCTCGAACGGAGGCATTTTGAGCGGCCGTTGGGGGCGACACGGGGGAGATCTCGATTGCCCTGCCGAAACCGCTTTTTAAGTGCGATACAGCATGGAACACCTGCTCGCCGAGAGCCGCCTCTTGATCGAGAGCGGGAGTACGTGAGTCGAGTTGGCCGAGTGGTTGTTTAGCGGTGAGAACGAGGTGTTGCTGGCGGCCGTTCGGGCGTCGTTGACGCCGGGTGAACGCCTCCAAAGCCCCGGTCTCGTCGGGGCGACGCTTATAAGTGGTCAAGACGCGTCCGCGACGCGTCTCGTCCCCGCCAAACTGTGCCACACACCCACGTAACTCCGTCGTATTCAAATATCCGCGTCAAGACCGATCCGTATGGACGATATCGACGACCAGTACACGCCCGCGGACGTCGAGTCCGGGGTCGACGAGTACTGGGACGAGACGGACGCCTACGAGGCGGCGAAGGAGGCGCACGCCGACGACCCGCCCTTCTTCTTCGTGGACGGGCCGCCGTACACCTCCGGCCAGATGCACCTCGGCACGGCGTGGAACAAGACGCTGAAGGACGCGATCATCCGCCACAAGCGGATGACCGGCCACCGCGTCACCGACCGCCCGGGCTACGACATGCACGGGCTCCCGATCGAGGTGAAAGTCGAGGAGGAGCTCGGCTTCGAGAACAAGCGGGACATCGAGGAGTACGGGATGGAGGCGTTCATCGAGAAGTGCAAGGAGTTCGCCGTCACCAACCGCGCGGCGATGGACGAGGACTTCCAGTCCATCGGCGTGTGGATGGACTGGGACGACCCCTACGAGACGATCGACCCCGAGTACATGGAGGCCGCGTGGTGGGCGTTCTCGAACGTCGCCGACAACGGCCTCGTCGAGCAGGGGAAACGGTCCATCTCGCAGTGCCCGCGCTGTGAGACCGGACTCGCAAACAACGAGGTCGAGTACGAGGACGTGGAGGACCCCTCCGTCTACGTGAAGTTCCCGCTCGCGGATCGGGAGGGAAGCCTCGTCATCTGGACGACGACGCCGTGGACCATCCCCGCGAACACCTTCGTCGCCGTCGACGAGGACCTCACGTACAACGCGGTCCGAGCCGAGAAGGACGGCGAGGAGGAGGTGTTCTACGTCGCCGAAGAGTGCGTTGAGGATGTCCTCCAAGAAGGACGCTACGAGGAGTACGAGGTCGAGGCCGAACTGACGGGCGACGAGCTCGTCGGCTGGGAGTACGACCACCCGCTCGCCAGTCGCGTCGCCGAGTACCCGGACTTCGAGGGCGCCGGACGGGTGTACGCCGCCGACTACGTGGAGGCCGACCGCACCGGGCTCGTCCACTCCGCGCCGGGTCACGGTGAGGAGGACTTCCACCGCGGCAGCGAGCTCGGGCTCGACATCTACTGTCCGGTCGGTCCCAACGGCGAGTTCACCGAGGCCGCCGGCGAGTACGCCGGGCAGTTCGTGCGCGACGCCAACGACGACATCGTCGACGATCTGGTCGCCGACGGGCACATGCTCGCGCACGGAACCGTCGAGCACAGCTACGGCCACTGCTGGCGGTGCGACACCGGGATCATCCAGCTGGTCACCGACCAGTGGTTCATCTCGATCACGGACGTGAAGGAGGACCTCCTCGACAACATGGAGGAGTCGGAGTGGCATCCGCAGTGGGCGCGGGACAACCGGTTCCGCGACTTCATCGAGGACGCGCCCGACTGGAACGTCTCCCGCCAGCGCTACTGGGGCGTCCCGATCCCGATCTGGGTGCCCGAGGACGCCGAGGACGGGAACCTCGACGAGGACATGATCGTGATCGGCACTCGCGAGGAGCTCGCCGAGCGCGTCGAGGAGGACGTCGACCCCGAGGCGATCGACCTCCACCGTCCCGCCGTCGACGACCTGACTATCGTCGAGGACGGCACCACGTACCGCCGCGTCGAGGACGTGTTCGACGTGTGGCTCGACTCCTCTGTCGCCTCGTGGGGCACGCTCGGATACCCGAGCGACGAGACCGCCCACGACGAGCTGTGGCCGGCCGACCTCATCGTCGAGGCGCACGACCAGACCCGCGGCTGGTTCTGGTCCCAGCTCGGAATGGGAACCGCCGCAGTCGGGAAGATCCCCTACGAAGAGGTCCTCATGCACGGGTTCGCCAACGACGAGGACGGCCGCAAGATGTCCAAGTCCGTCGGCAACATCGTCACGCCCGAGGAGGCGATCGAGCGCGCCGGTCGCGACCCGCTGCGCACCTACCTGCTCAGCCACGACCAGCAGGGCGTCGACCTCGCGTTCGAGTGGGACGGGCTCGGCGAGCTACAGGGGAAGCTCAACATCCTCTGGAACGTGTTCCGATTCCCGCTGGAGTACATGGACCTCGACGGCTACGACCCCGCCGAGGCCGACCTCGACGACGGCGAGCTCGAACTCGTCGACGAGTGGGTGCTCTCGCGGCTCCAGTCCGTCGAGACGGAAGTCGAAGAGGCCTGGGCCGACTACCGCGTCAGCGACGCGGTCAACGCCGTTATCGAGTTCGTCACGCAGGACGTCTCGCGGTTCTACGTGAAGGCGGTCCGCGACCGCATGTGGGAGGAGTCCGACTCCGCCTCCAAGCGCGGCGCTTACGCGACGCTCGCGACCGTCCTCGACGAGACGACCCGGCTGCTCGCGCCGATCGCGCCGTACATGACCGAGCGCATGTATCAGACGCTCGACGGCGAGGTCACGACGGTCCACCAGCTCGACTACCCCGAGCCCGACGAGGACCTCCGAGACCCCGAGCTCGAACGCGACGTGACCGTCCTCCGCAATGTGGAAGAGGCCGCCGCGAACGCCCGCCAGCAGGCCGGTCGCAAGCTCCGCTGGCCCGTGCCGCGCGTGGTGGTCGAGAGCGACGACGAGGACGTGACCGCCGCGGTCGAGCGCCTCTCGGAGCTGATCGCCGAGCGCGTCAACGCCCGCGAGGTGACGGTCACGGACGCCTTCGACGAGCTCGTCGAGACCGCCGAGCCGCAGATGGGCGCGATCGGTCCCGCCTTCGGCGCCGACGCCCAAAAGGTGATGAACGCGGTGCAGGGCGCGACCCGCGCGGGGGTCGAGGGCGGCGAGGTGACCGTCGGCGGTGAGCCCGTCGACCTCGACGACGAGATGGTCGAGTACGTCGCGGAGCCCCCGGAACACGTCTCCGGCGCCGGCTTCGACGGCGGCGCCGTCTACGTCGACACCTCGTTGACTCCCGAGATCGAGTCGGAGGGGTACGCCCGCGACGTGATCCGTCGGATTCAGGAGATGCGCAAGGAGCTCGATCTCGACGTCGAGGCCCGGATCCGCGTCGGCGTCGCCGTCGACGACGACCGGATCGCCGACTTCGTCGACGAGCACGCCGACCTGATCGCCGGCGAGGTGCGCGCCGACGCGTGGCTCGACGACCCGAGCGACGCCGCGGACGCCGACGGCGGCCTCGTCGAGGAGTGGGAGGTCGAAGGCGTCGGGGTTACGATCGGAATCGAACCGGTCGCGTGACGGTCGGACCGGCGTTTCGCACGGAGATGCGAACACCGATCCGTGAAGTCGGACAGAGATCACACGTCCAACCCTCGCACAACTGATCGGACGGCCGTTCCGACGGTCGCCGCCGTACGAAACGTTGCCGTCCCGAAACCTATAGGTGACTTCTTTACCCACGGTCACACATGCATGTCCGGGCGGCTCGGCCCGACGACGCGGAGGCGCTACGAACGGCCGTCTCGCGAGCCCGCGAGGCGACCGTCTTCGACGACATCGGAGCCCCCCTTCTCGACGTGTCCGCCGCCGGCGTCCGCGAGGCCGCCGCGGAGGCCGAGTGGTCGTTCCTGATGGAGGGCGAGGACGGACCGGTGGGTGTCGCTATCGCCCACCCCGACGCGGAAGAGGCGGCTGACACGTCGAGAGACAGGGGAGAAGGCGACCGGGAGGCCGAACTGCTCGCGCTGTGGGTCCACCCGAACCACGCGGGCGAGGGCGTCGCAAGCGAACTGCTCGCTCGCGTCGCGTCATCGGTGGCCGACCACGGCATCGGCACTCTGCGCGCGAGCGTTCCCGCCGACAGTCCCGGCGCCACCGAGTTCTTCAGCGCGCACGGGTTCGTCCACCGCGGCACCCGTCGCGGCCCGGCCGGCGACGAGTCGATCGTCGTCACCGACGTGGACGCACTTCAGTGACCCGCGCGGCATCCGTGGCGAAGCGGAATTAAGTAGCCGGCGTCCCCACCGCCACCCGCCCGATCATGGTTGTCGTCGACTTCGGTGCGGCTCTCCTCGTCGCGCTCGGGGCCAGCGCCTTCGGAACGGTCGCCCTCGGGTGGCTCGTCCGCTACCGCGACCGTCGCGAACTCCTGACGACGCCGGACGTGAGCCGCGAGCGGGCGCGCCGGCTCGGCGGCGCGGCGATGTGGACCGGGGCGCTGCTCTGTCTCCCGCTCGTGGGGGTTCTGCCGGGAGCGAGCGAGTCCGAGATGGCCGCCACAGCGCTGGGCGTCACTGCGGCGGCGGGGCTCCTCATCGCGTTCGCCTACCGGTAGAAGCGATCCGTCGGTGCCGAACCGACCGGCCCGAGCTTACTTCAGGCGCTCCTGCAGGAACGAGGGGTGAGCCGCGGTGACGCCGTCCACGCCGAGGAGCTTCTCGGAGATGACGTCGCCGAGCTCGTCGCCGTCGCCGGCGCGGACCTCGGCCATCAACATGTGGTCGCCGGAGGAGGTGTACAGCGCCTGCACCTCGTCGAGCTCCTTCAGCTCCCGGGTCGCGCCCACGTACTGTCCCGAGTCGACGTCCATCCCGACCATCGCGATCGACTGCGAGGAGAGCTTCTTCGGGTCGATCTCCGCTGAGTAGCCGACGATCACGCCCTTCTCTTCGAGGCGGTCGATGTACTTCCGCACCGTCGGCTTCGAGACGTCAGCCCGGTCGGCGATCTCCGCACAGGAGGCCTGCGCGTCCTCCTCTAACACCGACAGGATCCGTTCCTCCGTCGATACCGTACTCATGTCTACTGCTTTGTCACCACAGAAAAAATACCTTGCGAACCGAAAAACGAGACGAACGGACAACGAACTGCAACGGGACCGGCCGGCGATCCCGGGCTACGGCCGCGTCACGCGTGCTTGTCGAGGAACATGTCGTGGGAGCGCTCCCACTCGTAGTCGTCGTCCCAGTAGCGCTCGGCCAGCGGCTCCTCGGGCATCTCGCCGATCGCCTGCTTCTCCGAGCCGTAGGACGGGCGGTCCTCGTCGACGTAGAAGCGGCCGGTGAGGACCTCCCCCTCGTACAGCGACTCCTCGGTCTCGCGCATCATCTCGGCGGCCTCGACGCGGTCCGTCTTGTCGAAGTCGTAGTCGTCGGACTCGTTGACGTCGATGTAGGGGACGTACTGGCGCGCGTCCTTGTTCCAGGTCGGACACTGGGTGAGGAAGTCGACGTGCGCGAAGCCGTCGTGCTCGATCGCCTCGATCAGGATCTCCTTGGCCTGGTTCGGGTTGACCGCGGCGGTTCGAGCGACGTACGAGGCGCCTGCGTTCAGCGACATCGAGAGCGGCTTGATCGGCTCCTTGGCGCTGCCGGACGGCTGCGTCTTCGACTTGTGGCCCTTCGGGCTGGTCGGGGAAGTCTGTCCCTTCGTGAGCCCGAAGATCTCGTTGTTGAAGACGATGTACGTCATGTCGTGGTTCTCCCGGGCCGTGTGGATGAAGTGGTTCCCGCCGATCCCGTAGCCGTCGCCGTCACCGCCGGCGGCGATCACTTCGAGGTCGGGGTTCGCGAGCTTCGCGGCGCGGGCCACGGGCAGCGAGCGCCCGTGGATCGTGTGGAACCCGTACGTGTCGAGGTAGCTGTTCAGCTTCCCGGAACAGCCGATCCCGGTACACAGAAGCGTCTCCTCGGGCGTGCGGCCGACCTCGGGGAGCGCCTGCTTGAGCGCCTTCAGGACGCTGAAGTCACCGCAGCCGGGACACCAGGTCGGCTGGGGCTCGACGCCGGGGGTGTACTCGTCGCGGTCGATCTCTCGTTCCTCTCCGATTGCTGAAAACGTGCTCATGAGTTAGTCACCTGCGGCTGGGACGAAGGTGGTCTGATGGCCGGACGCATCGCCGTCGCCCTCGATGATCGCGGCCTCGAACCCGTCGACGATCTCCGCCGGCTCGAACGGGTTCCCGTTGTACTTCAACAGGCTCGACAGCTTCTCGCCGTAGCGGCCGAGGTTCTTCTGGACGAGCCCGCGGAACTGTCCGGACGCCGTCATCTCGACGACGAGGACCTCGTCGACGCTCTCGACGAACGCCTCGACCTGCTCGGTCGGGAAGGGAAGCATGTCGGAGACGCCGTACGACTTCACCGAGACGCCGGCGTCGTTGAGGCGACCGACCGCCTCTTCGACGGTTCCCTGCTGGCTCCCGAACGTGAGGATGCCGTACTGGGCGTCATCGGGGCCGGCGTACGAGCCGGTGTCGACGGTGTCGAGGTCGTCGCGGATCGCCTCCAACTTCTGGGTCCGGCGGTCGATCTGCGCGACGCGGTTGTCGGGCGATTCGGCGATGTGCCCGGTCGGGTCGTGTTCGTTGCCGGTCGCGAGGAAGCGACCGCCCTTCTGGCCGGGGATCGACCGCGGGGAGACGCCGTCCTCGACGTCGTGTTGGAACCGATGGAACTTCCCGTCGGGCGAGTGCGGCTCGTCGGCCAGCGCGTCCTCCGAGAGCGTCTTCCCGAGCGTCGGGTTCGGCTCGCGGTCGAAGTGGCTCTTCGAGACGTTCGTCATCTCGCCGCCGAGCTTCTGGTCGTACAGGAGGATCGACGGGATCTGGTACTCGTAGGCCAGCCGGAAGGCGATCCGCGACTGCTCGTACGCCTCCTCGACGGTCCCCGGCGCCAGAACGACGCGCTGGGAGTCGCCCTGCGAGGTGTACAGGACGTGTTCGAGGTCGGACTGCTCCGGCTTCGTCGGCATCCCGGTCGACGGGCCGGCGCGCATGGCCTCGACGAGGACGACGGGTGTCTCCGTCATCTCCGCGAGCCCGAGCGGCTCCGACATCAGCGCGAACCCACCGCCGGAGGAGCCGGACATGGCCTTCACGCCGGCGTGCGAGGCCCCGACCGCGAGCGCGGCCGCGGCGATCTCGTCTTCGACCTGCTCGGAGATCCCGCCGAGCTTCGGCAGGTTCTTCGTCATGATGGTGAACACCTCGGTCCACGGCGTCATCGGGTAGCCGGCGATGAACCGGCACCCCTCGTCGATGGCGCCGTAGGAGATGGCGTCCGAACCGGACATGAGCAGTTGCGTCTCGTCGTGCTCGCCGGTCGGCACCGACACGTCCGAGGCGTCCACGTCGTACTCCTCGCGGACCTGGTCGTACGCGATCTGGAGGATCTCGAGGTTCGGCTCGAGGATCTTCTCCGGCATCGCGTCGCGCATGAGGTCCTGGACGTGGTCGAGGTCCATGCCGGTCAGCGCGCAGGTCGCGCCGACGCCGGCGGTGTTGCGCATGACCTCGCGGCCCTGATCGCGGGCGAGCCCGCGGAGGTCGAGGGGGTATACGTGCCAGTCGTTCTCCTCGGCGCGCTCCTCGAAGTCCGGAATCTCGGAGGCGTCGAGGAGTCCCTCGTCGTACACGATGACCCCGCCCTCGCGGAGCTCGTCGAGGTTCTCCGAGAGCGGCTTGATCTCCTCGTTCCCGTAGACGGCCTCCTCCTGCGGGTTGCGGGCGAACGAGTCGCCGAGCGCGAGCAGGAAGTTGTACCCGTCTCCTCGGGAGTTCACCGGGTCCGAAGACGCCCGGATCTCGGTGTAGGTGTGGCCCCCGCGGATCCGCGACGGGTAGTGGCGATGCGTGAAGACGTTGAGCCCCGATCGCATCAAGGCCTTCGCGAAATTCTGACTGGTCGAAGCGATCCCGTCGCCGGATCCCCCCGATATCCGCCAGATGAGTTCGTCGTCAGTCATAGTGGTATGTGAGCCCGTAAGGGTCTCGTGGTTCGACTTTGTGTTGGTTACCTCTTAGGGCTTGCTATGGATTCACAAGAGACGATCGTGAAGGACCTTTCGGATCGTCCACCTCCGACCGGTAGGATTGACCGTTCTCCGCCGCGGAAGCGGTGGCGTTCCGCGCCCTTTTACTCGCCAGCCCCCCGACGAGCCGTATGCTCACGTTCATCGGTCTCGGTCTCTACGACGAGCGGTCGGTCACCGTCGAAGGGCGCGACGCGATCCGGTCCGCGGACAGGGTCTTCGCGGAGTTCTACACTAGTCGGTTGGTCGGTACCGACATCGAGGAGTTGGAGGCGTACCACGACACGGAAATAGAGGTCCGGGCGCGCGAGGGCGTCGAACGGGATCCGGAGGCGATCCTGGCGGCGGCGGAAGAGAACCACGCCGCGTTCCTCACCGCCGGCGACACGATGATCTCGACGACCCACACCGACCTCCGGCTGCGCGCCGAGGAGCGCGGGATCGACACTCGCGTCATCCACGGCGTGACCGCCCAGTCGGCCGCGTCGAGCCTGACGGGCCTGCAGAACTACCGGTTCGGCAAGGCGACGACCCTCCCGTTCCCGTACGCCCACGGCGGTGACGACGTGCCCGGAAGCGTGATCGACACGATCGAGGCCAACCGCGATCGGGGGCTCCACACGGTCGTCTACCTCGATATCAAGGTCGGAACCGGGCCGACCGGCCCCGACCCGGACCACGAGGAGTACATGACCGCCGACGTCGCGGCCGGTCTGCTCGCCGACGGGTGGGAAGACGCGCTCGCCGTTGTCGTCGCCCGCGCGGGGTCGCCCGACGCCGTCGTCGCCGCCGACCGACTGAGCGCGCTCGCGGAGCGTGAGTTCGGTGACCCGCTTCATCTCCTCGTGATTCCCGGCGACCTCCACCACGTCGAGGCCGACGCGCTCGCCGGGCTGGCGGACGCGCCGCCGGAACTCCTCGAGGAGTGAGACCCACCCCGGGCGAGGCCGTCGGCGAATGACCCCACGTTTGATGACCCCCGACCGCGTTATCACGCCACATGACTGACCTCTCCGTCGAGCGGATCATGTCGAACGACCTCGTCACGATCCGTCCGGGCGCCGCCGCCGCAGACGCGGCACAGCGCATGCTCGAAACGGGTGTGAGCTCAATTCTCGTCGTCGACGACGACCGCCGACTGAACGGGCTGATCACCGCGACCGACTTCGTCACGCTCGTCCGCGAGAACGACCCCGAAGACGAGACGCCGGTCGAGGCGTTCATGACGACCGACGTGGTGACGGTCGGGCCCGAGGACACGATCGAGGAGCTGGCCGAGCCGACCGCCCACGGCTACACCCACCTGCCCGTCGTCGACGGAGGCGGTGAGCTGGTCGGAATGGTGTCGACGACCGACCTCACCGCGTACGTCTCGGGGAAGCGGTAGCGGGCAGAAACCGGGAGCGACGCGTCGACGACTGAAGGCGAAAACGGCGCGTCCGCGACGAAACCGACCCCCCGTCGCGTTGCGCCAGCCGGAAGAGACATTAGGTGTGGTAACACACAACAGGTCATGGATCTAGACGACCGGACCCGCGTCAGCGAGGTCATGTCGACGCCGCTCGAGACGATCGGGGCCGACGAACCGCTCCGAGAGGCGGCGCGTCGAATGAGCGACAGCGACATCAGCGCGCTCGTCGTGACGACCGGCGGCGGCTGTATCGTCACCCAAAGCGACATCGTCGGCGCCGTCGCCGAGGGGAAAGACATCGCAGAGACGGCGGTTCGGGACGTGATGACCCGGAACGTCGAAACCGTGACGCCGGACCTGCTGATGGAGGAAGTGGCGGCGATGATGACGATGTACGGCGTGAAACACCTCCCCGTCGTCGACGACGACTACGTCGGGATGATCTCCTCGACGGACATCGCCGAGCACCTGTCGTGAACCGCCTCGACCGCCCGTAAACGGCCCGGGACCGTCGGCGGCTCGCGGCAGTTATAAGAAGAGAAGCGGCGCACCGACCGCGATCCCCACCGCGATCAACACGAGGTTCCAGAACAGCACCGGCCGGACCAGGTCTCGCGTGATTGTCGCGGCGAACACCGTTTTGACGAGGACGCTCGCGACCGTTCCCGCAACGACCCCCGCGACCGCGGTGTCGACCGTGATCTGTCCGGTTCCCAGAAGCGAGACGGCCGTGGTCGTCGCCGTTCCGGAGGAGACGAGCCCCGCGAGGAACGCCGTGGCGACGAACCCGCCCGCGCCGAACGTCCGTTCGGCGCCCGCCGAGACGAGCAGCACGAGGAGGAACAGCGCCCCGAACGTCAGCGCGTTCCGGAGGCTGAACGGAGAGGTGAGCTCCGCCTCCATCGACGTCCGCCAGTCGCTGCGCCACACCGCGATCGCCACGCCGGCGGCCGTGATCGCGCCCAGCGGCGCGCCGACGATCAGAGCCGCCTCCGGCACGAAGACGGCGACGACCGCGGCGTTCCGGAGGGCCATCGCGGCGTTCGAAAGCAGGATCGACCCGACCGCGATGTCGAGTAAGTCCGCCCGCCCCTTCGCGCGTTTCGCCATCTCCGCGACGACCGCGGTGGAGTTCACCAGCCCGCCGAAGAAGCCGGTGACCGCGTAACCGCGTCCCTGGTACCGCTTCACGAGCACGTAGTTGACGAAGCCGATGGCGCTGACCGCGACGACCAGCGACCAGATGAGCCGGGGCTGGACCGCGCCCCAGGGGTCGATAGTCTCCGCCGGGAGCAGCGGGAAGACGACGAACGCGAGGATCGTGAACTCGACCGCGCTGCGGACCTCCTCCCGGGAGAGCCCCCACGCGAACTGGTGGAGCTCCCGCTTCAACACGAGCAGCAGCGAGGAGAGCATGGCCACCGTCACCGCCTCGATGAAGAAACCCTCGGCGACGAGCGCGCCCACCCCGTACGTGACGAGCATCGACACCGACGTCGTCAGCGAGAGCCCGTCGACCTCCTCCTCGACGAAGCTCCGGACCGCGAGCAGCACCGCGATGGCGACGATCAGCACGCCGCCGACGATCAGGAGCCCGTCGTCGCCGAGCAGCGAAAACACGGCCGCCGCGAGGCTAATCAGCGCGAACGTTCGGATCCCCGCGGACTTCTGAGACCACTCCCGCTCCAGTCCGAGGAACATCCCCAACGCGGTCGCCAGGACCAACTTCGAGACGTTCGTCTGGAGGTAGACCAGCGGGTCGACGGCGCTCAACACGGGGGGTCACCTCGTCGTCGGCGGCGGCGTCGGACCGACCGTCGCCGCATCCGCTGCCGACCTCGCACCGCTCGCACCGACCGAGTCGTCGCGTTCATACGCCGAATCAGTCGACAGCGACGCCTATAGCTTACTGTGTGTCAACATTCAGTCAGAAAGCGGGCGTCCGTGCGACACCGCGTCAGCGGTTGGTCGGCTCCCGGGGGAGATCGAGCGCCTCCGTCAGGTCGTGCTCCTCGCCGGTGAGCAGGTAGAGCACGTCTTCGAGAATGACCGCGAGCTCCGGCAGCTCTCGCACGACGAGGAAAGTGATCCCGATCAGCGCGACGACCGCGAGCAGCTGGCTCATGATGCGGTCGGAGATCAGGAACGACACGCGATAGGGGTCGCTCGCGCCGAACATCGTCAACACGATGTCGGGGTACCACTGCATGTACTGGTTGCCCGCGACGATCGAGATGAACGTCGTCCGGAGGATGTTGAGGACATAGATGAGCGAGACCGAGACGGCGAGCCCGCGGATCTTCCGTCGTAGCGGCGCCTCGACCGCCGCGACGAGGCCGCCGAAGATCGCCATGCTCCCGAGTCCCGTGCAGGCGAGCACGATGTCGATCCGGTAGGTGTGGCCGTCGTCGAGCGTCCACAAGTAGGCCGCGTCGTACCCCTCGCTGCTCGCCACCCGCTCCGGAGCGTAGCCGAGCAGGTCGATGAGCATCCCGGTCTGGGTCGCGACGACCTCGATGAGGACACGGCGGGGCTCGGGGAACGCGACGCCGGCGAGCGTGAACGCCGGGATCGTCTCGAACGGGAGGTAGATGAACAGCATGATCGCGATCGCCCGCGTGAGCGTGAACAGCGACGCCCGCCCGTTGTACAGGAGGTACCCGGCGTACAGACAGGCCGGCACCCCGACGAGCGCGAGGATCGACTCGACGTAGCTCTGGTGTTCGAACGCGAAGTACGGGACCGTCGTCAGCCAGAAGAGGCCGAACAGCGCCCACGTACCGGCCGCGAGCGATCGACCCGCCGCCAGCCCGCGGCTGTCGAGCAGCCACGCGACGGCGAAGAGGATCGCTACGAGCCAGGCGAACGTGAACGTGTCCGGCAACAGGCTCAGAACCGCCGGCACGCCGGAACCGAACATGTCCGAATTGTCAGTCGTCAGCGGATAAAGCCCTTGTCGTTGCCGACGAACCGTCGGGTAAATCGCGCAGGATAGCGGCGGTGGCCGGGAGCGCTCAGCGCTCGTCCGAGTCGAGCACGCGGATCTGGTCGCCGCGGACCGTCACCGGAATGGGGACGGTCGCCTCGTACAGCTCGACGGTCACCTGGTCTTTCCCCTCGTCGATCCGCTGGACGCGGGCCTTCTCACCCTTGAACGGCCCGGCGATCAGCTCGACGATGTCGCCCTCGGCGATCCCCTCCACGTCGGGGGTCGGCGAGAGGAAGTGCTCGACCTCGGAGAAGGGGCTTCTCGCCGGTCCATCCGAGCCTTGGATCACGCCGCGAGCGTGGGGGATCTCGTCGAGGATCCGAGCGAACACGCTGCCGTCGGTCGCCTCGACCATCACGTAGCTCGTCAGCTGATCGGGGGCGATGACAGCCTGGATCTCCGGCATCTCCTTCTCCGCGAGCATGTCGGCGACGGTCCGCTCCTGGCTCGCGGTGGTCTTGACCGAGAAGATCGGCATTACGCGCCGACCCCCGGCAGGAGGCTCATGATCGCGAACATCAGGAAGCCGATGAAGCCGATGAGGAGGATCCCGGCACCGGCGATCTTCGACACCTGGAGGAACTCGTCGGTGCTCGGCGTGCTCGCCAGTTTCAGCACCCGAATGTAGCTGTTGAGGTCGTACGGAACGTCCATGTTACGAAGAGGTTCGAGTCGATCCGGTTTTTACCTTTTGATGCGAGACGGACGGACGAAGAGAGCGAGAACGGACGTAAGCGGGGGAGAGAGTGAGAGAGGCGAGGACGGCCCGGATTCGCTGCCAAACGCTCGGTTACTCGACGTAGTCGATGTCTTCCATCTCGGGCTCCGTCCCCTCGGGCGTCTCGCCGTTGCGGCCGTAGATCTGCGGCGACTCGACGCCGGTCACCACGATCATGGTCCGCATCTCTCCTTCCAGCTCGTCGTCGACGGAGGTCCCCCAGATGATCCGCGCGTCGGGGTCGATCCGGTCGTAGATCTCCTCGACGACGCCCTCGGCCTCCTCGATGGACATGTCGGTGCCACCGGTGACGTTCACCAGCGCGGAGTTCGCACCGGAGATATCGACGTCGAGCAGCGGCGAGCGGAGCGCCGACTTCACGGAGTCCTGCGCCTTCGAGTCGGAGTCGGACTCGCCGAGCCCGATCATCGCGACGCCGCCCTTCTCCATGACGGTGCGAACGTCGGCGAAGTCGAGGTTCACCAGTCCGGGCATCGTGATGAGCTCCGTGATCCCCTTCACCGAGCGCATCAGCACCTCGTCGGACACCTTGAACGCCTGCCGGACGGGGAGCTTCCCGACCGCGTCGAGCAGGCGGTCGTTGGGGACGACGATGACGGTGTCGGAAACGTCTCGGAGCCGCTCTAAGCCGGCCTCGGCGTTCGTCCGTCGAACCTCGCCCTCGGCCGTGAAGGGGGTCGTGACGATGGCGATGGTGAGCGCGCCCGACTCGCGGGCGGCCTTCGCGACGACCGGCGCCGACCCGGTCCCCGTGCCGCCGCCGAGCCCGGCGGTGACGAACACCATGTCGGAGCCGTCGATGGCGTCCTGAATCTCCTCTTGGGACTCGATGGCAGCCTCCTCCCCGACCTGCGGGAGGGAGCCGGCGCCGCGCCCCTGCGTCTTCTGCTGGCCCATGAGGATCTTCGTGTCGGCCTCGATGTTGACGAGGTGTTGGACGTCGGTGTTGGCGGCGACCAGCTTCGCGCCGTGGATCCCCTCTTGTGTCATTCGGTTGACCGTGTTACCGCCGGCGCCCCCACAGCCGACGACGGTGATGTTCGTCTGGAGGTCTTGGAGGACGTCCTGCAACTCCTCGTCGGTCATTGTCCCGGTCTGTGGCGGGGCACCAGCGGCCGCGTCGTTCGCGCCGGCGCCGGCCTCCCCGGCGTCGTCCGCCGGGGATTCCTCGGCTTCGTCGATGGCGTCCTCTACGATAGAGTCCATTATATGGTGTGGATGCGACCCGGACGTATTTATTTTTGCCCGATCGTCTGACGCGAGTCAGACGCCCGGAGACGGTCCCCAGAGCCGCCGAAACCCGCGTGTCACCGATCAAAAACGACATGTCGGACGGCCGATCGGCGATCGCGCTACCGTCGCGCTACCGCCGCGCTACGACGCATCGTTGTCGGGGGCGTCACTCGATCGCGAACCGATCCGTCCGCGCCCGCGAGACATCCTCGGGCGCGACGGTCTCGCCGTCGACTTCGACCGACTCCCCGTCGGCGAGCCGCCCGAACGCCGGCCCTTCCGGGACGCCTCGCTCGGCGGCGAGCCCCGGGTCGAACGCCGTCTCGCGCGCGATCACGGCATCGTCGGCGACTTCGACCGCGTCGTACCCGCGCTCCAACACGCCCGCGAGATCCGCGACGAGGTCGTCGTACCCGGGCGCCCTCTCCTCGTCCGCGAAGGCGGCTCGTCCCGCCGCCCGCGTCCCGGCCTGCTCGGTGTCGAAGGCGACGGCGTTCGTCTCCACGGCCTCGCGGGTCGCGTCCGGATCCACGCCCTGCGCCCGCGAGAGCAGGTCTGCCGGGAGCGCTCGGACGTGGGTCGCGGTCGGCTCCGTCGGAAGGACTTGGCCGAACCGGAGCCCCTCGTCGACCGTCGCGACCTCGGACTCCAGCCGCTCCACCAGCGGCAGGGGACGCTCCCCGACCTCGCGCACCCACGTCTCGCTCACGACGCGGTGGCCGAGGTCTTCGACCGTCGCCGCGAGGTCGGGTTTGTCGCCCTCGATCACGGCCAGATCCGCGCGGCTCCGCGCGAACGCCTGCTCGATCACGTCCCGGTTCGCGTCGGGCGCGCCCATCTCCCCGAGCGACCAGTCGGCGCCGATATGCCCCACGGCCCACTCGGTCTCGCGGATGATCCGGGTGAACCGCGGGGCGTAGTGGCCGCCGCCGAAGCCGACGACGTGGCGGAGGTGCGGACCGGCAGCGGTCTCGTCAGTCGCCTCGCCTGCACCGCCGACCAGATCCGCGCCGGTTCCCCGCAGGTCGAGCACCGCCCGCGCGACCGCCCGAGCCGCCTCGGGGTCGGTCCACTGCGGCTCGTCGGAGCCGAGTTCGACGAACAGCGACGGGACGGCGGTGTCGGTCGGCCCGTGGTGGGTGCACTCGATCCCGGTGTCGTACCCCTCGGGGGCGTGCGCCGCGAGCGCCTCGACGACGCGCTTCTCGGCCCCCGGAGCGGCCCGCGCCAGCGTCTCCGGCTCGCCCCCGTACGGCGCGGGGCCGAAGTTCCCGGTGACGTGCGCCGTGAGCAGCTCCCCCGTCTCGCCGGAGTGTCGCGAGACGAACACGAGGAACTCGGGGGAGTCGCCGTCCTCCCCGTCCGCCGCGTCGTCTCCGCCGCCGAACGCGGCCGCGGGGTCCTCCAGATCGATGTGGAGGTCGTCGAACTCCCGCAGTTCGAATCCGTCGGTCCGGTAGTACGTCCCGCCCCCCGCGACGTCGGGGCGGCTCGGGTCGTCGCGGCGCTCCCAGTCGCCGAGGTCGAGCAGGTGCTCGCCGATGTGTTCCGAGGCGCTGTCGGCCCGGCTGACGACGATCGCTATCACGGCTTTCGATCGGAGTCGGGCGGCCGAATAGCCGTCGATACGACGTCGATGGAGCGGTGACGAGCTCGCCTGAATGTCCGGTCGATCGCTTATAAGTGGTTGCTGGCAAATCGGCGGTGAACATCCCCAAATCCCCAGCCTCGTCGCTCGCTTCGTCGCCGGCGCTGCGCGCCGGTTGCATGAGGAACCTCCGGTCCCTCTCTGCTCGCGGCGTCCCTCGCGCGTGCTGCTCGCGGGCCGACGGCCCGCTCACAGGCGCGCGCCACCGAGATTGCCGAGTTTCTATTTATGGATACCGTCCGTCGTCGACGCATCGATCCGGTGCGTCCGCCGAGCGCTCACGGTAGCAGCAGGTAGATGAACGCGACGTAACCGACGACGAGAGCGCCGCCGTCGATCCGGGAAATGCGGTCGCCGCGGTACATCAGCCCGACCAGCAGGGCGGTGAACGCGAGGAGCGCGGGAAACTCGAAGCCGCGCACGCTGGGGGCTACGCTGATCGGCGTGATGATCGCGACGATACCGATGACCGCGAGGATGTTGTAGATGTTCGACCCCACGACGTTGCCCACGCTGAACTCGGCCTCGCCGCGGATCGCGGCGACGACGCTCGCGGCCAGTTCCGGCAGCGAGGTCCCCAGCGCCAGCACGGTGAGCCCGATGAAGATGTCGGAGAATCCGGCGGCCGAGAGCAGCGACTGTCCGCCGTCGATGAGCCAGCGGGAGCCGAGGATCAGCGCGACGATCCCGCCGACGACGAGAGCCACGTCGCGGAGGCGCGCGTCGGGCATCTCCGCGCGCTCGGCGGCGGAGATCCCGGACTGGGTCTGCTGGACCCGCCGCATGACGACGACGGTGAACGCGACGAGAGTGGCGAGCAGGACGACACCGTCAACGGCCCCGATCCGGCCGTCCCACCCGAGACCGACGAGGAGCAGCGCGGCGAGTACCATGAACGGGACGTGGCGCTCGAAGACGGTCTGCGAGATGTCGAGCGGGCGGATCAGTGCAGAGACCCCCAACACGAGCCCGATGTTAGCGATGTTCGATCCGACGATCGCGCCAAGCCCGGTGTCGGTCGACACCGTGATCGCCCCGAGGAGGGAGACGAACAGCTCGGGGGCGGTGGTCGCGAACGCGACGACCGTGACCCCGACCGTCGACGCCTTCAGCCCGACCGCGAGCGCGAGGTCGCTGGCGCCCTTGACGAGCAGTTCGGCCCCGGCGTACAGGAGGGCGGCGCCGCCGGCGAGCAGCAGGAGTTCCGTGAGCGGCGACCCGAGTAGCACGGCTCCGGGTTGTCGTCGGCATTTAAAAAGCGTCGTGATTCCGGAGCGGCGCGGGCCCGCGGAGCGTCACAGCGGGCGAGACGCGAGACGTCTCAGGCGCGCGTCGCGCGGAACTCGCCGTGTTTCATCCCGACGACGAACGCGATGGCACCGAAGACGACCATCGAGGGGAGCACCATCATCAGCGTCGTCTGGAGCGCCATCGGCGACCCGAAGGCGACCCCGGCGGTTCCGAGGACGACGATGAGCGCGACGATGCCGACCGCACGCGGGAGGTCGAACTCCATGGTCGCGGTAGGGCTCGCGATCCCCTAAGCGTTCGGCCCGCGGAAGCGCCGTCTCCGTCGGACGAACCGCGTGTCCCCCGATCCGCCGGAGCGCTACGCCTCGATGATCTCGTCGTCGTCGTCGTCCGCCGGCACCCGCAGGTCGCCGTCCATCGAGACGACCGTCCGCCCGCCGACGCGCACCGCGTCGCCGTCAATCCGGACGCGGACGTGACCGGGTCGATCGACGAAATGGCCCTGCTCGAAGCGCAACTCGTCGGGGAAGTCGCCGTCGAACGCGCCGACCTCGCGGAGGTAGGCCCCGACCGCGCCGCTCGCCATCCCGGTGACGGGGTCCTCGGGAATCCCGAGCGCCGGGGCGAACGCCCGGCCGTGAAGCGTCGACTCCGCGCCGATCGCGTCGAACGTGAACGCGTACACGCCGGCGGCGTCGTGCGCTTCTGAGATGGCCTCGATCGCCGCCATGTCGGGCTCGGCCTCGCCGAGCCGTTCGAGGAAGTTCACGGGGACGACGAGCCACGGGAGCCCCGTGGAGGCGACCGCGACCGGGAGGTCGGCGCCCACGTCGCGCAGGGCGGCCGGGTCGATCCCGAGCGCGTCGCCGAGGCGGTCGGCGTCGAGGTCGGACTCACCCTCACTGTCGAGATCGATCACGTCGACCGTCGGCGGGTTCTGCCGCATCCAGACGGTTCCGTCGTCGTCGACCGTGATATCGAGGTCGCCGACGTTGGTTCGGAGGGTGCGCTCGCCGGCGTCGATCGCGCCCTCGGCGAACAGGGCGCCGTAGGTCGCGATCGTGGCGTGCCCGCAGAGATCGACCTCGGTCGAGGGGGTGAAGTACCGGAGCCGGTCGTCGGCGTCGGCGGCGTCGAACAGGAACGCGGTCTCGGACGCGCCGATCTCCGCGGCGATCCGTCCCATCCGGTCGTCGCTCAGTCCCGCGGCGTCCGGCACGACGCCGGCGACGTTCCCGGACAGCGGCTCGTCCGCGAACGCGTCGACGAGAAGCGTGCGTCGCGTCTCCATGCGCCCCCGTGACGGCCCGCATTCAAAAGGGTCCCGAGACCTCGGGGAGTCGGAGTCCGGACGCAATACGTCCGGGAAGCGATGTCAACCCTTTTGCCCTCGACGGCGGATGTACCCCTATGGGCCTCTTCGACCGGCTGCGAGGGAACGACACGCCCCGCGTGGCGTTCATCGGGATCGACGGGCTTCCCCACCGCCTCGTCGCCGACAATCCGGACACGTTTCCGACGCTGTCGGCGATCGCCGACGAGGGCGACGGGGGACCGATCGACAGCGCCGTGCCGCCGGAATCGAGCGCGTGCTGGCCGGTTCTTATGAGCGGCGTGAATCCCGGGGAGACCGGCGTGTACGGCTTTCAGGACCGCGAGATCGGCTCGTACGACACCTACGTCCCGATGGGCCGCGACGTGCAGGCGACGCGGGTGTGGGACCGCGCGACCGACGCCGGCCTCGACGCGACGGTGATGAACGTCCCCGTCACGTTCCCGCCGCAGCGAACGGTCCAGCGCATGGTCTCCGGCTACCTCTCGCCCGACGTCGACAAGGCCGCCCACCCGGAGGAGCTTCGGAAGTACCTCACCGAGAGCGACTACAGGCTGTCGGTCAACGCGAAGCTCGGCCACCGGGAGGACAAATCGGAGTTCATCGAGCAGGCCCGCGAGACCCTCGACGCCCGCGCGGAGGCGCTCACGCGCTACGTCGAGATGGACGACTGGGACCTGTTCGTGGGGGTGTTCTCCACGCCGGACCGGATCAACCACTTCCTGTGGGGCGACTACGAGGACGGCGGGCCGTATCGCGAGGACATGCTGGCGTTCTACGCCGCCCTCGACGAGCACATCGACGCCATCCGGACGGCGCTCCCGAACGACGTGCGGCTCGTCGTCGGCTCCACGCACGGGTTCACGCGGCTCCGATACGACGTGTACTGCAACGAGTGGCTCGAACGCGAGGGATGGCTCTCGTACGAGGACGTCGACGACCACGGATCGCTGTCCGACATCGCCGGCGACGCCCGCGCGTACTCGCTCGTGCCCGGTCGCTTCTACCTCAACGTGGAGGGTCGCGAACCCGACGGCGTCGTCCCCGAGTCGGAGTACGAGGCGGTCCGCGAGGAGCTCCGTGCCGATCTCGAGGCGTGGGAGGGGCCGAACGGAAACCCGGTCGCGAAGCGGGTCGTCGAGCGCGAGACGGTGTTCCGCGGCGACCACGACGCCATCGCGCCCGACCTCGTGGTGATCCCGCACGAGGGGTTCGACCTCAAGGCCGGATTCCGCTCCCACGACGCGGTGTTCGACCCGGACGGTCCCCGGTCGGGGATGCACACCTTCGAGGACGCCGCGCTGTTCGTCGACCATCCGGACGCGAAGGTCGAGGACGCGGACTTACTCGACGTCGCCCCGACCCTCCTGCGCCTGCTCGACGTCGACTACGGTCGGACCGACCTCGACGGCGCGAGCCTCATCTGAGGTGGCGTCGACGTGGAACGCACGCCCGACGGAACCCCGGTCGGCGTCGACGACCCGTACGCGGTCGCCGGCGTCTGCGACCACCTCACCGACGACGGTCGCTGTCGATTCGCGCTGACGCGGTCGGGCGACGACCCCGAGTTCGCCGCCGAGCGACGCAGCGACGGCTACGCCTGCCACGTCGGCGCCGACGACGCGTGGCGCGCCTGCCCGCACTACCGATCGACGACAGAGGGGAAAGAGTGCTATCGATGCGGACTGACGGAGGTCCGGCTGGCCCACGACGACGCCCGCCCGCTGGTGGAGGAACACCACCTCTCCTACGGCGACGCTACTCCTGACGGCGATTCCTCCTCACCCGCCCTCCCCCCCGACATCCACGACCGTGATGACGCCGGCCCCCACGAGATCACCGTCGCGCTGTGTCGCTGGTGTCACACGAAGGTCCACAAGTCGTTCGCCCGGATCGACGACGACGCCAGTCCCGATCCCGAGGCGATCGGGGCGCGGGAGCGCCGGCGGAGCAAGGAGCAGTCGGAGTCCGCGTTCGAGACCGCGAGCGAGCGGTTCGACCGAGGAGAGTAACAGAGAACGCGGTGCCGGGGAATGTGGTGCGAAGGGGAGGTGTCGACCGGCGCGTCAGGCGTCCGGCTTCGGACGGATCAAGTTCGCCAGCGCGACGAGTAGTCCGAGGAACCAGCCGAGCGGGACGGAGATGCCGACCCACATCAGCACGTAGCCGAGGCCGGTGACGCCCCACTGCTGTCCGAACGTCTCCAGATCGAAGGCGCCGCGGAGCGTCTCGTTTATCCCGCCGACCGCGAGGAACGTGTCGAGGATCCAGCGCGCGAGCTCGTAGCTCGGGTCGAGGATCACGTTCGAGATCGAGGGTGTCAGCAGGGCCGCGACGACCGGCGGCAGGAAGATCGCCGTCATCGCGAACGGGTACGCGAGGGCGACGCTGACGAACCGACCGCCGGCCTTCGAGAACCCGGCAGCGAGTCCGGCGGCGGCCACGGCGACGACGCTGGCGCCGCCGATCCCGAGCATCACCTCGGTCGGCAGTTGGAAGTGCGCGAGGAGGGTCAAAGAGCCCCAGACGACCGTCGCGACGATCACCGCGCCGAGCACGCCGAACCGCGTGACCGCGGAGTCGAGCTTGGCGGCGTAGTACCGAGTGGCGAACCCGACGAGCAGGAGCGGGTACGTCACCGCCACGAGCGGGGCCCCGAGGACCGCCCAGAGGTAGTATCCGACCGACTCGACGGCGGTCTCCGGTTTCCACTTCCCCAACACCGCGCTCGGATCGAGCTGTCTGGGGAAGACGACCTCCATCCACGTCTCGTGGAGACGGACGACGTCAAGGAGGAGCGCTTCCGCCAGTCCAGTTTGTCCTCGGCGTTCCATTTGGCTCACCTCGCGCGCGACACACCGTGAACTTTGTGCCTTCGGCTCCGCCGAGATCGCGTCTCCGGGGGCTCGCGATCGCGGGGTTTCGGAACCGTTAACACCGACTTAACGGCTCAGAACGAAGAAATTATCAGATCGCCGTACCCGCGGCGATACGCTTAACCGTCCCAGCGGGCGTTATCTGGCGTATGCATAGACGCGGACTGCTCGCGGCGATCGCCGCATCGACATCCGTCGCGATCGCCGGGTGTACCGGCGGCGAGGACGGCAACTTCGAGTTCGACGCGGACCCGGCTAGGGTCCCGTCTTCGGCAGCCTCCGAAGCAGGGTACGAGGGCGAGGAGCCGAAGTCGTTCAACATCGAAGAGGAGTTCGAAATGGCCGGCGTGAACGCGCAGTTGTCCGCGACGACGTGGGCCGCCGGGTACGAGAACTCCGAGAACGGGTCGGCGCTGTTCGTGGCGAGCACCCCCAACGCGTCGGTGGGCGGGCAGTCGGTCAACCCCCTCGTCCGCGCGGACGACACGGAGCTGATCCGGCGGTTGTTAGAGCAGATCGATCAGCGCGGTATCACCGGCGAAGGCACCGATATCGAGACGAGCGACATCGAGGATCGAGGGTCGAAGACCCGCACCATCCTCGGCGAGGAGGTAGAGATCTCAAAGCTCGAAACGACCGTCGACGCGGAGGTCGACGCCGGCGACGGGCAGAGTGGGTCGGTCGAAGACGTTCCGGTGTTCCTGTACGTCGGGACGGTCCAACACAAGGAGGACGTGATCGCACTCGTCGGCGTCCATCCCACCGCCGTCGACGCCTCCGACTCACTGCTGTCCCTGATGGAACAGGTCGAACACTAGTCGACCGTTTTTGCCTTTTTAAGGCAGTTTTCACCCGTACAGCCTGTGATCCGGGCTGAGGATGGCGGTCGAGATCGCACGACTGCATCGCCTTCAACGAAGACGTTTCTGCGAACGGAAGCTTCGCGGTCCGCAACCCATTTATAACTAATCGCGCCGAATGCGACCACCTCGCGTTGTGAGACTGCGGTACGGACTCGTGCCGCCGCGATCCGCGGTCTGAGAGTCCGATAGCCGCCGCTCTAGCAACCGTGGACACGATAATGGATCGGAGAACAACAATTCGGTGTGTGTTGATCTGTACCCTCGTTCTCTCCTTCGGTGTTCTCTCCGTTATTGGGGTAGTGACCGTGAATGGGGCAGTTTGGAGTGTAGGAGGGGTAGATGACATTAGAGTAGGAACTAATGAGACACAAATAATTAGTGGGATTGAAACACGCGATGGAAATAAGGATGTCAAAATTCGAGTGGGAGATCTGATTAACAAAGGTGCTAAACTGGATGATGCAAATTCATCGTATACTGTACCTGATCGAGAAGATGTGGCCGGTTCAGATGTGTATATAAAAAACGAAAATAAAGAGAACGCTACGATAATTGTAAACAAGTCCATACCAGATGGGTCTGGATTTGATATAAAAATATCAAATATAGATACGAGGAATGTAAGTGTATACAACAATAAATTATCTAAATCTGACAAAGAAGTTGAATATAGTTTAGAGCAGGGGTTTTCTGAAAAATATATTCAATTTAGCATAGTTTCTCCTGCGGAGGTTAGTATCCAGAATGACACATACAGGAACGGAAACATTTCTCTTGAAGAATTAAAACTGATCAATAGCACAGATTATGTGGTGATTTGGAAGAGATCTAAGAGTGGAGAATTAGTCAAACAACTTGGGAGTTCACAAGGTAACAAAAAGAAAATCAATGTTACCAGTGAGAATGTAAGTGGTGAAATCGAACTCGCAGCAACAGTTCATCCAGGAAAAACAGAACCAAATACAGATATTATCCATGCAGCTGATAACCGATCTGTGCGGTTCCCAGTCCTAATAGAAGCAGTTCAAAAGCCAATACATTATTTTGACAACTCTTCAGTACAAAACAACACTAGATCTATTCTATCAATTTCATTTAATACAGAAATAAGCACAGAGGAGGGAAATATATCTATACTATTTTTTGATCAATCCAGATTAACGATCAATCTCAGTAAAGATACTAAACAGTACAATATGAATGGAAAGCGAGTTGATGTTTTATTAAATGGTACAGAATCAAATACTAGTAGAGAATTTCCCCATATAAGTGAGATTTCCATCGATAATCTTGAATCAAAACACTACAAAAGCACATTTGCTAAAAAGAAATACTCTCCTCGCCGAATCACCCATACTATTGAAAACAAGACAAATATAACTGCATCTCAGGGCTCGTATATTGGTCTAAATACAAGTGAGACTGCTACCATATCACTATCTTCAGAAGAACAAGATGCACAACAAATCCCGATCAATAAAAGTGGGAATATCAGAATCATCAATACAACAATTCTTTCAGAAGGAGAGTACGTAATTCAATCAGAGACAAAAATCAATCAGACACAAGTCCAGATCGTCAATACATCCTTATCACCAAATATACCAACCACGTCAGTCGAAAATGGCATAGTTTCCAAATTTGAATCAGACCAAGTAACTCGGGAAATCACCGCTAAAGTTTACAAAAGTTCGGAAGTGAAGAGGAAGACATTTACTATCGGTGCCACTGACAAGACTAATAAAATAATAAATGTTTCTGAGAGTGGAAACTACAAAATAGAATTCAGAGATATCGGTTCTAGTAAAGCCAGTAACAAAACAGCGACTGTATTAAAAGAGAAAGATGTCGTATCGAACCTTCCAGTATCAACTGAATCAGTATCCTCAGGACATATTCTGCCTATTGAAATCTCCTCAACATATAATACTACTAATGTATACCTCAACAATACAAACACCAACACCACAGCCGCCACCGTCGAACTCGCAACACCAGAGAAGGGACAGACGACGCTCAACTTCAATACGTATACGGCGGCAAACGGGTCTTTGAACGAGAGCGTCGCGGTGACTGGACCGGGAGCGTCGATCGAGTCGGTCACCACGTCGGAGAGAAACGGGACGCTCTCACCGGGGACCTATGAGATCGCGGTTCGGTCGGAACACGGGATCGCAACGACGAGCGACAACGCGACCGTAACGCTCGTGCGACGGTCGACGAACGGACTCGCCACCTACGCGGGGGTAGGGGCGGACCGGTCCGATCTCGGGAGCGCGGCGGCAGTACGGGATGCCATCGAGGGCGACGCTCTCTCGCGGTCAGAACGCATCGCCGCGAACGACACCGTGGTCTACGCTGTGAACGCGTCCGGACTGACCGGGCTGCCCGCGGCGCGGAACGCCACGCCGGAGACGGGCGGCGACCTCGACCGCCTCGACGGGATCGAGTTCGGCGTTCGATCGACGGCGGACGACGACGGACGAACTACAAGCGACGCGCTCGGCGAGACGCCGCGCAACTCGACGGTCCACGTCGACGAGACCGGACTCTACGTGGTCAGCGACGGCGACGACGCACTCCCGACCGACGGAGAGCCGGAGCCCGGCGAGGAGTTCACCGCCGAATTCCGCGTCACCGACGATCGCCTCCGGGAGGCCGCGTCGGATTCCCCGGACGGCCACCGCGCGACTGCAACCGTCGCGTTCGACGGCACCGATGCAGGCGATTCGTCGGACGATTCGTCGGGCGATTCGTCGGGCGACGGCCGCGAGCGGATCGCGTCCGGAGATCCCATCACCGGTGGTGGAGGCGGGGGCGGAACCGGCGGTGGTAACATCGGAACAGGCGGTTCTACGGGAGGTGCAACGGGAGACACGGAGAGCAACGGCGAGGGAGACGAACGGACCGAGTCCGCTCGGGGCGTCGGGTTCGGAACTCGTCCGAACGCCGAGCGCCGGACTCCGCATTTGAACGGACCGATCGCCGTGTCGACGCCGACAGCGGTCGAGGAGTACGGGGTGTCCAGAGGAACCGACGCGACCGACGCGACCGACGCGACCGACGCAACCGAGGACGGCACTCCGTCGATCGACGCCGAGGCTGCCGCCACGGGAGACGACGGTTCGGAGACCGCAAGCGACGAGACCGACGACTCAGATCGGGAGACACCGACCTACGAGAACGCGCCGATCCGGGTGACCGCCGAAGACGTTCCCGGATTCGGTCCGCTGGAGTCGCTTGCGGCTCTCGCGCTGGCGCTTCTGGCTGCGACCCGGAGACAGCGGGGCCACTGATTTGCGATCGATCGTGGATTCGGTACGGGGTCGGCGGTATCCTTTTGCTGGACCGCGCCCATCGTGAGCGTATGAGCGTCACCATTACCCCGCCACGGGAGCGCAAGTGCGAGCTGTGCGGCCGCGAAGAGCGGTGGGACGACGACGCCGACGGGTGGCAGATCGACGACGAGCCCGGCAACGTCTACTGCATCCACGAGTGGGACATTAACGGGACGTTCACTCCGCTGAGCGAGTGACCGAGGTTCGGGGCGAGGCGCTCATTTGCGCGCGTATTCCTCACCCCATTCTCGCCGCTACCGTCTCCGGCGCTGGTGCCTCTCGACGTGACCTCGAGCCGCCGGGTTGACGATCACTCAGTAGTATTCCGAATTCGACCACTAACGTCTCGGACATCCCAGATAACGATCCGGTTGTTTACTCAGTTTCGGGTATTCTCTGATCAAACACGAATTGTGTCATTGGAACACACGCCTTATGAATAATTACCTTATATTCCCTAATGTGTGTACTATGGATCCTACCCCTATCAGGGTCATACCTTTAACTCCTGGATCCAGAGTGTGTGGCATGACCGAGCCACGTAGTAACACCCGGGAGGTATCGGAGCGAGATCTCTCGGGCCACGGTGGGGGGCTTGCGACGGTAACGGACGAGCGTTCGAACTGCGGGATCGGCGGGATCGTCGACCTCGACAACGATCCGAGCCACGAGACGGTCACTGACGCCGTCGAACTGCTCGAGAACCTCGAACACCGGGGCACGACGGGCGCCGAGGAGGACACCGGCGACGGCGCCGGCATCATGGTCGCACGCCCCGACGGCTTCTTCCGCGAGGTCGTCGACGCCGACCTGCCCGAGGAGTACGCCGTCGGCTCGGTGTTCATGCCGACCGAACCGAGCGTGCAGGCCGAGATCCACGACGTCATCGCGGAGGTGTTCTCCGTGTACGGGCTGGAGGTCCTGGAGTGGCGCTCCGTCCCGACGGACAACGCGGACCTGGGCGCGACCGCGCTCGACTCCGAGCCGGAGGTCGCCCAACTGTTCGTCGCGCCCGTCGAGGGCGCCGGCCTCGCCGAGCGGTTCACCAACGAGGAGACCCGCCCGGACGACGCCGACCCGGAGACGCTCGGCTTCGACCGCGCGCTGTACGCCGCCCGCCGCGAGATCGAGAACGCGGTGTCGGAGGTCGACGGCGCCGGCCGGTTCTACGTCTGCTCGCTCGACCGCCAGCGCGTCGTGTACAAGGGGCTGTTGAAGGGCTCTCAGCTCGCCGGCTACTTCCCCGACCTGACCGACGAGCGCTTCGCGAGCCACGTCGCCTTAGTCCACGCCCGCTTCTCGACGAACACGCTGGGCGCGTGGCATCTGGCACACCCGTACCGCAACATCGTCCACAACGGCGAGTTCAACACGATCCGCGGGAACGTCAACTGGATGCGCGCCCGCGAGAACGACCTCGATCACCCGGCGTTCGGCGCGGAGCTCGACACGATCAAGCCGGTGATCGACGACCCGAACCAGTCGGACACCGCGAGCGTCGACAACGCGGTCGAACTCCTCCTTCAGGCCGGCCGCGACCTCCCGCACACCCTCCGGATGCTGATCCCGGAGGCGTTCCGCGACGACGACCTGATGGATCGGGCCCGCGCGGACTTCTACGACTACCACGCCTCGCTCGTGGAGCCGTGGGACGGCCCCGCCCTCGTCATCGGCTTCGACGGCGACCGCGTCGCCGGCGTCCTCGACCGCAACGGGCTCCGCCCCTGCCGGTACGAGGTGACCGAGGAGAACCGGCTAGTCGTCGGCAGCGAGGTCGGCGCGCTCCCGACCGAGCCGGCGGACGTGACGCGCCGCGGCCGGCTCCAGCCCGGTGAGATTTTCGTCGCCGACCCCGAGCAGGGGCGTATCGTCCCCGACGACGAGGTGTTCGACGACCTCACCGACGAGAAGTACGGCGAGTGGGTGGACGAGCGACAGGTCGACCTCGACGAGCTCGTCGAGGAGGACGGGATCGCCGCCGGGATCGGTTCGGACTCCGACGGCAGCGAGGTCGTGCCGGACGATGACGACGCCGAGACCGAGCCGACCGTCCGCGCCCATCAGGCCGCGTTCGGCTACACCACCGACTCGCTGAACCACCTCGTCGAGCCGATGGCGAAGGACGGGAAGGACCCGGTCGGCTCGATGGGCGACGACACCCCGCTGTCGGTGCTCGCCGACGTCGATAGACCGCTGTTCACCTACTTCAAGCAGCTGTTCGCGCAGGTGTCGAACCCGCCGATCGACTACATCCGCGAGGAGCTCGTCACCTCGCTGGAGACCCGGATCGGGAACCAGCGTAACCTGCTGGACGAGACGCCCGAACACGCCGAGCAGATCGTCTCCGACACCCCGGTACTCACCGACGCGGAGACGACAGCGATGCGCGAACTCCCCGGCCCGGGCGAACGCGCGCCGACCGACGGAGACGGGGACGAGCCGGACGCCGCGTCATTCACCTCCGTGACTGTCGACGTGACGTACGACCGCGACGACTCGCTCGTCGACGCCGTAACCCGGATCCGCGAGGACGCCGCGACAGCCATCCGGGACGGCGCCGACGCCGTGGTCCTCTCCGACCGGGCGGTCGGGCCGGACCGGCTCGCGGTGCCGAGCCTGCTCGCGACCGGTGCGGTCCATCACCACCTCGTGCGCAACGGGCTACGCAACCGCGCGGGGCTCGTCGTCGAGTCCGGCGAGCCGCACGAGGTCCACCACCTCGCGACGCTGGTCGGCTACGGCGCCGACGCGGTCGACCCGTACCTCGCGTACGCCTCCATCGCCGACGTCGTCGCCGGCCCCGACGGCGCCGACGAGGACGAGGCGCTGGCCGCCTACCGGCACGCGCTGGAGGACGGCCTCCTCAAGACGATGGCGAAGATGGGCATCTCGACGATGGAGTCGTACCAGGGCGCCCAGATCTTCGAGGCCGTCGGGCTCTCCTCCGAATTCGTCGCCGAGTACTTCGAGGGGACCGAGATCCGCACCGAGGGGATCGGGATCGGGGAGATCGAGGGCGACCTCCGGACGCGCCACGCGATGGCGTTCGGCTCCGACCCCGAACTGGAGACCACGGGCGAGTACGAACACCGCTCGTCGGGGGTCAAACACGGCTGGAACCCCCAGACGGTCGGGACGCTCCAGCAGGCGGTCCGCGGCGGCGACTACGAGCAGTACCGGGAGTTCGCGGAGCTGGTCAACGACCAGTCCGAGGAGCTACAGACGCTGCGCGGGCTCTTAGAGTTCGAGTCCGACCGCGACCCCGTGCCGATCGAGGAGGTCGAGCCGGTCGAGTCGATCGTCGAGCGCTTCTCGACCGCTGCGATGAGCCTCGGGAGCATCTCGCCGGAGGCCCACGAGAACAACGCGATCGCGATGAACCGGCTCGGCGCGAAGTCGAACACGGGCGAGGGCGGCGAGCCCCCGGAGCGGTTCGGGACCGAGAAGGAGTGTAACGTCAAGCAGGTCGCCTCGGGTCGGTTCGGCGTCACCTCCGAGTACCTCGCGAGCGCAGACGAGCTCCAGATCAAGATGGCGCAGGGGTCGAAGCCCGGGGAGGGCGGCCACCTCCCCGGGAAGAAGGTCAACGAGATGATCGCGCACGTCCGGTGTTCCACCCCCGGCGTCGGGCTCATCTCGCCGCCGCCGCAACACGACATCTACTCGATCGAGGACCTCAAGCAGCTGATCTTCGACCTGAAGGCCGCGAGTCCCGACGCCGACGTCAACGTGAAGCTGGTCTCCGAGGCCGGCATCGGCACCATCGCGGCCGGCGTCGCGAAGGCGAACGCCGACGTGGTCCACGTCTCCGGCCACGACGGCGGGACGGGCGCCTCCCCGAAGACGTCGATCAAGAACGCGGGGCTCCCCTGGGAACTCGGACTGGCCGAGACGAACCAGATGCTCCGCGCGACCGGCCTGCGTGACCGCATCCGCGTGACGGCCGACGGCGGGATGAAGACCGGCCGCGACGTGGCTGTCGCAGCCGCGCTCGGCGCCGAGGAGTACGTGTTCGGCACCGCCTCGCTCGTCACCGCCGGCTGCGTGATGGCCCGTCAGTGCCACGAGAACACCTGTCCGGTCGGCGTCGCCACCCAGCGGGAGGACCTCCGCCAGCGCTTCCCCGGCCAGCCGGACCACGTCATCAACTACATGACGTTCATCGCCCAGGAGCTCCGCGAGCTCATGGCCGAGCTCGGGTTCCGCGAGGTCGAGGAGTTCATCGGGCGGCCCGAACTGCTCTCCCAGCGCGAGACCGACCACGAGAAGGCGAAACACCTCGACCTGTCGGCGGTCATCGCCGAGCCCGCGGGCGACGCCCGGACGAAGACCCGCGAGCAGGACCACCCGGGCATCGACGAACTGCTCGACTGGGACCTGATCGAGGAGGCGAGCCCGGCCATCGAGGACGGTGCGCCAGTCGCGCTCACCCGCGACGTGGAGAACGTCGACCGCGCGATCGGTGCGACCCTCTCGAACCGGGTCGTCTCCGAGCACGGCGGCGACGGGCTTCCTGACGACACCGTCACCTGTCGGTTCGACGGCTACGCGGGCCAGAGCTTCGGCGCGTTCCTCGCGCCCGGGATCACGATGGAGCTGTCCGGCGCCGCCAACGACTACCTCGGCAAGGGGCTCTCCGGCGGTCGGATCGTGATCAACACGCCCGAGGAGGCCGGCTACGACCCCGCCGAGAACGTCGTCGCCGGCAACGTCGGGCTGTACGGCGCCACCGCGGGCGAGGTCTACGTCAACGGCGTCGCCGGCGAGCGGTTCGGCGTCCGCAACTCCGGCGTGAAGTCGGTCGTCGAAGGCGTCGGCGACCACGGCTGCGAGTACATGACCGGTGGGGTCGTCGCCGTGCTCGGCGACACCGGGCGGAACTTCGCGGCCGGGATGTCGGGCGGCGTCGCGTACGTGTACGACCCGGACGACCGGCTCGCAGACCGCGTGAACCGCGGGATGGTATCGGTCTCGGAGACCTTAGCGGAGTCCGACGAGCGCATGCTCCGCCGGCTCGTCGAGAACCACCACGCCTACACCGACAGCGACCGCGCGGCCGAGCTGCTCGACGACTGGACGGCCGCGCTCGACGACTTCGTCCGCGTCTTCCCCGACGCCTACGCCGAGGTCATCGCCGAGGGCACGGGCGCCGACGTGCGCGAGGAGCCGCCGGAACCCGCCGCCGCCGTCCCCGGCTCCGCGCCCGACGCGACCGAGCAGGCGTCGAGCGACGACTGATCCGACGAGATTCACGAGGCCCGTTTTTCAAACCGTTTCACCGCCTTCAGCGGCCCCTTCCAGGTCCCGAACGAGAGCGTGATCGAAACGCCGACGGTCATAAACGACGTGCGCTCGGCGTCGCCGGCGACGAGGGGCGCCACCGGGGGTGAGGCTTTGGAGGTGTTCACCGTCGAGTAGACGGAGCCTCGAGAAACACGATCACCACGTCCGATCGTCGGACTGCTTATTAGGCGCCGGTCGAACCTCCCTGCGTGGACGAACTCGTCGTGAGCACGGATGTGTACGCCGCTCCCGAGGACGTGTACGCGTTCCTGCTCGACTTCCCGCGGTACGCCAACTACTCGGAGTACCTCCGGGAGGTCCGGACCTTAGAAGGGGAAGGGGGACCGAACACCCGCTACGCCCTGACGTTCGCGTGGTGGAAGATCACCTACACGGCCCACTCGCGAGTGACCGGCGTCGAGCCGCCCGAGCGGATCGACTGGGAGATCACGAAGGACATCGACGCCAGCGGGTGTTGGCGGGTGACGCCGCCGGAGGCAGGAGGCGGTTCCGGCCCCACCGCCACGGACGACACGGACGACACAGACGACACCGCCGCCGACCCGACCGACCGCCCGTGCGAGGTCGCGCTCGAGGTCGAGTTCGATCCCGGCTCGGCAAGCTCTGACGCGCTCGATCTCCCGACGCTCGTCTCGTTCGATTGGGTAGTGAAGAAGGCGATCCCCCTGATCAGAGGCGAGGCCGAACGCGTCGTCGAGCGCGCCGTCCGCGACTTAGAGGACTCGACGCGCGACGTGGATCTCGACGTGTACGTCGATTCCGCGCGGATCTGAGCGCGTGTGGGAGTCGGTGGCGACGGTGTCCCCGAGTCGAAGGCCTTAATATATCCAGCGGGGAACGAATGGATGCGTACGAGGGCTCGTAGATCAGTGGTAGATCATCCCCCTGGCACGGGGAAGGCCCGGGGTTCAAATCCCCGCGAGTCCACTTCTTCACTCACTTCGTACGTTCAGTGGCTCCCTCGCTTGGTCCCGTTCGTTTCACTCACGGGACCCCCGCGAGTCCATGTTTTTGCGCCGCGAGCGACACTGCGAGCGGCGCGACACTGCGACCCGTTCGTAACCGACACCTGCGATTCTCGCCGCCTCAAGTACCGCGTCCGACGAGATCACGCCGACTCCGCCCCCGACCCCTGCATCCGTCTCGCGGCGAGCGCGAAGAGCCCCAACCCGACCAGGTAGAGCCGCCAGCCGCTGTTGGCGATCGGAAACCGCCGATCCACCGGCTCCTCGGTGACCTCCGCCGGATCCCGCGGCTGGACCGGATTGTTGACGTGGACCGTCTCCGTCGATCCCGTCGTCCCGGCGTCGACGCTCCGGGCGCCCGTCTCCGGGTCGGTCCGCACGTCGACGAAGGTCTGCACGACGCCGTCGGCCGTCGAGAGCAGGATCTCCCCGTCGAGCGCGAGGAACTGGTCCCGAAGCGGCCAGAGGAGGTTCACCCCGTCGAGGTGGGTCCAGTCGACCGCGACGTGCGCGAAGACGTGCGCGAAGATCGCCACCCACGCGACCGCGACCCATCGGTCGGAGAGCCGGTCGCGGACCAGCGATCGGTCCCGAACGCGGGTGTCGTAGTACATGAGCAGGGCGCCGACCGCGGGAAAGACGAGGTTGTGCCCGACCGTTCGGTGGGCGCCGGGCATGACCGGACCGAGGAAGCTGTCGGTCTCGGGGAGCACCAGCACGACGAGCAGGACCGCGAGCGCCCGGCGGTCGTAGTAGTCGCCGAGCAGCGCGGCCGCGAGCAGCAGCGCGAACCCGGCGTGGACGACGGTCGAGGGCACTACTCGGCCACCTCCCGTCGCCCGAACCGGACCGCGAGCGTCGCGACCGCGGCCGCGACGACGACCAGCTGCCACCCGCTCCGGACGAGCGACAGCTCGCGGTCGGCGTCGAGCGCGAGCCCCGGTCGTCCGTCGGGGTTCACGAACGTCGGGATCGCGTGCGAGGCGGTCGTCCCCGGGCTCGCGATCGGGAGGATTCCGGGCCCCTCCGCACCGAGCGCGACGAACGTCTGGACGATCCCCTCCCGTGTCGAGAACACGAGTCGCCCGTCGATCCGGTAGTAGGCGTCGTGGATCGGGTACAGCAGATTCGCCCCCGCCGACCCGAACAAGTCCGCCCCGACACCGGCGACGAGAAACGCCGCGAGCGCGACCCACGCGATCCGCACGCCGCGCCACCCGAACCGGGCGCGGAACCGGGACGCCTCGCTGACAGCGGTGTCCCAGTAGAGCGCGCCCGCCGCGAACAGCGGGAGCCAGATCGCGTGGAAAAGCGCGTTCGTCGCGCCCGGGAGAACGAGGCTCGCGACCGCGTCGAGGTCGGGAGCGACCGCGGCCGCGACGACGACGGCGACCGCGCGCCGGTCGAACGCGGCGCCGAGCAGGGCCGCCGCCAGCAACGCGCCGACGGCGGCGGCGACGAGCGTCGGAGCCATACCGCTCCTGACGGTCGCACGAGGATAAGCGCACCGGGGGAGGAGATCGATTCGGCTCCGGCGGATCAGGAGCCGTCTTCCGTTCTGACCGGATCCTCGTCCGAGTCCGAGTCCGAGTCCGGTTCGACCGCGTTCGCCGGGATGAACTCGTCAGCCTCGGGAGGCGCGGACTCGGCGGGCGGCGAATCGGCAGGCCCAGACTCGGCCGACCCCTCGTCCGCCGGCTCATCGTCAATCGCCGGATCGTCGACCGTCACCGGGCCCTCGTCGTCAGCCACCGATTCCTCGACCCCCGACCCTTCGTCCGCCCTCGGCTCACCGAGCAGCGCAGTCGCCATCTGCCGGCAGACGTACGCGAGGAGGTTCGTGACGTGGAGCGCCACGAGAACGGCGACGACGCCGACGGCGGCCGCCAGTAGCGCTTCGGGGAGCGCGTCTATCGCCCACGTCACCGGCTCCCCGTTGGACTCGCCGAAGTCGGCCACGTAGGGGTACCGCAGCGGAGCGAAGATGAGCGAGAGCCCGTTCGCGAGCGCGACCAGGGGGACGAACGCGAGGGCGGTGACGAAGAACTTCAGCGAGAGGAAACCGACGCCACGCCACGTCGACGCGGCGTCGACGTACTTCCTGACGCCCGCGACCGCGCCGTCCGCGTCGGCGGGCACGTCGTCGTACCGGTCGAGGTCCGTGCCCAACAGCCGGTTGGCGAGCCAGCGCTCGAAGCCGGCGGCGATCCGGGCGCCGAGAAGGGTCGCGAACAGGATGACGAGCCCGACGAGTACCACGGAGAGGACGAGTCCGAACACGAACCCGAACGAGAACAGCATCGAGTAGAGGAACCCGAGCGGAATCGCGAGCAGGAGGTACAACAGGTGTCTGTACGTCCGGCCGTCGACGAGGACACCGACGACCGGGAGGGTGGAGGGTGAACGGAGGGAGGCCATGCGCGGCCGTAACTGTTCCCTCCGCCGACATAAATCGGTCGCTCTCCGGGGCGCAGGACGGCCCGAGAGTCGCTACGGGGCGATCTCGCGGATCGCAGTCGCCGCGGTTCGTTCAGCCGATGAAGAAGTCGATGGCGTTCCCCTTCGACTGTCCCTTGTACAGCTCCGAGTAGCCGCAGTTCGCACACGAGACCACGACGAACTTGCGGTTCTGGACGTCGAACATCTTCGTGAGGCCGGTGCCGCTCGTCGCGATTTCGTCGGTCTCCGTCTCCTCGTGCCCGCACTTCGGACAGCCGTCGTCGTCCCCGGCCGCGAGCGACTCGGGACGGTCTCTCGTTCGAGCCGAGTCGGGGTCGGCGCGACCGTCGTCTCCCGCGTCGTCCCACTCGTCGCTCGCTTCGTTGCCGAAGACGGAGTACTCCGTCTCGTCGTCGTTGTCGGAGGGCATCGGCCGGATCTGCTCGGGCGATCGACAAACCTCTTGCGGCGTCACTCGTCGATCTCGTCCACCAGCTCGTCGGCGACGCCGACGTAGCCGGCCGGGGTCAGCGCCTTCAGCTCCTCGCGGACGCCCGCGTCGACGTCGAGGTCGTCGAAGAGGTCGCGGAAGTCGTCGAGGGTGACGCGCTTCCCGCGGGTGAGCTCTTTCACGCGCTCGTAGGCGTCGGTGTCGCCCTCGCGCCGAAGGATCGTCTGGACGGCCTCGCCGATCACCTCGGGCGTCGCCGCCAGCTCCTCGCGCATGACGGTCTCGTTCGGGACCACCGTCGCGAGCCCGTCGCCGGCCTTCGAGTAGCCGATCAGGCAGTGCGCGAGGGCGGCGCCCACGTTGCGCTTGACGGTGGAGTCCGAGAGGTCGCGCTGGAGCCGCGAAGTCGTCACGTAGTCGGCGAGGAACGTGAGGTCCGAGTTCGCCTTCGAGAGGTTCCCCTCGCTGTTCTCGAAGTCGATCGGGTTCACCTTGTGCGGCATCGTCGAGGAGCCGGTCTCGCCCTCGACGGTCCGCTGGCCGAGGTAGCGGTCGGAGACGTAGAGCCACGCGTCGAGATCCAGGTCGAGGAGGACGTTGTTGACGCCCCGCAGCGCGTCGAACAGCGCCGCGAGGTCGTCGCAGGGGTTCACCTGCGTCGCGAGCGGCGTGTGCTCCAGATCGAGCCCGCGCACGAACGACTCGGCGAACGCCTGCCAGTCGACGTCGGGGTACGCGGCGTCGTGGGCCGCATAGGTTCCGGAGGCCCCCGCGAGCTTCCCGGAGAGGTCGCCGTTCGCGACGACGACCCGCCCGAGCGCGCGACCGAGTCGCGAGGCGTACACGGCCATCTCCTTGCCGAACGTCGTCGGCGTCGCGGGCTGGCCGTGGGTGCGCGCGAGCATCGGCGTCTCGCGGTGCTCCCGCGCGAGGTCGGCGAGCGCGTCCCGCACATCGCGGATCGCGGGCACGATCGCCTCGCTCACGGCCTGCTTCACCAAGAGCCGGTGCGCGAGGTTGTTCACGTCCTCGCTCGTGAGTCCGAAGTGGATCCACGGATACAGCGCCTCGCTCTCCGCGATCGCTCCGGAGTCCTCCAGTCCGTCGAGTCGGACCCGAAGGAAGTACTCGACCGCCTTCACGTCGTGGTTCGTCGCGCCGTACCCCTCGGCGCCCTCGACCTCCAGCGCCTTGATGAGGCGAGCGTCCTCGGCGGAAAAGTCCTCGGAGACCGCGCGGAGGGCCGACTCGGCGTCGTCGTCGAGCGCGATCGGCGTCGCGTCGAGAGCGGCGAGGTCGATCAGGTACTCGACCTCGACGCGGGTCCGGGCGCGCATGAGCGCGGCCTCGCTCGCGTACGGCGACAGCGGCGCGGTCCGAGAGGCGTACCGACCGTCGAGCGGGGACACCGCCGCGAGGGGGTCCGAGCGCGACAACCCTGCGATAGCGTCACGGCCCACCGGTTCGGAGTCGTCGGTCATGTCCGCGACTGCCGCCGGAGCCAGCAAAAGCGTGTCGATGGGGAGTCGCACGGACGTGGATCCGTTTTCGATCTCTATCGGGTTCTCAGGCGACATATATCCGCGAACGTGAATACACACCCGCGGCGGACCGCAATCGATATACGCGATCGGTCGGACCCCACAGGTATGAAGATCGCCGGACTCGCGAGCAACCGGGGACGGAACCTCAGACACATCGCCGACGCCGCGCCGGGAGGCGCCGAGCTGTCGGTCGTCCTGACCAACCGCGAACAGGCGCCCGTGCTGGAGGCCGCCACGGAGCGGCGCGTCCCCACCGAAGTCGTCGAGCGCGAGGAGGGCGAGTCGCGCGAGTCGCACGAGCGACGGATCGTAGACCGGTTGGCGGGGTACGACTTCGATCTCGTCTGTCTGGACGGGTACATGCGCGTGCTCACCGACGAGTTCCTCGGTGCGACTCCCACGACGCTGAACGTCCACCCGTCGCTGCTGCCGGCGTTCCCCGGCACGGACGCCCACGAGCAGGTGCTCGACGCCGGCGTCCGCACCACCGGCTGCACCGTCCACGTCGTCACCGAGGAGGTCGACGCCGGGCCGATCGTCACGCAGGAGCCGGTACCCGTCTACGAGGGCGACGACGCCGACGCGCTGAAGGACCGCGTGCTTCACGACGCCGAGTTCACGGCGTACCCGCGGGCGGTGCGGTGGTTCGCGGAGGATCGAGTGACGGTCGAGCGTGAGGACGACGACACGCCCGTCAACGTGACCGTCGACGGCGACACCGGGGGCGACTTCCCCGAGCGGCGGTTCGTCTCCGAGGAGCGCACAGACACGCTGCGGTACGGCGAGAACCCCCACCAGGACGCCGCGCTCTACGTCGACGACGGCTGCGAGGAGGCGAGCGTCGTCGACGCGCCTCAGCTGAACTCCGGCGCGAAGGGGATGGGATACAACAACTACAACGACGCCGACGCCGCCTTGAACCTCGTCAAGGAGTTCGACGAGCCCGCCGCCGCCGTGATCAAGCACACGAACCCGGCCGGCTGCGCGACGAGCGACACGCTCGCAGACGCGTACGACCGCGCGCTCCGCACCGACGCGAAGTCCGCGTTCGGCGGCATCGTCGCCTTGAACCGCGAGTGCGACGCCGACACCGCCGACGCCGTCGTCGACTCGTTCAAGGAGGTCGTCGTCGCCCCCGGCTACACCGACAGCGCGCTCGACGTGCTCCGAGAGAAGAAGAACCTCCGCGTGCTCGACGTCGGTCCCCTCGGCGAAGGCGGCGAGCGCTTCTCCGAGCGGTTCACCGAGAAGCCGATCGTCGGCGGGCGGCTGGTCCAAGAGCGGGACCGTCAGTCGCCGACCGCGGGGGACCTCGACGTGGTCACCGAGCGCGAGCCCACCGACGAGCAGCTCGAAACGATGGCGTTCGCGTGGAAGACGCTCAAACACGTGAAGTCGAACGGCATCCTGTTCGCGACCGGCACTGAGACGGTCGGCGTCGGGATGGGACAGGTGTCCCGCGTCGACGCCGTCACGCTCGCGGCGATGAAGTCGGAGAAGGACGCCGACGGGAAGTCCGCCGAGGGCGCGGTGATGGCCTCGGACGCCTTCTTCCCGTTCCCGGACGCGATCGAGGAGGCGGCCGAGGCCGGCATCGAGGCCGTGATCCAGCCGGGCGGCTCGGTCAACGACGAGGACGTGATCGCCGCGGCCGACGAACACGACATGGCGATGGCGTTCACGGGGTCGCGCTGCTTCCGCCACGACTGAGCGGCGGCCGTTCCGTCCGCGACGACGCCGTTGAACACCCATTTTTCAGACGGGGTTTGCCAAAGAGTCGATCGCTGAGGGCCACTCCCCGATCGATTACGGGAGTGGGTGTTGCAGATGGGTTGCGGAAATTCAGTATTTAAATAAGCAGAAGCGACGGCGACAATCGCTTATAAATGAACGCGGCGGTGGCGCGCCCCGGTGAGCGGCCCAGAGGGCCGCGAACCGCCGGCGCGAGGGAGTCGCTGGCGGCGCCAGCCGCCAGCCGACGAGGCTGGGGCTTTGGAGGTCGCCTCCGCAGCGAAGTTGATCGCTTATAAATAGCCGACAGCAACACCACGATCCGACTTATAAACGGCTACTCTCACCACGTACTACACCTATTCCCGAAATCGTTCGCCGGGGCGTCCTTGACATCCTCCCCGCGCTGAAGCGCGAGGCTTTCTCCTCGATTCTCCGTAACCGGAACGAAACGTCACGAGGGGGATCGCAACGGAGGCTTTCGGCTACTCGCCACCGTCCGTACCCGACTCGACCGACTCCATCCCGCGGATCTCGAACCGGGCGCCGCCCGCGTCGCTCTCGGTCACCGACACCTCCCAGCCGTGCGCCGAGACGACCTGTTGGATGATCGTCAGTCCGAGTCCGGTGCCGGACTCGCCGGTGGTGAACCCGTCGACGAACACCTGATCGCGCTCGTCCGCGGGGATCCCCGCGCCGTCGTCTTCGACGTGGACGCCGTCGCCGTCCGCTAAGTCGCCGACGCGGATCGTCACGTCCTCGCCGCCGTGTTCGAGCGCATTTCGGAACAGGTTCTCGAACACCTGCTGGAGTCGGCTCCAGTCGCCCAACACGACGCGGTCGGTGTCGACCTCGAGGGTCGCGTCGGTCGCGTTCACGAACGACCAGCACTCCCGGGAGAGTTCGTCGACTCGTATCTCCTCGCGGCCCCCGATCGTCTGCCCCTCGCGGGTGAGGAACAGCAGGTCGTCGATCAGCGACTCCATCCGGTCGATCGCGTCGCGGCACCGCTCGAAGTGCTCGGGGTCGCCGGTCTCTTCGGCCAGGTCGAGGTAGCCGTCGACGATGCCGAGCGGGTTCCGGATGTCGTGGGAGACGACGCGGGTGAACTCCTCCAACTGGTCGCGCTGTTTCTGCATCCGTTCGGTGGCCTGCTTCTGGAAGAGCTCGTAGCTCACCCACTGGGCCATCAGCTCCACGAACGTCTCCTCGTCCTCGGAGAAGGGCCGGTCGCGCGCCTCGGTGTCCGCGAAACAGAAGGTGCCGTACACCTCGCGGTTGACGACGACCTTGGCGCCGATGTACGTCTCCAGCCCGAACTCCTCGTAAGCGGCGTCCCCTTCCCACCCTTCAACGCGTGCGTTTTGGACGGTCAACGCGCCGTCGACATCGATCGTCTTCCTGCAGTACGCCTTCGACAGCGGACAGCTCCGACCGGACTGGAGCAGTTCGTGGTCACCGCTCGCGGCCACGATCAGCTGGGTATCGCCGTCGATTTCGGTGAGAAAGCCGGTCTCGACCCCGAGGTACACACAGCCCAGATCGAGGAGGTCCGGGAGCTTGCTCTCGAACGACCGCTCCTGCTCCGCGGTGATCCGGTACATCCGGCGCAGGGCGTCGCCCTCGGACAGTTCCACGTCATCCATCGCGTATCACGGCTCTTGGTAGCGTGCCACGATCTACGTCGCATTAAACCGGCGGGTTTCGGCGGCCGCCGTCTCGGCCGGGCGCACCGCTTCCTCACTGGAACGCCGCGATCCCGGTCAGATCCTCGCCGAGCACGAGCGTGTGGATGTCGTGGGTCCCCTCGTAAGTGTACACGGTCTCCATGTTCGCCATGTGGCGCATCGGCGAGTAGTCGGTCGTGATCCCGTTTCCGCCGAGCATCTCCCGGGCGATCCGCGACTGGTCGCGCGCCGTGCGGACGTTGTTCCGCTTCGCCATCGAGACGTGCTGCGGCGTGAGGTCGCCGCGCTCCTTCAGCTCCGCGAGCCGGTACGCGAGCAGCTGGGCGGTGGTGATCTGGGTGGCCATCTCCGCGAGCTTCTCCTGTTGGAGCTGGAACCGGGCGATCGGCCCGCCGAACTGGTCGCGGTCGAGGGCGTACTCGCGCGCCTGCTCGAAGCAGTCCCGCGCCGCGCCCACCGCGCCCCACGCGATCCCGAAGCGGGCCTGCGTGAGACACGAGAGCGGCCCCTTCATCCCCGACACGCCGGGGAGGACGTTCTCCTCGGGGACGCGGGCGCCCTGTAAACTGATCTCCCCGGTGATCGACGCGCGCAGCGAGAGCTTGTCGTCGATCTCGTTCGTGGTCACGCCGTCGCGGTCCGTCTCAACGAGGAACCCGCGGACGGGGGCTTTGGTCCCGTCGCCGCCTCCTTCACCGTCACCCACTTCGCCGGACACGTCGCGCGCCCAGACCACCGCCACGTCGGCGATCGGCGCGTTCGTGATCCACGTCTTCGAGCCGTCGAGGACGTACGCGTCGCCGTCTCTCCGCGCCGTGGTCTCCATCCCGGCGGGGTCCGAACCGTGGTCCGGCTCCGTCAGCCCGAAACAGCCCACCGCCTCGCCCTCGCCGAGCGCCGGCAGCCACCGCTCCTTCTGGGCGTCGCTGCCGTACGCGTGGATCGGGTACATCACCAAGGCGCCCTGCACGCTCGCCATCGACCGGAGCCCGGAGTCGCACGCCTCCAGCTCCTGCATCAGGATTCCGTACGCCGTCTCGGAGACGTTCGGGAGCCCGTACCCGTCGAGGTTCGGGGCGTAAAACCCCATCTCGCCCATCTCCTCGATCAGCTCCGTCGGGAACGTCCCCGCCTGAAAGTGGTCGCCGATGTCGGGTCGCACCCGCTCGTCGACGAACTCCCGGGCCGCGTCGCGGATCAGCCGCTCCTCTTCGCCGAGGTCGGCCTCTAGTCCCACGTAATCGAGCATGATCGGTAGTGCGCAACCGCCGGACAAAACGGTTCTGGAGGGTGAGAATCCGAAGCGGTCGTCGCCGCGACGTGGTCGCCGCTACGACAGCTGCTCGCGCGCGAACTTCGCCAGAAGCGGGACGTCGTCGAGGTGGAGCAGCTTCGCCATCGCCGCCTTCTCGCCCTGGTTCGCCTTCTCGAGCGTGTTCTCGTCCGCCCGTCGGAGGTCGCGCATGAACCGGTCGTAGCGCTCGTTGGGCGCGAGGTACAGCAGCCGCGTGAGCATCAGCCGCGACTTCATCCGCGGGGCCACGTCGCGGTGCCAGAGCCGCTCGTAGACGGCGAGGCTGTCGGCGTCGAGGCGGCGCTCCGAGTCGGTGAGGCACCGGTCTACGGTGGCGGCGGCGGCGCGGGCCGACTTCATCCCCTTGTGGATCCCCTCGCCCCACAGCGGGTCGATGGAGGGGACCGTGTCCCCGATCGCGAGGAAGCGGTCGGTGTGCATCTCGTCGGGCATCTGGATGTGCGCGGAGCCGCGGTGGATTTTCCCGTCGATCTTCTCGGCGCCGTCGAACCGCGGGTCGCGGTCGACCCACGCGTCGAGGTAGCCGTCGACGGTCTGCCCCTCCTCTGCGAACTCGCGGTGCCGGTCGTTCTGGATGTAACAGAGCCCGACCTTCGCGGTGTCCTCGCCGGTGGCGAAGATCCACGAGTAGCCGCCGGGTGCGATGTCGTGGTCGAGCCGGAGCATCATCGCCCGGCGCAGGTCGGCGAACTCCGGGTGGTTCATCTCGACGCCCTCCATCTCGTACTCGATGCCGATCGCCTGGTTCTCGCGTTCGAGGTCGACCACGTCGAGCGCGCTCGCGATGGGCGCCGCGGGACCGGTGGCGTCGACGACCACCTCGGCGTACACCTCCTCGTCGCCGTTGTACCGAACTCCCTCGATGACGCCGTCGTCGTCGAGGATCGGCCGGGAGACGCGCGAGTCGAACCGGTACTCGGCGCCGTTCTCGCGACCGTCGGCAACGAGGAACCGCTTGAAGTCGGCGAACTCCAACACCGCGCCGGGTTGGTAGCTCTTGTAGTGGCTGTTGGGCGACTCCAACACCACGTCGTCGGTGTACGACATCACCACGTCGTCGGGGACCCCGAAGGAGGACATCATCGACGGGAACGTCCCGGCGGTCGACTTGTTGCTCTGGCGGGGGAACTCGTCTTCCTGCTCCGTTTCGAGAACGACGACGTCGTAGCCTCGCGTCGCCAGGTCGCGAGCGCACTGGGCGCCCGCCGGTCCGGCACCCGCGATCACGACGTCGTAGCGATCAACCATATACCCGTGAATACGGACCCACGTAATTAGGCTTGCTGAAACCGGTCGCAAAGGGGGCGTGAGCCGGCTCGGTCGCCGGATTTTGGCCGTCTTCCGAGGACGGAATCACGGCAGGGGCCACGGTTCCCGCCGTCAGGAAAACTGGCCGCGGATCAGAACGCAGGACGGGGAACCCATCCCGCGCTCGGCGCCGGTTCAGTAGAACTCGCGGACGAGGTCCGTCGCGCCCTCGGGCGCGCCGTCCGGAATGACGGACATATCCTCGTCGACGCCGTGACGTTCGTGGTACGGCACCGACTCCTCGTCCTGGTAGATGATACCTTGGTGCTCGGTCTCGTCGTCGAAGATGACGTCCTTGGCGGCCTCCTTGTCGCTGGGGTCGTGGTCCTCTTCCTTCAGGTCGACTAGCGAATCGCGGAAGTAGTCGTAGGTGTCCACGTCGTTGAAGGTGACGCACGGCGAGTAGACGTTCACGAAGCCGAACCCGTCGTGTTCGACCGCCTTCTGGATGATCTCCTGATGGCGGAGCGCGTCCGAGGAGAACGACTGCGCGATGAACGTCGCGCCCGACGCCAGCGCCAGCGCGTGCGGGTTGACCGGGGGCTGTTTCGGGCCCTCGGGGCTCGTCGAGGTCTCGAAGTCCTCGCGCGAGGTGGGCGAGGCCTGCCCCTTCGTCAGCCCGTAGATGCGGTTGTCCATCACGACGTACGTCATGTCGACGTTCCGTCGGACGGCGTGGACGAAGTGGCCCGCGCCGATGGAGTAGCCGTCGCCGTCGCCGCCGGCGACCATCACTTCGATGTCGGGCCGGGCCATCTTGACGCCGGTTCCGACCGGGAGCGCGCGTCCGTGGACGCCGTGGAGCGCGTAGCTGTGCATGTACGTGCCGATCTTTCCGGAACAGCCGATGCCGGCGACGACGAAGGTGTTGTCGGGGTCGTTGCCCGTCTCCGCGAGGGCCTTCATCATCCCGTTCATGGTGCCGAAGTCGCCGCATCCCGGGCACCACGTCGGCTGCTTGTCGGACTTGAAGTCGGTGAATCGAATGTCTGAGCTCATTGGTTACGCCTCCACCCCCTCCGCGAGGGTCGCCTTGATGTCGTCTGCGAGTTCGTCCGCCTTGAACCGCACGCCGTTGTACTTGTTAATCCGATCGACGCGCGCTAACACGTCGTGTTCGACCAGGTCCGCGAACTGCCCCTGCTCGTTACACTCCACGACGATGACGTTCTCCGCCGCCTCGACGTCCTCGGACAGGTCCGGCCGCGGGAAGATGTACGGGACCGAGAGCACCCGCACGTCGAGCCCGTCGTCCGCGAGGAACTCGACGGCCTCGGCGAGCGCGCCCTCGTTCGACCCCCACGTGACCACGAGCGTGTCGGCGTCTTCGTCGCCGAACTCGCGCGGGCTCCAGTCCTCGCGCTCGCGGGCGGTCTCCACCTTCCGGTTGCGCTTGTCGACCTGCTCGACGCGCATCTCCGTGTCCTCGGTCCGGCGCCCCTGCTCGTCGTGTTCGAGGCCGGTGGACATGTGCGCGCCGTCGGCGGTGCCGGGGAACGCCCGCGGCGAGACCCCGTCGTCGGTGATCTCGTGGGGCTGGAAGCCGCCCGACTCGCTCATGTGGTCGTCGATGTCGGCCTCGTCGACGACTTTGCCGCGGTCGACCTCCACCTCGTCCATGTCGAAGGCCTCCGGGGGGAACGTCTCCTCGGTGACCGCCATCGAGAGGTCGGCGGTGAGGTAGACCGGGAGCTGGTACTTCTCGGCGAGGTTGAACGCCTCGACGGTCTTCCAGAAGCACTCCGAGATCGTCGTCGGCGCGAGCACGAATCGGGGGACCTCGCCGTGGCCGCCGTACAGCATCTGATTCAGGTCGCCCTGCTCCTGTTTCGTCGGCATCCCGGTCGACGGGCCGGAGCGCATCACGTTACAGATGACCAGCGGCGTCTCCGAGGTCGCGATGAGCCCGAACGTCTCCGTCATCAGGTCGATCCCCGGACCGGACGTTGCGGTCATCGACCGCGCGCCCCCGCGGGCGGCGCCGAGCGCCATGTTGATCGCGGACAGCTCGTCTTCCGCCTGCACGACGTGGCCGCCGTAGCGCTCGATCCGGCCGGTGAGGTACGTCATCACGTCGGTCGCGGGCGTGATCGGGTAGCCGGCGTAGAAGCGGCAGCCGGCCGCGATGGCGCCCATCCCGATGGCCTCGTCGCCGTTGAGGAGGACGTAGTCCTCGTCGGTGGTCTCTAAGTCGTAGTCGAACTCGTGGTCGTACTCCTCGTCGACGTACGACTGCCCCGCGCGGGCGGCCTCTTTGTTGTTGTCGACGAGCTTCTGGCCCTTGTCCGCGAAGCGCTTCTCCAGCGCGGAGTCGAGGTTCTCGATCGGGAACTCGGCGACCTCGCAGGCCGCGCCGAGCGCGACGACGTTCCGCATGATCGCCCCGCCCGCCTCCTCGGCGAGCCGCTTGAGCGGGACGTCGATCCCGATCATCCCGTCGGGGATCTCCACGTCCTGCATCGTGGTCCGCTCGCCGTCGTAGATGATCACCGAGCCCTCGTGGAGCTCCTCGAGGTTCTCCTCGATGGTCCGGGGCGTCAACGCGATGAGGACGTCCAGGCGATCGACGACGCTCTGTACCTTGTCGACGGAGGTTCGCACCTTGTAGGCGGTGTAGCCGCCTCGGATCCGCGAGGCGAAGTCCTTCGACGTGAACACGTGTCGACCCGCCCGAGAGAGCGCTTGCGCGAAGATCTTCCCGGTCGAGTCGATGCCGTCGCCGGCTTCTCCGCCGACGGCCCAGTTGAAGTCCGCAGCCATGCTATACGAGGGCTTTCGCCGGACTCATCAAAAGACTTCTGGAAGGAGCTATCGACCCATTTCTGAACGTGCGTTATATTTTTCGCGAATATTGTCGCTAATAAACCGTTATAATCAGATACAGACCAATTATAGTGGACAAACGTTTCTCGGATCTATCACGATCGACCCTCATCGTCGTCGGATGTTTCGACAGCCGTCGAACAGAACGCCTCCGGCCGACGGGACGGCGCGCGCGGTTCGATCTGGCGACCCAAGTGTCCCCAAAGGTTTCGACACGGGCAGCACCGACGCCGACGGGAACACGTTTGTGTCTCCCGGTCGGATCGGAGCCATGGATACGACAGCGACGGTCAACGCGGTCGAGACGGTCGGCCGCGACACGTACGCGCTTCGGTTCGACGCACCCGACGGGTTCGCCGCCGAGCCCGGGCAGTTCGTCAAGCTCGGCACCGAGATCGACGGCGAGTCGGTCGCCCGCTTTTATACTCTCTCGTCGCCGACGGTCGGCGACACCTTCGAGGTCACGGTCGGCATCGATCCCGAGGAGGGCGGCGAGTTCTCCGCGTTCCTCGCCGACGCCGAGGCGGGCACCGAGATGACCCTCTCCGGCCCGTTCGGTGACCAGCACTACGACGGCGAGCCGCGCGCGGTCGTGATCGCGGGCGGCCCCGGCGTCGGCCCGGCGGTCGCCATCGCGGAGCGCGCGCTCGACGACGGCGCCGAGGCCGCGGTCGTCTACCGCGACGACGACGTGTCGCACGCGGACCGCTTGGATCGGCTGGAAGCGCGCGGCGCCGCGGTTCACCTCCTCGACGCGGACGAGGCGCTCGACGACGCGGTCGCCGAGGCGCTGACCGGGAGCGAGGGCGAGACCGTCTTCGTGTACGGCTTCGCCGATCTGGTGGCCGACGCCGAGGCGGCCGTCGAAGCCGCCGGCGGCGACGCCGAGGCCGCGAAGGTCGAGAACTTCGGCTAGACGCGGTTCGTGACACTCGGTTGTCCGTTTATAAATGGTCGATTGGGAGTTGACGGTGAACCACCCTCAATTCCCGAGCCGCTCGCTTATAAATAGTTGATTCCGGATCGACGGTGGTCACCTCCAAAGCCCCAGCCGCGAGGACTCGCGACTGCCCCTTTGCGTCCCGCCCCGCACGGTAACCGCACCTCACGCCTCCCCAGCCTCGTCGCCGGCGGCTTCGCCGCCGGCTGCCAGAGGCACGAAGCGCCTCGCTGCCGCGGCCGCCGATGGCGGCCGCGGGCTCCCTCGCGCTCAGAGGCACGCGCCACCGCGGGTCCGTCTCGGATCAGTCGCCGAAGTAGTCTACCAGCCGCTCCGCGGCCTCCTCGGCCCGCGGCGTCACGAGGGCGAACCGGACCCATTCGGCGCGCGCGGTGCCGAACGCCTCGCCCGGCATCCCTGCGACGCCGGCCTCGTCCACGAGGCGCTTCACGTTCGCCATCGTCCCTGGGAACCCCTCGAAGCGCGCGAGTACGTAGAACGCCCCCTCCGGGCGGGTGTACTCCGCGCCGGCCGCGTCGAGCGCGGCGGCGAAGGCGTCCGCGCGATCGGCGAGTACGTCGCGTGCCTCCGCGTAGTAGTCGGGGGGCGTCTCCGCGAGCGCGTGGTGGACCGCGTACTGCGAGGGGCGCGCGCCGGCGACGTTCACGAGCATGTGCCGCGTCTTGGCGTCGCCGACGTGCGCCTCCGGGAAGATCCCGTACCCGACCCGGAACCCCGTGATCGCCATCGACTTCGAGAAGCCGCCGGTGACGATCACGCGGTCGGAGGAAAGCGTCAACGCCGACTCGAACTCGCCGGTCAGATCGAAGTGGTCGTACACCTCGTCGACCATCACGAGGGCGTCGACCGCCTCCGCGACCGCGACGGTCTCGCGGATCGCGCCGAGACCGTAGACGGCGCCGGTCGGGTTGTTCGGCGTGTTCAGGACGATCAGGGCGGTGTCCGCGCTCGCGGCCTCGCGGATCGCGTCGACGTCGAGCCCCCCGTCGCGCGCGGTCGGGACGAGCGTCGACTCCCCGCCGAGCATCTCCGCCTTGCCGGGGTAGTACGGGTACACCGGGTCCATCAGCAGCGCCTCGTCGCCCGCGCCGCGCTCGAACGCGCGCGCCATCGCGAGGTAGTTCGCCTCGCCGGTCCCGTTCGTCACCACCACGCGGTCGGGGTCGACGTTCCGGCGCTCGGCGATCGACTCGCGGAGTTCCAGCAGCCCCTCGCTCGGCGGGTACTGGAAGGCGTCCGGCGGGAGGTCGGCGTACTCGCGGAGCGCCTCCCGCAGCGCGACCGGCGGCTCCCAGTCGGGGTTGCCGCTCACCATGTCGATGACGTCCCCGTCGGCCGCGGCCGCGTACTGCATCACGTGGAAGAACTTCGGCTCCTCGTACTCCATACCGGTCGCTCGGCGTCGTGCGCCGTGGCTCTTTCGGCTGGCCCTCCGCGTGTTCGACCGGCCGCCCGCGTGCGTTACGGCGACCGTGTTTCCGACCCCGATCCGGTGGTTTCACCTACGGTCCCGGCCACCCGGAGGTATGAACAAACGGGGTCACGTTCTCAACGCCTTACTGCTCGCGCTCGGGCTCGGCTTCGTCATCGAGCCCGGCCTCAGCACGGCCACCGCGCGGACCGTCACCGAGATCACCGTCCCGATCGTGTTGGGGGCGCTGTTCCCCGACGTCGACACCGCCTTCGGCCGCCACCGGAAGACGCTCCACAGCCTCCCGGTGCTCGGGGTCTTCCTCGCGTACCCGATCGTGTTCGGCAACCTCCAGTACGTCTGGATCGGCGTGTTGACCCACTACGTCCTCGACGTGGTCGGGAGCCGCCGCGGGATCGCGCTGTTCCACCCGCTGTCGGACACCGAGTACGGGATGCCGACCGGCGTGACGACGAGCAGCAAGTACGCGGATCTCGTCACCGTGATCGTCACGGCCGTCGAACTCGCCGTTTTCTGGGCGCTCCACACCTACGTCGTGACCCTCGATCTGGACGTCTCCGCGGTCGCCTCGGAAGCGGCCGCCGGGATCGGGATCTGAGGCGTCGGAGGGACGTGGGGAACCGCTGAGACCGCGACCGCGACCTAGTTCGGCCGGTAGTCGGAGAGCGTCCCGGAGTAGACGCTCACGTCGTTGAACCGCCCCTCGTAGGCGACGTTGCTCGGGAGGGTCGGCTCGTCGCCCGAGAGGAACTGTCGGTCGAGCTTCTCCCACGTGTTCTCGTACGCGAGGTGGGCGAACTCCACGAGCCCGCGGAGCTGGTGGCCGGCCCCGCCGCGGTGGACCACGGTGCGGGGCCGCGCCTCGCGGAAGGCGTCGACGACCGCGTCGACGCCGTCGAGGGCGCCGTCGAACTCCGTCCACGCCTCGCCGACGGTGCCGGGAAGGTGAGCGTACGACGAGCCGAACCCAGGCTGGTCCGTGGCCTCGGCGATCCGTCGCGTTCGAGCGTTCTGGTGCGGGAGGAGCTTCGTGTTGTATGTCTCCACCGCGTCGATCCGGGCGTCATGGGCCGCGATCTCCGGACGGGTGAGCGAGATGGTCGCGAAGCTCGGGTGGGGCGCCAAGACGGCCGCGTCCTGCCGGTCGGCCTCGGCCATCGCCGCCTCGAAGGTGATGTAGTCGGGGACGGGGTCGTCCAAGCCGAGAACGAGGATGTGCCGCCGGTTCCCCCAGTCGCCGGTGAACACCTCGCGCGCGGGAATCACGGTCAGGTCGTCGTCGGAGAACCGAGTCGCGCGCTCCCGGATCGTCGGCAGGCGAGTGAAGTGCGGGGCGTACACGAGCGCGTCGATCCCCCGTTCCTTCGCGAGGGCCACGACGTCGTCGTCGAGCACCTTCACGTGGGCGTCGACGCGCGTTCTCGATCGAGTCACGGGTGAGCGTTCTTCGTGGCCGAGCAAAGGCGTATCGTTCGACGGCGAGTCGGCCCGGCCCGACCGGTCGCGGGACGACGCGATCGGACCGGGACGCGGGAGTCGGGGGAAACCGTTAATCCCTCGGGGCGGAGACGGGATGACATGCCCCGCTGGACGTGCGGAATCGACGGCTGCGACGCCGGCTTCGACGACGTGGAGTCGGCCATCGTCCACCAGACGAACGGCCACCAGCGCCACGAGTGCAAGGTGTGCGGCACGATCGTCCCGGACGGCTACTTCGCGATCCGACACGCGTTCGACGAGCACACTCGGGCCGAGTTCGTGCGCGCGTACGACGCCGACTCCGCGGCGGTCCGCCGCCGCGAGGAGATCAAACGGGAGATCGAGCGCGAGGCGGACCTGCAGCAGGTCGTCGATCAGCTGGACCGCAGCCCCTGACTGGGACCCGAAGTCTCACAGCACCCGCTTCCCGAACGCGCTCGCGGCCAACTCCGTCGCGAGCTCCGCGGTCTCGTTGTGCTGATCCAGCGTCGGATTCACCTCGACGAGTTCCATCGAACGGAGGGAGTCGCTCTCGGCGACGACCTCCATCGCGCTGTGGGCCTCCCGGTAGGTGGCGCCGCCCCGGACTGGGGTGCCGACGCCGGGCGCCTCCTTGGGGTCGAGCCAGTCCAGGTCGAGGCTGACGTGGACGCCGTCGACGCCGGCGGACGCCTCCGTCATCGCCTCCTCCGCGACGTCCGTGATCCCGCGCTCGTCGATGTCTGACATCGTGTACGCCGCGAACCCGTTGTCGCGGATCACCTCGACCTCCGCGTCGTCGACGGAGCGGAGCCCGACGAGCGCGACGTTCTCCGGGTCGAGCCCGGGCGCGGTCGCCCAGTCCGACTCCGCGAACTCGCCGAGTCCGAGCGCGGCCGCGAGCGGCATCCCGTGGACGTTCCCGGAGGGCGTCGTCGCGGGCGTGTTGAGGTCGGCGTGGGCGTCGAACCACACGGCGCCGATCTCCGCGTCGCGCGCGGACCCGGCGAGCGAGCCGATGGCGATCGAGTGGTCCCCGCCGAGCGCGAGCGGCACGTCCCCCGCCGCGAGCGTCCCGCCGACCTCGTCCGCGAGACGGCGGCAGACGTCGGCCGTCTCGCGGAGGAACTTCGCGTCCCCGTCGCGCGGGGCCTCCGCGTCCGGGTCGCGCTCCTCGGCGCGGGGAACCGCGAGGTCGCCCGCGTCGACCGTCTCGACGCCCGCGCCAGCGAGCTGGTCGGCCAGTCCCGCGTAGCGGATCGCCGACGGTCCCATGTCCACGCCGCGTCGGTTCGCCCCGTAGTCGGTCGGCGCGCCGATGATCCTGACGGTGGTCATGTCCGAGAGAGCGCCCCGGCGACGCTTGAATGGTTTGGGTCCCCGTCACGGTCGCACCGCGATCGCACACGGTTTTCACGGCCCACCGACAACGGGGGGTATGAGCGGCTCCGAAGGCGACTTCGCTCCGGCCGACATCGAGCCGATCGGCGCCATGATCGCCGTCGCGTTCACCGGCGCCGTGATCGGGCTCGTCGGTGCCGGAGTCGCCTTTTTCCTCAGTGACCTCGGTCTCGCGCTGATCGGGGTCGGCGTCGTCGTGGCGCTCTCCAGCCCGATCGCGTACGTCCGGCTCCGTCGGCTCCGCGGATCGTGAGAAACCACACGATCGTTTATAACGGGCTTCCATCGCATTTAAGCGGGGCGGCCATCTACTCTCGTCTATGTCATCGATCGAGCTCACATCGAGTCAGAAGAGCATCCTCACGGCCCTCATCAACCTGTACGGGGAACAGGAGGACGCCGTCAAAGGCGAGGCGATCGCCGAGGAGGTCGACCGCAATCCGGGCACGATCCGCAACCAGATGCAGAGCCTGAAGGCCCTCCAGTTGGTCGAGGGCGTACCGGGACCGAAAGGCGGGTACAAGCCCACCTCGAACGCGTACGAGGCGCTCGACATCCAGCGGATGGACGAGCCCGCGGACGTCCCCATCTACCACGAGGGCGAGGAAGTGACCGGGATCAACGTCGACGGGATCGACCTCTCCAGCGTCCACCACCCCGAACTCTGCCGCGCGGAGATCCACGTGCAGGGCTCCGTCCGCGACTTCCACGAGGGCGACTCCGTCACCGTCGGCCCGACCCCGCTCTCGAAGCTCGTCATCGACGGGACCGTCGACGGCAAAGACGACACCGCGAACATTCTCATCCTGCGGATCGACGACATGCGCGCGCCGGACGAGCCCGCCGAGCACTGACCGTCTCGTCGACGGTATCGTTCTGCGTACCTCTCTTCGCGACCCCGCCAACAGCCCGAGCGCAGCCGCTCGAACTCGGCCGCGGATTTCGTCGCCGTCGGTGAAACCGTCGCTCTCGGGGTCGAGAACCGTCCCGCTGAACGAAAAAGAAACCGTCGAGTCTCGATCTCGCCGACGTTACATGTCGCCGAACGCGCTCGCGGCGCGTCCGGTCGAAGAGACCTTCGCGATCCACCGCACCGCGATGGACTTCTTCAGCAGCTTCGCGGGGGTGCCGCCGAACGTCTGGATCGGCATCCCCATCACGTCGTGAGCGACCGCGTCCTCGCCGACCGATATGACGGTCCCCTTGTCCGTGTGCTCCCACGACTGAAGCGGCGCGCCGCGGGCGGCGCGCGCGAGGTTCTCGCCGGCGATCTCCGCGGCCTGCCAGGCGGCCTGCGCGGTCGGCGGCGCCACGTCGTCGTCGCCCTGCTCGACCAGCGCGGTGTCGCCGATCGCGAACACGCGGTCGTCGCTGGTGGTGAAGTCGGAGGCGGCGTGGACGCGGTTCGAGCGCTCGTCCTTCTCGACCTCGACGTTCTCCAGTTCCGGCTGGCCCGTGATGCCGCCGGTCCAGATCAGCACGTCGTACTCGAGTTCCTCGGGCTCCTCGTCGTCGCCGCCACCGAGGTAGACCGCGTCCTCGTCGGCCTTCGAGATGAAGTCGCCGGTGAGGATCTCGATGTCGGCGTCCTCGAGCCGCTGACGGAGCGCGCCCTGGACCTGCGGGTCGTTCCCGGGGAAGACCTCGTCGAGTCCCTCGACGAGCTTGATATCGACGGGGGCGCGGTGTTTGTCGCGGTACTCCGCGATCTCGCCCGCGGTCTGGATACCGGAGAGGCCGGCGCCGCCGACGATGACTTCGACGGGGTCGGACCGGGTCGCCTCGGCGGCAGCCGACCGGACCTCCTCGTGGATCGCCTTCGCGTCGTCGAGGCTCTTGAGCTGGTGGGCGTTCTCCTCGAGCCCCTCGATGCCGAAGAAGGCGGTCGTGGAGCCGACGCCGAGCAGGAGGTAGTCGTAGTCGACGGTCGTCCCGTCGTCGGTCTCGACGACGCGGTCGTCGGTGTCGACGTCGACGACGCGGCCCTGCACGAAGTCGGACTCGGGCGATTTGATCTCGTCGACCGGGATGGTGATCTTCTCGGCGACCGCGGGGTTGCGGATCGCGCGATGGACCTCGTGGAGAACGAGGTGGTAGTCGTGCTCCGAGATCCACGTCAGCTCGGCCTCGCCATCGCCGACCTCGTCTTCGAACGCCTTCACCGCACCCGCTCCGGCGTAGCCGGAACCGACGACGACGACCTGTGTAGTCATGTGTGTCGTTCCACAGCGCGCGAATAAAGTCGCTTTGGAACGCACGCGATCCGGACCGGCCGGAGTCCGCTCCGCCCGCCTACAGCGAGAGGCCGGCGTGCCAGCGGTCGGCGCCCGCCTCGCGCTTGACCTCGTCCATCCGCGCGAGGAGCTTCACCGCGAGGCTCGCGGTCTCGGCCGCCCGCGACTCGCCCTCGGTGCGGAACTCGCCGGTGACCCGGTTCGCGTAGACGGAGCAGACCGCGCCCGCGCGGAGCCCGTACACGCTCGCGATCGTGAGGATCGCCGACGCCTCCATCTCGATGTTCTTCACGTTCGCGTCCCGCAGCTCCGCGACCAGTTCGTCGGAGCCGGCCGCCTCGAACCCCTCGAATCCGGGGCGCCCCTGCCCGGCGTAGAAGGAGTCGGCGCTCATCGTCACGCCGGTGTGATAGTCGTGGCCGAGCCGCTCGGCGGCGGCGACGAGCGCGGAGACGACCTCGCCGTCGGCGGCGGCCGGGTAGTCCTCGCGGACGTACTCGTCGCTCGTCCCCTCCTGTCGGACCGCGCCGGTCGTGATCACCAGATCGCCCACGTCCATCCCCGGCTGGATCGCGCCGCAGGAGCCGACCCGAATGAACGTGTCGACGCCCACCCTGGCGAGCTCCTCGACAGCGATGGCGGCCGACGGCGAGCCGATCCCGGTCGAGGTCACGGAGATCGGCGCGTCCTCGTAGGTGCCGGTCGCGGTGGTGCGCGACCTCCTCGTGGCCGTCCCACAGCGCCGTGACCTTGTCCACGCGCTCGGGGTTGCCGGGGAGGAGCACGGCGTCCGCGACGTCGCCGTCGCCGACCTCGACGTGGTACTGCACCTCGTCGTTGGGGTCCTCGCTCCTGTCGCTCTTGTCGGTCATGTCTCCGCCCTTCGGCGAGCCGTTTAAAAGTAGTTCCGTCTCAGTCGCTCAGGCTCTTGCCTACCTTTAAATCCCGCGCGCGTCGTCGAGCGTATCCTCGGAGATGGTGTTCGGGAGCAGCTCACCGAGCGTGTACTCGCTGGTCTCGCCGTCGCCCTCGTCGCAGACGACGAGGAGGTCGTCGGCCGCGAACTCCGCGAGCGACTGCCGGCACATCCCGCAGGGGGTGACGCCGTCGCGAACGCCGGAGGCGACCGCGATCCGGTCGAACTCGCGGTGGCCGTTCTTCACCGCCTCCGCGAGCGCGACCTCCTCGGCGTGGAGGCTGTTGGAGTAGTTGGCGTTCTCGATGTTACAGCCGGTGTAGACGGTGCCGTCGGCGGTCCGGAGCGCGGCGCCGACGCGGTACTCGGAGTACGGGACGTGCGCGTCGTCGAGCGCGTCGCGCGCGGCCTCGATCAGGTCCATACGGAGGCGTCGACCGGCGGGCCGATAAGCGGTCGGATTGCGGTCGATCTCGGCGCGTCTTCCGCGGCGGGCGGCCGCCCTCAGCGCCCCGTGTCGTACTTATAGGTTGCCGAGTCGGGGTCGATCCCGAAGTCCTCGGGCGACTCGGTCGTGTCGTCTGCGGCGTCCGCCGGCTCGGCCTTCTTGAACGCCTCGCGGAACCGATCGGGCATCTCGAAGTCGTCGACGGCCAACTGCAGACCGACCACGTCGCCGCCGAGGAACTCGCGCTTCTCCGCGAGCCGGTCCGAGAGCGCCTCCGGGAGGTCGTCGGTGTCGACCTCCTCGAAGCCGAACTGGGTCAAGTACTCGGGCTGGTCGGTGAGGACGTACACCGTCTCGAACCGGTCCGCGGCCGCGGTGTCGACGAGGCGCTCGACGACGTGCGCGCCGACGCCCCGGCCCCGCCACTCGGGCAGCACGCCGATGCCGGTGAGTTCGATCCGGTTCTCCGCCTCCTCGCCGCCGCGGTGCAGGCGGAGCCGGCCGAACCCCGCCCGGTCGCCCGACTCCTCGTCGACCGCGATCACGTAGTCCCGTGACCGGAAGGCGACGTCGTCGAGCCCCAGCCGCTCGATCGCGTCCAGTAACCACGCCTCGTCACGGTTCTTGGCGTCGCGGACGTACATGGATGCACGTAGGCGGGCCGAGGTAAAAACGGTTCCCCGCGGGGCGTCGGGGCGGCTGCGGTTTAAATACCCTGTCCCATCAGGTGGCTACGCAGCACGTCCGGCGTCTTGAGCCCGGCGTCGCTGTTGATCAGGACCACCGTCTCGTCGCCGTCGAAGAAGCCGTCCTCCTTGAGCGCCCACGCGCCGGCGGGCGCGGCCCCGCCGGTGGCGCCCATCTCCATCACCTCGTTCTGGGCGACCGCGACCGCGCTCGCGAGGACGTCCTCGTCCTCGACTCCCACCGCGGTGCCGTCGCTCTCGCGGACCGCCTCGACCGCGGCCGCGCCGCCCGCGGGGTCGGCGATCTCCAGTTCGCCGCAGATCGTGTCGGGCGTCTCCCACGGCTCCGGCTCGTCGAGGTCGCGCTCGATCGCGGCCGCGATCGGCGCACAGCCCGCGGCCTGCGCCGCGACGACCCTCGGAACCCCGTCGATCGCGCCGACGCGCTCCAGCTCCGCGAACCCCTTATAAACGCCGGCGACGACCTCGCCGGAGCCGGTCGGGACGACCACCACGTCCGGCGCCGCGTCGAGGTCGGCGACCAGCTCGAACGCGAGCGTCTTCACGCCGTCGTGGCGGTACGGCGTCGCGAACTCCCCGAGGTCGGTGTACTCCGTCTCCAGCTGCTCGTCGACCGCGTCGGCAGCGTCCGGGAACCGCCCGCCGACCACGCGCATGTCCCCGCCGTGGACGTTGGTCATCGCCTTGTTCGAGAACGCGCACCGCGAGGGGACGAACGCGTACGAGCGCAGGTCGGCCCGGCCCGCGTACGCCGCCATCGACTGCCCGGCGTTACCGGGGCTCGCGCACGCCAGCGGCTCGACGTCCTGTCCCTCGGCCGCCCGCGCCGCGACCGCGGTGAGCGCGACCGAGAGCCCGCGGTCGAGCACGGTGCCCGTCGGGTTCCGCCCCTCGTCTTTGACGTACACCGCGTCGACGTCGAGCTCGTCGGCGAGTCGGTCGGTCGGCACGAGGGGAGTAGCGCCCTCGCCGGCCGAAATGGCGGTCTCGGCCGGGAACGGGAGCAGCGCGTCGAAGCGCCAGTGACCGCGCCCCGTCCCGGCGGGACCGTCCCGCGGCGACCCCAACAGCGTCTCGGAATCGACCGCCTCGTAGTCGTAGGCGGGGTCGAGCCCGCGCGCCTGCTCCTCGGCCGACACCGTCGTCGGGTCCGCCGTCTCGTGGACGCGGCCCGACGCGCGACTCTCCAGCCCGCGGAACGCCGTCGTCGTCTCCATACACGGCCTTACGTCGGTGGCGACTAATCGCTTCTCACTCGGGGTCCGGACGGGAGGAACACATAACTTATTGTATTCATAATAATTAATATGACTATACTGGTCGACTTCGGGATCTCGGTCGAACGATTCGAACTCGGCGGCTTCGTCGCCGACCTCGCGCTGGAGGCCGAGCTCGAACGCATCGTTCCGACCGGCGACCGCGTCATACCGTACGTGTGGGTGTCCGGCGAGTCGGAGACGCTGGATTCGCTCACCGAGTCGCTCGAGGCCAGCGACAAGACGAACTCGGTCGCCGTGCTCGACGAGCTGTTGATCGACGGCTCCGAGGAGTACCAGCGCCTCTACCGGATCGAATGGGTGGCCGGCGATCTCGACGTCATCAAAGGCATCATCGACGCCGACGGCGCGGTGCTCGAAGGCAAGAGCACGAACGACTACTGGCGGCTGCGGTTCCGATTCCCCGACCATCAGAACGTCGCCGAGTTCTATCAGTACCTCGCCGACAACGACATCACGGACTTCAGGATCGACAGCATCTATCAGCTGAAACAACGGTCCGACCGGGGATCGAAGCCGTGGACGCCGGAACAGCGCGAGGCACTCGCCGCGGCCGCGGAGCGGGGCTACTTCGACGTTCCGCGCGACGCGAGCCTGGAGGAAATCGGAGGAACTCTCGGGATCACCCAGCAGGCCGCCTCGGAGCGCGTCCGTCGCGGCGTGCGAAACGTCGTCCACGACGCGTTGGGCCTCCCGGACGTGCGTTTGGAGGGCGACTGATCCGAGGGTTAAACGCGGCTTGTGTGTGAAAACCACTAACAGGGTAAGGCTTGATTCGCCTCCGCGACCGATCGATCGATACCGATGACTCGACGGAGACCCGCTGCGTCGACCGCGACCGTGAGAACGGGTCCCGCGAAAGGGGCGACAGCCTCCGATTCGAGACGGCGAGAGTGGTCGATCACCCCCGTCCCGACGAACGCACCGCGGCGACCGTCGGTCGGGGGATCAGACGGTCGCGTCCGGGGCTCATGAGCGGTCCAGAACCGTCACGGTCGGAGTCGGATCCCGGCGCACGGACGGAGTGGTGCACTCACTGCGGCGATCCCGCCTTCGGCCGCGTCTCCCTCGTCTTCGAGCGGGAATCCGGCTCCAGGGAGATCGATCTGTGGCTCTGTGGTCGGTGCATGGACTCGTTCACCGCGGAACCGGGCGTCCGGCTGGCGGAGTGACCGACGCGGTTCGCCGCGGGCGACGGCGCGGCCCCCGCCTCGGGACCGCGACCGGCGATCGGTACTCGCCGCGTCCCGTCCGACTCGCCGCCGCTTATAACCTCTCTCGCCTCGAATCACGCGTATGGACGGAGACGCCACCGTCGTCGGCGGCGGGCTCGCGGGGCTCGTCGCGGCGGCCCGGCTCGCCGAGGCGGGCGCGGACGTGACGCTGTACGAGCGACGGCCCGCGGTCGGCGGGCGCGTGCGGACCGAGACCGTCGGCGGGTTCACCCTCGACCGCGGCTTTCAGGTGCTGTTCACGAGCTACCCGGCGGTCGCGGCGGAGCTCGACGCCGACGCCCTCGACGTTCGCCGGTTCGCGCCCGGCGCGACGATCTGTCGGCCCGGCTCGCGCTCGACCCTATCGGACCCGCTCCGCGATCCCCGCGCCGCGATCGCCTCGCTCCGAAACCCCGAGGTCTCCTTCTCCGACAAGCTCCGGACGCTCGCGCTCCGGCACGACCTCGCGAAGCGCGACGAGGACGACTTCTTCGACGGCCGCGACACCTCCATCCGCGGGTACCTCCGCGATTGGGGGTTCGCCGACGATTACGTCGAGAACTTCGTCGAGCCGTTCTACGGCGGGATCACCCTCGATCGAAGTCTCTCGACCTCGAAGGGCGTCTTCGAGTACACGTTCCGCGCGATGAGCCGCGGCGCGATCGGCGTTCCCGCGGAGGGAATGGCCGCGATCCCCGAAGCGCTCGCCGAGCGCGCCCGCGACGCCGGCGCGACGATCGAGACCGGCGAGGACGTGGCGTCGGTCCGGACGGCCGGCCAGGGCCGGATCCCGTTCCGGCTCGGCTCGGCCGACGCCGAGGGCGCGACCGTCGAGCTCGCGGACGGGTCGACCCGCGAGACCGACGCGGTCGTCGTCGCGACCACCCCGCCCGAGGCCCGACGGCTCACGGGCGTCGAGTCGATCCCCACCGAGGGCGTCCCGAACGTGACCGGCTGGTACACGCTTCCCGCAGGAGAGTCGTTCGAAACGGGAAAGCGCATCCTGCTCAACGCCGCGGACGACTCGCCGAACGCGGTGGTCCCGATGTCGGAGGTCGCCCCCGAGTACGCCCCCGACGACCGCGCGCTGCTCGCGGCGACGTTCCTCGGCGGGGCGCCGCTGGACCGTCCCGCGGCCGGCCTCCGCGACGACGTCCGAGACGCGCTCGAGGCGTGGTACCCCGGCCGCGACTTCGACGGCCTAGAGACCCTCGACGTCCACCGAATTCGGTTCGCGCAGTTCGCGCAGCCGCCGGGCGTCCACGCCGACCTCCCCAGCCCCGACGACCCCGAGGGCCCAGTCGTCCTCGCCGGCGACTACACGGAGTGGTCGTCGATTCAGGGCGCCTTAGAGAGCGGGCGGGCGGCGGCCGAGGCGACGGGTGACTACCTATAAACGCTGGAGCGGAGTTCCGCGGCGCTACTCCTCTCGCCGGAACGACTCCTCCCCGTGCCGCTCGACGGCCGCGAGCAGCTCGTCGCGCTGGCGGCGGATCTCGGGCGGCAGCTCGTCGTACGCGTGGTCGAACATGTCGGCCGGATCGGGCTCGATCGACTCCGCGAAGTCGATCGCGTCGGCGACGACCTCGTCCGCCTCCTCGCGGATCGCCGCGACGCCCTCGTCGTCGATCCGCCCGGTCTCCCGCAGAAACGCCTCCATGCGGTCGAGCGGGTCGAGCGAGCGCCACGGGTCCACGGCGTCGGGGTCGCGGTAGGCGGTCGGGTCGTCGGCGGTGGTGTGCGCGCCGAACCGGTACTCGACGAACTCGATGAGGGCGGGGCGGGGGTCGCCGTCGTCGGCCGCGCCGCCGTCGCCCTCCGAGCCGCCCTCCGAGCCGTCGGTCCCCGAACCGCCTCCGCCGCCCCGCGCCCGCTCGGCGGCCTTCTTCGTGACCGCGTAGCTCGCGAGGGGGTCCATCCCGTCGACGCGGACGCCGTCGAAGCCGTAGGCGGCCGCCTTCTCGGCGAAGGTGTCGCTCGCCGTCTGGCGCGACTCCGGGACCGAGATCGCCCAGCCGTTGTTGTGACAGCAGAAGAGAGTCGGCGTGTCGAAGACGCCCGCGAAGTTCATCGCCTCGTGGAAGTCGCCCTCGCTGGTCGCGCCGCCGCCGAAGTGCGCGGCGACGATTCGGTCCTCGTCCCGGTAGTCGAACGCCCACGCGGCGCCGACCGCGTGCGGGAGGTGCGCCGCGATCCCGATGTTCAGCGGGAAGACGTTGCCGTCGGCGATCGCTTCCGTCCCCGACTCGTGGCCCATCCAGTAGGGGAGGTACTCCGAGAGGAGGTCGCGGACGACGACCGCCCCGTGCTCGCGGTACTGGTAGCTGATCAGGTCGCTGTCCGCGAGCGCGTGGGTCGATCCGACCGCCGAGCCCTCTTGGCCCGCACAGGGGGCGTACGTCCCGATTCTTCCCTGTCGCTGAAGGCTCACTGCACGTTCGTCGAACCGGCGCGTGATCACCAGATCGCGGTAGAGCGCGCGGAACCGCTCGTCCGACAGGTCCGGGATCGTCGCGTCCGGCAGGGGACTACCGTCAGGCCCGAGCACGCGGTAGCAGTCCTCGTCGGCGAGGGGATCGGCGATCGAATCGAGGGAGCCGACCGCCTCGGCGCCGTTCTCGTCCATGGGAGATCGCTGTGTGCCGCGGTCACAAGGAGTTAGCGGTCGCGGCCAGACGGCGGTCCCGTCGCCGCGTCGACCGCGACTCGCCGACGATGACGCCGTACACGCTCCCGTCGATCACGGTGAGGAGGGCGCTGCGATCCCTACTCGAGGATTTATACCGATCGATAAAGCGATTTGTGGGCCGACCCGGATTCCGGCGACCGACTCCGACTCAGGGCGTGATCACGGCCCGCCCGTCGATCTCGCCGTGTTCGAGCTTCTCCGCGACCGCGTTCACGTCGCCGAGGTCGTAGCGGCTGGTGTGGAGGTCGACGTCGTCCTGCTCGACGAGCGCGACCAGTTCCTGTAGCTCCGCGTACCGGCCGACGATGTTGCCGACGAAGGAGAACTCGCCGTTCACCAGCGCCTGCGCCGGCTCGTGGACGTGGCCGCCGTAGCCGATGATGTGGTGGTCGCCGCCGGCGGCGGTGACGTCCGGCGCGTACGCGGTCGTCACGTCCTCGCCGACGAAGTCGAGCACCTGCGCGGCGCCTTTCCCGTCGGTGATCCCGTCGAGTTCCTCGCGGACGTCGGCCTCGCTCGGGTTGATCAGGTGGTCCGCGCCGTACCCCTCCGCGAGGTCGAGGGCGGACTCCTTCAGGTCGATCGCCGTGATGCGGGCCGCACTCATCGCGTCGAGACACTGCAGACCGATGTGGCCGAGCCCGCCGACACCGATGACGACCGCGTGATCGCCCGGGTTGAGGTCGGCGACCGCCTTCTTGGCGGCGTGGTACGCCGTGATCCCGGCGTCGGCGTGGGGCGCGATGTCGATCGGTTCGACGCCGGACGGCAGCGGGATCACCGAGCGCTCGCTGGTGTGGAGGTACTCGGCGAAGCCGCCGTCGGTGGTGAGCCCGTTGAAGACGTCGTTCTCGCAGTACATCGTCTCGCCGAGCCGACACGGACGGCAGGTGCCGCAGGTCTGGACCGGGTGGCAGATCACCGGGTCGCCCTCGGAGACGAGATCTACGTCCTCGCCCGTCTCGACGACCGTTCCGGCGTTCTCGTGGCCGAGCGTCATGGGGAGCTCTTGGGGGACGTACTCCTCCCACATTCCCTCGATGATGTGGTTGTCCGTCTGGCACCAGCCCGCGCCCTCGACCTCGACGATCACGTCGCTCGCGCCGGTCGCGTGGGGGCGGTCAACCTCGTCGATCGTCAGTCCTTCGCTCATGTCGTCGGTGTACTCGTGGAGTCTGGCGGCTTGCATGGGGTATAGTGTCTCGCAGCCTTCATCATAAACGTTCGTTATAGTGGGGTCTTCCCGCGCCGCGGCCGCCCGCGAACGCGACGGTGACGGAGCGAGACCGCCGACCCGACGCGTGAACGGAAAACCGGTGCGTAATTTACCTGAACGATCCTTATAGTTATGCGTTGTCGATTCACACAGTCACCGACCGAAGCCCGTCCGCGGGTCGGAGCGGTCGTCGCGACCGGTGCTTCCCGATCGGGCGTCGCGATCGGTCCGCGGGACGCGACCATCACCCTCGCCGACGTGGTTGCGCGCGGTCGCGTACGCCTCGCGAACGCGCCGAAACGCCTCCTCGTCGCCGCCCTGATCGGGGTGCGTCTCCTTGACGCGCTCGCGGTAGGCGCGTTTCACCTCGGCGGCGTCGGCGTCGGTCGCCACGTCGAGTTCGGCGAAGGCGGCGGCGACGGGGTCGCGTCCGGCCGTGCCAACGCTCCTCCCGCCGCCGCGGGCGGCCCGGCCGCCTCCGCCGACGCGCCCCCTGCTTCCCCCGGTCCGCCCGCCGGTCGTCCGCTCGGGTTCCGGCACGTCGAAGGGGAGGCGTCGACCGAGCCCGCGGCCGGGCATTTCGTGTTCACAGAGAACGGTGTAGATACCCTCGCCCTCCAGTCTGAAGTAGTCGTGCGCGTCGAACGTGACGGCGACCCCGCGCTCGGGGAGGTAGAAGGGAACTGTCACGCTATCGAACGCGTGGTCCTCGCGGAACCGCTCGTCGATCGCCCGCAGGTACTCGCGGATCTCCCGCTGTCGGCGCTCGTCGCCGGTCGCTCCGGAGGCGGCGCCAGCGGCGGTGCCCGCGGGACCGGCGCCCCCTCGCCGCCCGCTCGAGACCGGTCCCACGTACCGGTCTCCGAGGTAGAAGACGAGTGCGACGAGTCCGGAGGCGACGGCGCCGAGCGCGAGGCCTAACACGACCCACGGCGGCAGGAGGCGGATGATCTCGACGACCACGCCCGCAGTTACGGCTCCGAGCGTATCAACCTCTCGGCGGGTTCAGCAGACGATTCAAAGAAGACGCGGCGCGTCGATCGCGGGGTCAGATCATCCCTTTCGCTTCGAGCCCGTCGATGATGTCGTCGACGAGCGCCTCGGGCGTGTCGTAGGGGAACTCCTGTTCGCTGCCGAGCTTCGCGGCCAACTCCATCGCGGTGAGGCTCACGTCGCCGGCCTCAAACTTCGTGGCCGGCCCGTCCGGGAGCGCGGGGACCAGGTCCATCTGGTTCTCGACCGGGAAGTCGGCGCCGCCGAAGGCCTCTAAGAACTGTTCGCGGAGTTCCGCTTTCACGTCTGTCATACACCCACTTCCCGGGAGGGCCCGCAAAAGCGTTGCGGAACAACGATAAACGTATTGATGGTTCTTACATGGCGGACCGGGCGGAGCCGGAGCGATCAGGGAAACTGGGTTCGCGTTCCGGAACCTGCGAAACTTTGTCGATGGGTCGCGAGGAGAGCGTATGTCGTTCGAGTTCGATTACGATCTGCTCCGTGAGTTGACCGAGGCCCGAGGCGTCCCGGGGTACGAGGACGAGGTCCGCGAGATCGTCCGCCGCGAGTTCGCCGACCGCGCCGATCGCGTCCGCACCGACGCGATGGGCAACGTCGTCGCCACGATCGAGGGCGACTCGGAGTACTCGGTCGCGGTCGCGGCCCACATGGACGAGATCGGCTTCATGGTCCGCCACGTCACCGACGAGGGGTTCGTCCAAGTGGACCCGCTCGGCGGGTTCGACGCCCGCGTGCTGCGCGCGCAGCGCGTCACCGTCCACGGCGAGGAGGACCTCACCGGCGTCATCGGCTCCGTCCCGCCGCACACGCTCACGGACGAACAGAAGGAAAAAGAGGACGAGGTCTCGGACGCCTACATCGACGTGGGACGGGACGCCGAGGCGGTCGAGGAACTCGTCGGCGTCGGCGACCTGGTCACCCTCGATCAGACGACGACTCGCATGGGCGACCGGATCACGGGGAAGGCGCTCGACGACCGGATCTGCCTGTTCGCGACGCTCGAAGCCGCCGAGCGGATCGAGGACCCGGACGTGACGGTCCACTTCGCGGCGACCGTTCAGGAGGAAGTCGGACTTCGCGGTGCTCGCGCGCTCGGCGTCGACATCGACCCCGACCTCGCGATCGCCCTCGACGTGACCGTCGCGAACGACGTGCCCCAGATCGACGACGCGGCCGACGCCGTGACGGAACTCGGTGACGGGGCCGCGGTCAAGCTGAAGGACTCCTCGGTGATCACCAGCCCGAAGGTCCACCAGCGGCTCACCGCGGTCGCCGAGGATGAGGGGATCGACCACCAGCACGAGGTGTTGCCCGCGGGCGGCACCGACACCGCCGGGTTCCAGAACACCGCTGGCGCGAAGCCCGTCGGCGCGATCTCGATCCCGACGCGGTACCTCCACACCGTCACCGAGACCGCCGACGGCGACGACGTGGCGGCGACGATCGACCTACTAACGGCCTTCCTGGAGTCGGAGACCGGCGAACACGACTACACGTTATGAACCGATTCGCCGGGAAGACCGCCGTCGTGACGGGCGCCGGATCCGGGATCGGGCGGGCGACGGCGCTCCGCTTCGCCGACGAGGGAGCGAACGTCGTCGCCGCTGACATCGCCGCGGAAGCCGCCCGCGAGACCGTCGACCAGATCGCCGACGCGGGCAGGGACGCCACGTTCGCCGAGGTCGACGTGGCCGACCCGTCGTCCGCCGAGCGGATGGTCGACGTCGCGGTCGAGACGTACGGGAGCCTCGACATCGCGCACAACAACGCCGGCATCCTCACCGACTTCGTCGAGACGACCGAGGTCACCGAGGAGAAGTGGGACCGGCTGGTGGACGTGAACCTCAAGGGGATCTGGACCTGCCTGAAGGCGGAACTTCCCGTGATGAAACGACAGGGCCACGGCGCGGTCGTCAACACCGCCTCGATGGCCGGGCTCGTCGGGATGGGCGGGCTCTCCAGCTACTCGGCCAGCAAACACGGCGTCGTCGGGCTCACGAAGTCGGTCGCGCTGGAGAACGCGAGCCGCGGGATCCGCGTAAACGCGATCGCTCCGGGGCCGACGAAAACGAACATCCAGTCGGGGCTCCTCGGCGGCACCGGCGGCGCCGGACCGGCGTCGTTCCGCGACCGGCTCCGGTCGGCCGCCGCGCTGGTCCGCACCGCGATCCGGACGCTCCGCGCGGATTTCGACACGTCGACCATGCGCGACGTGCCGATGGATCGCATCGCTGACCCGGAAGAAATGGCGGGGGTCGTCGCGTTTCTCTGCTCGTCGGACGCGTCGTATATCACCGGCCACACGATCCCCGTCGACGGGGGACAGGCGGCCGACTGAGGCCCCTTACCGATCGTCGACGGGAACGAACTCCGACGCCTCGGGGCCGGTGTATCGGGCCCGCGGGCGGATGAGGCGGTTGTCCTCCTGGTACTGCACAATGTGAGCGAGCCAGCCGCCGACGCGGCTCATCGCGAAGATAGGGGTGTACATGTCGACCGGAATGCCCAACGAGTCGTAGACGGAGCCGGAGTAGAAGTCGACGTTCGGGGCGATTCCCTTATCGAGCAGTCCCTGATCGGTGAGGTACTCTTCGATCGCGGTGGTGTAGTCGAGCCACTTCGTGTCGCCGGACGACTCCGAGAGGTCGCGAAGCTTCCCTTCGAGGATCTTCGCGCGGGGGTCTTTCACCTTATAAACCCGGTGGCCGAATCCGGGGATGCGCCGCCCCTCCTCGCGGGCGTCTTTCACCCACTGCACGGGGTCCTTATCGGAGGCGTCGACCTCCTGAAGCACCTCCATCACGTCCTGGTTCGCGCCGCCGTGGAGCGGCCCGGAGAGCGCGCCGATCCCGCCGGTGACGCCGGAGTACACGTCCGCCATCGTCGAGCCGATCACTATCGCCGTGAACGTCGAGGCGTTGAACCCGTGGTCGGCGTGGAGCGTCAGCGCCATGTCGAACGTCTCGGCGCTCACGTCGTCGGGCTCGGTCCCGGTGAGCATGTAGAGGAAGTTCGCGGCGTGCGAGAGGTCCGGGTCGGGCGCGACCGGGTCCTCGCCCTGCCGGGCGCGCTCGAAGGCCGCGAGGACCGTCGGGATCTTCGCCGTGATCCGGCGGCCCTTCCGGAGCGTCGCGTCGAGGTCCGCGGGGTCCGCGTCGACCTCGGGCTCGTACGCCGAGAGCATGGAGACCGCGGTCCGCAGCGCGGCCATCGGGCGTTCGCCCGCGTCGGCGAGCGTCCGAACGGCGTCGAGCACGTCGTCGTCGACGGCGCGCTCGGCGGCGAGATCCGCGGCGAAGTCGTCGAGCTCCTCGCGCGTCGGCAGCGAGCCGTGCCACAGGAGGTACAGCACCTCCTCGTAGCTCGCGCCCCGAGCGAGGTCCTCGATGTCGTATCCACGGTACACGAGCTTGCCGACCTCGCCGTCGACGTAGCTCAGATCCGACTCCGCGACGAGGACGCCTTCGAGCCCGCGCTTTAACTCGTCTGACATGCACGGAAGTTCCGACCACCACCAAAAAAGCGTTATCTTTCAGGAGGAATACGCACGACGATCGTCGAAGCGATCCGCGTCGGGCGACGGCGTCGCGGTCAGTCGGTTTACCAGCGCCGCCGCGACGAACCGCGGAGATCCCGCCCGAGACCGGCGTGGGAACGCGACGATCAGCGAGCCGGCACGACCGTCACGGTGCGCTTCCGGTCGATCGCGTCTTCCAGCTCCTCGGCGATCGCGGAGCCGCGGGACACCTGCACCTCACCGCCGCGGCCGACGGTGGCGGTGAAGAGGTACTCGCCGTCCGCGCGCACCTCGACCGTCTCGCCGACGCCGGCGTCGACGTCGATGACGACGTGTCGAGAGGTGATCTCGGGGGTCACGACGGTGCCGCGCTCCTCGCCGACCTGTCCGCCCCGACCGTCTCCCTGTCCGTTCGCGCCGCGCCCGGCGCCGCCCGAACCGCCCCCGCCCGGCTTCTCGTCGTGGGTGCGGACGTCGATCTCGATCCCGAGCCGATTTTCGATGTCGCTGATTCGGCCGCCGCCCTTCCCGATGACGGTGCCGATGTCGCCCTCCGAGACGTACACCACCGCCTCGTCGTTCCCCTTGAGCTCGACGTCGACGTGGCCGTGCGCGACCGACTTGATCTCGCGTTCGATCTCCTGTTTCGCGATCCGACCGACGCCCGTCTCGCTCTCGGCCTCGCCGCCGTCCTCGTTCAGCGGGACCGTGACGACCTGCCGGTTGAACGTGTAGATCTCGTACTCCGGCCGACCCGTCTCGAAGTTCGACACCTGAATCACGGGGCGCGCGAGGTCCTCGGCGGTGAGCCCGGCGGGCACCTTCACCTCCGTCGTCACGTCGTAGACGGTGTGGACCTCGCCGGCCTCGATGTAGACGACGGTGTCGACGATCTGCGGGATCATCCCGAGTTCGACCCGGCCGACGAGCCGCTGGAGCGCGTCGATGGCGCGGGAGGCGTGGACGACGCCGACCATCCCGACGCCGGCCATCCGCATGTCCGAGAACACCTCGAAGTCGTTCGTCTTCCGGACCTCGTCGTAGATGGTGTAGTCTGGGCGGACCAAAAGCAGGGAGTCGGCCGTGTTCTCCATCTCGCCGCCGAGCGCGCCGTACTGGGTGATCTCCGGACCGACCTGCAGGTCCCGCGGCTTCTCCATCGTCTTGACCGCGTAGTCGCTGTCGTTGAGGAACTCCGCGACCGCCTGCGCGAACGTCGACTTCCCGGCGCCGGGCGACCCCGAGATGAGCACGCCGCGCTTCCGCTCTTGGAACCGCTCGCGGAGCTCGTCGGCGAACTCGTAGTCGTCGAGCGTCGTCTTCGCGATCGGTCTCACGGCCGTGATCTCGATCCCGTCCGCGAACGGGGGGCGCCCGACCGCGATCCGGTAGTTCCGGAACTGGACGATGTCCATCCCGTCGTCGGAGAGCTCGATGAACCCCTCGCTGGACTGCCGCGCCAGATCGACGATCGCGGTGGCCCACTCGTCCATCTGCTCCTCGCTCGTCTCCTCGTCGTCGATGACCTCGTACCGCATCTCGCCGAGCGCCCCGCGCTTCGCCTTCGGCTTCGTCCCCGTCTTGAGGTGGACCGACATCGTCTCGTCGGTGAAGAACTGCTGAATCGGAAGCTCGTCGACGACGCCGCGGGCGACCGGCTCGACGTACTCGACGTCGATCCCCTTCGCGCGGGCGACCTCGGCCTGCACGATGTCGCTGGAGAGGAGCGTGGCGTCGCGGTCGGCGGCGATGTCGCGGATCAGCGCGTCCACGTCCCCCTCGTGGGCGTGCGAGCGGGCGTCGCCGTCGGCTCGCTCGCCGACGTACTCCAGCTCGATCGTCCCCTCGTCGGCGAAGTCGGCGAGCCGCTTGAGCTCGCTCAGCCCGTCCCAGCCCGATTCGAGCCCGTCGTTGGCCTGCGACTCCAGCTCGCCGACGACGGCCTCCGGGACGAGCACCGTCGCCGCCGCGTAGGTCCCGTCCTCGACGCGTTCGGACACGCGGCCGTCCACGACCGCACTGGTGTCCGGTACTACGTTCATACCGTGGTTCCGAGCGGGAACCGTATAAGCGTGTTCGACCCGGTCGGCGTCCGAGTCGACGGGAAATCGCTCCGTAGCTCAGTCGTCGGCCGCCGCGACCGCCCCCCGATCGGCCTTCAGCCGCCGGGCGTACTCGGTGAAGTTGTCGAACAGCGGCTTCGCCTCGCAGGCGGCGTCGTAGGCCTCGGGCGTGATCTCGGAGAGCACCGAATCGACGCGGGCGTCGCCGAGCCGCTCGCGTTTCCCCTCCGTGACCTCTCGCGCCGTTTCGAGGTCGTACTCCGGGTGGAACTGCACGCCCCAACAGTGGCCGTCCCGGAACGCGTGGACGCCGTGGTCGTTCTCGGCGAGCAGGGTCGCGCTCGGCGGGAGCTCCACGACCGCGTCGCCGTGGGTCGTGAAGACGGTGAACTCCTCGTCGATCCCCGCGAACAGCTCGTCGTCGCCGCGGTGGCGCACCTCGTTGTACCCGATCTCGAACTCGTCCATCCCGGCGACGCGGCCGCCGAGCGCCTCGGCGACCACTTGGTGGCCGTAACAGACGCCGAGCACCGGGAGACCGGCCTCCGCGGCCTCGGCGACGTAGTCGACGAGCGGCGGGATCCACTCCTCGTCCCAGTAGACGGACGAGCGGGACCCGGTGACCACAACCCCGTCGAACTCGGTGTGGTCGGGGAGGTGGCCGTCGCTGGCCGAGAACTCGACGAGGTCGGCGTCGAGCTCCCGGCGGAAGTTCCGTCGGGTGTTCGCGCCGTCGTGGGCGGCGTTCAGCAGGGCGAACCGGAGGCGTGTCATTGAACGCTTCGAGGCGGGACGGGGCAAAAACGGTTGCGACGGCGGGAAGCGCTACCGGCGTCGGCGAGCGGCGAGTTCGGTCGGCTGGAAATCCCGCTCACTCCGAGAAGGGGTCCGCGGCGTGTTCCGCGAGCCAGCCGACGAGGGCGTCGTTGACCGCGGCGGACGCCTCCACGCCGACGAGGTGACGCGCGTCCGCGACCGAGTGGAGCTCCCCGCGCGGGAGCCCCTCGGCGAGTCCCTCCGCGGCCGGTTTCGGACAGACGGTGTCCTCGGTCCCGTGGACGACGAGGGTCGGCGTCGTGAGCTCGTACAGCCGGTCCGAGACGTCGAACTCCTCGACCGCGGCGCGGTGGGCCTCGAACGCCTCGCGGCCGGCGTCCTCGCCGAGCCGCCACTCGACGATCCGCGAGAGCACGTCGGGGTGCGTCTCCCGGAACGACTCCGAGAGGAGCCCGTTCAGCGATCCCTTCACCGCCGCCGGCGTCGACGGATCGGCCCACACGCCGTCGGGGTTGTAGGCGTCGCCCGCCGGCGGCGTCCCGATGACCGAGAGACTCGCCGGACGCGACGAGGCGAGCGCGTACGCGAGCGCGACCATCCCGCCGAGCCCGTACCCGACGAGGTGCGCGTTCCGGACCCCCTCCGCGGCGCACACCGCGTCCACGTCGCTCGCGAGCGCTTCGACGGTATACGGTCCCGGCGGCGCATCGGACCGACCGACACCCCGCGTCTCGGGCGTGATCACCGTGTGCGGGCCGGCGAGCGCGGCGTGTTGCCAGCCGAACTGCCACGCGCCGAGCCCCACGTCGCCGCAGAACACGACCGCCTCGTCGGGGTCGCCGACGTCGGGAGCGTCGACCTCGTACCGGATCTCGACGCCGGCGTTGTTCGCGTGGGGCATGGAGAACTCGCTGGGAAGGGGTCAGGCCTCTTGGAGGGTGCGAAGGACGTCCGGCGCCGCGTCGAGGGCGTCGTCGAGCGCGTCCGCGTCCGGACCGCCGCCCTGCGCGAAGTCCGGCGGGCCGCCGCCCCCGCCGCCGACGCGCCCGGCGAGCTCCGAGACGACCTGCCCGGCGTTCACGTCGACGCCGTCCGGGACGCCGACCACGAAGCTCGCGGAGCCGCCCGCCCCGCTGCCGACGACCGCCACCTTCCCGTCGTCGACGTGGGCGTTCGCCGTCGCGCGCAGCTCGTCTGCGTCGCCGTCGAGCCGCTGGATCACCGCGGTGACGCCGCCGACGTCGACCTCCTCGGCGTCGGCGCCGCCGGAGGCGCGCGCCGCCGCGAGCTCCTCTTTGAGCGACTCGATCTCCTTGCCCCGCGCCTTCCACTCGTCGAAGAACCGCTCGGCCGTCTCGGGCACGTCGAGCGGGTCGACGTCGAGCGCGTCGGCCGCGTCGTACAGCGCGTCTTCGGTGCGCTGGGTCGCCTCGATCGCCGCGCCGCCCGCGGCGAACACGATCCGCTCGACGCCGTCTTGGACGGGCTCCGTCTTCAATACCTTCACCGCGCCGATCTCGCCGGTTCGCTCGACGTGGGTGCCGGCGCAGGCCTGCACGTCGGCGTCGCCGACGTGGATCAGCCGGACGTTCGTTCCCGGCGGGACGCCGCCCTGATACAAGTCGAAGCCGTGCTCGGCCTCCGCCTCGTTGCGGTCGGGCCACTCCTGCCGGACCGGCACGTCGTCGCGGACGAGGTCGTTGGCGACGCGTTCGATCTCCCGGACCTGTTCGCGGGTGATCCGCTCGAAGTGGCGGACGTCGAGCCGGGAGGAGTCGATCCCCTTCTGTGCGCCCGCCTGCCGGACGTGATCGCCGAGCACCTCGCGGGCCGCGTGGCCGATCAGGTGCGTCGCGGTGTGGTGCGCGCGGAGCCGGTCGCGGCGGTCGCCGTCGACCTGTCCCTTGACGAACTCTCCCTTACCCGGGTCGGCGTCCGTCCGGTGGAGTACGACGCCGTCGCGCTCCTGTACGTCGACCACGTCGACGGTCGTCTCGCCGGCCGTGAGCTGCCCGCGGTCGGCCGGCTGTCCGCCGCCCTCCGGGTAGAACATCGTCTGGTCCAACACCACGTCGTACCCCTCCTCGCGCTCGAACACGTCGAGGACGACCGCCTCGAACTCGGTGCGCCCCTGGTCGTCGTAGAACAGCTTCTCCGTCGCCGGGAGATCGTCGAAGCGGTCGTCTCGCTCGGCGTGGGCCTCCTCGCCGTCCTCCTCCTCGTGGCGATCGGCGACGAGCGCGTAGAAGTCGTCCGGCACGTCGACGGTCGCGCCGCGCTCCTCGGCGATGTCGGCGACCATGTCCGGCTGGATCCCGTGGGAGTCGTACAGCTCCAGCAGCGCCTCCGTCGGGATCGGATCGCCCGTGCCGGCGTACTCGTCGGCGAGCGACTCCACCTTGCGGGAGCCGCGTTCGAGCGTCTTCCGGTACTTCCGCTCCTCGGTGCGGACGATCTCGCGGATCGTGTCGCGGTTCTCGTAGCCGAGCCGCTCGGCCTGCATGTCGACCAGTTCGTCGAGCGGGGCGTCGACCCCGACCTCGTCGACGAGCCGCTTCGTGCGCCGCAGCACCATCCGCGCGAGGTAGCCCGTCCCGACGTTCGAGGGGACGATCCCGTCGCCGAACATGTACGCGAGCGTCCGCGAGTGGTCGGCGATCGCGTAGATCGATTCGAGCGGCTCGACCAGCTCGCGCAGGCGATCGACATCGACGTCGAGCCGATCGGCTATCTCGCCGCGAGCGGCCTCCACGTCGTCGACGTCGTCGATGTCGAGCCGGCCGGAGAGCTTCGCGGCGCGGTGGACGAGCTTCCGTTCTTCCTCCGTGCGTTCGATCCCCGCGTTCTCCTTGAGGAAGTCGATCGCGTCGGGATAGATCGCCTCGTACACCGTCGCCGTCCCCTGGCTCATCCACGTCCACCGCTCGAGCCCGTACCCGGTGTCGACGATGTACGTGTCCATGAACGAGTACGTGTGCCCGTCCTTCATCTCGTAGTCGCCGTCGGGGTCCCGCTCCATGCACATGAAGACGAGCGTCGCCAGCTCGGCGCCTTTATAAATAACCTCGATCGCGGGACCGGCGTTGCCCCCGCCGACCCACGGGTCCTCGATATAGGTGATCTCTTCGAGGTCCGCGCCGAGGCTCTCGAACAGCTCGTCGCAGTACTCGACCGTCTCGTCTTTCCAGTACACCTCGCCGTGGTAGGCGTACTCGTCCTCGTCGACCTCCTCGCGCGTGTTGAACGCGTGGTGGGCCATCATCTCGAAGGCCATCGTGTGTCGGCCCGTCTTGCCGACGTTGTCGATATCCTGCATCCGGATGCAGGGCTGCGAGATGGTGAGGGGATTCGCCGGCGGCGGCGTCTGCCCCGACGTGACGAGCGGCTGGAAGTCGTAGATCGACGCCTGCGTCAGGAGCACGTCGTCGCGCCAGCGGTTCGCCGCGACCGGGTACGGGTCGACCCGCTCGTGGCCGTGCTCCTCGAAGAACGAGAGGAACGCCTCTCGCATCTCCGAGAGCGAGTGCGCCTCCGGGAAGCCCGGGTCGTCGATGAAGCTGTAGTCCTCGCAGGGCGGCTCGCCGCACAGTTCGCGGTCGGCGTCGCGGGTCCAGAAGTGCGCGCCGCAGGAGGGACACTCCTTCCGCTCGAACCCCTCCTCTTCGAAGTAGTCGAGACGGTACTCCGCTTCGAGATCGCTCATTACTGGAACGTGACCCGTGTTCCTCCAAAAGGGTTCCGGGGTGCCTCGCGTCCCCGCCGCGAGCGTTCAGCGAGTCCTCGCCGTCTTCTCAACTGGCCGGTTCCAGATTCCGGAGAAACCGACGACGGAAGGTGAATTTATCCGCGCTCCGGACATGTATCGATATAGTGAACACTGGGCCGAGCGGGCGGTCGTCCGTTCTCGTCCTCGCCGGAAACGCGGACGAGGCGGCCGACGTTGCCGAGGCGTTGGATAGCGCCGCTCCCGCGTCGGTCGACGACGCGGAGGCTCGTTCCCGTGTCGTCGACGACCTCGCGGCGGCGGACGTGGCCGTCGTCCTCGACGTCGACGGGCTCGACGCGGTCCGCGGTCGCGAGGGAGCGTTCCGCGTGGTCGCGCTCGTCGACGACCCCGCCGCGCCGCCGGCGACCGACTCCCTCGTCGACGCGGTCGCGACCACGCCGGCGGACCTCGACGCGACGCTCCGCTGGCTCGCGGCCAGGGAGGAGCGGGAAGTCGACCGCAGCGACGAGGCGCTGCGAGCCGAACGCGATCGCCTGCTCGCGCTGTTCTCGAACGTCCCTGACCCGGCGATCGCCTACGACTACGTCGACGGCGAACCGATCGTTCACCGCGTCAACGACGCGTTCGAGGAAACGTTCGGCTACGACGCGGAGACCGTGGTCGACGAGTCCGTCGACGACTTCATCGTTCCCCCCACGGACGAGGCCGAAGCCGAGGCCGCGGAACTCAACGACCGTCTCCAGCGCGGCGAGAACGTCAGACGAGAGGTCACCCGCGAGACCGCTGACGGGATCGGACACTTCATCCTCCACGTCGTGCCGATTCGGCTCGACGCCGAGAACGTCTCCGGGTACGCCATCTACACCGACGTGACGGAGCGTCGCGAGCGCGAGGCGGCGCTGGAACGACAGAACGGGCGGCTCGACGAGTTCGCGAGCATCGTCTCCCACGACCTCCGGAACCCGCTCTCCGTCGCGAAGGGGTACGTCGATCTCGCGACAGAGACCGACGAGACGGCCCAGCTCGAGAAGGCCGCTGGGGCGCTGAACCGCATGGACGAACTCGTCGGTGACTTGCTCTCGCTGGCTCGACAGGGGGAGTCAGTCGGCGAGACGGAACCCGTCTCCATCGAAGCGCTCGCGAGGGACGCGTGGGAGAGCGTCGACACCGGCGGCGTCGAGCTCGTCGTCGACGGCGACGTGACGGTCGACGCGAACGCGACCCGGACGCGAGAGCTACTTGAGAACGTGTTCCGGAACAGTGTCGAGCACGGCTCGACTTGCAGTCGGGCGGAGCCCGACGACAGCGTGGATCGCGGCCGACAGTCGCCGGACGACGACGGCGACCCCCTCACCGTGCGCGTCGGCGATGCGGCATTCCGCGGCGATGACGGGGCAGCGGGAAGGGGCTTTTTCGTCGAAGACGACGGTCGCGGGCTCCCCGAGGAGGGCGATCGCCTGTTCGAGAGCGGGTTCACGACCGCGGAGAACGGCACCGGCCTCGGGCTCGCGATCACGAAACGGATCGCCGACGCACACGGCTGGGAGGTCCGCGCGCTGACCGGCGAGTCCGGCGGCGCGCGGTTCGAGTTCAAAACCTCGTGAGCGCACCGGACCGAGCCGGTCCGAAACGACCTTACGCCACGCGCTCGCCTCTCCGATATATGGTCGAGAACGTCGTCTATCCCGCGTACTTCGACGCCGACCGGTCGCGGTCGGAAGGGCGTCGCGTCCCGATGGACCTCGCGATAGAGGAGCCCACCGTCGACGAGATCGCGAAGGCTGTCCAACAGGTCGGCTACGACGCGGTGATCGAACGCGAGAAAACCTACTCCCGCGAGTTCGCTCCGCGGGGCGCGGTAGTGGTTCGAGGGACCGAAGACACCGCGAAAAACGACCTCGTGCAGGCGATCGCCGCCTACCTCGGGGTCATCCGGGAGTGACGATGCGCCGCGTCGGCACCGTCGTTCGCACCACCGGGGGGCTCGCCATCGCGCGCGCCGAGGCGGACGAGGAACCGCCCCGGATCGGCTCGTCCGTGGTCGACGAGTCGCTCGCGACGGTCGGCCGCGTCGTCGACGTGTTCGGCCCGGTCGATCGCCCCTACGTGGCGGTGACGCCGAGCGACGACGACGTCGCGGCGCTCGTCGGCGGGAAGCTGTACGCGCGCTGACGCAGCCCTACTCGGGAGTCGGCGCCTCAGCCGGGTTCTCAGCGGGGCCCCCAGCGCTTTCGTCCTCGTCTTTGTCGACGTCGCCGTTTCCGTTCCCCTCCTCGTCCCCGTCCTCGTCTTCGCCTCCATCTCTGTTACTCTCCACGACGGCGAAGTCCTCGATCGTCTTCGTCGAGCGGGCGAGCCGCTCCGCGACGACGAGCTTCTCGGTCCGATCGAGCCGCTCCCAGTCGAGTTCTCCCGGCGGTGACTCCTCGAACGCCCGGAACTGCTGGTACACCGCCTCGTTGACGAACCGCTCGAACGACTCGCAGTTCGGACACGTCACCGACAGGTGCGAGGTGTCGAACTCGCGAGTCTCCGTGTGTTCGAGACAATTCAAACAGCGGTAGGTCCGGGTTCTGCTCACGGGTCCACGGAGGCGACGGACGCGCTAATACCTGCGGGTACCGGTGCGAAAAGCAGAAGCCGAAAGCGCCGCGAGGCGCGTCGAAGCGCTAGAACAGCGCCGACGCCGCGGCCTCGGCGGTCTCGATGACCGGTCCGAAGCCGGGCAGGAGAAGCACCGTCGCGACCGCCGCGAAGACGACCGCGGCGTACAGCCCGGTCGGCCGCACGTCGATCGCGTCCAGCGAACTCGACGACGCCGGGTCGTCGATGAACAGCGCCTTCACGACCCGACTGTAGTAGTACAGCGAGACGACGCTGTTGACGGCACCGAACGCCGCCAGCCACAGGAAGCCGTTGTCGATGGCGCCCATGAACAGGAAGTACTTCGAGAAGAAGCCGGCGAACGGCGGCAGCCCGGCGAGCGAGAACATGAACACGGCCATCGCCGTCGAGGCGACGGGCGCGCGCCGCGCGAGCCCGGCGTAGTCCTCGAAGGTCCGGCCGACGCCCCACCGCTCCGCCATCGCGACGAAGAGGAACGCGCCGGTGTTCATGAACCCGTAGACGAGCAGGTGCGCCATCGCCGCGCCCATCACGGCGCCGTTGGCGCCCCCGTCCTGCGACAGGGCCGCGACGCCGATGAGCACGTAGCCCGCGTGCCCGATGGAGGAGTACGCGAGCATCCGCTTGACCTCCTCCTGAACGGCCGCCGCGAAGTTACCGAGCGTCATCGTCACGGCCGCGAGAATACCGAACGCCAGCACCCAGTCGATGCCGGCGGCGAGCGACGCGCCGACCGGGAACGCCTCGGTGAACAGGCGGAACGCGATCACGAAGCCGGCCGCCTTCGAGGCGGACGAGAGGAACGCGCTCACCGGTGCGGGCGCGCCCTCGTACGCCTCCGGCGCCCAGAAGTGGAACGGGACGGAGGCGGTCTTGAACGCGACGCCCCCGACGATCATCACGATGCCGAGACCGGCGACGCCGGCGAGGCCGTCGAGCGAGCCGATCCCCTCGGCGACATCGCTGAGCAGCAGCGACCCCGTCGCCGCGTACACGAGGGAGATGCCGAACAGGAAGATCGCCGAGGAGAGCGCCCCGACGAGGAAGTACTTCATCCCCGCCTCGACGCTGCCGCGGTTCCGCTTGAGGTACGCGACGAGCACGTACGACGGCAGCGACACCATCTCCAAGGCGACGAAGAGGACCGCGAGCGAGTTCGCGGCCGCGAGCAGCGCCATCCCGGTCGCCGCGAACACGACGAGCGAGTAGAACGCCGCCGGGCTCTCGTGGTCGTGGAAGTAGTCGTGGGCCGCGACGACGACCAGCGCCGTCACGGACGCGAAGATGGCGGTGAAGAACAGCGCCATCGTGTCCACCTTGATCGCCTCGGCGAACAGGGTGATCGCGCCGCCGGTGTCGGCGCTTCCGGTGCCGGAGACGACCAGCCAGACGCTCGCCGCGAGCGCGGCGAGCGACCCGAGCGCGCCGACGACCGCCATCGAGGTGTTCGACCGCGCATCAGGGGTAATGGTATCGACCAGCAGCAGCGCGAGCCCGGTGAACGCGAGCAGGAAGACGGGCAACAGCGCCGCGACCTGCGGAAGCGTGTTAACCATCGATAGTCACCCCCTCGACCACGGGAACGGCGGCGTCACGGATCATCTCGAAGAAGATGTCGGGCGCCACGCCGAGCACGATGATCGCCACCAGGAGCACCGCGAGCGGGGCGACGTCGTGGAACGGCGCGGGACCCACGTCGTAGTCGGTTTCGAGCTCGAAGGGCCCGAACAGCGTGCTCTGCATCGCCGACAGCAAGTATCCGGCGACGATGACGATACCGAACATCGCGAGCGCCGTGAAGATCGGTGCGTACGGAAGCGCCGGGGCGGAGAACGACCCCACGAAGATGAAGAACTCACCGGCGAAGCCGGCCATCAGCGGGAGCCCCATGTACCCGAACGCACCGGCGACGAAGATGCCCACCGCCACGGGCATCCGGTCGGCCATGCCGGACATGTCGCCGACCATCCGCGTGTGCGTCGCGTTGTAGATGACGCCGACGGCCATGAACATCAGCCCCGAGATGAGGCCGTGCGCGACCATCTGGAAGGTCGCGCCGCCGACGCCGTACTCGGTGAACACGATCAGCCCGAGGATGACGTATCCCATCGACGAGACGGAGGAGTACGCGACGATCCGCTTGAGGTCCTTCTGAGCCAGCGCCAGCATCGCGCCGTAGATGACGCTGATGACGGCGATGGCGCCGATCGGAATCGCGAGTGCGGACGCCTGATCCGGAAGCATCGTGAAGTTGAACCGGAGCAGCGCGTACGTCCCCATCTTCAGGAGGACGCCCGCCAGCAGCACCGACACGGGCGTCGGGGCCTCAACGTGGGCGTCCGGCAGCCACGTGTGGAACGGAACGATCGGGACCTTCACCGCGAACCCGAGGAACATCGCGAGGAACGCGACCATCGCGATTCGGTCCGGCGAGATGCCGAACCACGTCCCGAGACCGCCGTCGGCGATCGCTCCCGTGATCTCCGGGAGAGCGAACGAACTCGCCGAGTCGCCGAGCGCGAACGTCAGCGACATGAACCCGATGAACATCAGCAGCGACGCCGCGTTCGTGTAGACGAAGAACTTGATCGCGGCGTACTTCCGGCGGGGACCGCCCCAGATGCCGATGAGGAAGTACATCGGCACGAGGACGGCCTCCCAGAAGACGAACCAGAGGAAGAAGTCGAGTGCGGTGAACACGCCGAGCAGGTTCGCCTCCATGAACAGCATGAGCCCGTAGAACTGGCTCTGACGAGCGTCTATCGGCGTCCACGCGCTCACGATCGCGAGCGGAACGAGGAACGTCGTAAGCACGACGAGCGGGAGGCTGATCCCGTCGACGCCGACGAACCACGACACGGTCCGACCGCCGACCTCCAGCCACTCGATCTGGGTCGCGTACGCGATGTCGCCGCCCGTGAGGGCGTTGCCGGCGCCGTCGAAGCCGGACCAGAGATACATCGAACCGACGAACGGGAGCAGGCTGAACGCGAACGCCAGCCGACCCGCCCACTCGTCCGGCGCGAGCAGCACGAGGAGCGCGGCCACGAACGTGAACCCGATGAGGGCTTCGATCATCACAGGAACCACCCCCCGGTCACGCCGAGCGCGAGAAGCAACGCGACGAGCCCCAGCGTGAGCAGCGTGGCGTACTGCGAGACCACGCCGCTCTGAAGCCGGCGGACCCGACTCCCGCCGAAGAGGCTCACCGACGAGACGCCGTTGACGACGCCGTCGATGATCCCCTGATCGAAGGTGTTAGCGCCGCCGGCGACGTCTTCGGTGCGATACGCGAGCCATACCTGCAGTTCGTCCAAGTAGTAGTTGTTGTACAGCACGTCTTTGATCCCGCCGAGCTTCGCCGTGTGCTCCGTCGGCGACGGAACGTTGTAGAGCCGCCAGGCGACGAGGAGCCCGGTCAGCGCCAAGCCGAGCGAGACGGCCGCGCCGACGAGGACTGTACCGACCTCGCCGCCGACGAGGTACCCGCTACTGTACGGCCCGATGTCGCCGTAGTGATGCGAGGAGAGCCCCTCAATGCCGCCCCACTCGTTGTCGAGCCAGAGGTGGAGCAGGTCGATCCCCTCCAGTCCGAGGACCTTCTGGACCGGCACCATGTTGATGAAGCCGGTGACGACCGCGAGCACGCCCAGCACCGTCAGCGGTCCCTTCACGTTCCAGCGAACGGATTCGGGGTCGCGGGCGGTCTCGGTCCGAGGCTCGCCGTGGAACGTCAGGAACACCATCCGGAAGGTGTAGAAGGCGGTGACCGGCACCGCGAGCAGCCCCATCAGGTAGCCGCCGAGCAGCAGCGGATCGTTGAGCCCGTGGACGAGCGCCTCGTAGAGGATCTCGTCTTTCGACCAGAAGCCGGCGAACGGGAAGATGCCCGCGAGCGCCAGCGATCCGGCCAGGAAGGTGTAGTACGTGACGGGCATCTTCGATTTGAGCCCGCCCATGTCCCACATGTCCTCGTTGTGGTGCATCGCGATAATCACCGCACCGGCGCCGAGGAACAGCAGGGCCTTGAAGAAGGCGTGGGTGGTCAGGTGGAAGACCGCGGCCACGTACCCGCCCGCGCCGAGCGCGAGCATCATGTACCCGTACTGCGAGATGGTGGAGTACGCGAGCACCTGCTTCAGTTCGTCTTTCACGACGCCCATCGTCGCCGCGAACAGCGCGGTGAAGCCGCCGATGAAGGCGATCACCGCGAGCGTCGTCGGCGTCAGGGCGTAGAACCCGTACATGCGCGCGACGAGGTAGACGCCGGCCGCCACCATCGTCGCGGCGTGGATGAGCGCGGAGACGGGCGTCGGGCCCTCCATCGCGTCGGGGAGCCACGTGTGCAGCGGGAACTGCGCGGACTTCCCGACGACGCCGCCCAACACCAGCAGGCCGACGACCGTCAGCCACGTCTGGAGTTCGAGTCCGCCGGGCGTCCACGCGACCGAGCCCTCTCCGGCGAGCGCGGCCTCAGCGAGGGCGGGGAACGACTCGGTCCCCGCGAACTGCGCGGTGCCGAACGTCGCGATCACCGCGACGACGCCGATCAGGAAGAAGTAGTCCCCGAACCGCGTGACGAGGAACGCCTTCTTCGCCGCCGACGGCGGGCCGGGCTCCCGGAAGTGGAAGCCGATGAGCAGGTACGAGCAGAGCCCGACCAGCTCGAAGAACATGAACGCCATCAGCAGGTTGTCGGCGACGACGAAGCCGAGCATCGAGGCCGAGAACAGGCCGAGCCCGGCGTAGTACCGGGGCAGCCCCGTCTCGCCCTCGTCGTTCATGTAGCCGAGCGAGAACACGTGGACCAGAAGCGACACGAGCGTCACGATGACGAGCATGAGCGCCGACAGCGGGTCGACCAGAATCCCGAAGGACAGTTCGACGTCCGTCGGGCCGATGCCGCCCGCGCTCGCCCACGTGTAGAGCGTTCGATTCGCCGCCTCCCCGCCCGCCACCGTCGCGAGCACCCACAGCGAGAGCAGGAACGACCCCGCCGTCGCCGCGATGCCGCCGAAGGCGCCGCCCTTCGGGAGGTACTTCCCGACACCGAGAGCGATCAGGAACGAGAAGAACGGGAGGAGAACGATCGCCGGAACGTATGAGAACACGTCTATCATGTTACCACCTCATCTCCGTTGGAACGGTCACGTCGGTGACGCCGAAGTTGCGGTACAACACGAGGATGATGCCGATCCCGATCGCGACCTCCGCGGCCGCGAGCGCGATGACGAACAGCGCGAACACCTGTCCCGTGAGGTCGCCGTAGTACAGCGCGAACGCGACGAAGTTGATGTTCGCGGCGTTCATCATGAGTTCGACGCTCATCAGGAAGTACAGCGCGTCACTCCGGGTGAGCACGCCGAACAGGCCGATACAGAACACGGCGGCGGCAAGCAGCAGGTACCACTCGGGCGGGATCGAGGAGGCGACGGCGGTCATTACCGCTCACCCCCCTCGCGCCCGCCGTCGGTGAGCGCCTCGCCCATCGCGGAGACGATGGAGCCGTCCTCCTCGCGTTTCGCGAGGTAAACCGCGCCGTCGACGGCCACGTCGAGCGCGACGGCGGCGATCAGGAACGCGGCGAGGAACCCTTCCGAGGGCACAGATCCGAGCTCGTACTCGGCGAGATTAAAGAGGGCGTACCCGATGTTGTGGACGATCGACGCGTCCGCCGGGAACGCCGCGACCTCACCGAAGTCGGCCGACAGCACCGTCATGGCCATTATCGCGAACAGCAGTCCGACCGCGACTGCGGGAACGAGACGCCCGCGGCTCCGGGAGTCATCGTTACTCATGCGCTATTCACCTCCGTTTCCGTGTTCGATCGCGTGAGCATCACGGCGAACGTGACGAGAATTAAGACCCCGCCCACGTAGACGAGGATCTGCATGGCGGCGATGAACTCCGCCTGCAGCATCACGTAATGCACCGCAACGCTCGTCAGGGCACCGCCTAGAAGCAACGCGGCGTGGAACACGTCGCGCGCTAGGACGACCCCGAGGCCGAACGCCAGCGTGACCGCGGCGAACAGCCCGAACGCGATGGTAGCATAAACCATTGTGTTTGTCTCCTATGAGAGTCCCTTTGAAGATTTCGAGACGCGCCCGCTACTGGTAGTCGACCTCGCCGTCTCCCTCCCCGATCCACGCGCCGCGATCGGGGTTCCGGGACTCCAGCGGGTCGATTCCCTTGTACCACGGGACGTTCTTGAGCTGTTCTTTGTTGAACACGAAGTCGTCCTTCGTGTCCGCGGTGAACTCGAAGTTCTGCGTCAGCAGGATGGCGTCGACGGGGCAGACCTCCTCACAGAGCCGGCAGTAGATGCACTGGCCGATGTGGAGGTTGTACTGCTCGCCGTTGCGCTGGTCGTCCTGCACGATCTGGATCGTGTCGTTCGGGCAGACGTTCTCGCACTGTCGACACCAGATACACCGCTCCTGACTGAACTTGTGGACGCCGCGGAAGCGCGGGCTCACCTCGGGCGCGTCCTCCGGATATTCCACCGTGAACGTCTTCCCGTCGAGCGCGTGCTTCATCGTCGTCGCCATGGATTTCATAAGTCCGATCATGTTACGCGATCACCCCCACGATTACGGCCGTGAGCACCAGGTTCGCGAACGACAGCACCAGCATTCCCTTCCAGCCGATCTCGATCAGCTGATCGATCCGGACGCGAGGAATCGCCGCGCGGGCCCACTGCGTGAACAGGAAGAAGCCCCAGACCTTCACCACGAACCAGATGAAGCTGATGCTCTCCGGACCCGGGCCGGACGCGCCGCCGAGGAACACCACGGAGAGGATCGCGCCGCCGAGGAAGATGTGGACGAACTCGCCGAGGTAGAACAGGACGAAGTACGCCGAGGAGTACTCCGTCTGGTACCCAGCGACGATCTCCGTCGGTGCCTCGGGGATGTCGAAGGGGTTCCGTCCGATCTCCGCCATGTTCGCCGTGAGGAACAGCACGAACGCGAACGGGTTCACGAACGCGAACCACGACGGGATCGAGACCCCGGCGATCGTCACGAGCGTCTCCGTCTGCGCCCCGACGACGCCGCTTATCTGGAGCGTTCCCGCGAAGATCACGACCGACATCGCGGTGACGATGAGCGGGATCTCGTACGCGAGGTTCTGCGCGACGGCGCGGAGCCCGCCGAGCAGCGAGTACTTGTTGTTCGACGCGTAGCCCGCCATCACCAACGAGACGGAGGCGATGGAGGCGAACGCGAACACCAGCGCCAGCCCGACTTCGGGGTCGGCGAGGTGAATGTTCAGCGGGCCGATCTGGCCCATCGGGATCACGGAGAAACCGAGCATCGCCGACGCCGGCAGGAGGATCGGTGCGATGTCCCACGCCGGACGGTCGACGCCTTCGGGAACGATGAGCTCCTTCGCGAGCAGCTGGACCGCCGCCGCCGGAATGATGAGCAGCCCGTAGGGCCCGATCCGGTCGACCGCGATCCGGTCGGTGAACGCGGCCGTGATCTTCCGTTTCGCCCACGGTCCGGCGACGCCGGAGAACGCGAGGATGATGTTCGCGACGAGCGCCGCCCCGATCAGCGAGGCGACGACGTCGCCGAGGACGCTGTCGATCCCGAACGCGTCGACGAGGAACTCGGGGAACAGCTGTGCGGGCGCCGTGCCCATTAGCGGTCCACCTCCCCGAGAACGATGTCCAGGCTACCGAGCGCGGCGACCACGTCGGGGACGTACTCTCCGTTCGCCATCTCCGGGAGCGTCTGGAGGTTCGAGAAGCACGGCGACCGGATCTTGAACCGCGCCGGCTTGTCCGTGCCGTCCGCGCGGATGTAGATGCCGAGCTCGCCCTTCGCGCCCTCGACGGCCCGGTAGATTTCGGTGTCGTCGTCCGGGCGTAGCGTGCGCGGCACGTTCGCCTGGATGTTCCGCTCGTCTTCGGGCCAGTCCTCGAGCAGGTCGACGCACTGCTCGATGATCTTCGCGGACTCCTCGACCTCGCGCATCCGGACGAGCAGGCGGCTGAAGTTGTCGCAGCCGTCCTCGGTGATCACGTCCCAGTCGAGCTCGTCGTAGTAGCCGTACGGGTCGTCGCGGCGCAGGTCGTAGTCGACGCCCGACCCGCGAAGGACCGGACCGGTCGCGCCGTAGTTCTTCGCGACCTCCGGCGGGAGGATCCCGGTGTCGATCGTCCGCATCTGGAAGATCTCGTTGGAGGTGATGAGGTTGTGGTACTCCTCGATCGACTCCGGAAGCTGGTCGAGGAAGTCCCGCGTGTTCGAGAAGAACTCCTCGCGCGGCTCCGGGAGGTCCCAGACGACGCCGCCGAGCCGGAAGTAGTTGAACATCAGCCGCTGACCCGTCAGGTCCTCCAAGAGGTTCTGGACGCGCTCGCGGTCGTTGATGGCGTACATGAACGTCGCCGTGAAGTCGCCGTTGATGTCGAGCGCGAACGTGGCGAGCGCGAGCATGTGCGCGGCGATCCGGCACATCTCCGCGCCCATCGTGCGGATGACCTGCGCGTACTCGGGCACCTCGATGTCGGCGAGGTCCTCGGCCGCGCGGGCGTACGCCCACTCGTTGAGCAGGCCCGCCGAGATGTAGTCCCAGCGGTCCGGGTACGGCATGATCTGGTGACGGTACGTCCCGTTCTGCGCCATCTGCTCCTCGCTGCGGTGGAGGTAGCCGATGTCGGGCTCGACGTCGACGACCTGCTCGCCGTCGAGCGTCGTCTTCAGGTGGAGCACGCCGTGCGTCGCCGGGTGATGCGGTCCGATGTTGAGGAACATCGTGTCGGACTCGGCGTCCTTGTGGTGTTCCTCCAGTGGGTTCGCGTGCTCCGGCAGCGTGGCGATCTGCGGCCGGTCCTTGTCGTAGTCCATCGACAGGGGGTGGCCCTGCCACGTCTCGGGCAGCAGGATCCGGCGCAGGTCGGGGTGGTCGTCGTACTCGACGCCGATCAGGTCGTACGCCTCGCGCTCGTGCCAGTCGGCGGTGCGGAACACCGGCTCGGCCGACTCGGAGACGGGGTTGTCCTTATCGGCGGGGACGACGACGCTGACCTCCTGGGTCGGGTCGTCGAACTTCTTCAGGTGGTAGATCGACTCGTACCGGTTCTCGTACTCCTGTGCGGAGACCACCGAGAGGTGGTCGTATCCCGCCTGCTCTTTCAGGATCGAGAGCGTCTCCTGGACGGTGTCGGGCCGGATGACGAACCCGGGCGCGTTCAGGTGGTCGTCGCGGTCGACGACGAGATCGCCCAAGAGCGCCTCCAGCTCGTCGGGAGTGCGCTCGACGGCGCCGTCGTCGACGGTGTCTGGTCGTTCGAGACTCATGGCGAATCAGCGAAGTTGTACCGCATGACGAGTTCGTCGTCCTCGATCTCGTCGGCGAGCTTGTCGACGAGCTCGTCGCGTTCGAGATCGGAGAACTCCTCCAGTTCGTACGGCTTGACGGTGACGGGCGAAGCCTCGCCGTTGGCGACGCGCTCCTGCAGCTTCACGACGCCGTAGACGAGCGCCTCGGGGCGGGGCGGACAGCCGGGGACGTGGATGTCGATCGGGATGACTTCCTCGGCGCCCTTGATCACGTTGTACCCCTCTTGGAACGGACCGCCGGAGATGGTACACGAGCCCATGCCGACCACGAACTTCGGCTCGGGCATCTGGTCGTACACGCGCTTCATCCGCGGCGCGAACTTCGAGACGATCGTCCCGGGGACGATCATCACGTCGGCCTGCCGCGGCGAGGCGCGGGGAACGCCCGACCCGAAGCGGTCGAGGTCGTGTTTCACCGCGTAGGTGTGCATCATCTCGATGCTGCAGCAGGCGATGCCGAACTGCAGCATGAACATCGAGGAGCCGCGACACCAGTTCAGGAACTTGTCGAACTTGGTGAGGATGAACGGCGAGGAGCCGAACGCCTCTCGGAGGCGGGAGTTAAACCGGTCCCCCTGCCCGGTCATCCGGGCGTCGCGGGTCTCGGTTACGACTTGCGATTCGTCGGTGATGAATGGTTGATCGCTGCTCATTAGTTGAGGTCACGCTCCGTCTTTCGACTTGTCGCGCGGGGACTCCGGGCCCAGCTGATGGCGCCGGAGCGCCACGCCCAGACGAGTCCGATCGCGAGGATTCCGACGAACGCCAGCATCGGCCACAGCAGGGCGATCATCGGCACGCCAGCGCTGATCGCCGGACGGTAGATGACGGCCCACGGGAACAGCAACACGGTCTCGATGTCGAACACGAGGAACAACAGCGCGACCATGTAGTACTGAATGTTGAACCGGATCCGCGTCCCGCCCGTCGGGGTCTCGCCGGACTCGTAGGTGGTACTTTTACCGGTCTCAGGCACGCTCGGACGGAGTAACGCCGACACGGACATCATCCCCAGCGGGATGAGCACGCCGACGGCCGCCAAGGCGCCGATCGCTATCCAATCGCTCATATAGGTCTCCGTAACGTGCGAGGATTTGGACCGCCCCCTCATAAGCGTTGAGTCTTCACCGCAACGCCCCCACGTCACCGAAAACGCCGGCGAGCGAGCCGGACGGACGATCGGGGTCGGGTGTCGTCTCGGCTCTCCGGCCGTCCTACGACTCGTCGCGGTCGCGGAACCCGTCGATGCCGAGGTCGTGCAGATCGACCGACACCTCCGCGACACCGCCTTTCAGCCCCTCGTGGTGTTCGATCAGCCGCTCCTCGACCGCGTCGTGCTCCCGCGCGAGCACCTGCGCGGCCGACAGGGCGGCGTTGAACGACTTGCCGGCGTCGACGGCGACGATCGGGGCCCCGGTGGGCATCCCGATCACGGAGTCGACCGACTTCTCTTGAACCGGGACGCCGATCACCGGGATCGGGTACGCGAGCGACGCGGTCATGTTCGGGAGGTCGGCGGACTTCCCGCCCGCGCCCGCGATCACGACCTCGAGCCCGCGGGCCGCCGCGGTCTCCCCGTACGCGTACATGAGCTCCGGCGTCCGATGTGCGGAGACGACGTAGCTCTCGTAGGTGAACCGCGCGTCGGGCGCGTCGTCGAAGGCGGTCTGCTCGGCGAACCCGAGCTCGTCGAGCGCCTCGTAGGCGCCCTCCATGACGGGGAGGTCCGAGTCGGACCCCATGATGATCCCCACGTCGGGGGTGGTTTCGGGGTCGGCGTCGGCCGCCGCCTCCGCTTCGAGCCGGTCGATCAGGTCTTGGACCGTTGTCATGGGTGTGGGTGACGCGAGGCGGGTTGTAAATCGTGCCGGTCCGGCGGCCGACCAGTACGCCGTCGATAGACGCCCCGGCGACCGCAACGCCGAAGGGTCTAGCCGCGGAATCGCGGGACGAACATGCCCTCCAGACGCGCGTTTCTCTCCGGCCTCGGAGCGGCCGGACTGACGGCTACCGCCGGCTGTCTCACCGGATTCGACGCCGCTCCCGGAACCGACGAGACGTACGACTGGCCGACCGGCGGCGGCGACGACTTGAACTCGCGGGCGGTTCCGGACGGGACCGCGCCGCGAGACGACCCGACCGTCGACCGGACGCACGAGTTCGACGGGATCCCCGCCGGCGATCCGGTGGTAACCGCCGAAACCGTACTTCTGAACACCGGCGTGGACGTGGTCGCGCTCGATCGCGAGGACCTGAGCCGGCGCTGGTCCGTCGCTCCCGACGACAACGACGCCTTCCGCTACACCGGGGCGCCGGCCGTCGCGGACGGCGCGGCGTACGTCCCCGAGAGCGACACGCTGGTCGCGCGCGACCTCGACACCGGCGAGCAGTTGTGGAGTCACGAGTTCGAGTACGTCTTCGGGGAGACGACGCCGCTCGTGGTGGAGTACGGGGACGATGTCCGGGTGATCATCGGCGCCGGCGAGTACCTCCGGGCGTTCGACGGCTCGACGGGTGAACTCGAGTGGGAGCGCCGGCTGGACGGCATCGTCCGACGCGCCGCCGCCCGCGCACTGGCGTCGGTGTACGGCGTCGTCTACGTCGCGACCACCGGCGGGAATCTGTACGCGGTCGACGACGACGGTCGGGTCCATTGGGGTCGAACCGTCGAAGCCGGGATCCGGACCCCGCCGACCGTCGTCGGGTCACGCGGTCCGGACGGCGAGTCGATACGGGGGTCGGGCGACGTGGTCGTCGGCGCGGGAGACGGGTCGGTTCGGTGTTTCGATCCCGGCGGGGAGCCGCAGTGGGAAACCGACCTTCGCGGGTTCGTCGAGGGCGGAATGGCGGTCGGTCACGGCGGAGTGTTCGCGTCCTCCGGCGGACGGCTGTACGCGCTGAACGCGGAGAACGGGAGCCACGCGTGGCGGACCGAGATCGGGAACGCCGTTCGACCGACGCCGCCGGCGCTCGTGGGCGACAGGATATACGTCGGCGGAGAGCGACTCCACGGGATCGGCGTCGACGGCGGGATCGGTTTCCGGTCCGTCCGCCTCGGAGAGACGCGGTTCGAACACGAGGTCGACGGCGGCGCGAGCTACGTCACCGCCGCCGACGGGAGGCTGTTCGCGACGGTGGCGACGGGAACCGGCAACGGGCGGTTAGTGGTCCTTTCCTGAGAGGTACGCGCGCCGCGAAGACGACGTAGTCGGTCCCGAACGCGACCGCGGCGGCCGGGGCAGTCCCTCTCTCCGCGCACTCGCGGAGAGCCTCGATCCGGTCCGGCTGGAGCCGGATCGACTGGCGTTCGCGGGCGCGTCGGGCGCGGGGTCGTCGGGCATCGGCCAGCGGCTACGCGTCCCGGAACGTCAGCCCGTCGCGGAGTTCGCGCGCCCGCGAAAGCAGGGCGTCGCGGTCGGCGTCGGCGGTTCGGTCCGTCGCCGTCAGGTGCCCCATCTTCCGGAGCGGGCGCACGTCGTCTTTCCCGTACCAGTGGAGGTCGGCGTCGGGCGCCGCGAGCACCTCCTCGACGCCCGACAGCGTCGCGGGCTGGGTCTCCTCGACGTCCCCGAGCACGTTCGCCGTGACCGCGGGCGCGACGAGGTCGGTCGGGCCGAGCGGCCACCCGAGAACGGCCCGGACGTGGTTTTCGAACTGCGAGGTGCGCGCGCCCTCGATGGTCCAGTGGCCGGAGTTGTGCGGCCGCGGCGCGATCTCGTTGACGAGCACGTCGCCGCCGCGGGTCTCGAACAGCTCGATCCCGTAGACGCCCCGGCCGTCGAGCACGTCGAGCACGTCACGCGCGATCGACTCGGCCTCGGCGACGACCGCGTCGTCGGTCCGGGCCGGCGCGACGCTCTCGCGGAGGATCTCCTCGCGGTGGACCGTCTCGGTGACGGGATAGGTCCGCGTCTCGCCGTCGGCGCCCTTCAGGCCCATCACGGCGATCTCGCGCTCGAAGTCGAGGAACTCCTCTGCCATCGCGTTGCCGCCGACTTCGTCGAGCGCGCCGGCCGCGTCCGCGGGGTCGTCGACGGGAACGTTCCCGCGGCCGTCGTACCCCCCCTCGCGGGCCTTCAGCATGACGCCGCCGTACTCCTCGACGACGCGTTCGAGCCCCTCGGCGGTGGCGACCGCGACGAACTCGGGGACGGGGATCCCGGCGTCGACCAGCGTCTCCTTCTGCACGAGCTTGTCCTGAATGGTGCGGAGCGTGTCCGGATCGGGATGAACGGGTACGTCGTGTTCGGCGGCCGCCTCGGCCATCAGGTCCGGGTCGGCCAACTCGATCTCGAAGGTCAGAGCGTCGGCGCGACTCGCCAGCTCGCGGATCGCGTCGGCGTCGTCGAAGCCGCCGACGATCTGGTCGCTGACGACGGGGCTGGCCGGACAGTCTGGCGTCGGGTCCAACACGACGACCTCGACGCCGAGCGGCGCGACCGCTTCCCCCATCATTCGACCCAGTTGACCGCCGCCGACGACGCCGAGCGTCGGTCCCGGTAGCGTGATCGTCATACGCGGCGGTACCGGACGTTGCTGCATAAATATTCCCACATCAGACGTAGAAATACACACGTTCGTGGTTACACTGTGTGGCTCCGCTGAAGTGCGCTTCTCAGACAGAAGATATGAACCAACTAGGCGTCGAAAGGCGCTTTTTGATTGATAGCGGGAGTAGGTATTGCAGTTCGGTGGTACCGATTTAGTTATTTAAATAGACCTGAACCACGGCATCGATCGCTTATAAACGAGGGTTGCGGTTGGCGCGCGCCTGCGAGCGGCCGCCCCCGGCGGCCGCGAGTCAGCGCGTGCGAGGGACGCGGTGAGCGCTCGCAGAGCGCGAACCGCGAGGCTGGGGAGGCGTGAGGTGCGGTTGCGGTGCTGTACGGGTGGGATTCAAAGGGGCAGCCGGCGAGGCGGACGCAGGTGACGTAAGCACTGCAGGGAGCGAGCAGCACGAGCGACCGAAGCGCGCAGCGAGCGTGCGTCCGCCTCGCCGGCTGGGGCTTTGGAAGTCTTCACCGCAAAGCCGTCGATCCCTTATAAACAGCCGACAGCAACACCACAATCCGACTTATAAATGGCTACTCTCACGACGTACTACACCCACTCCCGCTATCGATCGTCGCCGCGTCCGTACTGATCGATCGAGGGTCCAGACAACGATCGCTGCAAGCGGTTCCGACGGAACTGACCGCACACGAACGGACCGCGAAGTCTACAGCTCGACCGACGCGAGGTCGCTCTCCAGCTCCGCGACGAACTCGTTGTACGCGTCGACGAACCCCCGGAACGAGTCGGCGTACTCGCGCACGTCGGCCGCCGAGGGCGCCTCGTACTGCGAGAGGAGGTAGAGCCCGCCCGACCCGCCGACGCGGAGGTACGAGACGGCTCCCTCGTCCCACTTCAGCTCCCAGCGGTCGCCGCCGACGCGAGCGGTGAAGGTCCCGTAGTCGTCGCCCTCGTACCGGTAGATCTCGCCGGCCATGACCGAGCAGGTGTCGCGCACGCGGTCCAGCACTCGATCGCGCTCGGCGACGACCCCGTCGGTCGAGGCCGGCTCCGGGAACTCGGCGCTCACGCCGTCGAGGACGCCCGACAGCGACCCCACCCACTCGTTCCACGCCGCGACGAAGTTCGCGTAGTCGTCGAGCGCGGTCGCCAGGTCGGCCGGCTCCGGCGGCTGCTTCGTCGATATCACGTACACGTCCGAGCCCGACTTCGGCGAGAACAGCAGGAACTCCAGCTCGCCGGCCTCGTGTTTGACGGTCCACGTCCCGCCCGGCGTCGACAGCTCCTGTCGGCCGTAGTCGCCGCCCTGCAGCCTCGCGAGCTGGTAGGCGATCGTTCCGGCGTGGTCGCGTACGGCGGCGACGAGCTCGTCGCGCCGGTCGGCGACCGCGTCCGTGTCGCGCACGTCGAGGTCGAGCCCGAGATCGGCGTGGGTGGTCACGGGCGTACTGGGCGCCTCACCCGGTTAACGAGTTCGGGTCCCCGAGCGCAACGACGGCCGATCACCGACGATCACGCGATCGACTCCCGGATCTCGCGGACACGAGCCGGTTCGTCGATCCCCGAGCGCACCACCAGCGCGAACACCTCGTCTCCGCCCGGAACCGGGGCGTCGCCGCTCAGGATCGCGCCGGAGCCGGTCTCCTCGGCGAGCCACCGCCGCCCGTCCGCGATCGCCTCGCGGTTGAGCCACGCCGGCGGCCCGCCGACAACGAGCAGGGTCCGGTCGGCCCGTCCTCCCGGCACCTCGACGGTGTTCTTCCCGCGGGCCGCCTTCCGGATCGTCGTCTCGATCGCCGACACCGCGGCGCTCGTGTCGACCTCCGCCGGCTCCGAGGAGCCGAACAGCCCGAGTCCGAACCGCGACCCCGACTCGGGCGGCTCGACCGCCTGCGTCGCGTGACCGATGGCGGCGATCTCTCCGTCGTCGCCGACCGCCCGAGCCACGTCGCTCGCGTCGAGCACCTGCTGGGGCGTCGACTCGGCGTCGTCGGCCTCGCCGGCGCCGAACAGCGCCGCCATCCGTTCCGCGACGACCCCGTTCAGCCGGTCTCGGACGTCTGCGACGGCCTCACCCGGACGGAGCCACTCGTCGTTGTCGAACGGGAAGACCGCCGCACACCGGTCCGAGAGCGCGTCGAGGGTCCGCGCCGCGTTCTTCTCCGCGAGGGGGCGCTCCGGGGGGCGTTCCTCGGGAGCGTCTCCGGTCCGGCTCGCGTGGGCCGGGTCGGGCTCGCCGGGCTCGGACTCCGCCGGCGTCGGGAGCAGCCCGACGGCGTAGACGGGAACGTCGTAGAGCCGCGTCAGCTCGTCGGTCAACGCCGGCGCGACGCCCGCACCCGCGCCGCCGCCGAGCCCGACGACGAGGACGAACGCCTCCGCGAGCGACGGCTGCTGATCGTCCATCGCCCGGCCCAGCTCGCCGGCGTGGGCGTCGCCGAGCCGCCGAGCCGCGTGGAGGTCGCCGTCGAGCCCGCCCCCGCCGGCCGCGTCGCCGAAGCGGTACCGGCGGGACTCGTCGATCGAACGGAGGGCGTCGAGCGCGGCCGCGTCGGTGTCGAACGCGTTGACGCCCTGCAGGAACCGGTCCCCGTCGCTGTCGGCGGCGAGCCGGTCGGCGATCCGGCCGCCGGCGCCCCCGAGACCGATCACGTGTACACGCATACGTCATCCCGGTCGTCGAGCGGGGGTTTATCTCTTCGGCCCGAGGGGAGAATCCCGGCTCGGCACTCGTCGATCAGAACTCGTCGAGCTGGCGCTGTCCGCGGGGGACCTCCGGACCGACATCCTCGGAGTCGCCGCCGAGCAACCGTATCAGAGCGGTGTCGGCGAACGTGAGCGCCAACACGAGCACGATCGGCGCGAGGAACAGCCCGTGGAACCCGAACACGACCGGGCCGAAGATGTACGCGAGCATGAGCAGCCCGACGTGGGTGGTCTTCCCGCTGAAGTAGGGTCGGAGCACGATGTCGGGGATCGTGTCGACCACGATCGCGGCGACGACGAGGAACCCGGCGACGTACGCGAGCGCGGCGACCTCGTCCCCGAGGACCGGCGGGATCGCGGTCACCGCCGCGAGCGGGACGTACACGATCTTCATCCCGATCACGGGGATCAGGCTGGCAATTCCGGTGAGCGCGCCCGCGAGCGCCGGGTACGGCACCTCGACGATCTCGGGCGCGACCACGTTGTAGCCGGTGTATGTCACGACGGCGATGATCGAGATGGCGATGACGTTGAGCAGGTTCCCGTACAGCACCGCCTCCAACTCGGCGTCCGCCGCCTCCAGGTACTCGCGGACGACCGCGTCGTCGTCGAACGTGAGCAGCCACTCGTGGAACTTCGACCCGTCGAGCAGCAGGTAGTAGGTGACGACGATCGTGATGAGGAGATTCAACGCGAACCCCGAGAGCACGCCCGCCAGCAACGTTGCCTGCTCGGAGGCGAAGTTGATGAGCGGGTCGAGCTGGCCGGACTGGTACGCCTGCATGACCCCGTCGAACGTCGGGTTCGAGAGCGCGGCGAGGTCGCCGACCCACGAGTTCTCGGCGCCGACCGTCTCGGCGACCGGGTACTGCTCGATGAATCGGCGCGCTTCGATCAGCAGGAGGAGCACGGTGTAGCTTAAGAGTCCGATAAGCGGGATACCGATCAGCGACAGCGAGGCCACGGCCCTGACCCGAGCGGGGAGCCGGAAGCGTTCGAGCTGGTGGTGGAGACGCCGGGTCGAGTAGTAGAGGAAGACGGCGACCGTGAGCGGAGCGACGAACCGGAGGGCGATGAACCCGACGAGCAGCGCGACGACAAGTCCGAAGAGGGCGATGACGAACCGCTTTTCGTCCATGGCGGTTCCTCTCGGCGGTCGGACATAAACTATGGGGGCCCTGCCGGTCCCGGCGGAGAGCGCGACGCCTACCGACTCGGACCGTCGTCGACCGCGCGCTCGTAGCGCGCCACCTGTTCACGGTGGAGCGAGAGGATCATGTCGGCGAGGAACCCGAAGATCAGAAGCTGGATCCCTAAGGTCGCGGCCCCGACGGCGCCGATCGCGATTATCTCGTGGGTGATCCCGTTGACGAACCAGTCGTAGAGCACGTATCCGGTCATGAGCGCGCCGGCGCTCGTCGAGATCACACCGAGACTGCCGAAGTAGAACAGGGGGTTGTTCGTCTTCGCCTTCCGGTACAGTTCGAGGAAGATCACCCCGCCGTCGCGGACGGGATGGAGGTTGGTGGCGGAGCCGCCGGGGCGCTCGCGGTAGGTGATCGGGACGACCGCGACCGACTGCCGGTTCTTCACGCACTCGACCGCCATCTCGGTCTCGATTCCGAACCCGTCGGCGGTGAGATGGAGTCTGCGGAACGATTCGCGGGTGAACGCCCGGTAACCGGAGAGGATGTCCCCGTAGCTCTCACCGTGAATCGCGCGGAACGAGAGGTTGATGAGCCGGTTGCCGATCCGGTTCAGTCGCGTCATCGCGCCCGGTCGCATGTCCGCGAACCGGTTCCCGATGACGTGGTCCGCCTCGCCGGACAGCAGGGGTTCGAGCATCGCGTCGGCGTCGTCCGCGTCGTACGTCGCGTCCGCGTCGGCCATCACGACGTATGACGCGTCGATGTGGTCGCGGACCGCCTCCCTGACGGCCTGCCCCTTTCCGCGCCCTGACTGCTCGACGACGCGCGCGCCCGCCTCGCGAGCCGCCTCCTGCGTGCCGTCCGTCGATCCGCCGTCGATGACGAGGACCTCGTCGAGTCCGGCGTCGCGGAACGCCTCGACGACGCGCGCGACCGTCTCGATCTCGTCCATCGTCGGCAGCAGGACGCAGACGTCGTCGTACTCGCTCATTATGGAGCCGATATCAGGGGAGTCGCTAAACTCTGTCCTTCCGGGTCCAGACCGAAACCCCACAGACCGGGACTACCGCCGGTCCTGCGGGCACCCATACGCTCATGTACCAGACGATCGATCGTGGTAGCATGGGACACCCACCGGACGACAGCGTCGAGGAATTGCTCAGTGCCGCGCGGACCGCGACCGGAGACGAGCTTCGGAGCCTCACGTACTTCACCGAGGTGGACGTCGAGCAGCTCTACCTCCGCAGCGACCTGAGCCGGACCGCCGACCTCGTCGGTTTCGCGGAGAGCGAGCGACACGGGTTCCACGCGCAGTCGCTGTACGCCGACACCCAGCTCGGCGACTACCAGTTCACGGTCCGCGTGTTCGAAAACGGCTACCTCACGCGCGTTATCAACAACGGTCACGGGGTATGGGTGACGACCGACTCGATGGATATCGACCGCTTCGAGGAGCTCGCGAGCGCGCTCGGGGCGATCCTGCGATCGTTCGACCCGGCGTAAGAGCGTCGACCCGGTTTCCCCAACCGACCGCGGCCACCTCACTCGAAGTGGCTCCGCATCTCGGGGACCAGCTCGTCGGCGTCGACCGGCTTCGTCACGTAGCCGTCGGCGCCGGCCTTCACCGCCTCCATCATCTTCTCCTGCTGGTCGACGCTCGTGCACATCACGATCACGGCGTCGGGCCAGCGGTCCCTGATCGCGGCGGTCGCCTCGATCCCGGTCATCTCGGGCATGACGACGTCCATCGACACCGCGTCCGGTTCGTACGCCTCGAACAGCTCCACCGCCTCCGCGCCGTTCTCCGCCTCGCCGACCACCTCGAAGGGGCCGTCCAGCGCGTCCCGAACGACGGTGCGCTGGAACGAGGAGTCGTCGACGACGAGTACCCGCTCGGTCATGCGCATTCGTCGGCAGCTAAACGGGATAAACGCGCGGATCGATCACGCACCGGCTGACCGTCTCCTTTCTCCTCCTCCCTCCCACTTCGCCGGCGACGCGGAAGAAGACCTTGTATATTCGATGAAGCGTATAATGAACATAGGAACAAGGTTAAGGTGTATCCGGCGGTATCCACGTCCATGGAAACGCGGAAAGTCCAGCGGTTGGGGCCGTCGACGCTGGCGATGACCCTCCCCGCAGAGTGGGCGAAGGAACACGGTGTCAACAAGGGCGACGAGGTGTCGCTGCGGATGGGCGGTAAGGGGACCCTCACGGTCCTGCCGGAGTCGGTAAGCACGGAAGAGTCGGAAGCGGTGATCAACGCCGACGGGCTCGACGCGCAGTCTCTCGAACGCGCTATCGTCGCGCAGTACGTTTTGGGGCGGCGGGTGATCCACGTCCGTAGCGAGGGGACGCTCGACAGCGAGCACATCAACGCCGTTTATAAGGCCGAGACCCAGCTGATGGGGCTCGGCGTCATCGAGGAGACGCCCTCGGACATCTCGATCCGGTGTTCCGTCGACCCCGAGGACTTCACTCTCGACAACCTGCTCGAACGGCTGGAGAACACGGGATCGACGATGCGCGGCGAGGCCGTGAAGGCTCTCGCGCACGGCAATCCCGACCTGGCCCAGCGCGCGCTCAACCGCGAGCGGCAGGCGAACAAGATCTTCGTCCTCCTGCTCCGGCTCATCTTCACGGCGTACCAGAACCCGAACCTCGCCCGCGCAGTCGGGCTGGAGGAGGGGTTCCCCCTGATCGGCTACCGATCGGTCGCGAAGAACCTCGAGCTCACCGCCGACAACGCGGAGGACATCGCCGACATCGTGATGGAGGCGGAGGGTCACACGCTCGACGTCGACAGCGCGACGATGCGACAGATCCGGGAGTTCACCGACCAGGTGGACGAGCTGACCGCGCTCGCCGTGCGGGCGGTCGTCGAGCGCGACTACGACCTCACGGTCGAGTGCCGCAAGCTGTTCGCCCGGCTCGAAGACCGCGAACAGGAGATCCTCGGGGAGCTCCCGAGCGACCTCGACAACGACACCCTGCTGATGACCCGCGAGGTGCTCGTCAGTCTCCAGCACACCGCGGAGTATGCGATGCGGAACGCCGAGATCGCCGCGAACCTCGCGCTCAACGAGGCCTCCGAGCACGTCGAGATCATCTAGGCGAGCGTCGCCGTTTCGAGTCCGATCTCCCGCGTTCGCATGAACTAAGTAGTCGCCCGCAAAGCGACGAGTATGAGTGAGGCATCCATCGACTCTGACAAGGAGGTCGGCGTGGCGCTCGCGTTGGGCGCGATCGCGGTCGTCGGCGCCGTCGTGATGTTCGGCCACCCGGCGCAGCTCGGGAAGGCGTGGGGATTCGGGGCGGCGTTCGTCTTCGCCCTCTGTTCGGTCGTCGCCGTCCAGATCTTCGACTGAGCGCGGTCCGAACGAGAAACCGTTAAGGACGTTTGCCGCCTACCTCCGGGATATGAGCGAGTACACCGAGGAGGAGCAGCGAATCCTCGCGTACCTCACGGACAGCGTCACCCGTGGCGAGCGGTACGTCCGTTCGAAGACGATCGCCGACGCCATCGGCCTCACCGCCAAGCAGGTCGGCTCCCGACTCCCCCGGCTCGCCGAGAAGTCCGACGACGTGGACATCGAGAAGTGGGGCCGCGCGCGGTCGACGACGTGGCGCGTGACCCCGCAGGGCTGAGACGATCCCCCTCCCGTCCGCTTGACTCCGCCCCTGCCCGCTCGACTCGCGTGCTTTTAACTCCCGTAGCCCCAAACGGGAGCGTATGACCGTCCGAGTCTCCCGGACGTTCGAGTTCGACGCCCCCCCTGAGGACGTGTGGGCGTTCATCTCGGACGCCGAGCAGCGCGCAGGAGCGATCAGCGTCGTCGACACCTTCGAGGTACACGGCGACGGGCGAGCGACGTGGCACGTCGCGCTCCCGATCCCGATGATACGGTCGACCATCTCCGTCGAGACGGAGGAGGTCGAGCGCGAGCCGCCGACCCGGGTGAAGTTCGTCGGCAAGTCGCGCGCCTTCCGCGTCACCGGCGAGCACACGATCACCGAGACGGACGGCGGCTGCCGGCTGGCCAACGAGTTCGTGGTCGACGGCCGGCTGCCGGGCGTCGAGTCCTTCTTCGAGCGCAACTTCGACGCGGAGCTGGACAACCTGGAAGACGCCCTGCGAGCGTCGTTCGGAACCACGGCATGAGGCTCGCCTGCGTCCAGCTCGGCGTCGAGGGCGGCGCCGTCGAGGGCAACGTCGCGAGCGCGATCGAGTCGGTCCGCGAGGCCGCGGCCGACGGCGCCGACCTGGTCGTCCTCCCGGAGCTGTTCGACGTGGGGTACTTCGCGTTCGACTCGTACGCCCGCGCGGCCGAGAGCGTCGCCGGCGACCGGTTGGGTCGGTTCGCCGCGGTCGCCGCCGAGGAGGGCGTCAACGTGCTGGCGGGGACCGTCGTCGAGGACCTCGCCGCGTCCGCGACCGACGGGATCGACGTACCGGCCGACGAGGGGTTCGCGAACACTGCGGTGCTGTTCGACCGCGACGGTGAGCGCCGGCTCGTCTACCGGAAGCGGCACCTCTTCGGCTACGGGTCCGAGGAGACGGCCCGGATGGTCCCCGGCGAGCGCGTCCCCGTGACGGAGGTCGAGGGCGTCCGTGTCGGCGTGACGACCTGCTACGACCTCCGGTTCCCCGAGCAGTTCCGAGGGATGGTCGAGGACGGCGTCGACTGCGTGCTGGTCCCGAGCGCGTGGCCGTACCCGCGCGTCGAGCACTGGCGGACGCTCGGCCGCGCGCGGGCGATCGAGAACTTGACCTACGTCGCGACGGTTAACGGGAGCGGCGCGTTCGACGGCGGCGACGCGCTCTGCGGCCGAACGACCGTCTACGACCCGTGGGGGACGACGCTGGCGTCGGCGGGCGAGGAGCCGACGACCGTGACCGCCGAAGTCGACCCCGACCAGGCCGCGGCGGTGCGCGAAGAGTTCCCCGCGCTGCGCGATCGTCGGTAGTTGCGGACCGCCTCATTCGTAGCCACGGACCGTCTCATTTATACGGGAGAAGCGACAACGGTCCGATGCCGAAGTCCGACGCTTTTCTCGTTGGGGTTCGGCGACAAAACCACGCGCCCGTCCCGACCACTCGGGCGGCGACGCCGATGACAGCCCGGGGGTCCGCTGTTCGGCCGCCGCCCGCCCGCCTCCCGTCGTTCAACCTTCCGCTTCGCCTTTCGCCTCCCTCTCGCCTCTTCCCTTTCAGAACGCCGCACAGCAGTGACCTCGTCTTCCGCGCTCCGCACCACAGAAGCGTCAGAAGTATCAATTATAATAATTTGAGCGGTAGCTACTTACCTCGCTCGGGGGAGCACGTAAACGCCGCGGACGAAACCGGCCGGCCCAATCCCGTTTTCGGGCGGGCCGGTCGGAGACTCGCTTCCACCGTCCGTCGTCCGTCGGCTTTCGGGCTCGGGTTCACCCGCTCCCACACCGTACCCGACCCCGTTTCTCGGCACCGTACCTGTTCCCGTGTCTCGGTACCGCACCCACGCCCGTCGCGACCGATACACTCCGGTGCGAAGCGCAAGGACGAAACCCTCGGATCTCGAACCGACGATCGAATGTTTCCCCGCGAGTACCGCGGCGTCGCCTTCGTCGTGGGCCTGTTCCTCGTCGTCCAGGTGGGCGCGTTAGCACTGGTTCCGGAGTTCGCCGAGAGCGGCTATCAGGCGGTCGACGACCCGAAGAACCCGACGAACAGCCTCGTGTACATCGCCGCGATCATCGCCATGACCGGGCTGATGCTCGCGGCGTTCCGCTACGACCTCGATCAGGGGATCCGGCTGCTGATCGTCGGCGTCTCCGCGTGGCTCTCGTGGTACGTCTTCTCCGCGGTGGTCTCGCCGCTCGCGGCCGCGGTGCCCGCGGTCGCGGTCGGCGTCGCCCTCCTCGCGTACCCCGAGTGGTACGTGATCGACGCCGCTGGGGTGCTGATGGGGGCGGGCGCGGCCGGGCTGTTCGGCATCTCCTTCGGGCTGTTGCCCGCACTGCTCCTGTTGGGCTTCCTGGCGGTCTACGACGCGATCTCGGTGTACGGCACCGAGCACATGCTGTCGCTCGCGGAGGGCGTGATGGACCTGAACATCCCCGTGGTGCTCGTGATCCCGCTGTCGCTCTCGTACTCGCTTCTCGGGGAGGGAGCGGAACCGGAGGGCGAGGATGTTGGCGATGACTCCCTGATCGGCGACGGCTCCGACGGCGATCCCGATGTCGACTCGGGCGACTCGGACGAGGAAGACGCCGACGTCTCGGAGCCGACCGACATCGAGGACCGCGACGCGTTCTTCATCGGGCTCGGAGACGCCGTGATCCCGGCGGTGCTCGTGGCGAGCGCGGCGATGTTCTCGCCGGCCGCGAACCTCTCCGTGCCGCTGATCGGGATCAACCTCCCCGCGCTGTTCGCGATGGTCGGCAGCCTCGCGGGGCTGCTGGTACTGATGAGCTGGGTGATCAAGGGGCGGCCGCACGCCGGGCTCCCCCTCTTAAACGGCGGCGCGATCGGCGGCTACCTGATCGGCTCCGTCGTCGCCGGCGTCCCGCTGATCGAGGCGGTCGGTCTCGGCGGGTTCTTATAAATCGATTCGGGTGTCGCCGTCGGCTATATATACGTGATCGACGACGTCTCTGCGGTGAATATCTCCAAGGCTCCAGCCGCTCGCTTATAAGTGGTCGCTACCGGATCGACGGTGAAGGCCTCCAAAGCCCCAGTCGCGAGGGGCTCGCGGCCTACCGGCCGCTCGCTTGGGGCTCCCTTCGGTCACCCACGTCGTCGCCGGCCCTTTGCACCGGCTGCCCGTGGCGCTTCGCGCCACGCTGCTCGCGGCGTCCCTCGCGCGTGCTCTTCGCGTCCGGCGGGCGCTCAGAGGCACGCGCCACCGCACCGTCTTTATAAGCTACGCTGTGCGCTACTCGCCCGCGCCGTCGCGCTCGACCGCCATCCCGAGGTCGGCCATCGCCTCGAAGAAGTTCGGGAACGAGACGTCGACGTGCTCGCCGCCGCGGATCGTCGTGGTGCCGTCGGCGACCAAGGCGGCCACCGCGAGCGACATCACGATCCGGTGGTCCGCGCGACCGTCGACGCTCGCGCCCCGGAGGTCGCTCTCGGAGCCGTGGACCGTCAGCGTGTCCGGCTCCTCGGTCGTCTCGGCGCCCAGCGTCTCCAGCTCCTCGGCCATCGCGGCGACGCGGTCGGTCTCCTTGTACCGGACGTGCTCGCAGTTCGTGATCCGGGTGTCGCCGTCGGCGACCGCGCCGAGCGCGGCGATCGTGGGGAGCAGATCGGGCGTGTCGCCCACGTCGACCTCGACGCCCGACAGCTCCGAGCGTCGGACGGTGATGACGCCCGCCTCTTGGTCCCACTCGATATCTGCGCCCATGCGCTCCGCGATCTCGACGATCGCGGAGTCGCCCTGCGCGCTCGGCACGGCGCCCTCGATCCGGACCGGCTGGCCCGGCTCTGCGGCGACCGCGCCGGCGGCGACCAGATACGAGATGGAGGAGAAGTCGCCGGGAACGGTGTAGCTCCCGCCCGCCGGCGCGTACGACTGCCCGCCGTCGACGACGAAGCCCGCCGCGCCGGCCGCGCCGTCGAGCGCGTCGCCGTCGTCGTCAACGGGGGTGGCCTCGACCCCGAAGTCGGCGAGCAGTTCGAGCGTGATGTCGACGTACGGGGCCGACTTGAGCGGCGTCGTCAGGTCGATCTCGACGCCCTCGTCGGTGACCGCACCGGCCATCAGCAGGGCGGTGACGTACTGCGAGGAGACGTCGCCGGGGATCGCGACCTCGCCGCCCGCGAGCGGTCCGGAGACGACGAGGGGCGCCTGCCCGTTCCCGCGTGTCGACTCCGCGCGCACGCCGAGGTCGCCGAGCGCCTCCAGGAGCGGTCCCTGCGGGCGCGACCGCAGCGAGCCGTCCCCCGTCAACACCGTGGTCCCGTCCGCGAGCGCGGCCGCGGCGGTGACGAGCCGCATCGTCGTCCCCGAGTTCGCGCAGTCGATCACGTCGTCGGGGACGGCGGGGCGGCCTCCGAAACCGTCGACGGCGAGCGCGTCGGCGCCGTCGAAACTCTCTCCGGATTCCGGCTCCACCGCGCCGCCGAAGGCGGTCACGGCCCGGGCGGTCGCCTTCGTGTCGGCCGAGACGAGCGGCGAGCGCACGGTCGCGCCGTCGCTGTACCCCGCGGCCAGCAGCGCGCGGTGGGTGTAGCTCTTCGAGGGCGGCGCGCGGGTGGTCCCCCGCACGGCCGAGGTGGTGACGTGAACGTCCATACGTCCCCTCCCGCCCGCGGCGACAAGTGGGTACCGGCCGCGGCACGATTCTGCGGACGGGATCCGAACGCGGTTCGGTGACCCGGCGCCCGCGGCGCACCCTTTATACCACCGGGAGCGCTACCGTCGCGTATGCCCCAGTGTGAGATGTGTGGCGCCGACGAGGCCTCGCTGACGACGACGAAGGTCGAAGGCGCCGAGCTGGAGCTGTGTAGCTCGTGTACGGACTTCGGTACCGAGGTCCGCGACGAGTCGACCGGCTCCGGCGGCAGCAAGTACTCCACGAGTTCGAGCACCGGGAAGTCGTCCGGGTCCTCCTCCGGCTCCTCGGACGGGTCGTCCGGCTCGTCGGGCGGCTCGACGCGTCCGCGCGACATGTTCGACGACATGGACGAGATCGCCACGGACTACGACGACCAGATCCGAAACGCCCGCGAGTCCCGCGATCTCAGCCAGGAGGAGCTGGCGAACCAGCTCAACGAGAAGGCGAGCCTCATCCGCAAGCTGGAGCGCGGCGACACGCTCCCCACCGACGACATCCAGCGGAAGCTGGAGAGCGCGCTCGACATCTCGCTGGTCGAGGGCGAGTCGGTCGACGACGCCGACTGGGACAGCGGCGACGCCGGGACGATGACGCTCGGCGACGTGGTCAAGCGGAAGGACTGACGCCCGGATCCGTCCGCGACCGCCCTCCCGTTCTCCCGCCGGTCACCGCCGTCCGACCCGAACCCACATCCCGGCGAGCAGGACCGCGAGCAGCGCGAACGCGACGAGCGAGAGGTTCGGGATCGTGAGCCCGACCACGGGGCTCTGCCACTGAACGGCCGCGCACGGGCCGCCGAGCGTGCACTCCGTCACCGTCGCTTGAAGGAACGAGTGGTAGGCGGCGAGGCTCAGTCCGAGAGCCACGAGCGGGAGCGCGGTCCCGACGACCGCCGCTCGCTTCTCCACGGCGGCGACGCCGAGCACCGCGACGAGCGGGTACATGGCGATCCGCTGGTACCAACACAGATCGCAGGGCGTGAGACCGAGCCCGAGGCTGAACCAGAGACTCCCCGCGGTCGCGACCGTCGCGACGAACGCCGCGACCGACAGCCAGAGCGTCGTCACCGAGGGGCGCCTCGTCACACCGTGGCCCCGCCGTCGTCCGTTCGTTCCGATCCGCCGTACCGTTCCGTCAGGTAGTCGATGACGTAGTCGACCGTCTCGGGGTCGTAGCTCCAGAACCCGTAGAACTCGCCCGGTGCGCGCTCCTCGGCGAGCAGCGCGCACTTCGCGTCGTCGTACCCGCCGCCGTCGTACGCGACGAACCACGTCTCGCGGATCTCGGCGGTCTCGCCGACGTGGACGGCGTAGTGTTCCACGTCGGGGGCGTCGCCCTCGTCGGCGGCGTACGCGTGCACGTCGAGGCGCTCCTTCTCGCCGAGCAGGTCGTAGGTGTCCGACTCGCCCGTGAGCACGTCGAGCGTCTGGAACCCGGCGTGGAGCTCCCCGTCGCCGACCCGCCACGCGCGATCCTCGATCTCGCGGGACGCGGCGACCATGTCCGCACGGGAGTAGGAGGTGAACATCGTCTCGTCGAGATGGTCCAACACCGGCCCCCCGACGCGGTCGTCGGTCGGCTCTCCGTCTCCCGATGCATCGGCTTCCGGCTTCCCGTTTCCGCCCGGCCGCGGCAACAGGTCGTCGACGGTCACGGCCGTGACGAACTCGCCGTCCCGCGAGAGCACGGCGAACTCCTCCGGGCCGGCGGCGGTCCGTTCTTCGACGATCCGGATGTTGCGGTCGGCGAAGTGCTCCCGAAGCTCCTCCGCGACCTCGGGGTCGACGTTGAAGACGGTTAACGTGGCCTCGTGAGCTTCCACGCCGGCGATGAGCTCGATGAGGGACATCCCTTGTCGGACCCACAGTGGCGTGGTATAAGGTCGTTTCTGCTCTCGGGGTCGCAAACGGGCCCTGGTCTCGGGGTCCGCGCGGACGCGCCGATGGAGCGTCGCCGAAGTATGAAGCTATTTGCGCCGCGCACCCCGAATGAGAGTATGTTCATCCTGGTGAACCTCAAGGCGTACCCGTGTGACCCGATCGAAGTCGCGACCGCCGCCCGCGACGTGGCCGAGGCGTCCGGCGCGCGGATCGGGGTCTCGCCCCAGGCCGCCGACGTCGCCCGCGTCGCCGACACCGGCGTCGAGACGTGGGCCCAGCACGTCTCGCCGAACGCCCACGGCTCCCACACCGGGTCGACGCTCGCCGAGGCGGTCGCCGACAACGGCGCCGAGGGGACGCTCGTCAACCACTCCGAGAACCGGCTGAAGCTCGCCGACATCGACGGCTCCGTCCGCGCGGCCGAGCGCGCCGACCTGGAGACGATCGTCTGCGCGAACAACCCCGCGCAGGTCGGCGCCGCCGCCGCGCTCGGCCCCGACGCGGTCGCCGTCGAGCCGCCGGAGCTGATCGGCGGCGACGTCTCCGTCTCGACGGCCGACCCCGGGATCGTCGAGGACGCGGTCGCGGCCGCCGAGGCCGTCGACCCCGACGTCGACGTGTTCTGCGGCGCCGGCGTCTCGACCGGCGAGGACGTGGCCGCCGCCGGCGACCTCGGTGCCGCGGGCGTCCTGCTGGCCTCCGGCGTCGCAAAGGCCGACGACCCGGAGGCCGTGCTGGAGGATCTCGTCAGCGGGATCTGAGGGCCCCTCGACGGGATCTGAGAGCCTCATCAGCGGGATCTGAGAGCCCCGCAGCGTCGGTCGGCATCCGAACCCGCGACTCCCGGATCCGGATCGTGTTGCTGCGCTTGCGGATCGGTATAAAGACACCGGTGCGACGCGTTCACACGATCGGAGAAACCGCATGACTGCGTCGGGATCGGCTGTTCGTCGAGATCGCTCCGTCTAGTAACCTTTAACCGACACAAGCCGGTACATTTGGGTAAGATGGCGAGCAACAAAATCCTCGGTATCGACCTCGGTACCACCAACTCCGCGTTCGCGGTGATGGAGGGCGACGAGCCCGAGATCATCGCCAACGCGGAAGGCGACCGGACGACCCCGTCGGTCGTCGCCTTCGCCGACGACGGCGAGCGACTCGTCGGCAAGCCGGCGAAGAACCAGGCCGTCCAGAACCCCGACCGCACGATCCAGTCGATCAAGCGGCACATGGGCGAGGACGGCTACACCGTCGAGATCGGCGACGAGGAGTACACGCCGGAGCAGGTCTCGGCGATGATCCTCCAGAAGATCAAGCGCGACGCCGAGGAGTACCTCGGCGACGACGTGGAGAAGGCTGTCATCACCGTCCCCGCGTACTTCAACGACAAGCAGCGCCAGGCGACCAAGGACGCCGGCGAGATCGCCGGCTTCGAGGTCGAGCGCATCGTTAACGAGCCGACCGCGGCCTCCATGGCGTACGGCCTCGACGACGAGTCCGACCAGACGGTCCTCGTGTACGACCTCGGGGGCGGCACGTTCGACGTGTCGGTCCTCGACCTCGGCGGCGGCGTCTACGAGGTCGTCGCCACGAACGGGGACAACGACCTCGGCGGCGACGACTGGGACGAGGCGCTCATCGACCACCTCGCCGACGAGTTCCAGAACGACCACGGGATCGACCTCCGCGACGACCGGCAGGCGCTTCAGCGCCTGAAGGACGCCGCCGAGGAGGCGAAGATCGAGCTGTCCAACAAGAAGGAGACCACCGTCAACCTCCCCTTCATCACCGCGACCGACAGCGGTCCGGTCCACCTCGAGCAGTCCGTCACCCGCGCGACGTTCGAGAACCTCACGTCCGACCTCATCGAGCGCACCGTCGAACCGACCGAGCAGGCGCTCTCCGACGCCGACTACGCCAAGTCGGACATCGACGAGGTCATCCTCGTCGGCGGCTCCACCCGGATGCCGCAGGTCCAGGAGCAGGTCGAGGAGCTCGTCGGACAGGAGCCGAAGAAGAACGTCAACCCCGACGAGGCGGTCGCGCTCGGCGCGGCGGTCCAGGGCGGCGTGCTCTCCGGCGACGTCGACGACATCGTCCTGCTGGACGTGACCCCGCTCTCGCTCGGGATCGAGGTGAAGGGCGGCCTCTTCGAGCGGCTCATCGAGAAGAACACCACGATTCCGACCGAGGAGTCGAAGGTGTTCACCACGGCCGCCGACAACCAGACCTCCGTCAACGTCCGCGTCTTCCAGGGCGAGCGCGAGATCGCCGACGAGAACGAGCTGCTCGGCGCGTTCCAGCTCTCCGGCATCCCGCCGGCGCCCGCCGGAACGCCCCAGATCGAGGTCTCCTTCAACATCGACGAGAACGGCATCGTCAACGTGGAGGCCGAGGACCAGGGCTCGGGCAACGCCGAGTCGATCACCATCGAGGGCGGCGTCGGCCTCTCCGACGAGGAGATCGAGGAGATGCAGGAGGAGGCCGAGAAGCACAAGGAGGAGGACGAGGCCCGCCGCGAGCGGATCGAGGCCCGCAACGAGGCCGAGACGACGATCCAGCGCGCCGAGACCCTCCTAGAGGAGAACGAGGAGGATCTCGACGACGACGAGCTCGTCGCCGACATCGAGGCGGCGATCGAGGACGTCGAGGCGGTCCTCGAGGACGAGGACGCCGACACCGACGAGATTGAGTCCGCCACCGAAGCCCTCTCCGAGGAGCTGCAGGAGATCGGCAAGCAGATGTACGAGGGACAGGCCGCTCAGGCCGGTCCGGGCGGCGCGGGCGGTGCCGCCGGCGCCGGTCCCGGCGGGATGGGCGGCATGGGCGGCGCCGCCGGTCCGGGCGGCGCTGGCCCCGGCGGTGCAGGCGGTGCGGGTGCCGACGGCGACGACGAGGAGTACGTCGACGCCGACTTCGAGGACGTTGATGAGAACGACGACGAGTAGTCGGTCTCATCAGCCAACCAGAACTGCGACGCAGTGCTGGTGACGTGGACGACGAGGAGGAGTAGTCGGCGAGGACGACGAGGAGGAGTAGTCGGCGAGGACGACGAGGAGGAGTAGTCGGCGAGGACGACGAGGAGCCGTCGCGTTCTCCCGCGCGGGCGGTGTTCGCCTGAGCGCGAGCCGATGCGGACCCGCTCGATCCGCGGTCGAGTTACCGTCCGACTACGCCGGACGCTCCTCTTGAGCGGCCGTCACGTCGCCTCGTGAAGCTTCTCGCCGCGATGGAGCCGTGTCGCGATCGAGAAGGTCTGTTCGTTCTCGCGGCGCGTCGGGAAGTGTGCGGCCATGTATCGGGCCGGCGCGATCAGCGCCAGCCGTCGACCCCGCTCGTCGTCGATCACCTCGAACCGCTGGATCCCGGCCTCCAAGTTCTGGATCGTATGGAAGCCGGCGTCCTCCCGGAGGAGGCCGCGACTCAGCGTCCGCTTGAGCGCCGCGGGATCCCCGCCCGCGTCGAAGTGGTCGTTGACCAGCCTGCCGGCGCGGTTCACCGCGCCCTGCTCGTCGAAGCACGCGAGCAGGTCCTCGCGGATCGCCTCGGGATCGCGGTCGCCGTCGCCGTCGCCCGGTTCGGGGACCGGTGCCCGCGGCGAATTGAGGAACCGGTCGAGATACACCGACATCGCGCCGTCGAAACAGCCGCGGTACAGCGCCGCGGTGTCGGTGCGCGTCGTCGCTCGGTGGACGGCGTTGGCGTACGACAGCGTGTGGTGGACGGTGTTCCAGTCGTCGAACTCGTTGTTGGTCGCGAAGTAGGCCACCCGGTGCGTCGCGGCCCGAGCGACGGCATCGGCCAGTCGTTCGGCCGAGGCCCCGGACCGGATCGCACCGGTGAGCGCCTCGATGATCTCGTGGGGATCCGCGGAGAGCAGCGTCTCGACGAAGTCGTCGGGGCGCTTCCATCGCGTGCCCTCGCCCTCGGCGACCAGTTCCGGGAGGCGGTCGGCGGCGTCGAAGCACAACGCCGCGATGTCGACCGGGTTCCGCCACGAGGAGCGCTCCTCGGACCGGCTCGCGTCGGTGATCGCCGGGACGACCGAGGCGAGGACGGCGTCGGCGTGCTCCGCCCACCCCACGTGGTCCAGCGTCTCGAAGGCGGTGTTGATGAAGTCGAGCGTGTGACTGCTGTTCATGTAGAGGTGGTCGGTGGCGGCCGTGAACAGCAGGTCCGCGACGTCTGCAGGGGGAAGCGCGTCGACCGCGGTCAACAGCACCCGCTCCGCGCCGTCCTCGTCGCGGACCTCACAGTTGTCGCGGAACCAGGACTGCAGCCGTTCCTTCGGCACGTCGCGGTTGTCGAACGAGTACCCCTGGAACCGCGGCGGCTCGCCGGCGCAGTTGGCCGCCACCTCGCGGACCCCGAGGAACATCGCCCGTCGTCGGTCCCGACCGCCGAGGTGGTCGTGGAGCGTCGCCAGACAGCCGAGCGTCGTGAGCCCGCGCCCCCAGCCGCCGGCGCGGTATCGGGTGCCGAAGTTCACCGCCGTTTCCAGCGGCGTGATGAACCCGTCGCCGTGGTCGTCGAGTCCAACCACCGACTTGGCCATGACGAGCGGCAGGTTCTCCTGGAGGCCGTCGGCGAGCCGGTTCCGCCATCGGGTCGCCGGCGGGACGTCCGGTTCCGGGTCCGGATCGATGTACACGCGGCCGTCACGGGCCACCACCGGAAACGTCTGGACGTCGTCGGCCCACGGATCGAACGTGTCGCCCGCCTCGAGTTCGAACCGCGCGTGGTGCCAGTGACAGGTGAGTACCCCCTCCTCGACGCTCCCCTCCGACAGCGGGAACCCCATGTGGGGACACCGGTTGTCGACGGCGTACACCTCGTCCTCGTGGTGGAACAGCGCCACGGCCCGACCGCCCGCCGAGACGACCGCCCGCCCCTCCGCGGCGAGGTCGTCGAGGTCGGCGACGTGAACGTACTCTTCAGTTGTCATGTGGGCGCGTTCTCTCGGCTCCGACTTAACCGTTCCCCGGCGCGATGACCTGACAGCTCGCCGGCCGTCGACCCGGGCTTTTGAAGTGTCTGAGTCGGCTACAGTCGATAACGAATGAGTGAGGACTTCTACGACGTCTTGGGCGTTTCGCGGGACGCCAGCGAGGAGGAGATAAAGAAGGCGTATCGTAAAAAGGCCGCCAAACACCACCCGGACGTCAGCGACGACGACGACGCCGAGGAGCGGTTCAAGAAGATCCAGAAGGCCAAGGAGGTGCTCACCGACGAGCAGAAGCGCCAGCAGTACGACCAGATGGGCCACGACCGCTTCACCGAGGCCGACAAGCGCGGCGCGACCGGCGGGGGCGGTCCCGGCGGCGCGGGCGGCCCCTTCGGCGGCGCGGGGGGTGCCGGCGGCGCCGGCGGTTTCGAGGACATCTTCAACCAGTTCTTCGGCGGTGGCGGCGGCCGCGGCGGCGGTGGCGGCAACCGACCCCGTCAGGGACAGGACCTCCGCACCGGGCTCACGATCGACTTGGAGGAGGCGTTCGAGGGCGCGACCAAGGAGGTCACCCTCACCCGACCGACCGAGTGCGACACCTGCGACGGCGCGGGCCACCCGCCCGACGCCGACGTGGAGACCTGTTCGCAGTGTAACGGGCGCGGGCAGGTCCAGCAGGTCCAGCAGACGCCGCTCGGTCGCGTCCAGCAGACCTCGACGTGTCCCCGGTGTGAAGGGTCCGGCGAGCTGTACAGCGAGGACTGCGCCGACTGCGGCGGCGACGGCGTCGTCCGGGAGGAGGCGACGCTCTCGGTCGAGATCCCCGCGGGGATCCGCTCGGGACAGAGCCTCCGGATGGAGCGCGAGGGCGCGCCCGGCGAGAACGGCGGCCCGAAGGGCGACCTGCTGATCGAGGTCGACGTGGACGTCGGCGACCGGTTCGAGCGCGACGGCGACGACCTCCGGGTGAGCGAGGCCGTCTCCTTCCCGCAGGCCGTCTTCGGCGACACCATCGAGGTCGAGACGGTCGACGGCAGCGTCGAGATGGACGTGCCGGCCGGCACCCAGAGCGGCGAGACGTTCCGTCTCAAGGGGAAAGGGATGCCACGGCTCCGTCGGCGCGGGCGCGGCGACCTCTACGTGCAGGTGGGCGTCGTGATCCCCGACTCGCTCAACGAGGAACAGCGCGAGGCGCTGGAGGCGTTCGCCGAGGCCGGCGGCGAGGACGTCGACGTCGGCGGCGGGTTCTTCGAGAAGCTGAAGAGTTCGTTTTAAGCGTCCTTCGGCGATCCCTTCCTCGCCGTTCGGCCTTCTCCGACCCGTACCTTTTCCGCGGTCCGGCCCCTTCCCCCGATATGGGCTACGACACGACCGCCTACGACGACGTGGAACCGGTCTCCCCCGGAATGTACTTCCTCCGCGACGCGCTCGGCTGCGAGGAACTCGGAGTCACTGTCGTGGAGGCCGACGACGGCTGGGAGGGGATGGAACACGACCACGCCGAGGAGGGCCACGAGGAGGTGTACGTGCTGCTCCACGGCGAGGCGACACTCATCGTCGACGGCGACCCCGTCGAGCTCGGGCCCGGCGACGCGGTCCGGGTCGACGCCGACTCCACCCGCGATCTGTCGTTCTCCGCGGACGGCTCGAAGATGGTCATCGCCGGCGCGCCCTGAGCGCGGCCCCGTCCCGACTCGCGGTCCCCGGCTCCTGACCACGGCTCGCGGCTCCCGAGAACGCCTCCACGTTTTTAAGTCCTACCCGCACCGAGCCCCGCGTATGGACGTCGTCGGCGACTTGCTTGCCCGCGACCGGCGGAGCCGCGACACCGCGCTCGTCACGGCCGACGGCCGCGAACGCACGTATCGAGATCTGATCACCAACGCGTACAAGGCCGCCAACGTGTTGCGCTATCTCGGCGCCCGCGAGGGGTCGACGGTCGCCGTCGATCCGACGCCGGGACTCCACACGACGCTCGCCTTTTTAGGTGCCGCGGGGATGGGCGCCCCGGTCCGGTTCGCGCCCGCGGCGGGGATCGAACGGGGAGACCGTGTGGTCCTCGTCTCCATCGAGGACGAGGCGGCGACCGAACCGGCACCCGGAACCAACCTCGCCGCCTTCGGTGGCCCGCCGGACCGCCCCGAGACGACCCACTGGGAACAGGAGCTGTGGAGCGAGAACCCGGGAATGCCGCCGAGCGCGGTCGGTCCCGACGACCCGGTCGTCCGCGCCGCCGCCGGCGAGGTCACCCACCGAGCCCTCCTCGCGGCGGCGGCTTCGGCCGCCGAGCGACACGGGATCGACGCTGAGACCCGGGTCGTCCTCCGGAGCGACCTCTCGGACCCACGGGCGCTGGCCGCCGGGGTGGTCGCGCCGCTCTCGGTCGGCGGAACGATCGTGTTGACGGAGAGGGGTTCCGGCCGCGAGAACGGCGAGTCCCGCGGCGATCTGGCGGTGGTCGTCGGTGACACCGACCCCGAGCCGCCGGAGCCGGAGCGGGCGACGCTTCCGGCGCTCGAGACCCGTTGAGGGCGAGCCGCTACTCGGAGATCGGTAGCGCCGGGAGATCAGTCGTCGCCCGGATGGAACTCGGACCAGCGAGGCTGCCAGGTGAAGTGCGGCTCCGCGAGCCCACGGTAGACGTCCTGAATGAGCCGATCTTTGCTGATCGCCGACGCCAGCGCCTGCCGGAACGGAACGCGCTGGAACAGGTTTCCCGGACCGGCGTTCCATCCGTTCGCACGCTGGTTCACGGAGACGATCGTGTTGTAAGCGGTGGGCACCTGCCGGACTGTCACGCCGTCGCGTTCGTCGTACGACTCGTACTGCTCCGGCGGGACGGCGACCGAGTCGCCCTCTCCGGTCTCCAAGGCGTCGAGACGGGACGCCTGGTCCTCGACGACGCTGATCGATGCCTCCTCGAACAGCGGCCCCTCGGCGAACAGGTCCGGCCCCTCGTCGACGTCACGCAGGTAGTACTCGTCGTTGCGGGTGTACTCCGTACCGGAGCCGCGGTTCCACTCGTCGAGGGTGAACGCTCCGAGGTTGCCGGTGAACCGGAGCTCCAGCAGCTTCTCGTCCTGTTCGAGCCCGTCGACGTCCTCCTCCTCGACGTACGGTTCGACCAAGCCACGCGGGATCGGATACAGGAGCGGGTCGTTCGTCCGAGGCCACAGCGGGTTCGGCGTCTCCAGCGTCGCCTCGAACCGGAACTCCCCGGTCTGCTCGACCTCAACGCCGTCCCAACTACTGGACGCCGCCGTGTTCGCCCAGTCGCTCTGGTGGAGCCGCTGAATCAGGTAGACGAAGTCCTCCGCCGTCACCCGTCCGTACGGCTCGCTGAACCGGAGGTTCTCTCGGACGTCAAACGTCCACACCTCGCCGTCCTCGGTGGACATATCGTACAGGAGCGGGACGTACTCCTGGTTCGCGTCGAAGGTGTACCCCCGATCGAGCGCACGGGCTATCGCCGTCTGATCGCCGCTCTCAGTGTTGTACAGCGGGTTCAGCGTCGTGAATCCGTCCGAAGTGACGGTGTCGTACGACCCGGAGACGGTGGGGTCGTCGAAGTACCACGCCGGCAGGTCCCAGCCGTTCGAGAAGTTCCCGACCGGCCCGTTGAGGTCGGAGTTGTAACCGATGAGGTCGTCTCTGACCAGCAGCGTGATGTACGGTTGTTCGCGGGCGAGGCTCTCGAAGAGGTCGACGAATGCCCGCCGAAGTTCGTCGCGGCCGGTCGCCTGTCGAGCGTCCTCGAACAGCCCGGTAGCGTCGAACTCGGGGTAGTAGCCGACCGGGTTGTAAAACGGGTTGGCACCGTCGAAGAACATCTCGTTCGCCAGAGGGTTGAGTGGATGTGTGTTCAGCCCGAACACGATCGACATGTCCCACGGCTCCTCGCTCGTGACGGACCGCGGGCCAGGGTTCTGCGGCGTCGGGTCCGCCCACTCGATCTCTTCCCCGTCGACGGTGTCGGTACCGCCCTGCGGCTCGGCGGTCCAGTACTCGTTGTTGAACCGGGTGCCGTCGATCGCCTGGGGGACGACGTCGATGCCGAGGTTGTTGCCGAGTTCCCGGGCGATGAACTCGGCGGTGGCCCGTGAGACACCTTGGTCTGCACGGTGGTAGATATCGAGTTCGACCTGGTCGCCCTCGGGGGTGATCAGGTCCCCGTCGTCGAAGCCGTAGTCGTACTCGGACCCCTCGAACGCCTGCCGCGCGAGGTCGCGAGCGACCTCCTCGCCGTACAGGTCGTCGACGCCGAACCGCGGGAAGCGACCGGCTGACACGGTGTCGCCACCGCCGCTTCCGTCACGTCCGTCCCCGCCGTCCCTTCCGCTGACCTCATCGCCGCCGTCGCCGCCCCGGTCGGAACAGCCGGCCAGCGGCGCGACGCCGGCGGCACCGAGCGCGGAGAGCCATTGCCGCCGGCCAACATAACTCTCTCTGTCAGTTCTACCGTGATCACGCTGCCGTAGCACGTTCTAATCAAATAAGAAGGAATACAAAAACACCCAGATCGACATCGACTTGCGCGACAAGACAGACGGATCCCAAAACCCCTAAGCCACCGGGTCGAACGGGGCGTATGACCGAAATCCACCCCGATCAGCGCGTCGCAGTGCTCGCCGACTCACAAAATCTGTATCACTCCGCACAGAGCGTGTACTCTCGAAATATCGACTACTCGGGACTACTAGAAGAGGCTGTCAACGACCGATCGCTCGTTCGAGCCATCGCGTACGTGATCCGCGCCGACTCGCCGGAGGAGGAGAGCTTCTTCGAGGCGTTGCGCGACATCGGCTTCGAGACGAAGATCAAGGACATCAAGACGTTCGCCGACGGCTCGAAGAAAGCCGACTGGGACCTCGGGATAAGCCTCGACGCCGTCTCGCTAGCGAGCCACGTCGACACGGTGGTGCTCTGTACCGGCGACGGCGACTTCGCCCGGCTCTGCTCGCACCTCCGCCACGAGGGGGTCCGCGTCGAGGCCATGGGCTTCGGCAACTCCGCCGCCGACGAACTGATCGACGCCGCCGACGACTTCGTCGACCTCGCGGAAGAGGAGGAGACGTTCCTCCTCTAGACCGCGTCTCCGCCCGCCGTCGTACCCGTGTCTCCGAGTAGGGCCGCGATCGACCGTTCGACGGTCTCCGCGGCCGCCTCGACCTCGCTGACCCGGACGTACTCCCGCTCGGCGTGCGCGACCGCCCCGGCGTCGTCCGCGAGGTCGCCGGGGCCGAACACGACCGTCGGCGCCGGCGCGAAGTACGACGCCTCCGTCGCCGCACCGAAGGGGCGGGCGGTGCCGCCGCGGTCCGCAGAGAGCCCAACCGACTCGCCGGCGGTCCGAGCCGCGCTCGCGACCGCTTCCACCAGTTCGTGGTCCGGGTCCGTCGAGAACGCCTCGAAGAACGGCGACTCGCGGTCCGTCAGCGCGACCGCGACGCCGACGTCGTTGGGCGTCGACTCCCGTACCGCGTCCGCGAGCGACGACCGGAACCCCTCGGCGGTCTCGGGCGGGACGCTCCGTCGGTCAACGGTGATCTCGCAGTCCGCGGGCACCTGGTTCGTCGCACCGCCGCCCCCGATGACGGTGGGGGTGAGCTTCGGCGGGCCGAGCTGGGGGTGTCCGTCGGCGCCGTCGTCGAACGTTCGGATCGCCGCGAGCGCGCCCTCGGCGGCCGCGACCGCGTTCGCCCCCGCGAACTCCGCGGCGTGGGCCGCGGTCCCCGACAGCTCCACGGTCCCCTGAAACCGCCCCTTCGCGGCGGTACAGACGTCGAGACCCGTCGGCTCGCCGACGAGGAACAGGTCGCCGTCGAGCCGGTCCTCGGTCCCGGGCGAGCGACCGGTCAGCGCGGCCGCGCCGAGCGACAGCGACTCCTCGTCCGGGGTGAGCGCCAGCGTGAGCCGCCCGCAGTCCGGTTCGGCAGCGAGGAACCCCGACAGCAGCGCGGCGAGCGGCCCCTTCGCGTCGCAGGCGCCGCGGCCGCGGATCACGTCTCCGGATCCGTCGTTAGAGGCGGGATCGGTGGAGGCGGAGTCGCCTCGCTCGTCTTCGCGAGCGTCCCCGCGATCGAAGGGAACGTGCGGCGTCACCGTGTCGAGGTGGGTGTTCAACACGAGGTGCGGCCCGTCGTCGGGCGCGTCCGAGCGCTTCTCGGCGAGCACGCAGCCGCCGGCGGCGACCTCGCTCTCGATCCCGAACCGGTCGAGCGTCTCGACGGCGAGGTCCCGCATCTCGTCGACCGATTGGTGAGAGGGCGTTCGGACCGCCTGCTCCAAGAATGAGACCGAGTCGAACGCCGCCTCGCTCATCGCGGGTCGACCGGGAGCGTTCCCTCGTACTCGCGGGCGACGGGACCGGTCAGGGTCGCGTGGCCGCGGTCGGGAACCGCGATCTCCAGCTCGCCGCCCGGGGGACGGCTGACCGCCGACTCGCCGTCGATCAGCCCGAGCCGTCGCGCGGCCGCGACGATCGCGACCGCGCCGGTGCCGCAGGAGCGGGTCTCGCCCTCGACGCCGCGTTCGAAGGTGCGCTGGTCGATGACGGCGGGGCCGTCACCGGAACCGTCATCGACGACGCTCGCGAGGTTCACGTTCGCGCCCTCGGGGAAGACCTCGGCGTGGCGGACCGGCGGCGCGACCGCGTCGAGGTCGATCGCGTCGATCCCGTCGGGAGCGTCGCGGCCGCCGTCGACGAACGCCACCGCGTGCGGGACCCCGGTGTTGACGGCGGTGACCGTCAGGCCCTCGACCGGCTCGTCGATCAGGGGCGCGTCGCGGGCGAGGGGGACCCTCGCGGGGGCGAACGTCGGCTCGCCCATCTCGATGGTGGCCGCGGTCGCGTCCGCGTTCACGGAGGCGCGCCGGGTTCCGGCCTGCGTGTCGATCATGAACTCGCGGTCGCCCGTCCGGTCGTGGGCCCACAGCGCGACGACGCGGGCGCCGTTGCCGCACATCGTCGCCGTGGAGCCGTCGGGCTGGACGAGCGTCATTACGACGCGGGTGGGGTTGAACCGCTCCTCGACGCTGAGGAAGAGGACGCCGTCGGCGCCGCGTCGGCCGATCGATTCACTGTCTCTCTCGGCGCCGAAGTCCGTCCCGTCGACGCCCGTCTCGCGGTCGCAGTGCGCGCGAGCGAAGGCCGCGCGGTCGCCGACGACATCGGCGTCCGCGTCGACGACGATGAAGTCGTTGCCCGTGCCGTGGTACTTCTCGAACGGGACGGCGTGGGTGCTCATCGGTCCGCCCCCGTTCCGTCGGCTCGGTTCCGGTTCGCGTCTCGCTCGACCGTCGTCAGGTCGCCGAGCGTCTCTCGGCGGCGGACGACCGCCGCGGTCCCGTCGTCGAGCGCGACCTCCGCCGGCCGCGGTCGTGAGTTGTATTGGTTCGCCATCTCGTATCCGTACGCGCCCGCGATCCCGACCGCGAGGAGGTCCCCGCGTGCCGGGTCGGCGAGCGCTCGGTCTGTACAGAGGGTATCGCCGGTCTCACAGATAGGTCCGGCGACTGTGACAGGGGTTGCCGACCGATCCTCGGGGGTGGGAGCGTCGCTCCCGTCGCTCTCCCGCCCGCCCCCGAGGTTCCGGATCGGGTGGTAGGCGTCGTACATCGCCGGGCGCAGCAGGTCCGTCATCCCGGCGTCGACGCCGACGACGCGCTCGTCCGGCGTCGGCTTCACCGTGTTCACGCGCGTCAGGAGCACGCCCGCGTCGGCGACGACGTACCTCCCGGGCTCGATCGCGAGATCGACGCCCGCGGGGAGGGGCGCGACCGCCTCTCGCGTCGCCTCGGCGACGGCCGGGAGGTCGAGCGGCGGCTCCTCCTCCTCGTAAGGGACGCCGAAGCCGCCGCCGACGTCGACGTACTCGATGTCGGGAGGGGGAGTGTCGTCGTCTGGATCTGCCAGCTCTCGCGCCAGTTCGCCCATCCGCGCGACCAGCTCGCGGTGGCTGTCGAGCTGGTCCGGGTCGATGCCGGAGCCGGCGTGCGCGTGGATCCCGACCACGTCGAAGCGCTCGGCCGCGTCCCGCGTCGCCGCCGCGGCCCGGTCGTAGGGGATCCCGAACTTCGCCGCGCCGCCCGTCCGGACCTTCTCGTGGTGGCCCGCGCCCACGCCGGGATTTACCCGGACGCAGACCCGGCCGTCGTAGCCGCGCTCGGCGAGGCGGTCGAGGGTGTCGACGGCGCCGACGGTGACCGTGAGGTCCGGCTCCGCCTCTGCGACGTCGACGACGTAGTCGAGGTCGCCGGCGGGCGGGTTGACCGCGGTGTAGTGGAGCCGGCCGCCGCCGAAGCCGGCCGCGAGCGCGCGGTCGACCTCGCCCGCCGAGGCGCACTCGGCGTCGAGCCCCGCCTCGCGGACCGCATCCAGCACGGCCCGGCCGGTGTGTGCCTTCACCGCGTACCGCACGTCGGCGTCCGGGAAGGCGTCGCGCAGGCGCTCGCAGTTCTCGCGCACGCGGTCGAGGTCCTGCACGTAGAGGGGGGTGCCGTGCTCGCTCGCGAGGTCGGCGAGGCGGTCGGCGCTCCAGTCGCTCACGCGCCGGACCGGCGGGTTGCCAGCGGCGGTGTCGCGGTCGGAGGGTTCGGCGGTCGGTTCCGCGGCCGCGTCGCAGTCGCTCATTCGCGGAGCGCGTCCTCCCGCTGCGTCGCCTCCAGCGTCTCCTCCTCGACGTGGGTGGCGACGACCGCGGGCTTGTACGCGCCGCCCTCGAACAGGTCGTGGTCGCCGACGGACGACTCCACCATCCGTGTGAACGCCCGGCGCTCGGCCGGGAGGTGGCCGTAGACGACCTCCTCCTCGACGAGGTCGTAGACGGGGATGCGGGGGGTAAGCAGGGTGTTCTCGCCGACGATACTGTTCTCACCGACGCGGAAGCCCGAGGTGACGCGACAGCCGGCGCCGAGCGAGACGCCGTCCTCGACGATCACCGGCGCGTCCTCGACCGGTTCGAGGACGCCGCCGATCAGCGTGTTGGCGCCGAGCTTGACGTTCTCGCCGAGCTGGGCGCAGGAGCCGACCGTGTCACACGAGTCGACGAGGGTGCCGTCGCCGACGTACGCTCCCATGTTGACGAACGAGGGGCTCATCATGATGCAGTCGCTGCCGAGGTAGGCGCCCCGGCGGATCGCGGTGCCGTCCGGCGTGTTTCGGGTGCCGCGCTCGCCGAGGTCGTCGGTGTCGCGCAGCGGGAGCACGTCGTGGTAGGTCACGCCGCCGTACTCGCGCGCCTCGGTCTCGCGCAGGCCGAAGTTGAGCAGGATGCCTCGCTTGACCCACTCGTTGGCCTCCCACGAGGTCACGTCGTCGCCGGTCTTCTCGGCGGCCCGGACCTCGCCGGCCTCCAGCGCGGCGAGGAACTCGTCGACGACGGCGGCGTCCTCGTCCGTCGCGTCGGCCGCGGTCAGCCCGTCCTGATAGCGGTCCCACAGATCGGATACGTCGGCTTCCAGCGTCATTGAATGGTGTATGGATGAGTGTCGGTATTTATTCGTCGATGTGCGTATGTCCGGTAGTTATTCACCAGCGTCTCCGCCGCCCGCGTCCAGCACGTCGTCGAACCCGTACCAGCCGTGGTCGCGACCGGCGAGCCAGTCGGCGGCGTCGAGCGCGCCCTCGGCGAACACGCCGCGGTCGCCGGCGCGGTGGGTGAGCTCGATCGACTCGCGGTTGCCGGCGAACAGCACCTCGTGCTCGCCGGTCACGTCGCCCGCGCGCCGGGCGTGGACGCCGATCTCGCCCGCTTCACGCGGCGCGTCGCCCTCGCGGCCGTGGACGCGCCGGTCGAGGTCGTCTCGGACCGACTCCACGTCGCCGAGGATCGACTTCGCGGTGCCCGAGGGGGCGTCCCGCTTGGCGTTGTGGTGCGTCTCCGTCAGCTCCACGTCGTAGCCGGGGAGCGCGGCCGCGGCCTCCCGGACCGCGCGCCGGAGCGCGGCGACGCCGCGCGCGAAGTTCGACGCCTTGAGGACCGGGACCGAGTCGCTCGCGGCCCGGAGACCGTCGAGCTGCGCGTCCGCGAACCCGGTCGTCCCGGTGACCATCGGTACGCCGGCGTCGACGCAGGTTTCGGCGTACGCGACCGCCGACTCGGGGCCGGTGAAGTCGACGAGCGCGTCCGGCCCCGCGGCCGCGAGCAGCTCGTCGAGCCGGTCGGCGTCCTCGACCGCGACGCCCGCCACGGGGTCGGTCGGGGTGCGGTTGACCGCGACGGCGACGGCGACGCCGTCGCGGTCGGCGGCGGCCTCGATCACCTCTCGCCCCATCCGACCGCCGGCGCCGGTGACGGCGAGTCGGAGGTCGGCGCCGGCGTCGCCGCTCATTCGGCGTCCCCCGTCGCGGGCTCGACGGCCTCCGGATCGACGGCGCCGGGCGCGCCCTCGTCGTACTCGGCGAGCAGCTCGCGCAGTATCTCGCGCCGGTCCTCGGAGAGCCGGCTGAGCGGCGAGCGCACACGAGGGCCGCCGCGTCCGCGGATGTGCATCGCCTCCTTCACCGGGATCGGGTTCGTCTCGGCGAACAGCTCGCGGACGAGCGGCGAGAGCTCGTGGTGGAGCGCCCGCGCGCGGTCGTAGTCGCCCGAGAGCGCGGCGCCGACCATCGCGCAGGAGCGCTCCGGCTCGACGTTGGCGACGACGCTGATGGTGCCGGTGCCGCCGATCGAGAGTACGGGGAGGGTGAGCCCGTCGTCGCCGGAGACCACCGAGAACTCCTCGTCGCGGGTGCGCTCGATCACCTCGCTGATGAGGTTCAGGTCGCCGGAAGCGGCCTTGTACCCCTGGATGTTCGGGTGTTGGGCGAGCTCGACGGTCACGTCGACGGGGATCGACTGGCCCGTCCGGCTCGGGACGTTGTAGACGATCTGCGGGAGGTCGACCTCGTCGGCGATCGTCCGGTAATGGTTCAGGAACCCCTGCGGCTCGGGCTTGTTGTAGTACGGTGAGATGAGCAGGAGGCCGTCGGCGCCCGCGTCGGCGGCGCGCCGGGACAGCGAGAGCGCCTCGGCGGTGTTGTTCGAGCCGGTGCCGGCGATCACCGGCACGTCCTCGACGGCGTCGCGGACCGTCTCGATCACCTCGACATGTTCGTCGTGGCTCATCGTCGCCGACTCGCCGGTGGAGCCGACGGGGACGACTCCGTCGACGCCGGCGCGTTCGAGGTATTGGGCGTTGTCGGCGAGCCGCTCGTGATCGACCTCGTTGTCGTCGGTAAAGGGCGTCGTCATCGCCGGGTAGACGCCCTCGAAGGGCTCGTCGGTCGTCTCTCGGTCCATCGCGTCCTGCGTCGCGTAGGGTGTCGTGGTCGTGGTGTCCGTCATGGTGTGGGTCGTGGGTGTGTCGCGGTCAGCCGCGGTGTCGGCCAGAGCCGGCCGCGGATCGTCGGTAGTCGTCGAATCAGTCGCTCGCGCGGGTCGGGGGTCGTCCGGGACGGGGTCGCCACTCCCGCCGGCGGACGGTTCACGCGCGTTTTTTCGAGAAGAGCCGCGTCGCTGTCGGCGTCGGCGAGCCGCGTTCGGACGCGGGTCGGGTCACACCCCAGTATGCGGCTTTGGCTCGCTTATAGGTTGTGCCTCGGGTCGAAACTGCCGGTCCGGCCGATCAGCCACGAACATCCTTTTAACAACTCGCCGCGTTTGAAACGATCTCATGACCGACTCCTCCGACGCCGATAGCGACTCCGCCGGATCCGATTCGGTCGACGCTGAGTCCGACCCGGCCGACGCCCTCGACGACGCCGATATCGGCGTCGATCCCGACGACAATCCCGACGCCGATCGCCACGAGTACCATTCCGACGGGGAGCACGCCTTCCCCGACGACCGGCTCAACGAGATGCTCGACCGGATCGAGTCGAACCCGGAGATCACGGCGTACCTGGAGGCGCAGAACGTCAACCCGGTCGACCGGAAGGGGTACAACGACCACGGCGCAAAACACGTCGAGATCGTCCGCGACCGCGCGCTCCGGCTGTACGACCTGCTGAAGGCCGGCGGCGTCGAGTTCAACGGCGCCCGCCAGCAGGGGCTCGACGAGGCCGACGAGCCGGTGATCATCGCGCTCGCGGCCACGCTCCACGACATCGGCCACGTCGTCCACCGCCACGACCACCCGTACTACTCGATCCCGCTCGCGGCCGACTTCCTCGACGACTTCCTCCCCTCCTTCTACGACGTTCCGGACCAAGTCCGGATCAAGGCCGAGGTGCTCCACGCCATCCTCTGTCACCACACCGAGGAGCAGCCGCTGACCCGCGAGGCCGGCGTGGTCCGGATCGCCGACGGTCTCGACATGGAGCGCGGGCGCTCGCGGGTCCCCTACGAGGAGGGCGGGCGCGGGATCAACACGGTCTCCTCGCAGGCGATCGAGCGCGTCTCCCTGCGCGAGGGGGACGAGACCCCGGCGCAGGTCGTGATCCGGATGAACAACGCGGCCGGCGTCTACCAGGTCGACTCGCTGCTCAAAGCGAAGATCGAGGGGTCGCTGCTGGAAGACCAGATCCGGACGATCGCGATCAACACCCACCGCGACGACGACGGCAACGGGTCGATCGTCGACCGGATCGAGCTGTAGCCCGCCCCTGCCACTCCGTCCGCGTCCCGTGTCGCAACGGCTTTGCGGGTGGCCGCGGTAGCCGAGGTATGAGCGACGCAGCGGCCCTCGCGGACCTGCGGACCGGCGCCGACTACCAGTTCGGCGCGGGCGCGGGCGACGCGCTGTTCCCCCCTGACGAGACGCTGACCCTCAGGCGGTCGAGCGGCGGCCGCCCCCGACAGGTGATCGTCGGCGACGTGGACGACGACCCCGGCAGCCCGGAGGGCGATCGGCTCGTCTCGTACGGCACTGACGGGCGGTTCACTCTCGGGATCGCCGGCGGAAACCGGCTCCGCGAGGCGTTCACGGCCCCGCGCCACCGGATGGTCGTCGGCGAGGAGAGCGAGCCGTTCGTCCGCGAGGGGCGCAACGCCTTCGCGAAGTTCGTGACCGCGGCCGACGACGGGATCCGCCCCGGCGACGAGGTGCTCGTGGTCGACGAGGGCGACGCGCTGTTCGCGGTCGGGCGGGCCGAACTCTCCGGGTCTGAGGCCGAGGCCTTCGAGAGCGGAGTCGCCGTGAAGGTGCGGAACGGGGCCGGGGGCGACGGGGACGAGGTCGACGAGTAGCGCACACTCACGATTTTTAAGACGACTTTTCAGGACCCGTGTGCGGTGGCGTGCGCCTCCGAGCGCCCTGATAAGGGCGTGAGGAGCGTCGCGCGAGGGACGCGGTGAGCGACGCGGGCGACCGGAGGGAGCCCCGAGCGAGGCGCGAGGCTGGGGAGGTGTGAGGCTGCGGTGCTGGGCGGTTCGGGGTGGGACTCAAAGGGGCAGCCGAGAGGCGGGCGCAGGCGACGTAAGTAGCGTGGCGCTACGCGCCACGGAAAGCCGGCGGCGAAGCCGCCGGCGACACCGCAAGGAGCGAACGCAGTGAGCGACTGAGGAGCGCAGCGAGCGTGCGCCCGCCTCTCGGCTGGGGCTTTAGAGGTCTTCACCGCAGAGTTACTGGCAACGGTTTATAAGCGATCGACGGTAGCCACTCGCGCTCTCGAATCACCGAATCGCCCAATCACTCATGACACGCCAACATATCGGGACCGACGGGTACACAAGCGGGCCGCGCCCACGACCGGGTATGGACGATATCGACGTCGAGCCGGTGGATCGCGTCGAGGAGCCGGAGAGCGAGGGAGACGGGAGCGACGGGAGCGCCGACGCCGACCCCGCACCCGACGACGCCGACCTCCCGACCGAGACGGACGCCGCCACGGACCTCCCGGTCGGCGTCGACGCCCCGGACTACGTCCTCTACGGCGGAAAGGGCGGGGTCGGGAAGACCACGATGGCGGCCGCGACCGGGCTCGCCTCGGCGGCTGGCGGGGTCAACACCTTGGTGGTCTCCACCGACCCGGCCCACTCCCTCTCCGACACCTACGAGACGGAGATCCCGGCCGAGCCGTCGCGGATCCGCGAGGAGATCCCGCTGTACGCCGCCGAGATCGACCCCGACGACGCGATGGAGGAGGGGATGTTCGGCGCCGACGGCGACCCTCTCGGCGGAATGGGCGAAATGGGGGACGCGATGGGCGGGATGATGGGCGGTGCGGGCGACGCGGACGGTCCCGCTGGCGACGAGGACGCCGACGCCGGCCTCGACTCCCTCCTCGGCGGCACGATGCCCGGCGCCGACGAGGCGGCCGCGATGCGCCAGCTGCTGGAGTACCTCGACGACCCCCGGTTCGACCGCGTCGTCGTCGACACCGCGCCGACGGGCCACACCCTCCGGCTCCTCCAACTGCCCGAGATCATGGACTCGATGATCGGCCGGGTGATGAAGCTCCGAAACCGCTTCTCCGGGATGATGGACGGGATCAAAGGGATGTTCGGCGGCGGGGGCGACGACCCCGACCCCTCCGCCGACCTCGACGAGCTCCGCGAGCGGGTCGAGCGCCTCCGGAGCGTGCTGCGGGACCCCGCGAAGACCGACTTCCGCGTGGTGACGATCCCCGAGGAGATGAGCGTCACCGAGTCGGAACGGCTCGTCGCGCGGCTCGACGAGTTCGGCATTCCGGTGAACACGCTGGTCGTCAACCGGGTGATGGAGGGCGTCGGCGACGTGACCGACGGGAGCGGGACCGCGATCGACCCCGAGTGGATCGTCGAGCCGAACCCGGACACCTGCGAGTTCTGCGCGCGCCGATGGGAGGTCCAGCAGGCGGCGCTGCGCCGGGCGACGGACCTGTTCCGCGGGCGCGACGTGAAGCGAGTGCCGCTGCTCGCGAAGGAGGTTCGCGGGGAAGCCGCGCTGCGGGTCGTGGCCGCGTGTCTGCGCTAGGGCTTGTCCTCCGACGGGCCGAATAACCCCTCTCGGACCCGCTCCGCGACCCCCGTGAGGTGCGCCTGTCCGAACGTCGCGACGACCAGCGCTCCCACGGAGTTGTACATCAGGTCGGCCACGGTGTCGTCGAGTCCGAACTGAGCGAGCGGCATCGAGATCCCCGTCTCGTCGGCGAGGATGTCGAGCCCGAACTCGAACAGCTCCCAGACGACGCCGAACGCGAGCACCACCACGAAGATGAACACGAACGCGAAGCGGGGCGGAATCCGGATCTCGTCGCTGTGGAGGTCGACCGCGCGCAGCGTCGTGTACCCCGCGCCGGCGACCAGCGAGGCCGACAGCGCGTGCGTGAGGTGGTCCCACCACGGGATCTGCGCGTAGAACCACGCCGACCCCAGCGTGTGGAGGAACACCGCCGACGTGATCCACACGCCGAGCCAGGGGTCGAGCGGGATGTCGTAGTTGCGTTCGAGCAGCGCCGGCACGAACGTGACGAACAGGCCGAGCCCGCCGTTGGTGATCGCCTTCGGCTGGCCGAACGCCGCGCCGTAGACGACGATGGCGGCGAGCAGGATCTGCATCGTCCTCGTGAGCCGGCGCTGTGTCCGCAGCGACGGCCGAGTGCGGAGGGCCCCGCGGACGCTCATCGGTGAACCACCCACCCTATCGCGCTGCGGAGCTGCGCCCCGCGTCGCCGGAAGTACGCGTCGAAGAGGACGCCGGCGACGAGCCCGGCCAGCGTCACGTAGATCCATTCGATCATCAGCGCCTCGTTCGTCGTCAGGAAGTTGGTGTCGAGCAGTCGGTCGGCGTTCCACCGGAGCACCGTCCACGCGGCCGCCGTCGCCATCGTCGTCAACACGACGAAAAGCACCGCGAACCAGTGGGTGACCCGTAGCGAGGTGAACATGTGGAGCTCGACGGTGAGGATCAGCGCGAACGCGGCGATCGAGAGGTACGTCGCGAACGTCCCGAGTTCGCCGCCGAGGAGCGCGCGAACCAGCACCGGCAACAGCGCGAGTCCGAGCACCTCCCACGGGAGCATCACCTGCGGGTCCCGCGCCGAGACCGCCGGCGCGACCACGACGGCAGTGATGGCGGCGACGAGGACCATCGGGAGGAGGTCGAACCCGAGCAGGCTCTCGACGAACACCCCCCCGAGCACCGCTATCATCGCCCACGCGATCACCGCGTTCGTCCGCCCGTTGCGGAACAGCCGCGCCACCCGGTCCTCAATAACGCCGCCGCCCGGAATACCCGGTTCGGGATCGACCGGATCGGTGTCAGACGGTTCGGGATCGACCGAATCGGAGTCGGCCGGACCGCCCCCGTCGACCTCGCCCTCGGAATCGCCGTCCGGGGCGTCCGCCGCGGATCGGTCGCTGTTCATACTCTTCTTCAGGCCGGCCCCCACTATAGGGGTTGTCTCCGCGACACGGCGAACGAACGCGCTTTTACCCGTCACGTCCCTCCCTTCGCTATGAACTGCCGGCGGTGTGGAACCCCGCTCCGTAAGCCCGGGGACTACTGTCTCACCTGTAACACCGCTAACGCTGACGCCGTCGTCGTCGAGTTTTCGACGGATCGCGCCCGCCTCACGATGCTCGACGAGGACGAGGTGGTCGGCGAGACGACCGTGACCACTCGCCCCGAGAGCGACGAGCAGCTGACCGAGATCCAGCTCCGCAACTTCGCCGGGCGCGTCGCCGACGAGATCCGCCGGAAGCGGCCCGACACCGTCTACGCCGCCGGCGTCCGAGAGCCGCTCCGCGAGACGCGGGCGCAGGTCCACCACGAGTTCTACCGCGTCCCCGACGCGGGCGTCGACGAGGGGCCCGCCGGCGATCGGGAGCGCGACCGCGAGAGCCCGGTCGTCTCGTGGGTGCTCGACCGCCGCGGCGACCGCGCGCTGGAGGTCGTCGAGACGCCGCCGCGCGAGAAGATCGGCGGGTCGCACTCGACGCTCATCGGCGACCGCAAGGGCCGGACGGCGGTCAGCACGGTCGCGCAACACCCCCACGTCAAGAAGATCGTTCCCGGTCCGATCGACGCCGGCGGCACCGGCTCCCGGACGGGGCTGCGCGCGAAGGCGACGCGGGCCGGGACCAACGGGAACGTCCGGCTCCTCCTGCGGGACGGCTCCAGCGTACAGGAGAACCGGATCGTCACCACCGCGATGGACCGCGAGACCGGCGAGCGCGTCCGCGAGGACCTCAACGAGGCGCTTCGGGACGCGGAACTGCAAGACTGACGGGTCGGGGTCGCGGAACGGTTCCCGCAGCCGACCGTCCGCGGCGACTCCCGGTAGGTATTTCCGCCGTCGCGCGCGATCGCTTATAAATGCTGAGCGACGTGATGGAGGATTACCTGAAGGCGATCTACGTCCTCCAGTCCGAGCAGGGGCCCCCCGTCTCCACGTCGGCGATCGCGGAGTATCTCGACAAGACCTCGCCGTCGGTCACCGACATGCTGGGCAAGCTGGAGGAGCGCGGGCTCGTCGAGCGCGAGCCGTACCGCGGCGCGGAGCTGACGGCCGAGGGCGAGGCGGTCGCCTTGGAGGTCGTCCGTCACCACCGGCTGCTGGAGGCGTTCCTCGCCGAGCGGCTCGACTACGACTGGAGCGAGGTCCACGAGGAGGCCGACGCCCTGGAACACCACATCTCCGAGGCGTTCGAGCGGCGCGTGGCGGAGGCGCTCGGCGACCCCGTCGTCGACCCCCACGGCGACCCGATCCCGAGCGCGGACCTCGAACCGGTCGACGAGGGGAGCGGCGCGCGCCTCGCGGACCGTGAGGAGGGCGACCGCGTGGTCGTCACCCGCGTCTCCGACCGCGACGAGGACGAACTGGCGTACCTCTCCGACGCCGGGATCACGCCGGGCACCGAGATCGAAGTCGTCGACGTCGCTCCCTTCGGAATGGTGACCGTGACGACGCCCACGGGCGAGCAGAGCCTCCCGGCCGAGATCGCCCGCTCGATCCGGGTCGAGGACGGCGAGTGATCCGGCCCGGGTCCCGACCGAACGCAACGCCGACCTCCACCGCCCACACTCGTACATCGGTGCGTATTCTTCGCCCGTGACCACCACGTTTCGTTCGCGAGGCTTTTCACGAAAACGACCCTCTCGAACGGTGTGAGTCTACTCGTAACGCTCGGCGCCGGCGTCGTCTTCGGGCTGGCGCTCGCGGCTCCGCCCGGACCGATGAACGCCGTGATCGCCGAGGAGTCGGTGCTCCGCGGTCGCCTCGCCGGCTTCCGCGCCGGCCTCGGCGCCGCGACCGCCGACGCGATCTTCTTCGTCCTCGCGTACGTCGGCGTCGTCGCGGTCGTGGAGTCGTTCCCGCTGTTGCAGGGCGCCATGGTCGCGGTCGGCGGCGTCCTGATGCTGTACTTCGCCGTCGGCGCGGCGCGGGGCGCGCGGGCGTCGTTCCGTCCCACCTCCGGCGACGAGCCCGTCGTCGAGGAGGGGAAGGGGTTCCGAAAGGCGCTGGTGCTCGCCCTGACGAACCCGTACCAAGTGCTGTTCTGGCTGACGATCGGGGTCGGGCTCCTCCGACCCGGCGAGCTCGACGTGCTCGCCAGGCTGCCCGTCGTCGGCGAGGACCTCGCCGGCACGCTCGTGGTCGCTACCGGCTCCCCGGCGCTCATCGGCGGGTTCTTCCTCGGCGTGCTGACGTGGATCGTGGGGTTCCCGACCGGACTCATCGCCGCCGAGCGCCGGATCGAGACGTTCGCGCCGATCGTCGCGGTCGGCTCCGCGATCGTGCTCGCCGGGTTCGGCGTCTACTTCCTCTACGACGCGGCGACGACGCTGGCGGTGCTCGGGATCTGAGCCCCCGAGGGCCGAAACCGCTCGAATGGCCGGACCGGCGCCGACGATCCGCATGGACAACGGCTTTCACCCGCCGGCTCGACCGCCCGATATGTTCGAGAAGACCACGTGGATCAAGCTCCCGCGCAACGTGCTCGTGGGCCACGGCGTCCTCGACGACCTCGGGGAAGCGGTCGGCGAGCTGTACCTCACGGGGCGGCCGCTGATCGTGACGAGCCCGACGCCGAACGACATCGCCGGCGACCGGGTACGCGCGCAGTTCGACGACCCCGCGACCGCCGTCGTCGAGGAGGCCTCCTTCGAGGCGGTCGAGGAACTCACCGAGACCGCGGAGGCGGTCGACCCCGGCTACCTGATCGCCCTCGGCGGCGGGAAGCCGATCGACATCGCGAAGATGGCCGCCGACCACCTCGGCGTCGGCTTCGTCTCCGTCCCCACGGTCGCGTCCCACGACGGGATCGTCTCGGGGCGCTCCTCGATCCCCGAGGGCGACACGCGCCACTCGGTCGCGGCCGACCCGCCGCTCGCGGTCGTCGCGGACACGACGCTGATCGCGGAGGCCCCGTGGCGGCTCACCACCGCGGGCTGTGCGGACATCATCTCGAACTACACCGCGGTGAAGGACTGGCGGCTCGCGCGCCGGCTTCGCAACGTCGAGTACAGCGAGTACGCGGGCGCGCTCTCGGAGATGACCGCGGAGCTGCTCGTCGAGAACGCCGACATGATCCGGCCCGGGTTAGAGGAGTCGGCGTGGGTCGTCGTGAAGGCGCTCGTCTCCTCCGGCGTCGCGATGTCGATCGCGGGCTCCTCGCGGCCCGCATCCGGCGCGGAGCACCTCATCTCCCACCAGCTCGACCGGACCGCGCCGGGGCGGGCGCTCCACGGCCACCAGGTCGGCGTCGCCTCGATCATGACCGAGTACCTCCACAGCGGCGAAAACGGGGAGTGGACCGCGATCCGCGACGCGCTCGCCGAGCTCGACGCTCCGACGACCGCCGCCGAACTCGGGCTCGACGACGCCGAGCTGATCGCCGCCCTCACCAGCGCCCACGAGATCCGCGACCGGTACACGATCCTGCAGGGCGGGATCAACGAGGCGGCCGCGGTCGAGGTCGCGACCGCGACGGGCGTCATCGATCGGTAGACCGGGGGGATCGCCCCGGCCGTCCGGAGGATCGTCCCGGCCGTCGGGAGTACCCGAAGCCGACTTATCGCTCCGTGCCCACCTCCCGATATGTCCACCGTTAGCGTTCGCGACCGGGCCAAGGACCGGGCCGGCGCAGTCACCGTGCTCCTCACCGTCGTCGGCTACGGCGCGGTCGGCGGCGTGTTCCTCGTCCCGCAGTTTCAGGCGCTGTTCCCCGATCTGACGCGGAGCACCGTCGATCTCTTCGCACACGCCATCGCCGCCGTCAACACCGTCACGATCGCCACGCTCTCGCTCGGGTGGTACTGGATCCGCAACGGCGAGGTGAAGAAGCACGCCGCGGCGATGACGACCTCTTTCGGCCTCATCCTCGTGTTCCTCGGGCTCTACCTCCCGAAGGTCGCCGGCGGCGGAACGCGGGAGTTCGTCCTCGATTCGGCGTACGCGTGGGTTCCCCTGTGGGACTGGGTCTACTACGCGTACCTGATCATGCTCGCGATCCACATCATTCTCTCCGTCGTCGCCGTGCCCGTCGTCCTCTACGCCGTCGTCCTCGGGCTCACGCACTCGGAGGCGGAGCTCCGGAACGAGACCCCGCACCGCCGGGTCGGCCGGATCGCCGCGAGCGCGTGGCTCCTCTCGCTCGTGCTCGGCGTCGTCACCTACCTCATGTTGAACCACGCGTACGACTCGACGTTCGCGGCCGCCGAGGCCGCGACGGCGCTCATTCCGACGATTCCCGTCGCTTAGACGCGTCCCTCTCACCGCGGATCCAGACCGGTTCCCCACCCCAATCCCGACCGGTGCCCCACCCCGTCGCCCCACCGAATCCGCCCCCGTCAGCCGCCATCGAAACGCTTGAGCCGCGCCACGATCACCCACACGCATGACCGACTGGATCGGCGACGCCTTCACGAGCGACGCCGGCTGGGACCACCTCGAATCACTCGTCGGCGTCGGCCACCGCATGGCCGGCTCCGACGGCGAGCGCGCCGGGCTCGAACTGACACGCGACGCGCTGACCGACGCCGGCGCGCGAAACGCGCGGATCGAGGAGTTCGAGATTCAGGGCTGGGAGCGCGGCGACAGCGAGGTCCGACGCGGCGACGAGATCCTCGCGAGCGGCCAAAACGCCTGCGTCGCGCTCCCGCGGAGCCCGAGCGGCGAGGCGACCGGCGAGTTCGTCGATCTGGGGTACGGCGTCCCCGAGGACTTCGAGGAGGACCTGACGGGGACGGTCGTAATGGTCTCGTCGGACACCCCAGACTCCGTCGACCGGTTCGTCCACCGCCGCGAGAAGTACTACCACGCCGTCGACGCCGGCGCCGCGGCGTTCGTCTTCGCGAACCACGTCGAGGGGACGCTGCCCCCGACCGGGAGCGTCGGCACCGCGGACGCGCCGATCGGCGAGATCCCGGCCGTCGGCGTCTCGAAGGAGACCGGCGCGCGCCTCGCGCGCCGACGCGAGGGCGAGGACCTCACCGTCGCCGTCGACTGCGAGACCGCCGAGGCGACGAGCGGGAACGCGGTCGCCGACCTCGGCCCCGACACCGACGAGTTCCTCGTCGTCTCCTGCCACGTCGACGCCCACGACCTCGCGGAGGGCGCGATGGACAACGGCGCCGGCACGGCGACGCTCGTCGAGGTCGCCACCGCCCTCGCGGCCCGGGAGGACGAACTCGACACCAGAGTGCGGTTCGTCGGCTTCGGCGCCGAGGAGGTCGGGCTCGTCGGCTCCTCCCGGTTCGCCGCGGGCGTCGACCCCGACCGCGTCAAGGCCGTCGTCAACGTCGACAGCAACGTGTTCGGCCGCACGCTGAAGCTCGATCACCACGGGTTCGACGCGCTGGAGGCGGCCGGCGAGCGCGTGAGCGACCGGTTCGACCACCCGATCGCGCTCGGCGGAGAGCTGGTCCCCCACAGCGACCACTGGCCGTTCGTCGAGCGCGGGATCCCCGGCTACATGGTCTCCGGGGAGACGGAGGGGCGCGGCCGCGGCTGGGGCCACACCGGCGCGGACACGCTCGACAAGCTGGAGTCGCGGAACCTCCGCGAGCAGGCGATCCTCCTGACGGAACTCGTCGTCGACCTCGCCGGCGACGGCGTGTCGACCGCGCGGAAGCCGACCGACGAGATCGCGAGCGCACTCGAACGGGAGGGAAAGGCGACCGGGATGAAGATCACCGGCGACTGGCCGTTCTAGCCGCGCGCGCCGCGAACCGGGGGGTTTTCACTCCCGCCGGTCGCATCTCCGGACATGGAAGCGTCGGAACGCCGCGTCGCCGTCGTCGGCGACGACGAGGTTGCGTCGGAACTCCGAGACGCGGTCCGAGACGCCGGGGGACGGCTCGCGAGTCCCGAGCGCCAGAGCGCCGAGTCTGGAGCGAACGCAGAGACGGGAGCGGTCGCCGAGGCGAAGGCGGTCGGTGACGGCGACGCGACTCTCCTCGTGGCGGTCGGGGAGGCGGCGATCCGGGACGCGGTCGTCGCGGCGCCGGACGGGACGGTGATCCCGGTCGCCGATCGCCGGCTCGCGTTCGACCGTGACGACGCGGCGGACGCCCTCCGTCGGCTCCTCGACGGCACCGAGGCGAACGACTCCGTCAGGCGCGTCACGCATCCGGTCCTCGCCGTCGACGGCGGGGGAGTCACGTCGGTCAGGGCCGCGTTCGACGTGGCCCTCGTCACCGACGAACCGGCCCGGATCTCGGAGTTCGCGGTCGAGTTCTCCCGCGGTCGAGACGAGTCGGTCCGCGCCGACGGCGTCGTCGTCGCGACGCCGCTGGGGAGCGACGGGTACGCGAACGCCGCCGGGGGTCCCCTCGTGGAACCCGACGGCGGGCTCTCGGTCGCGCCGATCGCCCCGTTCAGCACCCGCACGGACGCGTGGGTCGCGGCGGATCGGGTTCGGCTCACCGTCGAACGGGAGGGCGAGCCGATCGCGCTCGTGGTCGACGGGGAGCGACGGAGCGCGGTCGAGCCGCACCGACCGATCGAGATCGAGGCGGTCGATCGGGTCGCGTTCGCGGTGCCGAGGGGGCGTCGCGAGCGCGCTGATCGGAAACACTCTAATAACTCGTGACCGGATGTGTGGGTATGGACCCACTGCAGTTCCTCGTTCCGCTCGGCTGGCTGTCCGAAGTCGGACCGATGCTGCCGTACGCGATACTCGTGATGGCGGTCGCGAACCTCGCGACCCGGCACATCGCGCACCGGCACCACGTCGAACAGGGGAGCGACAACGACAGCGTCGATCCGTACACTCCCCACGCGTTCACGAACATCGGGCTGATGCTCCTGACGTTCCTGTTCGTGCTCGAAGCGCCCGTCAGCGGGACGATCCTCGGGGTTATCGCGGTCACGATGTTGATCGCCGACCTGTTCGAGCTCGAGGCGCGCAACGTCGAGGCCCGCAACGACATGCCGATCGAGGCCCCGAAGAGCTCGATCGCCGCCTCGCTGCTCCTGATGGTGTTCGTCGCCTACTACTCGCTGTTCTTCCTCGTCTCGGGGATCTGGAACCAGTTCGTCGTCGCGTAGACGAGCGCGATCCGGCGAGTCGGGCTCATCTTCGACCGAGGTCGATCGAGAGTGCTGAAGCACCGGTAACGGCGAGCGATAACGGGAGTGGGTGTTTCAGAACCACGACAACGATACAGTATTTAAACTATCGTGAGCGCCAGCAGCATCTACTTATAAATGCGGTGCGGTGGCGCGCGCCTCCGAGTGGCCGCCCTCGGCGGCCGCGAGGAGCGCGTGCGAGGGAGCCCGCGGCCGCCTTGGCGGCCGCGGCGAGGCTGGGGAGGTGTGAGGCTGTGCGGTTGGGTGGGGTTCAAAGGGGCAGCCGTGAGGCGGGCGCAGGAGACGTAAGCACCGCAACGAAGGAGCGATAGCGACTGAGTGAGGAGCGCAGCGAGCATGTGCCCGCCTCACGGCTGGGGCTTTGGAGAGCATCACCGCAGGGCCGTCAATCACCTATAAATAGCCGACAAAACACCAAAACTCGACTTATAAATAACCACGCTATCACAGTGATTCACCCACTCCCGCAATCGGTCAGGGAGCGGCCGTTTCGGACGAGAATCTGACTGGTGGGCGAGGAACGACAGGGCCGGCTCGTGCAAACTGCGCAGTTCCGAACGCCTCCTCGATCCGGCACCGAGACCTCCGGGCTGGAGTCAAACGCACGGCGAAGTCGACAGAAGGCCGAACGGATCGAACCGTGGAGTCGACACCATGACGGAAAACGGGGGGCAGAGGGTGAAAAACCGAGGAGAAACGGTCGCGGTCAGTTCGCGGCGTCGGCGTCGCCGCCGATCATGTCGCGGAGTTGGCGGCTCAGCGGGATGAACACCCAGAACGTGAGCGCGCCGAGGATCATCAGCCAGAACGACGCGTCGCCGACGACCAACCCGATCTCGCCGTAGGCCGTGTTGACCCCTTCGGCCGGATTAACGAGTTGGACGACGTCGTAGTACGAGGGCGTCCGATACCAGCCGCCGAAGGTGAGCCATCCGAGACCGCCGAGCGTGAACAGGGTGAACCCCTTCATGAACTCGTCTGCCATTATCTCAGGTTTCGCTGGAATCGCCTTGAGGCTTTCCCATCCCTTGCCCGCGGAACCGCGTGCCGAGAACGTACACCGCCGTTCCCGCGACGAGGAACCCGATCCCGGTGATCGCGAGGACCGCGACCAGGAGGTCGTCGGACGGGTAGAGCCCGGCGTTGTTGAGCAGGTAGACGATCGTCGTCCGGACGAAGCTGATCTGCAGCGTCGCGGCGTCGATCAGCGTGAAGCCGATCAGGTACGCGATCACGGCGGCGAGCGTGGAGAAGACGGTGACGGCCTTGTACAGCCGAAACGGAACGACGATCTCCCGACCGTCGGGACCGACGCGCGGCCCGGTCGGTTCGTTTCGCGGGTCCTCTTCGGCGTCCTTCGCGACCGGGTCCCCGGTCTCGTCGAACGCCTGTGTGTCGTCGTGGTCGGGTGGTGGTGACATCGGTGAACGGTGACCGCAAAATCGATGGTCCGTCGGCCGGTTACTTCGGGGGGCGCAACATGTAGTACCGCCGATTCAGGTCGTACATGTACCCTTCACGCATGGTCTTCAACACCGCGTAGGTGATGATCCCGCCGAGCACGGGCAGGATGAACGTGAGCGTGATGAGCAGGTCGAGCGAGATCGGGAAGAAGTTCTGGATCGCGAGCGCCGCGAGCGTGAACGCCAGGATGACGCCCGTCACGCCGACGGCGGCCCAGAACGGCTGCTCGACGGGTCGGCGTGCGCTCCCCTTGTTGAGGAACGGCACGAGCCCGATAACGCCGAAGATGATCCCGTGGGCGATGATCCCGAGGAACTCGTTCCCTATCGCGATGTTGCCGTCGAGCACGGCCAGCTCGGGGTTGAGCGGATTGAGCTTCAGCAGCCCGAACGACCAGTAGAGGTACCAGTCGGGGAGGATGATCGCCGGCGTCGAGCCGGGGTTCGCGGGCTCGCCGAAGTGCGCCGGCATCAGCGCCGCGACGAGGAGCATGATCCCGACGAAGAAGCTCGTGATAGCGAGGTTCCGGAGCGTCTCGTGGGGCCACGTCGGGAAGCCGAGCACGTCGCGCTCGACGTACGTCGACTCGGCGCGGAGGTCCTCGTCCTCGCGGCGGGAACGCTCGAAGTACTGGTAGGTGAGCTGTGCGAGCCCCTGCGAGCGCTCTTTGCGATCCGACCAAGTGGGGGTCTCGTCGTCCGGCGGTACGGTGGCCGGCGGACCGCCGTCCGTGCGCGCTTCGTCGTCGGTACCTCCGTCCGTCATGGGGGTGTCGTCGTCGGTCATTGGATTAGTGCGGCTCCGCGATTCCCTGCACCCAGACGATGCCGACGTGGAGGGCGATGAGGCCAGTCACCACGAACGGCAGCACGAAGACGTGCAGGATGTACATTCTCACGAGCGTCGCCTGTCCGAGCGTGAAGCCGCCGAACAGGAGCTGTGCCGCCCACTCGCCCACGATGGGCGTCGCGAGCGCCATCTCGACGCCGATCTGTGCGGCCCAGTAGGACAGCTGTTTCCACGGGAGCACGTACCCGGAGAAGCCGAACAGCAGCGTCAGTCCGATGAGGACGATCCCGAGGATCCAGTTGACCTCGCGGGGCTCCTTGTAGGAGCCGGTGAAGTACACGCGAAGCATGTGGAGGAACACCGCCGCCACCATGAACTGGGCGGCCCAGCGGTGGATGGAGCGGAGCATGTACCCGAACTGCACGTCCGTCATGATCATCACGAGCGAGTCGTACGCGGCCGTCGGGTCGCCCTGCGCGGCGGCGCCGGCGGTCGACGGGGAGTAGTAAAACCCGAGCAGCGCGCCGGAGACCGCGGCGACGAGGTACGCGACGATCGATAGCGACCCGAGCGAGTACAGGGGGTACCAGTACCAGAACTTGTTGTCGAGGTCGTACTGTTCCGTGTGGCTCTTCGGCATCTGGAGGTTCGCGCGGTAGTACATCGTCTCCAGTAGCTCGAGGTAGTCGACGATGCGGAGCCGCTTGTCGAGCCAGATGAGCGTGGTGAGGAACGCGGTCTCGATGACCGTCAGGTCCTGATTTTTAAGCCACGCGTTGTGGTCCATCTCGTCTTGTTTTTTGAGGCTCATTGTCAGTTACTTCTTGTAGTACGGGTAGACGGCCCGTTTGAGCGTCTCGGCCAGGTTCCCGGTGTCGACCCCGACGCCGTCTTTCTCCTCCTCGCGGACGTAGAGGTCCTCCCACTTGCGGCGGCGCTTCTTTACGATCATCACGTCGGGCAGGAACTCCTTGCGGTACAGGAGGAGGATAAAGGCGAGGTCGATGAATATCATCGCCAGCAACGCGCCGGCGAACATGTTCCCGAATTCCGTCGAGGCCCACGCGGACATGAGCCCGTAGACGAACAGAGAGACGAACACGACCTCGATGATCGTGAGAAGCACGATCGCGATCGCGGCGGCGGTGCTCTCGCGAGCGGGCTCGTACCGGTGGATGTCGCCGTACGAGGAGCCCCCGGAGCTCATTGTCTCCCCCCATGGCCGGTGTGGGCCGACTCGCCGTACTTCAGGAGGTAGAAGGTGAACACGAAGGTCAGCGCGATACCGAGTATTGCCGCGACGCCGACCCAGTGGGCGTGCAGCGGGACGCCGACTTTGGCGATGTTCTCCGGCCACCCCGTGTTCCCGCCGGTTTCGACGGTGGGGACGTCCTCACCGACGGCGATACCGGCGTGCATCCCGACCGCGTCGTGGGGCGAGCAATGGTAGTGAGTGATCCCCGCGTCCTCCTCGGTCACTTCGTACTCGTAGGTGTATCCTTCCTCGCCGACGGGGTCGCCGCTGTCGAGGGACGCCTCGCCCTCGACCGTCACGACGTTGTGGTCGCCGCCGTTCCCGGTCCACTCGAACGTGATCGTCGTGCCGGTGTCGACCCACAACTGGGTCGGGGCGAACGCGAGGCCGCTGTCGCCCGCGCCGACTTCGACGGTGACCTCGCTCTCGCCGCGGGCGTCCTGGTACTCCCCGAGGTTTCCGCCGGTGACACCGCTCGGCCAGTCCGGTTCCGCCTCCTGTGCGGCGGCCGTCCCGGTTGCCCCGGCACCGGCCGCGGCCACGGCGGTCGCACCGCCGGCCGTGCGCACGAATTCCCGCCTTTTCATACAGGTTCACTCGGGACGGGGTGCGCTTAAACCCACCGACTGAACCCGTTGACGCGGAGGGGTTTACAAGGCCTGTGTCCCGCGATATCGGCGGTTCACTCGTCGCGGTCGTCGTCGTTCACGGCCCCGCCTTCGACCGGGACGAAGTCGGGCCGCTCCTTGGCCTGTCGGAGGGCCCGCAGCCGCTCGCGGTACTCCTCCGAGCGGAACCGATCGGAGAGCCGCGCGTTCGCGACCATGACGAAGAGCAGCAGACCGATAAGCAGGAACACGATCCCCATCGCCGGCGCGACGATCGTGTTCAGGTCGGCGACGAACGAGGCGACGAGCAGCGCCGCCCCGGCGAGCACCTGCACGACCGCGATCACCTGGATCATCAGGTTGCCGAATTCGCCAGAGCCCTCCGGGACCGTGTCCGGATGCGGAAGCGACCAGTCGTCCGGGGGTTCGGGCACGTCGTGCGACTCCATCGCCGCCAGCGCGACGACGGGTTCGATGTCGCGGAGCACGGTCCCCTGACCGGTCACCTCTCCCGTCGGCCGGACGATCGCGTACCCCTCGTCGGAGTACACGAGGATCCGCTCTTCGCCGTCCTCTCGGACGCGCTCCAACACGCCGAACACGTCCCGTCGAGCTATCCGGGACTTCAGCTCCGCTTCAGCGCGATCGAGCAACCGATCGCCGGTGATCCACGACTCCGGATCGAACGCGGCGTCCCACTCTTCGGCGCTCATCCGGGCCATGTCCGAGGGACCGAAGTCGTCGAAGTCGTACTCCTCGTCGACCCGTTCACGGAGCGCGGCGAGGTCGTACGCGTCGTCCGCGCCGTCGGGAGCGTCGGGCGCACTGGACGCACCGTCCGGAGCGTCACCGTCACCCTCGCGAGGCGCGTCGTCACCGGGAGACCCGTCGTCGCCGTCGGACTCGCCCGGCGACCGGTCCGGCCGCGACCCCGGATCCGGGTCCGTCGAGGTGTCCTCCATTGTCCGTCAGTACGTGCTCCGGACGCTAACTGTTTTCGTCTGCGGGCGGTGTGACCCGGACCGGAGCGATCCGGGTGGAGACACCGCGGCCACGGGCCGCGGATCGCGGGGCTTTACGCGCCGGAGATCCAACCGCGGGTAATGGTCGACGAGTCGGTTATCGCGGCGGCGGCCGGGCTGTCGGTGACGGCGAGCCTCCCGTTCCTGCTGTACGGGGCGTGGATCATGATCGACACCGAGACCGTGACGTGGACCGTCCTCATGCGCCACCTGCGGTACATCGGCGCCGGGCTCGTGCTCACGACGGTCCCGATCGTCGGATGGATGATCCCGCGGCTCTTCATGCACCTGTCCGGGCTCGCCGTGATTCACGCGTTCCTCGGGGTGCAGGCGTACGCGCTGTTGGCGTTCGCGCTCACCGGCATCGCCCGGATCTTGCAGGCGAAGCGCAACGCGGACGCCTACGAGGACCCCGACGTCGACATCGACGAGATCCACGAGGACATGGGCCACTGGCGCGCCCGGCTCCGAGCCGGCGTGGCCGGGTTCATGCTGCTCTGGCTGTGCGCGTGGGTGACCGGCCTCTTCCGGCTCTACGGGCTCCACATCGCGCCGATGTTCTGACGGACGCGCCTCGACGGGCGCCCGGGCACCCGATCGGCCTCGAAATCCGGCATCGGCCGCGCCGACCGACAGGTTCAATCCCGTTTTCGCCGTAGTTCCGATACTGTGGCAGTCACCTTCGACCTGTTCGGGACTCTCGTCGACGTCGAGTACCCGTCCGACCCCGCGGAGATCGTCGCGCGAGAGCTGGAGTCACGCGGCGTCGAGGTGCCGGACGACTGGCACGTCGCGTACGGCGAGCGACACGTGGACGCACCGACGGGCGCCGAGGTCCCCCTCCCCGCACACGTGGCGCACGCGCTCGACTCCCGTGACGTGGAGGCCGCGGACAACGTCGCCCGGCACGCCGTCGTCGCGGCGTTCGACCCGGACGTGACCCGGCGCGACGGCGCGCTGGAGGCCGTTCGCGACGTGAGCGACCGGGGGCCGGTCGGCCTCCTCTCGAACTGCGCGGTGCCCGAACTGGTTCCCAAGACGCTGATCCGCGCCGGCCTCCGCGGCGAGTTCGACGCGGTCACGACGAGCATCGGCTGCGGCTGGCGGAAGCCCCACCCGAAGGCGTTCGAGGCGGCGGCCGAGGCCCTCGGCGTCGCGCCCGCGTCGCTGGTCCACGTCGGCGACGACCCGGCGGCGGACGGCGGCGTCGAGGACGTGGGGGGACGGTTCGTGGACGTGGCGGAGACGCCGCTCGACGAGCTGGCGGCTCACCTCGAAGCGGAGCCATAGCCCGACGGAAAGCCTACTCGGCGGACGCATCGCCGTCGGTCCGCTCCGCCCACCCGTCGTCAATTCGGTTTTCTGCGACCAGTTTCTCGAGGTGAGCGACGACCGTCGCTCGCGCGAGGTCCGCGACGCCGGTCAGGTCCTTCTCGTAGGCGGCGTCCACCACGGCGCCCACGTCGTCGGCCCCGGCCGCAACCGCATCGAGGACCGCGTGCTCGCGGTCCAGCCGGTGGTCGATCAGTCGCTGACAGACGGCCTTCGGGTCGTCGATAGCGGGACCGTGTCCCGGACGGAGTCGGTCGTACCCCGTCTCTCGGACCCGTTCGAGGCTGTCCAGGTACTCGCGGAGGTCGCCGTCGGGAGCGCCGACGACGACGCTTCCCTCGGCGACCGCGAGGTCGCCACAGAGGAGCTCTCCGGTCGTGTCCTCACCCCCGTCGTCGAGCTTCGCGGGCACCGCGAACGCGACGTGATCCGAGGCGTGCCCGGGCGTCTCGACCGCGCTGACGGAGGTGTCGCCGACGAGGTCGCCGTCACGGAACGTCCCGTCGGGCTCGATCCCGGTCGCTGCAACGAACCGGTCGACGTGGTCCGCGTGCGCGAACACGGGCGCGCCAGTCAGGTCGGCGTACTCGGCGACCGCGCCGACGTGGTCGGGGTGCGTGTGGGTGACGGCGATCGCGTCGACCGCGGTGGTCGACGAGGAGGCCGCAACGCCCGACTCGTCGACGCCGACCGCGGCGTCGAGCGCTTCGATACGGGCCGCGGGGTCGACGAGGAGGCCGGCCGCGAGGTAGGCGTTCGTCGTCCCGCCTGGCGCGCGGGTGTCGACCGGAAGTTCGACGCGAGTAACCGACGGCCCCGGGTCCGGCGTCGCCATCAGCTCAGTCACCACGCCCGACGGAAGAGCCGTCCCGTCGGTCGAGTAGGGAGCGCGCGGCGGGTCCCGGACCCGATCCCGCGCGGTCTCGCCCCGGTATCGCCACGTTCGTGTCGTCGGCGACGGCGAACCGCGAGAGGTCGGCGACGCCGGTGTCGACCTCGTCGATCGAGCCGTACGGGCGCCCGACGACGATGTCGCCCGCCTTACTCCGGTTGATGCCGGGGATCGCCGTCAGCTCGTCCATCGACGCCGCGTTCACGTCGAGCGGGTACGGGACGCCCGTGACCGAGCGGTAGCCGTGGTCCGTGATCGCCACGTCGATGGCGGTGCCGAGCTCCCGCTCGCCGGGGACGGCGACGAGGAGGGCGTAGGTCCCGAGCTGGCGCCCGAACGTCTTGCCGTCCTGGTGGTACTCCAAGTGAACGTCGGGGAGGACCGTCCCCGGCGGGACGACGCGGTCCAGCATCGGGTTGTCGACGGTCTCGCGGACTTCCTTTTTGTACGCCTGGAACTGGTCTTTGTGCTCCTGTGCGATGTCCGCGCCCGTCTCGGCCATCTCCGTGCCGGCGAACGCCATCACCTGCCGGATGTTGATCCGGCGGAGCATGAGCCCCTCGTCGTAGACGGTCTGGAGGAACTCCTTGTTGTGCTCGTACGTCTCCGGACGCTCGCCCGCGAGCCCGTGAACGAGGTTGATCCCGGGGAGTAGCTTCGGGAGCCGCGGGGAGGCGTCCGGCCCGGTCGAGGGACCGGTCACCCTGCCGTCGCCGCCGGGCGTCGCCTCGGGGGTGTCGCCCGGCCGCCAGCCGCCCTCCTCGTTGACGACGCGGACCGCCTCCAGACACTCCTCGGCGGTGACGAGCAGGTTGTTCTCCTCCTGGACCACCGGGTCCGCCGACTCCAGTCCGAACGCGGCGGTGTCGCCCGGCGTGTTGTGCTCGGCGATCACGCGGATCGCCTCGCGTGAGGCCTCGGGGTAGTCGGTGATCGTCACCGGGTTCATGTTGTCGAGGTGGAGCGTCCGCAGGTCGGGCGCGACCTCGCGGATCCCGCCGTACAGCTCCCGGAGCGCGTCCGGGTTCGGCGCCTCGCCGTCGCCGCCGAACGCGAGGATGTCGGCCTGCCGGCCGAGCCGGAAATGCCTGACTCCTCGATCCGAGAGCGCGTCCACTTCGTCGACGACCGAGCGCGCCTCGCGGAACGCCGGGCTCCCGTACAGCGGCTCCGTGCAGAACGAGCAGCGGTAGGCGCACCCGCGGGAGGTCTCCATCTCGCAGATGAGGTAGTCGGGGTGGTTCGGGTGTTGCTCGACGACGAACGCCCCCTTCTCGGCCCACCGGTCGATCTCCGCGTTGTCGCGCATCCGGTTACCGAACCCCTCTAACCCCTCGCTGACGAGGTCGTACGCGGCCGCCTCCACGTCGCCCATGGCGACGAAGTCGTAGTCGAGGTCGTCGCGCTCGGTCTCCTGTGCGCCCGCGTTCTCCTCGCCGACCCCGAACCGCACGGGGCCGCCCAGCAGGGTGACGCCGTCGGCGGTCCACCCGAGCTCGCGCACCTCGTCCGGCTCCGCTGGGGTGCCGCCGACGTACTTGCCCGGGACCGTCATTCCGCCGACGTACACCATGAGGTCCGCGTTCGCGACGTCGGCGTGTTTGCCCCGGTCCTCGCGCAGCTCGTCGATGGTGTGGTAGGTGATCCGCGACTCGGGGACGCCCGCGTCGACGAGCGCGCCGGCCGTGTACCGCGGGTACGTCGAGATGTACGGCGGCACGCCGAAGTGCGCCGGCTCGTCGACGTAGCCGTCGACGATGGTGACGGAGAGGTCGTTCGGGTCGGGCGGGAGCGATCCCCGGCCCGACGCGGGCGAATCGGTCATGTTACCCCACCGTAGTCGGCCGAGACGGGAAAAGCGTGCGGAACGCCGGAGTCCCACCCGAGAGCGTCCGGCGGCGGGTCGGCTATTTATAAGAAACCGCACGAATACGGCAGTCGTGCCCTCCGAGACGCCAACCCGCCGCCAACGGATCGGGCAGTACGTCGCGCTCGCCGCCGTCTGCGCGTACGCCGCGGTGCAGTTCTACGGCGCGGAGCCCCGGCCGTGGGGGATCGCGGCCGCGTGGGCGGTCGCCACCGCAATCGCCCTCGGACCGATCGCGTGGGTGGCGCGGGACCGGCTCCCGCCGGATCGACTGGAGACGGTGACGTACGTCGCGTTCGGCGCCGCGGTCCTTGCCACCTCCGTCGGCCTCGGCATCGCGCTCGCGTTCGAAGTCCCGTTTTTCCCGTACGGTCCCGGCTTCCTTGCCGGCGTCGCGTTCGGGACACTCGTCGCGTTCCTCGCCGAGCGCACGGTCGTTCCCGAGCACCTTCGGGGGTCTGGACTCTGATCGGTCCCGCGGAGTCGGCGCGTCCTCTCGACCGCCGTCGCCACGCCGTTTAAGCCCTCGCCGACACAACGACTCCGTATATGCCATCGACGATGGAGGTCAAATGCGAGAGCGACGACTGCGAGCTCGACATGTTCGAGAACCACTACACCTACGACGTGCCCGACGACCACGCGGTCGAGGACCTGTCGTGCCCGTACTGCGGCGGGAGCGACCTCACCGAGATCGAGGTGTAACCCGTGAGCGGACTCGTCGAGACCGGCCGGTCGGTCGTGCGCCGCGCCCTCGAACGCCTCGGCCGCGGGTGGAGCAAGATGCAGGAGCGGCGGCCGCTCTCGTACGACCTCCTGGAGAGCGACGACGCCTACCTCGTCGTCTTCGACGCCCCCGGCGTCCGCGGCGAGGACCTGAACGTCACCTTCCTCGATCACACAGTCGAGGTCGAACTCGACCGCTTCCGCGACTTCTACGACGGCTACGAGATGCTGTTTCCCGGCCGCGGCGTCTCGCTCTCCGGAAGCGCCGATCTCCCCCGCGACGCGAACGTGACGCCCCAGGGAGCGAACGCGACGCTCACGCGAAACGGCACCCTCCAAGTGGAGATCCCGAAGAAGGACGACGGCCGGGACGTGGCCGTGGTGGAAGAGGAGGACGAAGCGGACGAGACGGAGAGCGACGCGGCCGACGACGCCTGAGACGACCCCTCACTCCCTCACTCCCTCACCCGGCCCTCCACCGACATCCCCTCCGCGATCTCGAACTCCTCGTCGCCGTCGAATCGGTCGGGAGCGAACGCGTCGATCCACGGCGATTCCGGGTCGTTCGCTTCGCGCCCGTCGAGCGAGGCCAACACCCCTTCGGCGACGATCTCGCCGATCGCCGGCGCGCGCATGAACCCGTGTCCCTGCCAGCCGGCGGCGACGAACACGCGGTCGGCGGGGTCCCCGATCGGCCCGACGAGCGGGTCGCCGTCGGGGGTGGCCGTACAGAGGCCGGCCCACGCGCGCTCCACGTCCGGAGCGTCCGTCTCGCCCGCGCCGTCTGCCCCGCCCTCGCCCACCGCGTCGAGCCGCTCGCGGAGCGTCGACGAGACCGACTCGACGAACCAGTCGTCGCCCGTCGGGTCGTAGTCCTCCGGGTCGGCCGGGACCGGCTCCGTGCCGTCGCCGGCGAGCAGCCCGGTCGGGTGCGGCCGGACGTACGCGCCCGCGGTCGCGTCGTACACCATCGGGGCGTCGTAGCTCGCCGACCCGCCGCCGACCCCGGCCGTCAGCGCCTGCACGCGGTAGGGGACCACGGGGACCTCGATCCCCGCGTCGCCGAGGAACTCCGCGGTGTGCGCGCCGACGGCGACGACGACCGCGTCGAACTCCCGGCTGTCGCCGGGTTGCTCCACGCCGCCGACCCGCAGTTCGGGACCGTCGCCCGCGAGCGAGACGGGGGTGTCGGTCTCGACGGCGACCCCCTCTCGACGCGCTCGCTCGCCCGTCGCGGCGACGTAGCTCGCGGGGTCGCACCACCCGGCGCCCTCGGCCACCGCGGCGACCGCGAGGTCGTCTGTGGCGATCGGGAACCGGTCGCCGAGGGTCGCGGGGTCGACGAGCGACACGTCGCGGCCGTGTGCCCGCATCCGGTCGACCATCGCCGGCACGGCCTCGGCGTCCGAGTCGCCCTCGCGGACGGCGATGACGTAGGGGCACGACGTGAACGAGAATCCGGGGAGCGAGCGGTCGAACGCCCGGAACCGCTCCATCGCGCGGGCGGCCAGCGCGGCGTCGACGTCCTCGGCGTACGCGTCGTACAGCACGCCCGCCGCGCGCCCGGAGCTTCCGGCGCCGAGGTCGCCCCGGTCGAACAGCGTCACGTCGGCGCCGCGGGCCGCGAGGTCGGCGGCCGCGGTGACGCCGACGGCGCCGCCGCCGACGACGGCGACTTCGGGGGACGAGGGGCCTCGATCTGCGGGAACGTCTCGGTCCGTCGGCGCGTCGGAGCGGCTCATGCGCTCGCCTGTCGCTGGCACATCTTAAAAACAGAGGGGCGGGCGCCGACGAGAGGAGCTCGTCGGTCCCGCGTGCGGGGTAGCCGACCACGTGGTCGACGCCGGCCTCGCGGAAGGCGTCGGCGCGCTCGCGTCCCTCTCCGTCCGGGAGCGCGCGGGCGACGGGGCGGCGCCGGGAGACGTCCTCGTCCATGGGGTACGCGCCGTGGCCCGCGACGAGCACCCGGCGGGCCGCGTCCGGGAGGTGGTCGCGACGCGGAAATATTGCACCGGTTCCGTCGACTCCGCCGGTTCCGCCGGCGAGGCCGAAGAGATCCGAAACGGAGCGAATATCCCGGTGACACACGTGTCCCCGCCCACGTTATGGGGATCGCGCCCGTCCGATCGGTATGAACCAACTGGTCGACGGCGAGTGGCGGACCGACGCGTACGAGACCACGGGCGAGGACGGCTCGTTCCAGCGCGGCGAGACGACCTTCCGAAACTGGATCGCCGGCAGCGACGTGCCCGACCACGTCGACGCCGAGCCGGACGAGCGGTTCCAGCCGGAGGCCGGCCGGTACCACCTCTACGTCTCGTACGCCTGCCCGTGGGCGCACCGGACGCTGCTCGCGCGGTCGCTGCTCGGGTTGGAAGACGTGATCGACGTCTCGGTCGTCGACCCGTACCGCGCCGAGGGGGGCTGGCAGTTCTCTCCCGAGAAGAAGGGGTGTACCCCCGACAAGCTCCACGGCAGCGATTACCTCCGCGAACTCTACGTCGAGGCCGACCCCGACGCCACCTGTCGGGTGACCGTCCCCGTGCTGTGGGACACCGAGGAGGAGACGATCGTCAACAACGAGTCGCGCGAGGTCCTCCGCATGCTCTCGACCGCGTTCGACGAGTTCGGCAACGACGCGTCGCTGCTCCCCGGTCCCGACGACGAGGCGACCGTCGCGGAGGTCGACCAGGTGATCACCGACATCTACGAGCCCGTCAACAACGGCGTCTACCGGGCCGGGTTCGCGACCTCGCAGGGGGCCTACGACGAGGCGATCGACGAGCTGTTCGGCGCGCTCGACCGCTGGAACGACCACCTCGCCGACCAGCGCTACCTCGTCGGCGACTCGCTGACCGAGGCAGACATCTGCATGTTCACGACGCTGGTCCGGTTCGACCAGGTGTACCACACCCACTTCATGTGTAACAAGAAGTTCGTCCACCAGTACGACAACCTCTGGCCGTACCTGCGCGATCTCTACCAGACCGAGGGCGTCGCCGAGACGGTGAACATGAGCCACATCAAGGAGCACTACTACACGACTCACCCCGACGTGACTCCCTCCGGGATCATCGCGCGCGGGCCGGATCTCGACTTCGAGGCGGACCACGACCGCGACCGGCTCGGCGGCGAGGCGCCGACGCCGGACGCGGCGGACTGAGGGGCTGACGCGGAGGACGAAGCGGTTTATAAATCGACTTTTAGATCCTATTTTCTGCGGTGGCGCGTGCCTGCGAGCGGCCGCCTTTGGCGGCCGCGAGTCAGCACGCGCGAGGGAGCCGCGGCCGCTTAAAAGCGGCCGCGACGAGGCTGGGGAGGCGTGAGGCTGCGGTGCTGGGCGGGCGGGACTCAAAGGGGCAGCCGCGAGGACGACGGTCGCCATCGAGCTGCAGTCCGCTGTTTATAGGCGATCACGCAGCGCGTCGACGGCGGCGAACACGGTCACGCTTCGAGAAAACGGTGTTTATCAGGCCACCGCAGCCGCGATCTCCTCGTCGGTCAGGAACACGTCCTCGCCGGTCTCCGTGTCGAACAGGTGAATGTCCGACTCCTCGAACGCCACGCCGACCTCGTCGCCGGTCTCGGGCAGGACGTCCGGGGTCGACCGCGCGAGGAAGTCCTCGTTGATCGCGAGGTGGACGTAGTTGTCGGAGCCGATCGGCTCGACGACCTCGACGGTCGAGGTGAGCGTCTCGTCGCCGGTCGGGTCCTCCACGATCCGGATGTTCTCGGGGCGGATCCCGAGCGTGTAGGGGGCGTTCTCCAGCTCGTGACCCGCGACGTACTCGTCGCTGAGCTCGAAGGCGAGCCCCGACGCGTCGTCGCGGATCGTCGCCGACGAGCCGTCGGTCTCGACCTCCACGTCGATGAAGTTCATCGAGGGCGAGCCGATGAAGCCGGCGACGAACTCGTTGACCGGGTTCTCGTACACCTCGGTGGGCTTCCCGACCTGCTGGAGCTTCCCGTCGTTCAAGATCGCGAGGCGGTCGCCCATCGTCATCGCCTCCTCCTGGTCGTGGGTGACGTACATCGCGGTGACGCCGAACTCCTTCTGAAGCTTCTGGATCTCCGCGCGCATCTCGGTGCGGAGCTTGGCGTCGAGGTTGCTGAGCGGCTCGTCGAACAGGAACACCTCGGGCTCGCGGGCGATGGCGCGGCCGAGCGCGACGCGCTGTTTCTGCCCGCCGGAGAGCTCGTCCGGCTTGTCGTCGAGCAGGTCCTCGATCCCCATCATCTCGGCCATCTCGGTCACGCGCTCGCGACGCTCCTCCGGGGTCATGTCGGTGCTCATCTTGAGCCCGAACTCCATGTTCCCCATGACCGTCTTGTGGGGGTACAGCGCGTAGTTCTGGAACACCATCGCGACCGGGCGCTCCTTCGCGTGAACCTCGGTGACGTCCTCGTCGTCGAACCGAACGGCGCCCGACGTGGGCTCCTCCAGCCCCGCGACCATCCGGAGCGTGGTCGTCTTCCCGCAGCCAGACGGCCCGACGACGGTCACGAACTCGCCGTCCTCGATCTCCAGGTCGATGTCGTCGACGGCGACGATGGTCCCCCGGTCGAACTCCTTCCGGAGCGTGTCGAGCGTGACTCGTGCCATTTCCAGGAGAACGGTCCTACTGGCATATTAGTGCTTTGCTGTTTTGCCGATGTATGAGGAACGATCTCATCTTAAATATTATCAGAACGCCGATCGCGGTTCGATCGGGCGTCGAGCCGCGCTTATCGGGCTCCCTGCGAACCCGACCCAAAGTACTAAATGTATGAATATGTAATTCATCGTTTGTTGTAGACATATGAACGAGAAACGCAGAACGCTCCTGAAATCGATGGGGGGATCGACGGCGCTCGCGGCGCTCGCGGGCTGTATCAGCACCGGCGGCGACGGCGGTGACGGAGCTGACGGTTCCGACGGGTCGGACGGCTCCGATGGCAGCGACGGCTCCGACGGTTCCGACGGCGGTACCACGGGCACCGCGAGGCTGTGGGCCGACCTCTCCGACGCCGAGGACCAGGCCATCTCCGGCTACATCGACCAGTACGAGTCGGAGTCCGGCAACACCGTCAACAAGGAGGCCCCCGGCGGGGAACTCGACCAGCAGTTGGAGACGGCGATCCCGGCCGGCGACGGCCCCGACTCGTGGATCTGGGCGCACGACTGGGTCGGACGGTTCGCGGTCCGCGAGGAGCCGCCGTTCCTGTACGACGCGAGCGACGACGTCGACGTCTCGCTCGACAGCTACACCGAGACCGCCCGGCAGGCCGCCCAGTTCGACGGCTCGCTCTACGGGCTCCCGTTCGCCTCCGAGACCGTCGCCCTGTTCTACAACGAGGACATGGTCGACGAGCCGCCGGAGACGATGGAGGAGATGGTCTCGATCATGGACGAGCACCACGATCCGGATAACGGGCAGTACGGGCTCTCGTACCCCGTGACGGACCCCTACTTCGTCAGCGGGTTCATCCAGGCGTACGGCGGGAACATCTTCGACGAGGAGAACCTGGAAGTGACCGTCGACAGCGACGCGTGTAAGCGGGGCATGGACGCCCTCGAAACGCTGTCCGATTACGTTCCCGCCGATCCCGGATACGAGTCGCAGATCGTCGCGTTCGCGGACGGGCTCGCGCCGTTCGCGATCAACGGTCCGTGGGAGCTCGGGAATCTCAGCGGCGAGATCGACAACCTCGGCGTCACGACGCTGCCGACCGTCGACGGGAACAACCCGCGCACGTACTCCGGGATCCAGCTGTTCTACTTCAGCGCGATGCTGGCCGACGCGGACCAGTCGACGGTCGACACCGCGACCGGCCTCGCCGAGTGGTACACGACCAACGCGGACGTCATCCAGACCAACGCCGAAGAGCAGGGGTACATCCCCGTGCTCGCCGACGTGGTGGGCAACGACGACCTCTCCAGCGAGGTCCAGGCGTTCGCCCGACAGGTCGACCACGGCGTCCCCATCCCGACGCATCCCGACATGGACAGCGTCTGGACGCCCGTGACGGAAGCGTTGGAGCGCGTCTTCAACGACGAGCAGGACAGCGACGCCGCGCTCGATCAGGCCGCCTCCGAGATCCGGGAGGCGCTGTAGGCCCTCTCCGAAGCGATGGCCTCTTCGCAACCCGGCACCGGCGTCAGCGGGCTCTCGCGCCTCCGCACAGCGCTGCCCTTCTCCAGCCGCGACTGGGGGCTCCTGCTCGTCGCCCCCGGCGTCCTCCTCTTCTCCAGTTTCATGTTGTATCCGATTTTCTACCTCTTCTACATCTCGCTCACCGACGCGACGTTCGCCGGGTCGGTGATCGGGGGCGGCGCCGAGCTGATCGGGCTGGCCAACTACGCCCAGCTGATCGGAGACTCGCAGTTCTGGACGTCGATGACGACGACGTGGCTGTTCGTCGCCGTCTCGCTCGTGCTCAAGGTGTTCCTGGCGGTGGGGATCGCCCTCCTGTTGAACCACGTGCGCGTCGCCGGCAAGCGGTACATGCGCGCGGCGGTGATCGTCCCGCTGGGGTTCCCCGGCATCTTCACGATCACCGTCTGGCGCGGGATGTTCAGCGACGCGCGCTACGGGGTGTTCAACACGATCTTGGGCCGGTACAACGAGTTCATGTCGTCGCTGTCGGCCCCCGAACTCCTGCTGTTCGACGTACCGATCGGCTTCCTCAGCGGCCGCTGGGAGGCGTTCTTCGCGTACGTCACCACGGAGGTGTGGCTGGCGTACCCGTTCATGGTGATCATCATCGTGAGCGCGTTACAGGACGTGCCCCGGTCGCTCCACGAGGCCGCGATGGTCGACGGAGCGGGCGCGCTTCAGCGCTTCCGCACCGTGACGCTGCCCGCGATCAAGGGGCCGGTGCTGTTCGCGTCGATCCTCACGGCCGCGACGTCGTTCCAGCAGTTCCTGATCCCGTGGGTGTTCAACCAGGGCGGGCCATCGAGGCAAAACGAGCTGATCATCGTCTACGGCTACCGCGAGGCGATCACGTTCAACCAGTTCGGCTTATCGGCCGCAATCTTGATCGTCGGCATCGCGTTCGTCGGGCTGTTCATGTACGTCGCCGTGCGCTACGGCGGCCTCGCAGAGGGGGTGGGTGACGAATGAGCCTCCTCGCCTCCGCGCTCGCCTTGGTCCGCGCGAAGCTGGTCGCGCTCGCGACCGCGCCGAAGCGGTTCTCCGTGATGATCCGGCGAGCGATATACGACGTTCGCACGGGGAAGCGCACCGCGTGGGACGTTACCAAGAGCGTCCTGATGACGCTGTTCGGGCTCGCGATGGTGCTCGTGTTACTGTTTCCGCTGTTCTGGATCACGACCGCGTCGCTCGCGGAAGGGACGCGGCTGTTCAACACGAGCGGGATCTTCCCGGACCCGGCGACGTACAACCTCGACGCGTACCGGTGGGTGATCTACGAGTCCGACTTCTTCTTCGTCGACGGCGACTGGGGGTATCCCCAGCTCGTCCTCGGCGGGGAGAGCGGACTGGTGAGCTTCCGGTGGGCCGGCACCGACACCGGTCCCGGCGCGCTGTTCAACAGCCTCTACATCGTCAGCGTGACGCTCGTCGCCGGGTTCGGGATGATCGTCCCGGCCGCGTACGCGTTCTCTCGTCGGCAGTTCGTGGGTCGCAAGCGCATCCTCTACGGCTACGTGCTGTTCACGCAGATCGGCGCCGGGCTGTCGATCGCGACGCTCGTCGCCCTCTACTCGCTGTTCAGCACGTACGGACTCACGAACAACCTGTTCATCCTCGGGCTGTTCTACGCCGCGTCGGCGATCCCGTTCAACACGTGGCTGTTGAAGACGTACATGGACAACATCCCCGTCTCCTACGAGGAGGCGGCGATGGTCGACGGCGCGAGCTTCCTAGACACGATCCGAGAGGTCATCCTCCCGCTGACGAAGCCGGGGCTCGCCGTCGTGCTCATCTTCGTCTGGCTCGCCGGCTGGAACGAGTTCATCATCGCGCAGACGCTGCTGCGCCCAGAGAACTACCCGCTCTCGGTGGAGCTGTACAACATCGCGACCGAGGGGCGGTTCTCCACGCCGTGGACGCGGTTCGCGGCGTTCGCGAACCTGTTCGCGCTCCCCGTCGCGATCGTCTACTTCGCGGCCCAGCGCTCCGTCGAAGACGGGCTGTCGTTCGGCGGGATGGAGGGGTAATCGGATCGGCCCGGTTCCCTCCGTTCTGCGATCTCTCGTTCTTACGCTTACTTATACGCGATCGATGATTTGGTGGTGTACTCTGACACGTTCGCAGTCGTCCGTTTATAAATGGCTACTGGCGGATCGACGACAAACTCCTCCAAGGCCCCAGCCGTTCGGCCACACGTGATCGACTCCTCGGCGGAAACCTCCAGAGCCCCAGCCGCGACGACTCGCGCGGCTTGTTGCGCGCTTCAGTCGCTCGTTGCACTCGCTCCTTGCAGTGCTTACTGCGCCGTGCTTCGTCCTTCCGAGAGACTTTGTCTCTCGTCTTCCCGCTCGCTCCGCTCGCGGGAATCGCGACTGCCACTTTGAGTCCTGCCCGACCGCACTGCACCGCAGCCTCACACCTCCCCAGCCTCGTCGCTGGCGGCTGCCGCCGCCAGCGACTCCCTCGCGCGTGCTCCTCACGCCCTTCGGGCGCTCGGAGGCACGCGCCACCGCAGTTCGGTTTTTAAGTAGCGCTACTCCAGCGACACATCCTCCCTCTCGCCTCGCCGTCGGCGACAACGGGTTCAAGTGCGCGCTCGACCGACCGGTGAGTAGCAATGGAGCCGCCGAACATCGAGCGGTTGGACGAGCGGACCGTCCAGCGCATCGCGGCCGGCGAGGTCGTCGAGCGCCCGGCCAGCGTCGTCAAGGAGCTGATCGAGAACAGCCTCGACGCGGGCGCGACGCGCGTGGCCGTGTCGGTCGAGGCCGGCGGCACCGAGGGGATCCGCGTCCGCGACGACGGCGTGGGGATTCCCCCCGACCAGTTGGAGGCCGCGGTCGCGGAGCACGCCACCTCGAAGATCGGCGACATCGAGGACCTCGACCGCGGCGTCGGCACCCTCGGCTTCCGCGGCGAGGCGCTGTACACCGTCGGCGCGGTCTCGCGGCTCACCGTCCGGTCCCGTCCGCCCGGCGCCGACGCGGGCGCGGAGATCACCGTCGAGGGCGGCGAGGTGGGCGAGGTCCGACCCGCGGGCTGTCCCGAGGGGACGACCGTGGAGGTCGCGGACCTCTTCTACAACACCCCCGCCCGCAAGAAGTTCCTCAAGCGGACCGCGACCGAGTTCGACCGGATCAACACGGTCGTCACCGGCTACGCGCTCGCGAACCCCGGCGTCGCCGTCTCGCTGGAACACGACGGCCGGGAGACCTTCGCGACCGAGGGGAACGGCGACCTCCGGTCGGCGGTCCTCGCCGTCTACGGCCGCGAGGTCGCGGAGGCGATGGTCGACGTGGAGTGGGCGCCGGACGGGGACGGCGATCCGACCGGCTCGGACGCCGCCGACCCGCCCGTCCGCGGCGTCACCGGCCTCGTCTCGCACCCGGAGACGACCCGGTCGACCCGCGAGTACCTCGCGACCTACGTCAACGGTCGGTACGTCACCGCGAGCGCCCTGCGCGAGGCCGTCCTCGACGCGTACGGCGGCCAGCTCGCGCCCGATCGCTACCCCTTCGCGGTGCTGTTCGTCGAGGTCCCCCCCGGCGACGTCGACGTGAACGTCCACCCGCGCAAGCTGGAGGTCCGGTTCGACCAGGAGCCGGCGGTGCGCGAGGCCGTCGTAGCCGCCGTGGAGGAGGCCCTACTCGACCACGGGCTGATCCGCTCGACGGCCCCCAGAGGCCGGTCCGCACCGGACGAGACGGCGGTCGCTCCCGAGACCCCGGAGACCGAGGCCGTCGGCGGCGCCGGGACCGACCACGAGCGCGCGGCGCTCAGCGATCGGAAGGGAGGGGATCGAGACGACAGCGGTCGAGACGGCGACCGGGACGACAGCGGCGATCCGACTGCCGGCTCCGCGACCGGCGCGTCCGAACTGGACCCCACGGACGAGGAGGCGTGGGCGGTCGGCGACGTGGGGTCGGACGACTCCACCGATTCTCCCGAGTCCGCCGATTTCACCGGCTCCGGGTCTGACCGCCCCTCGCCGCGGAGCTGGCAGTCGGATCCGGACGGGGCCGAGGGCGGGGTGGGAGCCGAGGGCGGAGCGGGGGACGACGACGGTGGCGCGGTCGCCACCGCCGAGACCGACACCGGAGATGGCGACGGACTCGACCGGTTCGGCGACTCGACGGCCGGCGACTCAGACGCGGCCGACACTGACGCCGCGACAGGCCCCGACGCGCCAGCGTCGGACGAACGACGAGAGCCGACGGCCGAGTCGCGGTCGACCGCGACCGCCCAGCGGACCCTCGGCGGCGAGCCGACGAGCGCGGAGCGTACCTACGACTCGCTCCCGTCGCTGCGGGTGCTCGGCCAGCTCCACGAGACGTACGTCGTCGCCGAGGCGCCCGACGGGCTCGTGCTGATCGACCAGCACGCCGCCGACGAGCGGGTGAACTACGAGCGCCTGCAGGCCGCCTTCGCCGACGGCGCGGACGCGCAGGCGCTCGCCGAGCCCGTCCGGATCGAGCTCACCGCGCGGGAGGCGGCGCTGTTCGAGGAGTTCGTCGACGACCTCGCGGGGGTCGGGTTCCGCGCCGAGCGCGCGGGCGAGCGCGAGGTGGTGGTCGAATCGGTCCCGGCGGTGTTCGACGCCGCGCTCGACCCGGGACTCGTCCGGGACGTGCTCTCCGCGCTCGTCGGCGACGCGACCGCGGGCGACGAGCCGGTGACGGACGTGGTCGACGAGCTGCTCGCGGATCTCGCGTGTTACCCCTCCGTGACCGGGAACACCTCGCTGACGGAGGGGTCGGTCGTCGACCTGCTCGACCGGCTCGACGCGTGCGAGAACCCGTACGCCTGTCCGCACGGGCGTCCGGTCGTGATACGGCTCGACCGCGACGAGATCGGATCGCGGTTCGAGCGCGACTACCCGGGCCACGCCGGGCGGCGCGCGGAGTGAGTCGAGGGGAACGGCGGGCGGCCGCTCGGCGGCCACAGAGAGATACGCTTTAGGCGGGCGCCGTGGACCCACGCGTATGGAACGCGTAGCGATCATCGGCGCGTCGATGACCCAGTTCGGGCAACGTGACGCGTGGGTGCGAGAGCTGCTGGCGGAGGCGGGCGCGGCCGCGCTCGACGACGCCGGGATCGACGGCGACGACCTCGATCACCTGTACGTCTCGAACATGGCCAGCGGCGAGTTCGAGGGCCAGACCGGGGTCCCGAACGCGCTCGCTCACGACCTGGCTGCACAGCCCGCCTACACCGCCCGGATCGACCAGACCTCCTCGTCGGGGGGCGCGGGCGTGTACGCGGCGTGGCAGTCGGTCGCCTCCGGCGCGAGCGACCTGACGATGCTCGTCGGCGGCGAGAAGATGACCCACCGGACGACGTCGGAGGCGACCGACGTGATCGCGTCGCTCACTCACCCGGTCGAGTACAAACAGGGCGTCACGCTCCCCTCGTTCGCGGGGCTCACGGCGCGGCTCTACCTCGACGAGTACGACGCGCCGCGCGAGAGCCTCGGAAAGGTGGCGGTGAAGAACCACGCTAACGGCGTGGACAACCCCCACGCGCAGTTCCGGAAGGAGGTCGACCTCGACACGGTGCTCGAGTCGCCGATCGTCGCCGACCCGCTCCGCCTGTACGACTTCTGTCCGATCACGGACGGCTCCGCCGCGCTCGTGTTCTGTCCGGAGTCGGTCGCCGAGGAGTACGTTCCCGAGGACGAGTACGCGGTCGTCTCGGGGATCGGCGGCGCGACCGACACCCACGTCGTCCACGAGCGCGCGGACCCGACGACGATGGGCGGAGTCGCCGACTCCTCCGACATCGCCTACGAGATGGCCGGGATCGGTCCGGACGACGTCGACGTGGCGGAGCTCCACGACATGTTCACCATCCTCGAGTTCCTCCAGAGCGAGGACCTCGGCTTCTTCGAGAAGGGCGAGGGGTGGAAGGCGGTCGAGGAGGGCGTCACCGACCGCGACGGCGAGCTCCCGATCAACACCTCCGGCGGGCTCAAGTCGAAGGGACACCCCCTCGGCGCCAGCGGCGTCGCGCAGGTGTACGAGATATACGAACAGGTCACCGGCAACGCCGGCCCGCGGCAGGTCGAGGCCGACACGGGGCTCGCCTGCAACGTCGGCGGGTTCGGGAACTGCGTGACCACGGCGATTCTGGAGGGCAACCAATGAGCGAGAACACTCAGGCGGACGAACCGACCTTCGAGGCCGCGGAGTACGCGGACGGAACCGTCACGTACCCGCCCCACACCGTGAGCCCGAACGGCGCCGAGCGCGTCGGCACGGTCGACCTCCGGGAGTACGAGGGGACGATCCTCACGTGGACGACCTCGACGGCGACGCCGCCGGGCGTCCGCGAGCCGAACACCCTCGCAATCGTCGAGTTCGACATGGACGAGGAGTACGACGGACCGGCGGTCCGCGCGCTCGGGCAGATCGCGGAGCGAGAGGACGGCTCCGGGGAGACGTTCGACGTCGACATCGGCGACCGCGTCGAGCCCGTCTACGCCGACGAACTTCGCGAGCCGGGCGCCGGGATCCGCGAGCCCGAGAGCCAGGACTGGGACGGGTTCCGGTTCCGGCCTGTCGAGTAGTCGCGAGCCTCGCGAATCGTCGCTGCCGTCTCACGCCCTGAACCGCGCCGATTCCGAGTCGGTGAGATCTTCGAGCCGCTCCTCGTGGACTCCGTCAAGCGTGTACACGTCCGGTCGGTATCGGATCTCCTCGGCCACCCCGTGGGCGTCTCTGAGCCGGCGTCGCACTCGGTCGACATCTTCCCCATCGAAGTAGTTGGGCGTGAACACGAGTATCGCGTGCTCCCGCTCGTCGAACGCCTCGCAGCCGGCCCGAGTCGAGACCTTCGCGTCCCAGAACCGCTCGGCCGCGACGTCGTCGACCACCGCGTTCCAGAGATCGTCCACCGTCTCGGGAGGGCGCTCGACGAGCCACTTCCCGCTCAGGTACGTCGTCTCCAAGGCGAGCCGATCCGCGTCGGCGACGGTCTCGGGGGCGGAGTCGACCGGAAGCGACTCCTCCTCGGCACCGATCTCCGGCAGGTCCGCCTCCGTCGTCGCCGCCGGCCGCGTCACGCCGTGTTCCGGAAAGTAGCCGTCGCGAGCGTTCCGCGGGAACCCCGTCACGTGTTTGACCCGAAGCCAGTGCCACCCCGCCTCGTCGATCTCGCTCGGCGCGCTGTCGACGACCATGGGGTTCGTTTCGTCCCGCGAGAGAAAACGCTCTCGCCGAGGGAGGGTAGCGGATCGGTGGGACTGTCGCGTCCGTCAGATCCGTCGGTACTCCCCGAGCCGCGTCCCGTCGAGCAGGTAGGCGTCCCCGGCCGGCAGCGCGTCGGGGAGGAACGGCGCGAGGAACGACTGGCCGTCGACGTTGATCCACGTCCCGCCGGAGCGCTCGTTGAACGCGGGGAAGACGACGAGTTCGGGCGGATCCGCGTCGGCGACTGCGCCGGCTTCGCCGTCCTCCACAAACGCCCCCGGATCGAGCGTTCCGCGGAGCCACGCGCGCTCCGCACGCGATCCGCCGACCGCGTCCTCGAGTCGCACTTGGGGGTGTTCGTGACCCATACAGACCACGTCGGCGTCGAGCAGGTCGGGGTCGGGCCACGTGTGGCCGTGGAGGACGCCGACGGCTGTGTCCGTGGTCGTGTCTCCGTCGAGCACACCGCCACCCGCCTCGATCACGTCGATGTCGTCCGCGAACGCCTCCGCGACGCCGGCATCGTGGTTCCCCTCGACGAGCGTCATCGGGACGCGGTCCGTGACCGCTCGGATCAGTTCGACGAGTTCCTCCCGCTCGTCGCCTTCCGGCGCCGCGATCCGGTGCGCGAGGTCGCCGAGGACCACCAGCCGGTCGGCGTCGGTCTCGGCGATCAGGGCGCAGAGCCGCTGGCGGCGCTCGTCGGCGCGGCCGTCGAGTTCGACCCCGCGCTCGTAGCGCAGGCCGACTTCGATACCGGCGTGCACGTCGGCGACCAGCAGCGCGCGCTGGCCGCCGAGGTCGGCCACCGCCGCCGGTTCGCCGACCACCGGCTCGACCGCGGGCGACGCGCCCGGCGCCATCAGATCGGCTTGAGGACGCCGTCGCCGGGCTCGTAACACTTCCCGCTCATCAGCGCGTCCTGGATCGCGTCCTCGACCGCGTCGGCGGCGACGCCGTGGTCGTCGACGACCGCCTCGACGACCGCCTCGCGCTCGGCGCCGTCGCCGTCGTCGAGCGCGTCCATCGCGTCGATAACGGCGGCTTCGAGGTCGAGGTCGCCGGCCGTCTCGCTCGCTTCGTCGTCCGCCGGCGTCTCACTCGCTGGGGCCGGAGCGGTGGCGTCCGACTCCTCGGCGTCCGCTGACGTCGCGGTGCCCTCCTCGGCCGGGGGCTCGTCCATCTCCTCGGGATCTGGAACGTCGATATCGGCCTCGCCCGGCTCGTCGACCTCGCTCCCGGTCGAGAAGTCCGTGCCGAACTCCGACTCGATCTCCTCACGCTCCTCCTCGTCGAGTTCGTACATCTCGTCGGGCGCGGGCTCGGTCGACGGCTCGTCGAGGTCGGTCCCGGTGTCATCCGTCCCGGCATCGTCCGTTCCGAGGTCGGCCGTCCCGGCGTCGAAGTCGCCGAGCCCGTCGCTCTCGTCGCCGGGTTCGGGCTCGGAATCGACAGCCGCGGTGTCAGCGGTGGTGGCGGCCTCAGCGGTGTCAGCGGTGGTGGCGGCCTCAGCGGTGTCAGCGGTGGTGGCGGCCTCAGCGGTGTCGGCGGCGTCGGAATCGGTCGAGTCCGTGTCGATCGATCCGGAGTCGCTCGTCTCCGTCGTTCCGGCTGCCTCGGCCGGCTCCTCACCAGTCACCGCCGGCTCCGACTCTGCAGTGGGGTCGTCCGATTCGGCGGCGATCGGCTCGCCTTCCGATTCCGCCATTCCCTCGTCGCCGACCGGCTCCGGCGGCGCCTCGATCGTCACGTCCGTCTCCGGGAGCGAGCCGATCGCGGCCTCGCCGCCCGCATCGGGCGCGATATCGAGCGAACGCACCTCGTCGCGGTCGCCGGCGATCAGCTCTAAGGCGTCGACGGCGAGCCGCCGGAGCGCCTCGACGTAGGCGGTCGAGGTGTCGTAGTGGTCGATCGCCTTCGGGATCCCGGCCGCCAGCGACGCGGCCGCGCCGCCCGATTCGAGGGCCGCGCGGAGCTCCTCGCCGCGGAGGTCCGATTCGAGGGCTTTCGCGAACACCGCGAGGCGGTCGAGGGTGGCCTCCGCGGCGGAGACGACCCAGCGGTCCCGGGTGTCGGCGTCGACCGCGTTGAGGCTCTCGGGGCGGACCGAGGTGAACACCCGGTCGGAGTCCTCCGGCTCGAAGGTGCGCGCCTTCCCCGTGAGCGCGACGAACGCCGGCGGCTCGGCGCGTTCGAGGAACGTCTGCGCTTCCGGCTGGTACTGGCCGGCGTAGGTGACGAACGCCCCGGAGGGGTCGACGACCCGCCCGCGGCGCGTCTCGTCGTTCACGCGCTCGATCTCGGTGAGCACGCCCGCGACGAACAGCCGGTTCACGCGCGCGCCGGTCGGCGTGACGACGTAGTTGGGGGCGCGCTCCTCGTCGCTCTCGGAGTACGAGATCGAGGCGTCGTCGAACTCGGCGGCGAACACGCGGTGAGCGACCTCGCGGGCGCCCGGCCCGTCGTCGCTCATTCGCCCACCTCCGCGAGCGCGGCGCGGGCGTGGTCGGCCGGGTCGTCGTCCGCGAGTTCGAACTCGCTGGCGTCGAGGTTGGCGCCGTAGTCGTCGACCGAGAGGTTCCCGCGGACGCGATACGCGCGCCCGACCAGCGAGTCGGCGATCTCCTCGGCGACGACCTCCTTGTCCATCGCGTCCTTCGCGGCGTCGAGGGCGTCGTCGAGGCCGCCGCCGTACACCTCGGCGGTGAGCTCGTCGTCGAGCACGACCGTGACGGTGTCGGTGCCGTCGTCGACGATCGCCTTCACGCGGAGGTCGTCCTCGCCGTCCACGTCGCCGTGGCTCCGGCACTGCCCGTTCTGGACCACGCGGCCGCACTCCGGACAGCGCTCGATGAGCCCGGAGCCGTCCCGAATTTCGAGGACGTTGCCGACGATCTCCACGTCGAACATTCCGCCGGAGCCGACCGCCTCAGCGACCGAGAGGCGAGGGGCATCCTCGGCGACTTCGACGGGGTCGGGGAGCGGCGTCACCGTCGAGAACTCGGTGAGGTTGATCGAGGGCACGCCGCGGAACTCCCGGACGTACACGTCCTCGATCCGGAGATCCGCGCCCGGCTTCAGCTCGGAGCGGGGCTGCCAGTCGGTGAAGGGGAGCTTCGCGGTCGCGTCGCCGACGACGCCCTCCAGGATCTCCGTCTCGCCGTCCCGCCCGGAGATCGTCTTCTCGTCGACCTCCAGCACGCGGACCTCGACGTTGCGGCCGCGGTCGCCCGCGTCGATGTCGACGAGGCTCCGGTCGCCGCCGACCTCCCGATCGACCTCGACCGGCTCGTCGGCGATGGCGACGGTGGTCGAGTCGTTGAGGTTGAGCTCCGGCGCGCCCTCCCACTCCCGGACGCCGGCGTTGCCGATCGTCAGCGAGTCGCCCGGCTCGAACCCGAAGTCCTGCCACGCGGTGTAGGAGATGACGCCGGTCTCGTCGGCGATCTCTCCCTCGCGGATCGTGAGGTCGTCGCCCTGGTACCGGATCGTACGGGTCCCCTGCGTGAGCACGCGAACGGTGACCGTCACGCCGTCGTGGTCGGTGGTGATCTCGTCCACGTCGACGGCGTCGGGCGTCGGCGTCGAGCCGCCGCCTCCGCCGCCGTGCTTCCGGCGGACACTCTGTTTGGCCTCGTCGATCGGGACGCTGTACTCCAGTAGGTTCTGCAGGTCCTCTTTGACCTCCTCTTTGTCGACACCGAGGTCGGAGGCGAGCTCCTCGGCATGGCTGTTGACGTCCATCGAGTCCGGCTTCGACGCGACCGCACAAAAGGGTTCACCACCCCTACCGGCTCGCCTCCGCGACGCGGCTCCTCCCAACCCCACGTGACGCGGCTCCTCCCAGTCCCACGTGACGCCGCCGCGTTCGACCGCCGGTAGGGCTAAACCACCTCCGTGCGCAACGTGGGGTATGGACGAGATCGACATCGACACGCGCGTCACGGAGGAGCGGACCGTCATCGACGTGACCGGGACCCGCGACGTCGCCGTCGTCGTTCGCTCCGCGAGCGGCGAGCGGATCTACCTCCCGCCGGAGGACTTCGACGAGCCCGTGTCAGACTCGCCGTACACCTCGCCGTATCAGGGGGGAAGCGGGATCGACGGCGAGGAGAGCCCGTACGGCGGCGGGGCAGGAAGCACCCGCGGCGTGGTCGAGACCGCGGAGGGGTTCCGGATCACGCATCCGGAGACGGCCACCGAGTTCGACGTGTACCGCGGCGACGACAAGGAGTAGCGGTCGAAAGCGATCGGCGAACCGGTTCCGGCGCGTCCTATGCCACGTCCTCGTACACGGCCAGCGTGTCCTCGGTGACGTCCGACCACTCGCGACGCTCGTACTCCGGGGGCTGCTCGCGGTCGAGCGCGGTCGCGATCCCGTCGACGATCGACTCCGAATCGACCTCGACCTCGACGAGGCAGTTGTCAGGGAGTACCTCCGCGACGCCCGATCGGGTCGCGACGACCTGCGTCCCGGCCTCGAGCGCCTCGGTGATCGTAATTCCGAACGGCTCCGCGTACGAGGGCGAGACGAACGCGTCGGCGGCGGCGTAGTAGTCGCCGAGTTCCGCTTCCGGGACGTAGCCGACGAACTCGACGCGGTCTTCGATGCCGAGCAGCTCGGCGAACCGCTTCAGCTGGTCGGTCTGATGGCCCGACCCGCCGACGACGAGGGTCACGTCGGGACGGTGAAGCTTCCGCACCGCGTACAGCAGGTGCGAGATCCCCTTCTGGTCGGTGTGTCGGCCGACGAAAAACAGCATCTCGCCGTCGATGTCGAGGTCTTCGCGGACGTCTTTCCCGGAGAATTTCGGCGTCGAAAAGCCGTTGTACACGACGCGGGAGTCGGCGTCGTACAGCTCGCGGATGTCCTCGCGGACGAGTTCGCTGACCGCGATGTTGGTGTCCGCGGCGTTCGCGAGGCGGCGCTCGGTCTCGACCTCGCGGGTCGGCGGGTCGATGTTGCGGTCGCTCGCGAGCGAGTGGAACGACGACACCCACGTCGCGTCCGACGCGCGGGCGGCCTGTCGGCCGGGGCCGTAGCCAAACCAGTCGTGCGTGTGGATCACGTCGTAGTCGGGAGCGAGTTCGGCGAACCGGTCGCTGAGGCGGTCGACCCGGGCCGCGACGTCGCCCTCCCCGGTCTCGACGGGCTCGATCCCCGGCTCGTCGTCCGGCGCGAACTCCGCGGGCAACACGAGGGCGGCCTCCACCCCGAGATCGTCGCGGAGCCCGGAGAACAGTTCACCGACGTGGACGTCGAGCCCGCCGGTGATGTTCGGCGGGTACCCCCATCCCAGCATGAGTACGCTCGGCGGCATACCCCCACGTTTCGGGAGTCGGCACTTAGGTATGCCCCTCGTATCCCCGGCCGAGCGACTTGCGGGGCAGCGGAAGTGTGCGAAAAGACGCTCGGAGGCTCCCGTCGTCTCAGCCCGGATTCAGATCGGACGGATTCGGCCCGGAGGTCAGGCCGCCTTCACGGCGTCGCGCAGCGCGTCCGTTCGGTCAGTGATCGACTCCGCGGCGTCGGCGAGCACGTCGAGCGGGTCGCCGGACTCGGATTTCACCGTCAGCACCGGCTCCGTCTGACCGCCGGACTGCTCGGGGTTCATGTCGTAGGTCGCGGCCGCGACGTCGTCGGTCTCCAGCAGGACGCCCTTCAGCACGTTCATGAACGTGTGGTCCTCGCCGGCGATCTCGATGCGGAGTTCCGTGTCGGTCTTCTCGATGACCCGCAGTTCCATGTCCGTGAAGTCGAGCGAGCGGCGTTTCAAGCTTTCGTCTCCCGAATATCGAGAGCTGCGACGGCCCGCACGCGACCCGAAAGCGTATGCCGCCGGCTCCGGTGGCCGCCGTATGGAGATCCGACGCCTGCCGGCCACCGAGGCCGCCGCCGAGCGCTACGCGGCGGACCTGTGGCTGCCGTACCACCGCGACCTCGCGGCGAACGTCGAGGCGCACGCGCTCGCGGACCGGCCCGACGAGGAGCTGATCGCCGCGGAGACCGAGTTCCGGCTCGACCTGCTCCGGGAGAACGACGACTACCGGACGTGGGTCGTCGCGGTCGACGCCGGGGTCGGCGCGGACGACATCGACCCCGCTCGCCTCGACCCCGAGGACCCCGCGTCCGTCGGCGTCCCGGATCCGGACCGCGATCTCGCGGCGTTCGTCTCGACGAGCGTCGACAGGTGTCCCACGGTGTTCGACCGCCCCGACCGGCTCGTAGTCGGCGACATCTACGTCAGCGAGGCGTACCGCGGGACCGGGATCGCGGGGCGGCTGGTCGAGCGCGCCGAGGCGGATGCGCGTGACCAGGGCTGCGACGAGCTCCGGCTGGACGTCGACGTGGATAACGAGCGAGCGATAGCGTTCTACGAGATACAGGGGTTCGAGCCGTACCGTAAGCAGTTGACGCGAGACGTGGAGTGAGTGAACGGTTTATAAATCGTTGACTGTCGATCGACGTTGAACGCCTCCAAAGCCCCAGCCACTCGGAGGCGCGCGCCACCGCATCGATATCGCTTCCACGATCTCACGCCAGCGCCGCCGCTGGGCGACTGATAAACGGGAAAGCTGCGGGTCCGCTCGGCGAGGCGTTACTCGTCGGCGTCGACGGCCACTTCCTCGGCGTCGACGTCGACGGCGGTCTCCTCCTCGGCGGCGACCTCGGACGGGCGCGCTTCGAGGGTCAGCTTCTGGACCTCGACGCGGCGAAGCGGGTAGATCAGCTTCGCCTCGCCGTAGATGGCCGAGGAGAGGTTCCCGTCGACGATGGCGTCGACGAACGACTCGAAGGTGCGGTCCTCGGCGGCCGCGTGGACCTTGTCGATCATGACGCGGCGGATCGCCTTCTCCTGCGAGCGGTCGGCCTTCTTCGTCGTCAGCGCGACGGGCTGCACGCGGATGCGGTAGTCGTCCGTCGTCAGCACCGTGATCGACGCCTCGACCTTCGAGGCGCCGCGGCGGACGAGCGAGCGCAGGTAGTCCCGCGTGAGCTCGTACTTGATGAACTCGGTGTAGGCCGTGTCGCTGCCCACGTCGGTGATCTTGAACGTGAGCTTCGTGTTGTTCGCGCCGGAGTCGCCGGTCAGCTCGCCCAGCGTCGTCGTGATCGTGCGGCCGACGACCTGGTCGGGCTCCTCGGCGAGCGTCTCGCCGAGCTCCTGCCGGTCGAACTGTTCGGGCGCCAGCACGGAGTACCAGCGCTTCTGTTCTCTGCTCTTGGATACGGATCGTTCGCTCATGTGTTGGTGTCGGTGTCGCCGTTGGTGTCGGAGCGGCGCCCTCCGTCGTCGGCCGCGAGGTGGCCCCTCGCGCGCTCGACGATTCGGTCCGCGACGCGTAGGTTCACGACGTGGTCGTCCACGGTCGACCGCAGTCCGCCGGTGGTCGGCCGCTCGACGACGCACTCGATCGCGTCGCCGTCGACGCGGGTGGTCATCGAGTCGGTCTCGTCCGGGGCGAGCGCGGCGGCGACGAGGGCGGCGTCGGCGTGGGTCGTCCGGACGGTCGCCGTCCGGGTCGACGCCCCGCCCCCAGCGGGTTCCCCGCTCATAGCGCCTCCCTGAGCGCGGCGAGCGCGCCCGTGATGTCGCCGTCGGTCGCTTCGCTCTCGTCGACCGCGATCCCGCCGCGGTCGGCGGTCCCCCAGCCGTCGCCGCCGACCTCGCCCGCCGCCGACCGGCAGGCGTCGCCGAGCCCGATCGGCTCGGCGTCCGCGTCGTCCGCTGCGCGGCCCCCGCCGGTCGACGCGGCGGCCAGTCGGCCCGCGGCCTCGTCGACCGCGATCGAGACCGGTTCCGGCGACCGAAAGTCTCGGACGAGCCGGGCGATCGTCGGGAGGACGGCGGCCGCGTCGGGCGCGGCGTCACCGCCCTCGGAGCCGTCCCCGCCTTCGGAGCCGTCTCCCGTGAGGTCGACTCGGACGACGAGACAGCCGTCGTACCGGCCGGTCGTCGCGGCGTCGAGCGCGCGGTGCGCGGCGAGCCCGTGGGTCCGCCACGCGTCGAGCGCGGCGGTCCGAAGCTCGTCACTCGGCTCGGCGTCGAGCGCCAGCGCGACCCCCGTGCCGGGGGCCTCGCGGGCGAGCGCGTCGAGGGCGTCGGCGTAGCCGCCGACCGTCTCGAACGGCGCCGCGTCCCCGGCCGTCGCGTACGGGCGGAGCGCGCGTTCGACCGCCGAGGCGGCCCGCGCGCTCGCGCCCTCCGCGTCCGCGACGTCGACGGCGACCAGCGACGCGAGTCGCCGGTGCGCGTCGTCGTCGAGGTCGGCCGGGAGCCCGATCTCGGCGAGCGCGGCGCGTGCAGCCTCGGTATCGCCGGAGTACGGCATCCGGACGAGCGTCGAGGCCGCGAGCCCGTCCGCCAGGTCGACGGTCGGGAGCGCGACGCCGGGGCGTCGGCGGACGCGGTCCGCGCGTTCGGCCGCCTCCAGCGCGTCGCCGGAGCCGTCCGTGCCGGGCACGGAGCCCGCCGCGACGACGCCAGCGAGGGCGACGACGGGATCGGGGTCGACGCCGAGCGCGCGCGCTATCGCGAACGCGTCCGTGCTCGCCGGACGCCCCGTGCCGGGGATCGCGTGCGGGCCGCGGTCCGCGCCGACGGTCACCGCGACGGCGTCGTCGCCGGCGTCGGGGATCGGGTCGCGGGACACGCGGACCTGAAACGGCGTGCCGACCGTCCGCAGCGCTCGCGCGAGGAGCGCGGCCGCCGCTACCGCGTCGCCGTCGTCGGTCGCGACGAGCCGAACGAACGGCGCGTCCGCGAGGACGCCGGCGAGGGCGTCGGGGGCGGGCGTGGCGGATGTGGCTTCGGTCATCGTGGGGTCGTGTGGTGCGGTCGTGTGTCGGTTCGTCGCGACCTGCGTGTCGCGTCGTCTCGGTTACTCGTCTGAGCCGTTCCCGTCGGAGTGGCCGTTCGTCGGAGTCGGCGTCGTCACTCCTCGTCGAGGAGCTCGGCGGCGTTCTCGTAGGTGTACGTGAACTCCTCGTCGATCTCGTCGCCGCGGTAGTAGTTCGCGAGGCGGCGGATCTTCGACTCCGTGTTCTGGAGCGCGCGCTTGTTCTGGTGGTCCTGTCCGTTCTCCGCCATGTGCTCGCGCAGGCGGATGGCCTGGGACATCAGGTTACGGAGGTCCTCGGGGAGCTCCGAGTCGGCGTCGTGCTCTTCGAGGATCTCGGTGACCTTCTTGCCGGTGGCCAGCTTCACGTCGGGCACCGGGACGCCCTTGACGCCCTCGTCACGGAGCTTGAGTCCGATGACGCTGGGGTCGTGGCCCTGCTCCGCCAGTTCGACGACGCGGGACTCGATGTCCTCGACGTCGACGTCGCTCCACTCCGGGTTCTCGTCCGTCGCCGGCTTGTCCGAACCGGACGAACCGCGACGGCGCGTGTGCATTCGTGCCATTGTGTATCTGGTTGGAACGGCACAACCGCAACGTGACCGCGACTCCGCGCGACGCGGCTGACGGACGGCTCGCGGAGCGAGCGGTCCGACCGGACGGCCCGCGCAAGCGGGCGATCCGACCGCGACGCCGGAGGCGTCGGCGCACTGCTACATTCCCAAGCCGTGGGCGAAAAGACCCCGGCGCGTCGGATCTGCAGCTGTGCTGTTCCCGTGTGAGGGGTCGGCGCCGGGGTTCTTAAGCGTGTTCTTGTGGCCCGCTCGGGCGATCGCGAACGGGTGAAATCGGTGACGCGAGCGGAGGTGAGAGACGAAGCGCCGACGGCAGCAGGACACGAGGGTTTACGTAGGTCGTCGATGACGGGATGCGTGGGAAAGACACATGACCGACGAATCCGACGGCGACCCGATCGAGCGGACCGGCGACGAACCACCCGACGGCGCCCCGCCAGGCGGCGGTCGCCGCGGCCAGGGAGACGTCGGCGCGTCCGACGGCGGGCCCGCGACGGAAGGCGAGTTGGAGGCGGACGACGAACTCGTGACCGACGGAGGACTCAGCGCCGATACGGGCATGGAGACCGGCTCCGAGCCGCGGATCACGTTCTACGGCGGGAAGTGGGCGAGCACGGTCCCGCTCGCCTTCTTCATCCTCTGGGCCATCTTCCAGAGCGGCGTCCTCGGTATCGGCGACACGAACGGGCTGGTGATCGGAGCGCTGCTCGGGACCATCCTCGGTATGTTCTTCGTGCGCGGGAACTGGAAGGCGTACGCCGACACCATCTTCGAGGGGATGACCCAGCGCGTCGCGGCGACAGCGATCGTCGCGTGGCTGTGGGCCGGGATGTTCGCCGAGACGCTACAGGTCGGCGGGTTCGTCGAGGGGCTCATCTTCGCGGCCGACGCGCTGAACGTCGGCGCGGCGACGTTCCCAGCGGCCGCGTTCGTCCTCTGTGGCCTGCTCGCGACCGGAATCGGGACGGGGTACGGCGCCACCGTCGCGTTCGTGACCCTCTTCTTCCCGGCCGGGGTCCTCATCGGCGCGAACCCGGTGCTGCTGTTCGCCGCGATCCTGTCGGGCGCCGTGTTCGGCGACAACCTCGCGCCCGTCAGCGACACGACGATCGTGAGCGCGGTGACGCAGGACGCCGACATCGGCGGCGTCGTCGCCTCGCGGTTCAAGTACGCGATCGCGGCGGCGATTCCGGCGTTCATCGCCTACCTGATCATGGGGTCGGCAATGTCGGGCGCGAGCCTCGAAGGGTCGGTCGCGCTCCGCGAGACGGCGACCGCACTCGGTCTGGTCCACCTGCTCTCGATGGGCGTCGTGATCGTGACGGCGGTCGCGGGGCGACACATCGTCGAAGCGATCTCGTGGGGGATCGTCGTCGCCGTCGCGTTCAACCTCGCGTTCGGGCTCTCGTCGGTGAGCGACATCCTCGCGTTCACCGTGACCGAGGCCGGGGCGTTCACCGCGCTGCCGTTCGTCGTGGTCGGCGAGACCGCTGGCGTCGGCGGGAGCCTCTACGCCGGCGCGATCGGCTTCTTCCCGCTCATCGTGTTGACGCTTTTGATCGTGGCGATGGCGCAGATCATGATCCGCGGCGGCGGCTTCGCGGCGATCCAGGACTTCCTGCTCAACTCCGTCGCGACCAACGTCCGGCGGGCCGAACTGACGATGGTCCTCGGCACGGCGACGATCAACGGGATGATCACGATCAACACCGCCGCGGAGATCGCGATCGCGCCGTACATCGCGCGGATCGGCGAGAAGTTCAACATCAACGGCTACCGGCGCGCGAACATCCTGGACGCGAACACGTCGGCGCTCGGGTACATCTTCCCGTGGGCCGGCGGCGTCCTCGTCGGGTACCAGGTGATGGTCGGGCCCGAGGGGCTCGGCACGGAGTACGGCCCCGAGATGGTGGTCAACCCCATCGAGGTCGTGCCGTACGTGTTCCACGGCTGGTTCCTCGTGATCGTCTTCCTGCTCGCCGCGATCACCGGCTTCGGGCGCGAGTACATTCCCGACCGCACCTCTGAGGAGGTGTCGCGCGCATGAGCCGCTTCGACAAGTTCTTCGCCGGGCTGTCGTTCCGGGGATCGACCCCCGACTACGAGCCGGGCGACGTGATCGAGGTGATGGTCACCGGCGCGGAGGGCGGCGAGGCCGTCGCCCGCATCGGCGACTCGACGCTCCGGATCGAGGACGCGCCGGCCGACGCAGTGAACACCCGCGTGCTGGTCGCGGTCGACACGTGGGACGACGCGGGCCACCGCGGCACCGGGACGTACCGCGAGACGGTCGGCGAAAGCGCGTTCTGATCGGTCCGCTCGGTACTTTTTAAATACCGTTGCCGTCGTCGACGCGGTGAACACCGCCAAAGCCCCAGCCGCTCGCTTATAAATCGCTGACACCGGAGTGACGGCGAACACCGCCAAAGCCCCAGCCGCGAGGACGGCGCACGCTCGTTGCGCTCCTCGTCACTCGCTACGGTCGTTCCTGCGGTGCTTACGTCGCCTGCGCCGTCCTCGCGGCTGCCCCTTTGAATCCTCCCCGACCGCACCGCGACCGCAGCCTCACACCTCCCCAACCTCGTCGCTGGCGCCGTCGGCGCCAGCGACTCCCTCGCGCGTGCGGCTCGCGGCCCTCCGGGCCGCTCACCGGCACGCGCCACCGCATCGGGTCTTTTTAAATATCGGATCGCAGCGACGGAGTCTCGTGCAGAGATCGACGCGAACCGCCGCGGACCGGGGCGCTTTTTAAGACGACGCTCGAACCTGAGCGCGTGCTATCGGTCGAGCTGCACGCGCACTCCGCGCTGTCCTACGACGGGCGTGATCCGGTCGACCTCCTCTTGGAGCAGGCGGCGGCGGTCGGACTGGACGCGCTCGCCGTCACGGACCACGACGAGATCGACGCCAGCATCGAGGCGGCCGAGAAGGCCCCCGACTACGGACTCGTCGGCATCGTCGGCATGGAGGTGACGAGCGCGGCGGGCCACGTCCTCGCGTTCGGCATCAGCGAGCGCGTCGAGAGCGGGCTCCCCTTCGACGAGACGCTCGATCGGATCCGCGACCAGGGCGGGATCGCGGTCGTTCCGCATCCCTTCCAGAAGTCCCGCCACGGCGTCGCCGCCCACATCACCGACGAGCAGCTGGCGAGCGCCGACGCCCTCGAAGTGTACAACTCCCGGCTGTTCACCGGTCGCTCGAACCGGCAGGCCGAGAAGTTCGCGATCCGGAATCGGCTCCCGATGACCGCCGGCAGCGACGCCCACATCTCGGAGATGGTCGGACAGGCCGTGACCGAGGTCGGCGCCGACGACCGCTCGGCCGAGGCGATCCTCGACGGCATCGCCGACGGCCGGACCAGCGTCGTCGGGAAACGGACCCCGTGGCGCGTCTCGCTCCGCCAGTTCGGCGGCGGCGCCAAACGCCGGGCGCTCCGTGCGCTGAACGCGCTCCGCTGACCGCGATGGTAGGCGTTCCGCCCTCCGATCTGCGCGGCGCATCGCCCGGGCGCGTCCGTGACACCCTCCGCGGCGGCAACCCCTTCCCCGGAGGGCGCGGGTTCGCCGGGCTGCTCCGCGATCCGCCGAACCGCGAGGGGCCGGTGCTCGTCCGCGACGTGCTCGGCCGCCAGCCGCTGTTCGTCGAGCGCGGCGCCGCGGATTCGGCGTCGGAGGGTGACCCCACCGAATCGGACGCGTGGAGCTTCGACCGGACCGACCTCGACGATCCGGAACCCGTCCCGGCCGGCGCCGTCGCGTCGGGCGCGGGGACCGAGCGCGTCTGGTCGCTTCCGGACGAGGGGCCCACCGATCCGGAATCCGGCCAGGCCGCGGTCGACGAGGCGCTCGACGCCGCGCTCGGGGGTATCGAAACCGAGCCCGGGAGCGACGGACACGACCTCGCGGTCGCCTTCTCCGGCGGCGTCGACTCCGGGGTCGTCGCCGCCGCGGTCCCGGACGCCCCGTGTTACGTCGCCGGCTTCGAGGGGTGTCACGACGTCGCGGCCGCCCGCGAGGCCGCCGCGGAGATGGATCTGGACCTCCGCGTCGTCGAGATCGCCCACGACGACCTCGTGCGCGCGGTCCGCGAGGTCGCCGCGGCGACCGGGCGACGCAACCCGATGGACGTGGCGATCGCGGTCCCGCTGTACCTCGCGGCGGAGGCGGCCGCGGCCGACGGCTTCCGCCGGCTCGCGGTGGGACAGGGTGCCGACGAGCTGTTCGGCGGCTACAGCAAGGTCGCCGACCCCGTCGGCGACGACCGCGTCGCGGCGGAGACGGTGCGAGGAGCGCGAACCGAGACCGTCCGGACGCTCCCGGACCAGCTCGAACGCGACGTGCTCGCGCTCCGCGCCGCCGGGGTCGAGCCGGTCGCGCCGCTTCTCGACGACCGGATCGTCGCGGCCGCGCTCGCGCTGCCGGGCGAACTGCTCGCGAGCGACGGCGAGCGAAAGGTCGCGCTCCGCCGGGCGGCGGCCAGTCGGGTTCCTGAGTCAGTCCGGACGGCCGATAAGAAGGCGGTCCAGTACGGGACGTACGTCTCTCGGGAGCTCGACCGGCTCGCGCGGCGGGCGGGGTTCAAACGACGCATGGACGACCACGTCGGACAGTACCTCGACGCGCTGCTGGCAGAGGAGTAGGCGGGGACCGAACGACGCGAAAAACGGCCCGTGAGGGCCGATGCTGACCAAGCCGCCGTATGGAGTACCAGTCCTACGGCCGACGCCCGATCGATCGGGCGTCTGCTGACGAATGGCGGTGACGAGTATAAAATTCGGGGAGTAGCGACAAATATCACACCACCATCCCGCGAATGAATAACGTTCGAACACTAATGGTGTGGATTCGGCCCGAACGATCCGTTCGGAGCCTCGAAGACATGTCGGAACCCCACATGCATCCGCCCGAGCGATCGGATAAGCGCGGCCGAGCGGGTTGAATCGCCGCAGCGGACGGTGGCGGCCCGCGATCCGGGACGGTCACCTGACGAGGTACGGGTCGCTGCCGGCGATGAAGCGTCCGAGGTCGCTCTCGCGGCGGAAGTCCGTCGATCGGAGCTCGCGGAGCGCCGCGGCGAGCCGGTCGCCGTCGCCGTCGGTCCACTCGGCGGGGTCCTTGACCGGGAGGACGAGCCAGCCGGAGCCGAGCAGCTCCTCGGCGTGGAGCGCGTCCATATCGATCTCCGTCTTGTGCGCCCGCGAAGTGTACTGCCGGAGGACGTGGTCGGTCGCGCGGGCGCCGACCGGGAGGAGGACGTGAGCGGCGATCGCTCGGAGCTCCGCGTCGAAGAACCGCTCCATGTCGTCGTACGACGCCTCGTCCGGGACGCCGTCGGCGACGCACATGTGGAGGTACGAGAAGAACGTCCGGCCGGCGGCGATCGGGTCCGCGGTCTCGCCGTCGTCAGTCGCCGGGTCTTCGTCGAACCCCGCGATCAGGCCCCCCTCGACCAGCGCGGAGAGGAACGCGGTCGACCACGGCTCGTCGGTAAACGGGACGCCGGCGTCGACGCCGCCGTGGACACCGGGATGGTCGCCGATCACGTGGAAGTCGGCGTTGGCGTCGCCGTAGCCGGGGACGAACGACTCGCAGTCCGGGCGCATCCCGAACGGGTTCCGCGTTCGGTCCGTGACGTTCTGCACGCCGCCTGATAGGCGACGGAACGGTTAAATCCCGTTCGGTCCGCGACCGGAGCCGCCCGGGGTTCGGTCCGAACCCCGGAGACCCCACTGACCCCGCGGATGCGAGGCGCACGAGGCGCGATGGATACGCATAACTTATGGAAACGAGCGGGGTTCGGACCGCCGTGGATATCCCGATCGTGACAGCTCCGCTATTATATTTCATAAACGTTAATTTATGATCCGAAAACGCACGACTGCGTCGGGGTGTCCGAACCACAGCCCCCGGAAAGTATTTATACACACCTCCGTTCGTGTCGCTCGAAGACCCATGTTCGACCGCATCCGTACGGCGGCCCTCTTCGGGCTGCACCAGGCGACCGTCGCCGTCGGGATCTCGCTGTTCCCGGTGGCCGTCTTCGCCCGTAAGCAACTCGGTATCAACGTCCCCATCGGCCGGCTCGTCGAGACCACCGGCGAGGTGTACGAGGCCACCGAGGAGTGAGCGCGTCGGCGCCGCCGTGACCGCCCCGTCTCCGAGAGTACTTTTGATAGCGCCTCCGTCTGGCGAGCGTCGTTTCGGAGCCGATCGGTGTTTCTAACCGATCGCTGCCGATCGGGTGACCACCGCCGAAACCGCCAGTCGCCGGCGGCGAAGTCGCCGGCCGTCAGAGGGTCCTTCGGTCCCTCGCTACTCGCGGCGTTCGGCCGCTCGTCGGCACGCGCCACTGCATGAGACGATCCGCTCATAAGACGATCCGCTCATAAGACGATCCGCTCATAAGACGATCCGCTCATAAGACGATCCGCTTGGCCCGAGAGACGACCCGGGCCTGAACGACCAGTTCGTATGAGATCGAAGACCCGTCACCCAGAAGCGAGATCGCCGGTCCGGCGTCGATTCGGGCACCGCCTCGCTTATAAACGGTGCCGAGCACGATCGCCGACGAATAGACCCGTCGGAACCGGCGGTCGGTCCCCGAAGGGTTGCCTTTATCAGCGCGCCGGGCCAACGGAGGCGTAATGCGAACACCGACTGGCGACCTCTCCGACGGACCGGCCGAGGAGCTAGGCCGCGATCAGCCCGTTTTCGGACCTGAGATCGGCGAGTTCGAACACAGCGAACGCCGCGCGGCGCAGGCCGACGGCGAGGGCGAGATGAAGACCGGAACCACGACGGTCGGCATCAAGACCGCCGACGGCGTCGTGATGGCGACCGACATGCGCGCCTCCCTCGGCGGGATGGTCTCCTCGAAGGACGTCCAGAAGGTCGAGGAGGTCCACCCCCGCGGCGCGCTCACGATCGCGGGCTCCGTCTCCGCCGCCCAGAATCTCATCTCGACGCTGAAGGCCGAGACGAGCCTCTACGAGACCCGCCGCGGCAAGGACATGTCCATGGAGGCGCTGTCGACGCTCACCGGGAACCTCCTCCGCTCCGGCGCGTTCTACATCGTCCAGCCGATCCTCGGCGGCGTCGACGACGAGGGCGCCCACATCTACTCCATCGACGCCCTCGGCGGCACGACCGAGGAGGAGTACACCGTCACCGGCTCCGGCTCCCAGTACGCGCTCGGTGTCCTCGAACAGGAGTACCACGACGACGTGACCGTCGACGAGGCGACCGAGATCGCCGCGAAGGCGATCCAGTCCGCCGTCGAGCGCGACCTCGCGTCCGGTAACGGGATCAACGTCGCCGTCGTCACCGACGATGGCGTCGACATCACCCGCTACAAGGACTTCGACGACCTCCTGTAAGGCGTTCCGGGGAGCGACCCCGACTTCGTTCTGCGATCCGTTCCGTTCCGATTCGCGTTTTCCCGTCCCGCGACACGACGACGCCCTAGGCGCCGCGATCTTCGACGGCGTCGGCGTCTTTCGCATCTTTCCCGTCCCCCACGTCCGTCGGCGACCGGATCCCGTCGCCCCAGTAGAACCGCGGTCCGAGGACGAGGTAGCCGACGGAGAGGAACAGCAGCGCGAACGCGAACCCCTCGCCGATCCACGCCGGGAGGATGGACGTGGCCATGTGGCCGACCGGGGTGACGATTACGGCCGCCTGCACGACGCCCATCACGAGCGCGTCCTGCGCGTGGAGGTCGGGGTACGTGACCGTCGACCCCATCAGCACGGCGAACGCGGCGGTCACCGCGACGAGCAACGCGGGAGCGGTGTAGCCGGCGATGACGGCCGCGGCGAGCACCGTGGCCGCGAGCGTCGTCGGCACGCCCACCGTCTCGCGCTCGTCGGCGTCGTAGGCGGTGTACATCCCGAGCCGGGCGACCGCCAGCGAGACGAACAGGGCCGCGACGCCGAGTCCGGCGGCGACGAAGACCGGGTCGGCCGCGAACGTTCGCGCGTCGAGGAGGACGAACGCCACGAGCGCGGCGGGCGCGACGCCGAACGACGCCACGTCCGCCAGCGAGTCGAGGTACGGCCCGGCGTCGGTGGAGCCGCGGTGACGCGCCACGACCCCGTCGAGCCCGTCCGCGACCGCGGCGAGCAGGATGAGGCGGGCCGCGATCCGGGGGTCGACGGCGGCGGCGACGACCGCGAGGAAGCCGATCGCCGCGTTCGCCACCGTCACCGCGTCCGCGAGCCCGAGCCGCCCGACGAACCGCAAATGCATACGGGATCGGTCGACGAGCCGGGTTTTAGGGTTTGTTATCTTCGGAGCGCACAGATCGGCGGCGGGTGGCCGGAGCCACGCGGTTCGAGAGGGATTCGCGAGAGACGTATCCCGCGTCGGGCGAAGTATTAACAACGCGATGGCCCAAGGTTGAGGCATGGATCCGATTACCCTCCAATCCGGCCTCGGGTTCGGCCTGGTGAGCGTCGGGCTGCTCTTCCTGCTGCTCGTGGTCGTCACGCTCTGGCAGTCGTTCGAGATCGTCGACGCCTACGAGAAGAAGACGCTCACCGTGTTCGGTGAGTATCGAAAACTGCTCGAACCCGGGATCAACCTCATCCCGCCGTTCGTCTCCCGCACGTACCCGTTCGATATGCGGACGCAGACCCTGGACGTTCCCCGCCAAGAGGCGATCACGCGGGACAACTCGCCGGTCACCGCGGACGCGGTCGTCTACATCAAGGTGATGGACGCCAAGAAAGCGTTCCTCGAAGTGGACGACTACAAGAAGGCCGTCTCGAACCTCGCGCAGACCACGCTCCGCGCCGTCCTCGGCGACATGGAACTCGACGACACGCTGAACAAGCGCCAGGAGATCAACGCGAAGATCCGCAAAGAGCTGGACGAGCCGACCGACGAGTGGGGGATCCGCGTCGAGAGCGTCGAGGTCCGCGAGGTCAACCCCTCGAAGGACGTTCAGCAGGCAATGGAACAACAGACCTCCGCCGAGCGCCGCCGCCGCGCGATGATCCTCGAGGCGCAGGGGGAACGCCGCTCCGCGGTCGAGCAGGCGGAGGGTGACAAGCAGTCGAACATCATCCGCGCGCAGGGGGAAAAGCAGTCTCAGATCCTCGAAGCGCAGGGTGACGCGATCTCGACGGTCCTCCGCGCCCGCTCGGCCGAGTCGATGGGCGAGCGCGCCATCATCGAGCGGGGGATGGAGACCCTCGAAGAGATCGGCAAAGGCGAGTCCACCACGTTCGTGCTCCCGCAAGAGCTCACCAGCCTCGTCGGCCGCTACGGCAAGGCGCTGTCCGGCTCCGACGTTCAGGACATGGAGGGCCTCGAGGGACAGGAGTTCGACGACGACACCCGGAAGATGCTCGGGCTCGACGACATCGACGAGATCCTCGGCCAGATCGAGGAGTCCGCGGAGATGGACGTCGAGGAGCTGGAGAAGGAGGCGGAGGCGGTCAAGGCCGGCGGCGCCGGCGCGGACATCAAGTCGGCCGACGAGGTCATCCAAGAGATGGACGAAGAGGCCGCTGACGGCGACGTGGAGACCGAGCGGGAGAACTGACGAGGGATTGCGATTGCGACTCCGTCGGGGTCGTTGGCGCCCGCGACGCGAAGCGGTCCGATACAGCCCCGAACGAAGTACTTTTGTCGAGGCGACGACTATTCCGCAGCGTGACCGACGGGATCGACGGGCGGAAACGCGAGACGCTCCGGCGGTTCGCCGCCATCGGAGCCGCCGCGCCGTTCGTCGGGACCGCGACCGCCGACTCCGGGGGCGGCGAGGGAGGCGACGCGAACGAGACCCGCGAGGCCATCCGCGGGTACGTGCCGACGACGCCCGGCGCCCACTTCTCCAAGCTCCGGGACGATCTCCGACTCGGCACCGGGGAGGCGCAGTACCACCTCCGGAAGCTGGAGGAGGCCGACGAGGTCGAGTCGGCGAAGGACGCCGACTACCGCCGCTACTTCCCCGCCGACAGGTTCGACGACCTCGACAAGCGCGCGCTCGGGTACCTCCGACGCGACACGCCGCGCGGAATGGTCCTCGCGCTGTTGCGCGATCCGACGGCGACCGGCGCGGAGCTGGCCGCCGAACTCGACGTCTCTCGGCCGACCGTGAGCACCGCTGCCGCCGACCTCGAGGCGGCCGGCCTCCTCGACCGGACCGACGGCTACGCGCTGACCGAGCCGGAGCGACTGCTCACGCTCACGGTCCGATACGCCGACTCCTTCGACGCCGACGCCGTCGCCTTCGCGGACGACGCGGCGTCGTTGGTCGCGTACGACCCCTGAGACGCGCTCGCCGCGGGTCGCGACGTTCGATCAGGCCGTGACCATCCACGTCGTCCCCGACGAGTACCCCCACTTCTCGACGTCGATGTCCGCCGCCGCGTCGGCGACCGCGCCCATGTTCGCGCCCACCTCCTTCGCCGAGAGGTCGAGCTCGTCGGCGATCAGCCGCGACTTGAAGTACGTCTTATCGGCGGCGTTCTCGCGGAGGTACCGCAGGATGCGCGCCTGTTTCGCGGAGAGGCCGGCCGATTCGACGGCGACCGCGTCGGGTTGGACCGTGCTCATACGGGCTACAGGTCGTATCTCCACATAAGGCGGTTGGTAGATCGGGTTAACACGCCGCAGTCATGCGATTTCCGTCATGAGAGCGTCCGCGTCGAGGGCAGGAGCCCCGCGTTTCGGTACGATCCTCGAACGCCGACGTCGAGACCCTGGGATCCGGTCTGTGCGGATCGGAGGCCGGATCAGTACAGGTCGGAGACGGGATCAGTACAGGTCGGAGACGAACGGACCGAGGGCGCCGGCGACCGCGGTCGCGAGGGCGTCCGCGCGGTCGACGCGGCCGTTCGTGAGCGCGCCCGCGGCGCCGCCGCGTCTCGCGACGCCCGACGTGTCGAGGACGTCGTCCATCACGGGACCGAGTTCCTCGCCGCTGGCGATCCGGGCAGCGATGTCGGTCGGGAGTTCGAGGCTCGGCCCGGCACCGCGACCCGTCTCTGACCCGTCCGAGACCGCCGCCCACATCACGAGAAAGAGCCCGTCCCCGCCGTCGAACCGGGCGACGCCGCCCTCGATACCGACGCCGAGGTCGTACGCGCCCGGCTCCGCGTCGAAGACGGCCGCGGCCCGGTTCTCCGCGCCGGCGATCGTCTCGGCGTGGCCGGTCGGCTGTTCGCCCACGCCCGACGGGACGGGAACCGACTCGACCGCGACGGCCGTCGGATCCCCACCGAGCTCGTCGACGAGGTCCGCCCCCCGCGACGACTCGAGGACCTGTTCGACCGCGCGCCGCTTCACCGGGTTGCCGCTGCCGACGCCGACTCGCATACCGGTTGTCGAGCGACGGGCTACGAATAGGTCTCGATGTCGGGGTGGAGCAGGCCCGCCAGCCGCTCGACGCCGTCGATCAGGGCGGGGCTCGGCTGGTTCAACAGCGAGTCGTCGATGACGTGGACCGGCGCGTCGACCGCCCAGTCGCGCCCCTCGACGGTCGCGGGATCGATCCGGTCCCCGTGCCCGCAGACGTGGACGACGACGTGGTCGGGGTCGGCCGCCTCGACGCTTCCCAGATCGACCTCGCGGGAGCGCTCGCCCGACTCGACGAAGGGGTACCGGCCGCCGGCGGCGCGCACGGCGTCGGGGACCCAGTTGCCGGCGGCCATCGGCGGGTCCGACCACTCCTCGCAGTAGACGGTCGGGCGCGGGCGGTCCGCGACCGCGTCGGCGACCCGGTCGAGACGCTCTCGTGACTCGGCGGCGAGGCGCTCGCCGGCCTCGGGCCGACCCACGTCAACGCCGCGGGCGGCGAAGGTCTCGATCGCCTCGTCGAGCGTCTCGGGCTCCCGGTGGCGGACGTCGAACCCGCGCTCGCGGCAGTCGTCGGCGAGGTCGCTCTGGAGCCCGTCGCTGGTGAGGACGACGTCGGGATCGAGACCGGCGGCGCGGTCGAGGTCGGGGGTGAGCCAGCCGCCGACGGAGACGGGCGCGTCGGTTCCGTGCGCGCTGCCCGCGTCGTCCGGCGGATCGCAGTGGTGCGTGACGCCGGCCAGCGTCTCTACGGCGCCGAGAGCGGTTACGGTCGCCGTCGCGCTCGGGGCCAGCGAGACGACACGAGGGGTACTCATCGAGGACGGATCGGAGCGCCACCCGCCCAAGCGTTTCGGTCGACACAGGAGATCCCCGAAAACACGTGATAGATCGTGTCCTTTCGTCGGGTTTCCGGCGACGCGTTCCGGTCGTTTTAAGTTTGGTTCCACCCTCTATCGGACAAGATCGCTCTCGGGCAGTGTTCAGTTACCGAGAGGGGGTTTAGCCATGAGTGAACGACTACACACGCGGGGGAGCCGCTCCCGAACGGAGACGGACGAGAAGGAATCGGAACAGACAGACGAGACGCTGAGCTGTCCGGAGTGCGACGGCAACGTCATCAACGACGAGGAACACGGCGAGAGCGTCTGCGCCGACTGCGGACTCGTCGTCGAGGCGGACTCGGTCGACCGCGGGCCGGAGTGGCGCGCGTTCGACTCCCGCGAGAAGGACGAGAAGAGCCGCGTCGGCGCCCCGACGACCAACACGATGCACGACAAGGGGCTCTCGACGAACATCGACTGGCGCGACAAGGACGCGTACGGCCGGTCGCTCGGCGCGCGCCAGCGCCAGAAGATGCAGCGGCTCCGCAAGTGGAACGAGCGCTTCCGCACCCGCGACTCCAAGGAGCGGAACCTGAAGCAGGCGCTCGGCGAGATCGACCGGATGGCGTCGGCACAGGGGCTCCCGGACAACGTCCGCGAGACCGCCTCGGTCATCTACCGCCGCGCGCTCGACGAGGACCTCCTGCCCGGCCGCTCCATCGAGGGCGTCTCCACCTCCTGCGTGTACGCCGCCGCCCGGATGGCCGGCGTCCCGCGCAGCCTCGACGAGATCGCGGACGTGTCGCGCGTCGAGAAGGCCGAGATCGCGCGGACGTACCGCTACGTCGTCCGCGAGCTCAAGCTCGAAGTGAAGCCGGCCGACCCCGAGCAGTACGTTCCCCGGTTCGCCTCCGACCTGGAGCTCTCCGAGGAGTCCGAGATGCGTGCGAAGAGCCTCCTGCGGAACGCCAAGGAGAAGGGCGTCCACTCGGGCAAGTCGCCGGTCGGCCTCGCGGCCGCCGCCGTCTACGCCGCCGCGCTTCTCACCAACGAGAAGACGACGCAGGCCGCGGTCTCGGAGGTCGCCGACATCAGCGAGGTCACCATCCGGAACCGGTACCACGAGCTGTTAGAGGCCGAGGACGGCCTCGTCGCGTAGTCGGTCCGCCCAGAATCGATCGGTCTTCTTTTCTTCGGAACCGAAACCGTCCGAAGCGCTACGGAAGCCGATTGAGGTCCATCAGCACCGCGCTCGCGGTTTCGGAACCGCCCGCCCCGCGCCCGGAGACGGTGAGGGTTCCGGCCGATGCGGTCTCGATCCGGACGGCGTTCGTCGTTCCCGACACGGAGAGCGGCGAGTTCCGTTTCACGAGCCGGGGCGCGACCCGGACCGTGTCGTCCCCGACTTCGCCGATGAGCCGGACCGTCATCCCGTCTTCGCTCGCGAGGTCGAGCGCGCTTCCGGCGACGTTTCGAATCCCCTCGACGTCGGCGTCGTCGAGCGTGAACTCCCGGGCGTCGCCCGGGTCGTCGGCCGGGTCGTCGGCCGCGCCGAACGAGAGCACGTTCGCGAGGATGACGCACTTCAGCGCCGCGTCGGTCCCGTCCACG